>NZ_JAEDAL010000009.1 GCF_016093295.1 Inhella gelatinilytica | reverse complement strand
AGCTTCCAGTCGCTCAGCTTCCAGTCGCTCAGCTTCCAGTCGCTCAGCTTCCAGTCGCTCAGCTTCCAGTCGCTCAGCTTCCAGTCGCTCAGCTTCCAGTCGCTCAGCTTCCAGTCGCTCAGCTTCCAGTCGCTCAGCTTCCAGTCGCTCAGCTTCCAGTCGCTCAGCTTCCAGTCGCTCAGCTTCCAGTCGCTCAGCTTCCAGTCGCTCAGCTTCCAGTCGCTCAGCTTCCAGTCGCTCAGCTTCCCGTTGCTCGGACGCCTCAGGTGTTGTGATGACGGGTTCGCCCGGCTCGTCGAGCACAGACTCGCGGTGCGCCTCTGCGCTCTGAAGCCCCGCCTCAAACGCCGCGCGCAGCGCAGCTTCGACATCGTCTTCGGCTTCGGGCTCAGCGGCCACGGCCCCATCAGTCGGGGCCTCCACTGCCCCAGCCGCCTGCGGCGCTTCCACCGTCTCCTGAAGCGGAGGTTCAGCGGGCGGCGCGTCAACGACCGCTTCAGGCGGCGCGGCTTCAGGCGGCGATTCAGGAGTGGACGGCGGCGCCGCAGTCCGAGCCTCGCGCTTCTTCAACCAGAGCCACAGGACGAATCCCAGCGCCAGTCCACCCAACAAACTCAGTAATAAATCATCCATCGTGAGATCGTCCCGAGGCCAGCGGGGGCCCAGCGCCCCTCGTTTGACAACGTCGGCAGCTTAACGGTCTTGGGACGCTCTGCGCCAGCCGTTCACCCTGCCATGTTGCGCGGTGAAATTCCGCAGTCGCGCGCAGACCCTCCAAAAAGTACAGTTGCGAACCTCAAGCAAAACCTCCACCATCGACTCCATGGTTTGGCGTAAGTTCAGCCCCCCCGTTTCGCGTCGCACCGCCCTGGGCGGGTTATTGAGCGTCGCATGCGGTGCAGGCCGTAGCGGAGAGCTGCCCAGCGCGGAAATTCAATGGGTCGGTGGAGACTTGCCCCCATTTGTTTGGCAGGCCAATGGCAAAGGCACCGGGTTTGCCCATGACCTTGCACAGGAGTTGGCCCGGCGTCTGGGCCGCAAGGACCCCGTCCGGTTCTTGCCCTGGGCCCGCGCGGTTCGTTTGACCGCAGTTGGGGAACCCTTCGGCATCTTTCCCTTGGCCCGAACCCCGGATCGGGAAGAACAGTTTCGCTGGCTGATTCCCTTGACCCGCGTGAAGTACACCTTGATCACGCGACAGCAGGACCGACGCGACTGGACGATAGACAGCCTCAAGTCCGCCCGCGTGGTGATTTTGCGCGGCTCACCCATTGGTCAGCACCTGAAAGAGGCAGGCTTCTCCTCCATCGGGGAGGCCACCCACTACTGGGACATGCTGCGTTTGTTGGACGAAGGTCTGGTTCAAGCGATCTATGCGGGCGAACCCATGCTGAAAGCCGCGGCGCGTGAAAGCCAGCGGGACTGGAGCCAGTACCGCGAAGTGGGACACCTGGGCGAAGCAACGCTGTACATGGCGTGCGCGCTTTCTATTCCCCCCATCGAGGTCGAGCGTTGGATGCAGGCCTACCAAGCGGCCGAATTGGACGGCACGGTGGCCCGCTTGCGGCAGCGGTACGGGCTCACCGGATAACGAAACGGCCGCTCGGCCAACTGCGCAAGCGAGCTCGACGAAAATCCCGTCTCGCCTTGACGGATTGCCATGGATCTTTACCTCGACGCCAACGCCACCACGCCTGTTTTGCCCCAAGCCCGGGAGGCGGCATTGGCCGTCATGGATGCGGAATTCGGCAACCCCAGTAGCACCCACACGACGGGGTTGCGTGCCAAAGCCCGGGTGGACGCTGCACGGGCCCGAGCCCGTCGTTTGTTGGGCCTGAACTCGGGAGATCTGATCTACACCAGCGGGGCCACCGAAGGCATTCAAACTGCCGTTCTCTCGGCCTTGCAATCACTGCGGGGTTGGACGGGGGCAACCCCACCCCTGCTGCTTTACGGAGCCACCGAGCACAAGGCCGTACCCGAGGCCATTCGCCACTGGCAAGCCTTACTTCAAGTTCCGGGACAAATGGCCGCCATTCCGGTCGACCGAACGGGGCGCCATGACTTGGGGTGGCTGCGAGACCACGCGCCCCGTGCCGGACTGGTTTGCACCATGGCCGCCAACAACGAAACCGGGGTCATCAGCGATTTGGACGGCATTGAGGACGCCCTCCAGGGCAGCCCCGCACGGTGGTTGGTGGATGGGGTTCAAGCGCTGGGGAAATTGGACCTGCGTTTGTCCGAGCGACGCATTGACTACGCCCCGTTTTCCGGCCACAAGCTCTACGCACCCAAGGGCATTGGTTTGCTGTATGTGCGAGCCGGTAGCCCCTACGTGCCCTTGATCGCCGGCGGGGGACAGGAAGCCGCACTGCGCTCGGGAACGGAAAACATGATTGGCATCGCGGCGCTGGACGCCGTGCTGGAATCGCTCGAGGAAGGCTGTTGTTTTCAGTCTTCCGCCCGCATGGAGACCTTTCGGCTGCGCCTGCTGGAGGCCCTGCAAGAGGCTTTTCCTGGTTTGCTCCTCAATGCTCCGCTGGACATCACCCTGCCGACCACGCTGAACTTCGCTGTGCCCGGCCTGAGCAGCAAGTTGCTGTTGGACTTGGCCGATGCGGCGGATGTCCGCGTGAGTGCAGGATCAGCCTGCAGTGCGGCCAAAGCGCAACCGAGTTTTGTGCTGCAAGCCATGGGCTTACCCGATTGGCAGTGTGAATCCGCCGTTCGACTTTCATTCGGCCCCTGCGTGGACGACGCGTTCATCGAGCGGGCTTGTGCGCGCATTCGAGCCTGCGGCGCGGCCTTGCGGACACACCGCTTCGAGCCGCCAGCCATTCCGGTTGCCAGCCCAGATCCGCTCGACGCCCATGTCGATCGCGCTACGTTGCAGGCTTGGTTGTTGGCGGGTCGCCCCCTGCGGATCCTGGATGTACGCGAGCCCTACGAACAGTGCCTGGGTCCAGACTGCCAGTTCGGCGCACTCACACCCCAACCGTTGCCCTTGTCCCAGCTGCTGCTGGAACCTCATTTGATCGCTTCGCTGGCTCTGGAACCCAGCACCACGGTCGTGTGCATTTGCCGCAGCGGACGCCGCAGCATTCAGGCGGCAGCCTGGCTGCGGCATCAGGGGCACGCCCGTGCGTACACGCTGGATGGCGGGTTGGCGCTGTGGCCGCGGGCCCCGGTCGGCCTGGACCCCGCCCTGAGCATTTGAGCCACTGATCGGCCGCCGCGTCGTCCCGTCTGCGGATGTCCCAGGGGGAGGCTGCGCCATGCCGCCGTCCCGATGATGCGCGCCAGCCCCAAATTTGGACGCCGCGCATGAATCGTTCCCTGCTGATGCTGGCCGCTTGTCAGGCCCTGCTGCTCATCAACAACATCACCTTCATTGCCATCAATGGCTTGGTGGGATTGGCTTTGGCCCCCGTGGGATGGATGGCGACCTTGCCCATCACCGGCTATGTGGTCGGAGCCGCGGTGTCTGCACTTCCCGTCGCCCGATTGCAGGCGCGCTGGGGGCGACAGAAGACGTTCCAGCTGGGCCTGGCCGTGGCTTTTTTCAGCGCTGGTCTGTGCGCCTGGGCGGCTTACGAGCAGTCGTTTTGGGGGTTGGTTGCCGCCACAGTCATCGCGGGCTTTTACAGCGCCAATGGGGCGCTGTACCGGTTTGCCGGGCCTGAATTGGTTCCCGCCAGCCATCGGGAGCGCGCCCTGTCGTGGGTGTTGGCGGGGGGCGTGGTGGGCGCCTTTCTGGGGCCGGAGTTGGCCACCCTGTCCCGCGATTGGGTGCCGGTGCCCTTCGTTGGCGCCTATCTGGCTTTGATGGGCGTTGCGCTGCTGGGCGGCGGGATCATGGCGTTCATCCACTTCCCGCCCCTTTCTGCCGCCAAGCCCGACGCACCGCCGGGACGGACCCTGCGCGAACTGGCGCGCCAGCCAGACTATTTGGTCGCCGTGGTGGCCGCCGCGCTGGGTTACGGAATCATGAACTTGCTCATGGCCGCCACGCCCATTGCGATGCAGCAATGTCAGTTGCCATTCTCTTCAGCCGCCTGGGTGCTGAAGTGGCATGTTTTGGGGATGTACGTGCCCAGCTTTTTTACCGGTCACCTGATTCAACGGTTTGGCGCTCGCCCCATCATGGCGGCGGGCGCCGTGTTGAACTTGGGCTGCGTGGGCGTAGCGCTCAGCGGCGTGGACCTGATGCACTTCTGGGTCGCGCTCACTGCTTTGGGCGTGGGTTGGAACTTCCTTTACACCGGGGCCAGCAGCTTGCTCCAGAAAACCTACCGCCCTGAAGAGAAAACCCTCGCCCAAGGCGGCATGGACAGCGCCGTGTTCTGGACCATGGCGCTGAGCTCCTTCTCTTCCGGCGCCCTGATCACCACCCAGGGGTGGACTTGGCTGAACTGGGGATCGCTGCTGCCCATAGCCTGGGTGTTTCTCGCCCTCCTGCTGCTGCGCTCGCCGCAACCCCGCCGCGGAATTTGAACCGGGTGCGTCGTTACTTCTTGCGCAGCGTGGTTAGCGGGATTGAAGCGTCGGCAGCTCGCTCAGCATTGGCCAGGAGCAACGCGCGGCGTGGCGCAGTGGTCAAGCCGGAGCGAACGGTCAAATGCAAGCTGTAGCCTCCAGACGCCAGGGTCTTTGGGAGCGTCCAAGTGCCGGAAGTGGACTGGCTGCTGCCCCCACCCATCGAGCTGCCCAGGCTACCCGGTAAGGCACCGGTCCAAACGGTCGCCCCAGCCCCCGAGCGCAGCTCCACCCGCACCGACCACGGCTCGTAGGCAGGCGCGTTGCCGAGGTTTTGCAGCCCCGCTGAAACACTCAAGACACCCGCCGTGGTCAGCGTCACCGAGGATTGGGTCAAGGCATAGCGATAGCCCGCTTCCCGCCCCAGCGCGGTCAGGTCACTCTGTTCTTGCGGGCTCAGGCTCGCCCACCGCTGGCTCAGGCTCACGCCATTGGCAAAGTTGCCATTGCCAATCGTGGAGATATGGAACTGGGCCGCTTGTTGGCGGGCCGTGGCAGGGTTGTTGAGGGGGTCGCCGCTCTCAAAATTACAAAATTCGGCCACAAAGGGCGCCGTCTGCCAACGATTTGAAAACTGCGCCCAGTCGGTGGGGTGGTTCAACCACTGGTCGAAAAACCCGGCCCGGGACAAACAGTCCACCCGCAAGCCCACCGGCAGTTGCGTCAAGGTCTGCTGATTCAGACCATAGTTCAGCGCTTCGCGGTTGCTGTAGAGCGCAAACATGACCTGCCGCACGCCGGGAAAAGCCTGAAAGTGCATGTCGGCGAAGCCACGCTTGCTGGCCTCCGTGATGGGCGTGATGCCGCTGGGCGCCGAGGCGTACAGGCCGCTGTGAATCGTCCACTCGCCATACTGGCCATAGAGCCCCACGTCGATCCACGCCAGGTCCGCGGTGCTGCTACCCAGCGCCGTTGCCAGAGACGTCATCATGTGCCGAGCCCGCTGCTGCAAGTACGGATCGTTCCAATCGGGCACAAAAGTCAGGCCCGACTTGGCCGGGTCGTCATCGGCCCAGAATCCGCACCCCGCCACGCAACTCGGATGGCCCACCAGGTCAGCAGGCAGGTAAATCTGCCCATCGTCATAGCCCGCCATCATGCGGATCCGGAACGCGAACTTACGTCCCTCGGAGCGGGCCGTCGCCAGATCGTTCAGCAGAGCGCTGAAGTTGAAATTCCCCGGCGTCGGCTCCAGATCTCGCCAGTGGTAGCGCTGATAGGCGTCCAACGCACGTTCACCCTGAGGAACCACCTCTAGACCGCGCCATCGGTAGTAGCCCTTCAGCGGATTGATCGCACCGTCGGCCTCCACCGCCAGCGGCTGAAAGCTGGCGGTCACCGTTTTGCCCTCCCATCCGCCCGCGGTTGGCTTGCCCGCAAAAACGCTGGTGCTGCTGATGCCGATAAGGGCCGCCACAGCCCACTGCCCCACTGCCTGCATGCTGAATCTCCTGCCGGGTCGCCGCACGCGACCGCCGATGACCCGATTCCAGCACGCGCCACGGGGCCTTTCAGCGGCGAAATTGTGAGCATTCGCAACCGAAGCGCTACACCGCGCCCCACCCCATCGCCTGCGCGATCGAGCGCCAAATCGGCACGGCCGCGGGGGTGCACAAGGTGACAAGCAGCAGCACGTTCAGGGCGACACAGCCCCAAGTCCAGCGGAGAAACACCGGTTTGGCCGTTTTGTGGCGAAAAACCTGTTGGCCGAGCAGCGCACCCGGCCAGCCCCCCAAGAGGGCGAGGGCATGCAGTGAGGCCTCCGCAATGCGATCCCGGCCCCGAACGGCCGCCCACTTGTCCAGGCCGTACAAGATGAAGAGTGCCGTCGACAGCGCCCCGTACAGCAACGGGACCGGCCGCGGCAAGGGCCACGCCAGATGAATGGCCCCCAACAACACAGCAAAGACAGGCAAGACCAACAGTCGAGAACTTGCGGGCTGCGAGGCCGGGCGCGCGGCTGTTTTCACGGGCGTCGACGAGGGCTCCAGGCTGCGCACCTGGATCGCCCGCCGGGACCGGCCCTGCCCCTGAAGCTGAAATGAAACGGGCTCCCCAACCCGGGGAGCCCGATATTGCAGACGGCCGCTCAGGTCGGCACGGCGCACCAGGGCGCGTTCGGCGCCCTCAGCTTGGACAAAGCCCAGGCCCTTGGCGTCATCCCATTGCGCCACACGGCCGCGACATGCACGCGGGCGCCCCGCCTTCACGGTCGATCAGAACTCGCGGCGGCGCGGTTTGCCAAAACCACCGCGCGGGCCTTGCGGAGCCCGGTCGTCCCGGTCGCCCCAGCCGCGCTCGGCAGCCGGACGGCCTTCACCCGCGAACGAGCGACGCTCACCCTCGGGTTGCCCACGACCCGGACCGCCAAACGGCTTGCGCTCGCCGAAGGGTGCCCGGTCCCGGTCACCGAAGGGTTTGCGATCCCCGAAGGCCGCACGGTCCCCAAAGGGCTTGCGATCACCAAAAGCCGGGCGGTCGCCAAAAGGCTTGCGATCCCCAAACGGAGCACGCTCCCCAAACGGCTTGCGATCGCCGAAACCACCCCGGTCACCGAAGGGCTTGCGGTCGCCCTCGGGTGCCGCACGCTCCGTCCCGCCAAACGCCGGTCGGTCGCCCCATGGCTTGCGATCGCCCGCCTGAGCCCGGTCACCCCAGGGCTTGCGGTCGCCAAACGGGGTGCGATCCCGCTCGCCAAACGGCTTGCGCTCGCCATAGCCCCCGCGGTCACCAAACGCGCGGCGCTCACCACCAAACGGGCGGCGTTCACCGTCGAATTCACGGCGCGGGCGCTCGCTGAAAATCACGGGGTCCGGCTTCTTCGGCTCCAAGCCGTCGATGCGGGTGGGGGCCAAGGCCTCCTTGGTGTACGCCTGCAGTCGACGCAAGCGCGGCAAGTCCTCGCGCAGCGCCAGCGTGACGGCCAGGCCCGTCCGGCCCGCACGGCCCGTGCGACCGATGCGGTGCACATAGTCTTCAGCCTTCATGGGCAGGCCCAGGTTGATCACGTGCGTGATCGTCGGGACGTCAATGCCGCGCGCTGCTACGTCGGTGGCCACCAACACGCGCAACTCACGGCGGCGCAAGCCCATCAAGGTGCGGTTGCGCTTGCCCTGGGGCATGCCGCCATGCAAGGCCGCCACGGCGTGGCCGATTTCGGCCAGCTGACCGGCCAACTGCTCGGCCTCGATCTGCGTGCCCGCAAACACCACGGCTTGGTCCAACGCGGCGTCGGCCAGCAGGTGCTCCAGCAGGGCTTGGCGGTGGAAGGGATGATCCGCCCAGTGCAAGCGTTGCTCGATCAGCGCCTTTTGCTCGGGGGCGCTCACCACATCGATGCGCTCAGGCTCTTGCAGCAACTCGCGCGCCAACTCACCGATACGGCCGCCAAAGGTGGCGCTGAACATCAGCGTCTGGCGCGGCTTGGGCAGCATGGCAGCAATGGCTTCGATGTCTTCGATGAAACCCAAATCGAGCATGCGATCGGCTTCGTCGAGCACCAGGGTTTGAATCTGGCTCAGCATCTCGGGGTGGCTGGTGGCCAAATCCAGCAAGCGGCCGGGCGTGGCGATCAGCAAGTCCGCCCCGCTCTTCAGCCGGGCCACTTGGGCCGGATAGGGCATGCCACCCACGAGCGTGCACACCGTGAAGGCATGGATGCCCCGGCCAAACTGGATGGCAGCTTGCGCCACCTGCTGAGCCAACTCCCGCGTGGGAGCCAACACCAGGGCCAGGGGCTGCGCCACCGGCCCTTGCTGGCGCGCGGCACCGCGCGTTCCGCGACGCGGGGGGCCACTGCGGTTGAAAGCCCGGGGGGCCACGAAAGCGGGAATCAAGTCGGGCTGCGCTTCGCGGCGCGCCAGCACTTGGTTCAGGATCGGCATCAAAAAGGCTGCCGTCTTGCCACTGCCGGTACGGCTGCTGACCATCAGGTCGCGCCCCGCCAGTCCCAGGGGGATCGCGCGTTGCTGAACTTCGGTTGCGGATTCAAAGCCGGCGGTACGAACGGCGGCCAACAAGGCTTCGGGCAAGCCCAGATTTTCAAAAGACATGGTTCTCAACTTCTGACAACACACGCCCGCAGGCGGCCTCCTCGGTCGCCTGGGCGCGGGGGCCTGTGCCCCCCAAATCGGTCGCGAAATTCCCTTCCAATCCAGAAGGGATGCAACGGCATCACCGCCGACCGATGGCCCGTTTACACGGGGCGCGGGCTCAATGACTTGAATGAGCCCCAGGAGGAGTCAGGGGAGATGAACGACTGCGCCAACCAAAGCTCGGTCGACGCAAGAGTTGGACTGTAGCACGAATCGGGGAAAACACCTAAATACCACGTGAACCTTGTCACGCTTTGACAGCTTTCACCCAGCCTCGCAAGGCATTGAACCAGGCCACCTCCTCGGCCAGCGCCCAATCAGCGGGGGTCAAACACGCTTCCCGCAAGCGCCCCTGCT
Source organism: Inhella gelatinilytica (assembly GCF_016093295.1). GTDB lineage: Bacteria > Pseudomonadota > Gammaproteobacteria > Burkholderiales > Burkholderiaceae_C > Inhella > Inhella gelatinilytica. The sequence continues at coordinate 117,325 of NZ_JAEDAL010000009.1, read as the reverse complement.
CCAGCCAATTCGCCCGCCCCACGCCAGGTAACAGGCCGGCGGCGGCTCGGGGTGTCAACCACAACCCGTCTTTTTTTATCGCCACGTTTCCAAAGCAACCCTCGGTGAGTTCGCCGGATTCATTGACCAACACCCAGTCCCACAGCGACGTTGGCTTGCGCGAGAGATAGGCTTCATAAACCTCCCGCCGTGTGGTTTTGTGGGTCAAGAACTCGGCGTCTGGCCCCTGCGTGTCGATGGGCCACGGCGCCAGCGCCAGACGAACGGGTTGCGCGGCGGGCTGAAGCCCATCGACTTGATAGGCCAGGCGGCCATCGGCCGGCAACACCAGACGAACCCGGTGCACGCCATCTGGCCAGGTCTTCGCGATCTCAGCCAGGGCTCGCCGCGCCCCCGCGGCAGAGTAACTCAATCCAAATTGCCGGGCCGATCGACCGAGACGCGCAAGGTGGGCCTCAGCATGCGGGAAGCAGCCATCCTCCAACCGCAGCGTCTCCAGTCCCTGGACAGGCGCCTGGGCCCGCACCAAAAATCGGGTCTTGGCCCGCCACTCCCGCAGTTCCGCGTCCGGATCAGAATCCAAGGTGATCCCGCTGCCCACGCCGGCCCTCAAACGCGCCGATGGCCGCAGCTCCACCGTGCGTATGGGCACATTGAACGTCACGGCGCCGCCCGGCTGGATCAGCCCCAACGCACCGCAATACCACCCCCTTGGCGCGCCTTCCAATTGATGAATCAACTGCATGGCTTGGCGCTTGGGAGCACCGGTGACCGATCCACAGGGGAAAAGCGCCGCAAACACCGCGGACAACGGGGTTCGCGCGGGCGTCACGGCCGTCACGGTGCTGGTCATTTGCCAAACGGTGGACAGCGCATGCAATTCAAAGAGCCGGGGAACACGTACGCTGCCCACTTGAGCCACCTGCCCCATGTCATTGCGCAGCAGGTCGACGATCATCAAATTCTCGGCGCGCTCCTTCTCACTCGTTCGCAGATATAGCTGCGCGGCCTCGTCCGTCACGGCATCGACGCCGCGGGGCGCGGTCCCTTTCATGGGCTGTGCGCCCAACAGCCAGGTGCGGTGGTGGTCCGGCAAGGGGCGCCAATCAAAGAACAGTTCGGGCGACACGCTGGCAACGCCGCCTTCGTGGTCCATCGTCCGCAGAAAGAGGGAGAAGCCGCCCGGCTGCGCACGATGCAGCGCCCAAAACAAGTCTGCGAAGTCCACGCCATCAGCCAGTTCGCTGCACAAGCGGGTCGTGAGGTTGATCTGATAGACCTCGCCCTCGCGAATGGCCCTTCGAACCTTCTCTATCGAAACACGATCAGCGTCGGGCGTGTGCAACGCTTGCTGCCAAGGCCCGGTGCAGCGGCGCAGCTCTTCGGCGGCCGGCCAAGCCTGCGGCGCATCGCGGTACAGGGCAAAGGCGGCCAGCACCCCTTCCGCAGGCTCGCACGCCAGAACCGGATTCAGTGCGCCGGCGGCTTCGTATCGCAAGCCCCCCAGTACCCAGGCGCCCGCCATGGCCTGCGCATGCATGCGATCCAGCAACGGCGCCACTTCCTCGGGTCGACGCGCCACATGCCATTCATCGGGCGGACGACGCCACAGCCCCTGAACCCGTTCGCCATCCTCGCGTGACAGCGGATGCCGCGGGAAGTCAAAAGCGGCTTCAACCGGCGCCACAGAGCAGCCTCATCCCAAATTGAGAAAGTGCGCCCGGTAGTGCACAAGCTCGTCAATGGATTCCTGAATATCCGCCAGCGCCGTATGGGCGCCAACTTTCTTCACCCCCTCCAAAACTGCCGGTTTCCAGCGGCGGGCCAGTTCCTTCAGCGTCGAAACGTCCAAATTCCGGTAGTGGAAAAAAGCCTCGAGTTCCGGCATGTAATTGGCCAGGAAGCGCCGATCCTGGCAGACGCTGTTCCCACACATGGGGCTTTTGCCCTTGCCCACATAGGTTTCCAAGAAGGCGATGGTGGCGCGACCGGCAGCGGTCTCATCGACCGTGCTGGCTTTGACCCGATCAATCAGCCCACTCTTGCCGTGCGTGTTCTTGTTCCAATCGTCCATCGAGTCGAGTACGGCGGCGCTCTGGTGAATCGCAAACACCGGACCTTCGACGCGCACACTCAAATCCGGGCTGGTCACCACCACGGCGATCTCGATCAACCGATCCCGAGCGGGTTCCAGCCCCGTCATTTCGCAGTCGATCCAAATCAGGTTGTTGTCGTTGCGCTCCAAGCTCATGGCGGCCTCCGGTAAAGAGGCCCCATTGTGCCCAGCCGCCTACACTGGTCGACCGCCCTCTTTCGTTCCGACGGATGTCCGCCAACCTCGTTACCGTTTCCTTTGTCGTGGCGCTGCTGGGCAGCACGGCGCTGCGACTGTGGCTCAACCACCGTCAGTTGCAACACGTGGCCTTGCACCGGAACAATGTACCCACGGCATTTGCCACGACGGTTTCCTTGGCCGCTCACCAAAAGGCCGCGGCATACACGCTCGCCAAGGGGCAGTTTCAGTTGTTCAGCCTGCTGGTCGGGGGCATGTTGATCGTGGCTTGGACGCTGCTGGGGGGGCTGCAGCTGCTCACCCAGGGCATCGGCGCCGGGGTCGCGCCCAGTGCCTGGGCCGGCTACGGGCAAGGACTGGCGCTGCTCGGTGGCTTCGCCCTGATTTCCGCCCTCTTGGACCTTCCGCTCGAGGCAGCACAAACCTTTCGGCTGGAGGCCCGCTTTGGCTTCAATCGAACCTCCTGGGGCCTGTGGTTGGGCGATCACTTCAAGGGACTGCTGGTGACGCTCGTACTGGGGCTGCCCCTGGCCTGGGCCGTGCTGGCCTTGATGCGACACGCCGGCAGCCTGTGGTGGGTGTGGGCCTGGGGCCTGTGGCTGGCGTTTTCGCTCACGATGATGGTGCTACTTCCCCTCGTCATCGCTCCGTTGTTCAATCGCTTCACGCCCCTGACCGATGCCACCTTAAAGGCTCGCATCGAAGGACTGTTTCAGCGCGTTGGACTGAGCACCAGCGGTCTGTTCGTCATGGATGCGGGGCGCCGCAGCGCCCACAGTAACGCGTATTTCACCGGCCTGGGTCACGCCAAAAGGGTGGTGCTCTTCGACACCCTGCTGGACCGCCTGACGGCGGAAGAAACAGAAGCCGTGTTGGCCCATGAGTTGGGTCATTTCAAATTGCGACACGTGCCCAAACGATTGGTATCCATGGCCATCATCAGTTTGGTCGGGTTTGGGCTCCTGGGCTGGCTCTCCGAGCAGCCGGCGTTCTATTTGGGATTGGGAGTCCACCCCAATTGGATGGGAGGCCATGAGGCGCTGGCGCTGTTGCTGTTCCTGCTCGTGCTTCCCACCCTGACCTTTCCTTTGACCCCGCTGATGGCCTGGGCCTCACGCCGGCACGAGTTTGAGGCTGATGCGTTTGCGTGCCAGCACGCCAACGGGCGGGCGCTGGTGTCCGCCCTGCTCAAACTGCACGAAGACAACGCCTCCACGCTCACACCCGACCCCTTGGTGGCCCGCTGGACCTACTCGCATCCGCCAGCAGCGGAGCGCATTCCCGCCATCGAGGCGCAACTTTGAAGCGGCGCAGCGCCTCCCCGAACGATCACTGCGCTCCTGGCTCCTCGGGCTTGGTTGTGCGCGGCCACGGTCGCCACTACCTGGTGGAGGCGGCCGACGGCACGCGCGTGCTGTGCCATCCCCGCGGCAAAAAGAGCGAAGCGGTGGTCGGTGATCGCGTGCGTTGGGCCCCGAGTGGAGACGAGGGGGTCATCGAAGCCTTGGAGCCCCGCCGCAACTTGCTGTACCGGCAGGACGAATGGCGTAGCAAGAGCTTTGCCGCCAACGTCGATCAACTGCTGGTCTTGGTGGCCGTCGAACCGGTTTTTAGTGAATCACTGCTGAGCCGCGCCTTGGTGGCGGCGGCCGAGGCCGGCATGGAAGCGCGTATTGGTCTGAACAAGACCGACCTTCCCGCTGTCCAGGCGGCACGACAGCGACTGGCCCCCTACCGCGCCATGGGCGTTCCCGTTTTCGAATGGAGTTTGACCACCGCCATGGAAACGGCCCTGGCGGAATTACGCCCGTGGCTGCAGGGCAAATCCACGGTGGTCTTGGGGCCCAGCGGGACAGGAAAGAGCACCCTCACCAATGGCTTGGTGCCAGATGCCCAAGCTCAAGTGGGCTCGATTTCTGAAGCGCTCAACAGCGGGCGTCACACCACCACACACACGCAGTGGTATTGGATTGAGCCCGGTACAGGGTGGCTCGATTCCCCCGGGTTTCAGACTTTTGGCATTCAACACGTGGTGCCCGCGCACCTGGCCAGCCTGATGCCCGATTTGGCCAGCGCGCTGGAAGCGCCGTGCCGATTTGCCAACTGCACGCACCGGCAAGAGCCCGGGTGCAGCGTGCGAGCCGCCGTCGCCAACGGCAGCATTCACGAAAATCGGTACCGGATTTACCTTGAACTTTTCGAGGAACTCAGCCGCCCTCCCCACTACGGCTGATCTCCCGAACTTCTGCATCCACCACGTCGCCGGGCCCAAATCCCCGGCGCTGCGGCCCCGTTCCGCGATGGAAGCGCCACTGGGCCCGCGCCGGACGCTGTGGCACGGGGCGACCGAGCAAACGGGCCACTAGGCGACGGAGCGCAAACACCCCCATCAACAGGGCAGAGACCGCCAGCCCGACCAAGACCAACGCCAACCCCGTCAGTGCGGCGAACCCCAAGAACAGCCCTCGAATCAGTGCATTCACGCCAAGTTCCTCTGGAAAACCCGCAATAGCTGGGGATGGTGCCTAAAAAATCAAGTCCGTCCCGCAACATCCACCTTTTGTAGGGCTGAGGGCCCTTCAAATTGGAGGCAAGATCGAACCATGACGACCTATCGCCTGCTGTACATCGAAGACAACCCGGTCAACACCTTGGTGGTGGAGGAGTTGGTGGCGCGGCGGCCGGACGTGGAATTGCGCTGCGCCGAGGACGGCCAAGAAGGTCTCGCCCTCGCAACCGAGTGGAAGCCCCACCTGGTGCTCCTGGACATGCAGTTGCCGGACATGGATGGCTTCGCGGTGTGGCACCAGTTGAAATCACATCCGGACACAGCGCAGATCCCGTGCATTGCCCTGTCAGCCAATGCCATGCCCGAGGACATCCGCGCCGCGCTGGCCCTGGGCTTTGCGGACTACTGGACCAAGCCCATCGACTTTCAAAAATTTGCTGAAGGACTGGCCCAGCGTCTGCCGCCGGGCTAGCCCCCCCTGAGACTCGACCTCAGGCGGGGAGCAGTCCGCGCGCCTTCAGCATGGGCTCGATCCGGGCGTCATGGCCTCGGAACGCCCGGTAGGCCGCACCCGGCTCTTCGCTGTTGCCCGCCGCCAGAATGTGCTGCCGGTAGCGCTGAGCGGTCTGCGCATCAAACAGGTCACCCGCCTCCTGGAACGCTTCAAACGCGTCACAGTCCAAGACTTCCGCCCACAAGTAGACGTAGTACCCCGCCGCGTAGCCATCTCCCACAAACAAGTGCTGGAAGTGGGGCAACCGGTGATTCATGCCGCAGTCCGCCGGAGCCCCCAGCCGCGCCAAGGTATCGCGCTCAAACGTCACGATATCGGGAGCCACCTCGTCCTCTAAGGCGTGAATGGCGAGGTCAACCAAGGCCGATGCGGTATAGCGCACGGTCTCATACCCCTGATTGAAGAGCTCAGCGGCCTTGATGCGATCAATCAGGGTCTTGGGAATGGGTTCGCCAGTGCGATAGTGCTTCGCATGCCGTTGCATGACCCCGGGATCGGCAATCCAATGCTCCATCAACTGGGACGGCAACTCGACAAAGTCCCGCAGCACCTGGGTTCCGCTCAAACGCTCATAACGGGTCTCACTCAGCATGCCGTGAAGCCCGTGGCCGAACTCATGGAAGAGCGTGCGCACATCGTCCAGGCTGAGCAGCGTGGGCTCGCCCGGCGCTCCCTTGGCAAAGTTGTTGTTGTTCAGAATGACGGGCGATTGCACGCCGCCATTGCGGTGGGCGTAGCGCAGGGCGTTCATCCACGCCCCGCTGCGCTTGCCCACGCGCGCAAAGTTGTCGTGCAGGAAAACCGCGCGGTGGGCCCCGTCGGCATCCAGGACCTCATACACCTGCACATCCGGGTGATAGGCCGGCCAATCGGGGCGAGATTCAAATCGAAGGCCAAATAAGCGCTGGGCGCAGTCAAACAACGCCGCAACCATCGCCGCCAGCGGGAAGAAGGGCTTGAGCTCCGCCTCATCCAGGGCGTAACGCGCCTGTCGAACTTTCTCGGCGTAGAAGCGCCAATCCCAGGCCTCAACCGGTCCGACGAAATCATGAGCCGCTGCCGCGGCTTGAACCGCCTCCCGCTCCCGCTCCGTGGCGGTCAAGGCGGCGTCCCAGACGCGCAGGAGCAAAGCTTGGACCGCCTGCTGGTTCTGCGCCATGCTGTCGGCCAGCTGGTAATCCGCAAAACAGTCGTAACCATGGAGGCGCGCCTGCTCATTGCGCAGGGTGAGGATCTCTTGAGCAATGGCCCGGTTGTCCGTTTCACCGGATTGCTCGCCCCGACCCACCCACGCACGCCAAGCGGCCTCCCGCAAGTCGCGACGGGCCGAAAACGTCAAGAACGGCACCACATGCGAGCGCGACAAAGTGACCAGGTGATCGCCGTCCGGCAAACCGCGCTCCGCAGCCGCTTGACGCATCACGGCGCGCAAGAAGTCGGGCAGGCCAGCCAGTTCCGTTTCAGTACGCAGCACCAAACGATATCCAGCCTCGTCGGCCAGAACGTTTTGCGCAAACTGGGTGTTCAACGCCGCCAAACGCTGCATGATGGCCGCATAGCGCTCCCGCGACGACACCGACAGTCGGGCCCCCGCGCGGGTCGCCTCCAGATGGAGTCGCTCCAACAGCCGGCGCTGGTCCGGCGCCAGCGCCAAATGATCCGCCTGGGCCTGAAGGGCCTCCAAACGGGAAAAAACACCCTGGTGCATGGCCACCCAACTCATGTGGGCCGCCAGGGGCTCCGCCAGATCCCGCTGCACCGCTTGCAACTCCGAGGTCGTGGCCGATGCCGTCAGCGTGTAGAACAGTGCCTCAATTCGGCTCAGCATCCGACCACTGGCATCCAGCGCCGCGACGGTGTTGTCAAAGGTGGGCGCGGCTGCCTGTTGGCCGATCGCCTCGATCTCCGCCCGGTGCGCTGCCATGGCCGCCTCAAAGGCGGGCCCGAAGTGAGCGGCCTGGACAGTCGAAAAAGGCGGCAGCCCTTGCGGCGTGCTCCAAGCCTGCAGCAGGGGATTGGCCGCGCTCATTGGCCCGCCGCCTTCTTTGCCGCTTCCTTTTCCTTCTTCAAAGCCAGTTCATCCGCCTCGTCATAGGGGCGGTTGCCACACTCCTCACGCCACTTGTCTTGCTCGTCCCCCAGCTTGTCCGTTCGCGTGCCCAAAGCATCTTTCTTTTGGTTGAAGGTTTCCACCTTGGCATCAAAAGCCTTGACGTCCTCGATAAAGGCCTTCTTCCGCGTCACATAGGCATCGATCCGCTTCTTCAACTCTTCCGACTGGTCATTGATGTCCTTGGTGGTCTCAGCGCGTTCCTTTTTGCTGAGCTCTCCCTGCTTGGCATTGAACGCCTCAATGCGCTTGGCGAGGGCCTCCTTGTCGGTCATGATGGCTTGCTCAAGAACCGAGAACTCCGCGTCCTTGGTGCGAATGCTGTCGCGCTCCGACAGGATGCCATTGCGCTCTTGAACCAAGGCCGCATCTTCTTTCTTGATGGCTTCGTTTTCCTCGTTTTGCGCATCGCGCCGCACAAAACAGGCTCGCAGCTCATCGCGCGTCATCAGCTTGGCCCTGGGTTTGGCGGTGGGCACTTCGGCCCCTTTGGGCGCTGGCTTCGCGGCCGCCGATTTCGCCGGCTTGGCAGGCGCTTGGGATTGAGCCACTACCACGCCAGACGTGGCGATCAAAGCAGAGAAAAGAAGTGCAGTGCGCATGACGAAAGGCAGACGAGGGAAAGTTGGAAATGATGCCATGGTGCAAGCCTCAGAGGCTTCGCTCTTGATAATCCCACTTCTCCATCTCCAATGAGTCCGGCCCCCCGGGTGCCCACACTGACCACATGAAAAACACTCTCTTGGCCACGGCAATGGCCACTGCTCTGAGCGCAGGTGCGCAAGGCACCGGTGACGACCCTTATTTGTGGCTTGAAGACGTGTCCGGCGACAAAGCGATGGCGTGGGTCAAAGCACGCAACGCGGAAACGGAAGCCCTTCTCAAGAACCGACCGGGCTATGAATCGCTGCGCACCGAGCTTCTGGAAGGGCTGAATGCGAAGGACCGCATTCCTCGCTTCACTCGCATGGGCGATTGGATTTACAACCTTTGGCAGGACGATCAGCACAAACGGGGGCTGTGGCGCCGCACCACGCTGAAGGAATACGCCAAGAGCAAGCCGGCCTGGGAGACTGTTCTCGATCTGGACGCGTTGGGCGCTGCGGAGCACAAGAGCTGGGTTTTTGCCGGCGCCAATTGCCTGGCGCCGGAATACCGTCGCTGTTTGCTGTCGCTCTCGCCCGGCGGGTCAGATGCTGCGGTCGTGCGGGAGTTCGACACCCATGACAAGGCGTTCGTGAAGGGCGGTTTCGAGTTACCCGAGGCCAAGAGCCAAGTGGACTGGAAGGACCTCAATCACATCTATGTCGGCACCCAATTCGGCCCGGGCAGCATGACCGATTCGGGCTATCCCCGCATCAGCAAACTGTGGTCCCGCGGCACGCCGCTGGACCGTGCACAGACTTTGTTTGAGGGTCAGACCAAGGACACGTGGGTTGGGGTCAGCGTGGACGGCCATGGTGCCAAACAACGAACGTTGATCCAGCGCGCCCTGGACTTCTATCGTGCGGAGTACCACTGGGTGACGCCCCAAGGGTTGAAAAAGCTCGAACTCCCACTGGACGCTCAGCCGCGCCTGTGGGGCAATCGCCTGCTGGTCCAGCTGCGCTCAGATTGGCAGGTTGGCGCCGATTCCTTCAAGGCGGGCAGCCTGCTGGTCGGTTCATGGGACGGATTTCTTAAGGGGCAAGCTCAGTTCCGCCGCCTCTTCGAACCGACCACCACACGCTCGCTGGCCGGCTACATCACCACCCGTCACCATGTCGTCTTGAACATTTCAGACAACGTGGCCAGCAAACTTGAGGAATGGGATTTCCGGGGCAAACAGCCTAAATCCAGAGCCATCGCAGCGCCCTTCCCGGGCACCTTGAGTCTGGCAAGTCTGCACGACAGCGATCTGAAAACAGACCCGCTCGCGGACCGCTACTTGGTCAACTACGCTGACTTTTTGACACCCGACTCCTTGTACCTGGCACAGGCCGGCAAGGATGAACGCCAACTGCTCAAGAGCCGGACCGCGTGGTTTGACAGCGCCGGCATGCGCGCTGAACAGCATTTCGCCGTCAGCAAGGACGGCACCCGAGTCCCGTACTTCGTGATTTCGCCCAAGGGTGCGCAGCTCGATGGCAAACAGCCCACGCTGTTGTACGGCTACGGCGGTTTCGAGGTCAGCATGACACCGCGCTACAGCTCCAGCTGGGGGCGCGGCTGGCTGTCCAAAGGTGGCGTATTGGTGATGAGCAACATCCGCGGCGGCGGCGAGTTTGGCCCTCAATGGCACAAAGCCGCAATCCGCGAGAACAAGCAGCGCTCCTACGACGATTTCATTGCCATCGCGGAAGACCTGATCGCCAAGAAAATCACCACTCCGCGGCATCTAGGCATCATGGGCGGCAGCAATGGCGGCCTGCTCATGGGGGCCATCGTCACGCAGCGTCCAGACCTCTTCAACGCGGTGGTGTGCCAAGTGCCGCTGCTGGACATGAAGCGGTATCACACGCTGCTGGCAGGCGCGTCCTGGATGGCCGAGTATGGCGACCCAGACAAGGCCGAGGACTGGGCGTTCATTTCGAAGTACAGCCCGTATCAAAACGTCAAGGCGGGCGTGAAGATGCCCCGGGTGTTGATCAACACCAGCACCAAGGATGACCGCGTGCACCCGGGACATGCCCGCAAGATGGCGGCCCGCATGATCGAACAGGGTCACAACCCGCTGTACTGGGAAAACATCGAGGGGGGCCATGGCGGTGCTGCCGACAACGAACAGCGCGCCACCTGGCAGGCTTTGGAATACAGCTACCTGTGGATGCAGTTGGGCGGTCAGTGATGCATGACCTTCGCCACAACGAGCGTCAGCGCCGCTTTGAGTTGCACGTCGGCGACGCCGTCTGCGAACTTGACTACCAACTGAGCGGCTCCACGGTCGTGTTCACCCACACGGGCACCCCCCCGGCCCTACGCGGCCAGGGGCTGGCGGCCGTGATCGTGCAAGCGGGGCTGCAATGGGCTCGCGACCAAGGCCTGAAGGTCAGCCACGGGTGCAGCTACGTCGAAGCCTACTTCGACAAACACCCGCAGTGGGCCGATTTGCGACCCTAAGGCGCACCCAACCCAAGGGCCCGTACGGGCCCTTTTTTCATCTCAACGGCGTTTGCCGCTGTCCCACACCTGCTGGCCGTTTTCCAACTCAAACGGCGGCAGGGGCCCCGGCACCGGCAGCAACTCGAAAACACGCTCCGGCGGACGGCACAAGTCCACCCCCCGCGACGTGACCACAATGGGACGATTGAGCAGCTCCGGGTGGGCCGCCAGCGCGTCCAGCAAGTCCGCCTCAGTCACATCGGGTCCCGCCAATCCCAGTTCGATGAAACGCGCCTCTTTTTCCCGCATCAGTCCCCGCAGACCGCGCCCACTGGCCGCTGCCCACACCAAGAGCTGCGTTCGGCTGGGCGGCATCTGCAAGTACTCCACGATCTCCGGTTCGATGCCGGCGTGTTGTATCAAGGCCAACACGTTGCGGGAGTTGCTGCAACGGGGGTTGTGATAGAGGGTGACAGCGTTCATGCCTGAACTTTCGCACACCACCACCCGGCGCTCAGCTCTTCAAGGGCTCGCGCCTTAAAAGCTCAGCACGAAGGCTGCCCCGCCCTCTAGGGGCCGTACGTGCCGCAGTCGCCCGCCCATGCCGTGGACCAGCTGGCGCGTCAGCGTCAAACCGATGCCACTGCCGCCAGGCGCGGCGCTGAAAAACGGCAAGAAGATCTGCTGCTCCAAACCCGCCGGCACGCCGGGCCCGTTGTCGCGCACGGTCAGGCGCAGTCGGCCGCCCCGCGAGAGCTTGGCCTCCACCCAGAGCTTGGGCTGCGCGCAGTCCCGGGTGGCGACTTCGGCGTTGCGGATCAAGTTCAGCAGGGCTTGCTCCAGCTGCGCGGGATCGGCCTGCAAACGCAGCCCCCCTTGGTGGAGGGTGAACAGCACCGCCCCGCCCCGCGCCACCCAGGCGGGCGCCACGGCGACCTCTAGGCGCCGCAGCAGCGCCTCCACGTCCACCGGCTCCAACTGCGGCGGCGGCACCTGGCTCAGCCGCCGGTAGTCCAACACGAAGCGCTGCAGGCCGGCCGCCCGCTGCGCCACCGTGTCCAGGGCCAGGCGCAAATCGGGCCCGGCATCGACCTGGCCCGCCTCGGCCTCCTCCAACAAGCCCAGCGCGCTTTGGCTCAGGCTGGCGATGGGAGTGAGCGAGTTCATGATCTCGTGGGTGAGCACCTGCACGAGCGAGCGCCAGGCGTCCTGACGCTCCGCCTCGAGTTCGTTCTCCAGCGGCAACAGCACAATCAGTACCTGCTCTTGGCCCGCCAGGCTCAAAGCCTGCAGCGCCAAACCCCAGCGCTCGCCGCCGCGTTCGGTGTCCAACTGAATCTGCCCGCCCTGCCCCGCGCGGGCGCGCTCGACCAGGAGCGCCTGCAGCGCCTGCGCGTCACGCACACCGCCGGGTGCCATCAAGCGCCGCGCACGGGCGCTCAAGGCTTGCAGCCGCCCCCCTCCCTCCCACATCCAGGTGGCGGCGGGCAGGTGCTCCAGCAGCACTTGCAGGCGCAGTAGCGCCGTGGGCTCCTGCCCACCTGTAGCCGGCTCGGCGGCCTGGATGGGCACGGGCGGGGTCTGGGGGCGGCGCGCCAGCAGCGCCGCCATGCCGCCCAGGGCCAAGGCGACGCCCGCCACCTGCCAGCGCGCACTGGGTTGGGCGCATGCGGCCCCGGCCGCCATCAGCAAGGCCGCCGCCACCCAAGTGCGCCCGTCAAAGGCCATGTTTGTCCAACCGCCGGTACAGCGCCGCACGCGAGATGCCCAAGCTGCGCGCAGCGGCGCTCAGGTTGCCCTGGGCCTCGGACATCGCCGCCAGCAGCGCCGCGCGCTCCTGCACCGCCAGCGAGCGCGGGGGCTCCGCTTCGGCCGCCTCGGCGTGGGCTGGTGGGCTCGCTTGCTGCAAGGCCTCGTGGCAGGCCGCCACCAAGCGTGCGTTGTCCCAGGGCTTGGTGATGAAGTCCCAGGCACCCCGCTTCACGGCTTGCACGGCCAAGTCGATCTCGGCGTAGGCCGTCATGACGATCACCTGTGGGGGCTGGGGCAAGGCCATGACCTGCGCCAGCAAGTGCAGGCCTTGGGCGCCATCGCTGCGACCCGGACCAAAGTTCATGTCCAAGAGCACCAGGGCCGGCCGATGGCGCTGCAGCGCCCCCGCCAGCTCCGAGGGGCGCTGAATGCAATGCAGCGGCGCCACGCGGCGCTGGAGCAGCAATTGCGCGGCCAGCCCGACGTCGGGGTCGTCATCGAGCAGCAGGATGCAGGTCGGGGCTTGGGTCATCGGGGGCCATCTTCGCCGCAAGCGCAACCACGTGCGAACCCGGATGTCCGGAAACGGACAGGGGGCTGGGCGGCGCGCGGCCGCCAGGCGATGCTTCATCCCATGACCTCGCCCATCCCGGCTTCACCCCCCTCCGGCGCCGCCATGGACCGTGCGCTGCCGCCGCGCACGCGCTGGCAGCATCCGGCCTTGCGCGGTGCGGTGATCGCCCTGGCACTGCTGGGGCTGGCGGGCCTTGTCGTTCAACAAACCCTGCCGTCGGCGCCGCGCGTGGAGCACGCCCAGTTGGTGGCCGCGGCCCTGGGCGAATTCCGCGACGAACTGCCACTGCGCGCCCGGGTGGAGCCGCTGCGCTCCGTGCAACTCGATGCCCAAGAGGGGGGCCGGGTGGAGGCTGTGCTGGTGCAAGAGGGCGACACCGTCATCCAAGGCCAGCCCCTGCTGCGCCTGCACAGCCCCGAACAAGAGCAAATGCTGATGCAACGCGGCGCCGAGGTGGCGCAGCAACTGGCCAACGTCTCCTTGCAGCGCAGCGCGCAAACCGCCGCGCAAGCCGCCAGCCGGCGCGAGTTGGCGCAACTGCAAACGGCCGAACAACAGGCCGAGGCCGAGTGGCGGCGCCAAGGCGATCTGGCGGACGCCGGCTTCGTGGCCCCCGCTGCGCGGGAGCAAGCCGAACGCACGCTGCGCCTGGCCCACCGCCTGCGCGAACAGGCCGAACACGATCACCGCGAGGACGCCCGCCAGCGCCAGCAGTCTCTGGACGAAATGGACCGCGCCGTGCGCGGCCTGCGCCACGGCCTGCAACTGCTGGAACAGGCCCGCGAGCGCCTCTTGCTGCGTGCCCCCATCGGGGGGCGTTTGAGTGGTTTCACGCCACAGCGAGGCGCCAGCCTGCAGGCGGGTGCCCACCTGGGGCGCATCGACGACCCGGCCGTTGGCACCCAACTCGTGGCCGAGGTGGACGAGTTCTACCTCCCTCGCCTGCAGCCACAACTGCCCGCACACAGCCCTGCCGGCGCCCTGCGCTTGGCCCAAACCCTGCCGCAAGTGCAGGGCGGCAGGGTGCGCGTGCTCCTGCATTGGGACGCTGGCGCCGAGCCCCAGGCCCTGCGCCCCGGACAGGCGGTAGACGTGCGCTTGCAGTTCAGCCCGCCCGGCCCCGCCCTGCTCCTCCCCGAAGGACCGGGGATCCAGAACCGCCTGTTCGTGCGCCAAGGCCAGCAATTGCTGGCTCGCGAGGTGCGCCTGGGCCGCCGTGCGGCGGGTCAGGTGGAAGTCCTGGCCGGCCTGCAGAGCGGCGAACAAGTCCTGATTTCTCAACCCCCACAAGGCGCAGACACGCTGCGACTCCCATGATCCACCTTCAACACATTTCCAAACGCCACCGTGCCAACGAGGTCGAGACCCTCGCGCTGAGCGGCATCGACCTGCAAATCGAGACCGGCGAGTACGTGGCCATCACCGGCCCTTCGGGCTGCGGCAAATCCACCCTGCTGGGGCTCTTGGGTTTGCTGGACCGCCCGAGCGAAGGGCGCTATCTGCTCGCCGGCGAGGACGTGACCGAAAAGAGCGAGCGCGAGCTCGCCGCCATCCGCCGCGGCCGCATCGGCTTTGTGTTCCAAAGTTTCAACCTCGTCGACGAAATGACCGTGGCGGAGAACGTGCAGCTCGCCCTGCGCTATGGCCCGCTGCCCAGCGCCGAACAACGCACGCGCGTGTCCGAGGTGCTGGAGCGCCTCGGGCTGGCGCATCGCGCCAACCATCACCCCAGCCAACTCAGCGGCGGTCAACAGCAGCGCGTGGCCATCGCACGCGCCATTGCGGCCCGCCCGGCGCTGCTGCTGGCGGACGAACCCACCGGCAACCTGGACAGCGCGCACGGCGCCGAGGTGATGCAGTTGCTGCGCGAATTGAACGACGAGGGCACGACCCTGGTCATGGTCACCCACAGCCCTGAGCATGCGGCCCTGGCCTCGCGCACGGTGCGCCTGCTCGACGGGCGCGTGCTGGTGGACGCCAGCCACGACGACAACCATCCCCACAGCCAATTGCGGGTGGCGGCATGAAGTTGGCATTGATGGACGCCTGGCGCGCCCTGCGCGCCCGCCCCAGCGTGACCCTGGTGGCACAGGCTGGCATCACACTCGCGCTGGCGGCCAGCCTGTTGGTCGGTCTGCTCGCCCTGGCCTTGGCGCAGACCGATGCCTCGATCCCCGAGCCCGACCGTGTGGTGACGCTGGACTTCATGGGCAATCCCACCTTTCAGCGCAGCGAGTGGTTTGGGGCCGCACCGGTGTTCTTTGGCCCGGCCCTGAAGGCCCGCGGCGCGCCGCTGCAGCACATCGCCCGCGTGCAAGGGGGCGGTTTCACCCTGCGCATGACGGGGGGCGACTACAAGATGGTGGGTCTGCTGCTGCCCGACCCCGAGATCGTGCCCCTGATGGGTCTGCGCGCGCTGCACGGGGACCTGGAGGCCACGCTGCGCCAGCCCGATGCCGTGGCGCTGACACGCCGCGCCGTCACGATGGTCTGGGGCGACCTGCCCCCACAACAAGCCATTGGCCGGATGCTGACCGACCACGGCAAGAACTACCGCGTGGGCGCCGTGGTGCCGGACTTCAACAGCCGCCACCCCCTGCAAGGCAACGAGATGCTGGCCGGCATCGAGGGTCACGCCAACACCCGTTCGGCCGAGGACCGAAACGCGATCTTCATGGTCAATGGCCGCGTGTTCGCCCGGCTGGCGCCGGGGGTCCAAGCCGAACAGGTGGGGGGCTGGATGCGCGCCGCCTTCTACGACCATCCAGGCTTTGGCGACTTGCCCAAAGAATGGAGCGCCAACGGCCGTGAGCCGGCCTTCTTCCGCGCGCTCACCTTGCCCGCTTCCCGCTTCGAAGGCGAGAGCGAGCGCTGGACCCAGATCGGCGCCTTGGGGGCCGCCTGTGCCCTGCTGCTGGTGATGGCCACCGTCAATGCGCTGAACCTGCAATCGGCCCAACTGCTGCAACGCCAGCGCGAAACCGCCTTGCGCCAAAGCCTGGGCGCCAGCCACGCGGCGCTGTGGCGGTTGTGGGCTTGCGAACAGGGGTTGGCCCTGTTGATGAGCGGCGCCAGCGCCTGGCTGATCGCCTGGTGGCTGGCGCCCGGCCTGGTGGCCTGGCTGGGCCTGCCCGCCCACACCGATCTGTTCCACCCCCTGCCCTGGGCCGTGCTGGGCGGGTTGGGGGCGGTCGTTGCCCTGTTGCTGCCGCTGACTTTGGCGCTCCCCGCCTGGGTTGCCTTGCGCCAAGCCCCGGCGCGGGCGCTGCAAGGTCGCACGGCCAGCGAAGGCCCGTGGGGTCGGCGCCTGCGTCAAGGCCTGTTGAGCCTGCAACTGGTGGGTGCGCTGCTGCTGCTGGCGCTGACCGGTGTGTTGACGGCTCAGCATCGCCATCTGCTGCATGCGGATCGGGGTTTTTCACTGGACAACCGGCTGCTGCTCGACGTCTTTGCCCGCGAGGGGGATCAGGCTACCTTCGCGCCCCTGGTCCAAGCCGTCACCCAACTGCCCGCCGTGCAGTCCTGGGCCTTCAGCGACGTGGTGCCACCTTGGGCCGGCCTCGGCACGGTGACCGTGCACCGCCGACCGGATCAGGCCACGGGGCCCACACTCAGCCTGCACCATGTCACGCCGAGCTTCTTTGCCACCTACGGCATGCGCGTGCTGGCCGGCGATCCCTACGCCAAGACACAAGGTGAAGCCCGGCTGGTCGTGGATGCCGAAAGCGCCAAGCTGCTGGGCTTTGCCACACCGCAGGCGGCGGTGGGTCAGCTGGTGCTGGGCGGCGCGGCTTTCAACCTACCCGGGGACGCCCCGCGCCGCATCGTGGCGGTTGTCGCCCAAGCCCAGCTTCAAACGGCTCGGGAGGCCGCGCGGCCCCGCGGCTTTGTGCTGAGCGAGGCCTACTCCCAGTGGCTCACGCTGCACGCCAAAGACTTGCCGCGCCTGCAAACCGCCGTCAAACAACTCTGGCAACAGTTCAACCTGCCTTTTGACTACCGTCTCGACCCGGTACAGACCCAAATGACCGAGGCCTACCGTCAGGACGGCCAATTGGCCGGCCTGCTGGGTGCGCTGTCGGTGCTGGCGGTGGCGGTGGCGGTGGTGGGTGCCTACGCCTTGGTGGCCGACACCTTGCGCCGTCGCCGCACCGAGTTGGTGTTGCACCGCCTGCACGGCGCCGGCGGAGCGGACATCGTGCGCCAGGTGGCGCTCGAATTCCGCACGCCGGTGCTGCTGGCCCTGGGCCTGGGCGTGCCGGTGGCCGCGTGGCTGGGGCAGCTCTACTTGAGCGGCTTTGTGGATCACGTGGCGCTGGGTGAGGGGCTGGTCCTGCCACTCTTGCTGGCCACGGGTCTGACCGTGGTGGTGCTCTGCGTGGCCGCTTGGCGCCACACCCGCCTGGCGCTGAACCTTCGCCCCATCGAGGCGCTGGCCTGACCCCTCAAGGGGGGGCGATCATGCCTGTTGGTTCCGCGTTTGCCACTCGGGAGCCAACAGGCCGTAGATCTCGGAGTCCGACACCACGCCGTCGACGATCCAACGCTCGCGCAAACGGCCTTCGAGTTGGAAGCCCAGGCGGCGCAGCAGCTTGGCCGAGCTTTCATTGGCGGGGTCGATGTCGGCCTCCACCCGGTGCAAGCCCAAGGGCCCAAAGCCCCAACTGAGCAATGCGCGCACGGCCTCCTGCGCGTGGCCCTGCCCCCAGTGCGCGACGCCCAAGCCATACCCGAGTTCAGCGCGACGGTTGTTCGGCTGGATCTTGAACAGGGTGCAGGTACCCAAGAGCACCCCGTCGCTGCGCCGCACCAGGCCCAGGCGCACGTGTTCGCCCGACGCGAGATCGGCCTGGTCGCGCTCGATCAGCTCATGGGCCTGGGCCATCTGCGTCCAGGGGGCATGGCTGAAGAAACGGGTGAACCGAGGGTCGGAGTGAATCCCAAACAAGGCCCCCGCGTCGCCGGCCTGCAGGGGACGCAGCGTGAGACGGGGGGTTTCCAGGGAGAGGGTGCGGTAATCAGGCATGCCGCATTACACAGCAGACCCCAAACGCTCAAGCGACAAGCTGGGCTCGCGGACGATGGGCCCACAAAGCAAAACGCCCGAACCTTGCGGTCCGGGCGTTCCCCAGATGTTTCTGGCGGAGTCGGAGAGATTCGAACTCTCGATGCAGGTTTTGCCCACATACTCCCTTAGCAGGGGAGCACCTTCGGCCACTCGGTCACGACTCCAGCGAAGCCCTGCATTATGACAGAGTTTTTCAGTTTTGCACGGGTTGGTCCAAATCGAAAGCCTTGTGCAACGCCCGGACCGCCAACTCCATGTACTTCTCGTCAATGACGACCGAAGTCTTGATTTCACTGGTGGAAATCATCTGGATGTTGATGCCTTCCTCCGAGAGACACTGGAACATCTTGGATGCCACACCCACGTGAGAACGCATCCCAATCCCCACGATGCTGACCTTGCAGATCTTCGGATCACCCAGAACTTGGGCTGCGCCGGTGGCCGGGGCCACCTTGTTCTTCAGCAGGTCCATCGTGCGGGCATAGTCATTGCGATGCACGGTAAAGCTGAAGTCGGTCCGTCCATCATGGCTGACGTTTTGGATGATCACGTCGATGTCGATGTTGGCATCCGCCACGGGGCCCAAAATTTGGAAAGCAACGCCCGGCTTGTCAGGCACCCCCAGCAGGGTCACCTTGGCTTCGTCGCGGTTGAAGGCGATGCCAGAGACGACGGCTTGTTCCATGTTTTCGTCCTCTTCAAAGGTGATCAAGGTGCCGGACTTGGCTTCCTCGTTGATGTCGATATCCCAAGGGGTGAAACTGGAGAGCACCCGCAGCGGCACCCGGTATTTGCCTGCGAACTCCACCGAGCGGATTTGCAGCACCTTGCTGCCCAGTGATGCCATCTCCAGCATTTCTTCAAAGCTGATGGTGGACATGCGCCGCGCCTCCGGCACGATGCGGGGGTCCGTCGTATAGACGCCGTCCACATCGGTGTAGATCAAACACTCGTCCGCCTTCATGGCGGCGGCCACCGCGACGGCCGACGTGTCCGACCCACCCCGACCCAAGGTGGTGATGTTGTCCTCTTCGTCCACGCCTTGGAAGCCGGTAATCACCACCACGCGGCCGGCGGCCAAATCGGCACGAACGCGCGCATCGTCAATGCTTTGAATTCGGGCCTTGGTGTAGCTCGAATCCGTGCGAATCGGTACTTGCCAGCCGCTGTAACTGACCGCCTCCAATCCTTCGGCCTGCAAGGCGATGGACAGCAAGCCCACCGACACCTGCTCCCCTGTGGCTGCAATGGCATCCAACTCCCGCTGGATGGGGGGTGTCACCACTTCCGGCGACAACTCCTTGGCCAAGCCCAGCAGTCGGTTGGTTTCCCCAGACATGGCCGAAGGGACCACCACCAGCTGGTGACCGGCTCGGACCCACTTCGCCACGCGTTTGGCGACATTGCGAATGCGCTCGGTGGTCCCCATGGAGGTGCCACCGTACTTGTGAACAATCAAGGCCATGATGTAACTAAGTTACCTGATAAGGGCCAAAGGGAACCCGATTCTAGGGAACCACCCAAAGAACCCCGCAGCACGCTCACTTCTCGCGCGACGAAGGCTGAAAGTACAAGACGTGTCGTTTACTGAGCAGCCAGCCCCGCGGTGTCGGCCATCTGCGTCCCAAACCTGTCCATTCGCACAAGACACGATCCACCAAGGACACGGGCGTTCCCCCGGGCAAGAAGGGCGCAAGCCACGCGGCCAAAAGATTGCGACGGCGAGCGGGGGTGAGTTCCGCCCATTCTCGATACCGCAAGCCTCCGTCTGGTGCGACGCAGGCCAAACGATCCATCGCCGCGATTTCTTCCGCCAACGCCCGGGCCTGAGCCGCATGGCGGGCCACTTCGCCCAAAACGGTTGCTGCCTGGGGAAAGTGCTCCACGAGGGCGGGCCAGACCTGCTGTCTCAGCCGACTGCGCGCATAGCGAGTGTCCGCATTGCTAGGATCCAGAACGGGCACGAGACCGGAGGCCGCCACGGCCGCCTGAATTCGGCGCCGGGGTTGACCCAGCCACGGGCGAGCCCAGGTGACGCCCTGGCTCACTTTTCGTTGGGGCATGGCCGCCAAACCAGCGGGCCCAGCGCCACGCAGCGCTTGAAGCAGGACCGTTTCTGCTTGGTCTTCGGCGTGCTGCCCGAGCAGCACCAAATCCAACCCGCAGGAGGCCGCCAACTCAGCCAGTGCGTGGTATCGACCGCGCCGAGCCCATGCTTCGACGCTCTCCCCCGGCATCGGTTGCCCCGGCAGGTAGGCCACCGCCAGCTGCACCGGGAGGCCGGCACGGCTCAACTCATCGACCGCGACCTTGGCCTGGAGGACCCACTGATCCGCCTCGGCCATCAGCCCGTGATGCACATGCAACGCCCAGACCGCCAGCCCCAGCTCCCGGGCCGCACGGGCCGTCACCCACAGCAGGGCTGTCGAATCCACGCCGCCACTGTAGGCCACGCCTACTGCGAGGGGCGGCATGGGCCGGTCGATGTCAGCGCGCCTTGGTGTCGCTGAAGCGACCGTAGGCCAGCACGCGCTCCTGGCGGCGTTCGATCAACTCATCCGTCTTGAGATCGCTGACCAATCGCAGCGCATCCGTGAGCGAGCGCTTGAGCGCCGCCGCCATGGCCTTGGTGTCACGGTGCGCACCGCCCACCGGTTCGCTGACAATTTTGTCGATGAGGCCCAGCGCTTTGAGGCGGTGCGCCGTGATGCCCAGCGCCTCGGCGGCCTCCGAAGCCCGTTCGGCGGTTTTCCACAAAATCGAGGCGCAACCCTCCGGCGAGATGACCGAATACGCCGAAAACTGCAGCATGAGCACCTGGTCGGCCACCCCGATGGCCAAAGCACCGCCAGAGCCGCCTTCCCCGATGACCGTTGCAATCAAGGGGACTTCCAGCTGCGCAAACTCAAAAATATTGCGCCCGATGGCCTCACTTTGCCCCCGCTCTTCGGCACCAATACCGGGGTACGCCCCCATGGTGTCGATGAAGCAGAACACCGGCAGCCTGAACTTCTCCGCCAGCTTGGCCATCCGCAGGGCCTTGCGATAGCCCTCAGGACGGGGCATCCCGAAGTTGCGCAGCGCCCGCTCTTTGGCATCCGCCCCCCGTTGGTGGCCAATGATCATGCACGCTTGGCCGTTGAACCGCGCCAAGCCCCCCACGATGGCTTGATCGTCCGCAAAGTGGCGATCGCCGTGCAATTCCACAAAATCCGTAAAGATGTCGCGGCAATAGTCCAGGGTTTGGGGGCGCTGGGGGTGGCGTGCGATCTGATAGATCTGCCATGGCGCCAAGCCCGAGTAGATGTCCTTGGTGAGCTGCTGGCTCTTTTTAGACAGCCGATCGATCTCTTCGGAGATGTCGACCGCAGACTCACTCTGCACATAGCGCAGCTCGTCAATCTTGGACTCCAGCTCGGCGATCGGCTGTTCGAATTCGAGGAAATGGCGTTTGCTCATTTAGAGGATTCTCTCAGATTGGGCCACAGGCCACCTCAGGGGATTCCGTGGCCAGCGCAAACCCACGTGCTCAGTACTCAACCGGCAACGGGTCCAAGCTGCGCCAAAGGTACCAGGTCGCCACGGAACGGTAGGGCGCCCACCCCTCGCCCAGTTCTCGTGCCTCAGCCCGCGATACCGGTTCACCGGAAAAGTAGTGCTGACTGATGCCTTTGATCAACCCGACATCGTCCAGCGGCAACACATTGGGGCGCATCAAATGGAAGATCAGAAACATCTCCGCCGTCCACCGTCCGATGCCACGAATGGCGACCAGCTCGTCGATGATGGCTTCATCGTCCATCTCGGTCCACTGCGCCACATGGACCTGTTCGGTGGCGAAGTGCCGCGCCAGGTCTAGCAGGTATTCCGCCTTCCGTACGGACAACCCCGCCGAACGCAGGGAGGCGCACTCAAATTGCAGCACATCGGCAGGGGCCAAGCGGTGGCTGGCCCCCCCCACCAAGGCGGCAAAACGATCCCACACGGACTGAGCGGCTTTCACCGAAATCTGCTGCCCCACGATGGAGCGAGCCAGGGTGGTGAAAGCGTCACCACGGCTCTGGAGTCGCGCCTCACCGAACTGCGGGATCAGTTTTTTCATGACCCGGTCGCGGCGCACCAGGTGTCGGCAGGCGTCGTCCCAATAAGCCGGCGTCACAGCCACAACAGTCATCAGGCTGCCACCCAGGTTGTGCCCTCAGGGCCATCCTTTAAGGTCACGCCTCGATGGGCCAACTCCGCGCGAATGGCATCCGCCCGCGCAAAGTCTCGAGCGGCCTTGGCCGCCGCGCGGGCGGCAATGCGATCTTCAATCCAAGCGGCATCCACCGCCGTGCCGCCTTGCAAATAGTCTCGCGGATTCCCCTGCAGAATGCCCAACGTGGCCCCCAATGCACGGAGCAACCCGGCGGCTTGAGGAGAGCGGCTCCGATTGACCTCAGCGGCCAATTCGAACAACACCGCCAGCGCCTGAGGGGTATTGAAATCCTCATCCATCGCCGCCTTGAACGCCGCAGCCGTCGATTCGGACCAATCCAACTCGACGGCGATCGGGGCCACCGCATCGAGCGCCGTGTACAGCCTGCGCAGCGCCACCCGCGCATCCTCGATGTGCGTGTCCGAGAAATTGAAGGGCCGCCGGTAGTGAGTGCGCAGCATGAAGAAACGCAGGGTCTCGCCGTCGTAGCGTTGCAGCACCTCACGGATGGTGAAGAAATTGCCCAAACTTTTGGACATTTTTTCGTCATCCACATTGAGAAAACCGTTGTGCAACCAGTAGCGCGCAAACGGCAATCCGGCCCCTTCCGACTGGGCGATCTCGTTTTCGTGGTGTGGGAACTGCAGGTCCATTCCCCCCCCGTGAATATCGAACGCCTCACCCAGAGTGGCACAACTCATGGCCGAGCACTCGATGTGCCAGCCCGGGCGCCCCAGTTCGTACGGAGCGCCAGAAAACTTCGCGTCCTCAGGCTCTTCTGCCTTCGCAGCCTTCCAGAGCACGAAGTCCAAGGGGTCATGTTTTCCGCGATCCACCTCCACGCGCTCGCCGGCACGCAGATCATCCAAAGACTTCCCACTGAGCTTGCCGTAACCCGCAAACTTGCGCACCGCGTAGTTCACATCTCCGTTTTCCGCGCGGTACGCCAAGCCCCGACCTTCCAGCCGTTCAATCAAGCTGAGCATCTGCGGCACATACTCCGTCGCGCGGGGCTCCAACGTCGGTGGCGCAATACCCAGCGCGCCAATGTCCTCACGCATGGCCGCAATCATCTCGTCCGTCAGCGCCCGAATGCTGATGCCCCTCTCGACCGCCCGTTTGATGATCTTGTCGTCGATGTCCGTGATGTTGCGCACATAGGTTACGCGGTAACCGCTGGCCACCAGCCACCGGTACACCACATCAAAGGCCATCATCATCCGGGCATGCCCGACATGGCACAGGTCGTAAATCGTCATGCCACACACATACATCCCGACCTCGCCCGGAACCAGCGGCACAAAGGTTTCGAGCTCTCGGCTCAGCGAGTTGTAAAGGCGCAGCGACATGGAGTTGGACCGGGGAAAAAGCGAGTACCCATCCCCCCAGCCATCAGGCGGGCACAGCCGCTGACACTGGGAACCTGGAGGCTGAAGCCCGCACGAAACAGCGAGCGTTTGCGCATCCCTAGAATGGCCGGTCAGTATACCGACGCCCCTTTTTTGAGCACCCGCCCGCGGGGCGTTGCATTGATACCCCCTTGATCGGCCATGCGCACCCCTCGACACCTTTTTGTTGCCTCGTTCTTGGCCCTGGGACTCTCCGTGGCCGTACCGGCCCAGGCGCAGGTGTCGTCTGAGCAAGCCCAGTCCCATTGGTATGCAGGCCGCCATGAGTTGGCGGTCGCCCTGCTGCGAGCAGAGTTGGACAAACAGCCGCAGCAACCGAAGTTGCGCTTCATGCTGGCCTGGATGCTTCAAGAGCGAGGCCTGTGGGCTGACGCCGAGGCCTTGCTCAAGCAACTCATCGAGGACTACCCCGACCATGCCGAAGCCCTGAACAATCTGGCCGTGGTGCTGGCGCAGCGGGGGGACTTGGACGGTGCCCTTCTGTCGCTTCAGCGAGCAGTTGTTTTGCAACCCTCGAACACCCAGGCCCAGGAAAACTTGGGGGATCTGTTGTTGCGCCTCGCCCAACGGGCCTACGCGAATGCCGCCAAGGGCAATGCATCCCGCACCCTGCCCGTCAAAGCGGACCAGTTGAATGGACTGCTCCGCACCCTGTCCGCCCTCTAATCACCCGTGAGTTTTCTCGTCATGAATCGCATTCTGTTCTCGCTGATCCTGGCCTTCAGCGCTGTTATGGCGTCGGCCCAAACCGTTCGCCTGCACACCTCCATGGGTGACATTCGCATTCAACTGGATGCGGAGAAAGCCCCCAAAACCGTCGCGAACTTTGTCGCCTACGTCAAAGCCGGCCATTACGACGGCACCGTGTTCCATCGTGTCATTGAGAGCTTCATGATCCAAGGCGGCGGATTCACCGTCGATCTCAAGCAGAAGCCCACCAAGGCCCCCATTCCCTTGGAGTCTCGCAACGGCCTGTCCAATGTGCGCGGCAGCATCGCCATGGCGCGAACGAACGATCCCCATTCCGCCACGGCCCAGTTTTTTCTTAATGTCGCCGACAACACCCGCCTGGACGCCGAGAACGCGCCCGATGGGCAGGGCTACGCCGTATTCGGTCACGTGGTGTCTGGCATGGACGTCGTTGACCAAATTCGCGCCGTTCCCGTCGCACCGCGCGGACCCCATCAACACGCACCGGAGTTTCCGGTCGTCATCCTGAAAGCCACTTTGGAGAACACGAAATGAGCACCACGGTCGAACTGCACACCAACAAAGGACTGATCCGCATCGAGTTGGAGGCCGAAAAAGCCCCGCAGTCTGTCGAGAATTTTTTGAGTTACGTGCGCCGCGGCCACTATGACGGCACCATTTTTCACCGGGTCATCAAGGGGTTCATGGTTCAGGGGGGAGGCATGACCGCCGACATGGCGCAAAAGCCCACTGAAGCCCCGATCCAGAACGAAGCGAACAACGGCCTGAAGAACGCCAAGTACACCCTGGCGATGGCGCGCACCAACGCCCCGCATTCCGCCACAGCGCAGTTCTTCATCAATACGGTGAACAACGACTTCCTGGACTTCAAGAGTGAGTCGCCCTCGGGATGGGGCTACGCGGTTTTCGGCCGGGTCGTGTCCGGCACCGAGGTCGTGGATGCCATTGAGAAGGTCAAAACGGGACGGTCGGGCTACCACAGTGATGTGCCCGTGGAAGCCGTTGTCATTGAAAAGGCCGTTGAGGTTTGAGCGGCCTCGCCGAAGTGATTGCGCCGCCTGCCTGGCGGCGCATTGCTTTCGCTTCGGACCTCCACCTTGGCGCCGAGACCCCCCGGACGCTGAACGCCTTTTGCGATGGCTTGGCGCATTTGCACGCCGATGCCCTCTTCCTACTGGGCGATGTGATGGAAGCTTGGGTGGGAGATGAAGCCCTGACGGAACCCTGGGCTCAGCAACTGCAACGGAGCTTGCAGGCGTGGGGCCGCCCTGTTTTTCTACAGGTTGGAAATCGAGATTTTTTGCTGTCCCATGCGGTCATCGAGGCCCTGGGTGCGCAGAAATTGGCCGACACCGCGTGCTTGCAGTTCGGACGGGAGCGGGTGGTGCTCGTGCACGGCGACGCCGAGTGTTTGGATGACACCGCCTATCAAGCCTTTCGACTGCAGGTCCGTCAGCCTGTGTGGCAAGCGACCTTTCTGGCGCGCCCCTACCCGGAGCGACAAGCCATCGCCCAGCAAATGCGAGCCGGCAGTCGGGCGGCACCATCCCCCGAAAGCTATGGCGACCTCAGCCCGAAGGCTTGCGGCGAATTGATGACGACGAATCGAGCGACAGCGCTTGTTCACGGTCATACCCACCGCCCGGCCGATCATGCCTTGCCCGAAGGCATCCGCCGCGTGCTGAGCGACTGGGATTACGACCACCGACCCCCTCGGGGTGAATGGATGGTGTGGGAAACCGGACGGTGGCAGCGAGAGGCCGTGGTGGTCTAAAACGCATGCTGGCCTGGCTGAGCCAATGGCGGAAGCGTCGGGCATTGCGACGCCATGCAATTTCTGAAGCCCTTTGGGCCGAAGTTCTGGCGGCATACCCCTTCATTGCCCGCCGGCCTGCCGCCGTTCGCAACGAATTGCGTACGCTGTGCAGCTTGTTCCTGTCTCGCAAGCAGTTCTTCGGGGCCGGCGGCCTCGCGCTCAACGATTTCATGGTCTGCGCCGTTGCCGCCCAGGCCTGTTTGCCGATTTTGCGGCTCGGTCTAGGGGTCTATGAGGGGCAGGTCGGTATCGTCGTGCACCCCCATGAAGTCCGCGCCCGCCGTGTGGAGCAAGATCCTCACGGCCTGGTTCATGAGTGGGACGAAGAGCTGTCCGGAGAGGCCATGGCGGGTGGCCCCCTCATGCTGTGCTGGACGGCCGCCGCCCGCCCCGACGACCCAACGCAACCCGTGTTCAATGTGGTGATCCACGAGTTTGTGCACGTTCTGGATCTGGGCAACGGCGAGTCTGACGGGCTGCCGCGGATTGAAAACAAGGACTTGCGCCGACGCTGGGTACATCAGTTGCCCCGCGCCTGGGATCGGCTGGCCAACCGGATTGCCCACGCCGAACCCAGCTGCATGGACCCCTATGGCACGGAAGCACTGGACGAGTTTTTCGCAGTGGCGAGTGAAGCCTTCTTCGTCGACCCGGAAGCGCTGAACGCCGAAGATGCCGAACTCTATGGCTTGCTGCGCGACTACTTTCAGCAGGATCCGGCAACCGCCTAAAAGACAAGCCCGCAAGAGCGGGCTTGTGCATCAGGGTCACTCCCGTGGCCCCCGATATCGGTGCCCTCAGGCGGCCGGTGCGGCTTCCGCGCTGCGATCCGCACGCCCCTTCTTACTGGGTGGCGGATTGGGCTGAATGTCCAGCTGCACTTGTCCTTCAGCATCCACATCGACCGTCAGGCGCCCACCGTCCACCAAACGCCCAAACAACAACTCGTCCGCCAAGGCGCGCCGAATCGTGTCCTGAATCAAGCGTTGCATGGGGCGTGCACCCATGAGTGGGTCAAAGCCTTTGCGGCCCAAATGCTGGCGCAGGGCATCGGTGAAGGTCACTTCAACCTTTTTCTCGGCCAACTGCCCTTCCAGTTGCAGCAGGAACTTGTCAACCACCCGCAAGATGATGCTTTCATCCAAGGAGCGGAAGCTGATGATGCCGTCCAGTCGGTTGCGGAACTCCGGGGTGAAGAGGCGTTTGATGTCGCCCATTTCATCGCCCAACTCCCGTTTCGTGGTGAAACCGATCGTGGATTTCTGCAGGGCTTCCGCACCCGCATTGGTGGTCATCACGATCACCACATTGCGGAAGTCCGCCTTGCGACCGTTGTTGTCCGTCAGGGTGCCGTTGTCCATGACCTGGAGCAGCACGTTAAACACGTCCGGGTGCGCTTTTTCCACCTCGTCCAAGAGCAGCACACAGTGCGGTTTTTTGGTCACCGCCTCGGTGAGCAATCCACCCTGATCAAATCCCACGTACCCGGGCGGCGCGCCGATCAGCCGACTGACCGTGTGGCGCTCCATGTACTCGGACATGTCAAAGCGAATGAGCTCAATCCCCAAGATGTAAGCCAACTGCTTGGCCACTTCGGTTTTGCCGACCCCTGTGGGCCCACTGAACAGGAATGCCCCAATCGGCTTGTCCGGCTTGCCCAGACCCGAACGGGCCATTTTGATGCTGGCCGCCAGCGCCTCAATGGCCGGGTCTTGGCCGAACACGGTGGCCTTCAAGTCGCGCTCCAGCGTTTTGAGCTTGCCGCGGTCATCCGAGTTGACCGTCGCGGGCGGGATGCGCGCGATCTTGGCCACGATGTCTTCAACCTCCGCACGCGTGATGGTCTTTTTGCGCTTGCTGGCCGGCAAGATGCGCTGCGCTGCGCCAGCCTCGTCAATCACATCAATCGCTTTGTCCGGCAAGTAACGGTCCGTGATGTATTTGGCCGACAACTCGGCTGCCGCCTCAAGCGCCCCCAAGGCGTACTTCACGGCATGGTGCTCCTCAAATCGGCTCTTGAGGCCTTTCAGGATGTCCACCGTCTGCAGCACCGTCGGCTCGTTCACATCCACTTTTTGAAAGCGCCGCGACAAGGCTGCATCTTTTTCAAAGATGCCCCGGTACTCCGTAAAGGTGGTCGCACCGATGCACTTGAGTTGCCCACTCGACAGCGCAGGCTTGAGCAAATTGCTCGCATCCAGCGTGCCGCCACTCGCCGCGCCCGCGCCAATGAGCGTGTGGATCTCATCGATAAACAACACCGCGCCCGGTTGTTCCTTCAACTGCTTGAGCACGGCCTTGAGCCGCTGCTCAAAGTCTCCCCGGTACTTGGTCCCCGCCAGCAGGGCGCCCATGTCCAAGGCGTAGACCACCCCATCTTGCAACACTTCAGGCACCTGGCCATCGACGATTCGCTTGGCCAGCCCTTCGGCAATCGCGGTCTTGCCGACACCCGCCTCCCCCACCAAGAGCGGGTTGTTCTTGCGGCGGCGACACAGCACTTGAATCACCCGCTCCACCTCGGGCTCCCGGCCGATCAGCGGGTCGACGCGCCCTTCCTTGGCGGCGACGTTGAGGTTCTGGGTGAACTGCTCCAGCGGCGAGGCCTTGCCACTGCCCTCGGCCTCTTCCTGGGCCTGGGGCTGGGACTCCCCCTCCGGCTTGCCGCCCCCGCCCTTGGGGGCCTCAGGGGGATCGATCTTGCGAATGCCGTGGGCAATGAAATTGACCACATCCAAGCGGGTCACGCCCTGCTGGTGCAGGTAGTACACGGCGTGGGAATCCTTTTCGCCAAAGATGGCCACGAGCACATTGGCACCGTTGACCTCCTTTTTTCCGTTGCCCGTGCTTTGCACATGCATGATGGCGCGCTGGATGACCCGCTGGAATCCCAAAGTCGGCTGGGTATCCACTTCTTCCGTGCCGCCGACCGTTGGCGTGTTGTCCTGGATGAACTGGCTCAAGTTCTTGCGCAAGTCATCCAATTGGGCCGCGCACGCCCGCAGGACTTCGGCAGCGGAGGGGTTGTCCAACAGGGCCAGCAACAAGTGCTCAACCGTGATGAACTCGTGACGCTGCTGTCGCGCGTCCACAAAAGCCATGTGCAGGCTAACTTCGAGTTCCTGGGCAATCATGCGGGCTCCATGATGCATTGAAGGGGATGACCGGCGCGCCGGGCTGCCTGCGAAACCAACTCCACTTTGGTCGCGGCCACGTCTTTGGAGAAAACACCGCAGACACCGCGACCCTCGTGATGAATCTTCAGCATGATCAGTGTGGCACTGTCCAAATCGTGCCGGAAATATTCCTGCAACACCATGACCACAAATTCCATGGGCGTGAAATCGTCATTCAGCATCAAGACTTGAAAGAGTCGCGGCGGTTCCGTGCGCTGCGCTTGCCGTTCGGCCAGCACAGCACCCTCACCAGCATCGCCCGGTGGTTGGGTCGGAAACGCAGGCGGAACCGACTGCGCGATGGGGCAATGGATGGAATTCCAGCGGTACATGGTTTGATTCTAGGGAGCGCCGATGTCTCCCCCAGGGGCTGAGGGGCATGTACGCGCGTGGACGCCCTTCTTTGGACGGAGATCGGGTCTGCCCGAAGTGACGCACGTTGCACAACTTTAAAAAATGCTTGGTTTGGGTGCGGCGGGTGCTCCGGAGGGCTTCATGATCATTGGGACGGTGAAGTGGTTCAACGATGCCAAGGGTTTCGGTTTCATTGAACCCGAAGACGGTGGCGGCGACGTCTTTGCGCATTTCAGCGCCATCCAAATGGAGGGCTTTCGCACGCTGCGCCAAGGCGGTCGAGTGAGTTTTGAGACCATCGAAGGCCCCAAAGGCCTGCTCGCGCAGAACATCACCCCGCTGGACGCCCCCATGGCTTAATGCCACCCGACTCGCCCCGCTGCACACGGGCGGCGTGCACTCCGAAGTAGACGCGCCCAAACGCGGCCAGTCCCGCTAGCATGGCTCCATCGCTTTCGATTCCTGGAGTCTCTTCATGCCCGCACTGCGCCAAGTTCTGGTCCATTTCTTTGATGCCGACCGCTCACGGGACACGCTGCGCTGGGGCGCCGAATTGGCGCGGCGACAGGGCGCGGCGCTCCAAGTCTGCCTGGCCATCGACTCTGTGGCGGGTGGCGCCTATCTGAGCCCAGAGACCGCAGCCATGGCCACACAGTTGGGTGTGGAGCAGATGCAAGCGCTGCGCGCGGCCGTTACCGGCCAACTTAGCCAGTTTGCGGCCGATCTACCAACCTCGGTCCTGACGAGCACCATGGACCCCCTGGGGCACTTGGTGACTGCCAGTCACGGAGCGGACCTGTTGGTGATCCGGCAACCCGAATCGGAGGCGGGGTTGGGCGCCGGACTCACGGCACGGCTGTTGGTGAGCGCGCTGTGCCCCGTTTTGGTACTGCCCCATGTGGGCGCACCGGTTCAAATCGGCGATTCCATTCTGGTTGCCTGGTCCCATCAGCGCGAGAGTGGCCGAGCGCTGCGTGACGCCCTGCCCCTGCTTCGCGGCGCCCGTACGGTGGAAGTGCTCAGCCTGCAAGACGGGGCAAGTGCCTCACCCGGATGGACGGAGATGCAGGGGTGGCTGGGTCGGCAAGGCCTGGCCGCCACCTGCACCCGGCTTCCCGCGCACAGTGAAGGCAGCATGACGGACCGGCTGCGCCGCGGCTGGGAGCCGGATGCGAGCGTGGCCGAGACCCTGCTGAATCGGGCCGCCGACAGCGGCGCCGATCTGATCGTCTGTGGCGCGTACGGCCATTCCCGGGCCTGGGAGCTGGTGCTGGGTGGCGTGACCCAAACCCTGCTGCGCAGCATGACTGTGCCGGTGCTGTTCAGTCACTAAACCCCAAGAGCGCCGTGTCACACCCGGGTGTCACCTTGTCACACAGGCGTCACAAAGAATTTTTACAGTCCAGACCGTTCACCCCATCGACCTGATCTTGGAGTCCAGAATGCGTCTGAACCAGCTGTTCGCCCTGTTGAGCCTCACCGTCACCGCCCTCGCCGCGCAAGCGCAAGTGGTCAAGATTGACGGCTCTTCCACCGTCTTCCCGATCACCGAAGGGGTGGCCGAAGATTTTCAGAAAGCCAAGAAAGGTGCCGTAAAAGTCACCGTGGGCATTTCTGGCACGGGCGGTGGCTTCAAAAAATTCTGCCGGGGTGAAACCGACATCAGCAATGCCTCGCGCCCCATCCTGGCCAAGGAAATGGCGGACTGCAAAGCCGCGGGCGTGGAATATTTCGAACTGCCGGTGGCCTTTGATGCGCTGACCGTGGTGATCAACCCCCGCAATGCTTGGCTCAAGCAAATCACCGTGGCCGAACTGAAGGCCATCTGGGAGCCGGCCGCTCAGGGCAAAGTCACCCGCTGGAACCAAGTCAACCCGGCTTGGCCGGACGCGCCGATCAAGCTGTTCGGCGCCGGCGCCGACTCGGGCACCTTTGACTACTTCACCGAAGCCATCAACGGCAAGAGCAAGGCCAGCCGCGGTGATTTCACCGCCTCCGAGGATGACAACGTGCTGGTGCAAGGCGTGAGCTCGGACATCAACGCCATCGGCTACTTTGGCTACGCGTATTACGCCGAGAACCAGGGCAAGCTCAAGGCGCTGCCCATCGTCAACCCCAAGGGCCAAGCGGTCGCCCCAAGCGAAGCGGCCGTGCTGGCGGGTTCCTATGAACCGTTGAGCCGCCCCATCTTCATCTATGTGAACGCCAAGTCTCTCGCCAAACCCGAGGTGAAGGAATTCGTCGAGTACATGATGAAGCACTCGGCCAAGATCGCCAAGGAAGTCAAATACGTTCCGCTGCCGGCCAAGGCTTACACGACCGGTTTGGACCACCTGAACAAAGGCAAGAAGGGCACGGTTTTCGGTGGCAAGAACGAAGTCGGCGTGACCATCGAAGAGTTGATGGCCCGCGAAGCTGCGCTGTAAGCGAGTGCGGGTGCGCCGCACCTGCCTCAAAATGCAGAGTTCAAAAAGGGCCCGTAGCAAACTGCGGGCCCACCGCCTTTTCAGCACGCCGCCCTGCTCACCTTCCAGGTTTCCGTCATGGCCATTGCTCCTCCAGACGCTATCCCCAACCCCACCGTCCCCCTCAGCCTCGGTGGCGAAGCGCGCCTTGCTGAATTCGCCCGGCTGAAAAAAGCGCGCCAGCGGCGCGAGGCCCTGATCGAAGGCCTGCTGCTGTTGGCCGCCAGCGTCTCGGTGCTGACCACCGTGGGGATCGTGTACATCCTCATTCGCGAGTCGATCAGTTTTTTCAGCCATGTTCCCCTGTGGGACTTTCTGACGGACACGCAATGGACCCCACTGTTTGACGACGCTCACTTTGGTATTTGGGTGCTGATGTCCGGCACGCTGACCAGCTCGCTGGTCGCCCTGGCCGTGGCGATTCCCTTGGGCACGGTCATCGCCATCTATCTGAGCGAGTTCGCCGGTCACAAGACGCGAGAAACGCTGAAGCCGTTGCTCGAGCTGCTCTCCGGGGTGCCGACCATCATTTACGGCTTCTTCGCCTTGCTGGTGGTGACCCCGCTGCTGCAAAAAATCTTCCCCGAACTGCCCGGCTTCAATGTGCTGTCGGCAGGTCTGGTCATGGGCGTGATGATCATTCCCTATGTGGCCTCGCTATCGGAAGACGCCATGAGGGCCGTCCCCATGAGCCTGCGCGAAGGCAGTTACGCCATGGGCAGCACGCGGTTCCAAACCGCCGTGAACGTGGTCGTGCCCGCCGCGTTCTCGGGTATTGCCTCGGCCTACATCCTGGGGATCAGCCGGGCGGTGGGCGAAACCATGATCCTGGCCGTGGCCGCAGGCATGCAGCCGACGCTGACCTTTAACCCCATGGAGCCCGCAGCCACGATCACCAGCTTCATCGTGCAAGTGGCCCTGGGTGACCTGCCGCACGGATCGATTGGGTACCAAACCATCTTCGCCGCCGGCCTGTCCCTGATGCTGCTGACCCTGTGCTTTAACTTGGCCGGCTACTGGCTGCGCAAGCGCTTCCGCGAAGCGTATTGAGAGGCTTGCAATGAACGCAAAAAAAACACTGGCCATTCGCACCGTCATCCGGCGGGCCCGACGTTACGACACCCTGGTGGCGCTCCTGGGCTTGTTGGCACTCTCCATTGGCATCTTCACACTGGCGGCCCTGTTCATCGACATGGCCATCACTGGCATACCCCGACTCAACTCGGAGTTCTTCTTGAACTTCCCCTCGCGCCGCCCGGCCGAAGCCGGGATTCTTTCCAGCTGGGTAGGCTCCATTTTGGTGATGATGGTCACGGCTTTTGTGGCGGTGCCGCTGGGCATTGCCGGGGCCATTTACCTGGAAGAGTACGCACGGAAGAACTGGGTCACCGATGTCATCGAGATCAACATCACCAACCTGGCCGGCGTGCCCTCCATCATTTACGGCCTGTTGGCGCTCGGACTGTTCGTTTACACCTTCAAGCTCGGACAGTCGATTCTGACCGCGGGTTTGACGCTCGCCCTCCTGATCCTGCCCATCGTCATCACCGCCACCCGTGAGGCCCTTCGCTCGATCCCCCAGCACATCCGTGAAGCGGCCTATGCCTGCGGGGCGTCGCAATGGCAGGTCGTGCAGCACCACCTGCTGAAGTACTCGACCCCAGGCATCTTGACCGGTGTGATCATCGGGATGAGCCGCGCCATTGGGGAGACGGCCCCCATCATCACGATTGGCGCCCTGACCTTCATTGCCTTCTTGCCCCCCGCACCGGGGCAATTGAATGTGGAAACCGGCCAGGCCGCAGGATTGTTTGACTGGCTGTGGAGTCCCTTCACGGTGATGCCCATCCAGATCTTCAACTGGACCAGCCGCCCCGATCCGCGCTTCCATGAAAACGCCGCTGCCGCAGCCTTTGTTCTGGTGCTGATGACACTGTCCATGAATGCCATTGCCATTTGGCTGCGGTATCGCTTGCGCAAGAACATCAAGTGGTAACCGAGTTCAAGCCGTCCCATCGCTTTCAAGATATTCATTGAGGACTGACGAATGCCCTCCACGATCACCCTGCCGCAGAACCCCCCCCCACTAAAAGCCGAGTCCAAGAACCTTGACTTCTACTACGGGGACTTCAAGGCACTCAAGGGCATCAACATGCCCGTGTACGAGAACAAGGTCACCGCGCTGATCGGCCCCTCGGGCTGCGGCAAGTCGACCTTTTTGCGGTGTTTCAACCGCATGCATGACCTCTACCCAGGGCACCGCTACGACGGCAGCATCCACCTCTACCCGGACGAAGTGGATGTGCTGCACAAGAGCGTGGACCCGATCGAAGTGCGCATGCGCATCTCGATGGTCTTCCAAAAGCCCAACCCCTTCCCAAAGTCCATTTTTGAGAACGTGGCCTATGGCCTGAAGGTGCGGGGCGAACGCAACCGCAGCGTGCTCGAAGACAAGGTCGAAGCCGCCCTCAAGGGTGCGGCGCTGTGGAACGAGGTGAAGGACCGACTGGACGACCTGGCTGTGAACATGTCCGGCGGTCAGCAGCAGCGCCTCTGTATTGCACGCGCCTTGGCCACGGATCCGGAAATCATTCTGTTTGACGAACCCACCTCGGCCCTCGACCCCATCGCCACGGGTTCGATCGAAGAATTGGTGGGGGAGATCAAGCAGAAGGTCACGGTGTTGATCGTGACGCACAACATGCAGCAGGCCGCTCGTGTGAGCGACTACACGGCCTACATGTACTTGGGGGAGCTGATGGAGTTCGGTGAGACCAACGACATCTTCATGAAACCCAAGCGCAAAGAAACCGAGGACTACATCACTGGGAGATTTGGATGACCGACAAACACCTCTCCACCCAATTCGACGCCGAGCTCAGCGCCGTCTCCACCCGGGTGCTGGAAATGGGCGGGCTGGTCGAGCAGCAGGTGGCGCTGGCGGTCGAATCGCTGGTGTCGATGAGCGAGGAACGCGCTGCAGAAGTTCTGCAAACGGAGCGCCGAGTCAATCAGCTCGAACTCGACATTGATCGCGATCTCAGCTCGATCATCGCGCGCCGCCAGCCCACGGCACGCGACCTGCGGCTCCTGATCGGGATTTCAAAAACCATCGGCAACCTGGAGCGTGTCGGCGACGAAGCTGCGCGCGTGGCCCGAACGGTGCAGCGCTTGATCGGGGGGAGCAGCCACGGTCTGGCCTTCCCAACCGCGCAGCTCAACCTGGAAGCGCAACTGGCCACGGCCTCTTTGCGTCGCGCGCTGGACGCGTTTGCCCGGTTGGACGTCGACCAAGCACTGGAGGTCATCAAACAAGACAACCGCATCGACGCCGAGTTTGATGGCCTGCTGCGCACCCTGATCACCTACATGATGGAAGACCCGCGCACCATTTCGGCGTCGATCGACTTGGTCTTCGTCGCCAAGGCGCTGGAGCGTGTGGGTGACCACGCCAAGAACCTGGCCGAGCAGGTGGTCTATGTCGTCAAGGGCGCCGACATCCGTCACACCCCGCTGGAGGGGCTGGATTCGGCCGTTCAGTAAGCCCCATGGCGCGCATTCTCATCGTTGAAGACGAGTCGGCCATTGCCGAGCTGATCGCCCTGAACCTTCGGCATGACCACCACGAGGTTCAATCCGTGGCGCATGCCGAGGCCGCGCAGCAAGCCATCGAAGGCCGGCTGCCCGATGCTGTCATCTTGGACTGGATGCTGCCCGGCGCGTCGGGCGTGCAATTGCTCCGCCGCTGGCGAAGCGATGCGCGCACGCGGCAGCTTCCCGTCATCTTGCTGACTGCGCGAGCCCAAGAAACCGACAAGATTTTGGGGCTGGATGCTGGGGCCGACGACTACCTCACCAAGCCGTTCTCCCCTGGCGAGTTACTGGCCCGCATGCGCGCTCTTTTGCGTCGCCGCGCGCCCGAGTCGCTCTCCGCCCCGCTGCGTCAGGGCCCCCTGGAGTTGGACCCCGTGCAGATGCGGGTGCGGGCCGGCGAACAGGAAGTTAACTTGGGCCCCACGGAGTTCCGCTTGCTCAAGTTCCTGATGAGCCACCCGGGTCGAGTCCACAGTCGCTCGCAATTGCTGGATCGCGTGTGGGGCGATCACGTGGCCATTGAAGAGCGGACCGTGGATGTGCACATCAAGCGCCTGCGCGACGCGCTAGAACCGGCTCAGACCCAGGATTGGATTGAAACCGTCCGGGGCGCCGGCTACCGCTTTCGGGAAAGTCCAGTCGCCTCATGACCGTTCAACCGCTTGAAATCAGCTTGGGGCTGCTGGCGGCCGCCTTGGTGTACCAGGGATTGAGTCAACGCTGGCGACAGCACCGCTTGGAGCGATGGCTCCAACAAGGAGCTGACAAAGCGGCGCCCGAACTCTGGGGCCGGCAGGCCCGCCTGGCGGAGCGGATCGAGCGGGCCCTGCGCGAGCGGGAGCGACAAGCCCGTGACGAGCAGCAGCGACTGGCCCAATTTTTGGACGCCCTGGAAGTGCACCCCAATGGCCTCCTGCTCTTGGACCCTCAGGATCAAGTGCGTTGGTTCAACACCGCTGCCGCGCAACACCTGGGCCTCGACCCGGCACGGGACCAGTTGCAAAACCTGCGCAACCTCGTTCGGGCGCCGATCTTTGTGGCCTTGCTCAGCGGCGGGCGCGACAGTGATCAGGCCCAATTCGCCTGGAACCACCGACAACTCCTGGTGCTGAGCCGGCGGTTTGGCCTGCAGTCGCCGAACCCCATGACGCTGCTGGTGACGCAAGACGTCACCGAACGCACTCAACTGGAGCGCATGCGCCGCGATTTCGTCGCCAATGTGTCCCATGAAGTGCGCAGCCCCCTAACCGTAATTGCCGGGTTTGTGGAGACCTTGCAAACCCTCGCCTTGACGCCCAAAGAGCAGCAGCACGCGCTGGGCCTGATGCGGCAACAAACCGATCGCATGCAGGCCCTGGTGGCCGATCTGCTCACTCTGGCCCGCTTGGAAAACACGCCCGCAGCCAGCCTGAGCGAAGCCTGGGTCGATTTGCGAGCCTTGCTCGAACGGTGCCACCAACATGCCGAGGTCGCGGATCAGGGACATCATGCCCTCCCCATCCGCGG
Source organism: Inhella gelatinilytica (assembly GCF_016093295.1). Lineage (GTDB taxonomy): Bacteria > Pseudomonadota > Gammaproteobacteria > Burkholderiales > Burkholderiaceae_C > Inhella > Inhella gelatinilytica. The sequence goes on along the minus strand of NZ_JAEDAL010000009.1, from coordinate 80,195 downwards.
TCTGGAAACCGCCGCGGGATGGTCGCTGAAGGGGCAGGAAAGCGACTGGCACAGCGCCCTCAGCAATTTGCTCGGGAACGCCGTGCGCTACACGCCTGCGGGCGGCACGGTGGAACTGCATTGGACGCCGCCCGATGCCAGCGGCTGGGCGTCCATCGCGGTTCGAGACAACGGCATCGGCATCGCGGCAGAGCATCTACCGCGACTCACGGAACGCTTCTATCGGGTGGATGCCAGTCGCTCGCGGGACACCGGCGGGACTGGGCTGGGCTTGGCCATCGTGAAGCACGTGCTGCAACAGCACGGGGCCGAACTGGCCATTGAATCCGAGCCTGGCCGGGGAAGCTGTTTTACGCTGCGTTTGCCATTGAGTTGCTTGCGCCGCACCGAGGCATAAAAAAGCCCCGCCGTAGCGGGGCTCGTCGAGGATAGCCCTAGGGCTTACATGCACTCGATCATGACTTGACCAAACCCCGAGCAACTCACCTGGGTGGCCCCTTCCATCAGACGGGCAAAGTCATAGGTGACCTTTTTGGTCTTGATGGCGCGGCCCATGCTGGCGAGCATCAGATCGGCGGCTTCCGTCCAGCCCATGTGACGCAACATCATCTCGGCCGAGAGGATCTCCGAGCCGGGGTTGACGTAGTCCTTGCCGGCGTACTTCGGTGCGGTGCCATGCGTGGCTTCGAACATCGCAACGGAATCGCTGAGGTTGGCGCCCGGGGCAATGCCGATACCACCGACCTGAGCGGCCAAGGCGTCGGAGATGTAGTCGCCGTTGAGGTTCAGCGTGGCGATCACCGAGTACTCGGCCGGGCGCAGGATGATTTGCTGCAGGAAAGCGTCCGCGATGCTGTCCTTGATGACAATTTCCTTGCCCGTCTTCGGGTTCTTGAATTTGCACCACGGGCCGCCATCGATCAGCTCAGCGCCGAACTCTTTCTGAGCCAGGGCGTAACCCCAATCCCGGAAACCCCCTTCGGTGAACTTCATGATGTTGCCCTTGTGGACCAGGGTCACCGAGGGTTTGTCGTTGTCGATCGCGTACTGAATGGCCTTGCGCACCAGGCGCTCAGTGCCTTCCTGGCTGACCGGCTTGATGCCGATGCCGCTGCTTTCGGGGAAGCGGATCTTCTTCACGCCGAATTCGGTTTGCAAGAAGGAAATCAGCTTCTTGGCCTTGTCGCTGCGGGCTTCGTACTCAATGCCGGCGTAGATGTCTTCCGAGTTTTCGCGGAAGATCACCATGTCCACCTTGTGGGGCTCCTTGACAGGGCTGGGCACGCCATCAAAGTACTGCACCGGACGCAGGCAGACGTACAGATCCAATTCCTGTCGCAACGCGACGTTCAGCGAGCGGATGCCGCCGCCCACCGGGGTGGTCAGCGGGCCCTTGATGGAAACCACGTAGTCCCGCAACACGGTCAGGGTTTCTTCAGGCAGCCACACATCCGGGCCGTAGACCTTGGTCGACTTCTCGCCGGCGTAGATCTCCATCCAGTGGATCTTTTTGGCGCCGCCATACGCTTTGGCAACGGCCGCGTCCACGACTTTGATCATCACCGGGGTGATGTCAAAGCCAGTGCCGTCCCCTTCAATGAAGGGAATGATGGGGTTGTTCGGAACATTGAGCGAGAAGTCGGCATTGACCGTGATCTTCGCGCCCCCCTCGGGCACCTTGATGTGCTGATACATGGATGAGGCTCCAGGCAGGTTGGTTGCAGAGACAGAATGATCGATTCTAGGAGGCTATGCCGCACCATTCGATGAAGCGAGCCCAAAGCCCGTGCCCAAGGGCCCAGAGGGCCGCCAGAACCAGGGACGCACCGGCCAGGCGAATCGCCCACTGGCCGTTCTGAACGCCGCGCAAGCGACGAAACAAGGCGGGAGCCCAGAGCAAACCCGGACCAGAGGTCAGGGCAAAGGTCGCCATGGCCAGGGCCCCGCCCAGCGGGTGATCGGCCAGCGAGGCCGTCAATAGCGCTGCCTGCAGCAGCCCGCAGGGCCATGCCGCCCACAGCAACCCGGCCCCTGGACCCCAGCGCCGGGCGCTACCGGGAACCCCCAGTCGCCCGAGCCACGCCGGCAATTGCCCGGTCACGAGCAGCCATAAACCCAGCGCCAGCACGCCGGATTGCAGCATCGTCCACACCGGCCGCACGCTTTGCGTCAGGGTGGACGCCTCGCGCAGGGTTCCGACTACCCCGGCAGCCAAGGCCCCGGCTGCGGCGTAGCTGAGCAAGCGGGCCAGTTGAAAGGTCCATTGATCTGCCGGACGAGGCGCCACAGCCGCACATGGGGCCGAGCACATCAGCGCGCAATGCGGTATCGCGGCCAGCCCCATCAAGGCGGCGCTGACAATCAGAGCCGCGGAGATCAACATGCCAAACGCACCGCCCTCATTGGCTCAAATGATCTTGGAAAACTTCTCGCGCGCGCCATCCATCTGCAAGAAGCGGTCAAAAACCGAAGCAATGGAACGAATGAAAAACCAGCCCAGCGGGGTCACTTCCACAGCATGGGCAGTCAACTCAACCAGCCCTTGCTCTTGGTGCGCCGCCAAGGCGGCCAACTCCGCCGCGAAATACTGTTTCGGATCGATCAAATGCGCATCGGCCAGGGCTTGAAAGTCCAGCCGGCCCTGGCACATCAGAGCCATGATGGTGGCCCGTCGAACCAAGTCGTCGCGCCCCAGCGAGATGCCGCGAACAACAGGCCATTGGTGCTGGCGGAGCGCATCCCCGTATTCTTCAATAGTCTTGGCGTTCTGGCAGTACGTCGCCCCCAAGCGCGAAATGGCCGAGACCCCCAAGCCAATCAGGTCCCCATCCGGTTGCACGGTATAGCCCTGGAAATTCCGGTGCAAACGGCCCTGACGCTTGGCCTGCGCCAAGGCGTCATCCGGCAGTGCGAAATGATCCATCCCGATGTGCTCGTAGCCCGCTTCGATAAAGGCTGCAATCGCCTGGGCATGGAGTTGCAATCGCACTTCGGGCAAGGGAATGTCCGCCGTGTGAATGCGTCGCTGTGCTTTGAAGCGCTGCGGCAGGTGGGCATAGGCATAGAGCGCAATGCGTTCGGGCCGCAGCGCGATGACCTGCTGCAAGGTACGCCCAAAACTCTCGGGGGTCTGCAGCGGCAGGCCACAAATCAGGTCCAGATTGAGCGACTGAAACCCCAAGTCGCGCGCCGAATTCATCAGCGCTTGGACCTGCTCAAACGACTGCACGCGGTGAACCGCCTGCTGAACCCGCTCGTCAAAATCTTGGATGCCCAGACTGAGTCGGTTGAAACCCAGCGCCTTAAGGTGCGCCAAGCGCTGCGCATCCACGGTGCGAGGGTCCACCTCGATCGACGCCTCAACCTGGGGCAACCACTCGAACGCCTGCTTGAGGCGATTCACCAACCGCGTCAATTCGCTATCGCTCAAGAAGGTCGGCGTGCCCCCGCCCAAGTGCACTTGCGAGGCGGCCGTATGCCCACCCAAACCCTTGACCCAGAGGTCGATTTCAGCGTCCAAAAGATCCAGGTATTCGGCGCCCCGCTCGTGGTGCTTGGTGACAATCTTGTTGCAGGCGCAGTAGTAGCACAGCGACTCACAAAAAGGCACATGCACGTAAAGCGACAAGGGTGATCCGGCGCCACTGGCACCGCCGACCCCTCGCGCACGCTGAGCCAACGCCAGGGTGTGCTGCTCGGGCCCGTGGGCCTCTACGAACCGGTCGGCGGTCGGGTAAGACGTGTACCGGGGCCCGCTGGACTCAAGGCGACTCAGCAAACCAGGGGGCAAGAAGGCTGGACCCGAAGGCGAGCCGGATTGGGCGGTGAATGTTTCGGACATGGCGGAATCCTGCCGGGAAAACCGGGGGGCGTCATTGATTCGGCTCAACGCTCGAACGACCCGGCGGGAATCCAAGGATAATTGTTCGATGCTCAGCCCGACACCCATTCGCGTAGAGCCCCTACGCACCGCCTGTTCCAACTGCAACCTGCGCGAACTGTGTTTGCCCGTTGGCTTGAACGAATCCGACATGCAACGCCTGGATGGGCTCGTGGCTCAGCGCCGCACGGTGCCCCGAGGCCAAACCCTGTTCCGGGTGGGCGAGCCCTTTCATGCGCTCTATGCCGTGCGAACCGGCTTTTTCAAGACCTGCGTGAACGCCGAAGACGGCCGCATCCAGGTGACGGGTTTTCAGATGGCGGGCGAGTTGCTCGGACTCGATGGCATCGGAACCAGCCGCCACACCGTGGACGCCGAAGCCTTGGAAGATTCCCAGGTCTGCGTGATGCCGTTCGACCAGCTGGAACATTTGGCCCGCGAATTCAACGCGCTCCAGCACCAGTTGCATCGCATCATGAGCCGCGAGATCGTACGGGACCACGGCGTGATGTTGTTGCTCGGCTCCATGCGGGCCGAAGAGCGTTTGGCTGCTTTCTTGCTCAATCTCACCCAGCGCTTGCAGGCGCGCGGCTATTCGCCCAGCGAGTTGGTGTTGCGCATGACCCGCGAAGAAATTGGCTCTTACCTCGGCTTGAAGTTGGAGACCGTCAGCCGCACGTTCTCGCGCTTCCAGGATGAAGGCATCCTGGAAGTGCGCCAGCGGCAGATCACCGTGTTGCAGCCCGAGTCTTTGCAGCGCTTGGTGTCCAGCGCCGCCTGCTGAGCACCCGTCCGCCCACCCGGGCTCTGCGCCTCGCCACTACGGTGCCGAGGCTTTTTTTGCGCCGGTCGCTGCGTGGTTGCGCCCTTCGACTGCCGGAGTCTCCTCCGCCGCCTGTGGGGCGACGCGCAGCACCGGGTCGGGGTTGCGCACGGCAATGATCACCGTTCCTATGCCCATGACCACTGCGGCAATCGGGAAGGCGAGAACCAGCCACACCATTCGAAAACGGTACCAGGGCTGCTTGGGGTTCGAAATCGGCTGAGGCGCATTCATCGGGGCACGACAAAAGTTGACTTTTCAGGCACCACACGGGTGTCGTCCTGTGCGTGGGCCAAACGCTCCACTGTAAATTCGATCGCATAGGCCCCCGGGGCCGGCGGGACCGAGTTCGCGGGCAATTGAACCGTAACTGGCAGCCACCGGGCCTCAACGGCCCCCAGCTCCACCTCACCGACGGCGCCCAATTCCAATGCTGGCAACTCAGTCGACGCGGTTTGGACCCGGATGCGATAGCGCTGGGGGCGTTCCACCACATTCATCAATTGAATCCGGTACACGTTTTCCAGTTGACCTTGCTCGTTAAACCGAGCCAGAGCCCCCCGATCTCGGACCACGTCATACCGCATCGGGGGCCTCGCCCAGAGGGAGTAACCCACCACGCCGGTAATCAGTACCAAACCGGCCGCATACACCCAGACTCGCGGTCGCAGCACCCGCAGCCATTCCTGTCCGCGGCTGAGGTGCTGCTCAATACCATTCTCGGTGTCGTAGCGGATTAGCCCCAAGGGGTACTGCATCTTGGCCATCACCTGATCACAGGCATCCACGCAAGCTGCACATCCGATGCACTCGTACTGCAAGCCTTTGCGGATGTCGATCCCCACCGGGCAAACCTGCACACACAGGCCGCAATCAATGCAATGCCCCAGTTGCTTGGCTTTCAAATCGTCCTTGCGACCGCGGGCGCCTCGCGGCTCCCCCCGCTCGACGTCGTACCCGATGATCAAAGTGTCACGGTCGAACATGGCGCTCTGAAAGCGCGCATAGGGGCACATGTATTTGCATACCTGCTCCCGCATGAACCCGGCGTTGCCCCAAGTGGCAAAGGCGTAGAACAGGATCCAGAAGCTCTGCCAGGGCCCGAGCTGCCCCTGCAGGGTTTCGACCCAAAGCGTCTTGATCGGCGTGAAGTAGCCGACGAAGGTGAAACCCGTCACCAGCGCCAGCGCCACCCAGACCAAATGCTTGCCACCGCGACGCCTTAGCTTTTCTCCCGACCAAGGCGCGTGGTCAAAACGCTCTCGCTGTGCCTTGCTGCCCTCAAACCGTTGCTCGACCCACAAAAAGATCGACGTGTACACCGTTTGAGGGCAAGCGTAGCCGCACCACAAGCGCCCAGCCACCGCGGTAAAGAGAAACAAGGAATACGCGCTGAGCAGGAGCAGCGCGGTGAGATAGAACAGATCCTGCGGGTACAGGACCAAGCCAAACAGGAAGAAGCGGCGTGCCTCAAGATCGAATAAGACGGCTTGCCGCGCGTTCCACTCCAGCCAAGGCAGCCCGTAAAAGACCGCCTGCGTGAGGAAAACAAAGACCCACCGCCACGATTGAAACCTGCCGCTGATCTCGCGGGGGTGGATCCGTTGCCGTTTTCGATAAAGACGTACGACCGCTTCTTCGGGCTGATTCGACATTCACTTAGGGCACAAGGCCCGCCTCAGCGGTTGGAAAGGCTCCAGACATACGCCGCCAGCACATGGATTTGCTCGGGAGGCAACGCATTCTTCTGGGCCGGCATTTCGTTGTGCTTGCCGTTTTGGATCATGGCCAAGATCGCCGGTTCACCCCACCCATGCAGCCACACCTTGTCGCTTAAGTTCGGGGCCCCCAGAGCGGTGTTGCCCTCACCCTTCGCGCCGTGGCAGGCCGCACAAGCCGCAAACTTCTCCTTGCCCAACTGAGCCCGCAGGTTGTCATGTGCACTGCCCGAGAGGCTCAGCACATAGTGGGCCAAATTGCGCTGGTCTTCGGCGCTCCCCACAGCGGCGGCCATGGGCGGCATTTGGCCGACCCGGCCTTCAGTGATGGAGTGCTTGATGGCCGCGAAGTCCCCGCCCCACAGCCAGTCGTTGTCGCTCAAGTTGGGAAAGCCCTTGCTGCCTTTGGCATCGGAACCGTGGCACTGGGCGCAGTTGTTCAAGAACAGGCGCTGACCAATCCCCATGGCCTCCGCGTCCGCCGCCAGCGCCGGAGCATCCATCGCCGCCAAACGCTGATACAGCGGGGCCGTTTTGGCCTGAGCCTTGGCCATTTCGTCCTGGTACTGGCCGTCGCTGCTCCACTTGAGCGAGCCCTCCACCTGGCCCAAGCCCGGATAAAGGAACAAGTAGATCGCGCTGAACACCACGGTGATCACAAACAGACCCAGCCACCACCGCGGCAAGGGGTTGTTCATTTCACGCAAGTCGTCGTCCCACACGTGACCCGTCGTGCCATCGCTGGACATGTCGGTGGTCTTGGCGGACGCGAAGAGCAGCCAAATGCAGAAAGCGAGGCCACCCACGGAAAGGACGGCAATGAACCAATGCCACCCACTGCTGAAGAAATCACTCATTTGGGTTCCTTATTCGTCTGCGAATGGCAAGGCCTCAGCCGATTGGTGCTCGGCTTGCCGCTTGCGATTCCAGGTGTGCACCACCAAGGCAATGAAAACGAGGAACGACACGGCCGTGACCGCCCCTCGAACCAAGTTCAGGTCCCAGCTCATGGTGAAACCCTTCCCATGCCTTGCAAATAAGCAATCACGGCGTCCATTTCGGTCTTGCCTTTGACCGCTTCGGCAGCTTCGGCGATTTCCGCATCCGTGTAAGGCACGCCCACCGTGCGCAGGGCCTTCATCTTGGGCGCCATGCTGGCGGGATCCACCGTTGCCGTGGCCAACCAGGGATAGGCCGGCATGTTGCTTTCGGGCACCACGTCACGCGGCTGGTTCAAGTGCACACGGTGCCATTCGTCCGAATAGCGCCCCCCCACACGGTGCAGGTCCGGCCCCGTGCGTTTGCTGCCCCACTGGAACGGGTGGTCGTAGACGAATTCACCCGCCTTGGAATAGGGCCCGTAGCGCAGCGTCTCGGCACGGAACGGGCGAATCATTTGCGAGTGGCAGTTGTAGCAACCCTCACGAATGTAGACGTCACGGCCCGCCAATTGCAGTGCGGTATAGGGCTTCACACCCGGACTGGCCTCGGTCGTCGAGCGCTGGAAAAACAGCGGCACGATTTCCACCAGGCCACCAAAGATCACGGCCACCAGGATCAACACGATCATCAAGAAGTTGTTGGTCTCGATGCGTTCGTGGCCCGTTACCGGCTTGTTCAGATCAGCCATCTTGTTCTCTCCTTCAGGCAGCCGCCAACTTGGGGGTTTGCACGGCCGCATCACGGCCCTTGATGGTCATCCACACGTTCCAGGCCATGACGAACATGCCCGAGAGGTACAGGAGACCGCCCGCCAGACGGATCAGATAGAAGGGATAGGTCGCTTTCACAGACTCCACGAAGCTGTAAACCAGCGTGCCGTCCGGATTGGTAGCGCGCCACATCAGGCCCTGCATCACCCCGGCAATCCACATCGCGGCGATGTAGAGCACGATGCCGATGGTGGCGATCCAGAAGTGCAGCTCAATGGCGCTCTTGCTGTGCATTTCCTTGCGGCCATAGAGGCGCGGAATCAAGGCATAGAGCGCCCCCATCGACACCAGACCCACCCAGCCCAGCGCACCGCTGTGCACGTGGCCCACGGTCCAGTCCGTGTAGTGGCTGAGGGCATTGACCGTCTTGATGGACATCATCGGGCCCTCGAACGTGCTCATGCCGTAGAAGGACAGCGACACGATCAAGAACTTCAGCACCGGGTCGTCGCGCAGCTTGTGCCAGGCACCCGACAGGGTCATGATGCCGTTGATCATGCCACCCCAGCTCGGCGCCAGCAGCACCAACGAGAACAACATGCCCAGGCTCTGCGCCCAATCCGGCAGCGCCGTGTAGTGCAGATGGTGGGGGCCCGCCCACATGTAGGTGAAGATCAGGGCCCAGAAGTGCACGATGGACAGGCGATAGCTGTACACCGGGCGCTCGGCCTGCTTGGGGATGTAGTAGTACATGATCCCGAGGAAGCCGGCCGTGAGGAAGAAGCCCACCGCGTTGTGGCCGTACCACCACTGCACCATGGCGTCTTGCACCCCGGCGTAGGCCGAGTAGCTCTTCCACAGGCTGACCGGCATGGCCGCGCTGTTCACGATGTGCAGCAGCGCCACGGTGATGATGAACGCACCGAAGAACCAGTTCGCGACGTAGATGTGCTTGACCTTGCGTGTACCCACCGTGCCGAAAAACACGATGGCGTAGGACACCCACACCACGGCAATCGCCAAGTCAATCGGCCATTCCAACTCGGCATATTCCTTGCCGCTGGTGATGCCCAGGGGCAAGGTCAGGGCAGCGGCCACGATGATGGCTTGCCAGCCCCAGAACGTGAACCATGCCAGCTGCGGTGCGAACAATCGGACTTGGCAGGTCCGCTGCACCACGTGATAGGCGGTGGCAAACAGCACCGAGCCGCCAAAGGCAAAAATCACCGCGTTGGTGTGTAGCGGACGCAAGCGGCCATAGCTGAGCCATGAAATGCCGTGCGTCAAGTCCGGAAACGCCAGTTGGGCGGCGATGAACACGCCCACCAGCATGCCGACGATGCCCCAGAGCACCGCGGCCAAAGCGAAGGCCCGAACCGGGCCATCAGCATAGGCAGCCGGGGCCGCCGTTTGGGTTGAGTAAGTTTGCGCCATTCGGAGGATCTCCTTCTCGTTTGTCACATTCTTGTGCGCCGCATCAATCGACGCCTTGATCGCCGTCAACCCGTCCGCCGACCGGATCGGTGCAGCCGTCGTCTTCGTCATCCAGGATTCGCTCACCTTCCCGTTCCAGGGTCTCGAACTGGCCCGCGCGTAGGGCCCAGGCAAATACCGCCAAGACGCCAAAGGCCAATACGACCGACATGGGAATCAACAGGTAAAGAATATCCATCGTGCATGCGGCTCAAAGCCGCCCCAATCGCAAAGCGTTGCCCACCACCCACAACGAACTCAGGGCCATCCCGAGTCCTGCCGCCCACGGCGGCAGGGAGCCGCTCATAGCCAGCGGTACGGCCACCGCGTTGTAGGCCGCGGCCCACACCAGGTTCTGGCGCACCACACGCCGCGTTCGCCGCCCCTGTAGGACCAAATCCGGTAAGGCTGCCAAATCGTCGGTGGCCAGCGTGAAGTCGGCGCTGGCCCGGGCACTGGCAACCCCTTGTCCCATGGCCACAGACACATCCGCCTGCGCCAGTGCGGGAGCATCGTTGAAACCATCGCCCACCATCAGCACCACAGCGCCCTGGGCTTGCAGGGCCTGCATCTGGGTGCGCTTGATCTCCGGCGTGCAGTCCCCTTGAGCCGCTCCCGTCAACCCCAGTTGCGCGGCGAGACGCTGCACACGGTGGGCCGCATCGCCGGACAACAGCGACACCGCCAGCCCCAAGTCCATCATGCGACGAAGCGCGTGCACGGCGCTGGGGCGCGGCACTTCATCCAGATCGATTGGGTGAGCCTCCCCCCCCGCTTCGGCACCAAACCACAGCGGAGCCTCGCCCAGATCCGCCTGCGGCTGAACCCACGCAGAACGACCCAGCCGCCACCAACGGCCCGCTGCATCCAACCCTCTCAGGCCCTCACCCGCATGCTCCTGGACTTCGCGCCAGCGCCCGGCCGGCTGGGTGAGCGGTAAACGAGCCAGCGCCTGAGACAGGGGATGCCGTGACCACTGCGCCAAGCCCACGGCTTGTGCCACCCAGTCGGGAGCCCCCCCGTCTGCGGGTTCTACGCGGGGCACGGCCCGCGGTTCGGTCAGCGTGCCCGTTTTGTCCAGCACCACGCGGTTCACCTGCGCCAGTCGCTCCAGCGCGCCCAGGCGTTGGCACCACAAACCCCGCTGGGCCAACGCTCTCGCGCTGGCCACCCAGGCCGCAGGGGCGGCCAGCGCCAGCGCGCAGGGACAGGTCACCACGAGAACCGCCGCGGCCACGGGTAAAGCCCGCGTGACATCCACCGTGGCCCACACCGCGGCTGCGATGGTGGCCAGCCCCAACACCCCCCACAAGAACGGGGCCGCCCACCGATCCGCCTCTTCGGCCCAGGCGGGACGCTCCGTCAATGCGCGCTGCCACAGTTGATTCAACTGGGCATGGCGGGTTTGATCTCCACAAGCCAAGACGGCCATTTCGAAGGTTTGACCGAGGTTGACCGTTCCGGCGGAAAGGGCCTGGCCTTGACCCTTGCTCACCGGTCGGGACTCGCCGCTAAGGAGCGACTCGTCCACCCAGGTGCTCCCGCTGAGAACCCGACCATCCGCTGGAATGACGTCCCCTGCGCCAATGGCCAGCCGGTCCCCAACGCGGATTGAATCCAGCCGGACCCGCTCCAGCTGCCCTTGATGGAGGCGGGAAACCTCCGCCGGCAACGCATCCGGCGCCTGCTCGAAGGTTGCCGCCGCCGCATGACGGGCGCGCATCTCCAACCATCGCGCGCCCAGCAAGAACGCCACGAACATGGTGAGCGAATCCAAATAGACAGCGGATCCGATCCACCCGCCCGGCGCCACGAGTGCTACGGTGCTAATCCCGAAGGTCAAAACAATGCCGACCGCCACCGGCACATCCATGCCCATGCGGCGCTGCCGGATGCTGCGCCAAGCCCCTCTCAGAAACGGCGTCGCCGAGAACAGCATCACCGGCAAGGTCAGAACCCAACTCGCCCCGTGCATCAATGCGGCCAAATCGGCGGGCACCTCGGCCCCCGAGTCGAAATACGTGGGCGCGGCCAGCATCATGACTTGCATCATGCAAAACCACGCAACAAAGACGCGCCACAACATCTGGCGCGCCTCGCGCTGCCGCAGGCCCTGGGCCGAAACCCCTCGGGCCCAATCCAACTCGAACCCCGCCCGAGCGGCGACCGCCTGAAGCCCCGAGAGCTGAACGGCGGCCTCGTCGACCTGCACGGAAGCCAGGGCGGCTGCATATCCCACCCGGGCTTGGTTCACCCCGGGGACTTGAGTGAGCACGGCCTCCAAGGTCGACGCACAGGCTGCACAGTGCAAGCCGGCGACCTGCAAAGCCCAGGTCCGCACCGACGACGGGCTTGCCGCCGGCCCATCAGGGCTCGGGATAATGGGCTCAACCAAGGCGTTCATCGCCTCATTGTTCCCGCAACCCCTGAGTCGCCCGATGATCCGCGTCAGATCCCTCGCATCTTTTTTGAGCTTGACCGCGCTGGTGGGCGCGGCTTGGGCGCAGCAAGCCCAGCGTCTGGCCACCGTACCGCTGCGAGCGGGCATGCACCAAATTCAAGCCCAGTTGGCGATTGAGCCCGAGCAGCGGGCTCTCGGCTTGATGCACCGCCGAGACATGCCGCAGCACGAAGGGATGCTGTTTGTTTTTGAAGGACGAGACATTCAATGTTTCTGGATGCGGAACACGCTCCTGCCCCTGTCCATCGCCTTCCTGGCGGACGACGGTCGCATCGTCTCGCTAGCAGAAATGAAACCCCTGGACGAAACCTCGCACTGCTCCAAGGAGCCCGTGCGGTACGCTTTGGAAATGAACCAAGGCTGGTTTGCCAAGCGGGGTCTAAAAGCCGGGGCTCGAATTGAAGGCAAACCCTTCCAGCCCGCCCCCTGACCCCACTTCTCCCAAACAAAAAGGCCCGCACGAATGCGGGCCCTTTTTTCGAGCGCAAGGCTCAGCGTCGAGGGGCTCAGGCGAAATTGGACTGAGCGAACGACCAATTGACCAGCTTGTCCAGGAAGGTTTCGACAAATTTCTGGCGCAGGTTGCGGTAGTCAATGTAGTAGGCGTGCTCCCACACATCGACCGTCAGCAGCGCCTTGTCGGCAGTGGTCAGCGGCGTGCCAGCGGCCCCCGTGTTGACGATGTCAACCGAACCGTCGGACTTCTTGACCAACCAGGTCCAGCCCGAGCCGAAGTTGCCGACCGCACTCTTCACAAACGCCTCTTTGAAGGCCGCGTAGCTGCCCCACTTGGCCTGGATGGCGTCGGCCAACGCGCCCGAGGGCTCCCCGCCGCCGTTGGGCGTCATGCAGTTCCAGAAGAAAGTGTGGTTCCAGATTTGCGCCGCATTGTTGTAAATGCCGCCCGAGCTTTTCTGGACGATTTCCTCAAGCGACATGTTTTCGAACTCGGTGCCCTTTTGCAGATTGTTCAGGTTCACCACATAGGCGTTGTGGTGCTTGCCATGGTGGAACTCCAGCGTCTCGGCGCTGTAGTGCGGGGCCAGGGCGTCCTTGGCGTAGGGCAGCGGGGGCAGTTGGTGTTCCATCGTGGGCTCCAGAGTTGATTAATTCAGCGAAGGGCGCGAATTCTAGAAACCCAGCTCAACCTGGGCATCCGGTAGGGTAATTTCCTCCACACGCAACGTGGCACGGCCATCGGCCAAGCGCGCGGAAATCCGCTCGTCACGCCGCAACTCTGCAGCTTTCACGAGGGGTTGGCCCGCTGACCCTTCCAGCCAAGCAAAACCTCGCGCCAGCACCCGCTGTGGATTGAGCGCCTCCAAGCTGGCCTGTGCACGCGCCAGCCGCAGACGCCCGGCTCCAAGCGGTCCCCGCACCGCGCTGGGCAGTCGATGGGCCATGGCGTTGAGCCGCTCCTGCTCCTGGCGGTGGCGCTGCGCCACGGCTGCGCGCAAACGATGTTGCAGCGCCAAGAGCCGTTGTTGGGGCCGTTGTAGCCGCGGCCGAGCCAACAGCACCGCTGCTCGGTCCAGCCGCTGCCCCACATGGTCCAACCGGCCTCTCAGCGCAACGGCCAGGGACGCGGCCAAGTGATCTACCCGATTGAGCCACTCCAGCTGCGCGCCGGCTGCCAACTCGGCGGCCGCCGTCGGTGTCGCCGCGCGGACGTCGGCCGCCCAATCGCACAGTGTGACGTCCGTTTCGTGACCCACGCCTGAAATGACGGGGACCGAGCACCGGGCGACAGCCCGAACGAGCTCGGGGTCATTGAAGGCCCACAGATCTTCCATGGAGCCCCCCCCGCGCACCAGCAGGAGGGCGTCCACCTCAGACCGCTGTTCCGCCAAACGCAGGGCAGCCAGCAGCTGCGCGGGGGCCTCAGCCCCCTGAACGATGCTGGGATAGATCACCACGCTGACATGCGGCGCCCGCCGCGCCAGCACGGAGCACACATCGTGCACGGCCGCGCCGCTGGCCGAGGTAATGAGCCCCAGGGACCGAGGGAAGCGGGGCAGAGGTCGCTTGTGGGCCGGATCGAACAAGCCCTCCTCCTCGAGTTGCGCTTTGAGGCGCAAAAACTGCTCATACAGTGCGCCTGCCCCCGCGGGTTCCATGCCTTCCGCGATGAATTGCAATTCACCCCGCGGTTCATAGAGAGCCAGCCGGCCCCACACGCGCACGCGTTGCCCCTCTTGCGGCACAAATCGAAGCCCCTGCGCCGCACGCCGGAACAGTGCGCAGCGCAACAAGGCCGGAGCGCCGGAGGCATCTTTGAGGCTGAAGTAGCAATGGCCGGAGGCCGCCCGCGTGAAAGTGGCCAACTCCCCTTCCACCGTGACGACGCCAAAGGTTTGGGTCAGGCAATGTGCCAACTCGGCCAATAAAGCGGCCACACTCCAGGCCTGGGAACCGGTCGAGGGGATCATGAATCAGAAGAGAAGAAGCCTTGGCACAATCAGCGCCCGCACCGGGGCGAAGTCCCGGATTGGCAGAGCCTCTGGGGAGAACTGATCGTGTGGTCCATCTTACAAGCGGCGGGCTGGCCCATTTGGCCGCTGGTGGTGTGCTCCTTTGTGGCCTTGGCCCTCATCATTGAGCGCGCCTACACCCTGCGCCCGCCCCGTATCCTGCCCGGCGCCCTGCTGGTGGACCTGCGCCACATTGACGCCCGCCACCTTCCCGGCCCCAACGTGGTGGCCAAACTGGCCTCCAGTTCGCTGTTGGGCTCCGTGCTGGCGGCCAGCTTGCGGGCATTGCACGAAAACCTGCACTTGTCTGAAGCCGCCCTGCGGGAGCGGGTGGAACGAGAAGGCCGGCGGGCCGTGCGAGAACTGGAGCGTTACCTCACCACCTTGGGCTCCATCGCCACCGCTGCGCCCCTGCTGGGCCTGTTGGGCACGGTCATCGGGATGATTGAGATTTTTGGCAGTCAGGCACCGGGGACGGGGAACCCCGCGCAGTTGGCTCATGGCATTTCAATCGCGCTGTACAACACAGCCTTCGGTTTGATCGTGGCCATCCCCAGCCTGTTGGCTCACCGACATTTCCGCGCCCGCGTGGAGGATTTCGAACTGGAACTGGAGGCTGCTTGCGAGCGTTTTGTGCAGCAAGTCAACCAATGGGGCGCCCACGGTCGCGGCATCGCCCCCAGCCCTGAACCGAGCGCGCCCACGGGCGACTTCCAACACACGGAAATCGCCGCATGAAGTTCCGTGCGCACAAGCGGGAGGAGCCGGAGATCAATCTGATCCCGTTCATCGATGTGCTGCTCGTGGTGTTGATCTTCCTCATGCTCAGCACCACGTTTTCACCGCACACGGCCTTGCAAATCCGCCTGCCGCAAGCCGGACAAAGCGCAGCCAAGGCCGCGCCGCACGAGGTGGTCATCGCCATCACCCCGGATGGACGCTATGCCGTTGACGGGCACACCTTGGGGGCTGTGGCCGTTGACGGATTGGAAAAGGCCCTGCGCGCCCAAACCCAGGGCCAAACGGACGTCCAAGTTGTCATCGCAGCGGATGCGCTGACCCCCCATCAATTGGTGATGAATGCCATGGACGCTGCGCGCCGCGCGGGATTCGGCCGCATCGCCTTTGCGGCCCAGCAGCAACCCCAGTGAGCCTGGCGCTGTGGCTTCAGCGCGTGTGGCGCACACGCGGCCCCATTGCCTGGCTGTTGCGCCCGTTCAGCGCGCTCTATCGGGGGCTGAGTGCCGCCCACTGGCGGGCGTATGCCCAAGGGCGGCGCCCCATTAGTCGCCCGCCCCTCCCGGTCGTTGTGGTGGGCAACTGGATTGTGGGCGGCGGGGGCAAGACGCCCACGTTGATGGCCATCATTCAGCAGTTGCAGGCCCAAGGCCTGCGTGTGGGCGTCATTTCGCGGGGCTACGGGCGGGTCGGCGGACAGTCGGTTCAGGTGGCCTGCGCCACCAGCACCGCCCAAGACCTCGGCGATGAGCCCTTGCTGTTGTGGCGGCGCACCGGTGCCCCGCTGGCTGTTGGCGCCGATCGGGGTCAGGCGGTCGCGGCGCTCCGGCAGCAGCATCCCAATCTCCAGCTCATCCTGAGTGACGACGGCCTGCAGCATCACGCGCTGGCCCGCGATCTGACCGTTCTGGTTTTTGACCGCCGTGGCTTGGGCAACGGCTGGTTGCTGCCCGCCGGCCCCCTGAGGCAGGACCAGGACCGACCGGTGCTTCCAGGCTCGCGAGCCGACACCTTGGTGCTGTACACCGACGGTGTGGTCAGCACGGCCCGCGCCGGCTATGTGGCCCACCGGCGGTTGTCTGGCGCTGTGCGCTTGGAGGCCTGGTGGGCACAGCGGTGGGACACCCAGCAGCCGCTCACCGAACTCCGGGGCCGACCGCTCATTGCCGCCGCGGGGCTGGCTCAGCCCGAGGGGTTTTTCGCCCTGCTGCACGAGGCCGGTTTGACCTTTCAGGCCCTCCCCCAGCCCGACCACCACGACTTCGCCATGCTGCCCTGGCCGCCCGGCTCGGAAGTGGTGGTGACCGAAAAGGACGCCACCAAGCTGAGCCCTGAACGTTTGGCTCCCGGAGATCGTGTGTGGGTGTTGCCCCTAGACTTGCAGCCCGAACCCGCTTTTCGTGCCGCGCTGCTGCATGCTCTGCAGCCTTGGCTCGGCTCCGCATCCCATGGACCCACGTCTGATCGAACTTCTGGTCTGCCCCCTGTGCAAGGGCCCGCTGCAACTGAGCCATGAAGGGGGCCGCACCGAGTTGGTGTGCCTGGCCGACCAACTCGCCTTCCCCGTGCGCGATGGCATTCCCGTGATGCTGGAGGGCGAAGCCCGCGCACTCAATGAGGCCCCGCCCAGCGAGCGCGGCTGATGGAGTTTCACGTTCTCATTCCGGCTCGGCTGGCCAGCACCCGCCTGCCGAACAAGCCGCTGGCTGACTTGGCAGGGCTGCCCATGGTGGTGCGTGTGGCCCAGCAAGCCCAGCGCAGCGGCGCGGTCCAAGTACGAGTCGCCACCGATGCGCCCGCCATCGTGGCAGCCTGCGTTGCACACGGAGTCGACGCCCTGCTGACGCGGGCCGACCACCCCAGTGGGTCGGACCGATTGGCCGAAGCCTGTGCAGCCCTGGGGCTTTCAGACGACGCCATCGTCTTGAACGTCCAGGGGGACGAACCGCTCATCGACCCGACCCTCATCCGCGCCTGCGCTCAGGCCCTGGTCGATCACCCCGAATGTGCGGTGGCCACCGTGGCCCACGGCATCGAAGACGCCACGGAATTCCGCAACCCGAACGTGGTCAAGGTGGTCTGTGACGCCCAGAGCCGCGCCCTGTATTTCTCACGCGCGCCGGTTCCGTGGTGGCGCGATGCAACGGATTCGGCCTGCCCTTACCCCGGCGCGGTCCTGCGGCATGTCGGCCTCTACGCCTACCGCGCCGGTTTTTTGCGCCGCTTTCCACAACTCGAACCCAGCCCGCTGGAGCGCATCGAATCGCTCGAACAGTTGCGCGTGCTGTGGCACGGGGAGCGGATCGCGGTGCACATCACGGACAGCCGCCCCGGCCTGGGCGTGGACACACCCGAAGACCTGGAGCGCGTTCGTCAAGCCCTGGCTTCTCAGTAAGCCGGGCGCAAGAGCCCCCATGCGATACTCGCCCGCCCCCTGCCCGCAGGGGGTTTCATAGCCTCTGACAGGACACCCATGCGACTGATTCTTTTGGGCGCCCCCGGCGCCGGCAAAGGCACGCAAGCTGCTTTCATTTGCAAGCAATTCGGCATCCCGCAGATCTCCACGGGCGACATGTTGCGCGCCGCCGTGAAGGCTGGGACCCCACTCGGTGTGGCTGCCAAGCAGGTCATGGACAGTGGCGGACTCGTCAGCGACGACATCATCATCGGTTTGGTCAAAGAACGCATCACGCAAGCCGATTGCGCCAACGGCTTCCTGTTTGATGGCTTCCCGCGCACCTTGCCGCAGGCCGATGCGCTCAAGACTGCGGGCGTGAAGCTGGACGTGGTGCTTGAGATCGATGTGCCCTTTGACGCCATCATCGAGCGCATGAGTGGCCGCCGCGTTCACGTGGCCTCGGGCCGGACGTATCACGTGAAGTTCAATCCACCCAAGGTCGCGGGTCAAGACGATGAAACGGGCGAGGCCCTGATTCAGCGGGATGACGACAAAGAAGAGACCGTGCGCAAGCGCCTGGACGTCTACCAAGCGCAAACCCGGCCACTGGTGGACTACTACGCTGGCTGGGCTGCCACGGGGGACACCCAAGCTCCGCGCTACGCGCGCATTGAAGGCCTGGGCTCGGTTGAAGACATCACCTCCCGCGCGCTGGCCGCACTGAAGGGGTAAAGCCCCTCGGCGCTGCCGCCCGAAATCCAAACGGGGTCGCCACAAGCGGCCCTTTTGTTTGGACCACAGTTGAACCCTTTTGATCCCACAAGGAGACCTCATGGACATTCAAGGAAAAGTTTTCATCGTCACTGGCGCAGCGTCTGGCCTGGGCGAGGGCACAGCCCGCATGCTGGCCGGTGCGGGCGCCAAGGTGGTGCTGGCCGACGTGCAAGCCGAGCGTGGCGAGGCCATTGCCAAGGAGCTGGGCGGGGTATTCGTCAAGTGCGACGTCACCTCCGCTGCCGATGCCGAAACCGTGGTCAACACCGCCACCGGCCTGGGCAAGCTGATGGGCCTGGTGAACTGCGCGGGCATCGCCCCGGCCGCTCGCACGGTGGGCAAAGAAGGCGGCCACTCGCTGGACCTCTTCAGCAAGGTCATCAGCGTGAACCTGGTGGGCAGCTTCAACATGATTCGCGTGGCCGCCACCGCCATGAGCAAGAACGAGCCGGAGGCCACGGGTGAGCGCGGCGTGCTGATCAGCACCGCCTCGGTCGCCGCCTACGACGGTCAGATCGGCCAAGCTGCTTACGCCGCGTCGAAGGGCGGCATCGTTGGCATGACCTTGCCGATCGCGCGCGATCTGGCCCGCAGCGGCATCCGCAACATGACCATTGCCCCAGGCATCTTTGGCACGCCCATGCTCTTCGGCATGCCCAAAGAAGTGCAGGATGCGCTGGCTGCCAACGTGCCGTTCCCCTCGCGCCTGGGCACGCCGACCGATTACGCCAAGCTGGTGCGTCAGATCATCGAAAACGACATGCTCAACGGCGAAGTCATCCGCCTTGACGGCGCCATCCGCCTGGCACCGAAGTGAGATCAGGGGTGCGCCGGGCCCGAGCCCCGCGGCGCATCCAGGCGTAAAAAAGGCGACCCGCGGGTCGCCTTTTTGCTGGCCGCTCGCGCGGCCCATGCTCTCGGGTTTACTTCTTGGCCGTGCGGCTGTGGACGATCCACATGCGGGCAATGTCCCCCGCACCGTCCGTGCCCTTCACACCGCGCCAGGCGGCCTGCGCCTTGGCCATGTCGCCGCCCAAGAAGTGGGCCAGGCCCAGGGCCAATTTGCCGTCGTCGTCGCGCTTGAGGTTGCCCTTGGCAATGCCCTCTTCGATCAAGGCCACGCCGCCTTTGACATCGCCGCGCTGTGCCTGTGCCAAGCCCAGGGGCAACAGCGCATTGCCGTCGCTCTTGACGGCCTTGGCCGCGTCAATGGCCGCCGCACTGGCCCCCTTGACCTCGGCAACCCGCTTGGCCAGGAACTCCTTCATGCGCTGGTGGCGCGCAGCTTCCTTGCCCTGGCCCAGCACGCCGGCGGCAAAGCCAGCCTCCAGAGCCTTCATGCCCTCATCGGGGAAGCCGGCCTGGGCCGCCATGGTGGCGAACTCCAGATAATCCGGCTCACCGCGCATATTGCCCGTGGCCAAACGCAAGCGGAACAGGTCCAGCACCAGACGATCGGAGAAGCCCTTCTTCTGCGCGACCCGACCCAGCGCCGCAGCCCAAACGTCCTTGCTCGGATAGTAGGCCAGCAGCTTGTCGACGCCCACCGACTCGGCGTTCGAATCCTTGGCCTTCTCGGCCGCCGCCAACAACAGGTTCAGCTTATCCCGGCTGGGCACCTGACCTGCCTTTTCGACGGCCGCGATCTCGGCCAAGGTGTCCTTGATCACCGCCCCCATGTCACCGGAGAGGAACTGCGAGCGGGTCTGGATCGCCTTGACCGCTGCGCTAGTGCCGCCCTCTTTCAAGTAGCGCTGGGCCCAATTCAAGGCTTGCGCGTTGGCGTTGTTGCGCGAGTAGGTGCCGGCGATGGCTTCCATGTACTGCAGGTTTTCAGCACCGCCCAGCTTGCCGGCATTCTTCAAGGCCTCGTAGGCCCGCACCATGGTTTCTGGGTCGGCGGCGCCTTGAGCACCGGCGAAGCGCATGCGCTCGATCAAGGCGTTTTCGTCGGCCGAGCGGTTGGCCACGCCTTCAGCGTCCCGGAGCTTGGTCAGCGCTTCCTTGTATTTGCCGCCTTTGAGCAGGCCTTGTACTGCCGTCAAGTGCTTGCCCAGCTCCGGGCTCACTTTGGCCTGGGCGGCGGCGGTGCCGATCAGGCTCAGCGATCCGTCCCCACCCGCTCCCAGGGTCAGACCCAATGCAGCCACCAGGCATGCAGCAAGGGTATTGAGCTTCATTGTTCGTACTCCACAAAAAAGAAAACGCTGTCCGGCCCCAGGGGCGTCGGACAGCGTGCAGTCACAAGCAGGCCGAGGGCATCCTTACAGATATTGCTCGTTACCCACCATGCCCAGCTTCTTCAAACCGATGCGCTGCGCCGTCGCCATCACGTGGGCAACGTGGCCGTAGTCCACCAGCTTGTGCGGCTTGATGTGCACTTCCGGCTGGTCTGCGTCTTTCGATGCGGCTTCCATGCGGGGCTCCAGCGCGGCCTTGTCCATCTGCTCACCGTTCCAGAACAGCGTGCCGTCGAAGTCGATGAAGATTTCAACAATCTTCGGCTCCTGCGGCGGCGTCGAATTCGGGTTGGGCACGGGCATGTCCAGGTTCACGGCATGCAGCTGGATGGGGATGGTGATGATCAACATCACCAGCAACACCAACATCACGTCGATCAGCGGCGTGGTGTTGACGTCCAGCATCACTTCCGGCTCGCCATCACCCGAACCACTTCCAACATTCATTCCCATGAGTTACTCCTGGCCTCAGCTGCGGCTGGGCGGCTCGGTCACGAAGCTCAGCTTCAGGATACCGATCTGCTGACAGGCAAGAATCACTTTGCCCACGGCTTCGTAGCGCGTTTTCTCGTCGCCGCGAATGTGGATCTCGGGCTGAGGATCCATCTTGGCCACGCCACGCAGGCGCTCCATCAGATCCTCTTTGCTCTTGACCAGGGCCGTGTTCCAGTAGACATCGCCATCCTTGGTCACCGCCAGCTCGATATTCTCGGGCTTGGTGACACGAATGACGTTGGTCTCCTTCGGCAGGCTCAAGTTCACCGACTGCGTGACCACCGGAATGGTGATCAAGAAGATGATCAACAGAACCAACATCACGTCCACGAGGGGCGTGGTGTTGATCGCTGAGACCACTTCGTCTTCGCCGCCGTCGGAACTACCGACGTTCATCCCCATAGTGGGTCTCCGAAGTCCGAACTTGAATTAACGCTTGCTGATTTGACGGCTGCCCATCAGGACGCCATGCAGGTCAGCAGCAAAGGCACGCACTTGGGCCATCACAGCCTTGTTGCGGCCGACCAGCCAGTTGTAGCCCAGCACCGCCGGCACGGCCACACCCAGACCGATGGCGGTCATGATCAGGGCTTCACCCACAGGGCCGGCCACTTTGTCGATCGAAGCTTGACCGGCCACACCGATGGCGGTCAGGGCTTGCAGAATCCCCCACACAGTACCGAACAGGCCGATGAAGGGGCTGGTCGAACCCACGGTCGCGAGGAAGCTCAGGCCGCCTTGCAGCTTGGAGTTCACTTCCGTCACAGCGCGGTCAACGTTCATCGTGACCCAGGTGTTGCGGTCGATGTTCTCCGTCAGGGCGCCTTCGTGGTGCTCACTGGCTTCCACGGCGGTTTGCGCGATGAAGCGGAAGGCGCTGCCTTCATTCAGCGAGCGCACGCCATCGGCCAGCGAGGCCTTCTTGAAGAAGGTGGCGCGGACTTCCTTGGCTTCGTTACCAACTTTGTAGGTGTCCCACAACTTGGTGAACATGATGAACCACGAGCCAGCGGACATGATGACCATCAGCGCCAACACCGACTTGGCCACGATGTCACCGTGCTCCAGCATGGCCTTCAGGCCATAGGGGTTGTCTTTTTCAACCTTGGCAGCATCAGCCGCCGGCGCGGCCGTGGCTTCGGTGGTTGCAGCCGGCGCCGAAGCGGCGTCTTGGGCAAAGGCAGCGGGGGCGGCAACCAGGCTCACGGCCACAGCAACAGCCGCAAACAGGGCAGAAAGACGAGAAAGCATGTAAACACTCCAAACAAGCGCCGGGCACCGGGCCCGGCATTGAGCCAAAAGCAGGGCGAAGAGCCCCAGTTGCGGTTTTCTTAGTCGGCCGGATTCACCAGGAACGGCTGCACGACTTGACCGTCGTAGGAGCCGCATTGGTATTCATCCACCGAGGCGCTGATCGCATTCACGATGGCTCGCTGGGCACGTTTGTCGCTCAGCGAACGGGTCACTTGGAACTCTTTGGCCACCACGCGTCCACCCCGCAGGGTGATGTGGACCGTGGCCTCAAAAGGCGTCGCCAAATCGGTCGTGATTTCAGGTTTGGGCATCTTGGTACAGACAACCCCAGCCTGGACCGGGCCACTGGGTTTCGCTACCGGCGCCGGGGCAACCGGCTGAGGTGGCGGCGCCGGACGCACGTCGGTCACCGGAGGCGGCGTCGACGACTGCGTTTGAATGGCCTGCGGCGGCGGCGGCGCCTGCACGCTGATTTCCGGCACCGGCACGAACGGGGGCGGCGGGGCCTTCAGATCGGGCGGCGGCGGGACAATTTTTTCTTCGGGGGGTGGCGGCTTGACCTCTTCGATCACCTTGGTTTCGATGGGGCCCTTGACGGCCTCCACCACCTTGCGAGCCAACCCTGACGCAAGCGCCCAAATCATCAGCACGTGCAACAGCACCACGATGCCGAAGCTGGTCATGCGAGAACCGGCTTGGTTCTCCTGCGCAAAATTCATGCGCACTCCTTCTTCTTCCAGTTGGCCAACACAGCGAACAGGAGCCCTGCAGCACTGGGCCTGTTGAAGCAAGCCTAGCGCGAATGCCTGAGCTCCGCACCTAGGGCGCTCCCCGAGGAGCACCCTTTCGCAAAGCCGCACATCATAGCCCTGGTGTCCATCCCCTAACCTAGGGTAAACATTGAGAACATCCAGTTACAGATCAGCTAGGGCACTTTTTCACAAGTTCTGACGCACGAACCTCACCAAAACCCCTTCGAGCAAAAAAAGGCCCCGCCAGAGCGGGGCCTTTCTGCTCAAGGATGTCGCGAGCGATTACTTGAACTGATAGCTGGCCGTTGCGAACCAAATGCGGGTGCGCGGGTCTGCAAACGAGCCCGCAAAGCCTGCCGCGTGCGAGCCATAGCTCGACGAGGCCACGAACGGCGGCTCTTCGTTGGTGACGTTGCGAGCACCCAAGGTCAGCTTCAGGTTCTTGAAGCCCCGGTAGCTCACAGCCAGGTTCCACCGGCTGGTGTTCTTGACGCTGTAAGGCTCTTCCACACCCAGGTTGGTGGCCACAACTGCGGCCGACTCCGTCCAACCCTTGGTGAAGGTGTTCTCCAGTGCCACGTTCCAGCTGCCCATGGACCAGTCGAAGCCCAGGGTGTGTTGCCACTCGGGCACCGGGGCGTTGCCGCCCAGGCTCAGACCCACGTAGTCGGTGAAAGGCGAACCCTTACCGTTTTGCTGCTCAAACTGCATGATGCGCGTGCCGGTGAAGCTCACGTTCATGCGGCCATAGTCACCCATGGCAAAGCTGGTGCGGATATCGAGGTCGAAACCCGCCGTCTTCAGCTCACCCAGGTTCTCCACCGGCGTCTCGATGTACGAGATGAAGCCCGCGGAGGTGCGCTTCACGCGGCTCTTGTACTTGGCATACAGACCCGGCTCAGCCATCAGGGTGTCGCCCGTGAGCACGCCGATCTGGTCGCGCTTCTGGATGTTCCAGTAGTCGAGGGCCAGCGTCAGGTTGCGCATCGGCTCGAAAACGATGCCGGCCGTGAACTGGCGCGTCTTCTCAGGTTTCAGGTCAGGCGCGCTGGTCAAGCGTACGTTGAACTGCGTGTTGCACAGCGGGCTGTCTGCTTGGCCGGCCGGGCAATCCGGGTCGACCTGCGGATCCGCGGTGTTGGTATTGCTGGGCGGGCTGTTCACGTCCCACAGCGTGGGTGCGCGGAAGCCGGTGCCAGCGCTGGCGCGGAACATCACTTCTTTCGAAGGCTGGAAGCGGGCGCGCAGCATCGGGTTGAAGGTCCCCCCGAAGTCGCTGTAGCGGTCGTAGCGGGCCGCAGCGGTCAGCTCGAACTCCTTGCTGAAGGGCATGGCCAGCTCGCTGAACACGGCCATGACGTTGCGGCTGGCGCTGGTGGCCGGCACCGAGCCTTCGCCACCGATGTGCTCGCCGCGCTCGTACACGCCTTGCGTCGGGCGGTCGCTCGCCTTTTCCTTGCGCAGGTCGGTACCGATGGCGAGGGCCATGGCGCCGCCGCCGAGCTGACCGATTTCCTTGCTGGCCTTGGCGTCGAAGGCCATGGTCGTGCCCTTGGACTTGCGGACCGTGCCAATGAGCTGGGCGCCGTCGAGCAGCGCCACGCCGGTGGCGTCATTCGGGCCGAAGGGGTTGACGTTGCCGGTGCGCAAGGCGGCCAGATAGGGGTCCTGAGCCAGGTAACCTTCGTAGTCCAGCTTGCCGCGGGACTGGGCCAGCGTGAACGCCGCATCGACGTCCCAGCCTGCCATCACCGTGGTGGTGCCCACCATGGCGCGGTACTGCTCATTGGTGTTGTCGCTGACGCGGTTGCCACGGTCCAGCGAGCGCGTGGCCACTTCGGTGTACTTGCGGCCGTTGCCATCGACATAGGAAACGTAGTCCGCTTCCGTGTAACCCAAGCGGGTGAGCAGGGCCAGCGGGAAGTACTTGCTGTCGATCGGCATCACCATGCGCGGGTAATTGCCGTCGGCCTGCACCTTCATGGCCGAACCGTCCAGCGGCGAGGGCGCCGCCCGGCCCGTCGTGTGGTTGCGGGCAATCGAAAGTTCGGTGAACCAGCTGGTGTCGGCATCCACCTTGAAGGTGCCGCGGGCGAACAGGTCGGTCTTGGTGCTGTCCGGCAGGTTGTCCAGCATGGCCGCGTAGATGGCGCGGCAACGCAGAGCATTGTCGACGCCATTGGGGGTCTTGCCGCCGACCTGGATCACGGTGTTGGCGGGGTCGCAGGCAGCCATGTTGGCGCCAGGATTCGCGTAAGCACCGGGGCTCACGCCAATGTCCATCAAACGGCCCGGATAGGCGCGGAACGACGTCGGGGGGATGGAGCCCGGCACTTCCGTGGCGTGGCGCCAGTACCAACCCTGCTCCGCCGCTTCCAGTCGGCTCTGTTCCTTGATGTTGGCCGTCACCAGGAGGTTGTAGCCCTCGCGGTTCAGGTCGCCCATGCCGTAGGACAGGTTGCCGCCGTGCTCTTTGCCACCCTTGGTGGCTTGCGGGTCGTAGTAGCGAACGGTCAGCTCGCCCTTTTGGTAATCCTTGCGCGTGATGAAGTTCACCACGCCGCCCACAGCGTCAGTGCCGTAAATGGCGGAGGCGCCATCACGCAGCACCTCGATGCGCTCGATGGCGCCGAAGGGAATGCTGTTCAAGTCCACCGCGACCGAGCCGCCGATGGAGCCGAAGGGGTGGCCCGCCATGCGGCGGCCATTCAGCAGCACCAGGGTGGAGTTGGCACCCAGGCCGCGCAGGTTGGCGTTCGAAGTGGCGTAGCCCGCACCCTGCGTGGAGTCCGACAACATGCCCGTCATGCCGGAGATGCGGCGCAGGATGTCTTCGACGTTGGTCGCGCCGCTCTTCTCGATCTGATCTCGGGTCACAACGGTGACCGGAAGCGCGGTTTCAGCGGCGAGGCGCTTGATCGACGAACCGGTGACGACAACGCGCTCGAGTTGCTGGTCGGCGGCTTGAGCCATGACCTGGCCGGCGGCCAGGCCGCCAAACGCAACGGCCAGGGCCGCGCAAAGACGGGTGGGATGACGCATCAAAACTCCTTGAATCGGGAAATGGTTGGGGCAAGGACGCCCCGTCCGGCGAAATCGGTTCACCGGGTGGGGGCGGATTGTTGGGGCCTGAAACCCGGCGAAACCGTCAGGGTTACCCTGTAATTGATGCGCCAGGGCAACACCCCCGCCCACCCCTCCCCATGACGAATGGCGGGGCAACCCGGGGAGTGGCACATCCTGGCAATCAGACGTGGCCCCAGGCCACCAACACGTCCCGCCCTTGCACCACCAGTTGCGCCTTGGCCCCCACGGGCAGACAGACTTTGGTGCGGGGCACGTGGCCAATCGGCAAGCCTTGCAAGATGGGCGTCTTGGTGCGCGCCTGCACCGCCGCCAGGGCATCCTTCAGTCGATAGCCGCCGTCATGGGCAGCCGGTTTCCAGCCCCCGCAATCCCCGACCAAAACGACCTTTTGCTGGTCCAAAACGCCAGCCTGCGCCAGCTGCAGCAGCATGCGTTCGACCCGATAGGGGTGCTCAGCCACCTCTTCCAAGAACAGGATGCCGCCCTTCACCTTGGGCCAGTGCGGCGTGCCCAGCAGCGAGAGCACCATGGAGAGGTTGCCGCCCCACAGCAGCCCTTCGGCCTCCAGGCCCTCATGCGGCTGAGTTCCGCGGGGCGCTCCGCTCTCCCGAAAGCCAATCGCCTCCAATTCGCCGCGCACGGCTTCCACAAAACAGGCTTCCGTGATGTCATCGACCCCACCATCGGCCGCCGCCACACCGAAGTCCGCGACAGCCAAGGGGCCGTTCCACGTCACACCGCACCCCTTGGCGTGAGCAAGCAGCCCCAGTTGCAGGGCCGTGATGTCGCTCATGCCCACCCAGCGGGTGCCCCGCGCCACCGAAGCAGCGATCTTGGGCCAGTCCAGCGCGTCCAGCAGCCGGGTCAGCCCATAGCCCCCGCGGGTGGCCAGGGCAACTTCCACTCCGCTGTCGGCCACGCGATGCAACGCGGTCAGTCGGTCCGCATCGTCACCCGCGAAGCGCTGACGGCGTGCCGTCGCTGCAGCATCAACTTCCACCTCGAACCCAAGGCCAGACAAGTACTTCTCCGCCCGGCGCAAGCCGGCGCGATCGGTCACCACCCCCGACGGACTGAATAGACACAGAGTTTGCGATGCAATGGAGGCGGTCATGGGTGTTCTTTTGAAGGTTCGAAGGGGCCATCGTGAAGCTCAATGGCCTCACCCACAGGAATGGGGGCGGCCTGGCCAGACCGCAGCGCTCGCCGCTCACGCGCCTGCGCTCGCCGCTCTGCAAAAAAGTCACGCAGCAGGCGGGCGGCAGGGTCGGCCAACACGCCACCCTCGATCTGCGTGTGGTGATTCAACAGGGGCTGAGCAAACAGGTCGACCACCGATCCGGCAGCCCCGGTCTTGGGGTCCGGTGTGGCGTAGACGATGCGGGAAAACCGCGCATGCATCAACGCCATGGCACACATGGCGCAGGGTTCAAGGGTGACGAAGAGCTCGCAATCGGGCAGCCGGTAGTTGCTCTTGAGCGCCGCGGCGTGCCGCAGTGCCACGATTTCTGCGTGCGCCGTGGGGTCGTGGGTGGTGATGGGGCGGTTGTAGCCCGTCGCCAGCACCTGCCCCTGATACAAGATGACGGCCCCCACCGGCACCTCGCCAGCCAGCCAGGCGTTCTGGGCTTGGTCCAAGGCCAGGCGCATGGCCCATTCGTCGTGGGGTCGGGTCATGGCGTCGCCGCAGCGCTGGCCCGGTCAGCCGCCTGCTGCAGCTGCCCTTGAACCTGCTGCTCCACGGCGGCCGGCAGGGCCTGCAGCGGAACGGCGGAGGCGCCGGCGGCCGCACTCGCCGCGTCGCTGGGCAACGTCACCGTCGTTTGCATTTGCTTCTTGGCCAAGCTCAACACCATGGCCGCCACCAGGACCAGGCCCAGCACACTGAAAACCGCACGCATGGGTTTCGCCTTTTGTTTGTGATTTGCGGGGGAATTGTGCCGCTGCAAGACAATGGGCCCATGGATCGCATCGCCTTTGATTACACCCGCCAAGACGCCCACGGAGACGCCGGCACCGCACAAGCTTGGGCTCAAGTGCCGGAACCTGTCAGCCCCCTACTCGCCCAAACCCTGAAGGCCGAAGCCGCCGAGTTGCTGAAGGCCAAAGGGGCGGTGCTGGTCGCGCATTACTACGTCGACGGCCATTTGCAGGATTTGGCCCTGGAAACGGGCGGTTGCGTCTCCGATTCGCTGGAGATGGCGCGCTTTGGCCGCAACCATGCGGCGCAAACGCTGGTGGTGGCCGGGGTCCGCTTCATGGGGGAGACCGCGAAGATCTTGTCACCCGAGAAGACGGTGCTGATGCCCACGCTGGAAGCGACCTGTTCGCTGGATTTGGGCTGTCCAGAGGCCGAATTTGCAGCGTTTTGTGATGCCCACCCGGATCGGACGGTGGTGGTTTACGCCAATACCAGTGCCGCGGTGAAAGCACGAGCCGATTGGATGGTCACCAGCAGTTGCGCCCTGGACATCGTGAACCACTTGAAAAGCCGGGGTGAAAAGATCCTGTGGGCCCCAGATCGTCACTTGGGGCGCTACATCCAGGAGCAAACCGGCGCTGACTTGCTGATGTGGCAGGGCGACTGCATCGTTCACAACGAGTTCAAAGGGCTGGAATTGCAGTTGCTGCGGGAGCAGTACCCCGATGCCCCGGTATTGGTCCACCCCGAGAGCCCGCGGGCCGTGGTGGATCAGGCCGATGTGGTGGGCTCCACTTCGGCCCTGATTCAAGCCGTGGTCGAAGGGCAAGCCCAGCGCTACATCGTCGCCACCGACAACGGGATCTTGCACCGCATGCGGCAACTGGCCCCGAGCAAAACCTTGATTGAAGCCCCCACAGCCGGCAATGGCGCCACCTGCAAGAGCTGCGCGCATTGCCCGTGGATGGCCATGAACAGCTTGCGCAGCCTGATCGAGTGCCTCAAACAGGGCGCCCCAGCGGTTGCCGTGGACGAGGACACGCGCATCCGGGCGGAACGCTGCATCACGCGGATGCTGGATTTCACCGCGGCGCGCAAAGCCCAGGCAGCGCTGGCCTCGGGGATGGGTGCGGCCTGATCCCCTTTCTTGGCTGTGGCGGGTATAAAGTTCTCCATTGCGGAGGAACCATGGCGAATCCAGACTTTTCTCAGATCTACAACCACCACGAGCGAGAGGTCTTTGCCGCCGTGATGGATGCGGCGGCAGACTACCCGGACGTCGCCATCTCGCAGGACTTGCTGCTGGATGTGGCTTGCGTGGCGCTGAACAGGCTGCCGCCGCGTTACATCCGCCACGCGGTCGACTTCAGTTTTTATTTAACAGAGCACGAGCGCCTGGAGATTGACCAAGGCATCATCGATGCCGTGGCCTACGCCTTTAACTTTGTGGGCGCTCGCGTTGCGATGCGCAACAAAACCAGCTGAAGTCACAGCTGCCCCGGCACGCTGTCAACCGCGTCCCATCGGCCGATGGCGCGAAACGATACGCCGCCCCCCGTGCACCTCGTGACGCCGCCGACGGGCCTCCATCGGGTCGACCGTCAAGGGGCGATACACCTCCACCCGGTCGCCGTCCCGCAGCCCATCGTGGCGTTCCGCCTTGTGCCCCCAAATCCCCACGGTCTGCTGCGGCACCCCCAAAGGCAGATGCGCCAGGGCCTGTTCAACGGTTGCACCGATCGGCAGTCGCAGGGGCAGAACCTGGACCCGACCCGGCTCTGGGCTCCACGCCAGCTCAATATTCAGCTCAACGCTTGCCATAAACCGCCTCGGCTCGCTCCACAAACCGGTCGACAAACGTAGACGCCACCTTGTCGAAAACGGGGCTCAGAACGGCTTCAAGGGCACCGCTGGAAAACGCATAGCGGAGTTCAAAATCAATCTTGCAGGCGTTCACCTCGCCAGGCAGTGCCCCCGGCCGTGACAGGGGCTTGAACAGCCAGTCACCATCTAGATGGGTGAAAGGCCCATCCACCAATTGAACCCGTACCCGTCTGTCCCCGTCGTGGGTGTTGCGGGTGGTAAAGCTGGAGCGCACCCCCGCAAACGCCAGCGCCAATCGGGCCGTCACCCCGTCCTCGTGTTGGGCCAGCACCTCAGCCCGTTCACACCAGGGCAGAAACTCCGGATACCGCTCCACGCCGATGACCAAGTCGACCATCTCTCGCGGGCTGTACCAAAGCAAAACGGATTTTTTTACGGGCTTCATAGAATGCCCTCCATTCTAGGAACCCCGCCCACGGGGTTTTTCTTTTCCCATGAGCATCATTGAAAACCGTCGCGCCCGTTTTGAATATCACCTCGAAGAGCAGTACGAGGCCGGGATGGTGCTCGAAGGGTGGGAAGTCAAAGCCATCCGCGCGGGTCAGGTTCAGCTGACCGGCGCCTACGTCGTGGTTCGCGACGGTGAGCTGTTCTTGATCGGATGTCAGATCAACCCGCTGCGCTCGGCATCGACGCACGTTCGACCGGAAGCCCAGCGCAGCAAGAAATTGCTCCTGGCCAAGCAGGAAATCCGCCGACTGATCGGGAAGACCGAGCAAAAAGGCTACACCCTCGTCCCCTTGGACTTGCACTACAAGGCGGGCCGCGTGAAGTGCCAATTCGCCCTGGGCAAGGGCAAGGCGCTGCATGACAAGCGCGAAACCGAGAAAAAACGCGACTGGGAACGAGAAAAGGGTCAGCTGATGCGACACAAGATCTCGTCCCCACGGGAGTAAACCCTAGGTTCTGGGGCGACGCCTGGCGCCTCATTGCGCGGAAGATCGAGGCTGTTGCCTTAACCCACTTCGACCGCCGTGACCGACGACGATCGCACCGTTTTTCAGCCGCGCCCTGACCCCGCGCCGGCGCCACCCACACCAGCGGCTTGGCCCACGGACACCAGTCAAGCGCTACCGAATGGCTTCCGCCTGGACGAATTTGAAATTCAGGCCAAGCTGGGCGAAGGCGGCTTCGGCATTGTTTATCGGGCCTGGGACCACTCCTTGGGCCAAGTGCGAGCCATCAAGGAGTACATGCCGGGTGCCGTCGCGCACCGAGAAGGCACCGAGGTGGTTCCGCGTTCAGAGCGGGTCAAAGAGGCCTTCGACAGCGGACTGCAGCGTTTCATTGAAGAAGCGCAGACCCTGGCACGGTTTGACCATCCTGCTCTGGTGCGGGTGCTGCGCCGTTGGGAGGCCCATGGAACGGCCTACATGGCCATGCCGCTCTATGAGGGCAGGACGCTGCGTGAGCACATCAAACAGAGCGCCGAAAAGCCGAGCGAAAGCTGGTTACTCGGTTTGCTGGCGCCGTTGACCGAGGCCATGCAAGGCGTGCACCAGAACCACTGGCTGCACCGGGACATCGCGCCCGACAACATCATGTTGCTCAAGGACAGCGGGCGGCCCTTGCTGTTGGACTTTGGTGCCGCACGCCAGGTGATTGGCGACGTGACCCAGGATCTGACTGCCATCCTGAAACCGGGTTTTGCCCCGGTCGAACAATACGGGGATGCACCGGGGCTGGGTCAGGGGCCGTGGACCGATGTTTATGCCCTGGCAGCCACCATTCATTGGGCGCTCATTGGCAAGACGCCCCCTCCCTCGGTGAGTCGGGTGCTGGTGGACAGTTATCAACCCCTGGTGCAAGCGCTGCAGGGTCAGTACAGCGCCAGGTTTTTGGGTGCTTTGGACAAAGCCCTTCGGGTGGATGCCCGGCAACGAACCCAGTCGATGGCGGAATTCCGCGCCGATTTGGGTTTGGAGGCGCCCAGTTATGCGCCCACCATGGAATTGCCGGTGGCCAACCCTTTGAGGGCCGAAACCGCAGTGGGCTCGGCGTGGGAACCCACCGCACTCCTGAAACCAGTTGGGACGGCAGCCCCTTCGTTGGCTGATGCGCCCACGCAGGTGCTGTCGCAGCCCGTCGGTGATCGCATCATGCAGACCTTGCAGGTGCCCTCCGCCGGTCGATCCCCCCCCCTGGAGAAGCAAGACGCCCCCGCAAGCTCCCCTAGCACCCGTCGAAGCCCCGTGGGGCTTGCGTTGTTGGCCGGCGGCGTGGTGCTGATCGCTGGCTTGGTGTGGGCAGTGCTGCCGCGCGGAGCCGCCCCAAACCCCAGTGCCGATCCAACCGCGCGCGTCGGCACCCAAACGGCGCCCCCCGTGGCCTCAGCCCCTGCCGCGGTGACTTTCGAATGGGAGCGGGAAGTTCAGTCTCTGCTCAGCTTGCAAGACGCGACCTTGACGCCCGTTTTTGTGGATCCTCCAACCGCACTAAGCATTCGGAAGCACGATCGATTTCGGTTCAAGGTTCGGGCGCCGCAGGCGGGTTATCTCACGCTCTTCCTGAGGGACTCCAGCGGGCAGGCCTTGCAGCTCTTTGCTGACCAATCGCCGTTGGCGGTCAAGGCGGGTCAGGTTGTGACCTTGCCTCCGCCCGGAGCCACCGACATCGAGGCGGCCGACCCGCCCGGCCCTCACGAGGTGCTGGCCATCCTCACCCGGGCGCCCCACGCCTGGGACGCCTTGGTGGAGCCCCCGCAAAATGGTGTCGCCCTGCTTCGAAACGGGGCAGAAGCCACCACAGCGCGGCGGGCATGGACATTTGCCCAACCCATTTTGGCGGGCCGCCCCTCTCAAACCTGCCCGGCCTCGGATTCCGCTTGCGGCCAATTCGGTGCCGTTCGTCTGCCGCTGGCCGTCACCCCTTGAGCAGCCTGTTCACCCAAGCTATGGTGCGGCTTTCAGAATGACCGATCTCACGAGGATCCCATGAAATCGCTCCGCTCCCTGTGCCTGGTACTCGTCGCTGCCACCCTGTCGTTTGCTGCCACGGCCCAGACGCCACCGGCCCCTGAGAAAGTCCTGAAAGCAAAAGACGTCAGTACGGACGATTTAATCGACGCACTGGCCATCCCTCCCACCGAGGCCACGGGGCTGTCGCGCGGTTTCCGCCCCGTCGCGCCGGGTCAGGCCAAAGCCAAGCCCTACGGCCCCGGCAAGGCCAATTTGTTGGTGACCTTTTTGACCAACTCCTCGCAACTGTCGCCCGAGGCGGAGGGTTTGCTCGACAAGATGGCCGCAGCCATGCAGAGCGACACGCTGGCCGGGGTAGCCTTCAAAGTGCACGGGCACGCCGATGCACGAGGAGATGAATCAGCGAACTTCCTGCTTTCCAAGGCCCGTGCGGAGGCCGTGGTGAAGTATTTGGTGGGCAAGCATGGCATCCTGGAAATGCGCTTGCATTCCGAGGGCAAGGGTTCCGCCGAACCGTTGAACAAGCAGCGTGTCGACGCCCCGGAAAACCGACGCGTGACCTTCATCAGCACCCGCGAAGCCGCTCAGGGGAACTGACATGCGGAAAAAGCCGGCCACCCGCTGGGTGGCCGGTCTGCTGTTGGTGGGCGGCTGTGTGGCCGCTGCGGGTTGGCTCTGGCGACACGTACCCTCCCCGCCCCCCGCTTCCCACCCAACCGGCGACGCCTGGCCCCTGCTGACCACGGAAGAACTGCTGGAACGCCACACCCAAGGCCATTGGGCCTGGGCCCGATGGTCCGAGTGGCCCGACGCGGTGGTCGTGCAGTTCCCCAGTCTGGAGTCGCAGGGCGCGGCACTCAACCGCCTCGCCGCCTGGAAAGAAAAGGGGGCGGCGCCCCGGGATCGATTGCTGGATGACTTGGCGCTGGCCACCCTGATCCACACCGCCGGTGACAACGCCGCCACGTTTTATGGTGGCCACGATTACCGATTGCAGGACGTTCAGGCGTTTTTCGATCACGCCCGCAAGCAGCATGTCACGCTGAATCCGGAGGAGCACCGGATTCAGGAAACGCTCCACGCACAGGGTTGGCTGCCGGTAGGGTCCTCGCCAGGGGTGCGCGCCCTCATCAGCTTCTCTGACCTTCAAGGCGACAACCCGGGTACCCAGCATGACGAAACGGTGGATGCGCTGCGTCGTGAGTCCGTGCTGCGTCACGAACTGAGCCATGCGCGGTTTTTTCTGGACGCCCAGTACCGTGAGCGCTGCCACACGTTCTGGCACCAAGCGCTCACACCGACCGAACGACAGACCATTCAATCCCGTTTGAGCGAAGCCGGTTACGACGTCGGGCAACCGGAATTGATCGTCAATGAGGCCCAAGCCCTGCTGTTTCACACGCGCGATCCGCGTGCCTTTGTGCCCCACAGTTTTGGGCTGTCGCCCGAGCGACTCAAGGCCCTGCGCGAGCAGTTCGCTCGGCAGGGGCCCTGAGTCAAGGACAGGCTGGGTCAGCGCGGGCTCAGTTGTCGCTGTTCAAACAGGTAGTCCCCGCCGCGCCCAATGGCATGAACACCGCTGTAGCCGTACTGTGGGGACTGCGGGAACTTGTTGGCCACGCGGAAGCGCACCGTCTCAAAAACATTGGCCCCCGGCTTCCAGTTCTGCAGCTTGCCCAAAGTCTGCATGAGGTGGAATGCAAACGGTGAATGCCCGCCTTCGCCGGCATCGGCCACCGGTGCGTTGCCACCTGACGACATGACCACCACCGTGCGGTCACTCAGCACCTCATTGGGGTTGACGGGGCCCGGCGTTGCACGCACGCGGGGACCGTCGACCAGACGTCCGGAATAGCAGCTGTCCGACAGAAGCGCCACTTGCCTTGCCTTGATCAAATTCAGCAAACGACCGATGTCGTTGTTGGACAACCAGGACTGGGGCGACTTGGCCGAGCTGTCCGCCAACTGCCAATAGCCGTTCTTGACCCCCGACTCCTGCGCCACGGCCTCATCGCCATGCCCGGCGTAATAAATGAGGACTTGGTCCTGCGGATTCGCCTCCATGGCCAGGCGGTTGAGCGTGGCCACCACCTGCGCCTTGGTGGGGTTGCGCAGCATCAAGGTTTCATAGCCCAGCGGCCCCTCGGCCAGCCGCGCCAGCGCTTCGGCGTCGCCGACAGCGTTTTCGAGCTGCGGAATTGACTTGTCTTCGTAATCGTTCACCCCGATCAGTACGGCGATCTTGCGTTGAATTTGCGGCAGGCTGGCGCTCACCACAGGACGCTTGGGCCCCAGCGTGGGCGCAACCCAAGCCGGCCGCACCGTGGCGGCCGCAGGGCTGACCGAGGGGGCGGGTTTGGCAGGCGGCGGCAGCCCTGCAGCCTTGCCGCCCACGGTGGGCTGGGCGTCATTGACACGCTCCTGCGCCAACTCCGCGATCAAGGCTTCGGTCACCAGGCACTTGCCGCTTTCGGCGTCTTCCCGATTGGTGCACAGGCGGTTGTCCGCCAGCTCCGGGTTCAGGCTGAGTTGCTCCAGAGCCACGCCCAATGCCTGGCGCTTCACCCGCTCGCGCTCTGTCAGCAATCCTTGAATGCTTTCCTTGCTCATGGTGGCGGTGTTCACCGAACCCGAGCCTGGAGCCGCCACTTGCGCGGGGGCCATGATCGATGCGCCCAAATCGAGAACGCCTCCATTGCTGTGCTGGTTGGGCGCGCCAATCAAGACCAAAGTGGACGTCTGCAAACGTTGGGCTTCGATGAGGGGCGGCTCGGCGGGGCCGCCCACCGCCGTGACGGTGAGGGCTTGCGCATTGCCGGGGGCTTGGCTAAAGGTGTAGTTCGCTGCTGTCAGGCCCGATCCCGTGATGGCAAAACTGCCCGCCACCGAGAGCACGCTGTCCGGCGACGCCGCCGCAGGGCTGGTGAACTTCACAGTGCCCACCGCGGCGGTCGCTTGGGTCTCTCCCGCCACCCAACCCTGAACCAACCCTGCGAACGCGCCTGCGGCCTGCCCCACCGTGCGAGAGGCAGGTTCAGCCACATAAACCAGCGTCGCCGGCAAGATCGTGCCGGTCAGGGTGGGCAGGACCATTTGGTAGTTGCCGGCTTCCTTGCCCTGCAGGCTCAGACCTTGCAAGGTCACGGACTTGCCATTGCCCACATTCTTATCGCCGAACTGTGCCAACGCTGTACCCGCCACAGTGACGGTGTCTCCACCCAACGGGGCCACCGTGGCCTGCCCCGTCAAAGGCGCCGACGTCGACGCGTCGTACACCTTGGTCTGAACCGTCAGCCCACCCACAGCCAGCGGCGCCGGCGTGATGGTGGCCTGAAGGGTGGTCGGTGCGATCGGGGTGTAGTTCCCAGCATCGACCCCGGACAGGGAAAGTCCGGTGACCGTGACGAGCTTGCCCACGCCAACGTTCTTGTCGCTGAACTGGCCCGTTGGCGTGCCCGTGAGGTTCACGATGTCAGCGCCCAGCGCGGTGAAGCTGGGCGTGCCCGTGAGTTGCGCCACCGTCGTGGCGTCATACACCTTATTCTGCGCCGTCAGACCCGTCACGCTCAGCGGCGCGGGGGTGATGCTCGCCGTCAGGCTCGTGGGCGCAATGGCTGTGTAGTTGCCCGCGTCGCTTCCACCGAGGGCCAGCCCCTGCAGCGTCACCGTCTTGTTCACCCCCACGTTCTTGTCACTGAACTGTCCGGTCAGGCTGCCCGTGAGGGTCACGTTGTCACTGCCCAGCGCCGTAAAACTGGCCGTGCCCTAACACCCCGCTGGCGCTGCCCACAACGCTGACCGTGTCACCGCCCAGCGGACTGACCGCCGCGCTGCCCGTGACCGTCGCCACCGTCGTGGCGTCGTACACCTTGTCTTGCGCTGTCAGACCCGTCACCGTGAGTGCAGCGGGTGTGATGTTGGCCTGCAAGCCCGTCGGGCTGAGGACCGTGTAGTTCCCAGCGTCCGCACCTGTCAGGTTCAAGCCACTGACCGTCACCGCTTTGCCCGTGCCCACGTTCTTGTCGCTGAACTGCGCCACCGCGCAGCCACAGAGACTCACCTCATCGTTGCCCAGCGGGTTGACCTGGGCGTTGCCGCTCAGTTGCGCACCCGTCGTGCCGTCATACACCTTGGACTGAGCCACCAATCCCGTCACCACCAAGGAGGCCGTTGTGATCGAGGCCTGGAGCGCCCCCGAAGCCACTGGGACATAGTTCCCTGCATCCGGCCCCGACAGACTCAAGCCCACCAGGGTCACGCTCTTGTTCGTTCCAACGTTCTTGTCCGCAAACTGACCCGTCAGCCCCCCCGTCAAAGTCACGTTGTCATTGGCCAGGGGACTGAAGCCCGGCGTGCCGCTCAACGGGGCGGCTGTCGTGGCGTCGTACACCTTGTCGAGCGCAACGAGCCCCGTGATCACCAGTGGGGCGGGCGTGATGCTGGCACTCAGGCTGGGCAGAACCAGTGTGTAGTTGCCGCCATCCACGCCGGAGAGACCCAGGCCCGAAACCGTCACCCCCTTGCTAACCCCGGCATTTTTGTCGCCAAAGTTTCCTGTAGCGGTGCCGGTGACGATCACGCTGTCACTGCCCAAGGGGGCCACGACCGGGGACCCCGTCACGCCGGCCACCGTAGTGCTGTTGTAAACCCTGTCTGCGGCGACAAGCCCCGTCACCAGCAGCGGTGCCGGTGAAATGTTGCCCGTCAGGCTCGGCATCGTCAGGGTGTAGTTCCCCGCATCGGGTCCGGTGAGACTGAGCCCTGAAAGGGAAATCGGCTTGCTTGTGCCCGCCTGGCGGGTGGCGAATTGCGCCGACACGGTGCCCAGCAGTCCCACATCGTCGGACCCCAAGGGCGTGACTTGCGCGGCTCCGGAAACCGACGCACTGAGTG
Organism: Inhella gelatinilytica; assembly: GCF_016093295.1. Taxonomy (GTDB): domain Bacteria; phylum Pseudomonadota; class Gammaproteobacteria; order Burkholderiales; family Burkholderiaceae_C; genus Inhella; species Inhella gelatinilytica. Next base: position 42,363 of record NZ_JAEDAL010000009.1, on the reverse strand, counting down.
TTGTGTCATAGACCTTGCTTTGTCCGGTCAACCCCGTGACCACTAAGGGGGCCGGCATGACGCTGGCCTGCAGATGGGTGGGCGCCACGACGGTGTAATTGGCCGCATCCGCACCCGTCAAACTCAGCCCTTGAACCGACACGGCCTTGTTGACGCCGACGTTCTTGTCATCAAAGAGTGCGGAATAGCCCGTCACCACAGCCACCGTATCGGCACCCAAGGGACTGACGGTCGCCGTACCCACCAACTGCGCCACCCGCGTGGCGTCGTAGGTTTTGTTTTGAACGATGAGCCCTCCGACCACCAGCGGAGCCGGCGTGATGCTTGCCTGCAAGCTGGTGGGCACGATGGCCGTGTAGTTGGCCGCATCAGCCCCCCCCAAAGTCAGCCCGGTCACCGTCACCGGCTTGTTCGTCCCGACGTTCTTGTCCGCGAACTGGCCGGCCTGGCCACTGACCGTGACCGAGTCGCTGCCCAAGGTCGTGAAGGTCGGCGTGCCCACGAGGGGGGCACTCACGGACGCGTCGTACACCTTGCTCTGCGCCGTCAAGCCCCCGATGGGCAGCGGCGCTGGCGTGATGCTGGCGGTCAAACTCGGCGCGCTCAGCGCGTAGTTGCCCGCGTCGGCGCCGGTCAAACTCAAGCCCGAAATGGCGACGGTTTTTGATGAGCCCACGTTCTTGTTGGAGAAGGCCCCGGCCGCTGTGCCCACCAAGCCCACCGCATCCGATCCCAGGGGGCTGACGACCGGTGTGCCTACGAGGGTCGCACTCGCTGACGCGTCGTACACCTTGCTCTGCGCCGTCAAGCCCCCGATGGGCAGCGGCGCTGGCGTGATGCTGGCGGTCAAACTCGGCACGCTCAGCGCATAGTTGCCCGCGTCGGCGCCGGTCAAACTCAAACCGGAAATGGCGACGGTTTTTGATGAGCCCACGTTCTTGTTGGAGAAGGCCCCGGCCGCTGTGCCCACCAAGCCCACCACATCCGATCCCAGGGGGCTGACGGCCGCCGTGCCCACCAGCTGGGCCGTGGCGGTGGTGTCGTAGACGCGGTTCTGAGCGCTCAAGCCGGTCACAAGCAACGGCGCTTTGGTGATGCTGGCTTGCAAGCCACTGGGCGCAATGAGGGTGTAATTCCCTGCGTCGGTACCCGTGAGGCTGAGGCCGCTGACGGTAACTGCCTTGTTGGTCCCCACGTTTTTGTCGCTGAACTGGCCGGAATAGCCCGAAGCCACGGAGACCACGTCACTGCCCAGAGCAATCACCGTTGGCGTGCCCGACAGCGAAGCCGACACACCCGCGTCGTACACCTTGTTAAGGGCACTCAAGCCCGCCACGCTCAAGGAGGCTGGCGTGATGGTCGCGGTCACCGAGGCCGGAACGACGTTGTAGCCGTAGACCGGTTGCCCACCCGCGTCGACCGCGGTTAGCCCCGAAATTTGAATCGTGGCCGCACGGGCCGCCCCAGCCTGCTTGTTCACGAAGGACGCGCTGGACCCCGTAAAGCTCAGGGTGTCGCCACTCAGCCCTGTGACGGTGACGCCACTGGCACTGGCGGCGGTCGTGCTGTCGTAGACCTTGTTGGCCACGGAGCCACTGACCACAGCATCCATGGATTGGCTGAACCAAAAACCATTGCCAAAACCCGACACCGCGGCCGGCGAGTAGGTCCCCGCGCCGTAGCGCCGGTAGGCATGGGTCAAGCCATTGGGATTGAACTGGCGCTGGCCCGAAGTGTAGACCGCGCTGTCCCGTGGGTCCACGCCAATCAGTGTCCACTGGGTAATCGCCGAACCGAAAAGCCCCGACCCGACCTGGTTGTCAATGCGCTCCGCCCCGCCCCCGTTGAACCCCATGACCGCAGCCTGCGCCGTCGGCCCGGAAGACGAAGCCGAGATCGACATCAGGCTGAAGATCCCGTCGAACGCCACCAGACTGTTCCCGCCGATCTGCGTCGAAGACCCCAGGAACTGGTGCGAGTTCGCCATCAGCCGGATGTCATCACCGCCCAGGAGTTGGCTCCAATTCCAAATGACGTCGGAGGCCCGAATCACCACACTGCGGGTGTCCGGTGCCTGGTTGTCATGCGCGATGTTGACTTGATTGAACTCGATCCCGCCACTGTCGGCCTCGATGCGTAGACGCGCCACGCTCAAGTTGTTGATATTGAACGAACCATCCGTGCCGTTGATTTGGATCGCCGGTTGGTTGGTCGCATCAGTCCACCCTTGAATCCGGACCTCGCCTACCCGGGTCGCCTCCAGGCTGGTACCCCCGCTGGAACTCAGCTGAACCCCCATGCCACTGCCCCCGGTGGCCTTGCCATCAATCGTGAGTGCGGCCGTGCTGGCATAACTGCCAGGCTCGTTCAATGAGAAAAACGAGTTGTCGGCATACACGCCAAACAAGGTCCCCTCGCCCCGCAGGGTCAAACCCGTGCGGGCGTTCAGTGTCGCGCCGTGTACGTACACGCCTTTGCCACTGAGCGCCTTGCCCTGAATCTCGATGCTCTGCCCCTCATAAGTGCCGCCCTGCAGATCCACGCCATGTGAGCCGAAACCGTTGTGGCCCTTCATCTTCAAGGCCCCACCCGAGGTCAGGTCGGCGTTGTCGATCCAAATCGACGGGAACCCGTCGCCGCTGCCCGGTGCCGCGCCTGAGAGCGAGCCACCGAGGGTGATGTCCCCCTGCGTGTTGATGGTCGTACGGGAATTGAGCTGAATGCCCCCTTGCCCCCCGCGCCCGGCCTGCAGACTCACATGCAAGGTGCTGTCGCTGGAGATGGACGAGCCCGTGTCGAATTGCACGTTGCGATCGGCAATCAGGTTCAGCGTCACGGCGCTGTTGAGCGCGTTGACGCTGAGGTTGGCACCGCGCCAAAAAATATCCCCGTCGCCCGTTCCCGGCGCGGTCGTGATGGTGACGTTCTGGCCAGCGACCAGAGCGCTGGCAATGGTGTCGGTGGTGATTTGGGAAGGCGAGCTGCTGGGTGAGAACAGGCCCGCCGAACCCACCACATTGATGTCCGGGCCCGTACGGGTCACGATTTCAATGCTGAACGGATCCAGCAGCCATTGCCCTGCCTGGCCCTTGACGGCCAGCGTGTTGATGGCGCGCGGTCGCGCATCCAACCAGCCCCCTGAGGTTTCGATGAAGCCTCCGTTACCCCCTTGGGCACCGCCCTGAGCGCTGAGGGACCCGTACGCGCGTGTCGCGTTGTCGCTCCACAGGATGACGCGACCGCCATCGCCCAGCCGGGTGGCGTCGGCGCGCAGCTGGGCGTCGGCCCCGAAAAACACTGCGCGCGCATTGGTCCACCGTGCATCCTGCCCTTGCAGGCCACCGCCAACCAGGATCTCGCCGCCCCCCGTGGCGCCACTGGCGTCCACGACCGAGGTCCCGAGAAGGCCAACTTCTTTGCCGAGTAACCGAACCTGACCGCCCAACCCTTCAGTGCCCTGCGCCGAGATGCGGCCTTCCTGAAGCAAGGTGCCGCCCGCAGCGTCCACCGTCACGGTGCCGCCCTGGGCGCCATCGGCTTTCAGTTCCCCGAGCTGGCGAACGGCTGCCGCGGCAATGTCGATGCGCCCCTCGCCCGCCTCAATCAGCCCGCTGTTGAACACCTCGCCTGCGGCCAGCGGCACGCGAATCCGGATGTTGGGGGTGCTGCTATCAAACAGTTCCACCTGACGCCCCGCGGCGAGCACCGCCTGCCCCCCCGGGGTCTGGATGTGGCCTTCGTTGCGGACTTCCGTGGCCACCAACGCCACCTGTCCACCATGGGCACTGTGCAGCAGGCCCTGGTTCACGATGCCGCCCGCCGCCAAGGTGTTGTCGCCGCCCAAACGCAGACGCCCCGCGGTGAAGTCGGCATCCGCCACCGACAGGGTGGTGGCCACCAGCCCAGCCACATCCACCCGCGCATTGGCACCGAACAAGATGCCACTGGGGTTTTGCAACCACACCTGGCCATTGCTGGTCAGGTCGCCCAGGATGTAGGAGGGGTCCCGGCCCACCACACGATTCAAAACTTTGCTCGAAGCGCTTTGCTGCTGGAAGTGAACTTTGGCCCCTGCACTGATCGAGAACCGATCCCAGTTCAAGATGGCGTTGGGGGTGTTGGTGACGGTCATGCTGGAGCCCTGCTGACTCACCACGGCCGACCCCTGAACCACCTTCAGTCCCGAGGGCAGGGTTTGGGCCTGCGACACGGGCAAACTGATGACCGCGCTGGCCACCAAGGCCTGCGCCAGCGGGCGCAGCAAGAAGCCGGGACGGCAAAGGCGTTGTGCGTTGGACTTCATATCAACTTCCCTTTATTCCAAGCCGTAGCTGGCCGCCACGTGAATTCGATTGCTGCCCGATTCGGTCTGGGTACCCGATCGCAGCGCATGGGCCACATCGGCAATCAAGCGCCACCGCCCGCGGCTGGCCCGCAGCCCCAGACCCACGGAGCCCACATTGCACGTGGTCTGCCCCGCGCGGCACTCCAGGTCCCCGTGGTTCTTGGCCTGTCCCCAGTCGGTGAAGACCACCGCCTGCAGCTGCGTGTCGCCCAGCGTCGACCAGGTCCAGACCGGGCTGCGCAGCTCCGCACTGGCGAGCCAACCGTTGTCCCCCAGCACCTCCCGCTCCCGATAGCCCCGCACCGAGTTGGCGCCCGCAGGGCCAAACTGCTCGCCAGAAATCAAGGCATGCGGACTCCACTGGCCCAATGCCCGAGCACTGAGTTGCCACTGCGCCGGCAACCGCCACTGCACCTGCCCCCCCAACCGCAGCACGCGATAGGACTTGACCGCGCCCGCACGCACCGCGTCAAAGTGGGCCGCACTGCCAAAACGCCCGCCTAGCCCCAAGTTTTGCACCGCACTGATGTGCCCCTCCCAAGCCGGGTCGCGCCCCCCTTGGGCGCTGTATTCCACTGAAAGCGGGTGGACGGTGACCGACTCCCCGGCCGGCCCGCAAGCCCCCTCCGGTAAACCTTCAATGGCGCAACGATTCCGGTACTCGCGGGTTTCAAGCCCCGCGCGCAGGCGGTGGCCCCAATCCCCCCGGCGCAACAGCAACTGCGTCCACTGCGCCCCCAGCACATGGCCTCGTCCGTTGAAGGTCAGCGCCCCGGCCGCGGTGGCGGTGTTGCCCCCGTCCACGTTCGAGCGCATGGCGTAGAAGTCCAGTCGCTGCGCGGGGCTTGGCAAGGGCAGGACGTAATTGCCGGACACGATGGCCACCCGACTGGGCCGCTCCACCGAGGTCTGAAGCATGCCCGTGAATTGGTGGCCCCAACCCGCCACGTTCGCGTGGCGCAGGCCAGCACTCACGCGAGTCCGACCACTTTGCTCACTGCCCGTGTTGTCCAGCGCCGCCTGCCCTTGCAGCACGGGGGACTCGGTCACCCCGATCTGGGCATCCACCGAGCCGATACGCTGGCCCGGCTCAAGGGTCACCGCCAGCTTGCGCGCCGGGTTCTGGTTGGCGAGCTCCACCTGGCGATCGATCTCCACAACGCGCGGGGTTTGCCCCTCTGCCAAGGCCGGGAGCGCTTGGCGAACCGAGTCGGCACTGAATTGCTCGGCACCCACGGCCACAACACGCCCCACCTTGCCCTCCAGCACCCGCACCTCGGCAATGCCGTCGCTCCCCGGGGCGAACACGCTCACCAACACAGCGCCATACCCCGCCTCGCGGTACGCCGCTTGCACGGCCTGCGCCGCCACCCGCAATTGCTGGTTGGTGCGCTCCCCTTTGTGTGCGACCAGAACCGCCTCGATCACCGCCGGCTCCAACAGGCTGTTGCCGTTGATCTTGAAACCCTTCACCACCGGCGCGGACTGCGCCGCCACCTGACTGGCCGCCATCACGCCAATCAGGGCCCAGCCCCAGGGCGCCCATGTGCACTTACGCATTGTTTTGCTTTCGTTCGAGTAATCGAGCCCGCCGGCCCGGGCGACACGCACCCAATTCCCGGTCTCGTTCAAAAGCAGTATTCGACCGCGCCTTCACAACCAGAGCAAGGGCAAACCCACCCCCCTGTTTGGAGGAGCCCGACGCAGACCATCGGCCAAGGCTGCAGTTCGTCGCATGCGGGCCGGTACAGGCCCCGTGCCCCGGCTTTTCGCGCCTACAGTCCGCCCGCCTTCAGGAATCGAACCATGAACCCCAAAACCTCCTCGACGTCCCCCGGTTTCATTCGCCGCGCGCTGCGCCCTTGGTGGGCGCGAGTCACCCTTCTGGCTGCGGGCATCGGTCTGGCCTGGGGGGCGTATCGACTGGTCAACCCACCCCCGCCCCCACCGGCCCCACCCAGCGGGACGGCGGCGCTTGCCGACATCCTGCAAACCGTGCAAGCCGCCGGCGTGTTGCAACCGCGCGTCAAAGTCGATGTCGGCGCCCAGGTCAGCGGCCAGGTGCAGAAGATTCACGTGCAACTGGGCCAGCAAGTGAAGAAGGGCGATTTGCTGGTCAGCCTGGACCCCGAGCTCGCACGCAGCGAAGTGGCGCAGGCCGAGGCCGCCGTGGCCCAGCAAGCTGCATTGATTGAAGCGCGCCAGGCCGATCTGAAGCTCACCCGAGCAGAGGTTGAGCGCCAGCGCCGCCTGCTCAAGGGCGAGGCCACCGCCGCGACCGAAGCCGAGCGTGCCGAGGTCGAACTGACCAAGCTGGAAGCTGACCTGCGCGGCCAAAGCGCCAGCCTCAAGCGCCTGCAGGCGGAGCTCGACAAGCGCCGGCTCTCGCTGGGCCACACCTCGATCACCGCCCCCATGGACGGCACGGTGGTGAACCTGCCGGTGCAAGAGGGACAGACCGTCATCGCCATCCAGATCACGCCCGTGATGGTGACCTTGGCCAACATGGACGAGATCACCGTGCGCACCCGGGTGCCCGAGGCCGACATCGCCAGCGTCAAGGTGGGCCAAAAGGCACGCTTCGTCACCCTCTCGGGTGAGGCGCAGCGCTACGAAGGCTCGGTGCGCGTCATCCAGCCGGTCCCTGAGCGCGCCGGCAACGCCGTTTTCTACAACGTGCTGTTCGAGGTGCCGAACAAGGAACGCAAGCTGCTCTCGGACATGACGGTGCAGGTCAACATCGAAACCGGCAGCGCCAAGCAGGTGCTGGCCATTCCCGTGGTGGCGCTGGGTGCGCGAGACGATGAAGGTCGCTTCGCCGTGCAGGTGCTGGAGGCGCCGGCGAAGGAGAGCAAAGATGCCCCGAAGCACAAGGAGCGCAAGATTCGCACCGGTTTGCAAGACGGGGGCCGCGTGCAGGTGCTCGAAGGCCTGAAGGCCGGCGAAAAAGTGCTGCTGGCCCCGCCGCCGCCCGAATCTGCTGCCTCAGCCGCGGCCTCGGCTGCAGCCAGCGGGCAGTGACGCCATGGCCCGCGACCTCCTGATCCACCCAGCCGCCCAAGGCGACGGGCTGCACCCATCGCCGCAGCGCAGCGCGCCGCCGCTGATCGAGTTGCGCGCCATCGGCCGGCACTACACCCTCGGCGACATCGAGGTGCGCGCACTCGACGGCGTGAGCCTGGCCATTGAGGCCGGCGAGTTTGTCGCCGTTATCGGCCAGTCCGGCTCGGGCAAGAGCACCCTGATGAACGTGCTGGGCTGCCTGGACAACCCGACCGAGGGCCAGTTCCTGATCGACGGCCAGGACGCCAGCCACTTCGGCCCGGACGAACTGGCCGCGTTGCGCCGCGAGCGCTTTGGCTTCATCTTCCAGCGCTACCACCTCCTGCCGCACCTGGATGCGCGCGCCAACGCCGCCCTGCCCGCCGTGTACGCCGGCGCCAGCCAGGCCGAGCGCAGCAGCCGCGCGCAAGCCCTGCTGGAGCGCTTGGGCCTGGGCGAGCGCCTGCACCACAAGCCCAACGAACTCTCGGGTGGCCAGCAACAGCGGGTGTCGATTGCCCGCTCGCTGATGAACGGTGGCCAGATCATCTTGGCGGACGAGCCCACCGGCGCACTGGATTCCGCTTCGGGCGCCGAGATGCTCAAGCTGCTGCGCGAACTCAACGAGCGCGGTCACACCATCATCCTGGTCACACACGACCACCAGGTCGCCGCCCATGCGCGTCGCGTCATCGAGCTCAAAGACGGCAAGGTGATCCGCGACAACGGCACCCCCGCCACGCACCAGCCGCCGCAGAGCGAGGACAGCCAGCCCCTGCCGCCCGCAAGTTGGTGGCGGCGCCTGCAGGCGCAGTGGCGCGAGGCCTTTGCCTCGGGCGTGCAGTCGCTCAAAGGCAACCGCCTGCGCACCGCGCTCTCCATGCTGGGCATCAGCATCGGCATTGCCGCTGTGGTGTCCATCTTGGCCCTGACCAGCGCCGCGCGCGGCAGCATCGAGAAAGATGTCAGCGGCTTCATGTCGGGCCGCATCATGGTCTGGCGCGGCAACCCCAATCTGCCGCCCGGCCAGCAGGCCAAGGCCTTCACCGCGGCGGACATGGCCTCGATTCGCGCGCTGGCGGGCGTCAAAGCCGTCACCACCGAGCGCGAAGCCCAGATGACGGCCCGCCACGGCGCCCGCGACAGCTTGGTCACCGTGCTCGGCGCCGAGGCCGACACCCTGGCCATGCGCAAGCTCAAGCTCGACGCCGGCCGCGTGTTCCAGCCCCATGACTTCAGCAGCGCCGCCCAGGTGGCCCTGATCGACGAGAAGGCCCGCAACAACCTCTTCAAGCCGGGCGAGAACCCGGTGGGGCGCACCCTGCTCATCAACCCCATGGCTGGCATGGGGGGCGACCCCATGGCCACGGTGGCCCAGGGCGGGCCTGTGGCCCCACCGGCCGTGGGCGTGGCGCTGCCCGTCACCATCATCGGCGTCGTCAAACCCGACACCGGCGGTTTGGTGAACTTTGGCTCGTGGCTGGGCCAGGTGTTCGTGCCGCACACCGCCTTCGCGCGCAAGCTGGACCTGCGCACCGATGCGGATCAGTTCAATGTGCTGCTCGACTTCACGGTGCCCCCCGAGGAAGTGCGCCGCCACATCGAGTACCGCCTGCGCGCGCTCCATGGCGCCGAGGACTTCGGCACCTGGAGCGCGGAAGAGGAGTTCCGCAAGTTCCAGCAGGTCACCGGTGCGATGGCACTGCTGTTCGCCGGCGTGGGCGCCATCTCCCTGCTGGTGGGTGGCGTGGGGGTGATGAACATCATGCTGGTGTCGGTCAGCGAGCGCACCCGCGAGATCGGCATCCGCATGGCCGTGGGCGCGCGCCAGCGCGATGTGCGCCTGCAATTCCTGGTCGAAGCCGTGCTGCTGTGCTGCCTGGGCGGCTTGGTGGGCGTGCTGCTCAGTTGGCTGGGCGCACAAGGCATCAATGCGGCGCAGAGCGACCTCAAAGTGGAGGTGAGCTGGGCGGCGCTGGGCGTGGCCTTTGCGGTCTCCAGCCTGGTCGGCCTGATCTTTGGCACCTTGCCGGCGCGGCGCGCTGCCGCCCTGTCCCCCGTCGATGCGCTGGCCCGGGAGTAAGAACATGAACAACAAGACCATCCTGGCCAGCACCCTGGCCCTGCTGCTGGGCGGCTGCGCCGTTCAGCCCCCCGTGGCTCCGCAAGCCAGCACCGCCCTGCCGGCGCAATGGCAGCAGTTTGAGGGCCAAGACGCCGGCGCGGCACAGCCCGACTGGGCCGGCCTGCTCGACCCGGCCCTGAGCCAGTTGCAACAGCAAGCCCTGGCCGCCAACCGCGACATCGCCCAGGCGGTCTTGCGCTGGCGCCGGGCCGAGTTGCAGACCCAAGGCGCTGGGCTGGACCGCCAGCCCAGTCCCAGCCTCGGCTTGGACGCCTCGCGCAGCCGTGCCGTGGAGCACGGCCCCACTGCACGGAGCCACGGCCTGAGTGCTGGGCTGAATTACGAAGTCGATCTGTGGCAGCGCCTGGCCCAGACCGAGCGCGCTCAAGCGGCCGAAGCCGAGGCCGCGCGCACCGACATCGCGGCGGCCCAATTGCTGATCCGCACCCAGGTGGCCGAACGCTATTGGAGCCTGGCCGCGCTGGCGCTCGAAGAGCCGCTGATCACTGAACAGTTGCAGGCGGCCGAGCAGGTCGTCGAGCTGACGAGACAGCGCGTGCGCGAGGGCAAGCTGTTGCCCATCGAGGTGGACAAGGCCGCTGCCACCGTGCAAGGCCTGCGTTCGCGCCTGGCCCAGCTGGCGCGCGAACGCAGCAGCCACCGCCTGGCCCTGGGCTTGCTGCTGAACCAGACCGAACCCGTCCTGCCGGCCGCGGCCCAGTTGCCCCACGCCGCGCCGCCGCGATGGCTGCCGCCGCCGCCCGAGCAGGCGCTGGCGCGCCGGCCGGACGTGCAGCGGGCCCGTCTGCAGGTGGACGCCGCCCTGGCCCGCCAGCGCAGCAACGAGGCCGCGCGGTATCCGCGGCTGAGCCTCAGCGCGGGCCTCAGCACCGGCGGCAGCGACGCCGGCGACTGGCTGCGCAACCCGCTGGCCAGCCTGGCCGCCAACCTGGTCGTGCCCTTGGTGGACTGGCGCCGCCTGGACCTGCAGCGCCAAGGAGCATTGACCGACGTGGAAAGCAGCGCACTCGCCCTGCGCGACAGCCTGCACCGCGCCTTGGTTGAGATCGAAGGCTTGGCCGCCGAGCAGCGCGAGCTGCAGGCACAGGAGCTGGCCAATGCAGCCCGATTGCAGGAAGCCCGGCGCACGGCGCAGCTGGCCCAGTTGCGCTTTGAAGTGGGCGCCATCGCCCGCGCCGACTGGCTGCAGGCGCGCAATGCCGCGCTGGCGGCCGAGCAAGAAGGCATCCGCCTGCGGCTGCGCGCCTGGCTGAACCAGGCGGCGCTGCACAAGGCACTGGCCAGCGACCGTTGAGGGGCGGCTGGCCGCCTGCAGCGGGGCGGCCGGGCTCCGCTCAGCCGCCCGCCAGCGGCGCCAGCGCCTGCGCCAGATCGGTGGTCAGCACCTCGGGCTCTTCCAGACCAATGGCCAGGCGCAAGACGGGCCCGCGGCGCCCCCCGGGCAGGCTCCGAAGCAAGGCCAAGTCATAGGGCACGGCCAGCGAGACTGGCCCGCCCCAACTCCAAGCCAGGCGGAACACCCGCAGCCGGTCTGCCGCGGCTTCCACGGCTGCCGAGCTGACCCCCTCGTGGAACGTCAGCGTGAGCAAGCCAGCGGCGGCCTGGGCGTCTCTGGCCCAGGCGGCGTGGCCGGGAGAGCCGGGCAAGGCCGGGTGCAGCACCTGGCGCACGGCCGGGTGCTGCTGAGCCCAAGCGGCCACCTGCCGCGCCGCGGCGTCCTGCGCCGCATATCGCAGCGGCAGTGTGGCCAGGCCCCGCAACACCAGTTCCACGTCGTTGGCCCCCACCCCGAGGCCGCTGCGGCCGTGGGCCGCCGCCAAACGCTCATAGAGCGCGCGGTCGCGGCAACCGATGGAGCCCATCAGCACATCGCCGCCCCCGCTGGGGTACTTGGTCAAGGCGTGAATCGTCACGTCCACGCCGAAGTCAAACGGCGCAAACGCCAAGCCCGCGCCCCAGGTGTGGTCCAGCGCGATCAGCGCCTGCGGCGCCCGCTCGCGCACGGCGGCCACCAAGGCCGGCAGGTCAGGGAACTCCAGCGTCACCGAGCCAGCCGCCTCCAGCCAGACCAAGCGGGTGGCCGGCGTCAGGCGGGCCGCCAGGTCAGCCGGGTCCAGCGGGTCGTAGACGTCGAACGTGATGCCCCACTGCGCGAGCTCGTGGCGCGCCGCATTGCGGCTGGGCCCGTAGACGTTGTCCGGCAGCAGCAGGTGATCCCCGCTCTTCAGAAACGTCTGGTTGACCAGATTCAGCGCCGCCAGACCGCTGGGCGCGAGCAGGATGTGCTCCGCCCCTTCCAGCGTGGCCAGCCGGGCCTCCAGCGCAAACGTAGTCGGTGTGCCCTGCAAGCCGTAGGTGTAGGCGTCGCGATCGGCCCAGCGCACGCGCTTGAGGGCGGCCACGTTGGGGAAGAAGATCGAACTGCCCTTGTGCACCGGCTCGACGGGCGAGGCAAAGCCCGCGGGCGGCTGATAGGGGTGGTGAATCAGCTCTGCGGCGGGCTTGCGGTCGGTCATGACTCAGATCGGCTGGGCGATCAAATCGTGACCTTCAGCGGCCACCACGCGGGCGCGGGTGAACTCCCCCACCTTGAGCTGCTTGCTGGCCTTTTCGGGCGGCAGCAAGCGCACCGTGCCATCGATCTCGGGCGCGTCGGCGAACGAACGCCCCACGCCGCCCTTGCGGCCCAGGGCCGGCGCGCTGTCGATCAAGACCTGCAGGGTCTGGCCCACGCGCCGTTGCAGGCGCTGCACCGACACCGCCTCGGCCACGGCCATGAAGCGCGCACGGCGCTCCTCCCGCAGGGCATCGGGCAACTGGCCGGGCAAGGCATTGGCGCTGGCGCCCTCCACCGGCGAGTAGGCAAAACAGCCGGCGCGGTCGATGCCCGCCTCGCGCACGAAGTCCAGCAGGTGCTGGAATTCTTCTTCCGTCTCCCCGGGGAAACCGGCGATGAAGGTTGAGCGCACCACCAGCTCCGGGCAGGCCTCGCGCCAGCGCAGCAGGCGCTCCAGGTTTTTCTCGCCGCTGGCCGGGCGCTTCATGCGCTTGAGCACATCGGGGTGCGAGTGCTGGAACGGCACATCCAGGTAGGGCAGCACCAGACCCTCGTTCATTAGGGGAATCAGCTCGTCCACGTGCGGATAGGGGTAGACGTAGTGCAGTCGCACCCAGGCGCCATAGGGTTTGGCCAACTCGCCCAGCTCACGCACCAGATCCAGCATGCGGGTCTTGACGGGTTTGCCGTCGAAGAAGCCGGTGCGGTATTTCACGTCCACGCCGTAAGCGCTGGTGTCCTGGCTGACCACGAGCAACTCTTTGAGCCCGCCCTCGAACAAGGCCTTGGCTTCCTTGAGCACATCGCCCACCGGGCGCGAGACCAAGTCACCCCGCATGCTGGGGATGATGCAAAAGCTGCAGCGGTGGTTGCAGCCCTCGCTGATCTTCAAATAAGCGTAATGCTTGGGCGTGAGCTTGATGCCCGCGGCCGGCACCAGATCCATGAAGGGGTCGTGCGGCTTGGGCAGGTGCTGGTGCACCGCGTCCATCACCTCCTGCGTGGCATGGGGGCCGGTCACGGCGAGCACCTTGGGATGGATCTGCTGCACCAAGTTGGCCCCATCGGCCGCCTGTTTGGCGCCCAGACAACCGGTCACGATGACCTTGCCGTTCTCGGCCAGCGCCTCGCCGATGGTGTCCAGGCTTTCCTTGACCGCATCGTCGATGAAGCCGCAGGTGTTCACGATCACCAAGTCGGCGCCAGCAAAGGTCTTGCTGGTCTCGTAGCCCTCAGCGCTCAGCTGCGTCAGGATCAGTTCGCTATCCGTCAACGCCTTGGGGCAGCCCAGGCTCACGAATCCCACTTTGGGCGTGCTCGCCCCGTTCACATCACTCATCACTTGGTCTTTCCAAAACCCGGCACCCCAGGGAACAGCGCGCCCTTGGCCATCTGCTCTTGCATTTGCACAAACAGGTTTTTGCTCTGTTCGAAGTAGTTCCCCATCAGCCCTTGCATCATGGGCGCCTGGCCCTGCATGAACTGCGCCCACGCTTCCGGCGTCAGGCCCATGGCCCCGCTTTGCTCGGCAAAGCGCTGCTGCATGTCGGCAAAGGTTTGCAGGTTTTTGGCCAAATAGTCCTGCAACACACCCTGCATGGCTTGCCCATAGAAGCGGATGATTTGCTCCAGCATGGGCGTGGAAAACAGCGGCACGCCCCCGGTCTCTTCTTCCAGAATGATTTGCAGCAGGATGGCGCGCGTCAGGTCTTCGCCCGTCTTGGCGTCCCGCACCTCAAAGTGCTGACCGTCCAGGACCATCGCCTTGACATCCTGCAGCGTGACATAAGCGCTGGTCTGGGTGTCGTACAGCCGACGATTGGGGTACTTCTTCAGCACGCGCGGTGCGGCCGTGGGGCTGGCTGCTTCGGCGTCTGGGGCGGCTGCGCGGCGCCGAGTGGCCATGGGGGCTCCGGTCAGGTTGGTTGTTGAGTTCGGCATTTTAAGGAGGCCCCTGTCGCCACTACGATTCGCGCCCGCGCCGTTTAACGAATGCACGAATGAATCAACGAGTTACCCCCTGGGCCTTTGTTCCAGAAACCCGCTTTGGCCTGTGGTTCTTATCGACCGCCACCTGGCGAATTCATGTTCTCGCCCGAGCGCTAAATGACCTGCAGCGCCTGGCGCCGGAGTTGCCGATGGGCGGCGTGGTGTTGGACCTCGGAACCGGCCGTGGCCATTCGCTGCTTGAACTCAGCTCCCGTTTCAAGCCACAGCACATCCATGCCACCGACCCTGACCCTGAGTTTTTGATTCGCAGTCAGGCCAACGCTGACGCCTGCCCAGCACCCGTCACCCGCCACCAAGCACATGCGGAGCAGCTACCGCTCCCAGACGCGTCGGTAGATTTGGTGCTCTGCCACCAAACGCTCCATCACATCGTGGACCAGGAACGTGCGCTCAAGGAAGTCTTTCGGGTGCTCAAGCCCGGTGGGTACTTGCTACTGGCCGAGAGCTGTCGCGCTTACATCCACAGTTGGGTCATCCGATACTTGTTCCGACACCCGATGCACGTCCAGCGAACTGCACCGGAGTATCTCCAGTTGCTACAAGCCGCGGGGTTTGAGGTCGCAGCCAACCGCGTCAGCACGCCGTACTTGTGGTGGAGTCGAAGCGACCTGGGTGCCTTCGAATGGTTTGGCTTCAAGGTCCCCGAGCTGGGGCACCGGGAAGAAACACTGTTGAATTGCATCGCCCAAAAACCGTTGGACTGATAGCGAAAAACCCCGTCAGCCAAACGACTGACGGGGTTTTGAATTGGTAGGCGCGATTGGACTCGAACCAACGACCCCCACCATGTCAAGGTGGTGCTCTAACCAGCTGAGCTACGCGCCTGGGGTCTGCTCTTGCGCTGCGAGCACTGCTGCACTGCAAGAGCCCGCCACTATAACACAGGTTTTAGCGCCGTCGAGCCGCACGAACGCCTGGGACTTGGGTGATGGCGCGCAGCGTTTGTTGCAAAGCCTCAGCGCCGGGCAGTTCGAGGGTGAAGGCCATCCACTGCGTGTCCGGGCGGCTGCCGCGCTGGGTCTGGGTCTTGGCGCTGCTGACGCGCAGGCGCAGCTTGGCGAAGACTTCGAGCACGTCGCGCATGACGCCGGGGCGGTCCTGCGCCTCGACACTGAGTTCGACGGGGTAGAGCTGGCCGGCCGTGTTGCCCCAAGTGACGTCGATCTCGCGCTCCGGGTCGCGGCGCAGGGCCTCGCGCAGGTTGCTGCAGTCGGCACGGTGGATGGCGACGCCGCGCCCACGGGTGACGAAACCCCGGACGGTGTCCGGCGGCGCCGGGCGGCAGCAGCGAGCCAGGTTGGTAAGCAAGGAGTCCACGCCCACCACCAGCACGCCCCCGCGGTCCGTGCGCTCAGCGGCGGGGCGCACGTGCTGGCGCGCGGCCGCCTCGTCGTCGTGCTGCGGATCGGGTGCCGCTGTGGGGCGCAGCAACTGCTCGATGGGTTTGAGCGAAAATTCGTCCTTGCCCACCACCTCGAACAGCTGCTCGGCGTTCTTGAAACCCAGACGCTCGGCCAGTTCATCGTGCTTGATGGCGGTCTTGCCCTCGCGGGCGAGCAGCTTCTCCACCGCCTCACGGCCGCGGGCGATTTCCTCCTCGGTGTGCAGGGCGTTGAACCAGGCCCGCACCTTGGCACGCGAACGCGGCGAGGCCAGGAAACCCAGCTCCGGGTTGAGCCAATCGAGCGAGGGGCCTCGCTCTTTGACCGCCAGCACTTCCACCGTCTGGCCGCTTTGCAGTGGCGTGTTGAGCGGCACCAGCTGGCCGTCGACCTTGGCGCCTCGGATGCGGTGACCCAGGTCGGTGTGGACGTGGTACGCAAAGTCAATGGGCGTGGCCCCGGCGCACAGCTCAATGACGGCAGCCTGAGGCGTGAACACGAACAGGCGGGCGTCCGCCTCGCGCATGGGCTCCGGGCTGTGCTCGCTGAGGTCGCGCTCCCAAGCGAGCAGCTGGCGCAGCACGGCCTTTCGGGCCTCGCGCACCTGGGCCTCCTGGTCCCCCGCCGTGGCCTGGCCGGCATAGCCCTTGGCGCCAGCCTCCTTGTAGGCCCAATGCGCCGCCACGCCGTGCTCGGCGTGTTCGTGCATGGCCCGGGTGCGAATTTGCACCTCCATGGTTCGACCGTCCGTCCCGCGAACCACGGTGTGTAGGCTTTGATAGCCATTGGCCTTGGGGCGCGCGATGTAGTCGTCAAACTCGCCATCCACCGGCGTGTACAGCTCATGCAAGCGCGCCAGCACGGTGTAGCAGTCGTCTACCGTCTCGACCACCACGCGCAAGGCCCGCAGGTCGAACACGCGCTCCAGCGTCAGGCCCTTGCCCTGCATCTTTTTCCAGATGCTGTAGAGGTGCTTGGGGCGCCCCTGCACCTCGCCCGAGACGCCCAGGCGCTGGAGTTCGCTACTCAACTGCGCCCGGGCCTGGTGCACACGCAGTTCGCGTTCCAGGCGCTTCTCGTGCAAGGCTTTGGCCAGGCCGTGGTAGGGCTCGGGCTCCAGGAACCGGAAGGCCAGATCCTCCAGCTCCCACTTGATCTGCCAAATGCCCAGCCGATTGGCCAGTGGCGCGAAGACTTGGCGCGATTCCAGCGCCAGCTCATGCGGGCAAGGCTGCCGAGCTGCCGCATGCCAGCGCAGGCTCTGCAAGCGCGAAGCCAGGCGCAGCAGCACCACACGCAGGTCCTTGCTAAAGGCCAGCAGCATCTTGCGCACGCGCTCCAACTGCAGGGCGGCCGCTTCGGCATCTTCAATGTGCGCCGCGCGTGCAGCGCGCTGGATGCGCATCAGCTTGCGGGTGTATTCCACCAATTCCGCAAAACTCGGACCAAATGCCTTGCTGGTCGCCTCTTCGGGGTGAGCCAAATGCTCCGCGGCATACACCAAGTACGCCGCCGCTTGAATGCTGGGAGACGCGCCAATACCGGCCAAGATGGCCACCACGCCATCCGCGTGCGCCAGTTGGTCCTCCCCAGTATCCAGCAAGCGGCCTGACAGCAGGGGTTCGGCAAAGGCGCGGGCCCGCGTGAGCAGGTCCGGCGCCTGGACTGAACGAGTCGCGCCGGGCAGCCGGTCCGGCAACTCAAGAGCCGGCCCTTCCTCCAGCAACTGAACAATGGGCGCTCGCTGGGCTTCGTCGGGCGCAGTCTTCATGGTTGGCGCAGGAACTCCAAAACAGGTCCGAAATGCGTCGAACGATCGAGCAACGAGGCGTGCCCGACCTCGGGCAAATTCACCCACTGCGCCTTGGGGCCCGTCAGCGCCATGCGCTGTGCGGTCTCGGGTCGCAGCAAATCGCTCTGTTCGCCCCGGAGCAGCAGCACCGGCTGCCGCAAGCTTTCGTAAGCGGCCCACAGAAAGAGCTCTGACTCCATCGCCGTCTCCGGCGTAAGGGCGCGCAGCGCCAAGCCGATACCCGGGTCGTAATGCAGGCGCACCCCGTCAGGCGTTGCGCGAAGCATGGGGGCGGAGCGAGTGGTCCAGTCCGCTTCGCTGTAGGCACCAAAACCTGGCGAAATTTCACGTAAATGCGCCGTGGCCACAGCAGCGCTGGGGAAGTGCATCTCGCGGCCGATATAGGTGGCGATGCGCTGCAGGGCGCTCCACTCCAGAGCGGGGCCCACGTCATTCAAGACCAAGCGGCGCACCGGGCTGTCGGGCAAGGCCGCCAAGATCAAGCCGATCAAACCGCCCATCGAGGTTCCCACCCAGTCCACCTGCGCAACATTCAGCCGCGCCAACAGGGCCACCATGTCGGCCGCGTACTGCTGCAGGCCGTAGTGCTCGGGGTCCTCCAGCCAATCCGACTCCCCCCGGCCCACCACATCGGGGCAGATCACCCGGTACTCGCCCATCAATTGCTGGGCCAGCGTGTCGAAGTCACGCCCTTGGCGGCTCAGCCCATGAACGCACATCACCCCGTTTGGATTCTGAGGATCGCCCCAGGACCAATAAGCCATGCGGTGCAACCCCGAAGGGTTCAGGCACTGAACATGATGGAGTTGGGGCGCAGGCATTGGCTATCCTCTGTGGACTCGGAACCATCCTAAGGGAAAGCAGATGTTGAAAGGCAAGACCGCCCTGATCACGGGCTCAACGAGCGGCATTGGGTTGGGGCTCGCTCTCGCCTTGGCCCAGGAAGGTGCCAATGTGATGCTCAATGGCTTTGGGGACGTGGAGGCGGCCCGAGCGGCTGTGGGGCATTTGGGCGTCGAAGTCGACTACCACGGCGCTGACATGAGTCGCCCCGACGAAGTCGTGGACTTGGTTCGCGCCACCGAGGCGCGGTTCGGCGGCCTGGACATCCTGGTGAACAACGCCGGCATCCAGCACGTGGCGCCGATTCAGGACTTTCCCCCCGAGCGCTGGGATGCCATCTTGGCCATCAACTTGAGCAGCGCCTTTCACACCTTGCGCGCCGCCCTGCCCGGCATGTTGGCCCGGAACTGGGGGCGTGTGATCAACATCGCGTCGGTTCACGGCCAAGTGGCCTCGGTCAACAAGAGTGCTTATGTGGCGGCCAAGCATGGGCTGGTGGGTCTCACCAAGGTCGCGGCCTTGGAGACGGCCACCACGGGTGTCACCGTGAACGCCATTTGCCCGGGCTGGGTCCTCACCCCCTTGGTGCAGAAGCAGGTGGACGCCCGCGCCCAAGCTGACGGCGTCGATGGAGAAGAGGCGACGCGGCGCCTCTTGGGTGAGAAGCAGCCCTCCCTGGCTTTCACCACCCCTGATCAATTGGGAGCACTGGCGGTCTTCCTGTGCAGTGAGGCGGCAAAGAATGTGCGCGGGCAAGCCTGGGGCATGGATGGCGGGTGGACGGCCCAGTAACCCGATGACCGAACGCCGCACCAATTTGTAACAAGTGTGCGACGAAGCGTCGCCAGCGCTGTGAATTTGTAACAAGGGGCGAGCCGGCGCTTTCAAAATCGACCCCTGCTGGTTGTTCAGCCGCCTGGAGCCCCGCCATGACTGCCTCTTACGCCTCGCCCCGTGTTCAGCGCATTGCTGTGGTTGACGACGATGCCCGCATCCGCGATCTGCTCAGGCGCTACCTGACGCAAGAGGGGTTTGAGGTCTACCCCGCAGAGGATGGGGCGGCACTCACACGGCTGATTGGCCGCGAAACCCTGGACTTGATCGTGCTGGACCTGATGATGCCGGGCGAAGACGGCTTGTCGATTTGCCGGCGCCTGCGCGGTGCGGGCAATGCCACGCCGATCGTGATGCTCACGGCCAAAGGCGAAGACGTGGACCGCATCGTTGGGCTGGAAGTGGGGGCGGACGACTACCTGGCCAAGCCCTTCAACCCCCGCGAACTGCTCGCCCGCATTCACGCGGTGCTGCGGCGCTCGCCCGGCCCCGAAGCGCCCGGCGGACCCTCACGCGAAGCCGAGACGGTGGCCTTTGGCCCCTTCCGGTTTGACATCGCCGCCCGCCGCTTGAGCCGCGACGGCCAAGAACTGCCGCTCACGACCGGTGAGTTCGCCATGCTCAAGGCTTTGGTTCGCCACCCCCGGACCCCGATGAGCCGCGAGCGCTTGGCCCAACTCACTCGCGGCCGAGAATTCGAGCCCTATGACCGCAGCCTGGACGTTCAGGTGTCCCGGCTGCGCAAAATGATCGAATCCGATGCCGCCAGTCCGCGTTACATCCAGACCGTTTGGGGTCTGGGCTACGTCTTTGTGCCGGATGGCGCTGAAGGGTCGGCTCCCGCCACGCCGTAACCGCCCTCACGGACCTTGCAGATGATCAAACGGCTGGTCGGCCTGAACCTGTTCTGGCGCACGTTCGCCTGGCTGGCCCTGCTGCTCGCCGGTGCCGGGCTGGGTTGGTTGACCACCTTCCGCGCCCTGGAAGCCGAGCCCCGGGCACTCCAAGCCGCTCAGCAGTTGGGGGACCTGGTCTTGCTGTCCCAAGCGGCGCTGGGACACGTGGAGGCCATCGAACGCGTCATACTCATCAAGTCGCTGGAGCAAGGCGCTGCCGTCAAAGTGCGTGTGGCCGAGCTGCGGGACGAGTGGCAGAGCTACGACCACTCGCCCTTCGAGCGACAAATCGCCTCGGCCCTGATTCGGCGGCTGGGCTCGGAAACCTTCGTCGCCCGCAGCGTGAACGGTGAGGCCGGTTTGTGGGTTCGATTTCAGGCGGGGCGAGATGCCTTTTGGCTGCGGGCCGCCCAGGAACCCAGCGCCAGCCTGCCCGCCCCCCGAATCTGGTGGCTCATGATCGTGGCCGGCGCCACCTTATTGGGCTCGGCCTTGATTGCCGGGTTGATCAACCGGCCGCTGCGGGCGCTTTCTGTCGCGGCGCACCGAATCAAAGAGGGCGAGTACGACTCTCGCCTGGATGAACACACGCTCACCAGCGAGATTCGCGAGGTGAACCGCGGCTTCAACCGCATGGCCCAAGTGCTTGCCAAGCTGGAGCAAGACCGCTCGATCATGATGGCGGGCATCTCGCACGACTTGCGAACGCCCCTGGCGCGGTTGCGGCTGGAGCTCGAAATGAGCGTGAACGATGAAGCCGCCAAGCAGGCCATGGCCCAAGACATCGATCAGCTCGATGCGGTCATTGGCAAGTTCATGGACTACGCCCGTCCGGGCGAGCGAACGGATCAGGCCCTGGCGCTGTCGGACGCCGTGGCCCGCGAAGCCCTGGCCTTTCGGGATGCGAAACAGATCCGCATCCACAACCGCGTGGCGCCTGATTTGTTGGTTCGCGGCGACCCCACCGAGCTGGCCCGCGTGCTGCAAAACCTGTTCGAAAACGCTCGCCGCTATGGCCACGCCCCGGGAGAAGCCGCGGACGTTCACGTCAGCGCGCTGGCGCAGGGTGCGGAAGTGCTGCTCCAGGTTCGTGACCATGGCCCGGGCGTCCCCCGCGACAGCCTGCCGGAGCTCACCAAACCCTTCTACCGCGGGGACCGTGCCCGCACCGCAGCCAGCGGCTCCGGGCTGGGGCTGGCCATCGTCGAAAAGTCGCTCGCCCGCATGGGGGCCCAATTGGAAATCAGCAATGCAGACGGGGGCGGGCTGCAGACCAAGATCCGCTTTCGTCGCGCCAACTGAGCCGTTTCGGGCCGGTGATGCCGCTGGGATCAGCCCGTGAGAAGGCAGATGGCCCGCGCCTCAATGGCTCGCTTTTCACCCACCGGCCCCAGGTGCTCCGCCGTCTTGGCCTTCACGTTCACCGCCTGCGGCTCCAGGCTCAGCACAGCCGCCAACCGCTGACGCATCGCTTCGATATGCGGTGCCAGCTTCGGCGCTTGAGCGACAACGGTGCTGTCTACGTTCACGATCTGCCAGCCTTCGGCGCGAACACGCCGGGCGGCCTCGGCCAACAAGGCCATGGAGTCCGCGCCCTTGAACGCCTCATCGGTGTCGGGGAAATGGTGCCCGATGTCCCCCAGCCCCGCAGCGCCCAGCAGCGCGTCGGTGATGGCATGCGCCAGCGCGTCGGCGTCCGAATGCCCCAGGAGCCCATGGCTGTGGGGAATGGTCACGCCGCCCAAGATCAAGGGGCGCCCTTCTACCAGCTGGTGCACATCCCAGCCCTCGCCCACCCGTAGTTTCGGCAGCGTCATGCGCGGCTCCTCAGCAATCGCTCCGCCAGCGCAAAGTCTTGCGGCAGCGTCACTTTCAGGTTTTCCATTGAGCAGGGCACCAGCAGGGGCCGCAAGCCCAGCGCTTCGATAGCACTGGCCTCGTCCGTCACCACCACACCCTGGGTTTTAGCCTCGCGCAAGGCTCGCTCGAGCAGGCCGAGCCGAAACATCTGCGGCGTCTGCGCGGCCCACGCATCGCGCCGGTCCACGGTGCGCTGCGCGCGCTGACCGGGGCCGTGCTTGAGCGTGTCCGCCACCGGCATCGCCAGCAAGCCCCCCACCGCATCGTCCACACACGCCTCGATCAGGTTCTGCACCCACTCGGGCCGCAGCAAACAGCGCGCCGCGTCGTGCACCAGCACCCAATCCTCGTCCCGCGCGCCGCGCTCCCGCAGCGCCTGCAAGCCCGCTGCCACGGTGTCCGCCCGCGTCGCCCCGCCACAGCGCGCGACCCAGGCGCGCGGCCCCACAAACATGGGCGCGGCCGCCTCAAAGGCCCCATCCTGCGGCGCCAGCACCACCAGCACGGCGGCCAAGGCCGGCACCTGCATCAGGGCATCCGCCGAGTGCGCCACCACCGTGCGCCCCACCAGCTCCACGTACTGCTTGGGCCGCCCCTGGGCGGCCCGCTCCCCCACACCGGCGGCGGGGACCAGGGCAAAACAGCGGGGGGGACTTGGAGTCGAGTTCGGAATCACAGGGGAATTTTAGGAAGAGGCCTACATCCAGCACGCGTAGCCTGCAAACAGATGCGGTCGGTTCAAGGCGACGAACTGCGGACCCAGCGCGGACCCTCACCCAGCCTCAACGTTGAGGCTGAGCCGCGAGCGGCGGACTGCCGACGCGAATCGGCTCGAGCGACCGGTTAGGGCGCTTTAGGAACATAGCGGTCCAAGCAAAGGTTGATTGGCTCGAAACCACTCACTTGCCTCAGAATCCCAGGGCCATACACCGCTAGTACTTGGCCAGAGCATTTGCAACGCTTCGAAATCCGGCCCACCATACAGCCACGAGGCTGAACGCATGTACTCCGCACGGTGCTGGCGGTCGACGAGCCCAAATTGGACCTCAAAGCCTTCTAGAAAGTCTGCGTACAAGACTCCAGGCGAAAACCTCTCTCCAGCTCGCACTCTGCGGTTGTACTCATTCACAAGCCAATGAGAAATTTCTGGCTTTAGCCCCACAACAATTAGCTCTGGTGCTTGGCTAGATTGCGCAATCCCGATGGAGTACGAGAAGGGCGGCTCGTCTCCATCTGGATCAAACACGGACGTCACGCTGCATCCGCATTTCTCGATGTGCGTGTGAATGTTCTGCTCGTATTCGGTCATTTGCTCCCTAACCTGTTACGGGGAGACTGCGTATTAACACACCATGCCGCGTAATGCGGTCCTGCATCTCATCTGCAAGTGCTTGTCACACATCGAGTTCCCACACATCGACTGCATCTTTACACAGTCCAAATTGGCGCCCCAATGCATTCGCCGCACAACACCTCTGTGCAATGGGATCTGCCTGACCTTGGGTCACTATGCCAGCGTTTGGGAGCATCGAAGACGGGGCCAGCAGGCTTCAAACGCCACCACCCCACCCTCACAACAACACGATGTCGTAATGCTCGGTCTGGTTGCCCGGCTCGGCGGTGAGTGAAATCGGGCGGCCGATGAAGTCGGAGAGGCCGGCGAGGTGCTGGCTTTCTTCGTCGAGCAGCATCTCCACCACGTCGGCGCTGGCGACCACGCGCAGCTCCTTGGCCGAGAACTGGCGGGCTTCGCGCAGGATTTCGCGCAGGATCTCGTAGCAGACCGTGCGGGCGGTTTTCACCATGCCGCGCCCTTGGCAGGTGGGGCACGGTTCACACAGCATGCGCGCCAGTGACTCGCGGGTGCGCTTGCGCGTGAGTTCCAGCAAGCCCAGCGGGGTGAAGCCGCCGACCGCCACCCGCGTTTTGTCACGCACCAAGTGTTTGCGCAACTCGGCCAGCACGGCTTCGCGATGGTCTTCCCGCCCCATGTCGATGAAGTCCACGATGACGATGCCCCCGAGGTTCCGCAGGCGCAATTGGCGGGCGATGGCGCCTGCAGCTTCGAGGTTGGTCTTGAAGATGGTGTCGTCAAAGTTCCGGGCGCCCACAAAGGCGCCGGTATTGACGTCAATAGTGGTCATGGCTTCGGTTTGGTCAAAGACCAGATACCCCCCGCTCTTGAGCTCCACGCGACGGGCCAACGCGCGCTGCAATTCCTCGTCGATGCTGTAGAGATCGAAGATGGGGCGCTCGCCGCTGTAGTGCTCCAGCTTGCCCACCAAGCCTGGCATGTACTGCTGGCCAAAAGCCTGCAGCGCCTCGTACTGCAGGCGGCTGTCGATGCGCACTTTCGTCGTGCGTTCACTGCACAAATCGCGCAGCACGCGCTGTACCAAGTTCAAGTCTTCATGCAGCAAGGTGCCCGGGGGCGACTTGAGCGCCCGCTCGCGCACCGTGTTCCAAGTCTTGCGCAAGTACGCGATGTCCGCCGCGAGCTCGGCATCGCTCGCGTCCTCGGCATTGGTGCGCAGGATGAAACCGCCGCCGCCCCCGGTGTCGCGGGTGCCCACGAGCGCCACCATGCGCTGGCGCAGCGCCTCCCGCGTTTCGGGCGAGCCAATCTTTTGACTGATGCCGATGTGATCGTCTTGCGGCAAATAGACCAGCATCCGCCCCGCGATGGAGACTTGACTGGACAGCCGAGCCCCTTTGGTACCGATGGGATCCTTAATCACCTGGACCATCAGCGCCTGCCCCTCAAAGAGCAGCTTCTCGATGGGAATGGGGGTTTCACCCCGGGGCGCCGCCGTGTGCAAGTCCGCGACGTGCAGAAACGCCGCACGTTCCAAACCGATGTCGATAAACGCCGACTGCATGCCGGGCAATACCCGGGCCACTTTGCCTTGGTACAGATTGCCGACCAAGCCCCGCTCCAGCGTGCGCTCCAGATGCAATTCCTGCACGGCGCCGTTTTCTACCAGCGCCACCCGCGTTTCTTGAGGGGACCAATTGATCAGGATGTCTTCGGTCACGGTGGAACTCCAGCCCGGCGATGAAAGATCAAAGATCCCAGCCGGCTTGGCGCAACAACTGCGCGGTTTCAAAGAGAGGCAAACCCATGATGCCCGAATAGCTGCCCTCAATCCGCTCGATCCAGCCCGCAATTTGGCTCTGGATGGCGTAGGCACCCGCCTTGCCCTGGGGCTCCCCGGTGGCCACGTAGCGATGCAGCACCGCGTCGGGAACCCGCGCAAATCGAACGGTCGAAACACTCACCAACTGGGCTTCACGCCGCGTGTCAGCCTCCCACCACGCAAGGCTCACGGCCGTGAGCACACGGTGCGTCTGCCCCGACAAGCGCTGCAACATCATCAGCGCGTCAGCGTCATCGGCGGGCTTGCCCAGGATGTCATTCCCCAACGCAACGGTGGTATCGGAGCAAAGCACCGGCCGCTCGGGAAGGTCCCGCTGCTGGCGACGCTCGAGCGCCGCCCACAGCTTGTTGGTGGTGACCCGGGCCACATAGGCATCGGGGCCTTCTCCGGCCAACTGGGTCTCCAGAGCTTCAGCGTCTTCCTCGGGGCCGGGCAACAGCAATTCGTGCGCCACGCCCAACTGAGTCAGCAGTTGGCTGCGGCGCGGGCTCTGAGACGCCAAAAAGAGGCTAGATTTCATTCGCGGTGATAGGGGTGACCGGCCGTGATGGACCAAGCCCGATACAAGCCTTCGACCAGGAGCACACGAGCCAGCGCATGGGGCAGCGTCAAGTCCGACAAGCGGAGCCGCTCATCCGCAGACTGCCGCAACGCAGGGTCCAAGCCGTCCGGCCCCCCCATGTAGAGCACGACATCCCGGCCGTCCAGCTTCCACTGGTCCAGTCGCTGGGCCCACTGCACGCTGGTTAGCCGTTCACCGCGCTCGTCCAAGACCACCCGGCGCGCCCCTTTGGGCGTGGCTTCTTGCAAGCGCAGCGCTTCGGCCGCCATCATTTGCGCCGCAGTCTTGCCCGTCGTGCGCGGCTCCGCCTTCACGGTCTTGAGCGTGAAAGGCAAATCCGGCGGAAAGCGTTTGGCGAAGTCGGCAGTGGCCTCGTCCGCCCAGGCGGGCAGACGCTGACCCACCGCCAACAATAGCAACTGCACTTACTTGACGGCCTTCTTCGCTGGGGCCTTTTTGGCTGCCACGCCAATGCGTTTGGCCGGTGCGGCCTTTTTGGCGGGCGCCGCTTTCTTCACGGGGGCGGCCTTCTTGGCCGGTGCCGCTTTCTTGGCGGGCGCGGCCTTCTTGGCCGCAGGGGATGCCTTCTTGGCCGAGGTCTCGCCCACTTTGACCACCTTCACGGGGGTCGCGGTCTTGGCGGCGACCTTGCGGGCTGGCGACTTGCGGGTCGGCGTCAACTCGCCATCGCCTTTGGCTGGGCTGGCGCGTTTGACGGCGGCCTTTTTGGCCGGCATGCCCAAAGCCTTTTCGGCGCGCGTCTTGGGCAAAGCGACCGCTTCGTTCTTCAGCGCTTCAGCGGCGCTGCCCGAACGGCGTGAGGTCGCAGCCTTCTTGGCGGGTGCCTTTTTCGCGGGCGCCTTGGCGCCCGCGTCTTCGCTGGCCTTCACCAAGCCCTTGACCGCACCGATCTTCATCTTGACCGGCTTTTCGCCCCAGATTTCTTCGAGGTGGTAGTAGTCGCGAATCTGCGGCTGCATCACATGCACCACGGCCGCGCCGCAGTCCACGATGATCCATTCCCCGTTGTCCTCGCCCTCGGTGCGCAGCACCTCAAACCCGGCGCCTTTGACCGATTCACGCACGCTGCTGGCCAGGGCCTTGGTCTGGCGATTGCTGGTGCCGCTGGCGATGATCACGCGCTCGAACAGCGGGCTCAAGTGCTCGGTATTGAAGATCTCAATGCGCTGGGCTTTGACGTCTTCCAGGCCGTCCACGATGGCCCGTTGTAGTTTGCGAATGTCCATGAGGGTGCGGCGTCAAGCGCCGTAAAGGTGGTGTTGGGCAATATAGCCGGCCACGTGCGGGCCAACCAGGGGGGTGATGTCCTCGCCACGCGACAGCCGGCGTCGGATTTCGGAGGCACTCACCGGGTCCTCGGCGAACTCAATCGCGGTGACCGCATGAGGCGGCAACGCCGGGTCCGCCTGCACCGATTGTCCCGCACGGGCGGCCACCGCCAAGCGACAGCTCGCCAAAAGCGCGTCCACCTGTCGCCAAGTAGAGAGCCGGGCGTATTGGTCCTGGCCGATCACCAGTGTCCAGTGGGCCTGGGGGTAGCCCACCCGCAGCCGCGCCAAAGTGGTGGCGGTGGCGCTGGGTTCGTCGCGCTCGATCTCCAGCGCGCTCACCTCCACCCTATCCATACCCGCGAAGGCCAACTGGGTCATGGCCAGCCGATGCGCGGCAGGGGCCAGGTCACCCTGCCCGGCCTTTTGCCAGGGCTGACCGGCGGGCATGACGATCAAACGGTCCAGCTGCAACTGCGCCAGCGCCGCCTGCGCCAATGCCCAGTGAGCCCGATGCGGGGGATTGAAACTGCCGCCGAACAGGCCCAGCTGCATGGCGCTTAAGCCCTCACAGCCACAACGCGGTCGGCTTTTCGTTCAACCAATCGCGCGGGGGCAGGAAGTCGGTGTAGAGCCGTGCCTCGGGCGTGCCGGCCTCCGGCTGGTACTGGTAGCGCCAGTTGGCCACCGGCGGCATGGACAAGAGGATGGATTCCGTCCGCCCACCCGACTGCAAACCAAACAAGGTGCCACGGTCCCACACGAGGTTGAACTCCACATAGCGCCCCCGGCGGTAGGCCTGGAAGTCGCGCTCGCGCTCGCCATAGGCATACCCATGCCGCCGCTCGACGATGGGCGCATACGCCGGCAAAAAGGCGTCGCCCACCGCTTTCATGAGCGAGAAGCCGCCGTCAAAACCGCCCTCTTCGTAGTCGTCATAAAAGACGCCGCCGATGCCCCGTGCTTCGTTGCGGTGCTTGAGAAAGAAATACTCATCGCAGGCTGGTTTGAAGCGCGCATAACGCTCGGGCCCCACGGCTTTCTCGCACACCCGGTGGAAGTGCTGGGCGTCACGCTCAAAGCCGTAATAAGGCGTCAGGTCCATGCCGCCGCCAAACCAGCTCACCGCCGGGCCGTTTTCCGGCTGGGCCGAGAGCATGCGCACGTTCAGGTGCACCGTGGGCACAAAGGGGTTGTGCGGATGAATCACGAGCGACACGCCCAGCGCCTCGAACGGAGCCCCTGCCAGGTGCGGACGCAAGGCCGTCGCCGAAGGCGGTAGCACCCGCCCCTTGACATGGCTGAACAGGACCGCCGCCCGTTCAAACACGGCGCCGCCTTCCAGCATGCGAGACAGCCCTTCGCCTTCCAAGCGCCCGCCGGGCTCGCGCTGCCAGGGGTCGGTGGCGAACACCTGGCCATCCAATGCTTCCAAGCCGGTGACGATGCGGTGCTGAAGGTCCAAAAGATAGTCGCGAACCTGGGCGGTGGTGGCGTTCATGGTCAAACTCGAAATAAGGCTGGGTCGATCCAGGGCCCGCGCACAGCCTCTCAGCGCAGCTGAATGGGGCTGGCCAAATGGGGTTTAAAACCCTGTTTGTCGGAAAGGATGCTGCGAAACGTCGAGAAGTCGGTCTCGGCGTCTCCGCTCAGGATGACGAAATCCACCACGCCGAAGGTCTTGCTCGGCACGTCAAAGTAGGCCAAGCAGCACGGCACCCCCGCTTGCACGGCCACATGGTAGGCCCCGCCCCGCCAGCCCGGCACGTAGGAGCGCGTGCCTTCCGGGGCCACAGCCAACCAGAAGTATTCACCCCGCGCTTTGGCCTGGCGCACCTGCTCGGCCGTGGCCCCCACCAGGCCCTTGGGGTTCTTGCGATCGACAGGGATTCCCCCGATCCACCGCGCCCAGGCGCCCAGCAGCGGGATCTTGAACAGGCTGTCTTTGCCCCACCAGCGCACCTGAACCCCCAGCGCCCACTTCACGAGCACACCAAGAACAAAGTCCCAGTTGGAGGTATGGGGGTAGACCATCACCACGCCCTGGGGGCCGGGAAAGCCTTCAAAAAGGATCTTCCAGCCGAACAGGCGGAGCAGGCCCCGCGCCAATGCGCTCCCCCGCGGCTTGAACTCCGCCCGCCCGGTCAGGCGCTGAAGCGGCGGGGTCACCGGTTGGCTGCCCGATTGACGGCGCGATGCCCGATGTCTCGACGCAGTTGCTGCCCATCGAAGTGCACAGGCGCCAGCAACTCGTAAGCACGCGCCTGCGCCGTACGGACCGACTCACCCAGCGCCGTTGCACAGAGCACACGGCCACCGTTGGTGAGTACCTGACCCTGGGCATCCAGTTGCGTGCCGGCGTGGAACACCATGGCGTCGTCCTGGTCAGCGGGCAGGCCCGCAATCACGTCTCCCTTGCGCGGGTTGAGCGGGTAACCGGCAGCAGCCAGCACCACGCCCAGGGCGGCCCGGCGGTCCCACTGCAACTCTTGCTCCATCAAGCGGCCATCCGTCGCCGCGTAGAGCAGCTCGAAGAGATCCGTTTTCAAGCGCATCAGGATGGGCTGGGTTTCCGGGTCGCCCAACCGCGCATTGAATTCGATGGTGTAGGGCCGGCCTTCCGCGTCAATCATCAAGCCGGCGTAGAGAAAGCCCGTGAACGGGATGCCGTCCTTGGCCATGCCCGCAATCGTCGGCAAGATGATTTCGTGCATGGCCTTGGCATGCACATTGGGCGTCACCACCGGCGCGGGCGAGTAAGCCCCCATGCCCCCGGTGTTGGGACCTTCATCCCCATCCAGCAGGCGCTTGTGGTCCTGGCTGGTGGCCAGGGCTTGGACGTTGACCCCATCACTGATGACGATGAAGCTGGCCTCTTCCCCTTGCAGGAATTGCTCAATGACGACCCGCGCGCCCTCGACGTTGTGCGTCACGCCCAGGGTGTTGTCACGCAGGATCATGTCGATGGCCGCATGCGCCTCGTCCAGCGTCATCGCAACCACCACACCCTTGCCCGCAGCCAGGCCGTCGGCCTTGATGACGATGGGCGCGCCCTGTTCCGTCACATAAGCGTGCGCCGCGTCGGCATCACTAAAGGTCTGATAACGCGCCGTGGGAATGTTGTGGCGCGCCATGAAGTCCTTGGCGAAAGCCTTGGAGCTCTCCAACTGCGCGGCCGCCCGGGTGGGACCGAAGATGCGCAAGCCCCGGCTGCGAAACAGGTCCACCGCACCGGCCGCCAACGGCGCCTCCGGGCCCACGACCGTCAGCGCCACCCGCTGCTCCTGCGCCCAATCGGCCAGTTCGTGCAGATCGGTGATCGGCAGATTCTTGAGTTTGGGGTCACGCGCGGTGCCCCCATTGCCCGGCGCCACAAACACCTGGCTCACACGTTGGCCTTGGGCCAGCTTCCAAGCCAACGCATGTTCACGCCCGCCATTGCCGATCACGAGTACTTTCATTGCGTCAGCCCAGGTCGAGTTCGGCGTTGTGGAAGACGTTTTGGACATCGTCCAGGTCTTCAATCATGTCCAGCAGCTTTTGCATGCGCTGCGCATCGTCCCCGGTCAGGGCAATGGTGTTTTCGGCGCGCATGGTCACGTCAGCGAGTTCCGCCTTGAAGCCCTTGGCTTCAAGCGCGTTCTTCACCGCCTCGTAGTCGGCCGCCGAGGTCAGCACCTCGATGGCGCCGTCGTCGCCGGTGATGACGTCTTCGGCACCCGCATCGAGCGCGGCTTCCATCAGCGCGTCTTCCGACGTGCCCGGCGCAAAAATCAATTGCCCGCAGTGCTTGAACTGGAAGGCCACCGAACCCTCGGTGCCCATGTTGCCTCCGCACTTGCTGAAAGCATGGCGCACTTCAGCCACCGTTCGCACCCGGTTGTCGGTCATCGTGTCCACGATGATGGCCGCCCCGCCAATGCCGTAGCCCTCGTAGCGGATTTCCTCGTAGGTCACGCCTTCGAGGTTGCCCGTGGCCTTGTCCACATTGCGTTTGATGTTGTCCGCCGGCATGTTGGCGGCCTTGGCCTTTTCGATGGCCAAGCGCAAACGCGGGTTCATGGCGATGTCGCCCCCGCCCGTGCGCGCCGCGACGATGATTTCACGCGTGATGCGCGTCCACACCTTGCCCCGCTTTTCGTCCTGACGGCCCTTGCGGTGTTGAATATTGGCCCATTTGGAATGTCCGGCCATAAGCGCGCGCACCCTGCGAGTTGATAAAGAGGGGCGATTTTACGAGGGCCGCCTCGCTAGACTGCCGCCAGACTGGAGAGAACCGCCCATGATTGATCCGATCCTGCTCGCTCGCCACGGCGAAGCCGCCTGCCACCTGCTGCCCGCGCTGGCCAACCGACATGGCCTGATCACCGGCGCGACCGGCACTGGCAAGACCATCACCCTGCAGAAGCTGGCCGAAGGGTTCAGCCAGATCGGTGTCCCCGTCTTCATGGCCGATGTGAAGGGCGACCTGACGGGTATCAGTCAAACCGGAGCGCCCAGTGAAAAGCTGCTGGCGGTACTCAAGGATCGCGGGCTTGAGGTCCCCACGCCCACCCGCTGCCCCGCCACGCTGTGGGATGTCTTCGGCAAAGCGGGGCATCCGGTGCGCGCGACGGTGAGTGACATGGGTCCGCTGTTATTGGCCCGCATGTTGGACCTGAACGAAACCCAAGCCGGGGTGTTGCAACTGGTATTCAAGATTGCGGACGACGCGGGGCTGCTGCTGCTGGACCTCAAGGACTTGCGAGCCATGCTTCAGCACGTGGGGGACAACGCCAGCCAGTTCACCACCGAGTACGGCAACGTCAGTGCCGCCAGCGTTGGGGCCATCCAACGGGGCCTGCTCCAGATTGAATCCCAGGGCGGGGATGCGTTCTTCGGCGAGCCCATGCTCAACATCGCGGATTTCATGCAAACCGATCGAGGGATGGGCGTCATCAATATCCTGGCGGCCGACCAACTGATGAACGCACCGCGCCTGTATGCCACCTTCCTGCTGTGGATGTTGAGTGAGTTGTTCGAGTCGCTTCCCGAAGTCGGCGACTTGGACAAGCCCAAGCTGGTGTTTTTCTTCGACGAAGCGCACCTGCTGTTCAAAGAGGCGCCCGCGGCGCTGGTGGAACGCATTGAACTGGTCGTGCGCCTGGTGCGCTCCAAAGGCGTGGGCGTCTATTTCGTGACCCAAAACCCGCTGGACATCCCCGACAGCGTGCTGGGCCAGTTGGGCAACCGCGTGCAGCACGCGCTGCGCGCCTTCACACCCCGCGATCAAAAAGCCGTCAAAAGCGCCGCCGAGACCATGCGCCCCAAGCCAGGCTTGGACATCGAAGCGGCCATCACCGAGTTGGGTGTGGGCGAGGCCCTGGTCAGCCTGCTCGACGAAAAGGGGCGGCCCAGCATCACCGAGCGCGTTTATGTGCTGCCGCCCGGCAGCCGCATTGGCCCCGTCACGCCCACCGAGCGACAGGCCTTGCTGGATCAGTCGTTGGTTGCTGGCGTCTATGAGAAGGCGGTCGACCGCGAGTCAGCGTACGAAAAGCTGACGAGACGTCTGCAGGCCGCCGCCCAACCGGACGGTGCAAGTCCGGCGAGGAACCCCGCGGGCGCCACTGCCTCAACGCCACCGGGGCCGGGCGAGAACGAAGAAGGCGGCCTCATGGGGGGCCTCAAGGACCTGCTATTCGGCAGTACGGGGCCGCGGGGGGGACGCCGGGAGGGGCTGGCCGAGGCGGCGGCCAAGTCGGCGCTGCGCTCCATCGGCTCCTCGGTCGGCCGGGAAATCGCGCGCGGTGTGCTGGGCAGCCTGCTGGGCGGCAGTAAGCGCCGCCGCTAACGGTTCAGCCCAACCGCCAAGCCTCCCACCCAGTCCACCTGCTGTGACCTGCCGCTCCGTTGATCGACGCGGGAAACCACTCGCGAGGCTGGGCGCCCGTCCATCCCCGGCCCCTGGCGCCCAGGGTGGGCGCCTGTCAGCATGCCCCCCATGACACCGCCGACTCACCTGACCCCCACCCGCCTCGGCTGGCGCCAAACTTGGCGCCGCGATGTGCTGGCCACCCTGGTCGTTTGCCTCTTGGTGGGCCTGCTACTGACCGCCATCCGCGGGCGCAACCTAGCTGGGCACCTGATTTACTCCTTTGCCATCGGCACACAGATTTCGCTTTACATCGGTCTGCTGCAAACCGCCGCCTGCCGCTGGCTGCTGCGCCGGCGACCCGATGATCCACGCCTGCTGGCCGGCTGGCCCGGTCTGGTGTGGATGGCACCCGCTATCGGCGTGGGGGGTCTGATGGGCTACAGCGGCGGCATCCTCTTAGGGGACTGGCTGACGGGCAGGCGCAGCAGCCAGCTTTGGGAGCTGGGCTTCAGCAGCGCGCTGGTCACCGGAGCCTTTGTGCTCAGCATTTCGGTCCTGGTCACGGCCTATTTCTACACGGTGGAGAACGCTCGTCGGGCGCAACTGGAAGCCGAGCGGGCGCAGCGCCAGGCCGCTGAGGCCCAGCTCACGCTGCTGCAAAGCCAGCTCGAACCGCACATGCTGTTCAACACGCTGGCGCACTTGCGCGTCTTGATCCAGCTTCGGCCTGACGATGCACAGCGCATGTTGGACCAGTTGATCGCCTTCCTGCGTGCCACGCTGCAGGCCAGCCGCGTCGAATCGCATGCGCTGCGGGCCGAGTTCGAGCGCCTGCGCGACTACCTGGCCTTGATGCAAGTCCGCATGGGCGCGCGCCTCCAGACGGAGCTGGACCTGCCTGCAGACCTGATGGACCTGCCGGTACCACCGCTGCTGCTGCAACCCCTGGTGGAGAACGCCATCAAGCACGGGCTAGAGCCCAGCATTGCCGGCGGGGTGCTGCGGGTTAAGGCTCGCCGGGAGGGCGGGCTGCTGCGGCTCGACATCACGGACAGCGGCGTTGGCCTGGGCGCTGCCCCGCCGAGCGACGGCACCACCTTCGGCCTGCAACAGGTGCGTGACCGCCTGCGCACCCGGTATGGGGCGGCCGCTCAGCTGAGCCTGCAGGCCGAACCAACGGGAGGCACCCGGGCCCACATCACAATTCCGCTATGAATGCAGCACCCCGCGCCCTGATTGCCGAAGACGAAACCCTGCTGGGCGAACACCTGCAGGCCGAACTGCAAGCCCTGTGGCCCGAGCTGGAAGTCTTGGGCATTGCTCCCAATGGCCAGGCGGCCTTGGAGCAAGCCCTGCGCCTGCGCCCGGACATCGTCTTCCTCGACATTCGGATGCCGGGACTGAGTGGGCTGGAGGCGGCCACGGCTTTGGCTGAGGATTGGCCCGAGGCCCCTCTGCCTCTGGTGGTTTTTGTGACCGCGCACGACGAGTACGCCCTTCAGGCCTTTGAAGCGGCGGCCGCGGACTATGTGCTCAAACCCGTGCAGCGCTCCCGACTGGGGCAAACCGTGCAGCGCCTGCAGGCCGCCCTGACGCAGCGCGGCGGCGGTGCCGACACCTTGGCCGCCCTGCGCCAGCTGCTGGCCCAGCCCGGACTGGCAACAGGGGGCTCTGCCCCTCAAGCGCGGCTGCGCCACCTGCAAGCTGCAGTCGGACAGAGCGTGGAATTGGTGCCCGTGGAGACTATCGTCTACCTGGAGGCCGCCGACAAGTACGTGCGCGCCGTCACCGCACAGCAGGAGTATTGGGTGCGGATTTCGCTGCGCGAGCTGCTCCCCCAGCTCGACCCCGAGCGTTTTTGGCAGGTGCACCGCAGCACCGTGGTGAACATCGACTGCGTGGCCCGTGCCGAGCGCCAGGAAAACGGCCAGGCGCTGCTGGACCTGCGCAACCGGCCCGAGCGCCTCACCGTCAGCCGCGTGCATGCGGGACGGTTCAAGGCGCTGTAAAGCCACTGTGCTAACGCGCGGGGCCGGTCAGTCCGGACTTTTACAATCGCCCCCCCTTTCGGGCCTGCGCCCTTTTGCCTCACCACCATGACCAGCCCCGCCGACACCCCCACCCCTGGCCACAACTTCCTGCGCGCTCAGATTGAGCGCGATCTGGAGCAATGGGCACAGGGCCACGGCTCCGAGCGCCGCTTTGGTGGCAGCCCCGGTGACGCCACCCATCACGCGGCCGGGCCGCTCGACCCGGCCAAGATCCGCACCCGCTTTCCGCCCGAGCCGAACGGTTATTTGCATATCGGCCATGCCAAAAGCATCTGCCTGAACTTCGGCCTGGCACGCGACTACGGTGGAGCGGCCCACTTGCGATTTGACGACACCAACCCCGAGAAGGAAGAGCAGGAGTACGTCGACGCCATCAAGGAAATGGTGGCGTGGCTCGGTTGGAGTTGGGAGCACGCCGGCCAGACGCACCTCTACCAAGCGAGCGACTACTTCGGCTTCATGTACCGAGCCGCCGAGGCACTGGTCGAGGCCGGCTTGGCCTATGTGGACGAACAATCTGCCGAAGACATGCGCAAGAACCGCGGCGACTTCACCACGCCCGGCACCAACAGCCCCTTCCGCGACCGCACGCCCGCCGACAACCTGGCCCGCCTGCGCGAAATGCGCGCTGGCCAGCACGCCGACGGCTCCATGGTCTTGCGCGCCAAGATCGACATGGCCAGCCCCAACATCAACCTGCGCGACCCGGCGCTGTACCGCATCAAACACGCGGAACACCATGCCACGGGCAGCGAATGGTGCATCTACCCGATGTACACCTTCGCGCACCCGATCGAGGACGCGCTGGAGCGGATCACGCACAGCATTTGCACGCTGGAGTTTGAAGACCAGCGCCCCTTCTACGACTGGCTGCTGGAACATTTGGCCCAGCTTGGCCTGCTGGCCCGCCCACTGCCCCACCAGTACGAATTTGGCCGCCTGAACCTCAGCTACGTGGTCACCAGCAAGCGCAAGCTCAAGCAACTGGTGGACGAGCAACACGTCTGGGGCTGGGACGACCCGCGCATGCCCACCCTGGTCGGCATGCGCCGCCGCGGCTACACGCCGGAAAGCATCCGTGCACTGGTCGAGGGCAGCGGCACCACCAAGACCAACAGCTGGCTGGACTACAGTGTGCTGGAGGGCTGCCTGCGCAGCGACCTGGAAGGCCGCGCCCCTCGCGCCATGGCGGTGCTGGAGCCGCTCAAGCTGGAGCTGGTTAACTACGCCGACGTGTTTGGCTCGGCCGAGTTCCGCGACCCCTGCGCCGCCCCGGCCCACCCGCACCACCCCGAGCTGGGCGAGCGCCGCTTCAGCTTCGGCCCCGAGCTCTGGATCGAGCGCGAAGACTTCGCGGAGGTGCCCCCCAAGGGCTACCACCGCCTCTATCCAGGCAACAAGGTGCGCCTGAAAGCCGGGCACGTGGTGGAGTGCGTCGGTTGCACCAAGAACGAAGCGGGCGAGATCGTCGCCGTGCAAGCCAAGGTGGTGCCCGACACCAAGAGCGGCACGCCCGGCGCGGACGCGATCAAGGTCAAGGGCGTCATCACCTGGGTGGCGGCGCACGAGGCCGTGCCGGCCGAAATCCGCTTGTTTGACCGCCTCTTCAAGGACCCGCAGCCCGACGCGGGCGGCAAGGACTTCCTCGATGCCTTGAACCCCGAGTCCCTGCGCGTGGTGCACGGTTTCGTCGAGCCCTCGCTGGCCCAGGCCGCGGCCGCCAGCCACTGGCAGTTCGAGCGCCACGGTTACTTCGTGGCCGACCGCAAGGATCACGCACCCGGCAAGGCCGTGTTCAACCGCACCGCCACGCTGAAGGACAGCTGGGGCGCGAAGTAATCCCTACGCGGCGCCCAACCTGATGGCGCCGCGGGTGCCACCTGGATCCCCAATCAAGTGCCACCGTGGAACCTGCTTTGCCGGGCCACGGGGGGCGCCCCTTCAGCGGGAGGCGCCGAAGGCGCTTCGGGGGTGTGCCGAATCAACACGCACAAGCCAATCCGATGGCACGGCCCCGCATGCTGCCGGGTTCGGCGCCCTCGGCCACCGGGTGTCCATCGCGCTTCCAAAAGTCCAGTCCGCCCAGCATCTCTTTGACCTGGAAGCCCAGCGCCGCCATCTTGTAGGCGCCCTTGGTGGAGCCGTTGCACCCAATGCCGTCGCAATAGGTGACGTACACCTTGCTGCGATCCAAGTGGGCGGTGGAAGCGGCGTCCATGTCCCGGTGGCGCAGGTTGATGGCCCCAGGAATGTGCCCGGCGGCATATTGCTCGGCGCTTCGGGTGTCGATCACCACCAAACGATCCACGCCCAGGCTGAGATCCTCCGCCACGTCCCAGGCATCGGCGTGAAAACTGAGCTTCCAGCGCATGTAGTCCGCAGTTTCCTCGGGGCTGGCAGGGGGAAAGGTCAAGACAAAGGACTCGCTCATGGTGGGCTCCTGATCGGGTGAACCGCCGCACTGTAGGCCGCATCGCATCCGGTCAACAGACCACTTCCGCACCAGACAACCAGACCACTTGGCCGCCGCCAGCGACAATGGCGCCCATGGACACGCGCCGGCTCTGGCTTCAACCCATCGATTGGTCGGCCCGACCCGGGGTCACCCGCTGGGAGCAGTTGTGCGATCTGCTGCGCCTCGCGGCGCGGCATGCACACGCGGACCAACTCTTGCCCTCCAGCCGCCAATTGGCCGCCGATTTGGGGCTCTCGCGCGCCACGGTGGAGGCGGCCTATCGCCAACTGGGCGCGGAGGGCTGGGTCACAAGGCGCCACGGCAGCGGCAGCTGGCTGCATGCACCGAGCGCGGCGCGTCCGGCGCAAGCCACGCCCTTGCACCTGCCCGCGACGCTCTCGGCTCGGGGGCAAATCCTGCAGGCCATCGTGGGCTGCGACGACCCCGAGCACCCCCTGCCCTTCGCAGCGGGCAGCCCCGATTTGCGCGACTTCCCCTGGGCGGTTTGGCATCGTTTGGCGCGGCGCCTGGAGGCCGAGGCAGTGCAGCTCGGCCGCTACCAAGCCCCCCAAGGCGTCGCCGAACTGCGGAGCGCGTTGATGGAGCATTTGGCCGCCTCACGCGGCCTGCGCGCCCATGCCGATCATGTCCTGACCCTCACCAGCTCTCAACAGGCGCTGCATCTGCTGAGTCAACTGCTGCTGGACCCGGGCGATGTCGTCTGGATGGAAGACCCCGGGTACGCGGGCGCCCGGGCCGCGTTTGCCGCCGCGGGGGCGCAGGTGGTTCCCGTGCCTGTCGATGCGGAGGGGCTGCACCCCCACAGCCGGCTGCCCAAACCCAAGCTGATCTACGTCACCCCGGCCCACCAATACCCGTTGGGTGTGCGTCTGTCGATGCGTCGCCGTCGGCAACTGCTGGCGCTGGCGCAACACAGCGGCGCCTGGATCTTGGAGGACGATTACGACAGCGAGTTCCATCCCTCCCCCAGCGCTCTGCCGGCCCTGCAGTCCCTGGATCGCAGCGGTCAAGTCATCTACCTTGGCACCTTTTCCAAGACGCTGATGCCCAGCCTGCGCCTGGCCTACGTCGTGTTGCCCGCCGGCTTGGTGGCGGCGGCGACCCATGCGCGTCATTTGATCGATGGTCATGGGGCAGGCGCCCCCCAAGCACTGGTCGCTGCCTTCATCCAGGAGGGGCACTTTGCGGCCCACCTTCGCCGACAACGCGAAGCGGTCCGCCAGCGGCGAGAGACGCTACTTGAGAGTCTGGCGCGCGTCGCCCCGTGGGTCACTCCCACAGCTCCGATGGCCTGTGGGCTCCAACTTTGCGTGGAGTTACCGCCCCGCGCGGAACGCACTCTGACTCGCAGGGCATTGGCGCGTGGCATCCGTACGCCGACGCTCAGTCCCTTAACACTCACGTCAATGCGCGAGGGCTGGCTGTTGGGCTTTGGCGCCCTCAGTGTGGACGAGATCCAAGCTGCCACACAGCGGCTGCGCAATCTGGATCGCGATGACCCCTAACCAAAAAAAGAAAGCCTCGGGATCCGGAGACCGCGAGGCTCTGCGCTTGACATCTACAGAGATGGTGCCTGGGACGGGACTCGAACCCGTACGGCCCTTTTCAGGAACCGGCGATGTATCCGCAGACTCGCAACTTATTGACACATCATGAGGCCGATAAATCAACAACTTAGCGAGTTCAATGTGTCGCGTAAAGCACCACGAATACGGACTCTTCAGGGCCTCATGTGTACATAGCCGATGAACCGGCAAGCAGTACAACGATGGAGGCGCTTGCATGTTCCGATGCCCTAGACCGGTCAGAGAAGCGGATTGATCAGCGGGGGCGGTGACGCCAATCAATAGCGAGTGGCTTGGCGACACGAAGTCAATTGCAGCGGCCCAATAGCTTGCTCTTCGTTGACTGATAGGCGGCTTACGACCCCAAGCGGCTGTTCGGCTGAGTTCACCTACTCGCCAGGTGAGCAGTCACTCAACGTTTGAATTCAGCCGGCCAGGGTCGGCCGCAATGAGTGGCTAGGCCGCATTGCTTACTTTCTAGAGATTGCGTCCGCTACAGCCTGAAGGCGATAGCAAGCTTCCGCAAATGACACATCAAGCACCTCAAACTCACGCGCAGCTAGCAGACCAACATTCATTCCTTGAATTTCAATAGCCGACAGATTTGGGTCACCGCGCAAAAAACTTCGCAGAATAAATATCTGCTCTCGCACAATGCGGAGCGGCTCAGCGGCGCCGTGTTCCCCGATGAGCGAAGACACTGCGCTAAAGTCTGTTCGATGAACGCCAGATCTTCGATATGGGCTTCGGTCGACATCCGGCCTAACGTTTTAAGTGAGGGGCCGCCGGAGCCTAGAAACGGCAGAGGGCATTTTCAAACACGGCCTGCAAATCGTCCCCCTCGACGGAGTTGTTAGAGCGCTTACTTGGTAAAGACATGGTTTTCAATCTTTCCTGTTGAAAGAGAAATTGTGCAATTGAAACCGGCAAAGTTGCCGACAATCAATGGGGTCTCACTATTAACGTTCATGTATGCGTCAACAGGAAGTTCGGTTGGATTTTCAGCGACCCACAAAGCTTCTCCGCCGACGCCATAGGCAACCAGATTATTTGCTGGACGATATTGCAAATATGCCATGTAGTCGTGAATGACAACGACAGTCTCATTGATCAACACTACCTCCAAGACGGGCTTCTCCAGAGCAATGATACCGCCTGGGGTAAATACAGTTGATGCATCGAACCGGAGTTTCATTTGCTCTGCGATCTAACGAATGAAAGGGACTTCCCCGTCCCGAGCTAGCCGCGGTGAGCGGCAAACGGCAACAAGTGCCACGATGGGGTTGCGAAATCTCATCAACTCACTCTGAAAGGGGAAGTCCATGGCCATTGTCTGCGTCGGCATCGATCTGGCGAAGAACGTATTTGCCCTGCATGGGGTGGATGAGGCGGGCAAGCCCGCGCTGGTGCGGCCCACGGTGCCGCGCGCAAAGCTGCTGGAGGCCATCGCCGCGCTGCCGCCGTGCCTCGTCGCCATGGAAGCCTGCTCGGGCGCCCACCACTGGGCGCGCGAGTTCCAAGCCTTGGGCCACACCGTCAAGCTCATCGCCCCGAAGTTTGTGATTCCGTACCGGCTCTCGGGCAAGCGTGGCAAGAATGATGCCGCAGACGCCGCAGCCATCTGCGAAGCCGCCCAACGCCCCAGCATGCGCTTTGTGCCCGCCAAGAGCTTGGAGCAGCAAGGGCAGCTGTGCTTGCACCGGGTGCGACAAGGCTTCATCGAACAGCGCACTGCATTGATCAACCGCATTCGGGGCCTGCTCAGTGAGTTCGGCATCGTCTTGCCCTTGAAGGCCGCCACCGTGCGGCGAGAAGCCCTCTTGCACCTGGAAGACCTGCCCGGCTGGGCCAACCTGGCCGTGGGGGATTGCCTGAGCGAAGTGGGGCGGCTTGACGAGCGCGTCCACGAGTACGACCGTCACTTGGCGCACCTGGCCCGCGAGAACGAAGCCGCCAAGCGCTTGATGCGCCTGTCGGGCATTGGCGAGACCACGGCCACCGCGCTCACTGCGGCCATCGGCAACGGCCACGACTTCCAATGCGGGCGCCAGTTCGCCGCTTGGCTGGGCTTGACGCCGGGACAGTACAGCTCGGGCGGCAAGACGCGGCTGGGGCGCATCACCAAAGCAGGTGACGCCTATCTGCGCAGCCTCCTGGTGCTGGGCGCGCGGGCGGTGCTGGCGGCGGCCAAAAACAAAGCCGACCCGATCAGTCGCTGGGTGCGAAACGTCGAAGAGCGGCGCGGCTATTGGAAGGCGGTGGTGGCCATGGCGGCCAAGAACGCGCGGCTGGCCTGGGCCGTGCTGGCCAAGGGCGACGCCTTCAAGCTCGCGGTCTGAACCGCACCGAGCCACCCGATCCACCCCGGCAACCGGAGACTACCCCCCCCCAACAAACATTCCGCCGCGTGACCGGCCTGTCGTTGATGAGCAAGGTTGGACCTGTGCGGGGCGTGCCTGATTAACTCAAGGGAGCGGGAAACCGGCTCCGGCTAACGAATGAGGCCCCCGCGCGCGTCTTCACATCAGGGTCCGCAGCATCGAAAAGCTGCACGAATGACCGTTTGTAGTAACCCAAGTCCGCACTTGCTCTGTGCTCAGCGAACCGGCCCCAATCGCGTTGGAAATCCAACTGCAAACCCCTTGATGAATGGCTGCGCCATTCATCAGGGCTGAATATTGCTTGCAATTAGTGGGGAAGCCCTTGTAGTTGGAGTTCAGCCGACCGGACGGCGCAGCCGGCCAGGGTCGGCTGCAATGACGGGTTAGGCGTCATACGCGCGGCACCCGGACCCAATGAAGCTTTTCAAGCAAGAGGCGCGAATGCACGAGCTGAATTGCATTTACTCCCTCCACACGGATGGCCTTGAACTCCTTGGGGTCCCCAGGCCTATTGAATAGAACCCAGTAGACGTGCGGGGCGACAGAGGCGATACCAAACGCGGTTTCCTCCACCATACCCCGACGGTGCTTCACAAGTTGGTCTCGATCCGTGAACTGATCCATTACCTCGATGTTCTCGACCGGCAGGTCCGCGGCATGACCAGCCGCAGTCAATCCGTGCCGAACTACGAACTTCTCCGCGGACTTCACTGCCCCATTCTCTTCATTAGTTAATTCGCGCGTGCTACCCAGTGACGCGCATGCGGCAATTAGCACAACCATGGAGACAAGCAGCGCGCGCATACGTTTCTGTGACGCCTAACGTTTGAATTCAGCCGACCGGCCGGCGCAGCCGGCCTGGGTCGGCTGCAATGAAAGGTTAGCCCGCACGCTTCGTTGCCTCGGTGAACTGCTGTAGGAAGTTCTCGCCAAACATGGCGTCAACCTTGGCAATAGCTTGAACTGCAGCTTTGACGTCGAAATCTCTGCCTTCGAGTACCGCCAACGCCTCGTTGTGCAAAGAATAGGCAAGGTGCGCGGCCGCGCGGGTGGATAGATCGGATTCGTTGTCGCTACCGAGGTGCCCGGCCAACAGAAGCCGAAGCTCATACACGGCGAATGCCAGGATTTTTGCTTGGTCTTGATGCGCACTCATAGCTCTGTGCGGGCTAACAATCAGCGTTTATCTGCCGCGCCACGAACATGGCGAGCGGCCTGAGCGGAAATCGCGGCAGATAAACCATGTTGGACTGAACCGTCGCGGCGACGGTGGCGGGGGCCTAGGGGATTGGATGC
>NZ_JAEDAL010000008.1 GCF_016093295.1 Inhella gelatinilytica | reverse complement strand
GCACACCCACTTCACCGGCGAGGTGTACATCTTGTCGAAGGAAGAGGGCGGCCGTCACACCCCGTTCTTCAACAACTACCGTCCGCAGTTCTATTTCCGCACGACCGACGTGACCGGCTCGATCGAGTTGCCGAAGGACAAGGAAATGGTGATGCCGGGCGACAACGTGTCGATCACGGTCAAGCTGATCGCCCCGATCGCCATGGAGCAAGGCCTGCGTTTCGCCATCCGTGAAGGTGGCCGTACCGTGGGTTCGGGCGTTGTGGCGACCATCATCGAGTAATTAACCTTGAGGGGTCGGCGGCCCGCCGCCGGCCATGAACATGCAAAAGCAAAAAATCCGCATTCGCCTCAAGGCCTTCGATTACAAGCTGATCGACCAATCGGCGCTGGAGATCGTTGACACGGCCAAGCGTACCGGTGCCATCGTCAAGGGCCCCGTGCCCCTGCCGACGCGCCTGGAGCGTTTCGACATCCTGCGTTCGCCGCACGTCAACAAGACCAGCCGTGACCAGTTCGAAATCCGTACCCATCAGCGTCTGATGGACATCGTGGACCCCACCGACAAGACGGTGGATGCCCTGATGAAGCTGGATTTGCCGGCTGGCGTGGACGTCGAGATCAAGTTGCAGTAAATCCTGCAGCTTTAGAGAGGCGGCCTGCGGGCCGCTTTTCTTTTGGCTGAACAAATAATATTTGCACGGAGGCATTGAATGCCCCTAGAATCGCGGGCTTTCCCTGTGTGCCTTGGTGCGCAGGGGAGTGGTTGCGTGCAAAGTTTGTTCGCAGCCAAACTAGGGCGCCCGGCCAATCGATGTCGGGTGTGTCAAACAAAGGCCTCGGATATCGAGGCTGGAGAAAGCAATGAGTCTTAGCAATCGCCTCGGATTGCTGGGCCGCAAGGTGGGCATGATGCGCATCTTTACGGACGATGGTGACACCATCCCCGTGACGGTGCTGGATGTGTCCAACAACCGCGTGGTCCAGGTCAAGACCCAGGAGACCGACGGCTACACCGCGCTGCAAGTGGCGTTTGGTGCCCGCAAGGCCTCCCGTGTCGTCAAGCCCGAAGCCGGCCACTTCGCGAAAGCGGGTGTGGAAGCCGGTGAAGTGCTGAAGGAATTCCGTGTGTCGCCGGAAGTCGCTGCCGAATACAAGGCTGGCGCCGCTGTTCCGGTGACGCTGTTCGCCACGGGCCAAAAGGTCGATGTGCAGGGCACGTCGATCGGTAAGGGCTATGCCGGCACCATCAAGCGCCACAATTTCAGCTCGCAGCGCGCGTCGCACGGTAACAGCCGTTCGCACAACGTGCCGGGCTCGATCTCGATGGCGCAGGATCCGGGTCGCGTGTTCCCGGGCAAGAAGATGACTGGTCACATGGGCGACGAAACCGTCACCACCCAGAACCTGGACATCGTGCGCATTGACGAAGCCCGCCAGCTGTTGCTGGTGAAAGGCGCCGTTCCGGGTAGCAAGAACGGCCACGTGGTCGTGCGCCCGGCCGTCAAGGCCAAGAGCAAAGGAGCCCAGTGATGCAACTCGAGCTCCTGAATGAGCAGGGCCAGGCTGCCGGTAAGGTTGACGCCGCCGACACCGTCTTCGCCCGCGAATACAACGAGGCCCTGGTTCACCAGGTCGTCGTGGCCTATCAGGCCAATGCCCGTCAAGGCACCCGCGCCCAGAAGGATCGTGGCGAAGTCAAGCACTCGACCAAGAAGCCTTTCCGTCAAAAGGGTACGGGTAATGCTCGTGCCGGTATGACCTCTTCGCCGCTGTGGCGTGGAGGCGGTCGGATTTTCCCGAACCGTCCGGACGAGAACTTCAGCCACAAGCTGAACAAGAAGATGTACCGCGCTGGCATGGCCGCGATCCTGTCGCAGCTGGCTCGCGAAGGCCGCATGGCTGTTGTGGACTCGATCAAGGTCGAGGCCCCGAAGACCAAGCTGCTGGCCGCCAAGTTCAAGGCCATGGGCCTGCAATCGGTGCTGCTGATTGCGGACGAGGTGGATGACAACCTGTTCCTGGCTTCGCGCAACCTGCACAACGTGTTGGTGATCGAGCCGCGTCACGCTGACCCGCTGTCGCTGGTGCACTTCAAGAAGGTGCTGGTGACCAAGGCGGCGTTGGAGCAGCTCAAGGAGATGTTCGAATGAGCGCGCCGAAGTTTGACGAGGGCCGTTTGGCCCAGGTGCTGCTGGCGCCCATCGTGAGCGAAAAGGCCACGACCGTCGGCGAAAAGCACAACCAAGTGCTGTTCAAGGTGATGCGCGACGCCACCAAGCCTGAAATCAAGGCGGCCGTGGAGCTGATGTTCAAGGTCGAAGTGGCCTCGGTCAGCGTCGTGAACGTCAAGGGCAAGACCAAGCGCTTCGGTGGCCGTGTGGGTCGCCGTGACCACGTGAAGAAGGCCTATGTGAGCCTGAAGCCGGGTCAAGAGCTGAACTTCTCCGGGGAGGCTGCGTAATGGCCGTCGTAAAAGTCAAGCCGACCTCGC
This sequence comes from Inhella gelatinilytica, assembly GCF_016093295.1. Classification (GTDB taxonomy): domain Bacteria; phylum Pseudomonadota; class Gammaproteobacteria; order Burkholderiales; family Burkholderiaceae_C; genus Inhella; species Inhella gelatinilytica. The sequence continues at coordinate 140,406 of NZ_JAEDAL010000008.1, read as the reverse complement.
CCGGCCGCCGTGCCGTGGTCAAGGTGGTGCACAAGCACCTGCACAAGGGTGAGGGCTACGCGCCGTTGCTCGAGCCGCAAAAGCAGAAGTCGGGCCGTAACAACAACGGTCACATCACCATGCGCCACAAGGGCGGTGGTCACAAGCACCACTATCGCGTGGTCGACTTCCGCCGCAACAAGGATGGCATCCCTGCGAAAGTGGAGCGCATCGAGTACGACCCCAACCGCACGGCGCACATCGCTCTGGTGTGCTATGCCGACGGCGAACGTCGTTACATCATCGCCCCGCGCAACTTGGCCGTTGGTGCCACGATTTTGAGCGGTGCTGAAGCCCCGATCAAGCCGGGTAACGCTCTGCCGATTCGCAACATTCCCATCGGTTCGACCATTCACTGCGTTGAGTTGTTGCCTGGCAAGGGGGGGCAAATCGCTCGCTCGGCTGGTACGTCGGTGACGCTGATGGCCCGCGATGGCGCCTACGCTCAGATCCGTCTGCGCTCGGGTGAAGTTCGCAAGGTGCACATCGACTGCCGCGCCACCTTGGGTGAAGTGAGCAACGAAGAACACAACCTGCGTCAATACGGTAAGGCTGGCGCCAAGCGCTGGCTGGGTATCCGTCCGACCGTTCGTGGTACCGCCATGAACCCGGTGGACCACCCGCACGGTGGTGGCGAAGGCCGCACGGGCGAAGGCCAGGTTCCGGTGTCTCCGTGGAACACCATGACCAAGGGCTTCCGTACCCGTTCCAACAAGCGCACGCAGACGTTCATCGTCTCGCGTCGCAAGAAATAAGGGGTCGCCATGAGTCGTTCTCTTAAGAAGGGCCCGTTCGTCGACGCCCACCTGATGGCCAAGGTCGAAAAGGCCAGCGCCAACAAGGACAAGAAGCCGATCAAGACCTGGTCGCGTCGCTCGACCATCTTGCCCGAGTTCATTGGTCTGACCATTGCCGTGCACAACGGACGTCAGCACGTTCCCGTGTATGTGAGCGACCAAATGGTCGGCCACAAGCTGGGTGAATTCGCGCTGACTCGCACCTTCAAAGGCCACCCGGCCGACAAGAAGGCTGGTAAGAAGTAAGGATGGCCACCATGCAAACCAAAGCTAGCGTGCGCGGCATTCGCCTTTCTGTGGACAAAGGTCGTCTTGTGGCGGACATGATCCGCGGCAAGAAGGTGGATCAGGCGCTGAACATCCTGACCTTCACCCAGAAGAAGGCTGCCGGCATCATCAAGAAGGCGCTCGAGTCGGCCATTGCCAACGCCGAGCACAACGATGGCGCGGATATCGACGCCCTGAAGGTGACCTCGATTTACGTCGAACAAGGCACCACGCTCAAGCGCTTCACGGCGCGGGCAAAGGGTCGCGGCAACCGCATCAGCAAGCCGACGTGTCACATCTACCTGACCGTTGGTAACTGAGGGGGCTAAAGGACTATGGGACAGAAAATCCATCCGGTTGGCTTCCGCCTTCCCGTCACCCGCAATTGGTCGTCGCGTTGGTATGCGTCGAGCCGCAACTTCGCCGGCATGCTGGCTGAAGACTTGGCGGTTCGCGATTACCTGAAGACCAAGCTCAAGAATGCAGCGGTCTCGCGCATCTTGATCGAGCGTCCGGCCAAGAATGCCCGCATCACCATTTTCTCGGCTCGCCCGGGCGTGGTGATCGGCAAGAAGGGCGAAGACATCGAAAACCTGAAGGCCGAACTGGCCAAGCGTCTGGGCGTGCCCGTCGCGGTCAACATCGAAGAAGTGCGCAAGCCTGAAGTCGATGCTCAGTTGATCGCTGACTCCATCACCCAGCAGCTCGAAAAGCGCATCATGTTCCGTCGCGCCATGAAGCGTGCGATGCAGAACGCCATGCGCTTGGGTGCTCAGGGCATCAAGATCATGTCGGCCGGTCGTCTGAACGGCATCGAAATCGCCCGTACCGAGTGGTATCGCGAAGGTCGCGTGCCCCTTCACACCCTGAAGGCGGACATCGACTACGGCACTTCGGAAGCCAAGACCACCTATGGCGTCATCGGCGTCAAGGTCTGGGTCTACCGTGGCGACCGCTTGGCCAACGGCGAAGCGCCGGTGCTCAAGAGCGTTGAGGGCGAAGACGATCGTCGTAACCGCCGTCCGGGCCGTCCCGGTCCGGGTCGGGGTCGTGATGGCAAGCCGGGCGAAGGTGGTGCGGGCGACCGTCCCCGTCGCGTGGCGCGCAAGCCCGAGGGCGGCGCCCCTGGCGCTGGCGCCTAAGGAGAATAGAACATGCTGCAACCAGCACGTCGCAAATTCCGCAAGGAGCAAAAGGGCCGCAACACCGGCGTCGCCACCCGTGGCGCCGATGTTTCGTTCGGTGAATTTGGTCTCAAGGCCACCGAACGCGGTCGTATCACGGCCCGTCAAATTGAAGCCGCCCGTCGTGCCATTTCGCGCCACATCAAGCGCGGTGGCCGCATCTTTATCCGCATCTTCCCGGACAAGCCGATCAGCAAGAAGCCGGCCGAAGTGCGGATGGGTAACGGTAAGGGCAACCCGGAGTACTACGTGGCCGAAATCGTGCCCGGTAAGGTGCTCTATGAACTGAACGGCGTGCCCGAAGCGCTGGCCCGCGAGGCGTTCACTCTGGCTGCAGCCAAGCTGCCGCTGAAGTGCACCTTCGTGGAACGCCGCATCGGCGCCTAAGGGGAATCCAGATGAAAGCATCTGAACTGCGTACCAAAGACGTGGCCGCGCTGGAAAAGGAAGTCAAGGACTTGCTCAAAGCCCACTTCGGCCTGCGCATGCAAAAGGCGACCCAGCAACTGTCCAATCACTCGATGCTCGGCCAAACGCGCCGTGACATCGCCCGTGTGAAGACGGTCTTGGCTCAGAAGAAGAAGGAGGCGGCCAAATGACGCAAGCTGCTGCTGAGAAGGTCGTTCGCACCCTCGTGGGTCGCGTGGTCAGCGACAAGCGCGCCAAGACGGTTACCGTTTTGGTCGAACGTCGTACCAAGCACGCGCTCTATGGCAAGATCGTTGCCTCGTCCCGCAAGTACCACGCCCACGATGAAGCGGGTGAGTACAAGATGGGCGATGTGGTGGAGATCGCCGAAAGCCGTCCGTTCTCCAAGACCAAGAACTGGGTTGTGACCCGCCTGGTCGAGAAGGCCCAAATCGTCTAAGGCTGTCGCCGTAGCCGATACCGCGCCGCACGTTGCATCCTGCAGCGGGCGGCGTTTTCATTTCCGGAGTTGAACATGATCGCGTTGGGTCACGCACTGCCGTCAGTAACGGTTTATGAATTCTTGGAAGAGGCCGCAGAGGGGTGCACCGTCGGCCCCAATCCGGTGTCTGTGGCTGAAGCGGCCCGTGGCAAAACCATTCTCCTATTCGCCTTGCCCGGCGCGTACACCCCGACTTGCTCCGCGCAGCACTTGCCGGGGTATGTCGCCCTGGCGGCGACCATCAAAGAAAAGGGCATCGATGAAATTTGGTGCGTCTCCGTGAATGATGCGTTCGTCATGCATGCCTGGGGCAAATCCATGGGTGCCACCGGAGTGGTCCGCATGCTGGCGGATGGGAGTGCGGAACTGACCAAGGCGCTCGGCCTGACGCTGGATCTGACCGCCAAGGGCATGGGCGTTCGGTCCCAGCGATTCGCGATGCTCCTTAAAGACGGCCAGATTGCCGACTTGCAGGTGGAAGCTCCGGGCAAGTTTGAGGTGAGCCGCGCTGACGCCATGTTGGCGCGAATTTGACAGCCACCTCCAAGTTCCGCTTGACATCAGGGTTTTGATTGACCCATAATGCTGGGCTTCGCTGAGCTTTTTTCATCTGGCGCAAACTGCTGGACTGAGGGGCTCGGTTTCTGCCCTCAACCGCCGATGCGGTGTGTGACCAAAAAGGTTGTGCGCTACTGAGGCTTACGGGCCCAAGACTGCTCGGCTGCTGTTGTGGCTGGGAAAAGTTGGGAATTGACATGATCCAAATGCAATCGCGACTCGAGGTCGCGGACAACACGGGCGCGAAGTCCGTCATGTGCATCAAGGTGCTGGGTGGCTCCAAGCGTCGCTACGCCGGCATTGGTGATGTCATCAAGGTCAGCATCAAAGAAGCTGCACCGCGTGGCCGCGTCAAGAAGGGCGAGGTCTACAACGCGGTGGTCGTGCGCACGGCAAAAGGTGTGCGCCGCCAGGATGGCTCGCTGGTGAAGTTCGACGGCAATGCCGCCGTGCTGCTCAATGCCAAGCTGGAGCCGATCGGCACCCGCATCTTTGGCCCGGTCACTCGTGAACTGCGCAGCGAGCGCTTCATGAAGATCGTGTCGCTGGCGCCGGAAGTGCTGTAAAGCGCGGCGAAAGGACAGCAATGAACAAGATTCGTACGGGCGACCAAGTCATCGTTTTGACGGGTCGCGACAAGGGCAAGCGTGGCACGGTTGCTCAGCGCGTGGATGCCGATCGTCTGATCGTCGATGGCGTGAATGTGGCCAAAAAGCACGTCAAGCCGAACCCGATGAAGGGTACGACCGGTGGGGTGGTGGATAAGGCCATGCCGATCCATCAATCGAACGTCGCCATCTTCAATGCGGAAACCGGCAAAGCCGACCGCGTTGGGATCAAGGTGCAAGAAGACGGCAAGAAAGTGCGTGTCTTCAAGAGCACCGGCGCCGAAATCAAGATTTGACGAGGGCGCTATGGCTCGTTTGCAAGCGTTTTACCGCGAAAAAGTGGTGCCGCAGCTGAAGGAAAAATTCGGCTACGCCTCCATCATGGAAGTTCCCCGGATCACCAAGATCACCCTGAACATGGGTGTGAGTGAGGCGGTGGCGGACAAGAAGGTCATGGACCACGCTGTGGGCGATCTGACCAAGATTGCTGGTCAGAAGCCTGTGGTGACCAAGTCCCGTAAGGCTATCGCCGGCTTCAAGATCCGCGAAAACGTGCCCATCGGTTGCATGGTCACGTTGCGCGGCGCCCAGATGTACGAATTCCTGGATCGCTTCGTGACGATCGCGCTGCCTCGTGTTCGCGACTTCCGTGGTATCTCGGGCCGTTCGTTTGATGGCCGTGGCAACTACAACATCGGTTGCAAAGAACAGATCATCTTCCCGGAAATCGAATACGACAAGGTGGATGCTCTGCGTGGTCTGAATATCAGCATCACCACGACGGCCAAGAACGACGAGGAAGCCAAGGCACTGCTGGCGGCTTTCAAGTTCCCCTTCAAGAACTGAGGCTGAGCACCATGGCAAAGGTTTCGATCAAGCAGCGCGAGCAAAAGCGCGAAAAGCTGGTGGCCAAGTTCGCGAAAAAGTACGCTGAGCTGAAGGTCATTATCAATGACGCCAAGCGCAGTGACGAAGAGCGCTACGCCGCCCGCCTGGAGTTGCAGAAGCTGCCCCGCAACGCGAATCCGACCCGTCTGCGCAATCGTTGCGAGTTGACCGGTCGTGCGCGCGGCACTTTCCGCACCTTCGGTCTGGGTCGTAGCAAGATCCGTGAACTGGCGTTCAAGGGTGACATCCCCGGTGTCATCAAGGCCAGCTGGTAATCGGCAGGATTTGGAGATTTATCCATGAGCATGAGTGATCCGATCGCCGACATGCTGACTCGCATTCGCAATGCGCAGTTGGTTGAAAAGTCGAGCGTGAGCATGCCCTCCTCCAAACTCAAGGTGGCGATTGCCAAGGTCTTGAAGGATGAGGGTTACATCGAGAACTTCGTGGTGCGCGGCGATGCGGCACGTCCGGAGCTCGAGATCGAGTTGAAGTATTACGCCGGTCGTCCGGTGATCGAGCGCATTGAGCGTGTGAGCCGTCCTGGCCTGCGCATCTACAAGGGCCGTCACGACATTCCGTCCGTGATGAACGGTCTGGGTGTTGCGATCATCACCACGCCCAAGGGCGTGATGACCGACCGCAAGGCGCGCGCTGCCGGTATCGGCGGCGAAGTGCTCTGCTACGTCGCCTAAGCGCTGGAGGTATCGCAATGTCCCGCGTTGGAAAAATGCCGGTCGCGATCCCGCAAGGCGTGGATGTGACCCTGAATAACGAACAGATCAGCATCAAAGGTGCCTTGGGCACGTTGGTGCGCCCGCAGAATGCGTTGGTCAAGGTGGCCAATGACAGCGGCAAGCTGAGCTTTACCCCGGCCGATGACTCGGCGGCTGCGAACGCCATGAGCGGCACCATGCGTGCTCTGGTGGCGAACATGGTCCACGGGGTCAGCAAGGGTTTTGAGCGCAAGCTCAACCTGGTCGGCGTGGGTTTCCGCGCTCAAGCCCAGGGCCAGAAGCTGAATCTGCAAATCGGTTTCTCTCATCCGGTGGTCAAGGAAATGCCGGCGGGTATCAAGGTGGAAACGCCGACCCAGACCGAAATCCTGATCAAGGGCTCTGACCGTCAGGTTGTGGGCCAGATCGCTGCTGAGGTGCGCGCCTTCCGTCCGCCCGAGCCCTACAAGGGCAAGGGCATCCGTTACTCGGACGAGAAGGTCTCCCTCAAAGAGACCAAGAAGAAGTAAGGAGACGCAAGATGCTGAACAAGAAAGAACAGCGTTTGCGCCGTGCGCGTCAAACCCGCGTGCGCATTGCTTTGCAAGTCAAGCCGCGTCTGACCGTCTTCCGCTCGAACCTGCACATCTACGCGAATTTGATTTCCGAAGATGGCAGCAAAGTGTTGGCGTCGGCCTCGACGGCCGAAAAGGAATTGCGCGACGCCTTGAAGGGCAACGGTGGCAACGTCGCCGCTGCTCAATTGGTGGGCAAGCGCATCGCCGAGAAGGCGAAGGCTGCTGGCGTCGAAGCCGTGGCGTTCGACCGTGCCGGTTACGCCTATCACGGTCGCATCAAGGCTTTGGCCGATGCGGCCCGTGAAGCCGGTCTGAAGTTCTAAGCGTTCGGGAGCAATAGAAATGGCAAAGTTTCAACCCCGCGTGCAGGACGAAGGTCGCGACGACGGTCTGCGCGAGAAGATGATTGCGGTGAACCGCGTCACCAAAGTGGTGAAGGGCGGTCGCATTCTCGGTTTCGCCGCCTTGACCGTGGTCGGTGATGGCGACGGCCGCATTGGCATGGGCAAGGGCAAGGCGCGTGAAGTGCCGGTGGCTGTGCAAAAGGCCATGGAATCGGCTCGTCGCAACATGATCAAAGTGAGCCTCCGGAACGGTTCGGTGCATCACAACGTCATGGGCGAACATGGCGCTTCTCGCGTCATGTTGGCTCCGGCTCCTGCCGGTACCGGCGTGATCGCCGGTGGCCCGATGCGCGCCGTGTTCGAAGTGATGGGCGTGACCGACATCGTGAGCAAGAGCCACGGTTCGACCAACCCCTACAACATGGTTCGTGCGACGCTGGATGCGCTGAAGCGCTCGAGCACGCCGGCCGAGGTCGCCGCCAAGCGCGGCAAGACCGTCGAAGAGTTGTTCAACTGATCGGCGGCGCTGGAGGACCTATGTCTGATAAGAAAACCGTGACGGTGAAGCTGGTTCGCAGCGTGGCCGGTACCCGCGAGTCGCACCGTGCGACGGTGCGAGGTCTGGGTCTGCGCAAGCTGAATAGCCAGAGCACCCTGGAAGACACCCCCGCAGTGCGCGGCATGATCGCCAAGGTTGCGTACCTGGTGCAAGTGCTCTGAGGAACTGACGATGGAACTGAATAACATCAAACCGGCCGCCGGTGCCAAGCACGCCAAGCGTCGCGTGGGTCGCGGCATTGGCTCGGGTCTGGGCAAGACCGCCGGTCGCGGCCACAAGGGGCAAAAGTCCCGTGCAGGCGGCTTCCACAAGGTGGGCTTCGAAGGCGGTCAAATGCCTTTGCAGCGTCGTCTGCCCAAGCGCGGTTTCAAGTCTGTGGCCTTGAAGTTTGCAGCTGAGGTCACCTTGGCCGATCTGCAACGTATCGGCGCTGAGGAGATCGATCTCCTGATTTTGAAAGCGGCAGGCTTGGTTGGTGAGCTGACCAAAACCGTGAAAGTTATCAAATCGGGTGAGTTGTCGCGCAAGGTGGCCCTGAAGGGGATCGGCGCGACGGCAGGTGCCAAGGCTGCGATTGAAGCAGCCGGCGGCACCGTCGCCTGATCGGCTCCGCAGCGGGTACGCGAGGTTTCGTGGCTTCTAACGCTCAACAGCTGGCACGCTCGGGTCGCTTCGGTGACCTCCAGCGGCGGCTCGTCTTTTTGATTCTGGCCCTGGTGGTCTACCGTATCGGTGCCCACGTTCCGGTGCCCGGAATTGACCCTGAACAGCTGCAGCAGATGTTCAAGGGTCAGCAAGGCGGCATTCTGAGCCTGTTCAATATGTTCTCCGGCGGGGCCCTTGAGCGCTTCACGGTGTTCGCATTGGGCATCATGCCGTACATCTCGGCGTCCATCGTCATCCAGCTGATGACGCATGTGATTCCGACGTTGGAGGCGCTCAAGAAAGAAGGCGAAGCGGGGCGTCGCAAGATCACCCAGTACACGCGTTACGGCACGGTGGGTTTGGCCTTGTTCCAGGCGGTTTCCATCGCACTGGCCCTGGAAAGCTCGCCGGGTCTGGTCTTGGCGCCAGGTCTGGGGTTTCGTGTCACGGCGGTTGCCAGCTTGGTTGCAGGGACCATGTTCCTGATGTGGCTGGGCGAGCAGATCACCGAACGAGGTCTGGGTAACGGAATCTCTATCTTGATCTTTGCCGGTATTGCTGCGGGCTTGCCCAGCGCGATCGGCGGGTTGATGGAGATGATTCGGACGGGTGCCATCGCCATCTTCTCGGCGCTGCTCATCGTGTCGCTGGTTTTGCTGGTGACTTGGGGGGTTGTGTTCGTGGAGCGTGGCCAGCGCAAGATTTTGGTCAATTACGCTAAACGTCAGGTCGGCAACAAGGTCTACGGTGGTCAATCGTCGCACTTGCCCCTGAAGTTGAACATGAGTGGCGTGATTCCCCCGATCTTCGCGTCGTCCATCATCTTGCTGCCGGCAACGGTGGTCAGCTGGTTCGCGACGGGTGACAGTCTGCGGTGGCTGAAGGATATGGCGGATGCTTTGCGTCCGGGACAACCGATTTACGTGCTGCTGTACGCTGGTGCCATTGTGTTTTTCTGCTTTTTCTACACGGCGTTGGTGTTCAACAGCCGCGAAACGGCGGATAACTTGAAGAAGAGTGGGGCGTTCGTGCCGGGCATCCGTCCGGGTGAGCAAACCGCGAAGCACATTGACAAGATTCTGGGGCGTCTGACCTTGGCCGGTGCGGTGTACATCACGGCGGTCTGTTTGTTGCCCGAGTTCTTGACGCTGAAGTACAACGTGCCGTTCTACTTTGGTGGCACCTCGCTGTTGATCATCGTGGTCGTCACGATGGATTTCTGGGCGCAGGTTCAGAGTTACGTGATGAGTCAGCAGTATGAATCGCTGCTGAAGAAGGCTAATTTCAAGGCAAGCTGAACTTCAGCAAGCCACCAATCAGTTTCGTAAAGGCATGGCCAAAGACGACGTCATTCAGATGCAGGGTGAGATCCTTGAGAACTTGCCCAACGCGACTTTTCGCGTCAAGCTTGAAAATGGGCACGTCGTTTTGGGCCATATCTCCGGGAAAATGCGGATGCACTACATCCGGATTCTCCCTGGGGACAAGGTCACCGTTGAGTTGACCCCGTACGACTTGAGTCGTGCTCGCATCGTGTTCCGGGCGAAGTGAGCGAAATCGAACCCGGGATGACGCGATCAAAAGCGCATAAGAGAAGGTCTAGGAGCAGAACATGAAAGTTTCGGCATCGGTCAAGAAGATGTGCCGCAATTGCAAGATCATCCGTCGCAAGGGCGTGGTGCGCGTGATCTGCACGGATCCGCGCCACAAGCAGCGTCAGGGCTAATCGCCCCCGCGGACGAGAACTAGAGGACAACCATGGCACGTATTGCTGGTATCAATATTCCGCCCCAGAAGCACACCGAAATCGGTTTGACTTCGATTTATGGCATTGGCCGTACCACCGCGCAGAAGATCTGCTCGGCCTGCGGCGTTCCGTTCGACAAGAAGGTCAAAGACCTCTCTGACTCCGAACTGGAAAAGATCCGTGACGAGATCGGCAAACTGACGATCGAAGGTGATCTGCGTCGCGAAATGTCGATCAACATCAAGCGTCTGATGGACCTGGGCTGCTACCGCGGCTTCCGTCATCGTCGCGGTCTGCCCCTGCGCGGTCAGCGCACCCGCACGAACGCCCGGACTCGCAAGGGTCCGCGTCGTGCCGCCATCACCGGCAAGAAGTAATCGCGGCAGCTAGGAAGAGAGAGCACTATGGCTAAGGCACCGAACAACGCCGCGCAACGCGTTCGCAAGAAGGTCCGTAAGAACGTCTCGGACGGTATCGCCCACGTTCACGCGTCGTTCAACAACACCATCATCACCATCACCGACCGTCAAGGCGGCGCCCTGAGCTGGGCTTCGTCGGGTGGTCAGGGTTTCAAGGGCTCGCGCAAGAGCACGCCCTACGCGGCTCAGGTGGCGGCGGATGTGGCGGGCCGTGCGGCCCAAGAACAGGGCATCAAGAACCTGGACGTCAAGATCAAGGGCCCAGGCCCGGGTCGTGAGTCGTCGGTTCGTGCGTTGGCTGCCCTCGGTATCCGTATCACGTCGATCAGCGATGTGACGCCGGTGCCGCACAACGGCTGCCGCCCGCAGAAACGTCGCCGCATCTAAGCGATCGACCGTCAGCAAGATTGCGAAAACTGAGCGATAATCGTCAGTTTTCCATGGCCGGTGGCCGCCTTCAGGGCGGCGCCGGCGCTTTTCGTTGGTTCAGTAGCTCTTGCCTGAACCAAAAGCCCACCGTCTGAGCGCACATCACAACACCCGCCAGACTCGCGTTGCCCTCCAGGGTGGCGTCAGATTGAAGAAGGACTCAAAGTGGCACGTTATCTCGGCCCCAAGGCCAAACTTTCCCGCCGCGAAGGCACGGACCTGTTCCTGAAGAGCGCCCGCCGCGCCATCAGCGACAAGGCCAAATTTGACAGCAAGCCGGGCCAGCATGGCCGCACCTCGGGTCAGCGCACCAGCGACTTCGGCCTGCAACTGCGTGAAAAGCAGAAGGTCAAGCGCATGTACGGCGTGCTGGAGCGTCAGTTCCGTCGCTATTTCGCTGAGGCCGAGCGCCGCAAGGGTTCGACCGGTGTCAACCTGCTGACGCTGCTGGAATCGCGGCTGGACAATGTGGTCTATCGCATGGGCTTTGGTTCGACCCGTGCTGAAGCTCGCCAACTGGTGTCGCACAAGAGCATCACCGTGAACGGCGCAACGGTGAACATCGCGTCCTACCTGGTGAAGGTGGGCGATGTGGTGGGCGTGCGCGAAAAAGCCAAGAAGCAGCTCCGTATCGTTGACGCCCTGAAGTTGGCCGAGTCGATCGGTTTCCCGGCTTGGGTCCAGGTCGAAGCCAGCAAGATGGAAGGCGTTTTCAAGAAGACGCCGGATCGCGATGAGTTTGGTGCCGACATCAACGAATCGCTGATCGTCGAGTTGTACTCGCGTTGATTGCCCGCTGGCGGCCGGACGCGGGGCAGACGTGCTCCGCAAATGCCGCCGACGTCCCTGCCGAGCGGTTGCACACCGCTCGGTCGGTCCATCAGCCGCCGGGTGTGCAACCGGTGGCATGAAAGAAAGAGCCCATGCAAACGAATTTGCTCAAACCCAAATCGATCAACGTCGAGCCCCTGGGCGGCCATCGCGCCAAGGTGACTTTGGAGCCTTTCGAGCGGGGCTACGGCCACACGCTGGGCAACGCGCTTCGGCGCGTGTTGTTGTCGTCGATGGTGGGTTATGCGCCGACGGAAGTGACCATCGCTGGCGTGCTGCATGAGTACTCCACCGTTGACGGCGTGCAAGAAGACGTGGTCGGCATCTTGCTGAACCTGAAGGGCGTGACCTTCCGTCTGCACAACCGTGACGAAGTCACCCTGATTCTTCGCAAAGAAGGCGAGGGCCCGGTGACGGCTGCGGACATTCAGACCCCGCATGATGTCGAGATCATCAATCCCGAGCAGGTGATTTGCCATCTGGCCCAGGGCGGCAAGATCGACATGCAAATCAAAGTGGAAAAGGGCCGCGGCTATGTGCCAGGCACTTTGCGTCGCTTTGGCGATGAGTCGACCAAAGCCATCGGTCGCATCGTGTTGGATGCCTCGTTCTCGCCGGTCAAGCGCGTGAGCTACGCCGTTGAAAACGCCCGTGTGGAACAGCGCACCGATTTGGACAAGTTGGTCATGGAAATCGAGACCAATGGCGCCATTTCGCCGGAGGAAACGATTCGTTCCTCGGCCAAGATTCTGGTCGAGCAACTGGCCGCCTTCGCTCAGTTGCAGGGCACTGACTTGGTCGACGCCTTTGACCAGCCGGCTCAGCGTGCTGCGTCCTTCGACCCGATCTTGCTGCGCCCGGTCGATGAGCTGGAGCTCACCGTCCGCTCGGCCAACTGCCTCAAGGCCGAAAACATTTACTACATCGGCGACCTGATTCAGCGCACCGAGACCGAGCTGCTCAAGACCCCGAACCTGGGTCGCAAGTCGCTCAACGAAATCAAGGAAGTGCTCGCATCGCGCGGCTTGACCTTGGGTTCGCGTCTCGAAAACTGGCCGCCCGTCGGTCTGGACAAGCGCTGAGCTGTCGCCACACAAGACTCGGGGCCTGAGCCCCTAGGTGCACCCCCCAGTACCTGATCCGGCTGGGGGCATTAATCAGATAGGAAAGGAAAAGCACCATGCGTCACCGTAACGGTCTGCGTAAACTGAACCGTACCAGCGAACACCGCGCCGCCATGCTGCGCAACATGTGTGTCTCGCTGCTGCGTCACGAAGCCATCAAAACCACCGTGCCCAAGGCCAAGGAACTGCGTCGCGTCGTCGAGCCGCTGATCACGCTGGCCAAGGAAGCGACGGTTGCCAATCGTCGCCTGGCGTTTGCCCGCCTGCGCGATCGTGACATCGTGAGCAAGCTGTTCAATGAGCTGGGCCCGCGTTTTGCGACCCGTCCGGGTGGCTACACCCGCATTTTGAAGATGGGCTTCCGGGTTGGCGACAATGCCCCCATGGCCTACGTCGAGCTGGTGGACCGCCCCGAGGTGGCCGCTGAAGCTCCGGCTGCGGAATAAGCCGCGGGCGCACTCCGCGTGAAATGAAAAGGGTCGGCTTGCCGGCCCTTTTTCTTTATCGAAGGAACAGCATGGTGACAAGGTTCTTGCAGCGCAGCTTTCTGGCTTTGGCCCTGCTGCTGGCTGCCTTGGGGGTGGGCGCTGAAGAATTTCTGGAGCCCGATCAGGCGTTCAAGTTGACGGCTCGCTCCCAGGGAGCGGCGCTGACCTTGCAGTTTGAGATCGCCCCAGGGTACTACCTCTACAGGGAACAGCTACGCGTAGCGGATGCCGCCGGCGTGGCGGCAGCGATTCGCCTACCCGATGGCAAGCGGAAATTCGACGAAACCTTCCAAAAGGAGGTTGAGGTCTATCGTGATCGATTGACCGTTGAAGTCCTGCAAGCGGGGGCAGTCGATGAGTGGCGCGTCACGGCGCAAGGTTGTGCGGACAAGGGCCTTTGCTACCCCCCAATTACGGTCGTGTTGAAACCTGCGGCTGGTGGGGCGTGGGTGATTCAGCCCACTGAACCGGATGCGACGGTTTTTGGCGCCGCACGCTGGATTGACGGGCCGCCAACACCTGCTGCGGTTAGCGGAAATCCAACGGCCGGGCCGTCCGATGATGGGTTGGCTGGCTTGCTCAGCGGTGGGCGCTGGTGGGCGGTGGCGCTCGGCTTCTTTTTGGCGGGGTTGGGCCTTTCGTTCACGCCTTGCGTGCTGCCGATGCTGCCCATTCTTTCAAGCATCATCGTTGGCGATTCGGCGGGGCAGGCCTCGCGCCGGCGGGGGCTGCTGCTGGCGGTCAGCTACAGCGCTGGAATGGTGCTTGTGTACACCGCCCTCGGTGTGGCTGCGGGCTTGGCCGGCGAGGGGCTGGCCGCGTATTTGCAGAAGCCGTGGGTCTTGCTCAGCTTTGCGGGGCTCATGGTTCTGTTGTCGCTGTCCATGTTTGGCGCCTATGACCTGCAGTTGCCCGCTGCTTGGCAGCAGCGGTTGACCGAAAGCAGCCAAGGCCTACCGGGTGGCAAGGCCCTGTCGGTGTTTGTGATGGGCGCGCTCTCGGCACTGATCGTGGGCCCGTGCGTGGCGCCACCGTTGGCTGGAGCGCTGCTCTACATCAGCCAATCCAAAGACGTTTGGCTGGGCGGCCTTGCGCTGTTTGTGATGGCGTGTGGCATGAGCGTTCCGCTGCTGTTGCTCGGCGCCTCAGCCGGCTCCCTGTTGCCGCGGGCGGGGGCCTGGATGGAGCGGGTCAAGCATGCGTTTGGCTTTGGATTGCTCGCCGTTGCGATCTGGCTGGCGCAGCCCGCACTGACGGGGTGGTTGATCCAAATCCTGTGGGGGACATGGTTGGCGGCCTTGGCTTGCATGCTGTGGTCCTTGGTTCCTCTGCAGCCCCGCCCCCTTCATTGGCTCCGAGGGGCGGCCGCGGCCCTGCTGGCGTTTGGTGCCTTTTCTCAATGGTGGGGTGCCGCAGTCGGGGGCACCGATCCGCTGCGGCCCCTAGCCACCACCACCGCCGCCGGTGTTTTGGGTGAGGTGGCACATCCGAAATTTGAGCGCGTCAAGACCGAGGCGGAGTTGAACGCACGACTGGCGAACAGTGCGGGCCGTCCGATCATTCTGGATTTCTACGCGGACTGGTGCGTGTCCTGCAAAGAGATGGAGCGTCTGACCTTTGCCAAGCCCGAGGTGGCGGCCAAGATGCAGCGTGCGCTGTTGTTGCAAGTGGATGTCACGGCCAACAGCGCGGATGATCGTGCGCTACTCAAGCGGTTTAACTTGTTCGGCCCGCCGGGCATCCTATTTTTTGACGCCAACGGCCAGGAGCTGACGGGCCTACGGGTCATTGGGTACCAGCCTCCCGAACGATTTATTCAGGTCTTGGCCGCCGCTGGACTCTAGACAGCGTAGAAATCCATGCTATAGTCACAGTCTCTGTCGCGGGGTGGAGCAGTCCGGTAGCTCGTTGGGCTCATAACCCAAAGGTCGTAGGTTCAAATCCTGCCCCCGCAACCAAGAAACTTGAGTCCCCACAAGGACTTAACAAAGCCCGCCAAGTGCGGGCTTTGTGCTTTTCGGCCCTTGTGACGGGATTTGTGACGAGGTCTGTGTCGTCACAAGATCGTTGACTGTGCAGAATGACTATTGGGTTCATGTGGCGGCATGCGATCAGGCCATAGCTGATGCCAGTCAGCTTTAGGCTGGTTGGTGCCCTCGATGGTTGAAGCTCAGATGACTGCTGGGGACTCAAAAGCCATCTTCGACAAGCCCGATGAGACGAGATCAATGCCTTTTGTGCGGCGCGGCTTGGCCACCTGCACCGAAACGAGTTTCCGAAACCTATTGCAAAGCTGTGGCTATTCGGGTGGGGTCAGGTTCGCATATCGCCGGTGCCGATGTCTCGGTGCTCCTGTCGTTGCTAGCTCTGTTGATGGCTCGACCCACTGCAGCGCTTGTCTGGGTCGCGATGGCGCTGGCCCGGTACCAGGCTGGCCAAGGATCAGTGACTCCGTCTCGGCCCGGAGGCAGGCAATACGCGAGCAAAGGACGACACCGTCACGTCGTCAGCGCTACTTGGTCGCAGTGATTGACGTCGTCGTACACCCCCGGATAAACAATGCCCACATTCCGATGGAAAGCCAGACCGTTGCCAGCGTGAGGGTGCACCCGGCTCGAAGGGGCAGCCGCCAGGTCCGTCAACGTTGCTAGCGAGACTGCCGGCGCGGCTTGCACCAGTGCCGACGGCGCTCTGGCTGTTCATTGCGTGGGGCCGTTACAGGCCTTACCATTGTCAACTAAAGGAGAGTTGACTCATGCTTTCGAACACGACGCAGCAACCGCAGCGAGAAGATCTGGAGCAACGCAGCGAGGTACGCGATGCCATTGCGCGTGGCCAACACGCCAATCCTGCAATGCAGCGCCTCCAGACCCGGATCCTGAAGGTCACTGACGCAAGCGAGGTCATCACGAGCTACGACCGGATGCACCATCGACATAACCGCTCGTAGTGGCTGTGTGGACTAGCGGGGTCCGACTGACCTCGTTCTTGGTCAAGGTCGCGTCCAGGTGCAATCTGGATTGCGATTACTGCTACGTCTACCACCATGCCGACCAAACCTGGCTGTCGATGCCACGGCTGCTGTCGCCACATAATCGTGAGGCTTTTGCGACACGACTGGCGTGCTATGTGGCGGATGCCGGCTTGCAGCGCTGTGTGGTTGTGCTTCACGGGGGCGAGCCATTGCTCATGGGCGTCACGGAGCTGGTTGCTTTTGCCGCCCAGCTCCGCGATGCGGTGGGAGTCAGCGCGCAACTCGATATCGGCCTTCAGACCAACGGTCTGCTGCTGACGCCAGAGGCGCTGGAGGAGCTCTCAAGAGCAGGCATCGGTATTTCGCTGAGCCTGGATGGCCCGAAGGAAGCCAATGACCTTCACCGCACATCCCGGCGGGGTCGTTCAAGTTTTGATCAGACGTATCGGGCCCTTCAACTGCTTCGAAGCGCGCCTGATGCGTTTGCTGGCGTGATAGCAGTCATCGACCCGCGTATCCCCCCGCGGCGGTTGCTTGAGTTTTTCAGCGAGCAGCAAGTTCCCCGCCTGGACTTCCTGTTGCCAGATGCTCACCACCAACGCCCGCCGCCGGGACGGTTCGAGCGCCCCGATCTGTACGAGAAGTGGCTTATCGAGGCCTTTGATCTTTGGTTCGATGAATACCCGACGTTGGAGGTTCGCACTTTCGAGGCCCTGCTGGACGCCGTGGCGGGCATGCCGTCGCAGACTGATGCGTTTGGCTTTGGCGATGTGAGCCTCATTACCGTCGAGACGGACGGCTCCTACCATGATCTCGATGTGCTGAAGGTGGTATCGCAGGGCGCGACCCGGCTTCACGGCACGGTCAGCGACACGCCCATTGCCGATGTGGCCGCCTCACCTGCCCTGGCTGCACATCGGGCACTCCTCTCGAAGGAAGGCCTGTGCCACACCTGCCGGAACTGCGACGTGGTCGACGTGTGTGGCGGCGGGTCAGTCCCACACCGATTTGGTGTGAACGGTTTCAAGAACCCGACGGTCTACTGCAAAGAGATGCGCGCGCTGATTCAGCACGTGCACTCGCGCGTTGCTGCGTCGCTCGTGGTACCTGCGCCCAATGGCGCTGCAGTCGGCTACGCAGGCGAGCTACGCGAATTTGAGTGCGCTGAAACCTCACACGGATCAGTTGCGGCGCTGTGGGCCGACGCCACAGCGGCCCAGGCGACAGCGCTGCGAAACGCCCTGCTTTTCCTCGTTAACTGCAACGACCAGTCCGAAGGAACAGCTGCCGCCCGGGTGCTGCTTGCGACTCCTAACGCTATTGATTCCCTCGCGCAGAGTCCGGGCGCAGTCGCCTGGAGCAACGCTCTATTGGCAAAGGAAAGCGGGCGCACCCTTGCTGCCGTTGAT
This sequence comes from Inhella gelatinilytica, assembly GCF_016093295.1. Taxonomy (GTDB): domain Bacteria; phylum Pseudomonadota; class Gammaproteobacteria; order Burkholderiales; family Burkholderiaceae_C; genus Inhella; species Inhella gelatinilytica. Next base: position 122,892 of record NZ_JAEDAL010000008.1, on the reverse strand, counting down.
GGCAGCGTGCTTGAACTCGACGCACCCTACGCCCAATGGCTATTGGGAACGCTTCACGGCTCGCCAGAACCGTCGCCCGTGGTCCACGCGGCGGACCCCTGGCTCCGCCGGCCATTCGGCGGCGCGATCCATTTTGAAAGTCCTGATGTGATGCGGGGCGCGCTGCCGCTGTTACACGAAGCGCTTGGGATTCTGCAAGCGTGGCGCCCGGCGCTCGCGCACGAGTTGCGAATGATCTGCCGCGCCGTCCAGTTCATCCGGGACCCTGCGGCTGATCCGGACAAGATCGTGTCTTTCAGTGACAACGCAGTGCCCGGCGCGCTCTATGTCTCCGTGGTGCAACGCGGCGGACTGATCGATGCCTATGACTTGGCCGACTCTCTCCTCCACGAGTACCGCCATCAAAAGCTCTACCTGCTCGAGCGAGTCGCGCCGGTTGCCGTGCCGACCGCACAGAAGGTCGTCTCACCGTGGCGACAAGACCTGCGACCACCGTCAGGCCTCTTCCACGCGATCTTTGTCTTCGTCGAGCTCCGCCGTTTCTGGAAATACGTCCAATCGCTTGACCTGGATCGGCTCAACAGGCGGGCCCAGAATCAAGTGATGGATACGGACGCACGTCTGAGGGATGCGTTCAAGACGCTGGCTACTTGTCCGCTGACCAGCACCGGCCGCTCCCTCGCAGCCGTCTTGGAAACTGCGGCGCAGGAGTAGTCCGTGCGAGTCCCCAGAGCCCGGCTCCCACAAGATACTGCCCTCTGGCACGCATTCCTGCGTGACTACTTCTGCGACAAGGATGCGGTTGTCAAACAATCCGGTGAGAGCATCGATCTCCAGCTGCATTGGCCAAGCGCGGCTGATCGCCATGTCGATCCCGCGTTGGATGCTGGCCTGAGGTGGTGGGGTCGAGGAGTCACTCTGGGCTCCATGTGGGCAGCACGCTGGCGCGAAGGCAGCATCACGACGTCGTTGTACGACCAGTGGACGCTGCTGAGCTGGTCTGAATGGCTGGCACGCAAACAGCGCGGCGGCCTGGAGCGAACTGTCATCATGCACGTTGACGACCACCGCGACCTGGGATCGCCTCGGTTGCACCTCATCAATGGCAAGTTGGTCGACGCCATCACACATGACGTCGTGAAGCTGGATAAACCAGCGACTGTGATTCGAGCGATCGAAAGCGGCGCCATCGGCATGGGAAGTTTCATGACGCCGTTTCTGTGGCAATTCCCGGGAACCGAGGTCCGGCATCTATGCCAGCCACCGAAGATGACGGCTGAGGTGCGACGAGCGTACAGCCTCGGATTGGTTGCCGACACCCTGCTTGATCCAGTCGCGAGGCGGCCTGCTGTCGATCTTGTAGATGCGGCCGGCGGCTCAGGGAAATATCTCGGCACCTACGACGCGCAGAGCTGGACTGATGGCATCGAAGGGCTTTCAGCCCTGGTGCACATCGACATGGACTATTTCAACAACCGGTACGACGGCGATTCGGCCTGGACGGAGCGCAGTCCTCGGCTCGATCCAGACCTGCATGCGATGTACATAAAGGTCGATGAACTCGTGAAGGCCCTTGCGTCCTCGAAGGCGATCATCGAGGACGTCGCCATTGCGTACTCCCCGGGCTTCTTCCCCGGTGAATATTGGGAGCCTGTTGACCTTCGTTTGCGGGCCGAGTTGGCGCGCATCCTGTGATGGTTCGCACTACGACTACGCCCAAGCGCAAGCGCTCGGCCCGAGATACGCCCAAGCCGCGACCCGTGAAGCCGCGCACCAATGAGCCCAGGGTTTCGGCTAGCGATGTACTTCTGATCCCCGTCCCGGGCACGCCCGGCAAGGGCAAGGGCCCGGGCGGCGAAAAGTGGCGCATCGAGGTTGGGGGCGGGCGGGCCGGTGAGGTCTATATCAACGTGATTGACGAGCCCCCGCTTGGGTGCCATGCATCACTGCAGATCTATCTCAACATCAAGAGTCAGGGGCGCGGCATTGGCCGCATTGGGTATGCGAAGGCCTGCCAGTCGAGCGCCCACGAAACCATTTACGCCCACATGCGTCGGTCCAACGTCGCCTCTCGGCGAGCTGCCGAGGCGGCTGGATTCACAGACTGCACGCCACCAGGATTCAAGCAGCTAATCCTCCGCTGGAGACGAGCTACGGTACCGCCCGCTGCGTGATCGTACCGACCAATGAGGCATTCATCGTCATCCCCTGCTTGAACGAAGCGGGTTGCATTGAGGCAATGTGCAGGTCGCTCGGCTTCCGTGACGGCGCCGAGCCTTGCTGGCGCTTGGTCCTGGCCGATATCCAGCGGTCCTCGTCTCCTGGGTGCGTGCTGGTCGCTCGTGAAGTTCGGCGAGGCTATGTCTCTGCACGACGGGCTGGGATGGCGGCAGTCCGCGCGCAGGCCCAACACGAGCAACTCCGCGACGAGCTTGTGCTGGTCCTCCAAGCGGATGCTGACACAATCTATCTGCTCGGTTATGTCGCGACCATGCGCGATGCCCCCGGCGGTGTTCGCGGCCAGTTGCTGGAAGCGAACGCGGTGACAGGTCGGGATTCCAACCTCGATTTTCCCGGCTTAGCGAAGCTGTGCCGAGAGGTCGACAGCGAGATGGGGAAATGGTTCGCCTCGGAGGAAGACCAGGTCGTCGTCGATGACAAGGAGTGTGCGTTCCTCCTGGCAGACTATCTAGCGTGGGGGGAACATCAGGATGACCTTGACGATCGCGTCATTCCAATCTCGACTGAGACGAGAAGGCTCTATCTGCGTGCCAAGCGTTGCGCCACAGTCTCGCGCACCAGAGTGGAGGCCGCCGTTGCACTGCCCTCTCGCCGCCGACTCAGGACGCAGGCGCCTGGCTACTTCACTTGTTCAGGCTTTCCCCGACAGAGCGAATGGATGAATGCCAGCGGTGCACAGGACCAAGCCGATTCCTTCTTGATGTCGCCGGACCGCTGGCCTGGTCTGACCGCCTCATTCGCTCCAGGCAGAGGCATCAATTGGCGCTCTTCGCTCTGCTGCCTGCGGCGGTCGAGAAGCAGCCCAGCTTCCCTCAAGGCCTGGCTGCGCTCGCGCATAGGGTGAGAACCAGCTCCGTCGCCACGTCACCTCGTTTGTTGCGGTCGCTGCTGCTCAAGTTGGCTGACGATGAGCGCGGGCCTCTCGCCGCATTGCTGCAGCAAGGTCCACCTTATGACTGCGGGTAGCAGAGTAAGGCGGCAGCGTGCTCGCACTGCGTTCCATCGGCCATCTCAATGTGAGGGACCGGGAAGCGACTGAGGACCACGGTACGAAAACCGGGTAACTCGCGCGTCGGACCATCGCCGAAATGGGGGTGGCAGAGCACGCCATCAATGCCTACAAGGCGGCGCAGCAACTGCGCCTCCATCCCGACGTCGTCGGGAGCATCCGTGAAATCGAAGGGGTCATAAAAGACCAAGTCGAAGGGTGCTGCCAGAGCCGCTGTCCGCCAGTCGCCGAGGCAAGGCTGCACCCCTGGATGCTGAACTGCGAATTGCACAAGGTCACCATAGATGCCTGTGTCGATCTCTGCAATGTGGTGCTCGATAGGGCGAAGATGCTGTTGGATTAAGCCTGCAGAGATGCCGAGTCCAAACCCGATTTCCAGCACGCGCGTTGGGCGCACTACCTGTGCGACACAGCTAAAAAGTTCACGAAAATAAGGCGCTTCCGACCGAGACATGACCACTTGGCCTTGCCATATCAGGCGATCGGAGGTCTTCACGTCGAACGTCAAGCTGGTCGTGGTAATGATGCTCACCCGTAGTTCCGACGAAACTAGCTTACATGCTCAGGCTGACGCATCAGTCGGCCAACGCCGCCGATCCTTGTTGCATCAGAAGTGCCGAGTGTGTGATTGCCCAGAGTGACTGGTAGCTTTCCGAAAGCGAGAGTTCGGCGGTGGCGGGCGAAGGACCGGAGACGCTGCCAAGCCGACCTAGGCGCTCCAATTCCGATTTCTCACCTACCTGGACTAGTCGGGCGACGCTCCTTGATCCTCGGGGAGGTGCTCGACCAGATCTCCAATCGTGCATCTGAAATAGGTGCACAACCGGTCGAGCACATCGGTCCCGGTGCTGTAGCCCTTCTGGTTCAAGATCTTTGACAGTGTCGATCGGTTGATCTCGGTCGCCTCGGAGATCTCTTGCATAGTGATCCGACGAGAGTCGCGGAACTGCTTCTTCTCGAGTTGTTCGGCCAACTTAAAGCGAATCACTGGTTACTCTTTGTGCTCAAACGTGGAGAAAACTCCACAAAAGTGCTTGACAAGCGTCAGGCGTCGATTATTCTGATCATCAAGTGAGGCGTATTCGCGCCTTTTGATGAGTTTACTCGACAGGAGATTGCAATGAGCGCAACCTATCTCACCACCGACGAGCTATCGGCTCGCATCAAGTACGACGCGCGCACGATCCGTGAACGCCTGAAGGACAGCGTGCTGATCGAAGGGACGCATTACGTGCGGCCGTTCGGGGGGAGGAAGATCCTCTTCGTGTGGGAGACCATCGAGCGCGATATGTGCGTTGCCTCGAATGAGGGGGCGATTGGTCTGCCCATGGCTAATGGGGGAGTGCTCCATGGCTAAGGTCACCGTTCGAAAAGAGACAGGAAAGCTGGTAATCGACTTCACCTTTCGAGGTGTGCGGTGCCGAGAGCAAACCGCCTTGCCCGATACGCCAAGCAATCGGAAGCGTGCCGCGGCTGCACTGAAGCGTTTGAAGGATGCGCTCGCGGATGGTTCGTTCAACTACGCGGAGTTCTTTCCGGGAAGCAGCATTGCGTCGCGATTCGTCCCAGAACGTCCAAGCCGAACGGAGTCTGAAGATTCGTTGACAGTGCCTCCTATTCCGTGCGCACCGCCGGCCCCGGCTACCCCCGTCTTCCGCGACTTCATCGCCACTTGGCTTGAAGAGCACCAGATCGAATGGCGGCGCTCGCACATCAAGGTGTTGAACTCCACCATTGAAGGCCATCTGCTCCCGGCCTTTGGCCAATTGGCGGTGGGGGCCATCTCCAAGGCGGATATCTTGGCCTTCCGGACGAAGCTGGCGGCCTTGCCTGGACGCACAGGTAAGAGCCTGAGCGCCAAGCGCATCAACGGCATCTTGGCGACCCTGCGGCAAGTGCTCAATGAAGCTGCGGATCGATTTGGCTTCGTGTCGCCGTGCGCCACGTTGAAGCCGCTCAAGGTTCGCAAGAGTGACATTGAACCATTCACCTTGGACCAAGTGCAGCAAATCATCGCTGTGGTGCGTCGTGACTATCGTGATTACTTCATCACTCGCTTTTTCACGGGGATGCGTACCGGCGAGGTCCACGGTCTGAAGTGGAAATACGTGGACTTCGCCAATCGCCTCATCCTGATCCGTGAAACCTTTGTGCTTGGGGAGGATGAGTACACCAAGACGGATAGTTCTCAGCGCGAGATCCAGATGTCCCAACCGGTGTTCGATGCGTTGACACGTCAATACGCCGCCACGGGGAAGCTCTCTGAGTACGTGTTCTGCAACCGCGAGGGATCGCCCTTGGACAACAAGAACTTCAGCGACCGGGTTTGGTATCCCTTGCTGCGCCATCTGGACTTGAAGTCGCGTCGCCCGTATCAGATGCGGCACACCGCAGCTACGCTGTGGCTCGCATCGGGCGAGGCCCCAGAGTGGATCGCGCGTCAACTCGGGCATGCCAACACGCAGATGCTGTTCCAGGTCTACAGTCGCTACGTCCCCAACCTCACTCGGCGCGATGGCTCGGCCATTGACCGTCTGCTGGCCAGCCGCTTTGCGTCGGGTGATCCGCATCATGCGGGCCCGCCGCTGGCAAGCGCCCCTCCAAGCAATCAGACCACCACGGCACCTCGATCACCCATGGCGCAAACGCGGCCGCAGCCCGTTGTGCCTGTGAAGCCCGCAGGGCAGGGTGTGTCGACCAGTGTGAACAGCGCGCCACCACCTGCCAACGAGCGCTGGCGCCGCGTGGCCTAGCGACAAAGCGAAACGGGCATAAGCGTCAACCCAGAAAGCCGCTTAGATCGCCCACCGGAATGGGCTCAATAGCAGAGCGGCCGGTACCCACTCACCACAAACCACCGCACGTGGTCGTCAACCCTTGGGCGCGACCGCGGGGCGAACTCACGTCCAAAACCCACCGAGTCACATTGAGGTCCTCATGCAACGTACCAAGAAGTTTCCGGGTCAATCTCAAGAAGGCACAACTGATGCCTCCAGCCCCCAGCTCTCCTTTGACGGCATGGCTGCGGCGGAGTCGAACACCCAGCCGGGACACAAGGCCCTGCTAGCGCCGAAAGGAGTGCGACGACCCATCGCAGCGAATGGGGGTGGGATGCCTCACTCATGCCTGTCAATGATGATCTTGCTGCGGGGTGTGGATGCAGAGGTACACGCGGCGTTTGAGCGAGATTTGACGGCTATCGCTAATGTCGCCGAAATGACTGCCCGGGCGGAGCAATGCTGCTGGCGCTTCACAGCGCGAAAGGGGCATGTCACCACCCAGCACTTGGGCCTGATCCTGGCCTGGCTCCACTGCCGCCCGGAAGTGGCGATTGTGCGCATGCGTCGCGGTCACTCCTTTGTGCACCCCATTTCATTCGATTGCGGCACAGGCTGGAGTTCGATCGCGGGCATTGGTCAAGTCGAGGCACCTGTCCAAGCCCAAAAGCGTCGCGCAGCCAACGACGACTTGTTTGCGGTCGATGAGTGTCCCAACCCTGAGGACGAGTCCCAAGAGATTTGGGTGTACGAGCAAGGGGAGTAATTCGAATGAATGCCAGCATGAACCCAACCCATTCGGGTGCAGTCAATCGTTTGCCGCACCGGTCGTCCGAGCCTGCAATCTGGGACCAGACGCAATCACGCTATTGCCCAGCGCGTTCGCCTGTGGATGCTTGGCTAGAGCTTGAGGACCTGTGTTGGCGACTGCGCCACGCGGGTGTTGCTCTCCACTTTGGGAATGGCCAGCTTCGACTTGTGGGCTTCAAGGTCGCACGTCTGCCGCGAGATTTGCGCAGTGCCATTGAAAACACCGACACATATGGCTGGTGGGTGGACTCCGACACGCTGAAACCCGCAGCGCACAGCTGGATGGAGTGCGGTTCCGTTGTAGCGACCCTGCATACTGAAGGCATCGACTTGGTGCTCACTTTGCCATCACCTTCTTTGGTGAGTCGGTTCCCGGCCTGCGATGAGCTGATGCTCCTGCATGCGGCCTTCGTGATCGCAATGTCCCATCGGGGCCTGTCATGAAGGCCCCGAACCAAGGAAATGGGTTCCATTACGACGCTGCGCTGCGTGCACCGTGGGGACTATGTGTTGGATATCTCGGGCAATTGAATCAACCAGATCGGGCTTCGTCTCGGCCCAATTCGGAGTGTGAACATGTCTGCTTGACCGTTCCGGCCAGAGCGGGCTACGTCACCCGACAACCTTGTGGCCACAGCCCTGGGCGCAAGCGAGTCACCGTTCGGCGGTGGTCACCTTGGGCCTCTCGTCTGCGCAAGCCCAAGCGGATGGTTGGGCCATAGGCACGTGGATTCTGTTGACCTTGCACCGGGCGCATCCGGATGCATTTCCAATTCATGGCCTGGCTCATCTACTGCGCCACATGGCCCATACAGTAGTCAGCGAAACTGAGAGCGCCAACGAGCAGAGAGGTGGGTTGTCATCTGAATGGTGAGCATTCCCAATCTCGGACGAACTCGACTGAAACTGTTGACGACAGACGCTGATCAAGCGGATGCCACTGCTAGCTAGCGTGAAGAATGAAGGGCATAGGTGATGACCGAATACGTGCAGACGAGTGATGGCCAGATTCACGCGGATTTCGCACGCCGCGCAGGGCAAATCCTTTTGCAGTACGAGCGACTCTCGCGAAATCTTGACCCAAGGGAGCAATTTGATGCAACGTTGGCGGTTTCCCTGCTTCAATCATTGCTGACCTCTTTCATTGAGTTAAGTCGACTGAAGGCAATGAAGCCTCGGTACTCGCAATATCTCGATGTGCCTATCGATGCGAGCCCCCCGCGGCTAGGTTTGAACCCAAGTGCCATTAGATGGTCATGGCGGTCGGCTGCTGGCTTGAGATACCGAGACGTTATTGAGTCGATCCGCAACAGCTTGAGCCATCCGACTCCTCAGGACGGATCTCGACCACTTCCGACAACAGGGTTTACAGCCCGAGCGACATCGGTCGGCGAGATAGACGGCTACTGTTTTGTACAGTCTCCTTGGGTTGAAAAGGGAGGGCGGCAACTCCTTAAACGCTTCCGCCCTGAACTTCGTCAGGTCCAGGAATGCTCGAAGCTAAGAGAGGAGCTCACTGCATGGGGTCGCCGGCACGACGTCATGCTCGAAGCCGATGAGAGGGACGGAATACTGGTTCCCTGCTTGGGCGGCCAGCCGTTCGTTCCCTTTATTGAGGTCATTCTGTCAACTTGCGAATTGCGCGTGTTTGTATTGGCACTCGCGGACATCATTGGTGGTGAGCAAGCGGTGGGAACGGTTGCGCGCACGCATGAGGTTCTCTGATGCTCTGCATGCCGGTTGAATTGCTGCCAAAAGAGGGGGCGGGGCGACGCAGCCTTTATTACCCTTGCGCCGGACTGGACTGGCTGGCAGTGACAGAGGTTCTCGGGCAATCCTTCGATGTCTTGAAATTTTGCGACCTTCATTACAGCTTCGCCTCACTGCCTGCTGTGTTGCCCAACGGCTGGCGGTACGAGGCCGATAGCTGGTCCCTAGACGGTTCGGCTCATGGCGCGGTGAGCGCTCTGGCTGTTAACGGTAGGTTTGTACGAGACGTGGAGACCGCGACGGCAAGATTCAAGCTGCGGAATGAGAGCATGGGAAAGTCAGTTGAAATATGGCTGAGGCGTGGATTTGGTCAGTATGGGCTCCACGAAATTAAAGATGGAACGCTTGATTTGTTCTTGCATCGCGGCGACAGCTCAGGGGAGGGGGGCAGCAATGTTTGGTTCTTCTCAAATTGGCGCGCACGCCACCAGCCACTCTCCCGCCTTTTCGACGTGGTCAAGGAAAAACTTCGGTATCCAGCGGTCATAGGAACAGATGGGTCTAACTGCGAATTCCGGGAGGTGCGCCTCGCCGCTGGCGTGATAGGGCGCGCCGAATTCGCCTGTCAAGGGCTTCATTGGCGACTCATCGGATTCCTGCCTGGCGGCCCAAGTTTGACGGCGCTTTGGCAAGTGGAGCCAGCCTGAAATGGCACGCTGGTTTGCGCCCCTCCTCTGGTGTGAGTCTTGCTGCGAAAGGCGCGTTGCAGTCGTGAGGTGGTGCAGACGCGTCGCCGCCAAGCTCGGGGCCGGCAGGAGTGCTGCGGGTAGGGGTCTTTGACCTCTCCTCTTTTCGATGTGAAAGCTTGAACAGCTTTTATATAAAAGAGGAAGCTTGATTCCGTCGATCTGTCAGCGGCGGGATGCATGTCCGCTGCGTTAAATTGGCAGCAGGGAGACAGATATAAATGAAACTGGTTCGGAATGCTGGGGGAGATCGCGTTGTCGATCTCATCGAATCGACCATCGTTGCTGGTGGGCAGCTGGATCTACTGACCGGCACCACCTCATTATTCGGGTTTGAAGAGCTGCAGGGGCGAATCGGAGACATCCGGAGCGCACGCGTGATCGTTCCTGCTGATTCAGCGCAGACAAGTTTGCTCGGTAATGATGCCGATAGGCCAGCTCGCAATCGACTTACTGCTCCTTATCTGGCGAGGCAATTTGCGAGTTGGCTGCTTGAGCGTGCCGCACTTCGGTGCGCCCCCGGCACGGTTCCTCAAGGTCTGGCGGTACTCCGCGGAGTAGAGGGCCAGCCCTTGCAAGCTGTTCATGGATCCTTCGGTTTGTCGACCGATGGGCTTGGCATCACACCCGGGAATCCACTGAATTTCATCCAAGCCTCCGAGACGCCGTCTGAAGCCGAGATGTTGGCGCAGTGGTTCGATGCGCAGTGGTCGGGGCTGGGTGCGCAGTCTGAAGGCAAGGCCGCAATCCTGGCGAGCCTGGAGGCGCTGGCACAAGCCCGCGATCCGATGAGCATTTACACCGCCGTGCTCTTCAACCTCTTCCAGTCCGAAGAGCAGGACATGGACGAGGAGCGGATCGTCAAGTCCGCCACCGGCATTCGCAACACCACGGTCTGGAAGAAGCTCTACAAGTTCCAGCGGGATGGCGTGGTCGGTGCCATCGACAAGCTGGAGCGATTCGGCGGCTGCATCATTGCCGACAGCGTGGGCCTGGGGAAGACGTTTGAAGCGTTGGCCGTCATCAAGTACCACGAGCTGCGGAATGACCGCGTATTGGTTCTGTGCCCCAAGCGGCTGCGCGAGAACTGGACCCTTTACAAGGCCAATGACCAGCGGAATGTGTTGGCTGCAGATCGTTTCAATTACGACGTCCTGAATCACACCGACTTATCACGCGATGGTGGATTTTCGGGCGACATCGATTTGGCGAATGTGAACTGGGGCAACTACGACCTAGTGGTAATCGATGAGTCACACAACTTCCGGAACAAGAAGGCCCCGAAACAAGGTGGGGAGACACGCTACGACCGGCTGATGCGCCGCATCATTCGTGAAGGGGTCAAGACCCGGGTGCTGATGCTTTCGGCCACGCCGGTGAACAACCGGCTTGCCGACCTGCGCAACCAGATTGCCTTCGTCACCGAAGGCGACGACACCGCGCTGAGCGAGCACGGCATCGCCAGCATCGACAGCACCACGCGCCGGGCGCAAAAGGCCTTCAACCGGTGGCTGGACCTGGCTGAAGAAGAACGAACCCCGCAGCTCCTTGTCGAGATGTTGGGTTTCGACTACTTCAGCCTGCTGGATCACCTCACCATTGCCCGCTCTCGCAGGCACATCGAGAAGTACTACGGCACCAGCGAGACTGGCCGCTTCCCGAGCCGCCAGCCGCCGATCAACATCAAGGCCGATGTCGACACAGCGGGCGAGTTCCAGTCGATCAAAGAGATCAACCTGGAGATCCGTCGTCTGAAGCTCGCCAGCTACGCGCCGCTGCGCTACGTCAAGGAGAACCGCCTGGCGGCCTACGACGAGAAGTACAGCACAGCCATTCGAGGGGGAGAGAGCATCTTCCGGCAGGTGGACCGTGAAGAGAGCCTGATTCACCTCATGCGGGTGAACCTCCTCAAGCGCATGGAAAGCTCGGTGTCTTCCTTTGGGTTGACGGTGGGGCGCCAGCTCAAAGACGTGGAAGCGACCCTTGCTCGCGTGCAGTCCTACAAGGCTGGCAGCCATGGCGTAGAGGACGAATTCGACGAGATCGACATCGCCGACGTGGACATCGACGATCCCGCCTTCGAGCCCTTGCTGGTGGGCCGCAAGGTCAAGGTCCTGCTCAGCGACATGGACCTGGCTCGCTGGCGACAAGACCTCACCGAGGATCGGAACCGCCTGGCCACCTTGCACGCCGCCGCCAACCAAGTCGGTGCCGAACGCGATGACAAGCTCTGCAAGCTGCGGGCCCTAATCGCTGAGAAAGTGCGCAACCCGATCAACGCCGGCAACCGCAAGATCATCGTCTTCACAGCCTTCGCGGACACGGCCAGCTACCTGTATGAGCACTTGCACCACTGGGCGCGCAGTGAGCTGGGTATCGAGTCAGCCCTGGTGACGGGGGCGGGCTCTAACAGAACGACCTTGGGCGGACTGCGCAAGGACCTGTCTTCGATCCTGACCTCGTTCTCGCCCCGTTCCAAGGAACGTCCAGCCGCACTGGCTGAAGAAGGCGAGCTGGACCTCTTGATCGCTACCGACTGCATCAGCGAGGGCCAAAACCTTCAAGACTGCGACTGGCTTGTCAACTACGACATCCACTGGAACCCGGTTCGCATCATTCAACGTTTCGGCCGGATCGATCGTATCGGGTCCCAGAACACCAGTATCCAGCTCGTCAACTTCTGGCCCAACATGGAGCTAGAGGAGTACATCGGCCTGGAGCAGCGTGTCAGCGGCCGCATGGTCTTGCTCGACATCTCCGCTACTGGCGAAGAGAACATCATTGAGCAGCAGTCCGGCGACCCGATGAACGATCTGGAGTACCGCCGCACGCAGTTGCTCAAGCTGCAGGACTCGGTCATTGACCTGGAAGACCTATCCAGCGGCGTTTCCATTACCGACCTCACGCTGACAGACTTCCGCATTGATCTGGCACGTTACGTGGCGGCACATCCAGGCAAGCTAGAAGCCATGCCCTTGGGGGCCATGGCCGTCACCTCCACCCAAGAAGCTGACATTCCGCCGGGCATCCTGTTCTGTCTTCGTGGTGTTGGCGAGGCGGCGCAGAAGGCCATCGATCCGAGCTACCCCTTGGCGCCGATCTACTTGGTGCATGTCGGTGATGACGGCTCCGTGCTGCTGCCTTACTCCCAGGCCAAGCACACATTGGATCGCTTCAAGCGCCTCAGCGTGGGCCGTGAATTGCCGGATGCCGGCTGCGTGGCCCGTTTCGGCAAGCAGACCCGCCAAGGCCAGGACATGCGCCACGCGCAAGACCTGTTGGCCGCTGCCGTAGCCTCGGTCGTGGGCAAGGGTGAAGAGCGCGCGGTTGCCAGCTTGTTCTCGCCGGGCGGCACACACGCCATGAAGGGCGAATTCGCTGGCATGAACGACTTTGAGGTGCAAGCCTTCTTGGTCGTGCTGCCGGGAAATGGCACCGTGCCGCATAGCCCGTCGATCGAGTCTGAGGCCGCATGAGCCTGGAGCGGGTTGTTTCGGCGCTGGAGTTGCCAGCATCCACGCGAGTCGATCAGAGGGTTCCAAAGAAGCTCCTGACGGAGCACGCCGCGGCCACGGCCGCCGACAAGCGCCAGATTCAGGATGGGGTCGCTGAGATCCAGTGGTTGGCGTCCCTGAAGCCGCACCTGGTCGGTGTGCCGATGTTCAAAGACGAGCATCGTGAGTACGTAGAAATTGCGGTGCTCTCTCTCGCCTTGAAACCCGGCGCCAAGACGGTGCGCCTGGTTGAGCTGCTGCATCGGGCGGTGCCGTACCCCATGCTCCTCATCACCCAGTCGGACGCTGGAGTGAGCCTCTCGCTGGCACATTTGCGTGCTGCTCAGAACGAGCGCGACAAGGTGGTGCTCGATGGCCCCGTGCACACCGTGGCGCTCGATCTTGAGGCAAATGCGACGGCTCCGCTGGCTGCGCTCTCACTCAGCCGGCAGCGGCGGGACGATCTGCGGTCCTTGTACGAAAGCTGGATCCACACCCTGCAAGCCTTCGGTATTGCGTACGAGGTCGGTCAGTTCCGGCTGAGTGGCTCGCCCGAACAAGCTGGCGAGCGCCACGAAGCCGCCAACCGCGTGCGGGCGCTGAAGCAGCAGCTGGCTCAGCGGCGCGCAGAGGCAGGCAAGGAGAAGCAACTGCCAAGGCAAGTGGCCTTAAACGTCGAGATCAAGCGCCTGCAGTCTGAGATCCAGCAGCAAACCGCCCGCATGCTCGGAGAGGCGAACCATGGCTGAAGCCCAAGCCGACGCAGACTTGGCCGCTTTGGAACGCGCCCTGCAACGAGCCGATTCACTGGAGCAAGCCCTGATACAGGCGCTGGACGCCGAGAACTACCGTCCCTTCGATCAATCCAACCGCATCTTGACCAGCGTGGCGGCGGCGTCTCTCGCCATCGAACATGGCCGGGCGATGCGCGTCTTGGTGGCCGAGGGCATGCTGACCGCCGCGCTGAGCCTGCTTCGGGTTCAGCACGAGGCCCTGGTCCGCGCCGTGTGGCTGCTCTATGCCGCCAGCGACGTGGCCATCGGCAAGCTCACCGCCCCACTGAGCAAGGACGCCGAAGCGGCGGCCAATAAGCTCCCCATGATGGCCGACATGCTCAAGCAGCTGGAAGGCAAGCCGCAAGCGGTTGCCCCCCTTATTGCGCTGCGGGCCTTCAAGGAAAACAACGCCCCAGCCTTGAACTCGTTTGTGCACGGCGGCCTGCACGCGCTGACGTGCAGCCGATCCGGCTACCCCGTGCCGCTGCTAGTTGCTGCCCTGCGCAACGGAAATGGCCTGATGCTGATGGCTGTCATGATGTTGGCCATCTTGGCTGGGCGTCAGCCACTGGTTCACGCAGTGAGCCACCTGCAGGCTACCTTTAGTGCTGACCTACCGCCGCCCATGCCCACCACGGAGCCGCCGGCTGGCATAAGCGGCAGCACTTCGGCATCTAACGCCCCAGTTTGAACCTTTAGAAGAAGCTTTCCCCATGACCATTGAACCCATTCAGCCCGGTGCACCCGAGACGCAAAGTGCCAACCTCACCGCCGAAAACATCGCGCGGCTGAAGGCGCTGTTCCCGGAGCTGGTGACCGAAGGCGCGCAAGGTGCTGCCATCAACCTGGACGTACTCAAGGCTCTGGTGGGCGATGCCACCGTGACCGATGTCGATGAGAAGTACGGCCTGAATTGGCACGGCAAGCGCACCGCCCGCCAGTTGGCGCTGACGCCCAGCACGGGCACGCTGCTCCCCTGCCCGGCAGACAGCGTGGACTGGGACACCACGCAAAACCTGATGATCGAAGGCGACAACCTGGAGGTGCTCAAGCTCCTGCAGAAGAGCTACGCCGGCAAGGTCAAGCTCATCTACATCGACCCGCCCTACAACACGGGCAAGGACTTCGTGTACCCCGACAACTTCCACAACGGCATCCAGAACTACTTAGAGCTGACGGGACAGGTGGAAGGCGGACGCCGGATCAGCAGCAACACCGAGGCCAGTGGTCGGTTCCACACCGACTGGTTGAACATGATCTACCCGCGCTTGAAGCTGGCGCACAGCCTGCTCAAGGACGACGGCGTCATCTTTGTCAGCATCGCGGACCACGAGATCCACAACCTCAGGGCCGCAATGAACGAAGTCTTCGGTGAAGAGAACTTCATCGCTTCGGTCATCTGGCAGAAGGTCTACTCGCCAAAGAACTCTGCGAGGCACTTTTCAGAAGACCATGACTACATCGTCGTCTACGCCAAGAACGCGGAGGTCTGGCTGCCAAGGCTGTTGCCTCGCACTGAGGAGATGGAAGCGCGCTATCTAAACCCAGACAACGATCCAAGAGGCCCCTGGAAACCTGGCGATCTGTCGGCCCGCAACTACTACGGCGAAGGAACCTACCCCATCACCTGTCCTTCCGGTCGTCAGCTTTCAGGTCCGCCACCGGGGACCTACTGGCGCGTATCGAAGTCCAAGTTTGACGAGCTGAACGCCGACAACCGCATTTGGTGGGGAAGTGATGGCAGCAACGTTCCAGCGATCAAGCGCTTTCTTTCGGAGGTGAAAGACGGCCGCGTCCCTCAAACGCTATGGACCTACCAAGAGGTTGGTCATACGCAGGAGGGAAAGAAGGAGCTGATTGCTGCCGTTGATTTCCCGAACTCCGACGTCGTCTTCGATACGCCAAAGCCGACTCGCTTGATGCGCCGGATCCTTCAGATCGGCACCTCGCCAGATGGCGATGACATCGTCGTGGACTTCTTTGCGGGAACAGGCACCACGATGGACGCCCTGTTTGCCCAGAACGCAGAGGACGGAGGCAAGCGGCGCTGCATCCTCGTGCAATTGCCCGAGCCTTTGGCTGGGGCTGAATCCGCAGGGTGGACGACCATTGCCGACATCACGCGCGCTCGCATCAAGAGTGCAGGCCAGCGTCACAAGGATGCCGACCCAATGTTCGCTGGGGATGTGGGGTTCCGTACGTTCCGGCTCGACAGCTCCAACATCACGGCCTGGGCACCCAAGCGCGATGAGTTGGCGCAGTCGCTGTTCGACCACCTCGAACATGTCGCGGGCGACCGCAGCAACGACGATGTCCTCTACGAACTGCTGCTGAAGCTGGGACTCGATCTCTGCGTCCCCATCGAGTCCAAAGTTGTGGCGGGCAAGACCGCGCAAAGCATCGGTGGCGGCGTTCTCCTAGCCTGTTTGGATGAGTCGATCAAGGCTTCCGAAGCGGAGGCCTTGGCCCTCGGCATCGTGGCCTGGCATCGGGAGCTTCAAACAGCCGGTGACGTGACCTGCGTGTTCCGAGACAGCGCATTCGAGAACGACGTGGCCAAGACCAACCTGGCAGCCATCCTGGAACAGCACGGCATCGCCAAGGTTCGCAGCCTATGAGCCTCGATTTCGACGAGTACGCGGACGGGCCACCGAACCTGCTTCAGGATTTCACGGCTGTAACAGCTGCCCTTCGAACCCAGGCACGTATCGCGAAGCTGGCCGTCCAGATGGATGAGGCCATCAGTTCGCGTCCCACCGAGCAGTTGTGGATGTCTATCCAAAACACGCTCTTGGAGCGAGCGCTGCTGGGCGAGACCTCGGCCTTTATGCCGCTCCGCTCAGACATGGGCGTCCGCCTAAAGGACCTGGGCTATCGACTCCGGTTTCATCGCCGGGATCTGGAGCAGGAGACCTATCTACGGGAGCGGGTGACGGAAGACGGCCATCGTTTCGCACGCGCTTTGGAAGTGTTGGATCAGCGTTCTGATGTGATCAAGGCGCTGTTCAACCAAACGCCGCAATCTTGTCCTGCATTCATCCAGCAAGTGGACGCGTGCTTGCAGGAGCCTCGTGCGAGTGAAGTGCTGATCGGGCGCTTGTCGGGCTATCAACTAGCGAAGCATCTAACACTGAGCCGATTCGAGTACCTCTTCGAGGACGCGATTCAGGCGCGTCGGAGCATGTTTGCCAATCGCGCCCGTTTGAATGAAGCCGTTGAGCTGAGTGCGTACATGCCTCCAGACGTGGCAGAAGGCTACATCGTGGACTGGGAGGACATCCAGCCCAAGTGTGAGCGGGCGCTGTCGGACTTTTGGTTGGCCAGTCACATGGCCTATGTCGCTGAGATCGCACCAGGTTTGGTGGAAGACCTGGCGAATGCGATGCAAGCCGCGGGCCATGAGGGCCTTTCGCATGTAGCGCTTTACCTGCTCCACAAAGAAGGCGAGTGGTTCTTGTTGTGGGATGGCTCTCCTGAAGTCTTGAGCTCACCCTCATTGGCCCCCCCAGCACTGGCTTTTGTGCTGCGCTGTGCGGGATACGGCGTGCTTGAGAAACCGGTATTTCCGTTCGGAAAGCCCAATCAAGCAGCCGCCAGTGCGCAGCACACCGTCATTCTCTATTGGCAGCCAGCTAAGCAGGATCGGCGGCACCTGCTTTACAGACACTTTTGACAGCGCCTTGTTCGCCCGGAACGCGCGGAATCAGAACAATGAAACTTCACTTCGAGTCAGATCTCACGTACCAGACCGATGCCGTGCAGGCGGTCTTGGACCTGTTCAACGGTCAAGAAATTTGCCGAACCGAGTTCACCGTCACGATGCGTGCCGCCAGCGACGGCACATCGCCCTTGCAAGGGATGTTGGAGGGCATGCAGGCCACCGATCAAGGCGGAATTGGAAATCGACTCACGCTGCTGGATGAGGAGATTGAAGGCAATCTGCGAGCGGTTCAGTTGCGCAATGGCCTGCCGCCCACGACGCAGCTGTCGCCCGACTTCACGGTGGAGATGGAAACGGGAACCGGAAAGACTTACGTTTACCTGAAGACCATCTTTGAACTGAACCGAAGCTACGGGTTCACGAAGTTCGTCATCGTCGTGCCTTCAGTGGCCATCAAAGAGGGCGTCAATAAAACGCTGCAGATCACGCGCGAGCACTTTGAGACGCTGTACCCCTCCATCAAAGGCTACGAGTTCTTCCAGTACGACTCGGCCAAGTTGGGCCAGGTGCGCAATTTCGCTACCAGTCCGAACGTGCAGATCATGGTCGTCACGGTTGGCGCGATCAACAAGTTTGGCGATGAGCAAGCAGCTGAGGCTGAAGAGGCTGATGAATCTTTGCGCCGTGAGAGAAGCAGAAACGTGATGTACCGGGCCAGTGAGAAGACGGGCGGTGAGAAGCCCATCGACTTGGTCCGGGCAACGCGACCCATCCTCATCGTGGACGAACCGCAGAGCGTGGATGGCGGCATGGATGGCCGTGGCAAGAAGGCCATGGCGCGCATGAACCCGTTGTGCACCCTGCGCTACTCAGCCACCCACGTCGACAAGCACAACATGGTCTACCGCCTGGATGCGGTGGATGCCTACGAGCAGAAGCTGGTCAAGCAGATCGAGGTAGCAGCTGCCACGGTGGAACAAGGCTTCAACAAGCCCTACGTGAAGCTGCTGGCCGTGAAGAGCACGCGCGGAACGATCACCGCCACGGTGGAGCTGGATGTGATGACCCGCACCGGCGCGATCAAACGCGAGGAGCGCCAGGTGCAGGACGGCTTTGACCTGGAGCAGGAGACTGGCCGCGACATCTACGCAAATCTGCGCATTGGCTCGCTGCGCGTGGCAACCAAGAGTCCCAAGTCAGAGGCTCTGATGGAGCTTCATGTGCCAGGTGGCCAGGAGTTCTTGCGGGTGGGCGATGTGTGGGGCGGCGTGGAGCCGTTGGTCGTGCAGCGGGAAATGATTCGCCGAACCATCAAGGAACATCTGGACAAGGAGAAACGCCTTCGTCCCATGAAGATCAAGGTGCTCAGTCTTTTTTTCATCGATGAGGTCAGCAAATACCGCATCTATGACGAGCAAGGCAACGCGCAAAAGGGCGTGTACGCGCAGATCTTCGAAGAGGAGTACCAGCGTTGGGCGCGCCACCCGGACTACCAGAGCTTGTTTGGCGAAGTGGACCTGCGCGCGGCAGCACATGAGGTGCACAACGGCTACTTCTCCATCGACAAGAAAAAAGTGGCAGGAAAGGTGGTCGAGGTGCTCAAAGACACCAGCGGCAGCACGGCCGCTGACGACGACACCTACAACTTGATCATGCGCGACAAGGAGACACTGCTGAGCTTTGCGTCGCCGCTGAAATTCATCTTCAGCCACTCGGCACTGAAGGAAGGCTGGGACAACCCGAACGTCTTCCAGATCTGCAACTTCAGCACGCGGGAAACGGAGCGTTGGCGCCGCCAGACCATTGGTCGTGGCCTACGACTCTGCGTGAACCAGCATGGGGAGCGCGTGCGTGGTTTTGAGGTGAACACGCTGACAGTGATCGCCAACGAGAGCTACGAACAGTTCGCTGATAGCTTGCAGAAGGAGATTGAGGCCGACGGCTATCAATTCGGTGTCGTACCAGACCACCTGTTTGCCGGCATTCCCGTGCAACAAGCGGACGGCACCCAGCAACCGCTGGGTTTTCAGGCGTCTAAGGTGCTGGCTGAACACCTGAAGTCGGCCAATCTGATTGATGCCAAGGGGCGTGTGCAAGATGCGCTCAAGCCGCTTATCAAGGACGGTTCGCTGCCCTTGCCATCCGCCTTGGAGGCGCACCGTGCTCAAGTGCTGGCCCTGCTCAAAAAGGTGGCCGGCCGCTTGGAGATCAAGAACGCCGACGAGCGCCAAACCGTGCCGGTGCGACGCGCCGTGCTGGACAGCGAGGAGTTCAAAGCACTCTGGGATCGCATCAAGTTCAAGACGACCTACCGTGTCGACTTCGACAACGACAAGCTGATTGACGATTGCACCAAGGCGCTGAAGGAAATGCCGCCAGTGAGCCGGACCCGACTGCAGTGGCGCAAGGCGGACATGGAAATCGGTCAAGCGGGCGTGTTGGCACACGAAAGACGTGGGGCCGAGCAGGTCGCACTGAGCGAGGACAACATCGATTTACCCGACGTACTGACCGAGCTGCAGAACCGCACTCAGTTAACCCGTCGAAGCATTGCCAGGATCTTGGTGGACAGCGGTTCACGCTTGAACGACTTCAAGCGCAACCCGCAGCAGTTCATTCATACCGCTGCCGAAGCGATCAACCGATGCAAGCGAACGGTCCTGGTCGAGGGGATCCGCTACCAGCGGCTGGGCGATGACGAGTTCTATGCGCAGGAGCTGTTCGAGCGGGAGGAGCTGACCGGCTACCTGAAGAACATGCTTCTGAACACCGAGCGGTCGGTCTATCAGCACGTGATCTATGACTCCGAGGTGGAGCGTGATTTCGCAGACCAATTGGAGAAGAACGACGCCATCAAGGTGTACGCGAAGCTTCCGGGATGGTTCAAGGTGCCTACCCCCCTAGGAACCTACAACCCGGACTGGGCGGTACTGGTCAACACCTCGGAGGGGGACAAGCTGTACTTTGTTGTTGAGACGAAGGGCAACCTTTTCGAGATGGCACTACGGCCTGAGGAGGTAGCCAAGATCGCCTGCGGAAGTGCCCATTTCGCAGCCTTGTCGAGCGAAGACGCTCCTGTGATTTACGACAAATTCAAAAATGTAGATGGACTGATCGCGCGTGCTCAAGCTGAGTGAACCGTTGCGCGTTCACCCGATTTGGAGAACGACCAGCCGTTCGAACTTCTAAGGTGGCGCTGCGCTGCCTCAAGGACCGAGATGGATCTGGAAGACGAAACGGCGGCCCTGGACTGGCTGTCGAAGGCCTAAGCCAGCAGCGGTGAGCTGCTGGCAATGGTTGCAGAGATTAGCGGCCGGGCATCCAAAGGGAGTTCACCTTGAACTTCGATGGATAACGTAGACCATCAAATAGGCAGGGCGAGCGATGTGGCTCGCCCTATGAGTCACCCGCCCGCTAACTTGAACCGTGTCAGCGCGCAGATCCCTTCGCTCTGGGCTCGCGCGGGCAGTGTGTTCTATCGATACTGCTGGCGCCGATCCAATTTTTTGTCCGCACCCCCCGGAGGTCAAAATTGGATCGGTGCCAAAAAGATCAGGGACTATCTCATTTCGGGCCCTCGGATTTCAAAGCAACACTCTCGTTTGGGTAGAGGTGAATCAAAACTTCCTGCAGTAAACCCCGTACCACCAGTGTGTACTCTCGCCGATCACTCTGCGCATTCGCCATCAAGCCGTCAGCGCTACATAGTTGATCTAAGCGATATTGGTAGCGTCCTCTTGCATGGAGTACGGCCGATGACCATTGCGATGGGGCATCCTTCTTCCGCCAGTCTCCCTGACCCCGACCGAAGTGGGCGACGCTTAAATACAGCAGGATGGAGTTGTCGAGCGCGTCGAAGATGGATTTGGGGCTCCAGCGGATCACCTTCTTGTCCTTGCTCGTGAGCACGTTGTACCCCTGGGCGATCACTGCGCCGCCCAGAGCACCCATTACGCCGCCAACCAGCGCGCCTGTGCCAAGGGTCAAGCCGCCGGACATCAAGTCCGCGCTCAAACCGGTCAATACCCCGGAAACTACGCTACCGACTAGTGATACGGTCGATGCATTCAACGGGCCATCCACGCGCATGTGCGTCGCTGCTACGCGGAGTACGTCTGCGGAGGTCACGCCATTTAGGCGATTGATCTCGACCAACCGATTGGCGAGGTCGCTAACGCGCGTTGCCAGTCTTTGCGCTAAATCCTCCATGGCGCGCTCCTGCGGGCGTTGCTCTTTGGATTTCCCCCAGGGCAGCTTGTTGCGAACTAGATCTATCGCTTCGGCCACGCCGCTAAACCATGTTGTGTCCAATTCGGCGCGATCTCCAGCGGTCTGCATCAGGTGGTCAACGATGGCGGCGATCGATTCATCGAATCGTTTCAGATGCTCGCTTGATAGGACTTTTGCAAGTCGCTGGTAACTCTGATGCGATGTATCGGGAAGCAGGCGACCGATCTCCTCGAAGAGCTTCAGCTCTTGAAGCCAGCACCGTGTGAATGCATCAAGGTCAATCACTGACCTCACGGCAGGGAAGCCACCCAGAAACTCCCGCCACTCGGCGATCCTGCTGATGGTGTCACCTCTTGAGCCGCCTTGATTCAGGATTGCAACCACTGGCTTTCCGGTCCAGCTCAGCACTTCAAGTTCCGGGGCAACATAGACAGCTTCAGCAGGGCGTTCTAGCAAGTTCACGGGATAGAGAACGATGTCCGCCTGCTTCTGCAGGTCAAGCACAAGTCGCTGGCTACGCCAAAGGGATGGCTGGAACCTTCGGTCCCATACTTCGCACACCAGCCAAGTTAGCCACCGATATCGAAACCGAAATCTGCGAGCCAGTCGAAAGCTGTCGCCAAAGCCTGGCGAATCCCAGATCAGCAGTGCGCTTCCATCGGCATCTACCGCAAGTTTGTGGGACGCCGTTACGGTCGTGACATCCGGGGCATCTTCAATGACGCCGACATCCTTCCCAAGGATGGTGCGCAGCAGTGCAGTCTTACCAACATTGGTGTGCGCTGCGATGAAGATGTGGATGCTCTTGTCCTGCTCAACTTGGCTGGTGCTGCCGGGTTGAATCATCACGGTTCATCCTGATGTGGAAGGTGGAAATATCACCTTCGGTGCCACTCTCGAGATCCAGAAAAAGTGGCTCTGCATGCGCTTTGTCCAGAATCCGTCTCCACTGCGCTTGGCGCTCAGGGAGACGCCTAGGGTCCTCCTGTGTGAAAGCCGCCGTATCAACGATGGGGACCAGGGGAGTTTCGGCGTCGATTGCAGATCGCAATCGAGTCAAAAAGACCCCATGAGTATTGGATTCGGCAGTGGCGGCGACATTGAAGACTGGAATGACGGCAACGTGGCCTTGTTTGTTCAGCGACTGCTTCCAGTCGGCTGGGTTGTCTCCCATCAGTACCGGTTGCTGAATCGAAATGTCAACCGAGAGGCCGAAGCCTCGTTCCAACATCTTTTGGAGGTTAAGTCTTGCCTGCTGTGACATCTCGTATCGAAAGGGGACGATCGACACGGCGATCTTTTGACCGCGCCAAACGGATCGAAGCGCGGTGAAGTAGGCAGCAGTGATTGGTAGGGGAAACGCTCGGCGTAGCCGCCAAAGATTGATCAAACTGATGAGGGCCAGTAGGGTCCGTGGAATCAGAACCCACACCGCCAAAGAAGCAGCATGCAGGTGAAATAGTCCCCGGGCTAGCTCGAGGCTGTTTTCGTTGGCGTGCAGCGTTGCCACATCCTCGGGGCTGGGGATCTGAAGGCCAAACAGTCGTGCGCCAGGAGTGACGATGAATGTGAAGACTTGGTAGGTGACCTCGATATCTAGCCAAGTGCTGCCGGCGACACTAGCTTGGTACTGCGTAGGCAGACCGCGCCAATACAACATAGCCAAGACCCCTAACGCAAAGCAGACGGCTGCTCCGTGGAATGCAGCGTTCGTTCGGCAGGTGCTCAATGTTCGCGACAGCTGAATCCAGCGTTCCTGGCACGCCAACAACCAACCGCGCGTCCGCTGGCCGCTGATCTTGAGCGCTGACCTGAAGCGGAGTTTTGCGATCGATTCGCTGATCACACTGGGTGACCTAGGGGCACCGAGAAGCAACGTGCGTGCGAGGCCAGCGAGAACAAAAAAGTAAACGAAGATATTCCAGAGGAATAAACCGACGAGACTGTATTCAACGACGTTCACTTGCTTACCTGATGCAAGGTGGTCCGTCGCGCAACCGGCGAGAAACGCAGCAGCGCAAAGGAGCCATGCGGCGGCGCCAAGCCACTTGGGATCTTTAATCCGAAGAGCCTGTTCGGGTGAGCGCTGTGCCAGATGATTGATCGCCCACTGTGCTCGGCGTGCAAGCATCTCACTAAAGCTGGCGCGTGCCTCCGTGAGGTCCAGGGCTGCCTGGGTAGCCTTCGTGGCTTCAGTCTTTGTCCAAAGTCCGCTGCTTTGAGCGGACTGCTCGATGCTTCGAACGACACAGATCGCCAGGGCTTCTTGTTCTGAAAGTCGTGCCATGTTTCGTGGACCTCACGGCAAGCTCATGAAGCCTGCCTTTGGCGAAAGAACCCTGCCAACTGATAGCAGTCGATACGCCATCCGCTTCTCCCCATTCAGTGCGGCCGAACTAGATGCGCTGCCTTGGAGACAGCGGATGCGCATTTTCGGAGCCTGCTTCGACGGTGTGCTCCATTCGCTGATGCTGGACTTGATCTTGTCGGGGGCGGCACCAGAAGACACCGACGCATATCTTGCTGGGAACTGGTTAGGAAATATGTGCCGCCTGCGGCGGGCGAGTGGGCTCGCGAGCGCTACTCGGCTGTGCGAGCGTCGACGCTATCTTGTAGAGCGTCCAAAGCAACAGAAGGGGGATGATGATGGTTTGCATCAGAAAGACGACGATCAGCTTGAGGACTCTCTCGGGGAGTTCCTCAACCGTTTTTTTGATTGCTTGTAGATCGATGCTTGGCGTTTTGATAGATGCTTTTGCACGCTCTTTGAACCGATCAAAGAGCCCCTTCTCCTCGCTTGGGTCTTCTGGGGGAGGCGTCACAGGAGCGGCGGACGGCGGCGTCTGCTTGCTCAAGTTCCCATTGGTTTCATTTAGGGCGACTTGGTTCTGGTCGTAATCCTTGACCAGGAACTGATGAAAGGCCCAATCGCTCCCCACCACGACAACCGGGATGGCGAACCGAATCATCAGAAGGATGACCAGCATGCGTGACAGCCATGAAGGTGCCTTTTCTCGGTAGAAGAAAGGGGCCCAAATCAATGCCATGCCGGTGACTGCAATCGAAATGGCGGAGTGAGATCCGATGGCGAGAAGCGTCTTTTGCACGCCAAACGCTACGCTGGCGAGCAACATGATGCTAGAGAACTGCTCGACCAGATCATTAACCGGATCGAGGATTTGACCTGGCGTCAAAGTGACGCCAACACCAAGCGGTTCTATCGAGAGCTCGGTGCCTTGGAAGACCGAAATCACCGCGTTAAGTGCGCGGGCCGATGCGAAGCTAATCAATGCACGCTTCAGGCCGGCATCGACTTGAGCGTCGGCAATTTCTTGAAGTGGTCTGTACCACGCGGTAAGTGCAGCTAGAACTACAAGTATGGCGATCACAAGCCGTTGGATGCTCCGCAGCTTCATATCTTCTCCCTTTGTTTTCAGCCTCTACCTCTCGAGCCAGCGCCTGACGGTGCGGTTCAATTGGAGGGCGCATCCTAGGGTGTTGCCAGGCAATTCCCACACGTCTGGCAATTTAGGTCCTGCGCATTGAGGAAAGCGCTCATGAGGCCTCTCGCATCAGCCGCGATCTAGATGCCTCGAATGCTCGGGCTTCTCGTTAGATGACGATGGGGAGGATTTCCAGTGCAGGAGCACCTTAGCGCGCGCCGGAACTAAGAACGCGCAGGATTCTCGAGATGGCTCGCGCCATGAGCCACCAGGACGATATCTTGAGTCTTACCAGTGCACTTGATTCCTCCACGAGAGTAGTGCGTTGGCAGGTCATTCCATCGATACCGACTCAGGAGGTGAATGTGTTTCGTGCGTCTAAGTTCTTGGCCGTTGTGCCTGTCTTGTTGTGCTCCCTGATGGCCTCTGCACAAGTCTGTCCCTATGACAGCCGTTGCCTTAGCAATCCCTACGGCGCGGGCAACCCCTACAAAGCGGACGGTCTGATGAATCCATACAGCCGCTATGGCAGTGCCTATAGCAATCAGTCATGGCGCAATCCCTACGCCACCGACGCGCCGCGTCTCTATGACGCCCAAGGCAATTACCGAGGCCGATTGAGCGCCAATCCGTACGACGCCGACTCCACCTCCAACCGGTATGGCCGTTATGGCAATCCGTACTCGCCAGACAGCATCAACAACCCCTATGGGGCCGGCAACCCCTATGCCGGACGTCCGATCTACGTGGTGCCTGCTCGCTAATGCCTGTCCCGTCTTCACGGCCAGCCTTGGGCTGACCCATTGAGGTGAGGTCACCGCGACGGGGCGTGCGCGAGCGGTGACCCATGTGTCGAGGTGTGGTCCGTCGCTGACGACGGGCTTCATCGACTTGAGCGCGCACGGGATCCGCCACGTGGCGGACCAACAAGGGAGCAAATATGTACAAGATTGAGTCAGAACCGATGAGCTCGGCGTTTTTCGGGTGTTGGAGCGCCGCGGGGAAACATTTGGATCGCCAGGTCATCGGGGGCATGCAGTCATGGATTCGGTCACACCCCCATCCGCCTTACCAGGAGCATCTGTCGTTCCGACTGGGCAATCAGCTGTTCTTTGTGCGCGTCATCGATGCGGATGACGAGGTTGCCGGACTGGGCAGCGTGCGGGGACTGTTTTCGGTGGCGGAGCAGGCCAGCGGCCATGCGTGCACCATGGGTATGCGGCGGCAGGGGCTCGCCGGCCGCTGGCAACCTGTCGATCCAGGGTGGGGGCTGCGTAATGCCACCACCGGGGCGTTGGTCGACCCCGTGGCTTTGGTTTCAGATGAGTCCACACCCATGAGCGCTTGGGAAATGCACCACCTGGCTGTCCAAGTCGTGGAAGAGAACCTCATCGCCGATGGCTACTCCGAGGTCTCCATGCAGCCCAACCCCCGGGTGAGTCCATCGATTTGGTTTGTGGGCGATTCCGGGGAACTCGAATGGGTGGTCGTACGGTGCACACACGATCTCCGCGCTGATCCGGTTCGGCCGCACGATTGGGACGCTATCGCGGAGGCGTGCGCAGCCAAGAGTGAGGTCGGCCACTTTGCATGGGTGGTGGTCCAGGAATCCGCCCCGGATCGTCCGGGCATCGAGGCGGGCCTGTCGCGACCACGTCGCGGGCATGAACTGAGCGTGATCTATTCGGGATTTGAAGATGAATGAGCGGTCGGAACCCGTCGACGCTACCTTCAGCTTGTGACACCCTGGACTCCTATGGCTAAGCATCCTTCAGCACTAGAGACACCGGCCCAACTGTCTTGCTTCATGCTGCAACAGTTGATGGTCACGAAGTACTCGGACGCAACGGCCGAGGCGCGTCGTGTGGCGAGCCATCTACGCTACGGACACATTCGGGACTTTGATGTCCAGGGTGCCTGGGATCAGGAGGACCCGACACCATTGGCAGACAGCCCGGCCGGCCTTAGTCGATCTTTGCTGAGTGCGCTATTCGATCCGACTTACTGGGAAGATCAGGTGGAGGCAACTCAGGATGCCATGCCGGGGCTCGATGTGGTGGAACTACCCGCAAGTGCCTGGCCCAAGGAAGCAATCGACACCCATGGGCGCGACCTTGATCCGACTGAGTCGTCGGATGGGGCGACACCCATTCAACGTTTGTGAAAGCCAGCGAACCTTTGCCATGACGGACCCTCACGAGGCGATCTGCTGGGGCGAAGAGAGCCAGCCCAGCATGTGGCTGACGACGGACCAAAGCGGGCCATACGGGATGAGCTGGGGAAGTGGCCGTTCGCACAGCAACACTGTGCGCAAGACTGCTGCGAAGAATGTCCTGCCCCGCCGCCATTGCGCCGGACTTCGGGACTCAGGGTGCTCGGACTGCGCCCCAACTGCTTGGCAATCTGGCGCAGACTGTGTCCCTGCAACTTCAGCGCGGCCAAGGCCACGCGCTCTTCAGCGGCCAACTAGTGGAAACTTCTGGTCATCTCGACACCTTACAGGGGTGGCGAGGTGTTGCACTTCAATCTTGAATCCGCCCAGTGTATTCTGATGCCAAGGGTTGCAAGCAAGGCCCTGAATACCGATTCTGCAATGTTGTGCCTTGCCAAGAACTGCAGCGCACCATGACCGACGAGGTGAATCGTTTGAAAAACCTAAGCATCGTCTACGTTCTTTCTAATCCCGCCATGCCGGGTCTTATCAAAATCGGAAGAACATCTCAGGAAGACGTAGCCGTTCGTTTGGCGCAGCTCTATACAACCGGCGTCCCGGTTCCTTTTAAGCTTGAATTTGCGTGCAAAGTTGAGAATCCAGAGGAGGTTGAAAATGCGCTTCACATTGCCTTCTCTTCATCCCAGCCAAATCCCAAGCGTGAGTTTTTCGCGATTGACCCTAGTCAGGCCATTGCCATTCTGAAGTTACTTCACACTGAGGATGCCACGCAAGAGGTCGCAATGCTTCCGAGTGGCATCGATGTTCAATCAATTGTTGCTGGTGAAAAGCTTAAATCTAAGCGTCCACCCCTAAATTTCGAAGAAATGGGTATACCTAGTGGTGCGAAACTGGATTCGACTAAAGCAGACATTTTTGTTTCCGTCGTCGGACCAAAAAAAGTTTCGCTCGACGGCGAGGAATTGTCGCTTACTGCAGCCACGCGCAAGGTCCTCCAGATTGATTACAGCGTTGCGCCAGGCCCATTCTGGACTCACAATGGCAAGCTAATTCAGGACATTTACAACGAAACCTATGCAGAAAGCTAGTGCATATCCAGATGCACACTGATTCAAAGAAGGCAACCTTGATTGGGGCCTGGCGCCAATCAATTTGATACCCGGCTCAGAAAATTGCAGCCTAATCAGCACTCGGTCATTTAAGATTTTTTATGGAAAACACTCCGCAACATTGGTCAACAGATCCATACTGGGCCGAAGCACTAGAAAAATACTACGAACTACGTGAGAGCGGTCTTACGGAAATAACGCTTGACGTCAGTGCGCTTGAGGAGCAACTATTCACGGGAGATGGCCCTGCTTATAGGCTTATTAATGCGATGTGTTCCGTGAAGGAGCACGAGCGTTTTGAAGGATATCGAGGCGCCCCTCGTTTGATTTTAGCACTCATAACAAAACTAAGCGAGAACCCTGCAAGCCATGATAAATGACTCTTCTCGTTCAGACTGGTACGGTTGGGATGGTGCAGATTAACGCAGCCGTACCGTGTGCCAGATATAGGGCGGAAATGCTATATTTTCCGAGGCTTCAACGCCGCGCATCACTAGGGTTAAAAGCCCAGGTCCTGGGGATGTTCTGCAAATCGGACTGGTTTACGCGTATTGCCACCTAAAGTGATCCGCAATGGAAAGCTGAAGCCAGTCGCAGAGGCTGCGCAAGGACCACATCGAGGATGGCCTTGGCCTTGGCCCTGGGCGGTCAGGAGCCATGGAGCAAAGTCTCACAGGAGACGCCAAAGCATCTCCTAACGCCAAAGGATTGCGCACAAGGGACGCTAAAGGGCACTTCGCGTAACCCCGTTTTCGCAAACTGACCTTGCCTGATCTCGTCCAATGCCGCCAGATCGGGCATTTCGAGCCCTGCCGGACACGCACGCGAGACCTTTCGTGGCGCTCGGCGCTCTGCAAAACCCGATTTCCGGGCTCTGCGGACGCACCTCGGCTCTCATCGCGCCCATTCCAGCGGGTCGTTGCCCACCAACCAGACCAAACGCTTGGCGTTGTACGCCGCGCACTTGATCAGGATCGCCAACTCGTTCCGGGCCAGCGTCAGTGCCCGCACGCATTTGCCGCCGAGTTGTTCCAGCCCCGCGAACACATGTTCGCCTCTGGCGCGGATGCGGTTGATCGCTTTGTTGCGCGCGTCCAGGCGCTGGCGCCGCTCTTGGCCGGGCTTGGCACGGCGCGCGATGCCGTCTTTGATTTGCCCGGCCTCAAGCAGGTCGCGGTTGGCCTGCGCGTCATAGCCTCGATCCGCCAGCAGACGGTTGCAGGTGTTGCTGCTGTCCAGCATGTCCTTCAAGGTCTGGCCATCGTCGACGTTGGCTGCCGTGACCTTGACCCGGCGGATCAGCTTGTAGCGTGCGTCGGCATTGGCATGCAGCTTGTAGCCGTAGAAGCTCTTGCCATGCTTCTTGGTCCAGCGCGCGTCGCGGTCGGCGTGCGTCAAACGCTTGGCGCTCCAGCCGTCGGGCGCCTGGCCTTCGTTGAGGGCCTCTCGCTCCGTGCTCTTGGTCTGGGTGATGGGCGCCTGCACGATGCTGGCGTCCACGATCTGCCCCCCGCGCGGAATGTAGCCATGAACAGGCTTTGGCGGAGATCCGTGCGGGCCGCAAGCAGACCCACTGGATGTGGTTCGTGTTCCCGCAGATCGATGGCTTGGGATTCAGTACCACAGCCCGCTACTACGCCTTGGGTGACTTAGAAGCCGCCCGCGCCTTTCTGGATCACCCTGTTTTGGGTGTTCGCTTGTTGGCATGCATGGACGCACTGATGAGGCACCGGGGGCGTAGCGCGTTTGAGATCTTTGGCTCCCCTGACAACCTCAAGCTCCACTCCTGCACCACGTTGTTCGCCCAGGTCGCCGGACCGGGGTCGGTGTTCCATGCCGTGTTGGATCGATATTTCAGTGGCAGGCTGGATACCCAGACCCTGCAGATCCTCAAATTGCCAATGCCACGTTGAGCCCAATCACTGGGGGAGTTCGATGAGTCGATACGTTTGCGTGCGCGTGCAGTGGGACGCAGAGGCGAGGGTCTTTGCCGCAATCTCGAATGAGGTGCCGGGTTTGGTCACGGAGGCTGAGTCACTCACTCAGCTCGAAGCGAAGCTTCAAATCATGGTGCCCGAGTTGCTGGAGGCCAATGGCTTCCCGGCCACAGGCGAGCGGGTTGCCATCAAGCTGTTGACCGAGTGAGTCGCGCCAAAGAGCGGTGATGGGCCAGGGCCTGTCTAACCAAGAAATTTTCATTTGGCCCGTTCAGGCTCACGTGATGAGCCACGGTGGGCCTATGGTTCTTCCCATCGTCACATCTCGCTCTAGGTCGCCATGACATTCAGAAACGTCCATCGATACGACACACCAGCCCCTAGTCGGACATTGAAGTGGGCTTCAACGGCTTGGCAGATGTGTGTTGTGGCTTGCCTAATTGGGGGCGCCCAAGCGAAGGCCGGCCCTTTTGAACTACAGGGCCGCATCGTGGGTGTTCATGACGGCGACACAGTCACCCTGCTGGACGCAGACAACCGGCGGCACAAGATACGGGTAGACGGGATCGACGCCCCCGAACTGGGGCAAGCATTCGGAAAGGCGGCGAAGGTGCGACTATCTGAGCTCGTGGCTCGTCGCAATGTCGTTGCCACCTGCAGCAAGACAGACCGATACAGGCGTGAGGTCTGCCTGGTGCAGGTAGATGGGGTCGATGCCGGCGGAGAGATGCTCCGCCATGGGATGGCTTGGTACTTCAGGCGCTACGCGAGAGAGCTGTCCCAAGACAGGCGCACCCAATACGCCTTCCTGGAGGAGCAAGCCAGGATCACGCACCGAGGTCTGTGGGCCGAGACGGCTTCGATTCCTCCCTGGGAATGGCGCGCATCAAAGAAACAGGAGCACTTATGAGCCGACTCTTGGATGTTCAGCCCAAGTCGTACGTCAAACAACTGACGTGCGACCGTTGCGGGCGAACGGCGTCAGTGGATGACCACGAGTTCCACAGTTTCGTGTCGCTGGATTTCGACTGCACCTGGGGCTCGGCTCTGGGCGATGGCAATCACGTCGATCTGGACCTGTGTCATGAGTGCGTGAAGGCGGTGCTGGGCCCCTGGCTGCGCATCAGCGCTTCGGGATGGACCAAGCCCGCTGTAGGCGAGTGGCCCGACTTTCAATCGATGGTGCGTCACGGCTCGTCGACCCCTGAGAGTTCACCTCAGTCACGCACCGTTGACGCTCCAAATAGCCAGCCGCGATCATCAATCGTTGGCGACGGGCAGAACTAGGCTGGCGAATCTGAACTGGTCTACGAGATCAGTTCGATTCTGCTATTTATCTAGGCATGAGATTGAGCTTGGGCCCGCGCCCGCGCCCGCGCCTTTGGATGACCCTGACGCATGGAGTGGTCTGGTTCACTCGCGCTCCAATCAGACTCCGACAAGCACGTCGTTTCAGGTGCCGGACGAGGCGAAGCCCTATGGGGCGGATCGTTCGCGATGCGAGGTGCAAGCAGCGCGCATCGCTGAGTTTGATGCCGCTGTGAGGGCGAATTGACCGAGGAGATCTGGGATGAGCCGTGCTTCGCGCCCCTCCGCTATGCCACATGAAACGCGCGAGCCTGCGCCCGCTTGGGTCACCAGCTCGAGCCATTGCCAGGAGTTGACATGACAACGCTCTCGGAACGTATCTCCGCCCTCAAAGCTGCCGGCCTGCTGCTCGAACAGCTGGCACTGGCTCCTCATGGGACCGAGGCCTCACGGGTGGGGCATTGGTACCTGCAGGCTTATCCCCAAGAGGTCGACTTCAGCCGTCGTCTGGTTGACTATGAGGCCTATCGCTTGCTGCTGGCAGTCCGGCGAATAGAAAGAGTGAGGGCGCTCATCGACGATTTGCAGTCGGCGATGTCCGGCCGATGGGCCGATGCGGATCCTGCGTGGATCGCCGAGGCGCAGCGAATCGCGCCCCATTTCCCACGGCGGCACGAGTTGGTGGAAGCCGTTCGCTCGCCGCACAACGCCCGGGCTTGGGCCGACTTTTACTTGGATCGACCCACTCAAGAGCGGCAATGGCGCCAGGGGGTGGGTCTGATAGGTTGCATCGGGCTTGCCGCGCAGCGGCGAGAGGCATTGCGTCGCTTACCCTACGTCATCGGCCGACTGGAAAAGGATGAAGGCTTCCCGCCGTTGGGCGTGGCCGAGGCCCGCCGAGTGTTGCGGCTTCTTCCCAGCCAAGGCGAGATGGGGCGTCGGCTGTCGGGGCTCAGCAACCAGCGATTCCACGAGATCGAGGGTGCGTTGGAGCAGGGTTGCCAACTGATCGAGGCGGTGGTCGCGGGGACCTTGCCGGCCAGTGCGCGGCCGCGAGCGTTGGCTCGAGCCATTGGCAGACACCTGCCGCACAGCGAGACGTTTCCGCTGTACGGCCTTGGTCCCTATGAGCGCCCGATCTGGCTGAGGTGGCTGTTCCTGTCCAAGAGGCCCTTCGGGCGGCAACGTCCAAGCTGCGAGGTGCGAGCGGCGCTGTAGATGTTGGAGTAACAACTGCGTAGGGGAGAAGCGGGTTGCCGAGCGCGCGGTTGACGGACCGTCGACCATTGAGCGTCCACCGCAGTCATTCACTGATGAATGCAGCACTGGTTCGAAGTGAACGCCGATCGTTGGCGGCGGGACACGCTGGGTCGGCGAATCGGAACCAGTTGACGCGACAAGCAAGCCGATTTTGATTCTGATAGCTGGGCGAGGATCCCAACGCCCTAACCACTCTCAATGAACCCTAGGAGGAATTGATACATGGAGCACATGGAATTCGTCGACGAGCCCAGTGCAGAGGCTTGGTGCGGTGCGGTCTTAAAGCTCTGCGATGAACAAATTGAGGGCGAAGGGCTCGACGCCGTCAAACACCCGGAGCAGTGGGCCTTCGTGCTGTGGTGCCCCGACGGAGCTAACTTGCCGGCCAGAAGGCCGGACGCATGGGGCCTGGATACGCAGCACCCGGTCGCACGCATCGCTGGCATCCTCAAAGGCGCACCGATTTACGAACTCGAGGACCACGAGACGTTGTGGTCCAGTTGGTTGCGGATCTTCCTGGTTTGCCAAGAGGCCGATGCCCGGATCGCCGAGGCCCTTCAGGACGGCCTGCTTCAAGCCATTCAAAGAGAGGATGCCGAGTTTGTCGCGCGATATGGAGCGACTGGCAGTCCGGCGCATTGAGCTACGTCGCTTTGGCGGGCAGTGTCTACCGTGAGTAAGCTGAGCGTGCGGTGAGTGGGCCGTGCCGTCATTGGCACTAGAGTTGTGCCGTCTGACCGTTGACCTCCCTCTATGGCCCGCATCGTCCCGGATCTACCGCTCCCACACGCCACCAAGCTTGGCATCCTTGTCGAACACACCCTGCTCAAGCGCATCGAGAAGGAATTGCCTGACGCCTACTGCGTGTTCCACAACGTCGAGTGGAGCCTGGGAGACGGTGCCGAAAAGCAACGGGGCGAGGTGGACATCGTTCTGATGAATCAGTCGGGCGACCTGCTGCTGCTTGAAGTCAAGTCCGGTGAAGTGGAAGTCGAGGAAGGGCGCTTCTACAAACGGTACGGGGCTGTCCGCAAGGACGTCCTGGGACAAGCCAAGCGGCAGATATCTGCCATGCGGGCCCGTCTGGAGGCAGAGCACCTCCAGGTGAACGTCCGACAATTGCTAGTCTTTCCGGATGCACGGCTGGTGGCCGGATCCGTTCTGTTTCCGTGCGAACAGATCGTTGACGCCACGGACATGGACAACTTTGCCCACCGCGTCGACCGGGCCATCGGTGGCGTCGGCCTGAACAAGCCGGACGTAGCTCAGCGCGTTCAGGCCTTCCTTGAAAACCGTTTCGAGGTGGCTCCCTGTGTGGAGGCCGTCATCGGTCACGTGCAAGGGGCCAGCCGTCACCTCGGCGAAGGGCTCTCCACCTGGGTGCCGCGCATCGAAGCGGCCTCGGGTGTCATTCGAGTCGATGGCACTGCCGGGTCCGGCAAGACGCAGCTGGCTCTCACACTCTTGCGCAACGCCCGCATGTCGGCGCACAAAGCTGCGTACCTCTGCTTCAACCGCCCGCTCGCCGATCACATGGCCAAACTGGCACCGGGCAGCGCGCAAATCGAGACCTTTCATGAGCTGGCGGTGCGGATCCATGAACGACAGGAATCGACTTGGCCGGCCCATGAAGCGGGCGCCTTTGATCGAGCGGCCGCAACTTTGATGGCCGTACTCCCCGAAAGCGCGCCCGACTTGGACGTCTTGATCCTGGATGAGGTGCAGGACTTTCAGCCGGAATGGGTGGGAGCGCTTCTCAAACGCTTGAAGCCCGATGGCCGTGCGTATTTGCTCGAAGACCCGGATCAGCGGCTTTACCAGGACCGTGAGGATTTCGACATTGAAGGGGCCGTCCATGTGCGCTGCCCGGATAACTTCCGAAGCCCGCGGCAACTGGTCCACGTCATGAACGCGTTAGGGCTCACGCGCCAGGCTGTGGTTCCGAAGGGGCCCTACGACGGGGAGTTCCTTGATCCATGGGTGTACTCCGATGAGCGCGAGTTGCTCCGGAACACGGAGGCTGCGGTCAAGCGATGCTTGGATCGGGGCTTCCAACTCAAGGACATCGCGGTGGTGACCTACCGAGGGCGCGAGCGCTCCAAACTGCATCACAGGACGGAATTGGGTGCGTGGGGTATCAGGCGCGCGACAGGTGCCTTTGACGCCGCGCGCAATGCGATCTGGACCTCGGGAGACCTGCTGCTGGAATCCGTGCGCCGCTTCAAGGGGCAGTCGGCACCGGCGGTGGTGTTCACGGAGTGCGACTTCGAGCGCCTCGACACGCAGGCCAAGCGAATGCTCTTTGTTGGAATGACGCGGGCCCAGTTGCACCTGGAGTGGGTGATGAGCCAGAGTGCCGCCCGCGCCGTCGAGTCCACATTGGGTGCCGACTGACGTCAGCCCATTGAAGGATTGGATGCGGGCGGCGGGGCTTGCGTAGCGCTCAGCTCTTCTTACGCCACTGCCATGGCGGAACTGGATGAGGGTCGCTCCATAGGCCGCGCCGCTCAGATTGAGCAATTCCCTCGAGCTCGGCGTAGTGACTGCGTCGGTTGAGGGGGAGTTCTCTGGCGTACCGCTTGTAGAACCAGGCCATTCCAGCCCGAAGCATTTCTCCTCCGGCGTCGACACCGTCGATCAGAACTCGGCAGATCTCGCGTCCGTAGCGGTCGGACTTGCCACAATCGGCCGAAACTTCGCGATGCACCACGAGGGTGGCCAGCGTTGTCTTCGCCGACCGACCAAAGGGCTGGCCCAGTTCGGGTGCGTCGATCCCGTCCAAACGAATCTTGTGGCGACTTCTGCTCGTGTCCAGGAGGGTGATGGTGTCGCCATCATGGACGCCCACAACTTGCCCCACGATGGTGTAGGCGTGTGCTGAATTTATCGATGCCCACATGGCGAGGGTACCGACGAGAAACATTCAGACAAGAGCGGATCTCAAGGGGAGCCGATATTCATTTGGACGATCTACGGAGATCCAAGAGGCTCAAGCAGGCCGCAAGAAGAAGCACGTGATTTGCTCGCGATCCATCAGGGTAGATCGCACGCTTCCCGGGCGGCGGGCTCAGGACTTTTTGGGTTGTTCACCAGGGAACAAGACTTCGATCTCCTGTTTGTCAGACTTCTGCCAGTGATGCTCTTTGAGCATCCAGGTGCGGACGAAGTCTGCGATCGAAGTGCGCGCCGAGTCCAGGGCCATCTTCTTGTACTGCTCAGCGAGCTTTTCAAGTTCAGGGCTCAACTGCCGCTCGAGCGCTTTCAGGTTCTCATGCTTGTCGAATCTGGCCCATCCGCTTTGGGTTTCTGTTTCAAGAGTCCGGGTATCGAATGAAACGGGAAGCGTCGACTTGAGGGGGCCTGCCATCACGCGGGCTCCGTCCTGGGTGATTTGGATGGGCCACTTCTTTTCCATATCGATGTGGAAACGATAAACAGCCTTGACGCGAACGCTCGAGACCGTTCTGCCGAGATCCACCCCGAGAAATTCCCTTTTTGCTGCCTCAAGCTTGAAGTCTTGGGTGGCCGTCACCGTCGCCACTTCAAGTCGGCCTCCATTGGTGTGCATGTAGATGGGAACGTCCACCGATGCCGCTGTGACCTTGGGCGGCTCGGGTGCTTTTTCAGGAAGCAGTGCGCCGGTGATTGCAAGGCCAGCAAAGAGAACTGCAGCGATGCCGAGTGCCAATTTGCGTTTGTCGGTGCCGAGCCAATTGGACGCGTCGTTGAAATTGGATGAGCTCATTGAGGTTCAGCGTTCGGAGTTGTAGTCGGGAGCAAGTGATTGCGGGAAAGTTCGTCCGACTGATCGGCGAGTGGTGAGTCCGAGAGGCTACTTAGGAAGGCCTGGACGTCGCGCCGCACGGCCTCAAGGAGGCTTGCTGGCGCACTAATTCCCACATGTGGCATCCAGTACTTGATCACAGGAATGACTTCGAGCGGGTGCGAGTACTGACACTTGACCAGTAAGCTGCCGTCGGAGTTCTCTTGGGTGATCTCTTGATGGGGCAGGAGCGGCCGCCGGGTAAAAAACGGCGCGGCGCTTGCGGATATGGTCAATGTGGCTTCTGTTTTTGGTCCATCGCCAATCCAGATGCCTTGGGCTGCTTGGAGTTTTTCTCGGGTGCCAGACTCGCGGACGAAAGTTTCGCTGCCGACCAACAAGCCTTCCAATCGGCCCACCGAGAAGGTTTTGACTTTGTCACCGTGGCTGGCAGCCAGGTACCAGATCCCGTTGTGATTCACCAATTGATGCGGCTGGACAGCGTCGAACACTGTCGACTTGACGCCTTTGGTGTAGCGAAAGCTGATGAGCCGGCAGGCGTTAATCGCTCCCTCAAGGGCGCGGAACTCATGCGACTTGCCCCCCAGATCCTCGAGTGTCATACCCTTGACGAGCCATGCGCCCGACTGGCTTGCCGAGAGCGCCGATCGCATGAAGTCTGTGTCAAAGGATGGAAAGAGATCCCGAACTCCGGCCATCACTGCAAACTGCTCGATGTCTTTCGCACCGAACTTTCCAAGCGCTGCAGCATTGAGCCGGTATTTGCCGTTGACCTTCTCGATGGGCAGTGCAGCCAGTCGATCATTCAGGTCGCGTTGAATCGTGCGAAGGTTGACGCCAAATTCATTGGCTAGATCTGAGGGACTGAGAGCCTCCCCGCTATTGAGCTTGATCAGGATGCCAGCTAGGCGGCGAACGAGAACCTCATGAGAGGCGGCTTCTTGCATGGCTCAGCTGGGCAGGATCTGATCGCGTGCGGTCGGTACGGTGTCTGGACGGGTGGAGTCATCCGGAAGGGCTGCGCTTGGTGGGGCGGATTTGCCATCTTTGCGCCAAGTGCGCCACTTCCGTCCAACCGATTCGCTTGCGACTGCAGCCGCGCTCGCTGTAGATGCCAGCGCCAAGTCTGCTGCACGCCGCGCGGCAAGCGCAGAATCGCTGAGGGTATCCAGTGCTTGGCGAGTCACATCGGAGAGTCTTCGGCCAAAAAGGGTG
Organism: Inhella gelatinilytica; assembly: GCF_016093295.1. GTDB lineage: Bacteria > Pseudomonadota > Gammaproteobacteria > Burkholderiales > Burkholderiaceae_C > Inhella > Inhella gelatinilytica. The sequence continues at coordinate 85,209 of NZ_JAEDAL010000008.1, read as the reverse complement.
GCCTTCTCAGCAATGAAGCTCTTGAATTCTTTAAGCGCTTCAGAGTCCAACAGCTCTTTGGTCGTGCGAATCACAAAAGCAATGATCGCCTTGATCAGTTCGATCCCGATGTCTAGTCCCGCACTGAGATTGGCGAGCACGCCTTCTCTCTCGGCGTCGGACAGGGCATTCCAGCCGTAAACAATCGCCCCAACGGCTGCACAAGTCATCGCGATTGGGTTGGCCATGGCCGTCGCAGAGGCGACTGTCGTGGCCGCGGCCAAAGGGTTGCCCAACAGGAATTGGCCGACGGCGATGATGGTGACTGAGCTGAGATAGCCCAAGCCAAATCCGAATTTGGCGCTCTCGAGAACACGCCCTGTCGCACTGATCGTTGCGTTGGCTGACGCCTTTAGTGAGTCAATGTGGCGGTCAATGAATGCATTGAAATCGACCACTTCTCCGTAGAGCGACGCAACGGCCGCCGCAACCGGACTGAGTCCCATTCCCTGATTCCTTGTTTTGTTATTGAGTGACGTCGGATTTTTACCGCGTTGCATTGCCGCTTAGCCTCGGTTTCGACCCCTAAAGCGATTCCAAATGGCAACGCAGCCGACTGCGACCAGGGCAAAGAACGCAATTTGGAGCGCGATGGCCAGGATCTTTGTGGTCACGATCAAAGCGCCCAGCTTGGTGAAAGCGGCCGCTGCGAACAAAACGAGCAGGACACGTGCCATTTGCAGAACCTCCGTATGTGTGGACGGAAGCGAGTCTGCAAAACCAAAGCGACAGGGCGTGTCGTGTCTTGTGGGGTGTTGTTTTGGGTGCTCCCCTCCGATGTTCCATGCATCCAGCGTCGAGAATTTGCGCCTCAAAGGGGGTAGTCGATTTCATCGAGTCGGCAGATCAACAGACGATGTTTTCATTCTTGAATGGTTGGGCCCAGAGGTGGAACTGGGCGAAAGACGGCGAGCCGAAGCCAGCGCTCGATGAGTCTCAGATCCGCGAAGCGGCCCTGGCCTCCGCGCCTGTGGTGTGGCTGCTTGGCAAGACCGGGTCAGGAAAGTCCTCGGTCGTCGAGGCATTGACCCAGGCCGATGCCGCCACGGTCGGGAATGGATTTGCTCCCTGTACGCAAACCGCGCAAGTGTTCGACTTCCCGACGGAGCGGCCGGTTCTTCGCTTTTTAGACACGCGAGGGCTGGGTGAAGCGGGTTACGACCCTGCGCAGGACATGGCCGTCAATAAAGACCGGGCACACCTCGTCATTGCCACGATGCGGGTGTCCGACATGAATCAAAGCGAACTGATCCAGTCGCTACGCGCAATCCGGGAGAGTCACCCTGAGTGGCCGATCATTGTTCTGCACACCTGCCTTCATGAGTTGTATGCCGGCGTGGGCGCTGATCATCCTGTGCCCTCCATTGACTTTTCAGACGTCGACTCTCCTGTCCCGGATGCGTACGCTGGACTCCAGCGCGCGGTTCGCCATCAGCAAGCTCTCTTTAGCGGCCTCAAGGGGGTGGCGCCGCGATTTGCCGCAATTGATTTCACCCGGCCCGAAGATGGATATGCGCCAGTGCAATATGGGAGGGAGTACTTGCATGGCGCCATCCTCGATGAAGCGCCGACGGCAATGTTCAACATTGCGCGCAGCTTTTTTGCAGACCAGGAGGCGACCGGATCTGCGGGTGTCGATCGCGAGGTCAATCGCCTGATCCTTTATTACGCGGGGGCTGCGGCGAGCGTGGGTGCGATACCGCTGGTCGGTGTTGTGTCGATCCCGGGCGTGTCAATTGCGATGTTGTGGCATCTGGCCCGGGTGCACCAGGTCGAGTGGTCTAACAAGGACATGGCCTCTTTGATTGGCATGTTTGGTGGCGCTGTCGCGGTTCGTGAAGGATCCATGCTCTTGCTGCGCCAGTTCACTAAGTTGGGTCCTTGGTTGATTCCTATCGCCGCAGCGCAGGACTACGCAGTCGCCTTTGCGCTGGGGAAGGCAGCCTGCGTTTACATGCGAAGTCGCCGTAGTCGGGCGGAAGTAAATGCTGAAGAGGTTAAAGCCGCATTCATGGCGGGCCTCAAGGAAGCGGTCCGAATGAGCGCTGCGAAAGGCGACAGCAAATGAACATGGTTTGGCGGACGTATTGGCGTCAATTGCTTCCCATTGCTGTCGCGCTGTTGTCGGTCCTCTTCTTGGCTGTGCCCGGGGTTCTGTACCTGATTGAGCAAGGTTGGTTTGTCTGGTGGGCCCTGGGTTTTGGCGTCCTCGCTTTGGCCGTGTTGGCTGTGCTCAAGCGCTTTCCCGTCCCTCAGATGACAGCCGCCGACCATGAACGAGAAAGGGCGCAAGGGGATGTAGGTTGGAACCCGGCTGAAGCGGAGGCGTGGGAGCAAGTCGTTCGTCTGGGCGATAGCGTTGCCAGTACTCCGCCAATGTCCGTGAATGCGGCACGTGAATTGGCTGAGGAAACGCTGATCACGGTGGCCACGGCACTGCATCCAAACAAGCAATTTGCCGCTGCGCACTTCACCGTGCCCGATGTGCTGTTGGCACTTGAGACCGGCGCGCGCGAGCTTCGCACCCAGATCGTCCAGAAAGTACCTGGTGCCGAGGTGATCAAGATCTCGCACCTTCAAGGGTTACAGGCTGCGCATGAAAAGTATGGCGCGGGGTTGAAGGCTCTCGTCGCGGCCTATCGGATGTTCAGGATCTACGCCAATCCGGCGGGTGGGGCGGTCGCTGAGTTCAAGTCGTTCTTTCAAGATAAGGCGCTGGCAAGCGGAACCGAACAAATCTACGGTCGTATCTGTCGCGAGTTGGTTTTGGAATTGGGCCGCTTGGCCATTGATCTTTATGGCGGTCGCCTTCGCGTCGATGTCGCAGAACTTAAGCAGTCCGTCTTGGATGCGGCACCCGATGAGCCTGAGTCGGTGCCGGTTCGAATCTTGGTTGCTGGTCAAGTCAACGCGGGTAAATCGTCGCTGGTCAATGCTCTGGCACAGGATGTTCTGGCTGCTGTCTCAGAGCTACCCGCCACGCCTGGTGAAACAGAGTACCGATCGAAGGCCAGCGATCGGCCCGATGTGATCTTGATTGATACGCAGGGGCTCGATGACTCGGCTGACGGTCTGGATAAGTGGTCTCGGTTGGCTCAGACCAGCGACTTAATCTTGTGGATAGCCTCGGCCGCGAATCCGGCGCGAGAAGTCGATCGCAAGGCCATGGCTCGCCTGCATCAGGACTTCCAGGATGGACGCCGTCCAAGACCCAAGATGGTTTTGGTGGCAAGTCACGTTGATCATCTCTCGCCGCGTAGGGAGTGGAGTCCCCCCTACAACGTGGATGCGCCAGCGACGCCAAAGGAGGTGAACATTCAGGCGGCCATGAGCGCACTGATGGGCGCCATGAATGTGGCTGAAGCACCTTGCGTTCCAGTGTCCCTGAGGCCAGATGCACCAGCGTACAACTTGGAAACGCTTTGGGCCGTTTTGGAGGAGCAGCTCCCCGACGCGCAGCGTGTTTCGCTGCGCCGTGCCCTGGACGCGCGACACACAACGAGCCTGAAGCGCGTGGCCACCCAGGTCGCAGGGGCGACCATCAGCGTGGGCAAGTTGTTCTTGCGACCTGAATCGAAGAAGGGTTGAACGGCTCGGTATCAATCGGTAAGCAACTGACCAAGGGGTGCTCCAGTATTCCCTTGGTCTCTGGCAGCGGATTCCTGAGGTACGCCGCTACACGTGGGTCAAAAGGGATTCTTCCGCCTCGGATCAAACGCGCGATGCCAGCAGCTTTGCTTTTTCGGACTCGAATTCGCTGGACGACAGGACTCCTTTCTGTCGGAGGTCGTCAAGTTTCAGAAGCTCGGCGTGGACGTCGACTTGTGCTTTCGGGTCTGTATTGGATCCAGGAGTCGAACCCTTCTTGGTGAGGTTTTTGTAGACACCAATTCCAGCGCCGATCGCCGCGCCGGCCATGGGGCCGACGAGTGGAACAGGCACAGCAACGACGGCGCCGACCGCAGCGCCAGCTGCCGCATCTTTGGCCATGTCAGAGCGCAAAGCTTCTTTGGTCAACCGCCCAGCCTCGGTCGCGACGGTTGAAGCGGTTAGTTTTGCCCATTCGGCGGCAATGCGTGCATCCTCTTCGTCAACCTTGCCGTCTCCATTCAGGTCGCCAACAAGTGTGGTGGCAGAAGCGACGGCGGTCTTCGCCTTGCCGCCAAGGTCCTTCAATTTGTCCCACATGATTCTCTCCCTCGTCTTCTCAAATCGTGCAAAGCGGATGGGAATGGTACGTGTGGCTCGGTTGAATGCGGAATGCCACGATTGACTTCAGTCAGACGAGGCGATTGCTGTGAATTCGCATCGCCAAAAACCTGGCTGCGAACCCCCACTCAATGCTAGGCCTGCGATCTGGGCGAACCGCCCCAGGGGGGCCCCATGACCTGCTAGGTCAATGCATTGCTCAAAAACGTTAGCGACCGATAGTCCGGACAGCGGCTTGCACGTATACGCCCGGCTCGTAGCTAGCAACCAATCGACGTGTGCCGCCGTGGTGCCCGTGGCCAGCAAGATCGGCTAGCAGTACCGGTGAGCGGCGATCCTCGGATACGATGATTTGCGATGGTTCACTCGAAAACCTCGAGGTGAGAAGTAGAAAAGAACCGCATAAGAGGCAGTCTTGCGCACTGCTCGAGGGGAGGAAATTTATGGGTTTTTTGAAAGACCTGTTCAAGCTGTTGATTGAAATCGTCACGCTAGGTGGCGCCGGCAGATTGGAGGATGCGAAGCGGGGATACGAGGAGGCGAACGCCAGACTCCAGTCTCTGATTGGCCGGGCGAACGCATGCAAGAAAAGGATCAATGCGGCAGTTGTTGCGATCGGCAGCGCTCTGAGACGGACCAAACCCCATCTTGAAAGTGCCGAGCGTATGCTCAAGTGTCGTATCGAAAATCAGCGCGCGCTGGATGTAGCCGTAACGACGCAAACGTTACACAAGATGGAGCGGTTCAACGCTGGAATGAACTCCGCGCTCACAGTCGGAGTCGGAACCCTTACCGGTGGGACCATGGCTGTCGGGGCTTGGTCGCTGGTCACTCTTTTCGGCTCGGCATCCACTGGCGCCGCGATTTCCGGCTTGTCCGGCGTCGCAGCTACGAATGCGACCCTAGCCTGGTTCGGCGGAGGAGCGCTAGCTGCAGGTGGAGCGGGCATGGCTGGAGGTATGGCTGTTCTGGGGGGGATAGCTGCAGTTCCACTCGTGTATTTCACACACAAGAAGGCAGGGGCACTCGAAAACGCCAAGGTCAAAGTCGAGGAATCCATCGCCGCGGTTCTGAGGGAGCTCGAGAGCCTTCCATTGAGGGTCAAAGTGGTCGAAGCGAGGCAGCGTGAGGCTGAACGACATTGCAACGAGATCATCGCGACGATCACGAGACTCAGGAGGGTCATTCGGCCTTATGGGATGTTTAACGTGGCGAAGGAGAAGCTGTTGTCGATGCTCGGCAAACAGCCTTACACCAAGGCACAACTGGATGCGATGACTGAACTGACAGAAGCGCTGGCGATATTCCTCGCTGCCTTTGATGGCCATGCATGTGGCGCTGCGTCGGGGACGCAGGGAAAGTCAAACTAGAAGTCGTCCGCCGTCATGCAAGCCGCCACGCGCCTCGATTCGGATCTGCAGTCAAGTGCCAGCATTCGAGTAATCGACCCTCCGTTGGCAGCGTTGCCCAGCTTGCGGCAGCCTTTGAACGATGGCGAGCGCAGGGTACTCGAGTGGTTTATCGAGATTCTTCCGGCTGGGTGGGAGATCTACATCCAGCCGCATCTCAATGGGCTTAGGCCGGACTTTGTGCTCTTGCACCCCCAACGCGGCATTGCCGTGTACGAGGTTAAGGACTGGAACCTGCAAGGACTTGACTATTTCATCGACTACGAGAGCGATGTCCCGAGGTTGATGGGGCACAGGGACGGGAAGACTTTTTCTCTCAGTCGGCAGGACCCCGTCGCCGCAATTGACCTTTACAAACGCGAAATTCACGGACTGTACGTTCCGAGCTTGCCGGCGAAGGACGGCTTTGGCTCAATCATTGCTGGCGTGATCTTTACAAGTGCAACGACGCGAGACGCCGAAGATCTTCTTTTACCTTTGCGGGAGGCCAAGGGCCACACGAAGTACTCGAGGCTTTATCCGGTCATTGGTGCCGAGTTGCTTGGGCGGCACGACGACGGAGCCTTACGAGCCCTCCTTAGTTCTGCGCGCAGGATCGACGACCGAATGAACGACCGGGTGGCCGCTGACCTGAGGCACTGGCTGGTCGAACCTGGGTTCTCGCGGGATCAGCGCATTCCGCTAGCGCAGCTGTTGACTCCCAAACAGAGAGCGCTCTGCATCAACAAAGAGCGTGTGCAGTTTCGGCGCATCAAGGGGCCGGCAGGTAGCGGAAAGTCGCTTGTGCTTGCTGGGCGTGCCGCAGAGCTCGCGAAGCAGGGGCTACGGGTTTTGGTTGTAACGTTCAACGTCACCTTGGTCAACTACTTGCTCGACCTAGCGGTGCAGTACGCGCAGTCCGGCGAGGTTCGCAGGCAGATCACCGCTCTCAATTTCCATTACTGGTGTCGACGGGTCGCCGAAATCGCCGGCAAAGAGCACGAATTCAGAGCCCTCTGGTCAGAGGGGAGCGACCATGATGCCGAAGAGACGCTGCGAACGGTATTGCCATCAAAAGCCGCTCAGTGGGCCGCGGCCCTAAACGAAGATGACCGCTGGGATGCGGTGTTGGTGGACGAAGGCCAGGACTTTTTGCCGACTTGGTGGGAGGCAATGTGTGCGGCCCTCCCGGCAGACGGAAGCGGCGAGGCGCTTCTAGTCGCGGACCGCCAACAAAACATCTACGGGATCAAGCCATGGACTGACCTCGAGATGAAAGGGGCTGGCTTCAGAGGTCCCTGGGGGGAACTCGATCGCTCGCATCGCATGTCGCCCAGCCTATGCCGGCTGGCAGCCGATTTCGTGGATCGTTTTCAGCCCGACGTTGACGAGCATCGGCCCATTCCCGCGCAGGGCGAGCTTGAATTTAGGACGGAACTGCGCTGGCGGCAGTTGGACCCGATGCAGTCCGTAGCGGCCGAGTGCGTCGACGCCATGCTCGGAATCCTGTCGGCATCAGATGATGATCCGGTCGCTGCGGCCGAGTTGGTCTGTATCGTGGATCGGGAAGACATCGGACTAGAGGTTGTTGGACTTCTCTTGGACAAGAATATTAGGGTCTTGCATACCTTCGGTATTGGGCAGACAAAAGAGGAAAAGGACAAGGACCGACGCCGTAGGAAGACGGCCTTCTTCAAGGGCGATTCGAGAGTCAAGGTAACGACGATTCAGAGCTTTAAGGGTTGGGAAAGTCGTGCGCTCGTCGTCCAGATCACGGATGCGGCAGATCCAACTGCCTTGGCCGTGGCTTATGCCGCAATTACTCGGCTTAAACAGGATGACCGAGGCTGTTTCTTGACAGTTGTCAGCTCAGCACCGCAGTTGCGGGAGTTCGGGCAGACGTGGTCTTGACAATGCGGCGATGCACTGTCCATGTTCGCGATAGTGCTTTGCAAACAACTGAAAAACTTACATCGAACTAGGTAGAAACAATGGGCATCTTCGGCACCCCAGCATTCACGTGGGCTCTGAACTTCGTCTTCTTTATCGCAATTCTTTATGCGTTCGTGACGGCTAAAGCTGGCCTCAAGTCGGACAGAAGCAACTACGTCGAGTACGCCCCTTCGCTCATGACGTCTTTAGGCCTGTTCGGTACTTTTCTGGGTGTCTTCATTGGCCTGCTGCAATTCGATACTAAACAGATTGATGGCAGCATCGAACAACTGCTTGGTGGTCTCCAAACAGCGTTTGTGACTAGCCTGATCGGGATGGGCTTCGCCATCTGGTTCAAGATCATCCAAACCAGTCACCTAGATAAAACCAAGCCGGTTGATGGCGCGCCGTCAGCGGATGACATTGAGCCAAAGGACATCCATGCGATTCTGACAAAGCAACATGCCGAACTGACCACCATCGCCAAGGGTATTGGCGGCAACGACGAGCGCTCAATGGTCGGTCAGATCCAGTTGCTCAGAACAGATGTCAATGACTTCCGCTCGGGTCTGTCCAAGCGCCAAGATGCCTTCGAGGAAAAGCTATGGGCACAGATGAAGGACTTTGCTGAGATGCTCTCAAAGTCAGCTACACAGCAGGTGATCGAGGCCCTCAAAGAGGTCATTGTCGACTTCAACAAGAACCTGACAGAGCAGTTTGGTGACAACTTCAAGCGTCTAGACGAATCGGTCAAGAAGCTCGTTGAATGGCAGGCCAACTACATGGTGCAACTTGAGGCTATGGCTCGGCAATATGAGCGAGGGGTTGTGTCCATCAGTGCGACCAAAGTGGCAGTCCAGGCGATCAGAGAGGAAACAGCCCGCATTCCTAGCGACATGCAAGCCTTGGGTGAAGTCTTGGCTGTGAATCAGCACCAGATCGCAGAGCTGGACCGTCATCTCGACGCGTTTGTGAAGATGCGTGAACAGGCTGTGATGGCCGTACCTCAGATCCAATCGAAGCTCGAAGAAGTGGGGCAACAACTTCTGAACGGTGCGGAACAGGTAAACGTGAATTTGATCAAGGGGTCTCAAAACTTTGAGGACTCGGTGAAGCAGACCAATCAGGCGATGCTGGAAAACGCGAAGGTGATCGCCACACAGTCTGAAGACATCTCCGAAGAGCTTAAAAACGCCATGGAATTGCTGGGTCTGAACACCGAGCGGATTCGTACGGGCATCACTGCCGTCATCTCGTCTGCCATGGAGTCGGTTCAAGAGAGCTCGCGCGCGATGCTGGCGAGTGCACAGCAGTCCGTTCAAACTTCGATCGACCAGAGCAACCAAGCCCGAGCCGAGTCGGTGCGTTCCGCCGAAGAAACCAGCCGGGCGATCGTTCAGAGCGCTGACCGCACCCTGCAAGCCGTTGATCGCCAGGTTCAAGAAGCCGTCAATCGAACCAACGATGCGGTAAATGCCCAGCTGCGGCAACTGGATGAAGCCTTGAGCAGGCAGTTGAACGCAGCGCTTCAGGAGCTGGGGGCTGCACTTGCAACCATCGCTCGCCACCTGACCGACTCCTACAACCGGAATAGTCAGCCTAACTGAGTCAGAGGTCTGTTGCCATGGACAAATTCCTCGGCTCACGTAAGAGCAAGATAGACCATGAATCGTCCGAGCATTGGGTCAGCGTGTCTGACCTAATGTCCGGACTGATGATGGTCTTCTTGTTTATCAGCATCGCACTGATGCGACACGCCCTGATCGAAAGAGACAAGATCAAGGAAGTGGCGGTTGCATATCAGAACAACCAGGTGGCACTCTATGAGGCCCTCAAAACGGAGTTCGAACCGGACCTTCAGCGCTGGAACGCTGAGATCGACAAAGAGGCCCTGTCGTTCGAGTTCAAGTCACCAGATATCCTCTTTGGCCTGGGGTCCTCCGCGATGCGTCCCCAGTTCAAAGAAGTGCTCAGCGATTTCTTCCCCCGCTATATGAAGGTGCTCAACCGGTTCCGCGACTCGATCAATGAAGTGCGGATCGAAGGGCACACCAGCTCGCAATGGAATGTCGGCGTCAATCCAGAAGAGGCGTATTTCCGGAACATGGAACTTTCACAGGCTCGCACGCGATCAGTTCTGCTATTCGTCCAGGGCCTGAAGGCCGCGACAGAAGATCAAGCGTGGGTCCGAAGAAACATTGCTGCAGTTGGGCTTTCATCCAGCAGGCTGGTGCTCGACGGAAACGGCAATGAAGACTCCGAGCGCTCCCGGCGGGTCACGTTCCGTGTTATTTCCAACGCAGAGACCCAGATTAAACGATTGATTCAGGACTGATCATGCGCATTGCACATGATTTCTCCGAACTTTGGAAAATTGCCAACCTCCTGGGGGCGGAGCGACAGTCATTCTCGCTAAGTAGGGTCAGTACTATCTCGGCGATCGAGGCAGAGCTCATTCATGGGCGTGAAGTAAAACTCGACGAGCTAGAAACCATTTCGGGGCTGCTGGCCTTCCAGGGTCGGCAAATCCTGTTGTACATACCTGACCAAGGTCAACGCATTGAAGAGGTGTTGAACGGCAACCGTGACGCTGGAAAGAAATTCCATGTGGCTTACTGCGCCACGTTGGATTCAATGAAAAACTCAGGTCGGTTTGAGCGTTACATTGCCACCACAGACATCAGTGGCACTTTTGCGCTCAGCGGCACCGACATGGCTTTGAGAGAAATGACGGGCCATGGCAAGCTCTACGTTTGTCAGAACTGCCTGAATATGCTCAATTACAAGCAGGCCAAAGTGAACCGGTCTGCCAAGGTGATCAGGCAACACTTTGACCTAAGCGAGTTTTTCGAGACCTTCTCCTCTTGCTTCAGGTTCTTGCCTATTCGAACCAAGGTCGACCCAGGCTCATCCGTCTACGCTGCTAACTGGCGCGAGATTTCAGACAGTCTGCGCGAGGCCTTGCGCTGGACATGCGAAGGCTGCGGTATCCACCTTGCCAATGCCAAACAACTGCTCCATGTGCACCATGTTGATGGGGTTAAGAGCAACAACGCCAGTTCCAACCTCAAGGTTTTGTGCAAGGCCTGCCATCGGATGGAGCCTCTGCACGATCACATGTATGTTCCCCGCGACGAAATGAAAACCATCAATCGTATGCGGCGTGATGCTGGCGTGTTTGACGGGTCATGGGAATCAGTCATGCGCTTTGCCGACCCTGCCATACAAGGCGCGCTGGGGATGGCTCGAAATCAGGGCTGGGAAGCGCCTGAAATCGAACACCAAGTGCCGGGTACAGACAGGCAGGTGGAAGCTGCATGGCCTAGTCGACGCATGGGCATCACGCTTGAACACCCGACACCCAGTGCCCATGGCTGGCGAATAGTTGACCTGTTTGGGTTCGCCAACATTTGCACCTGAAAACATTCGCAGCGAACGTCAGCTTGACCTGCGCTCCCACCCTCTGATGTTGAGGCTTAGGTCGAAGAGGGTGGCTTGGCATGGATGTCTTCCAATGGCAACTTCTGGCATGTTAATTTTTTCAAAGATTTGGCAGTATTTTTATTGCGAAGAAGCTAAGACCACGCAATCCCAGTTGACCGAGGATTTCGGGTGCTTCCCGCCGACGCCACTCTCTTGTTCAGAAAGGGCGACTTGGTTTACTGTGTTAAAGGTTCGACCGGTTGGATTGATATATCTATATTTCTTGTTCTATGTCGATCTGTTCAAAATGAATGACCGCACGCAAGTTGATCCGGAAATCTGGGAAATTTCCGTATCAATGAAGGAGGTGTGGGTGGAATTTATTGGCTCACTGGCTGCGATACGTCGGGCGTGCAGTCCTGGTGTTTCTGTCCTGTTAACTTTGATATTGATTCCGATGCTATTTTTGCTATCTCCTCTTCTTCTTATATTGGTTATATGGATGTTTTTTAGGTTAATTGTTCTGCCCGGTGCAAAATATGTCAGTCGCGGTTCTGCATTTGTCCTGCCAGCGTCCTCCAGCTCACGAAAGCTAGTAATCAAGCTTAATCATGTCAAGCCCGATGAGATGCGGGCGATAATTTGTCATGAGCACATCCACATTCTTCAGGCTGATGAGGTGATTTTTTTCGATGCGCGGCGGCCGCGAGGCGATGTTTATCTTCATCCTGGCGTTGCTGGAGATTCTCTGATTCTCTACTATTTGGATCAAAAGGAGCTTGAGGCGCGACTGCACGAGATTGTCATTTCCAGCTATCGGGCGTTTCGGAGAGTCCCAGTAACCGTGGCCGAATTTCTCGCGATGTTGATGGCCTGTGAGAAAATTGGCGCGTTAGTGGTTGAGGCAATTGGCTCGGGTGCGGGAGATGGCCTTGAGGTGGAAAGCTCGTTTGCCGTGAGGAGTTCGAGGATTTGCTGGGAGTTTGGTCTGGTTATTCAGTGCGGCAAAGATCTGAAAGCCAAGTACGAATTGATCTCAGAGGTTCTGCCTGTGATGTATGGGAATCTCCTCAGATATTATGGTGATTTGGATGCGTCTGAGGATTTTCTTGGATCGGTCGCCCGGCCAAATTTGTATGATCGTCTATACGGCTAGCTAGGGGCGGAATTCCAGCCATGACAGACAGCTTCGAATATCCTGAGTGGCTGTGATTTTCAGCCGCTTGAATGAGGCGCTGAGGCTGGGCGAGGGTCTTGAGCGATCCGAAGTATCTCGACTCGGTCCGCAGCGAGGTCTACCGATGAGCTATGGACACTGCCTGCGCTACTTCGACCTTTGGCGTCCACCTCTCGACACCACGCTGCAAGGCGGTGACTTCGACCGCTTCGCGCAGTCTGGCAAAGAGTTCGCTGCGCCAGTGGCCCTCGCGTCCGGGTTTTGAGCCGAGCAAGTGCATGGCGTGCCCGTCGAACGCTTCGGGCATTGCATCGCGCAGCAGGCTCCAGCTATCGACGATGTGATCCCGGCGTTCCACAAGTAGTGCGCCCGCCGGAAGCTTGTCCGACTTCTGGCAGTTGATGGCAGCATGGGCCGGAACTAGGTTCCACAGGTCGTTGTTTCCCCAGAGTGCGAAAGGAATGAGATGGTCGACCGCCAGGCTGCGTTCACAGAGCTGGCGCCCTGACCAGACGCAGTGAGCTGGGCCGGCTGCAAGAAAAACTGCCCGCGCCTGTGCCGTGGCGCGTTCGGGTTCGGGCTTGGCTAGGAGCAAAGGCAGGACGTCGCCAGAATGAAGGCCCTGCCGTTGGGCAAACCGCTCGGTCAGGGCAGCCCACCGGACGATCACGGCATCCACGATCCAGTGCCCGAGCAGACTGAGTTCCCTCCAAAGCACGGCCGACATCAGGACGGCCTTCGTCTTCGCGTCGTACTCGAACACGCGGCCGCTCTCCAGCGATCCGCCTGCGTAGGTCACCGGGCCGGATCGGATGGCTCTCGCGATTGACCGCAGTGCCTGCATCTCCAGCGCGACGATCGCTGCTGGCAATCGCCCCGATGTGGAATCAAGGTGCCATGCCGTCAGGCCGCCATGGGTGCCCTGATCTGCGAATTGCTGGATGAGGGCTTGGAGCGGGGCTCGGAACGCTACCGGCTGTTGCAGGTTTCCGGCCCCCTCGGCCAGCGACTGGGGCACAAATCGGTCGTTGGCGATGATCGGCCAGTAGTACCTCAGCCATCGTCTGGCAATGCAATCTATCGGGACGGCGACCCGACCGCCCGGCAGCCATCTGGTCACTCTGGGCTCCTGGGTAGAAATCTCTGCCAAGGCACGGAATAGTGCGAACTTGTAGGTGGCAACCTTTCGGTCCCGGTTCAGGATGCCTTCAATCTGGTCGATGGCCCGCGTCTGGCCGCCTGACCGCAGTTCGAAGAGCAGCGTCACCCACGAGGTGCCACCACGCCGGAGCACGTCCTCGGTGTCCCAGCGTCCAATCAGCTGGAATCCCAGCCGCTCGAAAAGCAGTTGCAGTTCTTCGGGGAGGTAGGGATGGAAGAGACGTCCGTTGTTGTCGCGATGGTTCTGACCTACGTCTGTGCGTGACGCCGGGATGGACATTAGAAGCCGCCCATGGGGATCGAGCACTCTCCGTAACGCAAGGGCTGCATCGAAAAGTTCGGATTCGGGCACATGCATCAGCACGGCACAGCAGACGATGCCGCCGAAGCAGCCCCCGAAGGGTGTGCCAAGAGCAGGAAGCGCGCCGCCGGTCAAGCGCGTTGTCAGCTCCGGGTGGGCTGCAAGCGCCGCATCGCGGAGTCTGGAGCTAGGTTCAACTCCGTAGCCGTCGTAACCGGCCTGCAGTAGTGCAGCGAGGTCCCGCCCTGATCCTGCGCCAACGTCAAGAATTCGTGCCCCAGATGGAAAGGCCAAAGGGTAGTACCGCTCCACGGGGCTTGCAGCAGACTCGTATCGCGCGGCCAGTTCGGCGGCGTTACGTTCATAGAACTCGGCGGTTTCGGCGTCCACGACGTATTGTGTGGGTATGTTTTGCCGCTGATGCCAGGATCTGCATAGGAAAGAGCGACATCTCCCCAAGGCGGGAGACCCAGCATCCTTTCCTTAGAGGCTCGGCACTCTAGGTGGTCGTCGGCTTGACGCGTTGGCTCGATCATGAAAGCACCTCCTTCCGACGGGAACTGTGATGACTACGCGCTGCGATGCTCGGCTTGACGTGCAATTGCGCATCCGCTGCGCCGTAACCGAAGTGCTGCCTGCCGGAGCAAATCACGACCTAGCCGTCAGTCTGGTTCGGCGTGTGGCCGCACGACGTCCTGCTGCCGAGGGGGCCGGCACCGCGGTAGCAGGCGATGTCGCCTGCATCCTGGAGGCGCTTGGATTTTTGCCGTGGATGGGCCGCGGAGAGTCTGCGCTTTGTCTTTGTAGCGTGCCCGCTGTGCGTGTCCCTTAGAAATTTTGTGGTTTGGGTACGAGTACCGAGGTGCGGGCCATTGATATCTAGGTACGCTCAGGCGCACGCGCGGGTTGACCGGATGCTCAAGTCGCCCGTTCTTCGAGTACCCTTTTCCTCATGCCCCAACATTCCCCGCCTCGTGTCCTCAGGAATTAGCCTTCGCCGCCACGCATGACGAAGACCTACCTCACCACTGAGTACAAGGACCGAGAGCAGGTCAAGAACCTTGGTGCGCGCTGGGACCCGGAGGCTCGCCGTTGGTTTGTGCCGCCGGGCAGGGATGTGGCGCTCTTCACTCAGTGGTTAGCTGGAGGCGCGGCGCAGGCGAAGTCCGACGTCACCCTGACGGTACCCTCGACCTTTGTGCTTGCGGATCGTCACGGTGGCGTGATCAGCAACGCGGGGCGTAGCGCAATATCTTTGTCTAGACTGCTCGGCGGCGTGGCCGAAGCCGTTGCTCAGGCGTATCGCGCTGGCGTCTGGACCACGGTTGACGTGGTAAAGGCGGATCTTCGCAAGGGCGTGGTCTATCTAGAGGTCGCCGAGCGCGATGCCGTTGGCTCCCCCAGGGCCCAGGCTCGAGCGCTGATTTGGGGCGACACGGCCCAAAAGATCGTGCCCGCGTTTGAGCGAGCCACGGGTGCTGTGCTCGGTCCAGGCATCAAGCTGATGGTACGTGCGAGGCCGCAAGTCCATCCGCTGTACGGCCTGAGCCTCGTCATCGACGAGATCGATCCGGATTACACGGTGGGTGATCTGGAGGCGCGGAAGCGCGAGATCCGGGCACGCCTGCAAAGCGACGGCCTATTTGAAGCCAACCGGCGCCTGCCATCCCCTTGGGACTTCAATCGGGTGCTGGTCGTGGCTCCCGAGGGGGCTGCTGGACTTGGTGACTTTCAGGCCGAGGCACAGCGCCTAGAGCGTGCCGGAATTTGCGAGTTCACCTACATCCACAGCCGGTTTCAGGGAGAAGGTGCGGCTGCGGAGATCCGCCAAGTACTGCTGCGCCGCCTGCACGATTGGACTGCAGAGCGCAGGCCGCCGCTGGATGCAATTGTCATCATCCGCGGCGGTGGCGCAGTCAACGACCTTGCGTGGCTGAACGACTATGACCTGGCACGCTGCGTCTGCGAACTCAAGGTACCCGTGCTCACTGGCATCGGCCACGAACGGGACAGCACGATCCTCGACGAAGTCGCCAATCGTTGTTTCGATACTCCATCCAAGGTCATCCTTGGCATCGAGGCTGTCATCCGGCAGCGAGCCGGCTCTGCCGAGGCCTTATGGCACGCGATCGAAGACCAGGCGCGCCGCGTGCTGGATGCCGCTCGGCAAAACGTCGAGCGAGCTGGGGCTGTTGTGCGTACAGGCGCACGGCGAGAAGTAATGACTGCAAACCGGCAGACCGATGAGTTCCTCTCGGCGGTCCGGCTCGGAGGCCTATACGCAGTGCGCGCCGCGTCGGACATCACACGCGGCGGACTATTCCTCGTTCGACAGCACGCCTCGAAGCAAGTAACCGAGGCGCGTATGGCGCTCCCTGTTTTGGATGCCGAGATTCGGTCTGGAGTTCGACAGTCAATGCGATTGGCGAGCGAGCAGGCCGATCAGGCATGGGCAGTCATCACCGATCGCACAGAGGTGCAGGTGCGGCGCGCGGAAGATGGGGCGAATCAAGCCATGGTCGCAGTTGGCGCTGGATCCAGGCGATGGATTGCCGACGCGTCAAGCAACGCCACGGCACTCTTTCGCGAGATCACAGGGCAGGGGCCGCAGAAGACCCTCGGTCGGGGATTTGCGCTGGTCAGGTCGCCGGGCGGTGCCGTAATCAGTAGTGCGACCGGCGCGCCTCTGGGCGTACGAATCGAAATAGAGTTCCATGATGGCCGGATGCGAGCCCGGACCGAAGCTTTCAAGGAGGAGACGCCAAAGTGACCGAGCAGACTTTCAAAGGCGCATATGCAGTCCTACAGCGTCACGCCGAGACGCTGCGTACGCAGCGAGAGCCGAATGTCGATGACCTGCTGACTATCGTTACGGAGTCAGTTGATGCGTACAAGGTCTGCAAGGCGCGGATCGACGCGGTCGAGAAAGCCTTGGAGGCGGCCCTTGGCGATGTCGGATTGGATTCGAACATTACAGGCCAGGCTGAGGGAGCAAGGCCGTTTTCAGAAGCGGATGACGACGTGCCGTTCTGAACGCAGCAGTTGCGTCCCCAAGAATCGACGTCAGTAGACTGAGATCGCGGGCTGCCAACACCAGTACCGCTGTCCTGATGGTCTTCGTGGTTTGATTCACCGTCGCGTCCCTTGTGGGTTCATCCGTATCTTCACCTTCGATTCTCTAGGGGTGACCTGCTCGGGATTTCCGAGACAGTCATTCCTAGAAGACGGCGGGATGCAGGTCTTGGCGGCGTTGCTGCTTGAACTCCGTCGGGGTCAAGTGTTGGCGCCGATCTAAATTTGACAATGGGGGGGTGCGGACGATTTCTTGGACTACCAGGAGGTAGTTCATGTATTCATACGAGGATCGGCTCCGTGCAGTGCAGCTGTACATCAAGCTGGGCAAGCGCATCGGGTTGACCATCCGGCAGCTGGGATATCCGACGAAGAACGCACTCAAGGCCTGGTACAGAGAGTACGAGCAGCGCCACGACCTTCCAGCCGGCTACACGCGGCCGGGGAAGTTTTCTCAGGCTCAGAAGGCGCAGGCTGTCGAGCACTACTTCGCGCATGGCCAGTGCATCGCGGCGACGATCAAGTCACTGGGCTATCCCTGCAGAACATTGCTGTCGACCTGGCTGTATGAAGTCCAACCACAACGCACACGCGTTGTTGGCCGTGCTCAGACTTTGGCCCCCGAAGTCAAGCAGTCTGCTGTGGTTGCCTTGTGCACGCGCCCGGCCAGCGCGCAGGCTGTGGCGGATGAGGTTGGTGTGTCGCGTGGCTCGCTGTACAAGTGGAAGAGTCAATTACTCGGCCACGACGCACCCGCATCCATGAGGCGCAAACAAGGCACCCCCGCAAGCTTAGACCGATCGGAACTGGAACAGCAGATCGAAACGCTGCAACAAGACATCCGCCGGCTGCAGCTCGAGAAGGACGTATTGAAGAAGGCGAATGAGCTCGTAAAAAAAGAGCTGGGCATCAATCAGCAGCCCCTGACGAACCGGGAGAAGACGCTGCTGGTTGATGCCCTGAGGTCCACCTACACGGTGACAGAGCTGCTGCGCGAAGTGGACCTTCCGCGCAGCTCCTACTTCTACCATCGGGCCCGACTCGGAGTGGCCGACAAGTACGCAGACGTGCGTCAGGCTATGGCCAACATCTTCGAGAGCAACTATGGCTGCTACGGCTACAGGCGGCTCCACGCTTCGCTGACCAATCAGTGTGTCCGTGTCTCGGAGAAGGTCGTGCGCCGTCTGATGAAGCAGGAATGCTTGGTCGCTGCGACTAGCAAACGCCGTCGGTACGGCTCCTACATGGGTGAGATCAGTCCAGCACCTGACAACTTGCTGAACCGAGATTTCAGTGCCGGCGCGCCGAATGAGAAGTGGCTCACCGACATCACAGAGTTCCAGATTCCGGCTGGCAAGGTGTATCTCTCGCCGATGATCGATTGCTTCGACGGCATGGTCGTGAGCTGGTCGATCGGCACCCGGCCGAACGCGGAGTTGGTCAACACGATGCTGGACTCTGCGATCGAAAAGGTGGCAGTCAGTGTCGAGCGGCCGGTGGTGCACTCCGATCGAGGCGGCCACTATCGATGGCCAGGCTGGTTGACTCGAATCGCTGATGCGAAGTTGATTCGCTCGATGTCACGCAAGGGATGCTCGCCTGACAACGCGGCGTGCGAGGGCTTCTTCGGGCGCCTCAAGATCGAGATGTTCTTCGCTCGCGACTGGCTCGCGACAAGCATCGAGGAATTCGTAGCAGCGCTGGATGCCTACATTCGCTGGTACAACGAGGCTCGGATCAAACGTTCTCTGGGCTTTCGTAGTCCCGCCGAGCATCGGCGGCGCATGGGGCTCGTCGCATAAACAGTCCAAGTTTTTGTCCGCACCCCCGGTGGGTCAAATTTCAGTCGGCGCCAACAAGCCTTGATTCATGCGGACTGGGAGCCAGGCGGAACAGTTTCGATCTGACTTCTCCCGGGCAACCAGCCGAACGTCAAACCTGGAGCGCAACAGGAGATGGCAGTGCCGTTTGGGGCCTGATCAAGTTGGGGTGTGCAAAGGTTCGCCGGAATTTCGTTGAGGGTCTCTTTTGGATCCGCGCGTGTCAAGGCCGTCCCAGTTGGCGTATGCCGGTCCCTCGGAACTCAAGACAGCACTCTCGCTTGGGTAGAGGTGAATCAAAACTTCCTGCAGTAAACCCCGTACCACCAGTGTGTACTCTCGCCGATCACGCTGCGCATTCGCCATCAAGCCGTCAGCGCTACATAGTTGATCTAAACGATATTGGTAGCGTCCTCTTGCATGGAGTACGGCCGATGACCATTGCGATGGGGCATCCTTCTTCCGCCAGTCTCCTTGACCCCGACCGAAGTGGGCGACGCTTAAATACAGCAGGATGGAGTTGTCGAGCGCGTCGAAGATGGACTTGGGGCTCCAGCGGATCACCTTCTTGTCCTTGCTCGTGAGCACGTTGTACCCCTGAGCGATCACTGCGCCGCCCAGAGCACCCATTACTCCGCCAACCAGCGCGCCTGTGCCAAGGGTCAAGCCGCCAGAAATCAAGTCCGCGCTCAAACCGGTCAATACCCCGGAAACTACGCTACCGACTAGTGATACGGTCGATGCATTCAACGGGCCATCCACGCGCATGTGCGTCGCTGCTACGCGGAGTACGTCTGCGGAGGTCACGCCGTTTAGGCGATTGATCGCGACCAACCGATTGGCGAGGTCGCTAACGCGCGTTGCCAGTCTTTGCGCCAAATCCTCCATGGCGCGCTCCTGGGGGCGTTGTTCTTTGGATTTCCCCCAGGGCAGCTTGTTGCGAACCAGATCTATCGCTTCGGCCACGCCGCTAAACCATGCTGTGTCCAACTCGGCGCGATCTCCAGCAGTCTGCATCAGGTGGTCAACGATGGCAGCGATCGATTCATCGAAGCGTTTCAGATGCTCGCTTGTTAGGACTTTTGCAAGTCGCTGGTAACTCTGATGCGATGTATCGGGAAGCAGGCGACCAATCTCCTCGAAGAGCTTCAGCTCTTGAAGCCAGCACCGTGTGAATGCATCAAGGTCAATCACTGACCTCACGGCAGGGAAGCCACCCAGAAACTCCCGCCACTCGGCGATCCTGCTGATGGCGTCACCTCTTGAGCCGCTTTGGTTCAGGATTACGACCACTGGCTTTCCGGTCCAGCCCAGCACTTCAAGTTCCGGGGCAACATAGACAGCCTCAGCAGGGCGTTCTAGTAAGTTCACGGGATAGAGAACGATGTCCGCCTGCTTCTGCAGATCAAGCACGAGTCGCTGGCTACGCCAAAGGGATGGCTGAACCCTTCGGTCCCATACCTCGCGCACCAGCCAAGTCAACCACCGATAGCGAAGCCGGAATCGGCGGGCCAGACGAAAGCTATCGCCGAAGCCTGGCGAATCCCAGATCAGCAGTGCGCTCCCATCGGCATCCGCCACAAGACTGTGGGACGCTGTTGCGCTCGTGATATCTGGGGCATCTTCAACGACGCCGACATCCTTCCCGAGGATGGTGCGCAGCAGTGCCGTCTTACCGACATTGGTGTGCGCGGCAACGAAGATGTGAATGCTCTTGTCCTGCTCAACTTGGCTGGTGCGGCCGGGTTGAATCATCACGGTTCATCCTGTTCTGGAAGGTAGAAATATCACCTTCGGTGCCACTCTCGAGATCCAGAAAAAGTGGCTCTGTATGCACTTTGTCCAGAATCCGTCTCCACTGCGCTTGGCGCTCAGGGAGACGCCTAGGGTCCTCCTGTGTGAAAGCCGCCGTATCGACGATGGGGACCAGGGGAGTTTCGGCGTCGATTGCAGATCGCAATCGAGTCAAAAAGACCCCATGAGCATTGGATTCGGCAGTGGCGGCTACATTGAAGACTGGAATGACGGCAACGTGGCCTTGTTTGTTCAGCGACTGCTTCCAGTCGGCTGGGTTGTCTCCCATCAGCACCGGTTGCTGAATCGAAATGTCAACCGAGAGGCCGAAGCCTCGCTCCAACATCTTTTGGAGGTTAAGTCTTGCCTGCTGTGACATCTCGTATCGAAAGGGGACGATCGCCACGGCGATCTTTTGACCGCGCCAAACGGATCGAAGCGCGGTGAAGTAGGCAGCAGTGATTGGTAGGGGAAACGCTCGGCGTAGCCGCCAAAGATTGATCAAACTGATGAGGGCCAGTAGGGTCCGTGGAATCAGAACCCACACCGCCAAAGAAGCAGCATGCAGGTGAAATAGTCCCCGGGCTAGCTCGAGGCTGTTTGCGTTGGCGTGCAGCGTTGCCACATCCTCGGGGCTGGGGATCTGAAGGCCAAACAGTCGTGCGCCAGGAGTGACGATGAATGTGAAGACTTGGTAGGTGACCTCGATATCTAGCCAAGTGCTGCCGGCGACACTAGCTTGGTACTGCGTAGGCAGACCGCGCCAATACAACATAGCCAAGACCCCTAACGCAAAGCAGACGGCTGCTCCGTGGAATGCAGCGTTCGTTCGGCAGGTGCTCAATGTACGCGACAGCTGAATCCAGCGTTCCTGGCACGCCAACAACCAACCGCGCGTCCGCTGGCCGCTGATCTTGAGCGCTGACCTGAAGCGGAGTTTTGCGATCGATTCGCTGATCACACTGGGTGACCTAGGGGCACCGAGAAGCAACGTGCGTGCGAGGCCATCGAGAACAAAAAAGTAAACGAAGAAATTCCAGAGGAATAAACCGACGAGACTGTATTCAACGACGTTCACTTGCTTGCCTGATGCAAGGTGGTCCGTCGCGCAACCGGCGAGAAACGCAGCAGCGCAAAGGAGCCATGCGGCGGCGCCAAGCCACTTGGGATCTTTAATCCGAAGAGCCTGTTCGGGTGAGCGCTGTGCCAGATGATTGATCGCCCACTGTGCTCGGCGTGCAAGCATCTCACTAAAGCTGGCGCGTGCCCCCGTGAGGTCCAGGGCTGCCTGGGTAGCCTTCGTGGCTTCAGTCTTTGTCCAAAGTCCGCTGCTTTGAGCGGACTGCTCGATGCTTCGAACGACACAGATCGCCAGGGCTTCTTGTTCTGAAAGTCGTGCCATGTTTCGTGGACCTCACGGCAAGCTCATGAAGCCTGCCTTTGGCGAAAGAACCCTGCCAACTGATAGCAGTCGATACGCCATCCGCTTCTCCCAATTCAGTGCGGCCGAACTAGATGCGCTGCCTTGGATACAGCGGATGCGCATTTTCGGAGCCTGCTTCGATGGTGTGCTCCATTCGCTGATGCTGGACTTGATCTTGTCGGGGGCGGCACCAGAAGACACCGACGCATATCTTGCTGGGAATTGGTTAGGAAATATGTGCCGTCTGCGGCGGGGGAGTGGGTTCGCGAGCACTACTCGGCTGTGCGAGCGTCGACGCTATCTTGTAGAGCGACCAAAGCAACAGAAGGGGGATGATGATGGTTTGCATCAGGAAGACGACGATCAGCTTGAGGACTCTCTCGGGGAGTTCTTCAACCGTTTTTTTGATTGCTTGTAGATCGATGCTTGGCGGTTTGATAGCTGCTTTTGCACGCTCTTTGACCCGATCAAAGAGCCCCTTCTCCTCGCTTGGGTCTTCTGGGGGAGGCGTCACGGGAGCGGCGGACGGCGGCGTCTGCTTGCTCAAGTTCCCATTGGTTTCATTTAGGGCGACTTGGTTCTGGTCGTAATCCTTGACCAGGAACTGATGAAAGGCCCAATCGCTCCCCACCACGACAACCGGGATGGCGAACCGAATCATCAGAAGGACGACCAGCATGCGTGACAGCAATGAAGGTGCCTTTTGTCGGTAGAAGAGAGGGGCCCAAATCAATGCCATGGCGGTGACTGCAATCGAAATGGCGGAGTGAGATCCGATGGCGAGTAGCGTCTTTTGCACGCCAAACGCTACGCTGGCGAGCAACATGATGCTAGAGAACTGCTCGACCAGATCATTAACCGGATCGAGGATTTGACCTGGCGTCAAAGTGACGCCAACACCAAGCGGTTCTATCGAGAGCTCGGTGCCTTGGAAGACCGAAATCACGGCGTTAAGTGCGCGGGCCGATGCGAAGCTAATCAATGCACGCTTCAGGCCGGCATCAACTTGAGCGTCGGCAATTTCTTGAAGTGGTCTGTACCACGCGGTAAGTGCAGCTAGAACGACAAGTATGGCGATCACAAGCCGTTGGATGCTCCGCAGCTTCATATCTTCTCCCTTTGTTTTCAGCCTCTACCTCTCGAGCCAGCGCCTGACCGAGCGGTTCAATTGGAGGGCGCATCCTAGGGTGTTGCCAGCTAATTCCCACACGTCTGGCAATTTAGGCCCCGCGCATTGAGGCAAGCGCTCATGAGGCTTCTCGCGATGGCTCGTGCCATGAGCCACCAGGCCGATATCTTGAGTCTTACCAGTGCACTCGATTCCTCCATGAGGGTATGAGATAGCCCCCTGAATTACCGGACACGTTCCATCGCTTATCTTCCAGATAGGCATAGGACTGTGCGTATGATTAGACAAACAGAGACCGTTGAGGTCATCACCCGAGACCAGCGCAGGCGGCGCTGGTCGGCTGCCGAGAAGGCGGCCATCACGAGTGATTGACATTGCCGACGCAGGGAGTGTTGTGAGTGAGTTGGCCGTCAAGTTGAATTGGTCCCCCTGGGTTCGATTTGACGGGGGAGACTTTTCGGCCCTGCCAAATGGGGCGGGTCTCTACCAAGTGCGTGCTGTTGGTGAGTGCTGCCTTGCCTACATCGGCCAGACTGGGCGTGATTTGCGCCAGCGACTGGGTGCGCTCCGATCGAATGCGTTGTCGGAACTGATGCCATACAACGACCCGCACACGGCTGCTCCCGCGCTGTGGGCGTGGCGCGACTTCGCTGGATATTGCTTTGAATGCCGCGCATCGCCTTTTATAGCCCCCGACTCTGTTCGGTTGGCTATGGAATGTTGGCTCCTCTGGCAGCACCGAATCGAGTTCGAGTGTTCAACATGGGCCAACTTCGGGCGCTTTCCGTTCGGCTATGAGAAGTCCCGCAATCGGTCTACTGGTAGGCGAGGGGGGCGTCTCGCAGGTGGGACAAATGCAAAGGCGGAGCGGCAGACGCTAAGACCGTTGCCCTCTCTTAGTCATCCAACTGCCCAGGATTGGATGGGACTCTCCTGGACGGAATGGCAGCCGCTTTCACGACAGCACACGCCCCTTTTGAAGGGTTCAGGTGTGTACCGGATTCGGCTCGTTGACGCTGAGTACCTTGCGTACATTGGGGAAAGTCAGGCTTTGCGTGACCGGCTTCAAGGCCATTCGAGCTGTCTGATTGGGGCTGAATATGAGTTCTCCGCAGCCTTGCTCTCAGCAGGGTGTGAGAAGTTCCATCGGCTCGAAACCGAAAACGACCTCATTGCGAGCTACTTTGAGGCTAAGGGGGCTCCCCCAGAACGTCAGTTCAGGCGCCTTGCAGTTGAGGGCTAGTTTGGATCCTGCCTCCAAACCGCGCCTCCTTTAGGTCGATAGAAGTAGAGTCCGAGGCTGTCGTGCCTCTTTGCCCAATGCGCCAGTGCTGTTGAGTTGTGCGTTTCGGCGTGAGCGGCGGTTGAGCTGACGGCCCTCTGATGTGCAGAGGCCGCGCAAGTCCACTGACCTGCCCCCTCCCAGCCGTACCAACCTGAACGAGAGAAGTCCGTCCCTTCTGTGACCTGCCCCCATCCGCCATCCCAATGAGTCGGAGAGAGTTGGCGGTGAAGCCACATCGTCCCCCAGCAATCACTTACCGCTCCTTAGCAGGGCTACAGGCAGAACTGGTGCTGCGGCCTCATGCCGACTCGCGCAAAACTGCAAGTAACTTGACAGATGCTGATGCGCCGGATGCCCAGTCGAAAACTATCTCGGCCACCAGCGTCAATGCTTTCTTCTCATCCATGCCCTGGAGAAGGCGAATGCTGTCCTCGTGCGACAGCCCAAGTCGGCACGCAGATAGCGAGGCGGGAAGTGTCGGCCGCTGAGTGGTGAGGGGTGTCAGTTCCCAGGCTACTTGTCTCAATATTGCGGTGTGGCTTGGCGACAGTCTTGCCACATGAGCGGTCAGTGACCCCTTGAAGGCAGTCGGTAGGTGTTTTGGGACAGGCGGCAGATCAAATAGAAGTTCGCCGTTCGGCGTGGGTAATACGACCTGCCGCTTACGGCGCCGGAACAAAGACCGTAAGGCTTTAATGTCCAGCGTCGCTGCTGTGTTTTGCGCAAGTTCCTGATGGCCCAGAGCAGGACTGTGGGCCAGCACGAGTCGAGTTCTAACATTGGCGCAGTCGGCGCTGACTTTGGCCACATCGGCCTCGAAGTCCGCTAGGTCATTTGTGCCGCCAGCGGCTGACTCCCCGCTGCCGGTGAAGTCAAACGATGCCTGAGGAGTTGGTGCTAGGTAGTACTCGAGCCTGCAGCCCAGTGGCGAATGATGTCTCTGTAAGACGAGTTCCGATGCACGCAGGCGTCCTGCAGCGGGCACCAGCTTCGTGAACTCGAGTCGCAGGACCTTTTCTCGGAACCTTTCCTGTTCGTCGGTGGCACGCGAATCCAGCGCAGCGAACATGCGGTATCCGATGAAATGCTGCATCAATGCCGCCCTTGAACTTCAGGATGTACCCAGACCGCGAGTGCGAACATAAGGGCGTCGAAGCCTGCGTTCGACCGTCCAGCTGCATCTGCATCGGCTCGGCTTGGCCATATCAAGTAGGCGCGAGATCGCCCGCGCCGGCTGCGCCCCAGGGGTTTCGTTGACCAATGACCATGAAAGACGGCTGCGGCCACGTGAGCCGCGCGTGCAAGTAATTCCGCCACACCGACCGGATCGGAGCCATCGTTTTCATAGGTCAGCTGCAACGCATCCAAGGTAATGCCTGCCTCTTTCAAGAAGCCAAGCAGCGGAACCAATCGCTCAGGTGGGTCCGCATTAAGTTGTCCATCCCACCAAGCTGAGATCCAGGTCTTGGCTGCCGCTGCGGCAAGGTTGGTATCCATCGGTAGCGACATGGCTTTGACCAGCTTGGCGTAGCGCGGTTGAACCACGCGCCCGAAATTGAGCCCGAGGTGCTTGATCACGGAACGTGCGCCGCTCCACTCGACTGGCGCGAGGGCGGAGCGCGCCGCATACAGATCCCGAGCGACACAGACGGCTGCCTTGTCGATAGAAATCAACTCTGAACTCCGAAGTTGCATCCGCCCCTCGATGAGTCGAGGGTCAAGGTTCGTGGTCAGGCAGCCCAATACTGCCAGACACTTTTGCGCCGTGAAGTGGGTGGCAACGGATCCGATGAATGAAGTTGGCTCTGGCTCATGGAGGTCGAGACCGGTGGCCGCGTTGGGCAGCTCACGGACTAGCGCCTGCGCACGCGAACTGGCTAGGTGCCAAAGATGCACTTCCATCGGCACGCGTTTACGCCTTGCCCCGGCCGTCAGCGTGTTGGCTTTGATACCCAACAAGCGTTCGCCATCTGCGTTGGTCAAGCCGACGCCCCTCAGACAGGCATCGATCTGCATCCGCAACGCAACCTCGTAGCGGTGCGTATAGAAGCGCAGTGTGGTCACCGCCACCTCGTGACCGACCCAATCGGCCAACTGGGTCAATCGGTTGTTGTTGGTGACGGCTGCGCTTGATAGCAACTCTTCCATGGCGTTCGATATGACCGTGTGGCGCAGCGCGTGGAATGTCATCGATGGATTGCCAGTGGCCTGTTTGAGCAACCGCAGCAACGCGATGTGAACGGCTCGCCGTCGGTAAGGCGCGGTGTCCTCTCCTGCTGCGGCGAACAATAGCCCGTTGCTCGGAGCGCCCTCTGCTTCTCGGCGAGCTATCAAAGCCCTTAGTCGACAAACGACGACTGGATCTGAGATCAACACACGCCGCTGTGCTGCTGCGGTCTTAAGCCGGTGCACTCCAGCAATGGGCGTGATCTCAACCTCGATGGAGCCGTCCGCCAGTGGAAAGATGTTGGACAGCCTTAGCCATCGAAGCTCATCCAGTCGAAACGGTGCTGCGTGCGCCATGAGAATCTTCAGCGCGCAGATCTCTTTCAGCCGAGGGTCGCCCTTCGTGTCCTCGTCGAGCCACCGGATGGCCCGAAGCACTGCAGATTCCGGTATCCATTGGACCCGGGGAGTTGGCTCTGGGATGTGTTTGTGCAGGCCCAACGGCGAGGTCGGAATCCCAAAGACCTCCTGCAAAAACGCTTGAAAACTTGAGATGGCAGCCCCCAGGCCGCGGAGGTCCTTGCACGAGGGGTCAGACATCATGGAAAGGTAGCCCGCGCTCAAACTGGCTGTCGACCAACGTTGGACGTCTGGTCCCAGCGGTGCGAGCATGCGCCAGAGACGCAGGGACGCGGTGCGCGAGTAGCGTGCCCGAGTGGCCAAGGCTGCATTGATGTCAGTGAGCGTGCCACTTTCAACTAGGTCGAACTGCCAGGCGATGACCACAGCCGAAGTGACGTCGCCCGCTTCTACTTGCCCACGCAGAGCAAGCAACTCTGCAGCCCAACGCCTCAAAGTTTGCTGTTCGGACTCCTTGGCTGGAATGCTGAAGACTTTCATCCCCAGTTCAACCAACAGTGGCGTTGTGGAATCGCGTCCGGCCGAGACGGCGGTATCTAGCATGTCGGCCATCTCCGCGGAGCGTCCCAAAGCGGCCTCGTCAACGCTGATGCGTGGTACGCCGACGCAGTCCGCCAGTGCAGCCATCTCTCGCGGTAACGCTGACATGGGGCTCAATCCTGATACATGCGCCCATAGTGATCTCGGCAATCGCTGGCCCGCCCAGCAGACTAGGTCCCTCTCCAGCTCAACCAGACGCTGTGCCTCGGGGAATTCGCTGTACGCCGGCACTTCTGCCAGCAAGCTTTGTAAGGCCGCGATCTCCAATGGGACATCGATACATCGCTGTTCCAATGCCATCGTTGTGAAGCTGGACAGTGCGCGTCGGTCAATTCTTCTGCCGCAGCGAGAGTGCCAATCAGTGCACTGGTGGTCGCCCAGTCGATAGGTTGGCGCTGAGAGCACGTCCACCAGTTCGCTCGGTCGTACGAGATCGAGGCATACAAGGCGCCCCGCAAAAACACCAGGGGAGGATGCTGTTCGCAGGAGCAGCGACTGGGCGGCAGCGAACCGATTGGCGCGTTTTCGGGTCTGGCCGGTGTAGCGCAGGTGATCGACATCGCCTCGATCTCGATAGCAGCGGAATCCAGCTTCATGTAGCAAGTTGTAGGAGGTGTTCATGTCGCAACACCTCCCGTGCGCAAACCGGTCAGCGGCGATCGAAACAGCTGCCGCGATATCCGATCGAGGATGGGTTTGAGGCGCAGTACCCATTCCATCTCGCAGCTGTCAGCGATTGAAGTGTCTTGCTCTTGTCCAATCACTTCGTGGCGTTGATGACGATCGATGTCTCTGGATTGGGCGCCCGCTTGTCTCAACTGGTTCTCCATGAACTTTCGCCCCCAATCAGCAGGGAGCTGCAAGGCGCCTGGGAGGGTCTTGCGAAGGTCGTTAGTCCCTTGCGGCACCAAATTGTTGCGACCATGGATCGTGCAGAGCAGCGGGACGTCTTCACGCTTGATCACTGCCATAAGCCAGGCCACAACGGGACCACTCCAACCGAAGGTCCTGAGGCGCTCAAGCAATGCCTTGCAGTGCTCGCGGTAGCTCATCAAGGCCGCACGCATGCCATCGCAAATGACGGCAGGTAGTGCACCCACCCGGCCTGCGCTGGACTTTTCAAGCAAATCGACACAGAGATCGAAGCGCTCTTGGATCACGGCTCGAAGCGATAGCTCTGCTGCTGGCCGCAGGCTCACCCAAACGGCAAGGCGGGAGGAGAGCGCGCGAACGAATCGGTTGTGAAACTCAAGCAACAGGGCTTCGTGCCCTAGCCTCTTCGGCGGCCGAACCGCCTCGACCCATCGCCAAGCTGCCTCATCCAGTTGAGCTAAGGCAGAGGCCGTCGGAACGACGGCGGCCCCGAAAGGCAAGCTGCCCGACGGCTGAGCCACCGGCCTATCCCAACCTAGCACTGCATAGAGTCGTGCGGCGCTGCCCCAGAGTTCGTCGGCGCCGATCAGGCAGTAGTGAAGCTTGCTGCGAGCTGTCACGCCCAAATCCCCGCAGATTACGCCTGCAAGTAGGGTGTCCAAGCCAACTTGCAAAGAGAGTGGCGCGAGGGTGCGCGACCATCGTGCAAAGCTTGGACCTAAGTCCGCTAGATCCGGGTGGACAAGGTCGCGTGGCGAAATCTGCCGCAGTGCCGGGATGAGGTCACCGAGTTCATACGCACCAGGGACATCGAGCGCACGGCGCTTGAGTTCCTCAGCCACTCGCGCAGGAGCTGGGGTCGTCGCGATGTAACTCGCGGGTGTTCCGACTCCGGGGCGAGGGCGAGCAGCTTCAGGCACGAGGGAGCTGTAGTCGCGCCGCAGAACTCCGGCGGCGAGGTCGTAGCTGATCACCCAGTCTTCGGGGGCGGCTGTGGCTAGTGGGATGAACTGGGTACTCGTTCCAAACAGGCCGCTCATGCCGATGATCCAGAGTGCGGCTTCTCGCTCCGCTGGGCTTCGAAACACACCCGTTCCGGCATAACCAACGGCTTCCGCAATCTGTCTTCGGCTCAAGCAGGTGTCATCCAGGACGCCAGCCCTGCGTCGGTAGGTAGCGAATGCAGCTCGGCATGCAAGCTCGGTCCGCGCGCGATCCTCGAAAGAGCGTGGCGGTAGCGGCTGGGGCGACGTCTCATCAAACGCGGAAAAGAAGTCCGCATAGATGGTTCGAGCATGCTTGATCCAGTGTGGAGGTTTTTCGTCCTGGTGCGTGCTCAGCAGCGATTCAAGGCTGACTAGGTTCAGTGCCTCTTCTTCCAGCGCCAGCCGCACTCCGTTGCAGAAGCTGGCGGCCATCACTTTTCCTCGATGCAGGGACAGCATCAATTCCATGCCGGCCACGGTGGCCGCCGGATGGCTTATGCCCGGCTGCGGCAGGCCCAATCGACTCAACAGCGACCATGCTGGGGTTGCTCGGAGTCGACCTGCTAGGCCATCTGGTGCATCAACCAGCCCCGATCGCTTGGCGTACTCCTCGGCGCAAGCAGAATGAAGAAGACTCAGTTCCTCCTGCATGCCGATTGCCGTTGGGTTCGGCTGCTTCAAGAGCGCGAAGGCATTGCTCAGCGCACCGAAAGCGCCGGCGATGACGGCCTGAAGCATGGCGTGATCGAGCGGCGGCGGTGAAACTGTGCATAGTCTTGAGAATGACCAGCGCGCCGGGGAATCATTCGCTTTGAGCGATAGGACTACTGTGCTGTGACTGATTGAAGCAAGTGGTGACTCTTGGTTGGGCACAAGACCTCCTTGGGTGAGGTCTTAGAACATATTCGTTCTCGAACTGGGAATGGCGCGGCATAAGGCCACTTTTAGTGCATATTAAGGTTTACCCTGAATCCTGCGCGAGGTTGGAGCAGCTTTGAACGAGGCGGCTTTCGTCCGCTGCGGGTCCTATTAAGGGAGTGTCGACATTCGGGCGGCAAGGGAACCTAACGGTCGCGACTTGGGCGCAGTCACTAGTGGGGTTAAGTGGCTATTCGTCCTGAAGGAGTGACGTTGAAGTTTCTGTCTGGTTCTCCCGAACAGTGCCATGTAACGCCGACTCAACGAAAAAGAGCCCTTGAATCAGCAACTTAGGCGGATTCATGTACACTCTTCGCCGTGGGTTGCCGCAGGGTTAACGCCCGGGCACTCTGATTTGCGTGGGGCTCATAACCCAGCCCCCGCAACCAGAATCCAAAAAGAGGCGCTCCGTGTGAGCGCCTCTTTGCTTTGTGGGTCAAGGTGGTGCGAGGTTCGCATGGATGAAGTCAACGACGAGAAGTCGCTCGAAGGGGCCCAGCCCGCTGGGGTGCCGACGCTGCGGGATGCGGCTGCGGTGGGGGAGTGGTTGAAGCGTGAAGCTGCTGCCCTGTTTTCGGGTACGCCCAAGCCGATCAAGTTGCACATCCAAAAGGATATCGAAGCGCGGTTTCCTGGGCAAATGACCAAGGCGGCGCTCACGGGCTTTTTGCGCCGACACACCAGCAGCACGTCCTACCTGATTGCCTTGACCAAGTCCGCCACCCGGTTCGACCTGGACGGACAGCCGGCGGGTGAATTGAGTGAGGCCCACCGGGCCGCAGCCAAAGAGGCGCTGGCCGAGCGCCGAGAGCGGCACCGTCAGCGCGAGGCTGAAATGGAGCAGGCGCGCCAGTGGCGCGCTGACTTGTTGCGCGATTGGGGTCGCAGCACGCTGTCCCGCACCAACTTCTGCGCCCTCAAAGGCGTTGCCGAGGCGGCCTTGGACGCGCTGCTCGAACAGGCACGCCAAGAAGCGGCGCAAGCCCTGCCGCGTCAGTCGGAGGGCCGCCCGTCTCGAGCTCCCCATGGCCGAGGTGGGGTCCGCGAGGATCGCCCGACGCCTGCGCGCGGGCCCCGTCAAACCTCAGCCAAACCGCGGTCCGACAAAAAACAGGGCTGATCAGCGTTCGACGCTCTTGCAGTCGGGGGCGCACACGCGTTCGGTGCGTCCCAGAATCTTCACGCTTTTCAAGCTGGTGGGCAGGCGATGCTTGCCACACTTAAAGCACGACCGCATGTGACCGCTGCCGAAAAACGGCGAACCGCTGATCTTGGCCTCGTACCGCAAGCCATCGTCGCGCACGGTCGTGTGGGTGTCCTGAAACATGAGCGAGGGCCCTGTCCGGTGAAGATGGATCATCCTAGGGCCCAGCTGCCCGCACCGCTCTAGCGATTTGCCCACCCCTGCCTTGGGCAGAAACGAAAACGCCCAGCGGGGCTGGGCGCTTTCTGGTGCGCTGGAAATCAATCAGGGCTTTTTGGTGGCCAACTGTTCTTCGAGTTCCTTGCACGAAGGCGCACAAACGGGTTGGCTCTTGCCCAGCAACTTGCGTGACTTGAGCATGGCCCGAGGGCGATGCTTTCCGCACAAGAAGCACGACATGGTCGCCGCTCCGAACGATGACGTGGCCGCAAACGGTGAGCCTGGGGCCTTGGACTTGTAGCGCAAGCCATCGGCTTCGATCAAGGTCTTGGTGGTTTCCTTTGCCACGCGATACCTGCCTGTTTTCTGAACATTGGGGGGCCCCGCACGGGGATGCGGCGGCGAACACGCTATTGTCGCTCATGCGGGCGATCTGAGACACCGGGATCGCCCCAAAAAGCCGAAGGGTTCTGTTGTCGAGGCCTCGGGCGGGGATTAACGCCCGGTGAACCGAGGCGGGCGACGGGCTTGCCAGGCCCGCACGCCCTCCTGCAAGTCCGTGGATTGCGCGCAGCGCTGCCGGTCTTGTTCGAGGGCCTCGCGGTCCAGGTTTCCGAAGGCGAGCGTGTTCAAGTGGCGTTTCATCCCCGACAGGGCCAGTGGTGCCAAGCTGGCGATTGTTTGCGCCTGATCTTGGACGCGCGCCCGCAGCGCCTCGACCGAAGGCAGGCACTCGTCCAGAAAGTGGCAATCCCGCATGGCCGCTGCATCCAGGGATTGACCCGCGAGCAGCAGGCGCTTGGCGGGCCCCATGCCCAATCGGGTGACCAATCGCCGCATGCCCCCGCCGTAGTAATGCAGCCCCAACCGGGCGGCCGGGATGGCCATCTGACAGGCGTCGGTGCCGAAGCGAAAGTCGCAGGCCAGCGCCAAATCGGTGGCGCCGCCCCACGCACCGCCCTGGAGGGCTGCCAGACTGATCTGAGGCAGGTTTTCAATGCGATCACACAGCCGCTCGAAGAGGGCTGGTGCGTCGACACCGGGGACGGCATCAATGTGAAAGCCGCTGCAAAAGTGTGCGCCTTGCGCTTGCAAAATCAGAACCCGCACGGCGGGGGACGTCCGCAAGGTCTCCACATGGGATTCGAGGCACTCCAGGTCCACCAGCTCCAAGCGGTTGGCTTGATCGGGGCGGCGCAGCGTGATCGTGGCGATGGGGCCGTCGCAAAGCAATTCAGGGGTGGCAGCACGGGTCATGGGGACATTGTCGGCGCCTAGAATCGCGCGTTTTCCCACCGGATCCGCCGGCGGGTCGTTTTCGCCTGCAAGGCATTCTTTGAAGAGTCGTCGCTGTGTTGATTTCCAATGCTTTTGCTCAAGCTGCCTCGCCGGCAGCCACCCCCGAGTCCAGCCTGATGAGCCTGCTGCCCTTGGTGGCGATGTTTGTGGTGCTGTACTTCATCATGATTCGCCCTCAGATGAAGCGCCAAAAGGAGCACAAGGCGATGATTGAAGCCTTGGCCAAAGGGGACGAAGTCGTGACCGCGGGGGGGCTGTTGGGGCGAGTCTCCAAATTGGGAGAGTCCACGCTGCATGTGGAATTGGCCGCGGGTGTTGAAGTGCAAGTTCAGCGGTCGGCCGTGGTGCAAGTGTTGCCCAAGGGCACCCTGAAGTAAGTTGACGTGAACCTGTTGCACCCGGCAACAGGTCGAACTGCTGCGGGGAATGCTGTCCCCGCGCCCCTGGGAGGGGCCATGAATCGCTATCCGCTCTGGAAATACCTAGTGCTCGCGGTGGCGCTGCTGATTGGAACGGTCTACACCTTGCCGAATTGGTTCGGTGAGGCGCCGGCTGTTCAAGTCTCCAGCGGCCGTGCCACCGTAAAAGTTACCGATGACACGCGTGTGCGCGTTACCAAGGCCCTGGCCGAGGCTGGCATCCAGCCGGACTTTGTGCAGTGGGAGGGAACCTCCGTGCGTGCGCGGTTGGCGGACACGGACCTGCAACTCAAGGCCAAGGACGCCATCGCCAAGGCCATGAATGCGGACGCGGCCAACCCCGACTACATCGTGGCTCTGAACCTAATTTCGCGTTCGCCCCAGTGGCTCACCAAGCTGCGGGCCTTCCCCATGTACCTGGGGTTGGATCTGCGGGGCGGCGTTCACTTCCTCATGGAGGTGGACATGAAGGCAGCCTTGGCCAAGAAAAACGATGCTTTGGTGGGGGATGTGCGCTCGCTGCTGCGGGACAAAGGCATCCGCCACGCTGGGGTGAGCAAAGAACCGGATGGGCTGGTGGTGGCGTTTCGTGACGCCGCGACACTGGACACGGCCAAGCTCTTCTTGAGCGAGAAGCTGGCCGACCTGGACTGGGTCTCCATCAGCCGGGAGGGCGAGCTGCAGCTGCGCGGTGCACTCAAGCCAGCGGCGCGTGTGGCGGTGCAGGAAGGCGCGCTGAAGCAAAACATCAACACGCTGCACAACCGGATCAACGAACTCGGCGTCGCGGAGCCCGTGATTCAGCAGCAGGGTTTGAACCGGGTCGTGGTGCAGCTGCCAGGCGTTCAAGATACGGCCAAGGCCAAGGACATCATTGGTCGCACGGCCACCTTGGAGGTTCGCTTGGTGGACGACAGCGCCGAGGCCACGGCGTCCTTGAGTGGCAACAGTCCCGTGCCTTTTGGTACGGAGCGCTACATGGAGCGCGGTGGCCAGGCCCTTATCGTGAAGCGCCAAGTCGTGTTGACTGGTGACAACCTGAATGATGCGCAGGCGGGCTTTGATGATCAGCAAAACCCAGCGGTTCATCTGACGCTGGATGCCCGGGGTGCGCGCATCTTCAAAGATGTCACCCGCGAAAACATCAACAAGCGCATGGCGATCTTGTTGTTCGAGAAGGGCAAGGGTGAAGTGGTGACGGCCCCCGTCATTCGCGGTGAAATTGGGGGCGGGCGCGTGCAAATCTCGGGGGCCATGACCGCCGAAGAGGCAGCAGACACCGCCCTGTTGCTGCGGGCCGGCTCCTTGGCCGCGCCGATGGAAATCATTGAAGAGCGCACCATCGGCCCGACGCTGGGCAAAGAAAACATTGATCGAGGTTTCCAGTCGGTGATCTGGGGCTTTGCCGCGGTGGCCGCCTTCATGTGCATGTACTACATGCTCTTCGGTTTGTTCTCCTCCCTGGCGCTGGGCTTCAACCTGCTCATGCTGGTGGCGGTGCTCTCCATGATGCAAGCCACGTTGAGCTTGCCGGGCATGGCGGCCATTGCGCTGGTGTTGGGGATGGCCATCGACTCCAACGTGCTGATCAACGAACGCATCCGCGAAGAGTTGCGGGCCGGCGTCGCGCCCCAGATGGCGATTCACCTGGGCTATGAGCGCGCGTTCGCCACGATCTTGGACTCCAATGTCACCACGCTGATTGCGGGTTTGGCGCTACTGGCCTTCGGCTCGGGTCCCGTGAAGGGTTTTGCCGTGGTGCATTGCCTGGGCATCTTGACGTCCATGTTCTCGGCCGTGATGTTCTCTCGCGGTTTGGTGAACCTCTGGTACGGCCGGCAGCGCAAGCTGCAATCGGTGGCCATCGGCCAGGTCTGGCGGGGCGGCACTCCCTCGCCCACTGAACCCGCCAACGTCGATTCGTCGGCCCGCTGAAGGACTCGCGTCATGGAATTTTTCCGAATCAAGCGGGACATCCCGTTCATGAAGCACGCGTTGATCTTCAACGTCGTGTCGTTTTTGACTTTTGCTGCGGCCGTCTTCTTCTTGGCCACCAAAGGGCTGAACTACTCCATTGAGTTCACCGGAGGGACGGTGGTGGAAGTGGAGTACGCGCACCCGGCGGATGTCCAGCACACGCGTGAGCTCATCGAGCCCATGGGCTTTGGCGAGATTCAGGTGCAAAAGTTCGGCAGCTCGCGCGATGTGATGTTGCGTCTGCCGGTGCGGCCAGGCCAGAAGCAGACCGAGGTGGTGGGTCAAGTGTTCGCCGTGTTGTGCAAGGCGGAGCAGGGGAGCATTGAGCAAAAAAGCTACGTGAGTGAGCAAGGCGAGACCATCAGCAAGACGGTCTGTGTGACTGCGCAGGGTGCCGAGCCCATCAAACTCAGCCGTAGCGAGGTGGTGGGGCCCTCGGTGGGCGACGAATTGGCCGCGGATGCAGCCAAGGCACTGGCCTTCACGGTCGTGGGCATCATGATTTACCTGGCCTTCCGTTTCGAGTGGAAGTTCTCGGTGGCCGGCATCATCGCCAACCTGCACGACGTGGTCATCATCCTGGGCTTTTTCGCGTTCTTCCAGTGGGAGTTTTCGCTCTCGGTGTTGGCGGCGGTGTTGGCGGTCCTGGGCTATTCGGTGAACGAGTCGGTGGTCATCTTCGACCGCGTTCGCGAAGCCTTCCGCAAGTACCGCAAGCTCACGACGCAGGAAGTCATTGATCACGCCATCACGTCCACCATGAGCCGGACGGTCATCACGCACGGAAGCACCCAGCTGATGGTGTTGTCCATGCTGATTTTTGGCGGTCCGACCTTGAAGTACTTCGCCGTTGCGCTCACCATCGGCATCTTGTTTGGCATTTATTCGTCGGTGTTCGTGGCGGCCGCCATTGCCATGTGGTTGGGCGTCAAGCGCGAAGATTTGGTGAAGGTGAGTGCCAAGACGGACGACCCGGATGACCCCCACGCGGGCGCTGTGGTGTAAGGTTCCTGCCTGAATATGCTGGTCATACTGCCGCGATGACGTCCCGCCCACCCGCCCACGACTTGGCCCAGGCTGCTCGCCGGGCCTATGTGGACACGCTGGTGAAGGGATCGGCCGCGGTGCCCACGGCGTTGACGCAGGCGCTGAAAAGCCGGCTGCTCAAGCCCGCGCCCGCTCGCCAAGCCTACGCGTGGCGGGATACCCTGGCGTCGATGCAGCAGCACGGCGCTGAGTGGCAGATGGGTATCTTGGTGCGCTTGCGGCAGGCGCTTAAAGGGACACCTCAGCCTTCGGCTCCTGTCTCCGCTACCGAATCAATGTCGCGGTTGGGGCTGGTGGAGGAATCCACCATCGAGCGCGAGATTTCAGGCGCTCGATTGGCGGCGACCCTGCGCGGTGAGCCGCTGGCCCAACTGAGTGATCTACAGGTGCGCATGCAGGCACTTGAGGGGCACGGCGAATTGGCTCCGGACGATTACTTGCGCCCCGAAGCCATGGCCCGGCTGTGGATTGAAGCTTGGGAAGAGGCCAAGCTGACGCCCGCCGATTGGCAAGCGCTCCAGGATGCGTTGGTCGAAGAGTTTGCGCACTGGCTGGGGCAGGGCTACCACCAGGCGAATCGGTGGTTGCTGGATCAGGGCGTGGCGCCCGAAGTGGATCTGCGCCCCTTCATTCGCCGTGCGCCCAACGCCCCCGTGCAGCCCGTGGGGCCGATGGCGCCGATGGGCCCCGACAGCAGCTCCGGACACGCTGCGCCGGTGGCCATGGGTCGCGGGATGGCTGCAGGAGGAGGGGGCGGCGATCGACGCGTGAGCCCGCAGGCCGAGCAGGCCCACATGATCCTGACCCAGTTGCAGGCGTTGGTGCAAGCCCAGGTTCAGCCCGCGGCGGGGCCAACTTTTGAAGCGACCGCGCCGCAAACGGGGGACACCCTCGCGCACGCGGCCCTGGCGGATCGCCCGGTTTCGCCGCGTTTGGGCGCCGCCTTGCAGCGGGCGCAGGGCGCGATGAATCGGGGGGCGCCGTCAAGCGACGCAGGGGCGGGCTCACTGGATGAGTTGCGGGCGCGCAGCCAAGCCTTCAAGCAGGTCTTGAAGCAGGCGGCGGGAACGGCCGAAGAGCGGGCCACCATTGAAGTGGTGGCCATGATGTTCCAAAGCCTGCTGCAGGAAGAGCGGCTGCCCGCCTCCGTGCGCGTGTGGTTTGCGCGCTTGCAGATGCCGGTGCTGCGGGTGGCAATCTCCGAGCCGGACTTCTTTGCCACCACGGACCACCCTGCGCGTCAACTCATCGACCGTATGGGCTGCTGCGTGATGGGCTTTGATGCCTCGGATGCCGCGGGTGAAGTGTTGGAGCGTGAAATCAAACGGGTGGTCCAGGTGGTCGAGGCCTACCCGGATACCGGTCGGCGGGTGTTCCAGACGGTGCTGACCGAGTTTGAACACTTCCTGTCCAATTTCTTCCAGCACGAAAACCCCAACACCCGGGCGGGCGTGTCGCTGGCGCAGCAAATTGAACAGCGTGAGACGCTGGCGATTCAATACACGATCGAATTGCGGCGCATGCTGTCGGACATGCACGTGGATGATCGCCTGCGCGATTTCCTGTTCCAGGTCTGGGCGGATGTGTTGGCGGTGACGGCGGTACGAGAGGGCAGTCAGGCCGAGGTCACGTTGCAAATGAAGCGCGCGGCGGCGGATCTGATTTGGTCGGCCAGCGCCAAGGGCTCACCAGAGGAGCGGGCCGAGGTGATTCGCCGGTTGCCGCAATTGCTAAAAACCTTGCGTGAAGGCATGGGCCATGCAGGGGTGACGGTGGCCAAGCAGGACGCCCACATCCGCACGCTGAATAACTTGCTGGCCACGGCCTTTACGGCGAAGGGGCCCGCCATTTCGCCCGATCGACTGGAAGAACTCAAGGACAACCTGCAGACTCTGGAGTCCATGCTGCCGGGGTTGGAAGGCGTGGAGCTCGACGAAGACCTGCTGCGCGACATTTCCGGGCACGAGACTGCTGGCTTGGATGTGGCGAGCGAAGGCGGTGAGCCGCCCACACCGGCCATGGTGGCTTGGGCGCGCGAGCTGCCCGTGGGCAGTTGGTATCGCCTGCAGTTCCGGGGGCGCGAGGAGTCGGTGCAGTTGGCCTGGGCCGGGGCACGGCACCAGCTGTTGTTGTTCGTCAACCCGAGCGGGCGGGCGGTGCTGTTCCCGCAAAAACGCCTGGCGGCCTATTTGCAAGCCGGTTTGATGAAGGCGGTGCAAGAAGAGTCGCTGACCATCAAGGCGGCGCGAGAGGCCTTGGCGCGCCTGGAAGCCAATCCCGCAGCGCTGCAGGCCTGACGGGGCAACGCCCTTACCCGTTCCCTCTGGGGGAGGCCCTGCGGATTCAGTGGATCTGACGGTCTTCGGTATCGACGAAGAGTTCGTCCAAGATGAGCGCATCGGGCTCTTCACCCAAGCACCAAAACACCATCAAGACCATGATCTTGAGGTCCTCCAGGGGGACGGGCTGGACCTCGAGTGCCAGCGCGCGTTCAAGCACCAACTCGCGCATGGCCGGGCGCAACACCCCTGCGCTGGACAAAAAGCTGATGAAATCAATGCAGGCGCTGCCCAAGTGGCTCCACTCCTGGGCGGTATAGACCCGAACGCTACTGGACTGCACGGGATCGTGCACGGTGTGCCGGGCTGCGGTCAAACCATCCAACCAGTGCAGGGCTTCTTTGATTTCGTCCTGCTCGAACCCCACGGCACTGAGCTTGCGCTGCAATTGGGCCGGCTCGGGGCAGGCATCGGGCCGCCAGTAGGTTTCGTAGAGGTAGACGAGGACGTCAAACATGCGAATGATGATAGCCGAGCGGGCTTCGCCTACAGCGCCTGGGATTGAGGGGGAATTCCCCGTCTCAGGCGCGTGCAAGGCGCCGAAATCGATCGCCGGGGAGTCGTTGAATGCGGCCCTCGAGTTCCAAGCTGAGCAAGCGCCCCAACAGTTCGGGGACCGAGCCCCCGAGGCGGGCGTGCAACGCATCGAATCCGAGTTCGTCCACGCCCAGGGCGACAACGACTGGGTCGGAGGCGGGGCCGGAGCCAAGCACCGGGGCGTCGACGGGCAAGGCGGAGGGCATCACGGTTTGGGGGGATGGCATTTCATCCAGAATGTCTTGTGGGCATTGCACCAGCTTGGCGCCTTGTTGGATGAGCCAATGGCAGCCCTGCGATTGCAGGGAGCGGATGGAGCCGGGGATGGCAAACACCTCGCGGTTGGCCTCGGAGGCCAAGCGGGCGGTGACCAACGAGCCTGACTTCAGGGCGGCCTCCACCACCAGGCAGGCTTGACTGAGGCCTGCAATGATGCGATTGCGCACCGGGAAGTGAGCCGGTATGGGCGGTGTACCGGGCGGATGCTCACTGATCAGGAGGCCGTGCTCGGCGATGCGGGCGGCCAAGGCGCGGTGTCGGGGTGGATAGATTTGATCCAGCCCGGTTCCCAGCACCGCCCAAGTCACACCGGACTTGAGCGCGCCGCTGTGGGCCGCACCATCGATGCCCAAGGCCAAGCCGGACACCACCGCCCATCCTGCGCCTGCCGCCCACTCAGCGTACTCACGGGCCGTCTCGAGACCCGCGGCGGTGGGGTGACGGCTGCCGACGATCGCAAAACCCGGTTGATGGAGTTGGTCTCTCCGGCCTTCCAGAAACAAGGCCAGCGGCGGGTCCGGGCTGTGCAGCAGCGCGGAGGGGTAGTCGGCGTCGGCCAACGTCAACACGCTGCGGTTGGGGCCCCCTTCGAGCCAGTTCCGGCTACGGGACAGGCGGTCTTGTGCATCGGCTGACAGTGGCCCCAAGGCGGCCGCGGCCGCCTCGGGGTCCGAGCCGTGCGCGGCCAGTGAGCGGCGTGCCTGCGCTCGACTCTGCGACAGCGTCAGGCGCAGCCACGCGACGGCGTCAGACCGAGGCGGGTGCCCTGGCGGCGTCATTGCGGGGAACTGAATCGATCTCCGGCGCTCACGGGTTCTTGGACCGAAATGACCAGGGCATAGGCCACGCGCTTAAAGGTTTGGAAGACAAAGAGCGTGCCATGTGCCTCATCGGGCAAGCGCAGGTTGTCATTGCGCTCGTCCGTGCGGTCCTTGACCACCCGGCCCGCGCGCCACAAGCTGAGCACATGGCCCCGCGACAGCCCATCGGCACTGCCGCGGTTGAGGGCCACGATCTGGTTCTGGCCGGCCGTGATGGCGTCCCCGTACACCGAGATGATGCGGCCATCCAGTCGCTTGTCGGGGTGATGGGGAACGTAGCGGGAGTACTGGCGAGCCGGCAGTGGCGCGAGCCGGTCACCCACGCCCACTTCTTGGCGGATGTGGCGAATGCGGATGGTTGCGGGGACCTCCAGCGTGCTGCCGTCCACCTGTGCCTGGCCGGCGGGGCGGGTGACGTCCGCCGTGCCCACGAACGCCGACTCGTAGCCCAGCACCGTGCCGGTGTCCGGATCACGCAAGGGTTTGCCGCTGCGGAACAACCGATAGGTATCGGCCTTGGACTGCAAGCCCCGAACATAGGCGGTTTCCCCCTGGGACACCATGACGCGGCCTTCCTGTGTGGCCACCACCCGTGGCGCGGCTGCGAACTCATCGCCGTCCAGCACCACGGCTTCATTCAGGAAGGGTTCAATCAGATGCTGCGGAATTGCTGCGATTGCGTTGTCGGGCAGATCGGCGATCCGCACACGGGGTGCCAGGCGTTCATCGCCGGAGGGCGCAGCGGCTCCATCGACTTGCAACAGGGCGCGCCCGTCTTGCCGGACCAGCACCAAGGTTTGACCGGGGTAGATCAAGTGCGGGTTGGCAATCTGCGTCTTGTTCATGCCCCACAACTCAGGCCACCGCCAGGGGCTGGTCAAAAACAAGGACGAGATGCCCCACAGGGTGTCCCCCGCTTTGACCACATGGCGCTCGGGCGCATTGGGGGCCAAGTCGGCCAGCGCCACCCCTTTTTGTGCGACCTGCTCGGCGCGAGATTGCTGCTCCGTGGTGACAGGGTAGGAGGCGGCCAGGGCGGTTTGCGCCAAGGTACCCAACAGGGCGGACGCGATCCAGGTCTTTTGACGGTATTTCAAGGGGCTCTCCCGTTGAGTGGCGGCCCAAGGCCGGTCACCAGCAAGGTCAGCAGGGCTGGGCGACAATTCCAACTCTGCGGCTGCTTGGCATTCTGCCGGTTTCGTTGCCCTTTGCAGCGCTTCTGAACGCGGCGAGTC
The DNA here is from genome assembly GCF_016093295.1 of Inhella gelatinilytica. Taxonomy (GTDB): domain Bacteria; phylum Pseudomonadota; class Gammaproteobacteria; order Burkholderiales; family Burkholderiaceae_C; genus Inhella; species Inhella gelatinilytica. Next base: position 43,837 of record NZ_JAEDAL010000008.1, on the reverse strand, counting down.
CTTGCGGGCTTTCCCTGCGGCGTTGCGGCTGCCCCACAACCGCTCTCTTGGCGAAACATTCCGACACGTCCATGGCACTCTTGAACATCTTGCGTTATCCCGATCCCCGCTTGCACACCGTGGCCCGCCCGGTGGAGTCGGTGGACGCGAACATCGTCCAGTTGGTCGACGACATGCTGGCGACGATGTATGCGGCGGAGGGGGTGGGCTTGGCGGCAACCCAGGTCGACGTGCACCAACGGGTGGTGGTGATGGACACCTCGGAAGAGCGCAACCAACCCCGCGTGATGATCAACCCCGAGATCATTGAAGCCAGCGCGGACATGGCGGAGGGTGAGGAGGGCTGCTTGTCGGTGCCTCAAACCTACGACAAGGTGCGCCGGCACAAGAAAGTGAAGGTGCGCGCACTGGACCGCAGTGGGCAAGCCTATGAGTTTGAGGCCGAGGGCTTGCTGGCGGTTTGCGTTCAGCACGAGCTGGATCACTTGATGGGCAAGGTTTTTGTGGAGTACCTGAGCCCGCTGAAACGGGACCGCATCAAAAGCAAGCTGCAAAAACGGGCCCGAGAAGAGCAGCAGCATGTCCCGGCCCGCCGGGGTTTCTGATGCGGTTGGTGTTTGCGGGCACGCCGGAGTTCGCGGCGCAGGCGCTGGATGCGCTGGTGCTGGCCGGCCACAAGGTGGTGGGCGTGCTCACGCAGCCCGATCGCCCCGCAGGCCGCGGTATGAAGCTGCAGGCCTCGCCGGTCAAGCAGCGGGCGCTGGCGGCAGGCATTGCGGTTGCGCAGCCTCAGAGCTTGCGCTTGGATGGTCGCTTTGCTGCGGATGCCCAGGCGGCTCGGGCCCAACTGCAAAGTTGGGCGCCGGAACTGATGGTGGTGGCCGCCTACGGGCTGATCCTGCCGCAATGGGTGCTGGACTTGCCGCCCCAGGGGTGCCTCAATATCCATGCCTCGCTGCTGCCGCGCTGGCGCGGGGCGGCTCCCATCCAGCGCTGCATCGAGGCCGGCGACGCGCAGACGGGCGTCACCCTCATGCAGATGGATGCGGGGTTGGATACCGGCGCCATGCGGTGGGTGGAAGCCTTGCCCTTGGCGACGGACGAAACGGCGGCGAGCCTGCACGACCGGCTGGCAGCGCAGGGCGCGCGGCTGGTCGTCCAGGCTTTGGAGCGGTGGCCCACCTTGCCGCTTGAGCCCCAGCCCGAGCAAGGGGTGACCTATGCCGCCAAGATTGACAAACGGGAAGCCTGGATCGATTGGCAGCGTCCGGCTGCAGAGATTGAACGTCGGCTGCGGGCCTTTGACCCGTTTCCGGGCGGGCAGGCTGCGTGGCGCGGGGCGGGCTTCAAAGTATGGCGCGTCCGGGTTGAATCCGGTCAGGGGGCGCCGGGAACGGTGCTGGCCCTGCATGCTGAGGGCCCCGAAATTGCCTGCGGCGACGGCAGCGTGGTGCTGACCGAATTGCAACGCCCTGGCGGCCGCCGGGGTCCCGCCGCGCTCCAGGCCACCAGTCTCGGGCTGGTTTTGGGGGAGCCGCTCGATTCCCAACCGCCCGAGGCTTGATGATGCGAGAGTTGCCCCCAACTGGGGACGCACCGTTCCTTTGGGCTCGCTAGGAGGCGCAGCAGTCATGTTCAATTTGTTCAAAACCGCGGTTTTGATGGCCGCCATCACGGCCTTGTTCATGGTGTGCGGGCGCTTGCTTGGTGGGCAGACCGGCATGATGCTGGCGCTGCTTTTCGCACTGGGCATGAACTTCTTCAGCTACTGGTTCTCAGACCAAATGGTGCTGAAGATGTACAACGCGCAGGAGGTCGATGCCCAGACGGCCCCCCGCCTCTATGCGATGGTTCAGGAGCTCGCGGCCAAGGCGGACCTGCCGATGCCGCGCGTGTATTTGATCGATGAGGCGGCGCCCAACGCGTTTGCCACGGGGCGCAACCCCGACCACGCGGCAGTAGCGGCCACGACGGGGATCTTGCGCTTGCTGTCGGAGCGCGAACTGCGGGGGGTGATGGCCCATGAATTGGCCCACGTTCAACATCGGGACATCCTCATTTCCACCATCAGCGCCACCATGGCTGGCGCCATTTCTGCGCTGGCTAACTTTGGCATGCTGTTTGGCGGCAGGGACTCCGAGGGGCGGCCGGCCAATCCCTTGGTCGGACTGGCGGTTGCGATTCTGGCGCCGCTGGCGGCCAGCTTGATTCAAATGGCCATCAGCCGGGCGCGCGAGTTTGAGGCGGACCGCCGTGGGGCTGAGATCAGCGGCGACCCGCGAGCGCTGGCCAGTGCGTTGGAGCGCATCCAGCAGTACGCCCAAGGGCGCATTCCGCTGGCCGCCGCCGAGGCCCATCCGGAAACCGCGCAAATGATGATCATGAACCCGCTGTCGGGCGGCGGACTGCGCGGTTTGTTCAGCACCCACCCCCAGACCGAAGAGCGCGTGGCGCGGCTGCTCGCCATGGCGGCAGACCGCTGAAGCGGAAGAAAGTCCGTTAAAACCGGGGCTGTTCCCGCTCAAGCTGCGCGTTCAAGCGACGAAAACCGTTCATGCGTGCTCTGTTTCGACTTGTTCCTGTGCTGGCGCTGCTCACGGCCTGTGAGCAACTCGGCATTGAGGATCCCGCCAAAGTGGCGGCCGCCAAAGAGGCCGAAGGCAAGGCCATTGGGTCGGCATGCCGGCATGCCATGCGCGCCATCGAAGACTGCTACACCTTGAACCCCAAGGCCAACAAAGCGGCGGTCTACACCGGCTGGCGGGAGATGGACGAGTACATGCGGGAGAACAAGCTGGAAGGGGTCGCCCCGGTGGTTCCAAAGGCGGAACCGAAGAAGCCCAAGGCGGACGAGGAAGAAGAGCCCGCGCCCAAAAAGTCGGCCAAAACGGCGTCGCACTGAGCCGGTGCCCCGCGTCTTGGGGCGGGGCTCCCCGTTCGTCGACCAAATTGGCGTTTCATCCGCGCGCAGCATCGACTGGTCGCGAGCCCCTTGGCCTCCCCCGATGGCGAAGCGAGGATGCCCCCATCAACAACCTGATGGAGCTTCTCATGACCTTCGCCCGCCGTCTTTTCTTGAGTTCAGTTGCCGCAGCCGCCCTCGTGGGAAGTGCGGCGGCGGTGGCGTGGACATTTCAAACCGGCGACGGCACCGTGGTGCGGGGGGACGGTCAGGTCAAGCGCGAAGCACGGGCGCTCACTGGGTTTGATGCCATCGCCGTTTCGGGGGGTGTCGAGCTCAAAGTGCGTCAGGCGGGCGCCTCTCGGGTGGAATTGGAGGCGGATGGCAACCTCCTGCCGTATGTCGAAACGCAAGTGGTGAATGGCGCCAAGGGCCGCACGCTCGAAATCAAGGTCAAGCGGGGCTACACCGTGCAATCGCGCCAGCCCCTGCGGATTGAAGTGGACCTGCCGGAATTGCGGGCGCTGGCTGTTGCAGGCTCCGGCTCCGCCGACGTGCAAGCCTTTAAAACGGAGGCGCTGAAGATCAGTGTGGCGGGTTCCGGCACGGTGAAAGCGCCGCAATTGGAGGCGGGCTCGGTGCAGATGAACGTCTCCGGCACGGGGGATGTGCACGTCGGGGGGCGCGCCAAGGAGGCTCAGGTGTCGGTGGCGGGCAGTGGGGATGTGGTCGCCGACCAGTTGGCGGCCGACGCGGTGAAAGTGTCCATCGCTGGCAGCGGGGATGTGAACGTTCAAGCGAACAAGACCTTGAAGGTGTCGATCGCCGGCAGTGGCAGCGTGGTCTACAGCGGGACAGCCGAAGTCAGTCAGAGCATTGCGGGCAGTGGGTCGGTGACCCGCCGCTGAGCGCGTAAGGCGCCGCAGCGAAGAAGAAGGCTCTAGCAAACCCGGGCGGCGAGAATGCCGCTCTTGTGCTGACTTCCATTCGCGCGCTGTGGCGCCACCCTGAATTCCGACTCGGCGCCCGGCAGATGGCCGGGCCCGCGTTAGGGCTCGCCGCCTGGGGGCTGGTGACGGGTGTGGCCATGGTCAAAAGTGGCCTGACGGTGGCCCAGGCCCTGGGCATGGCGCTACTGGTCTTTGCTGGCAGTGCCCAGTTGACGGCGTTGCCGCTGATGATGGCCCAGGCCCCGTTCTGGGTCATCGCCGCAGCCGCCTTTTGCGTCAACCTGCGCTTTGTGATCTTCAGCGCCAAGTGGCGCCTTTATTTCGGCCACTTGCCCCGCGCCCGTCGACTCTTGATGGGCTATCTGGCGGGGGACCTGACCTTTGTGAACTTTCTGCGCCGCTTTCCAGTGGCCGAGCCCGGGCCCGGCCAAGCGCCTTACTTTTGGGGCGCGGTGGCCGTCAATTGGGGGGCGTGGCAGGCGGCTTCGGTGGTGGGCATCGTGGCCGCCCACGACATTCCGGCTCACTGGGGCTTGGGTTTCGCCGGGGTGCTGGCGCTGCTGGGCATGGCGTACGCGCTGCTTCAAGAGCGGGCTCAGTGGATTGTTGCGGGCGTTGCGGCGGCGGTGGCCTTGCTGGCCTACCACTTGCCGCTCAAGCTGTACATCATGGCGGCCATCGTGGCGGCGGGCGCCGTGGGGTGGGCCCTCGATCGACGGGGCAGCGATGAGCGACGCTGAGGTGTGGGCCACCATCGCGGGGCTGGCGGCCATTTCGGTCGTCGCGCGCAGCTTTTTCATGATCAGCAACGAGCCCTGGCCCCTACCCGGTTGGGCCCGCGCGGTACTCAAAGTCGCGCCCTTGGCGGTCTTGGTGGCGGTCATCGCGCCCGAGGTGTTCATGACGCAAGGCGAAATCATCGCCACATGGCGCGACCCCCGGTGGCCTGCCGTGCTGGCGGCGAGCGGCTACTTCTTTTGGCGGCGCGGCATTCTGGGCACCATCTTGGTGGGCATGACGGTGATGCTCCTGCTCAAACTGGGCCTCGGTTGGTAAGCTTTCTCCCAAATTCTTTTTTCATTTGCAGTGACTCCCATGAAAGTGATTCGTTTTTCAGACCTCGTCGCTCAAGGCCAAGTGGCCGGCAAGCGGGTCTTCATCCGCGCCGACCTCAACGTGCCGCAGGACGACGCCGGCCGCATCACCGAGGACACCCGGATCCGCGCTTCGCTGCCCGCCATTCGCATGGCGCTCGACGCGGGCGCCGCCGTGATGGTCACCTCGCACCTGGGCCGCCCGACCGAAGGCGAATTCAAGCCCGAGGATTCGCTGGCGCCGGTGGCGGAGCGCATGGCCGAGCTGCTGGGGCGCCCGGTCAAGCTGGTGGCCAACTGGGTGGACGGCGTGCACGTGGCGCCCGGCGAGCTGGTGCTGCTGGAGAACTGCCGCCTCAACAAGGGCGAGAAAAAGAACAGCGAAGAGTTAGCCAAAAAGCTGGGACAGCTTTGCGACATTTTTGTGCACGATGCCTTTGGCACGGCGCACCGCGCCGAGGGCACGACCTACGGCATCGCCCAGTTCGCCCCGCAGGCCTGCGCCGGCCCGCTGCTCGCTGCCGAGATCGATGCCATCAGCCAGGCCTTGGCCAACCCCAAGCGGCCGCTGCTGGCCATCGTGGCCGGCTCCAAGGTCAGCACCAAGCTGACCATCTTGCAGTCCCTGGCCAAGAACGTGGACGGGCTGATCGTGGGCGGGGGCATTGCCAACACCTTCATGCTGGCGGCGGGTCTGAAGATCGGCAAAAGCCTCGCCGAGCCGGACCTCTTGAGCGAGGCCCAGGCGGTGATCGAAGCCATGAAGGCGCGCGGTGCCGAGGTCCCCATCCCCGTGGATGTGGTCTGCGCCAAGGCCTTTGCGGCCAATGCCCCGGCCACGGTGAAGGCGGCCACCGAGGTGGACGATGACGACCTGATTCTGGACATCGGACCCAAGACCGCAGCCCTGTTGGCGGACAAGCTCAAATCGGCCGGCACCGTGGTTTGGAATGGCCCGGTGGGCGTGTTTGAGTTCGACGCCTTTGCGCAGGGCACCGAGACCATCGCCCGCGCCATTGCCGACTCGTCGGCCTTTTCCATTGCTGGGGGGGGCGACACCTTGGCTGCGATTGCCAAGTACGGCATCACGGAGCAGGTGAGCTACATCAGCACCGGCGGTGGGGCGTTCTTGGAGGTTCTCGAGGGCAAAACCTTGCCCGCGTTTGAGATCCTCAGCCGTCGCGCCGCGGGCTGAAACTCCGTTGTACCCCGGCACGGCGTTGTAACCGTATCATCCGCAGATTAAGTAATTGAGTTACATCATGAGCCGTGCCACCAAGATCGTCGCCACCCTGGGCCCCGCGTCCTCTACCCCTGAGGTGCTGGAAGCCATGATTCGGGCCGGGGTGGATGTGGTGCGACTGAACTTCAGCCACGGCAAGGCGCAGGACCACATCGACCGGGCCAGGTTGGTGCGCGAGGCGGCCCAGCGCGTGGGCAAAGAGGTGGCCTTGATGGCCGACCTTCAAGGCCCCAAGATCCGGGTGGGCAAGTTCGCCGACGGCAAAGTGATGCTCGAAAACGGCGCCCGCTTTGTTCTGGACGCCGACCGCACCGAGTTGGGTGACGTGGGTGCGGTGGGTCTGGATTACAAGGAGCTGCCGCGTGACGTCAAGCCTGGCGACACCCTGCTGCTCAACGACGGTTTGATCGTGCTCACTGTGGAAGCCGTGCGCGGTGCTGCGGTGCACACCGTGGTGAAGATCGGCGGGGAGCTGAGCAACAACAAAGGCATCAACAAGCAAGGCGGGGGCCTCACCGCGCCGGCCCTGACCGGCAAGGACATGGAGGACATCAAAACCGCCATGTCGTTCCAATGCGAGTACTTGGCGGTGTCCTTCCCCAAGAGCGCGACGGACATGGAGCTCGCCCGACAACTCGCCAACGTGGCCGGTGAGCCGTATCGCCACAAGCCCGGCCTGATTGCCAAGATCGAACGCAGCGAGGCCATTCCGCAACTGGAGGCCATCCTGAAGGCCAGTGACGGCATCATGGTGGCGCGGGGCGACTTGGCGGTTGAGGTGGGCAATGCGGCCGTGCCGGCACTGCAAAAGCGCATGATCAAAATGGCGGCGGAGATGGACAAGCTGACCATCACCGCCACGCAGATGATGGAGTCCATGATCGTCAACCCGGTGCCCACCCGTGCCGAGGTGAGTGATGTGGCCAATGCGGTCCTCGATGGCACCGACGCCGTGATGTTGAGCGCCGAAACGGCGGCCGGCAAATACCCGGTCGAAACCATCGAACAAATGGCAGCCATTGCGCTGGAGGCAGAACGGGCGGAGTACGTCAGCATTGAAACGGACTTCGCCGATCGCCGCTTTGCCCGCATCGATCAGTCCATCGCCATGGGGGCGCTGTTCACTGCGCACCACCTGGGATGCAAAGCCATCCTGGCGTTGACCGAGTCGGGTTCCACGGCTCTGTGGATGAGCCGCCATCGCATCCACGTGCCGATCTACGCGTTGACCACGCAATTGGTGAGTCAGCGCAAGATGGGCCTCTACCGCAACGTGACCCCGCTCTTGATGCCGCGGATGGATGACCGCGACACCGCGCTGCTGGCGGCCGAAAAATTGCTGGTGGAGCAGGGTGTGCTGATGCCTGGCGACACCTACGCGATCACTTGTGGGGAGCCCATGGGCTACCCCGGCGGAACCAACATGCTCAAGGTGTGCCGCGTGGCCTGACGCCAGAGAATCTGGCGAGCGCAGCGCTTCAGACCAGGTCGAACAGCGACTGCGCGCCGACGACCAGGCTCAAGACGGGCAGTAGCTTCCAGGAGCTCAGGGCACGCACCAGGGCCTCGGGAGTCCAGCGACCGGCAGGCTGTTCAATCCAACGAAAAAACGAATGGGCCGTGCCATACGACAGGCCGGCTGCCAACGTTAGCGTCATGGGGGCCCAGGCGGTCGGACTACCTGCGAGTTCAAAGCCGGCATTGACCAGCAGCAAGACAGGGAAGTGCGTCAAAAAGAGCGCGTAAGCGCGCTGGCCCAGGTACCCTGAGACCGCCGCCATGGAGCCCGCGGGCAGTGATTGCCAGGGCATCCACATCAGCGCCACGGAGGTTGCCAACGCCAGCGCCAAGCGGCCGCGAGGCTCAATGACCCAGGCGGCGGCAACGCCCAAGGTGACCAAGGCGAATGCCGCATGGCCCCGAAACCCGAGCTGGGGCAGACGCTGGGCCAGTGCCCCCAGGCCATAGGCTGCAAAAAAGTAAGGCGCCCAGTTGTCCCAGTCGCTCCAGCGATTGAAGACCAGCGCGGAGGCCAAGGCCAAGCCCGCGATCCAGATCAAGGGGCGCCGGCGCGCCATCAACCACCACAGCATCACATACAACTGGAAGTCGATGGCCACATACCATGCTCCGACAGTCAAGGACTCTTGATCCAAGATGCCGTGTAACAGCAACGCATGCGCCAGCAGTTGCCCCAGATCGAGGTCGGTGGGGGCCAGCTCGGGTAGCCAGCGCAGGGTCAGAACGTGAGCGACGAGCGTGAGTGCGACGGCCGCCATGAAGGGAAGGGTGAGGCGCAGGTACCGTCGGATCAAGGGGCTGCGAGACTCCGGGCGCAGGCTCCCCGCCGCCAAGTAGCCGCCGATCACCAGAAACACGTGCACGGCAAATCGACCAAAGTCTTGTAGCCATGCGGCGGGAGCGGGTGTCACCTCCGTTAGCGCCTGTGCCAGCGGACCATACAGCGCGCCGTGGTGCAGCAAAATCAACAAGGCGGCTACGGCTTTGAGCCCATCCAGGGGCCAAAACCGAGCCGCCGCAACAGCGGAGTGGGCCATAGGATTTGGGGGTGCGGGAGCTCGGCAAGCTCCTCGAGAACGTGGCGGCTTCAGCCGGTAGCGCGCAGGACTAGGGGCCGATTGTCGCTCCTGAGCGATGGCCCCCCCGTTTCAGTGGCAGCTACCGGCTGAATCCCCTGTGCAAGCCCTAGACTGGCTTCGCATCGCATGGCGCGATGGTGGGGGAGTTCCGGGCACGATGAATACTGCAGTTCGCACCGTGGGCACCGTGGTGGTGCTGGCCGTTTTTGGGGCGGCCCTGTTTTTTGCGCTGCGCGACACGCAGCAGAAGAAAGAGGTGGCGCAGGAGCAGGCGGACATCGCCTCCGCCGAGCCCCTCAAGGGCCTGATCGCCGTCGACGCCGAGCCTTTCTTCAAGGATGAGCGTGTGCAGCGCATCCTGTCCGCGCACAAGCTGCCCGTGCAGGTGCAGCGTGTGGGCAGCCGGGACATGGCGGGCAAGGTCCAGGCCAGCGGCGGCCCGGACTTTTTCTTTTCCAGCGGGGTGGTCGCGGCCAACATGATTCTGGACGCCGCGCGCAAGACCAAACTCAACGCCACGCAAAGCTCGCCCTTCCACACGCCTTTGGTGGTGGCGAGTTGGGAGCCCATTGCCAAGCTGCTCGTCGCCAATCAAATGGCGAAGGCGAACCCAGCGGGCTATTACGAGCTCGACATGGCCGCGCTGACCCAGGCCATGCTGGCCAAGAAGCGCTGGAAAGACCTCAAGGGCAGTTCGGCGTACGACGTCTCCCGCAGCGTGCTCGTTTCGACCACCGACATCCGGCGCAGCAACTCGGCGGCGATGTATTTGGCCCTGACCTCGCAGGCGCTGCTGGGCGAAGTGGTCAGTGACCGCGCCACCGCCCAAACGCAGGCGCAAAAGCTGGCCGAACTGTTCAAGCGCCAGGGTTACCAAGAGAACTACGTCAATGGGGCGTTTGACGACTACTTGGCCATCGGCATGGGCAAGACGCCGCTGGCCTTCATTTACGAAAACCAGATGCTGGCGCATGCGCTCAAAAGCGGCATTCGCAAGGAGATGGTGCTGCTGGTTCCGCAACCCACCATCGTCAACAAGGTGGTCTGGGTGGCGATGAATGAGCGCGCCAAGCGGCTGGGGGAGCTGCTGGCGTCGAACAAGGAGTTGCAGGCCGTGGCGCTTGAGCTGGGTTTCCGCACGGGCGATCCGGCCGCGTTTGCCGCCGCGGCCCAGCGGGCGGGTTTGGCCGTGGACACACAACTGAACAACGTGGTGGATCCGCCAGCCTTTGACCTGATGTTTGAAATGATCGACGTGGTGAGCCGGGAGATGAACCAATGAAGCTGGCGCGACGGACCCTGATGGGGTTGGGCTTAGGCTTGGGCCTGGTGCTGGCCGCCTGTAACAAGAGCGAAGCGCCGCCCCCCTCGGCCAGCCCGGCGGTGGCGGACGAAGCCGCCGGGGCGCTGCAAATCCTGGCCACCAGCGATTTGAAAGACCTTGAACCCCTGGCGCCGTTGATTCAGCGCGCCACCGGGGTGCCGGTCAAATTCCGGTTCGGCGGCACCATGGAGAGCACGCAGGAAGTGCTCGCCGGGGACGGTAAAGCCGATGTGGCGTGGTTTGCCAATGCCAAGTACCTGCTCTCCGACAAGACCGGCCAGCAGCGGGTCAAGCTGCAGGAAAAAATCATGCTGTCGCCGATCGCCGTCGGCGTGAGTGAGTCGGACGCCAAGAAATTCGGCTGGGTGGATCGCAAGATGACCTGGGCCGACATCACGGCGGCGGCCAAGGCGGGGCAGCTGAGCTATGCGCTCTCCAACCCCGCCACCAGCAACCAGGGTTTCATGTCATTGCTCGGCGTGGTGGCTGCAGCCAGCGGCAGCCCGGAGGCGCTGACCGCAGCCGACGTCGACCGGCAGGCCATTGCTGACTTTCTGAAGGGCTACAAGATCGTGGGGGACAACTCCACCTACTTGGCCGAGCAGTTCACCAAATACCAGGGCACCCGCGCCAACGCGTTTATCAACTACGAGAGCTGGCTCTTGAGCTTGAATGCCAGCGGCAAGCTGCGCGAGCCTTTGCACCTGATCTATCCGCACGAAGGGGTGAGCACGGCCGATTACCCGCTGATGCTGCTCAATGAGGCCCGTCGCGCCGATTACCTAAAGGTCGTGGAGTACCTGAAAGGGGAAACGGCGCAGCTGTGGTTGGCACGCCAAACCTTGCGGCGCCCCATCAAGGCGGAGTTGGCGCAGCAGGTTGAGAACCTGCTGCCCGCGCGCGGCATGCAGGTGGAGTTGCCGTTCTCACCGGATCGGCAACTGGCGGATGGCCTGATCGACGCCTACCTGAACGAGTTCCGCCGCCCGATTGCCAGCGCCTTTGTGCTGGACACCAGCGGCAGCATGCAGGGCAAGCGGCGCGAGCAGCTGATTGAAGCGCTGCACTACATCGCCGGGGCGGATGCCTCGCTGACGGGCCGCGTGGCCAAGCTCACCAGCCGGGAACGGCTGTGGTTTGTTCCCTTTGCCGGCAATGTGGGCACCCCCGAACTCTTTGAGGTGCCGGCCGCCAGTCCGGTGAAAAAAGGGGTGTTGCCGCAGGCCGACACCGAGGCGAAGCAGGAGGCGCTGCGCCGCGTACGGGAGGCCGCGGACGGGTTGGTGATGGACGGGGGCACGGCGCTCTATGACGCCACCTTGGCCGGATTGCGCCACATGCTGGCGGAGCGCAAAGTCAAGCCGGGCTACCAGTATTCGGTGGTGGTCTTCACCGATGGCAAGCGCACGGCTGGCCGCGATTTCGGTGAGTTCAAGCAAGCCTACGACGCCTTGCCGGAAGACGTGCGCGGCATTCCGGTGTTCATGGTGCTGTTTGGGGATGCGGCCGAGGCCGAGCTCAAGGCCGTGGTGGAACTGACCGGCGGCAAGGTGTTCGACGCGCGCAAGACACCGCTGTATGCCGTGTTCAAGGACATCCGGGCCTATCAGTGATGAATGGCTTGCTGCGTTGGGTGAATGCACCTGCCAACTGGCTGGGCTTGGGGGCGGCGACCGCGGTTCTCGTGCTCAAGGGCTTGGGTTTGCTGGGGGGCCTGGGCCTGGGCGTTGCGGCCTTGGGGTATGGGGCTGGATTCGTGGTCGGTGGGCTGTGGTGGGGTTGGCCCAGCACGCGAGAAGATTTCTTTGAGGCGCTGGACTTCAAGGATGAAGGCGATGCACGCGAAGCCATGGGGCGGGCCCTCAGCGGGGTGCGTCGTTTGACCGAGCACAACCCCGGGCAGCGGATTTCGCCGCCCTTGCGCCAACGCATTTTTTCGCTGTGCGATGCCCTGGAAACCTTGCTCGATCAGTGGGAACGCAGTCGCGGGAATTTGTCGCTGCAAGAGACTTTTCACGCCCGCCACATCGCCATCCGCTACTTGCCTGAGGCCCTGAATACCTACCTGAGCATTCCGTCTGCTTTTGCGGCCACCAAGCTGCTGGCCAATGGGCAGACCGCGCAAGCCACCTTTGAAGGCGTGCTGGGCGAGTTGGAGGGCAAGGTCGTGCAGTTGGGCGACGATCTGGCGGCTCAGGATGCGCAGGCGTTCCTGACGCACAGCGAATTCTTGAAGCAAAAATTTGGCGCTCCCGTCGAGCGTCTGAAGTCGTGATTTCTTGGGAGTCTTGAACATGAGTGTCACCACCACCACCGCCGTCCAGCCCGTCTTTACCCTGGAGCCTCCCGAGGTCATCACCCCGGTGCAACCGGAGGCCGCCACCGAGGTCGTGCCCCTGAAGGCCGAGGTGGTCAGTCAAGTGGATGATCAGGTCCAGCGTTTCATTGAGGCGCTGGAAAAGGAAGACCTGCACAGCGAGCCGTTCAAGCAGCGCCTGGACAGTGCCTTCCAACTCGGCCGCCAGGAGATCAGCGTGGCTGCCAACCTGATGCAGGGCAGCCTGATGCAGCGCAACTTTGTGGGCGCAGAGGACACGCCGGCGTACAAGGCCATTGCCGCCATTCGGGCCCAGTTGGACGAACTCAACCCGGGCAAGGAGGGCGACCTGCTGCAGCCGCGCAAGCTGCTGGGCTTGATTCCGTTTGGCAACAAGCTGGAGGCCTACTTCCGCAAGTTCGAGAGCGCCGCCTCGCAGTTGCAGACCTCGATGACCCAGCTCTACGCGGCCAAGGACGGCATCCAAAAGGACGTGATCGACATCGAGGCCACGCGCGGCAAGCTGTGGGAGGCCATGCAAAGCCTCGCCGCCGCCGCACGTTTCGCCCGCACGCTGGATCAGCGCCTGGCGGAACGGGTCACCGCCCTCAAGGCGAGCGACCCGATGAAGTCCAAAGCGCTGGAGCAAGAGGTGCTCTTTTATGCACGCCAGAACCTGACCGACATCCAAACCCAGCAGGCGGTGTGTGTGAACGGGTACTTGGCGCTGGATGTGCTCAAAAAAACCGGGCGCGAAATGATGAACGGTTGCGACCGCGTGGCCACCACCGGCATGAGTGCGCTGGCCGTGGCCCAGACCGTGGCGCGCGCCACGGGCAACCAGATCCAGGTCATGCAGATGCTGCAGGGCGTCAATGCCACCATTGGCAACCTGATTCAGGAGACGGGCCGTCAATTGAACCAGCATGTGGACCAGACCGCCGAGTTCGCTTCCAACCCCATGCTCGGCATCGAGCAGATTCAGTCCATGTTTGACCAGACCTTCCAGGCCATGGATGCGATGGACAGCTTCCGCTCCAAGGCCATTGAAACCATGGGGCAAAACAACCGCCTGATCGCTGAGCAAATTCAGCGGGCCGAGGCCTACACCGACCGCGTGCGCCAACAACAGGCCAAGGCCGCAGTCGGCGGGGCGGTGGACGGGCCAGTCAAGCTCTGAGCGCGAGGCGCCGACGGGCGTCCGCCGGCCTCACCTGGCCTGAGCGGGGTGGGGGCACGGGCTGTCTTCCGCGCGCCAGGGCTTGGGGCTCGCCTTGGAATCGCGCCGGCGGGCCTCCAGGTCCGCGCGGCGGTTCATCCACTCAGCGGATCGGTCCCGTGGATCGGTGCGGCGCGGTCCGCCGTGGAAGATGATCCAAAGGGCTTCTTGTTGTTCGGCCTCGGATTGGCTCCACCGCCACACGGCTTCCGCCGCGCCCTCACACAGACTGCGGGTGTCTGATGCCTCGGGAGCTGGTGCTCTGCACGCCATCGGGGCCCGAAAGGTGTTTGCGAATTGCGCACGGACGAAGCGCTGTGGCCATGCGGGCACGGTTCCGTTGGCGGCCGGCGGGCGGGCCTGGTAGGCCGCGCAATGCTGCGACCGAAAGTCATTGGCGTAGTGGCTGCCCACCAGCCCCCTCAAACTCTGTTCCATGGGAAGGTGGGGCTGGGCGGCGATCCAGGCTCGGAAGTTACCGGGGGCCACTTGAATCCACCGCAGTGCCAGGACCCGCTCGCAGTGGGTGTCGCCCTGGCACGTTCGCAACCCGAGGCTCACGACCCATTCATCGTCCGCGGTCAGCGCCAGGGTCCACAGCGAGCGTGCGCCGTCGGGCTGCTGGGGCAGGCCCAACAACACCTCCAGCGCCTGATGCTGAGCGGGCGTTAACCGCGGGGCCGCGCTGGGGCTTGCGACCGCGGCGCTCAGTCCGAGTGCGGACAACCACCGGAGCGCGGTGTGGGCCATGGGGCTCAGGGGGCGGGGCGGTGGGCCTGCCACCAGTCTGAAAAGTCGGCTGCCGGCACGGCGGCGGCCAAATGTTGGCCTTGCAGGGCGTCCACACCCAAGCGGGACAACACCTGAACTTGCGCGGCCGATTCAACCCCCTTGGCGATGGTGCGCAAGCCCTGAGAACGCGCCAATTGCACCAGGGCGGAGAGCCAGGCCGCTTCGCGGCTGTGCGGTTTGAGCCCGACGATCAGTTCACGGGCCAGTTTGACTTGGCTGAGTCCTGGGTGGCGCAGACTGTCTAGCCGACTGTCGGCGTTGCCAAAGTCGTCCAGTGCCACGCCCACCCCCGCGGCACGCAGAGCGGGCAACTGCAACAGCCCGCGCAAATGGGTGTCCCGCAAGAGGGACTCGCGCAAGTCCAGTACCACGCCCGACCCCGGGACCCCCAACTGGTGCAAGTGCGCCGTCCAATCGGTGACCTTGCCACTCCATTCGCGCAGTTGCACGCCAGAAATGTTGAGGCTGAGGCTCAGATCCGGATGCAGGGTTTCACGCCACTGGCGAAGCCACCGGGCAGAGTCTCTCAGAACCCAGGAGCCAATGTCGCGGATCAGCCCACTGCTCTCGGCCAGCGCCAGAAATGACCCCGGGCCGAGCAGGCCGAGGACCGGATGCTGCCAGCGCAACAGCACCTCAGCATGCAGACAGGGGCCTGCATCGATGGGCAGTACGGGTTGCACATGCACCCGAAACTCCTCACGATCCAGGGCTTGACGCAGTTCTTGGCCCAGACGGCTGCGCGCCTGGGCGGCGTCTTGCAGGGCATCACCCGCAAACCGGTAGCCCCGGCGCCCCGCGCGCTTGACGGCGTACAGCGCTTGGTCCGCCCGTTTGAAGAGCCCTCGGGCATCGTGGGCGTCGGTCGGAAACAGGGCGATGCCAATGCTGGCGGACACCGAGGCCTTGTGGCCCCCCAGGGTGAACACCTCGTCCAAGCGCGCCACCAAGGCGCTGGCGACCCGCTCGATGCAGCTGGGCTCGCCCTGCACATCGGTCAGCAGCACGATGAACTCGTCACCCCCCAAGCGGGCGACCATGTCCACTTCGCGTATGCAGGCGGCGATGCGCTGGGCGGCTTGACGCAGGAGTTCGTCGCCCGCGTCATGGCCCCACTGATCGTTCACGGCTTTGAACCGGTCCAGATCCAGGGCCATCAGCGCCAGTTGGTGACCATCCCGACGCGCGTGTTTGATTTCGGTGCTCAGGCGCTCCGTCAAGAGCCGCCGGTTGGGCAGGTCGGTCAGGGCGTCGTGATGGGCTTGGCGCCACGTTTGGGCTTCGACCAATTTGCGCGATGTGATGTCGGTGTGGGTGCCCACCATGCGCAACGGGCGGCCGTCCGCCGATCGCGCAATCACCATGCCTCGCGTCAGCACCCATTTGAGGCTGCCGTCTTTGCAGCGCACGCGGTGCTCGTTGCGATAGACGGCGGTTCGGCCTTCGAAATGGGCCTGCCGATCGCGGGCCATCTGCTCCCGGTCGTCCGGGTGAGTGAGTGCGTCAATGGCGTCGGGGTCCGCGGCCAGATCCTCCAGGGTGTAGCCGTAAATGCTCAAAAAACCGGGGGAAAAATGCTCAACGCCCTCTTGGATGTGCCAATCCCACACCCCGTCACCGCTGGCCTCCAGGGCCAACTTCCAGGTCTCTTCGCCAATGATCAGGGGGGGGTCTTTAGCCATTGCGGGCGTTGTCGATCAACGCCAGGATGCGCCGGTTGGCGTTGATGGGCACCAACTCCACGCTGCGGTTGTTCAGGCCGAACACCCGAAACAGCTCGTCGGCGAACGCGTGGCCGATGTCCGGCACGCCGTCGAAATCAATTTCCGCTCGCTTGAAGCGCTCTAGGCGAGCGGTGACTCGGCGGGCCTGGGCGCGGCTGTCCAGGGCTTGACCTTCGCCGGCCAGCAAGCGCAGGCTGATGACCGTGCGGTCGAACGCCACCCCCGTGCCATCCAAGCTCCACGCGCCGAGCACTTGGTCCAAGGTGCGGGTGGTATCCAGTGCCACGGCGAAGTAGATGCTGGTCCCTTGCCGGGGCAGGGCCTTGCCCGGCCGCCAGCCACTGCTGTCCCAGGCCCGGCGAACATAGGCTGTGCCGTTGGCGTGCAAGTCGAACACATCGGCCAATTGGCTGCTGAAGAAAAGCCCGCGCCCCGTGTGTTCCTGCGGCGCCGTGGTGAGTCGGCCCTTGCTGAGCTCCAGCATCGCCAAGCTCGGGTCGGCGATGTCATAGGTGCCGGCAATCCGGTCGAACACGCCACACCCGTCATCGCTGACCAAGAGCTGCACATGGGTGGGCGTTTGACGCAGGCTCACCGTGACGCTGGTGCCCCCGCTGTGGTCGATGGCGTTGTTCAGCAGCTCCGTGAAGGCGTGTTGAACCATGCGGCCCACGTGCGCGGGCAGCGCGAAATTGGGGGCGAAGTCCCGCTGCCAGGGCAAATCTTCCTGCAGCCCGTACAGCGGATAGCTTTTCACCACTTGCCGCAAACTGCCCGGGTGGTAGACCGCACGGCTGAAGCCCCCATCGCGCACCAGCCAGCCCGCCTCAACCAAGCGCTTGAGCATCGCCTGCGCTGCACGCCGGCTGCAGCCTGTGCGCTCGACCACATGGTCGGCCAACTGATGCGAATGTTCCCGGGCGGCCGCCGTGATCCATTGGATGAAGTGGTCGAAATTCAAACGGACGCTCATGGGGCACTCAGAGGCTAAAGGCTGCAAGAGCGTAGCGGCGGCCCGCGGCGGCCGCAAGGGAAGTTCTGCCAGGGCGGGCGGAAGTTCGATACTGACGGCATGAACGACAACTTGCTACTTTCTGTTCGGTCCGATGGCGTGGCGCTTCTGGCGTTGAATCGCCCGGATCGCTTCAATGCGTTTGACGAGGACCTGATTGACGCCCTGAAAGACGCGCTGGAGCGGTGTGCCCAAGACCCCGCGGTGCGCGTCGTGTTGTTATCGGGCGAAGGCAAACACTTTTGCGCCGGGGCGGATATCGGTTGGATGCAGCGGGCTGCCGCGGCGCCCGAAGCCGATAACCGCGTGGATGCGGAGCGATTTGCTGCCATGCTGGCCGCCCTGGCGGGCTGCCCCAAACCGACCGTGGCGCGGGTTCAAGGGTTGGCGCTGGGCGGAGGCGCGGGATTGGTGGCGGCTTGCGATATCGCCATCGCGACGCAAGACGCGGCATTTGCCATCAGCGAAGCCCGTTTTGGCATCTTGCCGGCGGTGATTGGGCCCTACGTCTTGCGGGCTGTCGGGCCGCGGCAGGCCCAGCGACTGGCGCTCATGGCGCATCGTTTTTCGGCCGATGAGGCGCTGCGCCTGGGACTGGTGCACCAGGTGGTGGCCTCCGAAGGCCTGGATGAGGCGATGGAGTCCACGCTGACCGAACTGCTCGCCAGTGGGCCTGCAGCCCAAGCCGAGATCAAAGCCTTGTTTGCGCAATTGCGGGTGGGAGACGTGGGGCCCGCCGTCCAGCAGCTAACGGCCCAAACCATTGCGCGCGTGCGCACCACGCCCGAGGCCCGGGAGGGTTTCGCCGCGTTTACCGAAAAACGCCTACCGACTTGGAACCCTGATCATGAGTGAAACCCTTCACCTGGGCGAAGGCGCCACCATCGGGCTCGTGGGCACCGGGGTCATGGGCATGGGCATCGCCCAGATCGCGGCCTTGGCCGGCCATCCGGTGAAGTTGCTCGACGCCCGTGAGGGCGCCGCCGCGGCGGGCGTGGCGAAGCTGGCTGACACCTTGGCCAGCCTGGTGACCAAGGGCAAATTGACGGCCGATGCCCGCGAGCAGTCCCTGGGCCGATTGAAGCCGGTCGCCGCGGTGGCGGACTTGGCGGATTGCGCGTTGGTCATTGAGGTCATCGTTGAATTGCTCGAACCCAAGCGGGCCTTGCTGCGTGAACTCGATGCCCTGTTGCCGCCCACAGCGGTGATCGCCAGCAACACCTCCTCGATCAGCATCACCGCGCTGGCCAACGGGCTGGCCCACCCGCAGCGCCTGGTGGGCATGCACTTCTTCAACCCGGTGCCACTGATGAAGCTCGTGGAAGTGGTCTCCGGGTTGGAGACGGCCCCGGAGGTCGCCGAGGGCATCGACGCCTTGGCTCGGCGGTGGGGCAAAGTGCCGGTGAAAGCTGCGTCCACGCCGGGGTTCATCGTCAATCGCATCGCACGCCCCTACTACGCGGAGACCTTGGCCTTGCTGCAAGAGCAAGCGGGAACGCCGGCGGAATTGGATGCCTGCCTGCGCTCGGTGGGCTTTCGGATGGGGCCCTGCGAGTTGATGGACTTGATCGGGCAAGACACCAACAACTTGGTGACGCGCTCGGTGTGGGAGTCCAACTTTGGTGACCGTCGCTACCAACCCAGCTTGGTGCAGCAGGCCTTGGTGGATGGCGGGCGATTGGGTCGAAAAGTTGGCAAGGGCTTCTATGTCGGTGAACCCACTCGACTGGCGGCTGCGGTGGCGCCCCCCTCGGAGCCCTCGGTGGTGTTGATGGGGCGTGGCCCCTGCACGGACGCCCTGGCGGCGCGCCTGCCGGGTGTTGCGCGTCAGCCCGAGGCGCAGTGGACTGGCTTGCGGGTGGGCGATGGGGCGGTGGACCTGATGGTGACCGACGGGCGGTGTGCCGTCGAATTGGCGGCGGGGCACAGCAACCCGCTGGCCGTTTTGGACTGGTGCTTACCGGGTACGGACCCGCAAGTGCTGGCGCTGGCCTGGGGCCCCCGGGTTCAACCGCGCGCCCGGCAAGCCGCCTTGGACGCCTTGGCCGCGGCGGGCTTGCTTGGCGTGCCCCTGCGCGATACCCCCGGGCTGGTGGTGGCCCGTACGGTGGCCATGCTGATCAACGAGGGCGCCGACGCGGTCTGGCAGGGCGTTTGCGACGAATCGGGCGCTGACACCGCCATGAAGTTGGGGGTGAATTACCCGGCCGGGCCGTTTGAGTGGCTGAAGCTGCTGGGCGTTGTGCCGGTGTGCGGGCTCCTGGACCGCCTGTGGGCCCACACCCGCAGTGAGCGCTACCGCGTCAGCCCGTATTTGCGCCAACGCTATTGGTTGGATCAGGAACGCTGACTTCCGGGGTCAGGGGGCTCATCGATCCACAGGGCCCGAAAGTCATTGACATTGGTGCCCGTAGGGCCGGTGAGCAGGCTTTCACCCAAGGCGTGCAGCACGCCCCCCGCATCATGACGATGCAGGGCCTCCGCCAGATCCAGGCGCTGCGCTTGCGCGCGCGCCCAGGTGTCTGGCCCAATCTGGGCCCCTGCCCACGGGCTGGCCCCGTCGATGCCATCGGTGTCGGCCATCAAGGCGTAGGCCCCGGGTCGGTCCCGCCATTCGAGTAGCGCCGCCAGCACGCATTCGGCATTGCGGCCGCCTCGACCGGGTGTGGAATGGGTCAGGGTGACCGTGGTTTCCCCACCACTGAGGTAGAGCCCAGGCTGGGCGCACTGCTGGGCCAAGTGGCGTCCAAGCGCCCGCGCTTCGCCCTGCAAGGCGTCGCCCAGCAGGGTGACGTGGAGCCCCCACTGCCGCCCCAGATCTGCCGCGGCTTGCAAGGAGATGGCGGGCGAACCGACCAGTTGCGAGCGGTGGTGGCGGGGCAACTCCTTGGGGGTTTCCCATGTGCCGGCCCGCAGGGCCTGCTCCGCCACGGGCGGCAAGGGGATGGCGAAGCGCGTCGCCACAGCCAGCGCATCCCCGCAGGTGCTCGGGTCGGCCAGCGTGGGCCCCGATCCAATCAGGTCCAGGCGATCACCGGGGATGTCGGAGATGGCCAGCGTCAGGACCGGCGCGCGACCGCAAGCGGCCGCCAACTGCCCGCCCTTGAGCGCGCACAGGTGTTTGCGCAGCGTATTCATGGCGTCGATCGGGGCCCCGCAGCGCAACAGGGCTTGATGAATGCCTTGCAGGTCGGTAAAGCTCAGCCCGGGCTGGGGCACGGTGGCGAGGGCGGATGCCCCGCCAGAGAGCAGGGCGATCACCAGATCCTGCGGGCCCAAGCCTTGCGTCGCCGCCAACAAGGCCCGACCTGCCCGCACACTGCGACGGTCCGGCACGGGGTGCGCACTTTCGAGACGGTGCAAGCGCCCCAAGCCCACCGGACGGCTGCCCGCTGGGGCCACCAGCACGCCGCTGAGCGGGCGATCTGCGGGCCAGGCCGCCTCCAGGGCAGCGCCCATGCCCCAGGCGGCTTTGCCCACGCCCAGCACCACCGTGCGCCCCATCGGTGGCTCGGGCCAATGGGCGGGCAGCACACGCGCCGGTTGTGCGGCCGCCACCGCGGTTTCAAACAGGCGCCGCAGGCCCTCGCGCGGCGCCGGTCGCATGGCTTAAACCCGTTCGATGGCCAGGGCGATGCCCTGGCCGACGCCAATGCACATGGTGCACAAGGCGCGCCGGCCGCCGCTGGCTTCGAGTTGGTTGAGGGCGGTCGTGACGAGGCGGGCGCCGCTCATGCCCAGGGGATGTCCCAGGGCAATGGCCCCCCCATTGGGATTGACACGCGGGTCGTTATCGGCAACGCCCAATTGGCGCAACACCGCCAAACCCTGGGCCGCGAAGGCTTCGTTCAATTCGATCAGATCGAAGTCAGCCAGGGACAGCCCCAGTCGGGCCAAGAGCTTCTGAGTGGCAGGGACCGGCCCGATACCCATGATGCGGGGGGCGACGCCAGCGGTGGCCATTCCAAGGACTCGGGCGCGAGGCGTCAGTCCGTGGACCCGCGCGGCGGTTTCGCTGGCGAGGATGAGCGCACAGGCGCCATCGTTGACGCCGCTGGCGTTGCCGGCGGTGACCGTACCGCCCTCGCGAACAATGGGCTTGAGCTTGGCCAAGGCCTCCAAACTGGTGGCGCGCGGGTGTTCGTCGTGCTCCACCCTCAGTGGGTCGCCTTTACGCTGCGCAAGGGTGACGGGCACGATTTCTCGGGCAAAAAAGCCGCGTTCGCGGGCCGCCAGGGCCTTGGATTGGCTGGCAAGCGCAAAGCGGTCTTGGTCTTCCCGGGAGATGCTGAAGTCGCTGGCCACGTTCTCGGCGGTTTCGGGCATGGAGTCCGTACCGAAGGCCTTGTGCAGCGCCGGATTGACAAAGCGCCAGCCGATGGTGGTGTCAAAGACCGCGTTGCTGCGCGCAAACGCCTCCGTGGCCTTGGGCATGACAAACGGGGCGCGACTCATGCTTTCAACGCCGCCGGCCACCATGAGCGAGGTCTCGCCGGCCGCAATGCTGCGGGCGGCCAAGCCGACTGCGTCCAACCCCGAGCCACACAGACGGTTAACCGTGGTGCCTGGCACGCTCAGGGGCAGGCCGGCCAGCAGCGTGGCCATGCGCGCCACATTGCGGTTGTCCTCACCGGCTTGATTGGCGCAGCCCAGCACCACCTCTTCCACGGCCGCCCAATCCAATTGGGGCTGGCGCTGCTGAAGGCTGCGCAAGACATGGGCTGCCAAATCGTCCGAGCGAACGGCGGAGAGGGCGCCGCCGTAGCGGCCGATGGGGGTGCGCAGAGCGTCACAAAGAAAGGCACTTGACATAGGGGGGGGCTCCAAACGCTTCACATTGTGTCTGGCAGTGCATACTCCGCACCGTTGCCTCCCCTCGTTTGCTGCATGAACGGCGAAGAAGTCATTGATGTCGCCCAGCTGAAAGTGGGCATGTTCATCCACCTGGACGTGGGCTGGATGCGCCACCCCTTCCCGCTGTCCAGCTTCCGCGTGACTTCGGAAGATCAACTGGTGGTGATCCGGCGCTTGGGTGTCAAGCAAGTGCGCTGGAGCCCGGAGAAGAGCCAGTTGGAAGCGCCAGAGGCGGCGAAGCCGGGCGACGTCGGGGCGCCGAGCGCCGTGGGCGAAGTGGACCCGGCGGCCTTGGCGGCCGAGCAAGTCGCGCAGGCTCGTCGGGCGGCGCTGAAGGCGGAGCGCGATTTGCTGGCCATCTGCGAGGCCCAGTACGGGGAGGCTGCCGAGGCGCTCACCAGCTTGATGGGCTTGGTGCTGAAAGATCCGCGCCTGGCCGGTCAGCAAGCGGTTCAATTGACCCGCAGCCTACTGGACAAGATGCTGGTCTCGCAGGAGTTGAATCTGCGGGTCTTGAATGAGGCGGCCGGCGATCGGGCCGCCGCCCATGCGCTCAATGTGAGTCTCGTGTCGCTGCTGTTGGGCCGGGCTTGCGGATTGGGCGACGATGAGTTGCTGGCCTTGGGTACCGGTGCGCTCTTGCATGATGTGGGCAAACTGGACGTGGACAGCCGGTACCGCCATCGCAGTGACCAGTTCAATGCGCACGAAATGCAGGCCTACCAGGACCATGTGGCCAAGGGCGTTCGCATGGCCCAGCAGATGGTGTTGACGCCCGATGCCCTGGCGGTCATTGCGCAGCATCATGAACACGCCGATGCCACGGGCTTCCCGCAACGGCTGAATGGGGAGCGCATGCACGCCTTGGCGCGTATCGTGGCGCTGGTCAATCGCTTTGATGGACTGTGCAATCCGGCGGTCGCTTCCAAAGGTTTGACACCCCACGAAGCCTTGTCCTTGATGTTTGCGCAGGGTCGCAGTCGTTTTGACGCCACCTTGCTCAACGCCTTCATTCGCATGATGGGGGTGTATCCCCCGGGGTCCATCGTGCAATTGACGGATGACCGCTTCGCCATCGTGGTGGCAGTCAATTCCAGTCGACCGTTGAAACCGCGGGTGGTGGTTTATGACCCGGCTATCCCCGCTGACGAAGCGCTGTCCCTGAATTTGGAAGAAAACAGCACGCTGGGCATTCGTCGCAGCCTGCGCAGCGCCGATTTGCCCCGTCCGGCGACCTTCTACTTGCGCCCACGGGCCCGCTTCGCCTATTTCTTTCATGGCGCAGATGCGCCGGCTGGCGCCGCGGCGTGTTGATTCGCTTCTCGTCTAAGGCGGACGCTGACGTGCTCATGCTGGCGTCACATGCCCAGGAGGTGCTGACCGCCCTGGGGCGCCCGTTCGCGACACAAGGGATTTTCCTGGTCGAACAGATTCCAGTCGCCCTGGCTTCGGCCACGGCGACCTTGGATGACTCGCAGCCTCTCGCGCCCACTGCTGCGGTGGTGGCCACGGAGGTGGTGGAGGACTCGGATGCAATCTCTGATGCCGGCGTTTCATTGCGCCAGCGCCTGTGGCCGGTGCAGACCCTCCTACAACGCGCACTGGCGGCCGGTCAAGCGGTCCAGTGGCAACCGCTGTGACCGGGCTGTTGCAATTACGCATCGTTTCGGCGACTCGTGGAAACCCCCTCCCTATACTCGCCTCGCTTTGTTCGGTGCCCTGGGCATCGGGCATGTGTTTAACCCTGTTTGAAGGCTCAAGATGAAGAAATTCGCTCTGTCCGCCGTCGCCCTGGTTGCCGCAGCTGTCGCGGCCCCGGCGTTCGCCCAAAGCTCGGTCACCCTGTACGGCCGCGTGAACACCACGGTGGAAAACCAGAAGGTCAACAATGGGTCGCGGACCTGGGTCGTTCAGAACAACTCGTCGCGTTTCGGCCTGAAGGGCACGGAAGACATCGGTGGCGGTCTGAAGGCCAGTTTCAACCTGGAAAGCGGCTTCAACTCCGACACCGGCGCAGCCGCCAGCACGTTCTGGGGCCGTGAGGCTTGGGTTCAGTTGGCTGGCAGCTTTGGTGCCATCCGTCTGGGCAACATCACGCCCGAGTCGTACTTCGCTACCGCTGACTACGTCAGCATGCACAACCACGACACCGGCCCGTCCAGCGACGCGCTGTACGGTGGCCCGTTCCTGAACAAGAACAAGGTCATGTACATGCTGCCGGCCATGGGCGGCTTCAGCATGTCGGTTGCCATGACCGCTGGTGAAAAAGTCGTGAAGAACGGTACCGACATTGGTGCCAACTACGACGCAGGCCCGATGCACCTGGGCTTCGGCTACAGCAAGCAAGGCGCGCAGAGCCAGTGGGCCGCGCGCGGCCTGTTCGAAATGGGCCCGGTGACCCTGGGGGGTTACTTCCAGCGCAATGATCTGGGTGCCACCACCCAGAACATCTGGCGTTTGGCCGGTATGTACGCCAGCGGCGCCAGCGAGTTCCACGTGAACCTGGGCGCGGCCAACAAGGGCCCCAAGGCCGGCCAGTGGACGCTGGGTTACAACTACAACCTGAGCAAGCGCACCAAGGTCTACACCTATTACACCAAGTACGACCTGAACAAGGACACCGCTGCTGCGGATGCGGAGTTCAGCTCGCTGGCGTTTGGCGTGCGTCACAACTTCTAATCCCTCCGGGATTGAAGCAAAAAGCCACCTTCGGGTGGCTTTTTTATTGCAGTTGCTGGGGGCGGTGAAGGGATTGGGCGCGGGCTAAAAGAGTTCGCCTTCACGTTGGGGTGGTGCAAGGCCCAAGTGCCGATAGGCTTGCTGGGTCGCCATGCGGCCGCGGGGCGTCCGGTGCAAATAGCCTTGTTGAATCAGGTAGGGTTCCAGCACGTCTTCGATGGTGTCGCTGGCTTCGCCAATGGCGGCGGCCAGGTTGTCCAGACCCACGGGACCGCCGTCGAAGCGGTGAATCAAGGCTTCGAGCAGCTTGCGGTCCATCAGGTCGAATCCGGCCTGATCCACATCCAGCAGGCTCAGGGCTGCGGCCGCAACGGCTTGATGAATCCGGCCATCGGCCTTCACGTCGGCCCAGTCCCGTACACGGCGCAGCAAGCGATTGGCAATGCGCGGCGTGCCACGAGCCCGCCGGGCAATTTCCAGTGCGCCTTCGTCGTCAATCGGGGCCCCCAGGAGGTGGGCCGAGCGGCGCACGATGCGCTGCAACTCGTCGGCGCTGTAGAACTCCAGCCGCGCGGTGATCCCGAAACGGTCACGCAAGGGGTTGGTCAGCATGCCGGCGCGGGTGGTGGCGCCGACCAAGGTAAAGGGTTGCAAGTCCAGTTTGATGGAGCGTGCGGCTGGGCCTTCGCCGATCAGAATGTCGATCTGGAAGTCTTCCAGCGCGGGGTACAAGATTTCCTCGACAACCGGCGACAGGCGGTGGATTTCGTCGATGAAGAGCACATCGTTGCGCTCTAGGCTGGTGAGGATGGCCGCCAGGTCGCGCGGCTTTTCGAGCACCGGGCCGGAGGTCTGGTGCAACCGCACGCCCAGCTCGTGGGCAATGATGTGCGACAGCGTGGTCTTGCCCAGCCCCGGGGGGCCGAACAGCAGCACGTGGTCCAGTACTTCCCCGCGTTTCTTGGCCGCGCCGACGAAGATTTCCAACTGTTCGCGCACCTTGACCTGGCCGACATATTCATCGAGCTGCTTGGGCCGCAGCGCGCGCTCCAGCGCTTCTTCCTGGGGTGAACGCGGGGTGGCCGCGATCAAGCGATCCGCGCCGGGCGCTTGGAGGTTGTCGGTCTGGATGGCCATCAGCGGTTCAGCGCCTTCAGGGCGTGACGGATGCCTTCGGTCACGGACAGGCCTGCAGGCAACCCTTTGAGCGCGCTCTGGGCCTCTTTGTCGCTGTAGCCCAGCGCCAAGAGCGCGTCGGCAATGTCAGATAGGGCGTTCTGTCCGTCGGTCTGCGAGGCCTGCGGCAGGGCCTCACCGAGCTTGCCCTTGAGCTCCAACAGCAGTCGTTCGGCCGTTTTTTTACCAATGCCGGGCACCTTGACCAGTCGGCTCGCGTCTTGGCGCGCTACCGCCTCGCTCAGGTCACCCACGCTCAGGCCGGAGAGGAGGGCCAGCGCTGTGCGGGGCCCCACGCCGGAGATTTTGATCAGCAGCCGAAAGGCTTCGCGCTCGTCCGATGCCAAAAAGCCAAAAAGGATTTGCGCATCCTCTCGCACCACAAAGTGGGTGAGCAGACACACCGGTTCACCCAGCGCAGGCAGGGCACAGTACGTGCTCATGGGCACTTCGACCTCGTAGCCCACGCCCTGTACATCCACCAGCACTTGCGGCGGGCGCTTGCCCGCCAGCGCCCCTTGAAGTCGTCCGATCATGGCCGCCCGAACAGGCCCAGGCGCTGGGCTTCCAGCGCGGCTTCGGCGCGCGAAGACACGTTGAGCTTGCGGTAGATTTGCTTGACGTAGTCCGCGATGGTGTGGCGAGATAGGCCCAGTTGCACCCCAATCTCGGGCAGCGTGAAGCCCTTGGCCACCCGCAACAACACTTCGGACTCTCGCTCGGTGAGCGCCACCTCGGGAATGGCGGCGGCGGGTGCCTGGGTCTTGGACGCTGCAAAGTGAGCAATCACCTTGCGGGCGATGGAGGGGGACAGCGGGGGTTCACCCTGGCTGATGCGCTGCAATTGCTCGGCGAGCAGCGCGCGCGCCTGCTCTTTCAGCAGATAACCAAACGCGCCGGCTTGCAGGGCTGGAAACAAGTGTTCGTCGTCATCGTGGATGGTCACGATCACAGACTGCGCGTGCGGTTGGTGTTCGCGCAAGGCCTCCACCACCTTGACACCCGAACCATCGGGCAAACCGAGGTCCAGCAAAGCCAGATCGAAGCGCGTCTGTTGCACCCAGTGCAGGGCGTCCTGAACCTTGGCGCATTCGGTGACGCGCGCCGCAGGAAAGACTTGATGAATCAGGGTTTTGAGCCAGTCCCGAATTTCGGGGAGGTCTTCGAGCAAAAGGATGGAATCCATGGGCACCAGTATCACAGAGGCACGCTCAGGCGCACTTGGGTACCTTTGCCAGGTTGGGAGTGAATTTCGCAGTCGCCCGCGATTTGTTGGGCGCGAGACAGCATGCTGGCCAGGCCATGTCCCCGGTGGGGGGCCGAGCTGGCGGCATCAAAGCCTTGCCCGTCGTCTTGAATCAGCAACTCCAGGTGGGTGGGGGCAATGGCGCAACGCACCTGACACCGCTCCGCGCCACTGTGTTTGATGACGTTGCTGATGGCTTCTCGCAGCACGCGCGTTGCCTGCACGTAACTGCGGGCGGGCAGGGTCTGCGGGCATTCGTCCAATAAGGGGGCCCAGTCGGGTTCAATGTGAGCCTGCATCAAGCGAGCAACCCCTTCCGCGCGCCAGTCGCCCAACGCATCCGCCAGCTGCATGGGTTTGCCCGTGAGCCCGCGCACCGACAGCCGCATGGCTTCCAGCGCCTCCCGCGCCAATCCGGCGATGCGCTCATCCTCGCTGGTGTGAACGATGGTCAACAGCTTGGCGCCGAGGTCATCGTGCAGGTCGGCGGCAATGCGCTTGCGCTCCCGCTCGGTGACGTCCTCCAGGTGTCGCTCGCTCGTTTCGGCTTGCGCAATAGCGGCCTGGGCCAAACGCTGCTCCCATTGGTGGTTCAGCCGAGCGCGTTGGCGCCGTAAGGCGCGGGGCGTTCGCCACACCACAACCAGGGCTCCTAGTGCAGCCCCGGCCAGAAAGACAACCAGCGAGAGCAGCCCCAGCAACAACGGTGGCATGGACGGTGACATCGGGGCATTGTGCAAGACGGACAATGGCGTTTTGCATTCCAACAAGGCGAGCGCGTGGTTCTGCAGCACGAATTTGAAGAAATGGGCAATGACGCCCTCGCGCATCTGTGCGGGGAACTGGACGCGCACCTGAAAGGGATTGCGTCAGCCTTGGGCGTGCGCTTGACCCGTCGGCAGGCCAAGTTCCGCATCGAAGGGCCCGCTGCTGCCGCACGCAGCGCCCTGGATGTCCTGCAGCGGCTGCAGGCCTTGGCGCATCGCCCCATTGCGCCGGAAACGCTGCAACTGCTGTTGGTTCAGGCGGGCGCCCAGCCCGCGGCCGCCCCGACGGCGCCGACGCTGACTTTGCACACGCGCCGGCATGACTTGGCCGCCCGCACGCCGAACCAGCAGGCGTACCTGAATCGCATCTTGTCCAACGACTTGAGCCTGGGTGTGGGGCCTGCCGGCACCGGCAAGACCTATTTGGCCGTGGCCTGCGCTGTGGACGCGCTGGAACGTCATCAGGTTCAGCGCATTGTGTTGACCCGCCCGGCAGTCGAAGCGGGGGAGCGCCTGGGTTTTTTGCCGGGCGACTTGGCGCAAAAAGTGGACCCGTATCTGCGCCCACTCTTTGACGCGCTCTATGACCTGATGGGCTTTGAAAAGGTCAATCGGGCTCAGGAGAAGGGGCTGTTGGAAGTGGCACCGCTGGCCTTTATGCGCGGGCGGACCTTGAACCACGCGTTCGTGATCTTGGATGAAGCCCAAAACACCACACCCGAGCAGATGAAGATGTTTCTGACCCGTATCGGGTTTGGTAGCCGTGCGGTGGTGACGGGCGATACCAGCCAGGTGGACCTTCCGCGGGGCGTGACCAGTGGCTTGATTGATGCGTTGCAGGTCTTGGATGGGGTTGAGGGCATCGGCTTGACCCGCTTCACTCGGGCTGACGTGGTGCGGCACCCCTTGGTGGGCCGCATCGTGGAGGCCTATGACCGCCGCGCGGCCACGACCGGAGGCCGGCCATGACGGCCCGGTTCCAACTCCCAGAACTTCGGTTGTCGCTGCAGTTCGCCGACACCCGGCATCGGGACCAACTGCCGCGACACAAGGTCCAGCGCTGGATTCGTCATGCGCTGGACGGTGACGGTGAACTCACCGTGCGGGTGGTCGGGGCGGAAGAAGGGCAGCAACTGAACCGCAGCTATCGCGGCAAGGATTACGCCACCAATGTGCTGACCTTCGACTACGACACCGAGCCGGTGGTCCTTGCGGACCTGGTGCTGTGCGCAGACGTGGTGGAGCGCGAAGCCCTGGAGCAGGGCAAATCGCTAGAAGCGCACTATGCCCACTTGCTGGTTCACGGCACGCTGCACGCCCAGGGGTGGGATCACGAGGACGACGCCGAGGCGCAGGCCATGGAAGCCCGCGAATCGGCCATTTTGAAACGGTTGGGTTTCGCCGACCCTTACGAGCGCGACCCCAAATAACGCTTGCGCCGGAACCACACCCCCAAGCCGATACCCAGCAGGCCCATCAGCCCCAAAGCCACCCACGCGCCGTGCTGGTTGTGGATGAGGGGAAGGGCATCGAAGTTCATGCCAAAAATGCCCGTGATGAGGTTCAAGGGCAGGAAGACTGCCGTGAGGGCGGTGAGCACTTTCATGATCCCGTTGGTCCGGTGGCCCAAGGCGGCGTAGTGCATTTGCACCGCCGATTCGGTGCTCGCCATGAGGCGCCGAATGTGGGACAGCACCCGCTCGATGTGTTCC
Source organism: Inhella gelatinilytica (assembly GCF_016093295.1). GTDB lineage: Bacteria > Pseudomonadota > Gammaproteobacteria > Burkholderiales > Burkholderiaceae_C > Inhella > Inhella gelatinilytica. Next base: position 14,226 of record NZ_JAEDAL010000008.1, on the reverse strand, counting down.
AGCACGTCTCGCGCCCGGACCCGGTGGGTCTCGGCTTCCAGATTGGGTTCGGTGCCCGACTGCAGTTCCAACTGCGCATCCAGCCACTCCTGCACCGCCGCCTGCTGATCCTCACAGAGCTCTTCCAGGCGGACCAGGGCGTCTCGGGCGGTTAGCAGTTGCGGCCAATCTTGGAACGGCCGGTGGGTGTCCAGCAATGCCTGCTGCAAGTCACCGATGCGTCGCGTCAGTTGGCGCCGCAACTCCAAGTAGCTGTCCACCATGTGATTGAGCATGCGCAGCATCAGTTCATCGGGACTCAAGGGCAAGCGCACACCCGCGCGGCTTTCCCCCACTTGGACCAGCAGGGGCAAGCGCTCCAAAAAGTAGCTCAAGACCGGGCAGTTCTGGGGGTGGACGCTCAGGAGCAAGCGGTCATAGACCGCAAACCCAACGGCACGGGTGTCGATGGCTTCGGCCCAATCCCAGGTGCCGTCCGGCGTGCGCGCGGCAGCCAATCGCCGCAGCACCATCAAGTCGTAGACGCGCGTCGCCTCAAAGTGAGAGGGCAGTTGCTCGTTGAGCAGGTCTGAAACGTGCAAGTCCATCAACGGGCCGTGCAACTCGTGCATCAGCCGCGTTTGGAGTGCGGGGAACTGGGCCTGCAGGGTTTCACGGGTGGTGGCGATCCAGATGAATCCGTCCGACGGCCAAGCATCAGGCCAATCGGCCAACTCGTGCAGGCCGTCGCGGCGGACGTGCAGGATGACCGGGCCCTCCATATCAAGCCCTTAGCAGTCGGGCAGCGTCGGGGGCAAAGTAGCTCAGGATGGCATCGGCCCCGGCGCGCTTGAAACCGAGCAGCGTTTCCATCATCACGGCGTCGTGGTCAATCCAGCCGTTCGCGGCTGCCGCTTTGATCATGGCGTACTCGCCGCTGACTTGGTACGCAAAAGTGGGAACCCCGTAAGTCTCCTTAACGCGGTACACGATGTCCAAATAAGGCAGGCCGGGCTTGACCATCACCATGTCAGCCCCTTCGGCAATGTCCAGACCCACCTCGCGCAGCGCTTCGTTGCTGTTTCCGGGGTCCATTTGGTAGGTTTTTTTGTCGGCCTTGCCGAGGTTGGCTGCGGAGCCCACCGCGTCTCGGAACGGGCCGTAGTAGCTGCTGGCGTATTTGGCGCTGTAGGCCAAGATCCGGGTGTAGGGCTGCTGCACGGCTTCCAAGGCTTGGCGAATGGCGCCGATGCGGCCATCCATCATGTCGCTGGGCGCGACGATGTCCGCGCCGCACTGGGCCTGCAAGACCGCCTGTTGCGCGAGTAGCGCCACGGTTTCGTCATTGAGGATGCGTCCTTGCGCGTCAATCACCCCGTCTTGGCCGTGGCTGGTGTAGGGGTCCAGCGCCACATCGGTAATCAAGGCCAGTTCGGGCAGGCGCTCTTTGAGCGCTCGCACGCAGGTGGGAACCAAGCCTTCGGGATTGAGTGCTTCGCGCCCCTGTGGATCTTTGAGGGCGGGGTCAATCACCGGAAATAGCGCCAGGGCACGAATGCCCAAGTGCGCTGCCGCTTCAGCCGCCGGTAGCAGCTGGTCGATGGAGTAGCGCACCACGCCGGGCATGGAGGGCACGGGCGTTTCGAGCCCCTGGCCGGCTTGGAAGAACACCGGCCAAATCAAATCGCTGGGGTGCAGGCGGTGCTCCCGCACCAACTCGCGGGTGGCAGCATCGCGGCGCAGGCGTCGCGGGCGGGCGGCGGGAAAGGGGGCAAAAAGCGGGTTCATGAGCGGTCGGATTGAGTTAGCGCAAAGACGGCGAGCGTGCAGGACGGGTGAGAAAAGGCCCAGGAATTCGGTGACTTTTGACACCGAATCTTGCCAATCGCGATCCGCTGCCATTAGACTTGTCCCCGAATGGTAGCCGCGAGGTGGCCGTTCCCTGCTTTTCCTCCCTGAGCAGGAGCCTTGTGTGATGACAGCATCAAGGCTTTCAACCCCGGCCGGTGGCCGGGGTTTTTTTTGCCCTTGGAACTTGCCTACAGCGCAAAGCTGTAGCACGCCGCTGGCGCGGCTGGGTGTCGGCTGCGCAGCCGCGTCGCGCCGTGGTTCCAGCACTGAGGCGCTTATCGCTCGTGTCTGCCGCGAGCGCCTTCGCATAATGCGGCCATGCTCTGGATCAAAGCCTTTCACATCGTCTTCGTGGCCGCGTGGTTTGCCGCGTTGTTTTATTTGCCGCGCATCTTGGTCAACTTGGCCATGGTGCCGCCCACCAGCCATGCGGAGCGCGAACGCTTGCTGTTGATGGGGCGCAAGCTGTACCGCTTTGGCCACTTGTTGATGGGGGTGGCGTTGTTGCTTGGCGGGCTGATGCTGGCCATGGCCTGGGACGCCTATGTGGCCGGCGGGCTCTGGATGTGGATCAAATTGGCGCTGGTGGTGGGGGCAATCGTCTATTACGTGCGCTGTGGCCGCATGCTCGCCGAGTTTGAGCGGTTGCAAAACCGGCGCTCGCACCGCTGGTATCGCGTCTTCAACGAGGTGTCGGTCTTGCTGTTCATGGCCATCGTGATCTTGGTGGTCGTGCGGCCCATTTGAGCGGACGCCAACCAGCGATGCGTGGCTCGCGATCGACCGCATTCAAGCCGAACCGCCCCCTCGCTTCGCCGGTGAGGATCAGCAGCTTGGCTTGGCTGGCCCTGGTGTATGCGGCCAGCGTGGCTTATGCCAGTTTGTACCCCTTTAGCCCGTGGGAACGCCCGGGTGGCATGCCCTGGGGGGATTTGCTTCGCTTGCCGTGGCCGCGCTATTGGTCGGTTTTTGATGTTTGGGCCAACGCGCTTGGGTACCTGCCCCTCGGCTTTTTGATCGCGGCGGCGGCGTGGCGTCACCAGCGATCGCTGGGGTGGTGCGCCCTCTTTGGGGGGCTACTGCCCGCGGGGCTCGCTTTCACGCTAGAGGCGGCGCAGTATGGCCTGCCGGCTCGGGTGCCCTCGTTGGCCGACTGGGCGCTGAACTCGGGGGGCGCCAGTGTGGGCGCGGGCCTGGCCGTCCTGTGCGCCCGAGTGGGCTGGTTGGGGCGCTGGGTTCACTGGCGGGAGGTGTTTTTCCAACCCGGCAGTGCTTGGGGGCTGACGCTGTTGGCCCTGTGGCCGTTGGGCCTGTTGTTTCCGCCCCCTTTGCCTTTGGCGCAGGGCCAGTGGCTGCCGGGTGCGGTGCAGCAGCTTCGGGAATGGGGGGGAGACGCGGGGTGGGTGGCGATGTTGCCCGAGTTGACGGGCCAACAGCCAGGCACGGGACTGGCCAGTCTGCTCACCGCGCTGGGTCTGCTGGGGCCGTGTTTGGTCATGCTGGCCTGCGCCAAACCGGGCGGGCACCGCCTGTTCCTCGTGCTGGCGCTGTTGGGTCTGGGGGTGGGCATGAGCGGGGTGTCAGCTGCGCTGAATTTCGGACCCGCCCACACCTGGAGTTGGCAGACCCCAGGGACGGGCTGGGCCCTGGCTTGGGCCACGCTGGGGGCATCCTTGGCGGCGGCTGCGCCGGCGCGGGTTGCAGCGGTGCTGGTGGTGCCCACGTTGACAGCATTGTTGGTGCTCATCAACGGAGTGGCTCAGGACGCCTATTGGCTGCGCAGCTTGGCGCAGTGGCAGGCCGGTCCGCGCGTCCACTTGATCGGGCTCTTCCAATGGATTGGGTGGCTGTGGCCGGTGGCGGCGCTGATGTGGGCACTGGGTCGGCTGCTCCCGGAGGATCAGGGCAATCCCTAAAATGACGGGATGAGCTACTACCAACGCCATCTCTTCTTTTGCCTCAATGAGCGCGCCGAGGGCGAGGCGTGCTGCACCCGGCATGGGGCTCAAGAGGCTTTTGATCATTGCAAAGCCCGGGTGAAGGCGGAAGGCTTGGCCGGCGTGGGCGCGGTGCGAGTCAACAAAGCCGGATGCCTGGATCGCTGCGCTGGGGCCCCGGTGTTGGTGGTCTACCCGGAGGCCACGTGGTACACGTATGTGGACGCCAGCGACATAGACGAAATCATTGACCGGCACCTGAAGCAAGGTGAGGTGGTGGAGCGTCTGCGGCTGCCGGATTCGGTCGGGCGATGAGGTCGGCCACCACGCGCCAACTCATCTCCGGCCCCGCCGGGCAGCTGGAGTTGGCGTTTGATGATCCGGAGGGCGCACCGCAGGGTGTGGCGCTGCTGCTCCACCCGTTGCCCACTCATGGCGGCACCATGGACAACAAGGTGGTGCAGTCCCTGGCTCGGGCCGCCTTGGCCCTGGGATTGCGAGCCGTTCGGCTCAATTTTCGCGGGGTCGGCGCGTCGGATGGGCAGTTCGACCATGGGGTTGGGGAAGTGGATGACGCTTGGGCGGCCGCCCAAGCCGTGCTGCCGCCCGATGCGCCTTTTTACCTGGGCGGCTTTTCTTTCGGGGCCTATGTGGCCACCCGCTTGGCCGAGCGCTTGCAGACGGCAGGGCAACCCGTGCATCGGTTGGCGTTGATCGGCTTGGCCGCGAGTCGCTTCCCTGCGGAGCAGGTGCCGGCGCATAGCTTTGTGCTGCACGGCGAGCTGGACGATGTGGTGCCGCTGTCCGCGGTGCTGGATTGGGCCCGGCCACAGGCCTTGCCCGTGACCGTGTTGCCAGGGGCTGGGCACTTTTTTCATGGGCAGCAAGTGCTGCTTAAAGACTTGGTGATGCGCGCGTGGTCGCGCTGAGTTTGGAATCGGAATGATGAGTTTTTGTGTCGTGAGGGGGCTGGTTGTTGCCGTGGCAATTGGGGCCGCGAGTCTGCCGGTGTGGGCGCAGGTTCCGCAGGCCCCGGAGGTGGCTGCCAAGCAGTACATGTTGGTGGATGTCAACAGCCAGCAGACGCTGGCGGAGCGGGATGCCGACGTGCAAGCGGAGCCCGCCTCGCTGACCAAGCTCATGACGGCCTATCTGGTGTTCAATGCGCTGAAAGAAAAGCGATTGACGTTGGACCAGGAGTTGGCTGTCTCCAAGCGTGCCTGGGACGAGCGCAAGGGCGGCGCTTCGGTCATGTTCATCGACACCACCATGCGCCCCAAGGTCCATGAGTTGCTGAACGGCATGATCGTGCAGTCCGGCAACGACGCCTCGGTGGCGTTGGCTGAAGGGGTGGGCGGGACGGTCGAGCAGTTCGTCGCCATGATGAACCGGCAAGCCCAGGCCTGGGGCTTGAAGAACACGCAGTTCAAGAACGTCACGGGGATGAGTGAGCCTGGGCACTACGCCAGCGCGCGCGATTTGGCTGTGATTGCGCAGCGTTTGGTCCTCGACCATCCTCAGTCCTACGGGTACTACAAGGTCCGTGACTACACCTACAACAAGATCAAGCAAGACAACCGAAACCTGCTCCTCACCCGAGATCCGAGCGTGGATGGGATGAAAACGGGCTACACCGAGGGGGCCGGCTACTGCTTGATTGCAAGCGCTGAGCGGGAGTTCCCCAATGGCAAGCGGCGCTTGATCAGTGTGGTGCTGGGAACGGCGTCGAAAGAGGCGCGAGCTCAAGAAAGCCAGAAGCTTCTGAACTGGGGCTACAGCGCTTGGGATGGTGTACGGCTTTATGAACCGGGCAAGGTTTTGGCGGAGCCCGAAGTGTGGAAGGGTCAGCGCCAGAAGGTGAAGCTGGGGGCCGCTCACCCGGTCTATGTGACCGTGCCCCGCGGTGAGGGCGCCAAGGTTCAAACCGAGATCAAACGGACGGACCCCTTGGTGGCGCCCTTGCAAAAGGGGCAGGCGGTCGGCAAGTTGTCCATCAAGAGTGCCGGTGGCGCTCCGTTGGCGGAAGTGCCCCTGGTGGTCCAGGAGGCCGTGCCCGAGGCGGGTGTGTTGGGCCGGGTCTGGGATGCCCTTCGTTTGTGGATACGGTAAGCACCATGAAACCTGATGAGAGCCTGATCGAGTACCCCTCGCGCTTCCCCATCAAGGTGATGGGCGCGCAGGTGGAGGGGTTTATCGAAGCAGTCGCGCACGTGGCGCGCCAGTTTGACCCCGAATTTGATGCGAGCACCATTGAGCAGCGCCCCTCCAGCGGCGGCAAGTACCTGGGGCTGACCATCACCGTCACGGCCACCAGCCGTGAGCAGTTGGACGAGCTTTACCGCACGCTGACCACGCATCCTTTGGTCAAGGTGGTGCTCTAAGTGCGGGTGTGTGCGCTCGGTTCAGTGCCGTGGGAGCCGACTGCAGCCGCCATGCAGGCCTTCACGGCGCAGCGCGGGCCCCAGACCCCCGACGAGCTGTGGGTCTGTGAGCACCCCTCTGTGTTCACCCTGGGTCTGGCCGCCAAGCCCGAGCATCTCTTGATGCCAGGGGACATTCCGGTGGTGCAGAGCAACCGAGGCGGGCAGGTGACGTATCACGGCCCGGGACAAGTGGTGGCCTACCCGCTGGTGGATTTGTCACGGCTGGGCATCTATGTCCGCGAGTTCGTGTTCCGGTTGGAGGCCGCCGTGATCCAGACCTTGGACCACTTCGGGCTCACGGGGTTTCGGGTGGGGGGCGCCCCGGGTATCTATGTGCGGGTCGACGCCCCCCGTGCCCATGCAGCGCCGACCGGCCCTGCGCGCGATCCCTTCGAGGGATTGGCCAAGGTGGCGGCTTTGGGAATCAAGGTCAGCCGGCAGTGCACCTATCACGGCTTGGCGCTCAACGTGGCCATGGACCTTGAGCCTTTCCAACGCATCAACCCTTGTGGTTATCCCGGATTGCGAACAGTGGATCTCGCTACACTCGGCGGCCCCCGTGATCCCGAACTTGTGGCTTCGGTGCTGAGTGAGCGCCTGGCCGCCCAGCTTCAGCCATGACAACCGACTCCAACACGCCCTACGACCCCACCGCCAAGCAAAAGGGTGACGCCAAGACGCGGCGTATTCCGATCAAAGTGGCGCCGGCCGAAGTGCTGAAGAAGCCGGATTGGATTCGAGTGCGAGCCGGTTCGCCCAACACGCGGTTCTACGAGATCAAGCAGATTCTGCGGGAGCACAAGCTCAACACGGTCTGCGAAGAGGCCTCCTGTCCCAACATTGGCGAGTGTTTTGGGCATGGCACCGCCACCTTCATGATCATGGGGGACAAGTGCACGCGTCGCTGCCCCTTCTGTGACGTCGGGCATGGCCGGCCAGATCCCCTGGATGTCAATGAACCGGCCAACTTGGCCAAGACCATTGGCGCGCTCAAGCTGAAATACGTTGTCATCACCAGCGTGGATCGGGACGATTTGCTGGATGGTGGGGCCCAGCACTACGTTGATTGCATTCGGGCCACGCGCGAGGCGTCGCCGCAAACGCGCATTGAAGTGCTGGTGCCGGACTTCCGTGGTCGAATGGACCGCGCCTTGGCCATCCTCAAAGGCGCGCCGCCCGATGTGATGAATCACAACCTGGAAACGGTGCCACGTCTGTACAAAGAAGCGCGACCGGGATCGGATTACGCGTTCTCGTTGAACCTGCTCAAGCAGTTCAAGGCAGAGGTGCCGGGCGTGCCCACCAAGAGTGGACTCATGGTGGGCCTGGGCGAGACCGACGAGGAAATCCTGCAGGTGATGCGCGACTTGCGGGACCATGGGGTCGAGATGCTGACGATTGGCCAGTACCTCGCGCCCAGCAGTCATCACTTGCCTGTGCGCCGCTATGTGCACCCCGACACGTTCAAGATGTTCGAGCGGGAAGCTGCGGCCATGGGGTTTAGTCATGCCGCGGTGGGCGCCATGGTGCGCTCCAGTTACCACGCGGATCAGCAGGCCGCCAGCGCCGGCGCCATTTAAAGCGGCATCCCGCGTCGCGCGCGGTGCCGCGTCGGCGGTGTCGCGCCTTAGGCCGCGATTAACGTTTCGATGAGTTGGTGCATCGCCTTGAAATCGGGCTCCCCCAAGTAGCGCTTGACGATGCGCCCCTGCTTGTCGATGACAAACGTGGTGGGGGTCATGCGCACCGCGGGGTCGAAGGCGTTGGCGATGGCGCCGCTGTTGTCGATGGCCACGCCAAACGGCAGCTTGCGCGTCTGGGCGAACGCCGCAACGTAGTCGGGGGGGTCGTAGGCCATGGCGACGGCCAAGGTGTCGAAACGAGGCCCCTTGAATTTTTCGTGAGTGGCCATCAGGGCGGGCATTTCCTTGACGCAGGTGGTGCAACTGGTGGCCCAGAAATTCACCACCATCACTTTGCCGTTCCATTGCTGGCTGCTACGCGCCTGACCGTCCAGTAGCGTGTACTGCACCACGGGGGCCAAGGGCGGAGCGTTCCACTGCCAAGCCACTGCGCCCATTGCAGCGGCACCCATGCCGACCAGCAGGGGCCAAACGATGCGTCGATTCCAAGCCATGCCGCCATTGTCGACGCTGTGCAGGCCCACTACACGCGAAAGGTCAATTCGGGTGCGGCTGGTGCCGGGGCACCGCCAAAGGCGCGTTTGAGCAGGGCTGGAAGGTGCAAGCGCAGGTGGACTTCCGGGCACGGACTGACACCCCGCATGGGCATCTGCGTGGCCCGGCCGGCGGGCACGACTTCGATCAGCGGGAACTGTGGAACGTCCGCACGAATCTCGGCGCACAACCCGGCCATGTCCGGGCTGCGCAATGCGCCATCAACCACGATGAGCTTGGGCAGGCGGTGCCGGCACAAGGCCCTCGCGGCGTCAACGGACTCGGCTCGATCCAAATCCCAGCCCAGAGGGTCCATGACCGCCCCCAGCGCGCTCAGCAACTCGGGCCGCTGGGTGATCACCAGCGCCGGAGCGCCGCCAAACGGCTGGGTGTTGTGCCCTTCATCCACGACCTCGGGTGGCAGCGAAACGGTCGCTCCCAAGGCACTCATGCGAGCAGCGGGGAATCGGAGCACCGCGACCCACACCGGCCCCTCGTCTTCCCGATCCACCTCCACCCCCAGCAGCGCGCCTGCCTCTTGAACGAAGAGCCACGCGAGACTCAGAGGCGAGGGGTCTGGCATCGAGGTTCCGGTCTGGATCTGATCCAAGGGCCGGACCGCAAAACGGCAGGTCAGTTGTGCCCGCACGGGCCAGGGGCTCAACGCCATGCGCAGGTCCACCGAACTGCAGGTGTGGGCCAGAGCCCAGTCCAGCAGGTGACTGAGCAAATGATCCAGCAAGACTGGGTCAGTATCGATGTCGGCCGACAGCCACTCCGTACGCAACTGCAGGCCCCGCGCCTCCGCTTCCCGCCGCCGCTGGGCGCACAGCGCTTGCAGCGTGTCGTGCAGCGGCACGCTCATTTGGCCGGGGCGAACCCGTCCCGAGCTGAGTCGGCCCAGTTGTTGGGCCAGCAAGGCCCCTTCCCGTGCACGCCGCAGGGGCTCATGGAGCCCCGCCAACGCCGCTTTGAGGGCGGGGTCGGCGTGTTGCTGCAAGGTCCTCAGTCGGTCTAGCGCGACCAACAACGGGTGCGCCACCTCGTCGCCCACTTGTTCCAGGGCTTGGCTGAGCGAGACGCTGTCAGGGGCGGAGGGCATCGGGGGCAGGAGTTGGGTCAGCCGAGCGCCCCCGACTCGCGCCAAGCAGTACAGGTGGCGGCGTCAGCGCCCAACCATTCGCGCAGGACTGACTCGCCATGTTCGCCCAAACTGGGCGGGGGCCGCCGGTACTGTATGGGGGTTTCGCCCATTTGAATGGGGTTGCCGATTAGCTTTTGCCCGGGGTTGAGGGGGTGAGCTAGGGAAACCACCATGCCGCGGGCGTGCGTTTGCTCCAGGGCCAAGGCCTCGTTCACCGTGTTGACGGCGGCACAGGGCACCCCTGCCGCCTCCAACCGCTCCAGCCAATGAGCCCGGGGCTGCGACCTGAAATGGGTCTCCAACGCCGCTGTGAGGTCCTGCCGATGAGCGACTCGCTGTGCGTTCGACGCAAAGCGCGGATCGGCTGCCCACTCGGGATGCCCCAGTACCTCGGCAAGGTGTGCAAACTGGCGGTCGTTGCCCACCGCCACGATCAAGTGCCCGTCTTGCGTCGCCAAACTTTGATAGGGCGCGATGCTGGGGTGGGCATTGCCCAAGCGCGTGGGTGTGGTGCCGCCGCAGAGCGCCTGACTGCCCAAGTTGGCCAGCATGGCCAACTGGCTGTCAAAAAGGGACAGGTCAATCCACTGGCCCCGTCCCGTCTGATCTCGGTGACGCAGGGCGGCCAAGATCGCGATGGTGGCATGGAGGCCGGTGTAGAGATCCGTGACCGCGACGCCGACCTTCTGGGGGCCTGCACCGGGTTCGCCGTCTGCAGCGCCGGTCACGCTCATCAAGCCCCCCAAGGCTTGGGCGACAAAATCGTACCCAGGCTTTTCACGCCAGGGGCCGGTCTGCCCGAAGCCCGTGATGGAGCAGATCACCAATCGCGGGTTGAGTTGTAAGAGTTGCTCCGGCGACAGGCCGTAACGCGCCAGATCTCCGACTTTGAAGTTCTCGACCAAGACGTCCGAGACGGCTGCCAGTTCGCGCACCAAGCGAGCCCCCTCCGCCAGGGCGAGGTCGATGGTGATCGATCGCTTGTTCCGGTTGGCGCACAGGTAGTAGGCAGATTCTTGAGAGGGGCGCCCGTCGGCGTCCGGCAGGAAGGGGGGGCCCCATGCGCGGGTGTCGTCACCCCGCCCTGGACGCTCAACTTTGACGACATCCGCCCCCAGATCGCCCAGCATCTGCGTGCACCAAGGGCCCGCGAGAACCCGGCTGAGATCCAGGATTCGAAGGCCGTCCAGGGCTTGCGGTGTGTTCGGTGTCATGGGTGGGGAGCCAATAATGGTGTGATGCATCGATTTGGAATGACCATCCGACAGCGCGCCTGGCGGACGGGTGTCGCGCTGATGGCGGCGGTTGGATGGGTGGCCGCCTGCACCCCGGCGTGGAACTGGCGCCAGATGAGTTTCCCAGCGGCCAACGTACGGGGCAGCTTCCCGTGCAAGCCGGAAATCCGGCAGGAGCGGGGCACCGGCCTGGCGGTATGTGAAGCGCAGGGGTGGACATTCTCACTGGCTTGGCAGGACTTGGAGCGGGGTGACCGGGTGCTACTGGCGCTGGAAGTGAGTGCGTCAGATTTGGCCGGGCGATTGGGGGCCCAGGCCACGCCATTGGGGCCGGAGGCGGGGCTTCAGCCCCCCATCGGGGCGTTGCCGACCGAGCGAGGCGGCGCCTTTCATCTGAAAGCACCCGAGCGACAGGCCGTGTTGCTGACATGGGGGCGGCGCGGGCATGTGTATCAGGCATTGGTTCTGGGGCGGGAAGCGCCCCCACCCACAGCCCTCCAGTTTTTGCGCGAACTGACCCACCTGCCCGACGAGAGCGGTCGGCCGGCGTCTTGATAATCGCGCCATGGTTTACATGCTTGTGGTTGCACATGCCCCCTTGGCCTCCGCCCTTTGTGGCGTTGCCGCACACACCTATCCAGGCTGCGGGGCTCGCCTCAAAGGCTTGGATGTCCATCCCGAATGGGACCTGGAGCGGGCGATTACGGAGGTGAAGGCGTGCCTTCCCTCCGACGGGCCGGTTCTGGTGTTCGTGGATGCCCTGGGTGCGACGCCGGCCAATGCCGCCGGCCAGGCGCTGCAGGGCCGAGAGGGTGCCGCCTTGATCTATGGCGTCAATGTGCCCATGCTGTGGCGCAGCTTGTGCTACGGCCATGAGTCGATCGACGATGTGGTCGCCAAGGCGCTCGAAGGCGCCGTTCGAGGGGTGGGCCAAGCCTGAGGCCCGGTGAGCTGAAGTGCAGCTAATCTTGGGGCATGCAGAAATCCACGGTCAAAATCATCAACAAGCTGGGCCTGCATGCGCGGGCGTCTGCCAAGCTCACCAAGCTCGCCGGCACATTCCGGTGTGAAGTCTTCCTGAGTCGCAATGGCCGGCGGGTCAATGCCAAGAGCATCATGGGGGTCATGATGCTGGCGGCCGGGCTGGGCAGTGAGGTTGAACTGGAAACCGAAGGCGACGATGAAGCGCAAGCCCATGCAGCGCTTGTGGCGCTCATCCAAGATCGTTTCGGCGAAGGCGAGTAGCACGGCATTCAAGGGGCGTTGACATGAGCTTCCAGGTCTTCGGCACCGCTGTAGCGAGAGGCGTGGCCATTGGCCGCGCTGTGCTGGTGGCGTCCAGTCGGCTGGACGTTGCCCACTATTTCATTGCGGATGTCGACGTTGGTGAGCAAAGTGAGCGCCTGCGTACGGCCCGGGAGCGCGTTGCAAGCGAACTGGTTCAGCTGCGCGATGCACTTCCCTCGGACGCGCCCCCGGAACTGGCCGCGCTGCTCGATGTTCACCTCATGCTGGTGCACGATGAGGCGCTTGTTGAGGCGTCGCTGGAGTGGGTTCGCTCTCGTCACTACAACGCCGAGTGGGCGCTGTCGGCCCAACTCGAAGTGCTGGCGCGCCAATTTGACGACATGGAGGACGACTATCTCCGGGAGCGCAAGGCCGATCTCGAACAAGTGGTGGAGCGCATCCTCCGTGTGCTCACCGAGGGTACCGAGGAGTGGCCGAGCGCGCTGCAGTCGGGCGCTCGGGATTTCGCCGGTGAGGATCCGCTGGTTCTTGTCGCAGGCGACATTTCGCCGGCGGACATGCTCCGATTCCGGGATGGCGTCTTTCAGGGCTTTGTGACGGACATCGGCGGCAAGACCTCGCACACCGCGATCGTCGCGCGCAGCATGGACATTCCGGCCGTGGTGGGGACACGGGAAGGCAGTCGACTCATTCAGCAGGACGACTGGGTCGTCATCGACGGTGATGCCGGCGTGGTGGTGGTGAATCCCTCGCCAATCGTTCTGGAGGAATATCGTTTCCGCCAACGCCAAGCTGAATTGGAGCGCGAACGCCTGGCACGCCTACGCTTTACACCCGCCGTAACACTCGACGGCGAGCGCGTGGAAATGCTCGCCAATATCGAGCTGCCGCAAGACGCCGAACCTGCTTTGCAGGTGGGGGCTGAGGGGGTCGGGCTCTTCCGCAGTGAGTTTCTCTTCATGGGCCGCGGGGGGCAATTGCCTTCGGAAGAAGAGCAATACCTTGCCTACCGTCAAGCGGTGCTGGCCATGGGGGGGCGGCCTGTCACCATTCGCACGGTGGACGTGGGAGCGGACAAGCCGTTGGAGCGGGCACTCCCCAACGAGTCCCGACAGGACGCCATCCTGAACCCGGCGATGGGACTGCGGGCGATCCGTTGGAGCCTGAGCGAGCCGGCCATGTTTCGGCAGCAACTCCGCGCCATCTATCGTGCAAGCGCGGAAGGCCCTGTGCGCCTGCTGTTGCCGATGGTGAGCCATGGTCGGGAACTTCGGCAGGTCCGGGATTGCATAGAAAAAGTGTGCGCGCAACTGAAGTCACGCGGGCAGCGAATGGGTTCCGTGGAGTTGGGGGTCATGGTGGAGGTTCCGGCGGCTGCTTTGGTGCTGCGGAGCTTGCTTCCCTGGGTGGACTTCGTGTCCATTGGCACCAATGACCTGATTCAATACACACTGGCGATTGACCGGGCCGATCAATCCGTCTCGCACTTGTTCGATCCCTGGCATCCCGCTGTTCTGGGTCTACTGGCCCGCGTCATCCAAGAGTGTCGCGAACAGAACAAGAGTGTCAGCGTGTGTGGGGAAATGGCGGGCGACCTCGCCTTTACCGAAGTCCTGTTGGGAATGGGACTGCGCAGCTTTTCAATGCATCCGACCCAGATTGCACGGGTCAAGCAGCGCGTTCTTCGCTGTGATTCAGCAAGGGCGGCAGCCCTCGTGCGAGACGTGATCAACGCAGAAGACCCTGCCGCCGCTGCCGCGGCCGTAGGCTGGGGCGGCTGAGTCTTAAATTTCGAACCCCACTTGCGCACTCGATAAATTCAGTGCCATAATGGCGGGCTCCGCTGCTGATTGATGCCTTAGGCGCAAGAGGTGGTTGGGGGGGGTGAGGTCTTTTGAGAGTTTTTGCTGATTGCAAAAAGATTTCGAAAGGTGTTGACAGTCGGATTAAAACGCTGCAATAATCTCGCTTCTGCGCTGTTGATGACGGCGCGACGAACTGAAGAGTTCGAGTTCTTTAACAAGTTGCAGCCAATAAGCGTGGGCATTTGATGCGGGTCGCATCCTGAAGAGATTTAGGATGACTTGCAAAAAATGCTCGCGGAGATAGAAGTGAAGTTCACTTCGATTCCGTTGAGTAAAACAGATCGAACTGTAGAGTTTGATCCTGGCTCAGATTGAACGCTGGCGGCATGCCTTACACATGCAAGTCGAACGGTAACGCGGGGCAACC
>NZ_JAEDAL010000007.1 GCF_016093295.1 Inhella gelatinilytica | reverse complement strand
CAGCCAGATTGCGAGCTTGTCAACGGCCCAAGTAGTGGGTCTGGCATCCGAGGACTTTGGTGCCTTCGGTTCGAAGGAACTGCAGTCCTTCACTTCCAGCCATCTGGCAGCGCTCGGGACGGATCAGTTGGCCGGCTTGACCTCGGATCAGTTCGGTGACCTATTGACCACGCAATTGCGCGGCTTGGATTCCGCGGACATCGCAGCACTGACAACCGATCAGTTGGCCGGCTTCAACACGGCTCAGTTCGCCAGTCTGACCACGACTCAAGTTAAGGGGCTAGAGTCCGACGACCTCAGCTCGTTCGACTCCAGCGACCTGCGCGCATTCACCACGGCGCAAGTCGCCGCACTCGGGACGGAACAGTTGACGGGGCTCAATTCCGACCAATGGGCGATGCTGACGAGCCTACAGGTCACAGCCCTCGGCACGGCCGGAGTCGCGGCCCTAGAGAGTGATGATCTTGCCGCGATGACGTCGGTTCAGTTCGGGGGCTTCACCTCGGCGCAGTTGCAAGCATTGGATACCGTGCAATTGGCCGGTCTGGAGTCAGCGGACTTGTCCAAACTGAGTACGCTGCAACTGAAGGGCTTGGATTCGGACGATGTCAGCGCGCTGACGTCCGACCAGCTAGACGGTTTGACGTCGGCTCAAATCGCCAGCTTGACCACGGCGCAAGTTGTGGGCTTGGCATCCGAAGACTTCGCAGCCTTCAGCTCGACCGAGTTGCGCTCCTTCACCTCCAGTCAGTTGGGGGCATTGGGCACCGACCAGTTGGCGGGTATCAGTTCGGTCCAGATGGGCCAACTGACGACCAATCAATTGCGAGGCCTGGACTCGGCAGATGTTGCAGCACTCTCGACGGATCAGTTGGCAGGCTTGGCAACCGATCAGATCGCCAGCCTCACAACCGTACAAGTTTTGGGACTCGAGTCGGATGACTTTGTCGCCTTCAGCTCGTCCGATCTGCGTGCCTTTACGACTGCACAGATCGCCGCGATGGGTACAGAGCAATTGGTTGGTCTGGATTCCACACAATGGGCCAGCTTAGCCAGTACGCAAATCACGGCGCTGGGAACGGATGGCATCGCCGCCATCACCAGCGAAGACTTCGCCGCACTGACGACCCTTCAAATGGCAGGCTTTAGTTCTGCGCAGATCAACGCGATCGCGACCGACGCGTTGGCAGGTTTGGGGTCTAGCAATTTGGGCGCACTCAACTCTCTCCAAATCGATGGATTGAGCACCGATCAGATTGCGAGCCTCACGTCAGCTCAGGTGGTGGGTTTCGACACCTCTGACCTCGCCTCGATGGACATGGCGCAGGTCACGGCGTTCACCACCGATGCTGTGGCAGCACTGAATACGGCCCAGGTCAACGCTATGTTCCTGGCGACGCCGATCGTGCTTGACTTGGATGGCAATGGCATCCAGACCTTGAATGCTGCAGAAGGCGTGAACTTCGACCTGAACGGGGACGGGCAAGCCGCTCGTTACGGTTGGGTTGCCGGGCAGGACGGCTTCTTGGTCATGGACCGCAACGGAGACGGGCAAATCAACGATGGCCGAGAGCTCTTTGGCTCAGGCACTCGCTTGGCAGATGGCTCGCGCGCAGCAGATGGCTTTGTGGCCCTGTCAGCGGAAGATAGCAACCACGATGGCCGTATCGACGCCTCAGACACCAACTTCAGCAAGCTGCAGGTGTGGGTGGATGCGGACCGCGACGGGGTAACGGACGCGGGTGAGTTGAAGTCGCTGACCGAACTGGGCATCACGAGCATGAGCCTCGGGGCGACCAAGGGCACAGAAGTCGACAACGGCAACCTGTTGGGCCTGGTCTCCAGTTTCACCAAGGCCAACGGTGAAACCTCAGCCATGACCGACGTCTGGTTTGCCAAGGATGCTGCGCTGCCCACAGCCGAAGAGCTTGTCGCACCGGCTGAAAAGCCGCTGCCCTTGCCCGAGCGGACCGACGGCACTCCAGCCACCGCAGCGATGGAGCCGCCAAGCGCACCGCCTCCGCACCATGGCTGGCGTCATCCAAGACAGGACGATGAAGATCCGAGTGTGATCCTGCCGCTGTTCTAAAGGACAGTATTGGGGCTGACCGCCCCTTGATCAGGCCCCAGAGGGAGCGTGTTCACACGCTCCCTTTTCTTTTGTCTGACGCTGAACTGGGGATGGGACCCCGTGCAAATCAGTGGACTAGGGGCCTTTGCACCTCACTATGCTCCAGAAGGTCATCATTGGGGTACCCAGTCAGCATGGATGGTGTAGAAGAACCCTTGGTCAGCATCTTGATCCCAACCCACAAGCGGCCGGACTATCTGCCGTTGGCGTTGGAGAGTGCCCGTCGCCAAACCCATGTCCATTTGCAAATTGTCATCAGCGACAACAGCGGGGATGACAGTAGCCTCAACTCCATTCGAGACCAACTCGCGGCAGACCCTCGCGTGGAATACCACGTACAGGAGGGCGGCGGTGCTTGGGAGAACTGGAGCAACGCGCTACGGCAGGCGCGCGGCACCTATGTCAACTTCCTGATGGATGATGACCTGTTCCACCCCACCAAGGTGGAGCGCATGGTCCGCTACTTCGAAACCTTTCCGACGGTGGGGCTCGTCACCTCATTTCGACAGCTGATCGATGCGGCTGGCAACGAATTGCCACCCCTACCGGGCACCACCCGCTTGTTCGATCGCGACATGGTGGTCATCGGCCAGTCAATGGGGGACTTCATCCTTCGACATGGCATGAACCTCATCGGAGAACCCACCACCGCCATGTACCGCCGCTCGGATCTGGGTGCGGGCTTTGGGCGGTTTTGTGGACGTCAGTACGAAATCATGACCGACCTGTCGACCTGGATGGAGTTGATGCACGGTCGCCATTGCGTGTACATCTCCGAGCCACTGAGCTCCTTCCGAATTCACGGCGGACAGGATCAACGTAAAAAGACGACCGCCATCAAGGCCAACATGGAGTGGTTGCAGCTATTGATGGATGGGCACAAGCATGGGCGATATATCGTGGACCCCGCTGAGTTCCGCGTCATGCTGGCACACAAGCTGGGAATCTTGGTCCCCTACCTCACCGCCCAGCATGCGGACCTGCAGGCAGGGGACTACGACATCGAAGAGATGCTGCACCAGTTCCGGACCGCGTTTCGTTGGTTGCTGCAAGCCTAAATTTCAAGCCGCCAGATGAAAACCCGCCCTTACGTCATCGTCACTCCCTCCTACTGCGTCAGTGCTGGTGTTCGAGTGATGCACACGCTATGCCATGAACTCAATGCGCTGGGGTTGGATGCAAAGTTGTTAATCACCAGCAACCTGTCGCCCAGCCCAGCGGAAATGCTCAACCCCGCACTCAACACCCCCTGCATCAACCCAATTTTTGAGCGAGCGTGGCCACGGCTACAGGACGAGGCCATCGTGATCTGCACCGATGGTTTTCCGGGAAATCCCTTCGGCGCCAAACACGTCGTGCGCTACGTTTTGGGCAAAGAAATGCCCCGCGAGACGGACAACCCGGAGGAGTTCCGGGTGTACTACTCCAAGGCCTTTCCCGCACAGCGCGCGGGGCGTCATGCGGTGCTGTACCTGCTCCCCATCGACTTGGCGCTGTTTAACGCCAACAACGTGGTTGAGCGCCCCCAGAACATGCTCTGGCTCGGCAAGGGCGCGCGCTTTCTGAAGGATACGCACGAGGGATGCATCCCCATCACCTACAGCTGGCCGCCCACGCGGCCCGAATTGGCGTTTCACCTGCGCAGGACCTCACGCCTGTATTCCTATGACGCCGTCAGCGCCACCAATTTGGAAGCCGTGCTGTGTGGTGCAACGGTGGTGTTGAAACACCTGAGTTACCACGACTGGACGTGGACCCGAGCGGACATGGAAGCCATGGAGCAAGGAACCGGCGGTTTTGCTTTTGGCGACTCAGACTATGAGCTGGATCGGGCGGAACGGACGCGCCAAGAAACGATGGAGCGAATCCGTTATCACCAAGCTTCTTTCAAAATGCGCCTCCTTGAATTTGTGGAAGCGACGCAATACCGATTCCGAGCGAATTGACGCTCGTTGCGGAGGCAGCCTGGAGCAGCGATTTGAACGCCAGCATCCGAAGACTCCGGTATTTCAAAGCCTGTTACGCGATTTGCCTCGCAGGGCTGTGGTTAGGATGAGCTCTCGCGTGGCCTCACGCTACCGGAGCGCCTTTGTCCATCCCGCACCAAATCCATCTCGCCAATGGGCACCAGTGCCCCTCGGTTCCAGGTCAGAGTTTGCTGGACAGCGCTGCCCAAGCGGGTCTGATACTCGAACACAGTTGCCGCACAGGTCGATGCGGCAGTTGCAAGGCGCGCCTCCTGTCGGGCACCGTGAGTCCCCTGGCCGCCAGCCCCAGCCTCACATTAGACGAGCAGGCTGAAGGCTGGGTGCTTACTTGCACGTCCTCGGCAAGCTCAGATGTCAGTTTGGACATTGAGGACTTGGGGGAGCTCGCAGCGCTCAAACTGATGACGGTTCCCGCCCGCATCGACACCTTGGAGCACCTGAGTGAGTCCGTCTTGCGGGTGCGTTTGCGCCTCCCCCCTCAGCACGGATTTCGCTACCTCGCCGGGCAATATGTCAACATTGTCGGCCCCGGAAATATTAAACGCCCCTATTCCATTGCCAACGCACCGGCATCCGACGGAAAACTGGAATTCCATATTAAGCGAATCCCAGCTGGAGCCATGAGTGAGTACTGGTTCGAAAAAGCCAAACCTGGAGAATTGCTTCGATTCGAAGGGCCACGTGGCAGTTTTTTTCTGCGCCCGGTTGGCGGCGCTCGACTGATCTGCATGGCCACCGGGACGGGGTATGCGCCCATTCAGGCATTGCTGCAAGAACTGGCAACGCGACCTGCCTCCGAGCAACCCTCTTCGATTCATTTGATTTGGGGTGGGCGTCAACCCGCCGATTTTTATTTGGCTCCACCGCGTTTGGGTCCGGGTTCCCCGCCCGTGAACTTCATTCCAACCCTTTCACGCCCCCATGCCGACTGGACCGGGGCGCGGGGCTATGTGCAAGACATCGTGAAGCAGAAAATAAAGGACCTGGGGAACACCTGGGTCTATGCCTGTGGATCCGATGCGATGATCACCAGTGCTCAGTGCCTCCTGGAGCAGGCGGGTTTACCCAGAAAGCATTTTTTGTCTGATGCGTTTGTCGCGGCTTAATCTGCAGCATCCGCTATTTTCAAGGGATCACATATGAAAGCTGTCATTCTTGCTGGTGGTTTGGGGACTCGCCTAAGCGAGGAAACCGCCACGCGACCCAAGCCCATGGTCGAGATTGGCGGAAAACCGATTCTTTGGCACATCCTAAAACATTATTCCCACCATGGAATAAATGATTTTGTGATTTGCTGTGGATACAAAGGTTATGTAATCAAAGAATTTTTTTCAAATTATTTCTTGCACATGTCCGACATCACCTTTGACATGCGATCCAACCGAATGGAAGTGCACAGCAAACGGGCCGAACCCTGGAATGTGACCCTGGTCGATACGGGAGATGCGTCCATGACAGGGGGCCGTCTGAAGCGGGTGGCTAAATATGTGGAATTGGATGAGGCTTTCTGCCTGACGTACGGCGATGGCGTGAGTGATGTCGACATCACCGCCAGCATCGACTTTCACAAGTCTCACGGTCGACTGGCGACGCTGACGGCCACCTACCCTCCTGCCCGTTTCGGAGCACTGGATCTGGACGGCAACCGAGTCAAGAGCTTCAAAGAAAAGCCTTTCGGTGAAGGGGGCATGATCAACGGCGGCTTTTTCGTGCTCAATCCCAAAGTCCTTTCACTGTGTCAGGATGACAGCACGATTTGGGAGCGTGAGCCCCTGGACACGCTGGCCAATCAGGGTGAGTTGATGGCGTACGAACACCATGGTTTCTGGCAACCCATGGACACGCTGCGCGACAAAATCCTGCTCGACGACCTCTGGGCCTCCGGAAAAGCCCCCTGGAAAAAATGGGACTGATCGCGCCGTCCTCCGCAGGGGCAGCGGGCGTCGACCCCGCGTTTTGGCGCGGTCGCGTCGTGCTCCTAACCGGCCACAGCGGTTTTAAGGGCAGTTGGCTCAGCCTGTGGTTGCAGGCCCTGGGCGCCAAGGTTCATGGCTTGGCCCTCCCCCCGCCCACCACGCCCAGCCTGTTTGAAACCGCTCACGTCGCCGAAGGGCTGGCCAGCAGCGCCTGGGTGGACATCCGCGATGGGGCTGCAGTGCAAGCCCGTTTTGAGGCCGTGCAGCCAGAGATCGTCTTGCACCTCGCGGCGCAACCATTGGTCCGGCTTTCGTATGACCAGCCCGTGGAGACCTACGCCACCAATGTGATGGGGACGGTCCATCTGCTGGAGGCCGCCCGACGCACCGCCAGCGTGCGGGCCATCGTCAATGTCACGACGGACAAGTGCTACGAGAACCGTGAATGGGTCTGGGGCTACCGGGAAGAAGAGCCCATGGGAGGCCATGACCCCTACTCCAACAGCAAGGGCTGCGCCGAATTGGTCAGCAGCGCCTACCGCCGCTCGTTCCTCGCCGGGGCTGGGATTGCGCTGGCCACAGCCCGCGCGGGCAATGTGGTGGGCGGCGGGGATTGGGCGGCGGACCGATTGGTGCCCGACATCCTCAAGGCATTGCAAGAGGACCGCCCGGTGTTGATCCGCAACCCCCACGCTATCCGCCCCTGGCAGCATGTGCTGGAACCTCTCAGCGGCTACTTGGTGCTGGCTCAGGCCCTGATTGAGCAAGGTCAAGCCACCGCGCAAGCCTGGAACTTTGGGCCCCGCGACCAGGATGCCCGACCCGTGCAATGGATCGTGGAGCGCCTGTGTGGTCTCTGGGGCGGGCAAGCCCGCTGGACCCTGCAGCCAGGCGATCATCCGCACGAGGCCCACTTCCTCAAACTGGATATCTCCAAGGCCCGGCAGCACCTCGGTTGGCAGCCGCGCTGGGGATTGGAAGAAGCGCTCGCCCGCATCGTCCAGTGGCACCAAGCCTGGTTGCAAGGCCAGGACCTGCGGGCCCTGTGCCTGCAACAAATCAACGACTACCAAGCTTCACCATGACGACTTCCACGCCCGTTCAGTTTCAGCCCCGCCAGGACGCCTTGCGCCAGCAAATCGCCGAACTGGTGCAGCAGTACGCCGAACTGGCCCACGCACCCAAGCCCTTCGTCCCCGGTGAATCGGCCGTCCCCGTGTCGGGCAAGGTGATCGGCACGATGGAACTCCAATACATGGTGGACGCCGCCCTCGACGGCTGGCTAACTACTGGGCGGTTCAATGCGCGATTCGAGCTGCGACTGGCTCAGTTCCTGGGTGTCAAGCACGTCCTGACGGTGAACTCCGGTTCGTCAGCCAACTTGGTGGCGTTCTCCACACTCACCAGTCCCAAGCTTGGCGCCCGGGCCATTCAGCCCGGGGACGAGGTAATCGGTGTGGCGGCCGGCTTCCCCACAACGGTTAACCCGATCCTGCAATTCGGCGCCGTGCCCGTATTCGTGGACGTGGACCTGGCCACTCACAACATCGATGCCAGCCTCATCGAGGCCGCCATCACGCCCAAAACCAAGGCCATCATGCTGGCCCACAGCCTGGGGAACCCGTTCAACCTGGACGTGGTCACGGCCCTGTGCAAGAAGTACCAGTTGTGGCTGGTCGAGGACTGCTGTGACGCGCTGGGCGCCACCTACAAAGGCCAAATGGTGGGCACGTTCGGCGATATCGCCACGTTGAGTTTTTATCCAGCCCACCACATCACCATGGGGGAAGGCGGGGCCGTCTTCACCAACGACGACGAACTCAAGTCCATCGCCGAGTCCTTTCGCGACTGGGGGCGGGACTGCTACTGCCCCCCCGGTAAAGACAACACCTGCAACAAGCGTTTTTGCTGGACCAAGAAGGAGCTGGGCGGCGATCTGCCGGACGGGTACGACCACAAGTACACCTACAGCCATTTGGGCTACAACCTGAAAATTAGCGACATGCAGGCCGCTTGCGCCTTGGCCCAAATGGAGCAAGTGGAGGCCTTCATCGCCAAACGCCGCGCCAATTTCGATTACCTGAAGGCCCGCCTGCAAAGCTGTGCCGAGTTTCTGCACCTTCCCGAGGCCACGCCCCACGCAGAGCCCTCGTGGTTTGGCTTCCCGCTGATCCTGAAGGAAACGGCCGGCGTCGCCCGCACGGACTTGATCCAGTATCTGGAACAAAACAAGATTGGGACGCGATTGCTGTTTGCGGGCAACTTGACCAAACAGCCCTACATGGCCGGCCGTAACTTCCGCGTGGCCTCCAGCTTGGCTAATACAGACGTGGTGATGAACCAAACCTTCTGGCTCGGCACCTTCCCGGGCTTGGACACGCCGCAGCTGGACTACATCGCCGACAAGCTCGAGGCGTTCTTCGGCCTGAATTTCTGACGCCATGAATCCCAGCGCGCTCCCCTCCCCCCTGCTCCTGCTGCACCCCGCAGACGATGTCTTCATCGCGCGCAGCCAACTCGTGGGTGGGCAAACGGCTGAGGGCCTCACCGTCCGCGGACTGGTCCCGGCTGGGCACAAGGTGGCGCGCCGCGATCTGGCTGCCGGCCGCGCCGTTCGGCGCTACAGCCAAGTGATTGGCTTCACGCTGCGCGACATTGCGGCCGGGGAACACGTGCACGTGCACAACCTGGGCATGGGGGATTTCGAGCGCCACGCAGTGATCGGAGCCGACGTGACCCCGGATCGCCCCCCCCTTCAGACAGCGTTCATGGGCATTCGCCGGCCCAACGGTCAAGTTGCGACGCGCAACTACATCGGGGTTTTGACCAGCGTGAATTGCTCGGCCACCGTGGCGCGCGCCATTGCCGACCACTTTTCTCACCCCTTCCATGCGCGCCGGGCCGACGGTCCACTGGCGGCCTTTGCGCAGGTCGATGGCGTGGTTGCCCTGACGCACGGAAGCGGCTGCGCCATGGACGATCAGGGGCTGGGCTTGCAGGTGCTGCGACGCACTCTGGCCGGCTATGCGCGGCATCCCAACTTCGCCGCCATATTGGTCGTGGGTCTGGGTTGTGAGTCCAACCAGATTGATGCACTGCTCGCGGCGGAGGGCCTGGAGCCCGGCCCACTCCTGCAGACCTTCAACATTCAAAGTCTTGGGGGCACCAGTGCCGCCGTGGCGCGTGGCGTCGAACTGATCCGCGCGTTGCTGCCCGTGGCCAATGCCGTGCACCGCGAACCCTGCAGTGCCGAGCACCTGATCGTTGGCCTGCAGTGTGGCGGCTCCGATGGCTATTCCGGCATCAGCGCCAACCCCGCGCTCGGGCAGGCCGTGGACCGCCTGGTGCAGCACGGCGGCACGGCCCTGCTCAGCGAAACGCCGGAAATCTATGGTGCTGAGCACCTGCTGGCCCGCCGCGCCATCAGCCCGGCCGTGGGCGAAAAGCTGGCCGAGCGCATCCGCTGGTGGGAGGCTCATGTGGCCCAGCATGGTGGCAGCATGGACAACAACCCCTCGCCCGGCAACAAGGCGGGCGGGCTGACCACCATCCTTGAGAAGTCCCTGGGGGCCGTGGCCAAGGGCGGCACCAGCAATCTGGTGGACGTCATCGAGTACGCACAGCCGGTTCGGCGTTCGGGCCTGGTCTTCATGGACACCCCGGGCTATGACCCGGTCAGTGCCACCGGCCAGGTTGCCGGCGGCGCCAACTTGATCTGTTTCACCACCGGTCGCGGTTCAGCCTATGGCTGCGCCCCGGCGCCCTCGCTCAAACTGGCCACCAACACCGCCCTGTGGCAGCGCCAGGCCGATGACATCGACCTCAACTGCGGCGACATCATCGACGGCCGTTGTGACATCGACACCATGGGGGCTCGTATCTTTCAGGCGCTTCTGGACACGGCCTCCGGCCACAAAACCCGCAGCGAAACCCACGGCTACGGCCAGAGCGAGTTCACGCCCTGGCCGCTCGGCGCTGTGATGTGAAAACGCCCTCGATCCTATGAATTCCGACACCGCTGACACCGTCAAAGTCTCCGACTACCTCTGTGGACGCATCCCCGAGTTGACCGGGTCGCACCATGCCTTCCTGCTTTCGGGGGGCGGCATGATGCATTTGCTCGATAGCGTGGGGCGCAGCCCCCTTCAACCCTTCGCCCTCCACCACGAGCAAGCCGCCGGTATTGCGGCCTATGCCTATGGCCGCACGCTCAACACCACGGGGGTTTGTTTTGCCACCTCGGGGCCGGGCGCGACCAACGTCCTCACGGCAGTGGCCGGTGCCTGGAGCGACAGCGTGCCACTGCTGGTGGTATCTGGCCAGGTGTCGACCCTGTTTTCACAGCGGCCCTACGGGCTGCGTCAGCGAGGGTTCCAGGAGTTCAACATCGTCGATGTCGTGGCGCCAACCACCAAATACGCGCGCTACATCGAACGGGCTGCCGATGTGCGCTACGAGTTGGAGAAGGCCTGCTACCTCGCTCGCGCGGGTCGCCCAGGGCCGGTTTGGTTGGACATTCCCCTGGACATACAAGCCGCCCGCGTTGACCCGAAGACGCTGCGCGGTTTTGACCCGGTGGCCGAAGACCTGGACACGCTGAACCCACCACCGCCGACCGGCTTTGTCGACTCGGTGCTGGACAAGTTGCGAAGCGCCAAACGCCCGCTGATTGTGCTGGGCCATGGCATCTGGCTGTCCGGCGCCCAGGACGACGCGCGGCGCTTGCTCGAGCGCCTGCGGGTGCCCGTTCAGAGCACGTGGAATGCGATGGATGTGGTGCCGGATGACCACCCGCTGTATTTCGGTCGTGCCAATGCCTACGGGCCGCGTTTCGCCAACTTCATCATTCAGAACGCTGACTACATCCTGTCCATCGGCGCCCGGCTGGGTGTCCAGCACACGGGGTACAACGTCGAGGCCTTCGCGCGCGAAGCCTTCCTCGACATGGTGGAACTCGATGAGGCCGAGGCCACCAAACCGTTCTTGGGAGTTGACCGCTTCACCCGCTGCGACGCCGCCGCACTCATTCAAGCCCTCAACCGTGCGTTGTCGGACGACAGGGTGGCGGCCCCCACGGAGTGGCTGGCCTACTGCCAGCGCATGCGGCGCCAATACCCCGCTGCGCCCACGCTGGCGCAGGTCCGCGACGAGCCCTATGTGGATCCGTATTACTTCGTGGACCAATTGAGCGAGTTGGCTCCAGACGATGCGCTGGTGCCGCTGGGTTCCTCCGGCACCTCGTTCACCGTGTCAGGGCAAGCCTTTCGCTGCAAGGCGCGTCAGCGGGTGTTTCATGCCAAAGGCATGGCCGCCATGGGCTTTGGGATGCCGTCTGCCATCGGCGCCAGTGTGGCTCTGGGCAAAAAGATGGCCATCACCCTGGTCGGCGACGGGGGATTCCAGCTCAACATCCAAGAGCTGCAAACCATGGTGCACCACCCATTGCCGATCAAGATCTTCGTCATCAACAACAACGGCTACCACGCCATCCGGGTCACCCAGGAAGGCTATTTCAAAAGCCATTACGTCGCGTCAACGGCTGATACGGGTGTTTCCCTGCCGGAGCTGAGCCGCATTGCACACGCGTACGGCCTGGCTTACCGCCGCATTTCAAACAATGCGGAAGTGAGCGAGCACATTGCCGCCGCGCTGTCTCACCCTGGGCCCGAAATCATCGAGGTCATGGTGGACCCCGCCAAGCACCTGATGCCCAAGCTCGGTTCGGCCATTCGCCCGGACGGCACCATGGTCTCCCGCCCCCTGGAAGACCTGCTGCCCTTGCTGGACCGGGACGAGTTCCGCGCCAACCTGTTCATTCAACCCCTCGAGTGGTAACCGCAATGAAAACCAAAGTCCTGTTCATGGGGGCCGGCGCCATCGGGCGCGGCTACCTGCCTTGGACACTCGATGAAGCCCGCCACGAGTTCATCTTCATCGACAGCAACCCCGCCATCGTTCAGCGCATGCGCGACGTGGGGTCGTATTCGACCTACCGGGTCAAGGACGACACCTATGAGCACAAGCGCGTCCAGGTCAAAGCGGCCTACACGCCGGCAGAGTTCCGCCTGGCCGAGCATCAGGATGCCGTGGCCTGCTTTTTCTCGGTGGGCCCGCGCAACGTCGAAAAGGTCGCCCCCCTGCTGGCCGGCGCCGCGTTTCCCTTGATCCTGTGTGAGAACGAGCCGGAGACCGTGACTTGGGCCAAGCGAATTCTGGGGCATGACCGCATCTACTTCGCGGTGCCGGACGTCATCACCTCCAACACCGCCCCCGCCCACCTCCTGGCCGAGGACCCCTTGGCCATCACCACCGAGAACGGGGTTCAGTTCATCGAGCAGGGCCCGTTTGATCTTCACGGCGAGATGACCCTGTTGCCGCGCGAGGAGTTGCTGCGCCACCAATGGACCCCCAAGCTTTACCTGCACAACACCCCGCACTGCATCACCGCCTACCTGGGGGCATTGATGGGCTGCACCTATGTGCATGAGGCCATGGCCCACCCCAAGGCGGCTCAGTTGGTGGAAGGGGCGATGAACGAAATGCTGCAGGCGCTCAAGCTCTTGTGGGACATCCCGCACGATTTTCTGGATTGGTATGCCCAGAAAGAGCTGTCACGCTTCCGCTGCCAGTTGCTGTTCGACCCAGTAGCGCGGGTGGCGCGCGAACCGCTTCGCAAGTTGGAGCTTCACGGCCGTTTGATCGGCGCCGCCCAAATGTGTCTGACGCTGGGGGTACTGCCTCAAAACCTGCTCAAGGGCATCGTGGGGGCGCTGCTCTTCGAAGACGTCCACGACCCCGACCACCACATTCGCATGATGCACGAGGCCATGGCCACGAGTGATTTCAACCGCTATGTGCTGGGCCTGCGCCCGGGCGAGCCGCTGGACCTGATGCTTCGTGAACACATGACGGCCATCACCGCCGAACTGCGCAGCCTGCCGAGGAGAACCGCATGAGCGCGACTGAACACAGCGCCTGGATCCAGGTCGCCCTTGAGGCCGTGTTGGCGGGTGCCAAGCTTGCCGAAAACGCTGCCGCAGCGCAAACGATCCAGCAAAAAGACAGCCTGCGGGACATCGTCACCAACACAGACAGCCGCATCAGCGAACTGCTGTTGCATCACTTGGGCCAGACTGGCCTCCCGGTGGTGTCTGAAGAGGACACGGCAGCCGCACCCGCAACACCCCGCTTCTGGGTCGTGGACCCCATCGACGGCACAGTCAACTTTGCCCACGGTTTGGCGACCTTTGCGGTCAGCGCCGGACTGGTGGAAGACGGCCAGTGCCAGCTGGGCGTGGTTTGCGCGCCCAAATTGGACGAGTTGTACTTCACGCTGAATGCCGACAAGGCTTTGCTCAACGGGCGCCCGTTCACCCATCCCCACCGGGGCGTGGACGAAGCGTTAACGGCCGCGAGCTTCAGCGCACGGGCCGCCGCCGCCCAGTACACGCTGTTCCAGCGCGTCAACGAGAGCACACGCGGATGCCTGCGCACCGGCAGCGCCGCCCTGAACGTGTGCTGGGCAGCGGTGGGTAAGCTGCAAGCGGCCTACGGCTTCGACGCCAAACTGTGGGATGTGGCCGGTGCGCTCGCGGTAGCACGGGCCGCCGGTTGCGAAATCCGACTGCGTCCGCACGCCGATCCCATGCGGCTCGATTACATCGTCGGCTCGCGCGAGGTGGTCGAGCACCTGGCGAGCCTGGCCCACGACACGAAACTCTGGACCCGTTGAGGCCAACATGAACCAAGCATTTCACGAAGTTCCCGTCGTCTTGCTGTGTGGCGGCCAAGGCGTGGTCTTGGGCGAAGGGCAAAACCAGCGCCTGAACAAGGCCTTGGTGCGCGTCAACGGCAAGCCGCTGTTCTGGTGGGTGGTGTTGCATTACGCCCTGCACGGTGGGCGCCAGTTTTGGCTCGCAGCCGGGCTGCAAGCCGATCAGTTCCACAAAGTGTTGCGCGAGGAATGCGGCGCCCACGCCGATCCGATCCAGCCCGATACCTACTGTGTCGACTTGGGTGCGCAAAAGCTGCAACTGCATGTGGTTCACACGCCGCCAGAAGCCAACACCGCCGAACGCCTGCTCGCCTGCAAGCCGCACCTGGAACACGCAGCGCGATTTGCGCTCACCTATTCGGACACCCTCAGCGATGTGGACCTGAGCGCCGAGTTGGATTTCCACGCTGCGCAGCGAACGGTGGCGTCCCTGGTCTCCACGCAATGCCCCGTGCGCTTTCGTATCCTGGGCATGCGCCAGGGCCAGACCATCGTGCGTGCGTTTGCACCCAAGCCGGTGATCGAAGCGGCTGCCATCAATGGCGGTTACTACCTGTTTACCTCCCAAATCTGGGATCCGGTCTATGGGCTTGACGGGAATGCGGCGTTAGAGGCAGCACCGTTGGACAAGCTGGTGGCGCAGCAGCAACTGACCGCGTTTGAGCACCGCGGACAGTGGCAGCACTGCGACGCCGAGCGCGACCTCGCGCCCTTGCACCGCATTGCTCAGCAACTTGCGGCGCGATTTGCGGCGCGATTGGAGGGCTGAGCGCCTTGAGCGCCATCACCCCGGCCCAGATTGCCCTTCTGGATGGCAGCCTCGCCGCTGTTTTGCCGCGCGTCACGCTGGGCGGGTTGGCTGGGCGGCGCTTGTTCATCACGGGGGGGACCGGCTTCTTCGGGCTCTGGCTGCTCAGCGCCCTGCGGGCCCTGAACGCCCAGGGGCTGGGCCTCCACGCGTGTGTGCTGTCGCGCGACCCTGGGCGATTCCTTGGCCGGCACCCGCAGTTCGCGGGCCAGCCCTGGCTCCAATTCACCGCGGGGGATGTGAGGGACTTCCAAGCGCCTCCGGGATGCTTCGATGCCTTGATCCACGCGGCGACAGAAACGTCCATGGCCGTCCATGCCCAACCGCAACGCATGCTGGAGGACATTGTGCTGGGCACCCGCCGCGTGCTGGCCTTTGCAAGGGAGGCCGGTATTCAACGCTCGCTGCTGGTGAGCTCGGGGGCCGTCTATGGCCGCCAGCCGGCGGATTGGACGCATCAACCCGACGAATCCCCCCTCGCTTGCAACCCCCTGCTCCCGAGCAGTGCCTATGGCGAGGGCAAGCGGGTCATGGAATTGCTGGGAGCCATTTGTCAGCAGGACCATGGCGTGGCTTCTGTTGTGGCCCGCTGCTTTGCCTTCGCCGGTCCTGGCTTGCCGCTGGATGCTCACTTCGCCATCGGCAATTTCCTGCGCGATGCCCTTCAGGGCACCCACATTACCGTCCAAGGTGACGGCACTCCGGAGCGCTCCTACCTGTACGGCGCCGATTTGGCGCTCTGGCTGCTCAAGTTGCTCCAGGACGGTGATGCAGGGCAGTCCTACAACGTGGGCAGTGACCTTGCGCTCAGCATCGCCGATTTGGCCTACCAGGTGCGTGATCTCGTGGCCCCCGGGCTCGCAGTTCAGGTGTTGCAGCCGAGCCCCCCAGACGCCGGCCCTCCGCAGCGGTACGTGCCCGCCATCCACCGCGCACGGGCTCTCGGCTGCGCACCCTGGACGCCATTGGACGAGGCGATCCGCCTCAGCGCTGCCTACTGGCGTGCTGGGTAAGGCCTGTTGGTAGGCGCCAGACAATAGCGCCCATGCAGGTCTCCACCGTTCGCACCCAGCTTCAGGCCCTCGGCGCCAAACCTGAACATGTCAGCCGCGTGCTGCGGCATTGGTTGCAGGCCATCCCCCTGACCCAGGGCCGACGGGCCCTGCAGCATTATTTGCCGGCAGCGCTGCTTGAGGCCCTGCCCCGTTTGATGGCGGAGTGGTCGGGCTTGCTGCGGATCCACACCCAGGCACCGGGCGCTGACGGGTCCGAGCGGCTGTTGCTGGAACTGCAGGACGGTCAGTCAGTCGAAGCAGTGCTGCTGCCCCAGCGCAGCAAGGCCTGGGGGTTGTGCGTCTCGACCCAGGTGGGGTGCGCCGTCGGTTGTCGGTTTTGCATGACTGGCCGGAGTGGCTTGATTCGCCAGTTGAGCAGCATGGAGATCCTGGCTCAGGTGGCCCACGCGCGCACCTTGCGGACCGTGAACAAGGTGGTGTTCATGGGCATGGGCGAGCCCTCGCACAACCTGGAGGCCGTGTTCGAAGCCATCGAGACCCTGGGCACCGAGGGCGGCATCGGTCACAAGAATTTGGTTTTTTCCACGGTGGGGGACGAGCGTGCCTTTGAACGGCTCTCCGCCGCGCGTGTCAAGCCGGCCCTGGCCCTGTCCTTGCACACCACCGACGCTGCACAGCGCACGGACTTGTTGCCCCGCGCACCGGCCCTCAGCCCCGCTGAATTGGTGGCCCGCGCCGACGCGTACGCCCGTTTGAGCGGCTACCCGGTTCAGTACCAATGGACCTTGCTGGCCGGGGTGAACGATAAGCAAGAAGACGAAATCGTGTCCCTGCTCCAGGGGCGCTACGGGGTGCTGAACCTGATCCCGTTCAACCCAGTGGAAGGCCTGCCCTTTCAGCGGCCCGAGGCCGAGGTCAGCCGCGGCCTAATTCGGCGACTCCACCAGCGCGGCATCTTGGCGAAACTGCGCGATTCAGCCGGCCAGGATGTGGAAGGCGGCTGCGGCCAGCTGCGGGCCCGGATTCAGGCCGAACGCCCCGTGCGTCTCCAGCTGCGCCCCGCCCCGTCGCGGGCCTAAAACCAAAGCCAAAGTCGCCAGAGCCATCCGGGCAGCCGTACGTTTCTGGGGCAGTAGTGCTGCCGCAGTGCCAAGTCTGAAATGCGTGTAACTGTCTGCATATACAGTACTGTACATTCATACCGTTTTCGTGACAAGCTTTTCTTCGCTCGAATTCCTCCCCTAGAATCCGCCTCGCTCAGGAGAGCGTCCCGAAAAGGGGCCGCCGAAGGCGCAGGCTGGTCACCAGCCGAACGCTCAGGCAAAAGGACTGGGCAACCTGCATTCCTGCAGGTTCCGAGCTGGAGAGAGGCGAGCCCCCGTGGCCGCCCACCGAAGGGGCAAGCGGTCTTTATCGCCAATCTCTCAGGTAAAGCGGACAGCAAGGGCAAGCCGGCAAACCCACAAGGGTTTGCTTTGATTTGACTTGTCCCAAGGACCGCAATGACCGCTCTGCTCAAAACCCCTTTGCACGCGCTGCACGTCGAACTCGGCGCCAAGATGGTGCCCTTCGGCGGCTATGACATGCCCGTGCAGTACCGCGAGGGCATCCTCGCCGAGCACCGCCACACGCGAACCGCGGCGGGCCTCTTTGATGTCTCGCACATGGGCCAGCTGCGCTTGGTCGGTGCGAACGCCGCCGCCGCACTGGAAACCCTGGTGCCGGTGGACATCGTCGATCTGCCGGTCTTTAAGCAGCGCTATGCGCTCTTTACCGACGCAAACGGCGGCATCCTCGACGACCTGATGGTGTGTCGCCGCCCCGATGACCTGTTCGTGGTGGTCAATGCCGGTTGCAAGGATCAGGACACGGCTCACCTGCAAAAGCATTTGAGCGCCCACTGCGACGTGATTCCAATGCCCGAACGCGCGCTTCTGGCTCTGCAAGGCCCCCAGGCTGTGACCGCTCTGGCCCGCCTGGCCCCTGGCGTCGAGAAGCTGGTTTTCATGGATGGCGGCTTCTTCAAGCTGGGTGGCTTCGAGGTCTTCCTGACCCGCTCGGGCTACACCGGCGAGGACGGATTTGAAATCTCCATGCACGAGCGGGACGCTGAGGCGATCGCCCGCCTGCTGCTCGATCAACCCGAGGTCAAGCCCATCGGCCTGGGCGCCCGTGACACCTTGCGCCTGGAGGCCGGCCTGTGCCTCTATGGCCACGACATCAGCACCGCCACCACGCCGGCGGAGGCCGCATTGACCTGGGCGATCCAGAAAGTGCGTCGCAGTGGCGGTGCACGCGCCGGCGGTTACCCCGGTTACGAAGTCATCGACGCCCAACTGCCCAACACGCAATCCAGCCCGAAGCCAGCGATGCGCAAACGCGTCGGCCTGGTATCGAATGAAAAGATGCCCGTGCGGGAAGGCGCCAAGCTGATCGATGCCAACGGGACCGAGTTGGGTTCGGTGACCAGCGGCACCCTGGGGCCCACGGTGGGTCACTTGGTGGCAATGGGTTACGTTTCCACCAGCCATGCAGCGCTCGGAACCGAGATCTTCGCTCTGGTCCGCGACAAGCGCGTGGCCATGACCGTCGCCCCCACCCCCTTCGCCCCTCACCGCTATTTCCGCGGCTGAACGGTTTGTTTTCTCCTCAAGGACTCCTGTCATGACGATCAAGTACACCCCCGACCACGAATGGATCGACGTTCACGGCGATGGCACGGCCACCGTCGGCATCACCCACCATGCGCAGGATGCGCTGGGGGATGTGGTGTTTGTTGACCTGCCCGAAGTGGGCAAGAGCTTTGCTCCCAAGGAAATCGCTGGCGTGGTGGAATCTGTGAAGGCGGCCGCCGACGTGTACATGCCGGTCACCGGCGAGATCGTGGCGGTCAATGAGGACCTGCGCAATGATCCGTCTCTGGCCAACAGCGATCCACTCAAGTCGGGTTGGTTCTTCAAGGTTAAGTTGGCGAATCCGTCTGAGTTGGACGCCATGATGGACTCCACCGCCTACGACGAACTGCTGAAGAACGCCTAAGCCCCGCCCCAGCCCACGGCCCGCCCCCGCGGCGGGCCGTTTGCCATCTGCCGCTGCTGACTGCCCCCCACGATTGCCATGTCCACGCCCCTGCACCTGCTCGAAGACGCCACCGAATTCCACGCCCGTCACATTGGTCCCGATGCTGCCGATGAGGCCGTGATGTGCGAGGCCATCGGCGTCGCCTCACGCGCCGCCTTGATCGACAAAGTGGTGCCTGCCAGCATCCGCCGCGGCAACGCCATGGACCTGCCCGCCGCCTGCACCGAACAGCAGGCATTGGCCGAACTGAAGGAACTCGCGGGCAAGAACCAAGTGCTCAAGAGCTTCATCGGGCAGGGCTATTACGGCACCCACACGCCCGGCGTGATCCTGCGCAACATCCTCGAGAACCCCGCTTGGTACACCGCCTACACGCCCTACCAAGCCGAGATCTCTCAGGGCCGCATGGAAGCCCTGGTGAACTTCCAGACCATGGTCTGCGACCTGACCGGCATGGACATCGCCAACGGCTCCATGCTGGACGAGGCCACCTCGGCGGCCGAGGCCGTGACCCTGGCCAAGCGCTCGGTCAAGAGCAAGAGCAATCGCCTCGTCGTGGCTGGCGACTGCCACCCGCAGACCATTGAAGTCATCCGCACCCGCTGCGCGCCGCTGGGCCTGACGGTGGACGTGGGCATGGCCCCCGAGCTGATGAAGGACGGCGACTACTTTGCCGTCGTCTGCCAATACCCCAGCACCACCGGTCTGATCCATGACCTGAAGGCCACGGCCGAGGCCGTGCATGCCGTCGGTGCCGCCCTGATCGCCTGCGCCGACCTGCTGGCCTTGACCCTGATCCAAGCCCCGGGCGAGTTCGGCGCCGACATCGTGGTGGGCAACACCCAGCGCTTCGGCATGCCCATGGGCTGCGGCGGACCGCACGCCGCTTACCTCGCTTGCAAGGACGCCTTCAAGCGCTCCATGCCTGGGCGCTTGGTGGGCGTCTCCAAGGATTCGCAGGGCAACCCGGCCTACCGCCTGGCCCTGCAGACCCGCGAGCAGCACATCCGCCGCGAGAAGGCCACGTCCAACATCTGCACCGCGCAGGTGCTGCCGGCCGTGGTGGCCTCGATGTATGCGGTCTATCACGGCCCCCAGGGCCTGAAGCGCATCGCCGAGCGCGTGGCCCGCTTCACCGCCGTGCTGGCCAAGGGCCTGAGCCAAGCCGGCATCAAGGTCGTCACCCCGGCTGCCTTTGACACCATCACCGTCGAGTGCGATGCCGCGGCCGTGATGGCCCGCGCCTTGTCCGACGGCGCCAACCTGCGCCAGTTGAGCCCCCAGCATGTCAGCGTCGCGCTGGATGAAACCACCACCCGCTCCGATGTGGAAGCCCTGTGGTCATGGTTCGCCCCGGAGGCCAACCTGGACCTGGCGGCGCTGGCCGACACCGTGGACAGCCTGATCCCGGCCCATCTGCGCCGCGCCTCGGCGTATCTGACGCACCCGGTGTTCAACACCCATCACAGCGAAACCGAGATGCTGCGCTACATCCGCAGTCTCTCCGACAAGGATTTGGCTCTAGACCGCGCCATGATCCCGCTGGGCTCCTGCACGATGAAGCTCAATGCCACTTCGGAAATGATTCCGATCACCTGGCCCGAGTTCGCGCAGGTGCATCCCTTCGCCCCACAAGACCAATTGGCCGGCTACACCGAGCTCAATGAGCTGCTGACGGGCTGGCTGTGCCAAGCCACCGGCTACTCGGGCATCAGCCTGCAACCCAATGCCGGCTCGCAAGGTGAATACGCGGGCCTGCTGGCCATCCAGGCCTGGCACGCCAGCCGCGGCGAGGCGCACCGCAACATCTGCCTGATCCCCGAATCGGCCCACGGCACCAACCCGGCCTCGGCCCAGATGGTGGGCATGCAAGTGGTGGTCACCAAGTGCGACAAGGAAGGCAACATTGACTTGGTGGACCTGAAGGCCAAGTGCGAACAGCACGCCGCCAACTTGGCCGCCATCATGATCACCTACCCCTCCACCTATGGCGTGTTCGACACCCATGTGAAGGAGATCTGCCAGATGGTCAAAGCCCATGGTGGCCGCGTCTATGTGGACGGCGCCAACATGAACGCCCTGGTGGGTGTGGCGGCCCCGGGCCAATTCGGTGGGGACGTCTCCCACCTGAATTTGCACAAGACCTTCTGCATTCCCCACGGCGGTGGCGGCCCCGGCGTCGGCCCGGTCTGCGTGGTCGAAGATCTCGTGCCCTTCTTGCCGGCGCATCGCACGGCCGGCCTGGGCGCGGAAACCAACATCGGCGCTGTCTCGGCCGCGCCGCTGGGCAATGCGGCCGTGCTGCCCATCAGCTGGATGTACATCCGCATGATGGGCGCCGATGGCTTGCAGAAGGCGACCGAGACCGCCATCCTGTCGGCCAACTACATCGCCGCGCGCCTGTCCGGCCACTACGACATCCACTTCAGCGGCGGCATCGACGGCGTCAAGGGGGGTGGCGTGGCCCACGAGTGCATCTTGGACCTGCGCCCCTTGAAGGACAGCAGCGGCGTGAGCGCCGAAGACGTGGCCAAGCGCCTGATCGACTACGGCTTCCACGCGCCCACGCTGAGCTTCCCGGTGGCCGGTACCCTGATGGTGGAGCCGACCGAGAGCGAATCGCGTTACGAGCTGGACCGTTTCATCGACGCCATGATCCAGATCCGTCACGAAATTGCCGACGTCGAAGCCGGCAAGCTCAGCCGCGAAGACAACCCGCTGGTGAACGCCCCGCACACCGCTTTGGTGTGCAGCGCCAACGAGTGGACCCACGCCTACCCGCGCGAAGTGGCCGCGTTCCCGGTCCCCAGCCTGCGCCGCGCCAAGTACTGGGCGCCCGTGGGCCGTGTGGACAACGTGTACGGTGACCGCAACCTGTTCTGCAGCTGCGTGCCGATGAGCGCGTTCGCCGACGAGCAGGCCTAAGGCCTAAGCCCTACCCCCGACCGCACCCCAGGAGCCCCCATGGCCGTTTCGGTTTTTGACCTTTTCAAGATCGGTATCGGCCCCTCCAGCAGCCACACGGTCGGCCCCATGCGGGCTGCCCGGCTGTTTGGTCTGCGCCTGCAGACCGAGGGGCTTTTGGAGCGGGTGGCCCGGGTCCAGGTCGTCCTTTACGGCTCTTTGGGCGCCACCGGCAAGGGGCATGGCAGCGACAAGGCCGTGCTGTTGGGCCTGGCAGGTCACGAGCCGGACGTGGTGGATGTGGAGGCCATCCCTCGCTACCTGGAAGCGATCCGCGCCGGGGCTTTGGATTTGATTGGCCAACACCGCGTGGCTTTCAACGAGAGCACGGACCTGGTCTTCAAACGCCGAGAGTCCCTACCCTTCCACGCCAATGGCATGCGCTGCATGGCGTTCGACGCCAGTGGGGCCGAATTGGCCAACCGGGTGTACTACTCGGTGGGTGGCGGCTTCATCGTCAGTGACGAGGTGGCGGCCGACGGCAGCAAGCAAAAGGTCATCGCACCCGATGCCACCGTCCTACCCTACCCGTTCAAGACTGGCGATGAACTCTTGGCCCTGGCCAAGCGCCACGGTCTGTCGATTGCCGAAATCATGCGGCGCAACGAGGCGCACTGGCGCCCCGAGGCCGAGACCCATACCGGCTTGCTGAAAATTTGGCAGGTGATGCAAGACTGCGTGGCCCGCGGATGCCGCACGGAAGGCATCCTGCCCGGGGGCTTCAAGGTGAAGCGCCGGGCGGCGGATTTGCACGGCAAGTTGACCGCCAACCCAGAGGCCGCGCTGCGGGACCCGCTGCAGGTCATGGACTGGGTCAACCTCTACGCGCTGGCGGTCAATGAAGAGAACGCCGCCGGCGGTCGCGTCGTGACAGCACCCACCAATGGCGCGGCCGGCATCGTGCCCGCCGTGCTGCACTACTACTCGCGCTTTGTGCACGGCGCCACCGAGCACGGTGTGGTGGACTTCCTGCTCACCGCGGCCGCGATCGGCATCCTCTACAAAGAAAACGCCAGCATCAGCGGCGCCGAGGTGGGCTGCCAGGGCGAAGTGGGTGTGGCCTGCTCGATGGCCGCCGGTGCACTGTGTGCCGTGATGGGTGGCACCCCCGAGCAGGTGGAAAACGCCGCCGAGATCGGCATGGAACACCACCTGGGGCTGACCTGCGACCCCGTTGGCGGCCTGGTGCAGATTCCCTGCATCGAGCGCAATGCGATTGCGTCCGTCAAAGCCATCAACGCCGCGCGCATGGCCTTACGGGGCGATGGCACCCACTTTGTCAGCCTCGACAAAGTCATCAAGACCATGCGCGACACCGGCGCCGACATGATGACCAAGTACAAGGAAACCGCCCGCGGCGGTTTGGCCGTCAACATCGTCGAATGCTGATCGTTTGCCCTTCGCAATCCGGGTTCACCCGGTTTGCGCAGGGGCGTGACGCGGTACGCTTCAACGCATGAGTGCTCTTCTTTCGCCCCAGGAGGCGCGCCTCTTTGCCGCCACCCGGGTGATGACCGTTCACGAGTCGGACGCCATGCGCCGCGTTTCGCGCGCCCTGCTGGGTCAATTGGGGGTTCAGCACTTGCTGGAAGCGGCCGACGCCGCGCAGGCCCAAGCCCTGCTGAAGGATCAGCGGGTCGACATCGTGTTGTGCGATTGGCAACTTCCCGGTGAAGATGGGCTGGCCCTGCTGCAAGCTTTGCGGGCCAGCGCCGCGCATCGGTTGCTGCCTTTCGTGCTCATTACCGGTGAAACCGACCGCGATGTGTTGCAGCACGCCGTCAGTGCGGGGGCCAGTCACGTCTTGGTCAAGCCCTACAACGCCTCGACGCTGGCGGACCGCATTCGCCGGGCCATGGCCTCGGCGGCGCGAATCAAGCCCGAAGACGCGGTGCCCGCCCATTCCGGCGCGCAAAAGAACCGTTCCACCATTCTGGTCGTCGATGACGCGCCCGAGAACCTGGAGATGCTCGCCGCCCTGCTGCGCGATGACTACCAAGTCAAGGTCGCCATTTCTGGCGAGCGAGCCCTTCGCATCTCTCAAGGGGAGACGCCGCCAGACCTGATCTTGCTGGACGTCATGATGCCCGGCATGGACGGGTTTGAGGTGGCGCGGCGGCTGCGGGCGCATCCCGTGAGTGAGCACATTCCGGTCGTGTTCGTGACGGCGCAAACCGACAGCGAAACGCGACAGCGCGGCTTGGAGATGGGGGCCATCGACTTCGTTCCGAAGCCGATCGATCCCGCCCAACTCATGCTGCGCATTCGAAATTTCCTGCGCTACGTGGACCTGCGACGCCAAACCCAGGCCGAAGTCGATTCCATGCTGGAGCGTGCTCAGCTCGAAACCGACGCCCGCTTGCTGGCCAGCCAGGATGTACGCAGCCCATTGGCCACCGCCCTGGCGTTGCTGCAGCCGTTGCTGGAGCGGGCCGACCCCGAGTGGCACGAAGACCTCTTG
The DNA here is from genome assembly GCF_016093295.1 of Inhella gelatinilytica. Classification (GTDB taxonomy): domain Bacteria; phylum Pseudomonadota; class Gammaproteobacteria; order Burkholderiales; family Burkholderiaceae_C; genus Inhella; species Inhella gelatinilytica. Next base: position 143,232 of record NZ_JAEDAL010000007.1, on the reverse strand, counting down.
GGTGTCGAAGAGAACCTTTTAGCCAGCCTCAATGCCCTGCACCTGTCCACCGAACTGATTCGCATTGAAAGCGGCCAGTACACACTGCACACCCGGGCCGTGCAGCTGCCGAAGGTGCTTCAGCGCGTGGTGCGTTTGAACCAACAGGCTTTCCTGGCCAAGGGCCTTCAATTTGAGTTTGCCGGGCGAGCAGGCGTACCAGCCAATCGACCGCAAGCCAGTGGGGACCCCTTGCTGTGTCACACGCTGTTTCATGAGCTGTTGGAAAGCGCGGGGCGTCTGGCGACCCCAAATTCACGCATTACCGTGACGATTGCCGACGAAGATCCCATTCAAGTAGGTATTCGGTTTACCGCGACCTGGGCGCCCGGAACCGAAGCTGCGTTCTTTCGCAAGGAATCCACCCAGGTGTGCCCCGGCTATGCCGCCAAGCGCTTGGCCGAGATTCAACGCGGGGGGGTCACATTGGACGTACAGGGCGACACGTCGCTGTTGACCGTGGTGCTCTTGCGGGCCGCACAAACCTTTGAGCGCGGCTAGCTGCGCTCAGCGATTGCGCCGTTCGCGCCGCTCGTTGCGGCGCTCTTCAATGGCCCGGCACTCGGCGTGTTCGGCGTACGCCGGTCGATCGCAGTGTGTTTGGATGCAATGCCAGTAGGCAAACAGCTGCCGGCCCTCACAGGCCTCGCGCGGATCCAAGGCCCCCTGAGCGCTGGCCCCAGCCGTCGCCGGGGCTGGCCCCCGACCTGACGAGCTCCCCCCACTGCTGGGCGCGCTGCTGGCGCTCCCTCCGACCGGCTTGGTCCGTGCGGCAACCGATGCCCGCGCCGCAGCGGGCAGGGCACCTCCAGCGCCAGTCTGACCCGGGCCTGCGGTCCGAGCGCTGTCCTGGCGGTTGGGTACGCCCGAACCCGCCGTAGGGCCCACGACCGGGCCTACCGCCGCGACCATGGGCTGGGCCCCACCCGGTGCAGCGGATGCCCCCAACCCTGAGGGGCCGACCGCCGCCAGCCCACTGGCCGGAACGGGACCCACCGACACCGAACTTGCCGAGCTTGCCCCACCCGCAGCCGCCGTGGCGGGCGCGCTGGCCCCCAGGCTGGAAGCCCCGAGGCCCGCGCCCTCACCCGGCGGCGTTCGATTCGCCAACACCGCCCAGAAACCCACCAACAGGGCAGCCGCACCGCCGCCCAGGGCCATCACGATCCAGTTCCGACCCCAGCCACTGACTTTGGGCGCGGCGGAACCCAAACCACCGTCTGCGGTTTGTTCACTGCCACGCCTGTCCCCCGCCGAGTGCCGGTCGGACGCCGAGCGCCGGCCAGCGGCCGCCTCATGCCCGCCCTGCGCGACTGTCGGATCCAAAGAGGGCAAGTGGGTTCGCACGGGCACGATCACTTGGGTGGGTTCGTAGGCCCGCGGGTCGACACCTGGGCTGGCCAGGATCGGTGGCGCCGGCTTGGGCCGCAACGGCACGGTGACTTCCCCTTTGAGCGCCCGACGCAATTCGGCCACTGATTTGGGGCGGTCCGCGGGCCGCACGGCCAGTGCCCAATCAATGGCCGCGCGAAACGGTTCAGAGTGCGCCGACCAGGCGTCCTGGTGAGCCAGCGGCATGGTCTCGTCGACCACGGCCCGGGTGGTTGCCAGGGGGGGTGGCTGGCCCGTCAGCAGGTAATGCATGACGGCACCGACCGAATAGATATCGGTCCAAGGCCCCTGCTTCAACGTGGTGGTCTCACCGTACTGTTCGATGGCCGCGTAGCTGGGCTTGAAGATCGCCGTGAGACTGTGGGTTCGCTCACCGATGACCTGCCGAGCCGCACCGAAATCCAACAGCATGGGCGACGCGCCATCGTGAAGCATCAAGATGTTGTCCGGGGCCACGTCTCGGTGAAACACGTGATCGGCATGCAAGTGCTCCAGCGCGTCCAGCAGCGGCAGCATGCGCTGGACGATCCAGGCTTCGTCCGGGGGCTCCGTCAAGCCTTCCCGCACTTTCTTCAAGGTATGGCCTTCCAGGTACGGCATCACCATGTACGCCGTCCCGTTGGCTTCCCAAAACCGGTACACGCGCACCAGGGCCGGGTGATCAAAACGCGCCAGTAGCCGGGCTTCATTCACGAATGAGCGAAGGCCCACCTCAAACGTGTCGCGCATCGCAGCGGACCGCACACTGATGGCTGCCGTGATGCCCCGTTCGGCCAATTGCGCGGGCATGTACTCTTTGATCGCCACGCGGCGATCCAGCGCGTGGTCCTGGGCCAAGTAGACGATGCCAAAACCCCCGACCCCCAGTGTGGCAAGGATCTCCAACTCACCAAACCGGGTCCCGGGTGGCAAGGCGTTGGGGTCCTCCAAAAGCGAGTCGAGCGGGTCGTTCATACCGGTTGAGGTGTTCAAGGGTGCACCTTACCTCAAAGAAAAAGCCCGCCGGAGCGGGCTTTAACGGGCGGCCACCCAAAGCGGGGGTCAGTGGCGATCCGCCGGCATGGCGGCCAGGGCCACCGGCTGGGCCTCGGCTTGCGCCTCCGTTTTGCGCTGGCGCCGAGCGAGGTAGCTGTACAGGACCGGCACCACGATCAAGGTCAGCACCGTGGAGGTGATCACCCCGCCGATGATGGCCCGACCCATGGGCGCCTGGATCTCCCCCCCATCGTTCAAGGCCAGCGCCAAGGGGAGCATGCCGAACACCATGGCCGCCGTGGTCATGATAATCGGCCGCATGCGGGTCAGCCCCGCCTCGACCAGGGCCTCCGTGACGGACAAACCGGCCTTGCGCATTTGGTTCGCACGGTCCACCAACAAGATCGCATTCTTGGTGACCAGACCCATCAGCATCACCAATCCAATCATGGAAAACACATTCAGGGTGGAGCCCCACAGCAAGAGGGCGACCATCACGCCAATCAGCGCCAGGGGCAGGCTGGCCATGATGGCGAGGGGTTGCACAAAGCTACCAAACTGACTGGCAAGCACGATGTAGATGAAGATGGCGGCCAGTGCCATGGCCTGCAGCAAGCCCCTGAAGGCCTCGGCCTGCTCCTTGCTCTGTCCGCCCACATCAAAGCTCAGCCCCGGCGGCAGTTCCGTTTCCTTGATCAGGCGATCTACCTCCGCGCTCACCTCACCCAAACTGCGACCATCCACACCGGCAATGATGGCTTCGCGGCGTTGCAGGTTTTGGCGACGAATCACCTCCGGATTCACAGCCGGTTCAATGGTGGCCACTTGATCCAGTGCGATTGGCGATCCGTCCCGGGCATAGGCCACCGGCAGCTTGGCCATCTGGTCCACCCGTTCGCGCATTTCTTTGGGCAAACGCAGATTGACTTCGACCTGGCTGCCATCTGGAGCCGTCCAATACGTGGCCGCATCGCCGTTGACGTAGGTCCTGAGTGCGGCAGCAATTTGCGGGGCAGTCAGACCCAGCTCCCGTGCAGCCGACTCCTTGAGCTTCACCGCGAAAGCAGGCAAGCCTGGCTTGGTCGTGGTTTCCACATCCACCGCACCCTTGATTTTGCGCAGCCGCGCAGCAAAGTCTTCGGCCGCCTTGGCCAGGGCTTCGCTGTCGTTGCCCAAGATGGCCACGTAGATCGGCTTACCGAAGCCCACGGAAAGTTCCACACCCGGAATTTGCTCAATGGCTTGGCGCGCAGCCGCTTCGAACTCTTTCTGGCTGCGCTTGCGCTCCTTTTTGTCTTTGAGCGTGATCTGCAATTGGGATTGGGCGCGGCCGGTGGAGAAACCCTCACCGCTGGCACCGACGATGGTCGAAACCGCTTTGACCTCCGGCATCGCCGCCACGATTTGCTCGACCTGTTGCGCCTTGGCGTTTGTGCGCTCCAAGCTGGATCCCGTGGGCATGCGAAGGTTGATCTGGGTGAACCCCTGGTCCGTTTCAGGCACAAATTCGCTGCCCACCACACCCGCTAGGCCCAAGGCCACGACGAAGCTGAAGGTGGCTCCCCACATCACCACGCCTCGCGGGGTCAAGGTGGCCATGCGCCAGCGGCGAGCTTGGCTCCTGTCGCGTTCGCCCTGCGCGTTGAATGGACGGGCATAGACCGGAACCGGGCAAATCCACGCGCGGTAGCGACGCCCGCTCAAGGCCCAGCGAATGCTGCGCTCATAGGCTCGGTGCAAGCCGTCCATCACGCGATCGCTGACATCCAGCAAGCGACCGATCGCCGGGCCAATGAAACGGGTACGGCGCATGCTTTCTGGGCCCGGGTCGTGCCACACCGCGGACAGCATCGGGTCCAGCGTGAAGCTAACAAACAGGCTCACCAACACCGCCACAGCGACCGTGATGCCGAACGGATAGAAGAATTTGCCGATCACACCCCCCATGAACGCCACCGGCACAAACACCGCACAGATGGCAAAGGTCGTGGCCAGCACAGCCAATCCGATTTCGTTCGTCCCTTCAAACGCCGCCTGACGGTGGCTCTTGCCCATGGCCACGTGGCGCACGATGTTCTCGCGGACCACGATGGCGTCATCGATCAGGAGGCCAATGACCAGTGACAGCGCCATCATGGTCATGAAATTCAAGGTAAAGCCAAAGGCATAAACCGCAATGAAGCTGGCGATCACGGCAATGGGCAGGGTCAAGCCCGTGATCACGGTCGAGCGCCAGCTGTGCAAGAACAGGAACACGATGGCAATCGTGAGCAACGCACCTTCGATGAGCGTGTGCTTGAGGCCATCCAGTGAGCCTTTAACAAAGTCGCTGGTGGAATAAATTTCCCGCAGCTCGATGTCGGCCGGCAAGTTCTTGCGCAGCTCGGCCATAGCCTCCTTGACCGCCTCACCCGCTTTCACGATGTTGGCATCCTGCTGCTTGAAGATGTTGAACGTCACGGCGGGTTGACCATCGATGCGTGACAAGCTGTCCGGCTCTCGTTCCCGTTCGGTCAGCGTGCCCAAGTCATTCAACGTGAGAGCCAAATTACCCCGTCGAGCCACCACGACCTGCCCAAAGGCTTTGGGATCGCGAACACGCCCCTCAACACGCAGGGAAGACTCGACCTGACGGTCACTCAGGAGGCCCACAGCTTGGTCCAGATTGGCCTCACGCAATGACTGAGCCACTTCCGACGCCGTCACGCCGTAGGCTCGCAGTCGCTGAGGATCCAAGTCAATACGGACCTCTCGGCTGGCTTGGCCGGAAACCCCGACGACCGCCACCCCTTCGGCACGCTGCAGCCGCTTGGCCACGGTCTGTTCGGCGATGAACGACAGCTCCCGCAGGCTGCGCGTCTTGCTGATCAGGGCCGCCACCGTCACGGGCTGATTGCCCTCCTGGAACCGGTTGATCATGGGTGCCTTAACGTCGCGAGGAAACGCCGACTGAGCCAGCGCGACCCGGTCCCGCAAGTCCTGCATGGCGCGATCCACTGGGGTGTCCAGCGAGAACTCCACGCTCATCTGAGCGCGGCCTTCGAAGCTGCGCGATTGAATGCGCTTGACCCCCGCGATGGTGTTGACGGCTTCTTCCAGCGGCTTGGCGACTTCCCGCTCCACAGCCTCCGGGTTGGCGCCGGGGTAGCGTACGTCGATCCAGGCACCGGGCAAGTTGATCTCGGGCATGTTCTCCACGCCCAGTCGCCCATACGCAAACAAACCGAGAACACACAAGGCCACCATCATCATGGTGGCGAAGACGGGGTTGTTGATGGAAACGCGGGTCATCCACATGGCAATCCCCTCAACGGTCCAGCGCCGCGACCTTGGACGCCGTGGCGTCGATCTGCGCCTTGGTGCCTTCGCGCAGGTTCGGATACTGCGCCGCCAATATCTGCGCCTTGGCGTCCACGCCGGTCAGGATCTCCACCCGGCCTTCCTGAGCATCCGTTCTGCCGGTGGTGACCAACCGGCGCTTCAGCGCCCCCTGATCGATGACCCAAACGGCCTGCTGACCGGTGGAGCCCACCAGCGCGGTCGTCGGCACGGTCAATCGCGGCGCTGGATCGTCCAGCGTGACCGTCGCAACCGCGTACTGTCCCGCCCGCAGCTGTTCGCTCGGATTCGGAACCGTGAGCGTGACGCCAATCGAGCGCGTCCCCGCCTCAGCGGCCGGACTGATCCGCGCCACGCGGGCTTGAACCGGCTCACTCTGCCCCTCAATCTGAACCTTGGCGACCATGCCGGGCTTGAGCCGACTGACCTCATGGGTCCCCACCAATCCAGCCAGTTCCAACTGGGACAGGTCAACCACGGTCACCACGGCCTGCTCCAGTTGCAGCTTTTCCCCCGGGACGGCGTGACGCTTGGCCACCCAGCCGTTAATCGGAGCGGTCAGTGAGGCTTGGCGCAACGTGACCTGAACGGTCTGCAACTGAGCTTGCGCAGCGGCCAGATTCGCACGGGCCGTATCCAACTGACTGCGGCTGGTCTCCAGGGCCGTCGGTGCAATGAAGTTTTGGCGCGCCAAGCTTTCATTCGCTTGGTGACTGCGCTCCACCTGCGTGGCTTGAGCACGCATGGCCTCAACGGATGCCGCCCGCTCATTCACGCGCTGGCGCAAATCCTCCAGGTCCAAAGTCCCCAGGCTCTGCCCTGCTTTGACCCGGCTGCCCTCAGGAGCCGTCAAAGCCAACAAGGTGCCGCCCCCTTTGGCGCGCACGATGGCCGTATTCGGTGCCACCAAAGGCCCACTGAATTCGATGCGAGCGCGCAGGGTCTCCAGTTGGGGTTGAACCACCTCGGCTGCGCTGAAGCGCAGCACCTTATCGGCCTTCTTCTCCTCTTTCTTGGGCGTCGGGTCAGCGCTGGCCCCGACTGCGAAGGTGGCGGCAACCGCCAAAGCCAATACGGTCAAACCACCGACCGTCCACAGTCGGTTGCGAGATTGGGTGAGAGTGCGAACTTGCATGGTGACCCCTGCATCTTGAAAACGAACGGATGCTAGGAATCAGGCGGTGACAGCGCACGCCAGGAGCGACCAATTGCAGGCCGGGGGCGACGAAATGCGCCCAGCCCGGATCAGACGAAGTCGGGTTTGCTAGGTTTACAGGTGCAAACCCGGCACCGCCGGCACCGGTAGCTCCACGTCCGCCCCTTGTGCCCGCTGCTGCAGCGCAGCGTCCATCAGCACCAAGGCCAGCATGGCCTCGGCAATGGGCGTCGCTCGGATGCCGACACAGGGGTCGTGGCGGCCGTGGGTCACCACGGTGGTGGACGCGCCGCTTCGATCGATGCTGGATTTCTCGAGACGAATCGAACTGGTGGGCTTGATGGCTAGGGTCACCACCAGGTCTTGACCGCTGCTGATGCCCCCCAGAACGCCGCCTGCGTGGTTGCTCGCAAACCCGCCGGGATGGATTTCGTCCCCGTGAAGGCTCCCGCGCTGGGTCACCACGCCGAAACCGTCGCCAATCTCCACCCCCTTGACGGCGTTGATTCCCATCATTGCGTAGGCGATCTGCGCATCCAGTTTGTCAAACAGTGGCGCGCCCCAGCCGGCCGGTACGTTCTGCGCCTCAACGCGCAGCTTGGCCCCCACGGAGTCGCCGCTCTTGCGGAGCTGATCCATGGCCGACTCCAGCATGGGCAAGGCCGAAGTGCTGGCGGCGAAAAATGGGTTTTGCGCCGTTTGGCTCCAGTCGTCGACGGGGATTTCGACATCCCCCAACTGCACCATGCACCCACGCACTTCAGTCCCGTAGCGCTCTCGCAACCATTTTTTTGCTACCGCGCCAGCCGCCACCATGGGCGCGGTCAAACGTGCCGAACTGCGCCCTCCCCCCCGCGGATCGCGCAGACCGTACTTGCGCCAATACGTGTAGTCGGCGTGACCAGGTCGAAACGTGTCGAGCAGATTCCCATAGTCTTTGCTGCGCTGATCCTCGTTGCGGATCAACAGTGCAATGGGCGTCCCCGTGGTCACCCCCTCGTACACGCCGGACAAAATTTCCACCCGGTCCGCTTCTTGACGCTGGGTCACATGGCGACTGGTGCCCGGCTTGCGCCGGTCCAGATCCGGCTGGATGTCCTCTGCGCTCAGCGCAAGACCCGGCGGACAGCCGTCAATCACGCACCCGATGGCAGGGCCATGGCTTTCGCCGAAATTGGTGACGGCGAACCAGCGCCCGAATGTGCTTCCACTCATTTGGCCATTCTAGAAATGAGCAGGGCGCCCACTGGGCGCCCCTTCTTTGGCGGCGAAAGCTCCTTACAACTTGGGTTCGGCCGCGTCTTCCGCGCCGACAGGCCAATCGCGGATATAGGCCTTGAGCATGCGATTCTCAAAGTCTTGGGCGTCCACCACCGCCTTGGCCACGTCGTAAAACGAGATCACGCCCATCAGGTTCTTGCCATCCATGACGGGCATGTAACGCGCATGGCGCCCCAGCATCATGCGGCGCACTTCGTCAATCTCGGTTTCTGGCGTACAGGTCAGCGGGTGGTCGTCCATCACGCTGCGCACGATCTGCGTGCCCACATTGCCGCCGTTCTTCACCACGGCGGCAATGACTTCGCGAAACGTCAGCATGCCCACCAACTCACCAAACTCCATCACCACCAGCGAGCCGATGTCACGCTCGGCCATCACGCCCAAGGCCTCCGCCAGGGACATGTCCGGTGCCGCCGTGAACAGCGTGCCGCCTTTGACTCGAAGGATGTCAGCGACCTTCATGATTGGCCTCCAAAAGTAGGGTCCCGATCCGATGGGGCCAACATAGCACACAATGCCCGCCCCGCCCTCCTGGGGCGCACCCTCGAACTCCTATGCCCGGCCCCCTTGATCCTGGTTTTGACACCCTGGCCCTTCACGCAGGCGCCAGTCCGGACCCCGCCACCGGCGCGCGCATCACGCCTTTGCACTTGAGCGCGAGCTTTGTGTTTGACAGCAGCGAAGAAGCCGCAGGCCTGTTCAACCTGGAGCGCAGCGGCCACGTGTACTCGCGCTTGTCCAACCCCACCACGGCGGTCTTCGAGGAGCGGATGGCGGCACTGGAGGGCGGCGTCGGGGCCATCGCCACGGCCAGCGGGCAGGCAGCCCTGTGGCTCGCCATCGTCACGATCTGCGGTGCGGGGGGGCACATCGTCGCCAGCAGCCAACTCTATGGCGGTTCGCACAACCTGCTGGCCTACACACTGCCCCGTTTGGGCATCCAAACCACGTTCGTGCCCCCGGGCGATTTGGATGCCTGGCGCACCGCCATTCGGCCCGAAACCCGCCTGTTGCTGGGTGAATCCCTCTCCAACCCCGGTATGGACGTGTTGGACATTCCGGCCATCAGTCAGATCGCCCACGCGGCCGGTCTGCCGCTCTTGGTGGACGCCACGCTTGCCACGCCGGCGTTGCAGCGCCCCATCGCGCTCGGGGCGGACTTGGTGATGCACTCGGCGACCAAGTTCCTCTGCGGCCATGGCACCGTGGTCGGTGGGGTGCTGATCGACTCCGGCCGTTTCGATTGGATGAAGTCGGGCAAGTTCCCGGAACTCACCGAGCCGTACGCGGGCTTCCATGACATGGTGTTCGCGGAAGAGTCCACCGTGGGCGCCTTCTTGCTGCGGGCCCGGCGCGAAGGCCTGCGCGACTTCGGCGCCTGCATGAGCCCGCACACGGCCTGGCTCTTGCTGCAGGGCTTGGAGACGCTGCCGCTGCGCATGGCGCGCCACGTCAGCAACGCCCAGGCCATCGCCACCTTCTTGGCGGCCCAGTCGCAGGTCAAGCAGGTGGGCTACCCCGGCCTGCCCAGCCACGACGGCCATGATTTGGCCCAAACCCTGCTTCCGAAGGGAGCCGGCGCAGTGTTCAGCTTCGAGATCGAGGGCACGCGTGCCCAGGGGCAAAAGTTGATCGAGTCTCTCAAGCTCTTCAGCCACCTGGCCAATGTGGGCGATGCGCGATCGCTGGTGATCCACCCCGCCAGCACCACTCACTCGCGCATGGACGACGCGGCGCTGCGCGCAGCCGGCATTGGCCCCGGCACGATTCGCCTCTCCATCGGCCTGGAAGATCCGGCCGACCTCATTGCCGATCTCAAAGTGGCCCTCAAGGCTGCCTTCAAATGATGGAACTCTGCGTTCAAAACCGGCGGGTCTACGCTTACACCGGGGGCAAGCCCTTTGCCCCCAACCTACCGTGCGTGGTCTTCCTTCATGGCGCGCTACATGACCATTCGGTCTTCACGCTGTTGGCGCGCCACTTCGCCCACCGTGGGTATGCCGTCTTGGCCGTCGACCTCCCTGCGCACGGCCGGAGCGAAGGCCCACCGCCGAGCAGCATCGAGGCTGCTGGGAGCTGGGTTCTCAGCGTGTTGGACGCTGCCGGGGTGGAATCTGCGGCGCTGGTCGGCCACAGCATGGGTTCACTCATCGCCCTGGAAGCCGCCGCACAAGCCCCTGCCCGAACGCGGCATCTGGCCCTATTGGGCACCGCCGCGCCGATGGCCGTGAGCGACGCCTTGCTCAAGACCGCAGCCCAGGATCCGTTGGGCGCCATGCGCATGGTGAACACCTTCAGCCACAGTGGCATTGCCAGCAAACCCGGCTACCCGGGCCCCGGCGCCTGGCTGCATGGCAGCAACCAAGCCTTGATGGAGCGAACCCAAGCGGGCTGGCCCAACGGAAATCTTTTTTTGCACGATTTCGAACTGTGCAACGGCTACTCGGGTGCGCCCGGTGCTGCAAGTCGGGTTACTGCCCCAACCACGGTCGTGATCGGGCAGCAAGACGTCATGACGCCAGCCCGGGCGGCCAAACCGTTGATCGACACCCTCAAGGCCCAGACGGTTCACCTGAACTGTGGCCACGCAATGATGCAGGAGGACCCCGAAGGCCTTCGGGCCGCGCTGGCAAGTGCGTTGAAGTAAGCGCTTAGAACCGGTAGGCGATACCGCCGTCCCAGCCCCACTGGGTTGCCCGTTCGACCAGCGGCGACCGGGCCGCCGGTCCGAGTAAGCGGTCCAGCGACAGGCCGCCAAAGCCCATCCAATGCCGCCCGTATTGCCGCTGCCAGCCAAGATACAGGCTGGCGTTGCGCAGCCCGGCCCCAGGCCGGTAAGCGACCCAACCGGGCGTACCGGTCGGAACACCAAAGTAGCTTTGCTGGTAGCGGCCACTGCCTGCGACGATCTGCGCCTGCAAGCTCCACTGCCCGCCGAACGGCAGCAGACTTGCCAAGCGGGGCAACTGCTCACGCAGGCCCAACTGAAGCAAGGCGCCCCCCGCGTGGCCCAACAGGTCGGGCGCGACCGACAGCGTCCAATCGCGTGCAGCGGTTTGGTGCCACGTCAGTGCCGCTCGGGCCCGTACGGTCGCACGGACGCTGGGCAAGGCCGCCAACCGGTCGCTCAACTCGTCCGAGCGCCCCCGGTCCAAACGCAGGCCGAGTTGAAAACTCAGATCAGCGTCATCCAACAGATCCAAGCTCAGCCCGGAGCCCGAGCGCTCGCCCAGCAAGCCGCTGGCCCCCCCGCTGGATAGCTGCACCGCGCCCAAGCGCACCGCCAGCATCGGGCGAACCGATAGGCTTCTTTCCCGTTGACCGAAATACACCGGCCCTGAACTCAGGCGTAGACCGATCAGGCTGGGTACGGTTTGATCCAACCCCCATACGGCCTGGGCCGAGGGGGCGGACCAACACACCGCCACCAACAGCCCTTGACTCACTGTGCGCATGCTCACCATGCGCATAGGCTACCTCAGGCCGTGCGCCTCAGGTTATCCAGCATGTCTTTGACCATTTCAGCCAAGCCGAAATCAGCCTTCCAACCCCACTGCGCGCGGGCAACCGAATCGTCAATGGAACGGGGCCAACTGGCCGCGATCTGTTGGCGGAAATCCGGCTCACACTGCATCACAAAGTCTGGCAGATGACGGCGGATTTCCTCCGCAATCTCGTCGGGTGTGAAGCTGCATCCAGCCAAGTTGTAGCTGCCGCGCTCCCGGATGGCATCGCTTGGCGCCTCCATCAGCTCCAACGTGGCGCGGATGGCGTCGGGCATGTACATCATGGGCAGACGCTGGTCGGCCGCCAAAAAACAGGTGTAGCGCCCCGTCTTGAGTGCTTGATGAAAGATGTCCACGGCGTAATCCGTGGTGCCGCCGCCCGGCGGGGTTTTCCAACTGATCAGCCCCGGATACCGCAAGGAGCGCACGTCCACCCCATGCATACGGTGGTACCACGCGCACCAGCGCTCACCGGCTTGCTTGCTGATGCCGTAAACCGTTGTCGGGTCCATGGCGGTGGTTTGGGGCGTGTGATCCTGGGGCGTGTTCGGGCCGAACGCGGCAATGCTGCTGGGCCAGAAAATACGCTCCAACTTGTGCGTGCGAGCCAACTCCAGCACGTTGAGCAGGCCCTTCATGTTCAGGTCCCACGCCCACTGGGGGTGCTTTTCCCCTGTGGCCGACAGGGCCGCGGCCAGCAAGTAAACCTGCGTGATGTGGTGCCGCTCGACGATGGCAGTTAGCGCCGCTGCATCGGTGCAGTCCAGCATCTCGTGCCGCAACTGCGGCAGCCGGCCCTGGGGGGCGATGTCACTGGTAATAACGTTTTCATTGCCGTGGCGTTCGGCCAGGGCTGCAGCGAGCTCGGTGCCAATCTGGCCGTTGGCCCCAACGATGAGGATGCGGGTCGTGCTCATGGACATCAAGCTCCAATCAGACCCAGTTCACGGCCAGCCTGGGTAAAGGCGGCCAGTGCTTTCTCCAGGTGGTGGCGATCCAGCGCGGCACTCATTTGGGTACGAATCCGGGCCTGACCCTTGGGCACCACGGGGAAGAAGAAGCCCACGGCATAAACGCCCAATTCCAAGAGACGCGCCGAGAGCTGCTGCGCTTTGACGGCGTCGTACACCATCACGGGCACGATGGGGTGAGTACCGGGCTTGATGTCGAAACCTGCCGCGGCCAGTCCCTCGCGCCAGAAACGGGTGTTTTCTTCCAGCTTGTCGCGCAAGGCCGTGCTGCCTTCGATCAAGTCCAACACCGCCAGCGACGCGCCAACGATGGCCGGAGCCAGGGTGTTGCTGAAGAGATAGGGGCGCGAGCGCTGGCGCAGCAACTCAATCACTTCCTTGCGCGCCGCTGTGAACCCGCCGCTGGCTCCGCCCAGCGCCTTGCCAAAGGTGCCGGTGACGATGTCGATCTGGCCGAACACACCGCAGTGCTCGGGCGTACCGCGGCCCGTCTTGCCCAAGAACCCGCTGGCGTGGCACTCGTCGATGCCCAAGAGCGCGCCGTACTGGTCGCACAGGGCGCGGATTTCCTTCAACTGGGCGATGGTGCCGTCCATGGAGAAGACACCATCGGTAAACACCATCACATGCCGAGCACCTTGGGCACGCGCCGCCTGCAACTGCTTCTCCAGGTCGGCCAGATCGTTGTTGGCATAGCGGAACCGCTGAGCTTTGCACAGGCGAATGCCGTCGATGATGGAGGCGTGGTTCAGCGCATCGGAAATGATGGCATCCTGCTCGGAAAGCAGGGGCTCGAAGAGCCCGCCATTGGCATCAAAGGCGGCGGCGTAGAGGATGGCATCCTCACACCCCACGAACGCCGCAATGCGACGCTCCAGTTCTTTGTGGATGTCTTGTGTCCCGCAAATGAACCTCACAGAGGAGAGGCCAAACCCGTGACTGTCCAGCGTCTTGTGAGCCGCGGCGATGGCATTGGGATGACTTGAGAGCCCCAAATAATTGTTCGCACACAGGTTGATCAGTTCCCGGCCGTCCGTGGTCTTGACCACGGCGCCCTGCGGGGTCGCCATCACCCGTTCACATTTCATCAGACCAGCGGCCTCAATGTCCTTCAGTTCGTGCTGGATGTGGGCGTAAAACGCGGCGGTGCTGGTCATGTTCGCTCTCCTGACGCAAAATGCATTAAATCGAACGTTGTTCACTATATCGAACGTTCGTGCACTAAGGCAAGCTTTTTATGAACGACATCGATCTGGCTCAGCCGCCTCAAGTCGGGGATGCGCTGGCACAGCTGCGGGCTCAACGCCAACTCACCCTGGATGAGCTCAGCCGTCGTGCGGGGGTTTCAAAGTCCATGCTCTCGCAGATCGAACGCGGCCAAGCCAACCCCACGGTGGCGGTGGTGTGGCGCTTGGCGCAGGCACTTGGGGTCGAGCTCAGCACCCTGCTAGACGGTGCCAAGTCCAACGAACGCGGTATCGACCATGTGGTGGCCCACGCCACGCCGGGGCTTACCAGCCCCGATGGCTTGGCTCAGTTGCGCATCCTTGGTCCCATCGAGTTGGCAGGTCAGTTCGAGTGGTACGAATTGACCGTCCAACCCGGTGGCGTGTTGGCATCACAAGCCCACGAACCCGGCTCGCGGGAACATGTCAGCGTATTGAGCGGCGAATTGGAGGTCGAATCAGGCCCGAATTGCCAACGTCTCCTCTCAGGCGAGACCGCACGCTACGCGGCAGACCAGCCGCACGCCATCCGCAATGCCAGCACTGAGCAAGCCGTGGCGCTTTTGGTGGTGCTCCACCCCTAACGTAAAAATGACACTAATGTCATGGTACGGCTCCCCCCCGCGGGCCCAATCCGCACCATGAGGATCTTGCTGATCGAAGATGAAGCCGGCATCGCCGACTTTGTGCGCTCAGGGCTTGAGACCCGGGGCTTCAGCGTCTGCTGGGAAGCGGACGGACGGAAAGGCCACATGCAGGCCCTTAAGCCCGATTGGGATGCCATCGTGCTTGACTTGATGCTTCCAGGGCGGGATGGCTTGGACATTCTGCAAGACTTGCGCCAGCGTCACATCAATACGCCCGTCTTGCTCCTCACCGCCCGAAACGAATTGGGAGACCGCATTCAAGGTCTTGCTCTGGGAGCAGACGACTACTTGGCCAAACCGTTCTTTGTCGAGGAGCTCGCCGCGCGCCTGCACACGGTCTTGCGACGGTTTAAGGGCGAGCGCCAATCCGAGTTGCAAGTCGGCGCATTGCGCCTGGATCGCATCACCCGAAGTGTTCAGCTAAGTGGCCGTGAGGTCGAATTGACGGCTCGAGAGTTCAGCTTGCTGGAGTACTTGATGCGCTCGCCGGGCGAAGTCTTTTCCCGGGCCCAACTCTTGGAACACGTCTGGGGCTACGACTTTGACCCTGCCACCAATGTGGTGGATGTTTGCATCAAGCGCATCCGCGCTCGACTCGCTGAATTCACCCCGACCGATGCCCATGGCGTCGAGCCTTTGATTGAGGCCGTCCGGGGCGTGGGCTATCGCTTTCGCCGTATCGACTGATGCGGCTTCATTTCCGCCTCTTCCTGCAAGCCAGCTTTGTGGTGCTCGTCACGGCTGCTGCGCTCCTGCTTATCGGCGGGCATGAACTGCGCAAACTCGAAATTGAGCAATTGGAAGAACGGCTGTGCATGGAGGCCCGTCGCTTGGGAAACCCGCGTCGCAGTACCGAACCCGAAGCGCGGCTCTTTGATGACATCTTGCGCAAATTGCGCCTGGACAGCCCCGACCAATTGCGCATGCACTGGCAAGACGGGGCCGCCGTCGCAAAGGGTCAACCAGACAAATCGCCAGAAACGGCGTGGTTTGGTATCCAAGCTCAACTGAAGTGGGATCCGGCCGTAGGACGGGACGCACCCGGCTCAGGGCGCACCGACCCCCGTGGCCGATGCGAAACCGCGGAAGTGCAAAGCACCAGCGCCGAATGGGCTGTCGTTCGGATTGAAACTCGGGCTGGTACCGGCTATCTCGCAGCCCAACTCACGTCGCTGGACGACGAGCTTAAAGCCCTTTGGCAGCGAACCTTGCAAGTGATGCTGCCGCTGGCCGTACTCCTTGCAGCGGTGAGCGCAGCGGGTCTCGCCATCACCATGATGCGCCCTGTCCAGCGGCTTCGCGAGGCAATGCGTTGCCTCACGCCGCAAGAGTTAAGTCGCCGGTTAACCGCCACCGGCGAACCGTCCGAGTTTCGTGAGTTGATTGCCGCCTACAACGACATGGCCGAACGCTTGGAAGCCAGCTTTCATCAGGCCTCTCGTTTCTCAGCTGATGCCGCGCACGAGCTTCGCACCCCGCTCACCATCCTGCAGGGGCGTCTGGAGCGTGCCATTGAAGCCACCTATGGGCGGGCCGTTCAAGCGGAATTGGGTGCGATCCTGGAGGAAGTCACGCGCCTCACCGGGATATCTCGCAAGCTGCTGCTGCTTTCGCGCGCCGATGCCGGCCGCCTGGACCTGCACCGTGAGCCCGTCAACTTGAGCGCTTTGCTGGACAACCTCGTCGCTGATGCGCACATGCTGAGCGATGAGCGGCAGCTCGACGTCAAGGTACCGCCTGGGCTGGTGGTTAGCGCTGACGCCGTGCTGCTGCGTCAGCTGCTCAACAACTTGCTAAGCAATTCCCTGCGGCATGGGCTGACCCAGGGGGCCCTGCAAATACACGCGCGCGACCTGGCGACTGGCGTAGAGGTCACCTTCAGCAACGCCACTTCGCCACTCACACCGGCCCAGCGCGCCCGCTTCTTCGAGCGCTTCTATCGGAGTGACGCGGCCCACAGCCGCCAGGTGGACGGCACCGGATTGGGCCTGAGCTTGGCTCGAGAAATTGCGCGCGCTCACGGCGGGTCGCTGAGCCTTCTGGATACCTCAAATGATCGTGTGACCATGCAGCTGATCCTGCCGCGCTAACTGCAGCCGCACGCTCAAGCGCGTCCGGCGACAAATGACTGCAATGTCATGAATCGTCGCGCTGCCGTTTCTAGCATTTCCCACGAAGTTCACGTTGAACTTGCCGCAGGGAATCACCATGCCCCACCCTTCTACGATCTTCAGCATTCCCTGCGGAGCGTTCGCTGCCGCAGCGGCACTGACCCTCGCCGCCTGCGGCGGAGGCGGCACCACAGATGCAGTCCCCGCACCTGCACCTGCCCCTGCACCTGCACCTGCACCTGCACCTGCACCTGCACCAGGTCCCGCCGGCTTTTCACTCGCCAGTCCGCTGGGGGTTGATGGCAGCGAATTGCCCGCCGACTACACCTGCGACGGGCCCGGCTCCAGCCCGCCGCTTGCCTGGGCCAATCCGCCCGCCGGCACCCGCGAGTACGCGCTCTTGATGAGCACGCTCCCTGGCGATGGCAGCATCAAGTACAACTGGGTGCTCTACAACATCGCCGCCAGCCGCACGGCTTTGGCGCGTGACGCCTTCGGCGCCGGCACGCTCGGTGTCGGCAGCGACGGGCCGATGGCGGCCTACCAACCCCCCTGTTCCCAAGGACCGGGTGCCAAGATCTACACCTGGACGCTGTACGCGCTGTCCGCCAGCCCGACCCTGGCCAGCGGGCCCGTCACGGGCGCCCAATTGGAGGCCGCGCTGGCGCCCCTGACCTTGGGCAAGGCCACGCTCAATCTGAGCTATGCCAGAACCGCCGCTTCCAGCGGCAGCACCGCACCCTGTGCGCTGGTGCGCAATTCAGTGGCGGTTTCCACCACCGGGCGCCCGACGGTGGGTTGCGACGCCAGCTACGCCTACATAGGCTCGGACGGCTTGACGAGCCACACCATGATGGACGGCATCACGGCCACCAACCTGCAAGTCCCCATTGCGCAAAACTTCTACGGCACCAAGGCCTGGCGCATTCCCCTGAACCCGGCCGTGGCCGCCACCTCCACGTCGGCCGTGGACGGCCCGATCGGCATGGCCATCAACGGTGTGCCCATCTTCAACCCCTGCAAGCAAGGCGGCTGCCAAAACGGCGACACCAAGGTGCTGGGCGAACTGGACGTCTGCAACGGCCACGCGGGCCGGGCGGACGACTACCACTACCACGCCGCCCCCGTCTGCCTGATGGCCACCAAGCCCGCGAGCTATTGGGACACGCACCCGCTGGGCTGGGCGCTGGATGGCTTTGCCATCTACGGCTACAACAACGCCGATGGCTCACCGGCACAACGCGACGGTGTGTGCGGCGGCAACACCAACCCAGTGAGCAATGGTCCCGCTGGCTACAGCTACCACGTGACCGACGCGTCGCCCTACGTGCTCTCGTGCTTCCGCGGCACCCCCAGCCCGGACCTGGCCGGACAGAGCGCCAAGTTCAGCCCCATGCGCCAGCCCCCGGTGACGCCCTTTGGTGTGTCGCAAATGACACTGACCCAAGATCCGTCAGATGGCTACCAAGTGCTGCAGTTCACGAGCGCACGCAGCTTCACCACCACGGAAACGGGCAGTGACAGCTATGCCAACGGACCGGGCACCTATCGAATTCGCTACCAGCGCCTCGCCGGTGCAGCCTTGGAGACACTGCTCGCCCAAACCGCCAACAAGGGCAAGTCCGCCTGCTGGAACTTCCAGTTCACCAGCGGCGCAGGCACCCCCACGCAGCCCACCATCACCTACTGCCGCTGATGCGACCGAGGAGAAGCGTCATGAAGTTCTGGATGGTTTGTCTCTGGCTGCTGATCGTGGGGCTTGGGTCCAGTGCGGCACAGGCCCACGAGATGGAGGCGGACCGTCTCACCCTGGTACGGCGCCACCCGCAGCAGGTGAGCCTGCGCTTCCATATGGACCTCGTCAGCCTTATGCACCGCAGCCTCGCACCGCAGTTGAGCGATGCGGAGTTCCTCGTCCAGACGGCGGCGCTGGATGCCGCCGCCTTCCGCACACAGTTTGAACGCCTGCAGCTCCGGATCCAGAGCAGCACCCAATTGGCACCCGCCCAGGGCGCTTGGCAAGCCCCCACACAATGGCAATGGCCCACGCCCAGCCGGGTGCAAACGCTGATCCAGCAACGCGCCATGCAGTCGGTCGTGGCCCCACATGACCACGCACACGGCCAGACCCTGGAGGTGAGCGCGGAGTGGCTGTCCAAAGCCCCCACGGCCGCCGTTCAACTGCGTTTGCCCCCCGAACTGCCGCGCGTGCTGGTGGTGCACTACGAACCCCAGCAACGCTGGGTGCGCAGCGCCCCCGCGGAGAAACCGCCCCTCTTCCGCTTTTGAAGCGCCTTTGAAAAGATCTCACCCATAAGCCCCCAGCTCTACACCTGCACTGCCTGGCTTTTGCTGAGCCTCAGCACCGGCCTCCACGCCAACGACGCCCCACCGCCGCGCGGCGAGCCGCCGGCGGAACAGCGCCGCCCACCGCGGGACGGCGACCGACCCCGCTCCCCGCGTGAGGGCGCACAGCGCTATTCGCTGCAGCAAGCCATGTCGGATCGCGCCCAACTCCACACCATTGCGTTCAGCGGTTTGGCGTTTTTGACAGGCGACTTTGCGGCGGACACCTTTCTGCCCCCGGGCAAGGTCTCGGACTATTTCGGCTTTCAATACATGCGCGACATCGATGCCGTGCAGGGAGGCCACAGCCCGGCCTTTCTGACGCGGATCGCCTTCAACACCCTGGCCATCTTGACGCCGGCACAGCGTGCCCAATTGATCGAGGCGGCCAAGCAGCAGCAAGCCGATGTCCGACGCTTCGCCCTGTTGCGCCTGCCGTTGATCCAGGCCTTCCGCCAAACCCTGGAGCGCAGCGGCCCGGCCGCCAAGGCCCCTTTGAGTCGTGCCGCCGTTGTTGCCCATTCCGCGGCCTTGTATGAACTCGACGGTCGGATCGCATGGGCCCGTGCCGACGCCATGGGCCAAGTCATCCAGGGCCTGAGCGCCGATCAGCGAGCGCAATTGGCCCGCCTGAAATTCGGCGACTCACGCACCTGGCCCGATGCACCCGACCCCGCAGAGCGCCGCAGCCTGCCCCACGACTTGGACGTGGCGATGATGACCCACGCCAGCGAGCTCTTTGCCTGGCAAGGGGGCAGCCTGGAGGCCGACACCTACTTCTGCCCCGAACGCCACGCCATGTACTTCGGCGGCTTTGGTCTCAAGACCGCGCCAGCCCTTGGCAAGCAAGACTTCTCCATCAGCACAGCGCTCACGGGCGACTCCGGCGCCGACTTCCTCACCCTGCTCAGCCCCACCCAACGCGCGCTGATCGAGGCCCTGCCCGACCGCCAGCGCGCCCAGTTGCAAGAGATTGCGTCGGTGCGGCGCGAGATCGCGCATGAGTTGCGGCGTTTCCTGGTTGGCGAGCGCCCCGACGCGCAAAGGGTCCAGACCCTTTCGCGCCGCTACGGCGAACTGGACGGTGAATTGGCGTACCTGTACGTGCAAGCCTTCGCCCGGGTGGGGCAGGACCTCAACCCCGCACAACGCAGCGCGCTGCAGCAGCTGCGCGCCCGCAGCCCCCACGACCCGCGCGACCCCAAGGGCCCGTTCCTGTATGCCGCGCCGTTGGATGCCGCAGGGATGGCGGAAGCGACAAGGACCGAGGGCTTCTTTGGCGCGGACAAACGCTGAGGCGCACGGCATGGCGCGGGCACGGGCACTGCGCCATCCGCCTGGCTCGCGCCGCGGTCGTTTACGCGGTCCACCGCCATGACGCCGATGTCATCGTCTCGCAGGTGCACCGGCCTAGATTGGACGCATCCAGACTACACACGAGCGCAGCCATGTGGCCCTCCCATTCGAAATCAGCGTCCATCCCTCGGCAGCACCGCGTCTGCGTCCTTGCTGTGGCGGCCTGCCTACCGGCCTGCGGTGGCGGTGGCGAGGAGCTCTCCGCAACAGCGAGCGAATCGCACCGTCAGCCCCTTTCGGTCGCCGTTCAGCCCGCCGCCCCGATCGCCCAGCCTTCCGCGGCAATTGACACAACACCCACCTATGACAGCCTCAGCGGCATGCTGTCGCTCACGGGCGTTCCGGTCAACATCGAGGGAGGCCGCACCTGCTACGACGCCAGCTTGCGCACCCTGTCCACCGCCCCCACCTACCGCCTGGAAGTCACCTCCGCCACCGCCCGCTCCTGCGCCAACCCCCTGCCGGCGTGGGGTGGGTTTGATGCCGCCACGGGGCTGCTGACACTCACCGGCTTGCGCGTGGTCATGGGGGCCGACAGCCGTTGCTTCAACGTCGAACTCACCCAGCGCGCGGCACCCACGCTGCAATTCGAACTGACCGGCGCCAGGGCAATGCCCTGCGACGACCCCAGCGCGCAATTCACGATGGCGCAAACCCTGTCCGACGGGGCGCAACGCACCACCCTGGCCTTTGCAGGCTTGGCCCTGCTGACCGGCAATCTCGAGGCGCAGTCGTTCTTCCCACCCGGCAAGGTGGCCGACTACACCGGCTTCCAGTACCTGCGCGACAACGACCCAGACAACATGGGTCACAACACCAGCTTTCTCACGCGCATCGCCAACAACCTGTTGTTCATCCTGAAGGACGAGCAGCTCGCCAAACTCAAGGCGCTCGCCGCAGCGCAATTGCCCCTGAGCAACGAGTACGGACTGCGCCGCTTCGCACTGATGAAAGCCTTCCGACGACTGGCCGATGGCGACTTGCCCCTGGGCAGCCCCGGTCTGAATTTGGCGGCGGTTCAAACGGCCTCGCGTGAGTTGTATCTCTTGGACGGGCAAATCGCCTTCGACCGCGCGGTTTTGTACGCCGACATCCTGCGCTCGCTCGATGCCACGCAACTGGCCTACTTGGCGGCAATGAAAGGCAAGGGCTGGTCCTCCTGGCCGGACGTCACGGACGCACAGGTGCGCAACAAGCTGCAAGGACTTCCCGCTGGAACCGCCGTGGCTGTCATGACCTATGCAAGCGATCTCTACAGCTGGTGGGCCGGTTCCCTGGCGGCTGATGTGTACTTTTGTCCCGAGCGGCACGGCACCTATTTCGGCTCGTTCTACATCAAGGACGCCCCTGCCATCGGGCACGAGGGCTACAGCATCGACGAACAACTCACAGCCACCGCAGGGGCCGTGCTGGTCGATGCCGGCTTGGGCTACGTGAACCCCACGCAGGCCCAGCTGATGTCCAGCCTGGTCGATCGCCAGCGTGGCCATTTGTACGGCACCCCGGGGGCGAACATCGTGGAGGTGCGGACCGAGATCGCCACCTTGTTGCGTTCGCTTCAGGATCCCCGCACCTCACCACAAACCGTTCAAGCGCGCGTGCAGGAACTTTCGGCCCGGTATGGCGATCTCGACGGCGCCAACAACCACGCCTATGCCACCGTCTTCGCGGCCGTTAAGAACTCGCTCAGCGCGGAACAGAAGACCAAGCTCACGGCCCTGCGCAAGACCATCCTGTCGGGCCGCTATGCGGACGGAACCGCGTTTGACTTCTCGGGGGCCGCAACAGCCTACCTCTATGCCGAGCCCATCAAAGACAGCACGGTGTTGGTGCCCTACCTGGCCAACAACGACCGCTTCTTTGCCGCCCCGTGAATGGAAAGGCGCGCTCGAAAGCGCGCCCTGACTCTTGCGGCAAAGCCTATGCCGACCGATGGATGATCGAGCCCGGTCTGTCCCATCCAGCCTCCTTCAGTCGCTGGACCAGGGCCGACCGATCGTCGGCGCTCAGATTCGCCAAGTCATAGCCGCCCAGAATGTCTTTCAGCGTCTGCAGTTGTTCCAGATTGGCCGGACGAGGCGCGGGCCCTGCCTCGGTTCTCTCCGGGTGCAGATCGGCAGGATTGAAGCCCGCGGAAGCGATCGCCTCGCGCAGCGCGGGGCCTCTTTGGATCCCCGCCGCCGAAAAGGCCTTCTTGATCGCCTCCACATCGCTGCCACTGAGGGCGTTGGCGTCGTACTTCTCCAAGACGGCAAAGACCTCGGCCCGTTTCTCGGGACTCAGCGGCGGCTGCCGAGGCGCTTGCCTTGAGGCATCCAGCGCAGGTGAGGGGCTTGCATTGACGTTCAGCATGTGAGTCTCCTGGTTGAGCTATTGAAAATCACGACCGGATCCGACCCACCGCACTGGGCGTCCGAGCGGTACCGAAGCGATGACCGTCTCCCAAAGGGAGGTCCTCACCCCGGCATCGAGCACTCTCTCTCAGGCCGCCCACCCGACGATGACACTTCGGTCATGTCAGCCGACCGAGCATCCGATCCGCCCGGGGCCGGCAGACAGGCCAACCCAACGGCGAATGGACGAACCCAGCAAGTGCACACGCGGCCGGCTCGGGGGCATCGCCCCCTTTCGGTCGGCCGCGCAAAAGGCTCTCAGCCCCCGTCAAGGCGCACTGGCCGCGCGCTGGCTCGGCTTGGCTCGGCCGGCCGCCTGATCGGCCTTTGCCGCCGAGCGCGCAGCCTGCAATTGCGCCTTGTCCCGCTGCAACGCTGCGCGATCGGCCGCCACTGCCGCCCGATTGCCCGCGGCCTTGTCGGCGCGCAGGCGGGCCTTGTCGGCCTCGAGTTGTTGCTTGGCCTCCGCCACCGCGGGCTTGGCGTCTTTGGCCACCGCCGGGGCACAGAGCAGGAGTGCAGATGACAGCGCGAGGCCGGCCGCGCGCAGGATGGATGGAATGACGTGGAATCGGTGCATGGTGCCTCCTACGGCTGAGGTTGACGGGACAGCCTCATTGCAACCCGTCATGCCGCCGGGCGGATGACAAGGCTGTCACCCGACGGTTCCATGACGCACTTGTCATTCACCCAAGGGCCAGGGTTCCTAGCATCGAGCCCGAGATGAAGCCCTGATTGGGGCAATCAAGGAATCCCATGCCCATGCGTCGCCCCCCTCGCCACCCGAAACCCTCCCCGCGCTGGGCCAGCCTGGGGGCGGCTCTGCTGGTCTTGAGTGCTTGCGGCGGCGGTGGCTCGGCCGAGAGCCCAGCGCCCGTGCCTGTGCCCACGCCAGCCCCCGCGCCGAGCCCGGCTCCAGCCCCCACGCCCGCACCCAGTCCGGCTCCGGCTCCGGCTCCTGCGCCAAGCCCAGCTCCGGCACCCAGCCCCGCACCGGCACCCAATCCAGCGCCGGCGCCCGGCACCAGCAGCTTCCGCGGCAACGTGGTGTTGGGCTCGCCGACCGACAGTGGCATCAAAGCCAACGTCTACGCACCCGATCAGTCGGGCACGGTGTGGCTGGCCTACGGCACGCGCTCGGGTGCGCTCGACACCCAAACAGCGGCCCAGCCTCTGCAGGCGGGGCAGCCGCTTGAGATCGCCTTGACCGGGCTGAGCGCCAACACGCGCCACTACTACCGCCTCTACTTCCGGCCCACCGACGGCACGGCGGGCGCTCCTGGTGACGAAGCCAGCTTCATGACTGCGCGCCCCGCCGGCAGCAGCTTCACGTTCGCCCTGCAGGGCGACTCGCACCCCGAGCGGCTCAAGTCCCAGTTCGATCCGGACCTCTACACGCGCACCCTGACAACGGCCGCGGCCGACCAGCCCGACTTCTACGTGCTCATGGGGGACGACTTCAGCGTCGACACGCTGGACCCCACCACCATCGACTCCGCCAAAGTACGGGAGCGTTACACCCTGCAGCGCCCCTACCTGGGCCTGATCGGCCGCCAAGCCCCGCTCTTCCTCGTCAATGGCAACCACGAACAAGCCGCGGGTTACCTGCTCGATGGCACAGCCAACAACGTGGCGGTGTGGGCGCAGAACGCCCGCAACAGCCTCTATGCGCAACCGGCCCCGGATGGGTTCTACGGCGGCAACCCCACCCCTGTGCCGCACATCGGCTTGCTGCGCAACTACTTCTCATGGACCTGGGGCGACGCACTCTTCGTGGTCATCGACCCCTATTGGCACTCCCCCGTCGCAGTGGACAACGTGTTTGGCGGCTCGGACAAGCGCAGCAACATGTGGGATGTGAGCCATGGCGACGCCCAGTACCAATGGCTGCAGCGCACGCTGGAGGGCAGCCGGGCCCGCTACAAGTTCGTCTTTGCGCACCACGTGATGGGCACAGGCCGTGGTGGCATCGAGCTCGCCAAACAGTGGGAGTGGGGCGGCGAAAGCGCCAACGGTCAGTTTGACTTCCCCCTGAAGCGCCCCACATGGACCGAGCCCATCCACCGTCTGATGGCCCGCACCGGCGTGACGATCTTCTTTCAGGGGCATGACCACATCTGGGTCCGGCAAAAGCTGGACGGCGTGACCTATCAGACCGTCTCCGAGCCGGCCGACCCGAACTACACCCTGTGGAACGCCGACGCCTACGCAAGCGGCGAGAAGTTCCCCAACAGCGGCTACACGCGTGTGCGGGTCGCCCCAGACGGCGTGCAGGTGGACTACGTTCGCTCGTACCTGCAGCGCGACGAATCCGCCACCCGTGTCCACGGCTCCACCGCCTTCAGCTACCGCCTGCCATGACCACCACCACCCGCATGCGCGCCTTGAGCGCCACCCCACTGCTGCTTGCCCTGCTGGCCTGTGGCGGCGGTGGGGGCAGTTCCGCGCCCGAACCCGCTCCGGTGCCTGCGCCGACACCCGCACCCGCGCCTACTCCAGCGCCTGCACCCACTCCGGCACCCACACCTGCGCCCAGCCCGGCTCCAGCACCCGCGCCCGCTCCCGCGCCCACACCTGCTCCCGCGCCGGCACCGTCGGCTGCCTTCGATGGCACGGTCCTGCTCGGCGCACCCACGCTCAGCACCATCACGCTCAAGCTGCTCTCCGCCACCCAGTCCGGCCAAATCAGCGTGGCCTACGGGCCCGCCAACGCTGGGGCCCTGCAGCAGACGGCCAGCAGCGCCTTGCAGCCGGGCGTCCCGCTGGAAATCAGCCTGTCCGGCCTGAGCGCCGACACGGACTACCGCTATCAGGTGCAATTCCTGGCGACGGGTGCGGGCGCCGCCAGCACCACTGGTGAGGCGCGCTTCCACACCGCCCGCGGGCCGGGCAGCTCGTTTGTATTCACCCTTCAAGCGGACTCGCACCTGGACGAGAACTCCAGCCTGCCGGTGTACCAGCGCACCCTGCAAAACGTGCTGGCGGACCGCCCCGATTTCCACATCGACTTGGGCGACACCTTCATGACGGAAAAGCACAGCGACCCCCTGGTGGCCCTGGTCGACGACGCCGACAGCCCCGAGGTGGTGAACCGTCGCTACGTGTACGAGCGCACCAATTTCGGTGCCATCAGCCACTCCGTGCCGCTCTTCTTGGTGAACGGCAACCACGAAGGCGAGCTGGGCTGGCTCGCGCCCAGCAACAGCCCCAGCAACCTACCTGTGTGGGCCACCCAGGCCCGGCAGCGCTACTTTGCCAACCCCCAGCCGGGCATCTTCTACCGCGGCGACACCCTGCCCGACCCCCTGGTCGGCGCACGAGCCGCCTACTACGCATGGACGTGGGGCGACGCCCTGTTCATCACCCTCGACCCCTACTGGAACAGCCGTGCGCAGGCCAGCAAGGATGGCTGGAACCTCACGCTGGGGGAACGCCAGTACCGCTGGCTGGCCGACACCCTGGCCAGCAGCACCGCCAAATACAAGTTCATCTTCATCCACAACCTGGTCGGCGGCCTGGACGGCCAAATGCGCGGCGGCATCGAGGCGGCCCCCTTCTACGAATGGGGGGGCAAGAACGCCGACGGCAGCGAAGGCTTTGCGACCCACCGCGCCGGTTGGGGTGTGCCCATCCACACCCTGCTGGTGCAGCACAAGGTGTCGGCCGTGTTTCACGGACACGACCACCTCTACGTGAAACAGCAATTGGACGGGGTGGTGTACCAAGCCGTGCCCCAACCCAGCGCCGTGAACTTCTCCAGCGGCGCAACGCTGGCGCGTGACTACCACTACAACTCTGGCACCATTCAAAGCAGCTCGGGCCATTTGCGCGTGAGTGTCGGCCCCAGCGGCGTCACCAGCGAGTACGTGAGGGCCTGGCTACCCAGCCAAGAAACCAGCACCCGCCGCAATGGCCAAGTGGACGACCGATGGACCGTGACACCCTGATCCCCGCCCTGCGCAGCCTGAGACGCCTGGTGTGGGGTGTCAGCGCCCTCGTCGGCTTGGCCCTGACGGGCTTCGCGCTCGCGCAGCCCGACGGCGGCGACACGCGCAAGCGCCAAGGGCCCCCACACCAACCCGCCCCCTTTGTCGCGCAACCGGACGTGGACGTCATCTTGGGGCGCCCGGACCTGCGCGGCGTCACGGCCCTGGTGTTGTCCCACCGGCGCGATGTCGAGGTGCATTGGCGCCACGGCCCCCAGGGCAGCCCGATGGACACCCATCACGTCCTGCGTCTGGTCAAGGGGGACCCCAAGCCCTTGGTGCTGACCGACTTGGCACCGCATCGCGCCTACCGCTACACCCTGAGCGATGCCGATGGGCACCCGCTGGCCAGCGGGCACTTCCGCACCGCACTCCCCGCCGGCAAGACCTTTGGTTTCACGGTCAGCGCTGACACGCACCTCGACCAGAACACCGACCCGGCGCTGTACGAACGGGCGCTGGGCCAGGCGCGTGCCGCCGCGCCGGACTTTCACATCGACCTGGGGGACACCTTCATGGTCGACAAGCACGCCAACCGCGTAGCGGCCGCCCAGCAGTACCTGCAACAGCGGCACTACTTCGGGCAACTGGGCGTGCCGCTGTTTCTGGTGCTCGGCAACCACGACGGCGAAGACCGCAAGCTCTTGCGCAGCGGCACCGAGAGCCTCGCCGTCTTTGCCAATCAACTGCGCAAGCGCCACTTCCCCAACCCGGAGCCCGATGGCTTCTACAGCGGCAATTCGCAACCCGACCGCCATGCGGGCCCGCTGCAGGACTACTACGCCTGGACCTGGGGCGACGCACTCTTCGTCGTGCTCAACCCCTATTGGCACGGCAGCGCCAAGCGTGGTGAAGAGCGCTGGGACCTCACGCTGGGTGAGCCCCAGTACCGCTGGTTGCGAGACACGCTGGAGCGCAGCCGGGCACGCCACAAGCTGGTGTTCGTGCACCAACTGGTGGGGGGTGCCGATCGCCAAGGCCGCGGTGGCGCCGAGGCCGTGCCCTATGGCGAGTGGGGCGGCCTGAACGCCGATGGCAGCCCGGGCTTTGCCCAGCAGCGCCCCGGCTGGGAGGAGCCCATCCACACTCTGCTGGTGCGCACGGGCGTGAACCTGGTGCTGCACGGCCACGACCACCTCTATGCCTACCAGCAGCGCGATGGCATCGTGTACCTGGAAGTGCCCCAACCCGGTCATCCGGGTGACCGACACGAGGGCGATGCCTATGGCTACCGCGAGGGCGTGATCCGTGGCGACGCCGGCATTCTCAAAGTCCTCGTCAGCCCCGACCAACTGAACGTGCATTACCTCAGCGCCGCCCGACCCGGTCAGGTGTTGCACGCCTTCCACGTCACCCCGCGCACCCCATGAGCACCCTCTCCACCTGCCGCTGGGCCGTCGGCCTGCTCCTGCTCGCCCCCCTGCTCGGCACCGCCCAAGACGAGAAGCCGCGCCGCCAGGGGGCGCGCACGGCCCTCGCCCTGCCCGCAGATGTGGTTGAGCTGGAGCGGTTCAGCGTGATCTTGGGCCGCCCGACGGCGCACTCCATCGCCCTCAGCCTGCTCAGCCAATCCGACACGGAAGCCCAGGTGCAGCACCGACCAGCTCACGCCCAGGATTGGGTGAGCGGCCCCTGGCTGCGACTCACGGGCGCGGTACCCCAGGAAGTGGAATTGGCCGATCTCGCGCCCAATCAGGCCTACCGCTACCGGGTGCTGTTGCGGCCCAACGCCCAAGGGCCCTCGCGGATGGGTGCGGAGCACAGCTTCCACACCCAACGGGCACCCGGCAGCCGCTTCGTGTTCGAGTTGCAAGGCGACTCCCACCCCGAGCGCGGCCATCAGTTCCATCCGGAGCTCTACGCCCAAACCCTGCGCGCGGCGGCAGCGGATCGGCCGGACTTCTATCTCACCCTCGGGGATGACTTCAGCGTCGACACCCTGCCCGAGCGCACCGCCGCCACCGTGGCGCAGCGCTACCAACTCCAGCGCCCCTTCTTGGCCCTGGTTGGGCAAACCGCCCCGCTCTTCTTGGTAAATGGCAACCACGAGCAGGCCTCGAGGGCCAATCTCGACGGCAGCCCTCACAACGTCGCCGTCTGGGCGCAAACGGCGCGCAACCGCCTCTTCCCCCTCCCCGCCCCCAACGCGTTTTACAGCGGCAACACCACGCCGGTGGAACACATTGGCTTGCTTCGCGATTACCACGCTTGGACCTGGGGGGACGCGCTGTTCGTCATCATCGATCCCTACTGGCACAGCCCCCAGACCGTGGACAACCCGCTGGGCCATCGCGACAAGGCCGGAGGCGGACGCCCCGCCGGCGACTCCGCCGAAGGGCCGGGTGCGGCGCTCAAAGGCAAGCGGGACCTCTGGGCCATCACCCTGGGAGAGGCGCAGTACCGCTGGCTGGCCGAGACCTTGGCCAGCAGCTCGGCCCGCTTCAAGTTTGTCTTTGCCCACCACGTGCTGGGCACTGGGCGCGGCGGGGTGGAGATGGCCGGCCTCTACGAGTGGGGCGGCAAGGACCCGCGAGGCCGCGACGAGTTCGCCCAGCGACGCCCCGGTTGGCCCCTGCCCATCCACGGGCTTTTTGTGAAGCACGGCGTGACGGCCTTCTTCCAAGGCCACGACCACGTGTTTGTGCGGCAGGAACTCGACGGCGTGACCTACCAAACCGCACCTGAGCCGGCCGATCCCAACTACGCCGCCTACTTCTTCGACCGCTACCGCAGTGGTGACCGCCTGCCCAATTCGGGGCGCATCCGCGTCACCGTAGAGCCTGATCTTGCACGTGTCGAATACCTTCGAAGTTGGCTGCCTGGGGAGCACCCTGCCGGCCAATCGGCTCAGTCACCGGCCTTTGTCTATGAGCTCAGGCCGCGTTGAGGAACAGATGTCCCAGACCTAACTACTTGACCTGGATTCGATTGACGTAATCGATCAATGTCAGGATGCGCGCCCGCACATAGGCTTCGGGGTCGTAGGGGACTTCACCGTAGTATTCCCCTGCTTGCAGGCGGAGTTCACGCCCCCAGACGGGCATATCACGCGTGCCGTGAGCTGCAATTGCCCCGCCTTCAATGACTTCATACATGCGCGCAATCGGCAGCACCCCGCCATTGCGCTTGGCTAGAAGCGTCAAGTCCGTCGCGCTCTTGGTTAACAGTCCCGCGACGGGTCCATTGCCCTTGCCGGTCACGCCATGGCAGGACGCACATTTAGCTTCGAACTCTCGCTTGCCGATATCCACCCGCTCCGGCTTGGCCTGCGCCAAGGCCCCAGAGGCGAGTGCGGCGAGCACGAAACTGACGAGATATGGGGCAACTTGAATCATGAGGCTCTCCTAATGCCCTTCAAGCATGAATCCGACCTGCTCATAAGGCTTTGATTTGCCGCAAACGCTCGGCATGCTTTTTCAGGCTGACTACACTGACAGTTGACCCGCTGAGAGCCCCTCGTGTCCTTGATTCGTCCCGATACCGCAACCCAGCGCATCGTTGATGCCATCACCACGGCCATCGTGGAGCGTCGATTGATGCCCGGCACCAAGTTGGTGGAGCAGCAGTTGGCGGATCACTTTCAGGTCAGCCGTACCCTGATCCGGCAGGCGCTCAACCAACTCAGCCGGAATCACTTGGTTCGCCTAAGACCCGGGCGTGGGGCCTTCATTGCGGAGCCCAGTATCGAGGAGGCCCGTCAAATCTTTGAAGTGCGACAGGCGTTGGAGCAGCAACTGATCCGTCGCATGTGCGCGCAAGCGACCGAACTCGACATTGCCGCCCTTCGCGCCCATCTGGTCGAAGAGTCACAAGCCCTTCAAGGCGGCGACGTTCCGCGTCGGACCCGTCTTCTGGCTTACTTTCACGTTCTGCTGGCTCAGCGCGCGGGGAACCTCGTCTTGGCCGATTTGCTGGCGGAGCTCTCGGCGCGGTGCTCCCTCATCGCACTGATGTATCAAAGTCGTCACGCCGCAGAGCACTCGGTCCACGAACATCAAGCCTTGGTGGATGCCATCGAACGACGGGATGCACCGGCGGCGGAACACCTGATGCACTGCCATTTGGGTCATGTTGAACAGGGCTTGCAGTTGCAACCCCGCTCGACGGACTTGGGCGCAGCACTGAATCGTCACATCACCTGAGCAGATCCATGCGCACTTTTGTTTCCCTGGCGCTCTGCGCGCTGAGTTCATGGGCCCAGGCCCAACCCCTCAAGGTCGCCACCTGGAATTTGGGCTGGCACCTGGATAAGGAGCTGGCGGCCCAATGGCGCGCTTCGTGCAGTGCACCGTTTGAATTGAATCCCCAGACCGGCCGATGGCAAGCGGCGGAGCGGGGGACCGCCGAAACCAAGAAGGGGTGGGAGCTGCCGTGGGGGCGCAACGCGCCCATTGAGTGGAACATTGGCAAGTTACCCCCCTGCAATGTGTGGGAAGTCCAGCGTCAAGCAGTCCCTGTGGAATTGGCAGCCGACACGCAGCGACGCGAGCGCTTGCAATCGGTCCTGAGTCAAGTCAGCGCAGATGTCTGGGCTTTCCAAGAAGTCAGTGGAACGGCGGCTGTGCAGCAGCTTCTGGGGCCGGACTACCGAGTGTGCAGTTACTCGGGTCACAAGGTGCAACGGCTTGCCCTGGCTTGGCGCAAGAGTCTGGGCGAAGGAAGCTGCGACGTGGAATGGCCCTTGGCGCTCCTGGACCGTCCCGAAGCCGAGCAACTCCGCCCTGGACTCGCGCTCACTTTAAATATGAACGGAAAACGCTGGCGATTTCTGACGGTTCACCTCAAGTCCTCCTGCGTTTCGCCCTTGGATGGCCTAGGCGCTTCCAGTCGAGGGCAGTTGGAGGGTGACGACCCCGCCTGTCAAGCCCTCCAGGCCCAGGTGGCCCCGATTGAATCCTGGGTCGAAAAATCGGCACAAGGGATGGATGCTCTGGTGTGGATGGGGGACTTCAACCGAAATTTGGCGCATGAAGACGCCGAACCCCTGAATCGCCCCGTGCGCTCCGACAGTTCAGACGCAACGCAGCCCCTGGTGCCCCCCGCACGCAGCCGCAACCTGTGGCGAGAAGTGAACGATGAGCGCCCCTCGGGCATGCCCCAACTGACGTTGCTGGAGGTTCATTGTGACGAACCCGCCTGCCTGCTAGCGCGGCGCGAAGCGATTTCCCGCGAAGCCTATGGTCAAGTCCGCAACACCTTGGGCTGCCGTAACCCCCTGGGGTTGGACCACATCGTGGTTTCCGCTGGCCTTCGGGCGCCCGAAGGCGCACACAAGGTTTCATTGGGCGCCTGGGGAAGGACCGAGGTCAAGCCAGGTGAAACCGCGGCCTTGGCCCTGTCGGATCACTGCCCTCTGACCGCGGTTTTGACAGGCCCTTAAGCGCACTTGCTCTGGCACACACCGTGTCAGGGCTCAGGACGTGCGGGCTTGATGCCCCAAGTCCGTCTGTCGCCGATCGGCAATCCCCAGCAGCACCGCTACCGAAGTGCGCTCCCAACCACTGGCCCGCCACAGCGCCTCAGAAGCCAGGGTGCGCGGCACGAGCAGTGCATGCAAGAGCGGACTGGCGCTGGTTTCATGGGGATTGCGCAGCAGGACCAACCGCTGGGCTCCTTCCTCTTCCAAACGTGCAACCCAATCCAATCGCCGCAGCGCTTCCAAAACGGGTTCCAGTTGCAGTGGATCCACCCGTTGCGCCTGGGCCAAGGCCAACGGCGTCGCACCGGCGGCCCCACGCTGCTGACGCCCCCACAACTCCCGGATCACACCCAACGCCAACTCATAGTCCACCCCCGGCCCCGGCGGGCGATAAATCAAGCCTTGCGTCAAGCCGGGTGCATTCGCCGCCACCAAGGCACCCATCAATACCACCACCCAGCCCAAATACACCCAGATCAAAAAAATAGGCAAAGTGGCAAAGGCCCCATACACGGTGGCATAGCTCGGGGCGTAGTGAATCCAAACACTCAGTCCCCACTTTCCAACGCTCAGGCCCACCGTCACAAAAAGTGCCCCCAAGACTGCGTGGCGCCAACGCACCAACGTGTTCGGGACATAGCGAAAGAGCGCCGCCACGGCAAGCAGCATCACGACCGCCTGAACGCCATCCAAAAAGGTTTCCATGCCCCCTGGGAGGCGCGTAACGAGGCCCCGGCTCGCTGAAATGGCATAGCTGGTCAAGGCCAAGCTACCCCCCAGCAACAGCGGTCCCAATGTCAGCGTTGCCCAATAAACCAAGACGCGTTGCCCCATGGGACGCGGACGCTGCACCCGCCAGATGGAGTTCAGTGTGCGATCGATGGTCAACATCAAACCCACGCCTGACAGCCCCAAAGCGATGGCACCCACGGTCCCCAAACCCTTGGCCTTCCCAGCAAATGCGGTGAGGCTTTTCAGCACGGGCCGCGCGATGCTGTCCGGCACCAAGTTCGAGAGGAAATACTGCTCCAGCGCCTTTTGAAACGCACCGAACACCGGAAACGCCGTAAAAAGCGCCAAACCCAGGACGATCAAGGGCACCAAAGAGATCAGCGTGGTGAACGTCAGTGAGCCCGCGGTAACGCCAAGACGAAGCTCGCGGAACCGCAATCGGACGCCCGCCCAAGACGCCACCCAGGGCCATTCACGCAAATCACGCCAACTGCCGGCCAATAGACGCAGCCACCCTGCATGCCGCAAAGTTCGGTATCGAAAGTGCATGCGCCGCAGTGTAGAGAGCCCCTTCGTACACTTCCCGCATGGACACCCTTTCTCCCGTATCGAATTCCAACCCCCCCAGCGCAAGAGCCCGTGGAAGCCGTTCGGCAACGCTTACGGCTGTGGTGGCGCTGATTGCATTGGGCGTGCTCTGGGAGACCCTGTGGGCGCCGACCGGTAGCGGTCGGTTGGCCATCAAAGTGTTGCCCCTGTGTTTGGCCCTCCCGGGCCTTTTGCGTTATCGGCTTTATACCTACCGCTGGCTTGCACTCCTGGTCTGGCTGTACATCGCGGAGGGCCTGGTGCGGGGTCCCAGCGGTGTCGGCGTTGAAGCTGCCCTGGGCTGGATCGAGGTCCTGCTGGGATGCCTGGTTTTTGGCTCCGCAACCGCCCACATTCGTTGGCGATTGGCCGACGGTCGGGCCCAGACCGAATCAGCCTGAGTGCACAAGGTGTTCAACGCACAGGTGCTGGCTCTCCAGCAAGAGTTCGGTTCGGAACAGGTTCTGAGCGGCGCCGAAAGCGAGCCCTTTAACCAGGAACCCCGCGGGCGGTTCATGGGTCAAGCCGACTTGGTGCTTCGGCCCCGAACCCGCAGTGAAGTACAGGCCATGGTCCGTGCCACCGCGCGGATGGGTTTGCCGCTGGTGGCGCAAGGCGGTGCCACGGGGCTCGTGGGGGGCGCCACCGCGCAACGCGGCGAAGTCTTGCTGTCTTTGAAACGACTGAATCAGATCCGTCAGTTGGATACCGTGGGGCTCTCGGTGACCGCCGAAGCGGGCTGCATCCTCGCCGATCTGCAGCGCGCCGCGGCTGAAAAGAACCTTTTAATGCCCCTGAGTTTGGCGGCCGAGGGTTCCTGCACCCTGGGTGGGAACTTGGCGACCAATGCGGGCGGAACGCAGGTTCTGCGCTGGGGCAATGCCCGGGATTTGTGTTTGGGCCTTGAGGTGGTGACCGCTGATGGCGACTGTTGGTCCGACCTGGATGGCCTGCGCAAGGACCATCGCGGCCTGAACCTGCGCGACCTGTTCATCGGCAGCGAAGGCACGCTGGGCATCATCACCGCCGCCGTCATGAAGCTGGCACCCGCGCCGCGCAGCCGCATGGCGGCGTGGGTCACCCTGGATTCGCTGGCCCAGGCGCTGGACCTGCTCTGCAGCGCACGCACCGTGCTGGGAGACGCCCTGTCCGGTTTTGAGGTCATGGGCGAGGCCGCACAAACCTTGATCGCCCCCCTGCCCCTGCCCGTTGCGCCTTGGGCGGTGCTACTGGAACTTTCCAGCCCGCGAGACGAGGCGCCCGTGCGCGAGGACTTGGTGGCCTGGTTGGGCCAAATGCTGGAGCGGGCTTGGGTGCGCGAGGCCTGTGTGTCGCATAGCCTTGCGCAATTTCAGGCGTTTTGGGCCCTGCGCGAATCGATTCCCGGCGCTCAAACCCGCGCGGGGGGTAACCTCAAGCACGACATTTCACTGCCGCTGCGCTGCATTCCCCAATTCGTCCATGAATGCGAAGCCGCGCTGGCCCAGCACTTTCCGGGTGCGCGTCCCGTCGTCTTTGGGCATCTGGGAGATGGAAACCTGCACTACAACATCGCCCCCCCCGAGGGCCAGACACTGGCCACCTTCAGCGCTCAGGAGCCGCTGATCAATCGGGTGATATTCGATCTGGTTGCGAAACACCAGGGATCCTTCAGCGCGGAGCATGGCATTGGTCGACTGCGAGCTGAGGAACTGGCCCATCGAGGCAACTCGACGGGCCTGGCGCTGATGCACCGCATCAAGCGCGCTTTAGACCCTCAGAACCGACTCAACCCAGGACGGGTGCTGCTTGCCTCGCGCCCCGACGGCCCCTGAGCCGCTGAACCAGCCCCCAGGCGCCCCACCCCACCAAGACCAGCGGTGCCAAAGCCAGCAGCAGGATCGACACCAGGATGCGGCCGATGACCTCCAAGCCCGTCACGCCCAGCGCGTAACCCCGGCCTCGAGCGGCAAAGCGCGTGCGGAAATTCGCCGCCATCTTGCCTTTGAAGATTTCGAGCGAGTCATAGAAGCTTGGCACCATCAAGAGCGTCAGCACCGTCGAGGTGATCGTGCCACCGATGATGGCCACCGCCATCGGACGGTAGAACTCGCCCCCTTCACCCACCCCAATGGCCACGGGCAACATGCCCGCGATCAGCGCGAAGGTGGTCATCAAAATCGGACGGAACCGCTTGCGCCCGGCGTGCATGAGTGCCTCTTCACGATCCACACCGGCCTTTTCCTCCTGTCGCGTGGCGTCGAGCAACAAGATGGCATTTTTGGCCACCAAACCCATGAGCATGATGACGCCAATCAGGCTCATCAAGTTCAGCGTGCCCTTGGTGAGCAGCAGGGCCAGCACCACGCCGATCAGCGAAAGCGGCAGCGAGAACATCACCCCCAGCGGCGCACTGAAGCTATTGAACTGAATCACCAGCACAAAGTACATCAGCGCAATGCCCGAGAACAACGCGGTGACCATGGCAGTGAAGACCACCTGCTGATCGCGGGCCGAGCCCGCCAGCTCAATGCCGTAGCCCGGTGGGAAGTCGATCTTTTCCGCCATCTTCTTGGCCTCAGCGGTGATTTCGCCAGGCGACCGGCCTTGGGCATTGGCGCTGACCGTAATCATGCGCTTGCCATCGGCGTGCTGAATCTGCGAGGGACCCTTGCCCATGCGCACGGTAGCAATCTGGTCCAACGGCACCATGCGGTTGCTGCCCGCCACCGCAATCGGCAGGCGCTCAATGTTGCTGGCATCCACCCGATCCTGCGGGTGCAAACGAACGGCCACATCCCGCGTTTCACCGGCCGGATCGACCCAATCCCCCACCTCAACGCCCGCAAACGCCACGCGCAACGCTTGGGCCGCATCGGCCACCGAGATGCCCAGTTGGTTGGCCAAGCCTCGGTCGAGTTCGATCTGCAACTCTTGCTGCGGATCCTGCTCGGAGTAGCCGATGTCCACCGCCCCCTTGATCGTGCGCATTTGCTGCATGAAACCGGTGGTGATTTCCTGCAGCTTGCGCGTGTCTGCCCCATAAAAGCGGATTTGGACCGGCTTCTGGGCGCCGTTGTTCAGGTCATCCAGAACCACGAACTCAGCCCCCACCAGCGTGGCCATGCGCTCGCGCAGTTCAGACGCCACTTGGGTGGCCGAGCGCTTGCGCTCCGTGCTCTTGCCGATATCCACGTAAATCCGGCCACCTGCGGCGTTCGGATAGGCGCTGGTGTGCCGCGCTTCCTTGATTTGACGCGCCTCGGTCGCGGCTGCATCCAGCTTGCGCTTGCTGTACTCCAGACTGCTGGACGCTGGCGTGCGCACATCAATGGCCAGGAAACCCGCATCCGCTGCGGGCAGGAAGGACGACCCCCCCCAAATCGCCTGCGCCCCACAAGAGGCCTGCAAGGTCGTGACGGCGATCAGCGACATCAGCAGCCGGTGCTTCAGGGCCCAGGCAATGACCTTGCCATACCGGTCCGCCTGGTGGTCAAACCAGTGGTTGAAGCGCTGCAAGAGGGCGGAAATCCCCTTCTTGGGCGCCTCGTGATAGCCCGGAGGGTCTCCCCAGTACGCGCTCAACATCGGATCCAGCGTAAAGCTGATGAGCAAGGACACGAGAACCGAGGCCACCACCGTGAGGGCAAAGGGCTTGAACCACTGCCCTGGGCCCGATCCCATGAAAGCCACGGGCACAAAGACCGCCACGATGGCAAACGTGGTCGCGGCCACCGCCAGCCCAATCTCAGCTGTCCCCTCGCGCGCCGCCGTCACCCGATCACTGCCCCGCTCCATGTGGCGCACGATGTTTTCTCGGACCACGATGGCGTCATCGATCAAGACGCCGATGGCCAAGGACAGGCCCAGCAGGCTCATGAAATTGAGCGAAAAACCCATCAGCCAAACCGCAATGAAAGCGGCCAGCACCGAAGTGGGCAGTGACAGCGCGGTGATCAGCGTCGAGCGCCAGCTGTTGAGAAAGACATAGACCACGAACACCGTCAGCCCGGCACCAAACACCAAGGCATGAATCACGTTGTACAGGCTGCTCTCTGCATCCTTGCCGCCGTCTTGCGTCACTTCCATCAGGGTGCCGCCAGGCAATTCCTTCTTGATTTCATCGACAAGTTTGCGTACCTCGTTGGCCACCGTCACCGTCGAAGCCTCACGCGATCGCGTGATCGAAAGGCCCACGTTGGGTTTGCCATCCCTGAGGCTGAAGCCGGTCAGGTCGGCAAAACCATCC
The DNA here is from genome assembly GCF_016093295.1 of Inhella gelatinilytica. Classification (GTDB taxonomy): domain Bacteria; phylum Pseudomonadota; class Gammaproteobacteria; order Burkholderiales; family Burkholderiaceae_C; genus Inhella; species Inhella gelatinilytica. The sequence continues at coordinate 105,541 of NZ_JAEDAL010000007.1, read as the reverse complement.
CGCACCGCCGCGACTTGCCCCAAGCGCACCACATCGGTTCCGCGGCGCTTAACCACCATTTGCTCGAATTCAGCGGGCGACTCGATGCGGCCAACCAAGCGGATGCTTTGATCCGCAAATTCACCACGCACTTTGCCCACCGGGGCCGTGGTGTTCTGCGCCCGCAACGCCGCGACCACCTCAGTGACGGAGACACCAAATTCGCGAAGTTTTTCTGCGCGCAGCAGGACCGACAGCTCCCGGCGTAGGGCCCCGTTGACGTTGACGACGGCCACCCCAGGAATGCCGCGGAATCGTTCGGCCAACTTGTCCTCGACCAACCGCGACAGCTCCGCATGGTTGAGCGAAGTGCTGGTGAGCGCAAGCTGCATGATGGGTTGCGCGCCCGGATCAGCGCGCGTGATCACGGGCTCGCGAATCTCGGTCGGCAACTTGTGGCGCACCGACGCGATGGCATTGCGCACCTCATCTGCCGCCTCAATCATGTTTTTCGAGAAATCGAACACCACGGTGATGCGCACACCGCCTTCGACCGCCGCAGACTGCGTTCGGTCGACGCCCGAGATCGAGCTCAAGGATTTCTCGATTCGGTTCAGCACCTCCCGCTCGGCCGTGTCGGGCGACGCGCCGGGATAGCTGATATTGACAAACAACAGCGGGGGCTCGATGTCTGGGAACTGGTTGACGCGCAGTTTGGTCAACGCCAACACCCCAAGCAACATCATCCCAATGATGACCACAACGGTCGCAATGGGTTTGCGAATACTGAAATTGGACAAGAACATGGACGGCTCCGGTCCTTAACGTTGAGCGGCTGAAGCAGACGATGCAGCGGCTACCGGAGGCGTCTTCTGGCCTGCCCGTCGGAGGGCCTGCCCGTCAGCCAACTGCCCTGCTGGGCTGCGCAACACTTCATCCCCCAACTTAAGGCCCGACTGGATCACCCATTCCCCCCGACGCGCATCGCGTTCACCCAGTTGCACCGACACCTTCTTCAGTCGGTCTCCGTCCAGGCGCCAGACGAACGCTTCCTCGCCCTGACGAACCAAGCTCGATTCCGCCAACACCAGGGCTGACTTCGCGCCCGTATTCACCCGACCTTCGGCATACAACCCAGCGACCTTTGGCGCTTGGGCGGGGTTATCAAAGCGAGCCATCACTTCGACCTGACGCGTGGTGGGGTTGGCTGCCGCATCAATGCGCTCGAGTTTGGCGCTGTACTCACCTTCTGACACGCCATTCACGCGCAAGGCCACGGCCTGTCCGACGCGAATTTCGCCCAACCGATCGGCACTGACCTGCCCTTCAAATCGAAGCGAGCGCGGATCGACCACCTTCACAATCTCACGGCCCACTTGCACTGTGTCACCCACGGAGACCTTGCGCTCGCTGACCACCCCATCAAACGGCGCTTTAATTTCCGTTCGGGTCATTTGCTGTTTGGCGCTCACCACGCGGGCGCGCGCCGCGGCCAGCTCTGACTGCGCGGCATTCCGCCGCAACTCGGCATCCTCCAACGCCTGCATCGACGTCATGCCTTGTTGGTTCAAGGTGCGCTGGCGCTGCAAAACCCGTTCCGTTTGTTCAAAGCTTTGCGTGGCGGCTCGGAGTGCCTCTTCCGCACTGGTCAGGTTGTCACGGATGGCGGTGCTGTCCAGACGCACGATGACGTCCCCCTGGCGGACGGGTTCGCCGTTGTCTTTGGTCACCTGGAGCACAACGGCTGCAACCTCCGCCCGCAGATCCGCTCGGCGGGCCGCCTGAATGGAGCCCGTGAGCACCGGACCGCCAATCAGTCCATTGCTGCCCACCGTCACCACGTCTTCCGCTGCGATCTGGAGCGTGGCACTCGGCCCCGTCTTGTCTTTGTTCTTGGCGTCGGGGCGTTGGCAGGCCGTCAGACTCAAGGCCAGAACGAGAGCGGACAACAACAAGGGCTTGCGTTGGGTCAACATGGAATTTTGGGCTTATGGGAAAAAGCGCAGCTTAATGCGCACGTGGCAACCCTGCCAATCCACAGGGATGAAGCGCATGCTTTGGGGCGCGAGCGGCGGGATTTGAGGGGCGATTGGCGACGCCCGTGAGAACAGGCCATGTGCGCCTCAGGCGATCGTCACGGTCGCGCTGACGGGGAGACGATCCAATTCACCGGCCACTGGCCCTGGTTGACCTTCTGCAGCCACATCAGCCCAATCAGGGTTTTGGCATCCGTCACCCGTCCCTCGGCGCAGGCGCAATCCAGCTCCTCTGCCGTCATCAAGACGGGTTCGACAAATTCGCCCGGATCAAGCTCCTGAGGGCCCGCAATCAAACCACGCGCAAGAAAGACGTCAATTCCCTCGGTGGAATAAGCAATGGCATTGTGCAAAACCCCGACATGGGCCCATTCGCTGGCGACGTAGCCGGTTTCTTCGCGCAGCTCCCGCTGCGCGCAGGCCAGGGCACTCTCCAGCGGATCTTTCTTGCCTGCTGGGAACTCCAGCATGACTTGCCCCATCGGGTGACGGTACTGCCGCTCCAAGACCAGGCGCCCATCCGCCAGAAGCGGAACAATCATGACGGCACCCGGGTGCACGATGTACTCCCGAAAAGCCGACGTGCCGTCTGGCAGGCGCACCCGGTCACGCCGGACCTTGAGAAAGCCGCCGTCTAGCATGGCCTCCCGAGAAAGCAAGTGCTCCGTGAGGTCAGTCACTGGCTGTAGCGTGACGTCGCAGATACCGCCATACAAATCCAGGGGCGGCGAAAGTCAACAGCAAACAGAGCAGGACCACATAAAAACCCCACTCTTGGGCGTGCCGTTGGCCCATGCGGGCTTCCACGGTCCAGGCCATCACCAGCCAAACCGCCCCCAACAGCAGCAATTCAAGCAAACGCCATCCGAATGCGCGGTTGGGCCGCAGCGGCCCAATCAGCAAAACCCGGGTGCTCATGAAGGGCAGATTGGCCGCTAGCACCAGCAAGACCCAGAGTGCGGCCGTCGCTGCCATCGCTAGTTAGCCAACCAAGGTGCCAACGATGGCCTGCTTGCAGGCTTCCATCAGGGCGGCGGGCAAGACACCCAAAGCCAGTACGGCGACCCCATTCGCCGTGAGCAGCGCCTGGACATCCCAGGGCGCTTGAATTGGCTGGCGGTCTTGGGGCGCATCGAACCACATGACTTTGATGACACGCAAGTAGTAGTAGGCGCCAATCAGCGACAGCACCACGGCGGCCACCGCCACTTGGTAGTACAGCGCTTCCTGCGTGGCGATCATCGCCTGCAAAACAGACAACTTGGCGTAAAAACCAACGGTCATTGGGATACCCGCCAGCGAAAGCATCAGCAGTGTCATCACACCGCCAAACCAGGGGCTTCGCTGGGCCAATCCCGCGAAGTCGCTGAGTTGTTCGGCCTCATGGCCCTGGCGAGCCAGAAGCATGATCATGCCGAAGCTGCCGAGTGTGGTGAGCACATAGGTCACGGCATAGAAAAGCGCCGAGCTGTAGGCGCTGGCGGCAGGCAGCGCGTCCCCTTTCACCACACCACTGGCCAGTGCGAGGAGCATGAACCCCATTTGGGCAATGCCGGAATAGGCCAACATGCGTTTGATGTTGGACTGAGCAATCGCGACCACATTGCCCACGACGAGCGACAACACGGCGAGCACCAGCAACATCTGTTGCCAATCCACGGCCAGTGCGAACAGACCCTCCACCAACAGGCGAATGGTGATAGCAAACGCCGCGAGTTTGGGGGCTGTACCGATCAACAACGTCACGGCGGTCGGGGCGCCCTGGTAGACGTCAGGAACCCACATGTGGAAAGGTGCCGCACCCAACTTGAACGCCAAACCCGCCACGATAAAGACCAGTCCGAAGACCAGCACGCCCTGATTGAGCCCCCCCGCTGTCACGACAGCAAACACCTGCGGAATGGACAGCGAGCCCGTCGCACCGTACATCATGGACAAGCCATAAAGTAGGAAGCCACTGGCCAGAGCGCCCAGCACAAAGTACTTCATGGCCGCTTCCGTGCTCACCGCGTGGTCACGCCGCAGGGCGACCAGGGCATACAACGAAAGGCTCATCAACTCCAGGCCCAGGTACACCACCAGGAAGTGGCGTGCGGAGACCATGATGCACACCCCGAGCACCATGAAAAGGCTCAAGGTGAAAAACTCACCTTTGAGCAACTCACGTGCTTGCGCATAGGGGCGCGACAACAGCAATACGCCGGCGGTGACGAGTGCAGCAAAACCCGCCAACAAGTGCCCCAGGGGGTCGACCGACACGAGGTCCTGGAACGCCACGAAACGCCCCCCCGCCTGGAAAGCCTGCAAATGCATACCGCCGACCAGCAGCAAAGTCAATTGCGTTAGCCAATAGGTCACCCGACGTGCGGGATCTTTGACCCACAGGTCCACCATCGCCACGAACAAGGCCATGCCCAGCAGCAGCAGCTCCGGCGTCATGACCGACCAATTCATGTTCGTCATCTTGTCGTCCTCGATCGCTCAGGGCAGCTTGGAAACCGCGACGTGGCGCAGCAGCTGATCCACCGAGGCGTTCATCACATCGGTAAAGGGCTTGGGATAGAGGCCCATCGCCAGCACCGCCAGGGCCAAGATGCCCAGCATCCAAAATTCGCGCGCACTCAGGTCGCTCAATACCTTCACGTTGTCATTAGCGACCGCGCCAAAGTAGACGCGCTTGACCATCCACAGCGAGTAGGCGGCGCCAAAGATCAAGGCCGTGGCCGCGAGTGCGCCAATCCAGAAGTTGAACTGCACCGCACCCAGGATCACCATCCACTCGCCAATGAAGCCTGCCGTTCCCGGCAACCCGCAATTGGCCATGGCAAACAGCACGGCAAAGGCTGCAAACTTGGGCATGGTGTTGACCACGCCCCCATAGGCCGCGATTTCACGTGAGTGGACACGGTCGTACAGCACGCCGATGCAGAGGAACATGGCACCGGAAACAAAACCGTGGGCAATCATTTGCACCAAACCGCCCGCAACTCCGAGTGGATTGAAGAGGAAAAAGCCCAGCGTCACAAATCCCATGTGCGCCACGGACGAGTAAGCCACCAACTTCTTCATGTCTTTTTGCACCATCGCCACCAGACCGACGTAAATCACGGCAATCAGCGACAACGTGATGACGAATGGCGCGTAGGCATGGGCCGCATCGGGCGTCACGGGCATGGAGAAGCGCAAGAAGCCATAGGCCCCCAGTTTCAGCATGATGGCAGCCAGCACCACCGAGCCACCGGTCGGCGCCTCGACGTGTGCATCCGGCAACCAAGTGTGCACCGGCCACATCGGCACCTTGACCGCAAAGGCGGCGAAGAAGGCAAAGAACAGCAGGGACTGCGCATCCATGGCCAGCGGCAACTTGTGCCACATCAGGATGTCAAAGCTACCTACGCCATTGACCTTGGCGCTTTGGAAATAAAGGTACAGCAGGGCCAGCAGCATCAAGAGCGAGCCCGCCAAGGTGTACAAGAAAAACTTAAAGGCGGCATAGACACGCCGCGGCCCGCCCCATACGCCGATGATCAGATACATCGGGATCAGCGTGGCCTCGAAGAAGACGTAAAAGAGCAAGCCATCGGTTGCAGCAAACACACCGATCAAGAGGCCCGACAAGATCAAGAACGCGCCCATGTATTGGTTCACGCGCTCTTCGATCACGTCCCAAGCCGCCACCACCACGATGATGGTGATGAACGCAGTGAGCAACACAAACCACACCGAGAGGCCATCCACGCCCAGCGCGTAGTGGGCATTGAAGCGGTCAATCCAACGTGCCGACTCGACAAACTGCATCGCGGCCGAAGCCGTATCGAACCCAGTGATCAGCGGCAGTGTGACCGCAAAGCTCGCCAGCGCCGACACAAGTGCCAACCAACGCACCAGACCCGCCTGGCTGGGACGGCTGAGCGTGAGCATGAACGCCCCACACAGCACTGGCAGCCAGATCGAAAGACTCAACCATTGCATTTCTTGTTCTCCGGCTTCTCGCTCACTGGCCCAGCAATGCGCGCAATTGCGGCGCAATCGTGGGCCACAGCTTCCAGCTCATCAGACCCACCACGCCGAGGATCATGGCGAAGGCGTAGGCCGTCAGGTGGCCGCTCTGGATGCGCCGCATCCAGGCTGCCAGACGCCCCACCACTTTGGCCGAGCCATCAATGGCCACCCCGTCGATCAGGGCTGCATCGCCGCCCTTCCACAACCCAACGCCCAAACCTCGAACCGCGCGGGCCAAAATTTGCTCGTTGATCCAATCCATGTAGTACTTGTTCTCCATCACCGTGATCAGCGGACGCAGCACGCGAGCGCACGCCGCGGGGATGCTGGGCTGCAGGATGTAGAACCAGTACGCCACCGCCACCCCAGCCAGAGCCAGCCAGAACGGCAGCGTGGTGAACGCGTGCAAGCCCATGGCCATGGCGCCATGGAAATGCTGCTTGAGGAGGTCCATCGCCCCGTGGGCCGTCGTATTGACCGTGATGGCATCCGCGAAGAACGTGCCGTGCACCATGGGTTCGATGGTGAAGTAGCCAACGAGCAGCGAAGGAATGGCCAGAGCCACCAGCGGCAGCCAAACCACCCACGGCGTTTCGTGCGGCTTCTCGCCCGGTGCCAAACCATGATGGTGGTCGTCACCGTGATGGTCATCGTGCCCAGGGTGGGCATGGCCGAATCGCTCCTTGCCGTGGAATACCAGGAAATACATGCGGAAGGAGTAGAAGGCCGTGACAAACACCCCCACCGTCACCGCAAAAGCCGCAAAGTGTGCGCCTGGCAGGGCGCTGCCATGTACGGCCTCGATGATGGAATCCTTCGAGTAGAAGCCCGACAGGAATGGCGTGCCAATCAGGGCCAAGGAACCGATCAGGCTGGTGATCCACGTGATGGGCATGTACTTCCTCAAGCCACCCATGTTGCGGATGTCCTGATCATGGTGCATCCCGATGATGACCGAGCCCGCTGCCAGGAACAGCAGCGCCTTGAAAAACGCATGCGTCATCAGGTGGAAGACCGCCACCGAATACGCCGACACACCGAGCGCAACCGTCATGTAGCCCAGCTGCGAGAGTGTCGAGTACGCAACCACGCGCTTGATGTCGTTCTGGATGATGCCCAGGAAGCCCATGAAGAGCGCTGTGATGGCCCCCACGACCAGCACTACGTTCAGCGCCGTATCCGACAGCTCAAACAGCGGCGACATGCGGCTGACCATGAAGATGCCAGCCGTCACCATGGTGGCGGCGTGGATCAGCGCCGAGATCGGCGTCGGGCCTTCCATCGAATCGGGCAGCCACACATGCAACGGGAACTGTGCTGATTTGCCCATTGCACCGATGAACAGGCAGATGCAGGCCACCGTGATCAAGCGCCAACCGTCGTCGCCCCACAGGGGCAACGGGAAGGCAATGGCTGCCAGCGCGTCTTTTTTGGCGAAGATTTCGGCGTAATTCAACGAGCCGGAATAGGCCACCAGCAGGCCGATGCCAAGAATGAAGCCAAAGTCACCCACGCGGTTGACCAGGAAGGCCTTCATGTTGGCGAAGATCGCCGTTGGTCGCGTGTACCAGAACCCAATCAGCAGATAGGACACCAGACCCACCGCCTCCCAGCCGAAGAACAGTTGCAGCAGGTTGTTGCTCATCACCAGCATCAACATGCTGAAGGTGAACAGCGAGATGTAGCTGAAGAAGCGCTGGTAGCCCGGGTCTTCTGCCATGTAGCCGATGGTGTAAATGTGCACCATCAGAGACACCGAGGTCACGACCACCATCATCATGGCCGTCAAGCCATCGACGAGGAAACCAATTTCCATCTTGATGCCGCCGACCACCATCCACTCATAGAGCGTTCCGGAGAAACGGGCGCCATCCAGGGCCACGGCCTTGAGCGTGACCAGGGAAATGGCCGCCGCAATGGCCACCCCCAGAATGGTCACCATGTGCGCACCGCGCCGGCCAATGGTTTTGCCGAACAAGCCGGCCAAGATGCAGCCGATCAGCGGAGCCAGGGGCACCCAGAGCAGCAGGTTCGGATTGAGCATGGGCGTGGTCATCGGATCAGCCCTTCAGAGAATCCAGCTCATCCACGCGGATGGAGCTGCGGTTGCGGAACAGCACGACAAGGATGGCGAGACCAATCGCCGACTCCGCCGCTGCCACCGTAAGGATGAAGAACACAAACACCTGACCGGCGATATCCCCCAGGAAATGGGAGAACGCAATGAAGTTGAGGTTGACAGCCAGCAGCATCAACTCAATCGCCATCAGCAGAACGATCAGGTTCTTGCGATTCATGAAGATGCCAATGACCGAGAGCGCAAAGAGCAAGCCGCCCAGCGTCAGGAAATGGCCGAGGGTGAGTTCCATCACGCGGCTCCTTCTTCTTTTTGAGACTGGGCCGGCTTGACTGCGTTCATCTTGACCAAACGGACCCGATCCTTCGCTTTGACTCGCACCTGCTGGCCGGCGTCCTGCCAACGTGCATCTTTGCGCTCGCGCAGGGTAAGCGCGATGGCGGCAATGATTGCCACAACCAGCAGCACCGCAGCCACTTGAAGCGGATACAAATAGTCGGTGTAGATCGCCACACCCAGCAGCTTGCTATTGCCGAGCTTGAGCGCCTCCGCAGGCAGGGCGGCTGGCTGACTCACCTGGAAGCCGCCCATCAGGACCGCTGCCATTTCCAACGCCACAACCACCCCCACCACGGCGGCCAACGGCAGGTGCTTCCAAAAACCCTGCCGGACCTTGTCGGTTTGGGAGTCCAGCATCATCACAACAAACAAGAACAGCACCATCACGGCACCGACATAAACCAACACCAAGGTGATGGCCAGAAATTCAGCCTTTAGCAGCATCCAAATGCAGGAGGCATTGAAGAAGGCCAGTACAAGAAAGAGTGCCGCATGCACGGTGGACTTCGCGGTAATCACGCGAAAGCTGGCACCCAGCAAGATGGCTGAAAACAGAAAGAACAACGCGGTGGTGATGTTCATAGTTATTACGGCCTCAGTACCTCAGCGGTACTTGGCATCCGCCTCCTTGGCTTTGGCGATCAGCGGCTCGTAGCGATCACCCACCGCCAGCAGCATGTCCTTGGTGAAGTACAGATCTCCCCGCTTCTCACCGTGGTATTCAAAGATCGGCGTTTCAACGATGGAATCGACCGGACAGCTTTCCTCGCAGAACCCGCAAAAGATGCACTTGGTCAGGTCAATGTCATATCGCGTGGTACGCCGCGTGCCGTCGTCCCGTACGCCGCTTTCAATCGTGATGGCCATCGCGGGACACACGGCCTCACACAGCTTGCAGGCGATGCAACGCTCTTCCCCGTTGTCATAGCGGCGCAGGGCGTGCAGTCCGCGAAAGCGGGGGCTGAGAGGGGTTTTTTCTTCCGGGAACTGAATGGTGATGTTCGGTGCCAGGAAGTGTCGGCCGGTCAGGGCCATGCCCTTGAACAGCTCAATGAGCATGAAGCTCTTGAAGAAATCGATGAGTGCACTCACTGCTCAGGCCCTCATTTCCAGATATTCCAGGGGGACTGGATCCACAGACCCACCACGATCAGCCAAACCAAGGTGACCGGGATAAAAATCTTCCAACCCAGACGCATGATTTGGTCGTAGCGGAAGCGGGGGAATGATGCGCGAACCCACAGGAAGAGGGTCACAACCACGAAGGTCTTCGCGAACAACCAGAACCAGTTCCACAGGGCCATGGTGTTCTGAATGAACACCGGGGTTTCAAGGCCAAAAAGGGCAAAACTCACTGGCGCCGCCCAGCCCCCAAGGAACATCGTCGCCGCCAAGACGGAAACCAGCCACATGTTGGCGTACTCAGCCAAGAAGAACATCGCAAACGACATGCCCGAGTACTCGATCATGTGGCCGGCGACGATTTCCGACTCACCTTCGACGACGTCAAACGGGTGACGGTTGGTTTCAGCCAGTCCCGCGATGAAGTAGACAACAAAGATGGGGAGCAACGGCAGCCAGTTCCAACTCAAGAAACCCAGCCCCATGTCAGCAAACTGACCTTTGGTTTGCCCCAACACGATGTCCGTCATGTTCAGGCTGCCGGTCACCATCAAGACGACGACCAGTGCAAAACCCATCGCAATCTCGTAACTGACCATCTGAGCCGACGCCCGCATCGCCCCCAAGAAGGCGTATTTGGAGTTGGAGGACCAACCAGCAATGATGACCCCATACACCTCAATGGACATGATCGCCATCAAGAACAGCAGGCCCGCATTGATGTTTGCCACGGCCGCTTCCGGACCGAACGGAATCACTGCCCATGCTGCCAAGGCCGGCATGATGGTCATGATGGGGCCCAGGAAGAACAAGCCCTTGCTGGAGGCCGTGGGCAAGATGATCTCTTTGAAGATCAGCTTGACCGCATCCGCAATGGGGGTCAGCAGCCCATAAGGGCCAACGCGGTTGGGGCCCGGTCGAAGTTGCGAAGCCGCAATGCCCTTGCGCTCCCACAACGTTAGGTATGCAACCAAAATCATCAACGGCGCAACCACCGCAACGATTTTGATCAGGGACCAAACGACAGGCCAAAGAATGCCCAGAGTTTGCGATCCCCAGACGTTGAACTGGTCAATCATCACGCCTTCTCCACGGTGATGGCGGCAAATCCAGCACCCAGACTGACCGTCTGGGTCAGGCCGCCAGCGACACGGACGACGCCATCCGCCAAGTTCGCATTGCACTGCACAGGCAAGACCGCATGCCCTTGACCTTGAGATACACGGACCAAGTCACCGTCCGTCAGTTGCAGTTGCAGGGCCAACGAGCGCGAAATCTGCACCCCGGACGCCTGACGGCCGTCCCGAGTGGCTTGGAGGCTCGGGGCTTCACGCACCAGCATGTCCGCTGCGTAGATGGGCAATTCATTCAAGCGCACCAAGCCAGCCGGCTCGGTCGATGGAATCTGCAGTGCCGCCACCTCAGCACTCTGCGCATTCAGGTTCACCGAGGCTCTAACGGACTCGCTGCTTTCATAGTCGAATCCCGGAAGTCCCAGATGATTGGCCAGGACGCGCAGCACTTTCCAACCTGGGCGCGTTTCACCCAAGGGCGGCACAACGCCCACGAAGCTTTGAGCCAGCCCTTCCGCATTGACGAACGTGCCTGAAGTTTCGGTGAAGGGCGCCATCGGCAACAGCACATCCGCCAGATCCAACAACGAATCCGTCCGATGCGAACTCAGCGCCACCACCATGTCGGCTTGCGCCAACGCGGCGTGGGCTGCTTGGGGATTGGCACTGTCCAGCAGCGGGTCCACACCGACCATCAAAACGCCTTGAGCTGGCGCCTCGCCCAACAGGGCTCTCGCACTACGCCCGCCGGCACCCGGTGTTGCACCGACCAGTTGGACACCCACAGCGTTAGCAGCCTGGCCCAGAACCCCAACCGTAGCCCCGACCTGTGCCGCGATCCACGCGGCGAGCGCGTACAGCTGGCTGGCTTGCGGGTGTTCCATCGCGGTATTGCCGAGCAAGACCGCTTTTTCTTGCCCTTGACGCAGGGCCTGCGCAAGGCGAAGCGCCTCGTCGCTGACCTGTGCAACCGGAACCGGTGCGGCGATACCCTGGCCCAGCACCAAGGCCGACGCGACTTCGGCCATGAATGACAACCAGCGGTCGGGAGCACAAGTGGCGTGCTGATGAACCGGCATGGCCCAGTCATCAGCCACCGCATGCAGGCTCAGCACCGCGGCGCCATGACGCGCCGTTTGGCGGATCCGCTGAGCGAAGAGCGGGTGCTCCTTGCGCAGGTTCGAGCCAATCACAAACACCGTATCCAGGTGCGACAGGGAGGCAATCGAACGTCCCAGCTGGAACGCACGCCCCGCTCCGGCTCGCAATGCGTCGTCTTGCTGACGCAGCGCCGAATCGATGTGCTCGCTACCCAGCGCACGCATCAGCTGCGCGCTTAGCGCGGCCTCTTCCACAGTGACATGCGGTGACACGAGTGTGGCCAGGGCGCCGCCCTGTTGCTTGACCCCCTGAAGGCCTTTGGCGGCGTAATCCAGGGCCACGGCCCACTCCACCTGCTGCCAAGCGCCGTCACGCTTGATCATGGGGCGCGTCAGACGGCTGTCGGCATTCAGGCCTTCGTAGCTGAAACGATCACGATCGGCCAACCAGCACTCGTTGACAGCCTCGTTTTCATGCGGAACAACACGCATAACGCGGTTGTTCTTGATCTGGACGATCAGATTGGCACCGGTGGAATCATGCGGACTCACCGACTTGCGCCGAGCCAATTCCCAGGTCCGGGCGCTGTATCGGAAAGGCTTGCTGGTCAAGGCCCCAACGGGGCACAGGTCGATCATGTTCCCCGAGAGCTCGGAATCCACACTTCGACCCACGAAGGTGGTGATCTCAGCGTGCTCGCCACGATTGGGCATCCCCAATTCCATGACGCCGGCCACTTCCTGCCCAAAGCGAACGCAGCGCGTGCAATGGATGCAGCGGCTCATCTCCTCCATGGAGATCAGCGGACCCACGTTCTTGTGGAATACCACCCGCTTTTCTTCAGCGTATCGACTCTTGCTGCCCCCATAACCAACCGCCAAATCTTGGAGTTGGCACTCTCCACCCTGGTCGCATATTGGGCAGTCCAATGGGTGGTTGATGAGCAAAAACTCCATCACACCCTGCTGGGCTTTTACCGCCTTCTCCGAGCGTGTGCGCACCACCATTCCCGGGGTCACCGGCGTTGCACAGGCGGGCAGGGGCTTGGGGGCCTTTTCAACCTCCACCAAGCACATGCGGCAGCTGGCTGCGATGCTGAGCTTCTTGTGGTAACAAAAGTGCGGTACGTACGTCCCCACCTTTTCGGCCGCATGCATGACCATGCTGCCTTCCGGAACGGCCACTTTCTGACCGTCAAGTTCGATTTCAACCATCTCAGGCGGCCTTCTTCACGTTGGCGGCTTCGATCTTCTGCACGAACTCGTGCTTGAAGTTTTTGAGCATCGCTCGGACCGGCATGGCAGCCGCGTCACCCAGGGCACAAATCGTGCGACCTTGAATGTTGTCCGCCACACTATTGAGCAGGTCAATGTCCTCCGTGCGACCTTGACCGTGCGCGATGCGTTCGATCACACGGTGCATCCACCCTGTGCCTTCTCGGCACGGCGTGCACTGCCCGCAGCTTTCGTGCGCATAGAAATACGACAGACGCAACAGGCTTTCCACCATGCACCGACTGTCGTCCATCACGATCACAGCCCCCGAACCCAGCATGGACCCCGCCTTCGCGATCGAGTCATAGTCCATCGTGCACTGCATCATGACGTCAGCAGTCAGCACCGGTGCCGAGGAGCCCCCGGGAATCACCGCTTTGAGCGTGCGGCCCTTGCGCACGCCACCCGCCAACTCCAGGAGGGTGCTAAAGGGTGTCCCCAGCGGAACTTCGTAGTTACCAGGTCGCTCCACATCCCCAGACACCGAGAAAATCTTTGTGCCCCCGTTGTTGGGCTTCCCGATCTCGAGGTACGCCGGCCCCCCGTTTCGGATGATCCAGGGCACCGCGGCAAAAGTTTCAGTGTTGTTGATGGTGGTCGGTTTACCGTACAGGCCAAAGCTGGCTGGGAACGGCGGCTTGAAGCGCGGCTGGCCCTTCTTGCCCTCGAGCGACTCCAACAGCGCCGTTTCCTCACCGCAAATGTAGGCACCAAAACCATGGTGAGCGTGCAGCTGGAAGCTGAAAGCCGAACCAAGGATCCTGTCACCCAACAGACCCGCTGCGCGAGCCTCTTCCAGGGCGGACTCAAAGCGCTCATAAACCTCGAAGATCTCGCCGTGGATGTAGTTGTAGCCCACGGAGATTCCCATCGCATAGGCGGCGATGGCCATGCCTTCGATCACGGCGTGGGGGTTGTACATCAGGATATCGCGGTCCTTGCAGGTCCCCGGTTCCCCTTCGTCCGAATTGCAGACCAGGTACTTGGCGCCCGGGAACTGCCGTGGCATGAAACTCCACTTCAGACCCGTGGGGAAGCCCGCACCGCCACGACCGCGAAGACTCGACGCTTTGACTTCTGCAATCACTTGCTCAGGCGTCATGCCGCCGTCCGCAGCCAGGATTTTTCGCAGCGCTGAATAACCGCCACGCGCCTCGTAGTCCTTCAAGCCCCAGTTCTTGCCGTTCAAATCGGCGTAAATCTGTGGCTGGATGTGACGCCCGTGAAAGCAGGTGTGCTCGCCGGTGCTTTGAAATTTGGAAAGGTCGAGCATGGTTCTCAGGCCTTCTTCAGCACGTCCAGCAGCTCATCCAGCCGCTCATGGCTCATGTAGCTGCACATTTGACGGTCGTTGACCAGCATCACCGGCGCGTCGGCACAAGCCCCCAGGCATTCGCACTGTTGCACGGTGAACTGGCCATCGGCGGTGGTACCACCGGCTTCGACACCCAGCTTGTCCAGCACGTGCTGCAAGGCCTGCTGCCCGCCACGTAACTGACAAGGCAGGTTGGTGCAAACGTTCAGCTTGAACTTGCCCACCGGCTGCTGGTTGTACATGTTGTAGAACGACGTGACCTCGTGCACGGCGATCGGCGCCATTCCCAGGTACTGGGCCAGCGCCTCTTCCGACTCGCGGGACACGTGGCCCTCTTCCTGCTGAATGATGGACAGGCAGGCCATGACGGCCGACTGCTTTTGTTCTGCAGGGTATTTGGCGACTTCGCGATCCCAACGGGCGCGCGTCGCATCGGTCAATTGATAGCTGCTCATCGATCGATCTCGCCGAACACGATGTCCATGGTGCCAATGATGGCCACCGCGTCCGCCAGCATGTGACCGCGACTCATCTCGTCCATGGCGGCCAAATGGGCAAAACCCGGGGCCCGAATCTTCATGCGATAGGGCTTGTTGGCGCCATCACTCACGAAGTAAATACCGAACTCACCCTTGGGGTGCTCAACGGCCGCGTAAGCCTCACCGGCCGGGACGCGGAAGCCTTCTGAGAAGAGTTTGAAGTGGTGGATCAACTCTTCCATGTTGGACTTCATGGATTCGCGCGCCGGGGGTGCCACTTTGTGGTTTTCTGTGATCACCGGACCGGGGTTGGCCTTCAGCCAGTCCACGCACTGCTTGATGATGCGATTGGCCTGCCGCATCTCTTCCATCCGAACCAGATAGCGGTCGTAGGTGTCCCCATTCACACCGACCGGGATATCGAAATCCATGCGGTCGTACACGTCATAGGGTTGGTTCTTGCGCAGATCCCACGCGATGCCCGAACCCCGCAGCATGGCGCCGGTAAAGCCCAGGTTCAGCGCGCGCTCGGGCGTCACAACGCCGATCCCGACGGTGCGCTGCTTCCAAATGCGGTTGTCCGTCAGCAGGGTTTCGTAGTCGTCGACACAAGCCGGAAACCGCTTCGTAAAGTCGTCAATGAAATCCAGCAACGTTCCTTGGCGGTTGTCATTCAAACGCGCCATCGTTTTTGCGTTGCGCACCTTGCTCGCTTGATACTGCGGCATGGTGTCCGGCAGATCGCGATACACGCCACCGGGTCTGAAGTACGCCGCATGCATGCGCGCCCCAGAAACCGCTTCGTACATATCGAAGATGTCCTCGCGCTCGCGGAAGGCGTAGATGAAGATGTTCATCGCGCCGCAATCGAGGCCGTGACAACCGAGCCACAGCAGGTGGTTCAGCAAACGGGTCAGTTCGCTGAACATCACGCGGATGTACTGCGCACGCACCGGAACGTCGATCCCGAGCATCTTCTCTACTGCCAAACAGTAGGCGTGCTCATTGCACATCATCGAAACGTAGTCCAGTCGATCCATATAGGGCAACGACTGGATATAGGTCTTGCTCTCCGCCAACTTCTCAGTGGCACGATGCAGCAGACCGATGTGGGGGTCGGCGCGCTGAATGACCTCGCCATCAAGCTCCAACACCAAGCGCAGCACACCGTGGGCTGCGGGGTGCTGCGGACCAAAGTTCAGCGTGTAGTTTTTGATTTCGGACATGGTGCTCACAGACCCCCGTAGTGGTCTTCGCGGATGACGCGGGGCGTGTTCTCGCGCGGTTCGATCGTGACCGGTTGGTAAATCACCCGCCGCTGCGCAGCGTCGTAGCGCATTTCCACATGACCAGAAACCGGGAAGTCTTTGCGCATGGGGTGGCCAATGAAGCCATAGTCCGTCAGGATGCGCCGCAAGTCTTCATGGCCTTCGAACAAGATGCCATAGAGATCAAAGGCTTCCCGCTCAAACCAATTGGCCGCTGTCCACAACGGCGTCACCGAGGCCACCACAGGAAGATCGTCCTCGGGTGCAAAAACTTTGAGTCGAACCCGCTGGTTCAAGGTGACCGACAGCAAATGACTCGCAACGCAGAAGCGAGGCCCTTCCCAAGGCTTAGCGCCATACGTCGCGTAGTCCAGCCCACACAAGTCAATCAGCTGCTCGAAGCGAAGTTCGGAGTGATCCCGCAAAGTCTTCGCTGCGCTGAAGTAATCAGCCGCCGAGACCTCGACGGTCAGTTCACCCAATGCCCGAGTGAGCTTCTTGACCCGCTCACCGAGCGCATTTTTGAGGCTGGATTCCAGCCGATCCAAACAAGGTGCTGTCGTCATAAGGTTTAGCGGGCAATCGTGTTTTCGCGCCGAATCTTGGCCTGCAATTGCAGGATGCCGTACAGCAGGGCTTCAGCCGTCGGGGGACACCCAGGAACGTACACGTCCACTGGCACCACCCGGTCACAACCGCGCACCACCGAATAGCTGTAGTGGTAGTACCCACCGCCGTTGGCACACGAGCCCATACTGATGACCCAGCGCGGCTCGGCCATTTGGTCGTACACCTTGCGCAGTGCGGGAGCCATTTTGTTGCACAAGGTGCCTGCCACGATCATCAGATCGGACTGACGTGGACTGGGGCGGAACAACATCCCAAAGCGATCGATGTCATACCGCGCGGCGCCGGCGTGCATCATCTCAACCGCACAACAGGCCAGCCCAAAGGTCATTGGCCACAGCGAACCGGTCTTGGACCAGTTCATCACTTTGTCAACCGACGTGGTGACAAAGCCTTCTTTCAGAACGCCTTCAATGCCCATTGCTTATTCCCAGTCCAGCGCGCCTTTTTTCCACTCGTAGGCAAAACCCACGACGAGGATGGCGAGGAAAACCATCATGGCCCAGAAGCCCGCGGGACCAATTTCCTTCAGCGTGATGGCCCAGGGAAAGAGGAAGGCGATTTCAAGGTCAAACAGAATGAACAGAATGGCCACGAGGTAATAGCGCACATCAAACTTCATGCGCGCATCTTCAAAAGCCTCGAAGCCACATTCATAGGGGGAGTTCTTGGCCGCATCCGGTCGATGGGGCCCGACGAGCGCACCCAAAACTTGGGGGATGACCCCCACGGCCGCGCCGACCAGGATGAAGAGGATGACAGGGAGGTACTGTTCCAAATTCATGGTCTTTATTGCTACAGACAAAACCGCAGCATCTTATTCGCTAGAAACGAAAACGGGCGCCTGGCTTTTTGTGCTCTGCGCCCGTCTTTGCGATTGGTCAACCCTTGGGTTAACGCTTAATTTGGTGCGGTCGGCGAGACTCGAACTCGCACAGCTTTCGCCACTACCCCCTCAAGATAGCGTGTCTACCAATTTCACCACGACCGCTTTACTAACCCTTCACAGCGCATGAGGATTGCCTGCTGTAAAGAGCCTTGCATTCTATACCGAAAAAATCGCTTATTGCGATGCTGCGGAAGCAGGAGTCGATGCAGCCGTCGGTGCCACAGGGATAGCCGCCGCGCCCGTCTGGGGTTCAGACGCCACCACGGCCGGCGCCGCATCCAAGATCGAGCCCTTGTCCTCCGAGCTGGCGCGCCGTTGTGTGCCGGTGTAGGCAAGCACCAAGGTGCAGGCAAAGAACAGGGTGGCACACAGGGCCGTTGCCTTTGACAACACGTTGGCGCTGCCGGTCGCACCAAAAAGCGTGCCCGACGCCCCAGCGCCAAAGGAGGCGCCCATGTCTGCGCCTTTGCCGTGCTGCATCAGCACCAAGATGATCATTGCCACGGCACTGATCAGTTGAACGGCCAAAACCAGGTTGAGTAGAAATTGCATGTTGAGATCCTCAGTAAATCAGTGTCCCGCGCGGCAAATGGCGTCGAAGTCCGCCGCTTTGAGGGCGGCTCCCCCAATCAGCCCCCCGTCGATGTCGGGCTGGGAGAACAGTTGGGCAGCATTCTCAGGTTTGACGCTACCGCCATACAGAATGCGAACCTGGGCCGCCGCGGGCGTCGCCGCCAGCAATTGCTGACGCAGCCGGGCATGAACTTCTTGCGCCTGCTCAGGGGTCGCCGTCAGCCCCGTTCCGATGGCCCAAACGGGTTCGTAGGCCACCACCACCTCGCCAATTCGCGCACCCAAATTGCGGATCAGGGTGCCGAGCTGGCGCTGAACCACGGCCTCGGTGTGACCCGCCTCGCGTTCCGCCCGTGTTTCCCCGACGCACACGATCGGAATCAAATCCTGGGCCAGCGCCGCTTTCGCTTTGGCAGCCACCAGCTGATCGTTCTCTGCGTGATACGTCCGGCGCTCGCTGTGGCCGACGATGGCATAGCGCGCGCCAAACTCTTTGAGCAGGGTAGCCGAGACCTCGCCGGTGTAGGCCCCTTGCCCGTTGTGCGCCGACACGTCTTGCGAACCCCACGCGATCGGGCTGCCGCTCAGCAGGCGTTCGCATTGCGCCAAATAAGGCAGCGGCGGGCAAACCACCACATCACTCGACCACGGTCCAAGACTCTTGAGATCGCTCAGCAAGGACTCAACGAATGCCTTACCACCGTGCATCTTCCAGTTGCCGACCACCAAGGTCTTGCGCATCTTCACACTCCTCAATTCCACCGCAGCACCAGTTTGCCGACATGTGCGCCAGCCTCCAGCGCCTCATGCGCCCTCACCACGTCCGCGGCGGGAAAGACCGCAGCCAGGACGGGCTTGATTTGCCGCGTCACCAACAACGGCCACACTCGATGCCGCAACTGCTCGGCAATCGCCGCCTTGAAGGCGTTGGCGCGGGGTCTCAGCGTCGAACCGGCAATCCGTTGACGCTTGCGCAGCAGCAAGCCCGCATCCACTTCGGCCTTGGTGCCACCCTGTACGGCAATCACCTGGATACGACCATCTTCCGCGAGACAGCGCTGATCTCGCCCCAAATAGTCCCCGCCCACCATGTCAAGAATGAGGTCAGCGCCCCGCCCCGAGGTAAGGGCCAACACCTCGGAGACAAAGTCCTCTTCACGGTAGAGGATTGCGGCATCCGCACCCAATGCACAGCAAGCCGCTGCCTTTTCTTTGTTGCCCACCGTGACCAAAACGTGCGCACCGAAAGCTTTCGCCAACTGGATCGCCGTGGTTCCAATGCCGCTCGATCCCCCATGGATCAAGAGCGTTTCACCGGCGCGTAGGTTTCCTTGATCAAACAGGTTGGACCAAACTGTGAAGAAGGTCTCCGGAAGACCCGCCCCCTCCTCCAGGGTCCACCCCGCGGGCAGGGGCAAGCAGTGACTGACCGAGGCCACGCAGCGCTCGGCATAACCACCGCCACCAACCAGAGCCATCACCGCATCGCCCACCGCCAATCCTTGGGCGCGCAGCGCCGCTGGGTCGCCGGACAGCACATGGCCAGCCACCTCCAAGCCAGGCAAGGAACTACAACCCGGTGGTGGCGGATACAGACCTCGGCGTTGCAACAGATCGGGGCGATTTAGCCCAGATGCCACCACACCGATCAGGCATTCCCCTTCGCCAGTCCGTGGCTCTGGGCACTCGATCATTTCGAGTACTTCAGGACCGCCGGGTTGGCGAATGGCAATACCCTTCATGGGCCGTCTTACTCCTGTGCAGGCGCGGCCGCCGGGCGCTCCAGCAACGCCTTGATCGAGAGCTTGACGCGGCCCTTCTCGTCCGTATCCAGCACCTTGACCTTAACGATCTGGCCTTCCTGCAGCACATCGGTCACCTTGCCGATGCGCTGGTGGGCGATTTCGCTGATGTGAACCAAGCCATCCTTGTTCGGGAGGATTTGCACCAGGGCGCCAAAGTCCAAGATCTTGACGACCGGACCTTCGTAAGTCTGTCCCACCACGGCTTCGGCCGTGATGTCTTCGATGCGCTTCTTGGCCAACTCGGCCTTGGCGGCATCGGTCGAAGCAATGGTGATGGTGCCGTCTTCGCCAATGTCGATCGTGGTGCCAGTTTCTTCCGTCAACGCACGGATGGTGGCACCGCCCTTGCCGATCACGTCACGGATCTTCTCGGGATTGATCTTCATGGTGTACAGACGCGGTGCGAATTGCGACACCTCGGTGTTGGCGCCCGCGACGGCTTCCACCATCTTGCTCAAGATGTGCAGGCGGGCTTCCTTGGCCTGCGCCAGTGCCACTTGCATGATCTCTTTGGTGATGCCTTGGATCTTGATGTCCATTTGCAGCGCCGTCACACCCCCGGTCGTGCCGGCCACCTTGAAGTCCATGTCACCCAGGTGATCTTCGTCACCCAGGATGTCGGTCAGGACGGCAAACCGGTTGTCTTCCTTGATCAGGCCCATGGCGATACCGGCCACGTGTGCCTTCAGGGGCACGCCGGCATCCATCATCGACAGACAGCCGCCACAGACCGAAGCCATCGACGACGAGCCGTTGGACTCGGTGATTTCCGACACCACGCGCAAGGTGTACGGGAACTCTTCCTTGCTGGGAAGAACGGCCATCAGCGCACGCTTGGCCAGACGGCCGTGACCGATCTCGCGGCGCTTGGGGCTGCCCACGCGACCGGTTTCGCCGGTGGCAAAGGGGGGCATGTTGTAGTGCAGCATGAAGCGGTCGCTGAACTCTCCCGCCAGGGCGTCGATCAACTGCGCATCACGGTCGGTGCCCAAGGTGGTGGCCACCAAGGCCTGGGTCTCGCCGCGGGTGAACAAAGAAGAACCGTGGGTGCGCGGCAGCACGCTGTTGCGGATCTCGATCGGCCGCACGGTGCGGGTGTCGCGACCGTCAATGCGCGGCTCACCGGCCAAGATCTGGCTGCGGACGATCCGGGCTTCGATTTCGAACAACAGGTTGTCCACTTCGACGCCGTCGAACTCGGTGCCAGCGGTTTTGAGGGACTCTTTAACCGCGGCGTAGGCGGCGCGGCAGGCCTCGGTTCGAGCTTGTTTGCTGCGAATTTGGTACGCGGCGCGCAGCTGCGGCTCGGCCAGCTCGGTCACTTGGGCAATGAAGGGTTCGTTCTTGGCGGGAGCGGCCCAGGTCCAGGTCGGCTTGCCGGCTTCACGCACCAATTCATGAATCGCGTTGATGGCGACCTTGCCGGCGTCATGACCGAACACCACAGCGCCCAGCATCACTTCTTCGCTCAGTTGGTCGGCTTCCGACTCGACCATCAGCACGGCCGACTCGGTACCGGCCACCACCAAATCCAGCTTGCTGTTGGCCAGCTCGGTCTTGCCGGGGTTCAGCACGTACTCGCCGTTCACGTAACCGACGCGGGCAGCGCCGATCGGACCGTTGAACGGAATGCCAGAAACCGCCAGAGCGGCACTGGTGGCGATCATGGCGGCGATATCCGCCTGCACTTCAGGGTTCAGGCTCAGGGTGTGAATCACCACCTGAACTTCATTGAAGAAACCCTCCGGGAACAGCGGACGGATCGGACGGTCGATCAGGCGACTGGTCAGAGTCTCGAGCTCGCTCGGGCGACCCTCACGCTTGAAGAAACTACCGGGGATCTTGCCGGCGGCATAGGTCTTCTCGATGTAATCGACCGTCAGGGGGAAAAAGTCCTGGCCGGGTTTCGCCTCTTTGCGCGCCACGACGGTGGCCAGCACCACGGTGTCGTCGATGTTGACCAGCACAGCACCGGTGGACTGACGGGCGATTTCGCCCGTTTCCATCGTGACCGTGTGTTGGCCCCATTGGAAGGATTTGGTGACTTTATTGAACAAGCTCATGGGAACTCCAGTGGAAGGTCTAAACCGGGCTCAACAAGCCGTTCGCCATGTCATTCCCAAAATGCCCAACGAGCACTTTGGGGATGGCATGCGGTCACGGGTTGCGTGGTCTCCGGTGGGGATGAAGAAAGAGCCTGCTTTCGGCAGGCTCTTTCAGGCAGCAATTACTTGCGCAGGCCGAGCTTCTTGATCAGCTCAACATAGCGGCCGCTGTCACGATCCTTCAGGTAAGCCAGCAGGCGCTTACGCGAATTGACCATCTTCAGCAGGCCGCGACGGCCATGGTGATCCTTGGGGTTGGCCTTGAAGTGCGGCGTCAACTCATTGATGCGGGCGGTCAGCAGCGCAACTTGCACTTCGGGGCTGCCGGTATCGTTGGCAGCACGGGCGTTGGCCTTGACGATTTCGGCCTTGTTGATATCAGCGACGGACATGATGTTTCCTTCGAGCGGAAGCCGTCGTGCACTCCGATGTCAGGAGCGAACCGAACGGTTTCCAGGTTGAACTTGCGAGCGGAGGTGAAACCGACCCCCGTCGTGCGAAGCATCGCCTACCACGCCAACGCAGTACGTTGGCACAATAGAAGAAGCCTATGAGTATATCAGGACATCTCGAGCGGCCACCGCGGCCGAATTTCGAAACTGCCGGTAGAGAGTGGCGGCAGTGGCGTACCCCTCCCCGCCTCCTGGTTCATGGCCGCCGCAAGGGCGATCATGGCGCCGTTGTCGGTGCACAACCCCAATTCGGGATAGTGAACCCGGACAGCGCGCCGACTACACGCCTCGTTCAACTGGGCACGGAGACTGGCGTTGGCCCCCACTCCGCCTGCCACCACCAAGCGTTTGAGCCCGGTTTGCTTCAGTGCGGCCAAGCTCTTCTTCACCAGCACCTCCACGATGGCCGCTTGCGTGGACGCGGCCAAATCAGCCCGTGCACTGGCGTCTTCGATGGGGAGCCTTTTGGCCTGTGTCATCACCGCAGTTTTGAGGCCCGCAAAACTGAAATTCAAATCCCCGCTGTGCAGCAGTGGCCTCGGTAACGGAAAGGCATCCGCACGCCCCTGTTCCGCCAACCGGGACAAGTGCGGCCCGCCGGGATAGGGCAAGCCCAGGAGCTTCGCACTCTTGTCGAATGCCTCTCCCGCCGCATCGTCGATGGTTTCGCCGAGCAATTCGTAGGAGCCCACGTCACGGACCCACATCAACTGCGTGTGCCCCCCTGACACCAACAAACACACGAACGGAAACTCGGGCGGATCCTCCGACAAAAAAGGCGAAAGCAGGTGACCCTCCAGGTGATGGACGGGCAATGCCGGGATCCCCAAACTGGCCGCCAAAGCGACCGCAGCCCCCGCCCCGACCAGCAGCGCCCCCGCCAATCCCGGCCCCTGGGTGAACGCGACGGCGTTCAGGTCTTGCAGGGTCAGCCCGGCGTCGCGCAGCACTTGCCGGGTCAGCGGCACCACGCGACGGATGTGGTCTCGAGAAGCCAACTCGGGAACAACCCCCCCATAGGCTTGGTGCATGTCGATTTGACTGTGCAATCCCTGGGCCAAAAGGCGCGGCCGCACACCCCGTGCACACTCCACGAGTGCGACACCGGTTTCATCGCAACTGGATTCGATACCCAGAACGCGCCAAGGCTCCACGGCCGTCAAACCTTTTTTTCCTTGGCGTGGTTGATGGAATACTTGGGGATCTCCACCGTCAAGTCCTCGCGCCCAATGATGGCTTGACACGCCAAGCGCGAATCGGCCTCTAGGCCCCAGGCGCGGTCCAGCATGTCCTCTTCACCCTCTTCCATTTCCGAGAGCGAAGCAAAGCCTTTGCGCACGACCACATGGCAGGTCGTGCAGGCGCACACCTGGTCGCAGGCGTGCTCAATTTCGACCCCATGGTCCAAGAGCGCCTCGCAGATGGAAGTGCCCGGCGGCGCCTGAACGGTGCGGCCTTCTGGGCAGTACTCCGGGTGCGGGAGGATGGTGATGGTGGGCATGTGAGTTAGATCTCCTCAACTGAGCGCCCAGCCAAGGCGGATTGAATACTGCGGTTCATTCGAGCCGCCGCAAAACCTTCAGAGCCCTTGGCAAGGGCCGCCACGGCGGCCTCAATGGCGACCGCATCACCTTGGCCCATGGCGCTGCGCAAAGTCCGAAGCAAATCATCCAAGTGCTGGCGATCCAGCACCGGCACCAAATCGCCGTCGACGGCCAGAGCGGACTCCGTCGCCATGCACAAACGCTCCCCCTCTACCCTCGCTTCGCGGAGTTGGCGAGCCTGCCGATCCCCGTGCGCACTGGCAAATCCGTCCCGGAGCATGGCCGCAATTTGCTCATCGCTCAGGCCGTAGCTGGGCTTAACACTGATGGCCGCTTCCACGCCCGACAGGATTTCGCGCGCCGAGACTGACAGCAGGCCATCCGCATCCACTTGGAAACTGACCCGTATGCGCGCCGCGCCGGCCGCCATCGGCGGAATGCCACGGAGTTCGAAACGGGCCAGCGAGCGACATTCACTCACCAAGTCGCGCTCGCCTTGAACGACATGGAGCGCCAAGGCGGTTTGCCCATCTTTGAAGGTCGTGAAGTCCTGCGCTTTGGCAATCGGCAAGGTCGCGTTGCGCTCAACAATGCGCTCGACCAGCCCCCCCATGGTCTCCAGCCCCAAGGAAAGCGGGATTACATCCAATAGCAGCAATTCCCCATCCGGCGCATTACCCGCCAAGGCATTGGCCTGAACTGCTGCGCCAAGCGCCACCACCTCATCCGGATTCAGATCCGTCAGCACCGGCCGCCCAAAAAGCTGGCTCACTCGTTCGCGAATGACGGGCATTCGGGTGGATCCACCAACCATCACCACACCCTGCACATCGTCGGCCGCCACCGCAGCATCACGGAGAACGCGACGCACCACCGACAGTGTGCGATCCACCAGCGGCTTGGTCAGCCCCTCGAACTGCTCGCGCGACACCGCACAGCCCACGGCACCCGAGTCCAAAACCAGCTCAAGCTCAGTCGCTTCCACCTCGGACAAACGCTCTTTTGCCTGTCGTGCCGATGACCGTACGCGTTGACGATCCGCCGCGCTAACCGCCGTTCGGTGCGCTTGGCTCAACGCCCAATCCGCCAACAACTGATCGAAATCATCCCCCCCCAAACGCGCATCACCGCCGGTGGCAACCACCTCAAAGACGCCGCGTGTCAATCGCAGCAACGACACATCGAAGGTGCCCCCACCCAGGTCATAGACGGCATATAGACCCTCTGCGCTGCGGTCAAGCCCATAGGCGATTGCCGCTGCCGTGGGTTCATTGATCAGCCGCAGCACTTTGAGGCCCGCCAGCTCGGCAGCATCTTTGGTGGCTTGCCGCTGGGCATCGTCGAAGTAAGCGGGAACGGTGATGACCGCACCGTAAAGCTCGTCATCGAAACTGTCCTCAGCACGCTGACGAAGTGTGGCCAATATTTCCGCCGACACCTCGACGGGCGACTTGGCCCCCTCTCGGGTTTGAACCGCCACCATGCCTTGCCCTTCCTCCAGGGCATAGGGCAACTTGACGGCCTCCGTCACATCCGCCAACTGCCGACCCATCAGACGTTTGACCGAGGCAATCGTGTTCGCCGGATCAGCGGCTGCATTCGTCACCGCGGCCCATCCCAGCGCCCTCCGCCCTTGTCCCAGGTATTGAACAACGGAGGGAAGGATGACGCGCCCTTCACTGTCTGGCAGGCATTCCGGGTGCCCGTGACGGACGGCAGCGACCAACGAGTGTGTCGTACCCAGATCCATGCCGACCGCGATTCGACGCTGGTGCGGGTCGGGGGATTGGCCGGGCTCAGAAATCTGCAACAGCGCCATGGTTCAGCGTCTAGCTTTCAAATGGGAAAGAGCGCGTCACGGCGGCGCTCAATGTCTTTTAGGAATCGGGCGACGAACATCAGCGACCGTACCGCCTGAGCCGCCTGGTTGGGGCACCCGTCGGGGCTGTCCAGTTCCCGGGCGACCGTGTCGAACAGGCCGCGTTGGCGCCGGTGTACACGGGCCTGAAGCGCATCAATGCCCGCCTCATCCTCCGCCTCGTCCAGGCACTCGCGCCACTCCATCTGTTCGCCGAGGAAGGCCATGCACATGTGGGTATTGCTCTCTGCCTGAATCGGCGCCCCACGCAACTCACACAGGTAGGCCCCACGGGCCAGCGGATCTCGCAAACGCCGGTAGGCTTCATTCACTCGCAAGGCCCACTGCATGGCCTGAGCCTGCGTCGCCGCACCCTGCCCCACATGGCGATCAGGATGAACCTGAGCGGCCAGTCGCTTCCAACGGGCATCCAAGTCGGTTCGCTCCACTTGGTAGCGAACCGGCAGGCCAAACAGTTCGAAGTCGTTGCTCGACAGCTGCATCGGAATCAGTGAAGAAATGAAAAAAGCGCGGCCTCGCACCGCGCCTTCACACCCTGCAGGGGTTAAACACGGAAGGATTCACCGCAACCGCAGCGGTCTTTCTCTTGCGGATTGCGGAACTTGAAGCCTTCGTTAAGGCCCTCTCGAACGAAATCCAATTCAGTTCCATCCAAGTACGCCAGGCTCTTCGGGTCCACCAAGACTTTGACGCCCTGATCCTCAAACACCACGTCCTCAGGGGAAACCTCGTCGGCGTATTCCAGCTTGTAAGCCATCCCCGAACAGCCCGTCGTTTTGACACCCAAGCGCACCCCCACGCCCTTGCCGCGACGCGCCAAGTATTTGGTGACATGCCGTGCCGCCGCTTCCGTCAGGGTCACTGCCATTTCAGGCCTCCTGCGTATTTTTGGCCCGGTAATCCGCCACGGCTGCTTTGATGGCATCTTCCGCCAAGATCGAGCAATGAATCTTCACGGGCGGCAAGGCCAATTCCTCCGCGATCTGGCTGTTCTTGATGGACAGTGCTTCGTCCAGGCTCTTGCCCTTGACCCACTCTGTCACCAACGAACTGCTCGCAATCGCCGAACCACAGCCATAGGTTTTGAAGCGTGCGTCTTCGATGAGACCTGTCGCCTGATTGACTTTGATTTGCAGCTTCATGACGTCGCCGCAAGCCGGTGCGCCAACCATACCGGTGCCCACCGCCGCATCGCCTTTTTCAAAGCTGCCCACATTGCGGGGGTTCTCGTAGTGATCCACCACTTTGTCGCTGTATGCCATGTCAACTCTCCACTATCAGTGCGCGGCCCACTGGATGGTCGACAAGTCGACGCCATCCTTGAACATCTCCCACAAGGGTGAGAGGTCGCGCAGTTTGGCCACCCGGTCCTGAAGCAAGCGAACCGCCGTATCGATGTCTTCTTCGGTGGTGAACCGGCCAATCGTCATGCGCAGCGACGAGTGAGCCAACTCATCGGAGCGGCCCAACGCACGCAGCACGTAACTGGGTTCCAAGCTGGCAGAGGTACAGGCCGAACCCGACGAGACCGCCAACTCTTTCACGCCCATGATCAACGACTCCCCTTCCACATAGTTAAAGGAAATGTTGATGTTGTGCGGCACCCGACGCTCCAAGTCGCCGTTGACGTAAGACTCTTCAATCGAGGCCAACCCCGCCAGCAATCGCTGCTGCAAAGCCCGCACGCGCGACAATTCCGTCGCCATCTCCTCCCGCGCAATGCGAAAGGCCTCGCCCATACCGACGATTTGATGGGTAGGCAGCGTACCCGAGCGCATGCCCCGCTCGTGACCCCCACCATGCATCTGCGCCTCCAAGCGCACCCGCGGTTTTCGACGAACGTAAAGAGCGCCGATCCCTTTGGGGCCATAACTCTTGTGGGAAGCCAGACTCATCAAGTCAATCGGCAAGGTCGACAGGTCGATGGGCATCTTTCCCGTCGCCTGCGCGGCATCCACATGGAAAATGACCCCCAACTGTCGGCACAGCGCGCCCAGGGCCGACAGGTCCTGAATCACCCCGATTTCGTTGTTGACCGCCATAACGGACGCCAAGATCGTTCCAGGCTTGCTGACCGCAGTCTTGAAGGTCTCGTAATCCAGCAGGCCGTTTGGCAACACATCCAGATAGGTCACGTCGAAACCGCGGCGCTCCAACTCGCGGCACGTGTCCAAGACCGCCTTGTGCTCCGTCTTCACGGTGACGATGTGGTTGCCGCGGGTCTTGTAGAACTCAGCAGCGCCCTTCAACGCCAGATTGTTGCTTTCGGTTGCCCCACTGGTCCACACAATTTCCCGCGGATCGGCCTGAATCAGGGCCGCCACTTGCTCCCGCGCTTTTTCGATCGCTGCTTCGGCCTCCCAACCATAAGCGTGACTGCGTGAGGCCGCATTACCAAAATGCTCGCGCAGCCAGGGAATCATGGCGTCAACCACACGGGGGTCCACCGGCGTGGTGGCACCGTAATCCAGATAAATGGGCAAATGAGGAGTCATGAGAGAACTTACTTGCTCAGCACCGTGCCGAGATCAAAAACAGAATTGGGGGCGTTCACGCGGATGGGCTTGGTCAGCGGCGACGGCTGGAAAGCCCGTTTGATCGAACTCACCGGGATTTCTTCGACCGCCACGCCTTTGGCGCGCTGCTCTTCGACGATCTGCCCCAGGCTAACCCCAGAGAGAAAGTCCAGCATGCGCTCGTTCAACCGGGTCCACAAATCGTGAGTCAAACATGCCCCCGTGTCGTGACCCATGCAGTTTTCATGGCCACCGCAGCCCGTCGCATCCAGCGCTTCATCCACGGCTTGAATCACGTCAGCCACCGTGATGGTGTTGCTCGAGCGCGCAAGGGTGTAGCCCCCACCGGGACCCCGCGTCGACTCCACCAAGTCCGCGCGCCGCAGCTTGCCAAAAAGCTGCTCCAGGTAAGACAGCGAAATTTGCTGTCGTTGCGCGATAGCCGCCAAGGAAACCGGCCCGCTGTGTTCGCGCAAAGCCAAATCAACCATGGCGGTCACGGCAAATCGACCTTTGGTGGTCAGGCGCATGGCGTCACTCCCTCAGAGGAAACGGTGGCACGGAGCCCTTGATCAGGGCATACCCTTGTAATTGTCGAGCATTTTAGTCACCTATTTCAGGAGCGGATCAAAACAAGCTGATGGCCGCCATAGCGATACCCTATGAAACTGGCGGCGAGTCTAGGCATCTCTCTTGCTGGCACCCAACATTTGCTCTTTGAATTGCGCCAATTGATCCCGCAGTCGTGCTGCCTGCTCGAACTCCAGGTTGCGGGCGTGTTCCAGCATCTGGCGCTCAAGTTGCTGAATGCGCCGGCCGAGTTCTTTTTCACTCAAGCCCTCGACGCCTGGGACCACAGGCGCTGCCGCGACATCGCGCCCCCGATCCGACACCACGCCGTCAATCAAGTCCCGCACCCGTTTGGCAACACCGCGCGGCGTGATGCCGTGCTCCGCATTGAACGCCAACTGTTTGGTGCGACGACGTTCGGTCTCTTGGAGCGCCCGTCGCATCGAGTCCGTCATGCGATCGGCATACAGAATGGCCTGGCCGTGAAGGTGGCGGGCCGCCCGCCCAATCGTCTGAATCAGACTGCGCTCACTGCGCAGAAAGCCTTCTTTATCGGCATCCAGGATGGCCACCAGTGAAACCTCGGGAATGTCAAGGCCTTCCCTCAAGAGATTGATCCCGACCAGCACATCGAAGGTCCCCAGGCGGAGGTCGCGGATGATCTCCACACGCTCCACCGTGTCCACATCGGAATGCAGGTAGCGAACTTTGACGCCGTTTTCGTGCAAGTAATCGGTCAACTGCTCGGCCATGCGCTTGGTGAGCACCGTCACAAGCACCCGTTCCTGCACGTCAACGCATTTGCGAATCTCGCTGAGCAGGTCGTCCACTTGATGAGTGGCTGGTCGAACCTGCACCACGGGATCGACCAACCCCGTCGGCCGCACCACCTGCTCGACAACTTGTCCAGCTTGACGCTTCTCGTAGTCCGCCGGTGTTGCCGAAACAAAGATCGCCTGGCGCATCTTGCGCTCAAACTCTTCGAACTTCAGAGGGCGGTTATCAAGTGCTGAAGGCAGGCGAAATCCATACTCCACCAAAGTCGTTTTGCGTGCCCGATCCCCGTTGTACATGGCCCCGAACTGCCCGATGGTGACGTGGCTCTCGTCGATGAACATCAAGGCGTCAGCCGGTAAGTAGTCCACGAGCGTCGGCGGGGCATCACCCGGCGCAGCCCCGCTGAGGTGCCGTGTGTAGTTTTCAATACCCTTGCAGTGCCCGACTTCCTGAAGCATCTCGATGTCAAACCGGGTGCGCTGCTCAATCCGCTGGGCCTCCACCAATTTGCCGTCCTTCAGAAACTCCCCGACACGCTGGCGCAGTTCTTCTTTGATGGTTTCCAGGGCCGCCAAAACACGCTCCCGTGGCGTCACGTAATGGCTGCTCGGATACACCGTGAACCGGGCCAACTTCTGCTGAACCCGCCCCGTCAAAGGATCGAAAAGACTCATGCTTTCGACCTCGTCGTCGAACAGCTCGATGCGCAGCGCCAATTCCGAGTGTTCGGCCGGGAAGACGTCCACCGTGTCGCCGCGAACGCGGAAATGCCCCCGCGTGAATTCCAGTTCGTTGCGGCTGTATTGCATCCGCACCAACTGCGCAATCAGGTCACGCTGACCCAGGGTGTCGCCGATTCGCAGGGTCATGACCATTTGGTGATAGTCGCTCGGATTGCCAATGCCATAGATGGCTGAAACCGATGCCACGATGACCACGTCCCGCCGCTCGAGCAAACTCTTCGTGCACGACAGGCGCAATTGCTCGATTTGCTCGTTGATGGCGCTGTCCTTTTCAATGAACAAGTCCCGCTGTGGGACGTACGCCTCCGGCTGGTAGTAGTCGTAATAGCTGACGAAATATTCAACGGCGTTCTTGGGAAAGAACTCACGGAACTCGCTGTAGAGCTGGGCAGCCAGCGTCTTGTTGTGGGCAAACACGATAGCCGGTCGCCCCATGCGAGCGATCACGTTGGCCATGGTGAAGGTCTTGCCCGATCCCGTCACCCCCAACAGGGTCTGGTAAGTCAGCCCATCCTGTAGGCCTTCAACCAACTGCTCAATCGCGCGCGGCTGGTCACCGGCGGGCGGAAACGGTTGGTGCAACTGAAAGGGAGAACCCTCAAATTGCACCCATTCGCCCGCGGGTGCTGCAGTGGTTTCTGACATGACGGGGCCGAGTGAGAAAAACCGCGAAGCTTACTTTGACCGCGCCAAAATTCACACCTTGCCTCTCGTCGCCGCCGGGAAATTCGATTTCCATGTTGCAGCGCACCATTTGAGGCAAGATGCACCTTCCTCTCGCTCGGATCCCCTCCATGCTGTACCAACTCTACGAAGCCCAGCGGGCACTGCTCAGCCCATTCGCCGAGGCCGCCTTGGCCGCCGGGCAGTTGTACAGCCACCCGCTGTCTCCCTTTGCCCATGGCCCCCTGGCGCCCCGTGTGGCAGCGGGCCTGGACCTGATGCACCGCCTGGCCAAGGCCTACGAAAAGCCCCCATTCGCCATCGATCAGGTTGAGGTCAATGGCGTTCAGGTCGCCGTTCAAGAGCGCGTGGCCATCGAAAAGCCGTTTTGCCGTCTGGTCCGCTTCAAACGTTTCACTGACGATGCCGAGCAACTAGAGCGCATGAAAGATCAGCCCACCGTACTGGTCGTGGCGCCCCTCTCCGGACACCACGCGACGCTCTTGAGAGACACGGTGAAGCAACTACTCAAGGAACACAAGGTTTACATCACCGACTGGATCGACGCGCGCATGGTGCCGCTGGATGTCGGGCCCTTCCATCTGGATGACTACGTAACCTATGTACGCGAGTTCATCGATCACATTGGCCCCCATGCTCACGTGATCTCGGTTTGCCAACCCACGGTGCCCGTGCTGGCAGCGGTCTCTTTGCAGGCTTCAGCGGGGGGCGTCGTCCCTCGCTCCATGACGATGATGGGGGGCCCCATCGATGCCCGCCGCAGCCCCACGGCCGTCAACAACTTGGCCATGAACAAGAGTTACTCCTGGTTCGAAAACAACGTGATTTACCGCGTTCCGAGCCATTTCCCCGGCGCCGGACGTGCGGTTTATCCTGGCTTCTTGCAGCACACCGGGTTCGTGGCGATGAATCCAGGGCGACACCTGTCCAGTCATTACGACTATTTCCTCGACTTGGTGCGCGGCGACGAGGAGTCGGCCGAATCGCATCGAGTCTTCTACGACGAGTACAACGCCGTACTGGATCTGCCTGCGGAGTATTACCTGGACACCATCAAGACCGTGTTCCAAGACTTCGCCTTGGTCAATGGCACCTGGGTGGTTCGTGGCGAACCCGTTCGCCCTCAGGACATCCGCAATTGCGGTTTGCTGACGGTGGAGGGGGAGTTGGATGACATTTCCGGGGCGGGGCAGACCCGCGCAGCACACGATCTGTGCACCGGGATCACCAAAGATCATCAGCACCATTACGACGTCAAGGGCGCCGGCCACTACGGGATTTTTTCGGGCCGACGTTGGCGGGAACACGCGTACCCCGTCGTGCGCGACTTCATCCGAGCGCATGACCGCCGTCAGCGCAGCGTTCCGGTCAAAAAACAAAGGCGCATGGCTTGATGTCTTGGCAGGATTTGAGTGCCCATCTTCTGGATGCCCTCCCGCAGACCCAGTGCACCCGCTGTGGCTACCCCGACTGCCAAGCGTACGCCGAGGCCATCGCACGGGACGGTATCGCCATCAACCGTTGTCCTCCCGGTGGGCAGGCGGGCGTGGTGCGCCTGGCTGAAATTACCGGGCGGGCTGTGATTGCGCTCGACCCAACCTGTGGCATCGAGGCCGAGCGCGCCGTCGCGTACGTCGACGAAGCTTGGTGCATTGGCTGCACGCTCTGCATCAAAGCCTGTCCGGTCGATGCCATCGTCGGCGCGGCCAAAGCCATGCACGTGGTGCAAGCCGATGCCTGTAACGGCTGTGAACTGTGCCTGCCCGTGTGTCCCGTCGACTGCATTCGTATGGACCCCGTCGCGCCAGGCCTGACGGGTTGGGCTGCCTGGAGTGCGGACCAAGCCACTGAGTCGCGCCGGCGTTATCAACACCACAAGGATCGGCAGCCCGAGGCGGCACGCCGGCAAGCCGAGCGCTTGGCACACAAAGCGGAGGCCAAACTGGCCCACCTGCCCGATGCGCTCAAGCACCCCGAATCTGCAGAACGCAAACGGGCCACGGTTGAAGCCGCCCTGGCCAAGGCCCGTGCACGCGCAGCGGCGCGAAACGGCTCATGAAATCGGGGGCAGTTGAAGCCTTCTTCGCCACGCTTCAGGCTGCGAATCCGCATCCTGAAACGGAACTGATTTACGCCAGCACCTTCGAACTGCTGATCGCTGTCCTGCTGTCTGCCCAGGCCACCGACGTCGGTGTCAACAAAGCCACACGGCGGCTCTTCGCCATGGCCCCTACGCCGGCGCGCATGCTGAAACTGGGTGAAGCCGGCGTCATTGATTGCATCAAGACCTTGGGGCTGTTTCGTAGCAAAGGCAAACACGTGATGGCCACCTGCCAGCGCCTATTGGCCGAGCATGGCGGCCAGGTGCCACCGGACCGCGACGCGCTGGAAGCCTTGCCGGGCGTCGGCCGAAAGACAGCCAACGTCGTGCTCAATGTGGCCTTTGGTCAGCCCACCATGGCGGTCGATACCCATATCTTTCGCGTGGCAAACCGAACCGGGCTGGCGCCCGGAAAAACGCCGCGGGCGGTCGAAGAAGCCCTGCTACGCCGTATTCCACCGCCCTATCTTCTGCACGCCCACCATTGGTTGATTCTTCACGGCCGCTACGTCTGTCAAGCCCGTCAACCGCAGTGCGCAAAATGCGCCGTGCGGCCCCATTGCGACCAGGGCCGCACGGCCTAAAATCAACCTCTTTCGTGCCCGCTTTGACCATGGCCCCGCTTCCCGACTTGCTTGACCGCGTTGAACGATTGCTGGTGCGCCATGAGGAACTGGCCCGCACCAACGCGCTGTTGAACGACCAGATCACGGCCATTACGCAAGAACGTGACAGCCTGCGCTCGCGTCTTGCTGCCGCCCGTAACCGGGTCGATCAATTGCTCGCTCGACTGCCGGTCGAAACGCCAGGAGACCCGGCGTGAAGCAAGTGGATGTCAGCATCATGGGGCAGGCCTATCGGTTGTCTTGCCCGCCTGGTGGCGAAGCTGCCTTGACCCAAGCTGTGGCGGCAGTGGACCGCGAAATGTGTGCCATTCGTGATGCGGGCAAGGTTCGCGCACGGGAACGCATCGCAGTCCTGGCGGCACTGAACCTCGCCTTCCAGCTGGCTCAGCCCTCGCGCACGGCAGCATGGATTGACGCCAGACCCCAAGCTGAGGGCGGCGACGTGCCCGATTTGAGTGATTTGTTGCGTCGTTTAGATCAGGCGCTCGCCGCGGACGGCAACCTCCTCTGACACAATCTCCCTTGTCCATTGCGTTCGCGCGGGCTCTATATTTCCTTGAACCGATGCTCTTGTGAGCTTGGGCTTGGAACATGCCCAGCGGGCGTGATCGTCTCGCGTCAGATGAACCCGAAGCTCGGCTGACCTCGCCCACCTGAACCACCCTGGGTTCAGGAATGCGGTCCGCGGTGCGCGATGGACACCCCCAACCCCTTCCACCACGCTGCATTCCATGCAAACTTGGCTCATGAAATCGGAGCCCGATGAGGCCTCCATCGACGATTTGGAGCGGGCGGGGCGACTGCCCTGGACGGGTGTCAGGAACTACCAAGCACGCAACTTCATGCGCGATGAGTTTCGACTGGGGGACCGGGTGCTGTTCTATCACTCGTCCTGCCCCGAGCCGGGCATTGCGGGTTTGGCGTACGTGGCCTCGGCCCCCTACCCAGACCCCACGCAGTTCGATGCAAACAGCCCTTACTTCGACTCCAAATCGACCCCAACAAACCCTCGTTGGCTGCTGGTGGATGTTCACTTCGATCGAAAGACCGCGCTGCTTCCGTTGCAAGCACTCAAGGAGCACCCGGGCCTCGCCACGCTGCGCATCCTGAAAAGAGGAAATCGACTGAGCATCACCCCGGTCACTGACGCCGAGTGGCAGGTTTTGGAAGGGCTCCTCGCGTGACCGCCGCGCTAATGCTAGGCCTGATTGCACTGGGAATCGGGACGGGCTTTTTGGCCGGTTTGCTGGGTATCGGGGGCGGCATGGTGATGGTGCCAATTCTGACGGTCCTGTTGGACGGTTTGGGCGTCGCAGCGGACCAAGCTGTCAAAGTCGCCATTGCGACCTCCATGGCCTGCATCAGCTTCACCTCGTTTTCCAGTTTGCGTGCGCATCACCGCCGGGGTGCCGTCCGTTGGGATTGGGTTCGCCAACTGGCCCCCGCCATGGTGATCGGAGGGTGGGTGTGCGGAGGCGCACTCTTTGCCGCGCTCAAGGGGACTTGGTTGACCGGTTTTTTTGCGTGCTTTGTCGGCTTTTCCGCCCTCCAGATGTGGCAAGGCCCCCGACCCTCGCAGGCCGCAGATCAGGTGCCTCCTCGAGGACTCGTTTGGGCGGTCGGGGCCTTGATCGGCCTGTTCTCGGGCCTCGTGGGTGCGGGAGGCGGGTTCTTGACCGTGCCCTTCCTGAGTTCCATGGCGGTGCCGCTTCACCAAGCCGTGGCGACCAGTGCCGCAACGGGATTTCCCATCGCTGTCGCGAATTCGCTGGGTTATCTGCTGAGCGGCTGGCACTTGCCCAGTCCCGTTCCCGGGCTCTGGGGCTACTTTTACCTGCCCGCACTGGCGGTCTTGATTCCGTGCACCATGGTGACGGCACCCTTGGGCGCGCGGGCGGCGCACGCACTGCCCGTGGCCAAACTCAAAAAGCTGTTCGCCGGCTTGCTCGTGCTGCTGGCCACCTACATGGGCTGGCGCGCTGTGCAGCTCAGCGTGTAAATCAAGCCCTGAAGGGAATGGACGCCAGCGCCATCTGCTGGCCCCCGCGGCTTTGCGCCGCCTTCAGCGCACGCTGCGCCGCAGCAATCAACTCTCCCGCCGATGCGGCACTCAACGGAAAGCTGGCCACGCCCATGGACAGCGACAGCCCAAGATCCCGCCCGTCCCAGGCAACGATCTGCTGAATGGCTTGC
Source organism: Inhella gelatinilytica (assembly GCF_016093295.1). GTDB lineage: Bacteria > Pseudomonadota > Gammaproteobacteria > Burkholderiales > Burkholderiaceae_C > Inhella > Inhella gelatinilytica. Next base: position 69,392 of record NZ_JAEDAL010000007.1, on the reverse strand, counting down.
CGTCGAACCTGGTCCATGCGTTGGTAAGCGGTGGCCAAGCCAACACCCGACAACAGAACCGCAAATCGTGCCTCGTCAACCCGGCTCGCCATGTCCATGGCCCGGGTATTGGCTCTTAACAGCCGCCCCACAGCGGCCAACAAGCGCTTGTTGCCCTCTGGGTCGAGCGAACTGGCGGGCGTGGTTTCCGCCCCGTCCAGGGCCAACAAGACCACCGAGAACTCGCGCTGTTCGCGCAGTGAAAGGTCAATCTCTCGCTGCAGCGCTTCCTCAAATGGGCCGCGGACCTGCAGCCCCGTGAACTCGTCGCGCTCCAGCCCCGCCTGCATTTCCCGCCGCAAGCCCTCGATCTCGGCCTGGTGCTGCTCGATTTGACGCATGGCCCGCGCCAGCTGGGTATCCCGCTGAACCGAATCGGTCCGCTCCAACCAAGCACAGGCCAAGCCTGCGCCATCCAGCGGCAGGCGGACCAGCGTAAATGCGCGACGCCGCCCACCCACCTCGACACGTTGCTCCACGGTCTGAGGCTGGCCCAACGCCAACGCCTGCTGATCGCCGCGGCGAAGGGCCGCTGCATCTTCACTGTGGAACAAGTCGACGTCCGCCAGCGTACCCAGCTCGCCCTCACCAATACCCAGCAAGCGCTTGAACTGGGTCGACGCGGCGACATACGGCCCACCCGGGGCCCGCTTCACAGCCCAAAACGCCCCCAAGGCTTCCAGCAAAGCCCACTGGGGCCCAGCCATTTCGGGCCCCGCGTGGTCCGAATCCAATCCAGTCATGCGCTGTCAGACGTAGATATCCAGCATGACGCCGGACACCTGAAGCTGGGTTTGGAGCACCCGCAAATTCGCGATGAACTGATACGCCGCCGTCCGCTGCTCCACCAGCGAACGCGCCAAGTCCGGGTCCTGAGCCGTCAACTGAAACTCACTTTGAACCCCCCGATTCAGCGCCGGCCGTGCCTCCGGATCGGCACTCATGAGCTTGGTCGACGCCAAAACCACATTGTTGGCCGAAGCGCGCAACTTCTCCTGCGCAACCGACAGGCCGGCCAACGCGGTAGACAGCTGAACGCTCATGGTGGGGCTCGCAGGTCAGTGTTGAATCGGGAGCAAATTATCAACCCGCGACGGTTTCAAAGCTACCACTGGAGACAAACACCCGAACGCAGTCACCGCCTGCGGCCTTGGCCTCACCGCAAGCCAGATTGGCAGCGGCCAGGACTGAGTCGGGGGTTTCTAGGCTCGGCTGTAACAACACCACGCCAATGCTGACTTTGACCCGTGCCCGGTGCAGCCCCCAGCGCATGCGGAAAGCCGCGATTCCGGAGCGCATCTTTTCGGCCACGATTTCAGCGAAATGCTGGTTGCAGTCCGGCAGCAGTACCGCAAACCGGTCCTTTTCAATGCGCGCCACCGAATCCGAGGCGCGCACCCGGGCTTGCAGCAGCTGACCGACGCCATACAGGAAATGATCGGCGGTTTCTTGCCCCATGCCGGTCACGATTTCACCGAACCGGTCCAAGTCCAGCCACAGAACCGACACCGGCTCGTTGCGCCGACTTCCAATGTGGTCCGACAGCCGACGCTCAAACTCCCGTCGGTTGGCCAATTCGGTCACAGGATCGTGCTTGGCCGTCCAAGTCGGGGCGAGCCGGGCCGCACGGGCCGCGGTGACGTCTTCAACGATCCAAAGCGCCTCGCCTTTGGGTTCCTGCCAGTCCAGGGGACTGGATCGCAACTTCCCCCAAAAACGCCCGCCATCCCCCCGAACGAATTCAATTTCTTCCGTGAACGGCTGACCCGACACATGGGCCGACGTCATCCGTTCCGCTGCGGCGGTGTGGCTGGCATCCGACACAAACACCGTGCGGATGGGTTTATTACTCAGTTCGTTGTCATCACCATGTCCGAACAGGTGATGAAACGACTCGCTGACCGACACAAATTGCCCGCCTTGGACAAAGGCTGCAGCCACCGGCGAGCGGGAGAGCAGGGCCTGCAGGCGGGGAGCGGCAAATGGATCCGACATGATCACTCCTGGACGGTTCTTGCCCTATCTTCCCTGATCGCGGGACCGGGTCAAGCGGCGCAATCCCTCAATTTGTACCTAAAGCACAGTCCTCGAACGGTGGCACCACGGCTTCCACCCAGTCCACCAGCGATTCCAGCACATGAAGGGCCCGTTCGTCCTCGCGCTCATGGGCTTGGTCCTGCAGTGCATCCAAGCGCTGGAGGTAGTCCGCCAGCCCCCCCCCGCCGGCTTCACCCCGGTGCAAGCGACGCGCCCGCTGCCCGCGCCAGCGCTCTTGCTCCAGTGGCGTGAGCGTACTGGGTTGGTGTCGCGCTCGAAAGCGCCAAACCAATTCCTCCAGGCGAGCATCCGAAAAGTTCAGGCGGCCCTCATGGATGCGCTCAGCCAGGGCTTGGGGCGCCAACCCGAGAACGTCACGCAAGAGGCGCCGGTCACCGTCTCCCACAAAGCCGCCGTATAGATTTGCCTCGGGATCGCATTCACCCGGCGCGACCACGGGGTAGACGTCCTCCCACACCCCTGCCAGCGCCGAACCGTGATCACGCAGCCACGCCGCGTGCAGCAGCTGCTGACGCAAATCCAGCCCCCAACGTTCCGCCAACTCAGGTCGCAGCGTTTGCAAACTGCTGACCACAAAGGGCGACTTGTTGGCATGCAAGGTCTTGATCGGCAGCCGCACGACCCCCTCCGGCAACTCAGACTGACGCACAAACAGGCGCGCCCGGATTTCATCCGCCTTCAACTCCAGCAACTCCCGAGGGTCAGCGGCCAAATCCCAGACGATCAATTCATTTTTATTGCGCGGGTGCATGGCCAAAGGCCACACGAGGGCTATACAGCCCCGCTCGACCCCATACATCCCCGACACGTGGAGCAGCGGTCGCGGCACTTCGCCGACTTCGGCCCAGACCGCTTCTTTTTTACGCAGCCGCAAGGCGAAGTCAAACAGCCGCGGCTGTCTTGCTTTGATCAAGCGGGCCAGCGCGATGGTGGCGCGGACATCAGACAACGCATCGTGCGCCGCCTCATGGGCCAATCCATTCGCCCGCGACAGGTTTTCAAGTTTGAAACTGGTTCGGCCGTCCTCCGCCGTTGGCCATTCAATGCCTTCCGGGCGCAATGCGTACGTGGCGCGAACCACATCCAGCAAGTCCCAACGGCCACAGCCGTTTTGCCACTCCCGCGCGTAAGGGTCCCTTAAATTGCGCCACAACAAATGACGCGTGAACTCGTCGTCAAACCGCAGGGTGTTGTAGCCGCAACCAACGGTACCGGGCCACGCCAATTCCCGCTCGATGCGCGCGGCAAATTCAGGCTCCGGCACCCCAAGCGCCTGACACTGCTGCGGGAGGATGCCCGTAATCAGGCAGGACTCGGGATCCGGCAAAACGTCGTCGGCGGGCTGGCAGTACAACATGACCGGATCGCCCACCTCATTCAAATCCCAGTCCGTGCGCACCCCGGCGAACTGGGCCGGTCGATCCCAGCGAGGAGAGCGACCAAAGGTCTCATAGTCGTGCCAAAAAAAGCAAGGGGGTGGCGAGGCTGCGCGATTCATGCGCTCAGGATAATGCCCCTCCCCTCTCGCCGAGTCCCGCATTGAAACGTCTCGCCCTTTGGATCCTGAGCCTGGCGGCTGGTGTCGCCTTGCTGACCGGCACGCTCGCCGCGGTGCTGTGGCAGCAGCTGCCCGACTTGAACGCGCTGTCTGACTACCAGCCCAAACAGGCCCTGCGCATCCTGAGTGCGGACGGCGAATTGCTCGGCGAGTTCGGTACCGAACGGCGCCGGTTTGTGCCCCTCAGTGACATCCCGAAGCCCCTGCAAGAGGCCCTGCTGGCGACAGAAGACGTTGATTTTTGGGAACACCCGGGCTTGGATTTCAGCGGCATCGTGCGGGCGGTCTGGCACAACCTCTGGCACGAACGACCGCACGGTGCCTCCACCATCACCCAGCAGCTGGCCAGGGATGTTTACCTAACCAAGCAGCAGGTCCTGAGCCGCAAGTTGGTGGAAATGTTGCTGGCCCTGAAGATGGAGCGGGAGCTGGGCAAGACCAAGATCCTCGAGGTCTACATGAACCACATCTACCTGGGACACCGGGCGTATGGGTTCGCCTCCGCGGCGGAGCGCTATTTCGGCAAGGATCTGAACACACTGACCCTGGCCGAGCACGCCATGTTGGCCGGCCTCCCCCAGAACCCAGTTCAAGTGAACCCCGTTGTGCACTGGCAGCGTGCGGTTCAGCGCCAGCACCACGTGCTTAACCGCATGCAGACCGTCGGTTTCATCAGCGCCGCCCAAGCCCAATCGGCAAAAAACCAAACCCTGCGGCTGCGAGCCCAGCCGAAGTGGGCCGGGACGGCCGATCACGCACTGGAAATGGTGCGCGCCGAGCTGTACTCCCGCTGGGGCGAAGACGTGTACGCCCGTGGCTTAACCGTCCACACCACCCTCAAAGTACCCGAGCAGATGGCCGCGCACGCGGCGCTTCACAAGGCCTTGTGGGCCCTTGAGCGGCGCCAGCCCTATCGCGGCGCCGAGGAGGGCCTGGCCGATCTGGCCGAAGATGGCAGCCTTCAACTCGCCAGCTTCACCGACCACGACGATTTGGATGACACACGAGCGGGCGTGATCCGAGCGGTGAGCCGTGATGCGCTGGAGGTGCAATTGCGTGACGGGAGTCGCATCACACTGAGCGGCCCGGCGCTCCGTCCCGCCCTGCCCTTCATCGGCGCCCAGGTTGCTGTGGCCCAGCGCCTGCAGAAGGGCTCCAAAGTTCGGTTGCTGGAGGTCAGCCCAGGCAAGTGGCAATTGACCCAACGGCCGCAGGTCGAAGGGGCGGTGGTGAGTTTGGAGCCCCAAACCGGCGCGATTCGGGCCCTGGTCGGGGGATTCGACTTCAAGCGCCTGCAGTTCAACCACGCGATTCAGGCCTATCGACAGCCCGGTTCGGCTTTCAAGCCCTTTGTGTACTCGGCATTGATTGAATTGGGCGCGGACAGCGAGACCCTGGTTCAGGACGAGCCCTTGCAAATTGGCGACTGGGCGCCGCAGAACTACGACCATCAGTTCGACGGGACGCTGACCCTGCGCCAGGCTTTGGCACGCAGCAAAAATACGCCGACAGTTCGTTTGCTACAGGAAATCGGCGCTGACCGCGGCCGTGCGTGGGCCGCGCAGTTCGGCTTGGAGTTGAATCGGCAACCCAGCAATTTGACCCTCGCCTTGGGCACCGGCGCCGTGACGCCGTTGCAAATGGCGGGGGCTTACGCAGCGTTCGCGGCTGGCGGCGAACGCCCTGAACCGCAATTGATCACGCGCGTCGTGGATGCCCAGGGACAGCTGATTTGGGAGGCCCCTCCGGCCCCGAAACTCCGGGCCGTCTCCGAGCGCAATGCCTTCATGACGGCGCAGCTGCTACAAGCCGTGATGGTGGAAGGCACGGGTGCCAAAGCCAGCGTGAGCTTGGCTCGTCAGGACTTGTATGGCAAGACCGGCACCACCAATGATGCCGTTGACGCGTGGTTTGTCGGATTCCAAGCCGACCGGGCGGCCGCCGTGTGGATCGGCTATCCGCAGCCGCGGTCACTGGGCGAACGCGAAACAGGCGGGGGTTTGGCCTTGCCGGTGTGGGTTGAAACCTTAAGGCCGGCACTCAAAGACCGCCCCCCGTCCCCGCTGCAGCCGCCGGACGGCGTCATTGATGTCCAAGGGAGCTGGCGCTATGAAGAATTCCAAGGCGATGCCAGCCTCCGCAAGATTGGCAGTGCCCCCACTGCGACGCCCGCCTCCGTACCGGCTTCCAGCGCCATCAACTCAGGCGCTTGACGATCACGCTGCCGATCGAATAACCGGCGCCAAACGAACAGATCACCCCCACATCGCCGGCCTGCAGATCCTGGCGGTGGCTGTGGAACGCAATGATGGATCCGGCTGAGGCGGTGTTCGCCCACTCGTTCAAGATCAACGGTGCGCGATCCGGCCCCGCGTCGTCGCCCACCAGCTTCTTCAGCACCAACTGATTCATACCCAAGTTGGCCTGGTGCAGCCAGAAGCGACGCACCGCCGCAGGCACCAGCCCCAAATCCCCCAAGTGCGCTTCAATGTGCGCAGCAGCCATGGGCACCACCTCTTTGAAAACCTTGCGGCCTTCTTGCCGGAAGGTTTTGTCGCGCTCCACGAAGTTGCTGTCTTCACAGCGGTTCATGAAGCCGAAGTTGTTGCGAATGTTGTTGGAGAACTGAGTCGCCAACTGGGTTCCTTCGACGGCCCATCGTTCCGCGGCCACAGCGGTATCGGCACGCTCGATGAGGATCGCTGTGCAGGTGTCGCCAAAGATGAAATGGCAATCTCGATCCCGCCACTCCAAGTGGGCGGAGGTGATTTCTGGGTTGACCACCAGTACGCACTGCGCACTGCCTGTCTTGACAGCATTCACGGCTTGAGCAATGGCAAACGTCGCCGACGAGCACGCCACGTTCATGTCAAACCCGTACCCCTTCGCGCCCAGTGCCGCTTGGATCTCGCAGGCCATGGCCGGGTAGGCTCGCTGCATATTGGCCGCAGCGCAATACACCGCATCAATGTCTGCAGGCGACCGTCCGGCCGCGGCACACGCCTGGCGGGCGGCATCCACAGCGATCTCCGCCATCAACGACAGTTCATCGTCCGCCCGGGCTGGCAGGCGGGGATACATCCGCTGGGGATCCAGCACGCCGTCGCGGTCCATGACGTAGCGGTTCTGAATGCCGCTGGCCTTTTCGATGAACTCCACGCTGCTGGGGGCCAACGCGACAACCTCGCCATCGGCAATGGCCGCGGCGTTTTCAGCATTGAAACGCTCAACGTAGGCATTGAAGGCCGCAACCAAGTCGGCATTGGGCACCGCATGGGGCGGCTTGAACAAGCCCGTTCCGGTAATGACGGCATCAAACATTCAGCACCCCCAATGGCAATCAAAAAAACGGATCAGTGTAGGGAGGGCCCCCGACCCCTGAGGACCCCAGATTGGAGTCAACGCTCCAAAGCCTGCAGTTCCGGCAAGCGCACATGCGAAGCCCACTCTGACCCCATGTGGTAGCGCAGGATGCGTTCAATGCTGCCATCGGTGTGCAAGCTGTGCAGCGCGTTCCTGAGCCGTCGCCGATCCGGCTCAGAGACCGTGAGCTTTGAGACGATCAGCCCGTGCACGATGCGCTCCTGAGGCGCCCAATCGAGCACCTGCACCTGGTCCTCCAGGTTGTGACGGCGAATCACCAAGGCCCAACTCGTGGGGAGTGCCAGAAAGGCATCCACCCGCTTGCCCACGAACAATCGCACCACGGTGTCGAAATCGGCGGCCTCCACGACCCGCCCTTGCGATCGCAGACGCTCCAACCACTCGTCGTAGAGCGGCCCATGCTTGAAACTCTTGACCACCGCAACCTGCAGTTCAGGGCGGGCCAAAAACCCGCTGGGGTCCAGGCCCGCGGCCACCGCTTCCCGCCGCCCCACCAAAAAATTCCGGGTGGAAAAGTAGGGCATGAATTCGGCAAATCGCTCGCGCTCCGGCGTCGCGATCCCAGACACACTGACATCCAACTGACCCGCAGCCAAGCGGCTCCAGATCCGCACCCGCGACTCCAGCACGGGTTCGAACGCACAACCGCTTCGCGCCTTCAAGGCTTCAATCACATCCAGATCGATGCCCTGCGCCGGCCCCTGCCCCGAGCGGTAATACAGCAAGCCCAACTCGTAAAAACCCAGGCTGAACGGCCCACAAGCCAGGGCGAATCCGGGGCCAAAGAGCAAAACCCCAATCGCCAGCCAACGCCGCCAAACGGGGGGCAGGACGACGTACTGCATCCAAGGCTCAAGGCGGGCTTTCATGCGTCGATTTTGCGGCGCACGCCCGCACCCGTCCAGCCGATCTCGCCCCTAGACGAGGTCCCCCCCGTTGCCCACAATCCGGCCATGGTCGCCCAACGCCACATCTGCACTTCGAAGGGGGTGTTTGCCCGAGGGCTCCTTCTCTTGGGCCTGTTGACCCTTGGGGGAGCCGTTCAAGCCTGCGGGCCTTACCGCGTGGCGTTTTATGAATTTGGGTTGCTGTATTACCGTGACTTGCAGGGTGTGGCCCGCGGGATCGATTTGGATGTCGTGGATGCGGTTCGCGAACGCAGTGGCTGCCGGCTTGACACCTGGGTGGACTCCCGCGTGCGCATCTGGAACCAACTGGCCGAAGGCCATTTGGACGTCACCGTGTCAGGCATTCCAACCGCCGAACGGGAGTTCCATTCGGAGTTCATGCCCTACATCTACACACGCAACATGCTGGTGTTGCGCCGGGGCTTGCCCAGAGAGCTGAAGACGCCCTCTGGCTTTCTGGGCGCGCACGACCGCCGAATCGCGGTGGTCAAAGGTTTTAAGCACGGTCATTTCTTTGACGAGTGGCTGGACAAGCTACGCACCCAGGGAGGCCGCACCGTCGAGGCCGCAGATTTCGAGGCGGTGGTGCGTCTGTTCAAGGCGGGGCGGGTCGATGCCTTCCTCGCTCTGCCCACCAGTTGGATCCTGGCGGCCCGTCGCCACGACATTGAAAGCTTGGCTGAACTGCAAGACTGGGCCCCTCAGGATCGGGTCATTGGCAGCCTGGTCGTGTCCCGTCACACCGTTCCTGAAGCGGACCGGCGACGCCTGAGAAGTGCCGTGCTCAGCCTGTTGGCCGACGGCAGCATCGATGCCATCCTGCGCCGTCACGTCGGTCCCGACTTGGCAGCCACCATGCGCTACCTGCCGCCGAGCGCAGATCGCTGAGATCGCACGCGCAGGCTCCCAAAGCGCCACTCTCTAGAATCTCGCGCTCTGCGCGGCGTTGAGAGCGCCCGCTGCGCCCTGTTTTTTGATCCGTTTGCCCCCCTGTGGGACCCGCCATGACCGAACTCGCCAAGTCCTTCGAACCCGCCGCCCTGGAAGCCCATTGGGGCCCGACCTGGGAGCGCGAAGGCCTCTATGCCCCCACGATGGAGGCCAGCAAGCCCAGCTTCTCCATCCAGCTGCCCCCGCCCAATGTGACGGGCACGCTGCACATGGGCCATGCGTTCAACCAGACCATCATGGATGCGCTGACCCGACTGCACCGCATGAAGGGCCACAACACCCTCTGGGTGCCGGGCACCGACCATGCCGGCATCGCCACCCAGATCGTGGTGGAGCGCCAGTTGCAGGGCCAGGGCGTGAGTCGCCATGACCTGGGCCGCAAGAACTTCGTCGCCAAGGTTTGGGAGTGGAAGGAAGAGTCCGGCAACACCATCACCACCCAAATGCGCCGCATGGGCGCCTCGGTGAGCTGGGACCACGAGTACTTCACGATGGACGAAAAGCTCTCGGCCACTGTGACCGACACCTTCGTCAAGCTGTATGACGAGGGCCTGATCTACCGCGGCAAGCGCCTTGTGAGCTGGGACCCGATCCTGAAGTCCGCCGTCTCCGACCTGGAGGTCGAGAGCGAGGAGGAGGATGGCTCGCTCTGGCACATCCGCTACCCGATGGCCGAGGGCTCGGAGTCGCTCGTGGTGGCCACCACCCGCCCCGAGACCCTGCTCGGCGACACCGCCGTCATGGTGCACCCCGAGGACGAGCGCTACGCGCACCTGATCGGCCAGCAGGTCAAGCTGCCCATCACGGGCCGGCGGGTGCCGGTGATTGCCGACGAGTACGTCGACAAGGCCTTCGGGACGGGCGTTGTGAAGGTCACGCCGGCGCATGACACCAACGACTACCAAGTCGGCCAGCGCCACGGCCTGCCGATGCTGACCATCTTTGATCTGGACGCCAAGGTCAGCAGCCATGAGGCCGCCGACATCCCGACCGCTTACGTCGGCCAGGATCGCTTCGTCGCCCGCAAGGCCATCGTGGCCGACCTGGAAGCGCAGGGCTTGCTGGTCGAAGTCAAGAAACACAAGCTGATGGTGCCGCGCTGCGCTCGCACGGGCCAGGTCATCGAGCCCATGCTGACTGACCAGTGGTTCGTCGCCATGAGCAAGCCGGGCAAGGGCGGCAAGTCCATCGCCCAGGGCGCCATCGAGGCCGTCGAGTCGGGCGAAGTGAAGTTCGTGCCCGAGAACTGGGTCAACACCTACAACCAATGGATGAAGAACATCCAGGACTGGTGCATCAGCCGCCAGCTCTGGTGGGGCCACCAGATTCCCGCTTGGTATGACGAGGACGGCAAGGTCTACGTCGCCCGCACGGAGGCCGAGGCGCAGGCCCAGGCGCCGGGCAAGACCTTGACGCGTGACCCTGACGTGCTCGACACCTGGTACTCCTCGGCCTTGGTGCCCTTTTCGACCCTGAACGAGTCCGAGAAGGACCTGTTCCTGCCCAGCTCGGTGCTGGTCACCGGCTACGACATCATCTTCTTCTGGGTCGCCCGGATGATCATGATGACCAAGCACTTCACCGGCAAAGTGCCCTTCCATCACGTCTACATCCACGGTCTGGTGCTCGATGCCCATGGCAAGAAGATGAGCAAGAGCGAGGGCAATGTGCTGGATCCGGTCGACCTGATCGACGGCATCGAGCTCGCACCCCTGCTTGACAAGCGCACCACCGGCCTGCGCAAGCCTGAAACCGCCCCCAAGGTGCGCAAGGCCACCGAGCAGGAGTTCCCCGAAGGCATCCCCGGCTACGGTGCCGACGCGCTGCGCTTCACCTTCGCCTCGCTGGCGACCCTGGGCCGTTCGATCAATTTCGACAGCAAGCGCTGCGAGGGCTATCGCAACTTCTGCAACAAGCTCTGGAACGCCACCCGCTTCGTGCTGATGAACACCGAAGGTCAGGACTGCGGCTTGCGCGAGCATCCCGGCGGCCTGTGCCCGCAGGGCTTCAACTTCTTCAGCCCGGCCGACCGGTGGATCGTCAGCCGCTTGCAGCGCGTCGAAGCCGAGGTGGCCAAGGCCTTCGCCGACTACCGTCTCGACCTGGTCGCCAACGCGCTCTACAGCTTCGTCTGGGACGAGTATTGCGACTGGTACCTGGAGATCGCCAAGGTGCAGTTGCAGGAGGCCAAGGCCGCGGGTAATGAGGCCGCGGCGCGCGGCACCCGACGCACGTTGATCCGTGTGCTGGAGACCGTGTTGCGTGCCTTGCACCCCATCACGCCCTTCATCACCGAGGAGCTGTGGCAAACCGTGGCCGTGGTCGCCGACCGCAAGAAGGCGGACGACGGTCAGCGCCTGGTATTGGCTCGCTACCCGGAGGCCAATCTGGACAAACTGGACGAGGCGTCCGAGGCCTGGTTGGCGCGCCTGCAGGAGGCCGTGGGCATCTGCCGCAGCCTGCGCTCAGAGATGAAGCTCAGCCCGGCCGAACGCGTGCCCCTGCTGGTGTGCGGGGACACCGCCTTCCTGGCCGAGGCTGCGCCCTTGCTCAAGGCTTTGGCCAAGTTGAGCGAGGTTCGGGTCCTGGAAGAGGCAGCTTTTGCTGAAGCCAGCCGCTTGGCGCCGGTGCTGGTGCTGGGGCAGGCCCGTTTGGCACTGGAAGTGCAGATCGACCTGGAGGCCGAGCGGGCCCGTGTGGGCAAGGAAGTGGCGCGCCTCGAAGGCGAGATCACCAAGGCCCAGGCCAAGCTGGGCAATGAAAGCTTTGTCGCCCGCGCCCCCGAGGCCGTCGTGGCGCAGGAGCGCCAACGCCTGGCCGACTTCGAGTCCCAGCTCAAGCAGCAGCGCGAGCAACTGACCCGTCTGGGCTAAGGAACAGCATGAGTGCCGCCGTCACCAAGGCCGTATTTCCCGTCGCTGGGCTCGGCACCCGCTTCCTGCCCGCCACCAAGGCCCAGCCCAAGGAAATGCTGCCCGTGGTGGACAAGCCACTGATCCAGTACGCCGTTGAGGAGGCCTACGCGGCAGGGGTGCGTGAAATGATCTTCGTCACCGGCCGCCACAAGCGGCCGATCGAAGACCATTTCGACATGACCTTCGAGTTGGAGGTCGCCCTTGAACAGGCCCAGAAGCAGGAACTGCTGGACGTTGTGCGCTCGGTCAAACCCGACGACATGGAGTGCATCTACGTGCGCCAGGCCCAGGCCCTGGGCTTGGGCCACGCCGTGCTGTGCGCCCAGCGCCTGATCGGTGACGACCCTTTTGCCGTCTTGCTGGCCGATGACCTGATGGTGGGCGAAACCCCCGTCTTGCAACAAATGGTCGAGCAGTTTGATGAGTGGCGCGCCTCGATCCTGGCCGTTCAGGAAGTACCGGCGGAACACACGCGGCGCTACGGCATCGTCGCCGGCACCGAGGTCAATGAGCGGCTGCTGGACATTCAACGCATTGTCGAGAAACCCGCACCCGAGGCCGCACCCTCGCGCCTGGGTGTCGCCGGTCGCTACATCCTGACGCCCGGTGTGCTGCGCGAGATCGCCAGTCAGCCGCGCGGTGTCGGGGGCGAGATCCAGCTCACCGATGGCATTGCTGGCCTGCTGCGCCGGGAAAAAGTGTTCGCGTACCGCTACGAGGGCCGACGCTACGACTGCGGCAGCAAAGAAGGTTTCCTGGAGGCCAACGTGGAGTTGGCCCTCGCCCACCCGGCCCTGGGGCCGGGGTTCAAGCAATTCTTGAAGACCTTGGCGCTTTAACGCGCGGCCTTTAGCGGCGGCCCCCGCGCCAGTGGCGCATCAACCCATAGGCGCCCACCATGCCCCCAAGATGGGCAAAGTGGGCGATACCCAGTCCGCCCGTCAAACCGAAGAACAGTTCCATCGCGCCAAACACCGCCACAAAGACCTTGGCCTTCATGGGAATCGGTGGGAACAGCGGCATGATGACGCGGTTCGGGAAGAGCAGCGCGTAGGTCAGCAACAAGCCGAACAGGGCGCCAGAGGCCCCAACGGTGGGCGCATTCACACCAGCGAGCGCGGTAAAGAGCAACTGCGCCGCCGCCGCACTCAGGATGCTGGCCCCGAGGAGTTGCGCATACCGTCGCGGCCCGAACACCGTTTCAATTTCACTGCCGAACATCCACAAGCCCAGCATGTTGAAAAAAAGGTGCAGCACATCGCCATGCAGGAAGGCGTAACTCACGACCTGCCAGGGTAGAAAGTACGGCGACTGCAAAGGAAACAGCGCCAACCACAGGCCCAGAGCGGGCCACAGGATCTGCAAACAAAACAGCGCCACGCAGGCCAGCATGAAGGCTTGGGTAAGGGGCGGGAGTTTGGGCATGGTGCGATGGCAAGAGCGGGTTCACAACTGCGGCGCAGTGTAGGTTGGGCAGCGAGCCATCCCTGCTGCCCTGCGGGGGCGCCGACAACCCGATCACCACAACCGGAAAAACAAAAAGCCGCTTAACAGCGGCTTTCTATTTGGTGCCCAGGGTCGGACTCGAACCGACACGCCTTGCGGCGAGGGATTTTGAGTCCCTTGCGTCTACCGATTTCGCCACCTGGGCAGGTGCTCTGCTGAGCGACTCAGCATGCTTTCAAGGCCTCGCCTTGATCGGAGCCCGCTATTCTGCCACAGCTTTTTTGAGTTCTTGCGGCGGCACAATAAGGCTCATGAATGTCGTGTACCCCACCCTTGAAGACGTCATTGGTCAGACGCCGCTGATTCGCCTGCAACGCTTGCTGGGTCCGGAGCTTGAGGCCCGTGGCAACGTGCTTCTGGCGAAGCTGGAAGGCAACAACCCCGCTGGCTCCGTCAAGGACCGCCCGGCCATCAGCATGATCCGTCGTGCCGAGGAGCGAGGAGACATCCGACCGGGTGACACCCTGATCGAAGCGACCAGCGGCAACACGGGAATTGCACTGGCCATGGCCGCAGCCATCCGCGGATACCGCATGGTGTTGATCATGCCGGAGGATCTGTCCATCGAACGGGCGCAAACGATGAAGGCCTTCGGCGCCGAACTCATCCTCACCCCGCGCAGCGGTGGCATGGAATACGCCCGTGACCTGGCGGAGCAGATGCAGCGCGAAGGCAAAGGCCGCGTGCTGGACCAGTTCGCCAACGCGGACAACCCCCGCGTGCATTACGAAACCACGGGGCCCGAGATTTGGCGCGACACGGGTGGCCGTGTCACGCATTTCGTGTCCGCCATGGGGACCACCGGAACGATTACCGGGGTTTCTCGGTTCCTCAAAGAACAGAACGCGGCCATTCGCATCGTCGGTGCCCAGCCCCAAGAAGGTTCGCGCATTCCGGGCATTCGCAAGTGGCCGCAAGCCTATTTGCCCAAAATTTATGACCCTGCGGGCGTTGACGAATTGGTGCTGGTCAGTCAGTCGGATGCCGAATCCATGGCCCGCCGGCTGGCCCGCGAAGAAGGCCTGTTCGCGGGCATCTCCGCCGCCGGCGCCTGCTGTGTGGCGCTGTCCATTGCACAGCGGGTGGAAAACGCGACCTTGGTTTTTGTGGTCTGCGACCGCGGCGATCGCTACCTGTCAACCGGAGTCTTCCCCGCATGAGCACGCCCAGTTTTGACCGTGAATTGGACGTTCGGGGCTTGAACTGCCCGCTTCCCATCTTGAAAGCCAAAAAAGCCCTGGCGGAAATCGAAAGCGGTCAGGTGCTCAAAGTGGTCGCCACCGATGCGGGCTCGCTGCGCGACTTTCAAGCCTTTACTCGACAGACGGGACACGGACTGCTAGCCCAACAGACTGAAGGCGCAGAGTTCCTTCACTGGGTGCGTAAAAAGTAGTTACCACCCCATCTCCGGGAGTGGAAACTTCAAAGTAAAGCGCAGCTCACGCTTTAGTCGTTCGTTGCCGATGCGGCGACTCTCCTGCAAAAAGCTCAGGGCCATCGGACTCAGTGACTGCGCCAACTCGTCTCGACCAACGCGGGGCGGTCGTGGCAATGCGAACTGATCGGCCACGAGGTCGAAGTGCTCGCCCATACGCCGGTCGCTGTCGTCGACGACGTTGAAAACACGCAGCGGCTGGGCGACCCACAAGGCGCGCCAGCAGGCCCGCGCCAAGTCATCGGCGTGGATGTGGTTGGTGTACACATCGTCCTCCGGCCGAAGCAGCGGCTTGCCGGAAAGCACGCGCTCACGCGGATGCCCATCCCGGTCCGCGGCATAGATACCGGGGGCGCGCAAGATGCTGAGGCGCACACCCCGCCGTCGTGCCCAAGCTCGCAGCTGAGTTTCTGCATCCACGCGTCGCCTCGCACGGTCGGTCTGCGGACTGCAGGGCGTGGACTCCGAGGTCCACGCCCCTGCCCGGTCTCCGTAGACGCCCGTCGTCGAGACATAGACCATGGCACGCGGGGCCTGGCAAACACTAAGCGCCGCGATGAGATTTCGAGTGCGGGTATCGCGGACACCATTCGGCGGGGGCGGCGCCAAATGAACGACGGCCTCAGCCCAGCCCGCCAAACGCCGGAGCGTTCGTGGATCGTCCAGGTCCCCCGCGTGGACGCGAAAGCCGACGCGGCGACAGTGCGCCAAGGATTCCACACGGCGGGCGAGGGCCAGCACTGAAACAGCCGAAGGAATCCGATGCAACAGCCGTTGGCCCACATCCCCACAGCCCACGATGAGCACCCGCATGCAAGCCTCCTCTCCTGCGGGGACAATCGCCACCCAGTTTGGTGCCCATTGAATTCCCCATGTCATTGACTGTCACTGTTCAACCCGCCGGCCGCACGCTCACCGTCGCGCGCGACACCACCATTTTGTCCGCAGCCATTGCGCAAGGTATTGCCCTGCCGTACGGCTGCAAGGATGGCGCCTGTGGGTCCTGCAAATGTCGGCTGGTCGAGGGCCGTGTGATTCATGGCGTTCACCAACAAAAGGCACTCAGTGATGCAGAGGAAGCCGCGGGCTTGATCTTGACCTGCTGTGCAACGCCGCAAACCGACTGTGTCTTGGAAGCGCGGACCGTGCCCGCGGAAGGCGCCCACCCGGTGCTGAAAATGCCCGTCCGGGTGGTGACGGCGGAACGGGCCGCGGCCGATGTGCTGATCTTGCGCCTGCAGCTCCCGGCCAATCAGTCGTTCCAGTACCACGCGGGTCAGTACTTGGAGTTCATCCTGCGCGATGGCAGCCGCCGTGCCTACTCCATGGCCACCGCGCCGGGCGCCTTGGAGAACCAAGTGGATTTGCACATCCGCCACATGCCCGGAGGCAAGTTCACCGACCACGCGTTTTCGGCGCTCAAGGAGCGGGACATCCTGCGGGCCGAGGGGCCGTTTGGTAGCTTCTTCCTGCGCAAGGACAGCAACAAGCCCATGGTTTTCTTGGCCAGCGGCACGGGTTTCGCCCCCATCAAGGCGTTGATCGAGCAACTGGAGCGCGAGGGCAACGCGCGCCCCGTCACGCTGTATTGGGGCGGGCGGCGTCCGGCCGACTTGTACCTGAGCGCATGGGTGGACGAGGCCCGTGCTCGCCTGAGTTGGCTGCGTTACGTGCCCGTGTGCTCGGACGCGCTGGCCGAAGACGGGTGGAACGGCCGGACCGGTTTCGTGCATCAGGCCGTGCTGCAAGACCAGCCGGACCTCAGCGGCCATGAGGTCTATGCCTGTGGCGCACCCATCGTGGTCGACTCGGCCCGGCGCGACTACACGCAAGCGGGCCTGCCGGAGGACTGCTTCTACGCCGACGCCTTCACCAGCGAAGCCGACAAGCACGGAGCCTGACCGCGTGTTCATCCCGCCCTTCATTGATGGCCCCATGGCCGACCGAGCGCTGGTTCAAAACGGCCAGGCTGTGCTGTCACCCTCGGGGATGGCCGCCTGGCTCGGGGCGTCGCTGGACGACGTGCTGAGCCTGCACCGCTATTGGAACGACCTGCCCCCCGACCCGCACCTGCGCGATGGCGGCCGCTACCGTTACCGCCGCCATGGCAGCCATGTGGTGACAGGCAACACCATCCAAGACATGCCGCACCGCGCCCACTGGCAGCCGCTGGACTACAACGCCTTGCACGGCGGCATTGAGCGATGGTTCGAGCCCTTGCCACCGACTCTGGCGGCTGAGCCCGCTTGGCAACGCCTGCTGCAACGCTTGGCCCGAAGTGCCTCGGCCTTGCGGGGCGAGCAGCCCTGGTTTGTGGAATCGCACCTGTTTCGCATCACCACCGAGGGCGGCATCGGTCGGCCCACGCCCGAAGGCGCACACCGCGATGGCGTGGACCTGGTGGCTGTGCTGCTGCTGGCGCGCCAGCACATCAAAGGTGGCGAAACCCGCGTCTTCGACGCCCAAGGCCCGGCCGGTCAACGCTTCACCCTGACCGAACCGGGCTGCCTGCTGCTGCTGGACGACGCTCGCGTCATTCACGAAGCCACACCCATCCAACCCGATGGGAACACGACCGGCTACCGCGATACCCTCGTGATCACCCTGCGCAGTGGCGCGTTTCAGGACCCCTGAGACGGCCCGGCGCCCCTCTCGCCCAAGGGCCACAAGCCCAACCGGCTTTTTTCTTGTACGAAAGCGCTACCCCATGCCTTCCTTCTTCGGTCTTCCCCACCAAGTCCCTCACGAGCGCGTGCTCATTGCCGCGGACGCCGCCACCGGCCTGCGCACCATGATCGCCATCCACAGCACGGCCCGCGGGCCGGCCTTTGGCGGTTGCCGCTTCTGGGCATACGAGAACGACCTGGCGGCGCACCACGACGCGCTGCGCCTGTCTCAAGGCATGAGCATGAAGAACGCCCTGGCCGGCCTGCCCTTCGGCGGCGGCAAGGCGGTGATCGTCAAACCCAAGGGCGACTTTGACCGGGCCGCACTCTTTGCGGCCTTTGCTCGGGCCGTCGACAGTCTGCAAGGCGCTTACATCACGGCGGAAGACGTCGGCACCACGACCGCCGACATGCGAGGGGTTCAGGCTCTCACGCCTTACGTTTCGGGCATCCCCCGCGAGGGCGCGTTCGGTGGTGACCCCAGTCCCAAGACAGCTTGGGGCGTTTTCGTGTCCATTCAAGCCGGCGCCAAGACCTTGCTGGGCCGCAGCGACTTGCAGGGTTTTCGTGTGGCGATTCAGGGCCTCGGGGCTGTGGGATGGCACCTGGCGGAATTCCTGCACCAAGCTGGCGCCCGCTTGGTGGTCGCCGACATCGACGCGGCCAAGACCGCCAAAGCCCAGGCGCAGTTTGGCGCCGATGTGGTGAGCGTCGAAACCATCTTGGCGCAGCCTTGTGACGTGCTCGCTCCTTGCGCGCTGGGCGCCTCGCTCAATGCTGCGTCCATCCCGCAACTGAATGCGCGCTTCATCTGCGGTGCCGCCAACAACCAGCTGGCGACGCTGCAGGACGGCAGTGCCCTGGCAGAACGCGGCATCACCTACCTCCCCGACTACTTGGTCAACGCGGGCGGCATCATTTCCGTGGCCCGCGAATTCCGAAACGAGGGGGAAGAAGGCGCCGTGATGGCGGAAGTCAGTCGCATCGCGGATCGGGTGCAGGAGCTGTTGGCTCGCATTCAAACCAGTGGCCGCACGCCCGCGGCGGAAGCCGATGTCTGGGCGCAGAGCCTCTTGGTTCGCGCCTGAGCCCATCACTCCCACCATGGCGCCGAGTTTCATCGTTCGTAACCTTCTCGGTGCCCTGGGGGCGCTGCTGGTGGCCGCCGCGGTTCACGCCACCCCCACGTGCCCGGACCGCAGCACCGTCGAACAAGCCCGAGCCGCGGACCAGCGGGAAGCCCTGCTGCCCGCCCTGGTGCAATGCCTGGGATCAACCGACCCCACTCAGCGGGACGCTCTGGGCTTTGAGACCCTGTCGCTCTGGTTGCGCGGCAAGCAACTCGGGCCCAACGCGCACCTGCGCTTGCTGGCCGAGTTGGAGGGCCAGTGGCTGCTGGACGACAACGGTGTGCGGCGCAGCTTCGTGCTGCTCAGTCTGGCGGAAGTCGCCCGCAGCGACCGGATTCAACCCTGGTTGAGCACCGAGGGCCGCCGTGCCTTGCTGGACAGCGCACTGCAGCGGGTTCAGGCGTGGTCAGACTACCGAGATTTTGATGACACCGTGGGTTGGCGCCATGGCATCGCCCATGGGGCTGACTTGCTTTTGCAGTTGGCCCTTCACCCCGCGCATGGGCCTGCCGAGCAAGCGCAAATCCTCACCGCCTTGGGCAGCCAGGTCCTGGCCCAGGGGCAACACGCTTATCAAGCTGGCGAAGGCGCGCGTCTGGCTCGGGCCACGATCTGGGCACTCATCAAGAGTGACTGGAATGACGCCAGGTGGCGGGCCCATCTCCAGCGCTTGGCGGGCGGCCTGGGACCGGACACGAACTGGAGTCGGGCGCGCCTGATTCGGTTGCACAACTGGCGTGAGTTCCTGTGGCCCCTTTATGTGGCCCTCCAGGAACAACCCGACGCGGCACTCAAAGCCCGCTACCTGCCGGCCCTGCAGGAACAGCTTCGTCGCCTGCCCTAACGGCTCTCTCCGCTCCGCGGGTCGGCGCATGCCCCACATGGGGGCTGATTTCGCGTCCGCGTCTCCTTACACTCGATCCAAAGCTGGTGAACAGCGACCTCGGTGAAGGAGATCCATCATGCAACATCCGGTGAGTTCAAGCACTCAATGCTCAGGTTCGCGCCAGGCCTCCAAGCGCCTCCCTTTGTTGGCTCTGCTGGGGGCCATTGGGTTCGGTGCCCTTTCTCCGGCCCAGGCCCAGGAAGGTAACCCTTCGCCCACCGCGGGTTCGTCTTACTCCCAAGACGCCAACCGACGGGCAGATCAGGCCAAGTACGCCCCCATCGAGTACGCCAACGCCAGCAAGCCCGGACCGAAGCTGATCGTCCTGCCGGGGGAGATCAAGGCCAGCAATGCCAGCTTCACGCAAAAGGTGACGCCCACCAACATTGCTGATTTCGCGGAGATCGAACTCACGCGGGCCAATTTCGTGGTGCTGGAGCGCAGTGACTTGGGCCCCCTGCTCCGTGAAGTGGAATTGGCGTATCAGATGGGCGACCCTCAGCAATCCGCCCGACTCTTCCAAAAAGGCAAACTCAGCGCCACCAAATGGCTGCTGAAGTTCGACGTTCTGAAGGCGGAACCTGTGGCGTCGTCTGGCGGGGGCATCAGCGGTGGCACGGCAGCGCGCTTGCTGAGCATTTTTGGCCGCACCCAGGCCGCGCATGCGGGCGCCGTGGTGGCGGACTCGGTGCGAACCGATGAGCAGGTGCAGGTCTGGTTGGTGGGGCTGCGCTACAAGATCCTGGATGCCAACACCTCCGAGCAAGTGGCCAATGGCTACATCGAAGACAAGCTCGAAACCGGGCGAACCAGTACCTCGGTGGCCGGGATCAGCAGCAACGCCGCGGGTGGCCTGGGCCTGGACAGCTTGGTGCAGCGCCTGGTGCAGCGCAGCGTCGCCGAAATCGACGCCCGCTACAAATGAACGTCAACGCGGTAGCACGGCGGGCGGCCATGGCCCTGCTGCTGGGGCTGGGACTGGTGATGAGCGCTGCGGCCGCCGAACTCAAACGCATTGCCCTGGTGATCGGCAACGCCGGCTACGCCAATTCGCCCCTGGTCAACCCGCTCAACGACGCCCGCGCCGTGAGCGAGAGCCTGCGGCGGCTTGGGTTCCAGGTCGTCAGTCTGGAAAACGCCTCGCAAAAACAGATGTTTGATGCGGTGCGCAGCTTTGGCGACGGGCTGCGCAACAGCGTGGGTCTGTTTTATTACGCGGGTCATGGCGTGCAGGTCAAAGGGCGCAATTTCCTCGTGCCCGTGGACGCCCAGATCGAGCGCGAGGACGAGGTGGCCTACAAGGCTTTTGACGTGAGCCAGGTGCTGGAGAAGATGGAGACGGCCAAAAACCCGCTCAACATCGTCATTCTGGACGCCTGCCGCAACAACCCCTTCGCGCGAACGGCCCGGTCGGGAGGCGGCGGCCTGGCGCAGATGGATGCACCCTCGGGCTCCATCGTGGCCTTCGCCACCGCGCCCGGCGCCGAGGCCTCGGACGGCAGCTCCGGCCACGGCCTCTACACCGCCCAGTTGCTGCGCCACATGAACACGCCCGGTCTCAAGGTCGAAGACGTGTTCAAGCGCACCCGCGTTGGCGTGCGCCAGGCTTCCTCGGGCCGGCAGATTCCCTGGGAGAGCACCTCGCTGGAAGGCGATTTCTACTTCGCCGCCGGCAGTACAGTCGCGGCGCCCGCACCGGCCACCGCGGTCGACCTGGACCAGGAGATGTGGCAACTGGTGGCGGACTCGGGCCAAACGGGTGCCTACCGCGCCTACCTGGACAAATTCCCGCAGGGTCGCTTTGCGGAGCAGGCGCGCAGCAAGGTGGTGCAAGCGGACACCCCAGAGCGCTCGGCGGGCGGGGCCCCGACCCGTTCGGGCCGCCGCTTCTCGTTCTCCGAAGAAGAAGAGAAGATGGACCGCGCCACCGTCGCCGGTCGCGAACTGGCCTTTGAGCGGCAATTGGCCGCGCTGGACTGCCCGCTGCAGCGCCGCCGCGCCCGCGTCTCGCTGCAGGTGGACGAACCCAGCGGCAGCGGCTTTGGCCTCGAACTGGCCCGACGCCTGCGCCAAGCCGGGTGGCAGGTGGGGCCCGGTGGGGATTACACCGTGGTCGGCACCGTCAGCGCCCAGCGTCAGGCCCATCGCATGCTGCGGGTGTACGAGCTGAGCCTCAACGTGGCCTTGCAGCTCTTCAATGCCAAGGGCGTGAGCCTGGTCAGCAGCCTTTCGCGCGGCGAATCCTTCGCCGGCGGCAATGGTGAGGCGGCCCTCAACGAACTGCAGCAAGGCCAGGCTCTCGACGCCGCCAGCCAGTTGGTGACCCAGTTTTGCCGCAACTGAAACGGCCGGTGGAACAAAAACGGCGCCCCCGCGGCGCCGTTTTTGCATGAAGGGCCGCGCCAAGCGCGACCGCCCCTCAAGTCCGGTTCAAGCCAGCCATTGCGCCGGGTTGGCGTAAGGCTTGCCCAGGTCCTTGGCCACGGCTTCATACGTGATGTGGCCTTCATGCACCGTCAGACCGGCGGCCAGGTGCGCATCGTCCGCGCAGGCTTTGCGCCAGCCCTTGTTGGCCAGCGCCAGCGTGAACGGCAGCGTGGCGTTATTCAGCGCGAAGGCCGAGGTGCGCGGCACGGCGCCGGGCATGTTCGCCACGCAGTAGTGGACGATGCCATCCACCTCATAGGTGGGCTCGGCGTGCGTGGTGGCGTGCGAGGTCTCGAAGCAGCCGCCCTGGTCGATGGCGACGTCCACGATCACGGCGCCGGGCTTCATGCGGCTCAGTTGCCCGCGGCGGATCAGCTTAGGCGCCGACGCGCCCGGCACCAGCACCGCACCAATCACCAGGTCAGCCGACAGCACAGCGGCCTCGGTGTTGTCGATGTTGGCGTACTGGGTTACCAAGCGGCCGCCAAACACCTCGTCGAGTTGCCGCAGGCGCGGTAGCGAGCGGTCCAGCACCACCACCTCGGCGCCCAGGCCCATGGCCATGCGGGCCGCATGCGTGCCCACCACGCCCCCGCCAATCACCACCACCTTGGCCGGCGCCACACCGGGCACGCCGCCCAGCAGCACGCCCCGGCCGCCATTGGCCTTTTGCAGCGCCACCGCGCCCACTTGGATGGCCATGCGGCCCGCCACTTCGCTCATAGGCGCCAGCAGGGGCAGGCCGCCGCGCGAATCGGTGATGGTTTCGTAGGCAATGGCGGTACAACCGCTGGCGATCAAGCCCTCAGCCTGCACGGGGTCCGGTGCCAGGTGCAGGTAGGTGAAAAGCAGCTGACCTTTCTTCAGCATCGCCGTCTCAGAGGGCTGCGGTTCCTTGACCTTGACGATCATGTCAGCCTCGGCAAACACCGCAGCGGCATCCGGCAGGATGCGCGCGCCCGCGGCCACGTACTCCTCGTCCGGGCAGCCAATGCCCTTGCCCGCACCGGCTTGCAGCACCACCTCGTGGCCGGCAGCCACCAGTTCCCGCACGCTCGGCGGCGTCAGGCCAACGCGGTACTCGTGGTTCTTGATTTCGGTCGGTACGCCAATACGCATGAGGGGCTCCGTGAGGTGAAGGATGAAAGTCCGTTACTGTCGGACGATCCGCCTCGAAGCTTCTCGCATTTCAATCAAGGGTTATCCCTTGGTTCGCACAACTTTATTCGAAGAATCAAAGACACTACGCCGCATGACACCGGAACTGGACCGAATCGACCGTGAGCTGTTGCGCCTCCTCCAGGATGACGGTCGACTCAGCAACGCCCAGTTGGCCGAGAACGTTGCGCTCAGCCCGTCGGCTTGTTTGCGGCGCTTACAGCGGCTGGAAGCCGATGGCGTGATCCAAGGCTACCGAGCCCTGCTGCAGCCAGACGCCATCCAGCGCGCGCTGACCGTGTTCATCGAGGTGACGCTGTCCGGGCAGGGCAGCCACGCCCTGGACGCCTTTGAGCGCGCCGTCGCCGCCTGCCCCGCCGTGCTGGAGTGCCACCTGATGAGCGGTGACTTCGACTACCTGCTACGCGTGGCGGTGGCCGACATGGCGGACTACGAGCGCCTGCATCGCCATACCATCAGCGCCCTGCCCCATGTCACCCGCTTGCGCACCGCCTTCGCCATGCGCTCGGTGATTCCGCTACGGGGCTACCCGCTGTGACGTCGCTGGAGCACTTCGCTGCGGCCTTGCAGGCGGGAGGCTTGGTCATGCCGCATCCCGGTCTGAGCTTGCCCCAGGCGTATCAGGTTGCAGCCCTGCGCCACCGCCTACGGCTGGCGGCGGGCGAGCGCCCCATCGGCCGCAAGATTGGCCACACCAACCCGGCGAACTGGCCGGCCCAGGGCTTGAGCGCGCCCACTTGGGGCTGGCTGTATGCGAGCAGCACCGAGGCCCCGGGCGAGCGACTCCGCATCAGCGCCTGGCGCGAGCCCAAGGTCGAGCTGGAATGCGTGCTGCGCCTGTCGCGCACGCCGGCCTCAAGCGACGAGTTGCCCGACTGCGTCGACGCCATGGCCATGGGCCTGGAAATCGTCGACCGGCCCTACCCCAGTTGGGCCATTGGCGTGCCCGATTCGGTCGCCGCCGGGGGCGTCCACGCCGGCCTGCGCGTGGGCCCCTGGTTGCCGCTGGATAGCGCCGTGCTGCCAGCGCTGCAGGCCGAGCTTCAGGTCGGGGCGGCGCGCAGCGAAGGCGGCAGCGCTGGGGTCTTCGGCAACCCCTTGAGCGCGCTGGCGCGATTGATGGATGTGCTCGCGGAACAAGGGGCGCCACCCCTGCAGGCGGGCGAGTGGGTCACCACCGGTGCGCTGGCCCCAGCGTTGCCGCTGCGCGCTGGAGAGCCCTTGTGGGCACAGGCAGCGGGCTTGGGGACTTTGAGCTTGCGCGTGGTGTGAGCGGCGCCGGGTGAGCAGCCCAGGCGAGCGGGGCCACGTTCAGCCTACCGGCCCATTCGCCGCCCGCAAGCGCGCCAGCTTGTCCGCGATCTTGGCCTCCAAGCCGCGGTCATTCGGCTCATAAAAGCGCTGGGCTTCCAGCCCCTCGGGCAAATAGGTTTGCCCCGCCGCAAAGGCCTCGGGCTCGTCGTGGGCATAGCGGTAGGCCACGCCATGACCCATTTGTTTCATCAAGGCCGTGGGGGCATTGCGCAAGTGCAAGGGCACAGGGCGGGCCCCGTCCGACGCCACCACGGCGCGTGCCGCCTTGAGGGCCAGGTAGCCCGCGTTGGATTTGGGCGCGACCGCGAGGTAAATCGCCGCCTCGGCCAGGGCCAGTTCGCCCTCAGGAGAACCCAGGCGTTCGAAGGCCTGCGTCGCTGCCACGGTGAGCTCCAGCCCGCGCGGGTCCGCGAGGCCCACGTCTTCGGCGGCGATGGCCAGCATGCGCCGCGTGAGCACCTTCCCATCCGCCCCGCCATCCAGCATGCGCACCAACCAGTAGATGGCCGCATCTGGGTCCGAACCGCGCACCGATTTGTGAAAAGCGGAGAGCTGGTCGTAAAACGTATCCCCGCCCTTGTCGAAACGGCGTTGGCGCGCCCCCAGCACCTCGGCCACACCTTGGGGCGTGAGCGCGCCGGGCACCCGCGCCACCGCCTCGGCGGCGTTGAGCAGGCGCCGGGCATCGCCGTCGGCCCAGGCCATCAGGGCTTGCGCGGCGTCTGCCGGAATCGTCACCCCCAGTGCTTGCGCCGCCCGGCTCACGAGCGCTTGCTGCTCTGCTTCGCTCAGCGACTGCAGCACATGCACGCGGGCCCGGGAAAGAAGTGCCGCATTGACCTCAAACGAAGGGTTCTCGGTCGTGGCGCCGATGAAGACAAAAAGCCCCGATTCCACATGCGGCAAGAAAGCGTCTTGCTGAGCTTTGTTGAAACGATGCACTTCATCGACGAACACCACGGCTTGGCCCCTCAAGCGCGCCTGTTCGACAGCGTCGCGGATGTCCTTGACGCCCCCAAGCACAGCGCTGATGGCGATGAAAGGCAAGCCGCTGGCCTCAGCCAATAAGCGGGCCAGCGTGGTCTTGCCGACCCCCGGTGGCCCCCAGAGGATCATGGAATGCAGTTGCCGGCTCTCAGCCGCCACCCGCAGCACCTTGCCGGGGCCGAGCAGATGGGTTTGACCCACGACCTCGTCCAAGCGCGTGGGCCGCAACCGCTCGGCCAGGGGCGCCGCCGGCGCCGTGGCAAAGAGGTCGTCAGTGCTCACGGCGTGTCGATCACGTCCATGCCCGCGCTGGGTGTGAAGCGGAGGCGCTCGGCCGCGATCGACACGTTGGCCTCAAAGCCCGCAAACACCAGACGGGAGCGTTGACCCAAGCCATCGACGATTTCCAGCAAGGCGAGCTCCCGACCCCGCAGGCCGATCCGCAGGCTCTGAATGCCCGCATCGGTCTGCTTGGGCGTGGCGGCGACCCAGGCAATGCCGTCCTGCTCGCCATCGTTCTTGAGCTTGAACGCGTCGCCCAGTGAGGCACCCGCCAGCAGCGCCACCGGGGTGCTGGAGAGCACCGCATCCAAGGGACGGCTGCTGGCCTGGTTCAGGTCCGGATCGATCATCCAGACTTTCTTCCCGTCGCCAATCAGGGTTTGGTTTTGCGGTGCGGCGTAGTCGAAGCGAAAGCGATTGGGCCGTTGGAACTCAAACTGCCCCTTGTTGCTGCGTGCCTTCTTACCATCGGGCGAGGTCACGGTCTGCACAAACTGCATGCGCGCGCTTTGAATCTCACGCTGGAAGCGGAGCAATTGCTCCAGAGCATCGGCCTGAGCCACCCAGGGGGCGATGGCCAAGACGGCCGTCAAAAAGGGTTTCATTCGTCGTTGCGCCGCGGGACGATGATCTCGCGGTTCCCATTCGTGGCCATGGTGGACACCAGGCCGGACTTTTCCATTTGCTCCAACAACCGGGCGGCCCGGTTGTAGCCAATGCGCAGATGGCGCTGTACCAGGGAGATCGAGGCGCGCTTGTGCTCCAGCACCACGGCCACGGCTTGGTCGTACATCGGGTCGGCCTCGCCATCGGCGTGGCCATTGCCTGATGCACCTTCGCCGCCCTCGCCCTCCAGCACACCACCTTCCAGGATGCCCTCGATGTAGTTGGGCTCGCCGCCTTGCTCCTTCAGATATTCGACGACCCGGTGGACCTCCTCGTCGCTGACAAAGGCACCGTGCACACGCACCGGCAACCCCGTGCCACTGGCCATGTAGAGCATGTCACCCATGCCCAGCAGAGCCTCGGCGCCCATTTGATCGAGGATGGTGCGGCTGTCGATCTTGGAACTCACCTGGAAGGAGAGTCGCGTCGGGATGTTGGCCTTGATCAGGCCAGTGATCACATCGACCGAAGGCCGCTGCGTGGCCAGGATCAGGTGGATGCCGGCGGCGCGCGCCTTCTGTGCCAAGCGAGCGATCAACTCCTCGATTTTCTTGCCCACGACCATCATCAGGTCCGCGAGCTCGTCGATGACGACGACGATGTGCGGCAAGCGCTCCAGCGGCTCGGGGCTTTCCGGCGTCAGGCTGAAAGGGTTGGGGATGCTCTGCTCTTTGGCCGTGGCTTCGGCAATCTTTTTGTTGTAGCCGGCCAGGTTGCGCACCCCCAGCTTGCTCATCAGTTTGTAGCGGCGCTCCATCTCGCCCACGCACCAGTTCAGCGCGTTGCCGGCCTGCTTCATGTCGGTCACGACCGGGCACAGCAGGTGCGGAATGCCTTCGTAGACGCTCATTTCCAGCATCTTGGGGTCGATCATGATCAGGCGCACGTCCCGCGCCTCGGCCTTGTAGAGCAGGCTGAGGATCATGGCGTTGATGCCGACCGACTTGCCCGAACCGGTCGTGCCGGCAACCAAGCAGTGCGGCATCTTGGCGAGGTCAGCGACAACTGGCGCACCCACGATGTCCTTGCCGAGAGCCATGGTGAGCATGGAAGCCGCGTCGGCGTACACCTGTGAGCCCAGGATCTCGCACAGGCGGATGGTCTGTCGCCGTGCGTTGGGCAATTCCAGGGCCATGCAGTTTTTGCCCGGAATGGTTTCGACGACCCGAATCGAAGTTAGGCTCAACGAGCGCGCCAAGTCCTTGGCCAAATTGACAATTTGGGAGCCCTTGACCCCGGTGGCTGGCTCAATTTCATAGCGCGTAATGACCGGCCCCGGATAGGCGGCGACCACATGCACTTCGACTCCGAAGTCACGCAATCGTTTTTCGATCATGCGGCTGGTCATTTCCAGCGACTCCGGCGTGACGGTCTCGATCCGCTGCGGAGGCGGGTCCAGCAGGTCAATTTGCGGCAGCTTGGTGTCAGCCAATTCCTGGAACAGCGGCTGCTGACGCTCGGCAACCACTCGGGTCGAAGGCGCCAAATCCACGATCTCGGGCTCGATCAGCAAAGGCTCATGCTGAACATCCTGAGTCCGCCATTCCTCCTTGGCTTCGAGCACCTCCGCCTCGCGGTCGACCATGGCTTGCTCGCCCAAGCGACGGTCCTCCAACTGCTCCCGTTGCGCGGCACGCCGCTGATTCCAACCCTCCAGCGATGCCCCGATGCGCTCCGCCCAGGCACCCCATGAAAAGTCAAGCGCCCATGCGGAGCCCATCAAGGCCAACACAATCGCGGCAAGGCCCGAGCCCACAAAACCGAGCCACTGCATGGCCAGCGGCCCCAGACCGTAGCCCAGAACCCCACCCGCATGACCGGGCAACCGGGACTCAAAGGCATAGAGCCGGGTCCACTCCAAGGTGCAGCTGGCCATCAGCAAAAGGGCGGTGCCCAGCCACCGCTTGACGGTGATTCGCAGGGCAGGCTGCGCAGCGCCCTCCCGCCACAAAGCAGCCAGCGCACTGAGCCAGTGGCGTGCCATGACCACAACGATCCACCAGGCGGAATATCCGAGGGTGAACAGCAACCCATCGGAAATCCAAGCACCCAAGGTCCCCAGACGGTTGTGCGCCAGGGTTCGTTCCGTGGCAATTGAAAACGCGGAGTCCAGCGCGTTGTGGCTACTCAGTGCCACGACCAGCAAACCCCAGATTAGGGCAGAGCCCACCAACCCAATCGGGTTGCGAATCCAGCGCCCCCCGCTCGCCCCGTTGGGCGCGGTATCCATCATCAATGCCATACGCTCATTGTGGCCCACCCCGCCCGATGCGGCGGGTCAGGCTCATTCGTCCTCGGCACCCAGGTCGAGCGCAGATTCAATGGTCTTTAGCACAACCGACCCGTCTTCCTGGGTCTCAATCTGCCCCCGCTCCTCGAGGTCTTTCATGACCCGACTGACCATTTCTCGCGAGGCGCCCACCACTTTGGCCATGTCCTGCCGGGACACCCGCCCCTTCACGATGCGACGCCCCTCCACCTCTTCAGCCATGTCGAGCAAGGTCCGCGCCACACGACCATAAACATCCAGCAAGGCCAGCGACTCAATTTGTCGGTCCGCGTTACGCAAACGGGCCACCAGCCCCTTGAGGATGCCTGCAGCCAAGCTTCCAGCTTCCGGCAAGCAGCGTGCAAATTCCGTACGCCCCAAAACCAGCATGTCGGTGGGCTGCTCGCAGCGGACCGTGGCCGAGGCCAGTTCGCCATCAATCAGACTCATCTCCCCAACATGATCGCCCGCTTCGAGCACCGCCATGATGACTTCGCGCCCACGTCGATCGGCTGTAAGGACCCTGGCCCGGCCGTTCAACAGGATGTACAGCGATTGAGGCTGCGTACCCTGCTCCACCACCACCTCACCCCGTTTGAAACGCCGCTTGCTCACGCTGTCGGCAATGATTTGCGCTTGCTCCGGAGTCAGCATCGAAAACAGGCGCACCCGTCGAATCAGGTCAAGGTTGGACAGCATGGCCATGGCAATCTCCTGTTTTCAGCCCTGAAAAAGACCGACTTTTAGAATGCCCCCATTCTTCCTCAGGCATCCAGCGATCTCAGGTGCGGACAAGCCCCTAGGTCGCCCCAATTCAATCATGAGCGCCATTCACCACCGCCTCGTTATTCTGGGCTCCGGCCCGGCCGGTTACACCGCCGCCATTTATGCCGCCCGCGCCAATCTGAAACCGGTGTTGATCACCGGCATGGCGCAAGGGGGCCAGCTCATGACCACCACCGAGGTCGACAATTGGCCGGCGGATGTCATGGGCGTGCAAGGCCCCGAGTTGATGCAGCGTTTCCAGCAGCATGCCGAGCGCTTCAACACGGAAATCGTGTTCGACCACATCAACGCGGTCGACCTGAGCCAGCGCCCCTTCACGCTCACCGGCGACAGTGGCACCTACACCTGTGATGCACTCATCATCGCCACGGGGGCTTCCGCCAAGTACCTCGGTCTGCCCTCCGAAGAGGCGTTTTCGGGTCGTGGTGTCAGCGCCTGTGCAACCTGTGACGGGTTTTTCTACCGCGAACGGGACGTCTGCGTCGTGGGCGGTGGCAACACCGCGGTCGAAGAAGCCTTGTACCTGTCCAATATCGCGAGCACTGTTCATCTGATTCACCGTCGTGACAAGTTCCGCGCTGAACCGATCATGATCGACAAGCTGATGGAAAAAGTTCAAAGCGGGAAGATCGTTTTGCACACTTTCCACACCCTGGACGAAGTGCTGGGGGATGCCAGCGGTGTCACTGGCGTGCGCCTGAAGTCCACCGAAGATGGCAGCACTCAAGAGCTCTCGCTACACGGATGCTTCATCGCCATTGGGCATCAACCCAACACAGGCATCTTCCAGGGCCAGATTGAGATGCGCGACGGCTACATCCGTACGCGCTCCGGTCTGGATGGGTTTGCCACCATGACCAGCGTGCCTGGGGTTTTTGCGGCCGGGGATGTCCAGGATCACGTCTACCGCCAGGCCATCACCAGCGCCGGCACGGGCTGCATGGCTGCCCTGGACGCGCAGCGCTTCTTGGAGCAATAAGCCCGGCCAACTGCCCCGCGGCGGCAGGGCGGGGTTTTCACGCTATAATCTTTGGCTTTCCGGCTGGCGCGCCTTCTTCTGTGGGGCGGCCGTGTCAGGAGGAACGGGGTACCGCCACCCGCGTACAAAAAGTACATCTGGCGAGGTGAGGCCGCCGCCGACGGGTCCAATGGGAGCTGTCACGGTCGCCGGATAAAAGTAGGAGTGTCCTCATGGCACGCGTCTGCGAAGTCACGGGCAAGAAGCCCATGGTCGGGAACAATGTTTCCCACGCCAACAACAAAACCAAGCGCCGGTTCCTGCCGAACCTGCAATACCGTCGTTTCTTCGTCGAGAGCGAAAACCGTTGGGTGCGCCTGCGCATCAGCAATGCGGGTCTGCGCCTGATCGACAAGAAGGGCATCGACGCCGTGCTGGCCGATCTGCGTGCCCGCGGTCAAGCCTAATTACTTGAAGGAGCGACACCATGGCTGCTAAAGGCGGACGCGAAAAGATCAAGCTGGAGTCCACTGCGGGCACCGGCCACTTCTACACCACGGCCAAGAACAAGAAGACCACGCCGCAAAAGCTGGAATTCATGAAGTTCGACCCCAAGGCACGCAAGCACGTGCTGTACAAGGAAATCAAGCTGAAGTAATCAGCTTCTCTCCTTGCAAAAAGCCCGCCATTGGCGGGCTTTTTTCTTTCAGGGGCCTCCAACCGCACTCATCGACGCCCACTCGCTACAAATGTGGCCTGGAACCACCGTTCCAGCAGGCGCTTCTCGTGCTCCAGCGTGGCCCCTTTGAGCGAATCCCCACGGGCGTAGAGGTAGTTCAGGTCTTTCAAGTCGACCGTTCCGCCGCCCAACACCTGACTCCCCTCGCGCCATTCATAGCGCAACTGAATGCGCGGGATGGTGACATCGCGCAAGATCCGGGCGCCCTGCCCGCGCCGCCACAGCGGATCTTCCTCCCCAGCGAGATTCACATCCAAAATCTCGATCTTCAGCGCCTGGCTGGTCGGAAAACGCCCGGCCAAGGATTGAATAAAGGCCGCCAATTCAGCTTGATTGCGCTCGCGCTCCAAGGCGCCAAAGCCAAAGTCAGCAAACCCAGCAGGGTCGGCAAACTTCACCAGGACTTCTCCCGCGTAGGCCGAGGTGACGGAGGCCACGGAGCCCGCTGAAAGCACCAGTGCCGCTATGAATGTTCGCATCGCTCACTCCTTTTGATCGGGGATCAAAAAAAAGCACCCAACCTTGCGGCGAGTGCTTTGAGTATAGGCAGCCGCCCTCGGCGGCTCCAGGACAGCAAAGAAGCTTTACACGGCCATGGGTAGCAAGCGCGCAGACCGAACCCGAACGGAGAGGGCCCGCAACTCCTCGATGCCGCTGGCCTCCGCCTTGGCACACCAGGACTGCAGCTCCCGCACCAACTGCTCCGCCGAAACATTGGTGCGAGTCCAGAGTTGACGCAACTCATCACGCATGGTGACCCACTGATCCAGCAGTGGACTGCTGGCCCGCAATGCCGCCAACTCAGCACCCAGGCGCGCCGGAATGTGCGCTTCATCGCGCGGCAACCAGCGCTTGGCCAGCTTGAACTGAGCCCACCGCGCCGTGTGTTTCTCGCCCTCCGCCTTCAGGCGCTGCAACTCCGCACGGCACGCGGCTCGCATGGCCCGGGCAAATCCCGCCATCACTTCATATCGATTGGCGATCAGCGCTTCCAGTGTGTCTCGATTGGCCTCTTGCACGGCCCCTTCAATCACACGCGGGGGAACTTTACGGGGCTTGGCCAAGCCAAAGAACTGGAGCAAACGGATGTAGCCCCAGCCGATATCGAATTCAAACCGCTTGACCGAAAACTTGGCCGACGTGGGAAAGGTGTGATGGTTGTTGTGAAGCTCTTCGCCGCCCACGATGAATCCAATGGGCGACACATTCGTGGACGCGTCCGGCGCCTCGAAATTGCGGTAACCCCAGTAGTGACCGATGCCATTGATGACCCCGGTCGCCCACAGGGGAATCCACAACATCTGGATCGCCCACAGCGTGATCCCCAAGCCGCCAAACAGCAACACCTGCAGCACCAACAACGAACCGATGCCCCAGACGCCAGGGCTGGAATACACGTTTCGTTCCACCCAATCGTTGGGCACGCCGTGGCTGTATTTGGCCAGCGTCTCCTCGTTCTTGGCCTCTGCGCGGTACAGCTCCACCCCGGTCAGCAACAGCGCCTTCAACCCGCGCGTTTGCGGGCTGTGCGGGTCCTCTTCCGTCTCGCACTTGGCATGGTGCTTGCGGTGAATAGCGACCCACTCCTTGGTCACCATGCCGGTCGTCAGCCACAGCCAAAAGCGAAAGAAGTGGGAGACCGCCGGGTGCAAATCCAACGCACGGTGCGCCTGCGCACGGTGCAAGTACAGGGTGACGCTGACGATGGTGATATGGGTCGTGACCAGCAAGTACGCCAGCATCGTCCACCCACTGGCGTCGAGCAGGCCATTGGCCAGGAAGTTCACCACGCCATCCCAGGCGGAGGTCCAGTCAATCATGAGGCAAGCGCCGCCGCGCGGCGTCCAAAGGGAAGCAATCCGGCAATTTTAAGTTGCCCACCCTCAGGCTTGATGCGCATCAAGCCCTTCATTGTTGGGAAACCTTACCGCTTTTGCCACGCCACAGCAAAGAAACCGTCACAGGCATGTCGGTGAGGCCAGAGTCGCAGCGCCTGCCCCGTCACCAGTTCGGCCGCCCGGGACACATTGGCCTGCAGCAACTCAACGGGGTTCAGCCGCTCGAAGTCGGGGTTCGCCGCCTCGAAAGTCGCCGCCACGCCTTCGTTTTCGGCCGTCAACAAACTGCAGGTGGCATACACCAAACGCCCGCCAGGCTTCAACAGCTTCGCCGCTGAAGCCAAGATAGCTTGCTGCTGGGGAACGAGCGCCGCCACGGTTTGGGGTGATTGGCGCCACTTCATGTCAGGGTTGCGGCGCAGCGTACCAAGCCCGGAGCACGGTGCGTCCACCAGCACCCGATCCAACTTGCCCCGCAGTCGCTTGACGCGTTCGTCTCGCTCGTGAGCAATTTGAATGGGATACACATTGGAGAGTCCGCTGCGCGCCAACCGGGGACGCAGTGCATCCAGTCGGTGCCCAGAAATATCAAACGCATAAAGGCGGCCGGTATTGCGCATGGCAGCACCGAGCGCCAGGGTTTTGCCACCCGCCCCAGCACAGAAGTCCGCCACCATTTCGCCGCGCTTGGCATCCAGAAGCAAGGCCAGCAACTGACTGCC
The DNA here is from genome assembly GCF_016093295.1 of Inhella gelatinilytica. Classification (GTDB taxonomy): domain Bacteria; phylum Pseudomonadota; class Gammaproteobacteria; order Burkholderiales; family Burkholderiaceae_C; genus Inhella; species Inhella gelatinilytica. The sequence continues at coordinate 35,789 of NZ_JAEDAL010000007.1, read as the reverse complement.
CTCGTCCTGAACTTCAAGGCTGCCATTCTTGAAAAGCGGCCAGTGGTTGATGTTGGGCTTTCCCTGCAAACGAAGTCCCCAGGGAGAGAACGGCGTCGGCACCGCACCGAATTCCGCCAACTCGGCCAGCACGCTCTCGCGCTTGGTCGTCAGGGTGTTGACCCGCAAGTCCAAGGGCGCGGGTTCCAGCAAGCTCGCAGCGAGATCCTCAAATTCGGCCTCCCCCAGTTGACTCTTTAGGCCGTCGGCAAGCCAATCGGGCAAGTTGTGCCGAAGCTTGGCGGGCAAACTGGATCGATCTACGCTGGCGCAACGAGCCAGCCACTCACGCTCGCCATCCTCCAAAGCGGCCTCTAACGTTCGAGGCTCACCCCGCCAAGCCAACAACGCCAACCGGCGCTCCATCGGCCCTTTTCCAGACTGCGCAAGATTTTGGAAAAGCAAGCGTTGACGCAGCAGTGCGTAGGTCGTTTCCGCCAGCGCCCCCCGCTCTCGCGAGCCCAGTGCGCGGTTTTCTTGGAAAAAAGCAGAGACCACGCGATCAGCCGGGTGATCGAACGTCAAGACACGTTGCAGGAGGCCCGTGCACAGGGTCATCAGAGCTTTGGGGTGCATGAGGCGCCTTTAAACAAACAATTGGCTTTCGCCGGTCCGGTGACGAACAACCAAGCCATCGATCTGGAGTTGATCCTCGAGCAACCACCGCACCGCCCGGGGATACATCTGATGCTCCAGCGCCAAGACCCGCGCCGACAGTCGCGCCTCGTCGTCGTCCGGCAGCACGGGCACCAGGGCCTGAGCCAAGATCGGCCCATGGTCCAAATCGGCTGTGACCAGATGAACCGTAGCCCCCGCGAGTTTGCATCCCATCTCTAACGCTCGCTGATGGGTATGCAGGCCCGGAAACGACGGCAACAAGGAGGGATGAATGTTGACCAAGCGACCCGCGTAGTGCGCCGTGAACTCAGTGGTCAGAATGCGCATAAACCCTGCCAGCACCACGACATCCGGGTCGAAAGCGTCGATGGCTTGCATGAGCGCCGCATCAAACGGCTCGCGCCCCTCAAAGGCTTTGTGATCCACCACCGCCGTCTGAATCCCTTCGCGTTGCGCGAAATGCAAACCAGCGGCGTCGGGCCGGTTACTGATCACCGCAGCGATCTGCGCGGGCCACTTCTCGCGCTGCGCACATCGAACGATGGCTTCCATGTTGGAGCCTCGTCCCGAAATCAAAATCACCACCTTCTTGCTCATGCTCGCAGTGTAGGTGGGGCTCCATAGAATCCCTGACCCTGATCCCCGAGCACCATGCAACACCCCGTCCGCGTTGTTTCCGGCATGCGCCCCACCGGCGCCCTTCATCTTGGTCACTTCCATGGCGTCTTGCAGTCCTGGCTGCGACTCCAGGGCGAGCACGACTGCTATTTTTTCGTTGCGGACTGGCACGCCCTGACCGATCAGGTGCAGCCGGTTGCCGAAACCGCGATTTACGACATGGTGGTGGACTGGCTGGCCGCGGGCATCGACCCCCAGCGCACCACCCTGTTCATTCAGAGTCGCATGCCTGAACACGCAGAGCTCTTCACGCTTTTGGCGATGCACACCCCGCTGAGCTGGCTCGAGCGCGTCCCCGGGTTTAAAGAGGTTGCCGAAAGGCATCCCAGCTTCGGACGCCTGGGTTACCCGTTGCTTCAGGCCGCCGACATCCTCGCGTACAAGGCAACCCATGTGCCGGTGGGGCAAGACCAATCTGCGCATCTGGAGTTGTGTCGCGAAGTCGCCCGCCGCCTTAACCAAGTGGTCGGGGCCGCACTCTTCCCTGAACCGGCCGCGGTCTTCTCGCCAACGCCCCGGTTGTCCGGCCTGGACGGACGCAAGATGAGCAAGAGCGCGGGCAACGCCATCGGCATGCGGGAAGCCCCTCAGGAGGTCCGCAAGAAAGTCGTGCGCATGCCCACGGACCCGCGCCGTGTTCACCGCGGTGACGTGGGAGAGCCCGAACGCTGTCCGGTGTGGGCCCTGCATCAGGTCAGTACGCCGTCGGCGGAATTTGCCCCCCTGGCGTCAGGCTGTCGATCGGCCGCCATCGGCTGCGTGGACTGCAAACAGGTGCTTCTGGATCATTTGTTGCCCCAACAGGCCGAATGGCGCGCCCGGGCCGTGCAGCACATGGCGGAGCCCAAGCAGGTTCACTGGCTCGTCGAAGTGGGGACGGAACGCGCTCGGGTCATGGCGCGCAAAACGCTTCGGGACGTTCGCGAAGGTCTGGGGCTCAAAGTCTGAGCACGAGGTCCTGATCTTTATGGCCACACTGCACATCAGTGATCTGGAACTTGCCATCAACTGGTGGCGGGAGCGCCAGCCATCACCCGATGGCATCAGCGCTTGTGCACAAGTGCGGGCGCTGGCGGAGGTCTACGCCCTGATGGTGTATCACCACGATGCCCAGTGGGATGAGCAACTGCTCCAGGGCGCGGCCCGCGCCGCCTTTTTGGACTGGTACGGGTCGACCCAGGATTCACCGTGCATCGCCATCTGCTCCACCACCCAAGGCGATGCGCTGTGCAAAGGGTGCGGGCGCACCTTTGAAGAGGTCAAACACTGGACCGAGCTCGGCGCCTTCGAGAAACGTGCCGTTTGGCGCCGCATCTTGAGAGAGGGCACGGCATGGCGCTTCAACCGGTATGCCGAGCGCGTGGCAGGCAGCACGCCAGCCGAGGATCCCAAGTCGTGAAACGCTGGCTACACAGTGGTCGCGAGTTGGGGGCATTGGCCTGGCCGGTGCTGATCGGGCAAATCGCCGTTTTGGCCTACTCCACCGTCGACACCTTGATGCTGGGGCGGCTCGGCAGCGACGCTCTGGCAGCTTTGGCCGTGGGTTCCTCGGTCTTCTTCTCGGTCTTCGTTGGCTTCATGGGCATGGTGCTGGCCATCGGGCCCATTGCCGGCCGTCTGTTCGGGGCCCGCGAGCCCAGACAAGCGGGCTGGCAAATGACGCAGTGCCAATGGCTGGCGCTGATGCTGTCCATTCCGGGCACAGGGCTGCTGCTCTGGCCCGAGCCCTTCTTGTGGATGGCCCAACTCAATGATCAAGCAGCAGAGTCTGTGCGGGCCTATCTGCGTCCACTAGCCTTTGCTCTGGCCCCCGCCCTCTTGTTCACGGCCTACCGAGGATTCAACACCGCGGTTTCGCGCCCCAAAGCGGTGATGGCCCTGCAAGTGGGCGGCTTGTTGCTCAAGATTCCCCTCACCGCCGCGCTGGTGTATGGGGTGGGGCCTGTTCCAGCCCTCGGTGCCCAAGGCTGCAGTTGGGCCACCGCCCTCGTGATGACTGCGCAATGGCTCATCGGCGAATGGGTGTTGCATCGCGATCCGTTTTATCGCCCTTTTGCCTTTCAATCGTGGTGGCGGGTCCGGCCGGCTTGGCCAGACCAATGGGCCTTGCTCAAGCTGGGGCTGCCCTTGGGGGGATCGGTGTTGGTGGAGGTGACTGGCTTCACCTTCATGGCCATCTTCATCGCTCGCTTGGGACCAACGCCGGTCGCCGGACACCAAATCGCCGTGAACCTGGTGGCGATGATGTTCATGGTGCCGCTGGCACTGTCCAATGCCGCCACCACCCTGGTATCCCAAGCCCTCGGCGCGAAGCAATGGGCAATGGCCGCTCAGATCGGCCGGCACGCCTTGCTGTGGGGTCTGGTGGTGGCCACGGTCCTGGGCGGCTGGGTCGCACTCTGGCGAGAGCCCATCCTCCGGCTGTACACCTCAGATGCCGCGGCGATTGCCGCCGCCCTTCCTCTACTGGTTTGGCTGTGGGTCTTCCACATCGGAGACTCGCTGCAATACGTGGCCGCAGGCGTGCTCCGGGCTCACCACGTCGTCAATTGGCCTATGGGCATTTACGTTTTTGCGCTGTGGGGTGTTGGAATAGGCGGCGGCAACTGGCTGGCCTTTCGCCAAGGACTTGGGGCCGTTGGTTTTTGGATGAGCGCAACCGTGGGCCTGTTGCTCGCAGGGAGTCTGCTCAGCGCGCTTCAGATTTGGGTTGAGCACCAATCACAGCGGACCCCCTCCAGCCCAACGTCCGAAAGGCTGGGCTAAGCCACCGGCAGCCGCAGCACAAAACAGGCGCCGCCTCCGGGGCGATCCTCGCAACGCACCTCACCGTGATGCGCACGGGCAATCTGGCGCACCAAAGCCAGCCCCAGCCCCACGCCGCCCGCGACCTCTGCATGTCCGGGAAGACGGAAGAAGGGTTCGAAGATTCGGTCTCGCAGCAACTCCGGCACCCCCGCCCCGCGATCGAGCACCTGCAATTCAACCCATCCCGGGAGCAACACTTCGCGCAACTCCTGGCGATTGCCCCCGTAACGCCGCGCGTTTTCCAGCAAGTTCCGCAGCGCACGGCGCAACAAGCGTTCATCTCCCAAGACCATCACCTGGCCCCACTCGCCCTCCAGCGGGATACCGGCCTGCGCCGCTTCCTCCGCCGCCAGGCCCAGCAAGTCCACGGGTTGCCGGGCGGGATCAGCCGCCTCAAGCCGCGCTGAAAGCAGCAGTTCTTCGATCAGGGCATCCAGCTCCGAAAGGTTCTTGGCAATCTCAGCCTCCATCGGCTGCGCGGATTCCCCATCGCCCCGCAACGCCATGGCCATCTTCAAACGCGCGAGCGGCGATCGGAGCTCGTGGCTGGCATTCGCGACCAGATTTTGGTGAGCACGCAACAACGCCGAAATTCGATCCGCCGACTGGTTGAAGGCCTGGGCCACGGCCGCCACTTCGTCGCGTCCATCCAGTTGGACGCGGTGACTGAGGTCCCCCTGTCCAAAGCGTTCGACACCGCGCTGCAAGGCCTCAAGTCGGCGAGTGAGGCGGCGCACGACCGGGTAGGCGCCAACGGCCACACCGACAAAAAGCAGCACAAAGAGAAAACCCAGAGCCGGTGCGCTGGTCAGCGGCCCCCAGGGTGCCGGCAAACCATTTCGGGGCCGCCAAGGCCGCAAGACCAGCAAGCGGCGGCCATCGGACAGAGGGATCGCGTCCACGGCGGCGGAGTCGCCCATTTCTTCGCGGCGTTCAAAGCGCGGCGTGCTCGCCACACGCTCGCCGCGCTCGTTCTCAAGGGCCAGCGGCAAACGCAACTGCTGCCCCCAGCGCCGCAGCGCCAAGCCCACCTCGGCCTGGGGGGCCTCTGGACCCGGCAGCGCCTTCTCAAGGAGAGCCCCCATGGCCTGCAGTCGCTCGGTCTGGGCCGCCTCGGCCACATCGCGCTCGCGGTCAATTTGCCGGTGGGCCAACCAACCGCCCGCCAGCGCAAAAGCAAGCAACACGCCAACCACCGTGAGGTAGATTCGCCAGAAGAGCGAGCGCATCGAAACCTACTCGCCGTCCTGCTTGCGTGCAAAGACGTAGCCCGCTCCACGGACCGTTAGCACCCGCTTGGGCGCCTTGGGATCATCCTCAATCGCAGCGCGAATGCGCGAAATATGGACATCAATGCTGCGATCGAAAGCTTCGAGCGGGTGGCCTTTCAGCGCATCCATGATCTGATCGCGCGACATCACCCGACCGGCATGGCGGGCCATCACCAACAGCAACTCAAACTGATGGCTGGTCAGGTCGCACACCTGACCACTCAGACGCGCAACGCGCTCGCCCAGGTCGATTTCCAAGCGACCGAAGCGCAAGGTCTCCGCAGTTGCCGGCGCCCCGCGTCTCAAAAGCGCCTTCACCCGCGCCAGCAATTCGCGCGGCTCAAAAGGTTTGGGCAGGTAATCATCGGCCCCCAACTCCAATCCCAAGACCCGATCAAGCGGCTCGCCGCGTGCTGACAACATCAGAACAGGAAGCGCCCGAAGGTGCGGTTCGGCCCGCAGTAGGCGGCAAAAGTCCAAGCCATCCCCATCGGGCAGCATCAAGTCCAGGATCACCAAGTCGGGCAGCGCACTGCGAAGGGCCAATTGACTGCGTGCCTGCGTGAGGTTGGGGGCGACCATCACCCGAAACCCGGCACCACCGAGGTAGCCCTGCAACATGTCGGCCAAGCGCGCATCGTCATCGACGATGAGCACCTGGCCGGCGCTGCGTCCACTGTCAGGACTTGCGACCATGCTGCTCATGGCGGCGTTGCATGCGCTCCATGCGCTTGCCCATCTTGTCGGCCCATTGCGCCCGCTGCTCCGGGGTCAGGATGCGCGCAGCCTCCACCATGGCTCGGCTCATGCGCTGGCTGACCTGTTCGTGGTGGGCTGCCTGTTGCTTTCGCAACGCTTCAACGGCATTGGCATCCACATTTGGGGCCGCAAACGCCTGAAGCAATTGCCGGTGCAACTGCTGACCCTGCTGATGCAATGGCTTCAAATCGGTCCGTGCCGCTTTGAAGATGGCCTCGATTTGCTGGCGTTGAGCCTCAGTGGCATTGACATCGTCGAGCACAGCCATGATGCGCATGCCACCAAAGCCAGGCCCGCCCATACCAGGATGACCCTCGCCCCGTTGGGCGAAAACGGCCGGACTGGCCGCGCTCAGAACCAAGCCAACCGCCAGGACCAGGGACTTGAGAGAGTAGGACGATTGCATTTCAAACCTCCGTCGAGTGGGAATGATGGCATCGTCGGCGCGCCGCGTTACGCCGCCATGCAGCAAAGGTAAAGATCCTTTGCCGCCTCTCGCGCCGTTCTCCCTTTACACGATGGGCTTGTAACGCACCCGCTTCGGGCGCGCACCTTCTTCGCCCAAACGTTTCTTCTTGTCCGCCTCGTACTCGCTGTAGTTGCCGTCGAAGAATTCCCAGTGACTCTCACCCTCGCACGCCAGGATGTGCGTGCAAATGCGATCCAGGAACCAGCGGTCGTGGCTGATGACCATCGCCGAACCGCCGAACTCCAGCAGCGCCTCTTCCAGCGCGCGCAGGGTTTCGACGTCCAGGTCGTTCGAGGGCTCGTCCAGCATCAGCACGTTGCCGCCCTCCGCCAGGGTCTTGGCTAGGTGCAGGCGGCCGCGCTCCCCGCCGGAGAGTTGGCCCACCAGTTTCTGCTGGTCATTGCCCTTGAAGTTGAAGCGCCCCAGGTAAGCACGGCTGGGCATGACGAACTTGCCCACAATGATGTTGTCCAGCCCACCACTGACGTCTTCCCACACCGTCTTCTCGCCATTCAGTGAGGCCCGGCTTTGGTCAACAAAGGCGAGCTTGGCGGTCTTACCAATCACCACCTCACCACGATCCGGCACCTCGGTACCCTGAATCATGCGGAACAGGGTGGACTTACCTGCACCGTTAGGACCAATGATGCCCACGATGGCCCCCGGCGGTACCTTGAAGCTCAAGTCGTCAATCAACACGCGGTCGCCAAATGATTTGGTGACGTTTTTGAACTCGATCACCTCATTGCCCAAGCGCTCGGCCACCGGAATGAAGATCTCGTTGGTTTCGTTGCGGCGCTGGTAATCGACATCGCTCAGCTCCTCAAAACGAGCCAGGCGCGCCTTGCTCTTGGCTTGGCGCCCCTTGGCATTGCTACGCACCCATTTCAGTTCTTCCTTCATGGCCTTGGTGCGGGCCTCATCCTGGCGCTGCTCGGTCTCCAGACGACGCTCTTTTTGGTCCAGCCAATCCGTGTAGTTGCCCTTGTACGGGATGCCCAAGCCACGATCCAGTTCCAGGATCCACTCAGCGGCGTTGTCGAGGAAATAGCGATCGTGAGTCACGGCCACCACCGTGCCCGGGAAGCGTTGCAGGAACTGCTCCAACCACTCCACCGACTCTGCATCCAAGTGGTTGGTCGGTTCGTCCAACAGAAGCATGTCAGGCTTAGAAAGCAGCAACCGGCACAGCGCCACACGGCGCTTCTCGCCCCCCGACAGCTTGTCAATCTTTGCGTCCCAGGGCGGCAGGCGCAAGGCATCGGCAGCCAACTCCAGTTGCAAGTCCGTGTTCTCGCCCCCGCTGGCAGCAATGATGCCCTCCAGCTCCGCTTGTTCTGCCGCCAAGGCGTCAAAGTCGGCATCGGGTTCGGCATAGGCGGCGTACACCTCATCGAGACGCTTCTTGGCAGCCATGACACCGCCCACCCCCTCTTCAACCGCTTCGCGCACAGTCTGCTCAGGGTTGAGCTGGGGCTCCTGAGGCAAGAAACCAATCTTGATGCCCGGCATCGGATACGCCTCGCCTTCGAACTCCTTGTCGAGGCCAGCCATGATCTTGAGCACCGTGGACTTGCCCGCGCCGTTCAGGCCCAACACGCCAATCTTGGCGCCGGGGAAGAAGGAGAGCGACACCTCTTTCAGGATCTGACGCTTGGGGGGCACCGTCTTGGTGACCCGGTTCATCGTGAATACGTATTGAGCCATGGCAGTAGGAAGAGGTTCAGGCGCCCACCCGCCCGCCACGCAGTGGCGGGAGCAGGCCGTTCAGGGGGAAAACCGCGGATTATCGCGATTCGGCAGGGGGGAGTTCGGCCAACACCGACTCCGGCAGGGCGCCTTCGAACAAAGGCCGGGGCAATTTGGCCCAACTTTCACGCAACTGGATGAGCGATTGGACCGGCATGGGACGGGCCACCAAAAAGCCCTGAATGGAGCCACAGCCTACGTGCTGCAGCACCTCCAATTGAGCAGGCTCCTCCACGCCCTCAGCGACCGTGTCCATGCCCAGCACCCGAGCCAATTGCAAGATCGTGCGCACGATGGCGCGCGCATCGCTTGTGCTGGTGAGCTCTCGGATAAAAGCGCGATCAATTTTAAGTTTGTCGAACGGGAAGCGGCGCAGATAGGCCAACGAGGAATACCCCGTGCCAAAGTCGTCCAAGGCGATCCGAACCCCCAACTGCTTGATGGCGTGGAGGTTTTCCAGGGCGGTTTGCACGTCCTCCATCAAAAGGGATTCGGTAATTTCAATTTCCAGCTGCCCCACCGCCAACTCTTGCCGCTGGAGCAATTGGCGAACCTCATTCACAAAACTGGCTCGCTGCACCTGTGCGGCCGAGGCGTTCACCGCGATGCGAAGGCCCGGCAAAAGTTGTTTCGCATCGCTGCTCGCTTTGGCCAAAACCCAGGCGCCGATGTTGTGAATCAGCCCGGTAGCTTCGGCAACAGGCACGAACTCCGCCGGCGAGATCGAGCCCAGGTCAGGGTGGTGCCAGCGAACCAAGGCTTCAGCGCCGCAAATCGTCCAAGTCTTCAGGTCCACCTGCGGCTGGTAATACACCTCTAACTCGTCACGGGCCAACGCCTGGCGTAGCTCCCGCTCCAAAGTGGCGCGACGCCGCTGAATCTCTCCCAGCTCACTCGTGAAGGCTTCCACCCGTCCACGACCCGACGATTTGGCGGAGTAAAGCGCCAGGTCAGCAGCCACCATGGCCTCGTCCACGGTCTGGGCATGGTCCGGCAAGAAGGCCAATCCGATGCTGACCCCTGTGGTGACCGATGCCTGCTCGATCTCAATGGGCACGCGCATGGACACCACCAAGCGCTGCGCAAAGGCCTGCACTTCGTCATCAGAGCGGGCATCCGCAATGACCACGGCAAACTCGTCCCCCCCCAATCGTCCGCACACGTCGCCCTTGCGGACATGCACTCGCAGCCGCCGCGCCACTTCTTGCAGTACTTTGTCGCCGAGGGTGTGTCCGTGCGTGTCATTGATCAACTTGAAGTTGTCCAAGTCCATGCACAGCAGCGCGCCTCGGCGCCCGCCCGCCTCCAGGGACTGCGCCACCCGATTGCGAATGGTCGTGCGGTTGGCCAGTCCCGTGAGGGCATCGTGCTGGGCCAGATAGGCAACATGCTGGTGCGACTGCCGCGCCGCGGTCACATCACTCAGCACTCCGCGCCAGCCACACGGTACGCCCTGTTCGTCGGTGAGGGGTTTGCCCGTCACCGCCCACCAGCGCTGTCCGCTGGCGACCTGAACCCGCACCGGCACTTCCCGAAATGCTTCACCACGGTCCAAGGCCTGTTGCAGGCGCTCAACGCCTGATGACCCTTCCGGCTGCAGCGACTTCATCAACTGCATCAGCGTCAGCTGGGTCAAGCGATCGGCGGGCCGTTCGGCCCAGCCTGCCAGACGCCGCGAGGGATTCACAAACCGACCGAAGCGATCCACTTCCCAGAGCACGTCCGCGCTGCTTTCCTCGAAATCTCGCAGCAGCAGCCCAAACACCTCGCCTTGACGGCTGGCTTCCCGCTCCGTCAAAACACCCCGCGCGTAGAAGTGCGCCGCTGAAACCACCAGGGCCGCCATGACGACGGCATAAGCGCCGACCAAGCCGATGAGGGGGGCCACCAGTTGCAGTTCGGAGCGCGCCAAGCCCACCCAAAGCCCCGATGTGATGATCGCCAAAAAACTCAGCGCTGCCGAAGGAATCAACGACAGCGCGACCGTGCCTCCGCACATCAGCGCCATCAACACCACCACCATCCACACCTGCTGCGTGGGATCCAAGACGGGCAACCAAGCCCCGGACGCAGCGGCCCAACCCAGCCCCATCACCGCCGCATGGGCCGTAGCACGCCGGATGGCCACCGGGCCGGCCGTTTCCGGGTGGAGATTTCGGCGTTTCCACCAGCCTTGGAAGCCGTGAACACACAGCGCCAGCAAGCTGCCGGACCACAGCACCAAAGCCAGCGAAGAAATGGTGGTCTGCAACATCCAGGCGGTGAGCACCACGCTCAGCGCGGTGGCCCCCATGGTCAGCGGAGCCACGCGGAGCATGGCCGACAGGTGACGTGCCCGCATTGCCCCGGCCGCGTCGTCCAGCCCGGACCAAAGGGCTCGCCCCGCATGCCACCAACTGGCGAATTCCGCGCGCGCGACGCCGCGCTGACCATTGATTCGATCCATGGGGCGACTCTAGCCGCTGCCCAGCCCCTGACAAGCCCGTGCTTATCCCTGAGAATGGCAACAGGCCGTACACTTGCACACCTGTGCCCTCAGGACCGTCCAGGGCCAGGCTGCACTTCGCATCACTGTTTGACCCTCGCACCGCCTTGACGGCGTCCCCTCAAGCTCTGGGGTGGCTTCGGTGCGGACCCCGCCACTGACGCGGGCCCCTACCCCATGAAATTTACTGATCTCGGCCTGTCCGAGCCAATCCTGCGCGCGGTTCGCGAACAGGGTTACGAAACCCCCACGCCCATTCAACAGCAAGCCATTCCGATGGTGTTATCGGGGGGCGACCTCCTGGCGGGCGCTCAGACCGGTACCGGTAAAACAGCGGGCTTCACCCTGCCCCTGCTGCATCGGTTGATGCTGAGTCAAAAACCCAGTGCCAAAAGGACGGTACGCGCCCTGGTATTGACCCCCACCCGTGAGCTGGCGGCTCAGGTTGAAGAGAACGTGCGCGCCTATGGCAAGCACCTGCCGCTGAAGTCCATGGTGATGTTTGGTGGCGTGGGCATGAACCCGCAAATCGATGCACTGCGCCGTGGTGTCGACATCTTGGTGGCCACGCCGGGCCGCTTGCTCGACATCCATCAGCAAGGGCATTTGGACCTCAGACACGTGGAGATTTTGGTTCTGGACGAGGCCGACCGCATGCTGGACATGGGGTTTATCCACGACATCAAAAAGGTGTTGGCGCTGCTGCCCGCCACCAAGCAAAGCTTGCTCTTTTCCGCCACCTTCAGCGACGACATCAAGGCGCTGGCAGACCGTTTACTCAAAAGTCCTCAGCACATTGAAGTGGCGCGGCGCAACGCCACCGCCGACACGGTGGCTCAGCGTGTCTACTGGACGGGTCGGGAGCGGAAAAAAGATTTGCTGGCCCACTTGATCCAATCGAATGACTGGCATCAAGTGCTGGTGTTCACCCGCATGAAGCACGGCGCCAATCGCTTGGCCGAGTTCCTTGTCAAGCAAGGCGTGACCGCGATGGCGATTCACGGGAACAAGAGTCAGGGCGCACGGACCAAAGCGCTGTCGGAGTTCAAGACGGGCACGCTGCAGGTTTTGGTGGCAACCGACATCGCTGCACGGGGCATTGACATCGATGAATTGCCACACGTGGTGAACTTTGAACTCCCCAATGTGCCGGAGGACTACGTCCACCGCATTGGCCGTACGGGCCGCGCCGGGTGCGAAGGTGAGGCGGTGTCGCTCGTTTGCCCTGATGAAGAACTCTTCCTGAAGGACATCGAACGCCTGATCAAGCGCAACTTGCCCCGCGAGACCCTTGCTGGGTACGACGTGCCCGCGGGAGAAAAGGCCGAACCGATTCAAATCGGTCGCCAAACCATCGGGGTGCGAGCAGCGCGGGGAGCCAAGCCCGCTGCGCCCCATGGCCGCCCTCCGCGCGCCCCGCAGCACGCCCCTCAAAGCCGCGGGGGTCAACCCAAATCGGCCGCCCCGCGCGCGCCAGGGATGGGTCCGACTGGCCCCAACGGTGCAGCACGCGGTGCCGCCAAACCCGGGAACCCTGCGGCCAAACCAGGGCCCCACCCCGCGCACGACCCGCGCCGTGACGCCCGCCCCGGAGCTCGCCCGGGTGAGCGAACTGACGGTCGGCCGGCCCGAAACGGCGACCGCCCCGCGGCCTTGCTTGGGGGGCGCCCCCCCCGCAACCCAGCGCGCTAACCGTAGAAAGGCCCGATCCGGGCCTTTTTCCATTCAAGCCGGCGACTGCGCCGGCGTGTCAACCGCGCCCACGCCCACCGCAGCACGGTAGGCATGCCAGCTGGCATGACCCAGGATGGGCGCCACCACCGGCAAACCGGCGAACCAGGGGAGCAGGGCCAATCCGATCAATAGGGTGATCAGTGCGCCCCACAGCAGCATCACCCCCGGTTGGGTCAGCACCAGACGCAAACTCGTCAGCGCGGCGGTCACCGCATCCACGGGGCGATCCAACAACATCGGGATGGAGACCACGCTGAGCGCAAAGATCAGCCCGGCAAACACAGCGCCCACACTGCAATACGCCACGATGAACCCGAGGTTTTCGGGGTTCAGGAGCGCCATCAGGGACCCCTTGAAGTCGGGCATGCCGTCGAAACTCACGGCAAATACCACCAAGGCCGCGCGCCCCCACACCATCTCCAGCACCAGCAGCACCATGCTGAAGAGGGCCAAGGGCCCGATCCGCGACTCGAAGGCCAGCAGGGCATCGCCAAAATCTGGCTTCCCCCCTGCTTCCAACGTTTGACTGATTCGATACAGACCCAGGCACAGCACAGGCCCCAACAGCAGGAACCCAGCCGCCAGCGCCAACACGTAAGCAGGCATGCGCTCGTAGGCTTTCAACAGGGCCCAGCCCATCACCATGAAGGCGCCACCGAAAAACAGGCCGATGAAGGGCGCGCGCAGAAAGTCGCGCACACCCAATCGCAGCCACTCAAAAGGCTGACGCCAAGAGAGGGGGTGAAGGGGAATACTGAAAACCCCCGACGACGGGGTGGGGGAATTCGCCGGTGACGGCGCGCCAACGGGGCTGGGAGCAGCGTTATTCATGGCGCGCGAGCGTGACCTCATCCCCCGTTTGGCGCATCGGGACAAACCACCAAGGGCAGGTCCTGCGTTCGCGCCAATTCACGCAAAGCTGCCCCGGTTTGTCGTCGAACCCACCGCGCAACCGCCCGATGCGTTTCAACCCCCATCGGGTTCCACCCGGCCGCCAAGCCCGCCACCTGCGCCACCCTGGCGGCAAAGTGCGGCTCCAGGGCCGCCAACGCCACCCACCCATCCTGGCAGCGTAGGAAGCGATAAAACGCGTGCCCACCCCCCAAGACGGCACCAGGTGCCGTCACCCCCCATGTGACCGGACGCGCCAACTCCGCCGCCGCCTCCGCCAAGCCGATTTCCAAGTAACGGGGTCGGGCACCTTGTAGCCGGCCCAATGCCGCCATCAGCAGGGCCTGCGTGGCCTGCTCGGCACCGGCCATGTCGGCGAGCAAACTGCGCGGCATCGGGCTCCCGGGGGCCAACAGGCCAACTTCGGCCTGGTACGTCAAATCGTGGCCGGCCTCGTCGGCCCGCTGGCCTTGGCCGCTGACCACCGCCACATGCCACAGCTGCGGGTGAGCCCGCTGCAGCGTCCGCCAACTCAGGCCCAACCGGTCCATCGCCGATCGCCGAAATGACGTGAGCAGCACATCGCAGCGGGCCAGTTCGGCCTGCAACCACGCCAAGCCAGACTCTGTCTTCAAGTCCTTGTGAACGATGCGGATGCCCGCGTTCAAGTCGGCATAGGCACGGGGCGCCGCCTGCGCCAAGGCCTCGCCCCCCGGCGGCTCCACCTTGAGCACCTTGGCGCCCAAGGCCTTGGCGCGCTGCAGTGCGATGGGAGCGGGCACGTTCAGGCCCAGACTGAGGATGCGCAGACCGCGCAGCGGACGAAAGGAGGTGCTCATGCTCAGGGATGATAGGCAGATGTCGGCCCCTTCTCACCCCACCCCTCCCATCGAACCCGCCGCGCTGGACTCCAGCGATCCGCTGCACTGGCGCAGCCCCCGCTTTCAAGACGGCTACGCCTCACGAGCCGGAGCCTTGGCGCAGGCGCGCGAAGTTTTCTTGCGCGGCAATGGCCTACCGGACCGCTGGCAGCATCGGGATCGCTTCGTGATCCTCGAAACGGGTTTCGGACTGGGGAATAACTTCCTGGCGACCTGGGCGGCCTGGCGGGCGGATCCGCAGCGCAGTCGGCGCCTTTTTTTCCTGAGTCTGGAGCGCTACCCCCTGTCCCAACCGGAGTTGTTCGCCGCGCACGCCCACTCGGAACTCGCTGCCGAGGCCCAGGCGTTGATGGACGCCTGGCCGCCCCTGACGCCTGGGCTGCACCGGCTCGACTTTGACGACGGGGCGGTCACGCTCCTGCTGGCGCTGGGGGACATTCAGGAGACGCTGCCCGAGTTCCGCGCCCAAGTCGATGCCTTTTACCTGGATGGCTTTGCACCTGACCGCAATCCGGACATGTGGGATGCCGCCACCTTGCAAACGCTCAGCCGTTTGGCCCAGCCCGGGGCAACGGCCGCGACCTGGAGCGTGGCGCGCGCCACCCGGGAAGCCCTGACTCAGGCGGGCTTCCACGTTGAAAGGGTCGCGGGCTTTGGCGGCAAGGCCCAGCGCCTGGAAGCGCACTGGACGCCCCGCTTCGTGCCCCCAAGACCCATCGCCCATCAGCCGCTGGCACCGCATGCCCGCCGTGCCGTGGTGCTCGGCGCCGGTGTGGCGGGGGCGGCCTGCGCGCGGGCGCTGCGACGCGAAGGGCTGGCCGTCACCGTGCTGGACGCTCGCGCTGCCCCCGCACAGGCCGCCAGTGGCAACCCGGGCGGGTTGTTCCATGGCAGCGTTCACCCCGACGACGGTCCCCATGCCCGCTGGAACCGCGCCAGTGCCCTGCGAACGGCGCAACTCCTCGCCCAGCAGCGGCTCAGTTGGTATCAACCGGGGCTGTTGCGCCGCGCCCCCGGACAGTCGACGGCCGACATGGGCGGCCTACTGGCCCGCCAAGCCTTGTCTCCGACCTACTTACAGGCCCTGGACTCGGAAGCGGCTAAGGCCTTGAGCGGCCTGCCCCTGGGCGATCCCGCGTGGTTCTACCCGGCGGGCGGTGCCCTGCCGCCGCCGGAGCTCGTGGCGGCGTTGTTGGAGGGTGTCGAAGTGCGCGTCAACACGGCGGTAGCCCGTATCGAGCCCCATGAGACACACTGGCGGCTGTTTGACGAACGGGGGGCGCTGGTGGACGAAACGCCGCTGTTGGTCCTGGCCACCGGGCACCAGACACCGGCCTTGATTGCCCCGTGGGAGCCGGACTTGGCCCAGCGATTGACACCTCAGCGGGGTCAGGTTTCCCTGTTGCCCGCAACGTGGGCCGCGCAAGGCGCCATGCCGCGCCAACCCGTCGCGGGCGGCGGCTATGTCATCGGCCTGCCGGATGGTCGGGTGGTGTCCGGCTCCACCGCCCAGGGGCACGATCCGGATCCTCAGTGCCGTGAAGCCGACAGCGCCCACAACCTGGACGTGTGGCGGCGTCTTTGTGGCTCCACAGTGAACACCGCCGAATGGGCCCAGCAACTGCCCGGACGTGTCAGCTGGCGTCTACTGGCGCCCGACAAACTGCCCTTGATTGGCGGCCTGCCCTTGGAGGCACCGAAACACCGGGCCACACAGGCCAGCCACTGGCCTCGACGCCCAGGCTTGGTGTTGTGCACGGCCATGGCCTCACGCGGCTTGACCTGGGCCACCCTGGCCGGTGAATTGGCCGCGGCGTTGGCGTTGGGCTTGCCCGCGCCGGTCGAAGCCCGGCTGGTGGCTGCGGTCGACCCGGCCCGTTTCCGGGTCCGTCAAACGCGCAAGACGACCTGAGCAACCGCTGGGGCGGTTACGCCGCACCCCATTGAACCACCCGCCCTTGAGCATCGAAGGGCAGCAGGCCCTCGACTTGCCCGCTGTGAATCCGTTTCACGAGGCTTTCCAACGCCGATTGAACCTCGCCCTCGGTCGGAGCGCGACCACCGCGACCGGTTAGGGCCGCAGTGAACATCAACGTCCAGGGCGGGCCGGCCTCTCGGGCCTCCGCGGCCAGCGCGGCAAAGCTCGCCAAGTCGTGCGGGCTTTTGTCCACACACATCAGCAAGTTCAACACCCCCCCTTCACCCGCCTCAAATGCCCGACGCTGGGCCGCACTGGCGCCCGGTGGCAAGCCGGCCTCGGCAAAGACCAAGAGCAAACGCTGGGGCTCGGGCTGGGCTTGGGCGGCCGTCAAGAAGTCGTCAAAGGTGTGGAGTTCCATCGTTTGAGATCAGGGGCAAGTGAATGGGCACACCATAGCGCCAATCCAGCGCCCTCCCCCTCGGTCACTTGGCGGGCCCTCCCCTCCCACCAAAGAACGATGCGGGCAAACCCACCCGATTCGGTGGCCACCGGCATGCGCGGCCCAGCCCACAATCTCGCCTCCAAATTTGAATCGGGGAGCACAGATGAAAACGGGAATCAAGGTGCTGGGGGCAGCCGGAGCCGTCGCCGGATTGTGGGTGGGGGCGTCTGTCCTGAGCGGTCAGCGCGTCCAGGCTGCGATGGATGCACAGGTTCAATCGTGGCAAGGCAACGCCAACAGCCTGCTGCGCCTCACCAACGTGAGCTACAGCAAACGTTTGACGGGGGCAACGCGCACCCTGAACGTGGAATTGGGTTGCCCCACAGGGGATCAAAAACCCTTGCGCATCACGTGGCGCGATGAAATTGAGCACGGCCCCTTCCCCGGGTGGCGCGGCTTTGGCGCTGCCCGCATCCGCAGCGAGTGGGTTTTGGACGCAGACACCCAAGCCAAACTGAACGAACTCAAAAAAGGGGCCGAGCCTTTTGAGTTGGTCACTTACGTGGGGTGGAACGGCAGCACCGACACCCAGATTCGCATGCCGGCCCTGGCCTACCAGCAGCAGGACATGCAGTTTCAGTTCGACGGCCTGACCGGTCGCCTGCAATTGGATCGCGCAGGCCATGGGCGCTATGAGGCAGTGCTGCCGGGTTACCGGGTTCAGGACGGCAAAGGCGCGGACATCGTGATGAAAGATGTCAAGTTCGCGGGTGAGACCCTGGGCCCCACTTGGTGGGTAACCACAGGCAAGGGTAACGGCAGCCTCAAGGAGATGAGCTTCACCGGCCCCAACCCAGCCGATGGCAGCACCCGCAAGTGGTTTGCGCTTCGCGATCTGCAATTCAGCCAAACCGGCAGTGTCGAGAACGGGCTTTACACCGCCCAGGCCGAAGCGCATGGCAAAGGAGAGATTGCCGGCCTGCCCTTGGATGCGCTCAGCGTTCAGTACAGCCTGCATCGGTTCCGCGTGGCGGCTTATCTGGATTTGATTACCGGCGCCCTTCAAGACGGGTGCGCCGGCAATCCTGACCCCAAGGCTCGCTTGGCGACCGTTGAAAAGAGTTTCGCGGGCCTGCTCAGCGCCAACCCGGAATTTGCCCTCGACAAGCTCTCCGTGACCGTTCAGGGGCAAACCGCCCACCTGCACTACCGAGTGGGCGCTCAGGGCGTAACCGATGAAGAGGCCAAGGGTGGCATCAATCCCAAGCTCTTCCAGAAACTAAATGTTGAATTGGGTGCCGAGATTCCCGTACCCCTGATTCAAACGGTCCTGGAAAAAACCGGACAGGCCTTACCGCCAGAGGCTTTGGAGGCCCAGATCAATGGCGCGGTCGAGCGGGGTTTTCTGGAACGCAAGGGCGACCGCTTGAGCCTAGCCGTGCAATTCAAAGGCGGCGCCGCAACACTGAACGGCAAACCGCTGCCCATTCCGGGCCTCACGCCGCCGGCCATGCCCCACACCGACCCCCACTGAGCATCAGCTGACCGTCAGACCCGGGACCCGGGGCCCTGGCCCCGGGCCTCAGGCGAACTTCAGCGTGCGTACACCGTCGGGGGTCCCAATCAAAGCCACCCGGGCCCGGTGACGGGCAAAAATACCCACGGTGACCACGCCCGGCCATTGGCTCACTTCCGCCTCGACGGCGAGCGGATCGGCGATCGACAAGCCGCGCACATCCAAAATGAGTTGGCCGTTGTCCGTGACACACCCCGGGCGAACCTGGGCCTGACCGCCGAGCTGAGCAAAGCGGCGAATCAATTGCGGCGCGGCCATGGGAATGATTTCCACGGGCAAGGGGAAGCGGCCCAGCACATCCACACACTTGCTGGCATCCGCAATGCAGACGAAACGATCGGCCAAGTCGGCCACGATCTTTTCGCGTGTCAAAGCCGCTCCCCCGCCCTTGATCATGTGGCCCATGGGATCGATTTCGTCAGCGCCATCGATGTAGGTGGACAGGCGTTCCACCGCCGCCGCCTCCAGCACCTTGAACCCCGCGGCTGTGAGCGCTTGGGTCGAGCGCTCAGAGCTGGAGACGGTGCCGGCGAGTTCCATGCCGCTCGCGGCCAAGGCTTCGATGAACAAGTCCACCGTTGAACCGGTGCCCACGCCCAGCACGGTGCCCGGTTCCACATAGGCCAGCGCTGCTTGCGCGACCTGGCGTTTGAGTTCGTTTTGGTCCATGGGCCGCATTGTGCGTCCCCGGACATGGGAAAACCCGGATCCGTCAGGCCGCGAATTGGAAGTGGCCGTGAAATCCGAGCGGTGCCCAGTACGGGAGCCACACCGTAGCCACCGGTCCGGCGGACACCGCTTCGGCATCAAATACCGTGCAAAAGCTGCGTTGGCGGCGGCTGTCAAAGCCCGTCCCCACCAGCCAGCCCTGACCTTCGCGGGAACGGCCAGGTTTGGGCACCAGGAGTTGCTCCTCGACGATCACCCCAGGCCCAAAGTCGAACCGTTCGGTTCGATCCCGCTGCAGATCCACCCGCAGCACGGCCGCCCCCTCCCCCCAGCGACGCCCCCGGGCTTCCGGATAGAAAACGTACCGGTAGGCACGCCCCACCACCCGAGGGTCTACCTGAGGGAATTCAACTTGCTCCAGACGCGACGCCAGGGTGACGCGGCGCTTGCGCAAGTCAATCTGCACCAGGCGGGGGTTGGAGGGAGAGAAAGGTTCACTCCGGTGGCCGTGCAGCATGCTGTTGAAGCCGCCGCTCAAAAACCGCTGGTGATCCGTGGACACGTAATCCAATCGGATCAAGGCATCGCCATCGTCCCAAGCATTGCCAAAGTGGAAGAGCAATTCCGGCGGGGCCTCCAACACGGTTCTGACGCTCAGATCGCTCTTGTCGATCACCACGATGCGATTGGGCTGCTCGGCGCGCCATCGCATTGCACCCACGAGGGAGCGCCCTTCGCGCAGGCCTTGAGGATCCAACTCCAGCGGCGGCAGCACGAACACGAGAAACCGTTCCGTCAGGACAAAGTCATGCACCATCGCTGCCACGGGCAGGTCCAGCACCCGACTGCGCACCAAAGCCCCATGGGGTCCTATTTGATAGAGCGCCAACTTGCCCATGAAAGCGCCAAAGTTCCACAGGGTTCCATCCGGCTCGCGCTTGGGATGGGCGCTGAAGGGCATGCCCGTGAGCTCCGGAGCCCACACTTTGCGCCCTCGCGTGTGCAAGGTCTCGGGGTCCAACTCGTGGGCCGACCCACCCTCCCACAGCGCATACAGGCGGCCGCCCTGAAGGATGACCCCCGTGTTGGCGGTGTTGACATCGTCGCTGCTTCGCAGCGGACGTCGCGCGGGAATGGCCGTACCGAACGCCGGCAAAAGGAACGCACCCGCTTCGTGCTCGAGTTCGAACTTTCGGGTCCGCACAAAGCGCGCGGTGTGGCGAACCGCCGCACCCTCGAAGTGCCAGGCCTGAACCAGACCATCGCCGTCAAACCAGTGCGCGTAGCGCTGACCCGCGCGCTCCAACAGCCCCGGCCCATTGCGATAGAGCGTGCCGCGCAAGGCCGCCGGTAGCCGGCCCTCCACGCGCAGCCCCTCGGCCAAGCGGTCCTGGGCATCCACCCAACCGCGCAAGGGCTGCAGGGCGGGTTCGGTTCCAAAAGGCCCGGTGTACAGCGCATCGGGATGCCCAAGGGCGGCGTGAGCGCCAAAAGGACTCCCCAGCGTCAGCCCCCCAGCCACCAGCCATTGACGGCGATTCAACATGGCCAGTTCCTCAGTTGAGCGTCAGCGTGGCTTTGGTGTGACCCTGCACCGTGATCTTGGCGGCCTCAAAGCTGGGCGGGCCAAAACTGCCCGCCGCATCCCGGCTGAAGCCATAGGGCTCCATGGGCATGCCCACGGCATTGCGGTCCATTCGACCGTTGCCGTTCAGGTCCTGAACGGCGCTCACCGCCACTTCGGCCCCGTCCGGCAAGTCATCGATCACCACGGTCAGGCTCCGCCCCTCAACCTTGACCCGCGCCCCTTTGAGGGCGGCGCCTCGCAGCCACACTTCGGGCCGATCAAACACCGCCACCAGCAACTGACCCTCACTTGCCTTCAGGCCTTCGATCGTGAGTTCCAGAGTTGCAGCCTGGGCGCTTGGGTTGACGCCCATCATCAGGGTAGCGGCAAGGGCGGAAGAAGCCATCAAACGTTTCACCATCTCAATCTCCATGCAAAAAAAAGTGCGATGGAGGGCATGGTTTCAAAGTCCGGCCCTTCCGTCCTACCCCGCGCGACGACCCGCAGGCCAGCGGCGCCAGCGGGGATTTCGCGGCGTGAGCGGCCCCGGCTTATTGACGCTTGAGCACCAACGTCGCCGGGCCTTGCTTCAGTGTCGCGCTCTGGGCCGCACCGGGCTCGTCCGAGAAACTCAGCGTCGCATCCAACCCCACCGCAAAGAGTTCGCGGGGCGATTGGGCTTTGAGCAAGATGACGGGTTGCCCTGGCGCTTGACTGGCCAAGCGACCCTGCGCGTCCACAAAGATGCGCAGCTTCAATTGCGGCGATGCGAATTCACCCACCAAGGCCGCACGCTGGGCCTCGTTCAATTCCACTTCGGCACGCTTCTCCACCTCCGCCACCTTGACCCAGCGCTGCACCTCCCCGTCGCCGTCAGGGAAGAAAGCCAGGACAGGGCCTTGGGTACTCTTTTCAATCTGCGCCTGAGCCAGTGAGTTCTCAAAGGCAAACCGGTCGTTTCCGAGCGGAGTGAGTGGGATCGGCTGAGAGCCGCTGCGCGTGCTGGTGAGGCGACCGTCGATCACACGCAGGGTGCGCGAGGTCTTGCCGCCGTCGGCCGAGTAGACGCCTTCGAGTTTGTGCAGAGCGGCCACCTCCACCGTCACCGGTTTGATCAGCGGGTACGGTTTGCCCAGCGCGTGCGCCGCGAGTTTGCGAGCCAATAAATCCAGGTTGACACCGGCGCTGTCACTGTTGGCCATCAGGGCCACGGTGATTTGACTGGCGGGCTGATAGACCAGGAGTGACACAAACCCATGGATACCCCCGCCGTGCTGCAGCATGGGCTGGCCGCGCAGGGTGTCCAGCCCAATGCCAAAGCCGTAACGGTTGGTGGCGGCCGCCCCCTCGGGGGTGATCATGCGCTGATAGGTCGCCGGCTTGAGCAGCTTGCCACCATGCAGCGCTTGATTCCAACGCCACAGCGACTGAACATCGCCGACCAAGGCGCCGGCGGCATGGGGTTGCGTCATGCTGATGGCGGTGGCCAAAGCCAGTTCACCCTCTTCGCCACGGGAGTACCCCTGTGCCATGCCCGGCACCAAGCCTTGGTCCCCCGGATAGCGGACATCAATCCGCTGCGGCTTCAAGAGCGCCGCATCCAATGCCGCATGCCAAGGCTTGCGCTCAATGGCCTCAATGACCGCTCCGAGCAACACATAGCCGCTGTTGTTGTACCGGTACTGCTGACCGGGCGCGAAATCGGGCTTGAGATCCTTGAACACCTTGATCATCTCGTCGGTGTCCAACTTGGACCGAACGGGATTGCCCATGTAGCCACCGATACCGGTGTAGCTCTTCACGCCTGAGCTGTGATTGAGCAACTGAGTCAGTGTGATGGCTTGGCCATTCGGATAGTCGGGAAGGTACTTGCTGAGTGGATCCTCCAAACTGGCTTTGCCCTCATCCACCAGCTTAAGCAAGGTGGCAGCAGCGAACTGCTTGGTCACCGAACCCATGCGCAGGCGGTGTTCGGGGCTGAGGGGGACCCCCAGCTCGATCGAGGCCATGCCACGCGCTCCCTGGTACAGCAGTTTGTCGCCTTGGGCCACGAGCATCACCACACCTGGCCCATCCTTCTTGACCCCTTGCTCGTCCAGCAATTGTTCGGCATAGGTGGAAAGCGGCTGAGCGGGGGCCGCGAACGCCAGCTGGCATCCCGCCAGGGTCAATGCCACCACCAAGGTGGCACGCGAGGGAGTCAAAACAGAAGCGCGCATGGGGTCGTCCGAAGTTCGAAAAACGCAATGGTGCCGTTCGTAGCCCTGGAGCACCACTCTCCTGTGATGACCCGCAGCGCCTCATGGACAAAATGCAGCGGTGCCGGATGAATGGGCCAGAATCCGCGCCTTTCCTGCCACCGCTCACCGTCTGTGTTCAAGGCCCTCACCCTTTATCGCCTGCCGCTGGCAGGACAGCCCGACTGGTCCCAGCTCGACGCCCAGCTGGCCACACAACCCTTTACGCCCTGCGGCCCCACCCAACCCATTTCGGTGGGCTTTGTACCGCCGCGCGGCCATGCCGAAGGCCCATTGGTGGAATGGGTCAATGGCCATGCTTTGCTGAAGCTGCAATTCGAGCAGCGCCTACTCCCCGGTTCGGTTATCAAGGACCGGGTCGATGAACTGGCCGAGAAGCTGGAGCAAGAAAGTGGCCGCAAGCCTGGCGCCAAGCGCCGGCGCGAACTCAAAGACGAAGCCCTGCTTGATCTTCTGCCACTGGCTTTCACACGGACTACCGCCCTGCGCGTGTGGATCGCACCGCAGTTGGAGTTACTGGCCTTCGACTCCACGACATCAGCCCGCTGTGATGCGGGCCTGACCTTGCTGAGCAAAGCATTGGTGGGCCTGACCCCCGAGCCCCTGATGACCGCAGAGAACCCCGCCACCTGCATGAACGCCTGGCTGCTGGATGGCGTGGCACCCGCGGGCTTTGGCATTGGCCGCGATGCCGAGCTCCGGTCCAGCGACACGCAAGCGGCCACGGTTCGCTACACACGGCACGGACTGGATGGCCCGGATATTCAGCAACACCTGACCGCAGGGAAACAGGTCAAGAAATTGGCGCTGAATTGGCGCGATCGATTGGACTTTGTGCTCACCGATACGCTGCAACTCACCCGGCTCAAAGTCGACGACGGCGCGTTTGAACAGGACGGGTTGCAAGACAGCGAAGCCGATCCGTTCGATGCCGACGCCTTGCTGGCGACGGCGGAATTGAGTCAGTTGCTGCCAGCACTCTTTGAGGGGCTGGGCGGATTGGTCGATGGTTTGGGGGTGGCTACGGCCCCTGCCGTACCGGCACCGCCCATGTCGGGCTCGGATGACGCCCCCCCGTGGGAGGCGTAATCAACCTCAGGCGACGGCAGCGGCCGCGACCCCCAAGCGTGCCGCCGTCGCCATCGCCTGCACGGAGCGGGGGCTCTCTGTTTTGAGGCGGTGATCGCTCCAGACCTGCCGCCAGCGGCGCGAACCGGCCGTGCCGTTCCAAAGCCCTAAAGCATGACGTGCGGCCGGCGCCCAAGGCTGCCCCTCATTCCAGCGCAGCTGCAAGTACGCCACCCAGGCGTCTTCGACACCCTCGCGGGTCAAGCCTTGCGGCGGAGCACCGAAGAACTGCTCATCCCACGTGCTCAAGGCCCAGGGCTCGTGATAAGCGTGACGCCCGACCATGACCCCATCGACCCGCTCCAGCTGCGCGGCCACGGTCGTGTCGTCCTTCACACCACCATTGAGCACCACGGTCAGTTGCGGGAAATCTGACTTCAACCGGTGCACGACCTCGTAGCGCAGGGGCGGAATTTCCCGGTTGTCCTTGGGGCTGAGCCCGTCGAGCCACGCATTTCGCGCATGCACGATGAAGACCGTGCAGCCCGCCTCGGCCACCGTGCCCACGAAGTCGCGCACAAAGTCGTACCGCTCGATTCGATCGATGCCAATGCGGTGCTTCACCGTCACCGGCAGCCCCGTGGCATCTCGCATGGCCCTGACCCCGTCCGCCACCAGCGCGGCTTCTCCCATCAGACAGGCTCCAAACGCACCCCGTTGCACGCGCGGGCTGGGACATCCGCAATTGAGGTTCACCTCGTCGTACCCCCAACGCTCCGCCAAGCGCGCGCACGCAGCCAAGTCGCCCGGTTCGCTACCGCCCAGCTGCAGTGCCACGGGATGCTCCACCGCATCGAAGTCCAGGTGTCGGGCTTGATCGCCATGCAGCAAAGCACCCGTTGTGACCATTTCGGTGTAAAGCCGGGCGTGACGCGTCAACAGACGATGGAAGACGCGGCAGTGGCGGTCGGTCCAATCGAGCATGGGGGCCACCGACAAGCGCCAAGGAGAAAAGCTCATGAGGGACAGAAATTCAGCAAAACGGTGAATTATCGGAAAGCACAAACAAAACGGCCCGCTTGCGCGGGCCGTTGGGGGCAGGGGTGCGAAGAATTAACGCACAACCGCCACTTGGTCGCGCGCACCACCCTTGTAGGTGAACAGCGTCAGAGCGCCATTCTTGATGTCGCCCTTCTCGTCGAAGGCCACGGTACCCGTCACGCCCTTGTAACCAGCCGTCTTGGCCAGCACGGGCAAGTACTTCGCGGGGTCCGCCGAACCCGCCTTTTCCATCGCCGCCGCCATCACCATGGTGGCGTCATACACGTACGGTGCGTAGATTTGCACGTCAGCATTGAACTTGGCGCGGAACTTGGCCTTGAAGTCATCCATCGACTTCTTGGCTTCGCCTTCGACACCACCGGCTTCGGCGCAGTACACCTGACCGTCACCCATGGAGCCGGCAGCCAACTTGGGCAACTCGCCGGAGCAGATGCCATCGCCACCCATGAACTTGGCATTGATGCCCAGTTGCTTCATCTGACGGAGCATCGGTCCGGCCACGGCATCCATGCCACCAAAGAACACCACATCGGGGTTGGCAGCCTTCAGCTTGGTCAGGATGGCCGAGAAGTCCGTGGCCTTGTCGTTGGTGAACTCGCGTCCCACCACTTTGCCGCCGGAAGCCTTGACGCCCTTTTCAAATTCGTCGGCCACACCTTGCCCATAGGCCGTACGGTCGTCGATCACGGCAATCGACTTGCCATTCAGGTTCTTCACCGCGTATTTGCCGAGCGTGCCGCCGAGGTGCACGTCATCGGCCACCACGCGGAACGTGGTCTTGAAGCCTTGGCGGGTGAACTTGGGGTTGGTGGCGGACGGGCTGATCTGGGGAATACCCGCGTCGCTGTAGACCTTGGAGGCCGGGATCGACGTGCCCGAGTTCAGGTGCCCAATCACGCCGTGAACTTTGGAGTCCACGAGCTTTTGAGCTGCAGCCGTGCCCTGCTTGGGATCACCTGCATCGTCTTCGGCGAACAGTTTGAATACCGCCACCTTGCCGCCAATCTTCATCTTCTTGGCGTTCAGGTCTTCGATGGCCATGCGAGCGCCCAGCTCGTTGTCCTTGCCCAAGTGCGCGATGGCGCCGCTGGTGGGGCCGACGTGGCCAATCCGAACTTCAATGGTTTCCTGCGCCATTGCCGCGCCACCCAGAGCGACCAATGCCGCCACGGCCACTTGATTGAACCGAACTTGCATGAATGATCTCCAACAGAGAAAAACGAGGTTGCTGCTCAACCCCAAAGCGGCGCAGACCTTACCGCACTTTGCACCGGTCGATCTCAGGGAAAGTCGGTAGGCGCGCACGGGGGAGCAACGCGGTAGTCCATGAATCGTTGACGGGCCACAGGACGTCACCCGCCCAAGGTCTTAATCCATGTCGCCCTGCCACTGCGACAGCGAAGCCAGCACGCGGGGCATCAGGGCATCCAGCAGCTGCTGCTCCAATTTGGGACTCAGCTCAGTGACAACCTCACGCACCAGCACCGGCAGCTGATCGATCAGCCACGTATCCAATTGCGCGGCCAGCTCTGGCGGGACCTGCAGTCGGGGCGCCGGGCCTTCGACAACGTCCGTTAACACTGGAACGTCGCGCTGGATGCCCTCCCGCTTCGATGCGTCGGTCATGCCGCCACCTCGTGATGTTCGGGCGTCAGTCCTTGAGTCCGGTAGTGCCGAAACCGGGCACGCCCTGCCTCCCGCGCCTCCGAGTCTTCGCCCACCACCTCAAAAACTTGGCGCACCCCGGTGGGTGCCAACACCACTTCAGCCCCCAAATGAATCAGGGCAGTGAAACCCTCGGCAGGCCCGGGCTCGACATCCAACACAAGGGGACTGCGGCGCTGGAGCGACGCCTCACCGGGGCCTGCATGCGCCCAAAACCCATCCAGCGCCCACAGACGGGCCGAAAGGCTTTTGAGCGCAGATTGCGGGCCGACCACCAGGGTTCGCCAGCCCCGTTGCTGGCACTTGCGAGCCAAGCGCAGGGCCACATCAACCGGGTCGGCACACCCGGTGTAGAAGCGAACCTCCAGCGCGTCCGCCACGCCTTAGACGACTTGCGAGAGCAAAAAGTGCGTGAGCAAGCCGACCGGGCGGCCCGTCGCCCCCTTAGCCGCCCCACCCTTCCAGGCCGTACCCGCGATATCCAGGTGTCCCCAGCGATAGGCCTTGGCGAAGCGCTTCAAGAACATGGCAGCCGTGATCGACCCCCCGGCCCGAGAGCCCACATTGGCGACGTCAGCAAAGTTGGACTTGAGGCCCTCGTCATACTCATCGTCCAAGGGCATGCGCCAGCAGGGATCCAACGCCGTTTCGCCGGCGGTCGACAAAGCCTGGGCCAACTCGTCATCGCTGGCGTACATGCCACTGCGCACCCCACCCAGTGCGATGACGCAGGCACCGGTCAGCGTGGCCACATCCACCACCATGCGCGGCTTGAACCGCTCGGCGTAGGTCAGGGCGTCACACAGGATCAATCGGCCTTCGGCGTCCGTGTTGAGGATTTCAATCGTCTGGCCCGACATGGAGGTCACCACGTCACCCGGCTTGACAGCCTTGCCACTGGGCATGTTCTCGCACGCCGGAATCAGCACGACCAAATTCAGCTTGGGCTTCAGTTCGACCACCGCACGCAAAGCACCAAGCACCGACGCGGCACCGCCCATGTCGAATTTCATCTCGTCCATCTCAGCCCCGGGCTTGAGGCTGATGCCGCCCGTATCAAACGTGATGCCTTTGCCCACCAAGACAACAGGCGCCTGGGTGCGCGGGGCGCCGTCATAGCGAGCCACGATAAATCGCAGCGGCTCATCGCCCCCTTGTGCCACGGCCAAGAATGAGCCCATACCCAAGCGCTCCACCGCCTTCTTGTCCAGCACTTCAACCTTCAGCCCGTGCTTGCGCCCCAGGTCGCGTGCGCAGTCGGCAAGGTGCGTGGGGGTGCAGTAGTTGCCCGGACGGTTGGCCAATTCCCGCGCCAACTCCACGCCTTCACCCACCGCCTGGCCCAAGGCCAATCCCGCCTTGGCCGCCTTGAGATCGGCCTTGTCAACCAGCACCGTCACCCGACTCACGCGTGGGTCTTTGGGCGCACTGGGTTTGGTGTGCTGATACAGGTACGCCGAGTCCCGCGTCGCCAGAACCCCCTGCTCAACGATCTGTTCACTGAGCGCGCCGAAACCGGCAAAGGCGATGGCGACATGGGCCACATTGCGGCCCTTGAGTTGAGCCAAGCCAGCCACCACCGCCGCGCGTGCCGATTTGGCACTGGGTTTGCCAGCGGCTGCCAGGATCAGTCGCGGCGCTTTGACGCCGGCGGCCCCGACGATCATTAGCGCCTTGCCGGTCTTCCAGTCAAAGTCACCGAGCTTGACCGCCGACTTGACCGCGTTGGCCAGGGCAGCATCCATTGAGGCCGGGACTCCATCCCCCCCCAGCACCACCAGAAGAGCGTCAGCCGTGGCCGAGGCCCACTTGTCGATCGAGACCGATTGAATACGAGCGTCCATAATTTCGCCGAGCAATAAGACCGAAGAATGTTATTCCATACCTCGTTTCGATCCGAACTGGCTCGTCAGTTCGGCGTGAGTTTGGTGGTCCTGATCACCATCGTCCTCACCTTTGCCCTCATCAAAACGCTGGGGGCCGCTGCCGGGGGCAAGGTGGACCCGGCCGATGTGCTGCTGGCCCTCTTCTTTGCCGGCGTGACCCAGTTGCCGGTGGTGCTGGCCCTTGCCCTCTTTATTGCCGTGGTGGGGAGCGTCAGCCGCCTGTATCGTGATTCTGAAATGGCGGTGTGGTTGGCCAGCGGGCAGCCCCTGCGGCGCTTCTTGGGACCCATTGCAAGCATGGCATGGCCTGTTTGGCTGGGCTTGGCGATCCTGATGCTGTGGGTAACCCCGTGGACCCAACGCGAGACCGTGCAAATGCGCGAGCGCTATGAAAAACGCAGTGATTTATCCCGTGTCGCGCCTGGACAGTTTCAGAGCTCTCGAGATGGCAGCAAGGTGTTTTTCATCGAGCGCGGCGGCGAGTCCCAGGGCATTGGGCGCAATGTCTTCATCTTGACTCAGAAAGCCGAGCAAGAAGCGGTGATTACGGCTGCTGAGGGGCGCGTGGAATGGGAGGGCGAAGACCGCTTTCTGAGCCTCACCAACGGCCAGCGTGCCGAAACCCTGACTGCCGCGGAGGGCCGCACGGTCGCCCGATTCGCGGGGTATCGCGTCTTGACCGACGCGGGCGCGGCTCGCTCCATGGATGAGCTCCCGCCCAAAGCCATGTCGACCCAGCACTTGGCTCTCTCCGAGCACCCCCGCCATCACGGTCAACTGGTGTGGAGAGTGGGATTGATTTGGGGCGCCATCAACTTGTCCATTCTGGGCGTCGGATTGGCGGCCTCCAATCCGCGCCGCCCCAACAACTGGGGCCTTGTAGCCGCCTTGTTGGTGTTCATCATCTACTACCACCTGATCAACCTCACCGAAGGTTGGGTGGGGCGTGAGCGCCTGACCCCAGCCCAAGCTTTACTCAGCGTGCATGGGTCGGTGGCTGTATTGGCCATCAGCCTCATCCTCTTGCGGGACGAGGGGCTGCGCTTTCATTGGCGGCGCTTCGTGGGGGCAACCTCATGAAGACCGTACGCCGCCTCCTCTACCGAGACATGGTGATGGCCGTGGCCTTTGTGGCTCTGGGCTTTTTGGGCCTTTTTTACTTCCAAGCCTTCACAGAAGAAATGGAGCGACTGCGCAAGGGGCAAGCCCTGACCCAGGGGGCCCTGTTGGCCGCCCTGGAGTTGCCCAACCTCTTTTACGAGGTGTTTCCGATTGCCGTGTTGATTGGCACCATTTTTTCGCTCTCCCGGATGGCGCAGTCAAGCGAGTTCACCATTTTGCGTACCGGTGGTTTGGGACCGGGGCGGGCGCTGAAACTCCTCGCGGCGCCGGCCCTGGCGTTCACCGCCCTAACCTTTGTAGCTGGGGACGTGCTTGCCCCCATGGCGGAGCGGTGGTCAGAAACGCTTCGGGCCCAGTTTTCTGGGGGGCTGGTGCAGCGCGCCGGGGGCGCTTGGATGAAGGATCGGTTAGTCGATGCGCAGGGGCAAGAACGGCTCTTCACCGTCCATGTTCGCAGTGCGTCCCTGGAGGGTCGGCTTGAGGGCATCCGAATCTTTCACTTCTCAACAGACGGTCGCCTGCGCGAGCGTTGGGAGGCCGAAACGGGCCAAGTGGATGGCGACGGGCGTTGGCGCCTGTTTGCAGCGCAGCAGATGGTGTGGCCGGAGAGCCCATCCGAAGGTGCGTGGGTCAAGCGGGGACCGACCGATGCCGAGTGGGCCAGCCATTTAAACCTAGGGGTGGTTAGCGCGGCACTGCTCAGTGCCAAGACCATGTCCACCTTGGAACTGTTCCGGTACACACGCCACTTGTCGGAGCAGGCCCAATCGTCCCAACGGTACGAAATCCAGTTTTGGCGGCGCGCCTTTTATCCGCTGGCTTGTTTGGTGATGGTCGCGCTGGCGCTTCCCTTCGCTTACCTCCATGCCCGAGCGGGCGGCGTCAGCGCCAAAGTCTTCGGCGGCATCATGCTGGGCATCAGTTTCGTGCTGCTGAGCAACCTTTCCGGACATTTGGGGGTGCTCAACAACTGGACTCCCTGGGCCGTGGCTGCAGCCCCCAGCCTGCTCTATCTGGGCCTCTCGATGGCCGCATTTGCCTGGTTGGTGCGATACCGATGACTGTTGGACTCATTCTGCTGGCCCACGGCGCTCGCAACCCAGCTTGGGCGGCACCATTCGAAACCGTGCTGGCGCGCGTGCAAGCCAAGCGCACCGACACGCCAGTTTCGCTCGCTTACTTGGAGTTGCTGGAGCCCAGCTTGGTGCAGGCGGCCCGTGATTTGGTGGGTCGAGGCGCGACCACCTTGGTGGTGCTGCCCTTGTTCTTGGGCGGTGCGGGCCATGTGCGCCGCGATGTGGAGCCGCAGATCCAGCAGCTACAGACCCAACTGGCGCTCCCAATTCGTATCCTGCCCGCACTGGGTGAACAAGCGTTTTTCCAAGACGCTCTGACGGCTTGGTGCCTGTCGGTGCTGGAGCAATCGCCGGAGGCGCCATGAATCTGCAGCAGTTTCGCTTTGTGGCTGAAGCGGCCCGTCGCAATCTGAATTTGACCGAAACCGCGAAGGCCTTGCACACCTCACAGCCCGGAGTGTCCAAAGCCATCCTGGAGTTGGAAGAGGAGTTGGGCGTCGACATTTTTTCGCGCCATGGGAAGCGCCTGCGTCGCATCACGGAGCCGGGCGAGCAGGTCCTCCGCAGCATCAGCATCATCTTGCGCGAAGTCGGCAACCTCAAGCGAATTGGTGAGGAGTTTTCTCGCCAAGACGGTGGTCAACT
This sequence comes from Inhella gelatinilytica, assembly GCF_016093295.1. Taxonomy (GTDB): domain Bacteria; phylum Pseudomonadota; class Gammaproteobacteria; order Burkholderiales; family Burkholderiaceae_C; genus Inhella; species Inhella gelatinilytica. The sequence goes on along the minus strand of NZ_JAEDAL010000007.1, from coordinate 4,450 downwards.
CTCCATCGCCACCACGCACACGCAGGCCCGTTATGTACTCCCGGCGCCCTTGGCTCAATTGCGCCAGCGGTTTCCGAAGCTGGGCATCGGCTTGCACCAGGGCAGTCCCACCCAAGTGGCCGAAATGGTATTGAATGAGGTCGCCGTGATTGGTCTGGCGACCGAATCACTTGACGAGTTTGGCGACTTGATTTCGCTTCCCTGGTACGAATGGCAGCACGTGGCCGTCATGCCGCGTGATCACCCCCTCGCGACCCAGTCGGTGATCACCCTGGAAGACTTGGCCCACCACCCGTTGGTAACCTATCACCCGGCGTTCACGGGCCGCTCTCGCATCGATCGGGCGTTCGCGGCGCGGGGCCTGACCCCCCAAGTGGTGCTGGAAGCCATTGATGCAGATGTGATCAAAACCTATGTCCGAATCGGACTGGGGGTTGGGGTCGTTGCGGAGATGGCCATGAAGGATGTCTCGACCGACCCCGATCTGGTGGCCAAACCCCTAGGCCATTTGCTGGGGAGCAACATTGCTCGGATTGCGTTCAAGCGCGGCGTCATGCTGCGCAACCATGTGATGGTGTTCGCTGAACTACTCTCTGACCGCTTTACTGGTGCGCTGCTCAACACAGCGCTGTCCGGTGACGCCAGTAGCTTTGAGCTCTGAAATCACGATGCATCCACGGCATTCAGACTGGATTGCCAACCCGAGACGCCCGACTGTGCCCAACTGACGCCCTCACTGATCAGTTGATCCACCCGTTTGGCCTCTTTCGCGGCCACCTCAGCCAGCCCAACAAAGGCCTTGATCTGATCGAGGGTCGGCTCTGCCACCGGCATTCGCAGGTACAGGTTGCCTCGCTGCACTTGCAACACAAAGGGAGTTCCCGCGGGCACCAGATCCTGACTGGCATGCGCCAGTGCGTCCGTCAGCGCCCCATCCAACCAAGCCGCCGCGACCTCTTTAGCCGCAGCGCACGCAGAGAAGCGAGCTCGGGCCAATTTCGACTTCCACTGGTCCCACTGAGCGAACATCACCAGCCAACGCATCTCTTCGGGCGTATCGGTTTCGATCCGCGTCTGCAAGGTATCGGTAAAAGCGTCAAAAACGGCTCGCTCTAGGCGATCACGAAGTTCACGCTCAATCACCATCAATTGCAGTTCTGGGTTGAGCTTCAATTCCCAGCGGACACGCATTTCTTGACCCGAGATGTAGCCTCGCTGTGAAGGTCCCCACTCGACCCGCAAATGCCCCAACGCGTGCTGGGGTTGATCAATCAAAAAACCATCGGCTTCTTGCGTTTGGACGAAGCGTGCCGATCGACTGGAGGCCCACTCGGCAATGCCCTTCCAGGCTGCGGCATTGGCCCGCTGTTTCATCCAGTGCTTGACTTGATCGAACATGGAATTTCTCTCGCTGTGGCGCCAATGCTGCGAGTCTAGTCTCGGCCAAAGCAAGAAGGGGTTTGCTTTTTCCAACAGATCAGTACAGTTGGTGACACCACCGGGAGTGCATTGATGCGTCCGAATGCTCACGTCTTGCTGTTGCTTTTGGGAAGCACCGTGTCCAGTTCGGGCTGGGGTCAAGAAGCGGACACCCTTGAAAAAGTCACGATCACTTTGGGGCGAGGGCAGATTCGTTCGGTGCTCGGACTCAGTCGATCGGAGTTCTCACAGTCCCTGGCCGGCACCAGCCCTTTGTCCGTGATGGCGCGCTTGCCAGGTGCCAGCTTCCAGGCGGCCGATGGGCTGGGCAACTACGAGTGGTCTGCTCGTTTTGCCATGCGTGGTTTTGCACAAAGCCAGCTGGGCTTTACGCTGGATGACATCCCCTTGGGGGACATGTCCTACGGCAACCACAATGGTCTGCACATCAGCCGCGCAATCGCCAGTGAAAACCTGGGCCAGGCCACCTTGTCCCAGGGTGCAGGCTCGCTGGATACCGCGTCCACCAGCAACCTGGGGGGCACGGTGCAGTTCTATTCCATCGACCCTCGGCGCGAAGCTGCGTTTCAGCTGCAGCAGACCCTGGGGGCCAACGACCAACGGCGCAGTTTCATGCGCTGGGACAGTGGAGAAGGTGCCTGGGGCGCCTTTAGTGTCAGCCTGGCCGATCACCGGAACGAGAAGTGGAAAGGCGCCGGCGAGCAACAGCAACGCCAAGTCAATCTGAAGTGGGTGCGCGCGATGGGCTCCCACCGCCTGAGTGCGTTTTTCAACACTTCGGATCGACAGGAGGTCGATTACCAGGACATGTCGCTGGAAATGATTCAGCGCCTGGGCTGGGACTGGGATAACAGTTACCCCGACTTCAATGCGGCGCTGACGGCCTCTCGCACACTGTGCGGCAATGCGGGCAGCACCTACACGCCGCGCTGTGACGATGCCTATTTCGCTGGTTCCGGGTTGCGCAAAGATCGGCTGGCGGGCGCTCAGGCGGCGTTTCAACTCGCGCCGGACCTCACGTGGCGCAACACGATTTACACCCACCGCAATGAAGGTCGGGGGCTCTGGTTTACTCCGTACACGGCCTCGCCGGACGGCACGCCCATCAGCGTTCGAACCACCGAATACGACATCGACCGCCAGGGCTGGATTTCTCACGGCACCGCCGAATGGGGCAACCACAAGGTGGTCGCGAGTTTCTGGATCGAGAACAACCGCTTTGACCAGGCGCGCCGCTTTTATGCCAGCCCGGCCAGCGCGGTCCCCAATGTGTATCGCTTCCCGACCCATCCCTTCCGAACGGATTGGGTGTTCGAATTTGATACGCGCACCCAACAGTTTTCACTGGCTGACACCTGGACGCTGTCCGAGCGATTGAGCCTCGGTTGGGGTTTCAAGAGCATGCGGGTGGTGACCGACGCGACCCTGTTGGAGGGCAGCAACCGCCCCACAGGAACCATTCGGTCCTCCAAGCCCTTCTTGCCTCAAATCGGGCTGCTGTACACCGCGCCGGATGGCAACGAGTGGTTTGCCTCCTTGACCCGCAATGCTCGGGCCTTTCAGGCAGCCGGCGCGGGTACTACACCGTTTGCCACGACAGCCGCTGGGTTTGAGGCGGTCAAGAATCGGCTGCGCCCCGAAACCTCCGACAGCTTCGAGCTCGGGTGGCGGCGCATCGGCCCCACAACCCAGTGGTCCCTTACCGCCTATTCGGTCACCTTCCGAGATCGACTATTGAGCGTGCAAGCCGGGAGTGCCATCGTGGGCAACCCCAGCATCTTGAGCAACGTCGGCACCGTGAAGTCAAGGGGTTTTGAGGCGGCGGTTTCGCACCGCCTATCGAAGCTCTGGTCGGTTTACGGAGGTCTGAGCCTCTTGAATGCACGGTATCAGGATGACGTCACCAGCGGCGGAACTACAGTCGCGACCGCTGGCAAGCGAGTGGTGGATGCCCCCGCTCAGATGCTCAAGCTGGGTCTGCAGTACGACGAAGGCCCCTGGTCAGCTACTACGGGGGTGGATCTTCAGGCCAAGCGGTATTACACGTACACGAACGATGCGCACGTACCCGGTTACGCCTTGATCAATGCACAAATTGGCTATCGCTGGGGCCAGGTTGGTGTTTTGTCAGATGCGCAAGCCCGCCTGAGCGTCCACAACCTGGGCAACCGACGCTACATCGCAACGCTGGGTTCGAATGGTTTCGTCAACTCAGACCCAAGCGGGACTGCGCAAACGCTTCTGCCGGGCGCCCCCCGGTTGTGGTCAGCCACGTTAAGTGCACGTTTCTGACTTTCCGAGCGCCTCTTGGACGGGAGGGACTCGAACTATCCCTGTCGCTTACCTATGAAAACAAGTGGCATCAGCCACTGTGAATTTTTGTTTGTTCCCCGGTTTGTTCCCCGGTTCCAAACCCACTACCCCCTTTGCCCAGGCTTCGGGCACGCTCGCGCTCTTGGCGTCAGGCCACTTCGATTGGCTTGATTGTTTTTCAAAGGGCAGCACACGCACGGGGCTCGGCTCCCTTTGAACGTTGCGAGCCAGCGAAGCGGTTTTGTCACCCCCTAAAGGCTGGCGCAGCTTGCAGGCGGCAGAAGTGAGGCAAGCCCACTCATGGAGTAAACCTTTGCCAGTGAATGGGTTTTTGAGCTGACTCGGTAGCGCAGCCCCTCCCGGCCGCGCCCTTTTTTCGCCTTTTTTAAAGGCTGTTATTTCCTGTTTGTTTATTGGCCAGTCAGCCCGTGCGAACCCGCCGGATATGGCCGCCTGCGAGTCCCCAGGAGGACTGCTTCCGCCTGGGACGACCGATCGAGCCCGACCAATTGCAGTCTGTCAGCCAAGTTCAGCGGCTCGCCAGGAAGCTGCCGCTCAACGCCGCCGCTCAACGAATGAAAGGGACTTCCCCGTCCCGAGCTAGCCGCGGTGAGCGGCAAACGGCAACAAGTGCCACGATGGGGTTGCGAAATCTCATCAACTCACTCTGAAAGGGGAAGTCCATGGCCATTGTCTG
>NZ_JAEDAL010000006.1 GCF_016093295.1 Inhella gelatinilytica | reverse complement strand
GCATCCAATCCCCTAGGCCCCCGCCACCGTCGCCGCGACGGTTCAGTCCAACATGGTTTATCTGCCGCGATTTCCGCTCAGGCCGCTCGCCATGTTCGTGGCGCGGCAGATAAACGCTGATTGTTAGAGCGCAACACAACCCACATGGCCATGCAACCCAAAGTCGTGCTCGCCCTTCTGCTTGCTTCTTTCAACTACGCCGTAGCCGCGCAGGAAACCGCTACGTCAGCGGAACGAGTGTTGAAGCTTGCCGAGAACGCCCCTAGCGTTGTCCTTCCAGGAGATGGCTGGACAATTCATCAAGAGAAGCGAAATCGAACCGGAACCGGAATCTACTATCTCTTGGCGAACAGCCGGAGCAAGGCCTACCTGTCTGCATACATCGAAAAAACGCAAGCGTGCCAAGCCGCAGATGAGTGTTTGCAGCTGGCTCTTAAGAATGAGAGCTACAAGAAGGCCGAAGGTCAAGCCTACTTCACGACCCCCCAGTTCAAGGCCGCTAGGTTCTTCATTGATCAGCCCGGTGGGCTACCTATCAAGCAGGCTCACATTCTCGCGTCCACCTATGTCAGCGGCCACTGGATCGATCTCCATCTTTCAGCCGCCGGACCGGAACGTCCAAGCATAGAGCCCCTTGAAGCTCTCCTTCATTCACTAAGTGTCCGCAATGCGCCCTAACCCCTCAGTCAAGGGGACTGGCCTGCAGCCAGCCCCTTACGAACTACAAGGGCTTCCCCACTGATCGCAAGCAATATCCGGCCTTGATGAATGGCGCAGCCATTCATCAAGGGGTTTGCAGTTGGATCTCCAACGCGATTGGGGCTGGTTCGTTGAGCACGGAGCAAGTGCGGACTGGGGTTACTACAAACGGTCACTTGTGCAGCGTTCAGATGCTGCGGACCCTGATGTGAAGACGCGCGCGGGGGCCTCATTCGTTAGCCGGAGCCGGTTTCCCGCTCCCTTGAGTTAATCAGGCACGCCCCGCACAGGTCCAACCTTGCTCATCAACGACAGGCCGGTCACGCGGCGGAAGGCTTGAGGGTTGCAGTCTCCGGTTGCCGGGGTGGATCGGGTGGCTCTATGCGGTTCAGACTGCGAGCTTGAAGGCGTCGCCCTTGGCCAGCACGGCCCAGGCCAGCCGCGCGTTCTTGGCCGCCATGGCCACCACCGCCTTCCAATAGCCGCGCCGCTCTTCGACGTTTCGCACCCAGCGACTGATCGGGTCGGTCTTGTTCTTGGCCGCCGCCAGCACCGCCCGCGCGCCCAGCACCAGGAGGCTGCGCAGATAGGCGTCACCTGCTTTGGTGATCCGCCCCAGCCGCGTCTTGCCGCCCGAGCTGTATTGGCCCGGCGTGAGCCCCAGCCACGCTGCAAACTGGCGCCCGCACTGGAAGTCGTGGCCGTTGCCGATGGCCGCAGTGAGCGCGGTGGCCGTGGTCTCGCCAATGCCCGACAGGCACATCAAGCGCTTGGCGGCCTCGCTCTCACGGGCCAACTGCGCCAAGTGACGGTCGTACTCGTGGACGCGATCGTCCAGCCGCCCAACTTCGCTCAGGCAATCCCCCACGGCGAGGTTGGCCCAGCCGGGCAGGTCTTCCAGGTGCAAGAGGGCTTCTCGCCGCACGGTGGCAGCCTTCAAGGGCAAGACGATGCCGAACTCACTGAGCAGGCCCCGAATGCGGTTGATCAATGCGGTGCGCTGTTCGATGAAGCCTTGTCGCACCCGGTGCAGGCAGAGTTGCCCTTGCTGCTCCAAGCTCTTGGCGGGCACAAAGCGCATGCTGGGGCGTTGGGCGGCTTCGCAGATGGCTGCGGCGTCTGCGGCATCGTTCTTGCCACGCTTACCCGAGAGCCGGTACGGAATCACAAACTTCGGGGCGATGAGCTTGACGGTGTGGCCCAAGGCTTGGAACTCGCGCGCCCAGTGGTGGGCGCCCGAGCAGGCTTCCATGGCGACGAGGCATGGCGGCAGCGCCGCGATGGCCTCCAGCAGTTTTGCGCGCGGCACCGTGGGCCGCACCAGCGCGGGCTTGCCCGCTTCATCCACCCCATGCAGGGCAAATACGTTCTTCGCGAGATCGATGCCGACGCAGACAATGGCCATGGACTTCCCCTTTCAGAGTGAGTTGATGAGATTTCGCAACCCCATCGTGGCACTTGTTGCCGTTTGCCGCTCACCGCGGCTAGCTCGGGACGGGGAAGTCCCTTTCATTCGTTAGAGGTCTCTGAATGCGCGCCTGGCACATCGTCTATGTGATCTTGCTCGCTATCGGATTGTCCGGGTGTGTTCCTTTCCCTCACTCGATCACACTGTCCCCCGAAATTTCCGGCGCAGTTGAAATTTCCGGTAAGCCCGTTGAAGGTGCAAGCGTCTTCCTGGCAACGGGTTCGGAGAGCACGCCTTGCAATACTGTCATTCAAGCCGTCAGCACCGCCAGCGATGGCTCGTTTGTCATTCCTAGGAGGAGTCAACTGCGATTTCTATACGTGCCGCTCGTAGCGCCAATCTCTGTAGCCGAGTTCACTGTTTGCGTGCGGTCTGAGCTTGGTGCGCAGATGGGGTATCGAGGCATTGTCCGCTTGAGCGAAGCTGGCAGGGTCACTCTCCGGTGTGATCCCTCTCGTCCTCTACGGCGTCGGGGATTCGACATGCTTACGCGTGAGTTGATTTGCGAAGCGCATCGCTGACACCGCCCCTCTCTGGGGGGCGGGCCCGCGTGAGCAGCACCGAGGACGCTCAGGCGCGGGAGAACGGCGGGGGCGCGCAGCACGCCCTCTTGTGCGACGGCTTGGGGCCCGCGGCCTGGACCCGGAGTGTCGGGGCCTTGGCCTACGGTCCCTGACTGAGGTCAATACCCACCCGTGCCCACCACCCCGCTCACCGCCTCACCCCGCAGCAGAGCCTGCAGCTTGGCGGCGATCTGCTGGATGGACTCCTCGCGCAGCGTGGCGGCCGCCACGTGGGGGGTGAGGGCAATCTTGGGGTGGTGCCAGAACGGGTGCTGCTCGGGTGCGGGCTCGGGGCTGCAGACGTCGAGTGCGGCGCCGGCCAAGTGGCCGCTGTCCAGCGCGGCCAGCAACGCGGGTTCATCCACCAAGCCGCCGCGCGCCACATTGATCAAGTAAGCCCCCCGGGGCAGTTGGCCCAAGCGTTCGGCGTTGAGCAGGCCGGCCGTTTCGGGCGTGAGCGGAATCAGCGCCACCAGCACGCGGCTGCGGGCCAGGAATTCCGGCAACTGCTCGGAGCCGACCGAGAGCGGCACGTCGGCCGTGCGCGCGCGGCGCACCCAGGCGTGCACGGGGAAGCCCAGGGCGCGCAGCGCCTGGGCCACGGGATGGCCCAGGGCGCCGTAGCCCAAGAGGCCCACCGGCCAATCGCTCTTGCGCTCGGGGGAGAGTGGGTTCCACTGGGCCTCGGCCGCTTGCGCCGTGTAGCGGTCGAAATGGCGGTACCAGCGCAAGAGCGCATGCAGCACGTACTCGGCCATCTGCACGCCCATGCCGGCGTCTTCCAGGCGGATCAGCGGGATGTGGGCGGGGGGCTGGAGGGCCAACAGGCCATCCACGCCGGCGCCGGCGGCAAACATCGCTTTGAGTTGGGTTTGCTGGGAGAAAAACGCGGGGGTGGGCTTCCACACCACGGCGTAGTCGGCCGGTGGGGCGCCGCTCTCCCAGGCGCTGACCTCAAAGCCGGCGCCAAGCTGGGCCTGCAGTTCGTGGGCCCACAGGGCCGCGTCGCCCGGTTTGCAGACGGTGAGCTGGATCATGCGGCCAGGGCTTTTTCGATGTCCTGGCGCAAGGCTTCCGGCGTATCGGTGGGGGCGTATCGGGCCAACACCTCGCCGTCGCGCCCGACCAGGAACTTGGTGAAGTTCCACTTGATGGCTTCGGTCCCCAACAGGCCCTTCTTCTCCTTCTTGAGCCACTGCCACAGCGGGTGGGCTGCGCTGCCGTTGACCTCGACCTTGGCCATCATGGGGAAGCTGACGCCATAGTTGCGCTGGCAGAAGTTCGCGATTTCGGCGTCGGCGCCGGGGTCCTGCCCGCCAAACTCATTGCTGGGAAATCCCACCACGGTCAGCCCTTGCGCTTCGTAGTCCTTCCACAGTTGCTCCAAACCGCCGAACTGGGGGGTAAAGCCGCACTCGCTGGCGGTGTTGACGATGAGGAGGACGCGCCCTTCATAGTCACGAAGGGAAACCGGACGGCCCTCAATGGAAAGGGCGTCAAAGTCATAGACAGAGGTGCTCATGGTTCGCAACAGCAGTGAGGGAGGAGGGATCAGTCGCCGGCGTAACGCTGCAAGGCGGCATTCCAAGCGCCACTCTGGTGCAGGCGCTCGAAAGCGGCTTCAAGTTCTTGAATTCGGGGCAGCCAAGCCGAGCGTTTGGAAAACACCAGGTGGGGCGTCTCCCCGGTGATGCGGAAGGGCTGCTTGTGCAAGGGGAGCTTGAGCACTTGCAGCAATGCATCGCCCTGTCGTTCGGGAACCAAGGCGGCGTCCAGGCGGCCCAGCTGTATCAAGGTGAGGGCGGCTCGATAGGTGCTCAGCTCAATCCGCTGCAATTGCGGGTTGTCGTCGATCAGGGGGCCGTAGCGTTTGCCCAATTGCACGCCCAGTCGCCGCCCCATCAAGTCGCCGACGCCTTCCACCTTGGGGGCCGACGGCAGGGTGTAGATCACCTTGTCCTCGGGGGGAAGGGTGACCCGGGAATAGTGCAGGTATTTTTCGCGCTCGGCCGTCCGGATGGGGCCGATCATGGCATCGGCGTCGCCCCGCTCCAGCATCAGCAAGGCCCGGGCTGCCGGCACTTCGGTGAACCGCAGGGGCCAGCGCGCGGACTCTGCCGCGGCGCGCAGCAAATCGAAGTACAGCCCGGTGGGCTCACCCGGCCCGAACCGGCGATAGGGCCAGTCTTCGCTGCCCACCACGTGCAGCGCGGGGCTGGCTTGCAGCGCGCTGGAAGCGCCGGCGAGGGCGGTGAGAACAGACCGGCGAGTAAAAACCATGCGGGATCTCCTTGCGCCGATGCTACTGGGTCGCTCGAACTAGGGGTAGGTCCGAATCCCCGGGGGCCAGCAGGCGGCGAAATACACCGCACAATCGCGCCGCCCACCTGGGGTGCAAGGGAGCGGATCGATGGAGTCTCGTCTGGATCACTTGGTTTGCCTGACGCCTGATGACTACAAGCGTCGGGGCGATCATCGCGCGGCGCATTGGAAATTGCTGGCGCATGGAGATTCCTGGTTTTCGTTCGCATCGGCCAAGGTGGATGCTCACGCCAACCTCTTGGAGGAGCTCATGTTCAGCCAGCCCACGCTGGCCGTGAGCTGCGCAGGCCACCACAACGCGCTGCGGCGCATGGTGGATTTGGAGGGTTCCCCCGATTTCGTCGAGCTGTTGGATGGCGAAGAGACCTGGGATGGGATCTTGCTGAGCGTGGGGGGCAACGATTTGGTGTCGGCGGCCCAGGTGCCGGCGATCCATGCTGGGGAGCCCACCCCCCTGCATCTGCGCCTGCTGCGCCGCCAGACGGAATGGGGGGCGCCAGGGGCCGGGGTGGGGCGTTACTTCAGCGAAGAGGGCTGGGCGACCTACAGCCAATACATCCGCGCCAACCTGAAGCACATCTTGAGCTTGCGGGATGACGGGCCGAACCAGGGCAAGCCCATCTTCATGCATTGCTATGCCGTGCCCACACCCCGCCCGGCCGGGGCCGAGGACGCTTCAGGCCCCTGGCTGTACCCCGCGCTCAAGGCCTACGCCATTCCGCAGGCGGACTGGGCGGCGATGAGTCGCTCCATGGTGTCCAAGCTGGCGGCGTTGCTCAAGGCTTGCGCGGCCGACACGGCGCAGTTCCCCAATTTGCATGTCTTCGACTCCACGCAAGTGCCCATCGCCCCAGCGGCGCTCGGGACCAGCGGGATCAGTGGCGACTGGCACAACGAGATCCACCTCAACCACAGCGGGTGTTTCAAGATTGCCCGTGCTTGGAGCACGCAGATCGAGGCGGTGCTCAGTGGCAAGCCCTTGGTGGCGGAGGTGCCCAAAGGGGGGCGTGGGAAACGCGGCGGCTGAACCTGGAGCGTCAAGAAAAAGGGCCACCGCGAGGTGGCCCTTTGTTCAGGTGGGGTGGCTTCACTCAATCCGGAAGTCGAAATCCTGGGTGAACTGTCCGTTGTGCGTGCCGCAGAGGTAGGTTTCGCGCAGGGTGTGTTCAATGGATTGCGCCAGCACGCGCATGGCGCGCCGATCGCTCAGGCCGCGCAACACGGTCAGTTGTACGTCCACCACGCGGCCTTGGCGCAGCGTACCGATGACGCGGAAGCTGGCTTGCCCGTCGACCCCGAGCGCGGGGATTTCCGGGCGTCCAGTCTGCGAGCACAGGGCGCCCACCGACTGGGGCGTAGAGGCCGGGGTGGGCTCGGCGCGCTGCGTGGGTGTGACGCTGACCGAGGGCCGATCCACCACCGCCGGAACGGCGTCCGGCGAGGCTGTCACCGTGTGGTCCGTTGCGGCGTGAACGACCAAAGGGTCTTGTGGGATCCATACCGTCTGGCTGGGCGGGGGCAGGCTTGGGTCGCGCACCAAGGGCAGGGGCGGCGGTTCGACTGGCGGCTCTGCCTGCAGCACCACCACATCAGTCGGTTTGGGCGGTGATTTGATGATCTTCGGCAGCAGGCCATTGGCCAGGGCCCAAATCATCAACACGTGCAGGGCGACAACAAAACCCAATCCGCCCATGCGTGAGCTGGCGGTTTGTACCGGACTGGCGAACTGCATGAAAGGCTCCCAAGGGTGAAGGTGGGTTCAGCATGAACCATGACCTTTGACATGGGAGCTCGGGCGAACCCTAGCGACAGGGCATGCCCCTCAGTGACAGTCGTCGCAGCGGGCGTGGTCCAGCAGCCGTTCGACCTCTTGGCTGTGATGGCGCAGATTGTGCTGATGCCAGCGACGGATGACCTCCATCACCCCAGCCACCAAGAGACCGAACACGGCGATGGCCGTGAAGGCCGAGAGACCGAACTTGGTCATGCCGGTGTAGAACGCGCCCAAGGCCAAGATGCAGGCCTGCTCATTGAAGTTCTGCACCGCGATGGAGCGGCCGGCCCCCATCAGGTTGTGGCCGCGGTGCTGCAACAGGGCGTTCATGGGGACCACCAAATACCCCCCCGCTGCGCCAAGCATGAGCAGGAAGGGAATGGCCACCCCGATGTCACGAATCAGGTTCAGGCCAATGACCAGGAGGCCCATGGCAATGCCCAGGGGAATCACGGCCGTGGCGCGGTCCAAGCGCATGCGCATCGAGGCCACGATGGCGCCGGCTGCCACACCCAAGGAGACCACGCCCGCCAGACTGCTGGCTTGGGTGGTCGTGTAGCCCAGCGCCGCCGCCGCCCAGGGGAAGACGATGATGCGCAGGTTGCCGCCGAACCCCCAGAACACCGTGGTGGTGGCCAAAGAAATCTGCCCGAGCTTGTCCTGCCACAGCCGAGAGTTGCAGGACACAAAGTCCATCAACAGCGTCCCGGGGTTGCGCGGCAGCGGCATCAGCGGCGCCCCGGTGCGGGGAATGGACAGATTGAACCCGGCCGCCAGGGCGTAGACCGCAATCATGGCGGCGATGGCCATTTCGGGCGCGGTGTCCACACCGGTTTCAACGCCCGGCAGGTCCAGACCGAGCAGCAACGGCGCGAGCTGGGGACCTACCAACTGCCCGCCCAGCAAGATGCCCAGAATGATGGACGCGATGGTGAGCCCCTCGATCCAGCCGTTGGCCTTGACGAGTTGCGACGGTGGGAGCAGTTCCGTCAGGATGCCGTACTTGGCGGGGGAATACGCCGCGGCGCCCAGACCCACGACGGCGTAGGCCAGCAGCGGGTGAACGCCCACCAGCATCAGCAAGCAGCCCACCACCTTGATGCCGTTGGAGATGAACATCACCCGGCCCTTGGGCAGGGCGTCGGCAAACGCGCCAACGAAGGGGGCCAGCAGCACGTAGAAGAGCGCGAACATGGGGGTCAGCGCCGGCACCTGCCAGGCGGGGGCCTGGCTGGAACGCAGCAACTCGATGGCGGCCACCAGCAAGGCGTTGTCGGCCAGCGAGCTAAAAAACTGCGCCGACATGATGGTGTAGAAGCCTTTTTTCATCCGCCGGAACCTGCAGCACCCCACACAAAAAACGGCCACCCAGGGCCGTCGGTCAGGTCGCTAGGGTAACCCATGAGACTGCGGCGGCTGACGCGGCCCTGCGACAGAATCCCGGTATGCCGCGCCCGATTGAAGCTGTGATCCATCCTGACGCCCTGAGCCACAACCTGGGGCGAGCGCGGGCGCTCTCGGGCGATGCCCGCATCTGGGCCGTGGTCAAGGCCAATGCCTACGGGCATGGCATCGAGAACTGTTTCGAGGCCCAGCGCCTGGTGGCGGACGGCTTTGCCTGCCTGGATCTGGCCGAGGCCGAACGCCTGCGCGGCCTGGGCTGGCGGGGGCCCATCCTGCTGCTGGAAGGGGTGTTTGAGCCGCGCGATCTGGAGTTGTGCTCGCGCCTGCACCTGTGGCACGTCATCCATCACGAGGCGCAGATCGAATGGCTGGCAGCGCACAAGGTGCTGTGGCCGCAGCGGGTGTTCCTCAAGCTCAACAGCGGCATGAACCGGCTCGGCTTCCGGCCACTGGCCTTCCGCGCCGCCTGGCAGCGGCTGGCGGCCTTGCCCCAGGTTGAGGATGTGAGCCTGATGACCCACTTCTCGGACGCCGATGCGCTGCGCTTTGGGCGGGACGGGGTGGCCCACCAACTGGCGGTCTTCGAGGCCGCGTGTGCTGACTTGCCCGGTGAGCGCAGCCTGGCCAACAGCGCGGCCACCCTGCGCCATGCGGGGCGGCCGCTGGGTGGTGGCCTGAACGTGGGCGCTGATTGGGTGCGGGCCGGTGTGATGGGCTATGGCGGGGTGCCCGATTACCCGGAGCACGATGCCACGCACTGGGACTTGCGCCCGGCCATGAGCCTGCGCAGCCAGGTGCTGGCGGTGCAGGAACTGCACCCGGGCGACAGCGTGGGCTACGGCAGCGCCTTTGTGGCGGAGGCGCCCATGCGCGTCGGCATCGTGGCCTGTGGCTATGCCGACGGCTACCCGCGCCACGCGCCCACGGGCACGCCCGTGCTGGTGGCCGGCCAGCGCAGTCGCACCTTGGGTCGGGTGTCGATGGACCTGCTGACCGTGGACCTCACCGGGCTGCCGCAAGCGGGCGTGGGCACCGAGGTGACGCTCTGGGGTTGCAGTGCCGTCACGGGCGCCGTGCTGGGCATCGACGAAGTGGCACACGCCGCAGACACCATTGGCTACGAGCTGATGTGCGCGCTGGCGGCGCGCGTGCCGGTGCGCGTTGACGGCCGCTGATGCACCTGCACTGGCAGCCGCGCGAGGACGAGATCGAGCTGAGCTTCATCCGGGCCAGCGGCCCGGGAGGCCAAGCCGTCAACAAGACCAGCAGCGCGGTGCAGCTGCGCTTTGACGTGCGGGCCTCCAGCCTGCCGGAGGCGATCAAGACCCGCCTGCTGGCGCTGAACGACCAGCGCCTCACGAACGAGGGCGTGCTCGTGATCAAGGCCCAGGAACACCGCAGCCAGGATCAAAACCGCGCCGAGGCCATTGCGCGCCTGATGGCGCTCGTGCAGTCGGTCGCCCACCCGCCCAAGGCTCGCCGTGCCACCCGGCCCACCTGGGGCTCGCAGCAGCGGCGGCTGCAGGGCAAGGCGCTGCGCGCGGGCATTAAGGCCGGGCGCGGGCGGGTCAGCGAGTAGCTTCAGCCTTTCCAGACGAACGGGAACTTGAACTGCTTCCAGAAGCCGTCTGGCACTGCGGTGCCGACCCGCTTGTGCACCCGCCAAAGCTTCTCCACAAACACGACGAGTGAATCGTTCATGGCGCAAAAAGCAGAAGCGGGGCCGAAGCCCCGCATTCTGTGGCGTCCGGGTGAGATCAGCGCCCGATCACATCCCCATCGGTCTTGGTGATCACGATGGTGGCCGAGCGGGGGCGCTTGCCCGCGCCGTAGCCGGCGTTGCTGGGCCACTGGCTGCTGTACTTGGTCGGGTCGGCGATGTTGGCCATCGCCGTGCCCTCGCCCGGGTGCTGGATGTTGATGAACAAGGCCTTGCCGTCCGGTGTCTCGCAGATGCCGGTGATCTCGCAATCGCGCGGGCCGACCAGGAAGCGCTTGAGCTCGGTGGCCGCCGGCGTCTTGCCGACGAAGGTGTCGACCGTGAGCGCGCCACCCGTGCTGCGGCTGTAGCTCAGGGTCTTCTTGGCGCCATCGCCCACCTGGCCGGGCAGGGCGGCGAGCATCATGCAGTTGGTGACGTCGGTGTAGGCACCGTCATCGGTCTGGATCCAGCAGATGCCAGTGGCGGGGCTGAAGGCCAGGCCGTCGGGGCTGCTCATGTCCTGGTCGGCGGTCAGGTTGCTGAGGTTCACCAGCCCGGGGGCGGCGCTGGCCTCGGCGGCGAACAGGTAGACGTCCCAGGTGAAGGCGGTGGCGGCCGCGCCGCCCGTGTCTTCCTTGATGCGCAGGATGTGGCCGTTGGGGTTGCCGATCTGGCTGCTGCTGGCGTTCTTGATGTCCGTGTAGGCGCGCGGGTTGGCGCTGTCCGGGGCCAACTGGCTGCCGCCAGCGGCGGGTTCGGCGCGGCGGTTGCTGTTGTTCGTCAGCGTGAAGTAGATCTCCCCGTTCTTCGGGTTGACCGAGCACCACTCCGGGCGGTCCATCTTGGTGGCGCCCACGGCGTCCGCGGCCAAACGGGTGTTGACGCAGAGGTCGGCCTGGTCCGTGAAGGTGTAGCCGGTGTAGTCGCGCACCATCGGGTTGAGCAGGCTCAGTTCGGCCCACTGGCCCGTGCCATCGGCATTGAACTTGGCGACGAAGAGCTTGCCTTGGTCCAGGTACTTGGCGCCTACGGCCAGGCGGTCGGCCGCGGTGGCGTCGGCCTCGGCCCACAGCGCGGTCGAAACGTACTTGTAGATGTACTCGTTGCGCGAGTCGTCGCCCATGTAGGCCGCAATCGGTTGGCCGACCACGGGCTTGCCGAAGGCCGCGCTCTCGTGCGCGAAGCGGCCCAGTGCCGTGCGCTTCACTGCCTTGCGAGTCTTGGTGTACGGGTCCACTTCCAAGATGTAGCCCTGGGCGTTCATCTCGTTGCGGTAGTCGTCGCTGCCGTCCGTCGAGACGCCACTCTTGCTGATGTTCCAGCGCAGGTAGCGGTCGTCGGCGCCGCCGGTTTCCCAGCCATGGCGCGAGGCTGCGCCCGCGGCACGGCCGTAGCGCTTGAGCGCGGTGACGCTCTTGTCGCCTCGCACGCTGTCGTCGTTGCCGGCGCGGAAGAAGTAGCCCGCCCAGTTCTCCTCCCCGGACACATAGGTGCCCCAGGGGGTCTTGCCGGCGCCGCAGTTGTTCAGCGTGCCGCGCGTGCTGGTGCCGGTGGGCGAGAACTTGGTGATGACCTGCAGACTGCCGCGCACCGGGCCGGCGAGCTCCACCTCGGTGCTCTGGTGGATGCGGAAGTTGAAGGGCGAGTCCTTCTGGTAGGCCCAGCTGCCGGCGGTCTTGCGCACCTCAACAACCGAGATGCCGTGGATCGCCAATTCCTTGTCCACCTCGGCGCCGGGGCGGGGCAGCGTGGCGGTGCCGCCATTGGCGTGGATGAAGAAGGAGGCGCGCGTTTCATCCGTGGTCGCCTCGTGGTTGATGGCCAGCAGGCCGCGGTCCACCGCGGTGGTGGAGGGCGTGCCGCTGCTGCTCAGGCCGAACCAGTCCATGCCGTCGTGGTGGTCGCCGGCGCGGTTCTCCCAGTCGATGTCCGTGCCGTCGTTCTTGAAGTCCGTGGTGGCGGCGCGCAGCGGGTCCCCCAGCGCGTAGAGGATGCTGACGCTGTAGCCGGTCGGCACCGTGACCTTGTCGTCCAGGCTCTTGGCCACGGCGGCAAAGCCCAGGCTGGTGACCAAGGGCGAGGGGGCTGGAGCCGGCGCCGGGGCGGGCAGCGGTGCTGGCGCTGGGGCCGCCTCGCTGTCGCAGGCGCTAAGCAGCACCCCGCCGAGGGCTGCGCTGCTGGCGCCAACCCCGCTGCGCAAGAGGCTGCGGCGGCTCAGGCGGGCGGTCAGCACCTGGTCAAAGTGCGGGTTGTCCGAGCGGTTGGAGTCTTCGTCGTTGAAGTCCGGGCGGTCAAGGCAGAGGCGGTCGTTCATGAAGCAAGGGGAGGGTGGTTCCAACCCGGCCCATGCTAGGAAGGCCTCGTTTCAGGGGCGTGTCGGTTCCATGACGCTCGTGTGACTGCCTTCGATGACGGGCGTTGCTTCAAAAAACCGAACCCAGGCTGGTAATTGCTCACCTGGCATGGCCTTGGCAAAGCTATAGCCCTGACCGTGCTCGCAGCCCAGTTTGAGCAAGGCCTGCGCCAGTTCCTCGTTCTCCACCCCTTCGGCAATCACATCCCGCCCGAAGGCACGCCCCAGCTCAATGACGGCCTGCACGATGGCCCGGTCGCCGTCGCTGCTGGTCATACCTCGCACAAAGGACTGGTCGATCTTGAGCGTGCTGACTGGCAGGTGCTTGAGGTAGGCGAGGGAGGAATAGCCCGTCCCGAAGTCGTCCAGGGCGCTGTGCACGCCCAGCGCTTGCGTGTGCGACAGCACGCTTTGCACGCAGTCCATGTCCTCCAGGGCGCTGCTTTCCAGGATCTCCAGCTCCAGGGAGGTGGGGGCCACCTGCGGGTGGCGGGCGAGCAAAGCGGCCAGGCGAGGTCGGAAATCCGGTGCCTGCAGGTGCTCGCCGGAGATGTTGACGCTGACGGGCAAGTGCAATCCTTGGGCCTGCCAGTGGGCCAGCTGCTGCAGCGCGGTCTGTAGCACCCATTCGCCCACTTCTAGCTCGAAGGGGTCCTTCTCGATCAGGGTCAGAAACTCGCCCGGGGGGACCAGGCCGCGCTCCGGGTGCTGCCAGCGAATCAGGGCTTCGGCCCCGATGACCTTTCGGGTGCGCATGTTCACCTTGGGCTGGTAGTGCAGCACGAATTGCCCGGCCTGCAAGGCGGTGCGCAGCTGCGCGACCTTTTCGTTGCGCTGCCGGATGGCGTTCTCGTGCTCCGCATCGAAATAGCACACCGCATTGCGACCACTCTGCTTGGCTCGGTACGAGGCCTGTTCTGCCCCGCGCAGCACCTTCTCGGTTTGCTCGCTGTCGTCTGGGTACACGGCGACGCCCAGGCTGGTGCTCAAGTTCACCGTGTGGGGGTAGAGCTGAAAGGGCTCGGCAATGAGCTGCTGCAGCCTCAGCACCACCTCGCGGGTGGACTCGGCGGAATCCATGTCGGTGAGCAAAACGATGAACTCATCGCCCCCAGTGCGGGCCACGGTGTCGTCTTCGCGCAAAGTGTGGTGCAAGCGCTGGGCCAGCATGCAGAGGACATCGTCCGCTGCGGCCTGACCTAGGCGCTCATTGATTTGCGAGAACTGGTCGATGTCCAGATGAACCGCCGCTATGCAACGCTTGTGTCGGTGCGCGTGGGCAGCGGCCTGGGCGAAGCGGTCGGCCAGCAGGGTGCGGTTGGGCAGCCCGGTGAGGGCATCGAAGTGGGCCACGCGCTCCAACTCCTGCTGTTGGCGCTTCAGACCCGTGATGTCGGTGAAGACCGCGACGTAGTGTTGCAGCGCACCGTCAAGATCTCGCACGGCGCTGATGCTGAGAATTTCGGGATAGACCTCACCCGACTTACGGCGATTCCAAATTTCCCCGCTCCAGTGCCCCTCCTGCTGAAGCGCTGTCCACATGGCGCGGTAGAACTCGGGAGTCTGGCGGCCAGACTGCAAGATTCGGGGGTTGAGCCCCAGGACTTCCTCACGGGCGTAACCCGTGATGGCGCTGAATGCGGCATTCACCTCCAGGATGTGGCCTTGAGGGTCCGTGATCGTGATGCCCTCGTTCGTGTGGGTGAACACGCTGGACATCAGACGGGTGCGCATCACATGCGCGCGCTCGGCGCGCAAGTCCTGAACAAAGGCCAGCACTGCAGTTTGCTTGTGGTGGGCGTTGGGCTGCACGACCTTGAACGTCAGTTCGGCGGGAAAAGTCTGCTGCGCAGCGTCCAGCGCTTGGACCTCCCGTTTGAACTCGCGACCAGCCTCGGCGCTGAGCAGGGCAGCATTCAGCAACCTGTGGGCGGATTCGAGCGTCGCGGGAGCCAGCACGGCGCCACAAAAATCCTGGCCCCGCGCCAGTCGCGGCCCAAAGAGCCGGTCTGCCACCTGGCCCCACAGCTTGGTTCGGCCCTGCGCATCCAGGCTGAAGATGGCGTCGCGAGAGGCGTCGGCCAACATGGCCACACGCTGGAAGCTGCGCCGCAACCGCCGGTGCTCCCACGCCAGGGCCAGACCCGCGAGCGCCAGCAGGCCCAGCGCGACAAGGCCCGTTGTGAGGGCCCAGCGGTGCTGGTTCCAGAACTCCTGCCACAGCCCGCTCTGGAAGCGATCGAAGGGCGGCGCGCGGTTGGCCTTCAGCACGGCCACCACCTCACGGTAATCGGCTGGGATGGTGAAGCCGCCGATCGGTGGCAGGGCCTGCGCTGGCATGGAGAGCAGGGCGGCGCCAATGCGGCGGGCGGTGGCGGCCTCCACGTGTGGCGCGAGCAACACGGGCCACTCCGGATACAGCCGGGTCGAAACCTTGAACGGAAAGCGGGGCCAGTTCTGCTCATTGAGGATGCGGATTTGGTTCAGATCCAGCCTCCCCTCTTGCGCCATCTCTTCCAACAACCCGGTGCGCACAAAGCCGATAGCGGCCCGTCCCGCCAAAACGGCTTCGACCACATGCCCTTGATTGGCGCCCACTTGAAGCAATCGCGCATCACTGGGAAGGGAGATGCCCCGCTCTTTCAGCTCCAGCGCCTGCATTTGGTAGGCGCCCAGCCAGTGGACGTCCGGGGTCGCGACGATGACCCTCGCGATGTCCTCTAGCCGTGTGGGAGCGCCGGGGGCGTTGCGCGCAAAAATCACACCGCCAAATGCTCCCAGCAGGTCTTCGCTGGTGTCACCGGCCCGGGTGCGCAGCAGCCGGGTGGCGATGGGGCTGCTGACCTGCCGGGCCTGCAGCAGCTCGATTGCATGTCCAGGGTGGGTGATGACCAGATCGAGCTGGTGCGTGTCTAGGGCGCGGTCCAGCAGCTCGCGGGGGCCGATCTTCAGCTCGACCGGTGCAGACAGGCTTTGGCTCAGGTGCTCGCGCAGCGACTGCCAGGCGGGCAACTCGTTCTGGGCCTCACCGACGGCCAGCACGCCCAGGCGGACGGGCGCTGGTTCGCGGGCCGGGGCGCCGCTGCTCAACAGCAGCCCCAGGCTCAGGGCCGTTGTCCACAAGGCTCGCATGGGCAGCTCCTGCTCAACGGGTTTGGAAGACCGCGACTGCCCCCGCCAGCTGCCGTGCCTGTTGCTGCAGGCTGTCGGCTGCGGCGGCCGACTGCTCGACCAGGGCGGCGTTCTGCTGGGTGGTGCGGTCCAACTCCGTCACGGCCTGGCCCACTTGGTGGACCCCGCTGCTTTGCTCGTTAGTCGCTGTGCTGATTTGCGCCATCAGCGCCGATAGATCCTGGATCGCGCGGACCACGTCCTGCACGGTCCCCCCAGCCCGGGTCACGAGCGTGGTGCCGTGTTCGACGCGGGTGGTGCTGGCCTCGATCAACCCCTTGATTTCCTTGGCGGCCTGAGCGCTGCGTTGGGCCAGCAAGCGAACCTCGGCGGCCACAACGGCAAAACCTCGCCCCTGTTCGCCCGCACGAGCGGCCTCGACGGCGGCATTGAGGGCCAGGATGTTGGTCTGAAAGGCAATCCCATCGATGACCCCAATGATGTCGGCGATGCGTCGGGAGCTGTCGCTGATGCCCTGCATGGTGCTGACCACTTCCGCCATCACCGCCCCGCCGCGTTGGGCCACTTCAGTGGCCGTGTGAGCCAGTGCGTTGGCGTTTTGGGCATGGTCGGCGTTCTGTCGCACGGTGGTGCCGAGCTGCTCCATGGACGCCGCGGTCTGCTGCAGCGCGCTGGCTTGTTGTTCTGTGCGGTTGGAGAGGTCCTGGTTGCCCTGGGCAATTTGTATCGCCGCCGTGGCCACGCTGTCGGCGTTCTGGCGGACCCCGGCCACCACGTCACCCAGGTGCAGGCTCATCCGGTTCAGTGCCTCCAGCAGCCGCCCCATCTCGTCCTGGGTCTCTGCGGCGACGGTGCGGCGCAAGTCTCCCTGGGCGACGGCCTCGGCCAGGCCTGCGGCCGCGCCGAGGGCCCGCGTGGTTTGAGCGGCCACAGTCCCCATCACGACCATGGCGATTGATCCCAAGGTCGCCAGAGCTGCCAGAAACATCAAGGCCTGCTGCTGGGCTTGCACTGCGTTGTCGTGGACTTGGCTGCGCAGGGCACCGAGCCCGGCGTCGATCAACTCGTACTGATCGTTCATCAGGCGGGTGATTTGGGCAAAGAAGTCCTGCGCTGTGAGCAAGGTGTCCTGCGGGCGGATCAGCTGTGACTCCACCAGCTCAAACGCAGCGCCTGCCGCAGCCTCCGCTTTGTCGATGGGCGTGCGCAGGGGGTCCAGGGCTGGCCCACCATGAGCCAAGGCCAAGGCCAAGCCCTTGCGGTTCTGGGTCAACAGCTGGCGCGCTTGGGCCAGTTGCACCTCAAAGCGTGCGCGCTCCTCGGCGCTCGGACTGCCCTTGGCCAGGGCTGCTGTTCCGCCTGCGCGCAGCTGACCCAGAACCTCGACGCCACGGGGCAATTGGTTCAGGACGGCCTGCTGCAGGCCTTGAACAACCGGCCGCGCATCCGCATTCAGGCCCTGGTTCAGACTGATGGCATCGAGCAGCGCTTGCTGGTCTGCGACCAGTGCGGTGTGGCGCAAGTAGCTCTCCCGGGTCTGCAACTGCTGCTGGGCGACGGCCCCGGCCAGTTGCGCCCAGGTATCGGCCACGGCATGGGCGCTGGTGGTGAGTTCGGGTGCGGCCAGGGCGAGCACCGATTGCTGTGCAGCGGCCGCCGCTGCGGTGACGGCGCGCTCCTTTTCAGCGCGTGCACCCTGGACGTTTGATTGGCCTTGGAGAAAGGCGCCGGAGAGACCCCGGTGCTGCTGCGTGAGCTGCATCCATTTGAGGAGCGCTGATGCCGGATCAATCCCTTGATCGGCGCGTTCCGCTTGGCGGTACTGCTGCCACTCGGCGCTCAGCTGGCGGGTGCTGGGGATGAGGACCAGTACCGCCGAAATCACGGCCATGGCCGCAAACTTGGTTTTGAGCGGCAAGCGGCCCAGAAAGCGTGCAAAGAACATGGGTCCGCCTTTGTTTGGGAACACGAGGGGCCCAGTGTTCGGCACAGGGGCAGGCGCGGGTATTGACCTGAATCAAGCACCGAAAGTTCGTGGTTTGCGCGCCAAAAAGTTGAGGAAAAGTTACGGCGCGACAGTCACTTGGATTGGATTGTCCTCATCCAAAAGGAGGAGACATGCCACGCGCGTCAGCAGCGGTGCATAACGTTCAGCGCCCCGGCGCTGGCGTCACAGCCCGGGGTGTCGGAAAAGCCGCGCGGGGCCGCTCCGTGTCGATGGCATGACGATCTGGTTGCCCCCACGCCGGGATCCTCAAGGCTCGAAAAAAAGCCACCGACTGGCGGTGGCTTTTGTGGGGCGCCGGGCGCGGTGGGCGTCAGCCCCGCCCGGCGGGAGCGGGCCGCGTCAGAATCGATGCACCAAATTGGCCGAGAACGCGCTGGAGTCGCGCCCTGGCTTGTCCGTAATGCCGTAGTACAGGCCCTGCGCGAACGGCAGCACCTGACTGCCCGTCTTGTTGTTGATCCGGGAGCCCGACAGCCACACTTGCGTGCGCTTGCTCAGGCTGTGTTCCAGAGCAATACCCGCCACCGCCATGTCGCGGGCGTTGTTGGCATCGTCGTAACGGCCGTAGCTGACCACCAACTTGTTGCTGGCACTGAGTTGGTAGTGAACGCCGCCGTACATCAGGTCACCATCCCAGCCCAAATTCTTAGCGATCAACGCCCCAGCGGCCAGGAAGCTGGCACGCAGCGGCGCCGGTGCGGAGGCCCCGATGGAGGCGCGCAGCTGCGGGCCCAGAACCGAGTTCTCGTCTTTGACCTTCAGGTAGAGGCCCGTTAGCTTGTGGGGACCGAAGGTATAGGAAGCACCGATGATGGTGTTTTCCAGTGCCGTCTGACCATCGGAGTTCTTGCGCTGGTTGAAGGCGATGCCAATGTCGAAGTTGCCCGTTGCATAACCGGCGCTGATGCCGGTGAAGCGCCCATTACCAATGGCCCCCTCGCCTTGGCCCGACATGACGTTCAAGCGCAGGCCGCCTTGCTCAACGACCCATTGCACCGAGTTGTCGATGCGCACCTCGATACCGGTCGGGGCGGCGAATAGCGTGAGGGGGTTGCCCACGTTGCCGGCCATGTGCGGGTCAAAGCGCCCATAGGTCGCGAAGGCGGGGCTGTACTGGCGCCCGGCCACGAAACCGCCCACGGGCGTCACCAAACCCACCCAAGCTTGGCGGTGCCAAAACCGGTTTTCCAGGCTGGCGTTGAGCGTGCTGCCCAAGGTCGGCGCCAGGGCGCCCTTGATGGTGAGGGGAACGCCGTTAAACACCCAGTCGGGCAGATTGGTGCCGCTGATCGGTGTTTGCTGGTTCTGACTGCCTGTGTCCGCGTAGAACTGATGCTCCATCGTGAACATGGCCTTCCAGCCCGGGGAAATTTCCTCGGTGCCGCGCAGGCCCAGGCGGGAACCCACTTGCTGGCCGCTGGACACGAAGCGGTGCGTCTTGTCGCTGGCGCCATCAATGGCGACCACGCCGACGTCAACGATGCCGTACAGGCTGACGCTGGACCCGGCTTGCTGGGCATGCGCGCCGCAAGCCGCTGCGGCGGCCAGTGCCAGGAGCGAGAGTTGCTTTTTCATGGTGGTGGTTTCCTCTAACGCGTTACTTGACCCAGGCCTTGGCCTTGAGCGCGGTGTACAGCGCATCAGCAAAGAGGCCATGCGACTTCAGCGAGGGGTGAACGCCGTCAGCAAACATCGAGTTCGCTGGGGTCACACCCGCCGGAAGGACGCGCAGGAAGGGGTTGGTCGGGCTCGGGGTGGCTCCGGTGATGAAGCAGAACGAGGAGCTGGAGCCCAGGGCTGCGGGCACATCGCAAACGGGGGCCTGCACGTTGACCAGGCCGACCGAGGTCGGGTTGGCGTACCACTGGGACGCCAGCGCGCCGGCGTCAAACAGCATCACGGTGCTTTCGGGAACCGAGAACTCGCGCTTGATGGTGTCGTTGTACGCCCCCGCCAGCCCAGTGATCAGCGCCTGAGTCGAAGCGCCCCCTGCCACACCAAACGGGGTTTGCGCGGCGTTCGGGATGGTCATGACCACGATGCGCTTGGCCCCGGCGGCTTGCAGGCGGCGCACTTGGGTCAAGGTGTCCAAGCCGGCTTGAACCATCTCTGGGCCGTACTTGTTTTGAATGATCGCGCCGGATTCGGCCGAGGTCAGCGGGCGACCCAGCCGTGTGGCTTCAGCCGTGATCTCGTTGCCGGCGGCCGTCGCGTTGAAGAACACGTCGTTGGCTCCGGCCCACACCACAACGAGGTCGGTGCTTTGGAAGCTGCCTTTGGCCAGGGCACGGTCAATCTGGGTGCTCACCGGAACCGCGGCTTGTGCCGTGCACGCGCCTGCGGCGTTGGGGTTGCAGCCCACGCCGGGGACTTTGGCCACACGTGCGCCCCCTTGGGCGTAGTTGGTGGCGTTGGCAGCGGTGTTCAACCCGTTGGTGGCGGCGACCGGGCTGGCGGCGCCGACTTCATAGCGTTCCGGGGCAATGGTGATGCTGAGCTTGGAGGCCAGCACCTCGTTCCAGATCGCGCCCGGACTGTTGGTGAATTTGCCGACCAAGTCCGCGGCCGCCTTGGGCACGCCGGCGTTCATTTGCAGAATCAGCGAGTTACCGCGCGAATAGGCGCCGCCATCGCTGAGGCTGTCACCAAACACCACCAAGCGGGTCGTGTCCGCGGTGGGCGGGGGCGTGATGGGGGCAGGTGCCGAAGTTCCGCCACCGCCACCGCAAGCCGTCAGGGCGGCAAGAGCAAGGGCGCTGAGGCCCAGTTTGAGATTCATGTGTGCAACTCCAGAAAGAAGGCGCGCGCAGAGGCCATCGGCCCGCACCCAAGACAAAGCAGGATGCCATCAGGATGCCCGGCTTTGGGCGAAGTTCTTGAGGATTGGCGTCTACGCGACACCAGTGGAATCCCTAGTCCCGGGCGGCCGTCAGCGGTGGTGACGCGGTGGGCGTCGGTCGTTGAGCCAACGCCACACTGCTGACGCACAGCAGCATCCCGAGCGCGGCCAGGGGCGTGGGCTTCCAACCTTCCAAGATCGCGGAAACCCCCAGGGCAATCACGGGAATCACGACTCCCATCAGGGCCGCCCGGGCCGGACCTTGCCGCGCCGCCAGTTGGAAATAGAGCACAAAGGCCACGGCCGACCCCAGGACGCTCAGGTAGATCAGCGACAACCAGTAAGCCGGCCGCGTGTCAAAGGGCAAGCCGGAGCCACTGAGTACGGACAGGCTCAGCAGGAAGAGGGCGCCATAGCCCATGCTCCAGGTCAGTAGGGGCGGCAGCGGCACACCGCGCCGTGTCAGGGTCAGGGTCAGCACATTGCCCAGGCAGGCAGCGCCCACAGCGAATAGCCCGATCAATAGGCCCCAGGCCGCCTGCGGTCGCTCGGTGCTGAGCGCGATCTCTGGCCAAAAGACCAGTGCGACACCGGCGACGCCGCCCAAGGCCGTCAGCAAGAAGCGCCGACTGCTCTTCTGACCAAAGGCCCACCAGGCGCCCAGGGCGTTGCCAAACACCATGAGGGCGAACAGCACGGCCACCAAGCCCGACGGAATGTGCCGCTCCGCCTCGTACACCGCCCAATAGTTGCCGCCGTATTGCACGATGCCCGCGGCCACCAGCAGGGCATGGTGTTGGCGAGGAATTCGCAGGGAATGGCCCTGGAATCGCGACCACAGACCCAGCAACACGGCGGCCAACGCAAACCGCCAGCCCACGGAGGTCAAGGGGGGCACGGGGCTGGCCAACTGATACAGGATCACATGCCAGGTGCTGGCCCAAATCAGCGTGGGGGCCAGGAACAAAAACCAAGTCGGCATCAGGCCCTCTTCACGCTGGCCAGCAGCAAACCGGCGCCGATGAACAGCGACCCAAACACCCGATTGAGCAGGCGGATCACCCGCACGTCCTTCAAGGCCCCCAAGACTTTGGCGGCCAACGCGGTGTAGCCGGCCATCACCACAGCGTCTGTGAACCCCAGCGTGGCGGCAATCGTCAGGTACTGCGGCGTTAACGCTTGATCCAGGTGCAAAAACTGGGGCACCACGGCCAGCAAAAACACGGTGCCTTTGGGGTTGACGGTGTTGACCATCCAACCGCGCAAGACCAAGTCACGGCGCCGGGCTTGCGTGCCGCCTTGCACGCCATCGTCCTCAGCCCGCACGGCCGCAGCGGGGGCGCGCCATTGCTGAATGCCCAGATAAACCAAATAGGCCACGCCGGCCCATTTGATGACGGTAAACAGCGTCGTCGAAGTCGCAACGAGGGCACCCAAGCCCACACCCACGAGCAAGATCTGCGTCCAAATGCCCAAGATCAATCCGATGGTGGTCCAGTAGCCGCGCTGAAAGCCGTGCGTCAACCCGCTGCTCATGGCGGCCACTGCCCCGGCGCCGGGCGACAAGCTGATGGCCCATGCGGCCAGAAAAAACGGCAGCCAGGTGCTGAGTTCCATGGGAGATTCCTTTCGAGCGGGCGATTGAAGCATGTTCGGGAGAACCCGAGCCCGCTGCGCGGAATTGGGGTCCGTATTTCGCGCACAAGCGCACACGGGCAGGGCTTGACCCTCAAGGGACTTCAGTGTTTCCAATTCTGGACATGCTGACTTCCCGCCCAGGCGGTTTACATCATGGGAGCTTCTTGTTGCCACACGCCGATTGAACCGGCTCACGATCCGCGACTGCGCCGGGCCCTTCATTTCGCCCTGTGGGTGAACGCGGGCATGTTTGGCGTCGAAATCGTGGGGGGGCTGCAGGCGGCCTCGCTGGCCCTTTGGGCTGACGCCATCGATTTTCTGGGCGATGCGCTGACCTATGCGATGACGTTGGCGGTGTTGGGGGCGGGGCTGGCTGCCCGCTTGCGGGTGGCCCGAATCAAGGCGCTGATGATGGGTGGATTGGGGCTGGCGGTGCTCGCCCAGGCGTTAATGCGAGTGGGCCAAGCCGCGGTGCCCGAGGCGCCGGTGATGGGGGCGGTTGCGGGGCTGGCGCTGCTGGCGAACCTGACGGTGGCGTGGGTGCTGTACCGGTACCGCACGGGCGACGCCAACCTCCAATCGGTGTGGCTGTGTTCTCGCAACGACGCCATTGGCAATCTGGCCGTCGGTGCGGCGGCGCTTGGGGTGTTCGGCACCGGAACGGCGTGGCCAGATTTGGGGGTTGCAGCGCTGATGGCGATTTTGGGGCTGAGCGCGGCGCACACGGTTTGGCGCCAAGCGGACCGGGAGCGCGAGGCGGTGCCCCGGTCGGCGCACCGGCACTGAGCCCTGAGAATCTCCGAATGGCCAAAGACAAAACGATCTACACCTGCTCCGAATGCGGCGGCAGCACGCCGCGCTGGCTGGGCAAGTGCCCCAGCTGCAACGCCTGGAACAGCCTGGTGGAGGGACCGGCCGAGCCGGCCGGGGCCAGCAAGAACCATCGGTTTCAAGCGTTGGCCAAAAGCAGCCCGGTGGCCACGCTTTCTGAGATCGAGGCCGTGGACACGGCGCGCACGCCCACCGGCATCGAGGAGCTGGACCGCGTGCTGGGCGGCGGCATCGTCGCGGGCGGGGTGACGCTGATCGGCGGAGACCCGGGCGTGGGCAAGAGCACCTTGCTGCTCCAGGCCCTGAATGCGCTCAGTCGCAACATGAAGGTGCTGTACGTCACGGGCGAGGAGAGCGGGGCCCAGGTGGCGATGCGCGCCCGGCGCCTGGGCCTGCCGGGCACGGCCGTGCGCGTTTTGGCGGAGATCAACTTGGAGCGCATCCTGGCCACGTTGGCCGCAGAGGCGCCCCAGTTCTGCGTCATCGACTCGATTCAGACCGTTTACACCGAGCAGCTGACCAGCGCGCCGGGCTCGGTGGCCCAGGTGCGCGAGTGCGCGGCGCTCCTGACGCGGGCCGCCAAGGCCAGTGGCTGCAGCATGGTGCTGGTGGGCCATGTGACCAAGGAGGGGGCGCTGGCGGGGCCGCGCGTGTTGGAGCACATCGTGGACACGGTGCTGTACTTCGAGGGCGACACGCACTCCAGCTTCCGCCTGGTGCGGGCGATCAAGAACCGCTTTGGCGCCGTGAACGAGATTGGCGTTTTTGCGATGACCGAAAAGGGCCTGAAGGGCGTCAGCAACCCGAGCGCCATCTTCCTCTCGGCCCACGCTTCGCCGGTGCCGGGCTCCTGTGTGCTGGTGACGCTGGAGGGCACGCGCCCGCTGCTGGTGGAGCTGCAGGCGCTAGTGGATGTGGGCGGTGCGCGCCGCCTCTCGGTGGGCTTGGACCGCGACCGATTGGCCATGCTGCTGGCGGTGTTGCACCGCCACGCCGGCGTGGCGACCAACGACCAGGACGTGTTCGTCAACGCCGTGGGCGGCGTGCGCATCAGCGAGCCGGCAGCGGACTTGGCCGTGCTGCTGGCGATTCAAAGCTCGCTGCGCGGCCGCCCCTTGCCGCGCGGCTTTCTGGCCTTTGGCGAGGTGGGTTTGGCCGGCGAGGTGCGGCCGGCGCCGCGCGGTCAGGAGCGCTTGAAGGAGGCCGCCAAACTGGGGTTCAGCGTGGCGGTCATCCCCAAGGCCAACGCGCCAAAAAAGCCCATCGAAGGCCTGACCGTGCACGCGGTCGAGCGCATCGAGGAGGCGATGGATTGCGTGCGGGGGCTTTGAAGCCCTACACCCCGCGCGCTCGGTCGGCGTGGAACTGCGCCTTCCACTCCGCAAACCGGCCGGCGTCCAGCGCTTCGCGGATCTCGCGCATCAGGTTCAAGTAGTAGTGCAGGTTGTGGATGCTGGTCAGCATGGGCCCCAGCATTTCGCCGCAGCGATCCAGGTGATGCAGGTAGGCGCGGCTGAAGCCGGTGCAGGCCTGGCAGCTGCAGGTGGGGTCGATGGGGCCGTCGTCCGTTTTGTTGCGGGCGTTGCGCAGGCGCAGGTCGCCAAAGCGGGTGAACAGGTGGCCGTTGCGCGCATTGCGCGTGGGCATCACGCAATCGAACATGTCGATGCCGTTGCTGACGCCTTCGACCAAATCTTCCGGCGTGCCCACGCCCATCAGGTAGCGAGGCTTGTGGGTGGGCAGCAGCGGGGCGGTGTGGGCCAGGATGCGCTGCATCTCGGCCTTGGGCTCGCCCACCGACAGACCGCCGATGGCGTACCCGGGGAAGTCGAGGTCGATCAGCCCTTGGGCCGACACGTCGCGCAGGCTTTCATACATGCCCCCCTGGACGATGCCGAAGAGTGCGTTCGGGTTGTCCAAGCGTCGGAATTCGGCGGCACAGCGCTTGGCCCAGCGCAGGCTCATCTCCATGCTGGCGCGCGCCTCGCGTTCCGTGGTCAGGTGCCCCTTGGTCTCATAAGGCGTGCACTCGTCGAATTGCATGACGATGTCGCTGTTGAGCACCGTCTGAATTTGCATGGACACTTCGGGCGTCAGGAAGAGTTTGTCGCCGTTGATGGGCGAGGCGAATTTCACGCCCTCCTCAGAAATCTTGCGCATGGCCCCCAGGCTCCACACCTGAAACCCCCCGCTATCGGTCAGGATTGGGCGTTGCCAGTTCTCAAACCGATGGAGCCCGCCAAACTGACGGAGGATGTCCAAGCCCGGACGGAGCCACAGATGGAAGGTGTTGCCCAGAATGATTTGCGCGCCCATGGCCTCCAGGTCACGGGGCATCACGCCCTTGACGGTGCCATAGGTGCCCACGGGCATGAAGATTGGGGTTTCAACGACGCCGTGATTCAGCGTCATGCGGCCGCGGCGGGCGGCGCCTTCTTGGCGGAGGAGTTCGAAGTGCAGCATGGGGCCCGATTGTCGCGGTGTGCGGGACGTGCCGTCAGCGCATGGGGCTGCGCATGAAGCTCGCTGCGGGGGCGTTGCTGCTGGCCCTGGCCGCCCAGGCCCCGGCCTGGGCCTGCGGGCCCTACCGGGTGGGGCAGGTGCCGTACCCCGGTCTCTACGAACCCGGCCCCGAAGGCGCGGCGAGCGGCTTGGAGGTGGATTGGCTGCAGGCGGTGGCGCAGCGCAGCGGCTGCCAGCTCGAATCCGTTCGCAGCAGTGTCCAGGGGCTGTGGAAGTCCATGGCCGATGGTGACATCGACATCGCGACAGCGTCCACCCGCACGGCGGAGCGCGAAGCCCTGGCGGACTTCATGGTGCTGGCGCGCGCGCGGCCGGGCCTGCTGATGCACGCCACCGACGGGGCCGCGGTTGCCAGTTTGGAGGCCTTCATGGCCCGAACCGAGTGGCGGGTGGGTTTGGTGCGGGGCGCGCGCTATGCGCCGGACGTGATGGTTTGGTTGGAGGCGCTGCGCAAAGCGGGCCGGCTGTCGGAAAGCGCGGACACACTGGCGCTCTTCCGCGCGTTTGAGGCCGGACGCATGCAGGCCGTGCTCGCCTATCCCATGGAAATGGCCGCCAAGGGAGCGGCCTGGCGTCAAGCCCATGTGCTGCGCGACTGGTTCCCGCAGTCAGGGGCCGAAGGGGGCTGGGCGCTGTCGCGCCGGCGGGTGAGTGAGTCCGATCGCCTGCGCCTGCGTCAAGCCATGACGGCCTTGATCCAAGATGGGACCTTGCAGCGTCTGGCGGACAAGCATTTGGGTGCGGAGTGGTCGCGCAGCTATGTTGTTTCAGCCCCTGTGAGCCCTTGAGCTTTTGAGCCGTTGAGGACTTGGGGCGGGCTTTAGCGTTAGCGCCAGGGCGAGGCCCAGGCCTGTGGCAGGCTCCACCAAGCCAATAGACCGAGGCCACACAGGCCCAGCAGCCCGGCTTCCAGCGCCGCACCCCCGCCGGCGGCCAGGGCCAGGGCCTGATCCGGCCACAGGGCCAGCAACCAGGCCAGCAAGCCCCCCAGCGCCAGGGCCTGCAGATGGGGCAGCAGACGAAGGACTCGCTGGAGTGCGTCAGGGCGCGCCATCGCGTGGCTCGTGTGCGGCGCGGCCGGGAGGGCTGCCATCACCCGGCGCACGAAGGCTTCGTCGTCCTGCAGAGCGGGATCCGGTGGGTCGGGTTCAGCCGCACGCAACCAGGCATCCAGTTCGGCGTCGGTGGAATGGGGGCTCATGGTGTGCTCTCCTGCGGCCATTGGCCGTCCGTCAGCCACACGCGCAGTTTGGCGCGAGCGCGCAGCACCTGGGTTTTTAGCGTGCCCAGCGGCCACCCCAGGGCTTCGGCGGCTTCGGCATGGGAGAGGTCGGCGTAGAAGCACATCAGCACCGCCTCGCGTTCGGGCTCGCGCAGACGGGCCAGGGCGCGCTGCAGGTCCAGGCGCACGCCGGCGGCGGGGGCGAAATCGCTGTCGGGGGCGTCGGGCGCAGGGTCGGGCAGGGCCTCGGGCCAGGTCCTGCGGGCGTGCTGGCGAAACGCATTGATGGCCAGGCGCGTCAGCCAGGTGCGAAAGCGGGCCTCGCCGCGAAAACCCGGCAGCGCGCGCCAGGCGGCCACAAAGGCCTCCTGCGCCAGATCATCGGCCAGGGCGTGGTCGCCCCGGCACAGGCGGCGCAGCAGCTGGCGCAGGTAGGCCTGGTGCGCCCGCACCAGGCCCTCAAAGCTGGGCCGATCGCCGCGCTGGGCGGCGGCGAGGGCTTGGGCTTCCTGCTCCAGGTCGGACATGCGTCAGGCCGGGTGGCTGCTCTCGTACTTCCACAGCACCAGAAAGGCCACGCCCAGGCAGAGTGGGATCAGGCCGATGGCCCAGAGCCAGGAACCGGGGCGCATCGCGAAGAACATGCCAGCCAGGCCCAGGCCCACGGCCAAGTTCACGGCGCCGGCGCGCAGGTGGTAGCGCGGGCTGTTCTTGCCACTGCTGGGGGCCTCTTCACTGCGGAAGGCCGAGCCATCCAGCAGTTGGGGCGGAATGGGCTGGCCGGCCGCGCTGAGCTGGCGCACGGTTTCGTGGATGGCGCGCTCGCGGCTGGCCTTGCTGACGTAGTGCGCCACGATGGCGACGATGGGGATCAGCAGGGCCACGATGGGAATCATGAAGGGCAGGATGTGCTTGAGCACGAAAATATCGCTTTCCATGGCCGTTGGGCTCCAAAAAGGTGAATGGTGCAGCTTGGATGCAGGCCGCCCCCCGTTTGGATTCAGGGCCGCGCAAAAATATTTGATGTCTGACACCCTGGCCGCCCCGGCGCATGCCGAAACCCTGATCAAAAAGAGCCGCTTCCTGGCTTGCGTCGAGCCCTGCGCGGACCGAGAGCAGGCTCAGGCGCGCGTGGCAGCCTTGCGCGCCCAACACCCGCAAGCGGCCCATGTCTGCTGGGCGCTGATGGCGGGGGGGCACAGCGCCGCCAATGACGACGGCGAACCCGGCGGCACGGCGGGCCGCCCCATGCTGGAGGTGCTGCGCCATCAGGAGCTCGAAGGCGTGCTGGCCACGGTGGTGCGCTATTTCGGCGGCATCCGGCTCGGGGCCGGCGGCTTGGTGCGGGCCTATGGCGATGCCGTCTCGCAGGCCCTGCAAGGCGCGTCTCGAATCACCTTGGTGCGCCGTGTGGCCCTGGCCGCGGCCGTGCCCTATGCCCTAGAGGGGGTGCTGCGCCGCGAGCTGGCGGCGGCAGGTCTGGAGGTCGATGGCGCCGAGCACGGGGCCCTGGCCTTGCTGCGCTGGCAAACCCCTGAGGACCAAGTGGCCGCGTTGCGCATCCGGTTGACGGACGCGACGCAAGGCCGCATCGACTGGCGTACGACCTAGCTTCCGCCTAGCGCGAAGTCTGTTTGGGCAGGCCCTACAGTACGGGACTTCCCTAGGCTTGCCCGAGAACTGCCGTGTCCGCCACCATCCTGCAATCGATCCCTGTTGGCCAACGTGTTGGCATTGCTTTTTCCGGGGGGCTGGACACCAGCGCCGCCGTGCACTGGATGAAGGCCAAAGGCGCCATCCCCTGCGCGTACACCGCCAACCTGGGTCAGCCGGATGAGAGCGATTACGAGGAAATTCCGCGCAAGGCCAAGGCCTACGGCGCTGACATTGCCCGGTTGATCGATTGCCGCGCCCAACTGGTGGCCGAAGGCATCGCGGCCTTGCAATGCGGTGCGTTTCACATCAGCACCGCCGGTGCCACGTACTTCAACACCACGCCCCTGGGCCGCGCGGTAACGGGCACCGCCCTCGTGGTGGCGATGAAGGAAGACGGCGTCAATGTGTGGGGTGACGGCAGCACCTACAAGGGCAACGACATCGAGCGCTTTTACCGCTACGGCTTGCTCGCGAACCCGGCGCTGAAGATCTACAAGCCCTGGCTGGACCAGCAATTCATCGACGAACTCGGTGGCCGCAAGGAGATGAGCGAATACCTCATCCAGAACGGCTTTGACTACAAGATGTCCGTTGAGAAAGCGTACTCGACCGACTCCAACCTGCTCGGCGCAACGCATGAGGCGAAGGATCTGGAGTTCCTCCGCAACGGCATCCGCATCGTCAATCCCATCATGGGCGTGGCGTTCTGGAAAGACGAGGTGGCGGTGCCAGCCGAAGAGGTCTCGGTGCGGTTCGAGGACGGGGTGCCGGTGGCCTTGAATGGCCGTGAGTTTGCCGACCCCGTGGAGTTGTTCCTGGAGGCCAACCGCATTGGCGGCCGCCACGGCCTCGGGATGTGCGACCAAATCGAAAACCGCATCATCGAAGCCAAGAGCCGAGGCATCTACGAAGCCCCGGGCATGGCGCTCCTGCACATTGCGTATGAGCGCCTGGTCACGGGCATCCACAACGAAGACACCATCCAGCAGTACCGCGCCAACGGCCGTCAACTGGGTCGCCTGCTGTACCAAGGGCGTTGGTTTGATCCGCAGTGTCTGATGCTGCGTGAAACCGCCCAGCGCTGGGTGGCACGACCCATCACGGGTGAGGTCTGGCTGGAACTGCGTCGGGGCAATGACTACTCGCTGCTGGACACCCAGAGCCCCAACTTGACCTACGCCCCCGAGCGGCTCTCGATGGAAAAGGTCGAGGACGCCGCCTTCACGCCGCTGGATCGCATTGGCCAGCTCACGATGCGCAATCTCGACATTGCCGACACGCGAGAGAAGCTTGGCGTTTACACCCGCACTGGCCTGCTGGGGCACGACACGGGCGGCAGTATTCCGCTGTTGACCGCCGGATCGGACTGATCAACCCGGCCGAGGCCCGCTCACCCCAACTGCGTCCGCAGCCAGGCGCGGGCCTCTTCTTCGCGCTCGAAATGGGCGAAACCCAGTCCGGCGGCCTCAAAGCAGCGCCGCAGCGGGGCAGCCATCAGAGAAGCCCCTTCCACGTCTGGCCCCAGCACATAGGCCGTGAAAGCCGGGGCTACCCCCTCGTCACGCATGTCGATCAGCAAGGCCGCAAAGGCGGCCAGCGTGTCGGGCGACGCCAGGGCGCTGCGCCGAAAACGCGAGAGCTGTCCCCAGACCTGACCCTGGGCGCGCAAGGGCGCGGAAGCCTCGGTGGCGGGCGTGCGCAGTGCCTGCACCAGCTCTACATTGAAGGGGCCCTCCGCTTCGGTGACCAGCAGCCGGTCTTCGACACTGAAGGCGGCTCGCCCATGGGCGGGGAATCGTCCCATCGGTTTTTCATCGGTGGAATGAACGGCCATGCCCGGCAGCGTATCACCCGCTCAAGCGGCATCGGATCGCCAGGACGGTGGATCGGAGACGGCTTCGCGGCAGGCGCCCCGAGCAAACCCGGACATGAGGGCCCAGGACCACAAGTGCCGTTGTCGGTCTTCGGCGCTTCCGTTACCTTTACCGCTCCACTGGGTGAGGAAAGCATTGCATGCAACTGCGCGTGGCCGTGAGCCGGATTCGCCGCCTGGGGTGGGGTTTGGCCCTGTGGGCAGCCCTGCCTGTGGCTGCTCAAGCGCCGAGCGTCGCTGCGTCACCGGCGTTGCAGGCCTTCACCGAAAACCTGCCGCCCCTCAACTACGAGGACGAGCGCTCCGCGCGAGGCTTTAGCGTGGAACTGCTGGAGGCCATGGCGGCGCAGGCCAAATTGGGGGTCAGCATCAAGGTCTTGCCGTGGGCGCGGGCGATCCAAACGGCCCAGCACACACCGAACAGCGTGTTGTTTTCCCTCACCCGCACAGCCGAGCGCGAGGCCCAGTACCTGTGGGTTGGCCCCATCAGCGATCGTCGGATCATGGTGTACCAGCTGGCCCGGTCTCAGCCCATCGCGGCACGGTCGCTGGACGATTTACGTTCTTTGAGGGTGGGGGCTGTGCGCGAATCGGCCACCGCACGGCAGCTGGAAGAACAGGGCTTCGGGGCCGGGCGTCTACTGGACCTCGCGCCAGACTATGGGGCCAATGTGCGCAAGCTGCTCGCCGGTCGAGTGGATGTCATCGTCTCGCAAGATTGGACGGTGGCGTGGCACTTGGCGCAACACCGCCTGCCCTTCAGCACGGTGCGGGCTGTGATGCCTTATGACGCGGACAAGTCCTATTGGTTTGGCTTGCGCCTGGACACCGACCCGGCGGTGGTGCAACGCCTGCAAGCCGCCCTGGACACGCTGCGCAAAGACGGTCGCTACGACCGATTACGCGGGCGGTACTTTGAGTGACTGCGTCCGCAACGGTTCAGGCGGTTCGATCTAGGACCATGGCGTCGCCGTAGCTGAAAAAGCGGTAGCGCGCTTGCACGGCATGGGCATAAAGGGCGCGAATGTGCGCGTAGCCGGCGAAGGCGCTGACCAACATCATCAACGTGCTCTTGGGCAGGTGAAAGTTGGTGATGAGGCGGTCCACCACTTGGAACTCAAAGCCCGGGGTGATGAAGATCGTGGTCTCTGCGGCACCGGCTTGCAGCGGGTGGCCGTGGACGGCGGATTCCAGCGCGCGTAACGTGGTGGTGCCCACGGCCGTGACCCGCCCCCCCCGCGCCCGGCACGCGTTGATGGCGTCGACCGTCGCGGCCGGCAGGTTGAACCACTCGCTGTGCATGTGGTGTTCAGCGAGATTTTCGGTCCGTACGGGCTGAAAGGTGCCGGCGCCCACATGCAGGGTCACTTGGGCGCGCGGGCAGGGGAGCGCGGCGAGCAAGGCCTCGTCAAAGTGCAAGGAGGCGGTCGGGGCCGCCACGGCCCCCGGGTTTTGGGCGAACACGGTCTGGTAGCGCTGGACATCGTCCGCCGAATCGGCATGGGTGATGTAGGGCGGCAGCGGCACATGGCCGTGGGCCTCTAACAGCGTGAGCGGATCGGCAGGGAAGCGCAGGTGAAAGAGGCTGTTCTCGGGGCCGCAGCGGCCCAGCACCTCAGCCTCGAACCCGCGGGCCCCATCCCCCAGCCACACGGTGCTGCCGGGTTTGGGGCTTTTGCTGGCACGCACATGGGCCCAGACCTCGAGCGTGCCCGGCAGCAGGCGCTCGACCAAGGCTTCCACGCTGCCGCCACTGTTCTTGCGGCCGTGCAGGCGTGCCTTGATGACCTGGGTGTCGTTGAAAACCAGCAGGTCCTCGGGGGCCAGCAGGCTCGGCAGCTCCCGGAACACGCGGTCCAGCGGGGTCGCACCCCGCCCATCCAGCAGGCGTGAGGCACTGCGCTCGCTGGCGGGGTGCTGGGCGATCAGCTCGGGCGGCAGCAGGTAATCGAAATCGGACAGCGTGTAGGCCATGGGGGCGGTCAGGCTTCCACGTTGTCAATCAAGCGTGTCTTGCCCAGGCGCGCGGCACCCAGGGCGACCAGCGCCTCGCCTTCGCGGGCGGGGCTGAGGTCATGCTGGCACCGCAGGGTCAGGTAGTCGGTTTTCCAGCCCTGAGCGTCAAGCGCGGCGTGGGCCTGGGCTTCCAGCTCGGGGAGATCCCGTTGCCCCCCTTGCCAGGCGCCAATGAGCTGGCGCAGGGCGCTGCTGAGCTGCAGGGCTTGCGCCTTCTCGGCGTCGCTCAAATAACCGTTGCGACTGGACAGGGCCAAGCCAGTTGCGCTGCGGGCCGTGTCCACTCCCACGATCTCGATGGGCAGCGCCATTTGCGCCACCAGGCGGCGAATGACCATCAGCTGTTGGTAGTCCTTCTTGCCGAAGACCGCCAGGCGCGGTTGCACGACGTTGAAGAGCTTGGTGACGACCGTGCTCACGCCCGTAAAAAACCCGGGTCGGAAGTGACCTTCCAAGATGTCGGCCAGCTCCGCGGGGGGGTGCACTTTGAAGCCCTGGGGTTCGGGGTAGAGCTCGCGCTCGGACGGCGCGAAAACAATGTCGCAGGCACCTTGCGCGGCCAACTGGGCGCTGTCGGCTTCGAGCGTGCGCGGGTACTGGTCAAAGTCCTCGTGGGGCAGGAACTGCAGTCGGTTGACGAAACAGCTCACCACCACGGGCGCATCCGGGGCCAAGGCCCGGGCTTGGGCGACCAAGGCCAGGTGGCCGTCGTGCAAATTGCCCATGGTGGGCACGAAGGCCGCACGGCCCGCCCCGCCGAGCGCGCTGCGCAGCTCGGCCATCGTGTGTATCACTCGCATCAGGAAAAGGCGTGCACCGCCTCGTCAGGAAATTGGCCGGATTTGACCTCGTCCACATAGCGCCGAATGGCCCCCGCAATGGAGTCGGATCCCGACATGAAATTCTTGACAAATCGAGGGCGACGACCGGGTGTGACGTCCAGCATGTCGTGCAGCACCAGTACCTGGCCTGAGCAACCCAGCCCAGCCCCGATTCCAATGACCGGCACGGGGCTCCAGGCCGTGATCTCGCGCGCCAGATCTGCCGGAATCATCTCGAACAGCAGCATTTGCGCCCCCGCTTCGACCATCGCGCGGGCTTGGGCCTTGACGTGGTCGGCAGCCTCCCCGCGCCCCTGTACCTTGAAGCCCCCCAGGGCCGACACGGTTTGCGGGGTGAACCCGAGGTGCGCGCAAACGGGAATGCCCCGCTCGGTCAGGAAACGCACGGTGGGGGCGGTCCAGTCGCTGCACTCCAGCTTGACCATGTGGGCGCCGGCCTGCATCAGCGCAAGGCTGCTGTGCCACGCCTGCTCGGGGCTGGCGTGGTAGCTGCCAAAGGGCAGATCGCCCATGATCCAGGCGGTCCGATTGCCCCGCGCCACACAGCGCGTGTGATAGACCATGGTGTCCAGTTGTACGGGGGTGGTGGTGGCCTCAGCCTGCAGCACCGTCCCCAACGAATCGCCGACGAGCAGGATGTCCACGCCCGCCGCATCCAGCACGCTGGCAAACGCGGCGTCGTAGCAGGTCAGCATGGCGATTTTTTCGCCGCTTTTGTGCATGTCTTGCAGGCGGTGCAAGGTGATGGATTTGCGCTCGGACATGGTGATCAACGTGTCGAATCGACGGCAAGGGGCTCAGTGTAGGCTTGTGACCTTTGTACCGGTGGGTGTGGGGGCCCTTCGCACATGACCTTGACGGAATTGCGTTACCTGGTGGCCGTGGCCCGTGAGCGGCACTTTGGCCGCGCCGCCGAGGCCTGCCACGTCTCGCAGCCCACGCTGTCGGTGGCCATCAAAAAGCTCGAAGAGGAGCTGGACGTCAAGATCTTTGAGCGCAGCAGCGGGGAAATCACCGTCACCCCGCTGGGCCAGGAGTTGGTGCGCCAAGCGCAGGTGGTGATCGAGCAGGCCGCGCAAATGAAGGACATCGCCAAGCGCGGCCGTGACCCGCTGGCGGGGCCGTTGCGGCTGGGGGTGATTTACACGATTGGCCCCTACCTGCTGCCGGAATTGGTGCGCCAGGTCATCGACCGCACCCCGCAAATGCCGCTGCTGCTGCAGGAGAACTTCACCGTCAAGCTCTTGGAGATGCTGCGCAACGGCGAGCTGGATTGCGCCATCTTGGCCGAACCCTTCCCCGATGCGGGGTTGGCGCAGGCGGCGCTGTATGACGAGCCGTTTCGCATTGCGGTGCCCGCCCAGCACCCGCTGGCCGCACGGGAGGCCATCAGCGCCGAAGCCTTGAAACAAGAGACGCTGCTGCTGCTGGGCAACGGTCATTGCTTCCGCGACCATGTGTTGGAAGTCTGTCCGGAGTTCGCGCGCTTCGCCTCCGGAGCCGAAGGCATTCAGCGCAGCTTTGAGGGCTCTTCGCTGGAAACCATCAAACACATGGTGGCGGCAGGCATGGGCATCACTGTGGTGCCGGAGTTGTCGGTGCCCCAGGAGGTGCCGCGCCACATCCGCTACCTGCACTTCGAAGCCCCCATTCCCACGCGCCGAGTTGTCTTGGTGTGGCGGCGCAGCTTCACCCGTTACGAAGCCATCGCGGCGCTGCGCAATGCCGTCATGGCCTGCGAGTTGCCGGGCGTGGCGCGCATCAACGGCTGATGGGTCCGGTGGTCAGGCTTCTTCCGACTGGGTGGCCAGCCACAAGTCCAACTCGGCAAACTGGCGCTCCATGAGGGCTTCGAGGGGGGCGGGCCCCTGCGCCGCAGCGGCATCACCGCGCAGTTCGCGTTCGTAGGCCGCGGCGGCGGCGGAAAGGCTCACCAAGCCCAGGTTGGCCGAGGTGCCTTTGAGGCGATGGGTCCAGGCGACCCGGGCGCTTTCATCGGCCGGCAGGCCTTCGCGCCGGTACTGCTCGACGAAATTGCCCAACAATCGCCGCAACAACGACGCCTTGTTGGCGCAACGGGCCAAGGCGCCGGCCCGGTCCCAAACCAGCTCCGTGGTGCTGGAGGGTGCGGGCGCCGGGGGCGTCGTCGGGCCTGTGCCGGCTGCCGGTTCGGCGGACTTGGCCGGGGCGGGGGCGCGCAGGCCTTGCAGGGCTTGAATTAGCTCCCCCATCTCGACCGGCTTGGTCACGTGGCCGCACATCCCCGCCGCGGCCGACGCCGCGCGCTGCTCCGGCAGGGCGTTCGCGGTCAGGGCCATGACTTGCAGGCTCGGATGGCGGGCATGCAAGTGCTGGGTGGTCTCATAGCCGTCCATGTCCGGCATTTGGATGTCCATCAGCACCACGTCCACGGCCGTGGCGCCTTCGCGCTGAATCCAATCCAGCGCCGCTGCCCCAGAATCCACCGCGTGGGCGCGAGCGCCGAGTTGCAGCAGCATTTCGCACAGGATCTCGCGATTGATGGGCACGTCGTCCACAACCAAGGCCCGCAGACCCTGTAGCGGCTGCGTTTGGGCGGGTGTGGGCGGCAGGGGTTCGCTGGGGGCGAAACCCGCCTCGCTGGGGGCGACGGGCGCGATGCGGGCAAAACCCATGGCGTCGTTCACGGCGGCCAGCAGCTTGGCGCTGGCTTCGTGGATGCGTTCCAGGCTGCGCCGCGTTTGCGGGGGGGTGTCCGCTTCGCTGAGCACCTGGTGCGCGAGCCCCAGGACGGTGTTCATGGGGCCCCGGACCTCGTGTCCCAACTGCGCCAAGAAGTCACTCTTGGAGCGCGCCAGTTGCTCGGCGCGGTCGCGCGCTTGTTCGAGTTCCAGGGTGCGGGCCGTGACCTGTTCTTCCAGCACTTCGCGGGCCCGGGCCAACTCGCTGCGGGCCGCCACCTGCTCGCTGATGTCGTGACCGAAGACCACCACCGCAGGCCGCTGCTTGTAGGGAATCTGCTCGGTCTTGATGTCCCAGAACTGCCGCTTGCCGTGGCGGTTCACCGTGCTCCAAAGGAAGTACTGTGGACCCTCCCGGAGCGTTTTTTCGAAATGCAGGCGCGCCGTTTCGCGGTCATACGGGCCGCCTGGGAACAGGCAGTCCTGAGCCAACTCGTCCAGAGCGGTGGCATCGAAGCGGCGCAGGGCCTGGGGGTTGGCCAGCACCAACGCCCGGGACTGCACATCGAAGATCAAGATGCTGGTCAGGGTGGCGTCCAGGAGTGCCCGCTGGTGTTCTTCGGCCGCGCTGAGCGCCGCCGTGGCTTGCTGTTGATCGGCCAGCGCCGCTGCCGTGACCTGGCGCGAATCTTCAATGCGCCGCAGGGTGTGCCAAAACACCTCAGCGTAGTGCATGGCCACCCAGCCACCGACCAACAGGGGCAGCAGGTGACCGAGGGCGACGACCGGGAACGGCGCGCTGCGCTGGGGCTGGGGGCCCTCAATCCAGCCGACCCAATGGGCCACGCCCACCACGACCAGGCCCGCCACGGCCACGGCCAATGCCCGCCAGCCGGCGCGCGGCGATACCAGCAGGGCCAGCACCAGAATTGGCACGCCCAGGGCCGGGAGGTTGGCGTCGGCGAGCCCATCGCCGCTGAGCCAGGGCGAGGCCAGCAAGACCGGCAAGATGCTGAGGGCAAAGGTCGCAGCGGCGGCTGAGACGCCACGGGCACGCAACTGGCGGAGCGCCAAAAGACAGCAGGCTGAAACAAAGAAACCCGAGAAGCTCAGGAGCGCCAGTCGCCAAAACGGGAGCGAATTGAGGCTGGAATCCCACCAACCGGCGAGGCCTTGAGCCGCGCCCCCGATGGCCACGCCCACCAGGGCCACGCGCAGACCGCCGCGCATGGCGTCATCCAGTTCCTGACGGTGCTGTTCGAGGGCGGACGGTGAAGCCATGACTTAATGGGTGGCGGCGGTACGGGGTTGTGGCGGGCGGCGCTTTTTTCCATCGGGTCGCGGCAGCACCTGGCCTTGGGCCTGAGTCAGTGGCGGGAGCTGGAGAACCTGGGCCAAGGTGGGTGCGAAATCCACGGTTTGCACCGGGGTGTCCACCACCCCTGTGCCCCACCAAGCGGGCCCCCACAGCAGGATCGGCACATGGCGGTCATAGTCCCACGGGCTGCCGTGGGACGTTCCGGTCGGTCGGAAGGCGTACATCCAGCCCTCTTGCGGCACGATGGCCAATTGACCGCTGCGGGGAGCGTACCAACTGTTGCGCAGGGCCGTGAGGACCTCCGGGCCCGGCGTGTCGCTGCTCAGGGCGGCGAGCCCGAAACTGGTTTGAACCCCTTCCAGTTGCGCCACGTACCGGGCGGCGGCGGCCTCCACGGTCGCCGCGTCCAAGCCCTGGCTGCGCAGGAGATCCAAGTTGAACAGCAGTGCACCGGCCGAAAAACCCCGGACCAGCTTGGGGACCTTGAACTGCTCTTGTAGGTGCGTGTTCAGCGCGGTGATGGCGGCGCCGATGGGCACCCGCCCCCCGTTCAAGCCCTTTTGTTTGCGGTACTCCGGCGTGTCCAGAAACCCATGGTCCGAGGACAGGGCCACCACATAACGGCCCGGGCCGACCTGCCGATCCAAGCTGGCGAAAAAGCTTTGGAGTTGCCGATCCAGGTGCAGCAAGTGGTCGTGGGAGAACCGCGACTCGGGCCCAAACACGTGGTTGATGTAGTCGTGGGCGGACAGGCTCACCGCCAGCACATCGGGCACCCCGCGCTGCCCCAGCGCTTCATGCTGCACGGCCGCCAGCGCGAACTCCAAGGTCATTTGGTCGCCATAGGGCGAGGTCAGCACATCCGTGTAGAAGCGCTCACCGGGCGCTTCGACCCCGTCGCCCAAGGTGGCGGGCAGACGGTTGCCAAACCCGGCCTTGCCCTGCCAGGGCTGCCCATCGGGGCTGTCCTGGGCGTAATCAGCGGCGGGGCGCGCGAGATGCCACGGGGTCTTCCAAAAGCGATCGGCGTTGAACTTGCCATTGAACGCATTCACCCAGGCGGGATGCTGCGCCATGTAATAGGTGCTGCTGCT
Source organism: Inhella gelatinilytica (assembly GCF_016093295.1). GTDB lineage: Bacteria > Pseudomonadota > Gammaproteobacteria > Burkholderiales > Burkholderiaceae_C > Inhella > Inhella gelatinilytica. Next base: position 164,760 of record NZ_JAEDAL010000006.1, on the reverse strand, counting down.
GAAGCGCCCGGTCTCGGTTCGGTACATGTAGGCCGTGCCCTTGTGGCCGGCCGGCAGGATCGCGCCCCGGTCCTTGCCCGACACCGCAATGACCTTGGAGGAGGGCGATTGCGCCTTCAAGATGTCGCCCACCGTGGGCACGAGCAAGTTCTTGGGGCTGGTGCCCTCATCGGGCTGGGTCGGGCCCTCGTGATAGCGGTGGGCGCGATCTTCGGTGCAGTACACCGAGGCGCCCGTGTCACGGTCCAGCCATTCGTTGCTGACGATGCCGTGCCGGGCCGGATGCGTACCGGTGGCCAAGGTGGCATGACCCGCGGCCGTGACGGTGTGGCCGTGGCCATACCGGGCGTTGCGGTACCAAACCCCGCGGTCCAAAAAGCGGCGAAAACCGTCGGCGCCAAACTGGGGCGCGAACGCGGCGATCTGCCGCTCCGGCAGACCGTCAATCACCATCATCACCACCAAGCGCGGAACTTCAGCGGCTTGCAGTGCCGGGGCAAGGAGGGCCGAGGCGGCAAGGGCGAAGGGGCGCAACGACATGGGTGGGGGCTTTGTGCAAAAGCCGCCATTGTTGCCGCCCTGGAGCCCGTTTGGCGCCCTTCAAAAGTCGCAGCGCGGGGCTTGAAGGGTGGCTTTCAGGGTATCCCCTCGGGTCTGGCCGGCGCGGCGCAGGTGCTCAACCTCGGCTGCCATCTCGCCGGGCTGCAGCACGGCATCGGCCCGGTGCAGCACCCAGTCCACGTCGAAGGCTTCCGCTTGCACCGCCCCGCCGGAGCGCAAACCGCCCGGCGAGACCCAATGGCTGAGTGAGAGCGCCATGGCTTGGCGTGTGATGGTGCGGCCCGCGTGCTGCGCCAGCGCCTGGTCGTTGAGAAACCAGCGGCTGCCTTGCGGGGTGTTCTGAACGGTCAGTTGCACCCACTGGCCGCCTAGCTCTTGCGGGTGCTCTACTTGCTCGTTATGGGCCTCCCAGGGCTCCAGCCGAACGGTCTGCCAGGCCACGCCGAAGAGCCGGGTGGTGGGACTGCCCCAGCCCCCGTTGGGCAGGTATTCCCAGTCGAGCTCGCTGAAGAGCGGGTCGTAGTCAAAACGCAAGGGGCTGACCTGAAACACGGCCTGCACGACGGGATCGCCCCCCGCGCGCCGGGGGCTAAAGCGCACCCGGGCGGCCGTGGTGCCCCACAAAAACTGTTGCGGTCGGCAAATTTGGCTCTGCACCGTGCCCGCTGCCGTGCCGTCGGTGCGCGCGCTCAGGCGCAGCCAGCGGTTGCCGGGCCGCTCGGGGTCATCGACCCAAGTCAGGGCTGCGGGGTCCCACCGGGCGCCGACCACACCGGGGTGGCCGACCTGGGTGCGAAGCAGCCACCCTTGGGCCGCCAGCTCCTGCGGACGGCTTTGGCTGAAGTCGTCAAAGAAAAAGGCCCCGGCCGCCGCCAGGGCCAGGGCGGTGATCATGCGCCTGCTCCGAGCGGGGCGGTGGGTGGGGTGGGCACGCGACGGCGGACCCAGAACCACAGGCCCAGCACGGGCAAACCGGCCAGCACGGTCCAGCCGAAGAAAGGCCCATAGCCCAGCGCCTGCTCGATGTCGCCGCTGAGAGTCTTGCTGAAGATGAACCCCAGTTGCATCACCCCGCTGCCCAGTGCGTAGTGCGCTGTGGTGAAGCGGCCGGGGGCCACCACCTGCATGATGTACAGAATCATGCCGACGAAACCAAAGCCATAGCCGCCCATCTCCAGGGTGATGGCGGCGCTGATGGCCCAGAGGTCGGTGGGCAAGGCCTGAGCCAAACCAAAAAACACGGCGTTCGGAACCATCATGGCCACGATCAAGGTCGGCATGGCCCGCTTGAGCCCGAGCGCGGCGGTGAAGTATCCCCCCAAGATGGAGCCGACCAGGAAAGCGGCGGTCCCCGCGGTCCCGTAGATGGCCCCCACCTGTTCGGTGCTCAAACCCAGGCCCCCCTGGGCACGGCCCTCAATCAAAAAGAGGGGGCCGATCGTCTGCACTTGGCCTTCGGCGAAGCGGAACAGGATGATGAAGAGGAAGGCCACGCCAATGCCTGGTTTTTTCAAGAAGTCGGCCACCACCTCGATGAAGTTGGCCCACAACTCGGCGCGAGCGGGGGGGGTACCCACGGCGGGCGGCAAGACTTTGGCGTTCCAGGCCGCCAGCGCGGCGAGCAGCAGGGCCAGGCCCACGAAGATCAGCGACCAGGCATTCATGACCCCTTGGGTCCGTTCCAGCCAGCCAGCCAGGACGAGCAGGCCGCCAAGGGTCAGGAATTTGCTGGCATTGAAGAAGGCACCTTGCCAGCCTGCGTAGGCCGCCTGTTGTTTGGCGTCCAACTCGGCCATGTACAGGCCGTCACAGGCAATGTCGTGGGTGGCGCTGGCATAGGCCAACACAAAGAACACGGCCATGGACAGGGCGAACCAGGCCGGCGCTTGCAGCGCCAAGGCCAGGAGGCCCAGGCCCGCAGCGCCGGTGAATTGCGCCACCACCACCACGCGCTTCTTGCTGGCGACCAACTCGATCAGCGGGCTCCACAGCGGCTTGAGGGCCCACGCCAAGCCGAGCAGGCCGGTCCACCGCGCAATCGTGGCGTTGTCCACGCCCATGTTTTTGAACATCAACCCCGCGATCAGCATGACCACGAAGAACTGCAGGCCTTGCACAAAGTACAGGCTGGGGACCCAGCGGATGGGCGAGGCGGGGGACATGGCTCAGAGCTCCAAAGCGGCGACGGGCGCACGGCCCTGGGCGGTCAGATCGCCCGCAAGCCAGCGACGCAGGGCTGCCAACATGGGGCGCTGGTAGCCCCAACTGAGGACGGTCGGAGTGGGCACATCCAACGCTTGAAACGGATTCCACAGGGCGATGTGCAGGTCAATCGGCCAGTTTGCGGCACCGGGGTAACGGCCCCGACGGTTGCTGACCAGCACGTTGGTGCGCCCGTCGCGGGGAATGTCTGTGGCCTGCAAGGTGCCCAGATCGGGCACGTGGAACCACTCGATGTCCGTGCCCGGACTCCACAGTGTGGCCACCTCGTCGGCACTCAAGCCCGCTTCACTCACGCCATCACTGATCACGGATTTTTGGGTAATCACACGCAACGCGCCCAGCGGCGCGCGAGCGCCCCGGAGGGTCGTCAGCGCCTCAGCGCAGGTGGCGTGCATCAAGGCCTCGTCATCGGCGCGCTGCCCTTGGGCGTAGTCGCGCAGCGAGACCGGGTAGCGCTCGGCCAGGGCGTCCACGCGGGCCACCGCTTGCTGGGCAGACTCCAGCGGGAGGCGCCCGTCCTGCAGGGCGTCGGCGACGGCGCCCAGCGTGGCGACTTGTTCATCAACCGTGCCCTGCGCGAGCACCAGGTCGGCGCCCGCCTGAAGGGCCAGCACGGCGGCCTTGGCGTGTCCCCAGCGGTCGGCAATGGCTCGCATCATCAAGGCGTCGGTGATGACCACGCCCTGGAAGCCGATGCGTTGGCGCAGCAACTCGGTGAGGAAGAAGCGCGACAGTGTGGCCGGCAACTCCGCGTCCAACTGGGGGTAGACGATGTGGGCGGTCATCAAGGCGGGCGCTTGGTTCTTGAGGGCCCGGAACGGGCGCAACTCCAAGGCCTCTAGCTCGTCCAGGCTCTTGTTCACCTGGGGCAGGGCGTGATGGGAGTCTTCATGCGTGTCCCCATGACCGGGGAAGTGCTTGACGCAGCAGGCCACCCCCTCGCGCAGGCTGCCGGCCATCCACGCGGAGGCCAAGCGGGCGACATCGTCCGGGTGTTCGGAGAAGCTGCGCTCGCCAATGACCGGATTGGCGGGGTTGTTGTTGACGTCCAAAACGGGCGCGAAGTTCCAGTTCACGCCGAGGTGCGCCAAACCGCGCGCCACCGCGGCGCCAATTTGTTCGGCCCGCGCGGCACTCCCAATGGCCCCCAAGGCCATGGCCGAGGGGGCCACGGGAATGAACGTGGCCCGCGATACCGCGCCTCCTTCTTGATCGATGGCGATCAGGGCCTTGGGGCCCAAGCGCGCCTGAAGCGCGGCATTCAGGGCCCGCGTGCCGTCCACGCCACTGAGGTTGCGGCGGAACAGGCATACCGCTCGGAGCGGGTAGCGGGCCAGCAGGTCTTCGGTGGCGGGGTCCAGCGCGGTGCCGGGGATGTCGATCATCACCAGTTGCGCGGCCAGACGCAGCGCGTCCTCTCGGTTCAGGGCATTCATTGGGTCTTGGTCACTTTGGACAGATGGCGGGGGCGGTCCGGATCGAAGCCGCGGGCGCGGGCCAATTGCTCCACCATCGGGTAGAAGCTCTGCACCGCAGCAATCGGGTCCAGGTGCTCATGCCCCGTGGTCAACAGCGGCAAGTCCGCGCCCGGCGTACCGGCCGGGGCGGCCAGCAGCACCGTGGCCCCGCGTTCGCGTAGCCGGGTGGCCAGTTCGATGAGTTGCGCCTGCGCCGGGCCCCGGGGGGCAAAGACCAGGGCCGCAAAACCGCTGCCAACCAGGGCCATCGGGCCGTGCTGGACTTCGGCGCCTGAAAACGCCTCGGCCGACACCGAGCAGGTTTCTTTGAACTTCAGGGCGGCCTCTTCCGCGATGGCCAGCGCCGGGCCGCGCCCGATGACAAAGAGCCGGTCGACGTTCTGCAGCGGGGCGATGGCGGCGCTCCAGTCCAAAGCGGCGGCCTCACGCAGGCGGTCGGGCAGGTCGTGCAGGGCCTGCTTCAATTCGACATCGTCTTGCCAGTGGGCCACCAAACGGGCCCCAGCGACCAACTGGGCGATGTAACTCTTGGTGGCCGCAACGCTCCTCTCGGGACCGGCCCGCAGCGGCAGCACAAATTCCGCCGCCTGGGCCAGGGGGGAGTCGGCATCGTTGACAAAGGCCGCGGTCCGCGCCCCGCCCTTGCGCAGGTAATCAATGGGCGCGATCAGGTCCGGACTTTGGCCAGACTGGCTGAAGGACAGGCCCACGACCCCCTTGCACTGCAGGGGGCTGTTGTAGAGCGTAACCAGGGACATGGGCAGCGACGACACCAAGACCCCCAGGCGCGCCATCACCAGGTAAGCCAGATAGTGGGCCGCGTGGTCCGAACTTCCACGGGCAATGGTGGCCACGGCGGCGGGCGGGAGCTCGCGCAGGCTGGCGCCCAACTGGGCGTAGACGTCGGCATCGTGCGCCAGCAGATCGGCGACGCGGTCGGGGGCGCTGCGGCACTCTTGGGCCATCAGCGTTGAGGCAAGGGGTTCAGCCAGCATGGCATTCAATTCGTTCTCCTTCAACATAGGTGGCCTGCAAGCGCAGGTCGGCATTCAGTTCAACCACGTCCGCGTGGGCCCCGACCGCAATACGCCCGCGATCGTTCAGGCCGAGGTAATCGGCGGCATAGGTGCTGCAGCGACGGCTGGCGTCGGCCAGGCTCAAGCCCAAGGCGTTCACCAGGTTGCGTAAGGCCTGGTCCATCGTCAGCGTGCTGCCCGCCAAGGTGCCATCGGCGAGTCGCACTCCGCCCAAGCACTTGGTCACGGTGTGACGACCCAGTCGGTACTCCCCATCGGGCATGCCCGACGCCGAGGTGGAGTCGGTGACGCAAAAGAGGCGAGGAATGGCCCGCAAAGCGGTGCGGATGGCACCGGGGTGCACGTGGATCAAGTCGGGAATCAGCTCCGCGTGGTCCGCGTGCGCCAAGGCGGCGCCCACCATGCCCGGTTCACGGTGGTGCAAGGCGCTCATGGCGTTGAACAGGTGGGTGAACCCGTGAGCGCCGGCTTGCAGCGCGGCCACCCCGTCCTCGTAGCCGCCGTTGCTGTGGCCGATTTGCACGCGCATGCCCTGGGCCACCAGGTCGGGGATGACGGCCAGGTGCCCCGGGAGTTCGGGCGCGAGGGTGATGAGGCGAATGGGGGCCAAGGCATGCAGGGCCAGCAGCTCGGACAGGGCCAAGGGCTTGACGTAGTCCGGCTGGGCACCCAGCCGACCCGGGCTGATGTAGGGGCCTTCCAAATGGACGCCGAGCACCCGCGCTTCCTGAGCGCCCCGCGTGGCACAGGCGGGGGCCAGGGCTTGGAGTGCGGCCCGAATGTCGTCCAGCGGGGCGGTCATTGTTGTGGCCAGCAATGACGTTGTCCCGTGCCGCGCGTGGGTGCGGGCCAGCTGGCGGACGGCCTCGCCGCCTTCCATCGTGTCCGCGCCCCCGCCGCCATGCACGTGGGTGTCAATGAAGCCGGGCAGGTACAGCGGCAAGCCGCTGCTCCGGGCTTGGGCCTCGGATTGCGGCACGCCCTCCACAGCGGCGATTCGACCCTGTGGCGCCACAGTCACCGTGCCGAGCAGGAACCCGTCGGGCGTCAGGAACTGGCCCTTCAAGCAGGTCATGCCGGCTCCCGGCGCATTTCGGCCACAAAGTCGTAATAGTCACTGCGGCAATAGGAATGCGTCATCTCCACCGCTTTGCCCGAGGCCACATAGCCCACACGGGTGATGAACAGCACGGCGGCGCCCACGGGCACCTCCAGCAGGCCGGCCAATTTGGCGTCGGCATTCAAGGCGCGGATGTGTTGCAAGGCGCGCACCGGCGCTTGACCGCTTTGGGTCAGGTGCGCGTACAGCGAGGCAGTCACCGCCTCCGGGTCGGGCAGCACCGACTGCGGCAACACGCTGACCTCGAACGCCATCACCACGCCGTCAGCCAAACGCTGGCGTTCCAGGCGGGCCACGCGTTCCCCGGTTCGCAATTCCAAGGCAATTTGCTCGTCGGGGCCTGCGGCCGCGAACCCCCGGGTGAGCCAGCGTGACTGGGGCACAAAGCCGCGCTGGTGCAGTTCTTCTGAAAAGCTGGACAGCCGCGTCAAGGGCTGTTCCAGGCGGGGAGCGATGTAGTTGCCCGAGCCTCGCTTGCGCACGATCAGGCCTTGCTCGACCAGTCGCTCAATGGCCTTGCGCGCGGTCACCCGCGACAGGTTCAATTCTTCGGCCAGCACCCGCTCACTGGGGAGGGCCTCGTTCGCTTGATAGCGACCTTCGCTGATGGCCCGGGCCAAGGCGGTGGCCAACTGCAGATACAGGGGCGAGGACGAATCCTCGTCCGCTCGAAAGTCCAGCACCGATTTGGGCATCTGGGGTCCTTGTGATCCTAAAGAGAGGGGGCCAGGTGGGCTCGTGCCAAGCGCAGGGCGCCGTCCATGGCGTCGCCCAGGGCGGGGCGAAGTCGCGCTTGAAGGGGGGCGCTGAAGGCGGAGGACAGACGTTGGCCCACGCTGCCACTCACGACCAGGGGCAATTGGCCCTCCGGATCAACGGCCCGCACCAGGTCTTCCAGGTCCAGCACGGCGGTCTTGAGCGCAGTGCGGGCTTGATCGTCGCTGGGCGCATGCTCAAACACCAACGGGGCCAAGCTGGCAAAGCGCGCCTGACCTGCCTGGGCTTGCCAGTGCAGCAGGTCCTCGGCGGTGTTGCCAATCAGGGCCCACACGGCGCGGGCCAGCGTCCCCGCCGGGTCGCGCCCATCCAGGGCGCGCTGGGCCAACCTCAGGGCCGCCTTGCCGAGCCAGGCGCCGCTGCCTTCGTCGCCATTGAGCCAGCCCCAACCGCCGGCTTGCCGGCGCTGCCCGTCGGCGGTGTGCGCCAGGGCGATCGAGCCGGTGCCCGCAATCAGCAGCGAACCGGCTTGGCCACCGTGGGCGCCGAGAACACCGGTGACCGCATCACCCTCCAGCACCACCTGGGCAAAGCCGGGGTTGGCGGCCACAAAAGCGGCCGCGTGCTGGGGGTTGTTGGCCCCCGAAAGGCCCAGCCCGATGACGGACTGCGACAGGTCCAGGCTCGGGAGGCCGCTGGCCCGCGCCGCGGCTTGGGCCGCCTGCTGCACATGGCGCCAGGCCTGCTCGACGCCTTGACCCAGCGCGGACGGCCCGGCGGTGCCTTCGGCCAAGGGGTGACCGCTTGCATCGAAAAGCCGGGCGCGGGTGTGGGTGCCGCCGCCGTCAATGCCGATCCAATACCGGAAAGAGCCCGTACCTGGAGACTGGGTGGGGGGAGGAGACGCATACGCCCGTGTGCTCATAATGGATACCACTCTAATACCAACATGAAGACTGGTCAATTGGTACTGAACTGGAATTTATGATGCCGCCACCCGCTGGCTGGAATTCTGGCGGGATTCGCTATCCTGCTGCGGCCCCGTCCCATTCCTTTTCGTTTGATCCGTGCTACCCGAACTCAGCCCCACCTCTGAATGTCTCCGCGCGCTGCGCGGGCGCCTCTCGGCCGTCGCGCAGCGACACCCGGCGTGCGCGGTGCTGCGCCTGCTGGCACTCGAGCGGGCCTTGCGCGCGCGGGGGGAGGTCGCGGATGCCCTCGACGCGTTGTATCTGCGCTTTTATTTGCTCGAGCATCGGGGGCGGGCGATGGAGTTGGCTCCTGCGCTGACCGACGGGGCGCGCGAAGCGTCAATGGGCGGGTGGCGCGCCCAGACGGCCCGGTTGGCTGAGGCCTTGGGCCGCGTTGCCTATCAGCAAGGCCACTATGTGCAGGCCAATGAGCAATGGACCCGGGCTTTGAATGAGGCCGAGGTGGCCCAAGATGCCCGGGTGGCGGTTTCAGCCCGCATCGGACTGGGCCAGATTCACTACGCGATGGGGGCGTGGGCCAGTGGGCTGCGCTGTCATCGAGAGGCGGCTGTGGCGCAGAAGGCCCTGGCCGATGACTACCTGGCCGCCAAACTGGCGCTGAACCTGGGCGTGGGCCTGTTGGAGCTCGGGCACGTGGAAGAGGCGGAGCGCCAGTTTGCGCACGCGCTGGCCGCGTCACGACGCGGGGGGCATCCCGAATTCGAAGCCGAAGCCCACTGGTATTTGGCCCGCGCCGCCTTGGCGCGTGGCGACCTGAATCTGGCCAGTGCCGATTGCCGGGTGGCCTTGGGGCTGGCGGGGCGGCTGCATCACCAGTGGCTCGAAGCGGCCGCCAGCCGCACCTGGACCGACATTGCCTTGGCGCGGGGCGACGAGGCCTCCGCCGTGCGCAGCCTTCAACACTCGCTGGATTTGGCTGAACGCATCCAGGCCAAACCGCAGCAACGCCTGGCGCACCGTCAACTGGCGCAGCTGCTGGAGCGCCGGGGCGATTTGGCCGGCGCCCTGGATCACCTGTGGCGGGTGGTGGCGCTCGGGGAGGAGTTGGAATCGCAGCACCCCGTGCCCGGTCAACTCGGGGCGCCGTCGCTTGCGCGGGCGGCGCCCAGCCGGACGTGATCGAGCCGCTTCAGTACCCGGCGTCCGTGGCCGTCTTCAGCCAGTCGGCGACCGAACCGAACGCAATGATGTTGGGCGACAGCGAAGGGATCAAGAAGTACATCACCCCGTCCTTGGCACCCACATAGCTGTTGGGGCCGGTGTAGTGGCGGAAGGTGTAGCCGTCGAAGAAGAGGGTGGCCGGGTTGGCCGGGTTGGCGTACTGCGGGAAGGCCGCTTCCAGATAGTTGAAGATGCGATCGGCGCTCGACACCGTGCTGCGGGGCAGTTCCCGCACGCTGCGCATCATCACGAGGTTGTCCGCATAGATGGCGTTGCAAGTCATGCTGCTCAGTGCCTTGCTCAGGGGCAGTTCCCCCACAGCACCCGCCGCGACGCCCATCACGCCGCTGCAGCCTTGCGCATTCACACCGTTCAAAGCGGCCAGGGCATCCACGACCGGCAAACTCGCGCTGGTGACGCGGCCAAACACGGTGAAGCCGCCGTTCTGACCATCCAAGTTGCCGGCGTTGTTGCCCAGGTTGATGAACCACTGGTTGGTGGCGCTGTCGGGATTGCCGCCCAGCTTGGCCATGGCAATGGTGCCGCGCACATTGGAACGGCTGGGGCTGAACTCGTTCTGCACCGCCGGGTCGGCCGGGATGGCCGTGGCGCGGGGCGTCGTGGCGTCGTTGTAGCGGAAGCCCCCACCCTGCAACACAAAACCAGACGCCAAGCGGTGGAAGAAGCTGCTGTCGTACGCGCCGCGCCGCACGTAGTTCAGGAAATTCGTGACGGTCTTGGGGGCGTCGTTGTCGTACAGCAGCAGGTCCACCGGACCCCGGTCGGTGGTCACGCGCACCAACGTCTTGGGGGTTTGGGCGGCCAAGGTGGTGCTCAGCAGCGCGGCACTCAAAGCGGCCAGGCAGGATTTCAAAACGTTCATGGCGGAAAAAAAGCGACGGGCCAAAACGACTATTTTCGCAGGGGACACACCGGGGCTATGGCCGCATCAGGGGGTCGATGGCGAGAAGTCGTTCAACCAAACGCTGGGCGTGTTGCGTGATGAGGGCTTCGGGCTCCACGGGTGGGGTGGTAGGGGCATCGCCGGGCGGGCGCAGCCACCACACATCCCGGTCCGGCCCCACCGTCGCGCGGGCCAGGGCTTGGGTGGGCACCGCAAAAGACCGTACCAGGGCCACGCGCGGCACCGGCAGACTGAACTCCCGCTCAAAGTGGAACAGGGCGGTGTCGAGCAGCCAGGGGCCGACTCGGCAGACCACGTGGCCATCCCACTTGTGAGACCGGGCGCCTCGCCCCAGGAAACCCACCGCATAGTTGGCTTGAGACGTTACGCACCACAGCTGGCAAGGCTCCAAGTGGCTTGTCAGGCCAAAGTGGGCCAGCGCACGCCGGGCGATTTCTGCGGTCAGTACGCAATAGGTTTGCAGATCGGCGGGAATGCAGGCGTAGAACGCGTGCGCCAGATGGTGCAACAGTCGCTCCTGCGGCGTTCGAGGGGGCCCCGAGAGGTAAAGGGCCGGCCAGCCCAGGGATGTTTGCCCGTTTCCAGCGAAGGGTGCCCCCCGTGGCCGGTTGTCTTGCTGTGCCCTCACCACCATTCGTCGCCTGCCTGCGCTCCAAAGTGGGGCATGCTGCCGCGTGCCAGTGCGCCCTTCATGACGCTTGTGTCATGAAAGGTAAAGCGAGGGTCAGTTGCGTCACCGCAACTGAGGGCCCACCAAACTCCCGCATGATGAAGGGATGAAGCGACTTCTGATGGTGGGACTTCTGGCGCTGCTCCTGGTGGGCAGCGTGTGGCTGGTGAAACAGCGGCCAACCGGGGTGGCGTTGGTGCAGCCCATCCGCGGCGAGGCCATCGAGGCCGTCTTTGCCACGGGGGCGGTGGAGCCGGCGCTGCAGGTGATGGTGGCGCCGCGCGTGGGCGGTCGGTTGGCCGAACTGTTGGCCGAAGAAGGGCAGATGGTCAAGCAGGGGCAGGTGCTGGCGCGCTTGGAGACCGCCGAGGTGGAGGCCCAACTGCAAGAGCTCAACGCCCGGGAGCGTGCGGCCCAGCTGGCCTTGGAGCGCGCCGAAGCGCTGGTGGCGCAAAAGTTCGTGGCAGCCAGCGAAGCCGACCGGGCGCGGGCCGAGCGCGATGCGGTGCGCGCACAGATCGCCCGCATTCAGGCCCAACGCGGCTACGCGCAGTTGCTGGCGCCCACCTCGGGCCCGGTGCTGCGGCGCGAGGCCGAAGTGGGGCAATTTGTGGCCGCGGGGCAGGTGCTCTTTCAAATCGGCGGGGGCACGACGCTGCGGGTCAGCACGGAAATTGACGAAGAAGACATTGCCCGTGTCGCGGTGGGGCAGCCGGTGGTGTTGCGCGCTGCGGCGCTGGGCGCGGCCGTGTTCGAGGGCACGGTGGACTCGATTCCCCCCAAAGGCGACCCGATCGCCCGCAGCTACCGCGTCAAGGTCAAGCTGATTGACGCACCGGCAGCCCTGCGGGTGGGCATGACGGTGGATGCCAACATCATTCAGGCGCGCCGCAGCCAAGCCTTGCTGCTGCCCGTCACCGCTGTTCAGTCGGATCAGGTGTGGCGTGTGATGGAGGGGCGCGCACAGCCCGTGCCCGTGCAGCGCGGCGCCACCGGGCACGGGCGGGTCGAGATCCGCTCGGGGCTCAAAGAGGGTGAAGCGGTGATAGCCCGCCCGGAAGGGCTGGTGGCGGGCCAGCGCGTGCGGGTGGCGCCCTGATGCGGGTGCTGGTTGCCATCGCCTGGACCCACCTCTGGGGCCGCCGACGTCAGACCCTGGTGGCCCTGGGCGGCGTGGTGCTGGGTGTGGCGTTTTTTCTGGCGGTGTCGGCCCTGATGCGCGGCTCGGAGCGCGACTTTGTTCAGCGTCTGGTGGACAACGCGCCCCACATCACGGTCTACGACGACGTTCGCCAGCCCCCGGCCCAGCCCGCTGCGTTGCGCTGGCCCGACGCGGCGCTGGAGCTCCCGCGCGTCAAGCCGCAGCGTGAGGTGCGCGGCATCCGCGGCTGGCCCCAGGTTCTGGAAGGGCTGCGCCAACGCGAGCACCTGCGGGCGGCGCCCGTTCTGACCGGCGCGGCCATGCTCAGCTTCGCGGGCCGGGTGCAGGGCCTACAACTCTCGGGCATCGAGCCCGAGGCGATGAAGGGGGTCTCGACCATCGAAAGCAAGATGGTCGAAGGCAGCCTGGACAGCCTGAACGCTGACGCCAACGGCATCGTGCTCGGGGCCACCTTGATGCAGCAGTTTCAGCTGCGGGTGGGCAGCCCCGTGAGTGTGGTGGCAGCCGGCGGTGCGGCCCGCACACTGCGCGTTGTGGGCGTGTTCCGCACCGGCAACCAAGGCTACGACGAGGGCCAGGCCTTCGTGAAACTGGCCCGCGCCCAGGCCCTGCTCGGGCGCGAGAACCGCGTCAACCGCATCCTGGTGCAGATGGACGACCCGCAGGCCGCCGCCGCCGTCGCCCCGCAAGTGGAGGCGCAGTGGGGCTATAAGTCCGTCTCGTGGACCGAGGCCAGCCAAGACATCCTGGCCCTGCTCGTGATCCGCAACCTCATCATGTACACCGTGGTGTCGGCCATCTTGGTCGTGGCCTCGCTGGGCATCTACAACACGCTGTCCACCGTGGCGCTGGAGAAAACCAAAGACATCGCCATCCTCAAAAGCATGGGCTTCCACGCGCGTGAACTGCAGCGCATCTTCCTGATCCAGGGCGCAGCAGTGGGTGTGGTGGGCAGCGCCATTGGCCTGGCTCTTGGCGCGGGGTTGATGAAGGCGCTGGCCCAGATCGAGGTCAAACCGCCCGGTGCCGTGGACCCGACGCAAATGCCGGTGTACTGGGGCCCCGAGCAGTTCGCCCTCGCCGCCGGGTTTGCGCTGGCGTCGGCACTGCTCGCGGCGTGGTTGCCGGCGCGCAAGGCGGCGGCGGTGATGCCGGTGGACATTCTGCGGGGCGCGGCATGAGTGAGGCCCAGCGCTCGCAGGAGGTGCTCCGGGCGGAGCATTTGACGCGCCGTCTGGAGGGTGAGGTGCCCGTCACGCTGATCGACGACGTGAGCCTGACCATCAAGCGCGGCGAGTTCGTCACCATCATGGGCCCGTCGGGATCGGGCAAGAGCTCGCTGCTCTATTTGCTGGGCTTGCTGGATCGCCCCACCAACGGGCGCCTGCAACTGGATGGGCAGGACACCGCCACCCTGAGCGAGGACGCGCTGGCCGACCTGCGCTTGGCCAAGCTGGGCTTCGTGTTTCAGTTCCACTTCTTGTTGCCGGAGTTCAGCCTGCTGGACAACGTGACCCTGCCGATGCGCAAGCTCGGCCGTCTGGGTGCGGACGCCGCGCAGGCACGTGGGCACGAGCTGCTCGACCGGCTGGGTCTCCAAGGCCATGCGCACAAGCGCCCGCATCAGATCAGCGGCGGGCAGCGCCAGCGGGTGGCGATTGCGCGGGCGCTGGCTAACGACCCCTTGATCATCCTGGCCGACGAACCGACTGGCAATTTGGACTCGGTGAGCAGCGCCAGCGTGCGCAGCCTGCTGCAGGAGTTGACTCGGGAGACGCACAAGACGGTTCTGGCCGTCACGCACGACGCCAGTTTTGCAACCGGCGCGGACCGTTCGATTCAGCTCGTGGACGGGCGCTTGGTCTCGGGCTGAAGCAAGGCCTCGCGGCCCAGCGTCAGCAGTTCGCACTCCAGCTCGGCCGCCACGCGGCCGGCCAGTTGGCGCAACAGCCGGGTGGTGGCCTGGGCGTGTCCGGGCGTCAGGGCCTGTTCGTCTTCGATGGCCAACAGCCCCAGTACTGCGCCATCGCGGCCCCGCAAGGGCACACCGCAGTAGCTGGCGACGCCGGTGGCGCCGGGGTGCAATTCCGGCAGGTTGCACGGCACGGTGACCGATGTGCCGCCCAAAACCGTCATGCAGGGCAGGCCGGCCAGGTCGTAGACCCGCGGCTCGCGCAGATTCTCGCGGTCCGCAAAGGCCACCGTGACCCCCCGCCGCTGGTGTTCATCGGCCGTGATGGTGATGAAGGCAAAGCGCTGGTGCAGGTAGCCCGTCAGACAGACGACCAAGGCGGAGAAGTACTTCCGCCCCCGAAAGTCCGCCGTGGCTTCGGCAATGCGCTGCAAGAGCACGGCATCGGGCTGGGGGCGGTCCATGGCGTGTGGGCGATTAGGGCCGCGAGTAGTTCACCGGGATCCACTCGTAGCCCTTGCCGTCGGGCCGGAGCTTGCCGATGCCGGGGAAGGACACGTGAGTCACGCCGACGTAATAGCCGCCTTTGGCGGCGTCCTGGTACTGGGCTTCGCGTTGCGGACGGGCAGACTTGGGGTCGCTGTCGAACTGGATGGTGACTTCCGGGTTCTTGAACTGCACGGCCGCCACGTGCATCAGGTCGCCCCAGAACACCATCTTGTCGGCACCGCTTTCGGCCACGTAAATCGTGTGGCCCGGCGTGTGGCCGTAGGTGGGCACGGCGCGGACGCCTTTGACCAGTTCGGTGGCGCCATCAAACGCTTTGAAGCGGCCGGCCTCCAGGTAGGGCTTGAGCACGCGCTGGGCATTGGCCATGCCGCCGCGTGCGGCCTCGGGGGCCTGGGCGGGGTCGCCCAGCCAGAAGCCGGATTCGCGCTGATCGGCGCGCACGATGGCGTTGGGGAAGACCGCGCGGCCTTCTTTGTCGGTCAGCCCGCCGATGTGGTCGCCATGGAAGTGGGTGATGTAGATCTCATCCACTTGCTCGGGCGTGTAGCCACTGGCGCGCAGGTGTTCCAGCGCAAAGCCCACGCTGGGGTTGGCCTTGTTGACGCCGGTGTCGATCAGTACCAGCTTCTCGCCCGTGTGCACCAAGTAGGCGTTGACCGAGGTGTCCAGCGGAATGCCCAGATAAGCGTGCTGCAGGCGGCGCACCACCAGGCCGGGGTCATCGGTCTGCAGGAGCTTGTCGACGGGGAGGCGGAAGATGCCGTCGTTCAACGCGGTGACTTCAAACTGCCCCAGCTTCATGCGGAACCAGCCTGGGGCTTGGCCGCC
Organism: Inhella gelatinilytica; assembly: GCF_016093295.1. GTDB lineage: Bacteria > Pseudomonadota > Gammaproteobacteria > Burkholderiales > Burkholderiaceae_C > Inhella > Inhella gelatinilytica. The sequence continues at coordinate 149,464 of NZ_JAEDAL010000006.1, read as the reverse complement.
AGCTTGCGGAGGTGCGGCGAAGGCGCTTAGATGGGTAGCGACCAGGACGGCGAGGGCGAAACGCTTCATGGGCAAGGGCTCCACAGGCACAGTTGAAGCGCAGAGCTTACCCATACCTTCGCCACGCCAAGTCGGCGCCCCGACAATTCCCCCATGTCTGCCAGCCCCAAACAACGCATCGTCGTCGGCCTCTCCGGCGGCGTCGATTCCGCCGTCTCTGCTGCCCTGCTCAAACGCCAAGGGCATGAGGTGGTGGGCATCTTCATGAAGAACTGGGAGGACGATGACGACTCCGAGTTCTGCTCCTCGCGTGAGGACTTCTTGGACGCGGCCTCGGTGGCCGAGGTGCTGGGCATCGAGATCGAGCACGTCAACTTCGCGGCCGAGTACAAGGACCGCGTCTTCGCCGAGTTCCTGCGCGAGTACCAGGCGGGCCGCACGCCCAACCCCGATGTGCTGTGCAACGCCGAGATCAAGTTCAAGGCCTTTTTGGATCACGCCCTGCGCCTGGGGGCCGACGCCATTGCCACCGGCCACTATGCGCGGCGGCGCGTCTTGCCCAGCGGCGAGTCGCAGCTGCTCAAGGGGCTCGACCCGCTGAAAGACCAGAGCTACTTTTTGCACCGGCTCACCCAAGCCCAGCTCAGCAAGGTCTGGTTTCCCGTCGGAGAGCTGCCCAAGACCGAGGTGCGGCGCCTGGCGCTGGAGCTCAAACTGCCCAATGCCAAGAAGAAAGACTCGACGGGCATCTGCTTCATCGGCGAACGCCCGTTCCGTGAGTTTCTGAACCGGTACCTGGCGCAGGAGCCGGGGGACATCGTGGACGAGCGGGGGCGCAAGCTCGGGCGCCACGTGGGTTTGTCGTTCTACACGCTGGGGCAGCGCCAGGGCCTGGGCATCGGCGGGGTCAAGGAAAAAGGGGCACCGCGCGGCGGGGGTGAGCACGCCCCCTGGTTCGTGGCGCGCAAAGATTTGGAGCGCAACCGTTTGGTGGCCGTTCAGGGGCACGAACACCCGTGGCTGCTGTACTCGGCCCTCACGGCCGACAGCCCGAGCTGGATTGCCGGGCACGCACCGATCCCCGGCGCTTATGCGGCCAAAACCCGTTATCGCCAGGCGGATGCACCCTGTGAACTGCGGGGGACCGAGGTGGGGTTCGGGTTGAATTTCAGCCAGAAACAATGGGCCGTGACGCCGGGCCAAAGCGCCGTGCTGTACGACGGCGAGGTATGCCTGGGTGGCGGATTGATCGCGACGGCCGCGCCATGAGCCCCACAGCGCCGGTTAAACCCTGGATTGATCGCCTCACCGAGCCCGCGCTGGCCTTGCGGGTGGCCGCGCTGGCCATTTGCGTGCTGGAGTTGGGCTCGGCGTTTGCGACCCTGGCCGGCGCCGCCACCGAGCCGTACGACGGCCTGATTGCGCAGGCCTGGGCGGCACTGGGCGGATCGCCTCGCAACCCCACGCCCTTGCTCTTGTCGCTCATGTTGCTGGGGGCGTTTGCCTGGTTGCTCTGGCGTTTGGCCCGACCCCAGCACATCGACACCCCGCCGCGTCATGCCCTGCGCTGGCTCTTGCTGCTGGACGGTCTGGCGTTTGCCGTGACGCCCGGCTTGCCCTTCCTCGTTACGGCGATGGCGGCCGTCCTGCTGCGGGCCCGCCCGGCGCTGATTTTTGCGGTGTGCCAGGTGCTGCTGGCGCTGGCCAATTACCTGTGGTTGCCCAATGCGGGGCAGCGTCAGGAGCAAATCCATCAGGGTTTGTTTTATGGGGTCACGGTCACCACCATGGCCATGCTGGCGCTGCACGGGCTGGCGTTTGGGCTGGGGCGCTTGACCGCCGCCCAGGCCGACAAGCGCCGCTGGCTCCAAGCCGTGCTGGCCGAGCGGCTCTCGGCCGAGCAATTGCACGATGAGCAGCTGCGTTATTCCGAACGCCTGGTGATTGCCCGGGAACTGCACGACCTGATGGGCCATCACTTGGCGGCGCTGAACTTGCAGCTGCAGTTGGGTGAGGCGCTGGCCGCGCGGGGCGATGCCGCCGGGGCCCTTCCGGCCTTGGGCAAGGCCCGCGAGGTGGCGCAGCAGCTCTTGGACGACGTGCGATCGGCGGTGAGTGCGCAGCGCGAGACGCCCCGCATTGAGCTGCGCGCGGCCCTGGAGGCACTGGCGGCGGCCATTGATTCGCCGCGCATTCGCTTGGACTTGGAGCCCGAGGCCTCGCGGGATCTCGGGCCGCGCAGTGCCCACGCGTTGTTGCGGTGTGTGCAAGAGGCCGTGACGAATGCCGTCCGCCATGCCCGGGCCCGACACTTGGACATTTCGATGCGGCGGGACGGCCCCGGCTTGGTGGTTCGGGTCAGCGACGACGGCGCGGGCGTGCCGCGCCTGGCGCCAGGCAACGGCTTGTCGGGCATGCGTGAACGCGTTGAAGAATTGGGGGGCAGCTTAACGGTGCTGCGCCATCAACCGGGGTTTGAATTGGAACTGCGCTTGCCGCGCCAACGGGAGCATTGACGATGAGTACGAGCACGATCCGGGTCTTGCTGGTGGAAGACCAACAATTGGTGCGTGAGGGGCTCAAAGGCCTGCTGGCACTGTGTGAGGGCATTGAGTTGGTGGGGGAGGCCGAGGACGGCGTGCAGGCGCTGGCCATGATCCCCGAGTTGATGCCCGACGTGGTGCTGTCGGACATGCGCATGCCGCGGCTCGACGGCATCGGGCTGCTGCGGGCGCTGGCCGCACGCGCGCTGGCGGTGCCGGTGCTGCTGCTCACCACGTTTGACGACCGCGAAGCCTTTGACGAGGCCGTGCGGGCGGGCGCCAAGGGCTTTCTGCTCAAAGCCATCAGCATGGAGACCCTGGCCCAGGCGTTGCGCGAGGTGGCCGGAGGGGGCTTGGCCCTGCGTCCCGGCCTGACCGAGCGGGCCACGCGCCCCGGTTCCTCGGAGCGGGCGTTTGAGGGGGCCTCCGACCCCGAGCCGCTCAGCCCCAAGGAACTGCAGGTGCTGCGACTGGTGGCCAGCGGCCGCTCCAACACGGAGATTGCCGAGTTGCTGGGCAACAGCGAAGGGGTGATCAAAAACCACTGCTCGGCCATCTTTTCCAAGATGGGCGTGCGCGACCGCACGCAGGCGGTGCTGCGGGCGATTGACCTGGGCTGGATCTAAGGGCCTGAGGCCCCCTGGGGCCTCAGCGGCCTGAGTGGCCAAACACCCGCCAGGTGTGCGGGTCTTGCAGACGCAGGTGCTCGGAATCGCGCACGGCGGCGGCGGCCTGCCACAGTTGGAGGGCGAGGCTTTCATGGGTTTCCATGAAGCGATGGGAAAAGACCAAGTAGTACGGCCGCAGTTCGAGGGCCGGACTTAAGCGGCGCAGCGTTCGGCGCAGATCTGGACGCTGGGCCAGGACGGCCTCGGCTGCTTGGCCGTGGAGGGCCAGGGCGGCGACGCGTCCGCGCTGCAACATGTCCAGATTGCGCTGTACGCTGGAAGGGCCTTCCTCAAAGCGCATTTGCTTGGCGCGCAGTCGGGCCGTAATGGCGTAGCCGCGCTGGACGCCCACCCGGTCGGTGGGCAGCAGGCCGTGCAAGGTCTCACCATCCCAGTGCAAGGGGCTGTTCTGGGGAACGTACCACGCGTACTCGATGCGTCGTACGGCGCGCTCGGTGTCGGGGCGACCCGGTAAGCCAGGAAACCGTGCTTGGCCTTCCCGTTCGGGCAGGTGGCTGATGGCGAACATGGCATCTTGGTCACCCGCAGCGAGTTCGCGCAGACAGCGGCCGCCCGGTCGCAGGGCCACTTCCAACTGAATCCCGGTGCGCTGCCGGAGTTCGTCCAAGAACGCAAAGTCCAGCCCTTGCTGCACCACGCGGCCATCGGGCCCCGCCAAACGCCAGGGCGGATGGGGCTCTTCACTCACGCAGACCCGCAAAAGCTGGGCGACTGGAGCCAGTGCAGCCGAGGCCTGGGAACGGGCCAGCGCAGGGGAGCTGCTCAGCCAGACCATCAGGGCCAGGGCGCAGCGGGCGGCGGGACGTAAGACGTTCATTCGGCGCATGGACACCACCATGCCATGGTGTGGTGCTTTGCACAATCGGCGCCCCTGCCGATGTTGCGGCGGGACGCCGGAAGAAAAAAGCCCGGCCAAAGCCGGGCGGGTGCAAGGGGCTCGATCGCGAGCTCAGCTCACGATTTGAACCTCCACCTGGTTCACCGGCACCTTGACGGTCTTGGTGCTGGCCACGGCGGTGGTGGGGGCCACGCCGCCGCTGATGCGCGCCAACTTCTTGAACTGGCAGGTCAGCTCCGTCTTGGTGAGTGAGACGACTGCATAGCCCTGGGCGTCGCTGTCCACATGCTTGATCCAGGGGTTGTTGACCGTGGGGCCAGCGCCGGTCGTCGGGTTGGCGAACGGGTTCAGGCGTTTGATGACTTCCGCTGCCGGGATCATCGAAGCCGGCACGCCCATGGCGGTGGCCAGCTTTTGCTGGATCAGGCCGTACAGGGTCATCGCGGCCGCAGACTTGCTTTGCGCGGCCAGCCCGGCGATGGTCTGGGCCACGATGGTGCCCATGGTGCCGGCTTGGGTTTCATCAAAGGTGTTGATCGGGGCTGTCGACAAACCTGGGGTGGGGGCGAAAGCGGCGGCTGGCACCAGGCCTGCCGCAATGGCCCCGCCGACCGCCGCCTGAATGGCGGCGGTGTTGCTCAGGTCCGTGACTCCGGCTGCCATGGCGATGGCTGCGCTCAGCATCTGGATGGCAATGCCTTCGGCCTCGGCTTGGCTGGTGGCCACCAGGGGCTTGAGCGGGGCAAAGGCGGGCTGGCTGGCCGCGCCCAGGAAGTAGCTGAAGTTGCTGTTGCTGGACATGCCGGCGGTCACCAGGTCCACCATGGCGGGGACGGGGGTGGCGGCCTTGTAGTCGGCCATCACCACGCCGGCATAGAAGGCGTGGATGTCGCCGGTCACGGCCACCACGTTCTTCACGCCCTTGGTCAGCAGTTGCCCCATCAAGTAGCTGCGTTCCCCGTTGAAGCCATCCCATTGGTCGGCGTTGAGCACGAACTGGGTCTTGAAGGCCGCGGGGGCGGACGGAATCTTGGCGCCATCCACCGCCATCTTCAGCAGCGAGACCTCGTTGCCCCAGACCTTCCACAGCGCGGTGGACTGGGTCATGGTGTCGACCCACCACTGACGCTGGGTGCCGCCGAGCACCGACACCAGCGCCAGCGGGTCGGGCAACTTGGCGTCGCTGGCGGCCTTGAGTTTGGCGGCCTCGGTGCTGCCGAGCATGGACTCCGGCACCATGTAACGGGCGCCGATCTGGCCCACCGGTTGGCCGGTCATGGGGTTGGGGGCGGCTTCGGGGATGAGGTGGTCGGCGCGGTACAGGCGCTGATCGGTCATCACCAGGTGCATCAGCTTCCCGAACTTGAGGTCACGGTAGATGCGGATGTTGGTGATGCCTTGGGCGGGCTCGTGCGAGTAAACGATGTCCGCTGGCATGTACTCAAACCACGCCTGGCTGGCCGAGAGGCGGCGTGCAGTCTGCTGCGTGTTGTCGGCGATCTGCGTTGTGGTGTTGAAGCTGCCGTTGTCGTAGGTGCTGCGGTCGCCCCAGCAGTCGTCGCTGAACTCGTGGTCGTCCCACACGGCCACCATGGCAAAGCGCTCGTGCACCTTTTGCAGGCGCGGGTCGCTGCGGTAGCGCTTGTAGAGGTAGCGGTAGTCTGCCGTCGTGGTGGCGTACTTGCCGCCGCTGGGCAGGGACGTGCCATTGGGCAACACGAGCGCCGTGTGCGCGGCTTCGACGGCGCCGGTCTGGAAGGACTCGCCCACGGTCTCGTAGATGTAATCGCCCAGGTGAACGAGGAAGTCCACGTCTTCGGCGGCCAAGGCGTCCATGCCCGCCCAGTGGTTCACGCTCCAGTCCTGGCAGGAGAGGAAGGCAAATTTCAGGCTGGACAGGTCGGTGTCCGCCGCCGGGGCGGTCTTGAAGCGGCCGATCTTGGAGCGGCTGTCGCCGGCGGTGAACTGGTAGTAGTACACCGTGGCGGGTTTGAGACCGGTGATGCGGTGACGCACGCTGTGGTCATAAAAGGCGTAGACCGGCACATCGGCCTCGGCTTCGAACGTGCCATTCAGGGCGGTCGTGCTGCCCACCAGGCCGGCGTTGGCGCCGGCGCTGGTCACGCGCAGTTTGATGTTGAAGTTGCCCGTGGCGACACTGGCCACGTCGTCCGCCGTGCTGGGGACGATGCGGGCCCAGAGCACGGCGCCATCGGGTTTGGGGTCACCCGAGGCCACCGATTGGGGGAACTTGTAAGCGCCCGTGGCGGCCGGCGTGTCCGGCAGCGGCGTGACCGTACCGGGGAAGGTGGGCGGCAGGGGTTGAATGGGCGTGCCGGCATCGCCGCCGCCGCCACTGCAGCCGGTCAGGCCAGTCAGGGCGGAGGAGGCGGTGATCAGGGCGCCGGCTTGCAGCGCGCTGGTGCGTAGGAAATTGCGACGATCCATGGAGATCAGCCTCTTAGAACTTGTGATTGAGTTGCAGGCCGATGAAATTGGCCTTGGCGGTGTAGTTGCCGCGCACGGTGGCGTTGCTGCAGTTGCAAGGCGTTTCGCCTTCCGCGTTGTCGGTGATGTCCATCGCCGCGTCTTTGAGCTTGATCTGGCCCAGGGCCAGGTCCACGCTGGTGCTGCCGTTGAACTTCCAGTTCGCGCCCAGCGTGGCCCAGGTGCGGTGCGAGTCCGGGAGCACCGGGCTGCGCGTGTGGGCCGGCACCGGCGAGCGCTCGTTGGCCACCCCGGCACGGAGCATCAACTCGTTCGTCAGCTGCCAGTTGGCGCCCAGCGCCAGGCGCAAGGTGTCTTTCCAATGCTCGGGGCTGATGGAGTCGGGCGTGCTGCTGTCGAAATCAATGCGCAGTTGCTCCAGACGCGACTGTTTCATCCAGGTGGCGTCGGCCATTACCGCCACGGTCGGCGTGACGCGCTGGTACACCTGCAAGGACAGCGACTCGGGTGTGCGCACCCGAACCTGGGCGCCCGAATCGTTGTGGTCCAGCTTGCCCAGGCCGTCGTACGGGGCCGCGGTGATGGCGGCCAGCACCTGCGCCGGCAGCGTCGACGGTTGGGTCCAGTCGCCGCTGCCCTTCAGGGCTTGGCCGACCGACGAGCGATAGGTCACGCCAATGCGGGTCTGATCCTTGACCGGCTCCCACAAGAGCGCCAGATTGAAGCCCACACCCCAATCCTTGCCTTCCACCTTGACGGCGCCATCAAAAGCGGCATTGCCAAACACCTGAGCGGCCTGCTGTTGCAACTGCAGCGCATAGGCCTGGGCGCCCGAGGCGGCCGCTTGACGTGCGGCGGCCAGCAAGCCGAGGGCGTATGCCGTCCCATAGGGAACGGCGCGTTCAATCTTGCCTTCCATGTACTGGAACACCAGCCCGCCCGACACCGACAGGTCCTCGGTGGCTTTGTAGGCGATCGTGGGGTTCAGGGCGATGGACTTCAACTCGACATGCCGAATGTTGTAGCGGCCACCCCATTGATCGGAGTAGTCCAGCTTGGCGCCCCAGGGCACAAACATGCCGATGCCGTAGGCCAGCGAATCCGAGGCTTTGTAAGCGGCATAGAGATGCGGCACATACGCCTTGTCGGCGGGGTTCTCGGTGGCCCCGGGTTGCGACAGGGTGCGGGGCATCAAGCCACTGCCATTGGGCCCATTGAGGTAGGAGCCGGCATCGACAAAGCGCAGCTTGGGGTCGACCACGTCCAGCACGCTGGACACGTGCCAGCCGCGCTGCAAGCGCAGCAGGCCGGCGGAATTGGCGAACAGGGTGCTGGCGTCTGCGGCTTCGGCACCGTTGGCATTGGCCGTGCCTTCGGCGGCCGCGCTTTGCGTGCCGAAGCGGTAACCCGAGGCGTGGGTGACGGCAGGGCACAACAGGGTCAGGGCCGCCAGCGTCAGCCCGCTCAGCAGTGGGGTCGGGGCCTTAGAAAAAGCTCTCATCGGGAGAATCTCCGCGGAAATGGTTTTTAGCGCGGGGATTGTCGAGATCTGGCGCTGGGGAGCCGGCTCTATCTCGGCTCAGGCAAACCCTAGTTGCCTACACTGCGGCGATGCTTGCGCCCCCTTTGAATCAGTTGCTCGCCGAGGCCGCCCGGGCCTTGGCTCAGGTGCGGGCGGGCCGCAGCCTGACCGATGCCCTCGACGCCTGCCCCGGCGGCTTGCGCCCTGGGGTTCAGGCCCTGAGCTTTGCGGCGCTTCGTGCCCAAGGCCGCTGCGACGGTTTGATGCGCCGATTGATGCACCGCAAGCCGCCCGCGTGGGTCGATGCCTTGTTGCGGGTGGCCTTGACCCAACTGTTGCCGGATGCGCAGGCGTATGCGTCGCACACCCTGGTCAACCAAGCCGTGCAAGCCGCCAAGCGCGAAGCGCCGGCTCAGGCCAACTTGGTGAACGCCGTCTTGCGTCGGTTCTTGCGTGAAGGCTCGACCTTGCTGGCCGATGTGTTGACCGAACCCTTGGCCCGCCACGAGCACCCCGACTGGTGGGTTGCGCGGCTGAAACAAGACTGGCCGGCGCACTGGGAGGCGCTGCTGACCGCAGCGCAAACCGCGCCGCCGATGAGCCTGCGGGTGAATGCCCGCCAGGGCGACGCGAGAGGCTACCAAACGCGGCTGGCGGCCGATGGCTTGGTTTCTCGCCAGCTGGGGGATCGGACGCCCCAGGGGGTGGTGCTGGAGTCGCCGTGCCCGGTGACCCGCTTGCCCGGCTTCTCTGACGGGGCGGTGTCGGTGCAAGACGGTGCGGCGCAGCGGGCGGCTCCCTTGCTGGTGAATGGGGCCGGTTGTCTGCCGCCCTTGGCGCCAGGGGCACGGGTGCTCGATGCCTGTGCCGCGCCGGGGGGCAAAACGGCGCATTTGCTGGAGTTGGGGGACTGGGACCTGCTCGCCTTGGATGCGGACGCCACACGGTTGCGTCGGGTCGACGATACCCTGGCGCGCCTGGGGCTGTCAGCGGCTACTCAGGCCGTGGATGCGCGGCACGTGGATCAATGGTGGGATGGTCGGCCGTTTGATGCCATCTTGCTGGATGCCCCGTGCAGCGGCAGTGGCATCAATCGGCGGCATCCGGACGTTCGCTGGCTGCGCCGGCCCAGCGACTTGCCGGCTCTGCAGGCCACGCAAGCGGCGTTGTTGGACGCGCTGTGGCCGCGGCTCAAACCGGGGGGGCGCTTGCTCTACGCCACTTGTTCACTCTTTCGGGGGGAGGGGGCCGATCAAATCGCGGCCTTTTTGCAACGTCATGCTGATGCGCGCCTTCAAGAAGTGCCGGGACAGACCGGCCATCTCTTGGGCCTGCCAGACAATGCCGAGGCCGTGCCGACCGACGGCTTTTTCTATGCGCTGCTGATTCGCAGCGAATCCTGATCTCGTCTTGTCTCCCCTGGGCTCTGTGTCGCTGCTGCGAATCTTGCTTGCTGTGATCCTGATGGGCTGTGCCGCTTGGGCGCAGGGCCAAGGCGCGGCCAGCTTGGAATTGCTGCAACTCACGCGAGCGGACGACGGGTTCCGGGTCGCTTACTCGGTCAAGCTGGATTTGCCCCGGGCTGCTGAAGATGCTCTCAACAAGGGGGTTCCGCTTTATTTCGTGGCCGATGTCCGGGTGGCGCGCAAGCGCTGGTACTGGCGCGATGCCACGGTTGCGCGGGCCGAGCGCCAATGGCGACTCAGCTACCAGGCCCTGACGCGCCAATACCGGCTGTCCACCGGCGGTCTGAATCAGAATTTTTCAAGTTTGACCGAGGCCTTGGATGCGATTCGTCGGGCCAGTGCTTGGCCGGTGGAGTCCCGCGAGGAGCCGGAGGCGCAAGAGGTCTACACGCTGAGTTTTGGTCTGCGACTGGACACCCGCCAATTGCCCGCTCCGTTGCAGATCGGGTTGGGTAGTGATGCCGAATGGGGGGTCCGACGCGAGCGGCCGGTGCACGCTGCGGAGTTGGGGTTGGCCTCGTGACGGCGGCAGACGACTGGAACAGCGGGGTTGAAACGCCGCGGTGGCGGCGTTGGGGGTGGACGCTGAGTTTGCTGGGGGTGGCCACCGCCAGCGGCGTGTTGGCGTATTTGCTTTCCATTGGCGCCACCACCCCCAGTGGCTTTGTGGAGCGTCATCAGGCTTGGCTGTACCGCATCAACATGGGCGTCGGGGCGCTCCTGGGTGTGGTGGCGCTGGCGGCCGCCCTCCGCTTGGGCTGGCGGGTGCGTCGCGGGCGCTTTGGCAGCCACCTTTTGGGGCGCTTGGCCTTGGTGTTTGCCGCGGTCGCTGTGGGTCCTGGGGCGCTGATTTATGCGGTCTCGTACTCGTTTGTGAACCGATCGATCGAGTCGCTGTTTGATGTGCGCTTGGCCCAGGCCTTGGAAGCGGGGCTGGACCTGGGGCGAACGACCCTGGATGCGCAGGTACACGATTTGGCTCAAACCGTGCGTCAAGCCGCCCGGCAATTCAATGAATTGGGTGGCGGTGGGGCCACTTTGGCATTGGAGCGACTGCGGGAGCGGTTGGGGGCGGATCGGGTGGCGCTCTTGAACAGCCGGGGTGACGTGCTGGACGAAGCCGTGCCGCCGCAGGCGCTCTTCAGCCGCGAGCGCGTGGCGGGCAGCCTCATTCGGCAGGCTGGGGACTCGGGTTTTGTTGCGCGTCTGGAGGGGCTGGAGGACGAAGCGGCGGCCACCGAAGGGGGTGTGCACATCCGGGTGCTGGTTCGCATGCCCACATCCCTGAGCCTGAGCGACGGCGAACGCTACCTGATGGTGGTGCGCCAGCCGCCGGACAGCTTGGTGCGCAATGCGCTGGCGGTACAAGCGGCGAGTTTGGAATATCAGCGGCGCGGCCTGGAGCGGGAAGGCTTGCGCAAGATGTATTTGGGCACCCTGACCCTGGTGCTGGTGTTGGCGGTGTTTGTCGCCTTGCTGTTGGCCATCCAGCTGGGCAACCACCTGGCGCGCCCCCTCTTGTTGCTGGCCGAAGGCATGCGGCGGGTGGCGGGGGGGGATTTGACCCGCAAGCCGGTCATGAGCTCGCGGGATGAACTCGGGGGGCTGACGCGGGCTTTTGCGGACATGACTGACCAGTTGGGGGCGGCCCGGGCCGAAGTGGAGCGCAGCGTGGGGGCGCTGGACGCGGCGCGGGCGGACCTCCAAACCTTGCTCGACAACCTGACGGCGGGCGTCATTCTGTTTGACCGCGAGCACCGGGTGCGTCGCTGCAATCCGGCGGCGGAAGGGATCCTGCACCATCTGCTCACCTTGCGGGAACCCTTACCGGTGACGCTGGCGACGCTCAACGCCCTGATGTGGCCGCGCTTTGATGGCTTGGACGACGACGGGGACGACCATTGGCAGCACACGGTGGAGTTGCCCCTGGCGCCCGCTGCTTTGCCCAGTACCCTGTTGCTACGCGGTGCACGCTTGCCGCGCGGGGATTGGTTGCTGGTGTTGGATGACATCAGCGATGTGGTGTCGGCCCAGCGCAGCGCCGCTTGGGGCGAAGTGGCCCGGCGCTTGGCGCACGAGATCAAGAACCCCTTGACCCCGATCCAGTTGTCGGCCGAACGTCTGCAGCACAAGCTGGAATCCAAGCTCGAACAAGAAAACGACCGGGCCATGCTGGGGCGGGCGGTCGCCACTATCGTGAACCAAGTGCAGGCGATGAAGCAGCTGGTGAATGAGTTCCGCGATTACGCGCGGCTGCCTGCGGCTCGCCTGGAGCCCTTGGACTTGAACGCCCTGGTCAGTGAAGTCATGGCGCTCTACCCCGACGCCGTAGAAGGCCACCGCTTGCATACCGATCTGGAGCCTGGGTTGCCGCTGATGCTCGGTGATGCCACGCAGTTGCGCCAGGTGATTCACAACCTGGTGCAGAACGGCTTGGATGCAGTGAGTGAAGCCCCGGATGGGCGGGTCGTTGTAAATACGAAACAATTGACCCATGACGATGGTTCGATTCGGGCGCTGCGCCTGAGCGTGCTGGACAACGGCCCAGGCTTTTCGGAGCAAGTGCTGAGTCGAGCTTTCGAGCCTTACATCACGACCAAAAGCAAAGGAACGGGTCTGGGGCTCGCGGTGGTCAAAAAGATCGCTGACGAGCACGGGGCCCGCATTCGGTTGAGCAATCTGACTGTTTCTTCTCCCGACCCAGGCGCCAGCAAAGGCGCAGTGGTTTCCCTGACCTTTCCGAACCTTGTTGGCGCCGGGCGCGCCGTTTGATCACGCATGGCCACCATTCTTGTTGTTGATGATGAACTGGGCATTCGGGGCCTGCTGTCTGAGATTCTTTCTGACGAGGGTCATACGGTGGAGTTGGCGGAAAACGCCGCTGAAGCTCGGGCGGCTCGCGAACGCATCCGGCCGGACCTGGTGTTGCTCGACATTTGGATGCCCGATGTCGACGGCATCACCCTCTTGAAGGAATGGAGCGGCGCGGGTCTGCTCACCATGCCCGTTGTCATGATGAGTGGACACGGCACCATTGATACGGCTGTCGAAGCCACCAAACATGGGGCCATGGCCTTTCTTGAAAAGCCCATCACCCTGCAAAAGTTGTTGCGAGCCGTCGATCAAGGGCTGACCCGCAATGCACCCAAGCCACCTGCGCCGCCCGTGGTGGCGAGTTGGTCTCGGGTCGAGGGGGGCTATGCGGCGGTGGGTTTGCCCGCATCGACACCGCACGCGGTGACCTTGGGGGGCCACGCGATGCACCATGGCTTCAATGGCCCGGCGCCGGAGCAACTGTTTCAACTAGATCGGCCGCTGCGCGAAGCGCGCGACGCCTTCGAAAAAAGCTACTTTGAATTCCACTTGGCCAAAGAGAACGGCTCAATGACGCGTGTGGCGGAAAAGACGGGCCTGGAGCGAACCCACCTGTACCGCAAGCTGAAACAACTGGGTGTGGACATTGCCCGGAACAAGCGCGGGATCTAATCAGGAACTGTGCTAAAGTAGCGAGCTTTCCCGGGCTCTGCCCGATGAAAACGGCCTGGTAGCTCAGTTGGTAGAGCAGCGGATTGAAAATCCGCGTGTCGGTGGTTCGATTCCGCCCCAGGCCACCAAGCATTTCAAAAGCCCCGCCCAGTTCGCTGCGCGGGGCTTTTTCGTCTCTGGCGATACTGCGCCACTGCCCTGACTTTCCGTTACCACCATGCGATTCATTACCGCCAACCTCAACGGCGTCCGCTCGGCCGCGACCAAAGGTTTTTTCGACTGGGCACCCCAGCAAGGGGCGGATGCCATCGGGGTGCAGGAAATCAAAGCGCAGGCCGATGTTGTGGCGGGGCAGTTCGACCGCATCGACGCCTTGCAGGGCCACTTTCATTACGCCGAGAAGAAGGGATATTCCGGTGTGGGGCTCTACACGCGGGAAGAGCCCAGCGAGCTGCTCATCGGATTCGGCTCGCCCGAGTTCGATGCCGAGGGGCGCTGGGTTGAGAAGCGCTTCGACAAGCCGGGCCGCAAGCTCAGCCTGATCTCCTGCTACTTCCCCAGCGGCTCTTCGGGGGAGGAGCGACAGCAGGCCAAGTTCCGCTTCCTGGATCTGATGCACCCGCACCTGATGGCGCTCAAAGCGCAGCGTGAGTTCATCCTGGTGGGGGACATCAACATCGCCCATCGCGAGGTCGACCTGAAGAACTGGCGCAGCAATCAGAAGAATTCAGGCTTCCTGCCCGAGGAGCGCGCCTGGCTGACCCGGCTGTTTGGCACCGATGGGGAGGGCGGCGGCCTGGTGGACGTGTACCGCCAGCTGGAACCCGACACCACGGACACCTGCTACACGTGGTGGAGCAACCGGGGCCAGGCCTATGCCAACAACGTGGGGTGGCGCCTGGACTACCACTTCGCCACACCCCAGTTGGCGGGGCTGGCCCGTCGCGCGGCGATCTTCAAAGATCAGAAATTCAGCGATCACGCCCCGCTGACCATTGACTACGACTTCGACCTGTGAGGGCGGACGGGCCTGCTAGCCTTGGCGGGTGACATCCAAACCTAACCTGCCCCCGCCCGCGCCGGCCGACACGGCGCCGGGCTTCAATGCGCGGCTTCTGCGTCGCTTCATGTCCATCGCGCGGCCATTTTGGTGGGACCGTGACGAGCGGGGCCCGGCGCTGGGCTTGCTGGTGCTGTTGATGGGCTTGTTGCTGGGCCAGACGGCCTTCAACGTGCTCTTCAATCAAGAGACCGGCGAGTTCACGTCGGCCCTGGCCGCTCGGGACCCCGCCCGATTTTGGTCGGCCATTGGGCGCTTTGTGTGGTTGCTGGCGATGGCGGTTCCCATCTACGCCTGCTACTACTTCGTTCGGGATACCTTGGCGCTGCGCTGGCGCCGCTGGCTTACGGCCCAGTTTCTGGACCGCTACCTCGCGCACCGGGCGTACTACCACCTGAACGCCGAAGGCGCTCTGGACAACCCAGACCAACGCATTGCGGATGACATCCATGCGTTCACCGGACAGTCGCTCTACTTCTCGATGATCGTGCTGGGGGCCGGGATTCAAATGGTCGCCTTTGCGGGTGTGCTGTGGGGCATTGCCCCGGTACTGATCTATGTGCTGGTGGGCTACGCGGTGGTGAGCACCCTCTTCACCACCCGCCTCTTCGGGCGCCACCTCATTCCGCTGAATTTCACCCAACTGCAGCGCGAAGCGGATTTCCGCTTCGGTTTGGTGCGCTTGCGAGAGCATGCCGAATCCGTGGCCCTGCACGACGGGGAGGCGCGTGAACGTCAAGGTCTGTGGGCGCGGTTTTTGGCTGCGTTTGACAACATGCGTCGGGTGCTTCGATGGCAGCTGGGCCTGAATCTCTTCCAGTATGGGCACAGCTTTTTGACCTTGGTGTTGCCCAGCGTCGTGGTGGCGGCGGATGTGCTGGAAGGTCGCTTGGAGGTGGGGCGAGCGGTGCAGGCGGCGGGGGCGTTTGGGGCGATCCTCAGTGCACTCACCTTGATCGTGGAGCACTTCGAAGGACTCAGCCGGTTTTCCGCCGGGATCGAGCGGCTGCACGCGTTTCGCAACACCTTGGATCAACCCTCAGACCAACAGGGCATCCGGACGGCGGCGGCCAGCGAGTTGTCGGTTCAGGGACTCAGTGTGTGGACACCCGGTCGGGAGCAGTGTTTGTTGCGCGATCTCACCTTTCAGGTTCAGCCGGGACAGGGCTTGTTGATCTCCGGGGCGAGCGGCAGCGGGAAAAGCTCTTTGCTGCGCGTGCTGGCCGGGTTGTGGACCGAGGGCGAGGGGCGGGTGCTTCGTCCGGCAGGGGCCGAGATGCTGTTTTTGCCTCAGCAGCCCTACCTGCCCTTGGGCACCTTGCGCGAACAGTTGCTGTATCCCCAACCCGAGCGCGGCGTGTCTGACGCCGAGCTGCAGGACTGGTTGGCCCGCGTGCAGTTGGGCGACTTGCCTGAACGGGTGGGGGGATGGAGTGCTGTGCGAGACTGGGGAAAGCAGTTGTCGATTGGCGAGCAGCAGCGGCTGGCCTTCGTGCGGGCCTTGCTGCGCCGGCCACGTTACCTGCTACTCGATGAGGCCACGAGCGCCCTGGATGCCGATAACGAGCAGCGGCTTTACGCGCTGCTCGCGCCCCTGTCCATCACGCCCGTCAGCGTCAGTCATCACCCGGCGTTGACGGTCTTTCACCGCCACCAACTCACGTTGACGGGGGCCGGCGCTTGGCGCTGGGCCCCGCTGTGACAGGGGTTGAACGCATGGGCTAAATGCCACACCGGGCTTGGCGTGGGCCGGTGGCCGCGGCAAGATGGGGCGATGACTGGGGCGGTACCCCAGGGGGAAAGGGACTGCATGCAGCGTCGCCATGTTTTGGCCGCATCCTTGGGGGTGGTGGGCGCCGCCCAGGCCAAGGGAACGGCGGCGCTGCGCGTGCTGGCCTGGCCGGGGTACGCCGAGCCCGAAGTGGTTCGGGCCTTTGAGGCGAAGTACCCGGTCAAGGTGGAGCTCACGGTGATCGACACCGACGAGGGGCTCTGGCAGCGGCTTGCCGCTCGCCAGGGGGGTGAGTTCGATGTGGTGTCGCTGAACATCGCGGAATTGAACCGGGCGGTGCGCGCGGGTTTGCTGCAGCCCGTGGACTCGGTGTCGGTACCCACCATCCGGCGTCAGCTCCCGCGCTTTCAGCGAGCCGAGGACATCCCGGGGCTGAAACACGCAGGCCGTCGTTTCGGCGTGCCGTTCACCTATTCCACCATGGGGCTGATCTACGACAAGCGGCAACTGAGCGAGCCGCCTCGTAGTTTGCAGGTCCTGTGGGACCCGCGCTGGCAGGGCAAAGTCGTGGGGTACGAAGGCGGCAGTCACAACGTCTCCATTGCGGCCCAGGTGTTGGGGCTGTCCTCCCCGTTTCAGGTGCCGGCTGAGGCCTGGCCCCAGGTGGCGGAGCGGCTGATTGCGCTGCGTCGCAATGTGCTTGGGTTTTACGGACAGCCTGACGAATCGGTGGCCTTGTTCCTGCGGCACGGCGCCGCCCTGATGTTTGCCAATTACGGCACTCAGCAATTGCGACTGCTGGAGCAAGCCGGCGCTGCGGTGGGGTACGCCTTTCCCCGCGAAGGCACGCTGGCCTGGTTGGACTGCTGGGCCATTTCACGGGGCAGCGCGGATGTGCCCATGGCCCATGCCTGGATCGATCACGTGCTCGGGGATTTGGCCAGCGATCTGTTGGTGCAACGCCAAGGCTTGGCCAACACCCGGCGAGCGGGCGATGCGCCGGACCCCCGTTTGCTTTGGCTGGAACCCGTCGAGGACGCCGCCCGCCGGGAGCGGCTCTGGGCGCGGGTCATCGCGGGGGATTCGCTCAACAAGGTGCTGAGCGCATGAAGCTGGGGCTCACCGGCCGGCTTGGCGTGGTCATGGCCTTCGTGGGGGTGCTGGCCGCGGGTCTCACGGGCTACTACGGCTACGTGCACAGCCGCCGATTGGTGCTGGAGGCAGCAGAACAGCGGTTGGCGACGGCGACGCGTGTGCTGGCGCGGCAGGTCTCGGTCGGGCTGAAGGCGGTGGCCGCCGATGTGCTCCTGATGGCCGAACACCCGGTGGCTGCCCAACTCTTGATGCGCACCGAACCCCAGTACTTGGAGCGCGCCCAGCTCAACACGGGGCTTTTGTTTGAGCGGATGCTGCTGACGCACCCCGAGTACTTCCAGATGCGCTTAATTGATGCCCAATCGCATGGTGTGGAGCGGGTGCGGGTGGACCGCAGCGGGGGGACGGTTCATGGGGTGGCGGCTGACGACCTGCAAGAGAAAGGCCACACGATCTACGTTCGTGAAGCTCTGCGCTTGCCGCGTGGGGCGGTCTACGTGTCGCCCGTCGTGTTGAACCGGGACGTCGGGGCGGCGGCCGAACAAGGGCAACCGTCGATCCAGGTGGCCGCACCGGTGGTGGATGTTCGGGGGGTGACCCGCGGCGTGATGGTGGTCAGCGTCGATCTCAAGGGGCTGTTCACCCAACTCGCCGCCGATCTGCCGCGCGGTTTGGATTTGTATTTGCTCAATGGGGCCGGTGACTACTTGATTCACCCCGACACCACCAAGGTTTTCGCCTTTGAACGTGGCCAGCGCGCCAATGCGGTGGATGACTATCCCGACGTGGCCAATCTGCTGCGCGAAGGGGCGGCCCAGGCCCGCGAGCAGGGCAGCCAAACCGCCACCGGATTGGCTGCCTTTGTGCGTCAGCCCACACCCGAGCTGCATCAAGACGCTCCGTTCATCATTGGTCTTTCGCAGTCGCTGGATGAGGTCCTGGAGCAGGCCCAGCACCTGCGCGACGTCATCGGTCGGGTGGTGATTGGCTTCAGCCTGTTCGCCGTGCTGCTGGCGGTGATGTTGGCGCGCGCGTGGACCCAGCCGTTGAAGCAGATCTTGCGCGCCGTGCGGGGCGTGACCGCCGGCAACACCCTGGCCTTGCCCACGGGGCGCCGGGATGAATTCGGTGTGCTGGCGCGGGCCGTGGTGGATATGCAGCGGCAAATTGGCGCCCAAATGGAGGCCTTGCGCGCCAAGCAGGACGAACTCAACCTCTTGGCCAGCAGCGACGCGTTGACGGGCCTGGTCAACCGCCGTGTGTTCATGGATCGACTGGAGCACGCCTTGGTGCAGGCACGGCGGCATCACCAGGCCTTGGGATTGCTGTTCATCGATTTGGATGGATTCAAGGCCATCAACGATCAGCACGGGCATGCCGCGGGTGACGCGGTGTTGCAGACGGTGGCGCGGCGGCTGACGGGTTTGGTGCGGGAGGCCGACACGGTGGCCCGGCTTGGCGGGGATGAATTCGTCATCCTGGTGGACGGCGAGGTCGACGGCATGAGCCTGGAGTTGGTGCAATCCAAAGTTCAGGCGGTGCTGGATCAGCCGGTGGCCTTTGCGGGCTTGGACCTGCCGCTGGGCGCGAGCATTGGCGAGGCCCTGTACCCGCTCAACGGGGAATCGCCGGGCGACCTGCTGGCGGCCGCCGATGGAGCCATGTACCGGGCAAAACAGGTTCGCAAGACGCAAACAGCGGGCCCTGCTTAGGCCTCCTCCCAGTCGAAGCGCCACCAGGCCACGACCGCCATCAGGGTGCTGAAGCCCAGCAAGACGCCCACCACCGGCCACGCCGCGTCGAGACCCTGCCCTCGCCATGTCATGGCATCCAAACCGTCGACCGCCCAGCGCGTGGGCGTGAGCAGCGTGACGGTTTGCATCCAGTCGGGAAAGACAACGCTCGGCACCCACGCGCCGCCCAACATCACCAGCAGCAGGGTGGCCAAGATGGCCAGGCCTCGTGTCGCTTCGGGGCTGCGGCCCAGTGCGGCAACCATCAGGCCAAAGCTCGCCGTCAGCAGCGAAAAGGCCACAAGAATCAAGCCGAAACCCAGCCCACTGCCTTGGATGCGGACGCCAAACACGGCGATTCCCACGGCCATGATGACGACAAAAGTTCCCAAGGCAATCAGGGCCGTGCTCAGCAGGCGACTGCCCAGCAGCAGCCCTCGCGACAGCGGCGCCGCACGCAGACGTTTCCAGAGGTCCTGCCGGCGCATGAGCAGCAAACCCACGGCCAAATCCACGCCCAACATGAGGATGAATTGAACGCCCATGCCGGCGAAGGCGTGCGCGTAGCCGTTGTAGCCGCGTCCTGCCCCATCGGCCACCGCTTCGCGATCCTGCAGACTGAAGGGCGGGCGCAGGCCCCCGCCCCCGAGCACCGAATTGGGGGCAGCCGATGCGGCGGTGTGGCGAGCCTGCAGCTGGGCGGCGCTGTCCATCAGCCGCTGCCAGTCGGTTCGGTCTTCGGCGGCCATCCGCGGGTCGCGGCTGAGCGCGTCGCGCAAACGGAGCCAGGAGGCGCTTTGGGTGTCCAGAGCCACACGACTCACTTCCGCCATCAGGTGCTGGGTGAGTACGCCTTTCACCAGCGCCAAGGTCGCTCCCTGTGAAGGATCGCTGTAGCAGGTGATCTGCGGGGGCGCGGCCGCGCCAAAGAGGGCTCTCACGGTGTGCGACTCGAAGTCGGGCGGGAGTACCAGGGCGGCCCGCAACTTGCCTTCTTGAACCCGCTTGCGCGCGTCCGCTTCGCTGAGGGGTTCCAGCTGAATGTGGGGGTCCTGGGCCAGCACCAGCGCTACCCGTCGGCTCAAGGGGCTGGGGTCCGGGTCCACCCAGCCCACTGGCACGCGGCTGGGCGCTGAATTGGCGCCACTGCCCCCAAACAAACTGCCGAAAAACGCAGCGATCAAGATGGGCGCAAGCAAGCCAATGAGCAGCGCTCTGCGGTTACCCAGGTACTGCAGCAAGTCCTTGTGAACCAGGGCGAAGAAAGCGTTCATGCGGCGGCTCCCGGATCGCGCAATTGACGACCCGTGAGGGTCAGGAACACATCTTCCAGGCTGGCCCGGCCGCTGTGTAGGTTGATCACGGCAACGCCATGGGCCGTCAGCGCGGGGAGCAATGCGGCCAGACCTCGCGTCAGGTCAGCCATCGCCAGGCACAGTTGTGGCCCTCGGGTCGTCAGTGAGGCGCCCGAGGGGAGGGCGTCATGCAGAGCCTGAAGCGCGTTGCCCGCCAGCGGCTCACTCAGGGTCAGGGAGACCTTTTGGGCGGCGGGCAGGCGGGCGAGAAGCTCGTGGAGCGTGCCTTCGGCCACGATATGTCCATGGTCCACGATGACGATCCGGTCCGCCAAACGCTCGGCCTCCTCCATGTAGTGCGTGGTGTAGACCACCGCCTTGCCGCTGCGCTTCAGCTGTTCGATCAGTTCAAAAATCGCCTGACGGCTCTGCGGATCCACGCCGGCAGTGGGCTCGTCCAGAAGCAGGAGTTCCGGTTCGTGCATCAGCGCGCAGGCGATGTTCAGCCGGCGCTTCATGCCGCCGCTGAAGGCGGCCGGCTTGTCGCTCACCCGGTCGGCCAACCCGACTTGCGCGAGCACGACGTCTGCGCGATTGCGGGCGGTTGGGCGGTCCAGGCCATACAGCGCGCCAAAGAGCATCAAGTTGGTGCGCGCCGGCAGATCCTCAAAGAGCGCGAGATCTTGGGGCACCAGCCCAATGCGCCGTTTCGCCGCGTCGGGGGTCGTGACCAGGTCGACACCCGCGATGCGAATGGAGCCGGAATCGGGCGGCAACAAACCGCTGATCATGCCAATCGTGCTGGACTTGCCGGCCCCATTGGGCCCGAGCAGCGCCAGCAGTTCGCCGGGGCGAACCGTCAGACTCAGGTTCTGGACCGCTGGGCGGTTGCCGTAGTTCTTGCACAGATGCTGAGCGTGCAGCACGGGGTTCATGCGGGGCTCCATGAGGGGGAAGCGGCATGGTGTCGCCGCGCGGTTGGGCCCGCGACCCGCGTGCGACCAACGGGTGTGGACGGGCGCCGATGGGGTTAGGAGACGCCCGCCGGTGGCGGCCCCAGGCGCCGACCGCTCGTTTGAAGGGGGGGTGATAACCCTAGGTAGTCCTGGGGTGGACCCGAGGACCTGGGGTGGGGCGGAGCCGCCACAATCCGGCCCCGCAGCCCGCCCCTGAGCGGGCCGCGTCGCATTTGGAGAGTTCATGTCCACCACCACTGTGCCCGTCGGCGCCCAATCGGGCGACGCCGCGAATGAGACCCGCCAACCCGCGGGCATCAAAGTTCTGTTTTTTGCCGAGATGTGGGAGCGCTTCAGCTACTACGGCATGCGCGCCCTGTTGGTGCTGTATCTCGTCAATGCCCTGGGCTACAGCCGCGATAACGCGTTGGCCCTTTACGGCATCTACACCGGCTTGGTCTATCTGACGCCGCTGATCGGCGGCGCCGTGGCCGACCGCATTCTGGGCAAGCGCCGCGCAGCCGTAATCGGCGGCACGGTGATGATGCTGGGCCACTTTGCGATGGCTTTTGAGCCGCTGTTGCACGTGGCGCTGGGTCTTTTGATTGTGGGCAATGGCTTCTTCAAGCCCAACACCACCTCCATGGTGGGCGAGCTGTACGAGCGCGAGGACGATCCCCGTCGCGCCGGCGGCTATTCCATCTTCTACATGGGCATCAACCTGGGGGCGTTCTTTTCGCCCTTGGTGGCCGGCACCCTGGGGGAAAAGCTGGGCTGGCACTGGGGCTTTGGTGCCGCGGGTGTGGGCATGGCCATCGGCCTGGCGCAGTTCCTGTGGCAACAAAAGGACTTGGGCCGCTCGGGCCTGATGCCGCACCAGGAGCCCGTGGGCATGAAGGACCTGCCGCAGATTCTGCTGTGGAGTGGCGGCTCCTTGCTGTTTGTCGTTGGCGCCTTGCAGGCTTGGCGACTGGTGGGCCCGATCTATGGCCAACTGCCGGTGATTGGCCAAATTCTGTTGGCCGTCGCGGTCATCGGGGGCGCCATCTTCTGGATCATCAAGCCGGACGCCAAGAGCGAAGGCCATGAGCCCCTGACCCGTGCCGAGTGGGGCCGCGTGATCAGCATCATTATCGTGATGGTGTTTGTGATTGCCTTCTGGACCGGCTTCGAGCAGGCCGGTGGCACGATGGCGCTGTTTGCCGACCAAAACACCGACCGCATGATGGGCAGCTTTGAAGTGCCCGCGTCGTGGTTCCAGTCCATCAACCCGCTGGTGATCGTGGCCCTGGCGCCGCTCTTCGCCATGCTGTGGACGCGCCTGGATCAAAGCCGCTATCGCTTGGGTGACACCCTGAAGCAGGCCTTGGGCATGGTCGTGCTGGGCTTGGGCTTTGTCGTGATGGCCATGGCGCAGTCGCAAGCCGACGCCGGCGCCAAGGTGGGCATGCAGTGGTTGGCCATCGTGTTCTTTATCCACACCGTGGGTGAGCTGATGTTGTCGCCGGTGGGCCTGTCGATGGTCTCGCGCGTGGCGCCGGCCAAGGTGGTGGCGCTGATGATGGGCGTGTGGTTCCTCTCCAGCGCGGCCGCCAACACCCTGGCGGGCTTCATGGAGCAGATGCTGCACGGCAGCGGCATTTCGCTGTACCCCTTCCTGGCTGCGTTCGCGATTGGTGCCGGCGTGCTGTTGGCGCTGATCAGCCGGCCGCTCGAAAAAGCCATGCACGCCAAGTGAGCGTGCTCCGCATGCTGAGCGTCCAAGTCGCTCTGCAGGCCCCCCGTGCCATCCGCCTTCGGGCGGGTCTGGCCCTGGGGGCCTTGTCGCTTCTACTCGGCTGCGCCGCGGTGCCCGGCCCGGCGCCGACCGACGCCGTGGGGCGCGAAGACTTGCTGACCCGGGTGTGGCAGCTCATTGATGACCGTCACGTTGACCCGGCGCCGTCTGGATGGGCCGAGGCCCGCGAGCGGCACCGCGCGGCGGTCTTGGCCGCCCCTCCCGACGACCCCGAGGCCCTGTGGGTGGCGCTGGACCGGATGGCCGGCGAGCGGCGCGATGCCCACACGCGGGTGGAAGGCCCGCGCGAGGTGCGCCGCAAACGCGACGATCGGGGGCCCTCGCTGGGCTTGGCGTTGGCGCAGGTGGAGGGGCAGTGGGTGGTGGACCGCGTTACGCCCGACAGCCCTGCCGCGGCGGTCGGGTTGACCGCGGGTGACCGCCTGTTGCGCTGGAATGGTGAAGCGCCGGACGCGGTTTGGGCGCGGGGGTTGGCGCAAGCTCGCCACAGCTCCACGGCGCAAGCGCAGGGGTTGACGGCGCTGCGGCAGTGGTTGGATGGCCCCGAGGGCAGTGAAGTCGCCCTGCAGTGGGAGCAGGCTGACGGCCGGGTGCGGTCGGCCACCCTCAAACGGGCGGAACTTCTGTTCCCACCGCGCGCTCAGTTGACACGTCGCGACAGCGGGGTCGCCGTGTTGCGCTGGAATCGTTTTGACGAGCGCTTGCTGCCCGAATTGACCCAGGCCTTGCGCGACATGGGGGGCAGCCCCGGGCGAGGCCTGATCCTGGACCTGCGCGGCAATGGCGGCGGCAGCTTCGACCTGACGATGCGCTTGCTGGATTTGCTCTTGCCCGAGTCTCAGGTGGTGCAGTTGAGTGCCTTTCGCAACGGGCCGCGACGCGACCCCTACCGAGCCGGTGGGCCCAAGGCGCTTTACAAGGGTCCCTTGCGGGTGTTGATGGATGCGGGCTCGGCCAGTGGCTCGGAGCTGCTCGCTTCGGTGCTGCAGTTCACGGGGCGCGCCCGCGTGCTGGGGGACACCAGCTGCGGTTGTTTGCTCGCGATTCGTCGGCATGTGGACCTGGCGCCCGATGCGCGCTTGCTCATCAGCGAGCAGGCGCTCCAGTTGCCCGACGGCCGCCGGGTCGAAGGTCAGGGGGTGCAGCCCGACCGTCGGATCAATCGAACCCGCGCGGCACTGGCAGTGGGTCGGGATGAGGTGCTGGAAGCGGCAGAGGCGGAGCTGACGAGCACTTGGCCGTGATCGTTAAGACAGGAGATTGGGCCGGGTCGTCGGGGCGGCGCCGACCAAGCGCAGCGCAAACGCCGTGATGGGTGGGCCTATCGTCTCGAAGACCGCCACCGCGGCGAGCACGATGGCCGCGATTTGCCCCGCTTGATCGGGGATGAGTTGATGGGTGGTCTGTACCAGCCCGATGGCCATGCCCGCCATCGGCACCAGCAGGAGACCGCTGCCCAGGGCGATGGGACGTGGCTGCCCATGCCACCTTGAGCACGCGTAGACGGCCAGTACTTTGGCCAGCGTGCGCACCAGGACAAAGGTCAGGGCCAGGGGCAGGACTTCCCATGCCTGTGCCAGGTTGAGCTTGGCGCCGGCAAACACGAAGAGGATGACGAAGAAGACATCGCCACCGCCGCCAAACTCCACCCGGGCCAAGCGGGTCCGACCCTGCAACGCGCGTGTGGCCATCCCAAGACACAGGCCGGCAAAAAGCAGAGACACCTGTAAGGCCTCGGCCAGGCCCATGGTGAGGGTGACCGCTCCGACCACCAAGGCAAAGCGGAAGTGCGCTTCATGGCCGCGGGTCAATCGGGCGATGCGGGCGGCCATCCAGGCCACCACCACCGCAATCAATATCGCACCCACCAGCTGATACGCGGGCAAGGCCAAGGCGGTCACCCACTGCACATCGCCGGCGCGCAGCGCCACCGGCAGAACCAAGGTGAACAACAAGAAGGACAGCAGGTTGTTGCCCGCCACCAGGGCCTTGGCACCTTGCAACACGGGTCCGCGTGCGCGCAACTCATCCGCAACATGAATCAACACGGCCGGGGATGACGAGACTGCAATCGCGGCTGCCACGAGCACGACTTCCAAGGGCGCACCGATGGCCCCCATCAGCACACCGATGGCGAGGGCCGTCCCCAGCCCTTCGATCAGGCTGGTGAAAACCAGGCGACGATTGCGCAGAGCGCGCTGCAGGTTCAATGTGGCGCCCAGTTTGAACAAGATCAGCCCCAGTGCGATCTCGACCAAGATCTGCGACCCCTGCAAAGCCTCTTTGGACAAGAGACCCAATCCGCTGGGGCCGATCAACAGCCCCAGTGCCATGAACCCGGTGATCGACGGCAACCAGCGCAGCCGGGCCGCCAGTACCCCGCCCAGCACCCCAAAAGCGAGCAGCAAACCGAAGACGATCAAAGGGTTGCTCGCCGGCCAGGCTGCCGGAAAGGTTTGGAGGAGTGGGTCGAGAAGGCTAGGGGGCATGCAATGACCGGCTGGGTTGTTGTGGCGGGGCCGCAATGTCCTGATCTTGGGGGCGGGGCCTTCTAGGATGGAACCCATGCCCAGATCCGCATTGCGCCCCCCCGAAGTTCAGACGACCACCCTGGTGGAGGGCGAGCCGTCGCACCGTGTGTTGCGCCGGTTTCGCATGGTGTTCAACGCCGTGAAGACGCATTTTCAGCAGGTGGAACGCGAGGCAGGCGTCGGAGGTGCGCAGCTTTGGGCCCTGAGTCTGGTGCAGGCGAAGCCCCGCGTGGGGGTCGGTGCTTTGGCGCGCGCCATGGACATTCACCAGGCGACAGCCAGCAACTTGGTGCGCGGCTTGGTCGATTCCGGCTATTTGACATCCACGCGCAGTGATCAGGATCGCCGCATCAGCGTGCTGCAGTTGACAGCGGCCGGTGCGGCGGTTTTGGAGCGCGCGCCGGGCCCCTTCAGTGGGGTGCTGCCCGCGGCGCTCGCGCAACTGGATCCGGCGACCCTGGAGCGGCTTGATGCCGATTTGGCCGAGCTTCTGAGCCGGCTCAAACCCGACCGTGGGGCTGCGCGGATTCCGTTGGCGGACTTGCAAACGATGGGCCCCCGCGATCATGCGGCGGGCTCGGCATCCAGCGCGCGGTGAGCCAAAGCCAAGAAGGAGTCGACCTTCAGGGCATCAGCATCGCGGGCCAAATGCGGATGCTTGGGGTCGATGACAAAGGCTCGGTCGGCAGCGCGCAGCATCTCCAGATCGTTGAGGTTGTCGCCCATAGCCCAGATTTCGGTGATGCGCGGCTCACTGGGCTCCTCACGAAAGCGCGTGAGCACATGGCTCTTGCACAGGGCGGGCCCGTTGCTGCCGAGCGGCGCACGGAAGGCGGGGTTGATGTTCAGCTGCCCATTGCAGACCTCGCCGTCAAACTGCAGGACGTGGGCGAGGGCGAAATCCGCAAACAGGCGTCGCCGCACGACGTCAGCGGCTACGAACCAGCTGTCGCTGACCAGCCCCACCATGAATCCGGCGCGGCGCATCTGATTGACCCACTCAATCGCGCCCGGGCGCAAGGGCAGGGCGCGGGCCACTTGTTCAAATTGCTGCCGCGTGACGAAGCGGAACAGTGCGGCAATGGCCGCACTGCGCGTCACGGCATCGTCTCCGGGCTGATCCAGCAGCGCGGCCAGCTCTCGCTCGCGGCCCGTGGCTTGGGCCAACGCCATTACGAAGCGCTGCTCCGAGACGGTGCCGTCCATGTCCAGTAACAGCAATCGGCTGCGGCCGCGGCGGCGCGTCAGGATGTAGTCGATGGAGCCGGCGGCCTGGCGTTGCGACTCGTACATCGCCGTGATTTGCTCCACATGCAATCGACCTGCGGCCCGGGCTCGAGCGAAAATCACTCGCGCCACTTCAGTGGCCATCAAGGAGAGGTCCAGCAGGGGCTGGCTGTCGTGCTCGATGCGGCCAATGTCCACTTCGACCAAGCGCCCGCCCACGCGATGGGCGTCGATCAAGAGACCGATGTCCACGCCATACCCGTCCTCGAAGCTGAGGCTACGCAGCAGCGAGCGGCGCGCCGCGATCAGCCCGCCCAGCGGCTGGGCAAACTCGGCCAGTTCGGGGAAGAAGACCTTGAGCATCGGTTTTGCCGTGAGCTCGGTCACGCGCCCCCCACCGCGCCCAAAGCGCGCCTTGACGAAGTCGGCGCACCCCGACAGGACCGGGGTCGCCAGGGCCGTGACGATGCCTGGTTGCAATCCGGTCAGGTCACCATCCAGATAGACGAGGACTTCCTGCTCGGCAGCCAGGCAGCCATCGTGCATGGAGGCACCTTTGCCCAGCATGCTGCTGGTGATGACGCGAGCGCCGGCCGTGCGCGCCAGCTCTGCCGTGGCGTCGATCGAGCTGTCGTCCACGACGATGACTTCGGCGGTCGCGGGGTCTGCCAATGCATAGGCCACCACCTCGGCGATCCGTGCGGCCTCATTGAGTGCGGGGATGACCACACTGACCGAGCGTGCCGGCGGTGCGGCGCTGGGCGGAGCGGAGGGCTTGGAAATCACGCTCGCTCCGGGGCCAGGGGCCACTCGGAGCGCCTGGAGCAGACGAGCCCAAAACGGCATGGGATTCAAGTTCGGTTGAGAAACATTTGTCCAATATTAATTGGTATTGCGGTGCACCCTGCCAGGGGGCGCTGTGCTTCTCGCCTTGTCCGCCTGCTCCAGCGCCCGACGCAAGGCGCTGGAACGACGCAGGCATCGCTCCATCTCCTCCAGCGACCATTCGCCCAGAGCCCCGGCCTGCAGGGCCGCAGCCTTGAGGAACTGATAGGACGCCTGTACGGCGGGCAGGCTCAGCTTGCCGTCCAAATACTGCAGGCCACATTCGGTGAAGCGGTGCTGGGCCAGGGAGAGTTCGTGACCAGCCCTCGCAGTCGGCAGCCCGGCCGCCAGCAAGGTTTGCTCGACGCAGCTCTCGTGATAGCGCAGCAGGCGCAGTAGACGGGCCAGCTCGGTGCTTTCGGTGGCACTCAGCGCGGCCCGGCTCATGCGCTCAACAAAGGCGGCGATGGCTGCGTTGAGCTGCTGCGTTGCCCTCCCGGTGGCGCTGGGATCGCGGTCCTGCAGGGCCAGACGCAGGCCGTGCTGCGCCAAGCCGCCCAGGCGGTCGAGTTCGCGCCCCAGGGCGTCCAGCGCCAAGGTCGGGACCTGCAGCACCGTGGTGTCCAAGTGGTGGGGTCGGGCTCGATCCTCTTCCTGGGCGCGGAAGCGCCGCTGCAAGAACGCCGTGAGCGGCTCGGCCAGTGGCCACATCAACAGCACGCCCAGTACATTGAAGCTGGTGTGGAAAAGGGCCAATTGCGTGGGGGGATCGGGCGGCAGCGTCAGCCAGGCCCCCAGTTGGCCCAGCGCCCGCACCAGCCAGGGCAGGAGCAGGAAGGCTGCTAAGCCGGTGAGGGCGTTGAACGCCACATGGGCAGCGGCGGCGCGTCGCGCATTGGGGGTTGCGCCAATCGCCGCCAGCAGCGCCGTCACCGTGGTGCCCAGGTTGGCCCCGATCACCACCGCCGCGCCGCCCTGCGCGTCGACCAACCCGCCCTGCGCGGCGGCCAGCGCCAGGGTCATCGCCGCGCTGGAGGACTGCATCACCACCGTCATCAGCACGCCGATAGCCAGCTGCGTCAGCAGCACGGTTGCGCCTTGACCCTGCGGCAGACTGAACTGCCCGGCCAGGCCCGCAAAGGACTGCTGCAGGGTGGCGATCCCGAGGAACAGCAGGCCGAAGCCCGCCAGGGCCAAACCCAACGCCCCACGGCGGTGGCTCTCGCCCGTCAGGCGCAGCAGTGCCCCCACGCCCACGAGTGGCAGGGCCAGGACTTCGACCTTGAACTTCAGCCCCACCAGGGCCACGATCCAGCCCGTCATGGTGGTGCCCACGTTGGCGCCGAACAGCACCCACAAGGCCGGTGCCAGGCCCAGCAGCCCGGCATTGACGAAGCCGATGGCCGCCACGGTGACAGCACTGGAGGATTGCACCAGGGCTGTCACCAGCACCCCCGTGCCCAGTGCATGGCCACGCGTGCGGGTGGCGCCGGCCAGGATGCGGTGAAGGGCTGGGCCGGCGGCGCGCTTGAGCCCGTCGGTCATCAGACTCATGCCCAGCAGGAACAAGCCCAGGCCGCCGAGGAGGGGGGCGAACGTGTTGGCATTCATGGCTTCACCGATGGCTGATCTGCGGCATTTTCATGTCGGCGCCCCCCCGCCGCCGCACCCGTGCGGCGCGGCAGGTCGAGCTCAGCCGCCCCGCTGCAGCATGGCCGCCAAGTAAGTGGCGAACAGCAGCAGCAAAAGCGGCCCCCGGCCCCGTGCAATCCAGCCCCGGCGGTTCGGGAGCACCAGGATCAAGGCCAGCACCCCAAACAGCAGACTGCTCAGCAACTCACTCAACGGGACCGAGATGGGGTGGATCAGGGCGGCCACGCCCACTATGAAGAGGCCATTGAAGAGATTGCTGCCCACAATGGCGCCGAGCCCCACCTCATCATGTCCGCGCAGTTTCGCGACCAAGGCGGTGGCCAGCTCTGGCATGGAGGTGCCCATCGCCACCACCGTGGTGCCGATTGCAAACTCGCTCAGGCCCCAAGACAGCGCGATCGCCCGGGCGCCAAACACGATCAGCTGCCCGGCCCCCACCAGCAGGGCCAAGCCCAGCACCCCACCCGCAACGATTCCGCACCAAGAGGGCGCGCCCCGCACTGGGGCGTCAAGGCCGCGCTGCCGACGCGCAGCCCGCACCGTCGCGAGGAGCCAGACGCCGAAAAGGCCCAGGAGCAGGCCGCCTTCGAATCGGGAGAGCCGGCCATCCAGGAACAGCAGGGCGGTCAGCGCTGGCACGGCCAGCGCCAGCGGCAGGTTGCGTTGGAGACTGCCCCGCGAGGCCTGAATGCCAGAGATGAACAGCGCGAGCCCAAGGATCAACGCCACGTTGACGACATTGCTGCCCAACGCGTCACCCAAGGCAATCTGCGGTTGCTGCGCCCAGGCGGCACTGACTGAAACGGCCAGCTCGGGGCTGGAGGTGGCGAAGGCGGCCAGCGTGGCGCCCACGATCGCCGGGGAGATCCGGGCTCGTGTGGCCAAGCCCATGCTGCTCTGCACAAAGAGTTCCCCGCCGAGTCCGGCGCAGACCAGGCCCGCCAGCAGCGCCAGAAGGGGCAGCATTCAGGCCCCTGCTGCGCCGGTGTGCCGACGCGCCCAGGCCTTGCGGCCCTCCTCTGCCAACAGGACCACGCTGGCCACGACCAGCATCTGAAGCAGGGTGGGGGCGGGCAAGGCCTGGGTGTGGAAGAGCGTGGCCAGCGGCGTCCAGTACAGGACAGCGGCCTGGAGCAGCACCGACAGGCTCAGGCCGCCGAGCAGCCAGGGGTTGCGCAGCAGGCCCAGCCGCAGCGCCGAGCGGGTGGCGGACTGGCAATTGAGCACGTTGAACCATTGGCACATGGCCAGCAGCGTGAAGGTCTCGGTGCGCACCAGGGTTTCGTCGGCGCCCTGGCTCAGGCGCCAGGCGAACCAGGCAAAGCTCAGGCCGGCGATCAGCGGGGTCATCAGCGCCACGCGGCGCAGCAGTTCGGGGCTGAGCAGGCGGTCGTTGCGCGGTACGGGGCGGCGCCGCATCTCGTCGCCGTCGGGCGGGTCCATCACCAGGTTGACGGTGACGGTGCCCTCGGTGACCAGATTGATCCACAGAATTTGCACCGCCGCCAGCGGCAGCGGCAAACCGGACATCAAGGCCAGTAAGAGCAGCAGGACTTCGGCCAGCGAGGTGGCGAACAAGTAGAGGATCAGCTTCTTCAAGTTGCCGTAGACCACCCGCCCCTGCTCCACGGCACCGACGATGCTGGCGAAGTTATCGTCAGTGACGACGATCTTGGCGGCGCTCTTGGCCACTTCGGTGCCGGACAGACCCATCGCCACGCCGACATCGGCGCGCGCCAGCGCCGGGGCGTCGTTGACCCCATCGCCGGTCATCGCCACCACTTCGCCGCGCGCCTGCAGGGCTTCGACGATGCGCAGTTTTTGCGCGGGCTGCACACGGGCAAAGACGGCCACCTCGGGCAGCAGTTCTTGCAACTCGCCTTCGTTGAGACAGGCCAGCTCCTGACCGTCCAGCGCCCGACTGTCTGGTCCGGCGATGCCCAGCTGACGCGCGATGGCCAGGCCCGTGAGTTTGTGGTCGCCGGTGACCATGAGCACGCGGATGCCTGCGCGCTGGCACTCGGCCACGGCGGCGCGGGCCTCGTCGCGCGGCGGATCGATCTGGCCCACCAGGCCGAGTAGCTGGGCGCGGCCCCGCAGCGCCTCCCAATCCTCCAGCGCGTCCGCTGCCACGCGTGCAAAGGCCAGCACGCGCAAGGCCTGCCCCGCCAGCTGGGCCGCTGCCGCCAGCGCCGAGGCGCGCGCGGCCGGCGGGCACAGGCCCAACACGGCCTCGGGGGCTCCCTTGATCCACACGCCGCCGTCCGCGTGCAGGGTGGCCATCATCTGGGTCTCGCTGTCAAAGGGCAGTTCGGCCCGGCGTCGCGCCTGGTTTCGTTCCGCCGCCAGGTCCAGTCCAGCCTTGGCCGCCAGCACCAGGAGCGCGCCCTCGGTGGGGTCGCCCAGCACCTGCCAGGTGTTGCGCTCACCCTCCTCCGGGGGCAGCAGTTCGGCGTCGTTGCACAGCAGGGCGGCGCGGAGCAGGGTCTGGACCTGGGCTTGCTCGGACCCTTCCACCGCGCCGACGGGCGCGTAGCCCGAACCCTGCACCGACAGGCGCTGACCTGTGGGCAGCCAAAGCGCCACGGCCGTCATTTCGTTGCGGGTCAGGGTGCCGGTCTTGTCGCTGCAAATGGTGGTGGTCGAGCCCAGGGTCTCGACCGCTGAGAGTCGCCGAATCAGGGCGCCGCGCGCGGCCATGCGCTGCATGCCCACCGCCAAGGCGATGGTCATGGCCACAGGCAGGCCCTCGGGCACCATTGAGACCATCTGGCTGATTGCCACCATCAGCACTAGGCTGAGGGGCAGCTGGCGCCACAGGCCCAGCAGCAAGACCAGCACAAACAGCGCGAGCGCCGCCACCACCAAGGCGCGACCCAGCCGCGCCAATCGTTGCTCCAATGGGGTTGGGGGTTCGACGGCGGCGCTGGTTAGGCGGGCAATGCCGCCGACCTCGGTGTGGGGACCAATGGCCACCACCAGCGCCCGCCCACGACCGGCGCTGACCTGGGTTCCAGCAAACACCATGTTGTGACGATCGGCCAAGCCATGGGCTTCCGGTAGCGGGCCCAGGGCCTTCGCGACAGGCGCGGATTCCCCCGTCAAGGTCGCCTCGGCCACTTGAAGCTGAGCGCACTCCATCAGCCGGGCGTCGGCTCCTACGGCATCTCCGGCGGCCAGCAGCAGCACATCGCCCGGCACCAAGTCGGCGGCCGGCAGGGCTTGCTCCTGGCCGTCGCGCAGCACCCGCACTTGCAGGGCTGCCAGGCGCCGCAGCGCCGACATCGAGCGCTCGGCCCGGCCCTCTTGCACTGTCCCAATGGCCGCGTTCACCAGCACCACCAGCAGGATGACCCCGGCATCCCTGGCGTGTCCCAGGGCCAGTGCCAGCAGCGCCGCGGCCAGTAACAAGTAAATCAAGGGGCTGCGGAACTGATGTGCGGCCAGCGAGACCATCGAACGCGGAGGGGGCTCGGGCAGGGCGTTCCGGCCGTGCTGGGCGCGGCGCTCGGCCACTTGGGCGGCGTTCAAACCTTGGCGGGGCTCCACCTGCAAGGCCGCCGCCGCCGCGGCTTCGCTGAGGGCGTGCCAGGTGGATTGCATGCTTGAACACTCAGAGGAGGACCGATCCAGCATAGGGGCAAGGCCGCTTGGCCGGCTTGCCCTGGGTCAAGTGCGTAAACTGGCGACCCAGGGTGTTGCCGCGCCGCGAGGCGCGCAGCAGGTTTTACGCGCTGGTCGGGCCGCCACGCGGCTTTTTTGCGTGTAAACCCATGACCGACCCGACCCCCTTGCAAATCCTGGCCGCCGTCCTCTTCGGACTGGCGCTGATCCACACCTTCTCCACCAAGACCTTCGAGCGCCTGGCCCACACGCAGCCGCGCCATGCCGGGCTGTGGCACTTGCTGGGGGAGGTGGAAGTCGTGTTTGGCTTCTGGGCCTTGGTGCTCATGGTCAGCATGTTTGCGCTGATGGGCAAGGCGGAGGCGACGGCCTATCTGGACTCGCGCAATTTCACCGAGCCGCTATTCGTCTTCGCCATCATGGTGGTGGCCGGCACACGCCCCATCTTGCAGTTCGCCGGGAGCCTGGTGCAGGGCGTGGCGCGTTTCGTGCCCTTGCCGCGGGGGATGGCCCTGTATTTCCTGCTGCTGGCCCTGGTGCCGTTGCTGGGCAGTTTCATCACCGAGCCTGCGGCCATGACGCTCGCAGCGCTGATGCTGCGCGACACCCTGTTCAGCCGTGAAGTTTCGACCAAGCTCAAGTACACGACGTTGGGGGTGCTGTTCGTCAACATCTCCATCGGTGGCACGCTCACGCCCTTTGCGGCACCGCCGGTGCTGATGGTCGCCGGCAAATGGAACTGGGACCTGTGGTTCATGGTCAGCACCTTTGGGTGGAAGGCTGCCGTCGCCGTGGCAGTGAACGCGGGCTGCGCCATGCTGCTCTTTCGCAAGGAGCTGGCCCACATGGCGCAGCGGCCCGAACAAGCGGCTGCACCGGTGCCCCTGACCGTGGTGGCCGTTCACCTGCTCTTCTTGCTGGGTGTGGTGGTGTTTGCGCACCACCCGCCGGTGTTTATCGGCCTGCTGTTGTTCTTCATTGGGTTTGCGACGGCGTACCGCCGCCATCAAGACCCGCTGATCCTGCGCGAGGCCTTGCTGGTGGCCTTCTTCCTGGGCGGCTTGGTGGTGCTGGGCGGGCTGCAGCAGTGGTGGCTGCAACCGGTGCTGATGAAGATGGACGCCGATGCGGTGTTCTTTGGAGCGACGGCGCTCACGGCCATCACGGACAACGCGGCGCTCACCTACCTGGGCTCGTTGGTCGAGGGTCTGAGCGACGAGTTCAAGGTTGCGCTGGTGGCCGGCGCGGTCACGGGCGGCGGCCTCACGGTGATTGCCAACGCGCCCAACCCGGCAGGCGTGTCCATCCTGCGCAGCAAATTTGACGACGGGGCGATCTCGCCGCTGGGTTTGTTGATTGGTGCCTTGCCACCGACGGTGGTTGCCATCCTGGCGTTTCGCCTGCTGTAAGTCCGAGTACCCCTGCGCCTCAACTTTTGAGTGACCCCATGCGACGCTGGCTGCAATCGAAGATTCCCACCGAAGAGACGCTCAAAGCTCACCCCGGTTTGCGCTGGTTGGGGCCGCTGTTGCGACGCCCATGGCTATGGCAACTGACACGCCGACGGGTGGCGGCGGGGGCGGGGATCGGGGTATTTTTTGGCCTCTTGATCCCCGTGTTGCAGATTGCAGGCGCAGCCACGTTGGCTTTGGTTCTGCGCGCCAACCTGCCAGTTGCGGCGTTCTCGACGCTGGTATCCAACCCCCTGACCTATGCGCCGATTGGTTTTGCGGCCTACAAAACGGGCAGTGTGATGCTGGGAGAAGCTCCCACCGTGCGTGCTGCTGATTGGGGGCAGGAGGAGGCCGCAGAATCCCCCGAAAGGGACAACATGAGTTGGACCGAGCGCCTGCAGGCGATTGGCAAGCCGCTGTTTTTGGGGCTGCTGGTGTTTGCCGTGGTCTTTGGATCGCTAACCTGGTTGTTGGTCTATGCCGGGTGGGCCGCTGTGGTCCGTTGGAAGTGGGCCCGGCGCCACCCACGGTCCCGCCCTCAGCGCAGCTCCAGCACGTAAGCGCCGCGCCCCGGCAGGCGGAGCACACCGTCCTGCAGCGTGGGGCTGGGGCCGCCCAGAGCGTCGCGCACGGTACGCACCCCTGGAGTCATTTCGGGAAAGTGCGTCAGTGGCAGCCGGGTTTCGCCCGCGTTCTTGTTCAGCACCAGCATCACGCGGCGGGATTCACCGGGCTGGTAGCGGAACAGCACATACACGCCGTCGCGGGGTGCGTATTGCATCGTCCGGCCCGTGTGGATCAACGGTTCGGCCTTGCGCCAATTGAAGAGGCGGCGCACGAAGTCCTGCATGGCCCTTTGGTCGGGGCTCAAGCCCGCGGCGCTGAAGGCATTCGCGGCGTCGCCGGCCCAGCCGCCCGGCATGGGCGCGCGTACGCGCCCGTCGTCGCGCTGGGCCGGGCTGGTGAACAGGACTTCGTCGCCGTAGAAGAACTGCGGAATGCGCGGGGCGGTGGCCATGAAGCTGAGCGCCATCCGCA
Organism: Inhella gelatinilytica; assembly: GCF_016093295.1. Taxonomy (GTDB): domain Bacteria; phylum Pseudomonadota; class Gammaproteobacteria; order Burkholderiales; family Burkholderiaceae_C; genus Inhella; species Inhella gelatinilytica. Next base: position 114,451 of record NZ_JAEDAL010000006.1, on the reverse strand, counting down.
CGGCAGTGGCGTCCTCTTTGAGTAGGCTGAACACGCGCGGGGTGTCGTGGTTGCCTTCGAACAGAACGAGCTGCTCGGGCGCCGGGTAGACGAAGTCGTGCGCCAGCGCCTCGTAGAGCTTGGTGAAGCCGCTGTCGTGGCCGTCGGACTCGGACAGCGAGGCCAGCAGTGCGCCGTGCAGCGGGAAGTCCATCATGCTGGGCGGATGACTCACATAGCCGTCGTGATTGCGTTTGCCGCGCTGCCAGTAGGCCACCACGGCCGGGTGCGGGCTCCACTCTTCGCCCACGATGTTCAGCTTGGGGTATTCGGCCATCAGTCTGGCCGACCAGCGGGCCAGGAAGTCGCGGTCCGAGTACGAATAGGTGTCGGTCCGGATGCCCGAAAGCCCCGCCTCTTCGACCCACCAGATCGACATCTGCGTGAGGTAGGTCGCCACGAAGGGGTTGCGCTGGTTCAGGTCGGGCATGTTGGGCGAGAACCAGCCGCTGGCAAACCGTTGGCGATCGCTCGGCGCGGCATGCGGGTCCTGCAAGCTCATCCGGGCATGGTGGGTCTCGGTGTAGCTCGGCCACTGATTCACCCAGTCCGAACTGGGGGGGTTTTGCATCCAGCGGTGGCTGGTGCTGATGTGATTCAGCACGATGTCTTGGATCAGCCCCACGCCGCGCTGACGGGCCTCCTGGCTCAGGGCCAAGTAGTCGGTGTGGGCGCCGAAGCGGGGGTCGATGCGGTAGAAGTCGCTAGCGCCGTAGCCGTGGTAGCTGTAGCGCGCCGCGTTGTTTTCCACCAAGGGTGTGGGCCAGAGTTGGGTGAACCCCAGCCCGGCGATGTACGGCAGGGCCTGGCGAAGGCCGGTGAGGTCGCCGCCGTGGCGGTCTCCCGGGTTGAGCCGGGAGCCGATCGGCTCCACCAGGTGGGGGGGCAGGGCCTTCGTGGGTGCATCCTGGGCAAAACGATCGGGAACCACCAGATAGATGGCATCGCGCGGGCCAAAGCCTTGGCGCTGCGCGGACCCCGGTGCACGCGGTTTGATCTCGAAGCGCTGCAGCACGCTGTTCCCCTGCGGGTCGGTCAGTCGCAGGGTCACGGTGCCGGGCTGGGCCTGGGGGGCGATGTGCAGGTTGATGGCCACCGCGTCGGCGCCGCCGGGGTAGTCCACGTTGCGCAAGCCAACGCCCTTGGGTGCTTGCTCCAAACGGACGCGGGCGCGACGCAGGTCCGGGCCTTCGACCAGCAGCTGTAGCAAGGGCTCTTTCATCCCCACCCACCAGTGTGGGGGCTCCAGGTGGTCAATCCGGGGGGCGGCCGGGGCCGCGAGCGACAGAAGGCCAATCAGCAGGGTCAAGGGGAGCGAACGGGGGTGCATGATGAGCGGTGTAGTTCGACTCAAGGAAGTCGATCGATTGTCATTCGACATCCAGTGGCTTGTTTTCTCAATTTGGGAATTTGCGACTTGTAGTTTGGCTACATTTCAGGCAGGCTTGCGGCATGCGGAACCCTTTGATTTCTCGTCGTCAGGCCGTGGGGGGCGTGGCGTCACTCGGTGTGGCGTGGGCTTCGACGGCCTGGGCTGCGGAACGCCCCGGGCGGCTGGAGCGGTTGCCAACCTGGCGTCCCCGCGAACTGGCGGCCCGACCGGTTGAGGTGTGGCTCCCGCCCGGTTACGACCCCCAGCGTCGGCGCTATGCGGTGATCTACGCCCATGACGGCCAAATGATGCTTGACCCGGGCAGCACGTGGAACAAAAGAGCCTGGGAGCTGGACCGCATGGCGGCCCCGCTGCTGACGCAAGGGCAGTTGACGGATTTCATCGTGGTGGCGCCCTGGAATGGGGGCGAGACCCGCCGGGCGGAGTACTTCCCGCAGGGGTTTTTACCCCACCTTCCAGGGCCCTTGCGGGAGCGGTATGTGCGCGAGGCCCTGTTGGGGCGCCCATTGGGCGATGCCTACCTGCGCTACCTTGTTGAGGAGGTCAAACCGCGCGTGGATGCGCAATACGCCACGCGGCCCGAGCGCCAGCACACGCACTTGCTCGGCTCCAGCATGGGTGGGCTGATCAGTGCGTACGGCTTGTGCGAATACCCGAGGGTGTTCGGCAGTGCGGCCTGCCTGAGTACGCATTGGATTGGGCTGTGGGAGCGCAATGACGAATTTCCGGCGGCCGCGGTGGCCTATTTGACGGAACGGGCGCCGGACCCCGCCACGGTCCGCTGGTGGATGGACCGGGGGGATCAAGAGCTCGATGCGCAGTACGACATGGCCCAGGCCCGCATCGATGCGTTTTGTGGTGCGCGGGGCTTCAAGGCGCCCACGTTTGTGAGCCGCGTTTACGCGGGCACGGGCCACAACGAGGGGGCTTGGCGAGACCGCTTGCCCGACGTGCTGTCCTTTCTGCTGACCGCCCAGCGGTAACGGCCGCCGCGCCCGCGCCCCTGCGGCGGTTCGCGGTAGATGTCAGGCAAGTGGCGTCTGTGTGACATTGCACACGGTTTACTCCCCCGCGAATGAGGGGGGTGACAAGGGTTTTTACGCACAATGCCGGACTTCGCTCCCGGCGCTGTGCCGGCCCTGAATTGAACCGATTTGGAGATTCTGTGTTGCTGCGTTCCCTCTTGGCCCTGACCCTGACCCTGTCCGCCACACTCGCCTTCGCTGCGCCGAAGGTGGTGAAGAAAGTGGCGCCGGAATTTCCCGCCGAGGCTGCGCGTCAACATGTGAACAACGGCACCGTCCGTGCCAAGCTCACGATCACGGGCGACGGCAAGGTGTCCGAGGTGGAAATCGTGGAAGCCCAGCCGCGTCGGGTGTTTGACCGCGCCGCGGTGGAGGCGCTGAAAGAGTGGCGCTTCGAAGCTGCGGGCGAAAAGCAGACCCACGAAGTGCGCTTGGTGTTCAACAACGACGAGTGATCAACTCAGCCGGCGGGGCCCCATCGGAGCCTGCGCCAACGCACGAGGGCCCTCCGGGGCCCTTTCTCATTGCGGTCGCCAGCGGGCGGGCGCTTCAGGGTGCCCCATCGACGGGGTCGCGGGCCGACCCTGCGCGGTGCAGTTTGCGCAATTCCACGGCATCCAACTCGGACACCGTTTTTTCTCCCCGCTGCAAGCGGAAAAGGCGGGTGGAGGTGCTGACCAGGTCGATTTGCCGGGCCATGTCAGCGGTTGCCGCGGAGAGCTCTTCGACCAACGCAGTGTTCTGTTTGGTGGTTTCATCCAGCCGGGTGATGGCGTCGTTGACCTGCTGAATGCCTTGCTGCTGCTCTTGTGCGGCGGTCTGAATCTCGGCGAGGGCTTGGTGCACGCTGGCAACGGAGGCCAGCGCCGCATCGACCCGGGTGCGGGCCATGCTGGTCTGGCTGTCGCCGGTTGCGACCCGCTCGGTGGACTCGGCGATCAGGCGGCGAATTTCGCGAGCGGCCTCGGCGGCACGGCCAGCCAGCGCCCGGACTTCTTCGGCCACCACGGCAAAGCCGCTGCCGGCCTCGCCGGCGCGGGCCGCTTCGACGGAGGCGTTGAGGGCCAGCATGTTGGTCTGAAACGCCACGCCCTCCACGACTTGAACCATCTCGCCAATCCGATGGGTGGAGTCTTGAATCGCCGCCATGCTTTGGCTGACCTCTTGCACGCTGGTTTGGCTGTCTTGTGCCACGCGGGCGGTGTCGCTGGCCATGTCCGTGCCGCGCTGGGCCGACAGCGTGGTGTTGGCCACCGTGCCGGTGATCTCCTCCATGCTGGCGGCGGTGGACTGCAAGTTGGCGGCTTGCGCTTCGGTACGGCGGGCCAAGTCCTTCGCTTCGGTCTGGATCGCCTTCACATGCGACTGAATCTGCTCGATGTCGTAGCGGGCATCCAGCACCACGGTGCGCAGGTTCACGGCCAACTGGTTCAGCGCGGCCTGAAGCTGGCCGATCAAGCCTTCGGCGTCAACCTGCACCTCCTGGGTCATGTCCCCGGAGCCCAGCTTGCGGGCGTCTTCCAGCAGGCGATTCAGGGGCGCTTGGCTGATGCGCTGCACCACGGCCAAACCCAGGCCCGTGAACAGCAAGGCCGCGCCCAGCGCCCAGCCTTTGGGCAACCACCACGCGGCTGCCATGGTCGCCAACACGGGCCCCAGCAGCGCCAAATACAGCCAACTTTGCGGACCGGGCGTTAAGGCTTCGAGCGTGCGGCCGGCGCGGTCTACACGACGGAACTGGCCTTGCTGCAGCGTCAGCTTGCGCTCGCCCCGCGCCTTCTCGTCGCGCATCTGCGCGTAGGCGCTTTCCGCCTTCTGGATCAGGGTGCGTGGGCAGGGCACGCGCACCGACAAGAAGCCCGTGATGCGGTCGCCGTCCATCATGGGCGTGGCATTGGCCAGAACCCAGTAGTGGTCCCCGTTCTTGCGCCGGTTCTTCACGGGCCCCCGCCAGGGCAGGCCTTTTTCGATGGTGGCCCACAGGTCGCGGAAGGCCTCCTCGGGCATGTCCGGATGGCGCACCAGGTTGTGCGGTTGCCCCAGCAACTCGTCGATGGTGAAGCCGCTGACCTCGACGAATGCCTTGTTGCAGTAGGTGATGCGGCCTTTGGTGTCGGTGACGCTGACCAGCGTCTTGCCGACAGGAAAGGGGAACTCGCGGCCGGTGACAGGGTGGTTGATGCGCATGGTCGCTCGGTCTCAAGGCTTACACGTCGGTGCGGAACTGCGCGGCGATTTCGGACAGCGATCGCGCCCGCTCATTGAGCGTGGACGAGGTGGCGGCGGTTTGCTCCACCATGGCCGCGTTTTGCTGCACGTTGCCGTCGACTTCTCGGATGGCCGCCCCGAGCTCCCGAATCTGCTGCGCCTGCGTGTTGCTTTGACGCGTGATGTCGCCCATCAAAGCCGCCACGCGCTCAATGGCGTGCACCATTTCATTCATGGTGCTGCCGGCCTCGTTCACGTACTGCCCCCCCTCGGTCACGGTGTCGATGGAGGATTGAATCAGGGTCTTGATTTCCCGTGCCGCCCCGGCGCTGCGCTGGGCCAGGGCCCGCACCTCGCTGGCCACCACCGCAAAGCCGCGCCCCTGCTCGCCGGCCCGTGCGGCTTCCACGGCGGCATTCAGCGCCAGGATGTTGGTTTGGAAGGCGATGGTGTCGATGACCTGAATGATGTCGCCGATCTTTTGGCTGCTCTCGGTGATGCCGCTCATGGCGCGCACGGCCTGTTCGACCACGGCACCCCCGCGACCCGCCACCGACGCCGCGCTTTGCACCAACTCGTTGGCTTCGTGGGCGCTGGCCATGTTGGTGCCGACTGCATCTTCCAGCGTGGCGGTGCTGGCGCTGGTCTCCTCCACCACGGCGGCCAGCTGCACGCCCCGGTTGGATAGGTCGTTGTTGGCGGCGGCAATTTCGGCCACGGCGAGGCTGATTTCCTCCGCTGTCGAACGCACCTGCAGCACCAACAGGCTCAAGTCGCCCATGGCGTCGCTGAGTTGGTTGCCTGCGCGGGCCAGTTCGTCCTTGCCCACCAATTGGGCGTCCGTCGTGAAGTCACCCCGGCCGAGTTTGGTCAGGCGGCGGCCGAGCGCATTGAAGGTGCTTTGCGCGGCTGAGTAGAAGCCCACCAGCAAGTACATCCCCAGCACGATGAACGCGCTTGCCGCCACCAGTGCGACCGCAATCTGACGCTTGAGGCGCGCTTCCCGCGCATGCAGCAGGATCTCCAGCGCCTCGCCGCCCGCATCGTGCAACTCCTCAATGTGCTCCAACACGCCGTTCACTGACTTGCCCCATTCAGTGCCATTGGCCTTGGGGGCGGCACCCCAGGCGAATTCGGCGTCAATGCGCGGGGTAATTTGCTTTTCCACCAGATCCAAGGCCCCCAGTGGGAGGGCGGCGACCGCTTCCGGGTTTGCGGCCTTGGCTAGGGCGTAGGCCGCCTGGGCCCGACCGGTGTATTCATCCAGCAGGGCGTCGGCGTTGTGCATCGCCATGAACATCTCCGGATCGTCGGCGATCTGGCCATCGGCGAGGTAACGGCCCACGCTGCGCACGCGCGAGAGGGCGTCCATCAGCCGGGGCATCTCGCTGGTGTAGGTCAGCATCAGGGCGTAGGTGTCGGCGTCGGGGTCCAGCGCCAAGTTGGAGTTGTTGGCCACCAATTCCAAAAAACCGCGCACATCGGCGACCAGCGCGTTGGCTTGTTCGAAAGCCTCCTGCGGGTCCTTGGGGCTGCTGGCCTTGAGCGCGTCCCAGCGCTTGCGCAGCCCAGCGAAAGGCTCCGCCAGCCCGATGGGGTCGCCACTGGTCTTGAGGTAGGTCTCGAAACCGGCGAAATGCTTGTCCGCCTCGGCCGCAGACGCGTTGCGGCGCTCCAGTGCCCCGGCTTGCTGCGCCGTGGCGCCCGCAAAGGCCCCGCGCCAACTCATCACGGGGATGTAAGCGCCATCAAAGGCGCGAATGGCGGCGATCCCCAGCACTTCCTTTTCGGTGAAGGCGTGGGCCTCGCTGCGGTCGCTGACCACCGTGTACAGCAAAAAGAGCAGGGGGGCCAAAAAGGCCAGACAGACCACGGCGAACTTTTGCGCCAACGGCAAGTTGCGCATCAAGCGCACGGCGGGAGAAAAGAAGGTCGCCAGCATGGGGTTCACCCAAAGAAATACGGGGAGTCGGACTCCCCAGGATAGGGGGTGATCCTGCTGAGGGATTAAGGGGAAATGCGAATGGGCGCGGGCCGCGCAAGCCGGTGGGGTGCCGCCTGAATGCTTCGATTCAACGAATTTCTATCCGGAAGGGTGGATCGGTGGTATATTCGAAAGAGATTCGCGCAGGACCTTTTCCAAAACGGTCTTTCTGCAGCCCCGCTGGCCTTCCCCAGGCCTCATCTCGCGAGCGGCTCGCTACAGCTTCACCCCCTGATTGCTCTTGAGTGTTTCTCCCCTGTGGGCCGTTCAGCTCGTGGGGTGTTGGCTTTCATCCCCCTTTTTCAGTTTCAAAGGAAACACCATGACCCAACTCGTGACCGGAACCGTGAAATGGTTCAACGACACCAAAGGCTTTGGTTTCATCGCCCCCAGCGATGGCACCCCGGACCTGTTCGCGCACCACAGCGAAATTCAAAGCAACGGCGGCTTTCGCACGCTGGCTGAGGGCGCGCAAGTGCAGTTCGAAGTCAAACAAGGCCCCAAGGGCCTTCAGGCCTCCAACATTCGGACGATCTGACTCTTTGTTATCCCAGTGAACGGGGCGGTGCGCCGTCCCTCCCGAGCGGGCGGCCTGCCGCCCGACATCCCAATGCGCCAAGCCAGTTCCCACTGAACCTGGCGCACACCTCAAGCCACATGAAAAACAACAGCATTGAGGTGGGGCGTTTTTTTGTCTCACCCATGATCAAGCGCGATGTGGACGGCCAGTTCGTCGCATCGGTTTCCATTCGCTCGGGCCAAGGCCGGGCCACCACGGATCGCGTGACGCGCTTCGAGCCCCGCTTCGCCTGCGCCCAATCTGCCCTGCGGTTCGCGGTCGACCGCGGCATTGCCTGGGCACGCCTGCACTGAACCGGCGCTTTTTCGGCCCCACTCACAGCTCGAAACGCTGACCCGCGAGTGGGGCCTGAGCCGCCCAGCCCAAGGTTCGCTTGAGCTCGTCCGCAAAACCACAGGCGGTTGCGGCCTCACCGTGGACCACAAAGGTTTGCCGGGGCGGCGCTTTGAACTGGCGCAGCCAGGTCAAAAGCGCGGCGCGGTCTGCGTGCGCGGACAACCCTCCAATGGTGTGGATGCTGGCCCGCACGGGTACGTCGTCGCCCAGGATTCGCACGCGCTTGGCGCCGTCCACCAAGCGGCGCCCCACCGTTCCCTCCGCTTGGAAGCCGATCAACACCACGGCACATTCCGGGCGGCCCAGGTGGTGGCGCAGGTGGTGTTGAATGCGCCCGGCATCGCACATGCCGCTGGCTGCAACGATGACCGCGCCAGCCTTGATTTGATTCAACGCCATGGATTCGTCCACGCTCTGGGTGAAGCGAACGGAAAGGCCCGCGTGCGCTGTTTGGGGGCCAGCCAGCCGCTCCCGGGTGCCGGGGTCGAGTTGACGGGCGTGCTTGAGCGTGAGGGCTGTCACCTTGCCCGCCATGGGCGAATCGACAAAAACCTGGAGCGCCGGTAGGCGACCCTGCTCGTGCAGTTCCGCCAGGAGGGCCAGCAGCTCTTGGGTGCGGCCCAGGGCAAACGCTGGAATGATCACGTTGCCCTGTCGGCGCCGCAGCGTGCTTTCAATCACCTGAACCAGCTCGTCGACCGTTTCCTGCAGCGGGCGGTGCTGCCGGTCGCCATAGGTGGATTCCACCACCAGCACGTCGGCGGATTCGATGGGGGTTGGATCGCGAACCACGGGTCGCCCGGGCTGCCCCAAGTCGCCCGAAAACACCAGTTTGCGGGTGCGGCGTCGCTCCGTGAGTTCAAGCTCCAGGATGGCTGAGCCCAGGATGTGGCCAGCATCCCGAAACTGCACACGAACCTGGGTGTGGACAGCCAATGGTGTGTCGTAGGCGACGGGGCGCAGCTGCTCCAGGCAGGCCTGCGCTTGGGCCACCGTGTAGGCCAACTCGGCAGGGGCGGCGCGCGGCGGTTGACCGTGGCCGCGCCCCTGTCCGCGCTTGCGCTGAGCCCGGGCCCATTCCGTTTCTTGAATGAAGGCGCTGTCCAGCAACATCACTTCGAGCAGGTCCACGGTCGCGGGCGTGGCATAAATCGGGCCTCGGAACCCGTGGGCGCACAGGCGGGGCAACAGCCCGCTGTGGTCGATGTGAGCGTGGGTAAGCAGCACAAAGTCCAGCGCGCGCGGGTCGAAGGTCCACGGGGCCACATTGCGCCATCGAGCCTCGCGTCCCCCCTGGTGCATGCCGCAGTCGACCAGGAAGCGAACGGACTCGGTCTCGACCAAAAAACATGAGCCGGTGACCTCTTGAGCCGCACCGAGAAACGTGATCTGCATGGAGTTTCCTTCTGGATCCGGGGCCGGACACCGGGGCTGCCCCCAGGGGCCTGTTGGGATAGAGTTTGCGCCATGCACGCCACTTTCCGCTGGCTCTTGGTCGCTTGTCTGGTCCTCTCGCTGCCCTTGAAGGGGCTGGCGGCTGCGGGGCATTGGGGCTGCGGACTGCAGCATGCCCCCGTGGACGGGATGGTGACCGGGCTCGCGACGGGGCCTGTCCATGCGCACTTTCACGGGGAACCGGCGGAACACCCCTCCCCGGGTCTGTTGACTGCTGACGATGCCGGCGGCGAATCGACCTCGGTCAGCGGTTCCACCTGTACGCAATGTGAGCCCTGCTGTGGCGCGGCGGTCTTGCCGGTGGATTGGGCGTTGCCCTTGAGCGGGGCAGGGCCCGCAGCGCCCAAGGTCGCGGTTCGTCCCTTGACCGTGGGTGGGCGCGTCGGCCGCCTGGACCGGCCGCCTCGATGATGGAATGAACCCCCGAATCTTGGAGCCTGGAGCGATCCCGGGGCTTAAAGGTTCGGACGGGCCCCCGCAAAGCGCTGCTGCCGGCCGTGCGTCCGCGCAGTCTTTGGGGGGTGGTTTCTGTCAACCCAGAGGATGTCATGCCCACCCAAGCTCAACCCCCCGGCGGCCCATCGGGTGCAGGGGCGATTCATTCCCTTGCGCGCTGCCTGACGCTGGCCTGTTGGGTCGTGGCGCCCGTTGCTCACGCCCAGACGGCGCCCTTCGTAAAGCGCGCGGATCCCACCGATCCTCAGGCTGCCGTCGCCCCCTTGCATTACGTTGGCGTGCTCGCCACCTACCGGGCCTTGAAAGACTTGCCGCCCCTCACGTGGGAAGCGGCCAATGAGAAGACCAACCGCATCGGCGGCTGGCGCGCGTACGCTCGCGAACCACTGCCCGCGGCGGAGAACGTCCCCTCGCCGGGCCCCGATGGCCGAGCGTCACGCTGAGGAGGTCCAGCCATGAATCGCGTGAGTTTTTGGGCCGTCGTGCTGGGGGTGTTGGGCCTTTCGGGGTGTGCCAACCTGGAAAGCGGCCGTGCACTGGGGACTGTGCAGTCCCTGACCCAGGGGCACACCGGGCATCCGCTGATGATGGACCGCTCTGCAGACGACCTGGCTCGCACCCACAAGCGGGTGACGGAGCTGCTGCAGCGGCCTTTGGCCATGGATGCTGCCGTGCAAGTGGCGCTGTTGAACAACCGTGGGCTGCAGGCGCGGTTGCAATTCTTGGGTGTCACCGAGGCGGAGGTTCAGCAAGCCGCTCGCCTGCCCAATCCGGGCTTTAGCTTTGGCCGTGTGACGAAGGGCCACGAAGTGGAGTTGGAGCGCGGCCTGCATGTCAGCTTGGCTCGGTTGCTGGCCCTGCCCCTGGTCAGCCGCCTGGAAACGCGCCGGCTGGAGGCGGTCCAGCGTGAGGTGGCGATGGAGGTGCTGAGCCTGGCCGCGGACACGCGCAAGGCCTGGGTTCAAGTGGTGGCTGCCGGCGAATCCTTGCGCTACATGCGCCAGGTGCAAGAGGCGGCGGAGGCCAGCGCTGAATTGGCGCGCCGTTTGCAGCAAGCGGGGAATTTCAATGCGCTGGCGCGGCTGCGCGAGCAAGGCTTTTATGCGGACGCGGCCTTGGGCCTGGCGCGTGCCGATCAAGCGCACCGTGCAGCGCGCGAACGCTTGATTCGTCTGCTGGGGCTGTGGGGGGAGTCGTTGACCCTTCAGCTCCCCGACCGCCTGCCCGACCTGCCCGCGGCCCCGAAAGATCAACCCGACATCGAGCGCCAAGCCTTGGCTCAGCGGCTGGATGTGCAGGCCGCCCGATTCGCAGCCGAGCAGATGGCGAAGAACCTGCAGTTGACCCAGGTGACGCGCTTTGTCAGCGTGTTCGAGTTGGGTTTGGCGCGCAGCACCTCCAACGACGGGCCACGTCAAACCGGTTGGGAGATTGACCTGGAACTGCCGCTGTTTGACTGGGGCGGTGCCCGTGTGGCCAAGGCCGAGGGGCTCTACATGCAAGCCGTGCACCAAGCGGCGGCGACGGCAATTCAGGCCCGCTCCGAGGTGCGGGAGGCCTATGGCAACTACCGCGCCAGTTACGACATCGCCCGGCATCACCGCGACGAGATCGTGCCGCTGAAGAAGCGCATCTCCGACGAGCAACTGCTTCGCTACAACGGCATGCTCATTGGCGTGTTCGAGTTGTTGGCGGATGCCCGCTCGCAAATCGCCAGCGTGAACGCGTCCATCGAGGCCCTGCGCGACTTTTGGCTGGCGCAGGCCGATCTGGACATGGCCTTGGTTGGCCGTGTTGCCCTGAGCGCGCCCACCGCCACAGCTGCCCCGGCCCCCGAAGCCGGCGGCGGCCACTGAAGGACCTCCATCATGTTCAAACGACGATTCTTCTTGGGAACGGCGGGGGCCCTGGGCGCGGCAGCCTCGGTCAGCAAAGTCGCCCTGGCGGCGCTGCCCGAGCCGGTGCTGCAGAGCAAACCCGACACCATGCCGCCCCTCGAACCCCCCAACGGCCGGCCCTACCGACCGGTGCTGACGCTCAACGGGTGGACTCTGCCCTGGCGCATGAACAACGGCGTCAAGGAATTCCACCTGGTGGCCGAGCCGGTAGTGCGCGAAATGGCGCCAGGCTTCAAGGCCCATCTGTGGGGCTACAACGGCCAGAGCCCGGGCCCGACCCTTGAAGTCGTGGAGGGCGACCGGGTGCGTATCTTCGTGACCAACAAGCTGGGGGAGCTGACCAGCGTCCACTGGCACGGCCAGCGTTTGCCCAATGGCATGGATGGCGTTACGGGCCTCACCCAGCCCGGCATCCCCCCGGGCAAGACGTTTGTGTATGAGTTCGTGGCGCGACGCCCCGGCACCTTCATGTACCACCCGCATGCCGATGAAATGGTGCAGATGGCCATGGGCATGATGGGATTTTGGGTCACCCACCCCAAGGGGCGACACCCGCTCATTGACGAGGTTGACCGCGACATTTGCTTTTTGCTCAATGCCTACGACATTGACCCCGGAGCGGCCACCCCCAAGATCATGACGATGACGGACTTCAATCTGTGGAGTTGGAACAGTCGCATCTTCCCGGGCATCGATCCCCTGGTGGTGGGGTTCAAGGACAAGGTGCGCATCCGCATCGGCAACCTCACCATGACCAACCATCCGATCCACCTGCACGGGCATGAGTTCCAGGTCACGGGGACCGATGGCGGGCCCACGCCCAAGAGCACCCGCCGGTACGACATCACCGAAGACATTCCCGTGGGCGCCATGCGCCAACTCGAGTTCCTGGCGGATGAAGAGGGCGATTGGGCCTTCCACTGTCACAAGAGCCACCACACCATGAACGCCATGGGGCACAACGTGCCGACGCTGATCGGTGTCGACCACAGCGGAGTGGCCAGCAAGATTCGCAAGCTGATCCCCGACTACATGGTGATGGGCGAGCGGGGCATGAAGGACATGACGGAGATGGACATGCCGCTGCCGGACAACACCGCGCCCATGATGGCCGGCGAAGGCCCCTTTGGCGCGGTGGGCATGGGGGGCATGTTCAGCGTGGTCAAGGTCCGCAAGGGGCAGAAGAGGGGCGACTACACCGACCCCGGCTGGTTCCAACACCCCCCGGGCACGGTCGCCTATGAGTTCAAAGGCCCCTTGGCCGAGCCCGTACATGGCCGCGCCCAGAGCGTGGGTGCCGGCAGCATGCCGCGCGCCCAGTCGCCCAAGACCGAGGTCGAAGTGACGGTGCGAAAGCCCGGCGCCGGCGCCCATTCAAACCACTGAAGAAGGACCGCCGATGAAACCCGTTTTCCTTGCGCTCCTGTTGGCCCTGAGTGCCGGTCTTCCATCCTTCGCGCACGGCCCCAAGAGCCATGCCCCTGGGACTGTGGTCAAGCAAGAGCAATTGCCCTGGGGCATTGCCGCGGACAAGAAGACCCCGGCGCGCACCATCGAACTCAAGATGCTCGACACCATGCGTTTTGTCCCAGACCGCATCACGGTCAAGCAGGGCGAAACCGTGCGCTTGGTGCTGCGCAACACCGGCCAGGTGATGCACGAACTGGTGCTGGGGACGCGGCCCGTGCTCGACGAACACGCGGCCCTGATGGCCAAGTTCCCCGGCATGGAGCACGATGAACCCTACATGGCGCATGTCGCACCGGGCAAATCCGGGGAGATCCGTTGGACCTTCAATCGACCTGGGGAATTTGACTTCGCCTGTTTGATTGCGGGCCACTACCAGGCGGGGATGGTCGGACGGATCGTCGTGACGGCGAAGTAGCTTCCGCTGCGGGCCGGGTGGGGCGGACTCGCGATCTAATCCAGCTCAGTCGAACCCCCCAATCAGCCCATGTTGCGCTACGAAATCCTGCCGGTCACCCCTTTTCAACAAAACTGCTCGCTGGTTTGGTGCGACCAGACGCAGGAGGCGGCGCTGGTGGACCCGGGCGGCGAGATTCCTCGCCTGTTGGCGGCGGTGAAGGCCCGTGGGCTCACGCTCAAAGCCTTGTGGCTCACGCACGCCCACATCGACCATGCCGGTGCGACGGGCCAACTGGCGCGGGAACACGGGCTGCCCATCGTGGGCCCACACCCGGGGGACCAGTACTGGATTGATGGGTTGCCGGAGCAAAGCCGGATGTTTGGCTTCCCCCAGGCCGAGGCCTTTGTGCCGACGCGCTGGCTGGCTGATGGCGATACCGTCCAGTTGGGCAAGGAAACCGTGCAGGTGCGCCACTGCCCCGGCCACACACCGGGCCACGTCGTGTTTTACAGCCCCACCGCCCAGCGGGCCTTTGTGGGCGACGTGCTGTTCGCGGGCTCGATTGGGCGAACGGATTTCCCTGGCGGGAACTACGACCAACTCATTGCCTCCATCACGCAGCGCCTGTGGCCGCTGGGCGAGGACACGGTGTTCATCCCTGGGCATGGGCCCGAGTCCACCTTTGGGCAGGAGCGGCGTAGCAACCCCTTTGTGGCGGACGCCGCCCTCAGTCGAGGGCGGTGAAGCGCCACCAGTCGCGCGTGAAGGGGTGGCGCCGGTAGCCCACCACACCGGGCTGCGTCAGGTCCACCCGCAGGGCGTGAAAGTGCGGCAGGTAGGGCTGGTAGGCCAGCATCAGCCGGTTGGCTTCGCGCATTGCTGCCAGGCGCTCGGCGCCGTCGGGTAGCGCACGCTGGCGTGCATAGGCTTGGTCGTAGGCGGGCAGCACGAATCGGGCGTCATTGGCTTGACCGGCATTGGGCCCGTAGGCCAGCGCCAGGAAGAAGTCACCATCGGGCTGGCCCGTGCTCCAGCTGTAGCTCCACATCTGCAGCCGTCCGGCCAGCGAGTTCTTGATCAATTCGCCGAACTGCCCGCTCTCAAAGACGATGCGCAGCCCCACGGCCTTCATCTGCTTGAGCCACAGCTCATTGATCGCGCGCTGGCGGCTGTCGTTCAAGCCGGACATGCGCAGCGTGAGGGGCTGGCCGCTCGGGTGCTCACGCCACCCGTCACCGTCCCGGTCGTGATAGCCGTACAGGTCCAGCAGGGCCCGGGCGCGGGCCACATCGCCGCGGCCGTGGGGGCTGATCAGGGTGGGGTCGTAACCCACCACACCCGGCACCACCATGGACTGCGCCGCCACGCCCTGGCCTTTGAATACGGAACGCAGTTCGGCCTCGTTGTCGTAGGCCAAGGCGATGGCTCGCCGCAGTGCCACCCGTTCGGGGCTCAGACCGCCGAGGTCGGCGTCCTCGCAATTGAAAAACGTGTGGCGAACCGAGGCGTCCAGCTGGCTGCGAGCTTGCACCCCGCGGCGCGCGAGATGAGGGGCCAAACGCCCTCCGGGCATCACCGCCGGGGCCAAGGTGGGCGGTAGCTCCAGGACATCCAGCTCCTGACCATAAAAAGCCAGCCAACGCGGCTGCTCTTCCAAGATGACTTGCATCTCCACGGCGTCAACAAGGGGCAAGCGCCGGCCCTGCAGGCGGGCCAGGAGGGCCCGGTCCTCCTCCGACAGCGTGGTCGCCAGGGTGTCGAAGACCTGCTCGCGAAAGCGGGGGTTGCGCACCAGGCGAACCTGCGATCCGCGCCGCCAGCGTTGCAGCATGAAGGGCCCCGTTCCCACGGGGTGGGCGGGCAACTCATCTCCGTAGCGCTCCACCACCTCACGGGCCAAAGCCCCCGTGAGCCCGGGCACGGCGAAGAGTTGCACAAAGCGTGGGTCGGGTCGCGCCAGGCGCACCTCAAAACGGTACCGGTCCAGCACCCGCAGGCCCGCCACCGGCGCGTCGTAGTCCAGTCCGGCTTTGGCTTGAAGGGCGCGTGCGCGCAGCTCGTTCAAGCCCAGGATGCCTGCGTTCTCGAAGTGGAAGAGGTGTTCCGTGGGGTTGCTCGGGTCGAAATAGCGTTTGAGGCTGTAGACATAGTCTGCAGCCACCAGTTCGCGCGGTCGACCGCCAAAGGCGGGGTCGTCGGCGAAGTAGGTTCCCTCGCGGAGCGTGAACACAAAGCGTGTGAAGTCGTCGCTGACCTCGGGCAGGGCCGCCGCGGTTTGCGGGCGCAAGCGTGCGGGCCGCGCCAGCAGGTCGTAGGTCAGGGGGCTTTCGAAGATGTGGGCGTTGATGGTGACCGAGCTGCGGTCACTCACGCGCACCGGGTCGAACCCCACCTCCGCGATGTCGGTGCCCACGCGCAGCACCCGCTCGGCGGTCGGGCGGGGTGCCGCGCCAACTTGCGCGCGGGTCGCGAGTGGGGCAGCCAGCCCCCACGTGAGCCACGCCCGGCGGGTGCACAGCGGGCGCAACCGTTCACGCAAGGGGTCAGCCCTTCAAGGCTTCGGCGGGCGGGAAGCGGCGGTCCGGTTTGGGGGCCCGGGCGTACAAGCTGGCCACATCGGGCTGGTTGCGCTGGATGTCTTGAATGCGCTCCGGGCCGGCCGGGTGCGTGCTCGCATAAGTGGAGAGCAGTTGCAGGATGCGGCTGTCGGGGGATTGCTTTTTCTGTCCCATTTTTTTCCACAGGCTCACGCCGGCCTGGGGGTCGTAGCCCGCGCGGGCAGCCAGTTCCATGCCCACCAGGTCGGCTTCCGATTCATCTTCTCGACTGAACTTCAAGGTCAGCAACTGGGCCCCCAGGTTCATGGCGGCGTCGCCGAGGTTGCCCAGTCCGAGCAAGTTGGACAACACGCTGGCACCGACGCGGGTCGCGGCCGTCTTGCCCATGCGCTCGCGGGCGTGTTCACGCAGCGCATGGGCGACCTCGTGGCCCATGATGGCTGCCACTTCATCGTCACTCAGCTGCAGTTCGGCCAGGATGCCGTAATAAAACGCGATCTTGCCGGCAGGCATGCAAAAGGCATTCAGCTCTTTGCTGGCCAAGATGTTCACTTCCCATTTCCACTGGCGAGCGCGGGGGTTCCATTCCGCCGTGAAGGGCAGCATGCGCTGGGCGATGTAGCGCAGGCGTTGAACTTGGGGGTGGGTCCCGGGCAAGAGCGCCCGTTTTTGGTTGGCTTCGCCCAGCATGCGCTGGTACTGCAATGACGCCCCTTGCTCGATGTCCTCCGCCGGAACCAATTTGGTGAATTTGCTCCGTTCTCCGACTTGAACCCCTTCGCGCGCCCAAGCGGGCGCAGCCGCTCCCGCCACCAAGAGACCCGTGAACAACCGCCGGCCAGGCCGGCTGGCGGGGCCGCAGCAATCGCAGCGGCCGAAACCGTAGGTGGGGGCGTGATCCAAGTGCAGCGTTTCCATGGCGTGGATTTTCATCAATCGTCCGCAGCAACGGGGCCCGTGGGGGCATCCAGTCGCTCAATGGGCGGGCGCAGCCACCACAGCAGCAGCAACCCAGGCAGCGCAAACCCAATGCTCACGATGAAAAACACCGGCCAGCCCAGGCTCTCGGCCAGCACTCCGGCCAGCGGGCCGACCCACACGCGCCCCACCGCCGAGAGCGCTGACAAGAGCGCGAATTGCGTGGCCGAGTAGCGCTGTTGGCACAGCGCCATCAGGAAGGCGATGAAGGCCGCCGTGCCCATGCCGCCGCAGAGGTTGTCGAAGGCGATCACGGCCAGCAAGCCGCCGTCCAGCACGGTGGGCTGGGCCAGTTTGACCAGGCCCCAATCAAAGGCCGGCACCGTCAGGCTGCCCCAAGTTCCGCTGCCCCCCACGGCCAGGCCCCAGTAGCCCAGGTTACTCACCGCTTGCAGCACGGCAAACAGCCACAGCGCGCGCCACAGGCCCAGGCGCAGCATCAAGGCGCCACCCAGCAACGCGCCGGCGATGGAGAGCCACAGGCCGAAGATCTTGTTCGCCACCCCAACCTCGGCGGGGCTGAATCCCATGCCCGTCAGCAGGAAGGGCGTCAGCAGGCTGACCGAGAACGCGTCCCCCAGCTTGTAGAGCACGATCAGGCCCAACATGGCGGCGGCGCCCGGTTGCGCCAAGTAGTCGCGCAGCCCGCCCAGCAGCGTGTCGTAGCGCGCCCGGCGTGCGGCCCAGGCCGCCAGCGGGCCGACCAGCAGCAGGCCCAGCAGCAGCACCAGCAGGTCCACCCACTTGCCGCCCAGCGGCGTGGCGGGGGCGAGCACGGCTTTCAATGCGGGCTCCAGGCCCCGCTGGACCAGGAACACGCCCAGTGCCACGGCGGCGAGCACGGCGGCAAAACCCAGCAGGTCGCGCCGGGCGTCGGTTTGGGGCCGCTCCGCCTGCGGCAGGCGCGGGCTCAGGAGCAGGGTGACGACGGCAGCGCCCGCCATCAGCGCCGCGAAGCCCCGGTACACCGCCGGCCACGTCAGGCCGCCAGCGGTCGGGTCCACCCAGATGAAGGCCAGACCGCCGCTGACGATCATCGCCAGCCGGTACCCGAGCGTATTCAGGCTCGCGCCCAGCGCACGCTCGGGGGCCGGCAGCAAATCAGTCCGGTAGGCGTCGTAGGCCGCGTCTTGGCTGGCCGACAAAAAGGCCACCAGCAAGGCCAGCGCCGCAAAGGGGCCGAGCTGCTGGGCGGGGTCCAGTTGCGCCAACCCCAAGAGGGCCAGGGCCAGGAGCGCCTGGCTGAGCGCAATCCAACCCCGCCGGCGCCCGAACAGCGGCAGGTCAAAGCGGTCCAGCAGCGGTGCCCACAGGAACTTGAAGGTGTAGGGCAGCCCCACCAGGGTTAGAAAGCCAATCGTGGCCAGGCTCAAGCCCGCTTGAGTGAGCCAGGCCTGCATCGCCTGGCCAGTCAGCGCCAGGGGCAGCCCGGACGCAAAACCCAGCAGCGTGATGACCAGCAGGCGGTGGTAGCGGCCGAAGGCACGGAGTGGGGCAAGACGGTCGGTGGACAAGGGGCATTCCGGGAAAGGGCAAGCGCGCGATGCTACGCGCCCCGACAATCGGTCCCGTGAACGCCCCCAACCCCCAATCGCTGCGCGCCGCCCTGGGCCTTTTTGCCACCGGCGTGACCATCGTCACCGCCCGCGGGGCGGATGGGCGCTTGGTGGGGCTCACGGCCAACAGCTTCAACTCGGTCTCGCTGGAGCCACCGCGCGTGCTGTGGAGCCTGTCCCAGCGCGCCGGCTCCTTGCCCGTTTTTGCGCAGGGCAGCCACTACGCGATTCACATCCTGGCCGCCGAGCAAATTGAGTTGGCCCAGCGCTTTGCCACGCGTGACATCGACCGCTTTGCGGGCCTGACCTTTGACGAGGGCGCCGGCGGCGTGCCGCTGATCCCGGGCTGTGCCGCCGTGTTCGAGTGCGCCAACCGCAGCCAATACGAAGAGGGCGATCACATCCTCTTCGTGGGCGAGGTCGAGCGCTGCACCCACCGCCTGGGGGCGCAGCCCCTGATCTTCCACGGCGGGCGGTATTACACGGAACTGCCGTTGTAGGTTTGGCGGCCGGCCGGCAGCGGGGCCTGGCGCAGGCCGCGCCACAGCACCTGGGCGCCCAGGGCGCTCAGGAGGACCGAGGCGCCCAGGCTCAGCGCGGGCGGCAGGCCGATACGTTCGGCGCCCAGGGCCGGCAGGGCCATCAGCGCGGGCAGGAAGGGCGCGATACGGTCGACCCAGCCGGGGCCCTGGGTGCGGGCGCGCAGCAGGCTAAAGCCTTGCAGCAAGCCCAGCGGCAGGCAGGCGGCGACGTAGGCCGTGCCGTACACCAGGCTGGGCGGGTGGGAAACCGCCAGCAGCCCCAGCAGCATTGCACTGCCCAAGCTCCACAAGGCCAGGTGCTGGCGCCCCCAGTACAGGGCCAGGGCCTGCGCCTGCTGGGCGCCCTGCGGCACGCCGGGCAGCAAGACCAGCAGGGCTTGCTCGCGCCGCGTGCCCCACAGCATGCGCGCTCGGATCAAGGGAGCGCTGAGCAAGAAGCTGAAGGGGCCGATGGACAGACCGAGGCGGGCGCCCTGGCCGATCTCATCCCAGGGCGGGGCCTTGGGCAACAGGAGCAGTAGGCTGACGAGGGTGCCCACGAGCAGCATCAAAAAGATGCTGAAGATCCACAGCTGGCTGGCCCAGTGGCCGTTGCGGCTGAGCACATGGTCCAGCCGCGCGAGCACGGTGCGCGGGTCGGCCCGGCGCACCAGGGCGGCGCGGTGCAGGGCTTGTGGCCAGTCGAACAGGGATTCCAGGCGCCGCACCCAGGGCGCCTGGTGGCCATCGGGGCGGCCTTCGCGGGCGGCCCGGGCCGCCGCTTGAAGGGCTCGCTCGCGGGCATGCCGGCGCTGCAGGGTGGTGCCGTTGCGGGCGACACAGGCGGCCAACAGGAGGGCGTACGCCCCAAACGTCAGGGCTTGAATGCTGAACGGCGGGTTGAGCGAAATTTGTACATTGGGATTCCAGGAGTCCAGCAAAGCAAGCCAGACGGGAAATAGATAGATGGGCCAAAACAGCGTGGGCTCGCACACCATCCAAGCCAGCAGGACTACGCTCAGCCCCACCATCAACAACCAAGGACCCGGCCCTGTGGATGCGTAAAGGCAGCCGGCGCCCAACAGGGTTACGACCAGGCCCTGGATCAGCAGTTGGCGCCGTAGCGCCGCGTAATGACCTGGCACCAACTGCGCCAGGCGGGGCTGGTTTTGGCGCAGCAAGGCGGCTACCTGGTTCCACCACAGCACGACCAGCCAGACCAAGGCCAATGCTGGCAGCCAGTTGGAAGCCTGTGCCAGCAGCAGCACCGGCAGGCTGGTTCCGGCCAGGGTCAGCAGCAGGCCCAGGTGCTCGCCCGGGGTGCGGCGCTGCTGCCAGGGCTGGCGCCAGATCGCGACCTGCGGTGGCGGGAGAAAGCGGTGCATGGGAGGCTCCTCGGGGCTCAGGTCAGGGCTTCAAACAGGTCTTCCAGCGTGACCCCTTGGGCTTGCACGCCAGGGTGCGCCGCCGCCCCGCGCACCAAGGTGCGGCCACCGACCTGGGCCAGGAATTCCCCCCCGGCAGCCTGCAGCGCGGCCGGAGGGCCGCTGAGCCATTGGCATTCCTCGAGCAGCTCGTCCAGCGGCGCCTGCAGGCGGATGCGGCCGGCTTGCAAGAAGGCCACGTTGAAGGCCACGCGCTCCAGGTCGCTGAGGATGTGGGTGGAAAACACGACGGTGGTGCCGCGGTCCAGCACCTGCTCCACCAGCTCGCGCAGGAAGTCGCGGCGCGCCAGGGGGTCCAGGCTGGCCACGGGCTCGTCCAGCACCAGCAGCTCGGGCTCGTGCGCCAGGGCGCGGATGATGGCGAGCCGCTGCTGCTGGCCGCCGCTCAGGCGCCCGATGGGCTGGTCAGTGGGCAGCTGCCAGCGCTGCAGCAGGTGGTTCACGCGCGCCTCGTTCCAGCGCGGGTAGAAGCTGCGGAAGTAGGCCAGCATCTCCGTGGCCGTCAGCCCCTCGAACAAGTCGTTCTGCTGCGGCACGTAGCCGATGCGGGCGCGCACCGTGTCGTCGATCGCGGTGGCGGGCTGACCAAAGAGCCTCACTTCGCCGGCCAGCGGCTCGCGCAGGCCCAGCAGGGCCTCCAGCAGGCTGGTCTTGCCGGCGCCGTTGCGGCCCAGCAGGCCGACGACCTGGCCCGGTTGCAGGCGCCAGTCCAGCCCATTCAACACGGCGGGGCCGGCGTTGCCGTAGCGCAGGCTCAGGCCCGTGATGTGAACCGGGGCGGCGGTGTCCGGCGTTGCTGCCGTGGCATGCAGGCTGAGCCCGGCGGATGCCGGGGCGGCGGCGTGGCGCGGGGCCTTCCACCAGGGCAGGGCCAGGTTGGTGAGTCGGCTCATGAAGATTTCCCTTCCTCAAGAAGTTGGCGCAGCAGGGTCAGCACCTGCTCGGTGGGGACGGCGAGCTCGCGCGCCTCGGCGGCGGCGCGTTCCAGGGTGGGGCGCAGCGCTTCAATGCGCTCGGCTTTGGGGGCCGCGCCGGTGTGGCCGGCCGCAATCACCATGCCCAGGCCGCGGCGGCGCTCCAGCAGCCCCTCGGCTTCGAGCAGGCTGTAGGCCTTGGAGATGGTCATGGGGTTCACGGCCAGCGCGGCGGCCAGCTCGCGCACCGAGGGCAGCTCCTGCCCCGCTTGCCACTGCCCCGCGGCCACGCGACGGCGCACCTGGTCCATCAACTGGCGGTAGATGGGCTCGGTGGAGCCGGTGTGAATCAAAAAGGGAAGCGTGTCACCCATTCGACTAGTGTATCAATGCACCAATACACGTGTCCACATGGAAAAAGTCATGCAATAAAAAAAGCCACCCGAAGGTGGCTTGGGGCTGGGGAAAGGCCGGCGCCGTCCGGGCGCGGCCCCAGCCACTCAGGTCTTGGTGTTTGACGCGGCGGCACCGGGTGCGCGCGGCGCACCGGGGGCTCGGGCGGCGGGCTTCTGGTAGTCGGCGGGGACCTTCATCAGGCTGGCCTCGGGCTCGCCGCGCTTGAGCTTTTCCAAGCGGTAGCTGACCTCGCCGCTGCGCGGGTCGTGGTCACGGCTGGAGACGGTGAGCATCAGCTCCGGTGAGGTCCAGACCTCGCGGCTGATGACGATGGGCTTCTCGTTGCCGATCTTGCCGGCCTCGATGGTCCAGGTGGTGCGCTCCCCGTTGACCTTGACGCCGTCCACCTCTTTGGCCGGCAGGGCGGTTTGCACCCCTTCACCGCGCGGCATGAACTGGCGCCAGCCCATGGGGCCGTCAAAGGCGCCGGCCATGGGCGGCATCGGGGGCATCGGGGGCATGGGTGGCATGGGGGCCATGGCCGGGGCGGGGGGCAGCGGCGGCAGGTGCTTGGGCAGGTCGCTGAAGCGGTAGACCCGCACATCGCGCTGGCGCTGGGGCTCGCCCTCGCCGTGGCGGATGACGACTTCGTTCTCAATCACCACCTGGGGCTCACCGTCGGCCGCGGGCGTGCCGGGTGCGGCTGGCGCGGCGGGGGCTTTGGGGGCTTTGCCTTCTTTGCCTGGTGGCAGGGGCGGCACAGGGGGCTTGGGCGCATCGCCGGGGTGGCGCATGTGTTCGCGCAGGCGCTGGCTCAGGTCGCGTGCCCACTCGCCCCACTCGTGGCCCATGGCCTGACCCCAGGCGGCCCAGCCGGCCGGGCGGGCGGTTTTGCGCTCGGGGTCGAGCACCCAGGACTCGCGGCTCACCGGGTCGGTCAGGTACACGAGCTTGGTGCCGCCGTCGCGCTGCACTTCGCGCCGGGTGCGGCCCTCGCCATCGCGGCACAGGCGGGTGGTCTGTCGCTTGACGATGCGGTTGCCATCCGCCAGCGGCTGCACGGTTTCGTGAACAGCGTCCGCGCAGTAGGGCGCGCCCTTGACCACCCGCTCGCGGCCCATCTCGACATGAATCATGCCGGGCCCCTCCGCCAGGCTGTGTTGCACGCGGCGGACTTCGGCCAGCGCCTGCGTCACCTCGGCCTCGATCTCCTGGTGCAGCACGTGCGGGTCGGGCAGGGTGAGGTGCAAGCGGGTGGTCTGGGCGCTGGCCCCCAGGGCCAGGCTCAGGGTGCTGAGGGCAATCAGGGTGGGTTTCATGCGGGTCTCCAAAGCGGGGCGGGGTTACTGCAAAAAGCGCACCGCCAGCACTTGGCCGTTGCGGTGCATCATCAAATCGGCGCGCACGGTGTCGGCCGCACGGCTGGTGTCGTAGGGCAGGCCCATCAGGGCCAGGCGCTCGCGGGGGATGTCGGCGGGGACGACCCACACGGGCTCGTCGTCGCGGGCCAGTTGCTGCCACTGCTCCTCGCTGACCAGGCGCCAGAAGTCGCCGGCCGGTTGCGGGGCGGTGTCGGGGCGCGCCAGGTTCAGGGCCAACGCCAGCGCGGCCAGCGTCAAGATCACCCCCAACACCAGCAGGCCACGAGGGGTTTGGGGCCCTTCGTCCAGCAGCGCAGGGCCCAACGCAGCCGGACGCAGCAGCGGCAAGGCTTGCTGGCGCCGCCACTGGCGCTGCAGTTGCAGCAGCACGGCCGCATCTTGTTCGGGGCTGGGGCGTTGACGGCTGAGCCCCAAGCGAGCTTGCGACAAGACGTTCTTCAAGGTGTTCATGCGGGGGCTCCCCGGTGTGCTGCCAACCGCTGGGCCAATCGGGCCCGGGCCCGATGCAGACGCGTGCGCAACACGTCCTCGGTCACCCCGGCCACGGCAGCGGCTTCGGCGTAGCTGCGTTCTTGCAGGTCCACCAGCACCAAGGCTTCGCGTTGCGACCAGCTCAGCGCGCGCACGGCCTGCCAAACGGCCGCGTCGTCTTGCTGTTGCACCAGCAACGCGTCGGGGCTGTGGGCCAGCGGGTGCTGGGCTTCCAGCTCCTCGGTGTCCGGCAGGGGCTCGCACTGCTGACGCCACTGGCCCAGCAGGTGGTGGCGGGCGATGCCCGCCAGGTAGGCGCCGAGCCGGCCGCGGGCCGGGTCAAAGCCTTGCGGGGCGCGCAACCACTGGCTGAAGGCCTCCTGCATGGCGTCCAGCGCAGCAGCCTCGTCGCCGGCCAAGGCCAGGGCGTAGCGGTAAACGGCGCCGGATTCGCGGCGGTAGAGCAAGGTCAAGGCCTGCTCGTCTCCCTGCGTGAGCCGCGCGACCAGTGCAGCTTCGTCGTCATCCCCCACGCTCGTGCGGGGGGCCAGACGGGTCAGCCAACTCATCAGCATCAGCGGGGCGGCAGGTGCAAGGGCCAGTGAAAGGGTGGGTTGCATGCCCCGTATGGCGATTCGCCCCCGGGGTCGTTACTCCGGATAAACCCGGGGTGGGCTCAGGCTTTGGGCTTGCGCGCGGGGTCGATGTCGATCAGGTGCCAGAACTCGTTGCGGAACAGCGGGCGCCGGTAGCCGAGCACCCAGGGGTGGGCCAGGTCGTTGACGATGCGGTGCACGTGCACCTTCATGGGCATGTAGGCGACCTGGAGGCGCTGGATCTCGCGCAAGAGCGCCTGTCGCTCGGGGCCGTCCGGCAGGGTTTGGACCTTTTCGTACAGCCGGTCGTAAGCGGGGAGCTTGAAGCGCGAGTAGTTTTGATTGCCCGACTGCGGGCCGTACAGCCGCGCCAACATGCCGATGGGGTCGGGGTAATTCGCCGTGCTGCCCAGGAACCACAGTTGCAGCTTGCCGGCGCGCGCCTGCTTGAGCTGCTCGGGCCACTGGCCGTACAGCACCTTCATGCGCAGGCCCACGGCTTTAAGGTTCTTGAGCCACATCTCCTGGAAGCGGCGGGAGTAGTTGTCCGGCTGCGAGGCGTATTCCAGCGTCAGCGGCTGGCCGTCGGGGTGCTCGCGCCAGCCGTCGCCATCGCGGTCCTGGTATCCGTACAGGTCCAAAAGCGCATTGGCCTTGGCCGGGCTGAACTCGCCGTTCTCGCTCCTGAACGCCGGGTCGTAGCCCGTGGTGTGGGGCAGCAGCAGGCTTTGGGCGCGCACGGCCTGGCCCTTGCGAACCTGTTGCACCTCGGTGTCCAGGTCCAGCGCCAGGCTGATGGCGCGCCGCAGCGCCACGCGGTGGGGCTCAAACCCGCCGAGCTGCGGGTCCTCCATGTTGAAGAAGGTGAAGGCGCAGTCGGCGGCCTGGTGGCGGTAGTGCTGGATGCCCTGGCGGGCCAGGTTGGGTGCCAGCTTGTTGCCGGGGAAGGCAATGGGCGCGTACTCGCCCGGCACGCGCTCGATGAAATCGTGCTCACCCCCCAGAAAACTCAGCCAACGCGGCTGCTCTTCTTCAATGGGCGTGATCTCCACGCGGTCGATCATGGGCAGGCGCCGGCCTTTGAAACGGGCCAGCAGCTCGCGCCCCACGTCGTCGCGCGCTTCGCCGTCGTAGAGCACCTCGCGGTAGGTCGGGTTGCGCTCCAGCGCAATGAAGCTGGAACGCCGCCACTGCACCAGGCGGAAGGGGCCCGTGCCCACGGGGTGGGCCATGAGGTCGTCGCCGTAGCGCTCCACCACCTCGCGGGCCACGGCCCCGCGCAAGTCGTTCTGCGCCAGGATCTCCACCAGCCGCGGCCGCGGGGCCTTGACGCGAATCTGCAGCGTGTAGCGGTTCAGGGCGCGCAGGCCTTCGATCTCGCGGTCGTAATCGAAGGGCTTGCCTGGGGTGGCGGCGGCGCGCAGTTCGGTGAGGCCCAGGATGCCCTGCTCCTCCAGCTCCGGCCACATGGGGCTGACGTTCTTGGGGTCGGCCGAGCGTTTGAAGCTGTAGACGTAGTCCTGCGCCACCAGTTCACGCCGTTGGCCCTTGAAGGCCGGGTCGTCCTGGAAGTGAATGCCGGGTTTGAGGCGGATCGTGAACTGCGTGAAGTCCGCGTTGACCTCGGGCAGCGCGACGGCCGTGTTGGGCACGATCTTCACCGGCCGCGCGACGGGGTCGTAGCCGTACAGCGCTTCGAAGACGTGGCTGGTGACGAGGCGCGAGTAGGTGTCGCTGATGCGCACCGGGTCAAAACCCGTTTCCGCCGCCACCAGGGCCATGCGGAAGACTTTCTTTTCAGGCTTGACGTCCGCTTCGGGTGCTGCGTGCAGCGCAGCGGGCATCAGGGCCAAGCTGCCCAGGGTTTGGCGACGGTTGAGCGTCATGGGCGAGCGGCTTCGGGGGTGATGTCCACGTATTCCCACCAGTTCTGCCAGAACACCGGCCGGCGGTAACCCTGCAATTGCGGGCGTTCGATGTCCAGGTGGAAGCGGTGGCCCTTGTACTTGTAGGGCATGTAGACGTTGGCGAGGTCGCGCAGGCGGTCGAGCAGGACGTCGCGCTCAGGGCCGTCGGGCAGCACCCGGATCTGGGCGTACAGCGCATCCGCTTCCGGGTGCTTGAAGCGCGCGATGTTGTTGCCACCCGCGTGGCTGCTGGCCAGGCGCGAGGCCGAACTGCTGGCGTCCGGCAGGGCGGAGGAGTAGCCCACCATCCACATCTGCAGCTTGCCGGCGCGCGCGGCCTTGAGCTGCTCGGGCCACTTGGCGATTTTGAAGGGGATGCACAGGCCCACGCGCCGCATGTCCTTGTGGAACAGGTCGTCGATCTCGCGCTGGTTGCCCTCGGGCGCCGTGGCCATGCTCAGGTGCAGCGGGCCGCCATCGGGGGCCTCGCGGCAGCCGTCGCCGTTCACGTCGCGGTAGCCGTAGGTGTCCAGCAGGGCTTTTGCCTTCGCTGGGTTGTACTCGCTCATGTGACTGCGGTAGCCGGACCGGTAGCCCGTGGTGTGCGGCGGGTAGTTGCCTTGGGCCGGGATGGCCTGATTGCGCCTCACGAGTTGAATCTCGCGCGCCACGTTCATCGCCAAGCCAATGGCGCGGCGCAGGGCGACCTTTTCGGCGGTGAGGCCGCCCACCACGGGGTCTTCCATGTTGAAGAACATCAGAAAGACGTCGGAGCCCAGGGTGCTGTGCAGGCGCATCCCCTGCCGCGCCAAGTTGGGCGCCAGCAGGCCGCCCGGGGCGGCGATACCCGTGTAGGCCTCGGGCACCCGCTCGATGAAGTCCTGCTCGCCGCCCAGGAAACTGAGCCAGCGCGGCTGGTCCTCGGCCAGGATGCTGACTTCCACGCGGTCGATCATGGGCAGGCGCCGGCCCTTGAAGCGAGCCGCCAGAGTCTGGCCCTCGGCGTCGTCCGCGCTGGGCTGGGCGTCATAGAAGCGCTCGCGGTAGCTGGGGTTCTTCTCCAGCACGATCAGCGAGCCGCGGCGCCAGCGCGCCAGCTGGAAGGGGCCGGTGCCGACGGGGTGAGCCATGCTGTCGTCGCCATAGCGCTCGATGACCTCGCGCGCCACGGCACCGAACAGGTCCACCGCCAGCTCTTGCGCGAAGTGCGGCATCGGCGCTTCCAGCTCAAAGCGCAGCGTGTAGCGGTCCAGCACCTGCAGCCCCGGCAAGGGTTGGTCGTAGTCGAAGGGCTTGACGCCCGCCAGCGCCTGCTCGCGCAGGGCGTTCAGCCCCTTGAGCTTCCAGGCCTCGACGGTCGTCCAGTTGGGGCTGGCGGTCTTGGGGTCGGCAAAGCGTTTGAGGCTGTAGACGTAGTCGGCCGCTGTGAGCTCACGACGCTGGCCCTGGAAGGCGGGGTCGTCCTGGAAGTAGACCGCCGGGCGCACCCGAACCGTCCACTGCGTGTAGTCGGCATTGGGCTGCGGGAGTTCGGTGGCGGTCAGGGGTCTGAGCTTGACCGGCCGCGCCAGGTGGTCGTAGGTCACCAAGGGTTCGAAGAGGTGGGCGGTGACCACCCGCGAGTACAAATCGCTGATCTTGGCCGGATCAAAACCGGTCTCGGCGACTCGAAAGGCGTAGCGCAGCGTCTTGGGCGCCGCCACGCCGTCGGGGGCTCCGCTCTGGGCTTGCGCCGTCCCCAGACTCAGGGCGCAGACCACGCCCGCCACCCACAACCAACGGCCCGTCATGGCTCAGCGCCCCGCCTGCGCCTGCAGCGCCGGGTCGATGTCCAGGTACTGCCAGAAGTCGCGCCGGAAGATGTTGCGGTCGTGGCCGATCACCCAGGGTTGCGTCATGTCGGTGAACACGCGGTTCACGTGCACCTTGTAGGGCATGTAGGCCACCAGCAGCTTGTCCATGCGCTCCAGCAGGGCCTGGCGCTCGGGGCCGTCGGGCAGTTGGCGCTGGCGCTCGAACAGCTGGTCGTACTCCGGCAGTTTGAAACGTGCGTAATTGGCCTGACCAATGTTGGCGCTGTAGGCCAGGCCGAGGTGGTCCTCGGCGTCAGGGATGCTGGCGCTCCAACTCACGCCCCACATCTGCAGCTTGCCAGCGCGCGCGGCCTTAAGGTTCTCCGGCCACTTGGCGAGCTTGAATCGAATGCGGATGCCCAGCCGGTCCATGTTCTTCTGCCACAGCTCGGAGAGCGCGCGGTTCTGGCCGTCGGGCTGGGTGTGGTACGTGATCTCCAGCGGGCTGCCATCCGGGCGCTCGCGCCAGCCGTCGCCGTCGCGGTCCACAAACCCGTGTAGATCCAAGAGCGCCTTGGCCTTGGCCGGGTCGTATTCCCCCATCTCGCTTTTGAAGCGGGGCGAGAAGCCGAAGGTCTGCGGAGCGATCAGCCCCTGGGCCGCCTTGGCCTGACCCTTGCGCACGAGGCGGATCTCCTGGTCCAGGTTGGTGCCCAGGCTGATGGCGCGGCGCAGCGCCACCTGCGCCGGCTGAAGGCCACCCACTGTCGGGTCTTCCAGGTTGAAGTAGCTGACCACGGCATCGGCGCGCACGTAGCGGTTCATCTGCATGCCCCGCTTGGCCAGGTTGGGTGCCAACTGGCCGTTGGGCATGGCGATGCCTGCAAACTCGGCCGGCACTTCTTCCGTCAGGTCGGCCTCGCCCTTCACAAAGGCCAACCAGCGCGGCTGGCTTTCTTCAATGATGGCGATTTCGATGCGGTCGATCATGGGCAGCTTGCGGCCCTTGAGCTTGGCAGCCATGGCCTGCAGGTCGGGCCGGTCGGCCGGCGGCTCCTCGTTGTAGAACTCGTCGCGGAAGTGCGGGTTCTTGACCAGCACGATGCGACTGGAGCGCCGCCACTCGTCGTTCTTCAGCATCCAGGCGGCCGTGCCCACCGGGTGCTCCATGATCTTGTCGCCGTAGAACTCAACCACCTCGCGCGCCACGGCGCCCACCATGGGATCGGCCAGGCTGTGAATGAAGCGCGGGTTCGGGCCCTTCAGCGTGATCTGCCAGCGGTACTTGTCCAGCACCTTCAGCCCTTCCACCTCGCGGTTGTAGTCAAAGGGTTGTTTGGTCTTTAGGGCTTGCTCGCGCAAGGCGTCCAGGCCCAACACGCCGGCGTTTTGCAGCACGTAGAGGTTGCCGCTCTTGTTGGCCGGGTCGTAGTGGCGTTTGATGGCGTACACGTAGTCGGCCGCCACCAGCTCACGCTTGACGCCCTTGAAGGCCGGATCCGGCGCGAAATAGAGGCCCTTGCGCACGGTGAAGGTGAACACGCGGTGGTCGGGGCTGACCTCGGGCATTTCGCAGCCCGAGGGCTCCAGCTTGAACGGTCGGGCCAGTTGGGCGTAGCGCAGCGGCGCATCAAAAATGCCCGCGGTGATGGTGCGCGAGTACAGGTCCGTCACCTGGGCCGGGTCAAAGCCGGTCTCGGCCACCCGGAAGGCGTAGCGCAGGGTTTTGATCGGCGCTTTTTCAGCGGCCGGCGCGGCCGTTGTTGCGGGGCTGGGCTGCGCCAGGGCCGTACCCATACCCAGCGCTGCCGCCAGCGCACCTGCCCAATTCCATCGATTCACAGCACACCCCTCGCCACACACAACGCAAGCACAAGCGCCGCCCCCGCCGTTCGGTGACGACAGGCTGCGGCGCGCCGCGCGAGTGTAGGGATTTCGGGAAATCCCGGGGGCAGGGATGGCCCGAGCATGACCTCCGCCACCCAGGCTAACCCCAGCCCCCTGCATTAGGGTTCTCGCCTAGACTCGCGCCCGGCCACCCCGGTGGTCGGCACCCCGCCGCTGGCGGGGTTTGTTTTAGGGCCTAGACGTTTGCGAAGGAGCCGCCCCATGACGGCTTATTTGATCCGGCGCCTGTGGCAAATGATCCCTACGCTGCTGGGGGTCGTGCTGCTGGTGTTCTTCTTGTTCAAGTGGTTTGGCGGCGACCCGGCCGAAATCCTCGGTGGCCTCTCGGCCACGCAGGCCCAGATCGACGCCATTCGCGAGCAACTGGGGCTGAACCGCCCGGTGTGGGAGCAGCTCTGGATCTTCATCCAGCAGATCGTCACCTTTGACTGGGGCAAGAGCTGGGCCACGAACGAGGCGGTGAGCAGCCTCTTCATGAGCCGGGTGCCGGCCACGTTGACGGTCATGGTGCCGCTCTTGATCCTGGAAGTGGCGCTGGCCGTGCCGTTCGCGATGGCCGTGGCCTATGTGCGCGGCAGCCTGATCGACCGCTCGGTGATGGTGATCACGACCGTGATGGTGTCCATCTCGTTGCTGGTCTACGTGATCATTGGCCAGTACTTGTTTGCCTTCCGCTTGGGCTGGTTCCCGGTGCAGGGCTGGAGCGATTCGGTCTGGACCAACCTGGTCACCTACGCCCCGCTGCCCGTGCTGCTGGCGGTGTTCGTGGCCCTGGCACCGCAGACGCGCCTTTATCGCACCTTCTTCCTGGACGAGATCGGGCACGACTACGTGCGCACGGCGCGGGCCAAGGGCCTCTCTGAAAAGACCATTCTTTTCAAGCATGTGCTGCGCAATGCGCTGATTCCCATCATGACCAACGTCTCGGTGCTGCTGCCGGGGGTGTTCGTGGGCAGCTTCTTGCTGGAGATCTTCTTCTCCATCCCGGGCCTGGGCCGCGAGATCGTGCTGGCGGTGAACCGCAGCGATTACCCCGTCATCCAGGCTTTCGCCATTTACCTGTCGGTGATCACCATGCTGGTGAACCTGCTGACGGACATCCTCTACAAACTGGTCGACCCGCGGGTGGTTCTGAAATGAGCACGGCTGTGGTGCAAAGCAATTCGGGCAAGGCGGGCGTTTCGCGTTCGCAAGGCGTGTGGGCGGCGGCGTGGAAGCGCCTGCGGGCCGACCGCGTGGGCATGGTGTGCCTGAGCATCGTGGCGGCCTTCATGCTGCTGGTGGTGCTGGTGCTGGCGGGAGCCGTGGCCAAGGACTGGCAGTCGGAAGTGGGTGTGCCCAACGCCCCGCCGCACTGGGTGGGCCCCATGCCGGCGGAGGCCACGGGCAGCATTGCGGCGCCCACCGGGCCGAATGTGGATTTGTCGGACATCGACCCGCTCGCACCTCGCTACAAGGAGTGGGAAGAGGCGGCCAAGAAGTACCAGACCCTGGATGCCGTGCGCGCCGAGACCCTGGTGCTGGGCGGCGACCGCCTGGGCCGCGACATCCTGCAAAAGGTGATCAAGGGCGCCGAGGTCTCCATCGTGGTGGGCCTGCTGGCCGCGCTGGTGGCGACCTTCATTGGCACCTTTCTGGGGGCGCTCTCCGGCTTCTTCGGCGGCAAGGTGGGCGACCTGCTGGAGTGGGTCTACAACGTGTTCACCGCCATTCCTTCCATCCTGCTGATCTTTGCGTTTGCGGTGATCTTTGGCCGCGGCGTGCTGTCCGTGGTCATGATCCTCGGGCTCACGGGTTGGACCGGCATTTACCGTCTGGTGCGGGCTGAGTTCATGAAGCACCGCCAGCGGGAGTACGTGCGCGCCGCCGAGGCGATTGGCGCGAGCACCCCATCGCGCATGTTCAAGCACATCCTGCCCAACGTCTCGCACGTGGCGCTGGTGCAGCTGTCGCTGCACGTGGTGAGCTTCATCAAGTACGAGGTGATCCTGAGCTACCTGGGTCTGGGCGTTTCGGTGGACCAGGTGAGCTGGGGGACCATGCTGCAAGAGGCGCAGAGCGAGCTGATCCTGGGTTACTGGTGGCAGCTGGCGGCGGTGACGGGCTTTATGGCGCTCTTCGTGACGGCCTTTGCCCTTTTCACCGACGCGCTGCGTGATGCGTTGGATCCCAAACTCCGCGGGTTGGAGTGACCGAGATGTTGTTAAGCATTCAAGACCTCAAGGTCGCCTTCCGCCTCGGCAAAGAGGGCGGTCAGATGCAGCGGGCGCTGGCGGTCAAGGGCGTGAGCTTTGACGTGCCGGAGAACAGCACGGTGGCCCTGGTCGGCGAATCGGGCTCGGGCAAGTCGGTGACGGCCATGTCCATCCTGAACCTGCTCCCAGACAACGCCGAACGTTCGGGCCGCATCCTGTTCCAGGGGCGAGACCTGCTGCAGACGCCGCAGCGGGAGCTGCGGGCGCTGCGCGGTAAAGAAATCGCTTGTGTGTTCCAGGACCCGATGAGTTCGCTGAACCCGGTCTTCACCGTGGGCCATCAGCTCTGCGAACCGCTGATGCTCCATTTGGGATTGAAGCCTCGCCAGGCCTGGGCCCGCGCCGAAGAGCTGCTGGCCGAGGTGGGTATCCCCGAACCCAAGCGGCGCATGAAGGCGTATCCGCACGAGCTCAGCGGCGGCCAGCAGCAGCGGGTGATGATCGCCATCGCCCTGGCCTGCGAGCCCAAGCTGTTGATTGCGGACGAACCGACGACGGCGCTGGACGTGACCATCCAGCGCCAGGTCATGGACCTGATGGGCAAGCTCAAAGACAAGCACCGCATGAGCTTGCTCTTCATCAGCCACGACCTCGGCGTGGTGGGCGAAATCTCGGACCATGTGGTGGTGATGCGCCATGGCGAAATCCGCGAGAAGGCGCCGGTGGCGGACATTTTTGCCAGCCCGCAAGACGGCTACACCAAGGCCTTGCTGGCCTGCCGGCCCTCACTGACCGAAAACCCGGCCCGCCTGATGGTCATTGACGATCACATGGCCGGCAAGGCCGCGCAGGCGCAAGCCCAGGGCAAAGACCCCAGCGCGCCGGTGGTGCTGCAGGTCAAGGGTCTGAAGAAGAGCTTTTGGTTCAAGGAAGGGCTCTTCGGCAAGAAGGAGTTCAAGGCCGTCAAGGATGTGAACTTTGAGCTGCGCAAGGGCCACACCCTGGGGGTGGTGGGCGAGTCGGGCTCGGGCAAAACCACCATGGGCTTGACGCTGTTGCGCCTGCACGAGCCCACCGGCGGCGAAGTGCTGTTTGAGGGCAAGGACTTGCTCAAGATGAGCGGGCCCGATTGGCAGAAGATGCGCCGCCGCATTCAAGTGGTGTTCCAAAACCCCTACGCCAGCTTGAACCCGCGCTTCACCATCGCGCAGACCCTGGTCGAACCCATGGAGATTCACCAGATCGGCAAGGACCACGCCGAGCGCTTGGCCCGGGCCACGGCGCTGCTGGAGAAAGTCGGCATGCCCGCGGCAGCCCTGCACAAGTACCCGCACGAGTTTTCGGGCGGCCAGCGCCAGCGCATTGCGATTGCCCGCTGTCTGACGCTGAACCCCGAGATCCTGGTGCTGGACGAGTCGGTGTCGGCGCTGGACGTCTCGGTCCAGGCCCAGGTGCTCAACCTGCTCAAGGACCTGCAGGACGAGTTGGGTCTCTCCTACATCTTCATCAGCCACGACCTGGCTGTGGTGCGCTTCATCAGCGACGAGGTGCTGGTGATGCAAAACGGGGACGTGGTGGAGCAGGCTCCGGTGGAGGCCTTGATGGCCAACCCGCAGCAGGACTACACCCGCAAGCTGCTGGGCGCCGTGCCGCGCGGCTACCAGGGTTGAATTTCAGCTGGTCGTGTGTATTTTTCGAACGGGCTAGGGGTTAGCACGGGGCTGGGCGCTGGACGCAAGACTGTGGTCGCAGCGACACTTCCTTCCACCTGAATGAACCCTGGTCGTAGTCCCTCATGGATGGATTGACGCGTCGCTGCCGCTGGATGGTGTTGGCCTTGGGGCTGGCGCTGGGCGGAGCCGCGCACGCGCAGGACAGCTTGCGCCCCGAAATCACCCGCCTTGAGCGCTTGCCAAGTTCGGAGCGCAAGGACTTTGTCGAGCAAATCAATAAAGTTCGCAGTCAGGCCCGGGCCGACAGCGAAGAGCAATTTGACTTGCTCTTCCAGTTGGCCATGCACCACGCAGGACGCAAGCAGCGTACGGAGTTGGAGGCGCTGGAAGGCCCGCTGGCGGCGTGGCGTCAGTCGCCCAACGAGGTGCGTCGCGCCCAAGGTGAGTTGATGTGGGCCCTCGCCTGGACGAGCTACCACCTCAGCACCGGGCATTACGCGCTGGCCCAGAAGGAGATGGACTCCATCCGTCCGGAACGGTTGGCGGCACTCGCACCCAAGTGGCGGTACCGCGAGCGGTCGATGCGGGCGGGCGTGCGCGAGCTGGCGGGTCACGCCGATGAGGCCGTCTTGCTGCGCTTGGACGCCGTGCGCTTGGCCGCCGAGATGGACGAACCCTGGCGCCGGGCCTACGCGTTGTCGCGGCTTTCGACCGTGTACATCCAGGTCGACCAAATTGACAAGGCGAAAGAAACGATCGACGAGGCGCTGAAGCTGGCCAAGCAAAGCCCCGCGGATCACGACTTGCTGTCGGGCCTGTACAACGCGGTGGCCCTCATTTACCAGGGCGAGAGTGAACGCAGCGTCGCCCGCAAGGCACTGGAGACCGCCCTGCACCATGCCAAGTTGGCCGGGGACCGGGGGCAGCAGCTCTTGTTGATGGGCAATCTGGCGGACAGCTATTTGCAGGTGGGCGACTTTGCCCGCGCCTTGACGATCACGTCGGAGGTGATACCTCTGGCGCAAGAACTCGGGGAGCGCGACAGCGAGTTGCTCGCCTTGCACAACATGGGCATCGCAAAGATCGGGCTCAAGCGCATTGCCGAGGGCAAGGCCGATGTGATGAAAGTGATCGCGGTACATCGTCAGCAAGGCGCGATGTCTGACTTGGCCTCGTCCTGGCAAGAATTGGGGTTGTACCTGGAGAAGGCGGGTGATTACGCCGGGGCGGTCGAGGCGTACGAGGAGTACCGGCGGATCGCGGACACCTTGTCACGGGCGGACCAACGCAAGCGGGTGTTGGAAGCACAAGAAAAGTTTGATGCCGAGCGGCGCTCGCAAGAAACGCGCCTGCTCGAAGAGCAAACGAAGTTGCAAGGTGAGCAAATCCGGGCGCGCAATCTGCAGTTGGTGCAGTGGGGCTTGTTGCTGGCCAGCGCGGTCGCCGCCATGGTGTTGATGGTGATGCTGTTCCGTCGCATGCGCCACGCCAATCGGGAGTTGGCGCAATCGAATGCGGAGCTGGCCGTGCGCAGCGAACGGGATGCGCTGACGGGCTTGGCCAACCGCCGCTATTTCCAGCGTGAGGTGGGGCACCACGAACACGATGGGGTGCTCAAAGCCTCCCTGTTCTTGATTGACATCGATCACTTCAAGCGCATCAATGACACCCACGGTCACGCTGGGGGTGACGCCGTGCTGGTGGCGACGGCGCACCGCTTGCGCGCCGCTGTGCGGGAGCAAGACATCGTGGTGCGCTGGGGCGGAGAAGAATTCTTGATTCTGGTGAGCTCGCGCGAACCCTTGCTGACTTTGGGCCTGGCGCACCGCATTCTCAAAGGCTTGGGCGGCGAGCCGGTTGCCCTGCCCAATGGACAGGTGGTGCGGGTGACCGCTTCGATTGGGTACGCCAGTTTCCCCATCCCGGGGGGCGAGGGCGCTCCGGGCTGGGAGAAGGCCATCGATGTGGTGGACACCCTCATGTATCAGGCCAAAGGCCATGGTCGAAATCAAGCTTGGGGCCTGAATGGCGCTCGCTGCGAGTCGATGCAGTCTCTGCAGGAGGCGATGGCGGATTGGGGCGCCGCGCGCGACGACGGGCGGCTGAACTTGCAGGTCACCCCGGGCCCACAACGGGGGGGCGACGAATGAAAGCCCTCTGGATCGGCTTGGCTTGGGGCATGGCCTTAAGTTGGGCTGTTGCCGCGCCGCTGGATGCGGCCCTGGACAAGCGCGGTGCGCAATCCTTGGTCCATGCCTACGACTACCCGAAAGAGGGCTTGGCCAGCCTGCAAGAGCTGAAGGCGGAGGAAGAGGCTTCCTGGGGGGACTGGATTCCCTACCTGCAAGCCCGTGTGGGCTTGCTCCAAGGTCAGTTCGACGCGGCGCAGCAGTGGGTGCGACAAAGCCCGCGCAGCGTACGGGCACGCTTCGTTGAGGGCTTGTTGGAAGAGCGGCGCGGCCGCAACGCCGAAGCCGCCCTGGCGGCCAGCGACGTGATTCAGCGCCTAGAACCGAGTTGTGGTGCGTGGGCCGGCGTGCCGCCCAGCGGCGCACTCACTTGCGATTTCCGGCTGGCCCATGATGCGTGGCGCTTGCTGTCACGCACACAGCAACGGGGCGAGCAATTGGCCAACGCCCAGGCCTCGGTCGAAAAGGCGCTGCACCTGTCCCGTGCGGGTAAAGACGACGAGACCGTGGCGCTCGATTTGGCGGAGCTGGCCAGCATCCTCGAGATGCGGGACAAGGTGGACGAGGCCAAGAAAGTCTTGCAAGAAGCGTTGCAGCTGGCCCGTGCCACGCCGCGCATCTTGGTGCGCGTTAAAACTTACGAGGCCGATCTTCTCGTTCGCCGAGGAGGCGATCGCGCGGCGCATCGCGGTCTGCTGGAAGAAGCCATGGCCGTCGCGGAACGCGCGCAGCTGCCGCACCTGCGGGCGGGCCTGCAGGTCAGCTTGGCCGATGCCTACCTGCATTCTGACCAGCCGCAAAAGGCGCAGAAGGCGATGGAAGAGGCCTTGCCCGTGCTCGAAAAGTTGGGCGACCCGCGAACCATTCGAACGGCGCGCCACAACCTGGCGGTGGCGCACATTCAGCAGCGCCATTTCGATGCAGCCAAGGCCCAGGTGGCGATCTTGGATCGCATGACCGTGGGTCATGATGACCTGCGCTCTCGCACCGAGGAGATGCGGGAGCTGGGCGTGGCGTGGGCGCGCGCCGGCCAGTCTCGCGAGGCGCTGAGCCTGTACCACGCGGAACGCCAGTTGACGCAAGATGCCCAGCGTCAAGCGCGGGAAGCGGTACTGGCCGAATTGCGCGCCAAGTACGACGCTGACAAGCAAAAGTCGCAAGTTGAGCTGCTCCGCCGTGAAACCG
The DNA here is from genome assembly GCF_016093295.1 of Inhella gelatinilytica. Classification (GTDB taxonomy): domain Bacteria; phylum Pseudomonadota; class Gammaproteobacteria; order Burkholderiales; family Burkholderiaceae_C; genus Inhella; species Inhella gelatinilytica. Next base: position 77,543 of record NZ_JAEDAL010000006.1, on the reverse strand, counting down.
AAGTGCGGGCCCAGACCCTGGACAACCAAGGGGCCGCCCGCAAGGTGACGGTGATTGCCGCGGTGCTGGCGGGCCTCTGTGCGGTCATTGCCATGCTGGCTCTGGTGCGGGTGCGTCAAGCCCATACGCGCTTGCGCGCCAATCAAGCGTTGTTGCAGGTGCTCAGCGAGCGCGACCCGATGACCCAACTGGCCAACCGGCGGCATTTCCTGGCTGCGATGCAAAAGCGAGGCGCTGAGCCCCTCACGGGCGCGCTGATGATGGTGGACATCGACCATTTCAAGCGCATCAATGATGGCTATGGGCATGGGGCTGGGGACGTGGTCATTCAGACCGTGGCCAAGCGCCTGCAGGGCACCATGCGCGACGGCGACCTGTTGGTGCGCTGGGGCGGCGAGGAATTCTTGGTTCTGGCACCCTCCATCAAACCGTCTCACATCCAATTGCTGGCCGACCGGCTGCTGCAAGCGGTGGGCAGTCAACCCGTGGTGGTGAACGGCAAGGAGCAACTGCGGGTCACGATCTCGGTGGGCTTTGTGTGTTTCCCCCTGCCGCCGGCTGATTTGAGCCTGCACTGGGAGCGTGCGGTGAACTGGGCGGATCTGGCGCTGTACGTCGCCAAGCACCGCGGGCGCAATCGCGCCGTGGGTGTGGGCGAGGCGCAAGCCGCCGACGAGGAGGCGCTGACCCGCATTGAGGCCGACTTTGAGGGCGCGGCGGCGGCGGCCCGCATCAAGCTGTTGCAAGTCAACGGGCCGTTGGGTTTGGAAGCCTGAACGCCCGGTATTCCTGTTATCCGGGATCGGCCGGGTTGGGCCCCGTGGGGCCTGATGCAGGTAGGCGCTGGATAAGAAAAAAGGGGGCCGAGGCCCCCTTTACATTTTGGGGTTGGCCCGCTCGTCGACGGGCCAACCCTCGGTTGACGCGCTCAACCTTCGATGATGATCTTCTGGCGGCTTTCGGCCCACTTCTCGTAGCGAGTGCCGTAGGTGTCGTCAATGACGTTGCGTTTGACCTTGAAGGTGGGCGTGATGAAGCCGTTTTCCACCGTCCACGGCTGCTTGAAGAGCACCAAACAGTCCATTTGCTCGTGCGGGTCCAGCTTTTCGTTGATGGCCTTCAGGTGGGCTTCGAGCGAGGCCTTCAGCTCTGCCGCCTGTTCCGGCGTCTCCAACTGTTTGACTGCGTCGGGGCCCAGCATGCCGAGCCCGAGCGGTTGGCCCATGTTGGCGCCCACGACCGCGCAGGCCTCAACGGCACCGTGCATCACCAGCTTGTCCTCAATGGGGGCCGGCGCCACGTATTTGCCCTTGCTGGTCTTGAACAGGTCCTTGACCCGGCCCGTGATGCGAATGCACTGCCGCTCATCGCGCGAGGCCTTGTCCCCGGTCTTGAGCCAGCCGTCTTCGGTAAACGCTTCGCGCGTGAGTTCCGGCTCCTTGTAATAGCCCTTCATGACGGCCGGGCTGGTCATTTGCAACTCGCCGGTCTTCTTGTCGATGCGAATCTGCACGCCGTCGTAGCCAGGGCCCACCGTCCCGGTCATGTCTTCGCCATTGATGGTGATGTTGCTGACCGCCAAGTTTTCGGTCATGCCATAGCCTTCGTTGATGGGCAGGCCAATGCGCCGGTACCAGCGCAGCAAGTCGGGCGGCATGGGGGCCGCACCGCCCGCGGCGAACTGACAGGCATCCAAACCCAGCGCCTTTCGGATCTTGCGCTTGACGATCCAATTCAGGATGGGGATGGAGAGCAGGCGGTTGAGTTTGGCTTGGGGCATCTTGGCCAAGATGCCTTGCTGGAACTTCACCCACAGGCGAGGGACGGAGAAGAACACGGTGGGACGGGCGCGCTGCAAATCCTGCGTGAAGGTTTCGAGCGACTCTGCGAAATACACATGCATGCCGGTGATCAACCAACCGTGCTCCACCAAACAGCGCTCGACCACGTGGGCCAGCGGCAGGTAGGAGAGCATGCGGTCATTCATGCCCATCGAAATGCGGCCCAGCCCCGCGGTCAGGGCCCAGGCAAAGTTGCCAAAGGTGTGCATGACGCCCTTAGGGGCGCCCGTTGTGCCGGAGGTGTAAATCAGCGTGGCCAGTTCATCGGCGGCCCGTACGGGGTTGCCCTGCAGGGGGGGGGTGTCCGCAATGATTTCGTCCCAGCTTTGGTAGGCCCGCTTGGCATCGTCCGGACTGAGGCTGTAGCTGACGCAGCGCATGTCGGCGGGAATGCCGGGCTTCATGCCCTCCCAACCGTCGAGCTTGCCGACGAAGCACATCTTGGCCTCGCTGTGTTCCAAGATCTGGGTGATGGTGCCGGCCGCCAGGGTGGGGTAGAGCGGGACGGAGACATAGCCGGCCATCCAAATGGCCAGATCGGTCATCAACCACCAAGCACAGTTCTTGGAGAGGATGGCCACCTTGCTGCCTTCGGGCCATCCCTGGCTCTTCAACCACTGGGCCATGCGGCGGGTTTCATCGGCCACCTGGCCCCAGGTGAAATCCCGGACCTGGCCGTTGCCCATGGGCTGGGTCAGGGTGACGTGATGGGCGTGACTGGTTTCCCAGTAGTACAGGCATTGAAGGGCCAAACGTTCCGGGGCGATGGTCGTGCTCATAAGACTGCGGTTGAAAGCGGACGGAAGATCAAGGGTGCCTGATTGGGGCCTCAAACACCACGGCGCTTTCCCCAGGGTCGACTAGAGGGGCAACCCCAGGTATTGGGCGGCTCAACGGCCAAAAATGCCTTTGAGCAAATCACCGACGTTGGGTTTCTTCTTCTCTTCCGGCTCTGCGGCCGGTTTGGGCCGGCCGGCCCCGCGCTCGGAGCCGGTGTTTTCCATCCCGAGTAAGCCCATCCAGCTGGACTTGGTGCGCACCCGAACGGACCAATCAGGGGTCCAGGGCACTTTGGGATCGGTGGGTCGCGGCGGGTGAGCGACCGCCTGCTCCGGTCCATAGGCCATCATGCGCAGCATGCCGGCGCCTGACTCGCCCGCGGTACCAAAAATCCCGGCGGGAATGGCGCACTGCAAGGTGCTGGGAGGCAGCAGTACTTTCTCTTTGACCCAGCGTTCGATGCCCGCCGGGGTCTGGTAGTCGTGCAGCGCGAAACCGGTGTCAGGGAGTTCACTGCTGCTCCACAGCACCATTTCGGCACTGTCGCTGCCGTCGGTGCCGGGCTTGGCACCCATGGCGCTGATGAAGTACGCGCGGGACTGCTCCAAGCCGGGCCAATTCAGCTGGGTAGCGCCGCTGGGCAGCGCATGGCGCTGCAGGTCCAAGGGTGGCATGAAGTCCACGTCGGGACGCAGATCAAAGCGAAAACCCTCCGGGACCCCTTGGCCACTGAATCCGTTCTCGCCGGCGATGCGGGCGCCGGCAGGCACCTTGCGATCATCCGTCTTGTTCGGCCAAGCGGGGTAGCCGGGCTGACTGCGGGCGCCCTTGGGCGTGTGGCCCCGGGCGACCATGATGCGCTGAATGTCTTCCAGGCGGAGGTTGGCGAAGTCCAACACGCGGGGCTGCCCCTCGCGAACCGACTCGCTGCAGCCCCAGTACAGCAGCAGCTTGCCCTTCGGCCGTTCGTAGTGCGGTTCGCGTGGCTCATCGTCGCGCTCCGGCACTGGAATGGGTTTGTCCGGCACCGGTGCCACCAAGTTCAGCGTCGCACCCAGCTGAAGGCCGGGCGGAATCGCTTGCTGGGCCTGGCTCAGGGAGGGGTTGGCGCGGGTGTGGACGGCTACGTCTAACCATTGGCCGCTCCCGGTCATGCCCAGGCCCTGAGTCCCGCCAAACACATTGCCACGCCCCTTGTCGCCACCGCCTCCGAACAGACTGCCCAAACCGGCGCCCCCCCCGCCCATCAGGGCCCCAGCGAAGCCGGGCAGATCGCTGTGATGGGTGGCCAGGTCCACCCAGGCCTGGGCGATGGGGGGCTTCACGACTTGTTGAACGGCGGGGGCCGGTGGAGATTTGGCTGCCGATTTGGAATGGGCCGTGGCCCCCACAGGGACGAAGAGGCCGATGGCCAAGGCCTGGATGAGAGTGGTGCGAATCAAAAGGGGCATGTCCGGGCTCCTGAGGCTGGGGACTCAGGTGTACGCCCTTCTGCTCAGCACGGCAAGCCGGGAGCGCCCGCAGGGCGCGAGGCACCGGGGGGGTCAGTCGGCCGCAGCTTGGCTGGCCTTTTTGTCGGCCTCGGCCGCCCGAAGTTGGGCCAGGGCTTCGTCCAGGCGGTCGTGAACTTGCTGGGCCGCGGTGGCCGCAACGCGGCCTTCTCGCTTGACCTGGGCCCACCACTGGCCTGCCTCCTTGCCTTGGGCAAAGCCGGGGGAGAGCAGCAGGAGTTGATCGCCCTGAACCAGCTTCACATAGAAGAGGCCGTCGGACTCCCGGTATTGCTTGGGCACCGGCAGGGCGGCGGCTTTGGGGGCGAGCGTTTGTCGACCGGGCAAAAGGCGGGAGCGTCGCAGCCCCACGGCTTCTCGCAAGCGGGCCAGCAAGGGGCGTGCAATCGCGCGGGCCCGCTCAGCGCCTTGCAACAGGATCGCCTCGATCTCGTCCGGGTGGGTCATCAAGTGCTCGTAGCGGGCGCGCATGGGGCCCAACTCGCGGTCGATCTGCGCCACCAAACGTTGTTTGGCTGCACCCCAACCCAAGCCGGCGCGCAGTTCACTGCGCAGGGCAGCTCGTTCCTCGCGGGTGGAAAAGGCGTCCCACAGCTGAATGAGGGGGGTGCCCTCGGGTTCCTTGGGCTCACCGGGTTCCCGGGAATCGGTGACGATCTTCGCGATCGCCGCTTTGAGCGCCTCCAGTCCGCCCTCAAAGAGGGGCACGACGTTGTCGTAGCTCTTGCTCATCTTGCGGCCGTCCAAACCCGGCAGCAGTTCCATTTCGGCGTCCACCTGGGCTTCGGGCAGGACAAAGAAGTCGTCGCCGTACAGGTGATTGAAGCGCTGGGCCACGTCCCGCGCCATCTCGATGTGCTGAACCTGATCCTTCCCGACCGGAATGCGGTGGGCGTTGTAGAGCAGGATGTCCGCCGCCATCAGGATGGGATAGCAATACAGACCCATCGTGACGTTGGAGTCGGGCTCTTCGCCGGCGGCGACGGACGCATCCACGGCCGCCTTGTAGGCGTGAGCACGATTCATTTGACCTTTGGCGGTGATACACGTCAGCAGCCAAGTCAACTCGCACACCTCGGGCACATCGCTTTGTCGATACAGCAGGGCCACGTCGGTATCGAGACCCGCGGCAATCCACGTCGCCGCGATCTGTAAGCGCGACGCCTCCACCCGATCCGGGTCGTCGCACTTGATGAGCCCGTGGTAGTCCGCCATGAAGAAAAAGCTCTCCACGCCGGGCTCGCGCGACGCGGCAATGGCGGGCCGGATGGCGCCCACGTAATTGCCCAAGTGCAGGGTGCCGGTGGTGGTGATGCCAGTGAGAACGCGGGTGGGGGTCATGCGAAGTCCGCCATTTTTTCGCCGAGGCGAATGGGGCGGCCAGGCGCCCAATCGGGGTTGAAGGTCAGGTCCGACTTGGGCCAGAGCATCACCACGGTCGAACCCAACAGGAAACGCCCCATTTCTTGGCCTTGCTCGAACCGGTGTTCACCGGGTGCGTAGGTCCAGGTCGTCACCGCGGGTCGGCGCGGGGGGTTGACCACGCCATGCCAGGTGGTGGCCATGCTGCCCACGATGGTGGCCCCGACCAGGACCAAGACGAATGGACCGTGTTCGGTGTCGAAGACGCAGACCACACGCTCGTTGCGGGCAAACAGGCCGGGCAGCGCTCGCGCGGTGGCCGGGTTCACGGAGTACAAACTTCCGGGTACCCAAATCATTTGTCGCAGCGTGCCGGCACAGGGCATGTGAATGCGGTGGTAATCCTTGGGGCTCAAGTACAGCGTGGCAAAGTGACCGTCTTGAAACTGCGCGGCCAGTTCGCCGTCACCGCCCACCAAGGTGCGTGTGCTGTAGCCGTGGCCTTTGGCCTGGTACACCTGGTCAGCCGCGATGGGGCCGTACGCCGAAATGGCGCCGTCCACGGGACAAATCCAATCCGCTGGCGCCAGTGGCCGGGCCCCTGACTTCAAGGGGCGGGTAAAAAAAGCATTGAAGGACGGGTAACTGGCGGGGTCGGGCTGTGCCGCTTCGGCCATGTTGACCCCATAGCGCGCGATGAAGCGTCGAATGACGCGGGTGGTCCAAGGGCCGCCCTCCCATGCGGCGAATCGTCCGGCCGCCTCCGTGAAGAAGCGCTTGGGCATCAAGCGTTGCGGCAGCAGGGTGCGGAAGTCGTCGAGGCTCATGGGTCCGCCAGGGAAAAGGGGCGGCGATTTTAGAGACCGCCCGGGGCTGGGTGGGTTTCTTGTCGGACCCACTCGGCAAATTGGGGGGGTGTCTGACTGCACGGCCAGGCCACCAAAGCGGGCACTTCGTAAGGGTGGTGGGTGTCTATGAAGGCACGCAGCGCCGCCCAGCGCTCGCTGGTGGTCTTGATCAGCAGCCGCCATTCGGGCGAAAGGCGCACTTGGCCGTCCCAGCGGTAAACCGACTCCAGGGATTCAATGTGCACACAGGCGGCCAGACGCGTTTCGACCAACTGGTGCGCCAACTGATGCGCGGCAGCGGCACTGTCCAGCGTGGTCAGTGCCAGAAGCACCTCAGCCGGCACTCGCCGCGTTCTCGAGTTGTTCCTGCACGCGGCGGGCCGCGCGCAAGGCCGCCGCCGGATCAATCTGGGCCTGCGGGCACAGGACTTGCGCGCGGGCTTCCAAGTCTGCCGGTGCGTTCATCAGCGTATGGGCCAAACCCGACAGGCAGGCAACACTGCGCCGCTGCAAGGCTTCGGGCATGTCATCCCCGGCTTGCAGGGCAATGTGGTGTCGCACACTGGCCACCGCCGCCGGGGCCACCCCCCAGCTTTCGCACAGGGCTGCGCCCAGGGCGTCGTGGCTGACCCCAAACGCGGCGGTTTCCAAGCCACACAACTCTTGATCTGATGGCGCCGCCCGCAGCATGGCAGGGTAGTGTTGCGGCGCATGGCGGTACAGCACGGCTTTGCCACATTCCTCAAACAGGCCGGCGGAATGCGCCGCCCAGGGGTCAATTCCCAGCAATTGGCCCATGCGACCCATCAAGATGCCGCGCTGCGCGGCACGGGCCCAAACAGGCTCCAGTTCCGCCGCAGGGGGGAAGGCCGCCCGCAAACTCATTTCAAAGGCAATGGCCGAAACCTCTCGCATGCCTAGGTACGTGAGGGCTTGGTGCACCGTTTGCACGCGGCCTCGCAGGCCATACAGCGAGGAATTCACGGCCTTCAGCACCGCCGCGGCCAGGGCCATATCCCCTTCCACGAGCGCAGAAATGGCCAGCAGGTCGACCTCGTCTTCGGCCATCAGCACGGACAGCTTCACCAGCACGTCCGGCTGGGCTGGAATTTCGATATCGAGGGAACGCAGTTCAGGATCGACAGACATGGTCAGAGCCTCAGGCCATTACTGTGGTCCATGTTATCGCTGCATCCCAGCCGGTTTTAACAATCAGTGCCGAGACCACCACCAGGAAAACCCCGCGCACAAAGCCCGCGCCCCGTGCCAACGCCAAGTGAGCCCCCAGCCAACTGCCCAGCATGTTCGCCACAGCCATACAAGCCGCCACACCCCACCACAGGTGACCCGTGGCAGCGAACAGCGTCAGGGCCGCCGCATTGGTGGCGGTGTTGAGTAGCTTGGCGCTGGCACTGGCGTGCAGGAAGTCGTAGCCCAGCACCCGCACGAACAGGAAAATGAAAAAGCTGCCCGTCCCAGGCCCAAAAAAACCGTCGTACAGGCCAATTCCCCCCCCGATCGCCATCGCGCGCAGGGCTTCGGCGGAGCCGCTGTAGGCCGGGGCATGGGCGCGCCCCAGGTTCTTCTTGGCGAGGGTGTAGACCAACAGTCCCAGGAGGATGACGGGCAGGGCGATTCGCCACAGGCGGGCGTCCACCTGGGTCGCTCCCCATGCGCCCAGCGTGCTGCCCAGCAGGGCTGTACCCACGGCGGGCAAGAGAGATGCCCAGCGCAATTCCACCCGGCGGGCATAACGCCAGGTGGCCAGCGCCGTACCCCAAATGGCCGCCCCTTTGTTGGTTCCGAACAATGTGGCCGGTGCAGCAGCCGGGTAGGCCGCGAACAGGGCGGGCACCAGAATCAACCCGCCACCGCCGACGATGGCATCAATGAACCCAGCCGCCAATGAGGCGGTAACAGCCAGCAGCAGTTCCACTATTTCAGCGCCTCATTGAGACGCTGCATCCAATCGGACGGCACAGCCTTGTTGCAGTACAGGTGGCGTGTGGGTCCCGCCGGGGCATCAGAAAAGCGAAGCACCTGGAGCTTCTCGCTGGCCTCGTCCATGGCGTCGAGCAACCAGCGGGCTTCTTCGTGAGCCAGGGGCATCCAATCGGCGCGGTTGGCAATCAGCATGCGCACCAAGTTGGACACCTCGCCCGTGCTGGTTTCGGGCGGTTTGAGGCGCTGGGCCAGCAGGGCATCGAACTGCGGACCGTAGGAAAAGCCTTGTTTGGTGAGAAGCCTGGCTTCTGTTCGTTGCAGCGCCTCCGTCATCGAGAGGGGGTCGCGCCAAGCCAAGGCACGACGAGCCAGCAAACTCAGGGGCTGGTCTTGGTACAGCATCGAACTGAACTGCCCTTTGGCTTCGCGGACTGGGTTTCGAAACCAGCCGATGCCACAGTGTGGCCCCACGCTGTCTTCGATCAGCAAAAGTTGGCGCTGACTGGGTGTGAGCGCCAGACGGTAGGGGAGTTGGGCCCGTTGCAGGGCCTTGACCAAGGGGTCCACCACCAAGCCACGAACCCCGTCCGGGTGCGTCTCGTAGTACGGAGGACGCTCTTGATAGTGCAGCGTCACCGGGTTGGCCCTGGCCCCAAGGGCCAGGCCGCCCAGGGCAAGTAATGAGGCAAACAGCACGCGCATGGCCGCCATTCTCAAGCCTGAACGCCGGGGCGCCAAATCGGCAAGATCGATAAAGAGGGTCCGCTTCGGGGTATGAGGGCGGCCCGCCCGGCCGCTGGGCCCAAAGGTGGATTCAGCTCAGGGGTTGATTTCAGGGGCTGACGCCCCCCGCCCGGCGGATCAGCGCTTGCGATCCAACTGCAGCAGTCGATCCAGCGCCCGTCGCCCCTGGGTGAAACCGGAACCCTCGTAAGCGCAGTGCTTGGGGCCTTTGTCCAGCAAACTGTCCAGCAAGGCCGGCGACAGTGGACTGCGGCGGGCGGGATTGGCGTGGCGGTTGGCAGTGGCGGTCAGCATGATCAGGGTCGGGCAGAGCCCTCAAAAGCGGCCGAAACCTTTCGACCGATGGCGCCGTAACGTGGGGTTTGCGCGGATGGTTGACACGTTTCTGCAGTTTTTCGCGCTTTTTTCGGTTCGTCAGAGAATGCCGGCCTTCGCGTTTCAAAAAAGCTTGCCATGACGCTCACGCTCGCCAAAAAAGTACCGGCCTCCGCCACCCCCCTGCTGTGCTCGACGGTCGAAGCGTGGCCCGAGATTCGCAAAGGCTTGCCGGTAGCGACCCAGCGCTGGCTGGATGCCGTGGGCTTCGCCGCCAAGCCGGACACCCACGTCGTGCTGCCCGATGAACAAGGGCGTCTGAGTTGTGTGGTCGTGGGCGTACGGGCGTCGGACGATCCCTATGCGTTGGCGGCTTTTCCACAGATTTTGCCGACAGGTCGCTACAAATTGGATGCCGATGGGGTGGCTCTGGATCCGCAGGCGGCGGCCCTGTCGTGGGTGTTGGGCGACTATGTTTTTGACGCCTACAAGGCCCGCGGTCGCGTGAGTGCTGAATTGGTGCTGCCAGATGGCCCTGAAAGCCAGCGGGGGCTGGCCCTGGCGACCGCCTTGTGCGCGACCCGGGATTTGGTCAATACGCCGGCTGAGCACATGGGCCCGGCGCAGTTGGCCGAAGCGGTGAAGCTGGTGGGCAAACCGCATGGCGCCAAGGTCAAGGAAATTGTGGGGGATGCCCTGCTCAAGAACAACTTCCCAGCCATTCATGCGGTCGGGCGGGCGGCGGCGCCGGACCGGGCGCCGCGCTTGATCGAACTGACCTGGGGCAACCCCAAGCACCCCAAGCTGAGCCTGGTGGGCAAGGGCGTTTGTTTCGACTCTGGGGGGTTGGACATCAAGCCGGCCGATGGCATGCGCTTGATGAAAAAGGACATGGGCGGTGCGGCCAATGCGCTGGGCTTGGCCGCGCTGGTGATGGCGCTCAAACTGCCCGTGCGCCTGCAACTGCTGATCCCGGCCGTTGAAAACGCCATCAGTGGCAATGCCTTCCGCCCGGGCGATGTGTTCCGCACGCGCAAGGGCCTGACCATCGAAATTGGCAACACAGACGCCGAGGGCCGCGTGGTGTTGTGCGACGCCATGGCCTACGCCTGTGAGTCCAAGCCCGAGTTGTTGATTGATCTGGCGACCCTCACCGGCGCCGCGCGCGTGGCTTTGGGCCCCGAGTTGCCCGCACTCTTCACCCGCGATATGGCGCTCGGACGGGAACTGGTGGATCTGGGCTTGCAAGAGCGCGATCCGCTGTGGCACATGCCCCTGTGGCAGCCGTATCAGGCCCTCATTGAAACGCCCATGGCCGATGTGAGCAACAGCGGCAGCAGCCCGATGGCTGGCGCGGTTACGGCCGCGCTGTTCTTGGACCGGTTTGTGCCCGCCGACCAAGCGTGGCTGCACATCGACCTGTTTGCTTGGACCACCTTGGCCCGCCCGGGCCGCCCGGTCGGTGGCGAAGCCCAAACCTTGCGCACCCTGATTCACTTCCTGGAGCGCCGCTTCGCGGGCTGATGGCGCGGCCGGTCGGGGGTGGCTGAGCGGCCAAGGGCCGCTCTGCTTTAGCCCTTGAGTTTGGGGGAGCCCAAGACTGGGAACAGATCAATCAACCCACTGGCCAGCAATTCAACCGCGAGTGCGGCCAGGATCAGCCCCATCAGGCGCGTCATGATGTTGATGCCGGTGGCGCCCAGCGCTTTGGCGATGCGGCCGGAGGCGGTGAAGCACAGCCACACCACCGCGCCCACCACCACGCCGTAACCCACCAGGACGCTTTGCTGCCACCAATGCTGGGTTTTCTGAGCGTAAATCACCATGGTGGAGATGGTGGCCGGGCCAGTCAGCAGGGGAATGGCCAAGGGCACGACCGCGATGTGGGTGCCCGCATCGGCGGTGCTGACACTGCCACTTTCGGCCGGCTTGGCGTTCAGCATCGCCAGCGCGTTGATCAACAGCAGCGTGCCGCCTCCAACTTGGAAGCTGGCGATTGAAATGCCGAAAAACTCAATAACCTTGAGACCGGCAAGCGCCGAGACGGCAATCACGGTAAAACAAGTAAAAGCGGCGACACGGATTGTTCGCTTCCGCTGAAACCGATCGAGATCTTGCGTGAAGGCAATGAAGAAGGGAATGACGCCAATGGGGTTGACCATGGCGATCAGGGCAACCAAGGGTTTGTAGATGTCCATGGGCCATTGTGAGCCCGGGCCCCACCCGCGGGGAGAGGCAGCCTTCGGCGTTCGGCACCCCCGTTGGACGGGTTTGGCGCGGAACTGCGGGTTTTCTCGCGCCGACAAAAAGCAACAGCTTGGGGCTTAGGGGCTGGTTTCTGCCCCGTCCACCGGAATAATGGCGCGGCCGGTTTGGTCGCGTTGATTCGTTGTCTTGCTTGGATGGGTTCAGGCGCCTCTCGGTTCTTTGTCTTAGTATCTCGTTAGGGGCCTCCCCATGAACAACAAGCTTTACGTCGGCAACCTCGCTTACAGCGTGCGCGACGACTCCCTGCAACAGGCGTTTGCTCGCTTCGGCAACGTCCAGTCCGCCAAGGTCATGATGGACCGCGAAACCGGCCGCTCCAAGGGCTTCGGTTTTGTCGAAATGGGCACGGACGCCGAGGCTCAGGCCGCGATCAGCGGCATGAATGGCCAGGCGCTCGAAGGCCGCCCGCTGGTGGTGAACGTCGCCCGCCCGCGTGAGGCGCGTCCGGCGGGCTTTGCCAGCCCCTATGGCCGTGGCCCGGGCGGCGGTGGCGGTGGTTTCCGTGGTGACCGCGGTGACCGCGGCGGCTACTGAAATCGGCGTTCAGCCATGAAAAAGCCCGCGCATGCGGGCTTTTTTGCATCCGCTGTTGCCTGGTTCACTCGTCGACCCAGCGTGCGGCGATCGCGATGAATTGATCTTGGATCTGCAGAAAGGCATCCAAGATCACGGGGTCGAAATGCGTGCCGCGACCTTCTTGCAGGATCGCCACCGCTGTGCCATGTGAGAACGCTTCCTTGTAAACACGGCGACTGATCAAGGCGTCATACACGTCGGCCACGGCCATCAAGCGGGCCGAGAGGGGAATGGCCTCGCCTTTCAACCCCTGGGGATAGCCGCTCCCGTCCCACTTTTCTTGGTGCGAGAGCGAAATCTCTTTGGCGAAACGTAGGAAATCCACCTCCTCACCGAGCAGACGCTCGGCCCGCACGATGGACTCATAGCCAATCGTCGTGTGGGTCTTCATGACCTCAAACTCTTCGGGGGTGAGCTTGCCGGGCTTGAGCAGGATGTGGTCCGGGATGCCCACCTTGCCGATGTCATGCAGAGGGGCGGATTTGTAGAGCAGTTCGATGGTGTCCGGCGTCAAATCGCTGGCGAACTGCGGGTTTGACGCCAACGCCTCGGCCAGACCCTTGACGTAATGCTGGGTGCGCCGGATGTGATTGCCGGTCTCGTTGTCGCGGGATTCCGCCATGGAGGACATCACCAGCACGGTGATGTCTTGGATGGCCTCAATCCGTTCCGTTCGCCGCTGAACCTCCGATTCCAAGTAGTCGGCCTTGTCGCGCAAAAAGTCGGCCACGACCTTGAGTTTGAGTTGCGCCGCCACGCGGGCCAGCACGATGGGGGCACAAATCGGTTTGGTGATGTAGTCCTGCGCCCCCAAAGCCAGCCCCTGGGCCTCATCCTCGGTCTCAGACTTGGCGGTCAGAAAAATGACCGGAATGTGCTGGGTGCGGGGGGCGAGTCGCAGCCGACGCAGCACCTCGTAGCCGTCGATGCCGGGCATCATGATGTCCAGCAGAATCAGGTCGGGCAGATCTCCCTGGGCCAGCAGATGAAGGGCGCGTTCGCCGTGGTTGGCCACCGTCACGTGGTACAGCGGGCGCAGCAATTCACTCATCAGCGCCAGGTTCTGGGGCGTATCGTCGACGACGAGGATGCGCGCCCCCAGGGGGGGGTTGGGCCCCGGGGCCGGGGCGGTGGGCGGGGTCATCACGACGCGGTCTCCCCTTGGCACAACTGCAAGGCCTGTTCGAAGTCGAAGTTTTCAATGGCCCGTGAAACGCTGGCAAAACGTGTTCCAAGCGCGAGGCGCAGGGCCGGTTCGTGCGTTTGCAGCCACTCGGCCGCCTCCGGGTCGCCCCGTTCGAGGCGGGCGGTCAAACCGTCCAGCGCCGATGCCCAGGCTGCCGGGCCCACCTCCGCGGCTGGCGGCGGGGGGGATTCGGCGAGATGCTGCGCGATGGCCGCCTGGACCTTACGCATTTGCGCAGCAAAAGCCGCGTGAACCGGGGCCGGCCATTGAGGCGCGGGCTGTCCCCGTTGCGCATGGAGTGCTTTTTCCAAATCGCTGGCGGCCTGTGACAAGGGCAGGGCGCCCAATTGCGCCGACACACCTTTGAGGGTGTGGGCGCGGCGCTCCGCCTCCGCTTGTCGGCTGGCGGCCCAATCGGTCTCGATGAGGCTGGGTTCGTTGGCATATTGCTGGACGAACTGGCCCAGCAGCCTTTGGTACATCGCGGTCTTGCCCAGACAGGCCCGTAAGCCCTTCGCCGTATCCAAGACCGGGAGCCCGTGTGCATCAGCCGCGCTCACGGGGTCGATCGTCGGGCCCACGGGGAGCTCGGCGCTTGGGGCGTTGGGCAACCAGCGGTGGAGGAGTGCGTAGAGCGAGTCGGGCTCGATGGGCTTGCTCAAAAAGTCGTTCATGCCGGCGGACAGGCACAGGTCACGGTCCTGCGCCAGCGCGTTGGCGGTCATGGCGACCACGGGCAAGGTCGGCCACCGCGGGTCGTTGCGCAGGCGACGCGTGGCCTCGACACCGTCCAGCACGGGCATCTGCATGTCCATGAACACCAGATCGAAAGCCGGCTCTTGCTCCAATCGCCGCAGCGCCACTTCACCGTTCTCAGCCTCCACCACCAGCGCCCCGGTTTCTTCCAGCAGCTCTTGCGCCACTTGGCGGTTGATGGCGTTGTCTTCGACGAGCAGGATGCGCCGCCCGGCCGCCCAGCGATCCTGCGGGGTGTGGTCCACCGCGGCAGGGGTCTCCAATCCCCCCATGAGCAGATCCAAGAGATCCGATGCCGTGGGGGGCTTGGCCAGCTCGTGGCACTGTGGAGGAGGCTCTTGTGACCGGCTCCCGACGTGAGGTTCGGTCAACAGAACCCAACGGGGTGCGGGTTGAGCGATCAACGTTTGTAGCGCGCGAATCAGCTCGCCACCGGAGGCATCGGGCAGCTGATGGTCCACGAAGACCCAGTCAGGCGGCAGCGACCGCGACGCCTCGGCCAACACCTCGGCCGCGCTGCCAAATGGGCGCACACGCACGCCCCAGGGGCTCAGAGTGGATTGAAGGCTGGCGCTCGCGTGGGGGGAGTCGTCGACCAACCACACGTTCAGGCCCTGGAGCTGCGTGGGATGCGGGCTGGCGGCATCGGCTGCCAGCGGCAGCCACAGGTCGACCCAGAACGTGCTGCCCTGACCGAGTTGGCTTTCGACACCGACTTGCCCCCCCATCAGCCCGGCCAGGCGCTTGGCAATGGAGAGCCCCAGGCCCGTGCCCCCGAACTTGCGTGTGGTGGAGGGGTCGGCTTGTTGAAAGGCGATGAAGAGCTGGCGTCGCTGGTCGGCGCTGAGCCCGATCCCGGTGTCCTGGACTTCAAAGCGCAGGTGCGTGTGCCCCTCGCGCAGGTCCAACTGCCGTACCGCCACCGTGACTTCGCCCGACTGCGTGAACTTGACGGCATTGCTGGTGTAGTTGATGAGAATTTGCCCCAGCCTCAGGCCATCGCCCACCACTTCGCGGGGCACATCCGCGCCCACGTCGAACACAAGCTCGAGACCCTTGGCGGCGGCGGCCGGGGCAATCAACGTGCGCAGATTGCCGAGCACCTTGTCCAGCGAGAACGGGGCGTGCTCCAACTCCAATTTGCCGGCCTCGATCTTGCTGAGGTCCAACAAATCGTTGAGCAGGGTCAGCAGGTGCTGGCCCGCGCTCTGAATGTTGTTGAGGTAGCCCCGCTGCTTGGCGCTGAGTTCGGTGCGCAGGCTCAAATGGGCCATGCCGAGTACGGCGTTCAAGGGGGTCCGGATCTCGTGGCTCATGTTGGCCAGGAAATCCGACTTCATTCGCGCCGCGGACTCGGCCAAGTCCTTGGCCTCTTGCAGGGCCTGCGCGGCCGCGTGCTCCTGGTCAATGTCTTCCAAGATGAGGAGGGCCCCCGTGCTGGGGGCGGGCAGTTCGAGCCGCTGGGCGGTCAGGCGCGCCCAGAACAGGCTGCCATCTTGGCGCGCGACATGGTGGTCCTGGCTGCTGCGCTCCCCGGCGATGCGCAGCGCTTCCAGCGGGAGCACGGATTCCACCCGACGGCCGGTGAGCGAGCCGGCCGCCGCGCGAAGCAACGTTTCCAGGCGCGGATTGCAGCGCACCAAGCGCTGGTCGGTGATCAGGGCGATGCCCACCGGGGCTGCATCGAACAGAGCGATTTGCTCGTCGTGAATGGACTGCAGGGCCGCCGTGGCACTGTGCAGTTCGGCCGTCCGCTCTTCCACCAGGGCTTGCAAGCGGGTTCGGAACGCGTCCAGCTCGCGGGCTTGGGCTTTGGCCTCGGTGATGTCGCTCCAGATCGCGGCCAAGCGGCGTTGGCCCTGGACCAGCACACTTTGTGCACTGATGCGGACGTCCCGCAAGCTGCCGTCCTTGCGGCGGTGCTGCTCCTCAAGCACCGCCGGCCGGCCTTCCACCAGGGTCTTGAGGCGTGCGACACGCGACGCCCCTTCGCCTTCGGGCACGACGTCCGCCAACCCCATGCCCCCAAACTCCTCGGCCGAGTACCCCAGCTCCTCGTGAGCCGCCCGGTTGAATTCCAGAAAGCGACCGGTGTCCGCATCGACCAGCACGATGGCTTCGCGGGCCTGATCGGCGATGGCGGTGAAGATGCCCTCGCGGGAGCGCAGCTCCGCCCGCGCCCGCTCGCGTTCCGTGACATCCCGGACGATGGCGGTGAACAGATGCTGCGTTCCGACCCGCATGTGCGAGACCGACGCTTCAATGGGGAAGCTGCTGCCGTCGGTCCGGAGGGCGTGCAGCATGCGCCCGCCCATTAGCGCGTTGCTCTCGGGTCGGGCGTCGTCCACCATCATCCGGCGCAGATGCTTGGGATGGCTGCCCCGGACGGCTTCGGGCAAAAAGATCGACAGATTGCGCCCCAGCACCTCCTCAGCCTTGCACCCAAACATGCGCTCGGCCGCCGGGTTGAAGAGCACGATGCGCTGCTCGGCGTCGGTGGAAATGATGGCGTCCATGGCGCCATTGATCAGGGAGGCTTGGCGCTGCTCGCTCGCCGCCAGCGCGGTCATTTCGTGCTTGCGCGCGGTGATGTCCAGGCCTTGAACCCAATACCCGGTCCACTGGCCCGCGTCGTTGTGGCGGGGGCTGCCCTCGCACAGCAACCACTGCGTGGCTCCGCTGGCGGTTTCGAGCTCCAGCTCGGCGCTAAACCCCCGTTGCTGTTGCCAAGCCGCTGCAATGAGCTGGGCGGCGGTGGCATTGGCGTCGTGGGCCAACAGGTGCTGCCACTGGGCCGGGGCGACCTCGCCATCGGCGGGCCAGCCCACCGCATCGCGCAGCCCAGCATTGGCATAGTCCACGGTGCCCTCCGGCGTAAGGCCCCAGACCCTGAGGTGACCGGCGTCGGCCAGCATGCGGAAATGGGCCTCACTCTCGCGCAGTTGGGCCCGCGACTGGCGGACGCTGGATTGCAAGGCATTCAGTGAGCGCCCCAGGCGCGCGGTTTCTTCCAGGCCGTGCTCGGGTGCGGCGTGGAGTTGGTCGGGCGCCGCCATGAAGGCTTCGCTGGCGCTCTGGATGGCGGCCAAGGGCCGGCTCACGTGGCGACGAATGACCCACATCAACAGCGCGAGCGCCGCCAGCGATACCCCCGCCATCGGCGCCAAGCGGTTCAGGGCTTGCAGCTGAGCCTGGCGGTACACCCCGGACAGGTCCATGACCAGCAGCAACAGTCCCCGCTGCTGGCCGCGGATCTCCTGCGCGCGTCCTTTGAGCGCA
The DNA here is from genome assembly GCF_016093295.1 of Inhella gelatinilytica. Taxonomy (GTDB): domain Bacteria; phylum Pseudomonadota; class Gammaproteobacteria; order Burkholderiales; family Burkholderiaceae_C; genus Inhella; species Inhella gelatinilytica. Next base: position 60,133 of record NZ_JAEDAL010000006.1, on the reverse strand, counting down.
AACGAGGTTGCCACGGTCATGAGTTGTTGATCCGCCAGGTGGCGGATCTGTGGACTGTGGGCTTGGCGCGCCGCTGCGATTTGAGGGGGACCGAACGCGGGCCACACGGCATCCAGGGATTGGCCCCGCCACGCCCGACGGTTCGCGGCCAGGACGCGCAGGTCGGGGTCGGTCAGCAACAGCGCGTCGATGCGCAAATCGGTGGCGCTGAGCAACAAGTCGGCTTCAACCTTGGCGGGGTGTTCGGCCTGTTCCAGTTCCGCCAATCGAGACAGGCGCTCCACCAGGGCCAAACCATCGCGTCGCGCACTGTCCAACAGCCAGTCGCGGCTGTCGGTCAGGCTCAGCCTATAGCCGATGGCCATGGCGGAGAGGGCCGTGGCGGTCATCAGCAGGGGCACCAGCACGCGCAATTTCACGGCGGCGTCCTAGTCCAGAAAACGGGGGTCGAACAGGGTGCCCGTGGGCACGCTGCGGCTTAGGAGCCCGTCGCGCACCATTTGCTGCTGCAGGGCCTCCACCTGCCGGGCCAGTTCGCTGCCCGGCTGAAACCACCGCCGCGTGGTGTCCAAGTCGGGTTGGATCAGGCCGCGCAGGACGGTCGCAACCTGTTCGACGGGGAGGTCCAGTCGCGGGGCGACCCGACGCGCCGCTTCTTCGGGCCGGCGCTGCCAAAACCCGAGGGCCGAGTAATGGCTGTGGACCGCATGGCGAATGTGATGGCCGTGGGAAGTGAGCACATCGGCACGGACGGCCAACAAGTCAATGATGCGCCAGGGGATGGCCCGGCTGTCAAACAGGCGCCGGGCCCCAAAGGCCTCCAACTGGCTGAGCCAGGGCTCGCCCGTGACCACCACGTCGGCCGAGCCACTGCGCAAGGCGGCGGCTGATTCCATCAGCGTGGTCGGTACGCGCTTGAAGTGCTCGGGTTTGAGCTTGTGCGCCCGCAGAAACTCCGCCAGCATCAGCGCCCCGACGGCGCCTTCCTCGTAGGCCAGCGTGAGGCCGGCCAGTGCGGCGTCGTTGGGCACCCGGGGATGGACCACCACAGCATCTGCGCCTTCCGAGCGGTCCAGGATGGCGACCACGCGCAGGTCCAGGCCTTCGCTGATACCGCTCAGCACCTCGTCCAACGTCAACATCGCGGCCTCGAGTTGCTTCGAGGCGAGGGCCCGCAGACTGTCTTGGCTGGACAGCAGTTCGATCAACCGCACCTGGTCGCTGTGCAGCCAGCCCAGATCCCGCGCCAGAAAGAGGGGCTCGTAGCCTGGAAAAACAATGCTGCCGACCCGCAACGGCGGCGGGGCGCTCACACAGCCCGCGAGGCCCATCGCTCCGCCCAGGGCGAGGGTTTGAAGCAGCAAGCGGCGGTTGGGTGAGTGCATGGAGGCAGGGAAAACAGACCCGCCGGAGAGTGTGCCCCAGCTTGCTGGCGTCGCTCGACCCTTGAAAGGAACGATTGCACGCAGAGCCGGTTTTGATGCAGACCCGGGGTGCGCCGCTGGCGCCGCTCAACCTTGGCGAGGTTTTCGCCCGCGGCCGCTGAAGAGCCGATCGAACAGCGGATTGGGCAGCACCCGCATGAGCTTGGCCACCCAGCCCATTTGCCACGGAATGACGCGGTAGCTGCAGCCGGACTCAATGCTTTTGAAGGCCCGGTCGGCAAACACCGAAGCGGGCATCAGGAACGGCATGGAGTAGCTGTTCACGCGGGTCAGCGGGGTGTCCACGTAGCCGGGCACGAGGGTGACCACTTGCACCCCGCTGCCCCGGCACTCAAGGCGCAGGGCTTCGCAGTAGCTCACCACGCCCGCCTTGCTGGCGCAGTAGGCGCCATGGCCGGCCAAGCCCCGGATGGCGGCCACACTGGCCACGCCAACGAGTCGGCCGCTGCCGCGCCGGCGCATGGGTTCAATAAACGGTTGAAAGCTGACCGCTGTGCCGTACAGGTTGGTGTCGAGCACTTGCTTGAACACCGGCAAATCTTCTGCCAGGGCGGTGTCGACCCCGATGCTGACCCCTGCACTGGCAATCACCGTGTCCGGTAAGCCTTGGGTGGTCACGCAGTGGGCTGCTGCGGTCTGAAGGGCTTGCGCGTCGACGACGTCGGCCTCGTACACGGCCCAGCGTGCCGCGTCCAACCCCTCGGCCTGCGCCCAAGTCGTGACGACCTCGGTGCGCCGCGCGAGCAGTGCCAAGCGCCAGCCCGCCTGGTAATACCGCAGTGCCAAGGCTTGTCCGATGCCACTGGAGGCGCCGGTAATGAAAACCAGCGGTGCGCTGGGGTTGGCGGCGAGCGTGCTCATCGGGTGCGACGCGGTTGAAGTTCGGTGCGGTTGGGGCCTTGGAACATCACGTGACCTGTGCGGTGTTGGTACTCAAAGCCGGTGGCCTGCAGTTGCAGGCTCTCGGTCTGGAATTGGGTTGGGCGCCGACTGAAAAGTCGCTGCTCAGGCCCCCAGGCCTCCAGCGACTCGGTGTTCAAGACCCACTCCGCGGCCGCCCCCTCCGGTGCGTCCGCCGCGAAGCGCTGAACCTGTACCGCCCCGTCCAAGCGCAGCCGCTCGCCCTTGGCGGGGCCACTGCCGCGCTGGGCCAAGGCCACCATCACCCGACCGGCTTCGTCCACCCAACGCAGGCGCAACTGGTCGACCTCGATCGTGTCGTTGTGGGGAAAGTGCCGCAGGGTTTCCCCACTGAGCCAAGCTTGTTGCCGTCCGTCCGGCCAAAACCGGTGAATTTCAAACCCCGACATCGTGTAGTCCGGATCGGTCCGTACCGCGCGCTCGACGGTTGGGGCACCAACCGGCGGTGTTTGCCGCGCCAGCCAGGCGGTGAAGAGCGCCCCCAGCGCCAAGAGCGCCAGCGGCAGGTAGTGGCTGAGCCAGGCCTGTAGACGCCACACCCACAGCCCACGGGGGGGCTTGCTGCGCCCCGCGAGGGGCGGTAAAGGTGCCAGCGGGGCCCCGGACCCGGTGCCTTGCGGTCGTGCGGCGTTCATTGGACTGCCCTCCGCGCCAAGCGCTGCGGGATTCGCACTCGGGAGCGGCCCGGCATGCTCATGCGCCGTCCAGCGTCTGACAGGCGATTTCAAACTGGGCGTGATAGTGACCGGCCGCCATTAGCAGCAGGTCCGCGGCCTCCCGTGCGGCACCATGGCCGGCCGGGGCACGCGTCACGTGGTGCGACACGGCCAAGACTTCGGGGTGGGCGCCGGGCGGCGCAAAGGCCATGGCGGCGCGGGTCAACAGGGGCAGGTCGGGCCAGTCGTCGCCCATGGCGGCCACCTCGGACCAATCCAACCCGAGTTCGCTCAGCAGCGCGTTGGCGGCCGCCAGCTTGTCCTTGATCCCGAAGCGGGCATGGGTCAGCCCCAAGTCGGCAAGTCGGCGGCGCACCGCGGCCGAGTCCCGTCCCGTGATGATGATGGGCACGATGCCGACGCGTCGCAGCAAAACCAGCCCATGGCCATCCAGGGTCGAGAAGGCCTTGACCGTTTCCCCGTGCTCCCCGATGTAGATGCGCCCGTCGGTCAGAACCCCGTCGACATCGAAGATCACGGCCTTCATGCCGGGGCCTCGCCCTTGGGCGCGAAGCAGGAGCTCGGGCGCGTGCGTCAGCGCCGCCCTCATATGACCTTCGCCCGCATCAAATCGTTGCTGCTCACGGCGCCTTGCAGGTGGCCTGTGTCATCGACCACCAGCACAACCGTCACCCGGGCTTGCTCCATCAAGTCGGCGGCGTCGACTGCGAGAGCCTCGGCGCGAACGGTGTGCGGCTGGGTGTGCATGACATCGGCCGCGCTCAGCGCCCGGAGGTCTGCACCCCGCTCGACCAGGCGGCGCAAGTCACCGTCCGTAAAGATGCCCAGCAGCCGCCCATCGCCGTCGACGACCGCCGCGCACCCCAGGGCCTTGGCGGACATGACGCGCATCATGTCAATGAAGGGCGTGTCGGGGGCGACGCAGGGCAGGGCCTCACCTTGGCGCATCAGATCGTGGACGTGGGTGAGTAACTTTCGGCCCAGGGCCCCCCCTGGGTGGGAACGGGCGAAATCCTCGGGGCGGAAGCCTCGCGAATCCAGCAGCGCGACGGCCAACGCATCGCCCAAGGCCATTTGGGCGGTGGTGCTGGCGGTGGGCGCCAAATTCAAGGGGCAGGCTTCTTGATCGACGCGGCTGTCCAGTACGCAGTCGGCATGCCGCGCCAGGGTGGATTGCGCACCGCCGGTGATGGCGATGAGGGTGACCCCGAGCCGTTTGATGACTGGCAGGATGACCGCGAGTTCATCGCTCTCACCACTGTTGGACAACGCCAAGATCACATCCTGTGGCGTGATCATGCCCAAGTCGCCGTGGCTGGCTTCGGCCGGATGGACAAAGAAGGCCGGGGTGCCGGTGCTGGCCAACGTGGCCGCGATCTTGCGCCCCACATGGCCACTCTTGCCCATGCCCATGACGATGACCCGACCCTGACACGAAAGCACCGCCGCGACGGCCTGAGCCATGCGCTCATCGATGCGATCCACGAGGGCCTGCAGCGCAGAAGCTTCGATGCGCAGGGCTTGGCGGGCAGATTCCACAGGGTTCACTGACATGGGCGCCAGTTTCTCTCAGTTTTTGGCGACACTAAGCCCCATGCAAGCTCAGGCCCCCTTGCTCATCACTGGTTTTGAGCCCTTTGACGGGGACTCGATCAACAGTTCTTGGCTGCTGGCTCAGGCGCTGGCGGATTCGCCCCTGCAGGGGTGTGCCGTGGTGGCGCGCCAACTGCCCGTGAGCTTTGGCCGCTCGTTGGCCGCGCTGACGGAGGCCGTTCAACAAGTACGGCCTCAGCTCGTTTTGGCGATGGGCCAGGCCGCCAACCGGGACGTGCTCTCCTTTGAGCGGGTGGCACTCAATCTGATTGATGCACGCATTCCTGACAACGACGGGGTCCAGCCCATTGACAGCCCGGTCGTGCCACGCAGCCCCTCCGCCTATTTCAGCACTTTGCCCCTCAAGACCATGGTGCGAGCGGCTCAGGCTGTGGGGGTTCCGGCGGAGTTGTCGCTGACGGCGGGCAGCTATGTGTGCAATCAGGTCTTCTATGGGCTGCAACATCGCTTGCGTCGCAACGCCGCCGTTCGCAGCGGGTTTTTGCACGTCCCCGCACTTTCGGGGCCGCAACCGCCCCTGCGGTTGGAGGTGATGGTGGCGGGCGTTCGCGCTGCGTTGACGGCCGCCCTGAACACGCCGGACGGGGCCGACTTGGCCCTGAGCGCAGGTTTCGAGTCCTGATGCACACGAACCTGGCCCCGTCTTGGCAACACGACGTCAAGGCGCAGCGAGCGGCCGAGCTGATTCAGTCTTGTGTCCACTGTGGGTTTTGCACCGCCACGTGCCCGAGTTACCAGGTACTGGGCCATGAAATGGACAGCCCGCGGGGGCGCATCGACTTGATCCGCGAGGTCTTGCAGGGCGAGCCACCTCTGCGCGCCACGCAGGTGCACTTGGATCGGTGCCTCACCTGCCGCGGTTGCGAGTCCACCTGTCCGTCCGGGGTTCGCTACGGTGAGTTGGTCGAAATTGGTCGGCATTTGGTGGAACAAACCGCTCCGCCCCGCCCCCGGTTGGAGCGCTGGAAGCGTGCGGTGTTGGCCCGGTTTCTGCCCTCGCGTGCCTTCGCATGGGCGCTGACACTGGGCCGCTGGGTTCGGCCCTTGGCCCCGCAGCGCCTGCGACGCGCCATTCCCGCCCCTGCTCCAGTGCGCCATTCGGCCCGCGTGGCCAGTCAGCCGCGGCAGGTGTTGTTGCTTCGAGGGTGCGTGCAGGGCGCGCTGGCCCCGAATATTGAAGCCGCGACGCAACGGGTGCTCGCTGCGGTCGGGACGCAAGGACTGCCCATTGAGGGATGTTGCGGAGCCGTGCGGGCGCACTTGGGGGACGAACGCGGAGCGCAACGCGACATCGAAGCCCTGGTGGCCCGATGCGCGGGCCGACCGGAACCCATTGTGTCCAATGCCAGCGGCTGTGGCTTGATGGTGCAGGAGTACCCGCTCCATCAACCCGGAGACGCGGCCCAAGACGTGGCGGCGCGCACGCAAGATTTGGGCGTGTGGCTGCTGACGGACAGCCATATCGAGCGGCTTCGGGCCCGGATGCGCCCAGGGCCCTTGCCGCGGTTGGCGTGGCACCCACCCTGCACGCTGCAACATGGCCAGCGCAAGGCCGATGCCGTGGAGCAAGGTTTACGTGCACTCGGGTTTGAGGTGCTGTTGCCGCAGGATTCGCACCTGTGCTGCGGGTCGGCGGGCACCTACTCGGTGTTGCAGCCTGCGGTTGCTCAAGCCCTGCGGGCGCGCAAGCGGGCGACGCTGGGGGCGTTACACGCCGAGGTCATCGTCAGTGCCAACATCGGCTGCCTGACTCATCTGGCTGAAGAAGACGGCGTGCCCGTGCGCCATTGGATTGAGGTGGTTGCCGATTGCCTGCGCTGAGGGACCGGGCTTCCTAGAATCCGGACTTATCTACTTTGTTTCGTGAGCGACCATGAGCCAATCCGTCGTCGAAGTCAGCGCCAAGGAAACGCAGGGCCCGGGCGTGGTGGCCTGCCCCAACCCCAAGATGACCCTCTGGAGCGGCCATCCCAAGGTCTACATCGACCTGAGTCATGGCGGCCACGGGCGTTGCCCCTATTGCGGCACGGAGTACCGCCTGAAGGCGGGCGAAGTGTTGTCGAGCGGCCATTGAGATGAGCCGCCGCGCGCCGCTGGCGGTGCTGCTCGCCAGCCCGGAAGACATCGAGACCCAGTTTTACGAAGCGCTGCAAGCCGGCGATGTGGATCGGTTGATTGCGCTGTGGGTGGGCGACGAAGAGGTGCGTTGCATCCACCCCGGGGGACCGCTCTTGGTGGGCATTACGGCCATTCGAGCGAACTTCGAGCAACTGCTCACCCAAGGTGGGATGTCGATCGAGCCCACCGAGGTGCGCAAACTGCAGACCGACCAGTTGGCCGTTCACCAAGTGCGGGAGCGACGGTTGGAGCCGGGCCCCGAGGGCATGGTGGTTTCCTGGGTGGTGGCCAGCAATGTCTATCTGAAAACGGCTGAAGGGTGGCGCTTGGTCTTGCATCACGCCAGCCCGGCTCAGCAAGGCGGTGCGGCGCCTCTGGTGGCGACGGCGTCGGCGATCTTGCACTGACGCGGTGGGCACGGGCTTGGGACCGATTGCGGCGCCGAGGTGGCTTCCGGGGGGACACGCCCAAACCATTTGGCCCAAGTTGTTTGCCCGCCGCTTTGAGGGCGATCCGGTGCACTTTCGGCGCGAGCGTTGGGAAACGCCGGACGGCGACTTTGTCGACTGCGATTGGTTGGTGTCACCGCGGGGTGATTCCGAGTCACCTGTTTTGGTCCTGTTCCACGGGCTTGAGGGCCATTCCGGTAGCCACTACGCCCAGGCCTTTGCGCACTGGGCACGGGCCCAAGGCTGGGCGTTTGCCGTTCCGCACTTCCGCGGCTGCTCCGGTGAACTCAATCGTGCACCCCGGGCCTACCACTCCGGGGACCACGTCGAAATTGATTGGATGCTGCGCCAGGTGCAGGCCGTGCGATCCGGGCCCTGCGTGGCGGTTGGGGTGAGCCTGGGTGGCAATGCTTTGCTGCGCTGGGCCCAGGAGGCGGGGCCTGATGCCTGCTCACGGCTTCGGGCCTTGGCCGCGGTGTCGGCACCGCTGGACCTGGCGGCGGCGGCCCGGGCCCTCGAGCGGGGCGTCAACCGCTGGGTTTACACCCGCTATTTCTTGCGCACCATGGTCCCCAAGGCCCTGCAGAAGGCCGGTCAGCACCCCGGCCTTTTTGATGTGGAACGTGTGCGCCGTGTGGGCAGTGTGTGGGATTTTGATGACCACTTCACGGCCCCGCTGCATGGCTTTGCCAATGCAACCGACTATTACACCCGTGCCAGCGCCGCGCCGGGCCTGGGCCGCATACGGATTCCCAGCCTGGTGCTGAACGCGCGCAACGATCCTTTTGTTCCCTTTGACAGCCTGCCGCGCGCCCAGGACGTCCCGAACCCGGCCGTTCGCCTGTGGCAACCCGACCATGGGGGGCATGTCGGTTTTGCCACCGGCCGCTGGCCCGGCCATCTCTTGGCCTTGCCCGCGCGGGTGGGCGCTTGGTTGGAGCCGCACCTTGGATGACTTGGTTCGTGCCGCCATGGCCAAATGGCCGCAAGTGCCGGACTGCCGGGGCTGGCTGGCGCTGGATGCTCGGGGTGACTGGTACATGCGAGACGAGGCGTGCCAGCGGGCGGGTGCCTTTCCGAACCCCAAGGGGAGTCGTGTTGTTCACGACAAGTTGCTGGCCTTTATCGCCCGCAATTACGAGGTCGATTCCCAAGGGCGCTGGTTTTTCCAGAACGGCCCACAGCGGGTCTATGTGGTGTTGGAGTCCGCGCCCTGGGTGCTGCGCGTGCAGCCGGACGGGACGGTGCGAACCCACACGGGCCGCGCAGTCCAGGTCCTCAGTGCGTGGCTGGACGAGTATGGCTGGCTCTACCTGGGCACGGATGCTGGGCTGGGGCTTGTGCACAGCCAAGATATGGTTCAGGCGGTCGACCGGGTTGAGAGCGGCGGCTGGTGTCCTGAGTCGGTAACAAGGGCGGAATTGCCGGCCCGCTTTGGGTTCGTGCTTGAGCCCTGAGGGTTAGCGCAGGGGCGGCCCCAAGTGGCGGCGTAACCACTGCTGCATTTCCCATTGCACTTGGCCAGCGGCCTCCCGGGAAGCCAGACTGTGCCCTTCCAGCGGCAACACCACCAAACGTGCGGTTTGCCCGAGCCCGGCCAAGGCGTGGTACAGCCGTTCGCTTTGCAGGACGGGCGTGCCAGGATTGGGGTCTTGCTCGCCGTGAATCAACAGCAGCGGCTCCTTGATGCGCTCCGCGTGCAAAAAGGGCGAGGCGCGCAGGTAGGCGTCGCGGGCCTCCCACAGCGAGCGGCGTTCACTTTGGAAGCCAAACGGAGTGAGCGTTCGGTTGTAGGCCCCCGCGCGCGCAATGCCCACCTTGAAAAGTTGGGTGTGGGCCAGCAAGTTCACGGCCATGTAGGCCCCATAGCTCTGACCGCCGATGGCCAGTCGGCTGACGTCGACCGAGCCCACGTCGCGCAACTGATCGACCAGGGCCTTGGCGTTGAGTTGAATCTGCTCGATGAAGCCATCGTTGACCGTGCGAGAGTCGCCCACGACCGGCATGGTGGCTTCAACCACCACGGCGTAGCCTTCCAGCGCCAGCCACACGGGGCTTCCCGGCGCGGGCAGCCCGCCCAACTCGCTGTAGGCCGCTGCCTGGGAAGCGAGCTCGCCATCGGTGAACTCACGGGGATAGGCCCAGATCAACGTGGCGCGCTTTTGCCCGTCTTGGTGATCGGGGGGCAACAGCAGCCAGGCCGACAACTCGACACCGTCGTCCCGTTTAAAGCTTAGGTACTGGCGCTTGATGGTTCGCAGGCTGGCGCCGAAATCCCGCGGGGGCAGCAAGGCGCGCCAAGTGCTTCCCTCTCGAACCCCCAGCTGAGCGGGCTCCTGACCGCGCTCGACTTGGGTTAACAGGCGCCGCTCGTCCACCCAGCCAATCGGCATCTCCACGCTGCCCTCTGGTGCATGGAAGACCCGCTGGATCGGGTGGTCTCTCAGGCCGTATCGATCCAGGAAGGGGCGCTCACCTTTGGGACCGGCGCCACTGCCGACGAACCAAAAATCTTCGCGGTCGGCATCCATGGCGACCACGCGTCCGCCGTGTGGCAGGGTGCGCATCAGGGGGCTGCCCGGATGTCGAAAGCGTTCGCGCAAGGGGTGCTCGAACAGCAGCCGACTTTGGCTGCCGTCCAAGGGCAGCAGGTAGGTGCGCGTAATGGCTCGACTTCGGTCGGTCTCCGTCAACAAGGCGTGCTGGCCGTTTTCCAGGAACCGCAGTCGCGAGAACCGGTAGGGCATGCGCTGCACTTCCACGGGGTCGCCGCGATAGGGCGGGTCCAAGCGCATGACCCGGTCACGATAGGACGACTTGGAGGAAACGGGGCCGCTGTCCAAGGCTTCAACCCAATACACCGCGGCGTCATCCGTGGGGCTGGCGTAGAACACCCGGGGGCCAGGAATCACGCCGTCGATGGGAATGCCAGCCCGGGAAGGCAGGCGCGCCAACTCCCGCAGAACGCGTCCCTGACGGTCGCGCACTTCGGCCACTTGGGGGAAATCGTCCCAAGCCAGGTGACGGCTGAAGGGCCGGGTCATTCGCTCCGTGAGCAGCGCTTGGCCTCGACCCGCCACGGCCACGCTGGTGAAGAGCCCAGGTTCGCCCAGACGACGTCGCGCCCCCGTGCTGACCTGAAAGGCCATCAGTTGCGAGCGGGCATGGTGCTCAAAGAGTGCATCGTCCTGCTCGTTGCGAAGTAAATCCGGCAAGGTGCGCTCCGGGCTTCCGCGCCCGTGGTGGTCTTGTATTTGGGGGCCTGGCAAGGCGGGGGCGGGGGCTCGGCTCGGTACCACTGTGGGCACCACCAGTTCGGTGGCGGAGAGCCAGACGGGATCGCCCTCCCACAGCACCAGGTTGAGTGCAATGCCACCGGCCAGCTGCGGTTCCCCTCCCGCCGTCTCGCCCCACCACAACTCGCTGCGGGACAGGGTGCGGCGCATGAGGATGTAGTGACGTCCGTCGGGGGCCCAGGCAAAGCCATGCCACGCACCGCCGGGGGGGAGCGCGATGACCCGTTCCGCCGCTTGCGGATCCATCAGGGGGCGCAGTCGCAGGGTCACCAGCGCGGCGCTACCCAAGGCGCTGGCATGCGCCTGGGGATCGAAACGCGCGCCAGCGAGCTTGACTTGCGGCCGTGCCAGCTCCGCCAGAGGGGTGTAGCGACGGGGGGTGATGAGCGCGAGCCAGCGCCGGTCGGGCGACACCAGGGTGCGAGCGGGCAATGGGGCGTCCAGCGCGGCGCGTGTGGCGGGCGCGGGTTGGCGGTAGGGTTCGGCGTGGCCCAGGGGAATCAGGAGCCACAGAGCTCCGAGCAGGCCGAGCAAGCGGGTGAGAAGGCGGTGCACTTGTGCATTTTTCAACACTTGCGGAGCCCAAGCCGAAATCTCGTAGCGATTGCTTACAGATCCCACGCATCGCTTACAGATGTCAGGGATCACCCTTCCTAGCATCAGCCCATCCAAACTGCGGCGAGAAGCATCATGGGCTCGACCGACTCCAACAAACCAGGTTTCGAGAGCGCCGGCGAGGCAGTCGGCGGCTGGACGCTGCGGCAATCACTGAGCGAAACCCTCTCCGGTCATTGGTGGGCGGCGGCCCAGCGCAAGACCCATCAGCCGGGGTCGATCCTGGTCTACAACCGGGTAGACGATGCGGGCGCCGTGCTGGTTCAGGCTGCGCAAGCAGAGCAACAAGGGTGGCGCCACCCGGATATCTTGTGGCCGGTGGATTCCGGGCTCACGCCGGATGGACGCCCGTATGTGGTCGTCGCAGGACAAGACGGTGAACCGCTGCTGCACGCCGTGAAGTCGGCGTCGCTGCGTCGGCGTTTGGAGTGGGTCGTGCAACTGTGTGAGTTGCTGCTGATCGCCGAAACCGCGGGGCATGCACTCGGTGAACTGGATCCCAGCTTGCTGTGGGTGGGACCGCAAAACCAGTTGCGTTTGGTGGCACTGGCCCTGACCCGCCGCCCCTCAGGCAAGCCGCTGAGCGACCGTCCCGCGCAGCGCAGTCGCGCTGCGAAGGCCTTTCTCTGCCCTGAGCACACGGGGCCCGCCCCGGGCGGGGCCTCTGCCCAAGTTTTTGCCGTGGGCGTGCTGATGGCGCTGCTGGTGACCGGACGGTTGCCCTATCCGGTGGCGGTCGACAGCAGCCGGGCCCTGCCGCAGTGGCCGGCCCTGAAGCCGCTGGCGCGTGCGGAGCTGGATGACCTGCTGCAGCGGGCCGGCTCGCCCGAGCCTGAACTGCGCCCACGCGATGTGGCGGACTTGGCGCTTGAGATTGAGTTCTGGTTGGATGGCAGCGAAGGGGGGGCCACAACCGAGGCGGGAGCCCTGGCGGCGCTGCAGCAACACGTTCACGAGGAAGCGCGTTCCCTGAACTGGTCAGCCGAAGAGCTGAAGAAAAGCTTGGCGGGCGACCCCGAGGAGGCCCCTGCCGAGGTGCTGGCACCCCGGACGAGCCCGCCGAGCGCGCCCACGCCGCCATTGACCTTGGAGCCCTTGGCCGCACCGGCCGCGGCGCTTGCGCCGCCGCCGATCCCGCCGCGTCGCGCTCCGCCAGCGCCTGCCCTGGCGGAGGAGGAACTGGACTTGGGATGGCTGTGGCTTGCGGGCGCCGCTGTGGTGCTGGCGCTGGCGGCCCTGGGCTTGTGGTGGCGCTAAGGGCTTAAGCGGTAAGGCGCGCGGGCTGAGGGCTCGGATAATGCCCCGATGCCCCTCGCCACCCCCCTGTTTTTTCCCTTCGCATGAGCGCTGCGGGCCTGAACGCGGCGCAGATGGCGGCCGTCAATCACTTGCACTCGCCGTGTTTGGTGTTGGCGGGGGCGGGCTCCGGCAAGACGCGCGTCATCACGCACAAGATCGTGCGGTTGCTTAATGCGGGGTTGCGACCGGATCAGATCGCGGCCATCACCTTCACGAACAAAGCCGCGCAGGAGATGCGCGAGCGGGCCAAAGAATTGGTGGGCAGCAAGGCGGCGGGGAAGTTGGTCATCAGCACGTTTCATGCGCTGGGGGTGCGATTTCTCCGGGAAGAAGGCCCCCGGTTGGGCCTGAAACCCCAGTTCTCCATTTTGGACAGCGACGATGTCGTCAACCTGATCCGGGACTGCGCCAGCACCACAGACGCCAAGCTGCCCAAGATCTGGCAGTGGCAAATCAGTTTGTGGAAAAACGAAGGCCTGGACGCGAGCGGGGCGCTGGCGGTGGCGGAAAGTGAGTCCGAGCGCCAGGCGGCGGTGATCTTTCAAGCGTACAGCGAGCGATTGGCGGCCTTTCAGGCGGTGGACTTTGACGACCTCATTGGTCTGCCATTGAAGCTTTTGCGCACCGACCCCGAGGTGGCGCAGCGGTGGCAGCAGCGCTTCCGCCATGTGCTGATCGACGAAGTGCAGGACACCAACGCGGTGCAGTACGCCCTGCTCAAGGCCCTGGTCGGGGCGCAGGGACTCTTCACCGCCGTGGGCGACGACGACCAGAGCATCTATGGCTGGCGCGGTGCGACGCTCGAAAACCTCAAGAGCCTGCAGACCGATTACCCCAGCCTGCAGGTGATCGCCCTGGAGCAAAACTACCGTTCCACCGGGGCCATCTTGCGCGCCGCCAACCACGTGATCCAGGCCAACCCCAAGCTGTTCGAGAAGAAGCTGTGGAGTGACTTGGGCGAGGGCGAGGCTGTGGCCTTGCTGCAGTGTGATGACGAGCAGCACGAGGCCGAGCGCGCGGTGGCCCGACTCATTGCCAAAAAGAATGCGGACGGGGCCAACGGCAAGTGGAGCGATTGCGCCATCCTGTACCGCGCCAACCACCAGGCCAAAGTCTTTGAGCAGGCGCTGCGCCGGGCGCAGGTGCCCTACAAGGTCAGCGGGGGACAAAGTTTCTTCGAACGTGCGGAGATCAAGGACCTGTGCGCCTGGCTGCGCTTGCTCGTCAATCCCGATGACGACCCGGCCTTTCTGCGGGCGGTTGCCACGCCCAAACGGGGCATTGGCCATCAAACGCTGGCGGCATTGGGCCAGTTTGCCGGGGCACGCAAGATCAGTCTGTTCGAGGCCTTGTTTTGTGAGAGCCTCGACACGGTGATGAGCCCGCGCCAATTGCATGGCCTGCACGAATTCGGGCGCTATGTGAATGACCTGGCCGAGCGCGCACGTGCCGCCTCGGGTGGGGCCGCCGCGCGGACGCTGAGCCTGGCTTGGTTGGAAGAAATCGGGTACGAGTCGCACCTCATGGATGGGGAAGACAGTGAAAAAGCGGCAGCCAATCGCTGGAGCAATGTGCTGGACTTTGTCGACTGGATGGCCCGCCGGTGTGGCGGCGAGGGCAGTGAGCGGGAGGAGCAAACCCTGCTCGATGTGGCGCAAACGCTGAATGTCATCTTGAGCCTGATGGAGCGGGGGGAGGAGCAGGACCAAGTCGTGCTCTCCACGCTGCACGCCTCCAAGGGGCTGGAGTGGCCCCATGTGGTGCTGGCCTCGGTGCTGGAAGGTTTGCTGCCCTTTCACAGCGACGATGACCCCATCACGCCCGAACGCCTGGCCGAAGAGCGGCGACTGATGTACGTGGGCATCACCCGCGCCCGCCGCAGCTTGGCGGTCAGCCTGCCGCGGCGGCGAAAAAAGGGGCGCGAAATGGTCATCACCCGGCCCAGCCGGTTTGTGGAAGAAATGCGCCTGGACGAGGGCGGGGCCAAACGTGACCCGCGCGCGGAATTTCTGGCACTCAAAGCCCGTATGGCGGCTGAGGTGGCCGCGCGCGAAGCCAAGGCCCCGGTTCAACCCAAGGAGACCCTGTGATGTTGCTGCTGTTGGCCGCCGTATTGGGCCTGGTATTTGTTGCGGCGGACTTGGCCTGGCTGCCTGACGTACTGCGCTTCGCCGCCAAGCCGGCCGCGACCCTGGCGCTCATTGCTTGGGCCTGGCCGCGGGGCGCCTTTCAACCGCTCCAGCGCCGTTGGCTGCGCGTGGGTTTGCTTTTTTCCTTGGGGGGAGATGTGGCGCTGCTTTGGCCTCAGCAAGGGTTCTTGCCGGGGTTGGTGAGTTTTTTGTTGGCGCACTTGGCCTTTATCCGTAGCCTGAGCATCCAGGTTCGGTTTGGCGCACGACTCGAGCCTTTGCTGGGGTATGCGGCGCTTGCTGGGGTGCTGCTGGGTGGCATTTTGTGGCCGGGCCTGCCGGCCGACCTGCGCGTGCCGGTGCTGGTCTATGTGGCGGTGCTGGTGGCCATGGCCGGCCAGGGGGCCGCTTGGTGGCTTCAGGCTCGCAGCCGTGCAGCGGCGTATGCGGCCTTGGGCGGCGCGGCCTTCTTGGTGTCCGACAGCCTGATTGCCTTGGACCGGTTCGCCGGGGGCGTGCCGCTGGCGACGGTGTGGATCCACAGCCTCTATTGGCTGTCCCTGGCGCTGATGATCAGCGCCCTTCCGCGCACAGCGCCGCGCTGATCTCGGCGGCCAATGCCAAGCCGTCAACAGGCTTGTGGCGCACCTGTAAACCCGCAGCCAAGACCTCTTGAACGCGCTCTGGCGAGGTTTCGCCGGTAATCATCCAAGCCTTGGCCTTGCACCCCCGAGCGCGAATGGCAGCCAGTGCATCCAAGCCCGAGACGTTGTCGCGCAATCGGTAGTCCAGAACCAGTGCTTCGGGCTGCCAAGCGCCCGCCAAACAGGTGAGGGCACTGGGGATGTCTTCGGCGCTGCGCACGCTCCAGCCCAGGGTGGTCAGCAGTTCAGCCAACGACTCGCGGATCGCCTCTTCGTCATCGACCACCAGCACCCGGCGCGCGGGCGACTGCAGCGCCTGGAGCGGCTCGGGCGTGGCGGTGGCGGGTTGGAGTGCGGCGGCGTTGGTGAGGGGCAGGGTCAGGATGAAGCGGCTGCCCTTGCCCGGAGCGCTCTCCAAGCGCAGCCCCATGGCCAGCAGGTTGGCCAAACGACGCACGATGCTCAGCCCCAAGCCCAGGCCCTGGGCCCGATTGCGGCTGGTGTTGCTGACTTGGTAAAACTCCTCAAAGATGCGATCTTGGAGCTCGAGGGGAATGCCCGGCCCGCTGTCTTCCAAGCTGATTTCGGCGGTGCGACCGTCGCGGCGCAGTGCCACCGTGATGTGACCTTCGGAGGTGAACTTCAGGGCATTGCTGGCCAGATTGCCCAGTACGCGCTTGAGCAAGGTGGGGTCGGTGCAGGTCAGCAGGTGCTCGCCGGGAGGGGGTAACACGCAGTGCCATTGCAACGCTTGTTGCTCGGCCTGCGGGCGCATGTCGTCCGACCAGCGCGTCAGCAAGTCACCCAAGTCGACATCTTGCAGGTCCACCGTCACAGCACCGGCATCCAGGCGGGACACTTCCAGCAAGCTATCGAGCAGGGCCTGGCTGTCTTGCAGCGCGCGTCTCAAGCCCTGACCCAGCGTCGCCAGGCGCTCGTCCTGTTGCTGACTGGCAAGCGCTTGAACCGTGGCGATCTGGTAGGAGAGCGCTGTGAGGGGTTGGCGCAAATCGTGGCTGGCGGCCGCAAAGAAGCGGGTCTTGGACTCACTCGCCCGTTCGGCGCGGTCACGCGCCTGACGCAGGTCATCGTTCAGCCGCACCAATCGCTGCAGCGTTTCGCCTTCGTTTTGTACGTGACGAATGAAGACGCTGAACATGAGCACCATCAGGCTGGCTGCGATGACGCCTTCGAGGGACTGCTGACTCAGCCACGCCAGCCCCAGGGCGCCGCCATAGATCAACACCCATCGGAGGTAGGCCCGCGCATCGCCCCCGACGGTAGTGACGGCGCCCATGGCATTGCCGACCAAAACCATGGTGAGCAGGTAGTGCCAGGAGCACAGGGGTTTCAGGAACACCGCGCCGATGAAGGCGGCATGCAGGGCGCTGAGCGCGAGCAATATTTGGGTCAGGCCCGCAAGGATCTGGGCGGGCGGTCGCCGCCGCGCCATCTGGCGGTCCAGCCACGCTTCCCGCGCCCACAGGCCGGCCGACATGGCCACGAAAAACAAGGCCCCGGCCCACGGGGCACCGGCTTGCCAGGCAATCCAGCCTACGGTGGCATCCACGAACAGTCGCGGACGTCGGGTGTGGCGAATGCCGGCCCCAACCAACTCCAGCCGTTCGGCCAGCAGTTGTTCCTGCTGGGCGGGGCTGAGTGCGGGGCCTGGGGTCATCAGAGCCCGCCGTCGCTGCGGGCGCGATGCGCCGCTTCCCCCCGGCTGCGGACCTGCAGCGAGGCCAGGATGGAGCGCACGTGGCTCTTAACCGTGGTGTCGCTGATGCCCAGCGCCCGTCCAATTTGCTTGTCGGACTCGCCCCGCACCAGATGCTGCAGCACCTCGATCTGACGTGGCGTCAAATCTGGGTACAGCAACTGCAGGTCCAAGGGCGGCAGCCCGCCGCGCATGGGTGAAGCCGGCGGGGTCTCGGGCCGTCCGCCTGAAATGACCGTTTGGATGGTCTTGATCAGTTCCTGGGCCCCCGCGGCTTTGCGGACATAGCCCGCAACGCCCATGTCCAAGGCTCGGCGCATGACCGGTTCTCGATCGTCACCGGACACCACCACGATGGGGGCTGAGCAACCCGCGTCTCGGAGTGCCTGGATGGCTTCGGCGCCATCGGTCTCCCCCAGCCACCAATCCAACAGCACCAATTCATACGGAATCGACTGGGCCAATTCCTTGCCGGTTTGCAAGTCGCGTGCCTTGTCGAGTGACAACTCGGGCATCACGATTTGCAGGAGCATTTCCAGCGAATCGCCGATCAGCTGATGATCTTCAATCCAAAGCGCGCGCATGGCTTCCCAAAAAAGAATCGGGCTGCGAACCAGCGGTTCTTCAGCCCGACCGCCTACCAAATCCCCTTGGAGGCCTCGTTTGTTGATGACAGCGATGAGGCACTGTAGGGGGCGAGATGGCATTCTGCGGCCCTCCAAATGGAGGAGCGCACCACACCGTATATATCAAAGTGTGACATGCGCCAAGAACTGCACGAACGCCCGCGCCTTACATCCCCTTGAACAGGTGGGTGTAGCTGCGGCTGACTTCCAGCTTTTCGTTCACGCCGCGAATTGCCACCAACTGACGCCCTCGGAAGTCGCGGCTCACCCCGGTGATGGCTTTGACGTTCACCAGGGTGGAGCGATGGATTTGCCAGAACAGGTGCGGGTCCAACTCGTCCACCAGCTCTTTGATGGGTTTGCGGATCAGCGCTTCAATCTGCTCGGTCTGCACCCGGGTGTATTTCTCGTCGCTGATGAAAAACAGGATCTCGCTGACCGGAATCATGCGGATCTCCTGGCCGACCGAAGCCTGAATCCACTCCAAGTAGCGCGGTGGTTGGTTGGGATTGAGCTGGGCCGAGAGGCGGTGCAGCAGTTGCTGAATGGGTTTTTCGGGGTCGCCCTCGCCACTGTCGCGCGCTGCAAAGCGTTTCTTCAGGCGCTCGACCGTCAACTGCAGGCGCTCGCGCTCTGCCGGCTTGAGCACGTAGTCGGCCACCCCTTGCTCGAAGGCCTCCACGGCGTACTGGTCGTAGGCCGTGATGAAGACGATTTCGGGAATGCGCCAATCGTCCGTTTCTTCCAACTGGGCAATCTGTCGCGCGGCCTCGACGCCGGTGAGGCCGGGCATGCGGATGTCCAGCAGGCACAGATCCGGTTTGTGCTCCCGCGTCAGCTCGACCGCCTCCAGGCCGTTCTTGGCCTCCGCCACGATCTCCAGATCAGGCCACACCTCGGTCAAGCGCGCGCGCAGTTGCTCGCGCATCAATCGTTCGTCGTCGGCCAGGATGGCGCGAATGCTCATGGAATCCTCCTCAGGTCCGCGCCACCGGCGTCCTGCGGTTGCGCTTGAGCACCCACCATACCAGCAGCAGCGGCAGCAAGAACGGCGCCAGCACCGCCAGCGACATGCCCGCAAAGAGCAGACCCAAGCCGCCAAAAACGGCGAGCATGACCAAGATGGGCAGACCGACGCCCAGCATCAAGGCCAGGGGAACGACCACCAGCACCGTGAAGCCACAGGCCAGTGCCGCGGCGATCCATCCCAGGGGGCCGTGCTCTGTGTGCGTCCCCATCCATTCGGACACCTCGCCGGACCACAGATCCTCGCCGTCCACGACCACTTGCCAGGTCCCGGCATCCGACGCGTGTTCCAGCCCGATGCCCAGAATCAAGCTGCCCAAGGCCAGGCTCAAGACCAACAGAATCAGGCTGCTCCAGCCCACCCACTTCAGAAACTTGCTCATGATCAGGCTCCTTGTTCCGGTTCGTTGCTCTTGTACGGCACAGCCACCCGGATGATCGTGCCGCAGGGTTGGTTCTCGGCGACGGTCAGGCTCGCCTTGTTACCAAAGAGAAGTTGTAGGCGTTCGCGGGTGTTGGCCAAGCCCACCCCCGTGCCGCTGGTGGCCGCGCGGCCAAACCCGAGGCCGGTGTCGGCCACTTCCACGACCAGCTTGCCGTGTTCAATGCGAGCCCGAACCGCCAAACTGCCCCCCTCGGGTTTGGGCTCCAGCCCGTGCTTGATGGCGTTTTCAACCAGGCTCTGAATGATCATGGGCGGGAATTCGGCGGAGAGCAGGCCTTCGGGCACGTCAATGTCCACCTGCAGGCGCTCTTCCATCCGCACTTGCAGAATCTCCAGGTAGGGCCGCACCACCGCCATTTCGCGCTTCAAGTCACGCAGCCCGTTACCCTGCCCGTTGGCTTCGCGCATGGTGGGCATGGTGGCGCGCAGCAGGGCGATCAGGTTCTTTTGCATTTGGCTGGCGCGCTTGGGGTCGACTTCGATCAGGTGGTCGATGGACGCCAACGTGTTGAACAAGAAGTGCGGTTCCACTTGCGCCTGCATGGTGTTCAAGCGCGCTTCCGCCAGTTGGCGGCGCAGGGCCTCGGCCTCGGCGGTTTCTTCCGCTGCAGCGGCCTTGGCTTCGGCTTCTTGCCGGCCCTTGTAAGTGGCCTTGATGACGAGGCTGAGCATGACCCACAACGCGGCCAAGTTTTCCAGCGCTTCGCCGGCGTGCACCACGCGGGTGCGGGTGGCCTTTTCGCGGGCCTGGCTTTTCCATTCTTTGAGGGCGCGTTCGTAATCGCGCTGCCACTGGCGGAGTTCCTTTTGGTACTCCTGTTCCACTTGATTGCGGGCTTCCCGGGCGGCGTCCTGGGCGGCCTTGTTCATGTCGCGCTCGACTTCTTTGCGCAGCTCTTCGCTGACGGACTGCGGCAGTTTGATTTCGAACACCTGGGGGGGCGCCGAAGCGGCACTTCCCGGCTCGCGGGGCGCCACGATGCGCACGCCGCCCGGATGGATGTCCACTTGCGCGGCCTCACCCTTGCCGTCCTTGGTGCCGATAAAGACGCCCTTCTTGCCGATCTGGATGCTGACGTCGCCCACCGAGCCGCTGGCGCCCGGGGCCGGAGGTTCAGGCACCTCCTCTTCATCCGGGGTGCCCGGGTGTTGGGGGGGGGCGGGTAGCTCCGGCATTTCAGGCATCTCCGGCAGGGCGGCCCGCTGGGCGGACACGGTTTCCGTGAAGCGCCAGGTCAGGAAGATGCCGGTAAACAGATGGACCGCGATCAGCAAGCCGATGGAGTAGCCTGCAAAGCGCCACCAACTCATGCGCACCAGCCACTGGGCATAGCGATGAAAGGCGGCAATGCTGGTCACGGTCCAGCGGCTGAGGCGCTCACGCCAAAGCGGGTCGGTGATCCAGGCGGGGATGCGGGGCGATTTGTCCATGGCCCGCACTCTAGGGGCTTGCGCTGGCCCGCGCCGGGTCCGCGCGACCGACTGGTGTTTGCGGTGGACTGGCCGCAGGAGCGGCGGACAGACCGTCGACGCTGCAGATGAACGGCATGACTTTCGGATGGATTGCCGCCCTGGGCAGAATGGCCGACCTTTGAAGGAGACCCCCATGCGACTGTACGGATTCCCCGGTTCCGCCTCCCTGGTCGTGCGCTTGCTGCTCGAAGAAACGCAGCAACCGTACGAGTTCGTGGCGTTGGATGGAGCCAAGCAGGAGCACAAGCAGCCGGCGTACTTGAAGCTCAACCCCCATGGTCGGGTGCCAACGCTGGTCGACGGGGAGACCGTGCTTTACGAATCGGCCGCGATTTGTCTCTACCTGGCGGAGAAGACCCAGGGACCTTGGGCGCTGCCGACGGATCCTGCGCAGCGGGGCCAGCTTTACAAGTGGCTGATGTTCTTGACCAACAGCGTGCAGCCGGCGCTGGTGGCCTATTTCTACCCGGATCGCCTGATTGACCTGCCCGACGCGGTTCCGGCGGTGAAAACCAAGGCCGAAGCCAATACCCTGGCCCTGTTCCGCCAGATCGATGCGGAGTTGGGCGCGGCAGGGCCCTACCTCCTGGGGGAGGAGCCGACGGTGGTCGACCTGTTCCTCTTGATGCTGGTGCGCTGGGGCCGGTGGTTTGCAACGCCAGCCGTCGAGGCTTGCCCCAACCTGGCGCGTTTGGTGGCGGGGCTCAGCGCCCGCCCGGCCGTTCAACGCACCTTCGAACTTGAAGGCATTCCCGCGCCGTACTGCCTGCTGCCCCAGGGCTGAGCCCGGAGCAGCAGAAGTGGGAGCGTTTGCTTGGGGCTTTAGGGCTGCTTCAAGCCTTCCACCTGAATCACCAGCTTGACGGCGTCCGGAATGAAGGCCGCCCCATAGCCCATGCCCCAGGCGCTGCGCTGAATCGTGGCTTCAAAGTCGCCGCCGCAGGCTTGCACCTTCAGCATGGGATGGGCATAGCAGTTGTAGTGGGTGGCGGTGAGTTTGACCGGGGCCGTTTTGCCCAGCATCGTCAACTCGCCGCTGACGGACTTGATTTTGTCGCCGTCAAACTCGAATTGCGTGCCCACGAAACGGGCTGTCGCGTGTTGCTCGGCGTCGAAGAAGTCCTTGCTCTTCAGATGGCGGTCAAAGTTGGGCGTGCCGGTGCTGATCGACGTCATGTCAATCGTGATCTCAGCGCGACCCGTTTTGGCCGCAGTGTCCACCGTGATCTGCCCTTCTTTCTTGTCAAAGCGTCCCCGGTTTGTGCTGGTACCGAAGTGACGCACCTCAAAGGTCACAAAGCTGTGGGTGGGGTCCAGCTTGTAGGTGGCGGGTTCCGCGTGCGCCAAGCCGGCCGCGCAGGCCAGGGACAACAAAGCGATACGTTTCATCAAAACTCCAGAAGGAAAGAAATCAAAGCGGCGCGAGGCCGCTTAACGGGAACTTGAAGCGCACTTGCACCTCGTGCGCCACCAGGCTCGCATCGGCCCAGTCGCCGCTGCCGATCTTCCAGTCGCTCCGCAGAAGCGTGAACTGGCCGCCGGCGAGCGTGATGGGGCCTTGGGGCTGCAATTGAAAAACCACGGTGAGCGGGCGGGTTTGGCCCTTCAGGCTCAGCCGGCCGCTGGCCTCAAAGCGTGCGGGGCCGACGGCGCGTACCGTCTGGGCCAGGAATTGCGCGTCGGGGTGCTTGGTGCTGTCAAACCATTCGGGTTTCGCCAGCTCGGCTTCGACTTCGGGCGTCCCCAGGCTCGCGCTCTTGAGTTGGATGCTCAAACTGAGCTGGGCTGCCTCGGGCCGCTTGGGATCGAACTGCAGCCGATCCAGCTTGAAGGACTTGAAGCGCCCTTCCACCGGCACCCCCATCTGCTTGCTGACAAATACGACCTCGCCCCCGGGGGCCAGGGACTGGGACAGGGCGATCGGCGAGAGCAACAGGGCGCCGAGCGAAAGGGTCAGAGCGGAGAGGTTCATTTAATGCCAACGCATGCGGTTCAAAAGGCCATCGCGGTCGATGAAATGATGTTTCACCGCTGCGGCGATGTGGGCCGCGATCAGCGCGACCAAGCCCCAGGCGGCAATTTTGTGCAGCCCTTTGAAAAGCTCGGCCCAAGCAGGGTCTTTGGGAACCAGATCGGGCAGCGGCAGGATCCCCAGCCACACGACAGGAAATCCGGCTGCATTGCTGTAAGCCCAGCCCAGCAAGGGGACCAGCAACATCAAGGCATATAGCGCCCCATGCACCCACTGCGCCATCAGCCGTTGGTGGTCGGGCATGGGTGTCGGCGGCGGCGGGGCGTGACGGAGGCGCCATATCCCGCGAACGAGCGCCAAGCCCAGCAGGGTGACGCCCAGCCATTTGTGGTTGTTCAGGGCCTTGAGTCGCTGCGGGCTCATGGGCAGGCCGGCAGCCCACCAGCCCACGGCGATCGTGGCCAAGAGGCCCAGGGCCATCAGCCAGTGCAGGGCGATGGCAGGGCGCGTGTATCGGGGAATCGTTGGCGTCATGGCCGGCAGTGTGCCGTGCACTTTGCGCTGGGCGGTGCGCGGTGCGTTCACGAAATGTTTCAAATTAATTGAACGATGCGCGAACCATTCGATTGGCGAGGGCGGCTACATGCTTGGACAATGCAGGGCCTTTGTGCTGATCCTGCCCCGTGACCCCTGACGCGCCCATGAGCCATCGCGAATTGGAAATTCGGCTGAACGTACCCGATGCAGCCCTGGGGGCGGTGTGGGCGTGGCTACTTGAACTGCCGGGTGCTTTTAGCTTGCCCATGGCGGCCACCTACTTTGATACCGAGGCCAGTGAATTGGCCCAGGCCGGCTGGGGGCTGCGGTTGCGGCGCGAAGGGGAGCTTTGGGTGCAGACACTCAAGGGTCCGGCCTTGGACGATTTGAGCCGTCCCGAACATGAAGTTCCGCGGGAGGTCAGTGCGGGTCGCCCGGCGCTGGATCTGGCGTTGCACCACGACTTTGCCCTCGGCGCCGCAGTGTTGGCGGGCTTGCGGCGGCCTTTGATTCCGACGTTTTCGACGGAGATCGAACGGCTGCGAGTTCCCTTGCCCTTGGTCGACTGCGCTGTGGAAATGGCACTCGATCTGGGTCAGATCCATGCCGGCGGGCGATCGCTTCGTGTGCAGGAGTTGGAACTGGAATGGAAGGCCGGGGAGCTCGGGCCGTTGTTGGATTTGGCCGAGGCGCTGGTGCGTCAACATGGCCTCTTGTGGGAACCCCGCACCAAAGCGGCCCGGGGTCACGCGCTCTCGCACGGCCGGGTATTGGCCGCGCCGGAAGCCGATGTCGAGAGCACGCTCACCCTGCTGCAGCATTGGCGCGAACAAGCGCGGTCGCCGGACGCCTGAACGGTCGGCTTAAGGCTCCAGCCGGAACTGACGGCGTAGCGCGGTCAACTCCCCCCGCGCTTCCATGTGGGGCAACTCCTGTTCGACCCAGTGGTGGAGTTGCGCGCCCAGCGGATGTGCTTTCGTGAACAGCATATGGAAGGCATTGGGCCCCACGCCCGAAAGTTGGGCCCGGCCCAACTCCAAGTCCTCGTCAAACCGGTATCCACTGAGGGCCGAAAGCCCCTGAAAGACCTCTTCGCCCACCACCATGACGTCAATGCGCCCGTGGTGCAGCATTTGCACCAGGTTGGCGTAGCTTTTGGCACGGACAAATTTTTGCGGCTCCGCGTCCTGCAACTGCGAATACGCATAGCCCAGTACGCCGCCCACGACGAAGCGTTTCAAATCCGCCGGTTTTTGAATGTCCAGGCCATTGCGGTGCTGGCGCAAACTCCAAAAGTAAAACGTTCGTGTGGTGTAGAGCGGCCGGGACAACCAGAAGTCTCGCTCCCGCTGAGCGTTCCGACTGGCGTTGAGCAACATGTGATACGGCTTGCCGTGGCGAACGCCTTCTTCACAGCGCTTCCAGGGCACCAAGTCCAGGCGAAAGCTCACGTTCTGGCGCGTCAAAATTCGTCGGATCACTTCGACGGTGTAACCCGTGACTTCGCGGGTCTTCTGTGTGCCGGAACGGACCCAGTAGGTGTAAGGGGGCCATTCCGCTTCGTCATCGCAGATTCGAATCTCCGTGTCGGCACGCTCACCTGCCTGAGCCCAGCAGGACGCAGCAACCACCCAACTCGCGATCAACGTGCTCCAGACGCGCATAAGCCGACGTTAGCCGATTTGAGGGGCGGCCTGCAGTCAGCGATGCGGCCGCAGCAGTGCATGGGTATCGTGGGACATGATGGCCAGGAACGCGACCAAGATGAGATAGGCCGCGCCCCAGCGCCAGCGCAGCGCGGGACTCACGGCGTAATAGGTGGCGGCTTCGGGGCTGCGCCGGTGCTTCCATGCTTGCCAAGCTTGGGGGGCCGCCAGCAGGGCCACGATCAACAGCATGGGGCTGGGGTTCCACCAAAACACGGCCACCAAGAGAGGCCCGCCCAGCAGCCAAATGCGGGGAGACAGCACGCTGGTAATGCGGCCCCCATCGAAGGGCGGCAAGGGAATCAAATTGAAAAGATTCAGGATGAAGCCGCTGTAGGCCACGGCCAGCAACCAGGCGCTCTCAGGGTTGCCTCGCGCCACGGCAAAGCACAGCAAGGCGCCCAGGGTGCCCAACAAGGGCCCGCCCATGCCGATGTAGGCCTCGGTGGCGGCGTCGTGCGGCAGCTTTTTAAGTTCCACCCAGGCGCCGATGAAGGGGATGAACGTGGGCAGCCCCACCGGCAGGCCTTTGAGGCGGGCGGCCACGTAGTGCCCCATCTCGTGCACGAACAGCAACGCAATGAAACCCGCCGCGTAGCGCCACCCAAAGACAAAGGCGTAAAGCACCAGCGAGACCAGCATGGAGCCCGCGCTGGTGAGCACTTTGCCGAACTTGGCACCAGAAAAGAGCAGGGTCAACAGTTTGAGCATGCCCCCATCGTAGGCGCGTTAAAAAACAAAAAGCCCGGCAGAGCCGGGCTTTGTAGACACGCCGCGAGAAGGGCGTGGGTCAGACCGAGGGGGCCTTGACGGACTTCTTGGCGGTCAGCACGACCGTGGGCAGGTGGATGGGCTTTTGGGCGGTCACCACCACGGTGGGCAGCAGGATCGGGGCGGCCTCGTCGGCCAGGTGCATGGGGCTGGCCATCGCAGCGGCGCTGGCGAAAGTCAGGCCGGCCATCAGGGCGAGGGTCAGGCCATCGGTCAGGGTGTTCAGAACCGGGCGGGTGTTGAACTGGGTGGTCATGGTGTTGCTCCTTCAGGTCAGCGTGTTGCGGTGACTGAACTGTGAGCGATCGGGGTTAACCCGAAAACCGATGTGCGATGAACTGCAGGTTTGAGCGCGTGATCCGCGCGCAGGCCGGGGTGAATGGCGGCTCTCGGTCAGCCCCAGTTGCCCCGCTGATCTGTCAGGAATGGCCGGTCGATTTGCTGAGCGAGCGAGTCAATGTCCGCAGGCCGAACGCCGTGCGCGGCGAAGTGTGGCTTCCAGCCTGCCACGACGGCGGCGACCTCGCGCACCTGGGATTCCGCTTCGTGTCGACGCAGCCCAAAAAGCGCGTGCTCAGACAGCGCATTGGCCAAAGTAGCGTCTGCCGCATCGGCGCCCACACGCATTTGTTGATAGCCCAAGGCTTGGCCCGTGGGCAGCACATCGAACGCGGGTGACAGCTCGTACTCTTCGCGCTCGTTCATCAACAGCGCGTGGTTCTTTTCGTGGTCATCGGTGTTGTCGATCAGGATGTTGAACACCATGCGACGAAAGAGCTCTGCCATTTGGGCACGGCCCACTGATTGCTTGGCAACGCCGCGCCGGCGCAGCAGCTGCGCCAGTTCAGGATAGCCGAGGGGCTCACCTGCCGCATGGAGCGCCACATTGGCAGAGAGGGCATGCAGGCGCCGAACCCCGGAGGCCAGGGGCAGGCGGTCAAAGCGCTTGATTGCGATGGCATGGCCCCGAACCAATGGGATCGCTTGGGTCACCGCGACACGAATGCGAGCCCGCGCCGCCAAGGTCATGGTGGCATGTTCCACCAGGGGTGAGTCGAAGGGTTCGCCCAGATCGCCAAACTTCAAGATCCATTGCGCACCTTGTAGGTTTAGCAGCGCCTTGGGCCTGGCACCCCCCATCGTCACACTGGGCACGATCAGCCGGCGCTGGGCCTCCGGCACAGGCTCTCCAGCTGCGACCTTCTTGACCAACTCATGGAGTTGAGCGACATCGGCGAGCCCGGGCAGCGGTCCAAATCGGCGCGGCTGGTATTGATCCTGTGAGGTGGAAACACCCAATGCACCAAACCGTTCATCCCCCGCGAAGTACAGGTACTCCATCAGGGACAAACGTGGCGGCTTGTCCAGGAAGCGAATGACCCGCTCGCCCCATCGATCCGGCTTGGCGTCGTCGACCGCGCCCGCCGCCACCTCAGGGGCCCGGGGCAGGAATTCCGAATCGATCAAAGGCAAGTCTTCGCTCAAGGCGAACCCGGTCTGCAGCCAACTCGGGGCATAGCGCAGTGAAACACCCCTAGACGCCCGAACCAGCTTGAGTTCTCCGATCAGTGCCGGCTGGGTGGGCTCGCCCGTCCACCACAAGTAAAGGGTGTCCAGTGGCTGGCGGACGTCAAGCGGGGAAGCTGCGGTCACCATGACGGGCTCGCCTTCGCACCCGGCCGGGGTGTCGTGTCGTCGGGATTTGACGCTTGGCGCGTCGAGCTGGATGTCGTCTGTTTGGCCAAGCGCACTTCTCGCTCAAGCGCGCCATGGTCAAGCTGCGGAGCGGCCAATTCCGGCAGCGCCTGGATACGCCCCATCATCCACAGCGCGGTGGCCAACGTGCCCATGGCCACCCCTGGATCGCCCTTCTCCATGCGGATCAAAGTGGGGACGGAAACCCCGATACGGGCCGCCCAATCCTTGCGCGATTCCCGTCGCCGCTTGCGGGCAATGGTCAGGTTTTCACCCAACTCTCGCAGTTGGGCGCGCACGATGGGCGGCAACTCAACAAGGGCAATGGATTGTTTTGGCATTTCATAGATGTTATCAAACGGAGCAATATAAGAACATCTATGTTTTGCTGTTGCATTTTCCGCCCACAAAGCACAAAGCCCGGCAGAGCCGGGCTTTGAAGACACGCCGCGAGAAGGGCGTGGGTCAGACCGAGGGGGCCTTGACGGACTTCTTGGCGGTCAGCACGACCGTGGGCAGGTGGATGGGCTTTTGGGCGGTCACCACCACGGTGGGCAGCAGGATCGGGGCGGCCTCGTCGGCCAGGTGCATGGGGCTGGCCATCGCAGCGGCGCTGGCGAAAGTCAGGCCGGCCATCAGGGCGAGGGTCAGGCCATCGGACAGGGTGTCCAGAACCGGGCGGGTGTTGAACTTGGTGCTCATGATGTTGCTCCTTCAGGTCAGCGTGTTGCGGTGACTGAACTGTGAGCGATCGGGGTTAACCCGAAAACCGATGTGCGATGAACTGCAGGTTTGGGCGCGTGATCCGCGTGCAGGCCGGGGTGAATGGTTGTTGAGGGCGAGCCCTCAGCGGCCCAGATGCCCGGCGTCAGGGCTGAACCGGTAGCCCACGCCGTAGACGGATTGAATGCCGCTGCTGCCGCCCAACAAGGCTTCGAGTTTGCGCCGCAGGTTCTTGATGTGGCTGTCGACCGTGCGGTCGCTGAGGTCCCGAAACTCGTCTTGGTGCAGGGCATCTAGCAACTGCGCGCGCTCGTACACCCGCCCGGGCTGCTGGAGCAGGGTGCGGAGCAGTCGGTACTCCACCGGCGTCAGCGTGAGCCACTGCCCGCGCCAGCCGATCCGCTGCCCCGCCTCGTCGAGCACGAAACCGCCCGTGCCCGGAATCTCCACCGCGGATGGGCCCGCCAGTCGCCCTTGTGAGCGCCGCAGCAGGGCGCGCACTCGGGCGACCACTTCGCGCGGGCTGTAGGGCTTGCACAGGTAGTCATCGGCTCCCAGGTCCAAACC
The DNA here is from genome assembly GCF_016093295.1 of Inhella gelatinilytica. Taxonomy (GTDB): domain Bacteria; phylum Pseudomonadota; class Gammaproteobacteria; order Burkholderiales; family Burkholderiaceae_C; genus Inhella; species Inhella gelatinilytica. The sequence goes on along the minus strand of NZ_JAEDAL010000006.1, from coordinate 31,668 downwards.
CAGCAAACGGTCAAACTCGTCGACCCGGGCGGTGGCCATGAGGATGGGCACGTTCGAGCGTGCCCGCACCCGTTGGCACAGTTGAAGCCCGTCCAGGCCCGGCAACATGATGTCCAGTAGCAGGGCATCCCAGGGTCCGTCGGATTCAAAGCGGTGCCAAGCCTGCAGGCCGTCAGCGCAGGGCTCGGCGCGGTAGCCGGCATGGCGAAGGTAGTCCAACAGCAGTTGGGCAATGGCGGGGTCGTCTTCCACCACCAAGATGCGGGCGGGTTGGGGGGTCATGGCGGCGGGCTGGACGGGAGGGACAGGGTCACGCGCAAGCCCCCGCGGGGGCTGGTGCTGGCCTGCAGGCGCCCGCCATGGCGTTGAACCCAGGCCTGGGCAATGGACAAGCCCAGACCGCTGCCGGCGCCGTCTCGCCGCTGGCGGGCGGGGTCGGCACGGAACAGCGGGTCAAACAGCTTGGGCAGCAGGCCTGGGGAAACGCCCGGCGGGCTGTCATCGACTTGGATCTGCACGCCCTCTCCAACCGCTTCCACAGTCACTTCGAGGAGGCCCGGTGCATCCGTGTAGGCCACGGCATTGGTCAAGAGGTTGTCCATCACCTGCTCAATGCGCACCCCGTCCCAGCGGACTGGGGGTAGCGGCGGCAGAGGGTGGAGGGCCAGCGTCAGCCCGGCCTGAGCGGCCAAAGCTTGGTGGCGAGCGACGACACCTTGCACCAAGTCCCCCACCTCCAGCGTGTGAGGGTGGAAGGGTAAGGCCCCCAGATCGGCCAAAGCCAAGCAGTGAAAGTCGTCGGCCAGGCGGCGCAAGCGTCCGACTTCTCTGGATAAGGCCTCCAGGCGCTCGTCGTTGAAGGGCCGAACGCCATCCCGCACGGCCTCCAGCTCGCCGCGCAAGACGGTGAGCGGGGTGCGCAGCTCGTGGGAGAGCTCCGCCATCCAGCGCCGGCGGCTGGATTCGAGCGACTGCAGGGCGGCCGCCAGGTGGTTCACGTCGTCCACGAGCGCATCGAACTCGTTGCGCAGGGCCGCGGCGCGGCGCGGCAGGCGCACGCTGAAATCCCCTTGGGCCAGGCGGTGGCTGGCCTTCTGGACAGCGGTCAGGGGCTGCAACCAGCGGCGCGCCAGGCCCCAGGCCAGGGCCGCGGCCAGGGCCGCGACGACGGCGCCGATGGCCAGCATGCCCAGGAATTGACGCTGCAGAAAACGACGGTCCAGGGCCTCGGGTGCTTCGGGACGGGGCATCAGGCGCGCCAGCGCCACGGTCCGCCCCTCCAGGACGATGGGTTCTTCCAGCGGCTGGCGGCCGGGGGGCGGGGAGCGGCCCCAGATCAAGTGCCCCTGCGGATCCACCAGCGACAGGCCGCGCCGCGCCGGGTCCCGTTCGCCACCCGGAGGCGGTCGGGGCCGATCGGGCGGTCTGCCATCCGGCCCTGGCGGTGGCCCGGGTGGCCCTTCAAGGAGGTCGCCTCCAGGCGGCAGCAAGCGCTGGGGTTGGGCTCGGAGCCCTTCAATGCCCCACTGGTCAATCGCCGCACGGGCTGCCCCGGCAAAACTTTGGAGCCGCTGCCGGTCCTGAGCGCGCAGGTAATCCGAGAACCCCGCCCGCAGGTTCCATGCCATCAAGCCCCCCATGGCGGCAGCGGCCGCCAGGGCCGTGGCCAGGAGGGTCAGGCTGAGTTGATGGGCCAAGCGCACGCGTTCACTCTAGTGGCAGTTGGGTGGCCAAGTGTGGAGGGCGTCTGCACATTCGGTTCATTCTTGCTGCGCAATGGGTCGCCACAGTGCGCGCAGGCCGAGCCACTTTTCTGGCCGCAAGACCTTGAAGGAGACCGTCATGTCCTTGCCCCGCCCCACCTTTCTCGACCGCAGCTGGCGTGCGATTCCGGCCGTGTTTGCGGCGGTGTTGATGCTGACCGCTTGCGGCGGCGGATCGGACCCGGCCCCGAACATGCAGGCGGCGGCCAACCCGCCCGCGGCGCCTGCGTCCGCGCCGACCCCTGCGCCAGACCCCACCACAGCCCCTGCGCCGACCGACCCCAAATTCGTGGTGGGCGACCGCCTGTTCCACGAGCCCGCCCTCTCGGCCAGCGGTCGGCAATCCTGCGCCAGCTGTCATGAGGCGAGCCGGGGCCACGCGGATCCGCTGGGCACTTTTCTCCCCCTTGGAGGCGCGGATGGGCAGCAGCAAGGCATTCGCAGCACCCCGACGTCCCGCTACTTGGACGCCGCCGGCCCGTTCACTTTCAACGACCAAGGCCAGCCGCGGGGCGGCTTGCTCTGGGACGGTCGAGCCGACACCCGGGCCCAGCAGGCTCGAGGGCCGCTGTTCAGTGCCGCCGAGATGGCCAATGCCTCAACGGCCGATTACGTGCGTCGCCTGCGGACCACGGGGGCCTATGGGGAGCTGCTGCGGGCCTACAGTTTGAATGAAACGGCCAGTGATGAGGCGCTCTTGTCGGCGAGCCTGGATGCGCTGGCGCAGTACCAGGCGCGCGATCCGGACTACCACCCGTTCACCAGCAAATTCGACCGGGTGCAGGCCGGGCAAGCCAGCTTTACCGCGGCTGAAGCGCGGGGGCTGGCCGCGTTCAACGACCCGCAACGCGGCAACTGCGCCAGCTGCCACGACAGCCAGCCGCGCAACGGGCGCGCGGCCCTGTTCACCGACTTCTCGTATCACGCGCTGGGCGTGCCGCGCACGGTGAGCACGGCCACGGCGGCCCCCAACTTCTTTGACTTGGGCCTGTGCGGCCCCTTGCGCACCGACCTGAGTGGTCGCACGGAGCTGTGTGGGCGATTCAAAGTGCCGACGCTGCGCAATGTGGCCGTCACCGGGCCGTACTTCCACAACGCCCGCTTCAGCACCCTGGAGGAGGTGGTGAGCTTTTACGCCTTGCGGGATGTGGACCCGGCGCGCTTCTATCCGGTGATGTCGGGCCAGGTCCAGCGTTTCGACGACTTGCCGCTGGCCTACCACGCCAATGTGGAGCGTCGGGCGCCCTTTGCGCCGTTGCCGGGCAATCGCGCGCGGCTCTCACCCCAAGAGGTGAGTGACATCGTGGCGTTCTTGAACACCCTGACGGACGCGCCGCCCACGGCGCCTTGAAGGACTCAGTCGCGGGTGACGGGTCTGGGGGACTCAAGGCCGCTCGGGGGCGGGGACCCAACTCAGGGTCCAGTCCAGCACCACGGTGTCCTGGACCGCCAGCAAGCCACCCAAGAGGCTGAAGGCTTGCAGGCCATGATCTTGGTGGCGCAAGGCCAATCGGCCCTCCATGCGCCAGATCTCGGGGGCCTCTCCGGTCGCCGGGCTGTGGCGCACGTGCAGGGCGACGCGGTAGTTCTGCCTCTGTCCGGCCAGGGTGAGGCTCACTGTGGCCACCCACCAGGGGGCTGCGCCGGCAAGGTCTAGCAGGTCGAGCTGGACGTCGGGGTGGGTGTTGGCCTGCAGGGCCAGCAGCAGGTTGCGCCGCGTGGCCGCACGCGCCGCGTCGTCGAGCGGGCGCTCGTTGAACTCCCCGCCGGCTTCGGCCCGCCAGGCGGGGTGGTCGAGTTCCAGTTCGGCCAGGGGCACACGTAGGGCCCCACTGGCGCCGGCCAGGCCGCGCGGCGGCAACCACAGCCAGCCTTCGAAGCGCTCGGCCTGCAGGATGTGGTGGTGGCCCACGCGCTCGCCCAGGGAGCCACCTCGGAAGGCCACGATGCGCAGCTGGGAGCGGCCGGGGTCGGCCCTCCAGCGCTGACCTTCACCGTTGGGTTGTGGCACGGGTCGGGCCGTGGCGCCACCGGGGTCGGTGCCGACGCGGGGCGCTGGCACCGAACTGCAGCCTGCCAGGGGCAGGAGCAGCAAGGCCGCGCGCCGTTTCATCGGAGACTCAGGCGTTCCACTGCGCCATCAAGCGCTCCCACTTGGGCAGCACGGCTTGCACATGGCGTTCCTTCACATGGCCGTAGCCGCGGATGTCTTCGGGCAAACGCGCCAGCTCCAGCGCTTGCGGCAGGCGCTCCGCAGTTAGCGAGGCGAGCAGGGCGTCGACCGTCTGTCGGTAGCGCTGAATCAGGCCGCGCTCCATCTTGCGCTCTTCGGTGTGGCCGAAGACGTCCAACGCCGTGCCGCGCAGGCCCTTGAGGCTCGCCAGCACCCGGAAGGCCGGGCGCACCCAGGCGCCAAAGGGCTTTTTCATCAGCTCGCCCTTGTCGTTCTTTTGGGCCAGCAGCGGCGGCGCCAGGTGGTGCACCAGCTTGTAGTCGCCTTCAAACTGCGCGGCGACCTTGGCGGTGAAGCTCGGGTCGGTGTGCAGGCGGGCGACTTCGTACTCGTCTTTATAGGCCATCAGCTTGAACAGGTACTTGGCCACGGCCTCTGAGAGCGCCTTGCTGCCGAGTTTCTCTTCTGCTGCGCGTACCTGGTCCACCACGGCCTTGTACTGGGCGGCGTAGGCGGCGTTTTGGTAGCCCGTCAGGAACTCGACACGCTGGGCCACCATTTCATCCAGCGACGGGCGTTTGATCAGTTGCACCACCGCTTCCGCGGCGAACAGGCTCTTGACCTTGGCGTAGTCCGCCGCGCAGCGGCGGCCCCACTCGAAGGCGGCCTTGTTGTTGTCGACTTGAACGGCATTGAGTTCGATGGCGCGCTGGATGGCCGCGAAGGAGAGCGGGATGCGGCCCATCTGCCATGCATAGCCCATCATGATGGGGTTGGTGTAGATGCTGTCCCCGAGCAGCTTGACGGCGACTTCCTCGGCGTCGAACTTGCCCAGCAGGTCTTTGCCGACCGCGTTTTCCAGCGCCTGCTCACACGCGCTGCCCGGGTGCTGCCAGTCGGGTTGGAGCACAAAGCTGGCGGTGGGGCTGGTGTGGGTGTTCAGGGCCACAAAGGTGCGGCCGGGACGCATGGTTTGCAGCGTGGCCTTGTTGGCGGCCACGATGCCGTCACAGCCGATGATCAAGTCGGCCTCGGCCGTGCCCACCTTGGTGCAGTGAATGGCTTCCTGGGCGTTGGCAATCTGGATGTGACTCCAGGTGCTGCCGCCCTTTTGCGCCAAACCGGCCGCGTCCTGCGTGACCACGCCCTTGCCTTCCAGGTGCGCGGCCATGCCGAGCAACTGGCCGATGGTGATCACGCCCGTGCCGCCGACGCCGGCCACCACGATGCCCCAGGCGGTCTCGCAGGTGGGCAGGGTGGGATGGGGCATCTCGCCCAGCAGTGCGTTGTCAAACGGCGAGGCCTTTTTGCCTTTGGACTTTTTGAGCTGACCGCCCTCGACCGTGACGAAGCTGGGGCAGAAGCCCTTGACGCACGAGAGGTCCTGGTTGCAGCTGTTCTGGTTGATGGTGCGCTTGCGGCCGAAGTCGGTCTCCAGCGGCTCGATGGACAGGCAGTTGCTCTGCACGCCGCAGTCGCCGCAGCCTTCGCAGACCAGCTCGTTGATCACCACGCGCTTTTCGCTCACGGCCATCTTGCCGCGCTTGCGGCGGCGGCGCTTCTCGGTGGCGCAGGTCTGGTCGTAGAGGATGGCGCTGACGCCCTCGATCTCGCGGAACTCGCGCTGGATGGCGTCGAGTTGATCCCGATGGTGCACCTGCACCCCGGCGGGCAGGGCCACGCCGGTGTACTTCTCGGGGCTGTCGGTGACGATGCAAAACTTGGCCACGCCCTCGCTGATCACGCTGTTCATGATCTGCAGGACCGAGTGGCCCTCGGGGCGCTCGCCGACCTGCTGACCCCCGGTCATGGCGACCGCATCGTTGTAGAGGATCTTGTAGGTGATGTTCACGCCCGCCGCGATGGACTGGCGAATGGCCAGGATGCCGCTGTGGAAGTAGGTGCCATCGCCCAGGTTGCAGAAGATGTGCTTGGCCTTGCTGAAAGCGCTCTGGCCGACCCAGGGCACGCCCTCACCGCCCATCTGCGTGAACGTGCTGGTGTTGCGACCGGGCATCCAGCTGACCATGTAGTGGCAGCCAATGCCGGCCACGGCGCGCGAGCCCTCGGGGACGCGCGTCGAGGTGTTGTGCGGGCAGCCTGAGCAGAACCAGGGCACACGGTCGGCACCGCCGGCGACTTTGATCTCGTCGGTCAGCGCGCGGTCCTTGGCCTCGATGACGGCCATGCGGGCATCCAGGCGCGCGGCCACGTCGGCGTCCACGCCCAATTTTTTGAGGCGCTGGGTGATGGCGCGCGCAATGATGGCCGGCGTCAGGTCGGCCTGCGGGCGCAGCAGCCAGTTCTTGCTCGGGTTGGGCAGGCCCCACTCGCCGCCGCTTTGCTCGTCATCGTCGAACTTGCCCAGCACGTGCGGGCGCACGTCGGAGCGCCAGTTGTAGAGCTGCTCCTTGATTTGGTATTCGATGACCTGGCGCTTTTCTTCGATGACCAGAATTTCTTTCAGCCCGGTGGCGAACTCGCGCGTGATGTTGGCTTCCAGCGGCCACACCACATTCACCTTGTGCAGGCGGATGCCCAGTCGGCGGCAGGTGTCGTCGTCCAGGCCGAGGTCGAAGAGGGCCTGACGAGTGTCGTTGTAGGCCTTGCCCGAGGCGATCAGGCCCAGGCGGTCCTGATTCGTTTCGATGACGTTGTAGTTCAGCTTGTTGGCCCGGATGTAGGCCAGCGCGGCGTACCACTTGTGGTCCATCATCCGCGCCTCTTGCTCCAGCGGCGGATCGGGCCAGCGGATGTGCAGGCCCCCCGCGGGCATCTCGAAGTCCTCGGGCATCAGGATCTTGACGCGGTCCGGGCTCACGTCCACGGTGGCGCCGCTCTCGACGATCTCCTGAATCGTCTTCATGCCGCTCCACAGGCCCGAGTAGCGGCTTAGGGCAAAGGCGTGCAGGCCCATGTCCAGGATGTCTTGCACCGTGGTCGGGAAGAACACCGGGAAGCCGACGGCCTTGAACACGTGGTCGCTCTGGTGCGCGGCGGTGGAGCTCTTGGAGATGTGGTCGTCGCCGGCGATGGCGATCACGCCGCCATGCTGGGCGGTGCCGGCCATGTTGGCGTGCTTGAACACGTCAATGCAGCGGTCCACCCCCGGGCCCTTGCCGTACCAGATGCCGAAAACGCCGTCGTACTTTTTTTCTTGCGGGTGCAGATCCAGTTGCTGGGTGCCCCAGACCGCCGTGGCGCCCAGTTCCTCGTTCACGCCGGGTTTGAAGACGACGTGGTTCTTTTCCAGGTGCTTGCGGGCGGCCCACAGCGCTTGGTCGTAGCCGCCCAGCGGCGAGCCGCGGTAGCCGCTCACGAAACCGGCGGTGTTGAGGCCCACCAGCGCGTCGCGCGTGCGCTGCAGGATGGGCAGGCGCACCAGCGCTTGCACCCCGCTCATGAAGGCGCGGCCGCGGTCCAGCGCGTACTTGTCGTCCAGCGTGACGGTTTCGATGGCGCGGCGAATGTGCTCAGGCAAGGGTGCGTTCATGGCAGGCCCGACAAAAAGGAAGGGTGGGAGGGGCGCGCGGCGCAGGCGCGAAAGGTCCGCCAGTGTAAAAACATCGACGTGAGAAGTGCTTGCGATGTTTGCCCTAATCTGGAGCAATTGAGCAAGAATCTTGCTTTTCAATACCTAGGACCGAATCATGGGTGCCACGACGCGCCAATCTGGGAAAGACCCGCGCCAAGCGATCGCGGCAGCCAAGCGGGCTGCGGATGCGGGCGAAGAGCGCAGTGGGGATCAACTCGATCGCTACGACTTGGCCATCCTGGTGGCGCTGCAGGCCGACGCCCGGCTGACGAACGCCGAACTGGCGCAACGCATCGGGCTTTCTGCGGCCCCCACGTGGCGGCGCGTGCGCTGGTTGGAAGAGCAGGGTTTCATTACGGGCTATCGGGCGGAAATTGACCGTCGACGCATTGGATTGGGGGTGCTGGCCTTTGTGAAGGTGGATGCGGATCGCAACAACGCTGCCGCCACGCGGGAACTGGAGGCCGCACTCCGTGCCCTGCCCGAAGTGATCAGTTGCCACTACATCAGCGGAGCGGGTACCTTTGAATTGCAGGTGGTGGCCACTGACTTGGATGCTTTCAGCCGCTTCACCCTGGAAACCTTGTTGGTTTTGCCCAATGTCGGTGACGTGCACACCAGCTTCTCGCTGGGGGAAGTCAAGACCGCGGGCGCACTACCCCTAGGACATTTACGGCCGTCGCGCTGATACGCTGAGCCCATGTCTGTCCACCCCAGTCCGTCCAACGACGCCCTGCCGCTGGCGGGGATGCTGGGCAGCGAGCGCCGCTTGCGCATCCGTATGGGGCAGCAAGTCCTGTCGCTGGCGCTGGTGTTCGGAAACGGGCTGTTGTTGACCTATGCGGCTCACTTGGCGGGTACTCCGACCTGGGTGACGGGGCTGTGGTTTGCGCTGGCGGTGGGGTTTCAACTCATGATGGCGCTGGCTGTGAGGCTGGAATGGACCGCGGGTCGGGATGATCCGTCGCTGGCCGCCGTGCAAATCGGCGTCATGGTGTTGCTCGGCGCCGCGGCGTACCCGCTGGCGGGCCCATTGCGAGCGCTGGCCGTCCCCACCTTGCTCATTACGCTGGCCTTTGGCATGTTCGCTCGCTGCGGCCAGGCCATGTTTCGGCTGACGGTCTTGGGGCTCTTGCTGCTCTTGGCCGTCATGGGGCTGGATTATTGGGTGTGGCCGGGCCGATCCAGCCCCGACGAGAACATCGGGCACGCCCTGTGTGCCCTGTTTACCTTTCCTGCGCTGGGATTGCTGATGCACCGGATGGCGCGGCTGCGCGACCGTCAGCGTGAGCAGCGCCAGGCGTTGAATGAAGCCCTGGTCCGCATCAAGCGGCTGGCGCGGCGTGATGACCTGACGGGGCTATACAACCGCCGACAAGGCAAACGCGTCATGCTGGAAGCGCTGCAGCGCCAAAAGCGGGCGCCGACCGGGCTGTTGGTGGTGTTGCTGGATCTGGACCATTTCAAAAAGATCAACGACACCCAAGGGCATGCGGCGGGGGATGCGGTGTTGCGCTGCTTTGCCAAAGCGTTGACCCAGAGTCTTCGGAAGGGGGATGCGGCGGTTCGTTGGGGCGGAGAGGAATTCTTGGCGGTGCTGGAGCCGACCGCACAGGAGGGCTTGGTGGCGTGGCTGGCGCGCCTCAAGCTCGGCATCGAGCGGCAGCCCTTGGTCACCGAACGGCCCGAATTGCGGTTCACCTTCAGTGGCGGGGCGGCGTTTTGGCGCCACGGCGAAAGCCTGGAGGCCTGGGTGGATCGGGCTGACCAAGCGCTGTACCGCGCCAAGGCTGAGGGGCGAGACCGGGTGCTGCTGGAATGATGGCCGTTCGGGACCCTGGGCTGCCGCCGCGCCACGCCCTGTTGGCGCTGGCGGTGGTGGGGGTGTGGGGCAGCAACTTTGTGGTCATGAAGTGGGCCCTGCAGAGCTTTCCACCTTTGTGGCTGGCGACGCTGCGTTTCGCCCTGTCGGCCTTGCCCCTGCTCGTCCTCCCGCGCCCCCCGGTGTCCTGGCGGGTGCTGGGGGGCTACGGACTGCTCATCGGGGTGGGCATGTTTGGGCTGCTTTTTGTCGCCCTGCAGACCGGAATCTCGCCGGGTCTTGCGTCCTTGGTGGTGCAAAGCCAAGTGTTCTTCACCTTGCTGATGCTTTGGGCCCTGAAGGGCCAGGGGCTGAAGCGCCTTCAGGGGTGGGCGTTGGCGTGCGCGGCGCTGGGCGTGGTGTGGATTGCTGCGCAACAAGATGCGGCGGCCACACCGCTGGGGTTGCTGCTGACGCTCATGGCGGCCCTCAGTTGGGCGGTGGCCAATGTCGTGGGCCAGGCGGCCGGCCGGGTCAACATGCTGGCCTTCATGGTGTGGAGCAGTGCGGCGGCGGCACCCGCGCTGGCGCTTGTGGCGCTGACCGTTGAGGGCGCCGCGGCGTTTTCAGAGGCGGTGACGGCCGCCTCCCCAGCGGCCTGGGCCGCTGTGGGATGGCAGGCCGTGGGCAATACCTTGTTTGGCTACGGGGCCTGGGGCTGGTTGCTGGCCCGCCACAACGCCTCGGCGGTGGTGCCGTGGGCGTTGCTGGTGCCTGTGGTGGGGATGGCCTGTTCCTGGCTGCTGCTGGGCGAACCCCTGCCGGCCTGGAAGTGGGCCGGGGCCGGGGCCGTAATGGTCGGTCTCTTGCTGAATACTTGGGCCCTGCGCCGTTAGGGCGGCGATGACAAAGGGATGACGATGAAGCGACGCGTTGCGACCGTGGCGGCTTTTCAAGCCGTGGGCTTTTGGGCGCTGGGGGGCCTGGCGTCGGTGGGCGCCCAAACGGCCGAGGTGCTGGAGGTGGAACTGCGCTGGGTCACCCACAGCGGCGTGCAACCCGGCAGCCTCAGCACGGGGAGCACCCGGGCGCAGTTGGATTACTTGGGGCCGGCTCTTCGGGTTCAAGCCGGTGAGCGGGCCGCGTGGCGGTTGCTGGAGCCCCAAGAGGGCTGGCAGTTTGCCTGGACGACGCAAGAGCAAGGGGGGCGATTGCGGCTGGAGTCGCCCACCGGCGCGCCGCGGTTTTGGGAATTGGGCTTGGTGACCACACGCCGCTCGGCGCGAGAACCCTTGAGTCTGAGCCTGGAATGGACCCAACCCGAGGGGCAGGGCGGCAGCCAGAGTTGGCGCAGCCGGTTGCCGGTGCAGCCGGACCACTGGACGGTGGTGGCGCGGGCAGGGCGGTGGGCCTCGCAGCCCGCGGACGGCACGCTGCGCACGGGCGAGGCGCCGGTGGTGCGGGAGCTTCAGGTGCGGGTGCGCTCCGTTCCTCAGTAAGCGGGCTCAGCTGCCGCGGGGTGGCGCGTAGATCGCCAGGCTTGCGCGGCCCTGGTTGTCGAGGGCTTGCACCGCAAACACCCAGTCATCGCGCGAAACGCCCTGGAGCAGGGCCGAGCGGGCGCCTGGCCCCACGTCCAGCGCATGCTCCCAATGGGCCGCTTCGCTGCGTCGCCACAGCACCCGGTAGCCACTGGCACCGTCCACCCCAATCCACATCAGCCGGGTGTCGTTGCTGAGCTCGCGAGCATCCACCCGCACGTCGTTGGGCGGCGCGGGGGCCCAAGCCAAGCTCAGCAGACCGGCCAGATTGGCCTGCGTGATGCGCGCCACATAGGCCGGATCCACAAAGCGGGGCAGGTCACCCATTTGTTGACCGCTCTCCACCCGAACGTTCTGATGCTGGTGGGCGTAGTTTTCAAAAGGCTCGCTGAACCGGACCGCAGCCAGCCCGCGCTCCAGGAAGGGCAGGTGGTCGCCCCCGCGTAGCGTCCGGTCACGACGCTGGATGAGTTGCACTTGAAAGCCCGGGACATGGGTTTCAATGGCTTGCTTCAAGTGCCGTCCGAATTGGGCCGTCGGCAGGTCCTCGGAACCGCCCGCGGCGGCCAGCTCTTGCTGGGCCTTCAGACGCGGCGAGGGCTCAGCGGCGGCGCCTCGGAGCATCAGGCGTAGCAGCGGATCCAGACCATCGGCGAAGAGCCGCAGCGTGTGCGGTGCGTGCTCGCCTTGGGCCCCGTGTGGGCTGCCGACGATGTCGTTGGTGATCACGCCCTCCACCGTGAAGTGGGTGTCAAGCTCGCGCGCCAGTTGGGCGGCCCCGAGCAGGCCTTGCTCTTCCCCTGCTACCGCGGCGAACACAATCGTGGCGTTCAGCGGGCGCGTCTTGGCGGCATGGGCCGCGAGGCAGGCGGCTTCCATCACCGCCGCGGTGCCGGAGGCGTCGTCGTTGGCGCCTGGCGCGTCACCCTCCGCGTCCATCACGTCGCCGTTGCGGCTGTCGTAGTGGCCCAGCATGACCAGCACGCGCGGACTGCCGAGGCGCCCCGGCAGCGTGGCCACGATATTGACGATCTCGGTCGGGCCTGCGAGGCGTCGCCCGGCGGGCTCCAGGTGGGTGCGCGCTTGCACCTGCAGGGGCGTGCCGGCGGCACAGGCGCGCAGCTCGGCTTCAATCCAGCGGCGGGCCGCGCCAATGCCGCGTGTGGGGTGCGTCGCGCTGGAGGCGGTGTGGCGCGTGCCAAAGGCGGCCAGCCGCTCGATGCGTGCTTGCAGCCGATCGGCCGAGACGTGGCCCAGCGTGGACGCGAGCAAGGGATCGTCTGGCGATGCCGGCGGGGGCGCTGCATGCGACGTGACCGCAAACCACAGTGAAATCAGCATCCGCCGCATGAAGGCCTCCTAGCATTGGGGCTCGTACCCTAACCCAGGACCTAAAACCATGCACGCTGCCGACCTCCGCACGGGCATTCTTCAACTGGCGCCTGACCGCGACCGGCGCGAGGCGCTGCTGGCTTTGGCGGAACTCGACGGCCGGCCGCCGGCGTCATTGGCCAGCTGGCCCCAAGTGCTGGCCCCCTTGGCCGGCTTGCTGTTTGGCCTGGGGCTGGTGATGTGGGTGGCGGCCAACTGGGGCGACTGGCCGCGGGCGGGGCGGTTTGCGCTGCTGCAAGCCACGGGCGTGTTGGCCATTCTGGGTGCGTGGCGCTTGCCGCAGGCCCGTACCGCCCTGGGGCTGGTCGCCTTCTTGCTGCAGGGTGGGTTGCTGGCCTTCTTCGGTCAGACCTACCAAACCGGAGCCGACCCGTGGCAACTGTTCGCGCTGTGGGCGGTGCTGGGGCTGCCGCTGGCCTTGGCCTTGCGCAGCGATTGGATCTGGGTCCCTTGGACGCTGGTGATGGCGCTGGGGGCTCAACTCTGGGTCCACACCTATAGCGGGCACCGTTGGGGGTTGGAAGCGAGCACTTTGGCGGTGCAGGTGATGGCCAGTGGTGTGTTGTTGACGCTGTGGCTCGGGCTCGGGCCTGCAGCCCGGCGCTGGACGGGCTGCGGCCCCTGGTCCGAGCGAGCCGGGTGCCTGTGGCTCGCCTTGCATGTGGGAGGCTGGGGCTTGCTGGCGCTCTTTTCCCAGGATTGGGCGCTGCTGTACTGGGTGGCCGGTCTCGTGCTGGTGGGGGCCTTTGCGCTGCAGTGGCGGGCGGGTGACTTGGTGCAACTGGCGATCCTGGCTTTGGCGTGGGACACCTGGGCCACGTTTGGCCTGGCCCGTGCCTTGTTTGATGGAGCGCAGGGGGACCCCTTCGGGCGTTTGTTGCTGTTGGGGTTGATCGTGACCGGCCTGCTCGCGGCCAGCGTGCAGTGGCTCATGCGCCGGGCGCGTGCGGGAGTAGCCGCATGAACCGCACCGAATTGCTGCGTGTGGCGAAAGCCAAGGGCCTCGTGGACCCCAACGCGCATTGGCCCGACAGCCGACCTTGGCCGGTCGTGCTGATGACCGCACTGGGGGCGTGGCTCGCGGCCTTTCCGCTTCTAGGCGCGGCGGGGGCCTTGTTTGGGGCCGTGTTTGAGCGCTCCCTGGGCCTGTACGGCGTGGGGGTGGCGGCGCTGGCCCTGGCCGTTTGGTTGCTGCGCGAACGCGGGCAGCCGCTGTTTGTGGAGCAGCTGGGCGTGCCCACCTTGCTGGCCGGGCTGCTGTGCATAGGGGTGCGATTGGCCAAGGACTTGCCCGACCGCTGGGCGGCGGTGGCGATGGCCCTGCTGTGCCTGGCGCTGGCCGCGCCTCTGGGGCGCACCTGGCTGCGCATGCTGCTGGGCGCTGCAGCCGCCGGGCTGGGGCTTGCAGCCTTGCACGGCGGAGGCTGGCCACGGCAGGCCGTGTGGCCTTGGGTGCTGGTGATGCAGGGTGCCGTGGTGGGTTTGTGGTGGACCCGCTGGCGTGAAGCGCGCGTCGCGGCCTGGGCGGAGGCCATCGGCAATGGCGCTGTGGGGGTGTTGTTGGCCGCCCTGGCCCTGGACGCCGGCATGAGCTGGCTGGTGGGCGGCCTGGGCCCGGTGCCCTGGAACTGGACGCATCACCTTCACGGGGGCGGGTGGGGCGCTGGGGCCGCCGCGGTCGCGCTGGGGGTCGCGGCGGTGCTGGCGTGGCGTTGGCCCTTGCTCCGCACCCTGCGCTGGGCCGCCTGTGCGGTACTTCTGGCCTTGGCCAGCGCGCTTTTGCCCCCCTTGGCCGGCGTGGCGGTGATTGCCGGGACCTGCGCCCTGCAGCAGCGCTGGCGCTGGCTGGGTGCCAGCGCGCTGACGGCCCTGTGGGTGCTGGGCAGTTTCTATTACCGACTGGATTGGGACTTGCAATCCAAGGCGCTGGCGCTGGTGGCCCTGAGCGCCGTGCTCGCTGCGGTGGCGCGCTGGTCGGTGCGGGCGTTGCCCCCAATCCAGCCCGAACCCGAAACCTTGACGCGATCGCGCTCGCTGGCGCTCCTGGTAGCCACGGCGGCGGGGCTTGCCGTGATCAACGTCGGCATCCTGCAAAAGGAGCGCTTGCTGGCGCAAGGCGAGCCGCTCTTTGTGGAGCTGGCACCGGTCGACCCGCGCTCCTTGATGCAGGGCGACTACATGCGGCTCAACTACGCGCTGCTGCGCTCGGTGGGCGAGTGGCCCCCCCGGCCCGGTGCGCAACGCCCCCAGGTGGTTCTCAAGCGCGACGCCCAGGGCGTGGGGCATTTTGTGCGCCGCGCCGAAGGGCCGGCGGCGCTGGCCTCCGACGAGCGGCTGCTGGAGCTCAGCCCCAAGGACGGGCGTTGGACCGTGGTGAGCGACGCCTGGTTTTTTAGGGAGGGCGAGGCAACCCGCTGGCAAGCCGCCCGTTATGCCGAACTGCGGGTGTTGCCGGATGGGCGTGCCCTGCTGGTGGGGCTTCGGGGGGAGGGCCAAAAGGCGTTGTGACTGGCGCGTCGGATTAGCATGCGCGTCCTTACAACCACACCCTTCGGGGAGGATTCATGAAGCAGTTCTTTGGTCGGCTGGCCTTGTTGGCGTTGCCGGTATTGACGGCCTGTGCGCCTCAAGCTTATTTGGTTCGTCAACCGGAGCCCAGCGGGCTGCGTGCCGAGGGGACTCCGCCTGCGGCAGAGACGATCAAGATGGAAGACCAGCGCAAGGGGGCCGACCGCGATTTCAGCACGGGGACCCTGCCTGCAACGTTGCGCACCGATGCCGGGCCCATTGATCCTCCAGCGTACTTGGCGACGGCACTGCAGGCGGAGCTGGCGTCGCGCGGCTTGCCCGTGCGAGTGGCATCCGGATCGGCACCGGGCGGCATCAAGCTGCACACATTCCGCGTGCTCAACCACCGCAGCAGCGGGTTCTCGCCGTTTGTGACGCTGACCTTCCTGGCCGCCGATATTGAGACCCCCACCGGTACCCAGCGGGTAGCGGCCTTTGTGCGCCGCGGCAAGGTACCGGTGTGGAGCTTTGACGAGGTGATTGAACCGACGTTCAATCAGCCGATGTCAATTGCTGTCAAGGAACTGGCCAGCAAGATTGCTGCCCGTCGTTATGGCTACCGCGGACAGGAATCGCAGGTGGATGCACTGATCAAAAAGCTCAGCGCGCCCCGCGGGCCGGAGGCCTTCTTGGATGTGCATGCGCTGGGCACCCTCCATCACCCCAAAGCCATTGGTTTCTTGGGCAGTCTGTTGCAGGACGGGGACGAGTACGTTCGTGCTGCTGCCATGTCCTCCTTGGGCATGCTGCGCGCACATGACCAATTGCCTCGATTCAAGGCGATCTACCAAGGGCGGGAGGCTCAATGGGCCGATCGTGCCATGGCGCTCAAGGCCATTGGCGACCTGGGCAGCCCCGAAGCCCGTGCGTTCTTGGAGCAAGAACTCAAGCATTGGGAAAGCAAGGGCAGCGATAAAGAGGCACTTTGGACCGCGCAGGTGATCCGCCTGTTTATCTGACGGCCGCCTTGACCCGCTTTTCGGTCCGGTCCATTGAGGGCCGGACCGTTTTGTTTCAGCGCGGCGCGCTGAGGTGTCGCCCGAAAAAGTTCATCAACCGCTGCCAGGCCAATTCGGCACTGGCGGCGTCGTAAACCGCTCGCGTGGCGTTGAAAAAGCCATGCCCTGCCGGGTAGAAGTGGATGTCCGGGGTTCGGCCGGCGTCGCGCATCTCGGCTTCCAGACCCCGGGCGACGGTGGGCGTGCACCAGTCGTCCTGTTCGGCGAAGTGCCCCTGGAACGGGATGGCAATGGCATGGGGCTGGGCCAGATGGGCCGGGGGCACGCCGTAAAAACAGGCGGCCGCAGCCAGCCCGGGTACGTGGACGGCCGCGGCCACGGTCAGGGCCCCGCCCATGCAAAAGCCCATCACGGCGACGGGCTGTCCTCCTTGAGCGAGGTGGGCAGCGGCGCCGCGCAGGTCCTGGTGCGTGGCATCCACGAAGTCCAGGCTTTGCATCAGGTGGTTCGCCTCGTCGGCTTCGGTGGTGAGCCGGCCGCGGTACAAGTCCGGCGCCAGGGCTGTGTAGCCGGCCGCGGCCAAGCGGTCGACGACGGAGCGGATCTGCGGGTTCAGCCCCCACCATTCCTGAATGACCACCACGCCCGGGGCGTCGGGGCGGGCCGCTTGGGTTTGGTAGGCGGGCGTGAGGCCGCCGTCGGGGCGGCGGAATTCGATCATCGGCATGGGTCGCTCCGGCAAGCCAGGGAAGCCGGCATAGTGGCGTCGCGCGGCCACAGCACCCAGTAGCGCAGCGCTTGCTTCATGCGTCCGGCTTGCTGTTCGGCTTCGGGGCCCCAGCCCCAGAAATAATCGGCCCGCACCGCCCCCTGGATGGCCGCCCCGGTGTCTTGCGCCAGCACCAGGCGGCGCAAAGGGGTGTTGGACAGGGGTTCGGTGCTGTCGAGCCACAACAAGCTGCCATAAGGGACTTGGCTGCGATCAACGGCCACCGAGCGCCCGGCAGTCAGCGGCACGCCTTGCGCCCCGCGTGGGCCCAGTTGCGGGTCGGCCAACGGCTCCTCCCGGAAGTAGACCAGGCGAGGATTGGCCCACAGCAGCTCTTGGACGCGGTGGGGGTTGGCTTGCGCCCAGGCTTTGATGGCGGGCCAATTGGCCTCGTGCGCTTTGAGTTCGCCCTGCTCAATGAGCCAGCGGCCGACGGAGCGGTACGGGTGGTCGTTGTGACCCGCAAAGGCCAAGCGAACCGATCGGAGCCGGCCGTCCAACTCGCGGACCTGGGCGCGCCCCGACCCTTGAATCTGCAGCACCAACGCATCCAAAGGGTCTTCCACAAACAGCAAGGGACTGGTGCGTCCGCGCCACTGTTGATCGAACTCCTGTCGTGCTGCACGGGCCAATTGGGGATCTTTGGGCAGTGAAAAGATGGGGGCGGAAAAGCGCCCGCTGGCGTGGCGCTGGGCTCGCAACTCGGGCTCGAAGTAGCCGGTAAGCAGGCCTTCAGCCTGGCCATCAACCCCTTCAACGCGATAGGGCTGCAGGTGGGTCATCAGCCAGCCATGAGCTTGCAATCGATCCGAGGGCACCGGGTCCAGCAACCAGCGTGCGCACAGGGCGCTCCACCCCGCCGGAGGACGCCCGCAGTTGCGTTGAAACACGGGCCATAAGGCCTCGGCGCTGTCCTCTCCCCAGCCTGGCAATTCGCTCCAGGCGGCGGCGACCCATCGCGCGGGGCCGCGAGGCGCCTCCAGGTTGGCGGGCCGAGGGGGCGATTGGGTCGGCAGGGCCGTTGCTGGAGGCGCCGCGGGGAGTTCGGCTGCTGGCGCTTGCGCGGGCCTGTCGGGAGCGGTCCCGCAGGCCGTGAGCAAGGTCGCGCAAAGCACGAGGGAATGCACCCATAGAGCCGTGGGGGACCAACCGGCCCTGTGGTGCAATTCGGCCATGTGGATCATCTTGTTAGAGGCCGCCCTGGCCCTGGGCTTGGCGGCGTTCATCGTGTGGTGGACGATGTTTTCAGGGCGGCGCCCTGAACATCATTCCGACCAAGACCCGGAGGACTCATCGGGCGCCGGGCGTCAATGAAGTTGACTGGTGTCAGCCAGAGCAAACTCCGGCACCTCGGCATAAAACACCTCGGCGGCCTCACTGACACACAAATAACGGCCCTTCATGCTGCCGTGAGGGGTGCCAATTTGGGCCCAGGAGCTGTACTGAAAGCTTTGACCGGGCTGGAGGTAGGGCTGGTGACCGACCACCGCCAAGCCCCGCACCTCTTCCACCTGCCCCCGGGCATCCACGATGCTCCATTGACGCGCCACGAGCTGAGCGGGCAACGTGCCCGTGTTTTCAATCGTGACCGTGTATTGGAAGGCCCAGCGCTCTTGCGCTGGATCGGTCTGCTCAGCCAGTGGCTGTACGGCGACGCTGCAGCGAAACTCGGCGCGAGAGGAGCTTGACGACATGAAAACCATCCAGGGAGATGACGGCCGGGCGCGCTGCGCCTGGTGCGAGGCCGCTGATTTTCCGCTCTATCGGCACTACCACGACACCGAGTGGGGTTATCCGGTGGCCGATGAAACGCGACTCTTCGAGAAGCTGTGCCTGGAGGGGTTCCAGTCCGGACTGAGTTGGCGAACGATTCTGACCAAACGCGAGGCGTTTCGGGTGGCGTTCGCGGGATTTGACGTCGCCCGGGTGGCGGCATTCGATGAGGCCGACATCCAGCGCTTGCTGAAGGATTCGGGCATCGTGCGTCACCGGGGCAAGATTGAAGCCACGATTGGTAACGCCCAGGCCCTTGTCGCGCTGCACAACAGTGGACGCAGCTTGGCGGCGATGGTGTGGGACCATGAAGAAGCGCCGGCGCTCCCGATCGTCCGCTCGGAGTCGGCGGCCTCCCAAGCCCTGTCCAAACAGCTCAAGAAAGTGGGCTTTCGGTTCGTGGGGCCGACCACCTGCTATGCCTTCATGCAGGCCATGGGATTGGTGAACGACCATGCCCCGGACTGCTGGGCTCGGGAGCCCGCGATGCGCGCTCGGGCGGCGTTTCAAGTGCCCACCTAAAATTTCGGTCATGACTGCACGCATCGCCCCCAGCCTTCTCTCCGCTGACTTTGCCCGCCTGGGTGAGGAGTGCCGCAACGTCCTGGCCGCCGGTGCGGACTGGATTCACTTCGACGTGATGGACAACCACTACGTGCCCAACCTGACCTTCGGCCCCATGGTGTGCCAGGCTTTGCGTCCGCATTGCGTGTTGCCCGATGGGCGCGCGGCGGCCATCGATGTGCACCTGATGGTCGAGCCTGTGGACGCGCTGGCCCAGGCGTTTTGCAGGGCGGGGGCGGACCTGGTGAGCTTCCATCCCGAAGCCAGCCGGCATGTGGACCGTACCTTGCAACTGATCAAGGCCGAGGGCAAGCAGGCCGGCCTGGTGTTCAACCCGGGCACGCCGCTGGATGTGCTGGACTGGGTGATCGACAGGGTGGACCTCATCCTGATCATGAGCGTCAACCCGGGGTTTGGGGGCCAGAGCTTCATCGACTCGGCGCTGCGCAAGCTGGAGCAGGCGCGCAAGCGCATCGAGCAGACGGGGCGCGACATTCGCCTGGAGATCGATGGCGGCGTCAAGGTGGACAACATCCGCCGTATCGCCGATGCAGGCGCCGACACCTTCGTTGCGGGCTCGGCCATCTTTGGTCAGGGGGACTACAAGGCCGTGATTGACGCCATGCGCGCGGAGTTGGCGGCCTAAGGGCGATTCCGTGTATTTGTAGGCAAGGGCCGCCCTGGTGCAAGGATGGGCCCCTTGGCGAGACCAACGGAACTCTCTAAGCTGACGCCATCCATCCCGCAAACCCGGCGAAAGCCGGGGACGCAAAGCCTCCGGCCTACAGCAACTGGGTTGCCACGGTAGCGGGGCTGCCGGTGCCGCCCTGCGGCGCTGGCCTCGAACTGCACGAGGCGCCCGATGTCAACAACCCGTCACTGGTTCCGCCGCACGTTGCTGAGTGTGTGCGTCCCCGCCTCTTTGTTGACGGGGCACCCCGGCCTTGCCGCCCCGGTGTTGGATGAAGGTCAAGAAAACGCGGCGCCGTGGGCGGCCGCCGAGATCGTTTCAGATCGGCTGATCGTGAAGTACCGCTCGGCCTCCAGCGGCGATTCGTCCCGGGCTCAGATGGCGTTGCGCGTTGCCAGCAACCGCCAGGGGGTCCAGGCACAGTTTCAGCGGTTGACGTCTGGCGGGGCCCGCGTGTACCAGTTGAATCGCCCCTTGCGGGGGGAAGCCTTGCAGGCGATGGTGCGTAGTTTGCGCGACGGGGATCCTGGGGTCGAGTATGTGGAGCCCGACGTGGTGCTGAAGGCTGCCTGGACGCCGAACGATCCGCAGTGGGCCCAGCAGTGGCATTTGGGTACCGCCGGATCGGGTATCCGTTCGGCCACCGCCTGGGACAAGGCGCAGGGCAGCGGGGTGACGGTGGCTGTGGTTGACACCGGCGTGCGGCCGCATGCGGATTTGAGTGCTCAATTCTTGCCGGGCTATGACTTTGTCAGCGATTTGAAAATGGCGGGGGATGGCAGTGGTCGGGACGCGGATGCCCAAGACCCCGGCGATTTCACAGCGGCCGGCCAGTGCGGTAGCGGCAGTCTGGCGGAACGCAGCTCCTGGCATGGCACCCATGTGGCGGGCATCGTGGGCGCGAGGACGGGCAACCAATTGGGCGTGGCGGGTGTTGCGCCGCTGATTCGAGTGCTCCCGGTTCGGGCCTTGGGGCGCTGTGGCGGCTACACGTCCGACATTGCGGATGCCATTGTTTGGGCTTCGGGTGGCGCGGTCTCTGGCGTGCCCGCCAATGCCAACCCGGCACGGGTCATCAATTTGTCGCTCGGGGGCCCGGGGAGTTGCAGCCTGACGACGCAAAACGCCATTCAGGCCGCGCGGACTCGCGGTGCGGTGGTCGTCGTTGCCGCAGGGAATTCGCGTAGCGACGCAACCGGAACCCAGCCGGCCAACTGCAGTGGCGTCGTCACCGTGGCGGCGGTGAACAAGGCGGGTGGCAGGGCGTCGTATTCCAATTACGGATCCAAGGTCACTTTGGCGGCGCCAGGCGGCGATTCGGACGGAGCGATCCTCTCGACCTACAACACGGGGACCACCACGCCCGGTGCGGACAGCTACGCGGGGCTGATGGGCACGTCCATGGCGACGCCGGTGGTCAGTGGCGTTGCCGCCCTGATGCTGTCTGCCAACCAGTCACTCACGCCCGACCAGGTGATGAACCTGTTGAAGAGCAGCAGCCGAGCGTTTACGGCGGCCTGCAGCGGTTGTGGTGCGGGGATGGTGGATGCCACGGCTGCGGTCGCGGCGGCCTTGGGGCAGAGCGCTGCGCCGGCGCCCGCCCCAGCACCCGCGCCAGCGCCTGTCCCCACCAGCGGCACAGTGACCGAAAAGGAGTCCAACAACACGCTGGGGACCGCGCAGGCGTTGCCCGACGGCACGCGAACGGTCAATGGCAGTCTGAGCACGACCACCGACATCGACCACTACAAGCTGAATGTGCCTGCCGGCAAGACAGTCAGTCTGACGTTGCGTGCCGGCAGCCGCTCCGGCTTTGGCCTGAGTCTTTATCTCGGCAGTGGTCAACTGCTGAGTCAACTGGCGGCCAGCGTGGGGCAAACCAGCACGATGTCTTTGCGCAACGCGGGCGGCGCGCCGCTGGCGGTGATTGTGGCGGTGCGCCGAACCGCCGGAGACGCGGGGGCCTACACGCTCACGATTCAGTGAGCCCAGGCCAGTGGGCCTCAGGGCTCAGGTGGGGCCCAAAGACACGGCCAGTCGCCCCCCCAACACGGCGTTGTTTTTTACGAGGGCGATGTTGGTGGCCAGACTGCGGCCTTGAGAGAGTTCGGCCAAGCGTTTGAGCAGGAATGGCGTGCTGGCCTTGCCGCTGATGCCTTGCTGTTCCGCCTCGGCCAGTGCTTGGGCCAGCCAAGTTTCGACCGTGACCCGGGGAATCTCACTCTCCATCGGCACGGGGTTGGCCACCACCACACCACTGGGTAGCCCCAAACGCCAATGGCACTGTAGAAAGTGGGCAATCTCGGTGGGGGTGTCGAGCTGAAAATCTGCAGTGAGTCCCGAATCCCGGGTGTAGAACGCGGGAAAGGCTGACTGGCCAACCGCCACTACTGGAACGCCATGGGTTTCCAGGACTTCCAGGGTCAACGGCAAATCCAGAATGCTCTTGGCGCCTGCGCAGACCACGGCCACGGGCGTGCGGGCCAGTTCCAGCAGATCGGCACTCACGTCCATGGACTGAGGGGCTCCACGGTGAACGCCGCCAATGCCCCCCGTCACAAACACGCGTATCCCAGCCAATGCGGCACACAGCATGGTGGAGGCCACGGTGGTTGCGCCCAAGCGTCGACTCGCCACGGCAAATGCCAAGTCGCGCCGGCTGAGTTTCATGGCCTGCTGACCCGATTGCGCGAGGTGGGTGAGTTGCGGGTCTGACAGACCAATATGAATGCATCCCTCCATCACGGCGATGGTGGCTGGCGTGGCACCCTCAGCGCGAATCAAGTCCTCGACGGCGCGGGCAGTGTGCAGGTTCTCCGGATACGGCATGCCGTGGGCAACGATGGTGGATTCCAGCGCCACCACGGGCCGACCCACCGCGCGGGCTTGCGCCACTTCGGGCGCAAAGCGGAGACAAGGGTTGAGGGACTCAGTTGTCATAGGCCGAGCAAATTTGTAGGAAAAGGGCCAACAAGCCGGGTTGGATGCGGGTGGCCACACTGGTGGAGGACTGAAGGCACAAGTGGCTCAGGTGCTGTCCAAACTGGGCGGCACCGCGCCAGTTCTCTGGACGGTACAGCAGGGCCGCCACCACGCCGGCGGCGAAGGCATCGCCAGCCCCGGTGACGTCGACCGCCCGGTCCAGGGGAATGGCAGGCAAGGTGGTCCACGACCATTGGCCTTCTACCCACTGGCCCAACCGGACGCCTTGCGCGCCTTGGGTGACCAGGGCGCGTTTGAGGCCGCGGCGCGCCATTTCCGTGTTGCCGCCGCCCGCCCACCATTCGCCCGCGTTCACGATGAGGGCGTCCAGTCTCGAGAGGTCCTCGGGCAAGCGGGCCATCTTGGCCTCGGAAATGCCCTGTAGCAGGGCCAGACCCTGACGCGGTTCGCCCAGCCAGGCCGTGAGCGTGTCCTGGCGCAAATTGAGGTCCGCGATTTGCAGGGGGGCCTCGGCGCGCAGTGCTTGCGTGTCCCGGAGGGTTTCGGGCCCCAGGTGTTCCAGCGCTTCCATTTGCGCCAACCCCAGGTGCAAATTGCCATCGGTTTCCAACACCGCGGTGTAGGCGCCGCTGATGCAGCCCGGAATGGTGCGGACAGCGTGAATGTCGATGCCCAGTCGGTTGCAATCTGTCGCTAGGGTTTGGCCTGCACTATCGTCGCCCCAAGCGCTCAGCAAGGTGACCGGGAATCCCAGGAGTCGCAGGGTGTGTGCGATGTTGCGAGCCACACCGCCGGGGTGGCAACTCTCGGTGACGGGGTTGGAGCTCCCGGCCAGGGGGGCGCTGAGCAGACGGAGCTTTCGGTCCCAGGCTGCGCCCCCCAAGCACCAAGGGGACGGGCCAAGCGAGGCAGCGACGACACTGAAGGGCATGAGTCAAACCATTGAAGCGTTGTGGGTGGATCTGGATGGAACCCTGGTCGACACCTTGGGGGATTTTGTCGCGGCCTTGGAAGCTGTGGCCCGGGAGCGCGGTTGGCCCGCGCCACAGGCCTCTGATGTTCGCCAGTGGATCGGGCGCGGCGGGGATCACTTGATCCACGATTGGCTCTCAACATCCCGCCAACCGATGCACCTGCAGGCCGAGGTGAAGGCGCAGTATGACCGCCACTACCGACAGGTCAACGGATGCCACGCCCAGGTGCGCGCCGGAACCGTGCAAGGCCTAAACGGGCTCCAGGCCCTGGGATTGCCTTTGGCCTGCGTGACCAACAAGCCACAAGCCAATGCCCACGCCTTGTTGGCGCAGTTGGGCCTGCTGGATTACTTCGCCGTGCTGGTGGGGGGCTCGGAGGCCGTGCGACCCAAACCGGCGCCAGACAGCCTGCTGCAGGCTGCGCAGCGGCTCGGGGTCCCCCCGTCTTGCTCATTGATGGTGGGTGACTCCGAGAATGACGCGGCGGCCGCGAGGGCCGCCGGGGCTTGGGGCGTGGTCTTGCTGCGCGGGGGCTACAACCACGGGCGGCCCATCGAGACCGAGCCCGCTTGGGCGTACCTGGACGAGCTGTCAGCGCTCCCGACGCTTATCGCTGGCGCCCGCTGTGCCGCTTCTCTTTCCCGAGCAAGAGCTCCTTGAGATCTTCATCCGCGGGTTGGTCTCCGAGCCAAATGCGCAGCAAGGCGTTGTAAAACTCGATTTCCTTGATGGGCTCGCCGACTGCTTTCCCATCGACGACCACTTGGGCGCCCGTCCCCGGAATCCAATCGACCCCGATGGTGGAGCCCGAGTTGGCTCGCTTCATGTCGTTGAAGATTTCACCGAATTTGAAGATGCCGTTGATGGTCTTGGCCCGTTCATCGGCCACCGCGTTCTTGCGCATGCCGTCGGTGAATGCCTTGCCCAGCTCCTTGCCGTCGACATCGCGCAGCATTTTCAGCATGACCCGCTTGGCACCCTCCTGTTTGATCACGCCGTCCGGGGTGTCCGCCTTGGCTTTCAAGTAGAAGCCAACGCTGTAGACCTTGAAAATGGCGCGATAGCGGACCCCCGCGCCATTCAGCAGCAGCTTCTGACCGGCGACTTCCGTTGTGGTGTCGAATTTCACGCCACCGGCTTCGACAGTGGTCTGCGCCCAGGCTCCCAGCGGGAGTGCAAGAGACAGCAGAACGGACAGAACAGCTCGGCGCATCAGATCCTCCAGGGGCAGGGGTAAAGCGTTGATTGTGGACAGGTTTTTCGCCTTGCGTTCACGCGAAGGGGCTGTGCAATGTGCACGATGTCATAACAGCTGGCAATGGTCGCGAGAACGCTACACTCGTTCGCATGTTCGTGAATCGCAAACTCACCAAAGGGTCGGGCGACCGGGGAGCTTGGCCCTGGCGACCCTGCGCACTGCGTAGCTGAGTGGGCGTGGCTGCGGCCGCGTCCGGGTGAACCCTTGCGTGCTGGACCCGCTGTGATCACGAACGAACAAGATTTTCTGCGTCTGGCTGAGGCCGGACACAACCGCATCCCCCTGGTGCGCCAGGCCTTTGCGGATCTCGAAACCCCTCTCTCCCTCTACCTCAAGCTGTGCGCCGGCCGGCCGCTGAGCTTTTTGCTGGAGTCCGTCATCGGCGGTGAGCGCTTCGGGCGCTATTCCTTCATCGGTCTGCCGGCCCGCAGCCTGCTGCGCGCGCGCGGCAGGGTCTGCGAGATCGTGCGCGATGGTGAGGTCGTCGAACGCCATGAGGGCAATCCGCTCGATTTCATCGCCGACTACCAGGAGCGACTGAAACCGGCGGTGCTGCCCGGTTTGCCGCGTTTCTGCGGTGGCCTGGCCGGCTACTTCGGCTACGACACCGTGCGCGCCATCGAGCCGCGCCTGGCCACGAGCCGCCCCACTGGCGGCCTGGGTTTGCCGGACATTCAGCTGCTGCTGAGCGAGGAGGTCGCTGTCATCGACAACCTCAGCGGCCGGCTGTTCCTGATCGTCTGGGCCGACCCTTCGGTGCCAGACGCCTACGCCAAGGCTCAGGCGCGCCTGGACGAACTGGCCGGCAGTCTGCGCCGGGGCGTCGGCCTGCCCGAGGTCAAGCCCAGCGCGCCGCAGCCCGTGCAGCGCGAACGCGACCCGGCCGAGTTCATGCAGGCGGTCGAAAGGGCCAAGGAGTTCATCGCTGCGGGCGATTGCATGCAGGTGGTGATCGGGCAGCGCCTCAAGAAGCGCTATGACGCCGACCCGCTGAGCCTGTACCGCGCGCTGCGCTCGCTCAACCCCAGCCCCTATATGTATTACTACGACATGGGGGATCACCAGATCGTTGGCGCCTCGCCTGAGATCCTGGTGCGGGAGGAGCACCGCTCCATCAAAGACGGCGGCGGCCGCAAGATCACCGTCCGCCCGCTGGCCGGCACCCGCCCGCGCGGCGCCACGCCGCAGGCCGATGCCCTGCTCGAAGCCGAACTGCGCGGTGACGCCAAGGAGCGTGCCGAGCACCTGATGCTGATTGACTTGGCCCGCAACGATATCGGCCGCATCGCCCGCACCGGCAGCGTGAAGGTGACGGCGGCTTTCGAAGTCGAGCGCTATTCGCATGTGATGCACATCGTCAGCAATGTCGAGGGCGTGCTGCGGCCCGAGGTCGGGCAACTGGATGTGCTCAAGGCCAGCTTCCCAGCCGGCACCCTCACCGGCGCGCCCAAGGTGCGGGCGATGGAACTGATCGACGAGCTCGAACCCGTGGAGCGCGGCATTTACGGCGGCGCCTGCGGCTATTTGAGTTTTGCCGGCGACATGGACCTGGCCATTGCAATCCGCACCGGCATCGTCAAGGACGGTCATCTCTACGTGCAGGCGGCTGCTGGGGTGGTGGCCGACTCCGTGCCCGAGCTGGAGTGGAAGGAAACCGAGGCCAAGGCCCGTGCCGTGCTGGCGGCGGCCGAACTGGTGGAAGGAGGGTTCTGACCATGATCCTCATGATCGACAACTACGACAGCTTCACCTTCAACCTGGTGCAGTACCTGGGTGAGCTGGGGGCCGAGGTGAAGGTGCTGCGCAATGACGAGATCGATGTCGCCGGCATCGGCGCGCTGAACCCCAGCCACCTCATTCTTTCGCCCGGCCCCTGCACGCCGACCGAAGCCGGCGTGTGCGTGCCGGCCATCCGGGCCTTCAAGGGCAAGCTGCCCATCCTGGGGGTGTGTCTGGGGCACCAGAGCATTGGCCAGGCGCTGGGCGGCAAGATCGTGCGCGCGCAGCGCCAGATGCACGGCAAGGCCAGCACCATCACCAACGATGGCCGGGGTGTGTTCAAAGGCCTGCCGCAGCAGTTCAGCGTGATTCGCTACCACTCCCTGGTGATCGAGCCGGCCACCTGCCCGCCCGAGCTGGAGGTGAGCGCGCGCAGCGAGGACGGCGAGATCATGGCCGTGCGCCACCGCGAACTGGCCGGCACCAAGACGCCGATCGAGGGGGTGCAATACCACCCGGAATCCATCCTCTCCGAGCATGGCCACGCTCAGCTGAAGAACTTTTTGGAACTGGTCCTATGAGCCGCGTGATTGATTTGCGCAGCGACACCGTCACGCGCCCGACGGCCGGCATGCGCGCCGCGATGGCCGCGGCACGCCTGGGCGACGATGTGTTCGGCGACGACCCCAGCGTCAATACCCTGCAGGCGGCGGTCGCCGAGCGCCTGGGTTTCGAGGCGGCGCTGTTCCTGCCCAGCGGCACGCAGAGCAATCTGGTGGCCCTGATGAGCCACTGCGAGCGCGGCGACGAGTACATCGTGGGTCAGCAACAGCACTGCTACCGCTGGGAGGCGGGCGGTGCGGCCGTGTTGGGTTC
Source organism: Inhella gelatinilytica (assembly GCF_016093295.1). Lineage (GTDB taxonomy): Bacteria > Pseudomonadota > Gammaproteobacteria > Burkholderiales > Burkholderiaceae_C > Inhella > Inhella gelatinilytica. The sequence continues at coordinate 4,369 of NZ_JAEDAL010000006.1, read as the reverse complement.
AATCCAGCCGCAGCCCTTGACCCAGCAGGCGGATGGCAGCCTGCTGCTGGCGGACATCGAGGCCGCCATCAAGCCCGACGACCCGCATTTCGCTCGCACTCGCCTGCTGTGCCTGGAGAACACCATCGGCGGGCAGGTGCTGGACCCGGCCTACGTGCGTGATGCCCAGGCGCTGGCGCGCCGGCATGGCCTGGGTTTGCATCTGGACGGCGCGCGGCTCTTCAATGCCGCTGCTGCGGCGCCCGGCGAGGTGCTGGCCAATGCCCGCGCAATCTGCGCCGGTTTTGACTCGGTCTCGGTCTGCTTTTCCAAGGGTCTGGGCGCACCGGTGGGTTCGGTGCTGTGCGGCTCGCATGACTTCATCGCCCGCGCCAGACGCTGGCGCAAGATGTGCGGCGGTGCCATGCGCCAGGCCGGTCTGCTGGCGGCGGCAGCGCAGTACGCGCTCGACCACCACCTGGAGCGACTGCGCGAGGATCATGCGCTGGCGCAGCGCTTGGCCTCAGGCCTGCAAGGCATCCCAGGTGTGCAGGTGCAAGCGCCGCAGACCAACATCGTGTTTGCCGACGTGGCCCCCGCGCGCAGCGCCGGCCTGATTCCGTATTTAAAGGAGCACGGTGTGTTGGCCACCGGTCTGTACCGCCTGCGCTTTGTCACCCACCTGGATGTGGACGAGGCCGGCGTGGACCGCGCCATCACCGCTGTTCGTTCCTATTTCTGCGAGGCCTGAGATGCCGATCACCGACCAAGAAGCCCTGCAGCGCGTCATTGAGCACCGCGAGATCTTTCCCGACGAGATGCTGGCGTTGATGCGTCGCATCATGACGGGCGAGATGTCGCCGGTGGTGGCGGCGGCGCTGATCACCGGATTGCGCGTCAAGAAGGAAACGGTGGGCGAGATTGCGGCCGCCGCTGAAGTGATGCGCGAGCTCAGCCGCAAGGTGCCCCTGCCGGACCCGCCCCACCCGCACCTGGTGGATGTGGTCGGCACCGGCGGCGACGGTGCGCACAGCTTCAACATCAGCACTTGCTCCATGTTTGTGGCCGCCGCCGCCGGCGCCGTTGTGGCCAAGCATGGGAACCGCAGCGTCAGCAGCAAGAGTGGTAGCGCCGATGTGTTGGAGTCCTTGGGCGCTCGCATTGACTTGCAGCCGGACGCCGTGGCGCGCTGCCTGGTTGAGGCGGGCATGGGCTTTATGTTTGCGCCCAACCACCACCCGGCGATGAAGAACATCGCCCCGGTGCGCAAGGAGCTGGGGGTGCGCACGATCTTCAACATCTTGGGCCCGCTGACCAACCCGGCCGGTGCGCCCAACATCCTGATGGGGGTGTTCCATCCCGATTTGGTCGGCATCCAGGTGCGCGTGCTGCAGCGCATGGGCGCCAAGCACGCGTTGGTGGTCTACGGTCAGGACGGGCTGGACGAGGTCTCGCTCGGTGCCGCCACCCTGGTGGGCGAACTGCGCGACGGGCAGGTCACCGAGTACAGCATCCACCCCGAAGACTTCGGCATTGCCATGGCGGCCACGCGCAATCTGCGCGTCGAGAACGCCGAGGCTTCGAAGGCCATGCTGCTGGGCGTGCTGGAGGGCAAGACCGGCCCGGCGCGCGACATCGTGCTGCTCAACGCCGGCGCGGCGCTCTATGCGGCCGATGTGGCGGAGTCGATCGCCGGTGGCATTGAGCGCGCCCGCTCGGCCATCGACAGCGGCGCTGCGCGCGCCAAGCTAGAGCAGTTCGTCAACGCGACGCAGCGGGGCTGAGCGATGGAAGACGTGTTGCGCCGCATCGTCGCGGTCAAGCAAGAGGAGGTGGCGGCTCTGCGGCCACGTGCGGCCGAGCTGCGCCGCAGTGCCGAGCAGGCGCCGCCCGCGCGCGGCTTTGCCGCCGCGTTGCAGGAACGAGTCGCGCAGGGGCGGTCCGCAGTGATTGCCGAAGTCAAGAAGGCCAGCCCCAGCAAGGGCGTGCTGCGAGAGTTGTTCGACCCCGCTGCCATCGCCGCCAGCTATGCCCAGCATGGCGCGGCCTGCCTGTCCGTGCTGACCGACGAACGCTTCTTCCAGGGCTGCAACGCCTACCTGCAGCAGGCCCGCTCAGCCTGTGCGCTGCCGGTGCTGCGCAAGGATTTCTTGGTCGATGAGCTGCAGATCCTCGAGGCCAAGGCCATGGGCGCGGATGCGATCCTGCTGATCGTGGCCTGCCTGGACGATGTGCAGTTGCGCGACCTGGAGGCTTGTGCGCTGGCATTGGGCCTGGATGTGCTGGTCGAGTCGCACGACGCCGCAGAGCTGGAGCGGGCCCTGCGCCTGAAGACGCCCCTGATGGGCATCAACAACCGCAACTTGCGGACGTTCGAGGTCAGTCTGGACACGACGCTCAACTTGCGCCGGGTGATCGGGCCGGATCGGCTGCTGATCACTGAATCGGGCGTGCTGGTGCGCGCGGATGTTGAGCGCCTGCGGGTCGCCGATGTGCAGGCCTTCCTGGTCGGAGAGGCCTTCATGCGCGCTCCGGACCCCGGCCGAGCCTTGGCCGAGCTGTTCGCTTGAGCGCCCTGCAGGAGCCGCTGGGCGCGGTGCTGGCGCGTGCCCAACTGGATGAGGGCTGGGCTGCACCGCTGGCGCGGTGGTTGCCACAGGGGCAACCGCTGATCGAGCGTATCGAGGCGCGTCAGCGGGCTGGGGCGCTGGTCTACCCGGCGCAGCCGCTGCGGGCGCTGGAATGGACGCCGCTGCCGGCCTGTCGCGTAGTGATCCTGGGCCAGGATCCCTATCACGGGCCTGGCCAGGCGGAAGGCCTGTCCTTCTCCGTGCCTTCGGGCCAGAGGCTGCCGCCCAGTCTGCGCAACATCTACAAAGAGCTTCAGCGTGACCTGGGGTTGGCACCGTCAGCAGATGGTCACCTCGGCGCTTGGGCGCGGCGTGGCGTGTTGCTACTCAACACGGCGCTCACGGTGGAGGGTGGCCAGGCCGGCGCCCACGCAGGCTGGGGTTGGGAGGCGCTGACCGACGCTTGGATTCAAGCGGCGGCGCGCGATCGCTCGCCCAAGGTGTTCATGCTCTGGGGCAACCATGCCCAAGCCAAAAAGCGCTGGCTGACGGATTCTCCGCATCTGGTGCTCAGCGCCAATCACCCATCCCCCCTGTCGGCGAACCGGCCGCCCGCGCCGTTCATCGGCTGTGGTCATTTCGGACAGGCCCAGACTTGGTTGCGCGCACGCGGGGTGAACTGGCACTGGAGCCTGGATTGAAAACTTTTTTGACGACCGGCTTGCGAGCTTGATAAACCCTTGCTATAGTCGCGGGCTCGCTCCCAGGAGGGGTGGCCGAGTGGTTAAAGGCAGCAGACTGTAAATCTGCCCGCTAACGCGTACGCTGGTTCGAATCCAGCCTCCTCCACCAAAGCGGTACTCCTTCAGCGGGAGTAGTTCAATGGTAGAACCTTAGCCTTCCAAGCTAATGACGCGGGTTCGATTCCCGTCTCCCGCTCCAGCGGTTGGTTTGGTAGGAAAGGCGGCACCGGATTGCAGATTGTTGAAGTCTGCAGCCCAGTGTCGCTGCCCATGTGGCTCAGTGGTAGAGCACTCCCTTGGTAAGGGAGAGGTCGCGGGTCCGATTCCCGCCATGGGCACCACCCTTTTCTTTCCCCTTCTTTGTCTGAGCAGACCGCCAGGAGCATCAAATGGCAAAAGGTAAGTTTGAACGCACCAAGCCGCACGTGAACGTGGGCACCATCGGTCACGTGGACCATGGCAAGACCACGCTGACGGCAGCGATCGCAACGGTGCTGGCTTCGAAGTTCGGTGGCGAGGCCAAGGCCTACGACCAGATCGATGCGGCCCCGGAAGAGAAGGCTCGTGGTATCACGATCAACACCGCGCACGTCGAGTACGAGACGGCCAATCGTCACTACGCTCACGTGGACTGCCCGGGTCACGCTGACTACGTCAAGAACATGATCACCGGTGCCGCCCAGATGGACGGCGCCATTCTGGTGTGCTCGGCCGCTGACGGCCCGATGCCCCAGACCCGTGAGCACATCCTGCTGGCCCGTCAGGTCGGTGTGAAGTACATCATCGTCTTCCTGAACAAGTGCGACATGGTGGACGACGCCGAGCTGCTCGAGCTGGTGGAGATGGAAGTTCGCGAACTGCTGAGCAAGTACGACTTCCCGGGCGACGACACCCCCATCATCAAGGGTTCGGCCAAGCTGGCGCTGGAAGGCGACAAGGGCGATCTGGGCGAAGCCGCCATCATGCGCTTGGCCGACGCGCTGGACAGCTACATCCCCCAGCCGGACCGTGCCATTGACGGCGCGTTCCTGCTGCCCGTGGAAGACGTGTTCTCGATCTCGGGTCGCGGCACCGTGG
>NZ_JAEDAL010000005.1 GCF_016093295.1 Inhella gelatinilytica | reverse complement strand
CATCAATCGAAAGTGGATGCATGCATCCACTTGTTGATGCCAGTAGTCATTTGTTGATAGATCCGCGTGCCAGGGGCATCAACTTTCGTTGACGATTCTGGCCTGCAATTTGAGCAGGCGGGCTACCCGAAGGGGCGTCCGCCAGAGTTTGGCGGCGGGGTCCCAGCGGGCGCCGGCGGCGCGTAGGGCGGCTTGCAGGTCGCGTTCGTGTACCTGCACCCGAAGGGCCACGGTGCGGTCCGTGCGGGGGGTGACGGGTTCTTCGGCCACCAGCAGCTCCACCGTGGTGTACCGCGTGCGACCGTTGTGGCTCAGACGGTGGCGCACGCCCAGCTGTTGGGGGCCAAAGCGCCGCTGCCAGCGCAGCGTGCCGGCGCTGCCGGGGTTGAGTTTGCGTGCCACCCGCGCATGGGCGGCGGGGTGTGGGCCGGGGTCTGGCGCTGCTGGGGCGCCAACAAGGTGGGGTTCAAACACGGGGCATCTCCCTGAGACTTGGGCCGCTTGCCCCTGGGGGGTCTTGTGGCGGCGGCGGGGCGGGGTGGTGGGGGCTTATGGGCCTTTCATGCCACGCAGGTGCGGTTTTTGCCGGTGCGTTTGGCTTCGTACAGGGCTTCGTCGGCCCGCTGTAGGGCGTCTTCGAGTTGCTCGCCTTTGCGGTAGAGCGTGGCACCGGCCGAGAAGGTGACGAAGACGTCTTTGCCTTCGTGCATAAAGAGCGAAGCGGAGAGGGCGCGCTGCAGGCGGCCGAGCACCTGCTGGGCTTCGTCCAGCGGGGTGTTGGGCAGCAGCAGCACGAATTCCTCGCCGCCAAAGCGGGCCACCAGGTCGCCGGGGCGCACAGTGGCTTGGGCGCGGGCGGCCAGGCCTTTGAGGGCTTCGTCGCCAGCGGCGTGCCCGAGGCTGTCGTTGAGTTTCTTGAAGTTGTCGATGTCCAGCAGCGCAATGGCCAGGGGCTGGTCTTCACGCTCGAGCTTGGCTTGTTCTGTGGCAAAGGTGGCTTGCAACCCGCGCCGGTTGGCCACCTGCGTGAGTTGGTCGGTTTGGACTTCTTCCGAGAGGCGGAGCAGTTCTTGCTCCAACTCGCTGACGCGGTCGGCCAGGGCGGTGGCGCGCTGGTGTTCGGTGCTGAGTTTGAGCTGGGTCTGCTGCACCAAGCCTTGAACGGTGCGGCTTTCTTGCAGCATTTCGCGCACGGCGCCGGTCAGGCTTTCGAGCGAATCGGCCTTTTCGATGACTTCGTTGTAGCGCCCCAAGTGCTGATGGAAGCGGTCGGTGTGCTCCCCCAGGGCGCCCAGGTCGGTGAGCAGGGTCTGCATCAGGCCCTTGAGGGCGTCTCGGGCGGCGCGGCGTTCTTCGCGCAAGGCTTGTTGGCGCTCTCGCGTCTTGCTGAGCCGTTCGGAGACGGCGCGCACGGCCAAACCGGAGAGCCCCTGGTCCAGGGCGTTGTTCATGGCCTGGGCTTGGCCCTGGGCCCACGATTCGTCTTCGCTGAGTTCGACCAGGCTGGCGCTCAGTTCGCGGCACAAGGCACCCAGCTGCACGGCGAGGTGCTGCCGGTGCTCCAGCATGCGGCGGGCTTGTTCGCACAGGCGGGCAATGGCTGCGGCCCGTTCCGGGCTGGCGCCGCCTGATTGGGCTTGCGCATGCTCGCGGGCCAATTCGCTGAGCAGGTCTTGTGCTCGCTGCACTTGGGCGGCCGGCTCGCCACCGGGTTGCAGTGCGGTGTGCACGGTTTGGTGCAGGCTGTTGCCGATGTCGCTCCACCGGTCGGCCGGCAAGTTGAGGCTCAGGCGCTCAAGCGGGGCGGCGGGTAGGGCTTCGTTGGCTGCCGCTTGGCTTTCTTCTTCACTGAAGAATTGGCTGGGGGTGCCACCGGCTTCGTCCTCCGGCCGGGCTTGCAGGGTGTCCACGGTTTCACCCGCTTCGTCGCCATCCCAGCTGACTACCAGTTGGCGAAGCCGGCGAATGAGCCGGCCGCCGTCGCTGCGGTTGGTGCTGAGTACGCGCTGCAGGCCGTCTTTCTTGCGGGCCACGGTCCATTGCCGACCGCCGCGCTCCAGCCCCCGAACCAGCTTGTCCACGGTTTGCGCCAGGGCTTCGCCCTGGGCAGCCGGGCCGTCGCTGGAGAGAATGCGTTCGGCCCGCTTGAGGGCTTCTTCGTACTGGCCCAGGCGCCACTCACGCTGCAGCTCTTGGCGTTCGGCGAGATCGGAGACGCCCAGTTGCAGCAGCCGCTGCAGCGCGGGCTGGGCCCGTTCGGGCAGGCCGCTGTCGGTGGCGCCGCCAGTTTCTTGGCCAGATTCAATGGCATAGGCCCGGGCGTAGTTCTCGGGGGTCGGTTCCAGTTTGGCCATGGCCAAGCGCCGCAACGCTTGCTTGGCCACTTGGGCGGGTGGCACGTTGGATTCGGGCATGGCCGAAGCTTATTGCAAAGGGCCGGGGGGCAACACGAATCCGGGCGGCACGGGAGGCGGGGCTTCCCCGTCTTGCACGCAGTCACGCAACCACTCCGCCTTGCGGGGACGAAGTTGGGTTTCAACCCAGCGTTCCACTTCGTCGCCGGGCATGGGCTTGGCAAACAAGTAGCCCTGCATGACACGGCAGCCCAGACGGCGCAGCACGTCCAATTGGCGGGGCGTTTCCACCCCTTCCGCCACCACGCTGAGCCCGAGGGAGCGCGCCAGCGCAATGATGGCGGTGACCACCGCCGCGCCCTGAGGCGAAACCCCCAGGTCGCGCACGAAACTGCGGTCGATCTTGAGCTCGGACAGCGGCAGGCTGGTCAGGTACGAGAGCGAGGAGTAGCCCGTGCCGAAATCGTCGATCGAGATTTCGACACCGATGGCCGTCAGGCGGTGCAGCGTGGGGATGACCGCGTGCAGGTCTTTCATCAAGCCGGTTTCGGTGATTTCCAGCTTCAGGCTGCAGTGAGCGACGCCGGCTTGGCTGACCGCGTCGTGGATTTTTTCAACCAGGTCGGGCCGCTCAAACAGGCGGTTGGGCAAGTTGACGGCGATGGCTTGATTCAGGCCCAGACGGTCTTGCCAGAGGCGGGCCTGCCGCGAGGCCTCCGCCAGTGCCCATTCCGACATGGGCAGGATGAGGCCGGTTTCTTCGGCCACGGGGATGAAATCGCCCGGAGGCACCAAGCGGTCGCCGCGCTTCCAGCGCATCAGGGCCTCAAAGCCCACAAGTTGGCCCTGGACGGCGTCGACCTTGGGTTGGTAGTACAGCACCAGCTCCTGGCGTTCCAGGGCGCGGTGCAGGGCCGATTCGAGTTCCAGGCGCTCGCGGCCCAGCCCGCCAAGCTGGGGCGAGAACTGCGCGGAGCCATTGCGCCCTTGCTCTTTCACGGCGTACATGGCCATGTCGGCACTGCGTAGCAGGTCGGCCACCGTGCTGCCGTCGCGAGGAAAGAGGGCAATGCCCACGCTGGCGGTCACAAAGCAATCTTGGCCGGCCACAAACACCGGCTCGGCCAGGGCGTCCAGCACCCGAGCGGCCACACGCTCAGCGTCTGCCTCGCTCTGGACTTCGGGGAGGAGGCAGACGAATTCATCGCCGCCCAGACGCCCCACGGCCTCAAGCGCGCGGTGGTTTCGGCCACTGCCGGCCTCCAGCGCACCTTCCGAGACTTGATCGGAGTGGCGAACACAGGCGCGCAGGCGCCGGGCGATTTCAATCAGCAATTCGTCCCCGGCGGCATGGCCGAGGGTGTCGTTGATGTTCTTGAACCGATCCAGGTCCACCAACAGCATGGCGGCAATGTGCTCTTTGCGTCGCGCGGCATCCAAGGCCCGCTCGGCCCGCCACATCAATTGGCGGCGGTTGGGCAATCCGGTCAGGGCATCAAAGTGAGCGAGCTGGCGAATCTTGTCTTCAGCATTGCGGCGGTCGGTGACGTCCTGGACCACGCCGGAATACCCCAGGAACTGCCCGGTGTCGGCGACGATGGGTTCGGCTTCGACATGCAGCATGCGCGTGCGGCTGAGCTTGGCGCGGATCGTCATGTCGGTCACGAAGGCGCAGTGCTGTTCGCGCACGTCGCGCAGCAGCAGCGTCAGCAGCCCTCGTTCCGCGCGCGGCACCATGCGCAGCAAGCGACTGAGGCCCCATTCCGAGTCACGCAGCGCCAACACCTGGCGGGCTTCGTCCGAGAAGTGGATGGTGTGACCCACGCGCCACTCGAAGCTGCCCATGCGCGCGAGGGCCTGAGCCCTTGCCAAACGCGTTTGTGAGCGCTCCAGCTCCTGACGGGTGCGGGCTGAACGCAGCAGGTATCGCAGCCGACCCGCCAGCAAGCTCCATTGCCGGCTCTTGATAAAGAAGTCGGTGGCGCCCACCTCGTAGGCGTGTTCGATGGAGGCGTCATCGTCCAATCCGGTGAGCATGAGCACGGGGACGGATTCACCGTGGGGAACCTGTCGCAGGCGGCGGCAGGTTTCAAAGCCGTCCATGCCCGGCATGAGGGCGTCCAGCACGATCAAGTCCGGGGTGGTGGCTTCCAGGGTAACCAAGGCCTCTTCGCCAGAGGTCATTTCCACCACCTCAAAGCCACGCGCGCGCAGCGCGGCCGCCGTGGCCATGAGCCCGACTTCATCATCGTCGACGATCCAGAGCAATCCCAGCTCTGTGGCGGCGGCTTCCGTCATTTCAATGCGCGCAGGGTCTCCAGCAGGTCGGCCAAGCCCGCGCGTGCCAGCGCCAGCTCGTCCGCCAGGCTGTCGACCTGGCCCTCCTTGCACTTGTGTTCAATGCTCTGCCACGCCGACGATAACCCCAAAGCCGCCAAGTTGCTACAACTCGATTTGAGGGTGTGGGCGGCGCGGCCGATGCGAACCCAATCCGGACCGGCCGCCATGGCGGCGTCCAATTCGGGGAGCAGGCGAGCCAAATTGCGTTCAAACGCGGCCGTGAGCCGCGCCAGCAGTTGCTGGCTGCCGTCAGGATCCAGCGCGCGCAGAGCTGCCAGCGCTGCGGCATCCAACTCAACCGGAGCAGGGGCGGCCATGCCCGCTCACTCCAGCTGCATGGCCTTGTTCAAGGCTTGCAAGATCGCGGCATTCAGTTCCGCGGGGCTGATCATCAGCGTTTCCGCGGCGTCGCGATAGTCAAAGGCCGACTCGGATTCGATGGCGCGCACCAGTTGCAGATAGGGCTGATAGGGGCCGGTTTCATCGACCAGAGCTTGGCGGACCCGTTCGGGGCAGGGAATGGACTCCAGCAGTTTCTTGAACGGCGTCTTGAGCAGATGGTCCAGCAGCGAGAACAAGCCGCAGATGAACATTTCGTCCTTGGCGTCGCTGTCCTGCAAGGTTTTGGCCAATTCCTCCATCAGCAGACCCCGGCGCAAGGCGGCCCACATGACGGGACGCATGGTGGCATCCTTGCTGGCCGTGGCAAGCAGGAGGGCGAGCCAGCGCTTGAGACGGTTCAACCCGAGCAACATCAAGGCATGGCGGAAGGACGTCACCTCCACCGGAAGACCGAACGCGGCGCTGTTCATGTAGCGCAGCAACTTGAAAGCCAGCCCCGGGTCGCGCTTGAGCGTGGCTTCCATCTTCTCCGTGGACTCCCCCTGGTCGACTTGGCCCATCAAAATGATGATGACCTGCAGGTCGGAGCTGACTTCAGCCTTCACGGTCGCACCGGGCGGCGGTTCATAAGGCCCTTCAACCGGCAGCCCGAACGCGGCTTGCGCACCGCGCTCAAAGGCCTCGTTGGCTTCGGTGGCCGCATGCACGCCCGTGCACCAGGGGGTGAGTTTGTTGGGGTCTTGGACACCCTGCCGGAGCTCGTCCAGGCTCCATTCAGCCGCTTTGAACGCGGCGCGCTCGGGTCCCAGCGGTGTTGACACTTTGCCGCTGAGCAGGTGGCCTTTGGTGGCCGTCAGCCGCGTGGCCAGGCCCCCGGCCAAAAAGGCGGGTACTTCCAAGGCCACGGTGCCGGGCAGGGCGGCATCCAGCAACTCGGTCAGGGCGGCCTCTTGGGGCACGTTCAGAACCAGGGGCTTGCCGGGCAGGGCCTCCTGCAAAACGGCCAGCAGGCCGGCGGTGTCGACCTGAACGTCGGGTTTGAGCGGAATGCAACTGAGGCGGGTGGCCAAAACCTGTCGCTGCTTGTCGTACAGCGGCGCATAACCCAAAGCCAGCGGCGCCAAAGCCGGGTGCTTGAAACTCATGACCTACGGACTCCTGGTCGCGCGCCGCTTAGCCAGCGCTGACCCCAAAGCAAGCGCGGCGCGTCAGAAATTCAAGTACTGGAACAAGGTCAGTCGCTGAACTGCAGCATACGACCTCAAAGCGGCGTCGTAACCGCTCTTTTGCGTCTCGAACCGTGAAATGGCCTCGGTCATGTCCAGGTCTTCGGCGGCACTGCGCTCGCTCTGGTTGTAGAGCTTGAGCCCAGCGAGGCGGGTCTCCGTTCCATCCAGCAAGTTGAGTTGTTCGCCCACCAAGCTGCGGACGTTTTGGAAGTGCGCCAAAAACTGATCAATGTCGCGCAGGCCAGCGGCATTGCCTTGGTGAATCTCAGTGCCGCTGCGCAGGGGCGTGCGCAGCTCGCCAATGATGCGATCCAGCACGGGGAAAATCTTCAAATCGTTTTGCGAAGGCGCAATGCTGAAGCGGTCCCCAGGGGTGGCGGTACCGGACAGGGTGATGGCCATGCCGTCGATTTCCACCGACTTGCCGGGCACCCAATTCAGCAACGGGCCGGTCACGGCGCTCGTGGTGGTATTGGTGATCAGCAGGCCAGGGAAACCGGTGGTACCGACGACCTCAATCACGTAGTCATTCCCCGTGAGCGCCGTTGGGTCGGTGACGCGGCCCGAGTCAATCCACATCGTCGGCGGGTTGCCGGTGACGCTGTTGGTCAGGGCGCCTGTGATGTAGCTGCCATTGCCGCTGCGGGCTTGTTCCCAGGCTAGCCGTCCGTCGACGGTGAGGGCAAAGTTGTCCATGTTCCCGGTGGTCAGCGTGCCGGCCACGCCGTTGAACCGTACGCCGGTGGCTTCGTCCAGGAAAGGCGGCTGGCTGGCCCCTTGGCCGCTGAAGATGTACCCCCCGCTGCCGTCGGGGCGGTTGGCAATGGAGAGCAACTGGTCGCGCAGCCCGGCGATCTTGGCGGCCAAGCCCACGCGCTCGGCATCGCCGTAGCTGGCATTGCCCGCCGCCACGAGGGACTCACGAATCTGCTGCAACAGCTCACTGCCGTCGCCCAGTGCGCCTTCAGCCAGGATCATGCTGTTGCGGCTGGCCTCCAGGGCGCGTTGATTGGCCTCCGCTCGGCCAATGGCAGTGAGGGCCCGCTCCACCCGTGCGGCGCCCGTGGGGTCGTCGCTGGCCGCCGCGACTTTTTTGCCCGAGGTCAGTTGGACCTGGGTGGTTTGCATCTCGATCTGGCGGCGCATCAACTGGGCAACCGAACCGTCATAGAGGTTGGCGGTGGAAACACGCATGATCAGCTCCCGACAGTGCGGATGAGTTCGTCAAACACGATTTGAGCCACTTGCATGACTTTGGCGGCGGCTTGGTAAGCCTGTTGGTATTGGAGCAAGCGAGCCGCCTCCTCATCCAAATTGACGCCTGCTTCGGCCGCGCGTGCGGTGTCGGCTTCCTGCGCCACTTTGTCCGACATTTCTGCGAGGTAGACCGAGCCCTGAACACGGGCCCCGATTTCCCCCATGGCGGCCGAGTAGGCATCGTTCAGCGTGGCGCCTGCGGAAATCTGGGAGGTCAATGGGTCCAGTTGTTTGCCAACGAACGCCTCGGTCTGCAAGGCCAGGAATGCTTTGGCATTGCCATTGTTCTGGCCCACAAACTGGGTCACGCTGAGGTCGATCCAGTCGTTGGCCCGCGGCACGCCATTCAGGTGCAGTTCAAAACCGAGCGCAATGCCGGTTTCATTGCCGATGGGCTGCCCCGCGCGCCAGGTGCCGTTCAGCGTGCCGAAGGGGCCGTTCAAGACGTAGTCCACACTGCCGTCGCCATTGACCGTGGTGAACTGCACCGTCGCTGGCAAATTGGTGGTGGTGAAGGTCGCCGGGTCGACCGCGTAAATGCGATCCAGCGTTGCCGTGCCGGTGTTGCTCACCCGCAGTGCACCACTGATGGGGCTGGCCGCTGCAATGCCCGCTGGGTTATCAAAGGCCCGCCGCATGTCGATGGCCGCCGTGGCCACCGGTTCAAGGCGGTAGGTGTCCAGTAGGCCCGGCGCGGCGGGTGTGAAGGTGATTTGGAAGCCATCGACGATGTCGCCGTCGGCGACGGTTCGCACCAACCCGTCGCTTTCCCGCGTGAGCAGGTAGGTGCCCGGGGCGCTGGCATCCTGCTTCAGGGTGTAGGCGCTGGCCTGCAAGAAGTCGGGGTCCACGCGGGTGATTTGCACACCGGCCACGAAGTTCCCTGTGATGTCCTTGGCATTGGTGCTGGCTGGCATGACTTTGGCCGCGCCGATGCGGAACAAGTCTTCACCAGCCACCGGGGGTGTGCCCAGGTTCAAGCCCAAGGACTGCTGGGTGTTGACCCGCATGGCCAGCGCCGTGGCCAACTGGCCCACGTAATTGCGGGCATCTTGGAGGTCTTCGTTTTGAAAATGAACCAAGGCCGCGACCGAGCCGCCTTGAAGGACGTTTTCGTCCAAAGCCCGCGTGCCACCGGCTTGCACCAAGGACACCTGCACGCGCAGCGCGTCGTAGGGGTCGGGGGTGAGGGCCAGCTGCTGGGCTTGGTTGCCCAGAACGAGCAGTTGCCCACCGCCGATGAACACACTGAGGCTGCCGTCGTCGGCGCTGAGGGTGCTGACGGTCAGGTACTTGGAGAGCTCGTACACCAACTGATCGCGTTGATCGAGCAGGTCATTGGCGGCGTGGTCCCCACCCGAAATGCGAGCAATTTGCTGGTTGGCGTTGGCAATCTGCGTGGCCAGCTGGTTGACCACCTGCAAGCTGGCTTTGAGATCGCTGACCACACCGGCCTGCAGCTCGGAGAGTTGCTGGCCTGCATTCGAGAAGCGCGCGGCGACCTCCTGCGCGCGGCCCAGCACCACCTGGCGGGCGGCCGGGTCGGAGGGGCGGCTGGTCACGTCGACCATGGCGTTGAGCAGACTGCCCATGGCGGCCCCCAAGCCCTCATCCCCCGGGGGAAAGAGTTTGTCCAGCCGCTGCATGTTGAGCATGCGCGTCTCGTCACCCGAGGCGGTTGAGCGCGAAACCTGGGCTTCTTGGGTGAGGAATCGGTTGTAGACGCGGTTGATGGTGTCCACCATCACGCCCTTGCCCTGAAAACCGGCCCCGGTGAACTGGGGCGTGGCCGTGGTCAAGACCGCGGTCTGCCGTGAGTAGCCCGGCGTGTTGACATTGGCGATGTTGTGGCCAATGACATTGATGGCGCTTTGACTCGCGTTCATGGCGCGAGCGCCGAGATTGAGCAAGAGGGAGGCGGCCATGGGGTTACTCCGGATCTATTGGCTTATCGGCAGGCCGAAATGTCAAGCAAGGGCGCGCTGCACGCGAACTGTGGTGTTAATCACGCGGGCAAGCTTGTTGGCGTAGTCCGGGTCGGTGGCATAGCCAGCGCGTTGCAAATGTTTGGCAAAGGCCGCGGCGTTGTCGGGGGCCGCCTGGGCGCTGGCCACGGCTTGGGCGTAGCGCTGGTTGCCGGTGAGCAGGCGCGCGTAGTCGCGGAAGCTCTCCTGGGGCGAATCGTAGGCGCGGAATTTCGCAACCACCTTGCGCGCCTCGCCATTGATGTATTCGGTGGTGGTCACTTCCGCCACTTTGCCCTTCCAGCCCGGACCGGCCTTGATGCCGAAAAGATTGTTGGCGGGCGTCCCATCGGTGGCCCGCATCCGCGCACGCCCCCATCCGGTCTCGTGCGCCGCTTGCGCCAACATGAAGTCGGCGGGCAGACCACTTTCCTGTGCGACCGCCCGGGCAGCGTCGCCATGCTGCTGAATGAACCGCGCGGCGTGGGTGGGCACGTTTTTCTTGGCCAGGTCCGGAAGGTTTTGAGTCTCCTTCACCAAGCCACTCAAGGCGCCGGCGGGGGCGGGGGGCGCTGCGGACGGGAGATTTCGACTGAGTTGGCGCTCGATGGCGGCTGAAAGCCCACCCGGCAAACCACTCATTTGGGTGGCGAACTGCTGGTCGAGCATTTCCGTACCCACTTGCGTCAACCGGTTTTCCAACAGCCCCGACTCCATCGTGGCGGCTCGCATGCGTTTCATGACTTCATTCATGAAGAGCGCTTCAAACTGCTTGGCGGCTTCCTTGGTGGCCGTTTGCGGGTCGCGCGAGGCTTGAGCCCGTAGGGCATCGATACCTTGCGGGTTGAGTGCGAAGGTGGCCGGGTTGAGGCTCATATGACCTCCAATTCAGCTTGCAAAGCACCAGCGGACTTCATGGCTTGAAGAATCGCCAGCAGATCGGTGGGCGTGGCACCCAGGGCGGACAGGGCTTTGACCACGTCAGCGAGTTTGGTGCTGGCGGGCATTTGAACCAGGGGGCCCGGCTCTTGTTTCAGGGAGATGTCCACTTTTTCCGTGACGGCCGTCTGGCCCTGAGAAAACGCACCCGGTTGGCTGACCTGCGGGGTGCTGGTGATGGTGACACTCAAATTGCCATGGGCCACCGCGCACGGCCCCAGGGTCACGGCCTGGTTCATGACCACCGAGCCCGTGCGGGCATTGATCACGATGCGGGCTGCAGGGGCGGCCAGATCAAAGGGCAGGTTCTCAATGTCGGCCAAGAAGCCGACTCGCTCGTCCGGGGCGGTGGGGGCTTTCACCCGAATGACGCGTCCATCCAAGGCCTGGGCGGTGCCCGCACCTTTGGCCTGATTGATGGCATTGGCGACGGCGCGGGCCGTGGTGAAGTCGCCGCTGTTCAGGTCCAGTTGCAGAAACTCGCCTTGGCTGAGGGCTGTGGGCACCGCGCGTTCAACGGTTGCACCGGCCGGAACCCGGCCCGCTGAGAGGTGGTTGATCTGGACTTTAGATCCCCCCGCAGAGGCCCCCGCGCCGCCAACCAGCAGGTGTCCCTGGGCCAGCGCATAGATCTGGCCATCTGCGCCCTTGAGCGGGGTGGTGATCAGCGTGCCACCCCGCAAGGATTTGGCATTGCCAATCGAGGCCACCGTGACGTCGAGTTGCTGGCCGGGCTGCGCGAAGGGGGGCAACTGGGCGGTCACCATGACGGCGGCGATGTTGCGGGGGCTGGCGGTGACGCCGGGGGGCAGGGTGATGCCGAACTGCTGCAGCATGGCCGTCAGGCTTTGCCCGGTGAAGGGTGACTGCGTGGTTTGGTCCCCGGTGCCGTCCAAGCCCACCACCAACCCGTATCCGGTCAGCGGGTTGGACCGCACGCCGGCCACCGACGCGACCTCTTTGACGCGGGTGGCCTGCGCCGGCAAGGCCAGCGCCATCAGCAGGGTGATCAGCAGCGTTTTCATGGTCGAGCAGTTGAGGATGGGCTCGACCGAATCTTGGTCTTCTTTAGGTCGGCGAAAGGCTTAAGAAGAACCGGGAAAGCCAGCCGATTCCATGCAAGCCCTCGGCCGGCCCCCGTCCACGCTGTTCAATCCGAACGTTGGCGACCGAAGTGGAGTCCACCACGTTGCCGGCGCCGATGGCACGGGGATCGACCTGACCGGAGAAGCGCAGCACATCCACGTTGTTGTTGACGCCGATTTGCTTCTCCGCGGTGATCAGCAGGTGGCCATTGGGCAGCACGGCCTGAACGATGGCGGTGACCGTGCCGGTGAACTCGTTGCTGTTCTGGTTGGACCCCTTGCCCGTGGTCTTGTTGCCGCTCTTGGCGCCCACACTGGCGCGGCCCAGAACCTTGGCCGCATCCAGGCCGGGCAGCCCGCTGATTTCGCCCGACAGCGACCCGCTGCGGTCGGCTTCCGAGGTGGAGCTCTGCGATGCGCTGATTTTTTCCACGATGGAAATCATCAGCGTGTCGCCAACCAGCCGTGCCCGGTGTTGTTCGAACAGGGGGCGATAGGTGTTGGCGTTGAAGATGGCGCCGTTGCGCGGTTGGGCTTGCGGCAGATCGGGTAGCTGAACCACCGGCGGCGGGTCCATTTCGACCCGGGCATCACTCAAGGCGGCGCAGCCCGTCAAAGCGACCGGAAGGCAGAGCCAGAGCAGGGTTTTCATGGTCTTACCTCAAATCTGCGACAGGCGCTGCAGCATCTGATCGGAGGTCTGCACGGCCTTGGAGTTCAGTTCGTACGCGCGTTGGGTCTGGATCATTTGCACCAGCTCTTCCACGACGTTGACGTTCGAACTTTCCACGAAGCCCTGTTTGATCGTGCCCAGGCTGTTGCTGCCGGCGGCACCCACCTGCGGGGCGCCGCTGGAGGCGGTTTCTGCAAACAGGTTGCCGCCCAGCGGGTCCAGGCCATTGGGGTTGATGAAGTTGGCCAGTTGAACTTGGCCAATGCCCTGCGGCGTGGGGTTGCCCGGCAGCACGACATTGACGGTGCCGTCCGAGCCCACGGTGACCGAGAGTGCCGTCGGGGGAACGGTGATGCCCGGCATCAGCGTCTCGCCGTTGTTGGTGACGATGATGCCGTTGGCGTCGACTTTGAACGTGCCATCCCGCGTGTAGGCCGTGGTGCCATCGGGGCGCTGAATTTGGAAGAAACCCTTGCCGGTGATGGCCATGTCCAGGGCGTTGCCGGATTGCGCCAGGTTGCCCTGGGTGAACACGCGCCCGGTGGCGGCGGTGCGCACCCCCAACCCGACTTGCAAGCCGGTAGGTAATTGGGTTTGTTCGGTCTCGGCCGCGCCGCTTTGGCGCAGGTTCTGGTACATCAAGTCCTCGAACAAGGCCTGTGAGCGCTTGTAGCCATTGGTCGAGACATTCGCCAGGTTGTTGGAAATGTGATCCAGCTGGGTCTGCTGGGCCTCCATGCCGGTCTTGGCAATCCAAAGGCTGCGCATCATGATGAGATCCTTTTGCCTTGATCAGGTGGGCGACAGCAGCTTGGCCGAGACTTGACCCTGGGTCTGGGCCAGGCTCAGCAGCTTCATTTGGTGTTCAAACTGACGGGCGGCGGAAATCATGGCGACCATGGTTTCCACGGCGTTGACGTTGGAGCCTTCCAGCACGCCCGTTTCAAGACGGGCGGTGGGATCGGCCGGCAGGGGGTCCGCCGCGCGAAACAAACCGTCCTCGCCACGCTGCAGTTGCCCTTCGGGGGTAACGAGTTTGAGTCGCCCCACATTGTTCGGTCGGCCTGTCGCCCCTTTGGCGGTCACCGTGCCGTCCTCTCCGATTTGCACTTCGGTATTGGGCGGAATAGTGATGGGTCCGCCATCCCCCAAGACAGGCAGACCGCCCCGAGTGACCAACAAACCTTCGGCGTTGATATCCAGGGCACCGGCCCGGGTGTAGCCCTCGGTTCCATCCAGACCCTGGACGGATAACCAACTGCGTCCTCGAACGGCCACGTCGAGACTGCGGGCCGTGGTTTGCAGGGGTCCGGATTTTTCGTCGTACCCGATCGTGGTTTCCAGCGTGAAGACGCGGGTGCTGGCGCCATCGCCCTGCACGGGCACGGCCCGAAAGGCCTGCAACTCGGCGCGAAAGCCGGTGGTGCTGACGTTGGCCAGGTTGTGCGCGAGCACCTCCTGACGCTGCATCGCCGCCTTGGCTCCCGCCATCGAGTTGTAGATCATCCGGTCCATGGTTCAGCCTCGATCAGCGCAGATTCGTGATGGTCTGCAGCACTTGATCCTGCGTGCGGATGGTCTGGGCATTGGCCTGGTAGACCCGCTGCGCGGTGATCATGTTGACCAGTTCCACGGTCAGATCGGTGTTGCTGTCTTCCAAGGCGCCGGCTTGCAGCCCGCCGAAGTTGCCGACGCTGGGGACGCCCAGCACGGGATCACCGGACGCGAAAGTGGAGGCCCACACGTTGCCGCCCAGAGGCTGCAGGCCCTGAACATTGCGGAAGTTGGCCAGTTCAATTTGCCCCGCCGGTTTGGTTTGGCCGTTGCTGTAGCGCGCGGTGACGATGCCGTTGTTTTCGATCAGGATGCCACTGAGCTGGCCAGGCGCGTAGCCGTCCTGCAGCACTTCGCTCACCGAAAAGGCCGAACCGTTTTCGGTGATGCTCAAGAGGTTGACCGAGATGCCGGCGATGTCCAGCGCTGCGGCACCCACCGAGTTGGTGCTCGGCGGAATGTCCATGTTCAGCAGGGCGGCGGGATCCGCGGTGGGGTCGGGCGTGATGGGCAGGCCGCCCGTCTTCGGGAAGATGAGGGTCGTCCAGGGCTTGTCCGGGTTGCCGTCCGCGTCGGGCGTGATGGCCGAGGCGTCAGACGCTGCAAGCAGCGAGGTGCCGTTGGCCGTGGCGTAGACGTGCCATTCGGTCTCTCCAGTTGCCGCCGTGGCACCCTTTTGGAAGTACAGCGTCAAGGCAATTTCCTGACCCTTGGCGTCGTACACGGACAGCGAAGTGGCGTTGTTGTAAGTCGTCGGGTCGTTCAAGATCATGCCGGTGCCTGCCCCGGTTTGTGCCAGACGCGAGTCCAGGTTGAACTGCAGCTTGATGCTGGAAGTGACCGCTGGGTCAATGCCGCCTGTGGGCAACTGCAGGGGCTGGGCAATCCCGGGCTGGATCACCCCGGTGCCGTCGGCCGGGTAACCCATCAATTTCAAACCATCGTTGTTGACGATGTTGCCGGCGCGGTCCAGCTTGAATTGCCCGTTGCGGGTGTACAGGCGGGGGTTCAATCCGTCCGTCACCTGAAAGAACCCCTGGCCATTGATGGCCAAATCCATGGGGTTCTCGGTGGTGCTGATGTTGCCCTGCGTGAACTGCTGGGCCACCGAGGAGAGCACCACCCCGATGCCGGTGTTGGAGGTGCCGGCACCACTGAGCGTTGCGGCGTAGATGTTGCTGAACTCGGCGCGCGAGGCTTTGTAGCCCACGGTGCTCGCGTTGGCGACGTTGTTGCCGATGACGTCCAGGCTTTTGGCGGCCACATTCAGGCCGGAGAGACCTTGTTGGAAACCCATGGCTGTTCCTCGTTAGTCCACAGAAAGAATCTTGTCCAGACCGATGGTGCGGCCCGAGGCAAGGATGAAATTGAGGGCGCCCCCCTCGTTGTTGAGCGCCATGACGGCATCGCGCGAGAACGTTGTGCCCTTCACTGGGGTCGTACCGCGCGTGGCCTTGAGTTTGAAATTGAGTTCGACGGCGGGGTCCAGGCCTTGTCGATCCCAGACGAAATCGTGTCGACCCGCTCCTAGCGTGCCCAGATTCAAGGTTTGGACGACGGTCCCTGCAGCGGTCGTGATGTCTACCGACACCTGATCGGCTGCGGTGTCGAGTTCAAAACTCCCCACCGCGCCGTCCTCCAGCACTTGAAGGCGGCTGCCCTCCGTGGTGATGTTGCGACCAATCATGGCCACGCCTTGCAGCGTCTGGGCCTGAGTGGCTTGCGCCGCCATCTGATCCAAGCTGGTGCGCAGGTTTTCGATTCCGGTCACGGTTTGGATTTGCGCAATCTGGGTGGTGAGCTGCGCGTTCTCCATGGGGTTCATGGGGTCTTGATTGCGCATTTGTGCAACCAGCAGGGTCAGGAACCGGTCCTGGTTCTCCTGGGCCTTGGCAATCGCATCACGACCGGACTTGGCGGCGGTGTTGGTCGTCGGGGCGTTGATGGTGTTCAGATCCAGCGCCATGATCACTGTCCAAGCTGTAAGGTCTTTTGCAACAACACTTTGGCGGTGTTCATGACCTCAACGTTGTTTTGATAGGCCCGTGACGCCGCGATCATGTTCACCATTTCCTCCACGCTGTTGACGTTGGAGTAGGTCACGTAACCCTGACCGTCGGCTTTGGGGTGCTTGGGATCAAAGATTCGCCGCCCTGGCGCTTCGTCCTCGCGGATGTCGGTCACCTTGACGCCCGCCGCACCGGGGTCGACCGAGCTGCCATCACGGGCGCCCATGAGATGCGTTTGAAACACCACCTGGCGCGCTTTGTAGGCTTGGCCATCGGGCCCCGCGACGGTGTCGACGTTGGCGAGGTTGCTGGCCACGACATTGAGGCGCTGGCTGTTCGCCGACACCGCACTGCCGCTGATATTGAAGATTTGAAACATCGACATGGTTCAGCTCCTACGCTCAGCCCGGCGAGTTGTGGGACTTCATGGAGTCGAGCATGGTGCGCAACGAGCCGTTGATAAAGCGCAACGTGGCCTCGTATCGCAGGCTGTTGTCCGCGAACGAAGCCCGCTCCCGGTCCATGTCCACGCCGTTGCCGTCCAAATTGGTTTGCGCTTGAAGGGCAAACTCCCGCGTGCTTTGCACCAGGCCGCGCCGACCTTCGGCGGTGGCCGCATTGGGCGCGCTGGCGCCCGCGGCGTCGGTGGCCATTTGCAGCGCCTTGGAGAAATTGAACTCTTGAGCTTGGTACCCCGGCGTGTCGGCGTTGGCAATGTTCCCGGCGAGCATGCGCTGACGCTCGGCCCGCAGCAGCAGGGCCTGGGTTTGAAACTCGAGTCCGGTGGTGAGCCGATCCAACATGGCGTTTCCCGGGGGCGGGGTAGACCCTCAGAGGGGCGATGGCGTCGATTCTGGTGAGGGGCGCTGAAATCTTGAGCCGGATAAAGAGGGCTTTTGGGGTGCATTTCGTGACCTCGTTCGGGGTCTCTCTCCCTAGAGTGCGGCGCATGAAAGCCGTTGTCGTCCTCGCCATGGGCTGGGTAGTCGGGTCACACGCCCAGGCCAGCCTGTTGCCCCAGTGGCGGGCCGATCTCCAGCGGCTGACGGAGGACGCGGTTCGCGCCGCCGTGCCCGCGCCCGCTCAATCCAGTGTGGAGGTCGGGGAGCCTGACAGTCGGTTGCGGCTGGCTCCGTGTGCGCAGGTTCAAGCCTTTGTGCCCCCGGGGCAAAGTCTGTGGGGTCGCAGCCGGGTGGGTTTGCGCTGTCTACAGGGCGCGGTCCGTTGGTCGATTACGGTCCCCGTTCACGTGCGGGTCCTGGCGGAGGCTTGGGCAGCCACGCAGCCCTTGCCGGCCGGTGCCACGCTGGGCTTGGAGCATGTGGTTCGGCGGCGGGTGGAGTTGACGGCCGAAGTGTCCCCCGCGCTCGCCCAGGCGGAGCCTCCTGTGGGACGCGTGTTGGCTCGCCCGATCGAAGCGGGAGATGCGGTGCGGCAGCATCACCTGCGCCAACGCCAGTGGTTTGCGGCCGGCGCGCCGGTTCAGCTGCGCTTGGCGGGTGCCGGGTTCTCGATCCGCACCGAAGGACAAGCCCTGACACCGGGGTGGGAAGGGCAGACCGTCCGGGTGAAACTGGAAAGTGGCCGCACCGTTTTGGGGCAGGCTGTTGGGCCCCATGAGGTGGAACTTCCATGGTGAGCGGGGCAAATACCCCTAAAGTTGCGTCTTCCGGGGCCGAAGTAGCCCCCAAGACCCTGGCATGCGGGCTGGGGTCTTGAGCGAAGGAGCTTTCAAATGGAAGTCGGCAACACCCCCAACCGTCCGGTCCCCACGCCGGCCCAAGATCGAGCGTCACGGCCCGAGCTGTCGCCTCAGGCGGGCCGGGCAGCGGCCCAGACGGTGCAGCCCAACCAAACCGGTGCGCGCCCCGAGCCGATTCAATCCAATCCCCCAGCCAGCGCTCAGGTGGCGTTGTCGCACAGCGCCGTCCAGTTGCTGTCCGGTGGGGACGAACAGGAAAGTTTTGACACCGCCAAGGTGGAGCGCCTGTCGCGCGAAATCGAGGAGGGCCGTTACGAAGTCAATGCCGAGCGAGTGGCCGATGGCCTGCTGGCATCGGCTCAGGAGTTGTTGAATCGCCGTCCGAACCAGACCTGAAGGTTCGCGCATCCGTCCGTTTCGGGTGGCGGTGCGGGCCTTAACCAGCTGCTATCGCCATGAATCGTTCACTTACTTCTTCGCACAGCGCAGCGCCTCGCTCTATCGAGGGGCTGCTTTCTGATTTGGAATCTGCGCTGGCTGGGGTTCATGAAGCCCTGGTGCAACGAGACGCCGACGCCTTGGAGCGCCACAGTGTGTCGGTGCAGCGCCTGATGGCCCATGCGCTGGCGGGTGCCCGGCAGCAAGCGTGGTCGACCCAGGAGCGCCAGCGGCTCGCTCGGGCCGGGGCGCAGATGGCGGCGCAGCGGGTTAGTTTGTCGCGCGCGACGGCCGCCCTGGATCGGGCCCTGGACACGCTGATGCCCCGCGAACCGCTGGGGCTGTACGGTGAAAGCGGCCGCGAGCTCAAGCGTCGATCCAGCGGGGACAGCGTCAGCGCCTGACGCCTGCCCATTTACGCGCCAGTGTCGCGCGTGGCCCGCTGCCGCACCCGGTCCAAGTACGCGTGGCCGTCGGGGGGCAGGCCGCTGCGCTGGCTTTCCCAAATCATTTCGCCCAAGGCGTCCATCGCCACATGATGGGCTTCATGCAGGCTACCCAGGCGCGCCGCGAGCAGTTCCACCGCCTGCCGAATCCCCGCAGGCTGATCAATGGACAGTTGCTCCGCCAGCGTCAGGTGCATGGCCAGGTGCAAGAAGGGGTTGGTCTTCCCGTCTTCGACGCGGTAGTTCAAGGCGAGCGCCGTCGCCTCGTCTTCGAGCTCTGGGAAGTACTCGGGATGGGCGGCCACCCAGGGCTGGGCCACTTTCTGCATGGGGTCGAGCGGGAGCCCCTGCCGCCACTGGCGATACGTGGTGCAAAAGAAACGGCGGACGTCCAGTTGGGAAGGCGTGTACATGCCGGCATTGTCCCTGGGTCCCGGGGCACACCAAAGGGCCTAGGATCCAAGGCTACGCAGGAGGGGCGCTATGGGCGTGATCGTGGTGGCCAACGCCAAGGGGGGTGTTGGCAAGAGCACGGTGGCCAGCAATGTGGCGGGCTACTTGGCCCGACAGGGCCACCGGGTGATGTTGGGGGATGTCGACGCGCAGCAGTCCGCTCGGCATTGGTTGCAGTTGCGGCCCGAGGGCTTGCCCACCATTGAAAGCTGGGCGGTCGAAGGAGATCGCCTACGCCCGCCCAGTGGGGTCCAGTGGGTGGTGCTAGATACGCCGGCCGGTTTTCAAGGCCGCCTGCTGGAGCAAGCCGTGGGTTTAGCTCAGCATGTTGTGGTGCCCTTGCAGCCCAGTTTGTTTGATGCGCAGGCCACATTGCCGTTTGTTCGAACCGTGCAGAAACTGGCGGGCAAGCGCAAGGTGCCGCCGGCCATTGGCTTGGTGTCCGTGCGTCAAAAGGAAGGGACACAGTCCAGTCTTCAGTTGCAGCAGTTCCTCGCGGGAGCGGGGCTGGAGCCGATTGCGGCGATTCGTGATACCCAGAACTATGTGCAGTTGGCGGCCCGTGGCCTGACCCTGTGGGATGTGGGGCCGAGCCGGGTCGAGCGTGATCTGGAGCAGTGGCAACCACTGCTGCAGTGGTTGGGGGTGTAATCGCCCATGCGACTGCTCTTGGTAGACGACCATCCGCTGATCTTGTTGGCGGTTCGAACCCTGCTGGCGGACTTCAAGCCGGCGGTGGATGTGGTGGCCGCCGGTACCGCCGCGGCGGCCCGTGAGATCTTGGCGGGGTCGCCGCCGGTGGAGTTGCTGTTGTTGAATTTGCAACTTCCGGGGGAGGATGGCTTTTCGCTGCTTGACGAATGGCGCGAAGCCCATCCGGCCGTGCCCATTGCGGTGATGTCGGGCTCGGACTCCATGGCCGACGTCATACGGGCCATCGATCAGGGCGCGATGGCCTATTTGCCCAAAACCAGCCACCCGGAGTTGATGAAAGAGGCCCTGGAACTCGTGGTCAGCGGGGGCATCTATGTCCCGCCGATGCGCATGACCGGGGTGCCGCCACCGCAGCCAGGCGAAAAATGGGTGCCGCCGGACCCGCCTCCGCCCCCCGCCTTGCCCGTGGGTGCCGTTCGCCCTTCAGCGCCCGCCTTGACGAGCCTGCCAATCACACCGCGGCAGCACGAAGTGCTCAAGGGTTTGCTGATGGGCAAGCCGAACAAACTGATTGCGTCTGAGCTCAAGATTTCCGCGGACACGGTGAAAGACCATGTCCAGGCCATCTTCCGCGCACTGGGCGTGCGAACGCGCACGCAGGCCGTGTTGGCGGTGAGTCAGTTGGCCGAACGTTGAGCGCTGCGCACGTAGATCGGTGCAAAGGCCTCGGCCTGGGTCAGCTCGATCAGGCCCTCACGTGCCAGTTCCAGGGTGGCGATAAACGTCACCACCAGCACTTGGGGGCCGCGCATGACATCAAAGAGCTGCTCAAACCCCAGATAGCGATGGCCTTGCAGGCGACGCAACACCACGCCCATGTACTCGCGGACGCTGAGGTGTTCGCGCGTAATGGTGTGATGTTGGTGGAGCTTGGCGCGGGCCAGAAGGTCTCTCCAGGCCTGGGCCAAATCGTCGGGTGACACGGTTTCGTACCGCGGCTCGTGACTGAAGTCGGCGCGCACTTGGGGGCGCCAAAAATCCCGCCCCAAGAGCGGCAATTGGTCCAGTTTGACCGCGCCCAGCTTGATCCGCTCGTATTCGAGAAGGCGCCGCACCAACTCCGCTCGCGGGTCTTCAGGTTCGTGCCCATCGTCGGCTCGGTGCACAGGCAGGAGCAGCCGCGACTTGATCTCAATGAGCATGGCCGCCATGAGCAAATACTCAGCGGCCAGCTCCAAGTTGTGGCTGCGAATCTGTTCGACGTACTGAAGGTACTGGGTCGTGACCTCCGCCAGCGGAATTTCAAAAATATTGAAGTTTTGCTTGCGAATCAGGTACAGCAACAGGTCCAGCGGCCCCTGAAAGGCCTCCAGAAAAACTTCCAGTGCATCCGGTGGGATGTACAGGTCTTGGGGCAGCTGGAACAGAGGTTCGCCGTACAAGGTGGCCAAAGCCACTTGATCAACGGCATCGGGCTGTAACGGCGGGGCGACAGCCAGCGAATCGGTGGATGGCAGAACCAGCTTGTCTGCGGCCTCACTCACCGTGCGACTGGTACACGTACGGCTGCTGGGCGACCCGAGCGGTCTTGAAATCTGCCTGCTGTTTTAAGTCCAGGCTGCGGTCCCACAGCAAATTCCGGCCGGCGCGCTGCTCCGCTTCCAAATTCGGGTTCTGTGCCCGCAAACTTTGGATCAGTTGCGTGGTGTCGGACGTGTAAGGCTTCCAGAAGCAATGCATGGCGTGGGCTCAGCGATCGGGAAAACCGCCGATTTTAGGATCGGCTAGGTTGGGCAGGATGGACTCAGCCCCCAAATCGGACTCAAAGCCGCTGCGACGGATCAAAGAAAGCGGCTGTTCATTCACATCGGCCAGGATGAGTCCAACGCCTCGCCGCTCCAGCGTGCGCCACAACTGCTGCAAAGCGTCCAGCCCCGAAGTGTCCAGCTGCACCAAGCGATGCAAATCCAAGACCACGCGTCGGGATGAAGGGTTCACCATCGCCGGCAAGGCTTCGAGTTTGCCGGCTGCACCAAAGAACAAGGAGCCGTACAGCTCAAACCCTTGGACGCCCGGTGGCAGGGCCCGGTCCTGGATGGGCACGATCCGAAACAGGGTGCCCATTCGGTAGATAAAAAATGCGCATGCCAGCAAGAGCCCAATTTCAACGGCAACCGTGAGATCAAATACCACGGTCAGTACGAAGGTGCCCACCAAAACCGTTCGATAGGGAACGGAAAAGTTCCGCAGGCGAGCGAACTCGTGCCACTCCCCCATGTTCCAGGCCATAAAAAGCAAGATGCCCGCCAGGACGGACAGCGGCACTTGAAGCGCCAAGGGGGCCGCAAGCGCCATGATGGCCGCCACGGTGATTGCATGAACCAGCCCTGCGATGGGCGTCCGGGCGCCGGCCCGAATGTTGGTGACGGTGCGGGCAATGGTGCCCGTCGCTGGCATGCCACCCAGCAGCGGACTGGCCAAGTTGGCCACGCCTTGCGCCAGCAGCTCTTGATTCGGATCGTGTGGTGGCAGGTCCGGGGCTGCCTTATCTGCCACCCGGGCGCACAGCAGCGACTCGATGGCTCCCAAGAAGGCCAGCGTCAGGGTGGGGGTGACCAACAGTTTGGCTTGTCCCCAACTCAGGTCGGGCCACTGCAGCGGGGGGAAGCCTTGGGGAATGTGCCCGAACCGAGAACCGATGGTTTCCACCGGCCAGTGCAGCCACGAAGCCAGGCTACTGAGCGCCACCAAGGCCACGATGGGGCCCGGCAGCCGCGAGACCGATTGCAGGGCACGGGTGCGCAGGGGCTCATCGACTCTTGTCGGGGCCAGCCGGGTGAGGCGGGGCCAAAGGGCCAAGATGGCCACACACAGCAGACCCAGCGCCAAGGCTTCTGGGGTCCAGCTCCCGGCGTGGCGAACCAAGACCTGAATTTGCGCGAAGAAATCGGCGGGCAACTTCTCAGTCAGGTGCAGCCCCAACAGATCCCGCAACTGCGACAGGGCGATGAGGACCGCGATGCCATTGGTAAACCCGATGACGATGCTGATCGGTATTTGGCGCACCAGGGCCCCCAGGCGGAGCAGCCCCATGGCCACCAACAACAGGCCAGCCATAAAAGTGGCCAAGGCCAAGCCCCCGAGCCCGTGGCGCTCCACGATGCCGTACACCACCACAATGAATGCGCCGGCGGGACCGCCGATCTGGACGTTGGAGCCCCCCAGCAGCGAGATCAAGAACCCGGCAATGATGGCCGTGGTCAAGCCCGCCTCCGGTTTGAGCCCGCTGGCGATCGCAAACGCCATGGCCAATGGCAGGGCGATGATCCCCACCGTGAGGCCCGCCCCGACATCGCGCCAACTGGCTTGACGCCAGCAGTCCAGCAACCGGGGGTGAAAGCGCAGTGGGGTCATCGGGCCATTGTGTCGCGGGGGCCCTTCGCGGAGCTGACGCCGGGCGGCTTAGCGCACCCGCATGCCCGGCTGGGCGCCGGTGTGGGGCTCCAGCACGAACACACCGGGCTCAGCCTTTTCGTCGGCGTGGCTGGCGGCCAGCACCATGCCCTCGCTGACGCCGAACTTCATCTTGCGCGGGGCCAGGTTGGCCACCAGCACGGTGAGCTTGCCTTCTAAATCTTCCGGCTTGTAGGCGCCCGCGATGCCCGAGAACACATTGCGCGTGCGGCCTTCGCCCGCGTCCAGCGTCAGGCGCAGCAGTTTGGTCGAGCCCTCCACGCGCTCGGCCTTGACGATCTTGGCGATGCGCAGGTCGGGCTTGACGAAGTCGTCGATGGTGATTTCCGCTGCGATCGGTTCACCACCGGGCACGGGGGCGGGCGGCTCGGGCTTGGTGAATAGGGCTTCGACCTGCTCCGTGGTGACGCGCTGCATCAGGTGCTGGAAGGCGCCGATGGCGTGCGCGCCCAGACGGGTTTCAGCATCGGCCCAGGTCAATGGCGCCACCTGCAAAAAGGCCTCCACCTTCGTGCTCAGGGCGGGCAGCACCGGCTTCAGGTAGAGCGTCAGCAGGCGGAAGGCCTCGATGCACGTGCTGCAGGCCTCGTGCAACTCGGCGGCGGCCTCGGGTTTCTTGGCCAGCTCCCAGGGCTTGTGGGCGTCTACGTACTCGTTGACGGCGTCGGCCAGGCCCATGATTTCGCGCAGCGCTTTGCCGAACTCGCGGCCGTCGTACAGCGCGGCCAGGCCCGGGGCGGCGGCTTGCAGCTTGGTAATGACGGCATCACCGTCGGTGCCCAAGGTGGCCGACAAACGGCCCTCGAAGCGTTTGGCCAAGAAGCCGGCGGCCCGGCTGGCGATGTTGATGTACTTGCCCACCAAGTCGCTGTTCACACGGGCAATGAAGTCCTCGGGGTTGAAGTCCAGGTCTTCCACGCGGTCGTTGAGCTTGGCGGCCAGGTAGTAGCGCAGCCATTCGGCGTCCAGGCCCAGCTCCAAGTAGCGCAGGGGGTCGATACCGGTACCGCGGCTCTTGCTCATCTTCTCCGCGTTGACGGTCAGGAAGCCGTGCACGTACACGCGGTCGGGCGTCTTGCGGCCGCTGAAGTGCAGCATGGCGGGCCAGAACAAGGTGTGGAAGTAGGTGATGTCCTTGCCGATGAAGTGCACCTGCTCGGTGGCCGGGTCGGCCAGGAAGGCGTCGACGTCCTGGCCCAGCTTGGCGAAGTGGCCCGTCAGCGAGGCCAGGTAGCCGATGGGCGCGTCCAGCCAGACGTAGAAGTACTTGCCCGGCGCGTCGGGGATCTCGATGCCGAAGTAGGGCGCGTCACGGCTGATGTCCCAGTCGCCCAGGCCGCCTTTGCCTTCCTCATCAACGGTGAACCACTCCTTGATCTTGTTCAGCACCTCGGGCTGCAGGCGCCCGGCCTCGTGCGTCCACTGCTCCAGGAATTGCTTGCAGCGCGGATCGCTGAGTTTGAAGAAGTGGTGATCCGACGTCTTCAGCACCGGTGTGGCACCGCTCAGGACGCTGTAGGGGTTCTTCACTTCGGTGGGCGCGTACACCGCGCCACACACCTCGCAGCTGTCGCCGTACTGGTCCTTGGCGCCGCACTTGGGGCATTCGCCCTTGATGAAGCGGTCAGGCAGGAACATGCCCTTGGCCGGGTCGAAAAACTGCTCAATGGAGCGGATTTCGATCAGGCCCGCGTCCCGCAGCTTGCGGTAGACGTCCTGGCTCAGCGTGTGGTTCTCGGGCGCATCGGTGCTGTGCCAGTGGTCGAAGCCGATGTGGAAACCATCGAGATAGGGCTTGCGGCCGGCGGCGATGTTGGCGACGAAGGCCTGGGGGGTCAGCCCCGCTTTTTCGGCCGCAATCATGATGGGCGCACCGTGGGCATCGTCCGCACAGACAAAGTGCACCTCATGGCCCTGCAGGCGCTGGAAGCGCACCCAGATGTCGGCCTGGGTGTACTCCATGATGTGCCCGATGTGGAAGTTTGCGTTGGCGTAGGGCAGGGCGGTCGTGACGAAGAGTTGGCGGCGCGGCATGATGGGCGGGTAGATAGGGGTCCAGCCAAGGGAATCGGGGATTCTACGGACGGGTGCCCGGTTGGGCACTCTGTGGCGGTGGGCTGATGGGGGCGTGACTTCGTTTGACAACGTAACGGTGGCCGTTTGCGTTAGGGTGCCACCGAAACTGGAGGGCTTATGGCCACAAATCGTCGCTGGGTTTTGATCGGTGGATTGCTGGGTGCTGGGGCGACTTGGGCGGATCGTGGAGATGATGGGGACTATCAAATCCTGTCGGCACGGTACGGAACCCGAGAGCGCAACGTTGACGTGACCGAGCGCCTCAAAGAACTGGCCAGGCGGGATCGAACCTTTGTGGTGGGGAATGACGCGTTTGGCGTTGATCCTGTGCCGGGGCAACGCAAGGTTTTGCGAATTTTTGCCGTCGGGCGGGGGGGCGATCGGCGGACCTTTGAGTTTTTGGAGCGTGATGCGCTGGATGGACACCAGTTCACGGGCTGGAGAACCGGACAGGACTGGGGGCGCGACCGGGATCGCCACTGGGATCGCGACTGGAACCGCGACGGACGGGGTTGGGATCAATTCGACCGCCCGCGCGACGACGCCGGACAGTACGAAATTCTGGGTGCCCGCTATGGCTCAACTCGAGCGAATATGGATGTAACCGATCGTCTGCGCGAGTTGGCACGCTCCGATCGCCGGTTTCGCGTGAGTAACGAACTCTTCGGTCACGATCCCGACCACGGGACGCGAAAGCAGTTGCGCATTTATGCCCGGGATGGGCAGGGGCGGGAGCAGACGATGGACTACCCAGAAGGGAGCTACGTCGAAGGCGCCCTCTTCCTGGGATGGTCGACCGGTAACTGGGGACGAGGAGGGCGCCCCGGTAGGCCGTGGGAGCGTGATGGGGATGCCCCTCGCGGCGGCGGGTACGCCCGAGTTCGTGTCTTGGAGGCGCGTTATGGGGCCGATCAGCGCTGGTCCGATGTGACCCGAGAGGTGCAGCACATGCTCAATCGCGGGGGAAGGCCGGAGATCCACAACAGCTGGTTGGGCGGCGACCCAGCCCCAGGTGTTCGCAAGACCCTGTGGGTTCGGTACGAGCGAGACGGGCGCACCCAGGAGATTCAATTCCAGGAACGCGATGAATTGAACCTGCCTTAAAAGAAAGGCGTCCAGGCCGAGGTGGCTTGGGCGCCTAGCCGATGGGGTTAAGTTCAGAACAGCTTGAAGCTGACCCAGTACGAAATGGCTGCCACAAAGGCGGACGCGGGGATGGTGAAGATCCAGGCCCAGACGATGCTGCCCGCCACCCCCCAGCGCACGGAGCTGGCGCGACGCGTGGAGCCCACACCCACGATGGCGCCGGTGATGGTGTGGGTCGTGGACACGGGAATGCCAAACACCGAAGCAATGCCCAGTGTCATCGCCCCGCCCGTTTCAGCACAGAACCCGCCCACGGGCTTGAGTTTGGTGATGCGTTGCCCCATGGTCTTTACGATGCGCCACCCGCCAAACATCGTCCCCAAGGCAATGGCTACGTAGCAGGACACGATCACCCACAGGGGGGGCATCTTTTCCGCCCCGGACAGGTGTCCCGTGGCAATCAGGAGCATCCAAATGATGCCCATGGTTTTCTGGGCATCATTGCCGCCGTGTCCGAGGCTGTACGCACCGGCCGACACCAACTGCAAGCGCCGGAACCACTTGTCGACCTTGGTCGGACGGGTGCGCCTAAAGATCCAGGCCACCGCCACCATCAGCAGCGAGCCCAGCACAAAGCCCAGCGTTGGCGACACAAAAATGAAGGCGAAAGTCTTGAGCAAACCCGCCGAGTTCAGTGCGGCCGTTCCGGACTTCGCCATCGCCGCTCCCACCAAACCGCCAATCAAGGCGTGAGAAGAGCTGCTGGGAATGCCGTAATACCAGGTGATGACGTTCCAGGTGATGGCGCCGACCAAGGCGCCAAACACCACATGGGTGTCGGCGAAACCGGGCAGCAGCGTGTTTTTTCCCACCGTTGCAGCCACTGCCATGGGCACCACGGCGATGGCGATGAAGTTGAAGAAGGCAGCGAAGACGACGGCTTGCCCTGGCTTGAGAACGCCGGTGGAGACGACCGTGGCAATGGAGTTCGCGGCGTCATGGAAGCCGTTCATGAAGTCGAACAGCAGGGCCAGGGTGACCAACAGGATCACCACATACAGCGCGGTTTGCGTTGTTTCCATCTCAGAAACCTCGGTCCGCGATCAGCTGTTTTCGAGAATGATGCCCTCGATGACGTTGGCAACGTCTTCGCAGCGGTCCGTGATGATCTCGAGCAGTTCGTAGATCGCCTTGAGTTTGATGAGCTCCTTGGCGTCGATCGAGTCGTTGCGGAACAACTTGCTCATGGCCATGCGCATCACCCGATCCGCGTCGCCCTCCAGTTGGTCAATCTCTTCGCAAGTCTTCAGGGCGGCTTCGGTGGTGGCCGGCTCGGCAATTTTGGGCAGGAGGCTGACTGCGTGCTGCACCCGCTCACAGCACTTTTGGCCCAATTCGGCCAACCGGGTGATTTCTTCGGTGATGTGCTTGACGTCATACAACGCCATGGTTTCGGCCGAGTCTTGAATCAAGTCGGCGACATCGTCCATGGTGTTGATGAGCGCGTGGATCTGGTCACGATCAATCGGCGTGATGAAGGTGACGTGAATCGCCCGGTTCACCTCGTGGGTGATGCGATCGGCGTCATGTTCTGCCTTGTCGACCATTTCGTTGTACTTGGCACGCAATTCCAAGTTGCTGTAGTTGGCAACCAACTGCGAAAACGCCTTGGCCGCCTCGACGGTGTAGGCGGCGTGTTGGTTGAACAACTCGAAGAAATTGCCGTCACGGGGCAGCAGCTTTCCGAACAACATGATCAGATCCTGAAAGTGGAGAGGTCGAGTAACGAAACGGCGCTCCCGATTGCGCGGGGCGCCGTTTCGTCAATTGAAGAGGATTCTGGGCGCAAGCCTGCGCTTCAGTCAGGCTGGGGAGAACCCGAGGTCCGCATTGTCGCCGACCTTTGGCTGGGTTCCGTGCCGTTTGCCCCTGGGACGGGTTAGAAAACCACAGGAGACTGGGCTTAGCCCAAGGAGGCGCGCTGTGGGGCGTGGCCCACACGGTCGGTTCGCGGGGGTTCTGAGCGCGCAGGCGTCGATTCCAGGCTGGGCTCAGACGACTCGTCGCTGGCGGCTGGCGTGGGCGTGGCGCGTTGCTCTGGGCTTGCTGGGGTGTCTGTTTTGACCGCCGCCGCAGGGGTTGCTGGACCCTTGGTGTCGATGGGCGCCACGGTGGGGCTGCGTTTGCCGGTCACGATCAAACGAGCCAGTTTCACCAGTTCACTGGCCTGCGCCGCAGGGGCGGTGGTCCACAAGAGCGAAGCAGCGGCGATCAAGGACAAGAGACGCGGCAGAGACATGATCGGTTACCAACGGGTTACCCAACGGATTTTCGCAGTGTTTCTAAAACCTTTGGATCCCGCCAGTCGATCGAGACGAATTGCAGAAATCGGGGGGCGAATTGCGCGGGGCGCGGATCGGTGACTTAAGTCAGCCCGGTCTCTACTTCCCGCCGCGCTTCGGAGAGGTATTCCGCCGACTGCATTTCTCTCAGTCGGCTGACCGTGCGCGGAAATTCATGCGCCAACGGCCCTTCGGTATAGAGCCGCTCCGGTTCGACGGCGGCGCTGATCACCAGCTTGACCTTGCGGTCGTAGAGCACGTCCACCAACCAGGTGAAGCGACGCGCTTCGCTGGCCAGGCGGATGGGCATCTCGGGCACATCGGACAAGAAGATCGTGTGGAACTGCGTCGCCAGCTCCAGATAGTCGTTCTGCGAACGCGGCCCGCCGCAGAGCGTGGCGAAGTCGAACCACACCACCCCGCCAGCGCGGCGGCGCGCGCGGATCTCGCGGTGCTCGATGTGCAGCAGCGGGTCCTCGTCATGCGCCTCGGCCAACTGGCCGAATAGCTGGCCCATGGCCACCTCGGCCTGGGGGTTCAGGGGGCAGTGGTAGACCTTGGCATCCGTCAGGGTCCGTCGACGGTAATCAATGCCGGCGTCCACATTCACGATCTCCATCGTTGATTTCAACAGGGCGATGGCGGGCAGGATGCGGTCCCGGTGCAGCCCGTTGGGGTAAAGGCTCTCGGGATGGAAATTGCTGGTCGTTACCATGCCGATGCGGTGCTTTTGCAGGCCTTCGAGCAGGCGCAGCAGGATCATCGCGTCGGTGACGTCGGCGACGTGGAATTCGTCGAAGCAGATCAGGCGGTAGCGCCGGGCCATGCGACGGCAGAGTTCGTCGATGGGGTCGGCAATGCCCTTGAGTTCGTGCAGCTCTCGGTGCACTTCGCGCATGAACTCGTGAAAGTGCAGGCGCACTTTGCGGGTCAGGGGCACGGCGTGGAAGAAGCTGTCCATCAGGAAGCTCTTGCCGCGGCCCACCCCGCCATACAGGTACACGCCGCGGGGAATCGGCGGCTTGACCAGCAGTTTGGTCACCGCATTGCTGCGGCGGGCCTTGTAGGCGATCCAGTCGTCTTCGCAGCGCTGCAGGGCTGCAAGGCCCTGCAGTTGGGCGGCGTCGGCGGTGAAACCCCGCGTGGCCAATTCGGCCTGGTAGGCCGAGGTGGTGCTCATCCGCCGTGCCCCGTCGCGCTCAGAAGTTCAGCGTGCGCTTGTCCACCGCCAGCGCCGCTTCCTTGGTGCTTTCGCTCAAGGAGGGGTGGGCGTGGCAAATGCGGGCGATGTCTTCGCTGCTGGCCTTGAACGCCATGGCCATCACGCACTCGGCGATCAGCTCCGACGCATAGGGGCCAATGATGTGCACGCCCAGGATCTCGTCGGTCTTGGCGTCGGCCAGCATCTTGACGAAGCCGGTGGTGTCACCCAGCGCACGCGCACGGCCGTTGGCCATGAAGGGAAACTGGCCGCTGCGGTAGGCACGGCCCTCGGCCTTCAAGGCTTGCTCGGTCTTGCCCACCCAAGCGATTTCGGGGCTGGTGTAGATGACCCAAGGGATGATGTCGAAGTCCACGTGTCCGTGCTGGCCGGCAATGCGCTCGGCCACGGCTACGCCTTCCTCTTCGGCCTTGTGCGCGAGCATGGGGCCTCGCACCACA
This sequence comes from Inhella gelatinilytica, assembly GCF_016093295.1. Taxonomy (GTDB): domain Bacteria; phylum Pseudomonadota; class Gammaproteobacteria; order Burkholderiales; family Burkholderiaceae_C; genus Inhella; species Inhella gelatinilytica. Next base: position 222,498 of record NZ_JAEDAL010000005.1, on the reverse strand, counting down.
TCGCCCACCGCCCAGACGCCGGGCAGGTTGGTCTTGCATTCGGCATCCACCACGATGGCGCCGCGCTCGTCAAGCGCGAGGCCCACCGCCTCGCCATTCAAACCGATGGTGTTGGCCACGCGGCCGATGGAGACGATCAGCTTGTCCACCGTGAGGCTTTGCTCAGCGCCCTTGGCGTCGGTGTAAGCGACGGTGACACTGTCCTTGGCCTTGGTCACTTTGCTGATCTTCACGCCGAGCTGGATGTCCAGGCCCTGCTTTTTGAAGACCTTGGCAGCTTCCTTGGCCACGGATTCGTCTGCAGCGGCGAGGAAAGCGGGCATGGCTTCGAGGATGGTCACTTCGGCACCCAGGCGGCGCCAGACCGAGCCCATCTCCAGACCGATGACGCCCGAGCCGATGACGCCCAGCTTCTTGGGCGTGGCGCCCGACTGTTCACCAATACGCAAGGCGCCGTCGTTGGAGAGGATCAAGTCTTCGTCGAACTCAGCGCCTGGCAGTTGGCGGGCGTTCGAGCCCGTGGCCAGCACCACTTGCTTGGCAAATACCGTCTCGTCGCCGGCCTTCAATTCGTAGCCGCCGTCCTTTGCCGCCACGAAGCTGCCGCGGCCGTGGAAGAAGGTGACCTTGTTCTTCTTGAACAGATACAGGATGCCGTCGTTGTTCTGCTTCACGACGGTGTTCTTGCGCGCCACCATCTTGGCCACATCGATCTTCACGTTGTCGGCCGTGATGCCATGGTCGGCAAAGTGGTGGTTCAGGTGCTCGTAGTGCTCCGAGCTCTGCAGCAGGGCCTTGGAGGGAATGCAGCCGACATTGGTACAGGTGCCACCCGGGGCCGGGCCGCCCTTGTCGTTCTTCCACTCGTCCACACAGGCGACGTTGAAGCCGAGTTGTGCTGCGCGGATGGCTGCGATGTAGCCGCCGGGGCCGCCGCCGATGACGACGACGTCGAAGTTCTTGGTGCTCATGGGGTTTCCTTGTGCAAACGCCGGCAGCCCTCGCGGGGGTGCCGGCGCTCTATGGGTCTTAGATCAGATGTCGAACAGCAGACGCGCGGGGTCTTCCAGCGCTTCCTTCATCGTCACCAGCCCCAGCACGGCTTCGCGGCCGTCGATGATGCGGTGGTCATAGCTCATCGCCAAGTAGTTGATCGGTCGGATCACGATCTGGCCGTTTTCCACCACGGCGCGATCCTTGGTGGCGTGCACGCCCAAGATGGCCGACTGCGGCGGGTTGATGATGGGCGTCGACAGCATGGAGCCGAAGGTGCCGCCGTTGCTGATGGAGAAGGTGCCGCCCGACAGCTCTTCGATGCTGAGCTTGCCGTCCTTGGCCTTTTGGCCAAAGCTGGCGATGGTCTTCTCGATCTCGGCAAAGCTGAGTTGGTCGGCGTTGCGGATGATGGGGACCACCAGGCCGCGCGGCGAGCCGACGGCGATGCCGATGTCGAAGTAGCCGTGGTAGACGATGTCGTTGCCGTCCACTGAGGCGTTGAGCACCGGGTACTTCTTCAGCGCAGCCACGGCGGCCTTGACGAAGAAGCTCATGAAGCCCAGCTTGACGCCGTGTTCCTTCTCGAACTTCTCTTGGAACTTCTTGCGCATCTCCATCACCGGGGCCATGTTGACCTCGTTGAAGGTGGTCAAGATGGCGTTGGTGGCTTGCGATTGCAGCAGACGCTCAGCGACGCGGGCGCGCAGGCGGCTCATGGGCACGCGCTGCTCCGGACGGTCGCTCAGCTTCGTGCTGACGGGCGCGGCCACGGCCGGCAGGGGCTTGGCCACGGCCGGAGCCGCTGCCACGGGCACGGGTGCTGCCACCGCGGCTGCGGGCTTGGCTTCCAGGGCATGGATCACATCACCCTTGGTGATGCGGCCATCTTTGCCGGTGCCGGGGACAGCGGTCAGGCCGTTGTCCGCCATCATCTTGGCGGCCGCGGGCATGGCCACGCCGGCGGCCGAGGCCGTGGCGGGCGCAGCCGCCGGTGCGGCAGCAGCCGGTGCGGCCGCGGCGGGTGCGGCCACGGCGCCGGCCTTGGCTTCGGTGTCGATGGTGGCGATGACCTGGTCGCTCACCACGGTACCGCCGCCGGCCACCACGTGGGCGGCCAGCACGCCCGCTGCGGGGGCGGGCACTTCGAGCACGACCTTGTCGGTTTCGATCTCGATCAGGATTTCGTCGATGGCGACGGCTTCACCGGGTTGTTTCTTCCACTGCAGCAGCGTGGCTTCGGCCACAGACTCAGACAGCTGCGGAACCTTGACTTCAACGATTGCCATGGTGTTTCTTTCTTGATGTGCGTTGCGCGGGCGGCGCGTCATACGCGCCGCCACGAGGGCATTACTTGGTCAGGACAAAGCCTTTGAGCTTGGCGAAGGCCTGATCCAGCAGAGCCTTTTGCTGCTCTTGGTGCAGGCTGGCGTAACCGCAAGCGGGGCTGGCGCTGGCGGGGCGGCCGGCGTAGCCCAGCTTCTGTCCATCGGCCATGTTTTCATGCACGGCGTGTTGGATGAAGAACCAGGCGCCCTGGTTTTGCGGCTCGTCCTGGCACCAGACGATGTCGGTCGCGTTCGGGTACTTCTTCAGCTCGGCGGCAAAGGCCTTGTGCGGGAAGGGGTAGAGCTGCTCGACACGGACGATGGCCACGTCGTCGGCCTTCTTCTCTTCGCGCTTCTTGTGCAGGTCGTACACCACCTTGCCCGAGCACACGATCACGCGCTTGACCTTGTCGGCCTTGATCGAGCCGTCGATCTCGCCAATGACGGTCTTGAACTCGCCCTTGGTGAATTCCACCAGCGGGCTGGTGGCGTCCTTTGCACGCAGCAGGCTCTTGGGGGTCATGATGACCAGGGGCTTGCGGAACATGCGCAGCATCTGGCGGCGCAACACGTGGAAGATCTGGCTGGCCGTGGTGGGCTGCACGATCTGCATGTTGTGGTCCGCGGCCAACTGCATGAAGCGCTCCAGGCGCGCCGAACTGTGTTCGGGGCCCTGGCCTTCATAACCGTGCGGCAGCATCATGGTCAGGCCGTTGGCACGGCCCCACTTCACTTCACCCGAGGCGATGAACTGGTCGATCACGACCTGGGCGCCGTTGACGAAGTCACCGAACTGGGCTTCCCAGATGGTCAGCGTGTTGGGCTCGGCGGCGGCGTAGCCGTATTCGAAGCCCAGCACCGCCTCTTCCGAGAGGATGGAGTCGATGACGGTGAATGGAGCTTGTCCCTCGGCCACGTTTTGCAGCGGGATGTAGGTGCCTTCGTCCCAGTTGCTACGGGCCTGGTCGTGGATGACGGCGTGGCGGTGCGTGAAGGTGCCGCGGCCGCAGTCTTCGCCCGACAGGCGCACTGGGTAGCCGGAGGCCACCAGCGAGGCAAAGGCCATGTGCTCGCCCATGCCCCAGTCGACATTGATCTCACCGCGACCCATGGCGGCGCGATCGTTCAGGAGCTTTTGCACGAGGTTGTGTGCGGCATAACCTTGCGGCAGCGTGGTGACGCGCTCGGCCAATCGCTTCCATTCACCCACCGGGATGGCGGTGTCGCAGCTGTCCGTCCACTTCTTGCCCAGGAACGGCGACCAGTCGGTGGCGTACTTGCTCTTGAAGTTGGTCAGCACCGGGTCCACGGTGTGGCGGCCTTCATCCATGGCCTGGCGGTAAGCCTTGACCATGTCGTCCGGACCCTCAGCGGTCAGCACGCTCTGGGCGACCAGTTTGTCACCGTACAGCTTGCGCGTGCCCGGGTGGGCGGCAATCTTCTTGTACATCAGCGGCTGGGTCAGCGCCGGGGTGTCCTGTTCGTTGTGGCCCAGTTTGCGGAAGCAGATGATGTCCAGCACCACGTCCTTCTTGAACTCGGCACGGTAGTCCATCGCCAGTTGCATGGCCCAGACCACGGCTTCGGGATCGTCGCCGTTCACGTGCAGCACCGGGGCTTCGATCATCTTGACCACGTCGGAGCAGTAAGTGGTCGAGCGCAGGTCACGCGGGTCGCTGGTGGTGAAGCCGATCTGGTTGTTGATGACGATGTGCACCGTGCCGCCGGTCTTGTAGCCGCGCGTCTGCGCCATGCACAGGGTTTCCTGCACCACACCTTGGCCACCAAATGCGGCGTCGCCGTGCACGAGCACGGGCAGCACTTGGGCGCCTTCCTTGTCGCCGCGGCGGTCCTGGCGGGCGCGCACGCTGCCTTCCACCACCGGGTTGACGATTTCCAGGTGCGAGGGGTTGAAGGCCAGGCTCAGGTGCACCGGACCGCCCGGGGTCGATACATCGGAGCTGAAGCCCTGGTGGTACTTGACGTCGCCGGCTGGCAAGTCAATGTCCTTTTTGCCTTCGAACTCGGCGAACAGCTCGGCGGGCATCTTGCCCAGGGTGTTGACCAGCACGTTCAGGCGACCGCGGTGGGCCATGCCGATGACGATTTCCTGCACGCCGTTCTCGCCGGCGCGGCGGATCAATTCGTCCATCGCCGCAATGAAGCTCTCGCCACCTTCCAGCGAGAAACGCTTCTGGCCGACATACTTGGTGTGCAGGTAGCGCTCCAGGCCTTCGGCGGCGGTCAGGCGCTCCAGGATGGCCTTTTTCTTTTCGGGCGTGAAGCTGGGGCGGCCGCGGGCCTTCTCCAGGCGCTCCTGCCACCAGCGCTTTTCACCCGGGTCGGAGCCATGCATGAACTCGGCACCGATGGAGCCGCAGTAGGTCTCGCGCAGCGCTTGGTGGATGGCGCGCAGCGTCATCGTCTCGCCGCCGAAGTAGCTGTTGACCGCCGAGAACGTGAGGTCCATGTCGGCCTCGGTCAGGTCATAGAACGCCGGTTCGAGTTCCGGGATCTTGGGGCGTTCGGCGCGCTTGAGCGGGTCCAGATCGGCCCAGCGGTTGCCCAGGAAGCGGTAGGCCGCGATCAGCGACTGCACGTGCACTTGCTTGCGAGCCACGGCCAAATCGGCGCTGCTGGCTTTGCTGGCGAAGGCATTGGCCTTGGCGCGTTGTGCAAAGCTCTCGACGACCGGTGCGTGGGCCACATCGGGGCTGTCGCTGCCGTCGGTGGCGGGCACGTGTTGCAGCGCGTCAAAGTAGGCGCGCCAGTTGTCCGGCACGGAACCGGGGTTGTCGAGGTAAGCCTCGTACATCTCTTCCACATAGGGCGCATTGCCCCCGAAGAGGTACGAGTTCGACCTGTATTGCTGCATCATTTCGCTGACCTCACGCCCCGGTTTCCGAAGCAATTGGCTGGTTATGGAACCTTCCGCGACACGGCCTGACCGGTTGGCGGATGAGCGACCCCGACGGAGGGACGGGAAGGGCTACAAAGGCAAAACTCAAAAAACGGCCGACCCTGGCCGAGGCAAGGGTTGGGGTGGCGACTGTATCAGGAACCCCTTGTTTCAAGCTGTCGCTACACTGACAGGTCAACTGTATACAAAACGGCATACCAAGAGGACTGGCATGGAAGTTCAAGTTGTGGATTACCGCGCGCCGGATGCCGCGCGTCTCTTTACTCAAAGTTTGCACGAGACGGGTTTTGGCGTCTTGAAGAACCACCCCATTCCGCAGTCGCTGGTGGAGCGGATTTACGCCCGCTGGTTGGCCTTTTTCAACAGTGACGAGAAACAGGGGTACGCGTTTAGTCCAGAGAAACAGGATGGTTGGTTCAGTACGGCCATCAGTGAAACCGCCAAGGGGTTTAAGCAGAAAGACATCAAGGAGTACTTCCATGTCTACCCCTGGGGGCGCATCCCGCCCGGTCTCAAGGAAGACATCCTCAGCTACTACGCGCAGGCCAATGCACTGGCCGAAGAACTGCTGGGGTGGGTGGAGCGGTACACGCCGCCGGAAATCGCTCAACATTACCGGGAGCCGCTGAGTCACATGATCAAGGGCAGCGATCACACGCTGCTGCGCGTCTTGCGCTATCCACCCCTGACGGGGGAAGAGCCTGAGGGGGCGGTGCGAGCGGCGGCGCACGGTGATATCAATTTGCTCACCATCTTGCCTGCGGCCAACGAGCCAGGCCTGCAGGTGATGGGAACGGATGGTCTGTGGCGGGACGTGCCCTGTGACTTCGGCACGCTGGCCATCAACATCGGCGACATGCTGCAAGAGGCCAGTCAGGGCTATTACCCCAGCACGCTGCATCAAGTGCTCAACCCCACGGGCGAGGGGGCCAAGCGCAGTCGCATTTCGCTTCCCCTTTTTCTCCACCCGCGCAATGACGTGGTGCTGAGCGACCGTTACACCGCGGGCAGCTATCTGGATGAGCGCCTGCGTGAACTGGGCGTCAAGAGCTGAAGCGAATCGTTGAGATTCACGCGGATGCCCCGACCAAGCCGGCTTTCGGGGCCTCCTGCAATGGCTGTGGCTTGTGCTGCTTGGCGGAGCCCTGTCCCTGGGGCGCCCTGGCCAGCCGTCGACTGAGCGGCGCCTGCCGGGCGCTGGAGTGGGACGCCGGTTCGCGCCAGTACCGTTGCGGACTGCTTCGGGCCCCTTGGGGCTACCTCACTGGGCGCCCCCAGCCGCAGCCCCTCTGGGTGGACCGGTGGTTGAGCCGGTGGGCGCGCCGAGGAATCGCTGCGGGGCTCGGTTGTGACGCCCGGATTGATGTGGCCGGGGATTGAAACGCTTGGCGGGATGACTACGATGCGGCCTTCGCTTTGGAGGACTGCTGCATGAATTTCCACCGCACCTTGATGGGCCTGGCTGTTTCGTTGGTGTTGGCCACCTCGGCCTCGTCCAACACCCTGCGCTGGGCGGCTCAGAACGACGTCTTGAGTCTGGATCCCCACAGTCAAAATCACAACACCACGAGTGCGATCTTGCAGCATGCCTACGAAGGGCTGACCCGCTTTGGCAAAGACTACAAGGTTGAAGGCGCGCTGGCCACCGACTGGAAGCCGGTTTCACCGACGCAAGTTCGGTTCACCTTGCGCAAAGGGGTGAAATTTCACGACGGCAGTCCCTTCACGGCGGACGACGTCGTGTTCAGCTACCAGCGCATCAGCGCGCCGACCTCCAACATGCATGCGTTTGTGGCAGGGGTGAAGGAGGTAAAAAAGGTTGATGCGCACACGGTGGATTTCTTCCTCGACCGTCCGGACCCCATCCTCACGCGAACCTTGGTGGGGTTTCGCATGATGAGCAAGGCTTGGGCGGAGAAGAACAAAGCGCAGACGCCCCCAAATTTCAAGGCGAAGGAAGAAAATTTCGCCACACGCAATACCAATGGCACCGGTCCGTACCGGATCACCGGGTGGCAGCCGGAGCAAAAGCTGACCATGGTCCAGAACAAGGACTGGTGGGATGCCAAGGCGGCCAGCAATGTGACCGAGGTGATCTACAGCCCGATCAAGAACGATCAGACGCGGATCGCGGCGCTGCTGTCGGGTGAGGTCGATTTGCTGACGGATGTGCCCACACAGGATGTGGCGCGCCTCAAGGGCGATGCCAAGCTCAAGGTTGTGGAGGGCAACGAGGTTCGCACCATCTTTCTGGCGATGGACCAAGGTTCGGATCAACTCAAGGGCAGCAGCGTGCAGGGCAATCCGCTGAAGGACAAGCGGGTGCGCGAGGCATTGTCTCTGGCCATCGACCGCCACGGCATTCAGCGCGCCATCATGCGGGGCTTGTCCCTGCCTGCAGCCACCCTGCTGGCCCCGGGCGTCAATGGCCACAATCCGCAGCTGGATGCGGCGCCCAAAGCCGACGCCGAGCGCGCCAAGAAACTCATGGCTGAAGCCGGTTATCCGAACGGATTTGACACGCCGCTGAACTGCCCGAACAACCGATATGTGAACGACGAGGAAATTTGCCAAGCCATTGTCAGCATGTGGGCTCGTATTGGCGTCCGGGCCAAGTTGCAAACGGAGAGTTTCGCCAGCTACAGCCCCAAGCTGCAGAACTTTGAGTTCCCGCTCTTTCTCTATGGTTGGGGTGTCAACACCTTTGATGCGCTGTACTCGCTGCAGAGTCTGGGGCACACACGGACGGCAGGGGCGGATGGCAACAACAACTATTGGCGCTTGAGTGACGGACGGCTCGATACCCTGATCACCGACATCAAGATTGAAATGGAGCCGGTGAAGCGCAATGCCCTGATCAACTCTGCACAGCAGCGCATCAAGGAAGAGACCTTCTTTATTCCCATCCATCACCAAGTTCGCCCCTGGGTGATGAAACCCAGCGTCTCGAGCGCCCATCGGGCCGACGACAAGCCCGAGGCCCGATTCACCCAAATGGGCAAATGATGCTGTGATCGGTCGGCTGGGCTGACCGGGCTGCGTCAACCCCGACCGATGTGAGCCGTTGGAATCGCTTTTGACACAGGCCGACTGGTCGGGGAGAAACTGATGTACGAGAACTGGTGGGCAAAGCGCGGGGCGCTGGGCGCTGCAATCATTGCGGGATCGTTGCTGAGCGGCTGCCAGACCGGGATGGTGAAGTCGTCTGCCGCTTGGGCGGATTCGACCCCTGCCCTCAAGGTGGAGGGGCGTGTTGGCTGGCGACCCGGTCGTACCCTGCGATTTGGCGACTTTCACACCCCGGACAACGTTTCGAACCGCATCCGATCCAGTAGTCGCAGTGCGTGCAGTTCCACGGTTCCCTGCGTCGACGTGGCGATTCGTGGCATCGACGAGGGGTTGGCCTATCGCTCCTCGGCCCAAATCGAAAAGATGCGGCAAGCCTTGAATCTGGTCCTGGTTGAGGGGGCTGGCCCCCGGCAAGTGCAGGTGCATGCTGCCGGCGAATTGGATGCAGAGAGCCGGAGCTGGGCCCTGCAGGTGTTCAAGCGGGCCGTCAGTGGGGGCCGACAAACTGTGACCCGCCATCAATTCATCGGCAGTCTGTTGCCCATGGACGGCCAAGGCGCACAGGTGGGTTGGCGTTTTGCCTTGGAATACCCCGAAGGGGCTGCCAGTCCATTCTTGAGCGAGGGGTGGGCGCTGCGCGACGGGGCCGCACCTGAGACCGCACTGGCGATTACCCCCTTGAGAACGGTGACGAGCACCGATGGTCGCCAAACGGCCAGTCTCTCGCCGGCCATGGCCCCCCTAGGTTTTGAGGTTCGCCAGGGCGATCGCGTCCTGGCGTCGATTGACCTCACGAATTCAGGCGCCGTGCTGTTGGCCCCCGACCTGAACGCTGAGGAGCGTCTGGTGTGCGGCGGTTTGGCGGCAGCGCTCTTGCTGCGGCACGATTGGGTGCTCGGAGGGCGTTAAGGCCCTCCGAGGGAGAGATCAGACCTTGATCAACTCCACCTCAAAGCACAGCGTGGCGTGCGGCGGGATCACGCCCCCCGCGCCGTAGGCGCCGTATCCCAATTCCGACGGGATGATGAGGATGCGGCGGCCCCCTTCCTTCATGCCCTGGACGCCTTCGTCCCAGCCCGGAATCACTTCGCCGCCACCGAGGTGAAAGTGGAAGGGCACGCCCCGGTCCTTGCTGCTGTCGAATTTGCGACCCTTGGCCCCGTTTTTCCATAGCCAGCCGGTGTAGTGCACGCGCACCCGACTGCCGGCGATGGCCTCTTTGCCTGCCCCGGTCTCGGCATCGTGGAACTGGAGTCCACTGGCGGTCGTTTCAAAGGGAAGGTCCATGGGTTCGGAGCCACCGGCCACAGCGACCAATTCCACCTCGAAGCACAGCGTTGCATTGGGCGGGATGACGCCCCCAGCGCCTCGGGCACCGTAGCCGAGCTGGGGAGGAATGATCAGGGTGCGCTGTCCGCCCACTTTCATGCCCTGGACACCTTCGTCCCAGCCGCGGATCACCATGCCGCCATCTAACTCAAACGCAAAAGTCTCATTGCGATCGCGACTGGAGTCGAACTTGGCCCCTTTTTCCCCGTCCTTCCACAGCCATCCGGTGTAGTGAACTTGAACCTCACAGCCGGCTCGGGCTTCCGCGCCATCGCCGGTTCGGGTGTCGTCAATTTGGAGGCCGCTGGGTAGGGTGCGCATGTAAAACCTTTGCGTTTAATCGAAAACAGGGTCCATTGTCGACTGGGTCTGATCGGCCCATGCACGGACCGCCTGAGCCAGCCAATCTGAGCGGTTTGCCCCTGTGGGCAGTCCGGTCAAGCCCAACCGCCCTGCGGCTTCGTGCAGCACGGCCAGCGGATGCCCCTCATCGAACGGGGCGGCGCCATTCTGTTTGGACAGCTTCTGACCGTCGGGTGCCAGAACCAGGGGCAGATGCAGGTAACGAGGGCGAGGCAGTCCCAGCGCTTGCTGCAACTGAATTTGCCGGGGCGTGTTGTCGGCGAGGTCGGAACCGCGCACGACATCGGTAATGCCTTGTGCGCCGTCGTCCACCACCACCGCCAGTTGATAGGCCCACAGGCCATCTGCACGGCGCAGCACGAAATCGCCCACGTCGCGGACTACGTCTTGCTCCATGGGCCCCAGCCGGCGGTCGTTCCACTGCTGCACGCCCGAGGGGACCCGAAACCGCCAAGCGCGGGCTGGGCGTCCGTGCAAGCCTCCTCGCTCGGGGCGACAGGTGCCGGGGTAGGTCAAGGCGTGATGGCGGGTGCGATCGGGTTGGGTCGCGGCCAACTCCTTTCGCGTGCAGGCGCAGGGGTACGCCAAGTTTCTCGCCACCAAGTCGGCGAGCGCGGTTTCGTACCGAGCCGACGTTTTTGACTGCCAGGTGACGGCGTCGTCGGGTTGCAGGCCCAGAACCGCCAATTGACGCAATATCTCTTCTCCCAGCCCTGCGGGACAGCGGGGGGTGTCGACGTCTTCAAGGCGCACCAGCCACCGGCCTGCGTGCGCTCGGGCATCCAGCCAACTGCCCAAGGCGGCCACCACGGAACCCGTATGCAGGGGACCAGTGGGTGAGGGCGCAAAGCGGCCCACATAGGGCGGACTGAACACGGGCATGCGGGAATTGTCGCCAAAGGGGCCGCGTCAGGTCCCCAGCAGCGCTTTGCGAGTCACTTCGCTGCGCAGTTGGTCAAGCCACCAGGCCAAGGCCTTGCCGGCAGGCTGCGGACCATTGCGCCAAGCGTAGTGAAAGTGACTGACTCGCTCGTCAAATGTGTCCTTGACCACGAGCAAGCCCCGCTGAACGGCGTCGCGCACCAGGGGTTCGGGCAGCCAGCCACAGCCCAGACCCTTCAACTGGGCATCGAACTTGGCCTGAAGGCTGGGCAGCGTGAGGACATCTTGGCCGGGCAGCACGCCAATGGTGCGGGGGGCGAGTTGCCGGGCCGTGTCGCCCACCGTAATGATGCGATGCCGGGCAATTTCCAGCGCACTCAGTTTGTTTTCAGCGTTGGCCAAAGGGTGATCGGGCGCCACCACAAAGTGCCAAGGCAGGATGCCAATCGGCTCGCACAGAATGTGTGGGCCGGGCGGATTGGCGCTGGTGCCAATGGAAAGGTCGGCATGGCCAGCCAGCAAGGCCTCCCACGTTCCGCTCATGACTTCGGTCCGGAAGCGCAGGCGAGTCGGTGGTGAGTTGGTGCGGGCTGGCCCACCGAGCTGAGCCGGTCGGACGGGGGATGGGGACTCCACGCGCTGCGCCTGAAACGCAGCAATCAAGTCGTAGAGAACCGGGCGGGCGATGGCGTCATCGACGGCGATCGTGAGTTCCGCCTCCCACCCGGTGGCGATGCGTTGCACGCGATTGGCCACAGCATCCAGTTCCATCAACAGACGGCGACCCTCATGCAACAACTCTTGACCTGCGGCGGTGAGTTGTGCGTGCCGAGCGCTGCGATCAAAAAGCAGGACATCCAGGGCATCTTCAAGTTGACGAACGGAGTAGGTCAAAGCCGAAGGTACCTTGCCCAGTTCCCGAGCGGCCCCAGCGAAGCTGCCGGTGCGCGCAATGGCATCCACCAGGGCCAACGCGTCCGGTGTGAGTACGTTTCGTTTGTCAGCGAGGTGCATAACTTCTGTGCATTCCAGTGAGATCCCGATCCTGCCTTGTCCTCATTGGCGCGCGAACCCACAACCGCTGAGGACATTCCCGGTGCAAAGCCGCGGCGCGTACGCAACAGCCCCGGGGTTGAATGAAGCGGGCCCTGCTAGCCTGTGGTCATCCACTCGTGCGCAAAAAAGGAGCGGGCTTGTGATGCGAAGGCTGCTGATCGCTGGGCTGTTGGTTGGCGTGGGAGCCGATGCGCAAGCGCAAGAGGAGTCCTGGCCCAACCCGTTGCCCGTCTGTGACGACGGTGCAGAGTGGCCCCCCTTCACCCATTTCAAGCGGGATGACGCGGGTCGCCCGACTTCAGCGGTGGTGGGATTCTCGGTCGAGGTGCTGGAGCGCATCTTGACGCCCTTGGGGCGGCGGATCACGGTCGAACTGCTGCCTTGGGCGCGCTGCCAGATGGAAGTGGCGGAGGGCCAGCGGTACGCCATGGCCTTGAATGCGAGCCCCAGCCCCGAACGGACAGCCCGCTTCCTGATGACTCGCCCCTTTTATCAGACCCATCACAGCTATTTTTATTCCAAGCGACAGTTTCCACAGGGACTGCGCATTCGCACCTTGGCGGATCTGGGGCGCTATCGAATTTGCGGTGTGCACGGTTACAACTATGCGGCGTACCAATTGCCGCCAGGGGCTTTGGACAGCGGAGCGCAAGACGTGAGCCGCGTCGTCATCAAACTGCATGCGGGGCGCTGTGACCTGGGACTCGAGAAGTGGGAAATCCTGGTGGGCACGCGCATCACCGGCCAAAACCTACTGGCCGACCCCGATCTGGCCGTGGGCGAAGTGCCGGAGCTACCACCGGGTGATTTCCACATGCTGGTCTCGCGCCGCTATCCGGCGTTGGCGCGGGCGATCAACCAGGGTTTGGAGCGCCTGGAGGCCAGCGGGGAACTGGCCAAGATCCGGGCACGGTATGTGCCTCAACCCGGCGGGGGGGCTGATCAGCGGGGCATCAAGGGCTTGAGGTAGCGGTTCTCGGCCCAGCGAAATAACGCCACCAGGGCGAGTGTGAGGCTAAAGTAAAACACCCCAGCGGTGATGTACGCCTCGAAGGGAATGTAATGCGTGGCGTAAATGCGTTTGGCCACGCCCGTGACATCCGCGATGGTGACCAGCATGGCGATCGAGGTGCCGTGCAACATGAAGATGGCTTCATTGCCGTAGGCCGGAAGGGCGCGACGCAACGCAGCGGGCAGCACGATGCGACGCATCATCGTCAGCCTGTCCATGCCGTAGGCCTTGGCGGCCTCAATCTCTCCCGCGGGCAGTGACTTGATGGCCCCCGCGATGATTTCCGTCGTGTAGGCCCCAGTGTTCAGAACAAAAGCCAAGCAAGCGCAAAACCAAGCGTTTTGCAGCCAGCCCCAGGCAAAGCTAGTGCGAACGGCTTCGAACTGGCCCAGACCGTAATAGATCAAGAAGAGCTGCACCAGCATGGGGGTGCCGCGAAAAATGTAGGTATAGATCCAGACGGGGCGCCATACCCAGGGGTTGGACAGGGCCCGCAAAACACCCAAGGGCACGGCGATCAAGAGCCCCAGGGCCAGTGAGATGCCCAGCAACTGCAAGGTCACGCCGAGCCCGCTGAAATACAGCGGCAGGTTGTCGGCGATGGTTTGCCAGCCTTCCATCACAAGCTCCCCTGGCGCACGCCAATCGCCAGCTTGCGCTGGGCCCACGCAAAAAGGGCCTCACTGCACGTGGTGAACACTAGGTAAATCAGCCCGACCGCGCAGAAAAACAGAAACGGTTCTTTGGTCGCGCCGGCGGCATCGTTACCCCGCTTCATCAGGTCATCCAGTCCAATGACCGACACGATGGCGGTGCTCTTGACCAGCACCAACCAGTTGTTGCTCACGCCCGGCAGGGCATGGCGCAGCATTTGAGGCAGCTGAATGCGCCAACTGACCTGCCACGCGCTCATGCCATAGGCCATGCCCGCTTCGCGCTGCCCCGGCGGCACGGCCAAATAGGCGCCGCGAAAGGCTTCGGTCAAGTAGGCCCCAAAAATGAAGCCGATGGTCAGAATGCCGGCAAGAAACGGGTCGACATCAATGGGATCTTCAAACCCCAATCCAAGGGCGATGTCGTTGACCAATACCTGGCCGCCGTAAAACACCAGCAGGACCAGCACCAAGTCAGGAACGCCCCGAATGACGGTGGTGTACCACTGGGCCGGCCACCTCAGCCAGCGGTGCCGGCTGAGCTTGGCAAAGCAACCGATCAGCCCCAACACCATGGCAATCGCCAGCGAGAGCAGGGCGACTTCCAGAGTCAGCCACGCACCGTGCAACAAACTGGGCAAAAAACCATGAAGCATGGGGCCTCTCTAACTCACTTATTTCTTTTTCGGGGCGACGTCATAAGCGAAGTACTTGCTTGAAAGCTTCTTGTACTCGCCGCTGGCAAAAACCGCATCAATGGCGCCGTTGAACTGCGCCCCCAGCGTTTTTTCGTCGGCCTTGCGCATGCCAATGCCAATGCCCACACCGAAGTACTTCTCGTCATCGATGTCGGGGCCCACAAAGGCCATGCCCTTGCCCGCATCCGACTTCAGAAAACTGTCCACCGCGTACTTGTCGACCAGCGTGTAGTCGACGCGGCCGGCCTTCAGTTCCAAATAAATCTGGTCCTGGGTTTGGTAGCGAACCAAGGTGCTGTCCTTGTACTGCGCGGCGGCGTAGGTTTCAAACGTGGTGGCGGACTGGACCCCGATCTTCTTGCCTTTGAGCGCAGCCGGCGTCACGTCACCCTTGGTACCGCTCTTGGCCACGAAGATGGCCGGCGCAGCCAAATAGGTCTTGCTGAAGGCGATGGCTTTCTTGCGCTCGTCGGTGATCGACATCGAGGCGACGATGGCGTCAATCTTGCGAGCTTGCAAGGCGGGGATCAAACCGTCGAAGTCGGTTTTGACCAATTCGCACTCGCGCTTCATTTGCGCGCACCAGGCCAAAGCCAGGTCGATCTCAAAGCCCTTGAGCTTGCCGTCTGCGCCGACTTCGCTGAACGGGGGGTAGGCGCCTTCAACGCCGATGCGGAGCTTTTTGCCTTGGGCACTGGCGGGTGCCATGGCGGTGGCCAACGCGACAGCCGCCAAAGCGGCCAGGGTGCGACGGAGCATGGTGTGTCCTCAATGGGGCCAAATCAAATGCAGTGACGGCGGCGGGCCCAGTGCGTCGCCATCAAACGGTCGAAAACTCAGACCATAAACCCAGAATGGCCTGCCGCCTTGCTCAAGGCGGCGAAATGTCATAGGGGAAGTACTTGGCACTGAGTCGTTGAAAGCGACCATCTGCCCGCAAGGCCTCGATGGCGGAACTAAAAGACGCGCCCAGGGAGCGGGCATCGGCCTTGCGCAACCCCACGCCCACGCCTTCGCCAAAGTATTGGCGGTTGCGCAACTCTGGCCCCACGGGTTGAATGCCCTGGCCTGCGGGCGATTGAACGAAGGCCATGGCGGCGACTTTGTCCACGAGGGAGTAGTCGATGCGACCGCTTTTCAGCTCCAAATAGACCTGATCTTGGGTCGCGTAGCGGACGATTTGACTGTCCGGGTACAGCGCGTTGACATAGGCCTCGTTGATGGTGGCCGACTGCACGCCGATGCGTTTGCCCTTGAGGGCGGTTGGGCTGATATCGGGCGAAGCGCCGGGGCGGGCGATGAAGGTTTGTGGCGTGGAGTAATAAGGCTTGCTGAAGGCAATCGCCCGTTTGCGTGCCTCAGTAATGGAGAGCGACGCGATGATGGCGTCGATTTTGCGGGACTGCAGCGCGGGGATCAGGCCATCGAAGTCCGTCTTGATGAGTTCACACTCCCGCTTCATTTGGGCGCACAGCGCCCAGGCCAGATCGATTTCAAAGCCCTTGAGCTGGCCATCGGTCGTGACTTCGCTGAACGGCGGGTAGGCCCCCTCCACGCCGATGCGCAGCTTGGTGGTGGGTTGTGCCTGAACGGGCAGGGCACTGAGCAGGGCGAGGTTGAGCAGGGCGATCCAAAGCGTTCGACGGGACATGCGAGGCTCCATGCTGGATGAATGTGGGGTGGGTGCCGGGGCACAAGCGAGCCGGCTCACTTCAGTTGCTCGATAAACGGACGGGCGGCCGCGAGCGATTCTGCGGGCCCTTCGAGCTGGGGCACATGTCCCAGACCGGGCAGCAGGCGCAGCTCGGTCGTGGGCGCGCTCGCTGGGCGCAAGTCCAGGTATTGCTGCGCGGTTCGGGGCGGGATCAGGCGGTCCCGCGCTCCCCAAAGCAGGAGGACCGGGGCGCGCACCGACAGCCACGCTTCGCGATAGATCGGCGTGCGAACTTCTTCCAAAAAAGTCAGCATTCGCTCACGCAGCGCGGCGCGGTTGCCTTCGCGCAGCGTGATTTCAAAGTAGCGATCAACCAACGCGGCGTCCACCCGGTTGGGATCGCCAAACACCGCTTCAACGCTGGCGCGCACGGTCGGACGGGGGAGCAGGAAGCGAGACAGCCACGCCGTCGGTGCAAACAGGCTGGCTTGAAACCCGGCGGGAACGGCCTCAGGCTCGAAGGGCAAGCCCGAAGGATCCAACAACACCAGTCCGGCGACGTGCTGGGGGTGCCGGGCCGCCGTCATCCATGCGACCTCGCCCCCCAAGGAATTTCCAACCAAGACGGCACGACGGACGCCCATCTGGTCCAGCAGTGCTTTGACAAAACCCACGTAGGCGTCAATGCGGTAGTCCCCGCTGGCGGCGGGCCCGGTCAATCCGAATCCCGGCAAGTCCACCCGAATCACCCGACGGGTCTTGCTCAATTCGCGCGTCCAGGCGTCCCAGGTGTGAAGGCTGTCACTGGTGCCATGAATCAGCAGCAGGGGCAGGGGGTCGGTGCCGGGGCCTTCGTCTCGAACATGGGTCAACTGGGTGAACGCACCCATGCGGAGTTCAAGAAACTGCGAGGGCGGAGCGGCCCACCGGACCACCAGACTTTGCAGGGGGCGATCCGGCGCACGAAAAGCGGCGAAGGCGAAGGCCAGCAACAGCAGCAGGAAACCCAGGCCTCGAAGGGCCCAACCCTGCCATCGCTGCCGCCAAGCGGGTACCACGTCGCCCCTGACCATCAGCCAGGCTGTCCTGGGGTTTGAATGCGGACCGGTGCCTGCGTGCTACAGAGGTCCACGCGACCGGGGTTGTGAACGAACCAGCCGGTGCGATGGCGCCGCGCGGCGACCCACTCCGTCCAGGTTGGGGTGTCATCGCGAAGGACTTTGACGGTGGGGCGCTCGGTCTCGGGTATGTCCGCCAGGAGACGGGCTCTCAGCAAGGGGGGGCGGGATTCACCGCCCCCATAAAAACCCATGGCGGATGCCCCTCTGGGCAGGGCCGCCAAGTGCTCAATTCCTTTCAGCACCCGACCCACCACGGTGATGTTGAGGTCCAGCGTGCGTGGGGAGTGACCGATCACCGCATACAGCGAGCTGCCGTTGCTGGAGTCGGCCTCATTGCCCCGACCGGCCCCGATGACACCGTAGCAATGCGCGATCCAGGCTTTGTTCTTGGCTCGATCCGCCGCGACGGGAAAGCCGTCAACAAAGCCATTGGTCTCAGCCCAGCCATCGGTTTCGCTCAAGGGGGTGAAGGGCAGGGGGAGCAGGGCGGCGCTGAACTCGGCGGGCAGCTTGGCCTGCGCCGATGCGGGCAATGCCCGCGCTTCACTGCCTTCTGCGGCGTCGCCCCACTGTGTCACGAAGTTGTCCTGCACGCGCAAGATGGCCAGGCCGTCAAAGTAACCTTCGCGAACCAGCGCACGGATGTTGGCTGCATGCTGGGGCGCGAAGCGCGGAGCCAACTCGAAGAGGATGGGCTGCGCTCCAGTGGCCAGCTGGACCTCCATTTGCACCACGTTTTCGGCGGCGGGTGTGCGCCAAGCATCGGCCGGTGCAGCGGCCAGCACTTCAGCCGGCGAGAGCTTGCTGATGGCCAAGCCCTGCCCCGAGGCGATGGCCTTGGCAACGGCTTCCTTGCGAGGGACGGGCGGCTTGCGTTTGGTGGTTGGCTTGGTGGAACTCTTGGCGGATGGCGTGGCCGATTTGCTGGGGGCCGCCCACCCGGGTGAGGCCAGGCCCCAAGAGAGTCCAAGCGCCAGAGCCGATTTCAAAGCAGTAGTCACAGCAGACATGGTCAGTCCATCGTTCACGCACGAAAGTCGGCAGCATACCGGTGGACCCTACGAGGTTGAGGGCCGATCGAAGAGAGCATCAGGTGGGCAAGGCGAGTGCGTCGAGCAACTCGGTTTCAATGGCCAACTGCAGCCGCGGGCTCTGCAGGGCGCTGCCACTGACAAGCAGCGTGTCTTCGATCCGCTCACCCAAGGTGGAAATGCGCGCCAGGACCAAGTTGACGCCGTGGCGAGCCAACACGCGGGCCACGGCATAAAGCAACCCCACCCGATCGGTCGCTGAGAGGGTCAGCACCCAGGCTTGTGCGCGTTCGTCAGGGCGCAAGGTGACGCGGGGTGGAAAGGGGAAAGAGCGAACACGCCGCGACACCCGGGCGCGCCTGGGTTCGGGTAAGGGCCCGCTTTGGGTCAGGGCCTGAGCCAGTCGCTGTTCGACCAGGGGGACAAGGTCGCGGTGCAGGGTGTCCGGGTCACTGGAGAGGACCTGAAACGTGTCCAACGCCGCACCATCTTGGGTGGTGTGAATCTTGGCGTCCAAGATGTTGAATCCTGCGCCATCGAAGTACCCACAAATTCGCGCGAAAAGGTCGGCCACGTCTCGGGTGTAGACCAGGACTTGCAAACCTTCGCCAATGGGACTGGGCCGAGCCCGAACGACCGGGGCCTGTAATTGACCCACCGTGCGCCAGAGTTCTCGCGCATGCCAAGCCAGTTCCGCGGCATCGTGGCGTGCGAAGTAACTCAACTGCAGGGTGCGCCACAACGGCGCTTCGGTCTCGGGCAGGGCAGAGCGCAGTGCCAGCAGTTGGCGAGCCTCTTGTTTTCGGGCTTCGATCTCCGCTTCGCGGTTCAGTGGCGCGCCGCCCAAGTGGCGCAAGGTCAGGCGGTAGCAGTCCTCCAGCAACTTCCCTTTCCAGGCGTTCCAGACTTTGGGGCCGGTACCTCGAATGTCGGCAACGGTCAGCAGATAGAGCGCGGTCAAGGTCCTGGGGGACCCCACTTCGTTGGCGAATCCAGCGATCACATCCGGGTCCGACAAATCCTCTTTCTGCGCTACCTGGGACATGCGCAAGTGCTTGCGGACCAACAACTCCACCAAGCGGGAATCGGTCGGCGTGAGTCCGTGCTCCCGCGCGAATCGGCGAACTTTCTGCGCGCCAATGAGGGAGTGGTCACCGCCTTGGCCTTTGCCGATGTCGTGAAACAAGGCGGCGATGAAAAGCAGGGAAGGGTCATCGAACTGCGCCGCCAGCAGGGTGCAGAACGGGTACTCGTGGGCGTGCTCGGGGATGAAGAAACGCCGCAAATTGCGGAGCACCATCAGAATGTGCTGATCCACCGTGTACACGTGGAACAGGTCATGCTGCATTTGCCCCACGATCCGTCGAAAGGCCCACAGGTAACGCCCCAGGACCGAGGTCTGGTTCATCAACCGAAAGGCATGTGTCTGGCCCTGGGGGGCCCGCAAGATGGTTAGAAATTGAGCGCGGTTGGTCGGGTCGCTGCGCCAGGCGGCATCCATGACGCTGCGAGCGTTGTACAAGGCGCGCAGCGTCCGGGCTGATAAGCCCTTGAGCCCCTGAACCGAAACGTACAGCACAAACGTTTCGAGAATGGCCTGCGGCTCGCGCTCGTACAGCGTGTCGTCCACCACGTCGATGAGGCCGCCACGATCCAGGAAGCGCGCATTGAGGGCCAGGGACGGGGTCGTCGAGGCTTTTGCAATGCGCTCCTGCAGATTCAGCATCAGGATCTGGTGCAGCTGAGTGACTGCTTTGGCCGCCCAGTAGTAGCGGCGCATCAAGAATTCGGAGGCTCTAACGCCCCCCTGCGCTTGAAGCCCCAATTGATGGGCAACTGCCGTCTGCAAGTCGAACACCAGTCGGTCTTCTCTGCGTCCGGCCTGCAAATGAAGCAAACAGCGAATGAGCTTGAGCGCGGCCTCATTGCGGCGCAGATGCCGGCTCTCAAGGGGTGTGAGCAGCCCACGCTGCGCCAACTGCGCCCAGGTGTGCCCCAGGCCGGCCGCGCGTGCCACCCAAATCAAAACGTGCAGGTCTCGCAACCCGCCTGGACTCTCTTTGCAGTTGGGCTCGAGGGCGTATGGGGTGTCCTCAAACTTGGTGTGCCGTTGCTGTGCCTCCAGCGACTTGGCGCGAAAGAAGGCGCTCGGGTCCACGCTGGTTTGCATGGCGGCCTCAAACGCATTGAAACTCGTACGCGGTCCCAGAATCAAGCGGGATTCGAGCATCGCCGTCAGGACGGTCACGTCATTTTGGGCTTCCGATACGCATTCGCCCAGGGTGCGAACCGAGGATCCGATTTCGAGGCCGGCGTCCCAGCAGGAGCTGACAAAGCGCTCAACGCTGGATCGCAAGGCGCCTGGGAGATGAGCTTCCGCGCCATCGGGCAGAAGCACCAAAACGTCGACGTCCGAATGGGGAAACAGGTCGCCGCGCCCAAATCCACCGACCGCCACGAGGCAGGCCTCTGCGGGCATGTTGGCCTCATGCCAAAGCGCTGAGAGTGCCTCTTCGGTCCGTGCCGCCAAGGCGCGCAACAGCGCCTGCACCCTTCGGGTGGTGGGCGTCTGCGCCGCGAACGCCTGCAGCAGGCGCTGCTTGCTTTCGCGGTAGTTCGACATGGGATCAGCCCGTAATAAACGCTGGCGGTGGGGGACTTCCCGCCGACAAGGTCAAGATGTCGTAGCCCGTCTCGGTGACCGCAATGGTGTGTTCCCACTGCGCGGACAAGGAGCGATCCTTGGTCACGATGGTCCAGCCGTCCGGCAGTTCTTTGATTTCGCGCCGCCCGGCATTCACCATGGGTTCGATGGTGAAGACCATGCCAGGGACCAGCTCCTCCAGCGTTCCCGGGCGCCCGTAGTGCAGCACCTGCGGCTCTTCGTGGAATTTGCGCCCCACACCATGGCCGCAAAACTCACGAACCACTGAAAAACCAGCCGGTTCGACAAAGCTCTGAATGGCGTGGCCGATATCACCCAGGCGAGCCCCCGGTTTGACTTTGGCAATGCCTTTCCACATGGCTTCGTAGGTGAACTGGCACAACCGCTTGGCCGCAATGGAGCCTTCACCCACCACGTACATCCGACTCGTATCTCCGTGCCAGCCTTCTTTGATGACGGTGCAGTCGATGTTGAGGATGTCCCCGTTTTTAAGTGGACGATCGTTCGGGATGCCATGACACACGGTGTGATTCACCGAGGTGCAAATGGCAGCCGGGAAAGGGGGGTAACCCGGGGGCTGGTATCCGATGGTCGCGGAAATGGCCCCTTGGACCTCAAGGATGTGGTGGCGGGCAATGTCGTCCAATTGCTGGGTCGTGATGCCCGGTTTGATGTGGTCCGTCAGCAGATCCAGCACCTCAGAGGCCAAGCGGCCCGCCACGCGCATGCCCTCGATGTCAGCGGGGGTCTTGATTTGAATACTCATAGGCCAATTATCCCGACCAACCGATCCATCCAAAGTGGGCGGTCACCAACACCACGATGCCAAAGGCGATTCGGTACCAGGCGAAAGGCGCGAAGCTGTGGCTCGCCACATAGCGCAGCAGCCATCGCACGCAAATCCACGCGGAAACGAAACTGAAAGCCAAACCCACAGAAAACATGGGGACATCACCCCAGGCCAGCAGATGTCGCTCCTTGAACAGGTTGTACAAGCCGGCGCCAATGAGGGTGGGAATGGCCAGGAAAAAACTGAATTCAGTTGCAGCGGCGCGCGAGAGACCCATGAGCATGCCGCCGATGATGGTGGCGCCCGATCGACTGGTGCCTGGCACCATGGCCAGACACTGGATCAGTCCGACCTTTAGTGCGTCAGAGGGCGTCAGGTCATCCACGTGCTCGACTCGTGCGGGGCCGGTATTTCTCCGCTCCGCCCACAAAATAATGACGCCCCCCAAGATGAAGGTGGTGGCAACGACGGTGGGCGTGAACAAATGCGCCTTGATGGCTTTGCCCAGGAGCAAGCCCAGCACAACGGCGGGAACAAAGCCGATGGCAACATTCACGGCAAAGCGCTTCGCGTGGGCGGGCGTCGGTTGGCCGTTCAGCAGGGCGCGCAGGCGGTCCGCATAGATCAGGATGACCGCCAGGATGGCGCCGGTCTGAATGGCAATGTCGAAGACCTTGCCTTTGTCGTCCGTAAGGCCCAGCAAGTGCCCCGCCAAGATCAAGTGACCCGTAGAACTGATGGGCAGGAATTCGGTCAGGCCTTCGACGATGCCCATCAGGGCGGCCTTGATCAAAAGCAAGAGGTCCATGGTGTTTGGGACCAAAGAGGGGCGCGGATCATAGCGATACCCTCCCTAAAATGCGGCTTTTGCCCAGAACAGAAGCTTTGCTATGAACGTCGAACAAGCCCGTTTCAACATGATTGAACAGCAAATTCGTCCTTGGGATGTGCTGGACGCTTCGGTTTTGCAACTGCTCAGCTTGGTTCGTCGGGAAGACTTCGTACCGGCTTCACTGCGCGCACTCGCGTTCATGGACACCGAGCTGCCCTTGGGGGGCGGCC
The DNA here is from genome assembly GCF_016093295.1 of Inhella gelatinilytica. Taxonomy (GTDB): domain Bacteria; phylum Pseudomonadota; class Gammaproteobacteria; order Burkholderiales; family Burkholderiaceae_C; genus Inhella; species Inhella gelatinilytica. The sequence goes on along the minus strand of NZ_JAEDAL010000005.1, from coordinate 199,872 downwards.
GCCTGGCGCTGGCCCCCCGTGTGGAGGCTCGGCTGTTGCAAGAGCTGCGCGTTCAGCCCACGGACCGGGTGCTTGAACTGGGGACTGGGACCGGCTACTTGACAGCGCTCTTGGCTCATCAGGCCAAGGAGGTGCTGAGCCTGGAGCCCAGCACCGAACTGGCTGAAGCGGCACGAGCGCGCTTGCGTCGCCTGGGATTGAGCCGGGTGGAGGTGCGTGTGGCAGAAGGCTTGGATGCCGGCTGCCCCAGCGAAGGCCCATTCGATGCCATCGTGGCGACCGGGTCTTTGGCCTTACTGCCTGAAACCCTAAAGGCTCAGGTTCGAGAGGGCGGACGGATTCTTCTGGTCGAAGGCCACGAGCCGATGATGCGTGCGGTGCTGTGGCAGCGCCAGGGTGACCAGTGGAGCCGCAGTGAGCGCTTTGACATCGTGTTGCCCCGGTTGGCGGGGACCACGCCCAAGCCGGAATTTGCTTTTTGATCCCGGGCGCTGGCGCGCCGTTCAAGCGTCGCCGGGCGCGGCTCAGGCCCCATTTGTTGCAGGCTGTCTCATGAGGCTGGGCACGGCCGCTGAGTTGCCCCTATAAACCGGGATATTGCGCAGTTCGCGCGTTGATAGTCGAGTTTCAGCCCATGTCCGCTTCCCTCAAGATGCCGTTTCGCCTCGCCACAGTCGCTTTGGCCCTGCTCGGCGCGAATGTGCAAGCCCAGAGTTTGAATGAGTTGTATCAAGCGGCACGTGCCTTTGATGCCACCTATTTGGCAGCCCGAGCTGACGCCGAAACAGCGCAGCACAAGCTATCCCAAGCCCAGGCCTTGCGCAAACCTTCGTTGGGGCTGGGCATTACCGGAACGCAGAGTCGCACGGAGTTGCCGGATATCTACACCACGCTGGCCAACGGCAATCGGGTGCTGGCGTCGCCGAGCCACGGCGTGAACCGGACGGCCGCGACCGCGGGGCTGGAAGGGCGTTACTCGCTATACAACCGTGCCAACGGCGCCACCATTTCCCAGGCGGAGCGAGGGCTGGAGGCCTCGCGGGCGGGCCTGGAAGTTGCTGAGCAGGATCTGATGATCCGTGTGGCTCAGGCTTATTTCGATGTGTTGGCTGCTCGGGAGGCCTTGGCCACCAGCCAGGCTTCCAAGAAAGCCATTGCGGAGCAACTGGCATCGGCCAAGCGCAATTTTGAAGTGGGCACTGCCACGATCACCGATACCCGAGAGGCTCAGGCGCGCTTTGACCGTGCCAGTGCGCTGGAATTGGCCGCGGACAACGACCTGCGCGTGAAGCGCGTCACGCTCGACCAATTGGTGGGGCGCAATGAAGTTCAGCCGCAGCCGCTCGCTCAACCCGTTGCGTTGCCGGTTGTCGAACCCGTCAATGTCGAAGCTTGGCTGGGCCAGGCCGACGCCGGCCACCCACAAGTGCGCCGGGCCCGAGTCGGGTTGGATGTGGCCAAGTTGGAAATTGAGAAGGCCAAGGCCGGTACCTCGCCGGTTGTGGATTTGAAGAGTTCGTTGGGTGGCAGTTACGAGCGGGGAAGCGGGGCCAGCTTGCCCGGAACCACGACATCGGGAAGCGTGGGCTTCCAGGTCACGATGCCGCTTTACACCGGTGGCGCCACGGACGCGCGGGTCTCGGAGACGGTGTTGTTGGCGGAGAAAGCCCGCAACGACTTGGAGGCCGCCCGCCGCGCTGTGGCCGAAGCCACGCGCCGCAGCTTCTTCGGACTGCAATCTCTGCAGGCTCAAGTCAAGGCGTTTGAAGCGGCCGAGGCCTCCAGCAAATTGGCATTGGAAGCCACGCAGCTGGGTTACAAGGTGGGTGTCCGCGTGAACCTGGATGTGCTGAACGCGCAGGCTCAACTGGATGCCGTTCGGAATGACTTGGCCAAGGCGCGTTTCGACACCGTCATGACGGGCTTGCGGCTGCGTCAGGCGTCGGGTCAATTGCGCCCTGAGGACATTGCGGCCTTGGATGCTTTGCTCGCCAAATAAGGGCGTTCTGGTGGGCCGCGCATGCTGATTGTGTTGTCGCCAGCCAAGTCGCTGGACTTCGACTCCCCGCTGCCGCCCACCGCCGTCGAGTTGGCGGGTGATCTCACATCGCCCGCCTATGTTGCCCAATCCGAAGTGTTGGTGCGGCAGGCCCGCGAGCTCGCCATCGACGGCTTGGCCCAGCTGATGGAAATCTCCCCAGCGTTGGCGACACTCAATGCGCAGCGGTTCCAGGTGTGGACGGCGGATGCGGATTCCCCTAGCGCTCGGCCGGCGTTTTGGGCGTTTGATGGGGATGTTTACGACGGGTTGCAGGCGCGCACCCTGAGTGCCGGTGCCTTGCGATGGGCGCAGCAGCACGTTCGAATCCTGTCCGGCTTGTACGGGCTGTTGCGCCCATTGGACCGAATGCAGCCCTATCGACTGGAAATGGGTCGTGCTTTGCCGACCCCAGCCGGACGCGGGCTTTATCGCTTCTGGGGCGATGACTTGGCCGAAGGCTTGAACCAGCTTGGCGCGGCAAATCGAGCGCCCCTCGTGGTGAATTTGGCCTCGCAAGAATATTTCAAAGCCGTGAAGCGGCCTGCACTGAAATTGCCGGTGGTGGACGTGGTGTTTGAAGAGGTTCGTGCAGGTCAAGCCAAGGTGATCAGTTTTTTCGCCAAACGGGCCCGCGGCTTGATGGCGCGGTACGTCATTGAACACCGCCTGGACCACCCCGACGCCCTTCGAAGCTTTGATCTGGAAGGCTATGCCTGGAGTCGGCAGCAGTCGACGGCGGCACGCTGGGTCTTCCAACGGGAGAATCGGGGGCCATGAGTACGACCCAATCTGTCACACCTGAACTGAAAAAGTGGCTGCGCGAGCAATTGATCGCCGGGCAGTCCAGCGTGGACTTGGTGCAGTCCATGGTCAAGGCTGGTTGGCATCAGAAAGTCGCCCTGGAGGCGGTGGCGGCAGCCAAACTGGACAACTGGTTCAAGCCTGAGGAGGCCACGCCGGGTGTGCCCGAGCCCGATTTGCGTCGGGGTGGCTGTGTGCTGGATGCCGGTGACCGGCAAGTGCAGGTGCTGATGGTGGTGGAGCGTCCACGGGTGGTGGTGCTGGGTGGGTTCCTCGACGATTTGGAGTGCGATGCCCTGGTGGAAGCGGCGCGTCCCCGCATGAGTCGCTCAGAAACGGTTTCAGAAGTCCAAGATGGGAGTGAAGTGAACATGGCGCGCACCAGCCGCGGCATGTTCTTTGAACGGGGGGCCAACGACGTCGTGTCGCGGGTTGAAGCGCGAATCGCCCGTGTTTTGAATTGGCCCCTGGAGAACGGTGAGGGCATTCAGGTGCTGCACTACCAACCGGGCGCCGAGTACCAACCGCATTACGACTACTTCGATGCCCGTCATGCCAGCACGGCCAGCATCCTCAAACGCGGGGGGCAACGGGTGGGAACGCTGGTGATGTACCTCAACACCCCCTTGCGAGGTGGAGCGACGACATTCCCCGAGTCGAAAATGGCGGTGCAGCCGATCAAGGGGAATGCCGTCTTTTTCAGTTACCCGACCCCTGATCCCTCGACCCTGACGCTTCATGGTGGGGCGCCGGTCTTGGAAGGCGAGAAATGGGTGGCAACCAAATGGATGCGCCAAGGACGCTTTGCTTGAATGGAACACAGTTTGAACGCCACCCCCGTCAACGCCGACCCGGCCGAATTGGCCAAGTTCGGTGATGCCGCGCATCGCTGGTGGGATCCAGAGAGCGAATTCAAACCGCTGCACCAGATCAATCCACTCCGACTGGATTGGATTGAGGGCCTTTCGCCGTTTCAGGGCCAGAAGGTGCTGGATGTCGGATGCGGTGGCGGTCTGTTGTCTGAAGGCATGGCCCGCCGCGGAGCCGCCGAAGTGCTGGGCATCGACTTGAGCGCCAAGGCCTTGGGCGTGGCCGAATTGCATGCCATGGATGGCGACGTTCACAACCTGCGCTACCGCGAGGTGGCGGTGGAGCGACTTGCCCAAGAGTGCCCGGGGGCGTTTGACGCAGTGACTTGCCTTGAAATGCTGGAACACGTTCCAGAACCGGCGTCGGTCGTGAGGGCCTGTGCGGAGTTGGTTAAGCCGGGGGGCTGGGTGTTTTTCTCGACCCTGCATCGCAACTTCAAGGCCTACGCGCTCGCTGTGGTGGCGGCCGAGCGGCTGCTCAAGATGTTGCCGACGGGGACGCACCACTACGACCGTTTTATTCGGCCGTCTGAATTGGCGGGGTTCGCTCGCCAGGCTGGTCTGGTCCCGCTGCACATGGTGGGCTTGAGCTACAACCCGTTGAACCAGCGCTACAGCCTGGGCAACGATACCGATGTCAACTACCTGCTCGCATGTCGACGCTTGTGATGGACCGGCTGCAATGCCGGGTGGTGCTGTTCGATTTGGATGGCACCCTGGTGGATTCCGCCCCTGACTTGGCCGGTGCTGCCAATGCGCTGCGTGCAGTCGCAGGCATGTCGCCCCTGCCCTTGTCCGCATTGCGACCCTGGGTGGGCGCTGGCGCGCGGGGGCTGCTGGCGCAGGCGCTGGATGTTCATCCTGGTGACCCGCGTTTCGAGTCCTTAAAAGCCAATTTTTTGACCCATTACGAGACTCATCTTCTGGAGCACACGCGCCCCTTTGGGGGGGTGGAGGAGTTGGTTCTGGCGCTGGTCAACCAAGGGCGCCAGTGGGGCATCGTCACCAACAAGCATGAGCGGTTCGTGCGCCCAATTTGTGAAGGAACGCCACTGTTGGCGCAGGCCGGCACCTGGGTCGCTGGGGATACGACGCCTCACGCCAAGCCCCATCCCGAACCTTTGCTGGAAGCGGCGCGCCGCATGCGTGTGGCGCCGGAAGACTGCATCTATGTTGGAGATGACGAGCGCGACATTCAGGCTGCGCGCGCGGCGGGCATGGCCGGTGTGGTGGCATGTTGGGGCTATTTGGGGTCCGGGGACTGGGAATCCTGGGGGGCTGTAGCAGGAGTTCAGTCGCCCAGGGATCTGCTGGACCTGCTTGCTCCAATCGCCTAGAATCAAACCTCTCTGGGGCCGACCTGGTTTCGACGTGGGTGCGGATCTGGAGCAGGGCATGCCGAGCACCAGTACGCTCGTAAATCCACTGGAACAAACTAACTGCGAACGACGAACGTTTCGCCCTCGCCGCTTAATGCCGCGAGCCTCTCAACGGCAGGCCGATGGGCCGGGTCCGCAAGGGCTGAGGGGTAATTTACATCGGCTGGTCAAACGGTGCGCCTCGCGCCGGGTGACGAGATTCAGAGGCTGGACCTTTGGGAAGCGTGCGCGATGCGCGGCCTGGGGTTGAGATCCAAATCATCGCGCTAAGCATGTAGATCTGCCCGGTGATGGCTTACGGACGGGGGTTCAATTCCCCCCGGCTCCACCACACGATGAGAGCCCCTCAAGGGCTGCACAATAGCCTCTGGATTTGAATTCCAGGGGCTTTCTTTTTGGTCAAGAGGCTTCGAGATCGAGCTTAGGACTTGACCGTAGAAGCCGACCTGTCGAACCTGAGAGAATGCCGCGAGCGCCGTGTTAGCGGCGCCTTGTTTTTTAGCGGGCCTGAACAGGCCCCGACCCATGGACGCTGCGCTTTTACTTTTTTTGATTCTGCTGAACGGTTGGTTTGCGATGTCGGAGATGGCCTTGTCGGCCAGTCGCAAAGCGCGCTTGCAAGTGATGCGAGAAGCCGGTGAGTCAGGTGCAGGGGTGGCGTTGGCGCTGCATGACAACCCGACGCAATTTCTGTCCACCATTCAAATTGGAATCACCTCCATTGGCGTCTTGAATGGGATCGTTGGGGAGGCCGTGTTCGCGGGACCGGTCTCGGCGTGGTTGGAGCAACAGTTCCAGTGGGAGCCGAAGGTGAGTGACTGGTCGGCGACAGGGCTGGTTGTGGTCATCATCACCTTTTTGACCATCGTGTTCGGTGAGTTGGTACCCAAGCGCCTGGGCCAGTTGTACCCCGAACAGGTTGCACGTCGGGTGGCGCCGCCGATGCAGGCGTTGTCACGTTTGGTACGCCCTTTTGTGCGCCTGCTGTCGTTTTGCACGGAGGCCACGCTCCGAGTCCTGGGACTTCAGGACAAAGGTCAGCGCAGTGTGACCGAAGAGGAAATTGCCGCCAGCCTGGAAGAGGGATTGGATGCGGGCGTCATCGAAGAGAGCGAGCACCAGATGGTGCGCAATGTCTTCCGACTGGACGAGCGTCAGGTGGGGTCCATGATGGTTCCGCGTGCGGAGATTGCGTGGCTGGATGCCGAGGCCTCTGCGGACGAGGTCTTGACCACCGTGCGTGAACACGGATTCAGTCGCTATCCGGTGTGCCGTGGAGATTTGTCCGAGGTTTTGGGGGTGGTCAGCGCGCATGCTCTCCTGGATCGTGCGCTGGCGGGGCACCCGTTGGACCTTACCGCGGCGCTGGAGCCCCCGGTTTTCGTGCCCGAAACCCTGTCGGGCATGGAGTTGCTGGAGCATTTCCGCGCCAGTGATGCGCCGTTGGTGTTTGTGGTCGACGAGTATGGCGAAGTTCAGGGCGTCATTGCGGTCCGTGATTTGCTCGAGGCCATCGCCGGCGAATTCAATGCACCGAGTGATGGTGAGGCTTGGGCCACCCAGCGGGAGGATGGCAGCTGGTTGATGGATGGTCTGATTCCGATCCACGAATTAAAGGATCGGTTGGACTTGAGAGAGTTGCCCGACGAAGAGCGCGGGCGTTACAACACCCTAGCAGGCATGATCATGCTGTTGCTGGGCCGCTTGCCGCGCACGGCCGATGCGGTGGAGTGGGGGGGGTGGCGCTTCGAGGTGGTTGACCTCGACGGCAAGCGGGTGGACAAAGTTCTGACCACCCGTTTGAATCCAGACCCCATTGAGGCGTCGATCAGACGCTAAGTACGGCCTTTTTCCGGATTGAACCTGATATGAATTTGCCCCCGATGTACCGCAGCCTGGTCGCACTGGACCGCGTGCAGCACCGTGATTTGCGCTTCCGCCAGGATTTGGTGAGCTTGGAGCCTGCCAAGGGCCTCAATTCCATGTTCTTGAATGCGGTGGAGTTTGCCGACGCGGTTCATGACTATCCCATCGTGTTTGTCCGTGCGGGCCAAGCCCAAGATGGAAAACCGGCCCCCCTGATGCCGCTGGCCGTACTCGGCCTCAAAGCCGGTGAAAACCTGTTCATCAAAGACGGCAAGTGGGATGCCGAGTACGCGCCTGCCTATCTGCGTCGCTATCCGTTCGCCATGGCGCGTGTTGAGCAAGACAACCAGCGTGTCGTTTCCATGGACGAACAGTTCGAGGGTTTTTCGAAAACTGAAGGCCAGGCCTTGTTTGACGACAAGGGCGAACCGACGGAATTCGCCAAATCGGTTCTTGAGTTCCTGGATCAGTACGAAAGCGAAGTCGAGCGCACGCGAGCGGTCTGCGAGGTTCTGGACTCCATGGACATTCTGGAACCCATGCGATTTGAAGCCACGGTCGATGGTGGCGAAAAGGTGGAGGTGGATGGTTTCTTGGCCATCAACGAAGAGAAGTACGCGAAGTTGGACGACGCCAAAGTACTGGACCTGTTCCGCCGGGGTTTGCTGCAGTTGATTGAATGCCATCGCCTGTCGATGCGCAACATGCGTCGCCTGGCCATCAAGCGGTTGGGGGCTTGATCGAAAACCTTGTCCAGCCCGGGAGGGCTGGCTTCGGGTAAATCCGAGGGTGGCGCGCTAGGATGCGCGCCTCACCCTTGCGAATTGCCCATGAACGCACTCGATTTCACCCACGATCCGGCGGCTCAAAGCTGGGTCCTCAGCGCCAACGCGGCCGACTCGGACTTCCCGCTGCAGAACCTTCCTTACGCCCGTGCGCGCAAGGCTGGGAGTCAGCAAGATTGGCGCGTTGTGGTGGCCATCGGCGACCAGGCACTGGACTTGGCTTTGGCTGCAACTCAGGGGAAGTGGAGCAGTGCGATCCAGGTTTTGCTCGATCCACTGGCGCGAGGAGACCTCAATTCTTTGATGGCGCAGCCCGCCGCGAGTCGACGGTCCCTGCGACAGGCCCTTTTTGAAGCCTTGCGTGAGGGAAGCGCCCAACAGACGCGTCTTCAGAGCGCCCTTGTTGCGCAAAGCGATTTGGAGTTCGCGCTGCCGGCTAGGGTTGGCGATTACACCGACTTCTATGCCGGGATCCACCATGCCGTGGCCGTTGGAAAGTTATTCCGTCCAGACAACCCGCTGCTGCCCAATTACAAGTGGGTTCCCATTGGTTATCACGGCCGGGCATCGAGTCTGGTGGTGAGTGGCACGCCCGTGCGCCGACCCTGGGGGCAACGAAAGGGCCCGCAGGACGAGACCCCGCAGTTTTTACCGAGCCAGCGTTTGGATCATGAACTGGAGTTGGGGCTCTGGGTTGCGCAAGGTAACGCCTTGGGTCACCCCATCCCCATTCAACAGGCTGAAGAGCATTTGTTTGGTTTGAGTCTGCTGAATGACTGGTCGGCCCGAGATATCCAGCCCTGGGAATATCAGCCGCTGGGCCCCTTCTTGGCGAAGAACTTCGGCACCACGTTGTCGCCGTGGATCGTGACTCTGGAGGCGCTGGCGCCGTTCCGTTGCCCTCAAGAGCGGGCGGCCGAGGATCCCCAGCCGCTTCCTTATTTGAAGAGTACGGGGAATGAGGCCGCCGGGGGCATCGATTTGCACCTTGAGGTGTGGCTGCATACGGCCGCACAGCGCGCCGCCGGACGCCCCGCCGTTCGTGTGGCCTTTAGCAACATGCGCCACATGTACTGGACCGCCGCCCAGTTGCTCACGCATCATGCGTCCAATGGCTGCAACATGCAGCCGGGCGATTTGTTGGGCACAGGCACGCTTTCGGGGCCCACGCCGGAGCAAGCAGGCTCTTTGCTTGAGCTCACCTTCGGTGGCAAACAATTGATCGATTTGGGTGACGGTGAGACCCGCACCTTCCTGCAGGATGGCGATGAACTCAGTCTCCGCGCCTATGCCGAGCGGCCGGGGGCGCGCCGTATTGGCCTGGGGCCTTGCACCGGGTTGATCCAACCCGCCCTACCGGCAATTTGAAACCCAGGCTGGCCCTGCGAACCGGCTAGAGTCTCGGTCTGCTGAGGTTTTGGAGTTTCATCATGTCGAGCGCGAACCTGGACGCCGATGTTCTGGTTGTGGGTGCTGGCCCTGCAGGCTTGGCCTTGTCTTGCGCGCTGGTGGATGCGGGATGGCGAGTTCAAGTCTTCGAGCAGGCTGCGGCGGAGCGTTTGGCGGAGCCTTCCGACGATGGGCGCGAAATTGCGTTGACGCATCGCTCGCGACGCATCTTGGAGCAATTGGGGTTGTGGCAGCGCTTTCCGCCGCCGGAGCCCTTGCGTTTGGCGACCGTGCGCAGTGCCGGCACGCGCCGCGTGCTGCCTTTCGAAGCCCGCTCAGAGGGCCGCGAAGCTTTGGGCTGGTTGGTTGGCAATCACCACATTCGTGCCGCCTGCTGGGCCGGCGCCCAAGAGCGGGGCATTCCGATTCACACCGGCGTCGCGGTGACGGGCCTGGATCGGGGCGCGCATGCGGCGCGCATTCATTTGGCTGACGGCCGGGCTCTGAGTGCACAGCTCGTGGTGGCGGCCGACAGTCGCTTTTCCAATCTGCGTCGACTGGCGGGGATTGGCGCGCGCAGCTTGGACTTTGGTCGCTCGGCTATTTTGTGCCCCTTGGGCCACGACATCCCCCACGGCGGGGAGGCTCAAGAGTGCTTCTTGGCAGGGCACACATTGGCTTTGCTCCCGATGCCGGGCCAACGGGTGTCAGCGGTGTGGACCGTTCGCAGCGACGCGGTCGCCGAACTGATGGGGCTGCCAGAGGCCGAGTTTGCAGCTCGCGTTGAGGCGGCCTGCGAAGGGCGATTGGGGCCCATGCGGGTCACCGGCCAGCGCCAGGTATATCCCTTGGTTGCGGTCTACGCTCATACCTTTGCGGAGCGACGATTTGCGCTCGCGGGTGATGCCGCTGTGGGCATGCATCCAGTCACGGCCCATGGCTACAACTTCGGGCTTTACGGCGTGGAAACCTTGGTGACGGAGTTGGCTCGCGCGAAGCATGGGGGTGCTGACGCGGGCGATCCGGAAGCGCTTGCCCGGTACGCGCGTGCGCATCGGGTGGCCACTCAACCCATTTTTGAGGGCACCAATGCCATCGTTCGGCTCTTTACCGATGACCGCATGCCGGCCCTGTGGCTGCGGCGCGCGGTGCTGGACGTGGCTGCCCACTTTCCACCGGTGCGCTGGGCTATTTCACGACAACTGACGGGGGTTTGAGGTCCGTTTGGTTGGGCGGACCGTTTTCCCGCTCAGCTCAGGAGGGATCCTCCAGTCGCACAATGGCGATGGAGAGGTTGTCTCCGCCCCCTTGCGCGCGTTGGCGGGCTTTGTTGATCAAAACCTCTGCCGCTTCACGAGGGGGCAAACTGTGCAGCACCGTGCCCAACTCGCGGTTGTTGAAGTAGTGCCACAGTCCGTCGCTGCAAGCCATCAAGGTGTCACCGACCTCAAGGTCCCAAATCATGCTTTCGACTGGATCGGGATCCTGAACCGTCCCCAAGCAAGCGGTTAGCAAATTGGACTGCGGGTGTGAATTGGCATCGGCCTCGGTGAGAACGCCTTCATTGACCAGTTTTTGAACGTAGGACTGATCAAGTGTTCGGCGCATCAGATTGGCACCGCGGAAGTGGTAAATCCTTGAGTCGCCCGTGTGCAGCCAATGACAATGGCGATCCGGCGTGACCAAAAAAGCCGCCAGCGTGCTGTGGGGCTCTTCTTCTGCAGACAGCGCCGTCAGCTTGATCATCAGGTGCGCTTCCGAACAAAGCTGCCGGAGCAAATCGCCGGCATCTTCATCCTCGGGTGCAAAACGCTCAAACAACTGGTTGGCTGTCAACAGCACCTGATCGGCAGCCTTGCGGCCCCCGCTCTTGCCGCCCATGCCATCCGCCACCACGCCAAGAACACAACCCTGAACCCGGGGATGGGCCAACACGGCGACTTGGTCTTGCTGATACAGACGGTCGCCGCGGTGAATACCGGTCGCTGCGACCATTCGCAAAGTGGGTTTTGGCGGACGGATACCAAGTGGAATCACCATCCAGTGATCCTAGTGCATCAGCGGCTGAACATGTAAGCAAAAGCAGCCAACGCGCTGTGTCCGATCACCAAAATTTCCACCAGGGCTTGGTGGCGACAACCTGACCAGGGAGGTGGCTGCTATTGGGGAAGTTTTTCCGTAGCACCCGCAGGGCGTCTTCACTCAGGCCTTTGAGCTGCAGGCGCTCATAGGCTTGGGCCATGATGGCCAGTGCTTCCTCGGCTGCCGGTGCGTTGGGGTAGTCCGTCAACGCGGTCTGGGCGCGATTCACCGCCGCCACATTGGCGCCTCGGGTCAGGTAATAACGGGCAACATGCACTTCGTGTTGCGCCAGGGTATTCAAAATGAACGCAATTCGAAGCCGTGAATCCTCGGCATATCGCGATTGAGGGTGTTTCTCGACCAGTTCACGGAACGTTTGCAGTGCGTCGCGCGAGGCTTGCTGGTCACGCTCCGCGAAGTCCTGGCCAGCAAAACGACCCAGGAAGCCCAGGTCCTCGTTGAAGTTCACCAGCCCCTTGAGGTAAAGAGCGTAATCAGCCCCCGCGCTGGACGGGTAGAGCTTCAAGAACCGGTCCAGCGTCGCCAAGGCTTGGGCCTTTTCCCCGCCCTTGTGCTGAGCCCAAGCGAGCTCCAGCATCGCTTGTTGACCCATCAAGGTGCCGGCCGCACGTCCTTCAACGCGCTCCAGCAGCTTGGTTGCCTTTTCATATGAACCGGACCGCAACTCATCTTTGGCCTCTGCATACAATTTATCGAGACTGGCCTGGGAGTTGGGGTCGTCTTTGGGCGCGCTGCCGCACGCCGCCAATCCGACCAGGGCGCACAACGCCCAACGACGCACAGACACCATTTTTCCAAGCCGCTTCGGCAACGCGATGGTTGCAAGAGTGAAGGGGCGCTGGGCTCGGGGCTGCGGGGCAGCAACAACACGCAATTCGGACATTGAACAGCCGGCAGGTCGGCACAACAAAATGAGTGGCGAAAGTATAGATACGTCCGAGTTCGAGATGGAGGACGATGCGGCGCCCACAGAATCGCTGCTCCGTTTGGCTCGCAGTTGGGAGGGTGTCGTCCTGCCCGAGTGGGCCGGGTGGAGGTTGGACAAAGCCTTGGTGGGCCTGTACCCCGGCGCCTCTCGCTCGCATTTGCAGAGCTTGATCGACGAGGGGCGCGTCGTATTGGAGGGGGCCGCTTGCACAGTCGCCAGCCGTAAGTTGCGGCCGGGGAGCCGGCTGGCGGTGGAATGGCGCTTACCGGTCCATGCGGTTCCGTTTGAGGCCGAAGCCATTCCAATCCCGGTGGTTTACGAGGATGCGCACCTGCTCGTGGTGAACAAGCGTGCGGGTTGGGTGGTTCATCCAGCCGCTGGCAATTGGTCGGGAACCTTGCTCAACGCGCTGTTGGCGCACCATGCAACGGCGGCCAGTTTGCCGCGGGCGGGAATCGTTCACCGATTGGACAAAGACACGTCGGGTCTCATGGTGGTGGCCAAAGATATTGAGACCTACCACGCGCTGGTGGCCGCCTTGTCCGAGCGGCAGGTGGGGCGGGAATACATGGCGTTGGTTCATGGGCGCGTGCTGGCCGATCGGACGGTTGAGGCACCGATAGGACGGGATCCCCGAAACCGCGTGCGAATGGGCGTGGTGGCGGGTGGGAAGCCCGCTCGTACGGACTTTGTGCCACTGGCGGCCGGGAAGGGGCACTCGCTGCTGCATTGCATCTTGCACAGTGGGCGCACGCATCAAATTCGGGTCCATGCCGCAAACATGGGGTGGCCCCTCGTGGGCGATGCGCTGTACGGGGGGCGGTCAGAGGGTGAGCTCCTCCGCCAGGGATTGCACGCGGCCCGTCTGAAATTGATGCATCCGGTGACGGGAAAGTTCTTGGTGTGGGAAGCAGCGCCCCCGGCCGATTTGGCGATGGCCTCGCAATCTTTGACGGGTTGGAGCGGGGAGGGCCTTCCTTCCGCCTAGAATGCGGGCCTGTTGGCCTTTCGCGCCGTCCGTGAGGGCGCGCCCGAGGCCGGGGCGGGTCAGCAGTCGATCCGCAAAGCGCCCTGAGGCCTTTCGGTCGCCCGAGGGCCAGGAATCTAGTCCGCGATGCCGCGGCGCAGGGGTTCAGTCCTGCTGGTTTCAGAGGTCATGGAAAGTCAAGCTTCGCAGCCGAAGTCCATTTTGGAAGCGGCGCTGCTCTGTGCAGCGCAACCCATGTCCGTCAAGGACATGCAGTTGTTGCTGGGCGAAGAATGCTCCGCGGCCGCCTTGCAATCGTTGCTCAGTGAGATTCAATCGGATTGGGCCGATCGCGGCTTGGCGCTCGTGGCCTTGGCCGGTGGATGGTGTTTTCAGACGCGGGCGCAAATCCGCTCGGCGATGGAGAGACTGCATCCCGAAAAGCCCCTGAGGTATTCGCGGGCGGCCATGGAGACGTTGGCCGTCATCGCTTACCGCCAGCCGGTAACGCGTGGGGACATTGAAGACATACGGGGCGTGGTGGTGAGCGCCCCCATCATGCGCCAGTTGGAGGAGCGGGGTTGGATCGAATCTGTAGGGCACAAGGAGGCGCCCGGGCGCCCAGCCCTGTATGCGACCACCCGTCAATTTTTGGATGACTTGGGATTGCGGGCCTTGAGTGATTTGCCGGCGTTGGATGCTTTGATGGCGGCCACGGAGCCGCTGCAAGCGAGCCTGTTACCCGACGAAGAGCGAACGTCTGCCCCGCACGCAGAAGTTGTAGCGGCCGCCGCGATTGCGGATGGGTCGCAAGATTTGGATACGGCCTTGGCCGTGACGATGCCCGCAGCCGTGATGCTGTCGAGCAATACCTCAGAGGAAGAACCCTCCCATCATGAGTGAAGACGTGCATACGCCCGACGCCACGCCCGCCGACGAATCGGCCCCTGTCAAGCCGAAAAAGCGCAGTCCGCGTGTCAAAAAGGCGGAAGAAGTTGTGACGACCGAAAGCGCACCGGCCGAGGCGGTGGAGGCGAGTGAGTCTGCGGCCCCGTCGCCTGCGCCGGCCAAGAAGCGGGCACCCGCGCGAAAGCGCAAGGTGGAGGCCGCCGAGGCCGTGGTTTCGGACGCCGTGGCGTCTGACGTGCTCCCTGCAGCGTCTGCGCCCCCGGTCGAAATGGCCCCAGAATCTGAGGACGGGCCGACGCTGGGGGCGGCAAACGACGCGAACCAGGACGGTGATTTGGCCGTCGCTGCGGCCGAAGGCCCCAGCTATGTGCTGGAAGCCGCTCAGGTGGAGGCCGCCCTGAATGAGCGCCTGACGGCCTTGTTGGCTGAAGGTGAGGCGCCGGCGGAAGACGAGCCGAGCGTGGCGCAGGAGCCCGAGAAGCGCGTTTTGGCGCCCGAAGCGGATGCGCCCAAGCTACAAAAGGTGTTGGCGCAAAGCGGCGTGGGTTCGCGGCGGGACATCGAGGCTTGGATTGCCGAGGGCAAGATCGAAGTCAACGGCCAGCCGGCCCACATCGGACAGCGCGTGTCGTGGGGAGACAAGGTCAGTGTGAATGGCAAGCCAGTCCGGATTCGGATTGCTCCGGGCTTGCCGCGGATCTTGGCCTATCACAAGCCTGTCGGCGAAATTGTGACTTTTAACGACCCTGAGGGTCGGCCCACCGTGTTCCGAACCTTGCCCAAGTTGCCCATGGGCAAGTGGTTGTCGGTGGGGCGTCTGGACATCAACACCGAAGGTTTGTTGCTGTTCACGAATTCAGGCGATTTGGCCAATCAATTGATGCATCCGCGCTTTGGTGTGGAGCGCGAGTATGCGGTGCGCGTGCTGGGTCAGTTGGAAGACGAGGCGCGGGCTCGCCTGCTGGCGGGGGTGGAGGTTGATGGCCAAACGGCGGCCTTCAAGAGTGTGGAAGCCGCGGGCGGTGAAGGCGCGAACCGTTGGTATCGCGTGGTCATTACGGAAGGCCGCAATCGCGAAGTTCGCAAGCTGTTCGATGCCATCGGGTTGACGGTGAGTCGGTTGATTCGCGTGCGCTATGGCAGCGTGGTCTTGCCTCTCGGCCTGAAGCGGGGTGTGTGGGTTGAGTTGGGCGGAAATGATGTCAAAGCCATTCGGCGTTTGGCCCATCCGCACGGTGATCGGGGCGAACGTATGGACCGGGGCGAGCGCCCGGAACGGGGTGAGCGCACAGATCGCAGTGACCGCTCCGAGGACACCCGGGGACCGCGAGGCCGTGGGCGTGAAGGGCAGGAGCCCAGGGACGGGCGGGGACCGCGGGAGGGCCGCGAGCAACGCCCGCGCGACGAGGCGCAGCGCCTCGATCGGTCGCGTCCGGCAGAGCCCCGGCGTCGCCCTGATGAGGACGACGACTACATGCCCCGGGACATCAACCCGCTGGAGCAAACCTTCGACCGGCGTCATGCCAAACAAAAGCGCGGTTTCCCCATGGGCTTTGGTCATGGCGGGAGTGCGCCGGACGACCAAGGGCCTCGCGGTGGGCGCGGTGGCGGGCGAGAGCCCGACCCGATGCAAACCTCGGTCGGGTACATCGGTGCCGATAGCTTCCATCGTCGCCAGGGTGGTGGCGGTGGCGGAGGCGCGGGTGGCGGCAAGGGTGGGCGCCGCCGGCGCTAAAATCGCAAGCTTTGCCCAATTGGCTCAACTAGGAGAAACCCCATGGCTCTCGAACGCACCCTGTCCATCATCAAGCCCGACGCCGTTGCCAAGAACGTCATCGGTCAAATTTACGCTCGCTTTGAAGGCGCTGGCCTGAAGATCGCTGCGGCCAAGCTGACGCACCTGTCGCGTGCCGAAGCCGAGGCGTTTTACGCTGTCCACAAGGCTCGCCCCTTCTTCAACGACCTGGTGAACTTCATGATCTCGGGCCCTGTGATGATTCAGGTGCTGGAAGGTGAAAACGCCATCCTGAAGAACCGGGAGCTGATGGGCGCCACGGACCCCAAGAAGGCGGAGAAGGGCACCATTCGTGCGGACTTTGCTGACAGCATCGACGCCAATGCTGTGCACGGTTCGGACGCTGCCGAGACCGCCGCTGTGGAAGTGGCGTTCTTCTTCCCCGGCATGAACGTTTACAGCCGCTGATCGGCAGGCTGAGATGACGGCAATCAATCTGCTCGGGTTTGACCTGGAGGGCTTGGTTGCCTTTTGTGAAGGGTTGGGCGAGAAGCGCTTCCGCGCTGTTCAACTCTTTCGCTGGATTCATCAGCGCGGAATCGCCGACTTCGCGCAGATGAGCGACCTGGCCAAGTCCTTGCGCGAAAAGCTCGCGGGCGTGGCCGAGGTTCAAGCCCTGTCCGTGTTGTCCGAGCAGCGCTCGTCAGATGGCACGATCAAGTGGCTCTTCGATGTTGGCGGTGGCAATGCCGTCGAGTCGGTTTACATCCCTGAAGACGATCGGGCGACGCTTTGCATTTCGTCTCAGGCCGGTTGCGCGGTGGGTTGCCGGTTTTGCTCCACGGGGCATCAGGGCTTCAGCCGCAACCTGAGTACGGCAGAGATCGTCGCCCAACTGTGGTTTGCTGAGCACCTGTTGCGCCGTGAAGGCCATGTCCGTGATCAGAGTGGCCGGGTCATCAGCAACGTCGTCATGATGGGCATGGGCGAGCCGCTGCAGAACTACAGCGCCGTGGTGCCGGCACTGAAAACCTTTTTGGACGACCATGGCTACGGGTTGTCGCGTCGACGCGTTACGGTTTCGACCTCGGGCGTGGTGCCCATGATCGACCGCCTGCGTGAGGATTGCCCTGTGGCTCTGGCGGTGTCCTTGCATGCACCGGACGACGCGTTGCGCGACCAGTTGGTGCCCATCAATCGCAAGTACCCGATTGCCGACTTGCTGCAGTCTTGCAAGCAGTACCTGAGCGCCGCGCCACGTGACTTCATCACCTTTGAATACTGCATGCTCGATGGGGTCAACGACAGTGTTGACCAAGCCCGCGCATTGGTGGACTTGCTTCGGGGCAAAGTGCCTTGCAAACTCAACCTCATTCCCTTCAATCCTTTCCCTGAAAGCGGGTTGAAAAGGAGCCCGCGTGAGCGGGTTCAAGCGTTTGCGGACGTGCTGATTCAAGCGGGCATCGTGACGACGGTGCGCAAGACGCGGGGCGATGACATCGATGCGGCGTGTGGTCAACTGGCGGGGGAGGTGAAGGACCGCACCCGTGCCCAAGAGCGCATGACGCGTGCGCCCGTGGTGGTGCACCGGCCCACACGACGGATTTCGTGAAGAATCCGGTTCTTTGCCAATCAAGAGGCGCGCGATGCTCCGTGTCAGTTGGGTCTTGAGTGTTTTGTTGGGGCTGAGTGCTTGTGCTCAACAGCCCTCGGCGTCAGTCCAAGAGCCGCGGACGCCCGTGGACGCGAGCGAGGTGGAGCGCCGAGCCGCCATGCGCATCGAGTTGGCCGGGGGCTACCTGCAGCGCGGGCAGTTCAACGTGGCCTTGGATGAAGTCAAACAGGCGCTGGCCCTGAAGCCGGATACGCGGGAGGGATTGAACCTTCGGGCGCTCATCTTGGCTGCCATGGGTGAGCTCGCGGCTGCCGACGAAACGTTTCGGCGCACCTTAACGTTGTATCCGCAGGATCCGGACACCCTACACAACATGGGATGGGTGGCGTGCCAGCAGAAGCTGTGGAGCCGCGCCACCGAAAAATTTGATGAGGCCTTGCGTCAGTCCACCTACCGCGCTCCCGCGCGGACTTGGTTGGCCAAGGGGGTATGCGAAGCGAGGGCCGATCATGTGAAAGCGGCCGAGGCCAGCCTGATGCGGGCTTTTGAGCTCGACCCCAGCAATCCCACGGTGAGTTTCAGTCTGGCCGACGTGTTTTTCCGTACGCAGCAGTGGGAACGAGCCCGATTCCAGACTGCGCGCGTCAATGGGCAAGCCGCGACGGCGAGCAGTTTGTGGCTGGCGGCGAAAATTGAACACCGCCTGGGCAATCGACCTGGCGTGACGGAATGGGGGCAGCGCCTGCTGCGTGAATTCCCCCAGTCCTCTGAGGCCGATGCGTTCCGTGAGGGGCGGTTTGAATGAGCGCTGGGGCTGACGCAGTGATGGGAGCGGGCGCGAAACTGAAGGCCGCCCGCCTGCAGCGGCAACTGAGCTTGGCCCAGTTGGCCTTGCAGCTCAAAGTGCCGGAGGGGCGCTTGGCAGCCCTGGAAGCCGAGCGCTGGTCTGACTTGCCTGGCGGGCCCTATGCCCGGGGATTGGCGACCGCAGTGTGTCGCGCATTGAACGTGGAAGCCGCTGCGGTCTTGATGCTGATGCCCGGTGCCGCACCGGTGGCGCTGGAGCGCGTGCATGAAGGCTTGAACCGCCCCTTCCAGGAGCGTCCCACGGGGCTGCAGGGCGGCAGTCGCCCTCTGGCAGGGGCGGCGCTGCTGATGCTGAGCGTCGCGCTGGGTATTTGGAGCTGGCAGCGAGGCTGGTTGGAATCGTTGGGGCCGTCTCCGGCGAACTCCCCGCAGGAGGCCGTCGCGGCGGCCGAGGAAGTGCGGCATGTCGAAGCGCCGCTGGTTCCGCCTGACACGCCGCCCTCTGTGGCCCGTGCGCCGGCTTCGGTTGTGCCGTTGTCCGCCACGTCCACGGCTGCATCGGCACCGATCCAGCCGGCCGCCAGTGCGTCCGAGCCGCTGCAGGTCGCGACCAGGGCGTCAGATTCCGCGTCCACCGGACCCAGTCTGACCCCGAAGGCCAGTCTCGATATCGTGGCGCGCGACACGACCTGGGTATCGGTGTCGGACGGGACGGGGACTTCGTTGATTTCCAAGATGATGACCCGTGGCGAGCGCCTGCAATTGGATTTACCGGCAGGACCGCTGCGTGTGGTGCTGGGGAACGCCGCCGGGGCGGAGGTTCAGTGGCGCGGTCAGATCCAAGACCTTTCTGCTTTTTACGGTGTCCGAGTGGCCCGTTTGACCCTGAATTGAGTCGGCCGTGACCAATCATGAAATGCCCGTCGTGGCCCAGCCCATCCCTGCACGTCGCAGCCTCCAGGCGCGGGTCGTTTGGGGGGCTCGATGCGTCACGATCGGGGGCGATGCACCGGTGCGTATTCAGTCGATGACCAATACCGACACCGTGGATGCAATTGCGACGGCGATTCAAGTCAAAGAGTTGGCGCTTGCCGGATCTGAGCTGGTGCGTATTACGGTGAATACGCCGGAAGCCGCGGAGGCTGTACCTTTCATTCGGGAGCAATTGGACCGCATGGGGATTGATGTCCCCTTGGTGGGTGATTTCCACTACAACGGGCATCGCTTGCTGACGGACCACCCCGCGATGGCCCGCTGCTTGAGCAAGTACCGCATCAACCCGGGCAACGTCGGCAAAGGCGACAAGAAGGACCGCCAGTTTGCCCAGATGATTGAGGCGGCACTGCGCCACGACAAGGTGGTGCGAATCGGGGTGAATTGGGGGAGCCTGGATCAGGAGCTGTTGGCCGGCTTGATGGACGAGAACGCCCGACGCGCTCGGCCTTGGGATGCGAGCTCGGTGATGTATCGGGCCTTAATCGACTCCGCGTTGCAATCGGCCGCCTATGCCGTTGAACTGGGCATGGACCCAGCCCAAGTCATCATCAGTTGCAAGGTCAGCGGGGTGCAGGACCTGATCACGGTGTACCGGGAGCTCAACCGTGTCACGCGCCATCCGCTGCATCTGGGGCTGACCGAGGCAGGTATGGCCACCAAGGGCACCGTGGCATCAAGCGCTGCGCTGTCGGTGCTGCTGCAGGAAGGCATCGGCGACACCATTCGGGTGAGCCTGACACCACAGCCGGGCGAGGCGCGCACGCAGGAGGTCGTGGTTGCGTCTGAAATTCTGCAAGCTTTGGGGTTGCGAACCTTCAATCCCAGCGTGACGGCTTGTCCGGGGTGTGGCCGGACGACCAGCACAACGTTTCAAGAGTTGGCCAAACAGATTGACGACTTCTTGCGTGAACAGATGCCGGTCTGGCGGGCTCGCTATCCGGGCGTGGAAAAGCTGAAGGTGGCCGTAATGGGATGCATCGTCAATGGCCCCGGGGAGAGCAAGCATGCCGACATTGGCATCAGCTTGCCGGGGACCGGAGAAGCGCCAGCGGCCCCGGTGTTCGTTGATGGTGAAAAGGCTTTGACCCTGCGTGGCGACGGGATCGCCCGTGAATTCCAACTCTTGGTAGAGAACTACATTGAGCGCCGCTATGGCGCGACTCCATCCGCATGACTGAGCTGAAAAAGCCCGAACCCCTCAAGGGTGTGAAGGGCATGAATGACACGTTTTCGCCCGAATCTGCCCGCTGGGAGTGGCTGGAAGCGCACATGCGCGACTTGCTGCGCCTGTATGGCTATCGCAATGTGCGGACGCCCATGGTCGAACCCACGGCCCTCTTTGTTCGGGGCATTGGAGAGGTCACGGACATCGTTGAGAAGGAGATGTACACCTTCACCGACAAGCTCAATGGCGATGAGTTGGCCTTGCGGCCCGAAATCACCGCGGGCTTGGTGCGGGCCGTCATCGAACACAACGCCCTTTATGACGGCCCGCTGCGGCTGTGGTCCATTGGGCCAGTTTTTCGCCATGAACGCCCCCAAAAAGGGCGCTACCGCCAGTTCTACCAGTTGGATGTTGAGGCCATGGGCTTTGCCGGCCCAGATGTCGATGCTGAATTGATTTTGCTGACGCGGGCCCTGTGGCGCCGACTGGGGCTCAAAGAAGGGGTCGACATCCGCCTGGAGCTCAACAGCCTTGGTGAGCCCGCGGAGCGGGCCGCTCACCGTGCAGCGCTGGTTGCCTATCTGGAGCAGCATCAGGAGCAATTGGACGCGGATGCCCGCCGGCGGCTTCACACCAATCCGCTGCGTGTGTTGGACACCAAGAACCCCGCCCTTCAAGAAATGGTGGAAGCGGCGCCCCAGCTCTTGGATTTCCTCGGCGAGGAGTCTCTCGCCCATCTGCAGTCGGTGCGCGCGGTTTTGGATGGGGCGGGTTTGGCCTACACCATCAATCCCCGTCTGGTGCGGGGCCTCGACTACTACAACCGCACCGTGTTTGAGTGGGTCACACCGCACTTGGGCAGTCAGGCGACAGTCTGTGGCGGCGGGCGCTATGACGGCCTGATTGCGCAGTTGGGTGGCAAAGGAGCACCCGCTGTCGGTTTCGGACTGGGCATGGAACGGCTGCTTTTGCTTCTCGAAGCCCTCAACCTGGTGCCCAGCGAGGACGCCCCTGATGCCTATGCAGTCGTGCCCGAGGTAGCTGAACTGCCACAAATTTTTCCCGTGTTGGAAAACCTGCGCGCTGCAGGCTTGAGCGTGCAAATGCATGCGGGTGGTGGCAGCATGAAGTCCCAGTTCAAACGGGCCAATAGCAGCGGCGCGCGGTACGCCCTGATCTTTGGTGGCGATGAGCTGAGCCGTGGCGAGGTGACAGTCAAACCCCTGCGCGAGGACGGCGCCGCCCAATTCAGCCGCCCCTTAGCGGAAGTGGCCCACTGGGCGCTTCAGTTACGGACCGCATAATCCGGCCCGCTCTATTCATAGGCTGATGCCATGGCGACTTTCGATCTCGAAGAACAAGAACAACTCGACAATCTCAAAGCCTTTTGGGCCAAGTGGGGCAACCTGATCACCACCCTGGTGACTTTGGCCCTATTGGCCTTTGCGGGTGTCAACGGATGGAATTGGTGGCAGCGCGAACAGGGCCTCAAAGGCAGCGTGCTCTATGACGAAATCGAGCGCGCCCATGAGGCCAAGGATGCTGACAAGGCCTTGCGCTTGTGGCAGCAAATGCAGGACAAGTTGCCGCGCACGACCTATGCCGGGCACGGTGCTCTCTTGACCGCTCAATCATTGCAGGAGGCCGGGAAGTCGGACGCAGCGATCCCGGTGCTGGAATGGGCGATTCAAAAAGCCCAACCCGATGCGTTGGGTGAATTGGCGGCCCTGCGATTGGCCGGGTTGCATCTGGAAGCGAAGCGCTTTGAGCCGGCGCTGGCCGCCCTGGACAAGGTGAAGTCAGACGCCTTCGCGGCCCTGGCAGCGGACAAGCGCGGTGACGTGGCTCAGCTTCAAGGCAAGCTGGACGAAGCCCGCAGCCAGTATTCCAAAGCCTTCCAGGGGTTGGCTGAAGATCAAGGCTATCGCCGATTGGTGGAGGCCAAGTTGATGGCGCTGGCTGTGGACCCCAGCACCTTGCAGAAATCGGAGAAACGTTGATGACGAGGATTTCTCAGCGGTTGGCCGCCGCAGCCATCGTCACGACGGCGCTGGCAGGTTGCTCATGGTTCGGCAGTGATGCGCCCAAACCGGCTGCTTTGCAGGCAGTGACGCCCACCATCGCGGGGCGGGTGGTTTGGTCGGCCAAGGTGGGGGACGTGGATTTCCCCTTGAGTGTGGCGGCAACCACGGACCGGTTTGTGGTGGCAGATGCCAGCGGTCAGGTGCGGGCGTTCCGCTCGCAAGATGGGGCGGTTCTGTGGCAGGGCGATGTCGGCGGCAAGGTGGCCGCGGGCGTTGGCAGCGATGGTCGTTTTGCGGCGGTGGTCACCCGAGATTTGGATCTTGTGGTCATGGACGCGGGCCGTGTGCTTTGGCGTAAGCGCCTGACCTCAGCCGTTGCGACAGCCCCCTTGGTGGCGGGCGAGCGGGTGTTTGTCCAGGGGGTGGATCGTGTCGTGCATGGATTTGATGCGCTGGATGGCCGCCGCTTGTGGGAACTGAAGCGTCCCGGCGATGCGCTACTGCTGGCACAGCCTGGGGTTTTGGCTGCGTTCAAGGACACCCTGATCGTGGGGCAAGGCGCCCGGATGGCGGGGGTGGACCCGCTTCGAGGGACCTTGCGCTGGGAAGCGAACGTGGCCTCTCCTCGCGGAACCAATGAAGTCGAGCGACTGGCTGATTTGGTGGGGCCGGTGGCGCGTCAGGGGGACGTGCTGTGCGCTCGTGCCTTTCAGGCAGCGGTGGGGTGTGTCAATGCCCAGCGCGGCAGCTTGGTTTGGAGCCGTCCCAGTGCTGGTAACTTGGGGGTGACCGCTGATGACCGTGCGGTGATCGGGTTTGATGCCAGCGACCGTCTGACCGCCTGGCGCACCGAAAACGGTGAAACGCTCTGGACCAGCGAGGACTATCAGCTCCGACGCTTGACCGCTCCGGTGTTGGCTGGTGCGGTGGTGGTGTTTGGCGACTTCGAAGGGCAGGTGCACTTCCTGGCACGTGACACGGGCAAAGCGCAACTGCGGGTTGCCACTGGCGGTGGACCCTTGGTGACCCCCATTGTGCGGTCGGGAACGACCCTGCTTGCGGTGGCGAAAAACGGTGGCGTGTACGCGCTCCGGCCGGAGTGATCGGGACCGCATGAAACCCGTTATTGCCCTCGTGGGCCGCCCGAATGTGGGCAAGTCCACGCTGTTCAACCGCTGCACCAAGACGCGAGACGCCATCGTGGCGGACTTTGCTGGTCTGACGCGCGATCGCCACTACGGCGATGGCCGCATGGGCAAGCGCGAATACATCGTGATTGACACGGGTGGTTTTGAGCCCACCGCGGAAACCGGCATCATCAAAGAGATGGCCAAGCAGACGCGTCAAGCGGTGGCTGAAGCGGATGCGGTGATCTTTGTTGTGGACGTTCGAGCGGGTCTATCTGCGCAGGACCATGACATTGCCAGCTACCTACGCACCACGGGTAAGAAAGTGCTGCTGGCGGTTAACAAAGCCGAAGGCATGCGCGACGCGCCTGCCTTGGCAGAGTTTTACGAATTGGGCATGGGTGAGCCCATCCCGGTGTCCGCAGCGCATGGTCAGGGCATTCGAAGCCTCATCGAGTTGGCGCTCGAGGGTTTTGAAGAAGCTGAGGACGAGGACGAAACCCCCGAAGCCGATCGCCCGATCCGGTTGGCCGTTGCTGGGCGCCCCAACGTTGGGAAGAGTACCCTCATCAACGCGTGGCTGGGCGAAGAGCGCTTGGTTGCGTTTGACATGCCCGGCACCACCCGCGACGCCATCAGCGTGCCCTTTGAACGCGACGGACGAAAGTTCGAGCTCATCGATACCGCGGGCCTACGTCGCAAAGGCAAAGTCTTTCAGGCTATTGAAAAATTTTCCGTCGTAAAGACGCTGCAGGCCATCGCGGATGCCCATGTGGTGTTGCTCTTGATTGATGCCACACAGGGCGTGTCGGACCAAGACGCACACATTGCCGGTTATGTTCTGGAAAGTGGGCGGGCCGTGGTGATTGCCATCAACAAGTGGGACGCGATTGACAGTTACCAGCGACAAATGCTGGAGCGTTCCATCGAGGCCCGCCTGTCGTTTTTGAAGTTTGCGCCCATGGTGAACATCTCGGCGCTTAAACGGCAAGGCTTGGGCCCGCTCTGGAAGGCGTTGGGGGAGGCGCATGCCTCGGCCTTCAAGAAGATGAGTACGCCGGTGCTAACGCGCCTTGTTCAAGACGCCGTGCAGCATCAACAGCCCCAGCGCGTTGGGGCGTTCCGCCCCAAGCTGCGGTATGCCCACCAGGGCGGAATGAATCCGCCGATTGTGGTCGTCCACGGCAATTCCCTCGAGCATGTGAGCGAGTCCTACAAGCGCTATCTGGAGGGGCGAATCCGGGCTCACTTTGGCTTGGTGGGCACACCGATGCGCATTGAAATGCGCAGCGGCGACAACCCCTTCGATCGCGATTAACCCTTTCGGGTCAAGGAATCTTTCTTGACCTTCGGCACGGTCGGGCGCCTGTGATAAGGTCCGCGCCAGTGCCCACCACAACCAACACGGAGCATATCGTGAGCAATAAAGGCCAACTGCTGCAAGATCCCTTTTTGAACCTGCTGCGCAAAGAGCACGTGCCGGTGTCCATTTATTTGGTCAATGGCATCAAATTGCAGGGCCAAATTGAATCGTTCGACCAATACGTGGTGTTGCTGCGCAATACCGTGACACAGATGGTCTACAAGCATGCCATTTCGACCGTGGTGCCTGGGCGGGCTGTGAGCTTTCAAGCCGCTGACGCTGACCATTGATCGTCGATTGCTGTTTGGAGCTGCGCCTGAGGGCGAAGCTGGTTGACAGGCGCTATGAGCTCTAACGAACCTGCCCGCGTGGTGCTGGTAGGGGTCGATGTGGGTCGCGATCCCGACTTTGACGATACCCTCGATGAGTTGGCGTTGCTCGCCTCCACTGCCGGTGACGTGGCGGTGGCGCGAGTTATTGCCCGGCGCAAGGCCCCTGATGCCGCGCTCTTTGTGGGCAGCGGCAAAGCAGACGAAATCAAAGCGCTGGTGATCGGCGAGCGCGCGGAGGCGGTGCTCTTCGATCAAGCCCTGTCGCCCATTCAGCAGCGCAATCTGGAGTCACATCTGGGTGTACCCGTTGCGGACCGTACCGCGTTGATTTTGGAAATCTTTGCCCAGCGGGCTCGCAGCCACGAGGGCAAATTGCAGGTCGAGTTGGCGCAGTTGCAGTACCTGGCGACGCGGTTGGTGCGTCGGTGGAGTCATTTGGAGCGGCAGCGCGGCGGGATTGGCACACGAGGCGGCCCGGGCGAGCGGCAGATGGAGTTGGATCGTCGAATGATTGACGATCGCATCAAGCAACTCAAAGCCCGATTGGCCAAGGTCGAGAAGCAGCGCAACACCCAGCGCAAGGCGCGGGCCCGCGGAGGCCAATTGCGCGTGTCGTTGGTGGGCTATACCAATGCCGGGAAATCGACCCTGTTTAATGCCCTGACCAAGGCGGGGAGCTACGCGGCCGATCAGTTGTTCGCGACCCTGGACACCACCACACGCACGCTGTATTTGGGATCCGACACCCCCCAAGCACTCCTGTCCGATACCGTCGGGTTCATTCGAGATCTGCCGCACAAGTTGGTCGAAGCCTTTAAGGCGACTCTGCAGGAGGCGGCGGATGCGAACCTGTTGCTGCATGTGGTGGATTGCGCGTCGCCCGTGCTGCTGGAGCAATGGGAGGACGTGGAGACCGTGCTGTCGGAAATTGACTGCGCGGATACCCCGCAAATCGTGGTGTTCAACAAGATCGATCGTTTGGAACCGGCGGCTCGTCCACGTGCGATGGTTGATGCTGTGCAGCGTCCCGATGGCCGCCGCGTTCTAAGGGTGTTTGTAAGCGCCTACAGTGGCGAAGGGATCTCTGAGCTCCGCCATGCTGTGGCAGCTGTCGCTCGGGGAGAGGATCCCTTGGCGACTTTGCCCGTGGAAACAGCCCCTTTGCTCTTGATGCCAGTTGCATCGCCCCCATCTTTGGCCTGACGTTTGAGTATTGAGGACCGAATGAGTGCACCTTCTCCGTTGAACCCCAGCTCGCCCTGGGCACGATTCCGCAGCCGCCTGAGCGGGCTGTGGGCGCAGCAAGACGGCCCTCCAGATTTGGACGAGCTTTGGCGTGATTTCAAGCGCAAGCTGGGGCTCTTGGTTCCCGGTTCCAGCGGCGACTCGGGCGGCCCCAAAGGGCCCTCGTCGGGTGATGGGCGTGCCGCCGGAGCGGGACTGGGGCTCATCTTGGGGGTCTTGGGTTTGGGTTGGCTGGGTAGTGGCTTCTTCATTGTTCAAGAAGGCCAACAGGGGGTCATTACCTCCTTCGGCAAGTTCGATAAGACGGTGGAGGCCGGCTTTCAGTGGCGGTTGCCCTATCCGTTTCAAGCACACGAAATCTTGAACGTGACGCAATTGAGGTCGGTCGAAATTGGCCGAAACAACGTCGGCGCCGCGACGGGGCTGCGTGATTCCTCCATGCTGACGCAGGACGAGAACATCGTCGATATCCGCTTCACGGTGCAATACCGGTTGAAGGATGCGCGCGAGTTCTTGTTTGAAAACAACAAGCCTGACGAGGCTGTACAACTCGCTGCCGAATCGGCCGTGCGTGAGATCGTGGGCAAGTCCAACATGGATTCGGTGCTCTACGAACAGCGCGATGCCATCGCCAACGATTTGGCGAAGTCTGTTCAGGCTCAATTGGACCGCTTGAAAGCAGGTGTGCTCATCGTGAGCGTCAACATGGGCAGCGTGCAAGCGCCTGAGCAAGTGCAAGCCGCTTTTGATGATGCCTTCAAGGCGGGCGCCGATCGTGAACGCTTGAAGAACGAAGGCGAAGCCTACGCCAACAACGTCATTCCCACGGCCAAAGGGACCGCGGCCCGCCTGCTGCAAGAGGCTGAGGCCTATCGTTCGAAAGTCGTTGCCATGGCGGAAGGTGATGCGCAGCGCTTCCGGGCCGTGCTGACGGAGTACCAGAAGGCGCCTGCGGTGACACGGGACCGTCTCTACACGGACACCATGACGACCGTCCTGTCGAACGTGAGCAAAGTGATGGTGGATGCACGCAGCGGTTCCAACTTGCTGTACTTGCCGCTCGATAAATTGATGGGCCAAATGGGCGCATCGCCAACGAGCACAAACCCGGCGACCCCCACCACGGTGGTGGAGGTTCCCGCGACTTCGCCCGCCAATGACCCTCGGTCGCGCGACGGAACGCGCACCCGCGATCGCGACAGCCGCTGAGCCCAGGACACTGCAATGAATCGAATCATCTCTCTGGTCTTTGGCCTTCTGCTCGCCTTCATGGTGGCGAGCTCGACCTTGTTCATTGTGGACCAGCGGCAGTTCGCTGTGGTTTACGCGCTGGGTGAAATTAAAGAAGTGGTGACCGAACCGGGCCTGAAATTCAAGATGCCCCCGCCGTTCCAAAACGTGGCCTATTTGGATCGTCGCGTACAGACCTTGGACAGCCCCGTTTTCCCTCCAGTCTTCACGGCGGAAAAAAAGAGTCTTGTGATTGATTGGATGGTGAAGTGGCGGATCAAAGATGCTCGCCAGTTCATTCGCAACAGCGGCCCCGTGATTCAGCAGCTCGAATCGCGCCTGAGTCCCATCGTCCAAGCCGCACTGAACGAAGAGGTGACCAAACGCACCGTGGGTGCCGTCCTGTCCACGGAGCGGGATGCCGTCATGCGCGATGTCGCTAAACGTGTGGAAGGGGATGTCAAGGCCTTCGGGATTGAGATCGTTGACGTGCGAATCAAGCGGGTCGACTTCGCGGCCGGTATCACCGACTCTGTATACAACCGCATGGTGGCGGAGCGTAAGCGCGTCGCGAACGAATTGCGCGCGACTGGCGGAGCAGAGGCTGAGCGCATCAAAGCCGATGCGGATCGTCAACGTGAAGTCATCCTGGCGGATGCCTACCGCCAGGCGCAAATCATCAAAGGCGAGGGCGATGCGAAGGCGTCGGCCCTGTATGCAGATGCCTTCGGTCGGGATCCAGCATTTGCCCAGTTCTACCGGCAGCTGGAAGCCTACCGTCGCACGTTCCAGCAGCGCAGCGACATGATGGTGCTGGACCCCAACAGCGAGTTCTTCAAAGCCATGCGAAGTGGTGGCCCCGGCGCCCCTTCCGCGCCGGCGACTCGTAAATAAGCCATGTGGGAGACATTGGGGTGGGCTCTGGGAATGGTGCTGATCTTTGAGGGGCTGATGCCCCTCATCAGCCCGGGGCAGTGGCGCGCCGTCTTTTCCCGTCTGCTTCAGTTCAACGACGGGCAACTTCGCTTTGTTGGCTTGCTGAGTGTGGGATCCGGCCTTCTCACCTTGTTGTGGCTGGCCTGAAGTCCGCTGCGGGCTTACCCGTAGAATGCCGTTTTTAACCCCCTGGCACTTTTCGCATGAGTTCAGCATGGTTGCTGCCCGAGCACCTGGCCGATGTGCTGCCGGCACAGGCTCGACGCATCGAGGAGTTGCGGCGTCAACTGCTGGATTTGGCCCGTTCCTACGGGTGTGAACTGGTTGCGCCCCCTCTGCTCGAGCATTTGGACTCGCTGTTGAGCGGCCCGGGGCGGGCTCTAAATCTGCGCACCTTCAAGTTGGTAGATCAGCTGTCTGGACGCTCGTTGGGGGTTCGGGCGGATATGACCCCCCAAGTCGCACGCATTGATGCCCACCTGCTCAATCGCCGCGGCGTCACGCGCCTGTGTTACTGCGGCCCCGTGGTGCACACCCGGCCTGCGACGCCCTTGGCGACTCGCGAACCCCTGCAATTTGGGGTGGAGGTGTATGGCCATGCGGGGTTGGAGGCGGACCTGGAGGTGATCGAGCTTGCGCTGGACGGACTGGAGCGCGTGGGGGCTCCGGTCAGCCTGTTGGACCTCGGCGATGCGCGACCTTTGCAGGCGTTGTTGGCCGATGTGGAGCCGCAGGTGGCAGAGGCGATCCGTTCCGCCCTGAGTGTGCGGGATGCGCAAGCGCTGCAACTGGCCGCCGCTCCGCTGGGTGGGGATCGTCAATTGGCCTTGGTTCGGCTCCTGCAGTTGGAAGGCGGGGTCGAGGTGCTAGCGCAAGCCCGCGCGCTGCTGCCCTCCAGCCCGCAACTGGAGTCGGCGCTGCGCGATCTGCAGTGGTTGTGTGAACATCTGCAGCGGGTCCGGCCGCAGCTTGCTCTGGCCTTGGACCTGACCAGTTTGGTGAGCAACGACTACTACACCGGCGTGTGCTTTACGGCCTATGGTGCGGGTCAGCATCAGGCCTTGGTGCGAGGTGGTCGCTACGATGAAGTGGGCGCCGCGTTTGGGCGCCGCCGTCCGGCCGTCGGGTTCAGTCTGGACCTCAAGGCTCTGGTGGACTCGGTGCCGGCGGAGCCGCTGCGGGCGGCGATCCGTGCGCCCTGGGGCGAGGCGCCGGCATTGCGAGATGCTGTACGGGCTTTGCGTCAGACCGGCGAAACGGTGGTGTGCGTCTTGCCGGGTCATGAGGACGAAGGCGAGGAATATGCCTGTGACCGACAGTTGGTGGCGCAGGGCGGAACCTGGGTAGTGCAGCCGCTTTAAAGCGGGCATGGAACAAATGGGGCTGTTGAAGCCCAACGGGAACAAGCGATGAATTCAATGCAGTCGACAGCAGGTCGCCACGTGGTGGTGGTGGGCACCCAGTGGGGGGATGAAGGCAAGGGCAAGGTGGTGGATTGGATGACGGATCACGCGCAGGGCGTGGTGCGATTCCAAGGCGGCCACAACGCCGGCCACACGCTTGTCATCAAAGGCGTGAAAACAGCGTTGCAATTGATCCCGTCCGGCGTCATGCGGGACGGTGTTCAGTGTTATATCGGGAACGGGGTGGTGGTTGACCCGGCCCATTTGCTTAGCGAAATTGAGCGGCTGGAAAAGGCGGGCGTCGAAGTTCGGTCTAGACTGCGCGTGAGCGAAAACTGCCCCATGATCCTGCCGTTCCATGTGGCGGTGGACAAAGCCCGCGAAGCGCTGCGTGAAAGCAGTGGTAGCGGCAAGATTGGCACCACGGGCAAGGGCATTGGTCCGGCCTATGAGGACAAAGTGGCGCGTCGCGCCTTGCGCTTGCAGGACTTGAAGCACCCTGACCGTTTGGCGAGCAAGCTGCGGGATTTGCTGGACTTGCACAACATGGTGCTCACGGGGCATCTCAAGGCCGAACCGCTGGATTTCGACACGGTGTATGCCCAGGCGATGGCCTTGGCGCCGGCGATGACGCCGCTGTTGGCCGATGTGGGCTATGCCCTGCACCAGGCCCATCAGCGTGGCGACAACTTGCTCTTTGAGGGCGCGCAAGGCACCTTGCTCGACATTGATCACGGAACGTACCCCTATGTGACGTCCAGTAACTGTGTGGCGGGGAATGCCGCTGCCGGTGCAGGGGTGGGACCCCAAATGCTGCACTACATGCTGGGCATCACCAAGGCCTATGCCACGCGAGTGGGAAGTGGCCCGTTCCCGACCGAGTTGGCGTGGGAAACGGAAGGAACCGTCGGTCATCACCTCTCGGTGGTGGGTCAAGAGCGAGGCACGGTCACCGGCCGCGCGCGCCGCTGCGGGTGGCTGGATGCAGCCGCGCTCAAGCGTTCGATGATCATCAACGGCATCACGGGCCTGTGTCTGACCAAGCTTGATGTGTTGGACGGCTTGGACGAGGTGTGCATGGCGGTGGGCTATGAACTCAATGGGCAGCGCCTGGATATCCTGCCCTTGGACCCCGATGAGATTGCGGCCTGCAAACCCATTTATGAAACCTTTCCGGGCTGGAAGGAAAGTACCTATGGGGCCACGTCCTGGGACAGTCTGCCGCAGGCCGCCAAGAACTATTTGAAGCGGATTGAGGCGGTCAGTGGGGTTCCCATTGCCATGGTGTCGACTGGCCCCGACCGCGAACACACGATTGTGTTGCGCCATCCGTACAAGGCCTAAGTCGGTCTTCACCGATTTGGTTCTCAGAATCTTTGCCCGAGCAACTCCTTAGAAAGCCCGCCCATGCTGACCGACGATGGCAAGCACCTGTATGTTTCGTGGGACGAGTACCACCTGCTCGTTGAAAAACTGGCGCTGAAAGTTCACGCCTCTGGTTGGGAGTTCGACCAGATTCTTTGTCTGGCCCGAGGTGGTTTGCGTCCGGGCGATGTGCTGTCGCGGGTGTTTGACAAACCGCTGGGCATCATGTCGACCAGTTCGTATCGGGCCGAGGGCGGTACGGTTCAGGGTCGACTCGATATTGCCCGCTATGTGACCATGCCCAAGGGTGAACTGGCGGGACGCGTACTGCTGGTTGATGACTTGGCGGATTCAGGCGTCACCCTCCAGGCAGTGGTGGAGCGACTGCGTGCAACGCCCGCCATTACCGAACTGCGTTCGGCCGTGATTTGGGTGAAGGGGGTTTCGTGCTACACGCCGGAGTACTACGTCGAGAAGCTCGAGACCAGTCCTTGGATCCATCAGCCGTTCGAAGAGTACGATTCCATGCGCCCCGAGGCGCTGCTGCGCAAGCTTTCGATTTGAGGCGGCGCACTTCTCCTGAGCGAAAGGCCCCTGCGCGGGCCTTTTTTCATGGCGATTCGCAAGATGGTTTGTTCAGAAGCCAAAAAGACAAAGGCCAGCGCGTTGCGCTGGCCTTTCTGTTTGGTGCCCAGGAGAGGACTCGAACCTCCACGGAGTTACCCGCTAGTACCTGAAACTAGTGCGTCTACCAATTCCGCCACCTGGGCCTTGCCGCCAACCTGAAAGGTTGTTAGCGAAGACTAAAAGTCTAACACGAATTTTGATGATCAAGCAAGAACTGGCGCACGACCTCGATCGTGCGCCAGGTATTTCACGAAAAACTGTATAAAGATACAGTATCTCCATGGACGGCGGTAAATACGGTGATTCGCGATCACAGGGTGGTCAGGGCCAGGCTGAGCAGGCTACGCGGCGCTTGCTTAATCGTTTCAGCTCTTTACGCGGGGCCAACCCTCCGGGAGCGTTGGTTCGGCGTGCTCGGCCCCTGAATTTGGCCGCCTTGGCGATCACCGATGACCGCAGCCCCAGCGGCGCTGGGCGGGCCCATGGGGCCGCCAAGGTGGCTGAGTTAATGCCTTTGCGCGACGGACCGGCTTTGGGCCGAGTCATCCCCTGGGCACACGCTAGGAAGTCACCTCCTGGCCCTGCTGCGCGTAGGTTGGATCGCGCAGCGTTGGGTCGCCCCGTCAGAGCCACCTTTGAGGGATACATCCACCCGCCACTGAGATTTCGACTGAGGAACCCAGGACCGTTCTGCCGCGGAACCCGATGCCGCCAACTCCCCGGGTGAAAGGCCGCGGCACAGTGACGGTGCCCCCCCACCGCTTTGAGGCTTGGCGTCGCATGGAACTGGACGACGGCTGGCCTGCGGATGCCGAGGGGGCAGAAGGTACGGCCCCGTCCACCCAAGTGCGTGAGGAGCATGCGCGCTCCATCCTGTCCCGTAACGATTCTCCCGACATTGGCTTCGAGCTCTCGATCAACCCCTACCGCGGCTGCGAGCACGGCTGTATCTATTGCTACGCGCGGCCTCTGCACAGCTACCTGGATTTGTCCCCCGGCTTGGACTTTGAGACTCGTCTGGTTGCGAAAGTCAATGCGGCCGAACTGTTGCGCGCAGCGCTTTCGACGCCACGATTTCGGCCGCAGCGCTTGTGCTTGGGGGCGGCCACCGACTGCTATCAACCGGTAGAGCGTCGACTTCGGATTACCCGTTCGGTGATCGAAGTCTTGGGCGCGGCTCGTCATCCGTTTTCCATCATCACCAAGGGTGCGGGCATCGAGCGTGACCTGGACTTGTTGGCGCCCCTGGCTGCACAGCGCTTGGTTGGGGTCTATGTCAGCGTGACCAGTCTGAATCCCGAGTTGTCTCGGCGGCTGGAGCCGCGGGCTGCCGCGCCGGCACGGCGCCTTCAACTGATAGAACGCCTCAGTCGGGCGGGCGTACCGGTTGGCGTCAGCGTGTCACCGACCATCCCTTTCCTCAATGAACCCGAAATGGAAAAAATTCTGTCGGCCGCAAGGGAGGCTGGCGCCCAAACGGCATTCAGCATTCCCTTGCGACTGCCCTGGGAAGTCGCTCCCTTGTTCCGCGAATGGCTCCAGAACCACTACCCCGAACGCGCTGAGCGGGTGATGGCGCGAGTGAATGACATGCGCGGAGGCAAAGACAACGATGCCCGCTTTGGCAGTCGAATGAGGGGCGTGGGGGTGTGGGCGGAGTTTCGTGCGCAGCGGTTTCGGAAGGCCTGTCAGCGCTCGGGATTGGGTCAAGAGCGGTTTGACTACGATTTCAGCCGCTTTCGAGCGCCAGGGTTGGCTGCGCAGGGTGAATTGTTTTAGACCGTCGGCGCCGCTTTTTCATCCGGGCCGCCGCCGGTGCGCAAGGCAACGCCCCCACTGGCGCGATTGCGGGTGGTGCTGCTGCCCAGGGGCTTGACCCAGCGTTCTTGCAGTTCCGCAATTTCCGCTTCCAGGATTTCGGCGGTCTCAATCTTGGTCGCATGTCGTTTGAGTACGGAGCCCGCCATGTCGATCAGTTTTGCGTTGCGGGTTTGGCCGCCCTGTTGGATCAAGATTTCGACTGAGGCCTGCGCATTGCCGCGCAGCGACTGCTTCATGGCGGTTTCAGCAATTTCGAACACCTTGCCGTGGGCACTCTTGAGCAGCTGAACGGTCGTCTCGTTGTTCTCTGCCATGGCGGTGAGCACGCCGGTGGACGCGTGGGAACTGCAATACCGCATGGCCAAGCTCTGGAACACATCTTCCATTTCGGTGAGTTGCAGATCAGCGGCGGCCAATCGAATCCACACGGCGATAACCAAGCTGGCGGCTTCGAGGTCGGCATCCCCCCGCTTGAGTTCCGCGGCCAGGCTGCGGGCGTGGCCCAGCGCATCGGCGCTGCGCTTTTCTTGCATGGCAATCAAGGCCTGAATGGTTTCGTGCAAACGGGTCATGCGGCGGGAGTCGGAGGCGCGCTCCAGTTGCCGAACCATCGCGTCTTGGGCATGCCGAACCCCTTTGTGATCGCGCTTGTCGTAGCGCATCAGGGCCAAGAGCACCAGTGTG
Source organism: Inhella gelatinilytica (assembly GCF_016093295.1). Taxonomy (GTDB): domain Bacteria; phylum Pseudomonadota; class Gammaproteobacteria; order Burkholderiales; family Burkholderiaceae_C; genus Inhella; species Inhella gelatinilytica. Next base: position 165,360 of record NZ_JAEDAL010000005.1, on the reverse strand, counting down.
TACAGGTCGAAGAGTTTGGAGCGTAAACCCGAGGCGACGGTGCGTTCCAGAATCTTGAGCGCGTCGGCACGTTCGCCGATATAAAACGCCAAGGTGCCCGAGCGCTGCATGCGCAGCAAGCAACCGGGGGTGAGTTCGGACGCGGTGCGATACGTCTCCAGGGCGGCCTTGAGATCGCCTTGATCCATGTGGATGCGCCCGAGCACGTCGTAGCTGTCGGCATGGTCCGGCATCTCGCCGATGAGGTTTTCCACGGTGCGGCGGGCTTGCGCCAATTGGCCGGCTGCATATTCCGAGCGCGCCACCCCCAGCTTGGCCCAGGGCACGGTCTTGGCGGCGATGATGGCCTCATAAAGCTCTTTGGCCTCTTCATGACGCCGCAAGCGCAGCAGCAATTCGGCGCCAATGCGGGCGGCGAACAGCCAAAATTCCCAGCGCTTTTGAAACCGCTCAAGGCAAAGATTTGCAGCGAGTTCGAAATCCTGGGCTTCAATTGCTTCAAAAATAGTTCTCAGCACCCGCTTTCGATGTCGGGCCGCCTGAATTCGTTCGGCGAGCGCGGTCAGTGTGTATGGCTTGACCAAGTAGCCATCCAGGGCGGCTTCAGCGGCTTCGGCGACCTTGCTGTACGAGGCCTCCGCCGTCACCATCATGAAGACCGTGGAATAGGGGAGCAACTGCTCGCGGCGCAGCTCGTCCAACAGATCCTGGCCGGACTCTTCGTGCCCGTCAAAGTGGTAATCGCAAATGACCAGATCGAAGGGGCTGTTTTCCAGCACGATGCGCGCATCCTTGAGGCGCGTGACCGACCGCACGAACCCCACCCCCACTTCGCGCAGTTGTGAGGTGATCAAGCTGCGGGCGTTGGCGTTGCCGTCGATCACCAAGGCGTTGGCCTTGTGAATCGTGCTGTCCAAGAGCATTCGATGGGGGCGAAGAGCGGATTGCGATCCCCCGATCATGCTCCGCTTGCCCACATCGTGGGTGAGGGCAAGCCCTTTACTGCCAGCGGATCGTTGTCAATTCACCGCAGGCGCAAGGATTTGTAACGCTCACTTGAACAAATCCTTGACGCGATCGGCCCAACTCTTGCTGCTGGGCGAGTGTTTGTCGCCTCCGTCCCGGAAGCTCTTGTCGAGTTCTTTCAGCAGCTTGCGCTGGTACTCGGTCAGTTTGACGGGGGTTTCGACGCTGATGTGGCAGTACAGGTCGCCGGGGTAGCTGGCGCGCAGGCCCTTGATGCCCTTGCCTTTGAGGCGGAAGGTTTTGCCATGCTGCGTGCCTTCGGGAAGCTCAATTTCTGCTTTCCCCCCCAAGGTGGGCACTTCGATGTTGCCGCCCAAGGCAGCGGTTGTCAGGGCCACCGGGACGGTGCAATGGAGGTCGTCGCCATCCCGCTCAAAGATGTCGTGTTGCTTGAGGTGAATCTCAATGTAGAGATCGCCCGGGGGGCCGCCATTGACGCCGGGCTCCCCATTGCCGGTGGAGCGAATGCGCATGCCTTCGTTGATGCCCGCGGGGATCTTGACCTCGAGCGTCTTGGTCTTTTTGACCTTGCCCGCCCCATGACAGGCGCCGCAGGGGTCGGGGATGATCTTGCCGCTGCCATGGCAGTGCGGGCAGGTCTGCTGGATCGAGAAAAAGCCCTGTCGCATGTGGACGGTGCCGCTGCCATTGCAGTGCCCACAGGTCTTGGCGCTGGTTCCGGGTTTGGCGCCCGTGCCATTGCAGGTCCCACAGCTTTCCCAGGTGGGAATGCGGATCTGCGTGTCGGAGCCACGCGCGGCATCCTCCAACGTGATTTCGAGCGAGTAGGACAGATCGGCTCCGCGGTACACACGCTGGCCACCGCCATTGGCGCCGCCGCGCCGCCCCCCGCCAAAGATGTCCCCAAAGATGTCGCCAAACGCATCGGCAAAGCCTGCGCCCCCAAAGCCGCCACCGCCCCCCCCGCCCATGTTGGGGTCGACGCCCGCGTGACCGTACTGGTCGTATGCGGCGCGTTTTTGGCCGTCGCTGAGGATCTCGTAGGCCTCTTTGACTTCCTTGAATTTTTCCTCGGCCGCTTTCGCGCCATCACCCTGGTTGCGGTCCGGGTGGTACTTCATGGCCAGCTTGCGGTAGGCCTTCTTGATGGCATCCTCGTCCGCGTTCTTTGCAACGCCGAGGACTTCGTAAAAATCGCGCTTGGTGGCCATGGCAGGGGAGCGGTTTGAAAGTCAAAAGCCCGGGCAGGGGCGCCCGGGCTGTGCGAAGAGGCCCGGGCCAGCTTACTTGCTGTCCTTGACTTCCTTGAACTCGGCGTCGACGACGTTGTCGTCTGCGGGTTTGGCGGAAGCTCCACTGGCCTGAGCCTGCTGGAAGTCGGCACCGGCGGCGGCACCCTGAGCGGCCTGTGCGGCTTGCGCCTGCTCGTAGACCTTCTCGCCCAGCTTTTGGCTGGCGGTCATCAGGGCTTCCGTCTTGGCTTCGATGGCGGCCTTGTCTTCGCTGTCCTTCAGCGTGTCTTCCAGGTCCTTGATGGCGGCTTCGATCTTGGACTTCTCGTCGGCATCCAGTTTGTCGCCGAACTCGGTCATGGACTTCTTGACCGAGTGCACCATGGCGTCGCCTTGGTTGCGAGCCTGCACCAGTTCGACCTTCTTCTTGTCTTCGGCGGCGTTGAGCTCGGCGTCCTTCACCATCTTTTCGATCTCGGCTTCCGAGAGGCCCGAGTTGGCCTTGATGGTGATCTTGTTTTCCTTGCCCGTGCCCTTGTCCTTTGCGCTGACGTGCAAGATGCCGTTGGCGTCGATGTCGAAGGTCACTTCGATCTGGGGCACGCCGCGCGGCGCGGCGGGGATGCCTTCCAGGTTGAACTCGCCCAGGGACTTGTTGGCCGAGGCCATCTCGCGCTCGCCTTGAAAGACCTTGATGGTTACGGCCGGTTGGTTGTCGTCGGCGGTGGAGAAGGTCTGGCTGAACTTGGTCGGGATGGTCGTGTTCTTCTTGATCATCTTGGTCATCACGCCGCCCAGGGTTTCGATGCCCAGGGAGAGCGGGGTGACGTCCAGCAGCAGCACGTCCTTGCGGTCGCCCGAAAGCACCGAGCCTTGAATCGCAGCGCCGACGGCCACGGCTTCGTCGGGGTTGACGTCCTTGCGCGGTTCCTTGCCAAAGAAGGCCTTCACCGCGTCCTGCACCTTGGGCATGCGGGTCATGCCGCCGACCAGGATCACGTCGTCGATCTCACCCACGCTGACGCCGGCATCCTTGATGGCGGTGCGGCAGGGGGCGATGGTGCGTTCGATCAACTCGTCGACCAGGCTTTCCAGCTTGGCGCGGGTCAGCTTGACGTTCAGGTGCTTGGGACCCGAGGCGTCGGCCGTGATGTAGGGCAGGTTGACGTCGGTCGAGGCGGCACTGGACAGCTCGATCTTGGCCTTCTCGGCGGCTTCCTTCAGGCGCTGCAGGGCCAGCACGTCCTTGGTCAGGTCGACGCCTTGTTCCTTCTTGAACTCGGTAACGATGTAGTCGATGATGCGCTGGTCGAAGTCTTCACCGCCCAAGAAGGTGTCGCCGTTGGTGGACAGCACTTCGAACTGCTTCTCACCGTCGACGTCGGCGATTTCGATGATCGAGATGTCAAACGTGCCGCCGCCCAGGTCGTACACCGCGATCTTGCGGTCGCCCTTGCCGGCTTTGTCCAGGCCGAAGGCCAGGGCCGCCGCGGTGGGCTCGTTGATGATGCGCTTGACTTCCAGACCGGCGATGCGGCCGGCGTCTTTGGTGGCTTGGCGCTGGCTGTCGTTGAAGTAGGCCGGCACCGTGATCACTGCCTCGGTCACTTCTTCACCGAGGAAGTCCTCGGCGGTTTTTTTCATCTTGCGCAGCACTTCGGCGCTGACCTGGGGCGGGGCCATCTTCTTGCCACGCACTTCCACCCAAGCGTCGCCGTTGTCGGCGGCGGCGATGGTGTAGGGCATCAGGTCGATGTCCTTCTGCACTTCCTTCTCAGCGAACTTGCGGCCGATCAGGCGCTTCACGGCGTACAGCGTGTTGCGCGGGTTGGTCACGGCCTGGCGCTTGGCGGGGGCGCCCACCAGAATTTCGCCGTCTTCCATGTAGGCAATGATGGACGGGGTGGTGCGCGCGCCTTCCGCGTTTTCGATGACGCGGGTGCTGCTGCCGTCGAGGATGGCCACGCAGCTGTTGGTCGTGCCGAGGTCAATGCCGATGATCTTTGCCATGGAATGCTCCTTGAATGCTGAATTTCTGTGCAGATGGGGTTCTGCGGGATATCTGGGTGCGCTGTGGGGCTTTTCAAGCCCTTTGGCATGACTTTTGTTTACTTTGGGGCAGACACGGTGACCAAAGCGGGTCGCAGTACCCGGTCCGCAATCAAAAAGCCTTTTTGCAGCACCATGACGACGGTGTTGGGCTCTTGATCCGCTGGCACCATGGAGATGGCCTGGTGCTGGTGGGGGTCAAACTTGTGGCCCGCCGGAGGGTTGATTTCCACGACCTTGTTGCGCTCCAGGGCTTGCACCAGTTGGCGACGGGTGGCGTGCACGCCCTCGAGCACCTGCTCGGGCGTGGCGTCGGGTCGAGCAATGGCGGCTTCCAGACTGTCCAGCACGGGCAGCATGGCCTCGGCAAAGGCCTCCACGGCGAATTTTCGCGCCTTGGCGCTGTCTTCATCGGCACGGCGGCGAATGTTCTCGCCTTCCGCTTTGGCGCGGAGGTAGGCGTCGCTCATCTCGACGAGGCGGGCCTCCAGCGCGGCCAGTTGTTGCGCAGGGTCCGCTGCGGTCTCGGTCGAGGCGCCGAAAGCGGCCGAATCCATCTCGGGCGTGGGGTTGTCTGCGTTCATCGTTGACTCAGAAAAAACGAAGGCCCAGCAAGGGGCCGAAGGGGCTGCCTTCAAAGATGGGGCAGCGCCGGAAGATTTCAAGGGCCTATTTTTCCAAACTGACGCTCCAGCGATCCCAGTCCTGGAGCGCTCGGCGGTCTCGTTTGGTGGGCCGCCCTTGCTCGATGCTGGCGGCGGGCTCCGGCGCCAGCCGTCTTCGCTCCGCGGCCTCGGCTGCAGCGCGCAGACTGGCCTCGGTTTCTCGATACAGCAGCTGCGCCACGGGGGCGGGTCCGCGGGTGAGCGAGAGGGCCAGAATTTCGACTTCACGAACCCAGCCCGGCTGCGTCAAGGCGATGCGGTCACCGGGCCGAACGTCTCGACTGGGTTTTGCCGGTTGGTCGTTCACGCGCACCCGTTGTCGATCAATGGCTTCAACGGCCAAGGCGCGGGTTTTAAAAAAACGCGCGGCCCACAGCCACTTGTCCAGGCGCAACACGGCGGGCAGCTCTTTCATGCGGGGTGGTTGCGGGGGGGGAGGGATGTGGGCCAGCCCTGTAGATGCTGCTGCGCCAAGGTCGCGAGCAGGCGCTGGGACTCGCCGCTGTCGTTCAGGGCCGGGATGTACCGCAAGGTGCCCCCCCCCGCCGCGTGGAAGGTCTCAGCGCCCTCCATGGCAATCTCTTCAAGGGTTTCCAGGCAGTCGGAAGCGAAACCGGGGCAAATGACGTCCAGTGTTGCCGTGCGGGCCTGGCCCAGGGCCAGGAGGCGCTGCTCGGTGCTGGGTTCCAGCCACTTGGCAGGGCCGAAGCGGCTTTGAAAGCCCACGCTCCACGCCCCGTCCTGCAGGTCCAAGGCCGCGGCCAGCGCTCGGGCGGTCGCCTGGCACTGGTCGTGGTAAGGGTCGCCCAACTGCCGGGTGCGCTCCGGCATGCCATGAAAGCTCATCAGCAGATGTTGGCCTGTGGACCCTTCTCGCTGCCAATGGGCGCGAACGCTGCTCACCAGGGCTTGGATGTAGGCGGGGTGGTCAAAATAGCTTTGCAGAACTCGGATTTCAGGCTGAGCGCGCCGCTTGCGCAGCCAGTCGGTCACCGCGTCCATCACGCTGGCACAGGTGGCGGCGCAGTACTGTGGGTACGCGTTGAACACCAAGACGTGTTCAGCGCCGGCCGATGTCAGTCGCTCCAATCCCTCGGCAATGCTGGGGTTGCCATAGCGCATGGCCCATTCGACGTTGACAGCCAACCCCCGCTCTCCCAGTGCGCCCCGCAGGTATTTGGCCTGGCGCTCGGTGTACACCTTGAGGGGCGAGCCTTCTGCCATCCAAATTGACTGGTATTTGGCGGCACTCTTGCCCGGCCGAACCCGCAAAATAATGCCGTGAAGGATGGGCCACCACAGCAGGGGCGGTATCTCCACAACACGGGGATCGGCCAAAAATTCGGCCAAATAGCGGCGAACCGCTTGGGGTTCAGGGGCATCTGGGCTCCCCAGATTGCACAGCAAGAGGCCAACGCGGGGCGGGCGGGCGGGGGGACTCGTCAAATCAGGGCCTTGCATGGGGCTGTGTATCGGCGAAATGCAACACGTCGAAGCGAACCACCGGGGTCGCCAGATCGGTGGGGGAGGCACCCAGGCCAATACTGCCGGAACCATGCAGGGTGCAGGCCGAGCGGCGCAGCGGCACCACTTCTTGACTACCACTGAAGCGAACGAAGCTGCCGTTGAAGCTCAGGTCGGTGAGTACATAGCTGCCGGCATGCCAATCGATTCGAGCGTGGGATCGACTCACACGGGTGTCTGTGACGCAAAACGCCGCGTCGGCACTGCGCCCCAGCACGATGGGAAGCTGGCTGGTGTCGAAAAACCGCTCGCTGCCCAGCCATGTCAGTCGGATGCCCTCGGGGCGTTGGGGTTGGAAGGGGGCATCCCCAAATTCCGTGGGTGGCGCATCCAGCGCTTGCTGGACACCCCGCAAAACATGGACGTGAACCGGCTCCGCTCGGCCGCGCAAATTGATGTGCTCCAAACTGCGAAAGCGCGACCGGTCGTCGACCGCGAGGGCCGCAACAAATTCCTCGGTCACCAAGGTTTCATGGTCACCTGCGTGATCCAAAAGTCGAGCCGCGACGTTGACGGCGTCGCCGAAGCAATCCCCTTGAAGCTCCACGATTTCGCCGTAACTCATGGCCACCTGCAGCTTGAGGCGATTGGGCGCATGGGCGGGGCGGAGCGGCCCCAGATGAAGCAGCGCGTCGTGCATCGCCTGGGCGCTGTTCAGCGCATCGCAGGGTTTTTCGCAGACCGCCATCAGCCCGTCGCCCAGCGTCTTCACCACCCGACCCTTTGCGCCTTCGATGGCGTTCTGGAGTCGGTCAATGACCGCGGTCACCAAGGTGGTGGCTTCTGCATTGCCCAAACTTTCGAAGAGGGCGGTGCTGCCGCGGAGATCGGCAAAGACAACTGCGCTCTGGCGGGTTTGGGTCATTGACGCAGGGACGACAAGGAGTCGAAGAGGTGCGAGTTTAGGGGCTGAACAATTGGGGGACGCACAAAAAAGCCGGGCCCGAGGCCCGGCTGATCCGTTGGTGTTCCGTCCACCCGCCGGGGTCTGCCTTTACAGATTTTCCAGGTAGGTGCGCAGTTTGTCGCTGCGGCTGGGGTGCTTGAGCTTTCGAATCGCCTTGGCTTCGATCTGGCGGATGCGCTCGCGGGTGACGTCGAACTGCTTGCCGACCTCTTCCAGCGTGTGGTCGCTTTGCATCTCAATACCGAAACGCATGCGCAGCACCTTGGCCTCGCGGGGCGTCAGGCTGTCCAGGATGTCCTTAACAACATCGCGCAGGCCCGCCTGCATCGCAGCTTCCACCGGGGCCACGTTGTTGGTGTCCTCGATGAAATCGCCCAGGTGGCTGTCGTCATCGTCACCGATCGGCGTTTCCATGGAGATCGGCTCTTTGGCGATCTTCATGATCTTGCGGATCTTGTCTTCTGGCATCTCCATCTTTTCGGCCAGGGTCGGCGCGTCCGGCTCGAAGCCGAACTCCTGCAGATGCTGGCGCGAGAGGCGGTTCATCTTGTTGATCGTTTCGATCATGTGAACCGGGATGCGGATGGTGCGGGCCTGATCGGCAATCGAACGCGTGATGGCTTGACGGATCCACCAGGTCGCGTAGGTCGAGAACTTGTAGCCGCGGCGGTATTCGAACTTGTCGACCGCCTTCATCAGACCGATGTTGCCTTCCTGGATCAGGTCCAGGAACTGCAGGCCGCGGTTGGTGTACTTTTTGGCGATGGAGATGACCAGGCGCAGGTTGGCCTCGATCATTTCCTTCTTGGCGTCGCGGCTGGCGCGCTCGCCGGCGTTCATGTGCTTGTTGATCTCCTTCAGATCCTCCAGCGGCACGACCGCTTTGGACTGAATGTCGATCAGCTTCTGCTGCAGTTCCTGAATCGCCGGCAGGTTGCGGCCCATCACGGCGCCGTAGGGCTTGCCGCTCTGGCTTTCTTTGACCGCCCACTGCAGGTTCAGTACGTTGGGCGGGAAGGCCTTGATGAACTGCTCCTGGGGCATGCCACAGCGGTCGACGACGATGCGGCGAATTTCGCGCTCGAACTTGCGCACATCGTCGACCTGGGAGCGCAGGATGTCGCACAAGCGTTCGATGGTCTTGACGGTGAAGCGGATCGTCATCATTTCGGCGCTGATCGCTTCCTGGGCCTTCGTGTAGGAGGCACTCTTGTAGCCATCCTTCTCGAAAGCTTTGCGCATCTTGTCGAAGTTGGCCGACAAGCTGTCCAGTTTGACCAACGCCGCGTTCTTCAGCTCTTCAAGCTTCTTGGTCAGGGCCTTGGAGCCGCCATTGCCGTCGTCATCGTCTTCTTCGTCGAATTCGTCGAAATCTTCTTCCGCGACGTAATCGTCGGCTTCGTCATCGGAAACGAAACCGTCCACCACGTCCGAGATGGGCAATTCGCCCGCGCGGATTTTTTCGGTCAGCGACAAGATCTCGGCGATGGTGGTGGGTGACGCTGAAATGGCCAGCATCATGGCCTGCAGGCCCCCCTCGATGCGCTTGGCGATTTCGATTTCGCCTTCCCGGGTCAGCAGTTCCACGGAGCCCATCTCGCGCATGTACATGCGCACCGGGTCGGTCGTGCGGCCGAATTCGGAATCCACGGTCGAGAGTGCGGCTTCGGCGGCTTCTTCGGCCTCTTCCTCCGAGGCGGCAGCCGTGCTCTGGCCCTGCAGCAGCAGGGTTGCGGCGTCCGGGGCCTGCTCATACACGGCGATGCCCATGTCGTTGAGCATCGACACGATGGCTTCGAGGATTTCCTCGTTGATCAGTTTTTCAGGCAAGTGGTCGTTGATTTCCTGATGCGTCAGGAAACCCCGCGTCTTGCCCATCTTGATCAGCGTCTTGAGTTCGTGGCGACGCTTGGCCACTTCCTCTTCGGTGAGTTGGGTGTCGTCCAGGCCGAATTCCCGCATCAGGGCGCGCTCTTTGGCGCGACTGACCTTGATGCGCAGCGGTTTGGCCTTTTCTTCCTCGCTCTCACCGACTTCGTCTGCCACAACCTCTTCGGGTTCGGCTTCGCCCTCCAGTTCCGCTTCAATGTCGCCCAGGTCCTCGTCTTCCTCTTCGGCGGGCTTCTTGGCGGCTTTGGGCGATTCGGTGGCGGCCTTGGGTTTGCGGCCGCGCTTGGGCTTGTCTTCCGTGACCTCGGTCTTGGCGGCCTTGGTGGCCTTCTTGCTCACACCCTCTTCGGCCGCCGACTTGGCGGTCGATTTTTTGGCTTCTGTCGCGGCGGGGGTGGCTTTCTTGGCGGGCATGCAAGTCCTTTGGAGCGAATGGGGCGCCGAACGCAAGGGGGCGCAACCGGGTCTCACATGCCTGGCTTTTGCACTCCGCGAACGTTGTTCTCAGCAAACCCTCTATTTTACCGTCGAACTGGCCAATTTAAAGGTGCTTCACGTGTCCAAGCGCAGCTTGGCGGCGGGGCGGCCCAAGATGGCGGTGAGATCCAGCCGGCTCTGCAGCACGGCTTGAACGAGGCGCTGCAATTCGTCGGCTGGCCAGTCCAGACTCGCGGCTTCGTCCAAATGCTCAAGGGCGAGCGCGGGACGCTGCTGAAGCCAGACCGTGCACTCCGGGTCCTCTGCAAGGCGGGCGCGCAGCTCAGCCCAGGCCAAGGGGCCGTGCTCCGTGGTTTGTCGATCCAGCCACGCCAGCACAGCGGCATGGGGCCCGGGGCGGTCAGTCAGCTGCGTGTGGGTCTCTGTGCTGAGTTGGGCCCAGGCTGCTGCGTTGACCAGCATGGCGCGAACCAGTCGGTCTTCGGGGGACGGGGGCGAAAGGGGCTGAAGCTTGCCTGGCGCGGCCTTGCGATCCTTGCGGGGCAACCATCGGGTTTCTCGGGCGTTGGGATTGGCCCCGCCCGGCACGGGTGATTCAGGCGGGGCGTTTCGCTCCGGAACCGCCGCGAAGCCTTGCCACTGACTCAGCAACTCCTCCTTGGAGAGCTTGGCGCGGTGGGCCAATTCACCCGCCATTTGCTGTTTGAGCCCGCCTTCGGGCAGGGGGGACCACAGAGATTGGGCTTGCTGCAAAAAGCGGGCGCGGCCCTCGGGTGTGTCCAGGCGGCATTGATGGCTCGCCACTTCGATCAGAAAACTGGACAGGGGCATCGCGTCAGCCGAGGCCCGCTCGAACGCTTCACGCCCCTCCGCTCGCACGAACGAATCGGGGTCGTGCTCGGGGGGCAAGAACAAAAACCGGACTTGACGGGTCGCCGTGAGGTGGGGAAGGGCGGCCGTCAGCGCCCGTTCCGCGGCCTTGCGCCCGGCCGCATCGCCATCAAAGCTAAAGACGATTTGATCGGTAAAGCGAAAAAGTTTGTGAACGTGCTCAACCGAGCAGGCGGTCCCCAGGGTGGCGACGGCCTGCCCAATGCCAAATTGGGCCAGAGCAACAACGTCCATATAGCCCTCGACCACCAGGGCATAGCCCGCCCGGCGAATGGCCGCGCGCGCCTCATAAAGTCCATAGAGCTCTTGCCCCTTGATAAACACCGGGGTCTCGGGGGAATTCAGGTATTTCGGCTCGCCATGGTCCAGAACCCGTCCACCAAACCCGATGACCGCGCCCGCGACATTGCGAATTGGAAACATGACCCGATCGCGAAACCGGTCGTACCGCCGGGGCGCCCCGTCCTCGTCTTTGCGATCCTCACTGACGATGACCAAACCCGCCGCCTCGAGTTGGGCGTCGGCATAGTCCGAAAAACAACGTGAAAGCCCACGCCATCCTTTCGGGGCATACCCCAACCCGAACTGGGCAGCGATGACGCCGCTCAGGCCCCGTCCCTTTAAGTATTCGATGGCGGCCGGCGCTGTTTTGAGCTGCTGTCGGTAATAACTGGCTGCCTGATCCAAAAGTTCGGACAGGTCGCGCTGTTCAGCCTTCTTTTTTTGTGCCTGCTCGCGCTCCTCAGCGGACCGTCGATCGTCGGGCACGTCCAGGCCCACGCGCCGAGAAAGGTCTTGAACCGCTTCGATGAAAGAAAGGCCCAGGTGATCGCAAAGGAAACGAATGGCGTCGCCATGAACCCCACAACCAAAACAGTGATAGGTTTGACGCGTGGCGCTGACGTGAAAACTCGGGGTTTTTTCGCCGTGAAAAGGGCACAGGCCTTTGTAGCTGGCCCCAGACTTTTTCAGGCTGATGTGGGCGCCCACCACCTCGACAATGTCCAGGCGGCTCAACAGTTGCTGAACGAACTCGGGCGGGATCACGCTGTCAGTGTAGGCGCCAAATAGAAAAACACCTGCGACTCAGCACGAGCGGCAGGTGTCATGGCGGCTCGGTGCCGCCTTGTCGAACATTTGTGCTTCGCCGCCTGGGCGGCGAGGTCGATTAAACCGAAAAATCTTCCAACTTGGCGCCGCCGGCCAATGCCGCCTTGAGCCATTTGGGCTGCAACCCTCGGCCACTCCAGGTCTCGCCCGTGGCTTGGTTGCGATATTTCGCCGCGACCTTGGACTGGCCCTTGACGGGGCCTCGACGCGGAGCCGCCAGATCGGCCACGGTCAAACCATATTCAGACATCAGGGTGCGAACTTTTGCGAGGGCATCGCTGCGTTCACGGTCTTTGGTTTCCGCAATCTGCTGATCCAAAGCGGCGCGTTGCGCCATCAATTCTTGGAGGGTTGCCACGTTGCCACCTCGGCTGGTTGTCGGTATGAAATCCGCCGCATAACTTCACAGCGTCGGGCGCATCATAACCAAGAATTGAATTCGGGCAATGGCGGATAGTTACTTATACCCAACGCGGTCCAGCATTTTCTGAACGTTTCCGAGGTGGGCGGCAACTCGGGCCAATGGAATGGATTCTGTCTTGAATTCACCAATGGCACGCAATGCCGGGTTTTCGGTGCGCACAGCATTCACCACCGGCCACTCGTTGTTGCCCTCGGCAAAATACCGCTGCGCGGCATCACTGGCCAAATATTCCAAAAAACGCTGGGCCGCGTCTCGATTTTTGGCGTGGCGCGCCATGGCACCGCCAGCAATGTTCATGTGGGTACCTTGGTCGCGCTGGTTGGGCATGACATACCCAATCTGGTCGACCACCGCTTGATCCTCGGGTTTCTTGGAGAGCATCAGGCGTGCCAAGTAATAGCTGTTGGTCAGCGCCACCTGACATTCGCCGCTGGCGACGGCTTTGATCTGATCGGTATCTCCCCCTTTGGGGGCTCGGGCCATATTGGTCACAACGCCGCTCAGCCACTTTTCGACGGCAACTTCGCCCATTCGCTCATGCAAGCTAGAAAACAGCGACAGGTTGTAGGGATGCGAGCCGGAGCGGGTGCAGACCTTGCCCCTGAGTTTGGGGTCGGCCAGATCTTCGTAGCGGGTGACATCCTCGCGCTTGACCGCCGCTTTGTTGAACACAATCAGGCGGGCGCGGGTGGAGTAGCCATACCACGCGCTGCCTTGGGCACTGGCGGTTGCCCGGTACTGAACCGGGATGCGCTGGTCAAGAACGGCTGACTTGAAGGGTTGAAACAGGCCATCGCGTTCCGCCTGGTCCAGTCGCGCGGCGTCCACGAGCAGGATCACGTCCGCCGGGCCGGCGGCCCCTTCGGTTTTCAGGCGCTGAAGGATGCCAGCGTCGTCCGCTTCAATGCGGTTGATCTTGATGCCCGTGGCCTTGGTGAAATTGGCGTAGAGCGCCTCATCCGTCTGGTAGTGACGGGCAGAGTACAGATTGAGAACCGTGTCCTGAGCATGAGCCGATGCGGCAAGGGCAAGCAGGGCGGTGAGGTGGGCGGTAGCGCGAAGCATGAAAACTCCAAAGCGGCGGGATGCGATGCCCTGAAGTTTATCAAATAAGAATTGTTCGCGTTTGCGTTAACTCAAACTCTACTTTTTGCTCCGCCTTCGGCACCTGGCGTGCGCTCAGGCTGCGGGTGGAACGTAGCCAGCGGGCGCTTCCGCACCCCCGTCAAAAAGAAATTGCTCCATTTGCCGGGCGAGGTACTGCCGGGCGCGCTGGTCCGCCAAGTTCAGCCGGTTTTCGTTGACCAGCATAGTCTGGTGCTTGACCCAGGCCCCCCACGCCTCCTTGCTGACCTCATTCCAGATCCGCTGGCCCAACGGGGTGTGCGCGGGGTAAGGCGGAAAGTCGAGGCCCTCAGCCTCTTTTTTCAAATAAACGCATTGAACGGTGCGGGCCATGGGGACCTCCTGCCTTCACGGGACATTGAAACGGGCGCGACTGTAGCGGCTGGATCAAACCAGGTGTTTGACCAGGACTTGGGATCGACGGTCCCAGTTGTATTTGCGCTTGCGTTCTTCGGGTAACCACTCGGGGTCGACGACTTGAAAGCCCCGCTTGATGAACCAATGCATGGTGCGAGTGGTCAGGACAAAGATGGATTTCAGACCCTGCGCCTTGGCGCGTTGTTCGACGCGTTTGAGCAGGCGTTCGCCGTCACCTTGCGATTGCGACTGGGGGCTGACGGTCAGGGCGGCCATCTCGGCGGTGCCGGCTTCCACGTAGGGGTAGAGCGCCGCGCAGCCAAAGATCACGCCATCGTGCTCGATCACCGTGTACAGCTCGACATCGCGTTCGATTTCTGTACGGTCGCGCTTCACCAAGACCCCTTCGCGCTCGAAGGGTTCGATCAGCGCAATGATGGACGAGACATCGTCGCTGTTGGCCTCCCGCAGGCTTTCAAGCTTCTCATCGACCACCATGGTGCCAATGCCATCGTGGGTGTACACCTCTTGCAGCAGGGCGCCGTCCACAATGAAGGGCAGGATGTGGGAGCGATCCACCCCCGCACGACAGGCCTTCACGCAGTGGCGCAAATAAAAGCCGGGGTCGGTGGGCAAGGCCGGCTCGGGCCAACGTGCGAGCAGCCGCTCGGCGTCGGCCAGAGCCAGCTCAGTGTCCACGGCGCTGGACGGGTCATCCGGCTGTTCGTGAATGCCGGGGGTTTCGGTCATGAAGATTAGCTTGTCGGCTTGCAAGGCGATGGCCGTCTGGGTCGCAACATCCTCCATGGCCAGATTGAAGGCCTCACCGGTCGGCGAAAAACCGAAGGGAGACAGCAGCACGATGGCCCCCGAGTCCAGCGCGCGCTGAATGGCCACGCCCTCGACCCGTCGCACGTAGCCGCTGTGCTCGTGGTCGATGCCATCGATGATCCCGATGGGCTTGGCTGTCAAAAAATTGCCCGAAACCACCCGCAGCGTCGCATTGGCCATGGGGGTGTTGGGCAGCCCCTGACTGAACGCGGCCTCAATCTCAAAGCGCAGCTGCCCGGCTGCCTCCTGAGCGCAGTCCAAGGCGATGGCGTCAGTGATGCGCTGCCCGCGATAGTGCCGCGCAGGGTGATTTTTTAGTCGCAACTGCTCGTCCACCTGCGGACGAAAGCCATGGACCAGCACGATCCGGATCCCCATGGCATGCATCAACGCCAAATCTTGCGCGAACACGTTGAGTTTCCCGGCGGCAATCATTTCCCCCGCCATGCCCACCACAAAGGTTTCCCCCCGGTAGGCGTGGATATAGGGCGCGACCGCGCGAAACCAGGGAACGAAAGTGTGGGGAAACACCAGGCTCATGCGCCGAACTCAACAAGAAAGGGGTGGGGTAACCATTGTGCGGCATGACGTTTGGCCTCTTTTCGACAGAGATTCCCCGTGACAGCATCCATGCCTTCTGCCATTCATTTGAGGCTTGCCCATGAAGGACTTCAAAGACATTTACGCCACGCCGGGTGCTTTCAGTTGGAACGAGTTGACGACGCCGAACCCCGCAGCGGCCTGCGAGTTCTATGGCGGCCTGCTGGGGTGGACCTTTCAGACCCTGGATATGGGGTCTGGCCCGTATCACCTCATCCAAGTGGGCGAGGCCCCTATTGGTGGCCTGATGGCGCCCCAGCCGGGCTGTGAGGACATGCCGCCCAGTTGGGGCACATATGTGACCGTGGCGGACGCTGATGCCACGGCCGCGCAGGCCGAGAAATTGGGCGGCAAAGTGCTGGCGCCGCCATTTGACATTCCCAATGTCGGACGGATGGCCGTCCTGCAGGATCCGCAGGGGGCGGTGTTCCAGGTCATTGCTTACAGCCCCCAAAGCTGACCCCCTTCCCGGGCGTCAGAGGCGGGACAATGCGCCTGCCATGAATGACGACAAGCCCCACAGCCGGCGCGCCCCGCCGGCTGTTTCCGTTGAACGCCGCCCCAAACTGGAGGCCCAGTCGGCGCTCCCCCGCGCGACCGAACCCCGCAGCGGCGCTGAGCGCCGGCCGGCTGCCCCTGCGACGCCCATCCCGCCGATTTCCTTCCCGGAATCGCTGCCGGTCAGCGGCCGCAGGGAGGAAATCGCGGCAGCCCTGCGCAGCCATCAGGTGGTCATCGTGTGCGGTGAAACCGGCTCGGGGAAGACCACGCAGTTGCCCAAGATTGCACTGGCTTTGGGCCGGGGCACGGGCAATGGGGGGCGGTTGATTGGCCACACCCAGCCGCGCCGACTGGCGGCCACGAGCGTGGCCAAGCGAATCGCCGAAGAGTTGAACTCGCCCTTGGGTGAGGTGGTGGGCTACAAGATCCGCTTCAACGACCGACTGCAGCCCGGCGCGTCGGTGAAGCTGATGACCGACGGCATCTTGCTGGCTGAGACGCAAACCGATCCGCTGCTCAAACGCTACGACACGCTCATCATTGACGAGGCTCATGAGCGCAGCCTCAATATCGATTTCTTGCTGGGATACCTCAAGAACATCCTGCCGCGCCGACCCGATCTGAAGATTGTGGTGACCTCCGCCACCATCGACGCCGAGCGGTTCGCCCGCCATTTCGAGTCCAAGCGGGGCCCAGCACCGGTCATACAAGTCAGTGGGCGCTTGTACCCCGTGGAGCAGCGGTGGCGACCCTTCGAGGAAAAGAAGGATTACGGCCTGGCCGATGCCATCCGCGATGCCGTGGATGAGCTGTGGCGCAGCGGTCCCGGCGACTGCTTGGTGTTCCTGCCGGGGGAGCGTGAAATTCGCGAAGTGGCCGAGACCCTGCGAGGTCATCATCCGCCGGGTGTGGACGTTTTGCCGCTCTTTGCCCGACTAAGCCAGCAAGATCAGGACAAGATTTTCCAGCCCCATGGCGCCCCACGCATCGTCCTGGCCACCAATGTGGCAGAGACCTCGTTGACGGTTCCGGGCATTCGGTTCGTCATTGACGCGGGGACGGCGCGGGTTAAACGCTACAGCTACCGCAACAAGGTCGAGCAGCTGCAGATCGAGCCGATCAGCCAAGCTGCGGCCAACCAGCGGGCGGGCCGCTGCGGTCGGGTCTCCAACGGCATTTGCGTGCGCCTCTATGGTGAACAAGAGTTCGCCCAACGGGCGCGTTTCACCGACCCCGAAATCCTGCGCAGCTCACTGGCTGGGGTGATTCTTCGGATGAAGTCCCTGGGCCTGGGCGCTGTGGAGGATTTCCCCTTCCTGGAGGCGCCACCGGGGAAGGCCATCGCGGACGGCTATCAATTGTTGGCCGAACTGGGCGCCGTCGACGAGAAGAACGAGCTCACAGACATCGGCTTGCAATTGGCCAAGCTGCCGCTGGACCCGCGGGTGGGGCGCATGTTGCTGGCCGCTCGAGACAGCCAAGCGCTGACCGAAATGCTGATCATTGCGTCCAGCCTGAGCAGCCAGGATGTCCGTGACCGCCCACCCGAGAGCGCCAGCCAGGCGGATGCCAAGCACAAGCCCTTTGACGACGAAAAGAGCGAATTCACGGGCTTGCTCAAACTGTGGAAGTGGCTGGAAACCTCTCGAGGGGGTGAGGGGCAACACAAGCTCAGCCACCGCAAGCACGAAGCCCTGCTGCGAGAGCATTTCATCAACCCACGGCGGGTGCGGGAATGGCGTGACATTCACCAGCAGCTCCACAGCGTGGTGGCGGAGCAGGGCTGGCGCCTCAATGAAAGCGAAGCCACGTATGAGCAGCTTCACAGGGCCCTGCTCGCCGGCTTGCTCGGGAATATCGGCCTGAAAAGCGAGACCGAAGACACCAATGCGTACGTTGGGGCCCGGGGTATCAAATTTTGGCCCTGGCCGGGCGCCCACCTGAGCAAGAAGCCGGGGCGCTGGGTGTTGGCGTCGGAGCTCGTGGAGACTTCACGCCTGTGGGGTCGCGGGCTCGCCAACATCGACCCGGCCTGGGTGCTCGCGCAATGCGGGCATTTGCTCAAGACCTCGCTGTCGGAGCCGCACTGGGAGAAAAAGGCTGGCGAAGTGGTGGCGCTGGAGCGGGGAACGCTCTATGGACTGACGCTGTACCAAGGCAAACGGGTGAATTTCGGCCGCCTGGACGCTGCAAAAGCCCGAGAAATTTTCATCCGGGATGGGCTGGTGGCTGGCGAGATGGAATCGGACTTGCCGTTCTTGGCCCACAACGCCAAGCGCGTGGCCGAGGTCGAGCGCCTGGAGCACAAGGCCCGTCGGCAAGACGTCCTGGTGGACGATGAATTGATCTACCTGTTCTACGACGCGCACATCCCTGACTTTGTATGTTCGACGGCCACGTTGGAGCGCTGGTATCGCTCAGCGGTGAAGGAGGCGCCCAAGCTGCTGCACTTCAGCCGTGAAGACTTGATGCGTCATGAGGCGGCGGGCATCACCAGCGATGCCTTTCCCAAGATGCTGCGCCTGGGTGGCGTGGATTGCCGCTGCGAATACCTGCACGATCCGGGTGACGCGCGCGATGGGCTGACGGTCACGATCCCGGTGTTTGCCCTCAACCCGGTGAGCGATGCGGCTTGCGAGTGGTTGGTACCCGGCTTGGTGGAGGCCAAGGTCACCGCCCTCATCAAGGCGCTGCCGCAGAAACCCCGTGCCCGATTGGCACCGGTTCCGGCGTTTGTCACCGAGTTTGTTGCCGCCACTCCTTTTGGTGAGGGCTCGCTGATCGACGGCTTGTTGGCCGCGATCAAACAGCGCGTGCAGCTGCCCCTGACGCGAGCGGACTTCAAGCTCGAGCTGTTGAGCCCCCACCTGTTCATGAACCTGCGGATCGTGGACGAACATGGCCGCCAGCTGGGCATGGGGCGTCATTTGGCTGCCTTGAAAGCCGAGTTCAGTGGCTTGGCCCGGTCGAGTTTTCAGGCCCTGGCGGCCTTGAAACTCGCTTCGAACGCGGCTCAGGCGGCCCAGCCGTCCGCGCCCTTGACCGATGCGCGATCCCAGGGTGCGCCAAGCAAGGCGTCCAGTGGGCACGCCCCTGCCGCGCCCGCGCCGGTGGAGGGCACGCCGCGCTATACCGATTGGTCCTTTGGTGAACTGCCGGAGCTCTTGGAGATCCGGCGCGGCAGCCAAAGCTTGATTGGCTTCCCGGCGCTAATCGACAAGGGCAGTCACGTCGAAATCGAAGTGTTTGATGAACCCGAGTCGGCGCAGGCCTTGCATCGGCACGGGCTCCTGCGGCTGTTTGCCTTGCAGTTGAAAGAGCCGCTCAAGGGGCTGGAGAAGAACCTGGGCGCCGACTTCTTGAAGCTCGGCGTGGCGTTTATGAGCTTGGGTACGGTGGAGGAATTGCGTGCCCAGGTACTCAACTTGGCTTTGGACCGGGCCTTTGCAGCCGACCCGCTGCCCACCACCGCCGCGGAGTTCCAGACCCGGATGAACGAAGGGCGGCCCCGCTTGGTGCTCATCGCCCAGGAAGTGGTGCGCTTGGCTGGGACCGTGTTGGTCGAGTTCCAGGCCACGCTGCGAAAACTGAAGGATGCCCGGGCGCCCAAAGAGGTGGCGGAGGACATCCAGTCCCAGCTGGACCGCCTCCTGCCTAAACAATTTTTGGTGCGAACGCCGTGGGCCCAGCTTCAACACTTCGCTCGCTACCTCAAGGCCATCCAAGTGCGGCTGGACAAGTGCCGAGCCGACTTGGAGCGCGATGCCCGACTCCTCAGCGAACTGCGCCCGCTGGAGCAGCGCTGGCAGCGCCGCGTCGCAGAGCGCCGAGGCACGCCCGATCCGCGCTTGGACGAATTCCGCTGGCAACTCGAAGAACTGCGGGTCAGCCTGTTTGCCCAGGAGCTGCGGACGCCGCAGCCGGTGTCTGTCAAGCGGCTCGAAAAGGTTTGGCAGCAGATGCAGGGTTGATCCTTGCTTCTTCGCTGCAAGTGACCGCTGGTGGCCAGTGTTTAATTCGTCTTCATGGTGGACTCCTCAAGCCCTTCAGCATCGCCCCCACCGGCCCCGCGTCTACTCGGGCCGTTTGAACTGCGCCGCTTGCTTGGCAAGAGCGAACGCAGCATGGTGTGGCAGGTGGCCGACTCACGGAACCGGCAGGACTTGCTGTTGGTTTTGCCCCGCCATCGGCCGGTTGATCCGGGTGCCTGGCTGGCTGCGGCCCGGCAGGCGACGCGACTGGAGCACCCGGGCTTGCCGACGCCGGCCGATACCGGCTTTGCGGATGGTCTGCCCTATTTGGCCTATGCCCGCAGCCTGGGTCAGACCTTGACTGAATGGCTGGTCAGTCACAAAGCCCCCACCGGGGTTGAGGCGTCTCGCTGGCTCGAGCGTCTGTTGCAGGCGCTGGGGATTGTTCATGACGCCGGCTTCACGCATGGCGATCTGCAGCCCTTTACGGTCGTTCTGGGGGACGAGGGGCGGGCCTTTGTGCTCGGCCTGGGGCTGCTGGGGGCCCAGTGGGAGGAGAGCGCTGAAGCGCGGCGTCGCCGCCAGGGCGAAGCCCTGGAAGACGTGCTGTGTGTGGGCTTGCTCGCCAACCGACTGGTGGGCGGACGGGCGCCGCTGGAGTGCACGGACACACGCGAAACCCTGCTGCGCATGCCTCCCCACGGGCCGGAAATCGTTCGTCTCGGATTCGAAAGCACCCACCCGGTTGACGATGCGCTGCGGGCTATTTTGAATCGCAGCACGGCCACTCAGCCCACGCACCGGTATTTGCAGGCATGGGCATTTGCGCGGGCGCTGGAAGGCTGGCGCGAGCGCGCCCAGAACCCGGAAGGGGGCTCCGTGGCGCGGCTCTTGGACCGGTTGACGCGCTATGGCGGCTTGCCGGTGACGCGGCCGGAGGCGCTCAAGAGCATTCAGGCCGGGGGATTGGAAGGGCGCCATGTCGGTGAATTGACGGGTCTGGTAATGCAAGACCTGGCGCTGAGCTTGGAGGTGCTGCGCCGTGTGAATCTCGCCCGTCGACGGGAGGGCGGCAGCGGCTACAGCGCCATTCTGAATGTGGGAAAGGCGTTGGCCCTGATCGGGTTGAAAGAGCTGTCCGCAGCTGCGCAAGCGCTGAGACCCTGGCCCGGCTTGTTGGCGCCGGAGCGGGTGGTGAGCTTGCGCCTAGCTGTGGCGCGGGCGCACAAAGCGGCGGAGATTGCCGAGCGTCTGGCTCCACGGGGCTATGACCCAGACATGCTGCGCCTGACGGCATTGGGGCAAAACTTGGGGCGCTTGCTAGCGAGCTACCACATGCCGGACGAGAGCGAGCAAATAGACCGCCTTCAAGTCGCGCCGGAACCCACCGAAGCCGTGCCGAGTCCGCGCGGGTTGAGTGAGCGCCAAGCCGCGTTCGCCGTGCTGGGGTGTGAGCTGGATGACTTGGGGGTGGCTGCGCTACGCGCGTGGGGCCTGGGGGACGAGTTTGCCCAGTTGATTCGGCGCCCTGACCCCGAGCAGCCCGTACCCCATGGCAGCGGAGATTTGGACGGTTTGCGGCTCATCTGCGCCATGGCCAACGAGTTGGTCACGCTCCTGGCTCAGCGGGATTTGAAGCGACGCCGCATTGGTTTGGAGCTGATCACCCGCCGCTATGCCAGGACGGTGGGCCTGAGCTTGGAGGTCGTCCACATGGCGGTTTATCCGGAGTCGGCGCAGGCCTCCATCCAGCACACCTTGGCCTAGGCGGCGTTAGAGTCGAGAACAAGAAGACGGGGGAGGCATGGCAACACTGGGGCGGTTCAAGTTGGTGCGCAAGTTGGGTGAAGGGGCCCAAGCCACTGTGTGGTTGGCGCATGACCCGCGCTTGGACCGCGAAGTGGCGCTGAAAGTGCTCACCGCGGAGGACGCCGACGTCAACACCTGGTTGCACGAAGGGCGCGCTGTCAGCCGTCTGAACCATCCCGGGATCGTGCCCGTCTTCGAGGCCGATCGCTTTGACGGACAGCCGGCCCTGGTCTTTGAGTTGGTCCGGGGGGGCACGCTGACCCGCTTGATGAGTGAAGGCCCGCAAGCCCCTCGACGTGCGGTGGAGTTGATGATTCAGATCTTGGATGCGCTGGCCTGTGCGCATGCCGCCGGTGTCGTGCACCGTGATCTGAAGCCGGGCAATGTGCTGCTCGACCCCCAGCAACATCCGCGAGTGACAGACTTTGGGATTGCCGCAAGGGCGACCGATCACTCGGAGGCTCGGATCGTTGGCACACCGGGCTACATCTCCCCGGAGGCGGCTCGGGGTGAGGCGCCGCAGCCGCGCATGGATGTATACGCGGCCGCCATGATGTTGGCAGAGTTGCTCAGCGGCCGACGCATCAATGGCGACAGCAATGCCATGCGCAGCCTGCGCCGAACCTTGGACGAGGACTTTGAACTGCCCGAGGTCAAGCACGCCGACATGGACGATGCGCTGCGGGCCATCGTTCAGCGGGGCATGGCGCGGGACCCGTCCAAGCGCTGGGACAGCGCCGCGGCGATGCGTGACGCCTTGACGCACTGGCTTCACGTTCCCCAAGAGGATCAAGGTGAAGGCGATAAGGAGGCCGGGGCGGCGGCGCTCGAGTTTCTGTTGCGACGCATGCGAGCCAAGGCCGACTTTCCGGGCCTGTCGGCGTCGATTGAGCGCATTCAACGGCTGGCGCATTCGGAAACCGAAAGTCTGTCGGGATTTGCGAATGAGATTCTGAAAGACGTCGCGCTCACCCAAAAGCTGCTGCGCTTGGTCAATACCGCCCAGTTCCGGCATGCAGGGGGCGGAAACATCAGCACCGTGAGCCGCGCGGTGGCCTTGGTGGGCTTTGGAGGGGTTCGCAGCTTGGCCTTGTCCTTGGTCTTGCTGGAACGTATGGAGAACCGCGCCCATGCGGCGCAACTCAAGACGGAATTTGTGCGCAGCCTGATGGCAGGAAGTTTGGCGCGGGAACTGATGGACCGGCCGCGGGAGGCCGAAGAGATGTTCGTTGTGGCGCTGTTCCAAAACCTGGGGCGCATGCTGACCGAGTTCTATTTCCCCGAGGAGGCGCAGCAGGTCCGCCGCACGGTGCGCGATGCCCAAGGGACGCAGGCCCCGGTGAGCGAGGCCACGGCCAGCACGCGGGCCCTGGGTATCTCCTACGAAGAACTGGGTGCGGCAGTGGCCAAACGCTGGGGCATGCCCGACGGCCTCACGCAAGCCATGCGCAAACCCAATGGCGAGCCGCCGGATCGGCCGCTGGAGGTGCCCGTGGAGCGCCAACGCTGGATGGGGCGCCTGGCCAACGATGCGGCGGACACCATGTTGCACACCGAACCCGAGCGGGTGCAGTCCAAGCTCGCCCAGTTGGCCGAATCCAGCAGCAAGGCCTTGCGACTCAGCGGCAAGGTGTTTGAGGAAGCCTGTGGTCAGGCCAAGCAGCGGCTGGCTGATTTGGTCGAGGTGATGGAGCTGCGCATCGACAAGCGGGCGCCCGAGCAGCGCTTGATTGCGCCCCCGCCCGTTGAGGCCGCGGATGGTTCTGGCATGGCCGCCGCTGAAATGGCCACTTTGGTCATGGACACCAAAGTGATTCATGAAGAGCCGGCCAACGCGCGCGAAAAAGCCGCCCAGCATTTGGCGGCGGGCATTCAGGACATCACCGATGCGATGGTCGAAAGCAATGACCTGGGCTCGGTACTGCGCATGATTTTGGAAACCATGTACCGCGCGCTGGACCTGCGCCGGGTGCTCTTTGTGTTGCGCGATGCCCGTACGGACACCCTGGTGGGCCGATTTGGGATGGGCGAGGGCATCGAAAGCCTGACGCCCCAATTCAAGGTGCCGTTGAAGCCAGCGCCGGGCCTGGCGCCGGATCTGTTTGCGGCGGTTTGCCTCAAAGGTGTGGACACCCTCATCAGCGACACCACCCACGGCACGGTGGCCCAGCGCCTGCCCGAGTGGTGGCGTCGCCAGTTCGCTGCAGGCAGCTTCCTGGTCTTGCCCTTGATGGTCAAAGGGGCGCCGTTCGCCATGATCTATGCCGACCGCGCTCAGGCCGGTTCGATCGAGCTGGACGAGAAGGAGCTGTCCTTGCTGCGCACGCTGCGCAACCAGGCGGTGATGGCCTTTCGGCAGGCGGGTGGGGCCTGAAGGTTTTGTCGAGCGGGGGGCTCCCCGGCGGCGCCCCTTCGCTACCTC
Source organism: Inhella gelatinilytica (assembly GCF_016093295.1). GTDB lineage: Bacteria > Pseudomonadota > Gammaproteobacteria > Burkholderiales > Burkholderiaceae_C > Inhella > Inhella gelatinilytica. Next base: position 141,627 of record NZ_JAEDAL010000005.1, on the reverse strand, counting down.
GTCGGTCGGGGCGGCGTGACGCTTACGGCAGCGGCAAACTGACCGAGAACACGGTGCCCCGGCCCGGTTGGCTGGTGAACTGAATCTGCCCCCGGTGCTTTTCGACAATGGCCTTGGCGGTGTTGAGGCCCAAGCCGCTGCCTTCCCCCATGGCTTTGGTGGTGAAGAACGGGTCAAAGATGCGGCTTTGGATCTCCGCTGGAATGCCGCGTCCGGTATCACCCACGGCAACGACGACGAATCCATCGCGGGATTTCAATGACACCGTGAGGGTACCGGAGCCGCCCATCGCTTGCAGCGCGTTGTGGACCAGGTTGGTCCACACCTGGTTGAGTTCGTCGGGATGGGCCCGGATCCGTGGAACGGGCTCGATCTGTTTGACCAACTCGATGCCGCGCCGGATCTGGTTTTGGTACAGAGTCAAGACCGTGTCGAGGCAGGCCGCCAAATCGGTCTCTACCGCCTCCAATTGGGTGCTTTGGCGCGCATAGGCTTTGAGGGCGAAAACGATGCGGGTGACGCCCTCGACCGCTGAACTGATCGTCGCTGCGCTCCCAATGGCCGCGGCCAAATGGTGAGCCGCTTCCAGCAACTCGACGCGTCCAGGTGAATGCAACACGGCATCCACCTGGGGCAAGTCTTCACCCCGAATGCCGCAGGCCAGCAACTGCTCGACTTCCGGGCGAGGCAGGGGCGTGCCATGGGCGGGGCGAAGGGGGCGAGCACGCGACGGGATGACGGTATCAGAGCTCGGCGGCGGCCGGGTGGCTCAAGGGTCGAACAAGTCGGCGATGCTGATGCGGGGCCGCGGCTTCACGAGCGGTGAGCGGACCGATTGCAGGGGGGTTGCCTGAAGACCCGAGGCCCGGACGCCCATGAGCCGCAACCGCAGGCTCAAATCCACCCGCTTGAGGCACAGGCCCGCCGCGTGGCGGATGGCGCGGGCCTCGAACACCGGGGCGTCCAGCGTTTGATCGCGCGTCACGGTCTTGAACCCCTCGAACCGCAGCTTGATGCCGATCGTGCGGGCCGCCAGTTTTTTCTTCGCCAGGTCCTGGGCCAGCGCTTCACAGAGCGACGTCAGGATGCGTCCGAGCTCGGCTTTGTCGCGAACCGCATGCAAATCCCGCTCGAAGGTAGTCTCGTGGCTGATCGATACCGACTCGCTGTGGGTGATGACGGGCCGATCATCGCGTCCATGGGCGGATTCGTGCAGCCAGGCACCATAGGCTTTGCCAAAGCGTTGGATGAGCCACGCCGGATCGCAGGCGGCCAAGGCGCCAATGGTGTGAATGCCCAGGCTTTCCAAGCGCTCGGCGGCCTTGGGGCCCACGCCATTGATCGCCCGGACCGACAAGGGCCAAATGCGCACGGTCAGGTCTTCCGGGCGAATCAGGGTCAGACCATCGGGTTTGTCCAACTCACTGGCGATCTTGGCCAGCAACTTGTTGGGCGCCAGTCCAATGGAGCAGGTGAGTTGGGTTGCCCCTCGAACGTTGTTCTTGATGTCCTGTGCCAGCTGTTTCAACCCCCCCAGGGGATCGTGGGCCACGCCCTCCCGCTGGGCGGCCAACTCAGTCAAGTCGATGTAAATCTCGTCGATGCCGCGATCTTCAATGACCGGCGCGATTTCCCGGACGGCGGCTTTGAAGCGGCGCGATGCAGCCCGGTAGGCCTCGAAGTCGACCGGCAGCAGGATGCAATCGGGTGACAGCTGCGCGGCCTTCATCAACCCCAGGCCGGATCGCACGCCAAAAGCGCGTGCGGCGTAGGTGGCGGTGGTGATGACGCCGCGGCCGGTGTAGTCCTTGAGACGGGCGAACTGCAACTGACCGTCGGGGCCCGGCTGGGGCTGGTGCTCCCGGCGACCGCCAATGACCACCGGCAGGCCCTTGAGCTGCGGGTAGCGCAGCAGCTCGACGGACGCGTAGAACGCGTCCATGTCGAGGTGGGCGATCCAGCGGGGCGTCAATCGGCGTCAGTCGGCATCAATCGGCGGCGAGTCGGCTGCGGTGGCGCGCGATCTGGGCCCGCACCTGCTCCGGCGCGGTGCCGCCCAGCACCTTGCGGCTGGCCAGCGAGCCCTCCAGCGAGAGCGGCCCGAATACATCGGCGTCGATGCGGGCGTCCATGGCCTGCAACTGCTCAAGCGAGAGCGCAGCGAGCTCCAGCCCCTGTTCGCTGGCCACGCGCACGGCGTGGGCCACGATCTCGTGCGCGTCGCGGAAGGGCACGCCCTTGGTCCGCACCAGGTAGTCGGCCAGATCGGTGGCGGTGGCGTGGCCTTTTTGTGCGGCGGCGCGCAGGTTGTCGGCGCGGGCTTCCAGGCCGGCCAGCATCTCGACAAAGATGCGCAGGGTGTCACGCAGGGTGTCGACCGTGTCGAACAACGGTTCCTTGTCTTCCTGGTTGTCCTTGTTGTAGGCCAGGGGCTGACCCTTCATCAGGGTCAAGAGGCCCATCAGGTGCCCGTACACGCGGCCGGTCTTGCCGCGCGCCAGCTCCGGCACGTCGGGGTTTTTCTTCTGCGGCATGATGGACGAGCCGGTGCAGAAGCGGTCGGGCAGGCGGATGAAACCGAAGCTCTGGCTCATCCACAGCACCAGCTCCTCGGAGAGGCGCGAGATGTGCATCATGGCCAGCGCGGCCGCATGCGTGAACTCGATGGCGAAGTCGCGGTCGCTGACCGCGTCCAGACTGTTCTGGCAGACGCCTTCCATGCCCAGGGTGCGGGCCACGCGCTCGCGGTCCAGCGGGTAGGGCGTGCCAGCCAGAGCGGCGGCACCCAGCGGCAGGCGGTTCACGCGGCGGCGGCAGTCGGCCAGGCGTTCGGCATCGCGGGCAAACATTTCCACGTAAGCCAGCAGGTGGTGGCCAAAGCTGACCGGCTGGGCCACCTGCAAGTGCGTGAAGCCCGGAGCGATCACATCCGCATGCACCTCGGCGCGTTCCACCAGCACCGCTTGAACCTGACGCAGCAGCGCCAGAAGGCCGTCGATCTCGCCACGCAGCCACAGGCGCACGTCGGTGGCCACCTGGTCGTTGCGGCTCCGCCCGGTGTGCAGGCGCTTGCCGGCCAGGCCGACCAGTTCGGTCAGACGGGCCTCGATGTTGAGGTGCACGTCCTCCAGTTCCAGCTTCCACTTGAACTGTCCGCCCTCAATCTCGGCGCGGATTTGCGCCATGCCGCGCTGGATGTCGGCCCAGTCGGCATCGCTGATCAAGGCTTGAGCGTGCAGCATCTCGGCATGGGCCAAACTGCCTTGAATGTCGGCCGCCCACAGGCGTTGATCGAAGCCAACGCTGGCGGTGTAGCGCTGTACCAGTTCGCTCATCGGTTCGGCGAACAGTGCGGACCAGGCTTGGGCCTTGTTGGCCAGGGGGTTGGAAGACATGGGGGCAGGAATAGAGGAAGCTGTCCTAGGATTCTAGGAATGCGAACGCCCCCTGCCTCGGAATCCTCGGTTGACCGATTGCGCATGGAGACCGTTTTTGAGGTCTGCCAGCCCGGCGTGGTGCTGCGCGCACTGTTTCTCATTCAAGGGGCCATGGCCTTGGGCTTGATGTTGGTGGCCTCGGGTCCGCTGGACTGGTGGGTGCGTTACCTCCAGAGTTCGGTGATCAGCATGCCCGCGCTGGCAACCTGGCTGTCCGTGGTGTGCGGCTTGCGGCTGCGCTTGGCAGCCTGGCCCTTGATCCGCATCCAAGTGGCCTTGGTGGCGCTGGGCGCCGGCAGCGCTTGGTGGCCCTGGTGGGTGCTCGGTCACGCGCTGGCGATGGACATGGGCCCGGTGGAGTTTCGGGGCCTGGGTGTGGCGCTGGTGGGCGCCACGTTGGCGGGAGGCTTCGTGCAGGGCTTGTTGTGGCGAGCGCGGGCCGCGGTTCCCAGTGGCATGCAGGCACGGTGGGTTGAGCTCCAAGCCCGGATCCGTCCGCATTTTTTATTCAACACCCTCAATACCGCGGTGGCTCTTGTTCGCGTCAACCCTCCCGTGGCGGAGCGGGTGCTGGAAGACCTGGCGGACTTGTTCCGCGGTGCCTTGGCGACCGATGGGCAGCCCAGCACGCTGGCGACGGAAGTTGAAATGGCTCGCCGCTATCTGGACATCGAGCAATTGCGTTTTGGGGAGCGTTTGCGGGTGCGCTGGCAATTGGATGCGGCCTGTGATGCCGCCCGCGTGCCCAGCCTCTTGCTTCAACCTTTGCTGGAGAACGCGGTTCGGTACGGGGTCGAACCCAACGAAAGTGGGGGCGATATTGAAGTTCGCTCGGCGGTTCGTTCGGGGCGGGTCGAAGTCACGGTCTGGAACAGCGTGGCCGCGCCGGCGGCCGGAGGGCATGGGCTGGCGCTGGCCAATGTGCGCGAGCGCATGGCGCTGCTGCATGACGTCTCGGGCTCTTTTGAAGCGGAGGCTTCCGCGCGAGGCTTTACCGTTCGAATCGGCTTGCCATTGCCACAGGGAGGTTGAACGATGTTGATCGAGGCGCCACTGCGTGTCCTGATTGCTGACGACGAGCCGCTGGCCCGTGCGCGCCTCGCCAGCTTGCTGGAAGGGTGCCGGGACCCGCACGCGCAGGTGCTGGCGTCACTGGCTTCGGCGACCGCAGTGCAGACGTGGCTACAGGACCACGGCTGCGATCTGCTGCTGCTGGACATCCAGATGCCAGGCGACGGTTTGGCTTTGGCCGCGGACCTGAAACAGCGTGCGGATGCTCCGGCCGTGGTCTTCGTGACCGCGCATGCCCAGCATGCGCTGGATGCCTTTGGCTTGAATGCCGTGGACTACCTGACCAAGCCCGTGCGTCAAGAGCGGCTGCAGGCGGCACTGACCCGCGTGGCGCAGCGCTTGCGGGAGCGAGAGGCCCTGGCGCGGGTGGCGGCACTGGAGTCCCCGCCCGATGAGGTGCTGCAGATTCACGAGCGCGGCCGTTTGGTCCGGGTGCCGGTGGGGGAGGTGATTTACGTCAAAGCGGAACTCAAATATCTGACGGTCCGCACGCCCGAGCAGCGCTACGTCATGGATGGCAGCCTCAACGATTTGGAACATCGCATGGGCCATCGTTTCTTGCGCATTCACCGCAATACCTTGGTGGCGAAGAATGCGGTGCGCGAACTGGCACGACGGGCCGAACCAGAGGCGGGGAGCGAAACGGAGGGTGAGATTCAGGAAAGCTGGGCCGTGCGAGTGGCGCCGGTTCAGGAGTGGTTGCCGGTGTCGCGCCGCCAGCTCAGCGCGGTGCGTGAAGCCATTGGCGCGGGAGATTGAGCCCATGCGCATTGGTGAACTGGCCCGGGTTTCGGGGCTGTCCGTGCCCACCTTGCGCTTTTACGAGCGCGAGGGTTTGTTGCCCAGCCCCACTCGCAGCGAGGGCAATTACCGTCACTACAGCCCAGCCCAAGTGGAGCGGGCGCTATTCATTCGCCGCTGCCGGGCCTTGGCCCTGTCGCTGGACGAGCTGCGCGCGTTGCTGGCTGCGCGGGACGAGCAGGCCTGCGAGGCGGTGAACACGCTCATCGACCGCCACCTGGCCCATGTGCAAGCGCGCCGCCGGGAGCTCGAGGCGCTGGAGTCCGAATTGCAGGCTTTGCGAGCGCGCTGTGAGGGGCAAGGCGACGCCTGCGGCATTTTGGAGCGGCTGGCAACCGCGCCGCTGGCGAATGAACGGCCGACCGACGTCCACGGTCGGCATGAGCGCAACTGAGCACAGCCCCGGCGGAATGGGACCTTAGAGCAGGCGGGCCAGCAAGCCACCCGCCGCAGAAGGGCCCAAGGGCAGCCAGACGCAAAACGGGTCGCCGGGGGCCACCGCGATGGGCTCGCCCTCCAGGTTTTGCATCGCCTGGAGCTCGAAGATCTGATTGCCCTGAGGGTGTACCAGCTCGATGCGGTCGCCCACCGCGAAGCGGTTCTTAACTTGCACCTGGGCCCACCCATCGTCGCGCACCGCTGTGACCTCGCCCACAAAATGGCTGCGATGCAGCTCGCTGCTGCCGTTGATGTAATTTTGGTAGTCCTGGGCGGGTCGACGCTCCAAGAGCCCGCTGGTGTACCCGCGGTTGGCCAGCCCTTCCAACTCCAGCAGCAACTCGGGGTTGAAGGGTCGCCCCGCCACCGCATCGTCAATGGCTCGGCGGTACACCTGGGCCGTGCGGGCCACGTAGTACAGGCTCTTGGTGCGGCCCTCAATCTTGAGGGAATCGACACCAATGCGCGCCAGCCGCTCCACATGCTCCACGGCTCGCAAGTCCTTGCTGTTGAGGATGTAGGTGCCGTGTTCGTCTTCCATGATGGGCATGAGCTCACCCGGCCGGGCCTTTTCCTCCAAGAAATAGACCTGGTCCGCGGCCGGGTGGCGTTGCCCCCCGCCGCAGGTGGAGAAGGTGGATTCCGCTTCGGACTGGGCCTCGGCAAAGTTGAAGTCCGCGTCCAATTTCCCGACCGGAATCGCCTCACCCGAAGGGGAGTCTTCGCGGGCGCCCTGGGTGCTGTACTCCCAGCGACAGGCGTTGGTGCAAGTGCCTTGGTTGGGGTCGCGACGGTTGAAGTAGCCCGACAGCAGGCAGCGGCCCGAGTAGGCGATGCACAGGGCACCGTGCACAAAGACTTCAATCTCCATGTCGGGGCACTCGTTGCGAATGGCCTCGACCTCATCCAAGCTCAGTTCGCGCGACAGGATGATCCGCTCAACCCCAACCTTCTGCCAAAACTTGACGGCCGCCCAGTTGGTGGTGTTGGCCTGGACCGAGAGGTGAATGGGCACCTTGGGAAAGAGGCCGCGCTCCATGTGGTCCAGCACCTGCATGATCAGGCCCGCATCCGCCATGATCAGAGCGTCGGGCCGCAGCTCCACAACGGGCTGGATGTCCCGCAGGTAGGTCCGCACCTTGTCGTTGTGGGCGATCAGGTTGCTGGTGACGAAAAATTTCTTGTCCCGCGCATGGGCCTCTTCAATGCCCTGGGCGATTTGCTCCAGGCGGAACTCGTTCTTGCGCGCGCGCAGCGAATACCGGGGCTGACCGGCATAGACGGCATCGGCGCCAAAGTCATAGGCCGCCCGCATCTTGGCCAGAGAGCCGGCGGGCAGGAGGAGTTCGGGGGCGCGGAGGGTGGGGGCAGACATGGGCGCGATTGTCCCAGCCTCACGGAGACCCTGCGCGCCCCGGGCCTACGCCTCAGGGCCGGAGGCGGCGCGGCGTGACCTCGATGCGCACGATGCGCGGGTCCTCAGGGCTGTTGAACTCGATCGTGGCTTTGACGCCGCTGCGGGTCAGAACACGGGGCTTGAGCGTTCGCTCGCCCACCTGCAACGCAAAGCCCAGATCCAACTCGGCCGGCAAGCGAGCTTGAACTTGCAACGTGCCGCGAATGGGCAGGCCCGACGATTCGGCCAGTGCCAGGGGAATGGCTTGACCCATCGCCGACTGCAGGGTCGCCGACCCCCAGGCCTTCTGATCCACAAAAGCCTGAATGTCGACCACCACCTCCCCGGACTGGTCGGGGTCCAAAGCTGGCATCGGACGCTCCACGACGCGGCCGATCTGGACCATGGCGTGCTGCGCGTGGTTTTCTGGGTTGTGGATGGCCAGCTGCAGCGGGTGCCCCTCGCGCACCACGGCTTCGCCTTCGGTCATGCTGACCGTCAAGGCGCCAGCCTGAACATGGGCTTGAAGCCGCTGGCCCTTGGCCTCGAGGGGGCCGCCCTTGAGCGTCAGCAGCAGGTCCTCGTTGCCAAAGCTGGACAAGCGCACCGACGCGCTGCCCGAGTCATCCAACGTCAAGGTCTTGTGGTCGACGGTGCGCTCTCCCACCCGAATGGCGACCCAGTAGCGCGGCGCGGTGGCCGTGGCATTTGGTTCTGTAGCTACGGGCGGAGCAGGGCGAAGGGCCCAAGCGGTGCCCAGCATCAGCAATCCTGTGAACAAGGCCACCCAGGGGCGGGCAATGCGGGCGGCGTGGGCGGTTTTCATCCAGCGAATCCTTTCGAGCAGGGGATGGGGCGCAAAGGGGCTCATGGCGAGGCGGGGGGCGTCCCCGGCTTCGGCCTTGGCCAGGGTGCGCAAATAGGTGGCGAGTTGGCTGGGGTGCCGGCGCAGCACTTGCGCGTCGGCGGCGAGTTCTTGGTCGGCCCTAAGGCGGCGTAGGGCCCACCAAGCCAAGGGGTTGAACCAGTGCAGCAGCCAGACGGCGGTGGCCAGCAGCGTCCAGGCGTTGTCGCCGCGCTGGGCGTGGGCGCGCTCGTGGGCGCGGATCAGGCGGCGCTCCTCGGGGGCGAAGCGCTGGCGGTAGTCCAGCGGCAGCCACAGGCGCCCGCGCCACAGGCCGACCCAGGCGGGGCTGCTGCCGGCAGGCAAGCGCGGGCCTTGGCGCAGGTAGCGCCGCTGCTGCCAGGCCAGGGCCAGTGCGAGCCCCCCCAGGCCGGCAAGCCAGGCGGTGAGCAGCAGCGTCCCCCAGGCCACGCCAGGGGTGGCTGGCGCGGGTAGGGCCTGCAGTGGGGCCGCAAGCAAGGCCTCGGTGCGGACCCGCCAGGCCAGGGGTTCTGAGCCGTTACCCAGTGGGGGCAGCCAGGGGCTGAGCAACACGGCGGGCACGGCGCTCCACCCGGCCAGCACCGCGCCGGCGCCGCCCCAGCGACGCAGGAGCGGGCGCAGCAGCAACAGGGTCAGTACGGCCAGACTCAGTAAGACGGTCTGCTGCCCGAGCAGCTTGAGGAGGTGGGCCTCACTCATCGCCTTGCTCCGCCAGCAGTTTCTTGAGCGCCGCGCGATCCGCCGGGCTGAGCTTGCGCTGGCTGCTGAACTGCGCCACCAGGGGCGCCAGCTGGCCGCCGAACAGGCGGTCCAGCAGGCCAATGCTCTGGGTGCCGAGCCAGGCCTCCCGCGCCACCAAGGGGCGGTAGAGGTAGCGCCGCCCGTCCTTGTCGGCCGCAATGGCCCCCTTTTTGAGCAGGCGGTTCAGCAGCGTCTTGATGGTGGCGAGTTGCCAGTCTTGCTGGCCCGCCAAGGCGGCGGCAATGTCGTCGGCTGTCTGCGGCGCCCGACGCCACAGCACCTCCATGACCTGGGCCTCGGCGTCACTGATGGGAGGGTTCATATTTCGATTACTTGTGTAAACGATTTAAGTTTACGCGTGTAATCGAAATCGAATGCTTGGGTTTACCCGAGCTGCAACGCCCGCCCGATCGCCCCACGCTTGACCGTGGGTTTGGGCACGCGGATCTCTTCGAACCAGCGGCGCACGTCCCAGTCCAGGCCCACGCCGTGCATGAAGTTGTAGAGCCCGCGCTTGAGGCCCAAGCCCAGGCGGTCGTGGTCGACGGCCGTGGGGTCGATGAAGCCGATGTCGTTCTTCGCAAAGCGGCCGGGCGGCAGCGGAATGAGCTGCACCCCAAAGTCGTCCGGGTTTTGGCCGACCGGAGAGTGCACGGTGCAGGCAAAGCGGTGGAAGAAGCCGCTGTGGATGCAGCCTTCCTCGAAGAGCTGGCGCACGTACTCCAGGGCGTCCACCGTGTCTTGGGCGGTCTGGGTGGGGAATCCGTACATCAGGTAGGCGTGCACCAGCACGCCGTGGTCGGCAAAGGCCTTGGTCACACGGGCCACTTGCTCGACGCTGACGCCCTTGTTCATGAGCTTGAGCAGGCGGTCCGAGGCGACCTCCAGCCCGCCGCTGATGGCAATGCAGCCGCTCTCGGCGAGCTGTTCCACCAAGGCGGGGGTGAAGGTCTTTTCAAAGCGCACATTGCCCCACCAGCTGATCGTCAGGCGGCGGCGGATGATCTCGTCCGCCAGCGCCTTGAGCACCTTGGGCGGCGCGGCCTCGTCGACAAAATGAAAGCCCGTCTGGCCGGTTTCAAGCACGATGGCTTCGATGCGGTCCGCCAGTACTTCGGCGGTCGTGGCCTCGTAGCGGCCGATGTAGTCCAGCCCCACGTCGCAGAAGCTGCATTTCTTCCAATAGCAGCCCAGGGCCACGGTGAGCTTGTTCCAGCGCCCATCGCTCCACAGGCGGTGCATGGGGTTGAGCATGTCCAGCAGGCTCAGGTAGCTGGACAGCGGCAGGCCGTCCCAGGTGGGCGTGCCGACTTCGTCAAAGGGCACTTCGGGCTCGGTCAGACCGCCGATACCGTTCACATAGCGAACCGCCCCGTCGTCGCGAACAAAGGTTCGCACCAGGCGGTTGACGCTGCGCTGCCCCTGCAGGTGCTCGATCAGCGCCAGCAGCACGCGTTCGCCGGCGTCCAGGGTGACGAAGTCAAAAAAGTCGAACACGCGGGGTTCGGCCAGTTCGCGCAGTTCGGTGTTCACGTAGCCGCCACCGAGCACCAGCTTGATCGTCGGGTGGGCGCGCTTGATCGCTTGGGCGATGCGAAAGGCGCCATACACCGAGCCGGGGAAGGGGCAAGAGAGCAGCACGAGCTGCGGGGCGTGCTGAGCGACGGTTTCCAGCGCCAACGCTTCCAGCATCCGATCCACAACGGTGGGTGGCGCGGCCAGGGCCTCCGCCAAAGGGTCGAAATGGGGCTGGCTCATGGCCAGGCTCTCGGCATAGCGCACGAACTCGAAGCGCGGGTCCAGCGCCTCGCGCACGGCATCGGCCAAGTCGTTCAAAAACAGCGTGGCCAGGTGTTTGGCCCGGTCCTGCGCGCCCAGCGTGCCGAAGGCCCAGGCCATGGGGTCGGGCTCATCCTCTTGTCCCGGAATGCTGGCGTCCACCGGCGCGAAGCGCGGTCCTTCGGGCAGGTAGGCGCGGCTGTTGATGCGGTGGGCCAGCGTCGAGTCGCGGCCTTGCAGGAAGGCCAGCACGCGGGGGGTGACCTCGGCAATGCGCTCGGCTTCAAGCCGGTGGAACTGCAGCGCCGGGCCGGGGTTGGGGGCCAGGGCGGCGGCCTCGCGCAACGCCTGCAGGCCTTCCGCACTGAAGAGACGCAGCACCAGGGCCAGGGCCAGGTCGGCCTGGCGCGCGTCGATGCCGCGCGAGCGTAAAAAACCCGTGAGGTAGGCGGTGGCGGGGTAGGGCGTGTTGAGCTGCGTCATCGGCGGGATGAGCGACAGCACGCGAAGCGGCTCGGTCATGGGGCGATTGTCGGAGCCTCCGCCCTGGGGAGGTCGCGGCGCATGATCCACTGGTGCAAGGTCTCCTGCGTGAAGCCGCACCGCAGCAGCGCCTCGCCCCCAACATCCAGCCTCTGGAGGGGGTGGACGCGAATCGTCTGCGCCCCATGCGTGGCGCAAAAGGCGCGCAGCAAGGCCTCCGCCCCGGGTTGGTCCGGGTCGAGGTCGATCAGCGAGCGCAGCAGCCAACCTTCCGCCTCGGAGCCCGTGAACACGAGCTGGGCTTGACCGGCCTGCCAGGCCGTCCAGGGTTCGGATAGGGCGGCCAGGGTGACGGGGCCGACTTGCAGCGGCAGGTCGGGGAGGGTGCGCTCAGCGGCCTGTAGCCATGCCAAGGCGGCGTCAGCGGGGACGGCGGTGACGGCCTGGACCTCGGCGCCGGGCACAGCGCTGGGGCTGGGTCGGCCCGCCCAAGAAAAGCCCATCAAAGCGTGCTGCCGCACAAAGCCCTGGCGCTCATACAGCGCCACCGCCCGCGGGTTTTGCGCGATGACCTCCAGCTCCACGGCGGTCACGCTCGCGGCTGTGGCCCGGGTGAAAAAGTCCTCGAGCAAGAGTTGGGCGGCTCCGCTGCCCCGCGCGGCGGGCACCAAGCCCATGGCACCCAGCCGCCAGCGGCCCAGGGCCGGGCGAGGCGCGACCAGGGCGAAACCCAGGAGATCTCCCTTTGCGTCAGCCACCCCACGGCCGAGGGCCAAGTCCACGCCGTGGCGGGCTAAAAAACCCGGCCACTGCTCGAAGGTGAGTTGGAAGGGCCCGGCCACATAGTCTGAAAACGCCTGTCCAAATGTGGCATGCAGTCGATCCAGTGGAATTTGATCGGTCGGGGAGAGGGTGAGCGTCATGGTTTCGGTATCGCACAAGGCAGGGCTGCCATTGTGAGTGGGGCCGCGCAGGCAAATCCCGATGGTCGATGGGCCCGCAGCGCGCTCCAATCGCGCACCATCTCCCCCCCCAGCCCATGTTTTCTGCAGCATTGACCCCTGAAGCCGCCGGCCTGCCGTCCGACCTGGATGGCGTGCTGCGCATGGCGGCCCAATCCCTGTTCGAGCACCTGGCCGAGGCCTCGCAGGGCATGATGTTGCTGGACCGTGCCCACCGCATCGTCTGGATCAGCGACGGCTACAAGCGCTTCCTGCCGGCCCTGGGCTTCGCGGCCGAGGCCGAGTTCGTCGGGCGCCGCGTGGAGGAGGTGGTGCCCGGAACCTTGCTGGCGGACGTCATCGACACCGGGCGCCCCATCCTCGTCGACCTGCTGACCAATCGCGCCGGCACCTTCGTGGTGAGCCGCCTGCCGCTGCACGATGACGCCGGTCAGGTGATCGGCGCGCTCGGCTTGGTGCTGGCCGCGCACAGTGAGTCCAGCCTGCAGCCGCTGATGCAGAAGTTCTCGCACCTGCAGCACCAGCTCAACGACGCCCGGCGCGAGCTCAGCGAGGGGCGCCGGCCCAAGTACACCATTGGCTCTTTCGTGGGCAGCAGCGCCGCAGCCCTCGAAGTGAAGCGCCAGGCCCGGCGCGTGGCGCCGACCGACTCCACGGTTTTGCTGCTGGGCGAAACGGGAACGGGCAAGGAAGTGCTGGCCCATGCCATCCACTCGGCCAGCCCCCGCGCCCACAAGCCCCTGGTGAGTCTGAACATTGCCGCCATTCCGGACACGCTCTTGGAGGCCGAATTGTTTGGCGTGGCGGCCGGGGCTTTCACCGGAGCCGACCGGCGCGGGCGCGAGGGCAAGTTCGCCATTGCCGATGGCGGCACGCTGTTCCTGGACGAGATTGGCGACATGCCGCTCGCACTGCAAAGCAAGCTGTTGCGGGTGCTGCAGGAGCAGGAGGTGGAGCCGCTCGGCTCCAACCAGGTGCGGCGGGTGGACGTGCGGGTCATCGCCGCGACCAGCCGGGACCTGCCGGCCCTGGTGGCGCGGGGCGAGTTCCGCGCCGACCTTTACTACCGGTTGGCCGTCGTGCCCATCCGCGTGGCACCGCTGCGCGAGCGGCGCGAGGATTTCGAGGCCCTGGTCGAGGTATTGGGCGAAGACATCGCCCGCCGCTCGGGCATGCCCACGCGCACGGTCTCCGCCGAAGCGCTGGAGTTGCTGGTTGCTCAGCCGTGGCCGGGCAACATTCGCGAGCTGCGCAACGTGCTGGAGCAGGCCAGTCTGATGAGCGACGCCCTGCAGTTGGAGGCTAGCCACTTTCTGGGTCTGGTGCCGGGCGCGGCACGGGCCGTGGCGGGGGCCGAGGGCCTGCAGCCCAAACCTTCGATGGCCCCACCCGCCGAGGCAACACCCGGTGTGCGCCCCTTGCCGGAGCAAATCGCCGAATTAGAGCGGCGCGCCATCGCCCAAGCCCTGCTGCAAACCCGAGGCAACAAGGCGGCTGCAGCCAAGCTCTTGCAGATCTCGCGCGCCGCCCTGTACGAGAAGCTGGCCCTGTACGGACTCTGATCACCTGTCTTTTTTTTGGACATTGAGCCGGAGTGGCGCTGTCTGGATTCCAGACGGTGCGCGCTGAGGTGGCCCCGTTGCGGGCGGTTTCTTGTGGGTTTTCCCTGGTTGGCATGGAGCTTGCGAACGTAGGGTGACGGCCCCGACTGCGGGCCCTTCCTGATGGAGTCTCCATGTCGCTGATCCGATCCCTGCGCGTTATCCCCGCCTTGATGCTGGGCTTGGCCTCAACCTGGGCCCCGGCCTTCGGCCAGGGCAAAGACTTGCGCATTGCCCACGTCTACAGCAAGAGCGGCCCGCTGGAGGCCTATGGCAAGCAGACCCATACCGGGCTGATGTTGGGCCTGGAGTACGCCACCGGCGGCACGATGACCGTGGCCGGCCGCAAGATCGTCGTGCTGGAAAAGGATGACCAGGGCAAGCCCGACGTGGGCAAGAACCTGTTGGCCGCCGCCTACGCCGACGACAAGGTGGACCTGGCCGTCGGCCCCACCAGCTCCAGCGTGGCCCTGGCCCTGCTGCCGGTGGCGGAGGAGGCCGGCAAGATCCTGCTGGTGGAGCCGGCAGTCGCCGACTCCATCACGGGGGAGAAGTGGAACCCCTTCATCTTTCGCACCGGCCGCAACAGCTCGCAGGATGCGATCGCCAACGCCGTGGCGCTGGACAAACCGGGCACCCACATTGCCACGCTGGCCCAGGACTACGCCTTCGGTCGCGACGGTGTGAAGGCCTTCCGCGAGGCGCTCAAGAGCGCCCGACTGGTGCACGAGGAGTACCTGCCGACCACCACCACGGACTTCACGGCCGGGGCCCAGCGCCTGATTGACAAACTCAAGGGCCTGCCCGGTCGCAAGATCGTCTTCATCCTCTGGGCCGGCGCCGGCAACCCCTTCAAGATCGCCGACCTCGACTTGAAGCGCCACGGCATCGAGATCGCCACCGGCGGCAACATCCTGCCGGCCATGACGGCCTACAAGCAGTTTCCGGGCATGGAGGGCGCTGCGTATTACTACTTCGGCATGCCCAAAAACCCGGTCAACGAGTGGCTGGTCGCTCGCCACTACAAGCAGTTCAAGACCCCGCCCGACATGTTCACGGCCGGTGGCATGACGGCCGGCATCGCCATCGTCGAGGCCCTGAAGAAGACCGGCGGCGACAGCAAGACCGCCAAGCTGCAGGCGGCCATGAAGGGGCTGAAGTTCCAAAGCCCGAAGGGCGAGATGTGGTTCCGCCCCGAGGACCACCAAGCGCTGCAGTCGATGTTCCATTTCAAGATCAAGGTGGACCCGGCGTTTGAGTGGGGCGTGCCGGAACTGGTGCGGGAGATCAAGCCCGGCGAGATGAACGTGCCTGTCCGCAACAAGTCTTGAGGGCGCCGTGCTTCAAACCCAAGACCTGACGATCCGCTTCGGCGGCCATGTGGCCGTTGACCGCGTGTCCTGCGCCTTTCACCCTGGCACGCTGACCGCCATCGTCGGCCCCAATGGCGCGGGCAAGACGACCTACTTCAACCTCATCAGCGGGCAGTTGCCGGTGAGTAGCGGGCGGGTGTTGCTGAATGGCGAGGACCTGACGAGCTTGAGCGCGCCGCAGCGCACGCGCCGCGGCCTGGGGCGGGCCTTCCAGCTGACGCAGCTGTTCCCACACCTGACCGTGCTGGAAAACGTGCGCTTGGCGGTGCAGGCTCGCTGTGGGCTGGGCTTGCGGCTGCTCTCGGTGTGGCTCAGCCACCGGGCCCTGATCGATGAGTCCATGGTCCTGCTGGAACGGGTGCGACTCGCAGCGCGGGCCAACGATCTGGCCGCGAGCCTTCCGCATGGAGACCAGCGCAAGCTGGAGGTGGCGCTGTTGATGGCGCTGCAGCCCAAGGTCTATCTGTTCGATGAGCCGACCGCGGGCATGAGCGTGGACGAGGTGCCGGTGGTGCTGGACCTGATCCGTGAGCTCAAGCGCGAGGGCAAGCACACGATCCTGCTGGTGGAGCACAAGATGGATGTGGTGCGCGAGTTGGCGGATCGGATCGTGGTGCTGCACCAGGGGGCCTTGGTCGCGGATGGCGAGCCAGCTGCTGTGATGGCTTCGGCTGTCGTGCAGAACGCGTATCTGGGGGTGGCCGCATGAGTCCGACCCTGCTGAAACTCGCCGGCGTCCACACCCACATCGGCGCCTATCACATCCTCCACGGCGTGGACCTGGAAGTGCCGGAGGGGCAAGTGACCATGCTGCTGGGTCGCAATGGCGCCGGCAAGACCACCACCTTGCGCACCATCATGGGCCTGTGGCCACACAGCCAAGGCACGATCGAGTTCGCCGGCAGCAAGCACAGGCAAAGCACGCCCGAGATCGCCCAGCAAGGCATCGCCTACGTGCCCGAATCCATGGGCATCTTCAGCGACCTCAGCGTGGCCGAGAACCTGCTGCTCGCCGCAAGACAAGCCAAGCGCCTGCAAGACCTGGATGAAGCACGCTTGAACTGGCTGTTCGGCCTCTTCCCCGCGCTTAAAACCTTTTGGCAATACCCCGCCGGCAAGCTCAGCGGTGGCCAGAAGCAGATGGTGGCCATCGCCCGCGCGCTGATCGAGCCGCGCCGCCTGCTGCTGATCGACGAGCCCAGCAAGGGCCTGGCGCCGGCCATCGTGCAGAACCTCATTGAAGCGCTGCGCGAACTGAAGAAGCAACAGACCACCGTGCTGCTGGTGGAGCAGAACTTCGCCATGGCCAAGGCCCTGGGCGACCGCGTGGCCGTGATGGACGACGGCCGCGTGGTGTACACCGGGGCCATGCAAGAGCTGGCGGAAGACGAAGGGCTGCAACAACGCCTGCTCGGTCTGAGCCTGGGAGCGCACCAATGAACACCGTGTCGACCGCGGCCACGCCCGCCGCCCTGCCGCGCGAGCGCTTTGACTTTTCGCCGCTGGCCCTGCTCGCTGGCTTGGCCCTGCTGGCCTTGCCCTTGATCGGCAGCGCCAGCTCCTGGGCCACGCTGACCCTGGCCGGTCTGGCCATGGGCCTGATCGTGTTCATCATGGCCTCGGGCCTGACGCTCGTGTTCGGCCTGATGGACGTGCTGAACTTCGGCCACGGCCTGTTCATCGCGCTGGGTGCCTTCATGGCGACGACCGTGCTCGCTTCCCTGAGCGGCCTCGTGCACAGCCCGGACCTCAGCGCCAACCTGCTCGCGGTGGGTACAGCCTGCCTGGTGGGCATGGGCGTGGCGGGTGCGGTGGGCCTGGCCTTCGAGCGCGTGCTGGTGCGGCCGGTCTATGGCCTGCACCTCAAGCAAATCCTGATCACCATGGGCGGCATGATCGTGGGCGAAGAGCTGCTGAAGATGCAGTACGGCGCGCAGCTCGTGCCCATCACACCGCCCGAGGGCCTGCGCGGCGCGCTGCTCTTTGGCGACGTGGCGCTGGAGCGATTCCGCTTGCTCGCGATGGTCGTCGGCCTTGCGGTGCTGGTCGGTCTGCTGTGGCTGCTGAACCGCACCAAGTTGGGCCTCCTGATCCGCGCTGGCGTGCAGGACCGAGAGATGGTGGAAAGCCTGGGCTACCGCATCCGCCGCCTCTTCATTGGCACCTTTGTAGCGGGCTCGGGGCTGGCGGGGCTGGGCGGTGTGCTCTGGGGTCTTTACCAGCAGGGCGTCACGCCGCAGATCGGCGCCCAGCTCAATGTGCTGATTTTCATCGTCATCATCATTGGCGGCCTGGGCTCCACCTTCGGCAGCTTTGTGGGCGCGCTGCTGGTGGGCCTGGTGGCGAACTACACCGGCTTCCTGGCGCCGAAGCTGGCGCTGTTCTCGAACATCGCGCTGATGGTGGTGGTGCTGTTGTGGCGGCCCGAAGGGCTCTACCCCGTCGCGCGGAGGGCTGGCTGATGTTGAAGACCTTGCTCTCGCATGACCTGCCACGCAGCCGTGTGCTGGCGGCACTGGTGGTGATCACCGTGCTGGGCCTGCTGGCCACGCCCTTCCTCTTCCCCGGCACCAAGCCGATGAACGTCGCGGCCAAGGCCCTGGTGTTCATCGTGCTGGTGGCCAGCTACGACCTGCTGCTGGGCTACACCGGCATCGTCAGCTTTGCGCACACGCTGTTCTTCGGTATCGGCGCTTATGGCGTGGCGATCGCCAGCCATCGGATGGGTCCGGGCTGGGATGCGGTGCTGCTGGGCGCCGGCGCCGCCTTGCTCGCCAGCCTGCTGCTGTCGCTAGTCATCGGCCTGGCCTCTCTGCGGGTCAAGGCGATCTTCTTCGCCATGATCACGCTGGCCGTGGCCTCGGCCTTCCTGACCCTGGCCTCGCAACTCAGCGAGTTCACCGGCGGCGAAGACGGGCTGAACTTCAAGGTGCCCGAGCTGCTGCGCCCCGCCACGGTGTTCCTGGACGAGCCCTGGTTCGGTGTGGACGTGGATGGCCGCCTGCTCAGCTACTACGGCCTGTGCGCGGCAGTGACCGTGCTGGTGCTGCTGATGCTGCGCATCGTCAACTCGCCCTTCGGTCGTGTGCTACAGGCCATCCGCGAAAACGCCTTCCGCGCCGAGGCCATCGGTTACCGCACCGTCGTCTACCGCACGCTGTCCAACGTGCTGGCCGCGCTCTTTGCCACACTGGCCGGCGTGCTGTTGGCGCTGTGGCTGCGCTACGTGGGGCCCGAGACAGCGATGTCCTTCGAGATCATGCTGGACATCCTGCTGATCGTCGTCATCGGCGGCATGGGCACGATCTACGGCGCGGTCATCGGTTCGGTGCTGTTCGTCTTGGCGCAGAACTATCTCCAGGACTTGATGCGACTGGCACAAGGGCCGCTCGCCGATGTGCCGGTGCTCGGTGCCATGACCTCGCCGGACCGCTGGCTGCTCTGGCTGGGCGTGCTGTTCATCCTCTCGGTCTACCACTTCCCGACCGGGATCGTGGGCAAATTAAGGGCGCCCCCAGTCTCCCCGCGGTCGCCACCCCCCGAGGGGGCCGCGGCCGGCTTGGGGCGGCCCGGCGCCGGCCGGACGCGCCGGTCATGAACTCGCGCTACCTGCGCTGCCTGGGCCGCGAAGTCCACTTCATGGACTGGGGCGACCCGACCAATCCCGAGGTGGTCGTGGCCTGGCATGGCCTCGCGCGCACCGGGCGGGACATGGACGAGCTGGCGCAGCAGCTGGCGCCGCGCTTTCGCGTGCTGTGCCCGGACACGATTGGCCGTGGCCTCTCGCAATGGAGCCCGAATCCGCGGGATGAATACTGCCTGGACTTCTATGCCGAGCTGGCCACTGCGCTGCTGGACCAGCTGGGCGTGGCGCAGTGCCTGTGGGTTGGCACCTCGATGGGCGGCGCCATCGGCCTGGTGGCCGCGGCTGGGCCGCTGCAAGGGCGCATTCGCCGCCTGGTGCTGAACGATGTTGGCCCCGAACTGGCCGAGCCGGCACTGGCGCGCATCCGCACCTATGCCGGCCTGCCGCCGGCCTTCGCCACGATCACCGAGCTGGAAAGCTATTTCCGGCAGATCTATGCGCCCTATGGCTGGTTGAGCGATGCCCAGTGGCGCCGCCTGACCGAGACCTCGGCACGCCGCCTTCCCGATGGCCGCGTGACCCCGCACTACGACCCGGCGATGGTCGAGCAGTTCGTTCACCATCCGCAGGATTACGAACGCTGGATGGAGTGGGATCGCCTGAGCTTGCCCGTGCTGGCGCTGCGTGGCGTCGACTCCGACCTGCTGACCCCCGAGGTTTTTGAGGCCATGCGCGCGCGGGGGCCGCGCGCCGTCGGCGTCGTCGTCGAAGGCTGTGGCCATGCACCGGCGCTGAATACCCCCGAGCAGCTCGGTTTGATCGAGCGCTTTCTGATCGCCCATTGAATCTGGAGTCCCCATGAGCTTGAAAGGCCGTACCGCGCTGGTGACCGGTTCCACCCAAGGCATTGGCCTGGCCATCGCACAAGCCCTGGCTCGGGCCGGCGCCCAGGTGGTGCTGCACGGCATCGAACCCGTGGAACAAGGCGCCGTGGTCGCGGCGCGACTGCAGGAGGAGACCGGGGCCCGCTGTGCCTACGTGCGAGGCGACCTGAGCGACGAGCAGGCCGCCGCCGGCTTGGTGGCTGCGGCAACCGAGGCGCTCGCCCCGCCCGACATCCTGGTCAACAACGCCGGCATCCAGCACACCTGTGGCATCGCCGAGTTCCCGGCGGCGCGCTGGAACGCCATCTTGGCCATCAACCTCAGCAGCGCCTTCCACACCATGAAGGCGGCCATCCCTGGCATGCGCGCGCGCGGCTGGGGGCGCATTGTCAACATTGCCTCGGTGCACGGGCTGGTGGCCTCGGTGAACAAGAGCGCCTACCTGGCGGCCAAGCATGGGCTGGTCGGCCTGTCCAAAGGCGTGGCTCTGGAGACGGCGGCAGAGGGCATCACGGTGAACTGCATCTGCCCGGGCTGGACCGACACCGCGCTGATCCAACCGCAGATCGAAGCGCGCGCTGCGGCCTTTGGCGGTGACCGGGCGGCTGGCATTCGCGACCTGCTGCGCGAGAAACAGCCCAACCTGACGCTGCTGCCCCCCTCGCACATCGGCGAGGTGGCCGTGTTCTTGTGCGGCCCAGCCGCCGCAGGCATCACTGGCGTGGCGCTGCCGGTGGATGGGGGCTGGACGGCGCAGTGACTTTCAGTGTCTGGATTCCAGGCAGCGCCTGGAAATCAGACAGCAAGACCGCCGCCGCCTGTCTGCAATCCGTGCACCGCGCCGTTGCCCTGGCGACAAGCGGAGCCCGGGACCCGCCTGCGGGGACGGCCGGTGCCCCCAAATCCAGCCTCCAACCCTGGTTTCTGATGGTTTTCCCGTGGGTTTGCGCTTTCGGCACGCAACTTGCGAAATCCCAGCCAAGGTCACCGGTGCGCAGTTCGCATCGGGTGTTTTTGAACCTCAGTTTTCATTCACCGGAGAGTCCTTCATGTCTGTGTCGTCTGTCGTGCGTTTGCATCCCCTGGCCCTGGCCGTACTGGCCCTGATGGCGGCTCCGGTCGGCGCCCAAACCGCCCCTGAAAAAAAGACCGAGGCTGATGAGGGCGCGCTGGAAAAAGTGGTGGTCACCGCCCGCAAGCGCGAAGAAACCCTGCAGGACAGTCCGGTGGCTGTGACGGCCCTGACGGCCCAGAGCCTGGACCGCTTGAACATCAAGAACCTGGGGGATTTGCAGGGCAATGTGCCCAGCCTGACCGTGTACGCAGCGCGCGGCAGCAACAGCACCATCACCACCTTCATTCGCGGTGTGGGGCAGGCCGATCCGCTGTGGGGCGTCGACCCGGGGGTGGGCATCTACCTGGATGACGTCTACATGGCGCGCCCGCAGGGGGCCCTGCTGGAGGTCTTTGACGTGCAGCGCATCGAAGTGCTGCGTGGCCCGCAGGGCACGCTGTACGGTAAGAACACCATTGGCGGTGCGGTGAAGTACGTGTCCCGTCCCTTGGGCACGAAGACGGAAGGCGTGGCGTCTTTGACGCTGGGCGACTACGGCCAGCGCCAGTTCAAGGCGGCGCTGGGCGGTGGCACCGACAGTGGGGAGTGGCGCGGCCGTGTGGCGGTGGCCAAGGCGCAGCGCGACGGGTTTGGCAAGAACCTGACCGACGGTACCGATGTCAGCAATCAGGACACCGAGGCCGCTCGCGTGCAACTGGGCTGGTTCCCCAGCAGCCTGCCGCTGTCGGTGCAGTTCGCGGCTGACCGCACGAACGACCACTCCAACATGCGCGGCTTCCAGCGCATGGCCACCAACAAGTTCATTGCCAACGACGTGCTGGACCCCAGCCGGTACGACATCGCCAGCGGCATGCCCAACGCCAACATGACCGAAGCCGGCGGCCACGCCTGGACGGTCAACTTCGACCTGGGCAAGGACTGGAGCGGCAAATTCATCAGCAGCTACCGCTCCAGCGACACCGACACCTCCATCGACTTTGATGGCCGCCCCAACAAGGTAGCCGATGTGCGCGCCTTCTACAGCGACCACGCCCGCAGCCATGAACTGCAATTCACGCGCGCAGGGGGCGGCGTCATCGGTCTCTACCGCTTTGAAGGCCAGGCTGGCGGTCAGGTGCGCAACAACTTCTTCAACCTGAGCTTCGGTGACACGCGCGGAGAGGTCTACACCAGCAGCACGGCGGCCTACGCGGACTGGGATTGGGAGCTGACCTCTGCCCTGACGCTCTCGGCCGGCCTGCGTGCCACGCGCGAAGAAAAGCGCGCCGTGGTGCTCAACCGCGCCTACAGCGATGCGACCTTCACCACGCCGACCGCCACGGTGTCGAACTTTGACAAGACGCGCACGGTCAACAACACCTCCCCCAAGTTGTCGCTGGGCTATGAGCTGAGCCGCGACACCAAGCTCTATGCCACGGCTTCGCGCGGCTTCAAGAGCGGTGGCTACAACATCCGCGCCAATGTCACGGCCGTGCCGTCGTCCAGCAAGCCGTTCGAGGACGAAACGCTGGACAGCTTGGAGGTGGGTGCCAAGATGCTGTTTGACCAGGGTCGGTTGGAGCTCAATGCCGCGGCCTTCCACAACAACTACAAAAACGTTCAACTCTCGGTGTTCACGTCGTACACCCAGGCCAATGGCCAGCCAGGCTTCTTCGGTGACTTCACCAACGCGGGCAAGGCGACCGTCAACGGTCTGGAACTCGAATGGATCTGGCGCCCCACGCGCAACTGGACCTTCAAGGGCAATGCGGCGGTGTTGGATGCCAAGTACGACGAGTACCTGGACAAGGGCGTCAACATCGCCGATCAGAAGAAGTTCAGCAACACGCCCAAGGTCTCGGGCGCGATGGACGTTGAGTACCGCACGGCGTTTCCCTTGGGCGGCGAAGTGCGCACTCGCGTGGGGGTGAGCTACCGCAGCAAGGTCTACCCGACCACGGACCTGAGCGAGGTCATCGCGCAGACCGGTTATGCCCTGTGGTCGGCGGGTGTGATCTGGGAACGGGATCGAAACTGGACCTTTGCCCTGCAAGGCAGCAACCTCAGTGACAAGGCCTATCGCACGGACGGCTACAACATCCCGGCGCTCGGGGTGCTCAATGGCTTCTACGGTGCCCCGCGTCAGGTGAGCTTCACCACCACCTATCGTTTCTGAGGCCGCTTAGGCTCCTAAGACCGACCCGCCGGCGGGGTGGCAGTGCCCCCTCGCCGGCCTCTTGATCCGATTGCCATGCACGCTCTGCATCGCTTTTACGCCAGCGAGGACGGACTGCGCCTCCATGTGGCCGACTACCCCGGAGCCGATGAAACCGCCCCGGTGCTGCTCTGCCTGCCGGGGTTGACCCGCAACGGCCGGGACTTTGCCGCGCTCGCCGCTCGGTTGGGACCGCGCTACCGGGTGCTGTGTCCCGATCAGCGGGGCCGGGGCCTGTCCGCGTGGGACGCTGACCCTGCGCGATACCGCCCGGATCGCTATGTGGCGGACATGGGCCGCCTGCTGGATGAACTGGAGGTCGCGCAGGTCACCATCATCGGCACCTCGCTGGGCGGCATGATGGGGATCATGCTGGCCGCCTGGCAGCCCGCGCGGGTGCGCGGCGTGGTGCTCAACGACGTGGGCCCGGTGCTGGACCCCGCTGGGCTGGCCCGCATTGCGGGCTATGTGGGCCAGCCCGTGCGGGCGAACAGCCTGGCCGAAGCCATGGCGCTGACGGCCGCCGTACAGGGCTCCGTGTTCCCCGACTGGACGGCTGCGGACTGGCGGCGCATGGTCCTGGAGACCTGGCGCGGGGAGGGCGCGGCGTGGGTGCCGGACTACGACCCCGCCATTGCTCAGGGCCTGGCCAATGGCAGTGCCGTGCCGCCCCTGTGGCCGCTGTTCGAGGCCGTGGGCACCTTGCCCCAGCTGCTGCTGCGCGGTGAGCTGTCGGACCTGCTCCAGGCCGAGACCGTGGTCGAGATGCAGCAGCGCCTGCCGGGTTTGCAGGCGGTCACGGTGCCCAATCGGGGCCACGCGCCCACGCTGGACGAACCCGTCGCACACGCGGCCCTGGAGGGCTGGTTGGCGCAAGTGGTGCCGGTTGCGCCCACGTTGTAAGGTCGGGCTCTGCTGCGCTGCAGCAAGCCCTTGGTTTTCACGTAAGCTGACGGGCTTACCGAATTGAGGTTCCTCACCCCATGAACAAGATCTACCCGAGCGCCGCTGCGGCCCTCGAAGGCCTGGTTCACGACGATCAACTGATCGCCGTGGGCGGTTTTGGCCTGTGTGGCATTCCCGAGGCGCTGATCGAGGCGCTCAAAGACTCGGGCGTCAAGAACATCACCGCCATTTCCAACAACGCTGGGGTCGACGGGTTCGGCCTGGGCAAGCTCCTGGAAACGCGCCAGATCAAGAAGATGATCTCCAGCTACGTGGGTGAGAACAAAGAGTTCGAGCGCCAGTACCTGGCGGGCGAGCTGGAGTTGGAGTTCACGCCCCAGGGCACGCTGGCCGAGAAGCTGCGCGCCGGCGGGGCGGGCATTCCGGCCTTCTTCACTCGCACCGGCGTGGGCACGCTGGTGGCCGAAGGCAAAGAGCTGCGCGAGTTTGATGGCCAAACCTATGTCATGGAACGCGCGCTGACGCCGGAACTCAGCCTGGTCAAAGCCGACGTGGCCGATAAGAGCGGCAACCTGCGCTTCAACCTCACCGCGCGCAACTTCAACCCCGCGGCCGCCATGGCCGGAAAGGTCTGCGTGGTCGAGGTCGAGCGCATCGTCGAAGTGGGCGAGATCGCCCCCGATGACGTGCACCTGCCCGGCATCTACGTGCACCGCATCGTGCACAACCCCAACCCCGAAAAGCGCATCGAGAAGCGCACCACGCGACCCGCTTGAGGAGCTGACACGATGGCCTGGACCCAAGACCAAATGGCGCAGCGCGCCGCCCAAGAGCTGCAGGATGGCTTCTACGTCAACCTCGGCATTGGCATCCCCACCCTGGTGGCCAACCACGTTCCCGCCGACAAAGAGGTGTGGTTGCAAAGCGAGAACGGCATGCTCGGCATCGGCCCCTTCCCCACGGAGGACGAAGTCGACGCCGACCTCATCAACGCCGGCAAGCAAACCGTGACCACCCTGCCGGGCAGCTCCATCTTTGGCAGCCACGAGAGCTTTGCCATGATCCGGGGTGGCAAGATCAACCTCTCCATCCTGGGCGCCATGCAGGTCACCCACAAGGGCGATCTGGCCAATTGGATGATTCCCGGCAAGATGGTTAAGGGCATGGGGGGCGCCATGGACCTCGTGGCTGGCGTCAAACGCGTCATCGTGTTGATGGAGCACGTGGCCAAGAAGAAAGACGGCACAGAAGACCTGAAGATCCTGCCCGCCTGCACCCTGCCGCTCACCGGTCAAGGTGTGGTCAATCGCATCATCACGGACCTGGCCGTCATGGACGTGACCCCCGAGGGCCTGAAGCTGGTGGAGCTTGCCGAGGGTGTGACGCGCGAGTTTGTGCAGAGCAAAACGGGTGTGCCGCTGAACTGAGCAGCGCTCGACCGTTGCCGGCCCCCAACGGCCGCCCGAGTGATTCGGGCGGCCGTTTTGTTTTCGGCAGGCGAGTTCTTTGTAGTTTCACTAGGTTTCTAAGGGTTTTGACGCTCACCTGTATGTAGCAAAACTACATACGCTCAACCCCAAGCACTGAACTTTGGGGAATGGGCGATGGCGATGGGGAAGGTTTGGACTTCGAGTTGGGGCGCCCTGCGCGCTGCGGTAGGGGCGACCTTGGTGGCGGCCCTCGTGGCTTGCGGGGGCGGGGGTGGGGGCAGCACGACGCCCACGCCCAACCCGCCGCCGCCCGCGCCGGCCCCCGACCCGCGACTGGTGCAAGGCAATGCGGGCTTTGAGACGGTGCTTCATGCGCAAGCCGCCCAGACCAGCACGGGCGGCGGTGGCGGCACGGCAGAACCCACGACGCTGACCATTCACTACCAGCGCTCCGGGGGTGATTACACCGGTTGGCAAGTCCACACCTGGAAGTCCGCCCAAGATCCGGGCTGGAACAACGGCCACAACATCAGCCGCACGGATGGCTTTGGGGCGGTGTATGACGTGCCGCTGGCGCAGACCACGGGCGACGTGGGCTACCTGTTCCACAAGGGCGATGACAAGGACCATGGCGGTGCCGACCAAATCCTGACGCTCAAGCCCGGCAAAAACGAAATCTGGCGCAAGCAGGGCGACCCGAACACGTACACCTCGCTGGCTGCAGCCGGTGGCCCGCCGCCGACCTTGGATTTGGACACCGTTCGGGTCCACTACAAGCGCTTTGACGGGCAGTACAGCGCCTGGGGCCTGCACCTGTGGAATGGGAGCGGGCTCGACAGCAGCCGGCTGCCGGGTGTTGCCATTGAGCAGTGGGGCAATGCGGCGGGTTTTGACCGCATGCCCTCGTACGCTGCGGGCGCGGGTGAGGTGGTGTTTGACATCCCCGTGCTGAACCCCAAGCTGGACGCCTCGCGCACGAGTCTGGAATTCATCATCCACGGCAAGGCGCCGAACGAGAACGACAAAGACGGTCGCAACGACAACATTCAGGTCCGCTATGCAACGCTCACGGTGACCAACCGCGTGGGCGAGATCTGGCTGGTGCAGGGCGATGCCACCGTGTACACCGCCGCGCCGGACCTGCGCCGTGCGAACGTGAACGAGGCGCGGGCGTTTTGGTTGAACAAGCAGCTCATCCAGTGGCCGCAGGTGGATGGCACCGGCACGGTGAAGCTCTATCACTCGGCCACAGCGCAGATCGTGGCGGTGAAGGGTGAAGCCGTGCGCGGAGCGGACGGCAGCTTGACCCTGGAAGGCTTTACCGGCACGGTGCCCGCGGATGCGGCCGATCGCTTCAAATGGATTGCGGCGGGCGCGCGCTTCAAACTGCCCGATGCGCAGGCTGGGAACCTGGCCGCCTGGCTGAAGAACCAGGTGGTGATCGTTCAAGAAAACGCGAGCGGCCAGGTGCAAAACGCCACCGCCTTGCAGTCCGCCGCCGCGCTGGACGACTTGTATGCGGCCGCGGCGGGTGTCCAAGACCTGGGGGTGAGCCCCGGCAGCACGACTCGCTTCAAGCTGTGGGCGCCGACGGCCCAAAAGGTGTTGGTCTTCACCTACCCGAATGCGACGGGTGAGGCCGAGGGCGTTTACGACGCCAGCTTTGACACCGCGACAGGGGTCTGGACGGCCACGGCCGCGGCCGACCTGACGGGCAAGACCTACCGCTATGCGGTGGAGGTGTACGTGCGCGGCGTGGGGGTGGTGCGCAACTTGGTGACCGACCCGTACGCCGTGGCGCTGACCGCTGACGGCAAGCGCAGTGGCGTACTGAGTCTGCAGGCAGCGGCGACCAAGCCGGCGGGGTGGGACGGGTCAGCCATTCCCGCCACGGTGCAGGCCCCGACGGACATGAGCATTTATGAACTCCATGTGCGCGACTTCTCGGCCAACGACCCCACGGTCAGCGCCGCCAACCGCGGCAAGTACGGGGCCTTTGGCGAGGCGGGCAGCAACGGCATGAAGCACCTGAAGGCTCTGGCTCAGTCCGGCCTGACGGATGTGCACCTGCTGCCGGTCTATGACTTCAGCTCGGTCCCCGAAACAGGGTGCAGCACGCCCACCCTCACTGGAGGTGCGGCCGATGAAACCCAGCAAGCCGCCGTTGAGGCCAGCCGCGGCACGGATTGCTTCAACTGGGGCTATGACCCGCAACACTACAACGCGCCGGAAGGCTCGTACGCCAGTGACGCCAACGACCTGAACAAGCGGGTGCTGGAGTTCCGTCAGATGGTGATGGGCCTGCATGGGGCGGGGCTGCGCGTGGGCATGGACGTGGTCTACAACCACACCTCCACGTCCGGTCAGCGCGAGCGTTCGGTGTTGGACCGCGTCGTGCCAGGGTATTACCACCGCTACAACGCCGTGGGGGGCATCGAGCAAAGCACCTGCTGCGAGAACACCGCAACCGAAAACCTCATGATGGCCAAGCTCATGAGCGACTCGGTGCTGCTGTGGGCGCGCGAGTACAAGATCGCCAGCTTCCGCTTCGATGTGATGGGCCACCAGCCCCGTGCGGTGATGGAAGCGATCAAAGCTCGCCTCAAAACCGAGCTGGGCCGTGAGGTGCAGATGCTGGGCGAGGGCTGGAACTTCGGTGAAGTGGCCGATGGCCGCCGCTTCGTCCAGGCCAGTCAGTTGAGCTTGAACGGCAGCGGCATCGGGACCTTCAACGACCGCTTGCGCGATCAGGTTCGCGGCACCAGCTTCGGCGAGGGCACGGGCTTCGTCGGCAATCAAGGCTTTGTCAACGGTCTGTTCTACGACGCCAACCCGCAGGGCGGGGCCAAGACGCGCGGTGACCTGGGCTGGGCCAACGATGTGGTGAAGGCGGGTTTGGCCGGATCCATCCGCTCCTACAGCTTGGAAACCAGTTGGGGCGCGACGAATGAGCTGCAGTCCCTGGGCAACCAACTGGTGGGTTATGTGGTGGAGCCCAGCGAGGTGGTGAACTACGTGGAGAACCACGACAACCACACGCTCTTTGACCTGAACGCCTTCCGCCTGCCCACCAACACCAGCCGAGAAGACCGCGCTCGCGTTCAAATCCTGGCGGCGGCCATCAACGCCTTCAGCCAGGGCGTGGCGTACTTCCATGCGGGGGTGGACACGCTTCGCAGCAAGAGCGGGGACCGCAACAGCTATGACGCGGGCGACTGGTTCAACCGTCTGGATTGGAGCTACCAAGACAACTACTGGGGCACGGGGCTGCCGCTCAAGAGCGACAACCAAGCCAATTGGGAGGTGCTCAAGCCTTTGCTCGCCAACAGCGCCCTCAAGCCGACGCCCAGCGACATTGCCTGGACGCGCGATGCCTTCCGGGACGTGCTTAAGATTCGCGCCAGCACGACGCTGTTGCGTCTGCGCACGGCAGCGGACATCAAGGCCCGCTTGCGGTTCTTCAACACGGGCGCCAGCTTGGACCCAACCGCGGTGATAGCGGCCGTCGACGGCAGCGGCTATGCGGGGGCCAATTTCAATGAAGTGGTCTATGTGATCAACGTGGACAAACAGCCTAAGCAGATCACGGTGGAGGCCCTGAAGAACCGGGCCTTCCAGCTCCACCCGGTGCAGGCGGCGGCCACCGCAGCGGATGCGCGCGTGCGTGCCGGTGCGACCTACGAATCCGCCAGTGGACGCTTCAACGTGCCTGCGCGCAGTGCGGCGGTGTTTGTGCGCTGATCGCCGTCGAAAGCGAAAAAAAGGGCCGCTCGGTGAGCGGCCTTTTTTTGTTTGAATCGCGTCGGCAGCGTCAGGCGTCGCGTTCGGGGATCTCAGCCCGTGTTTCGCAAGCCCGCCGCAATGCCGTTGATCGACAGGTGGATGCCGCGCTGCACGCGCTCCATGACCTCGGGATCGACCTGCGACTGTGCGCTCAAGGCGCGGTAGCGCCGCATCAGCTCGACCTGCAGGTGGTTCAACGGGTCGATGTAGGGGAAGCGATGGGCGATGGACCGGGCCAGCGAGGGGTTGGTGGCCAGCCGTTTGTTGTCCCCGGTGATCAGGCTGAGCGCCTCTTCAGTGCGGGCAAACTCCCCGCGAATCGCGGTGAAGATGCGTCGCCCCAGCTTTTTGTCTTCCACGAGCTCGACGTAGCGGGCGGCCAGCTCCAGGTCGCTCTTGGCCAGCACCATGTCCAGGTTGGACAGCAAGGTGCGGAAGAAAGGCCACTGCCGGTGCATTCGGCGCAAGAGCGCCAGGCGCTTGGCATGCCCGGCGCTGCCGGCCTCGCCCAGGTAAGCCATCACGCCGGAGCCGAAGCCGCACCAGCCGGGGAGGGCCACGCGAGCCTGACCCCAGCTGAAGCCCCAAGGAATGGCCCGGAGGCCTTCAATGGCTTTGGGGCCCCCGCCGCTGCCGGGCCGCTTGGCCGGGCGCGAGCCAATGTTGAGCTCGGCAATCTCGCGGATGGGGGTGGCGGCGAAGAAGTAATCGGCAAACCCATCGGTCTCGTAGACCAAACCGCGATAGGCGGTAAAGCTGGCATCGCTCAGCTGCTGGGCGGCCTCCAAAAACGTCTTGGGGGCGTCTTGGGTCGGGTGTAACAAACTGGCTTCCAGCGTGGCGGCCACCAGGGTCTCGAGGTTTCGTCGTCCGATCTCCGCGTTGGCGTACTTGGAGGCGATGACTTCGCCTTGCTCCGTCAACCGGATCTGGCCATTGACCGTCCCCGGGGGCTGGGCCAGGATGGCTTGGTAGCTGGGGCCACCGCCCCGGCCGACGGTGCCGCCGCGCCCGTGGAACAAGCGCAGCGTCGGACCCCCATGGTGAGCCCGCAAAGCGTCAAAGAGTTCAACCAGGGCAATCTCGGCGCGATAAAGCGACCAGTTGCTGGTGAAGACGCCGCCATCCTTGTTGGAGTCCGAGTAGCCCAGCATGATGTCCTGCTCGCCGCCACTGGCCATGACCAGTTCGGGGACGCCGGGCAGGGCATAGAACTCCCGCATGATGGTTGGCGCCTCCCGCAGGTCGCCAATGGTTTCAAAGAGCGGCGAAACGATGAGCTCGCAGCGCGCATCCCGGCCCAACTGGCCGTGCAGCAGGCCCACCTCTTTGCACAGCAGCAGGACTTCGAGCAGGTCGCTGACCGATTCCGTGTGCGAAATGATGGCGTGCCGAATGGCCTGGCGACCGTAGCGTTGCAGGGCCTCTTGTGCGGCTT
Source organism: Inhella gelatinilytica (assembly GCF_016093295.1). Classification (GTDB taxonomy): domain Bacteria; phylum Pseudomonadota; class Gammaproteobacteria; order Burkholderiales; family Burkholderiaceae_C; genus Inhella; species Inhella gelatinilytica. The sequence goes on along the minus strand of NZ_JAEDAL010000005.1, from coordinate 111,363 downwards.
CAAACACCGCGAGCTCGCCCTCGCTGCGCTCGCTGTATTGGTGCCCCACCACCCGCAGGGGCCGGGCTTCGCTCAGCAAGCGCAGCAAGAGGCTTCGTTTGGCCACCTCATCCAGTTCGCTGTACGCCGATTCAACGCGCGCCACGGCGAGCAATTCGGCCACCACGCTCTCATGCTGGTCACTGCTTTGGCGCAAATCCAGGGTGGCCAAGTGGAATCCAAAGACGCCGACGGCCCGCATCAGCGGCGTCAGGCGTGGCGCAATCAAGGCATCGGCATGGTGGTGGCGCAGCGAGGCTTCAATGACCCGCAGGTCGGCCAGCAGCTCGTCGGGGCCGGTGTAGGCATCCTGAGGCGCGACCGCGTGACGCAAGGCTTCGGTGCCGGTGAGTGCGTGCAAGGTGGCGGCCATGCGGGCGTACATGCCCGTGAGGGCGCGGCGATAGGGTTCATCCTGCCGGTGCTCGTTCCGATCGGGGCTGCGCGCGGCGAGTTGCTGCATCTCGGGTGTGATGCGGGCCAGACGGGCGGAAATGGACAGCTCGGCCCCCAATTCATGCAACTCGGTCAGGTAATGGCGCAGCGCCACTTCCGCTTGCCGTTTCAGGGCATGGCGCAAGGTGGTCGCTGTGACATTGGGGTTGCCATCTCGGTCCCCGCCAATCCAGTGGCCCATGCGCAAGAAGGAGGGCAAGGCCTGGCCGGGCAGGGCGGCTTCGAGCTCGCCGTAAAGGCGCGGAATTTCCGACAAGAATGTGGCGGGGTAATACGACAGCGCGTTCTCGATCTCATCGGCCACGGTCAGCTTGGAGTACCGCAGCATGCGGGTCTGCCAGAGCTGTGTGATGCGGGCGCGTAGCAGGTCCTCATTGGCTTTGCGGTCGCGCTCGGTATTCAGAAATTCGCGCTGATGAATCAGTTGCGCGACGGCGCGTTCGGCGTCCAAGATGCTCTTGCGCTGCACTTCGGTGGGGTGGGCCGTGAGCACGGGCGAGATGTGGGCGCGCTCCAGCAGGGCGCTGATGTCGGCCGGTCGAACGCCGGCGCCATGCAACGCATCCAAGCTGAAAGCCAGCGAACCGGGATGCAGGTGTCCGGCGCGGTCGTGATGTTCCCGGCGGCGGACATGGTGGCGGTCTTCCGCGATGTTCGCCAGGTGACTGAAGTAGCTGAAGGCTCGAATCACCATCACGGCCTGATCGGCGGACAGCCCTTTCAACAGGCGATCGAACTGGCGACCCGCCGCTGCATCCTGCCCGCGCCGCCAGGCCACAGAAAGTTGGCGGATGCGCTCCACGAGCTCGAACGCCTGCCGGCCTTCTTGGTCGCGAATGACATCGCCCAGCAGGCGGCCCAGCAGACGAATGTCGTCTCGCAGCGGCAGATCTTTATCAGCGTCGGGGGCGGGGGTGCGTTCGGTGCGTTTCATGGCATGTAACTCTTGCGTATTTCTAATGTAACTTGGTTACTTTGAGGTGCAACAAGACATTCGCCGGTGAGCGCAGGCGGGCTTCGTGAGGCAGATAGCATGCTGCCATGCGTGAGATTTTGAAAATTGCCACTCGCAAGAGTCGTTTGGCCCTGTGGCAGGCCGAACACGTTCAAGCCTTGTTGGAGGCCCAGTGGAGCGTGCAGGTCGAGTTGGTCCCTTTGTCCACCCGCGGGGACGAGATCCTGGACCGCAGCCTCTCCAAGGTGGGCGGCAAGGGCTTGTTCGTCAAGGAATTGGAGCTGGCCCTGGAGCGGGGGGAAGCCGATTTGGCCGTGCATTCGCTCAAGGATGTGCCCATGAGCTTGCCAGAGGGCTTCGCTTTGGCCTGTGTCATGGAGCGCGAAGACCCGCGCGATGCCTTTGTAAGCCCGCGCTATGGGTGCTTGGCGGATTTGCCCCAGGGCGCGTGTGTTGGAACGTCGAGCTTGCGACGCAGCACGCAGCTCAAGTCCCTGCGCCCGGATCTGCGCATCGAACCCCTGCGGGGGAATTTGGACACGCGCCTGCGCAAGTTGGACGAAGGGGGCTTTGACGCCATCATCTTGGCGGCGGCTGGATTGCTGCGGTTGGAGTTGGCCGAACGAATCCGCGGCTACTTTGCGACCGATGAGTTGATCCCGTGTGCGGGGCAGGGGGCTCTGGGGATTGAAGTCCGGGCAGACCGCGCGTCATTGATTGAGCGGTTGGGCACCTTGGCCCACATCCCAACCGCATGGGCCTGTGCCGCGGAGCGTGAAGTCTCTCGGCGATTGGGGGGCAGCTGTTCCATGCCGCTGGCGGCGCATGCCGTGTGGTTGCCGGCCGGTGAACTGGAGCTCAGCGTGGCGCTGGGGCCCGCTGAAGGTGAGTCGGGCCCGCTGCTGCGATCGATCCATCGCGCGCCAGTGAACGATGAAGGCGCGGCCCGCACGCTGGGTGCCCTGGCGGCTCAGGCGCTGGTGGATCAAGGGGCGCGCACGCAAGCCTCAGTGTGACCGCCCCACTGATTCTCACTGCACCAGCCGCCCAGCAGGGCCGCTGGCAATCGGCACTGACCGCACTGGGCGTCGAAGTTCAGGGGGTGCCGCTGATCGATATCGTCGTGGCCCCATTGGAGACATTGGAATCGGCCTGGGCGGCCGTGATGCGGGGTCCGCGCTTGGTGATTTTTGTGAGCCCGAGCGCTGTGGCGGCCCTTGACGCTGTAGCCGGCCTGAAATGGATCGGTTGGCCGCGCCCTGTGATGACGGGTTGTGTAGGCCCCGCCACGGCTCAGGCGTTGCGGCTGCGAGGGGTCAGGGACGTGGTGTCTCCGGCCGAGGACAGTGAGCGGTTTGAATCGGAGGCCTTGTGGCCGTTGCTCCGGGAGCGTGGGGGTTGGCAGGGTGCATCGGTCCTCATGCTTCGCGGCGATGGGGGGCGTGAATGGCTGGCCGACCAGTTGGCGGCCGAGGGCGCCGCCGTTCAGGCCTTGAGTGTGTACCAGCGAGTCTGCCCGGACGCGAGCGGGGAGCGGCAAGCGGCCGTGGAGCGCTTGAGAGGCGCACCGGCGTTGTGGCTGCTGACCAGTGCGCAAGCGTTGAAGCATGGCCTGGCCAATCAATGGATTCGGCCTGGAGACTTTGCCTTGGCCACCCATCCGCGCATTGCCGAAGCCGCCCATCGCGAGCACTTGCGGGTCGAGTTGGTGCGGAGTGAGCCCGAAGCTGTTGCGGCTGCATGGCGGACCTGGGCTGCACAGCACCCCCCTTCGGCCCCCGCTGCTTGCTGAAGCCCGGGCCTGGAGGGCCATGGCCGGGCTACTTGCCGACCGTCCCTAGAATCCTTCAGATGGCAGAAGAAACCGTTCAAACCCCTGAGTCGCCGACAGCACCTGCGGTTGCCCCCCCGGTGCTGCCCGCCGTCTCCACGCCCCCCGCCCCAGCGGCTCCGTCTTGGGTGACCTGGCTGACTGCGACAGGGGGCCTTCTCAGCGTGGGAGCCGTGGCGTTGGCCTGGCAGTCTCAGAGTCGGCTCCATGACTTGGAGCAGGAGTTGGTGCGGCGCCAAGCGACGGCGCAGACGGTTGCGGCCGAAGCGCGCCAATCAGCCCAGCAGACGCAGGAACAAGTGCGCGACTTGGCGGCCAAGTTGGCGCTGGCTGAGGCCCGCTTGGCGGAGGTCTCCATCCAGCGCAGTCAGCTGGAAGAACTGTTGTCCCAACTGTCTCGCTCGCGTGACGAAAACATTGTTGGTGATTTGGAGGCCAGTCTGCGTCTGGCCGGCCAGCAGGCCCAGTTCTTTGGCAGCGTTGAACCCTTGGTCAACGCGCTTCGACAGGCGGATGACCGCTTGCAGCGGCACAAGCAGCCACGACTGGAGGGGGTGCGGCGTGCGGTGCTGAGGGATCTGGACCGGATCAAGGCGTTGGGGGCTGTGGACAGCACCACCTTGGCGCTGCGCTTGGATGAAGTCGCAAGACTGGTTGATGAGGTGCCGCTGTTGGTGGAATCACAGCGAGTGCAAAAGAACGTGTCGCCCGCGGTTGTTGCGGCGCCCGCCACGGGCCAAGGCTTGACTTGGCAGACGGCTCAGACCTGGGTGCACCAACGCGCTCGAGAGGTGTGGTCGGAGTTCAAGGGGCTGGTTCGCGTCACCCGCATCGAGGCTCCCGAAGCCATGCTGCTCGCACCGGATCAAGTGCAGTTTCTGCGTGACAACCTTAAATTGCGGCTGCTCAATGCGCGTTTGGCACTGATGTCCCGTCAGTACGACAGTGTGCAGAGCGACATCCGCTCGGTGCTCCAAGCGTTGGAGCGACATGCCGATGCCCGTCAGCGCCGTGCCCAAGTTGCTCTCGAGGTCTTGCGTCAGGTCCAGCAGCAGGCCAAGCCCATTCAATGGCCTCGGCCCGAAGACAGTTTGGCGGCGTTGGCTGCGGTGGCGGGTGTTCGCTGATGCGTGGCGTACTCTGGTTGGTCCTGCTCTTTGCCGGCGCGGCCGTTGCGGCGCTGGTTTTGGGTCGCAACGATGGGTTGGTCAGTCTGTTTTGGGCGGGTTGGCGTGTCGATCTATCCCTCAACCTCTTCCTGCTGATCATGGTGGTGGGGTGCGTGCTGGTGTTCGGTTTGCTGCAAACCCTGCACCGGCTGTTCGACTTGCCGCAGCGTGCCCGCAGATGGCGATTGGCGCAACGGGATCGTGCGGCCCAGCAACTGCTGCGGGAATCGCTCGTGGACTTGTGGAGCGCCCGTTATGCGCGAGCGCAAAAAGCGGTCCAGCGACTGTTGACGCTCAATGCCAAAACACCGGAGTTGCAGGGAGATGGCGGTGGTTTGGTCCTGGCCCATTTGATGGCAGCTGAAGCTGCGCATCGCCTGCAGGACAGGGCCCGTCGGCAGGAGCAGTGGGAGACGGCGCTGCGCCTTTGCGCTTCGCATGCTGAAGCGAGGTCGCATGAAGAGGCGGCACGCCTGATGGCGGTGGGCTGGGCTCTTGAGGATCGTGAGCCCCTTCACGCCTTGCGGTTGTTGGCCGAGTTGCCTGCCGGGGCGGCCCGTCGGACACAAGCGCTGAGACAAAAATTGCAGGCAACTCGAATGGCCGAGCAGCCCTTCGAGGCCTTGCGGACAGCTCGCCTGCTCTCCAAGCACCAAGGCTTTCGGGCGGATGTGGCGCAGAGCTTGCTGCGGTCGCTGGCCATTGAAGTTTTGGGTACGGCGCGCGATGCGGAGCAATTGCGTACGGTGTGGCTGAAGTTGGACTCGGCTGACCGGCGTGACGCCTTTGTCGTGGCTCGGGCGGCCCAGTCCATGGCGTCGTACGGCGCTGCCGGCGAAGGGCGGCAGTGGCTGAGGCCGCTGTTCGAACGCTTGGAGGCGCTCACCGAAGATGAGCGCGCGGCCCTTGCTGATGCGCTGATCCACACCTGTACGGGCATCAAGGCGGACTGGCTGCCGCTGCTGGAGCGCGCACAGGCGCGGTGGCCACGCGAGGGGCGACTGGCGATGGCCTTGGGGCAAGTTCTTGCGGAGCTTCAGTTGTGGGGCAAAGCCCGCCAAATGCTCTTGACCGCAGCGGAGGATGGGCGACTGGACGTGGCCGCGCGCCGCCGTGCCTGGATTCAGTTGGCGGACATGGCCAAGCAGGCCGACGACCTGACCGCGCAGGTGGAGTTTCTGGAGCGAGCCGCGCGGGCCTCTTGAAATAGATTCAATTTTCGCGCTATACTCTTAGTCTTTCGCGCGGCTGTAGCTCAGTTGGATAGAGTACTTGGCTACGAACCAAGGGGTCGTGGGTTCGAATCCTGCCAGCCGCGCCAAAAAACCAAAGTGTCGAGTTTCGTTTGTTGCGAGACGTGTTGCTTTGATTGCGGCTGTAGCTCAGTTGGATAGAGTACTTGGCTACGAACCAAGGGGTCGTGGGTTCGAATCCTGCCAGCCGCGCCAGAATTAGACGGGTCGATGTGACAAACATCGACCCGTTTTCATTTCCGCACCGAGATGAGCAAGGCATTCACCCGCGAGCCTGAGAGCCAAGACGACGAGGACGGCGACGAATCTGCGCCGCCCCTGCCGACGGGGCAGCGCAATTACATGACGCCGGCAGGGCATCAGCGACTACGGGCGGAGTTCATGCACCTGCTGGACGATGAGCGCCCCCGCATCGTTGAGATCGTGCACTGGGCAGCATCCAATGGGGATCGCAGTGAAAACGGCGACTATCTCTATGGAAAGAAAAGGCTGCGTGAAATTGACCGGCGCCTGCGATTTTTGACCAAGCGATTGGAAATTGCAGAAGTGGTCGATCCCAGCGTGCATCACGGCAGTGACCAGGTTTTCTTTGGTGCGACGGTGACGTATTTGACGACCCGTGGCGATGAAAAGACGGTCACCATCAAGGGCATCGACGAAGCAGACAGTTTGAACGGTGAGATCAGCTGGGTGGCTCCCGTGGCTCGCGCCTTATTGCGCGCACGGGTCGGCGACGAGGTGTGGCTGCGTACGCCGGGGGGCGATGAATGCCTTGAGGTGGTCGAGGTGGTCTACCCCAAGCCAGCCCCTATTTGACCCGCCAGACTTTCAGCACCGGGGGAACGCGCCGCAACACCCGAAGCACGTCGGCCAAATGGTGCCGGTCGCGAACGGCGATCAGCATTTGCATGACAGCGGACTCGCGCGCCACGTCCGATTCCTTGTTCATTTCCACGTGGGTGATGTCGGCCTGTGCTTGGCTCACACCGGCCGCCACCTGAGCGAGAACACCCTTCTCGTTGTTCATCAAGATGCCGACTTCGGCTTCGAAGGTTTGTTGCAGTTCGTCGGCCCAAGCCACCTGAATCCAGTGTTGGCTGTCCCGTTGGAACAGACGGCGGCCGGTGGGACATTCTGCGGTGTGAACCACCAACCCTTCACCGCGCCCCATGTAGCCCCGGATGTCATCGCCGGGAATGGGGTGACAGCAGGGGGCGTACCGCACACTGGCGCCTTCGCTGCCATCGAGCAAGGCAACGCTTCGCTGGGGAGTCTCATCTTCCGAGAACCGACCCATACTCAGCAAAACTGCGTCGGGACGGTGACCGGCTTCAATGAGCATGTGTGACAGCTGCTTGGCCACCATCACGGCAATCTTGCGTCCCAACCCGATTTCAACCAGTAGATCATCGGTGGTGCGTTGCCCGGACCAGCGCACCAAGGTCTGCCACAGGGGGGCGTGCGGCCCGTCGAAGGCGGGTATTGTTTGGCCTTCTGCACGCAGGGCTTGCCCCAGCAATTTGAGCCCCAGCTCGCGCGCCTCTTCCTGAGCGAGGGTCTTCAAGTGGTGACGAATCTTGCTGCGGGCTCGCCCGGTGCGGACGAAGCCCAGCCAGCCGGGATTGGGCCGTGCTGAGGGGGCTGTGACGATTTCAACCACATCGCCGCTTCGCAACGCCGTTTTGAGCGGCACCATTTCCCCATTGACCTGAGCGCCGACGCACCGATCCCCGATGTCGGAGTGAATGGCATATGCGAAATCAACCGGCGTGGCGCCCTTGGGAAGTGCCAGGATGCGCGATCGAGGGGTGAACACGTAGATGGAATCGGGGAACAGGTCGATGCGCACGTGCTCCAAAAATTCACGGGCATCCCGCGTCTCGTTTTGGATATCCAACAGAGATTGCAGTAGCCGTGCGCCTAGAGATTGGGCATCTGACGGGCCTTTGGCTTTGTACAGCCAGTGCGCGGCCACGCCCTGTTCTGCGACATGGTGCATGGCCTGGGTGCGAATTTGGAACTCAACCGCGGTTCCCAGGGGAGACACCAACGTGGTGTGCAAGCTTTGATAGCCGTTGGGCTTGGGAATGGCGATGTAGTCTTTGAAGCGCCCTGGCTGAGGTTTAAAGGTCTGATGCAGGACGCCCAGCGCGAGATAGCACTGCGGTAACTCCTGCACCACCACGCGGAACCCAAAGATGTCGGTGACCTGAGCAAAGCTCAGGTGCTTTTCGCGCATCTTGTTGTAAATCGAGAACAGCGTCTTTTCACGCCCTTGGATGTCCACGCCAAGACCACTCTGGCTCAAGGCCGCGCGCACGTCCCGCTCAATACGCTGCACCACATCGCGACGGTTGCCTCGGGCCTTGGTGATGGCCTTTTCCAGGGCACCGTAACGCCAAGGATGTTGATAGCGAAAGCTCAGATCCTGCAACTCGCGATAGGTCTGATTCAGCCCCAGGCGGTGAGCGATGGGGGCGTAAATCTCCAACGTTTCCTGCGCAATGCGCCGCTGTTTGCTCGGCGCCATGGAGTCCATGGTGCGCATGTTGTGCAAGCGATCGGCCAGTTTGATCAGAATGACCCGGACGTCTCGGGCCATCGCCAGCAGCATTTTTCGGAAAGACTCGGCCTGCGATTCCTCTTTGGTCGAGAACTGCAACTTGTCCAGCTTGGTGAGCCCATCGACCAACTCGGCCGTGGGAGCTTCAAACTTTTCGATGAGCTCGGCCTTGGTGACGCCGCAGTCCTCCATGGCGTCATGCATCAAGGCGGCCATCAAGGCCTGCGCGTCAAGCTTCCACTCGGCACAAATGGCGGCCACCGCCAAGGGGTGGGTGATGTACGGCTCACCGCTGGCACGTGTCTGACCTAGATGGGCGGTGTCCGCGAAGCGGAAGGCGTCGCGGACCCGCTTGAGATCCGACTTGCTCAGATAGCCCAAATGGCGCGACAGCACCTCAAAAGAGGCGGCGTGGGCCGGAGAGCTCTCTTGAGGGGGGCGATTGGGGCGGGTGCCAGGCCAGCGGATGCCGGGGAAGGAGCGGAGCATGGGCCGAATTTACTCGAAGCCTGAGCGGGCTCTGCAGGCGAAGTCCGTCGAGAAAACAAAAAAGCGCCCGCAGGCGCTTTCTCTCAGAGGGTCGGTGGACTCAGACGGGCACGCGACGGAGCATTTCCAACCCCACCTCACCGGCTGCGATTTCGCGCAGCGCGGTCACGCCGGGCTTGTTCTTGCTTTCGATCTTGGGAGAGTGCCCCTGGCTCAGCATGCGGGCGCGGTACGTAGCGGCCAGCACGAGCTGAAAGCGGTTGGGGATTTTTTCCAGGCAGTCTTCAACGGTGATGCGGGCCATGGGGGTGCTTTTCTTGAATCAACACAGACTAAGCGCTTGAAACACCGCGGAGCGATGGCGCAACTGAGCTGCGTATTTTAGACGCTGCGCGTGAACAATCGTTTTGAGATCGAAGAGGGCCGTCTCAAAGACGGCGTTGATCACCACGAAATCGAAGTGTTTGGCTTGCGCAACTTCCAAGTGGGCGTTTTCCATCCGCTTGGCAATGACTGCTTCTGCAGTGTCCCCGCGGCGAATCAGGCGCTGGCGCAGTTCATCCCAACTGGGGGGGAGCACAAAGATCAAAACGGCGGCCGGAAACAGCTGTTTGATCTGCATGGCGCCTTGGTAGTCAATTTCCAGCACCACGTCCTCACCGGCGGCCATGCGGCTCTCGATGGTGGCGCGAGAGGTGCCGTACAAGTTGCCATGCACCTCCGCCCACTCGATAAAGTCGTGGTGAGTGACCTTGTCGCGGAATTCAGCTTCCGTGATAAACCAGTATTCGCGCCCGTTTTGCTCTTGCCCACGCGGAGCTCGGGAGGTGTGGGAAATGGACAGGCTCAGCTTGGCATCCAGTTCCAGCAGTGCTTTGACAAGGCTGCTTTTGCCGGTGCCACTGGGCGCGGCCACCACGAACAGGTTGCCAGGCGCGTCTTGAGTCGGAGAGGCGTTCATTCGATATTCTGTACCTGTTCGCGAATCTGCTCGATCAGCACTTTCAAGTCGACCGCGAGAGCCGAGAGTTCGAGTGCGGTCGATTTCGAGCCTAACGTGTTCGCTTCACGATGCAACTCCTGAACCAAAAAGTCCAGGCGCTTGCCCAGTTCGCCCCCGCGCATCAACTGCGCTCGCACTTCGGCGATGTGGGATCGCAGCCGAGCCAATTCCTCGGCTACGTCGATCCGAATGGCTTGTGCCGCGGCTTCAGCCAGCGCGCGTTCGCGCGCTGAGGCCATCAACTCAGCGTCAGCACGCGCACCCGCTTGAGTCAGGGCTTCGTTCCAACGCGCCAAAAAACGCTCTTGATGTCTGGCGACAACCTGCGGAACCAGCGGCTCGACTTGAGCTGCGATCAATTCCAGTTGTTCGACCTTTTCCAATAGGACGGCGACTAGGCGAGCCCCCTCTCGGGCACGTGCCGCTTGCAACGCGGCCAAGGCTTCGTCAACCAGCGTCAAAACCCATGGGTCATCCGGGCGCTGCGCTGAGCCGCCTTGCCGACACCAGTGCAGCCATTCATTGACGCTGAGCGGACGGGCCGTTGGAAACTGGGTTTCCAAGGTCTGACTGAGGGCGCTGAGGTGGTGAATGACGTCCGCGTGCAGCGTTGGCAAATGCGAATCGACATCACGCTGTCCGCCCAACTTCAATTCCACCTTGCCGCGGCGGATGGTGTGGGTGACCCGCTCGCGAATGGCGGGTTCGAGGTGTCGCCACTCGTCGCTTAGACGAAGGCTCAAGTCGAGGAAGCGGCCATTGACGGAGCGCACCTCAACGGCGACAGGTGAAGGGGGTGTTGCATTCGGGGCCGGCGTCGGGGGTTTCGAGACACTGGCATATCCGGTCATGCTGTAGACTGGCATGAATCTGGCTGGCGATAGAGGCGATTCCCGATTATGTCAAAGCCGAAACCGGCACCGCTTCCTGCCGGAACTGTGGTGGGCGGCTACCAGATCATCAAAAAATTGGCCGCAGGCGGCTTTGGTGTGGTGTATCTGGCTGAAGACCCAGAACACCACTTGGTTGCCATCAAAGAATATTTACCGGCTTCGCTGGCGGAACGTTCGCCCGGCGAGTTGATTCCGCGCATCAAGCCGGACAAGTTGCCGCTCTATCGACTGGGGCTTCGGAGCTTTTTCGAAGAGGGGCGCTCACTCGCGCAAATTTCGCACGCCTCCGTGGTGTCCGTGTTGAATTTTTTGCGAGAGAACGAAACGGTTTACATGGTCATGAACTACCTGCAAGGGGATACCCTGCAGGACTTCATCGTGACCGCTCGCGATTTGAAGCGCGATAAAGTCTTTCGTGAGTCCACGATCCGGTCGCTTTTTGATGAAATTTTGAAAGGTTTGCGGATCGTTCATCAGCACAAGATGCTGCATTTGGACATCAAACCCGCAAATATTTTCATCACCAACGACAACCGTGCGGTGATGCTCGACTTCGGCGCTGCTCGCGAGGTCTTGAGCAAAGAGGGGAATTTCATCCGTCCCATGTACACGCCGGGCTTTGCTGCGCCGGAGATGTATCGTCGCGACGGGTCCCTTGGGCCCTGGACTGATATCTATGCCATTGGAGCCTGCATCTACGCTTGCATGCAAGGCTATCCGCCGAATGATGCGCCGCAGCGTCAGGAAAAAGACCGCCTCAATCTGAGTTTGTCCCGACTGCGTAACGTGTATTCGGACAACCTGATTGAAGTCACCGAATGGTGCATGTCCCTGGATCCTCTGGCGCGGCCGCAGTCGGTTTTTGCGCTTCAAAAAGAGTTGGCGCGTGAAACCGAGCGTCGATATACCAAATTGAGCTTTAGTGAGCGGCTGAAAATGCAGCTCGAAAACCTCAAGACCGGGGCCAAGGCGTGAAGTTTGGTGTTTTCCAGGTCAGCCGAAAAGGGGGGCGGGAGAAGAACGAAGACCGAATGGGGTACTGCTACACCCGCGATTCGGCATTGTTTGCTCTAGCCGATGGCATGGGAGGCCATCCCGAAGGGGAAATGGCAGCGCAGATCGCCCTCCAGGTATTGGCCGCTCGGTTTCAAGAACAGGCGCAGCCGCGATTGGATGATCCGCTCGTGTTCCTGCGGGACGGCGTCGCGGCTGCGCATCAGCAGCTTCTGAGTTATGCCGAAGAACGAAAGTTAGGCGACACCCCGCGAACGACCATCGTTGCCTGCGTGACTCAATCCGGCCAAGCTTATTGGGCCCACTGTGGTGATTCGCGCTTGTATTGGGTCCGCGCCGGTGAGTTGTTGGCACGCACCCGCGACCACTCCTACTCAGAGTTGCAAGAAGCCCTGGGCCGTCACATGGAGCGAGTCAATCGCAATGTGCTGTTTACTTGCCTGGGCAGTCCTGGTCGTCCCATGGTTGATCAGCAGGGGCCCCTGCCATTGGCGGCGGGTGACCGGCTTCTCTTGTGCTCCGATGGGCTGTGGGGACAACTGGCGGATCAAGAAATTGTTCATCAGTTGGCCACGCGCGAATTGCATGATGCCGTGCCTGATTTGGTGGAAAGTGCCCTGCGTCACGGGGGGGCAAAGTGCGACAACGTGACCGTGTTGGCCCTGGAGTGGGAAGGCGAAGAGGGGGTGGTCGAGGCTGTATCCACCCGCAGTTCGGGAGAGTCCGCTTATGCGACGACGATCCAGGCGGCCGTGTTGGACCAATGGGACCGCCGCACCGAACTGAGTGAAGATGAAATGAATCGGCAGGTGGACGAGATCAACGCCACCATTCGCCGCGTCCAAAACCGAGGTTGAGATGAGTTCAGAAACATCCTTGCGTGCCGATGGCCGGCGCGCCGATGAATTGCGCCCGTTGCGTCTGGTGCGCCACTTTACAAAGCATGCCGAGGGCTCGGTGTTGGTCTGCTTTGGCGACACGCAAGTCTTGTGTACCGCGTCGGTGGAAGACAAAGTTCCGCCGCATCGTCGAGGCTCGGGGGGGGGATGGGTGACCGCTGAATACGGCATGTTGCCCCGCGCGACCCATACACGATCCGATCGTGAAGCGGCCAAGGGCAAGCAGAGTGGGCGAACCCAGGAAATTCAGCGTTTGATTGGGCGCTCACTGCGCGCAGTTTTCGACTTGGAGGCTTTGGGCGAACGGACCCTCCATTTGGACTGTGACGTGTTGCAAGCCGATGGGGGAACGCGAACGGCGGCCATCACAGGAGCCTATGTGGCCGCCTATGACGCGTGCACCTGGTTAAAGCAGCAAGGGGTGCTGAGCGCTTGGCCCCTGCGTGACGCCGTGGCGGCGATTTCTGTGGGGGTGGTTCAAGGTCAGCCTGTGCTTGATTTGAACTACGCAGAGGACTCCCAGTGCGATACCGACATGAATGTGGTGATGACCGCAGCGGGCGGCATGATTGAAGTGCAGGGCACAGCAGAGGGCGCGCCCTTTTCCCGCGGGGAGCTGCAGGCCTTGCTGGATTTGGCGCAAGCGGGTATTGGCCAATTGGTTCAGGCCCAGGAACTGGCGCTGGAACTCCGCCATGCGTGAGTTGGTGCTGGCATCGGGCAACGCCAAGAAGCGCGCGGAGCTCGAGGCACTCCTTCCCGGTGTTCGGGTGTACAGCCAAACGGAGTTTGGGGTTGCGGACGCTGAGGAACCGTTCGGAACCTTTTTGGAAAACGCGCTCACCAAAGCTCGACATGCAGCGAGGTGCACCGGACGTCCGGCCCTCGCCGATGACTCGGGGCTCTGTGTCGAAGCGCTGGGGGGGGCACCTGGCGTCCAGTCGGCGCGGTGGGCGAGTCTTGCCGGGGGGGCGCGCAGTGATGCAGCGAACAACCAGAAGCTCATCGAGCAGATGCGGGGGCAAACCAATCGGAACGCACAATTTGTGTGTGTCCTGGTTGCCGTACGGCATGCCGAAGACCCCCAGCCCCTGGTGGGCATGGGTGCATGGCCGTTGATCGTGCTGGATGCCGCAGACGGGGAAGGGGGATTCGGTTACGACCCCTTGGTCGCGGCCGCTGATTCCGGCGTGAGCGTGGCTCGTATGGGTGCCGACCTGAAGAATGAAAATAGTCACCGGGCTCGAGCCATGCGTGCGCTCAAGGAGCAGTTGACCAACGTGTGGGGCTGGCGGTGATTCGTGACGCTGCTTGGCGCGTCCAAGATCTCATGCGGCCGGGGTTGATCCAACTCAGTAGCTTGCCCCCGCTAGCGCTCTACGTTCACTTGCCCTGGTGCCTGCGCAAGTGCCCGTACTGTGACTTCAATTCCCATGAGCGTCAGCAGGGCGTGGATGAGGAAACCGCAAGCCGCTATTTGGCGGCACTGCGTGCGGATCTTGAAGCGGCTTTGCCCCTGGTTTGGGGCCGCCCCATCGTGTCGGTTTTCATTGGGGGCGGTACGCCCAGCTTGTTCTCGCCCCGTCAAGTGGAGCAACTGCTGTCCAATCTGCGCGCGCTGTTGCCCTTTGAGTCGGGCGCCGAGATTACGCTTGAGGCCAATCCGGGGACTTTTGAGCGCGGGCGATTTCGGGACTATCGGACCGCGGGCGTCACGCGCCTGTCCATTGGGGTTCAGAGCTTTTCAGATGCCCACCTCAAAGCGCTGGGCCGTGTTCACGATGGCGATCAAGCCCGTCGGGCTGTGGCTGAAGCGGCTGAGTGCTTTGAAACTTTCAATCTGGACCTCATGTACGCACTGCCCGGTCAGACGGTCCAGGAGTTGCAGGCGGACTTGGGTACAGCGCTTGCCTTCGCGCCGCCACACCTTTCGGTCTACCACCTCACCATTGAGCCCAACACGCGGTTTGCCCTCAACCCGCCAACGGTGCCAGACGACGATACGGCCAGTGACATGCTGGACTGCATTCGGGATCGAGCGGTGTCATCCGGGATGGAGCGCTATGAGGTCTCGGCTTACGCTCGCCCGGGGCATCGCTGTGCTCACAACCTGAACTATTGGCGATTTGGCGATTACCTCGGGATCGGTGCGGGCGCTCACAGCAAGCTCAGTTTTCCGCACCGCATCTTGCGGCAGGTTCGGTGGCGGGAGCCGCGGACTTACATGGAGCAAGCCACCCAAGGGGCAGCGGTGTCCAATGAGCATGAGGTGGGACGCGCCGATTTGCCATTTGAATTTGCGCTCAATGCTCTGAGACTTGCCCAAGGTGTGCCCCTGTCACTGTTCATGGAGCGCACCGGACTCCCCCTGTCGGCCATTCGAAACGCAATGAACCAAGGAGTGAGCCGCGGGCTCCTGGTTGCCGAGGCGGCGCAAATTTGCGCCACCGCTCAGGGGTTTGACTTCCTCAGTGACACCCAGGCGCTGTTCCTGCCCGCTTAAGGCGCAGGAGCCGCGTCACACGCGGTTCATGGACATGCCCGATGTGCTGCGCAGGTACTCGATCAAGCGCGGCGCAATTTGAGGCAGTGGCAGGACTTCATCGGCGGCTCCGGCGGCGATGGCCTCGCGCGGCATCCCAAAAACCACGCAAGTGGCTTCGTCCTGCACCAAGTTGTAGGCTCCGGCGTCTTTCATCGTGCGCATGGCTTTCGCGCCATCCCCGCCCATGCCAGTGAGCATGATGCCTAACGCGTTTCGCCCCACCACGCGGGCAGCGGAGTTGAACAAAACCTCCACCGACGGCTTATGCCGGTTCACAGGGTCGCCATCTTGAACGCGAGCGATGTAGTTGGCGCCCGAGCGTTCAACGCTGAAATGCTTGCCACCGGGCGCGATGTAACAGTGCCCGGGAAGAATGCGCTCGCCATCTCGGGCTTCGCTGACCCGGATCTTGCAGAGCGAGTTCAATCGGCTTGCATAGCTGGCAGTGAATCCTGGGGGCATGTGTTGCGTGACGCAAACGGCGGGGCAATCGGCCGGCAGGTTGACCAAAACATCCTTGGTTGCTTCGGTACCGCCGGTTGACGCGCCAATGAAAATGATTTTTTCGGTGGAAAGTCGGCCCACAGCAGTCACCGGTGCTGGTGCGGGTGCCGCTGTCCCGGCGGGCGTCGGGGCCGCACTGGGGGTCCGACGCACATGCGCTTTGGCAGCGATGCGGACTTTGTCGGTGATGTCGTCGGCCAGTTGGCGAATGCCGTCGGCCACGCCAATCTTGGGTTTGGCCACAAAATCAATGGCGCCCAACTCCAAGGCCCGCAGCGTGACCTCGGCCCCACGCTCGGTCAGCGTGGAGACCATGACCACGGGCGTGGGCCGCAAACGCATCAGCCGTGACAGGAAGTCAATGCCATCCATCTTGGGCATTTCGACATCCAGCGTGATCACGTCGGGGTTGGTGTTGCGGATCATCTCCCGCGCAATGAGGGGGTCGCTGGCCGCTCCCACGCACTCCATGTCGGGTTGCTTGTTGATGATTTCAGTGAGGATGGAGCGCACCAGCGCCGAGTCATCCACCACGACCACACGAATCTTTGCCATCAATGCCTCAGAACAAGTCGATGGAGCCGCCACTGCTGGCCACGGGCTGAACGCGGGTCACGGCAGTTTGATCCTGAACCACCAAGGCCTCATTGGCCGAGGCCAAACGTTTCACCATGGCTTTCCCACTCTTGGGCAGGAAGCAGACCTTGCGGGGGTACACATCCAAGACATCTTTGGAGACGACCGGGATGCGCTCCGTTTTCAAATAATCCAATACAAAGTTGGTGTTGCGCTCGCCAACAGCCAGGCTGTTCATGCCGGTGATCACGGCGCCGCCGCCGAAGACCTTGGCTTCCATGCGCCCCTTATTGGCGCCGCGTTTCATCATTTCGTTGATGAGCAATTCCATGGCGAAGCTGCCATAGCGACCGGATTCACCATTGCCTTCCGGGAGCATGAAATGGTTCATGCCTCCCACTTGAGCTGTCCGGTCCCACAAGCACGCGGCAATGCAGGAGCCCAAGGTCGTCATGATCAGCAGATCTTCGTTTTCAACAAAGTACTCGCCGGGCAACACTTTGACGGCGGCGTTCTTGAAGTGAGAGTCGTAAAAAAAGAACGAGGCCTCGCCGGATTTGCGCGGCACCGTTTTGAGCTTACTCACCCATGCGGTGGCAGCCGCGTTTCCGCCCAGCGCACTGCTGGCGGAGACCGATGCACTCGAAAGGCTGCTCATGGGGGACCTACACGCGTTCGTAAATCGTCTTGCCCCGAAGGCGGAACAAGTCCTTGGATTCAGTGAAATTCTCAGAATGCCCGACAAAGAGCAGGCCATGGGGTTGCATGACCCGATGGATTCGCTCCAGCACTTTGCGCTGGGTGGGGGCGTCAAAGTAGATCATCACGTTGCGGCAAAACACAAGGTGGAAGGGCTCTCCCAGTTGCCACTGAGTGTGCATCAGGTTGACGACCCGGAAATCAATCCCGCGCGTGAGTTCGGGTTTGACCCGAATGCGTCCCGAATTGGCGCCCGTGCCGCGTAAAAAGAATCGTTTGAGTCGCTCGGGCGACAAACCGCGCGACTCAGCGCTGTAGACCCCTCGACGGGCGGTCGCGAGCACATTGGTGTCGATGTCAGAGCAGACCAATTGCACCTGCCCGGCGTTGCCCAACGACTCATGACACGTCATGGCGATCGAGTAGGGTTCTTCGCCTGTGGAGGCGGCGCAACACCAGATGCGCAACGGTTTGCCCTGGAAATGCTGCTTCAACTCATCGGCCAGGGCGTGGAAGTGATGCTCTTCGCGGAAAAAGCTGGTCAGGTTCGTGGTCAGGCAGTTCACAAACTCCTGCCACTCTTGCTCGGAGGCCTGGCCCGTGCTGCGATCCAAGGCATCCAGATAGTCAGAAAAACTCCGATGGCCGGTTTCGCGCAAGCGCCGCGACAGGCGGCTGTACACCATGGCGTGTTTGCCATCGTGAAGGCTGATGCCTGCGTGCGCATAAATCATTTTGCGCACCCGATCAAAGTCGTTGCGACTGAAGCTGAATTCCTGTTCGGATCCTTCCGAACGCTGCATTTCAAGTAAGGTCATGCCCAAGCCATCAGAGGTTGAACCCATTGTGAGAGGCGCCGCTGAGTTTTCACCCTAGTATCGATACGGGGGGCGGATTCTTGAGCTTGGCTTCCACAGGGCGGGAATGCACTGCTAGACTGATTCGAGTCCTTACCTGTGAGCTGATGACCCTTCTCCGCACCGATCCCCTGCCGGCCCTGCGCGAGCTTGACCTGGAGCGCGCGGTGCAGTTGCTGGATCAAGCCGGCGCACTGTTACCGGATGCGCCCCCCTACAGCTTGGCTTGGATGCAGGGGTTGATTGACGCGCTGGCCGATTTGTCGAATCGAGACCCCCTGACGGGTTTGGCCAATCGCCGAAATTTCGAGATGCAGCTCATCCGCGAAATTGACCGCGTGGCGCGATCGGGTGAGCAAGCGTTGCTGCTCATGCTGGACATCGATCACTTCAAGAAAGTCAATGACACCCATGGGCACGCAGCGGGCGATGTGGTGATTCGCGCTGTGGCGGACGCCGTGGCGGCTGCTGTGCGGCCCATGGATACCGTGGCCCGGGTGGGGGGCGAGGAGTTCGCGGTGGTCCTGCCCAACTGCTCGGCCAGCTTTGGTCCAACAGTGGCCGAACGAATCCGGGTCAACGTTGAGGCGGCCGTCATACCGGTGTCCCCAGCCTTGTCCTTGCGGGTGACGGTGAGTGTGGGCGGTGCATTTGCACCCCAGTGGGTGCGATCTTCACCTTTGCTCTGGATGGAGCGTGCGGATCGCCAGTTGTATCGCGCCAAGGCGGAGGGACGTAACCGGGCCTGCCTGGAGCCCCAAGTGGAGTCCGTGGTGAGCGCTGACGAGAAAAGCATGTTGTTTGCCGTTGTACCCGAGGACACGCCATGAGCAGCGGCGCCAAAACCATCGCGATTACCAGCGGAAAAGGGGGCGTCGGGAAAACCTTTGTGACGGCCAATCTCGCCTGCGCACTGGCCTCCCGGGGACAACGCGTCCTGGTGTTGGATGCTGATTTGGGCTTGGCTAACTTGGACGTTGTCCTGAATTTGCACCCCAAGCTAACTTTGCACGACGTCTTCACGGACAAATGCAGCCTGGACCAGGCCATCGCGCCAGCGCCCGGGGGGTTCTCGGTGTTGTTGGCGGGCTCAGGGATGGTGGAATATTCGCGCCTCACGCCGGAGGTTCGCGACAAGATGCTGCGCATCGTGGACCAGGTCAGACCGCGCTATGACTGGGTATTGATCGACACCGGGGCGGGCATCTCGGATGTGGTGTTGTACGCCGTGTCGTTGGCGACGGAGGTGTTGGTCGTGGCCACGCCAGAGCCCACGTCGCTTACGGACGCCTATGCCACCATCAAAGTCTTGGCAACTCAACAGGCCCGACGCAATGTCGGACTGGTGGTGAACCAAGCCAATCGACAAGGCGAAGGTCGCACGATCTGTACCCAATTACAAACGGTCCTGGCCCGGTTTGTTGAACCAACCGGGCACAGTTTCCGCTTGGAGTTGATGGGGGAGGTCCGCAATGACGTCGCCGTGCGCCAGGCGGTTTTGCGTCGTCAACTGTTGCTCGAATTGAGCCCCGGTAGTGACGCGGCCCAAGGGCTGAAGGCGCTGGCCAACCGATTGATCGGCTGAGCTGACGGTGTCCATCCGCCCCCGGGGAGTCTCCTGACCCCCCCCGGGGGAATCAGGCGAGCAGCACCACAAGGGCGCCAGCGCCCCCTTCGTCGGCTCGAGCCTGGACGAATGCCAAGACAGCGTCATGCTGGACCAACCACCGTCGCACCTTGACACGCAAAATGCCCTCGCGGCCAGGTGAGCCGTGGCCCTTGCCATGAATGATGCGAACGCAGCGTCGCTCCTGTGCCTGACACAGATGGAAAAAGTGCCCAATGGCCTCGCGGGCTTCGTCTTGGCGCAGGCCGTGGAGGTCCAATTGCGCCTGCAAACTCCAGTGCCCGCGCCTCAATCGGTGCAACACATTGGTGGATACACCCGGTCGGCGGTACGACAGTTCCTCATCGGTTTCCAGCAGACTTTCGACGTCGAAGCCGTCGGAGAGGGCTTGCCTTAACACGTCGGCCTCATCCGCCGCGCTCTGCTTGGGTTCAGGGCGGGGCGCTTCTCGCCGCAGGACCGCGAGCCTCTGGTCCTTCATCCGGGTAACAGGGCCAACGCTCAGTTCGAAGCGGCGGCGTTCTCGATCGAGCGCGGCCAATTGTTCGGCACGCTCTCGAGCGGCGCGTTCCACCTCATCGCGTCGGCGCTTCAATATCGGTTGAATTTCCGCCAGCCCGGCCAGGCCCAAGCCGCGCACCCTCACATCAACCCCCGCTGAGCCATGGACGCGCAGGCGGATTGCCCCACAACAAAGTGATCCAAAACGCGGACATCAATTAGCGCAAGGGCCGCGGACAGTCGTTGGGTGAGTTGAATATCGGCCGACGAGGGCTCGGTCACCCCGCTGGGGTGGTTGTGGGCCAGAACGACCGCCGCAGCCCGATGATGCAAGGCACGTTGGACGATTTCTCGGGGATAGACCGCCGTTTGGGTGAGGGTGCCACGAAACACCTCTTCGAACTGAATCAGGCGCAATTGGCTGTCCAAGAACAGCACGGCAAAAATTTCATGGCCGAGCCCCCCCATTTGCAATCGAAGCAGGTCTTCTACGGCTTGAGCCTCTCGAAGAATGGGCCGCTCGGTCAGCGGGGTGGTCAAAACACGGCGGGCAATCTCCAGTACGGCCTGCAATTCCGCCTGCTTGGCGGGGCCCAGCCCCTTGACGCGGGCCAATTCGGCCCTGGGGGCCTTGAGCAGCCCTCCCAAGCCCCCAAATTGCTGGAGCAATTCTTCTGCCATCTGAAGCACAGATCGTCCCACCGTGCCTGTTCGCAACAGCAATGCCAACAACTCCACCTCGCTCAACGCTTGTGCGCCGTGGTTCAGCAGTTTTTCCCGCGGACGGCAGCTTTGGGGCAGTGTGTCTAGCAGCATGATGGAATTCTAAAAACCACTCACCCGCTCTCTAAAATCCCCCATTTGTCTGATCCGCCGGTGTACCGGCTTCGCCATGTCTGTTGCCACGGCCGCGCCCGGCGCGTTTTTGACCTTGCACTACCGACTCAGCAGCCGCGAGGGGCGGGCTTGGGTGGATACCTTCGACCATCCGCCTGCGACGCTAACCCTGGGTTCAGGGGAATTTGCCCCCGGACTGGAGGCTTGTTTGATCGGTTTAACCGAAGGCCAGAGTGCACGATTCGAGGTCGATGGCGAGGCGGTTTTTGGTCCGCGCAACCCGGAGCTGGTTCAACGGCTGAGCCGCAAGCTGATGGCTCAGTACGGGGACCCCGACCACGTGTACCAGGTGGGGGATGCTATCCAATTTCCCGCGCCGGAAGGGGCGCAGGAATTGACGGGGCTGTTGATCGCCGAAGGCGAAGATTATTTTGACTTTGACTTCAACCACCCATTGGCGGGCCAGCCCCTGGTTTTTGAAGTGCGGGTGATCGGAATCCTGTGATGAATGCCGAAGTGGTTTTGGCTGAACCTCGCGGTTTTTGTGCCGGTGTGGATCGCGCCATCGAGATCGTTGAGCGAGCCTTGCAGCGTTTTGGGGCACCGATTTACGTGCGGCACGAAATTGTGCACAACACCTATGTGGTGGCCGATCTGAAGCGCAAGGGCGCCATCTTCATTGAAGAGTTGGATGAAGTGCCGGTGGGGGCAACGCTGGTGTTCTCGGCGCACGGGGTCAGTCAAGCGGTGCGGCTCCAGGCGCAAGCACGGGGTTTCCAGATCTTTGACGCCACCTGTCCGCTGGTCACGAAAGTTCATGTTGAGGTGGCCAAGCTGGCGCGCGAAGGGTATCGCTTCATCATGGTCGGGCATGCGGGCCACCCTGAGGTTGAGGGCACCATGGGCCAGCTGAGTGCGGGCATTGATCTGGTCGAGAGCGCCGATGATGTTGCGCGATTGAACCTTGACAACGTCGAGAAGTTGGCCGTTGTGACCCAAACCACACTCAGCGTCGACGATGCGGCTGAGGTGCTTGAGGCCATTCGCCGGCGGTTTCCCCAAGTTCGAGAGCCCAAGCAGCAAGACATCTGCTATGCCACGCAAAACCGACAGGACGCCATCAAAGTGCTGGCGCCGCAGGTTGACGTGGTGATCGTGGTGGGAAGCCCCACCAGTTCCAACAGCAACCGGCTCAGAGAACTGGCCGAGCGTTTGGGCACACCAGGTTACATGGTCGATACCGTGGAGGACTTGCAAGCCGAATGGCTCGAAGGGCGCCCGCGCATCGGTTTAACTGCTGGTGCGTCAGCCCCTGAGGTTCTTGTGCAAGCCGTTATTCAGAAGCTGCGCCTGATGGGCGCGGTATCCATTCGGTCCCTCTCCGGTGTTCAGGAGCAGGTTCGTTTCCCTCTGCCCTTGGGGCTGGGGGACAAATCGATGGCCACCGTTTCAGCTGATCGATCTTGACCGTTCCCTCTGCTTCGGTACCCCCGCCCTTGCTTTGATCGAGGCCTCTAGCCTCGTTTCCATCCCAAAAGAGTTTCTATGCTTGATATCAGCCTTTTACGCCGCGACCTGGATGCCGTGGTTGCCCGCCTTCAGACGCGGAAGAATCCGCAGCCCTATTTGGATGTTGCCCGTTTCCAGGCATTGGAGTCGGAGCGTAAGCAACTTCAGACCCAGACTGAAGATCTGCAAGCCCGCCGCAACAGCCTGTCCAAGGCCATTGGCATGGCCAAGGGCAAGGGGGAAGATGCCAGTGCTCTTATGGCCGAAGTGGGGGGGATTGGTGACGCATTGAAGGCCAGCGCGGAGCGACTGGACGTGCTGCAGGCCGAACTGAATGACATCCTGATGCACGTGGCCAACTTGCCTCAGGAAGACGTGCCCGTGGGGCCGGATGAAAGCGGCAACGTTGAAGTGCGCCGTTGGGGTACGCCGCGGGTCTTCGAGACGGATCCCCGCGACCACGTGGACCTGGGGGAGCCGCTGGGTCTTGAATTTGAGACGGGGGCCAAACTCTCGGGCGCGCGCTTCACCTTCCTGCGAGGACCGATGGCTCGACTGCACCGGGCGCTCGCTGCCTTCATGCTGGACGTACAGACCCAGCAGCATGGCTACACCGAGTGCTACACACCGTACATCGTGAACCGTGAGGTGTTGGAAGGGACGGGGCAACTTCCGAAGTTCAAAGAAGACATGTTTTGGGTGCTGCGAGGGGGGGACGACCAACATCCCGAGCAGTACCTGATTTCAACTTCGGAAATCTCTCTCACCAACAGCGTGCGTGAAACCGTGTTGAAAGCGGAAGACTTGCCCATCAAGCTGACCGCGCACAGCCCTTGCTTCCGCTCGGAAGCGGGTTCGGCGGGGCGGGACACCCGCGGCATGATTCGGCAGCACCAATTCGACAAAGTCGAGATGGTTCAGATCGTGCACCCAGAGCAAAGTGAGGCGGCTTTGCAGGAAATGGTGAGCCATGCGGAGGCCATCCTTCAGCGATTGGGTTTGCCTTATCGTGTCATGCAACTTTGCACGGGCGACATGGGTTTTGGCGCGGCCAAGACCTATGACTTGGAGGTGTGGCTGCCCGCGCAGAACACGTATCGCGAAATCAGCAGTTGTTCAAACTGCGAAGCCTTCCAGGCGCGTCGCATGCAAACGCGGTTCAAGAATGCTCAGGGCAAGAACGAACTGGTTCACACCTTGAATGGTTCTGGCCTTGCGGTGGGCCGAACCCTGGTGGCGGTGCTGGAGAACTACCAGCAGCCGGATGGCTCGATTCGTGTTCCGGACGCACTGGTGCCATACATGGGTGGCGTGACCGAGCTGCGCGCGTAAATTTGCGCTATACTGCTGAGCTTTCCCGCAAGCACCACCGCGGGCACCTGAATTAGGAGAGGTGGCAGAGTGGTTGAATGTACCGCACTCGAAATGCGGCGTACGCTTATACCGTACCGAGGGTTCGAATCCCTCCCTCTCCGCCAAATATTAGAAAACGGGCCGCGCGGCCCGTTTTCTTTTTTCCGTTGTCTGCTCGTGAGGGCGCGAGTTGATTCGGGGGCGCGAAAAACAAATAAAAAAGCCAGCACAATGTGCTGGCTTTTTTGTTTTGGTGCCCAGGAGAGGACTCGAACCTCCACGGAGTTACCCGCTAGTACCTGAAACTAGTGCGTCTACCAATTCCGCCACCTGGGCTTATCTGCTGTTGGCGCCAGAGAATCTGGCTGCTTCGGCAAGAAAGACAAGGACTATATCATCAAAAAAACGAAAGTACAGCCGGCTCCCGAGGGTGCCGGCACAGGATGGCTGCAGGAGCTCACAGGGACCCTGCAGGGGCATCGCGACGGACACGGCTTTGTTTTGTTGGACGGCAAAGGCCCCGACCTTTACATACCCGCCAATGAGATGCGTGCCGCCCTTCATGGCGACGTGGTTCGAGCTCGGGTCGTGCGCATTGACAAGCGGGGACGACCCGAAGGTCGCATTCTGGAGATCGTCGAGCGTCGCAAGCGGCCGCTAATTGGGCGCTTGTTGATCGAGCAGGGTGTTTGGCTTGTTGCGCCGGAGGACAAGCGCTTGGGGCAAGACATCTTGATCCCCAAACCGGATACAGCGCAGGCGAGACCGGGGCAAGTGGTGGCGGTGGAGCTTACCGAGGTGCCGACGCTGTATGCGCAACCGGTTGGGCGAATCACGGAGGTGCTGGGGGATATCGATGATCCCGGTCTGGAAATTGAGATTGCGGTTCGCAAATATGAGGTTCCGTATGTCTTCTCTCCAGAGACCTTGGCGCAGTCTGCAAAGTTGCCGGAAAAGTTGCGAGCAGCAGATCTCAAAGGGCGCGTCGACCTGCGGGATGTGAATCTGGTCACTATTGACGGCGAGGATGCCCGAGACTTTGACGATGCGGTTTATTGTGAGCCGCACGGCAAGGCGGGGTGGCGATTGTTGGTCGCAATAGCGGATGTCAGTCACTACGTCAAACCGGGCGAAGCCCTCGACGATGACGCCTTCGATCGTGCGACCTCGGTCTACTTTCCGCGTCGGGTGATACCCATGCTGCCGGAAAAGTTGTCGAATGGCTTGTGCTCCCTGAACCCAGAGGTTGAGCGCTTGTGCATGGTTTGCGACATGACTGTGTCGTCTGAGGGGCAGGTCAAGGCCTTTCAGTTCTATCCGGCGGTCATGGTTTCGCAGGCTCGGTTCACCTATACCGAAGTGGCGGCCATTCTGGGCAATACCCATGGCCCGGAGGCGCAGCGACGTCGCGATTTGGTCCCGGCCTTGCTCAACCTGCATGGGGTGTACCAGGCACTGCTGCAAGCCCGAGCTCGGCGCGGTGCGGTTGACTTTGACACGCCCGAGACCCAGATCATTTGCGACGAGAACGGTCGTATTGAGCGCATCGTGCCGCGGGTTCGGAATGAGGCGCACCGTCTGATCGAAGAGTGCATGCTCGCAGCCAATGTGTGTGCTGCTGAGTTCATTCAGCAGGCAGAGCACCCGTCGCTTTTTCGTGTACACGAGGGCCCCACCGAGGAGAAGCGGCAGACTTTGATGGCGTCGCTGCGGGCTCTGGGGCTCACCCCGAACCTGCCGGATCCCTTGAAACCGGCAGACCTGCAAGCCTTGGCTGAGTCGACCAAAAATCGACCAGACACGCCGCAAGTTCACATGCTGCTGCTGCGTTCGATGCAGCAGGCCATGTATACGCCCTACAACAACGGGCACTTTGGGTTGGCGTACTCGGCCTACACGCATTTCACCAGCCCCATCCGCCGCTACCCGGACTTGTTGGTGCATCGGGTTATCAAGGCCTTGCTACAAGGCAAGCGGTACGCTTTGACCGGACACGGACGGGGCAAGCAGGCGCAGGCCGAGGCGGTGCAAGCCTGGGAACAGTTGGGATTGCACTGCAGTGCCAATGAGCGCCGTGCGGACGAGGCCTCGCGCGATGTGGAAGCCTGGCTGAAGTGCCGGTACATGCGAGACCGCCTGGGTGAGGATTTCCTTGGGCATGTCACGTCGGTGGCGCCATTTGGGCTGTTTGTGCAGCTTGAAAGCTTGTTTGTGGAAGGGTTGGTCCACATCACGGAATTGGGCGGCGAGTACTTCCGGTTTGATGAGGCGCGTCAAGAGCTGCGAGGTGAACGAACCGGGATCCGGTTTGGATTGGGTGCCCGATTGCACGTTCAGGTCAGTCGAGTGGACCTGGATGGCCGGCGGATTGAATTCCGACTTTTTGACCCAAAGGGCGCCGACACCAAAACGATAGGGTTTGGAAAAGGAGTGTCGAAAACTGGTGGAAAGGCCGGTGGACCTGCGGTGCAGCGCTTGAAGGAGGTTGAGGCGGAGTCGCGGCAGTTCAAACGGGCGCGGCAAAGCGCTCTGCGCGAAAGTCAGCCCGCTGGGCGCAAGACCAAGAACGGTCGCCGCTGACCGGCTTAGATCATCGAGTGGGGGTGTAGGGCATACATCGCCTTGATGAGTTCGGTGGCCGTGAGCGGTGCGCTTCCAGTTGGCACGGCATCGGCGGCCGCCCCGTGCCAGGCGACCCCGATGGCGGCCAGGTGCTGAGGGTCGCCTGTGGGACTCTGTGCCCACAGGCCCCCGAGCCAGCCGGCCAGTACGTCGCCGGTGCCAGCAGTCGCCAGTGCGTTGTGTCCCGTGGTGTTAATCCAGGGCTGGCGGTTGGGGTGAGCAATGACCGACCCCGATCCTTTGAGCACCACGGTGCAGCGGAACTGCTCCGCAATGGCCTGGGCGGCTGCCAGCCGATCCCGCTGCACGGTCGAAACGTCGCAACCGAGCAGGCGGGCGGCCTCCAAGGGGTGGGGGGTAAGGATGCTGGCGCGTGCCAGAGGGCTGCGCGATCGCAGGGTCTGGGCCAAGTTGGGGTTATGGGCGACGGCATTAAGTCCATCGGCATCCAGCACCAATCGTGCGGCGCGCTCGATCAAGTGCTCCAACGGTTGGGACGACTGGTTGCCCCATCCGCAACCCACAACGACGGTCTGATTGGGGTGGCGGTCGAGTCCGTCCAATGCGTCAAGAATCAGTTCGGGTGAGTGTGGGAGAACCAAGCTGTTCTGCGCCGAGGCCAATCGAACGCGGCCAGCGCCAGACCAGAGTGCGGCCTGCGCTGCGAGAAGTCCGGCGCCGAGCAGTTCGCCGCCGGCAACAAAGACATCACCCTGACGACCCTTGTGGCTGGTATGCGGTTGCCGTGACCGCGGCGACCACTGCAACCAATCCGTGATGAGGTGGTGCCCTCCCAGCTGGATGGGGGCCAGGGGGGCGTCGTCGGAAATCAGCCCCTCGCCCAAGGTGCTCAGCCAGATCTCGCCGCAAACGCCTCGCCCGGCGCCTGTCCAGAGTCCGGGTTTGCTGCGCAGGAATGTCAGTGTGTGGTCGCACCTGAGCGCACCACCATCGGCCCCTGAATCGGCGTCCAATCCCGAGGGGAGATCCAGGGCCAGGCGCCGAGCCGGGTGCTGGGCCCAAAGGTGCAGCGTTTCAGCCAAGGCGCCGTGTACCGGGCCTTGGGCCCCAATGCCCAAAAGGGCATCGACCAACCACCTTGTTGTTTTGGGGGGCGACGGGTTGGTGAAGACGGTGACCCCGGCCTGAATGGCTGCCGCGAGCGCAGCGGCCTGATCGGCCGTGCGACTGACGCTCTCCGGCAGGTACACGCTGATGTCGTCGCCCATTTGGCGAAGGTGACGAGCACAGACCAATCCATCGCCACCGTTGTTGCCCGGCCCGCAAAGAATGTGCACAGGTTCGCGGGCGGGGTTTAAGGCGCGAAGCAACCGGGCTGCATCCCACCCCGCGCGTTCCATGAGCGGCGAAGGGCTTGCACCGCGCTCTGCGCCAAGTCGCTGCGACTCGAGCGCGCGAATGGCTTGGACGCCTACAGCGGCTTCGGGGGCGTGCAGCGGAGTGAGTCGGCGGATGGAAGCAGACATCGGGAAATGCCTTATACTCTCTGGGTTTTGCGGCGGATATTGCCGTAGAGCTTTTTTCAACCCTGTGGTAACGCGGAATGGCGAAGTCGCTTTGGCGGCAAGTCATTCAATCGCGAGTCGGGCCCCGAATGGTGCCATCCCCTGGATGGTCTGGCCCGGCTTAAGACCCAACCTTCGGAGACTACTATGTCCGTCACCATGCGTGAAATGCTGGAAGCCGGTGTCCACTTCGGTCACCAAACTCGCTTCTGGAACCCCAAGATGGCCCCCTATATCTACGGCCATCGCAACAAGATTCACATCATCAACCTGGAAAAGAGCCTGCCGGCTTTCCAGGAAGCTCTGAAGTTTGCGCGCCAACTGGCCAGCAAGCGCGGCAACATCCTGTTTGTTGGCACCAAGCGTTCGGGTCGCGACATCGTCGCCCTGGAGGCACAACGCGCTGGCATGCCCTATGTTGAACAGCGCTGGCTCGGCGGCATGTTGACCAACTTCAAGACGGTCAAGGGCTCGCTGAAGAAACTCAAGGACATGCAGGCCGCCAAAGAAGCGGGCGGTGAGTCCAAGATCAAAAAAGAAGCCTTGATGTTCGATCGTGAGATCGCCAAGTTGGAAAAGAACATCGGCGGTATTCAGGATATGGCTGCGCTGCCGGACGCTTTGTTCGTGATCGACGTGGGCTATCACAAGATTGCCATCGCCGAAGCCAAGAAGCTGGGCATCCCCGTGATTGCTGTGGTGGACACCAACCACTCGCCCGAAGGCGTGGACTACATCATCCCGGGCAACGACGACTCGGCCAAAGCGGTGGCGCTGTATGCCAAGGCCATGGCCGACGCCGTGCTGGATGGCAAGGCCAATGCAACGCAAGACCTGGTGCAAGCCGTCGCTTCTGGCGACGAGTTTGTTGAGGTCAGCGAAGGCGCGTAAGCCCTTCCCCTCAGTGCATTAAGGGGCCCTTCGTGGCCCCTTTGTCCCAATTAGATCCCTTCAAGTTTTCTGGAGTTTGTGATGGCTGCTATCACCGCAAGCATGGTCGCTGAACTGCGCGCCCGTACTGATGCCCCGATGATGGAGTGCAAAAAGGCCCTGACCGAGGCCGACGGCGACATGACCCGTGCGGAAGAAATTCTGCGTGTCAAGCTGGGCAACAAAGCGGGTAAGGCCGCTTCGCGTGTTACCGCTGAAGGTGTCGTGGCTGCGGCAGTTCAAGGTGACAACGGTGCGCTGATCGAAGTCAATTGCGAAACGGACTTCGTGAGCAAGAACGATGCCTTTTTGGCTTTCGCCAATGCGCTGGCTTCGTTGGTGGCGGAACACAACCCTGCCGACGTGGCGGCGCTGTCGGCTCTGCCTCTGAGCCAAGAGAGCTTTGGCCCGACGGTGGAAGACGTTCGCAAGGGGCTGATTGGCAAGATTGGCGAAAACATGACCATTCGCCGTTTCCAGCGCTACGCCGGCGCTGGAAAGTTGGCCCACTACCTGCATGGCACCCGGATTGGTGTGATCGTGGCCTTTGACGGTGACGACGTGGCGGCCAAGGACGTCGCCATGCACGTCGCGGCGATGAAGCCGGTCGCGCTGTCCAGCGCTGAAGTGCCGGCCGATCTGATTGAGAAAGAGCGCAAGATCGCGACTGAGAAAGCTGCCGAGTCGGGCAAAGCTGCTGAGTTCCAGACCAAGATGGTCGATGGGGCGGTGGCCAAGTACCTGAAGGAAGTCAGCTTGTTGGATCAGGTCTTCGTGAAGGCTGCGGATGGCAAGCAAACCGTCGCAGCCATGCTGAAAGAAAAAGCCACGGCACTCAAGGGCTTCACCCTGTTCGTTGTGGGCGAGGGCATTGAGAAGAAGGTGGATGACTTCGCTGCGGAAGTGGCGGCCCAAGTGGCTGCTGCCAAGGGTCAGTGATCGTCTGATCCCACTTTTTGAAGGAGTAAAGGGCGCCTTGAAGGGCGCCCTTTACACTGGTGCATTCCCTCTTCCAGCCTGTCTATGCCTGCCCACAAACGCATCCTGCTCAAACTTTCCGGTGAGGCCCTCATGGGCGACGACGCCTATGGGATCAATCGCTCCACGATCGTTCGCATCGTGCGCGAGATTCAGGAGGTCACGCAACTCGGAACCGAGGTGGCCGTCGTCATCGGGGGGGGCAATATTTTCCGAGGGGTGGCAGGTGGCTCCGTCGGAATGGATCGGGCCACGGCCGATTACATGGGCATGTTGGCTACCGTGATGAATGCGCTGGCGTTGGCGGACACCATGCGCCAAGAAGGCATGACGGCCCGGGTCATGTCAGCCATCAGCATCGATCAAGTGGTGGAGCCCTACGTGCGCCCCAAAGCCTTGCAGTACCTGGAAGAGGGTAAGGTTGTCATTTTTGGTGCGGGCACGGGTAACCCCTTCTTTACGACCGATACGGCGGCCGCGCTGCGCGGCGCCGAAATCGGTGCCGAAGTGATGCTCAAAGCCACCAAGGTGGATGGCGTGTACACCGCCGATCCCAAGAAAGATCCGACGGCCACGCGCTATCACCGCCTGACCTTCGATGAGGCGATCACGCGTAATCTGCAGGTGCTGGACGCCACGGCCTTTGCGCTGTGCCGGGATCAAAAGCTGCCGATTCGGGTGTTCAGCATCTTCAAGCCGGGGGCTTTGAAGTCGGTGGTGATGGGCCACGACGAAGGTACCCTGGTTCACGTTTGACTCTGAGTGTGAGAAGACTTCCATGAGCATTGCCGACATCAAAAAGAATGCCGAAGCCAAGATGGCCAAGTCCATCGAAGCGTTCAAAAACGAATTGCAGAAGATCCGCACGGGCCGTGCTCATCCTGGCATCTTGGATCAAGTCCATGTGGAGTACTACGGCTCCATGGTGCCGATCAGCCAAGTGGCCAACGTGAGCTTGTTGGACGCGCGCACGATCAGCGTTCAGGTCTGGGAGAAGCCCATGGCCGCCAAGGTTGAGAAAGCGATTCGCGAGTCCGATCTGGGTCTGAATCCCAGCGCGCAAGGCGAGTTGATTCGCGTCCCGATGCCGCCGCTGTCGGAGGAGCGTCGGCGTGACCTCGTCAAGGTCACCAAGGGTGCCGGTGAAGATGCCAAGGTCGCCGTGCGCAATTTGCGTCGCGATGCCAATGAGCATGCCAAGAAGCTGCTGAAGGACAAGGCGATCACCGAAGACGAAGAGCGCCGCTGCTTGGACGAAATGCAGAAACTCACGGACAAGACCGTTGCGGAAATCGATAAGCTGCTGCAAGCCAAGGAAACGGAAATTTTGGCGGTCTGATGCCGGCTGAAGCTTTGGCGGGTTTGCCCCGCCATGTCGCCATCGTCATGGATGGCAATGGACGTTGGGCCAAGAAGCGTTTTTTGCCGCGTTTCTTTGGGCACAAGGCCGGTGTGGATGCCGTGGTGCGGGTCATTCAGGGCTGCCTGGACCGGGACATTCCGATCCTGACCGTGTTTGCCTTTTCCTCTGAGAACTGGAAGCGATCGGATGAGGAAATCAGCGGGTTGATGGGCTTGGTGCTGGCTGCCATCAGCCGCTATTTGGTGCGATTGGGGGCCTTGGGGGTCAAGGTGCGGGTGATCGGCGATCGAGACGCCGTGTCCGCCAAGCTCAGGCAAGCATGGGATGACGCGGAGGCAGCGACCGCGCACAATGACAAATTGCTGCTTCAGGTCGCCTTCAATTACGGGGGGCGATGGGACATCGCGCAGGCTTGTCGTCGGGCCATGGCCGATGGGGTTGAACCCGCGGCCCTGACTGAAGACCGTTTGGCGCGCTACATGGCGCTGGCGCCCACCCCAGATCCGGATCTGTTCATCCGGACCGGCGGTGAGCAGCGATTGAGCAACTTTCTACTCTGGCAGGCGGCGTACTCGGAGCTGGTGTTCACCGATCGGCTGTGGCCCGACTTTGGCGCCGACGACCTGGATGCGGCCATCCGCGATTTTCAGGGGCGAGAGCGCCGCTTTGGTGGGCTTAAGGAGAGTCGCTAAATGTTGAAACAGCGTGTTCTAACGGCCGTGGTCTTGCTGGCCCTGGTGTTGCCCGCGTTGGCGTCGAGCCAAACCTGGCCGTTTGCGGTTGTGGCTGTCACGGCCATGGTGCTGGCCGGTTGGGAGTGGGGGCGCTTGAACGGCTGGGGCTTCAGCGCATCCGTGGCGCTCGGGGTGGCGGTGTTGAGCCTCTTGGCCGCGTTGCACTGGTGGCCCTTGTCGGTTGCCATTTGGCAGTTGGTTCTGTTGATGTGGGTCTTGGGCGGGAGTTGGCTGCTGTCTCGGGGCCCTGAAGGCTGGGCGCAATGGCCGCAGGGACTGCGGCTTGCGGTGGGCCCTTTGCTTCTGGTACCCGCGGGCCTGGCCTTGGTGCATTTGAAGGGCTTGGGTTTGAATGCCTTGCTATCCGTGCTGTGCTTGGTCTGGATGGCCGACATTGCGGCTTATGCGGGCGGGCGACTTTTCGGGAAACGGAAATTGGCGCCGACGATCAGCCCAGGCAAGAGCTGGGAGGGTGTGGTGTCTGGCCTAATCGGCGTATTGGCGCTGGCTTGGTTTTGGGTGGCGGTGATCGATACCCAGTCTTGGGTTGACGGTGCCAGCGCATACGGTCGATGGGTCGCACGCTGGGGTTGGTTGCTGACGATGGTGATTTGCGTGACTTTGTCGGCCCTCAGTGTGATGGGGGATCTTGTGGAGTCCTTGGTCAAGCGGGCTGCGGGAGCGAAGGACAGCAGCCACCTGTTGCCGGGTCATGGCGGCGTGCTGGATCGCATAGACGCTTTGCTCCCGGTCCTGCCGGCCGCATGGGCGTTGATGGTGCTGGCATGAGCTCACGCCGACTGCGGGTCTGCGTACTGGGGTCGACCGGTTCCATTGGCAAGAACACGCTGGACGTCATCGCTCGGCACCCCGATCGGTTTGAGGCGGTGTCACTGACCGCACACGGACGTGCCGATCTCCTGTTCGAACAGTGCCTGCAGCACCGGCCGCGGTGGGCCTGTTTGGCTGATCCAGAAGCGGCGCATGCTTTGCAGGCGCGGTTGCGTGCGGCTGGAATCTCCACTGAAGTGCTGGTCGGCCCGGCAGCGCTGGAAGCCTTGGCCGCCCATGACGAAGTCGACGCGGTGATGGCGGCCATCGTCGGGGCCGCGGGCTTGGGCCCTTGCCTGGCGGCGGCGCGTGCGGGCAAGCGGCTCCTGTTGGCCAACAAGGAAGCACTGGTCGTTGGGGGGGCTTACTTTATGCGCGCGGTCGCGCAAGGGGGCGCCACGCTGCTGCCGGTGGACTCTGAGCATTCCGCGATCTTTCAGTGTCTGCCGGAGGCTCGCCATCGCTGGCCTGAGGTGATTGACCACCTGGTTCTTACCGCCTCGGGAGGGCCCTTCCGTCAGCGCGCCCCCGAATCGTTGGGGGCCGTGACCCCCGAGGAAGCCTGCGCCCATCCCAATTGGGTCATGGGCCGAAAAATCTCAGTCGATTCGGCCACCATGATGAACAAGGGGCTCGAGTTGATTGAGGCTCATTGGCTGTTTCAGATGCCCGCTGATCGATTGAAGGTGTTGATCCACCCTCAAAGCATCGTGCACTCCATGGTGGTTTGTCGCGATCAGTCTGTACTGGCTCAGATGGGGACACCGGACATGCGCGTGCCCATCGCCTTTGCCCTGTCGTTCCCAGAGCGTATCGAATCTGGCGCTTCGGCGCTGAATTTGTTGGACTTTTCAGCGTTGCAGTTTGAGTCACCGGATATGCGCCGTTTCCCAGCGCTGGGTTTGGCGTGGCAAGCCTTGCGGGGACCGGAAGGGAGCGCGGCCGTACTGAACGCCGCCAATGAAGTCGCGGTCGCGGCATTCCTGGACCGACGGTTGCCATTCACGGGCATCGCCGAACTGGTCGGGCGCTGCCTTGAGGCGGTCATCCCCAGCTCGGCCGAAACCGCTGACCTCGAGGGTCTGCTGTCCCTGGATCAGCGCGCTCGCCGTGCAGCGGAAGCAGCCCTGACTCATTGAGTGGCTCAAGTATCATCCGCGGCGCCTTTGCAGGCGCATTGTGTTTCTCGCCCGTCGGCTCTGTGGCCGGTTGGTTTTCTCGGATCTTGGAATCCCCCTGGCATGGCCGCTTTTGAACGTACGCGCACGCGCATCCACTCGTCTTTGTTGACTCTGGTGCTGGCGGGCGCCTTTAGCACTTCAGTTTGGGCGGTTGAACCCTTCAAGCTGCGGGACATTCGCATTGAAGGTCTGCAGCGGACCGATCCCGGTACGGTGTTCGCGAGCTTGCCCTTTCGCATCGGTGACACCTACACCGATGAAAAGGGTGTCGCCGCTTTGCGCGCGCTCTTCGCCACCGGTCTGTACAAAGACGTACGCATTCAAATTGACGGTGACGCGGTCGTGGTGGTGATTGAAGAGCGTCCCATCATTGCGGACGTCAGCTTTATTGGCCTGAAAGAGTTTGACCGCGATGCGTTGACGAAGTCTTTGAAGGACGTGGGCATTGGTGAGGGGCGGCCGTTTGACCGCGCCTTGGCGGACCGTGCTGAGCAGGAACTCAAGCGCCAGTACCTGACCAAGAGCTATTACGGGGCTGAGGTCACGACAACGATTACGCCGCTGGAACGCAACCGGGTCAACGTAACGTTCGCTGTGGTTGAAGGCGAGCCGGCCAAGATTGCAGACATTCGCATTCTGGGCAACAAGGTGTTCTCCGAGTCCACGCTGATGGGCTTGTTTGACCAAACGAAGTCGGGTTGGCTGACGTGGTACACGAAGACGGATCGGTATTCGCGCACCAAACTCAACGGCGATTTGGAACTGCTGAGTAGTTACTACCGTAATCGGGGCTACCTGGAGTTCAATGTCGAATCGACTCAGGTCACGATTTCGCCCGACAAGCAGCACATTTCGGTGGCCGTTACGGTCAATGAGGGGCAGCCGTACACCGTCGCGGCGGTGAAACTGGAGGGGGATTACCTCGGCCAGTTGGAGAACTTCAAGTCTCTTGTTGCCATCAAGCCCGGCGAACCGTTCAATGGCGAAACGGTGACACAAACCACCCGTGCGTTCAGCGACTATTTTGGGGCCTTCGGTTATGCCTTCCCCCGTGTGGAGGCGCGCCAAGATATCGATCGTGCCACCGGGCAAGTGACGGTGACTCTGGTGTCGAGTCCAGAGCGACGGGCTTATGTGCGCCGCATCTCGGTGGCGGGAAACAACAAAACGCGCGATGAGGTGATTCGGCGCGAGTTCCGACAGTTTGAAGGGGCCTGGTACGACGGCCAACGCATCAAAGCGTCCAAGGAACGTGTGGACCGCCTGGGTTTCTTTGAGTCGGTAGAAGTCGACACGGTGGAGGTGCCCGGAGCGCCGGATCAGGTGGATGTGGTCCTGACGGTCAAGGAACGGTCAACGGGGGCTGTGACCTTTGGTATGGGCTACTCCAGCCAAACCAAGATGACGTTGACGGGTTCCATCCGGCAGGACAACTTCTTGGGGTCTGGTCGTGGGGTGGAGTTGGAACTGAATACGTCCAAGATCGGTCGTGCCGTGGTGGTGGGCCTGACGGATCCTTATTCGAACGAGGATGGGGTTTCGCGTCGTTTGGACCTTTTCTATCGCACGTCGCGGCCGCTGAGCAACCTCGGCGAAGTCTATGAGTTTGCGTCCGAGGGCGGAAAGCTCACCTGGGGGGTTCCCGTCGCCGAATTTGATACGGTGTTTTTCGGTGCGGGATATGAACGGACCAAGATTACCGAAACGCAGGGCGTGCCCAACAATATCTTCAAGTATGCGCAAGCGTTTGGTCGTTCCAGTGTGTCGATCCCGTTGACCATCGGATGGGCCAATGACAACCGGGACAACCTGCTTTCGCCCATTTCAGGGTCGATGAAGCGGGTGAATTTGGAGTTCAGTCCCGGCGGGGATGCGCGGTATGGCCGGTTGAATATCCAGGCGCAGAAGTTTTTCCCCATTGGCAGCAAGTTCACCTTGATGTTGAACGGTGAGGTGGGAGCCGGTAAGGCGCTGGGGGGGCGGCTGTATCCGGTGTTCAAGACCTTTTATGCGGGGGGTTTGGGATCGGTCCGTACCTTTGAGGGCGGATCGCTCGGTCCCGTGGACAACACAGGGGCCCGCAGTGGGGGGAACTTGAAGGTCAACCTGAACGCCGAGCTGTACATCCCGGTGCCGGGGGCCGGCAAGGATCGAACCTTCCGCCTTTTCACGTTTGTCGATGTCGGCAACGTCTGGAACACCGAAAGCAATTATGAAAAGGTGGGCATCTCCAGCCTCCGGGCCTCGGCGGGTATTGGCTTGTCCTGGATGTCGCCAGTGGGTCCGCTGCGCCTGAGCTGGGGTAAGCCAATTCGCTACCAGCCCCACGATAGAATTGAACGCTTCCAATTCCAGATCGGGAATTCCTTCTGATGATTGCCATGAGCCTGCGTGCCCTGACTTTGGCCGCTTTTGCGGTGCTTCCCCTGACCGGCGTCTCGGCGCAAGAGTTGAAGATTGGGTTCGTCAACAGTGAGCGTGTCATCAAGGAGTCCAACTTGGCCCGCGCGGCGCAGGCGAAGCTGGAGGCTGAATTTGGCAAACGCGAGAAAGAACTGAAAGACATGGCGGCCAAGTTGCAGGCTGCGGGTGAGAAGTTTGAAAAAGACTCTCCCATGCTCAGCGAGGTTGAACGCAACCGCCGCCAGCGGGAATTGGTTGAGACCAACCGCGATCTCGAGCGCAAGCGCCGCGAATTCCAAGAGGATGCTCAACAGCGCCGCAATGAAGAGTTGCAGGTGGTGGTGGAGCGTGCCAATCGCGTCATCAAGCAGATCTTCGAACAAGACAAGTACGACTTGATCCTGCAGGATGCCATTCACTACAGCCCGCGCATTGACATCACCAAGCGTGTCATCGACGCTTTGAACGCGCAGAAATAAGCGTGCGCGGCGAGGTGGAAGTTCAGCTCGGTGACATCGTTGCCGCGCTGGGCGGGGACTTGATTGGGTCGGCTGCGCTTCCGCTTCTGGGGCTGGCCAGCCTGCAGTCTGCCGAGGCCCACCATCTCGGTTTTGTGACCGGGGCCAAGCACAGGGCGGCCATGCGCGCCAGCCGTGCAGGGGCCTTGATCGTGCCGCCGGACTTGGCGGAAGAGGCGGCGACGCAGGCCGCGCTCATCGTCACCCCCAACCCCTACCTGTATTACGCCCGGCTCAGCCAGTGGTGGCTGGCCAAGGTGCGTGCGGGGCGGGGCAGCGGTGGCATCCACGCCACGGCTTGCGTGCACCCCACAGCCCAGTTGGCGGCGAACGTCAGCATCGGACCCTTTGCTGTGATCGAGGCGGACGCCGTCCTAGAGGCCGGGGCGCAATTGGGTCCGCACACTGTGGTCGGGCGCGCGGCGCATATTGGTGCGCAGGCGCGCATTGCCGGTCAGGTGTGGATCGGCGAGGGCTGTGAGCTGGGGGCCCGGTGCATCGTGCATGCCGGCACGGTGATCGGGGCAGATGGCTTCGGTTTCGCGCCCGAGCAGGGAGCCTGGGCCAAGATCGAACAGCTGGGACGGGTGCGCATAGGCGACGACGTGGAGATCGGCGCAAACTGCACGATTGACCGCGGCGCGCTGGACGACACGGTGATTGAAGACGGCGTCAAGCTGGACAACCTGATCCACATCGCCCACAACGTCCACATCGGGGCACACACCGCCATGGCCGGCTGCGCTGCGGTCGCGGGCAGTACCCGAATCGGCAAGCATTGCACCATTGGCGGGGACGCGAAGATCATTGGCCACCTGACGCTGGTGGACAGCGTGCACATTTCGGCTTGTTCGGTGGTCACCCGTTCGATCACGAAGCCGGGAACCTACACCGGCATCTTTCCGCTCGACGACAACGCGGCCTGGGAAAAGAATGCGGCGTCTTTGCGGCAGCTGTACAAGCTGCGCGAGCGGGTCAGGGCACTTGAAAAAAACAATCCAAAGAGCGACGTTTGACCATGGACATTCATCAAATCCTGAAATGCCTGCCCCATCGTTACCCCATCCTGTTGGTGGACCGGGTGCTCGACATTGAAAAGGGCAAACGCATTCGCGCGCTCAAGAATGTGTCCATCAACGAGCCCGTGTTCCTGGGCCACTTCCCACACCGCCCCGTGTTTCCGGGCGTGATGATCCTGGAAGCCATGGCCCAGGCCGCGACGCTGCTCGCGGTGGGCAGCTCGGAAGTGGTGCTCGATGAGACCACGGTGGTGTATTTCGCCGGCATTGACGGCGCGCGATTCAAACGGCCCGTCGAGCCGGGGGATCAGCTCATTCTGGACGTGACCCTGGACCGCGCCAAGGCGGGCATCTACAAGTTCACTGGCAAGGCCTATGTTGGCGAGGAACTCGCTGCGGAGGCTCAGCTGATGAGCACCATGCGCCGCATCGCGCCCTGAGGCGGCAGCAAATGAGCACCAAGATCCACGCCACTGCGCTGGTAGACCCGGCGGCCGAGTTGGACACCGGCGTTGAGGTGGGACCTTATGCCATCGTGGGTCCGCAGGTCCGCATCGGTGCGGGGACGGTCATCGGTCCGCACTGTGTGATTGAGGGACGAACCACCATCGGCCGTGACAACCGGTTCCACTCCCACAGCTCGATTGGCTGCATGCCGCAAGACATGAGCCATGGGGACGAGGTGACGGCGCTTGTCGTGGGGGACCGCAACACGGTGTTCCAGTCCTGCACCTTCAGCACGGGCACGCACAAGGAGCAGGGTGTGACGCGGGTGGGGTCCGACAACTGGATCATGGCCTACGTGCACCTGGCCCACGATGTGGTGCTGGGCGACCACTGCGTGCTGGCCAATGCCGCCACCTTGGCGGGGCACGTGCACGTTGGGGACTGGGCCGTGATCGGCGGCCTGACGGGTGTGCACCAGTGGGTGCACATCGGGGCCCATGCCATGGTGGGCTTTCAGGCCCATGTGAGCCAGGATGTGGCACCGTACATGACCGTGGACGGCAATCCGCTTTCGGTGCGTGCGGTCAACCTCACCGGGCTCAAGCGTCGCGACTTCACACCGGAGCGCATCGCCGTCGTGCGGCAGATGCACAAGGCTTTGTTCCGCCAGTCGCTCACGCTGGAGCAAGCGGGGCAGGCAATTGAGGGCTTGCGGGGGCAGGGTGGCGACGAGGAGGTCCAAGTCATGTTGGACTTCTTGGCCGCCTCCAAGCGCGGCTTGGTTCGCTGAACGCCCATGAGCCTTGAACGCCTGGGCATCGTCGCCGGCGAGGCCTCGGGCGACCTCATCGGCGCCAGCCTGATGGAGGCCCTCGCCCCGCGCTGGCCGGGCCTTCAAACCGAGGGGATCGTGGGCCCGCGCATGCAGGTGCTGGGGGCGCAAGCTTGGTGGCCGTCCGAGCGGCTTTCGGTGTTTGGGTATGTGGATGCCCTCAAGCGCCTGCCCGAACTGCTGTCGATCCGGCGCCAGGCGGGCAAGCGTTGGCTGGCCCGCCCGCCCAGTGTGTTTGTGGGCGTCGATGCCCCGGATTTCAACTTCGGCCTCGAGCGTCGCCTGCGCGCCGGCGGCATCAAGACCGTGCACTACGTGTGCCCCTCGCTGTGGGCTTGGCGGCCGGAACGCATCGACACTGTGCGGGCGGCGGCCGACCATGTGCTCTGTCTCTTTCCATTTGAGCCCGCCTTGCTGCAGTCGGCGGGGATCCCGGCGACCTTCGTCGGGCACCCGCTGACCGGCATGGTTCCCCCAGAGCCGCCAAGGGCCCGGGCGCGCCAGCAATTGGGTCTGGCGCCCGAGACCCCGGTGCTGGCGGTGCTCCCAGGCTCGCGGAACAGTGAAGCCGACCTCATTGGCCCGGCGTTCTTGCAGGCCGCAGGCCTCGCAGCCCGACGGCATCCCGGTTTGAAGGTGGTGCTGCCCCTGGCGCCGGGCTTGCGGGATCGCTTGCTCGCGATTGCTCAGCAGCAGGTACCGGACCTGGACATCCAGTGGGTCGATGGTCAGTCGCATGCGGTTCTGGCTGCCGCGGATGCGGCCTTGGTGGCCAGTGGGACCGCCACGTTGGAAGCCGCGCTCTTGCAGTGTCCGCAAGTGATTGGCTACCGCGTGAGTGGGCTCAACCATTGGCGCATGAAGGGCAAGCAATTGCAGCCCTGGGTGGGGCTGCCCAATATCCTGGCGCGTGAGTTCTTGGTTCCGGAGCTGCTCCAGGACGCTTGCGAGCCACACGCCCTGGCCGACGCCCTGGAACCCTGGCTCGCGGGTGGTGAACCGGTGGTGCGGCTGCGGGAGCGTTGCCGGACTCTCTACGAAACCCTCAAGGCCGACACGGCCACCTTGTGTAGCGATGCCATCGCGCAAACCCTCGGGACCTGAGCGCCCGCCCTACACGCTCGATTTGTTTGCCCCCGATCCGGCACAAGCCCTGGTCGCGGGGGTGGATGAAGCGGGCCGGGGGCCCTTGGCCGGGCCTGTGGTGGCGGCCGCTGTCATTCTGGATCCGGACCACCCGATCCCGGGGCTGGCTGATTCCAAGGCGCTCACGGCGCGGCGACGGGAGCGCTTGGCCGAATTGATTCGGGCCCAGGCGCTGTGCGTTTCCGTGGCCGAAGCCAGCGTGGAAGAAATCGACCGCCTCAACATCTTGCAAGCCACGATGCTGGCCATGCAGCGAGCCGTGCGGGGCCTGCGTCTGCGGCCGGGGGTGGTGTGGGTGGACGGAAACCGTGCACCGGCGCTGGACATCCCCGCGCGCACCCTGGTGAAGGGCGATGCCTTGATGGCGGAAATCTCCGCCGCCTCCATCCTGGCCAAAGTGCACCGAGATGCCTGGTGTGTCGCAGTCCATGCGGAGCATCCTGAGTACGGGTTTGCCGCCCACAAGGGCTACCCCACGGCCGAGCATCTGGAGGCCCTACGTCGCCATGGGCCTGGCCCCTGGCACCGTCGCAGTTTTGGCCCCGTGCGCGAGGCTTTGGGAGAGCGGCCATGACCAGCCCGCAAGTGGAACGCATCGATTCGGCAAGCAACGCGACGCTCAAACGATTGCGCCTGTTGGCCCGCGACAGCACCGCCTATCGCGAACAAGGCGAGCTCTGGCTCGATGGCGATCACCTGATTCGCGCCGCGCTGGCCCGTGGCCAAGCGCCCAATCTGGTGCTGGTCAGCGAAGAGGCGATGCACCAGCGACCCGAGTGGCGCGAGCTGGCCCTGAGCGCCCCGAGGGTGCGCGTGGTGCCCGCCAAATTGTTCGAGTCTGTCAGTGGCTTGCCCTCAGCCACGCAAATTGGTGCCACGCTGGCGGTGCCGAGCGCCCGCGGGGTGCTACCGGACTGCGCCACCGTGGTCCTGGACCGGCTGCAGGACGCCGGCAATGTCGGCACCATTCTGCGCAGTGCGGCGGCCCTGGGGGTGAAACAGGTCCTGGCGCTGAAGGGCTCGGCGGCCCT
This sequence comes from Inhella gelatinilytica, assembly GCF_016093295.1. Lineage (GTDB taxonomy): Bacteria > Pseudomonadota > Gammaproteobacteria > Burkholderiales > Burkholderiaceae_C > Inhella > Inhella gelatinilytica. The sequence continues at coordinate 70,230 of NZ_JAEDAL010000005.1, read as the reverse complement.
CGGTTCACCGAAAGTGATGCGCGCCGCCATGGGGGCTCATTTCGGCTTGCATTGGGTGGAGGGCGTGAGCGAGGCCGAACTCGAGCAGTTGACTGTGCCCTTGGTGGCGACCAGCTCCTATGCCCGAGAAGCGTTGCATCGAGTCGACCTACCGTGGCCCTGCGCCTGGGTGCTGGGCCATGAAGGGCAGGGGGTGTCGGACATCCTGCTGGCCCGGTGTCACACCACGGTGCGCATTCCCCAGCCGGGGGGCGAGGAGTCGCTCAACGTTGCGGCCGCCGCCGCCATCTGTTTGTACGAGAGCCTGCGACGGACTTTGACCTAGGTCGGCGCGTTCAGTACACCAGCCGATCGGGCCGGATGTCGCGCAAGATGGTCGTGGCGATCTCTTCGATCGACTTGTGCGTGCTGGACAGCCAGGCGATGCCTTCGCGTTTCATCATGGATTCCGCCTCGGCGACTTCGTAGCGGCAGTTCGCAAAATCGGCGTATTTGCTGCCCGGCCGGCGCTCGTTGCGGATGTGGGCCAGCCGGTCGGGGTCGATGGTCAGCCCAAAGCACTTGGCCTTGTAGGGCTTGAGCGAATCCGGCAGGCGCCCACGGTCGAAATCCTCCGGTATCAGCGGGTAGTTGGCGGCCTTGATGCCATGCTGCATCGCCAGGTACAGGGAGGTGGGTGTCTTGCCCGACCGGGAAACGCCCACCAGGATCACGTCAGCCGAGGCGAGGTTACGGGCCGACTGACCGTCGTCGTGCGCCAAAGAGAAGTTGATGGCCTCGATGCGCTCGTGGTACTCCTGGCTCTTGGCGGCGTCGCCAAAGCGACCCACGCGGTGGTTGCTCTTGAGTTGGAATTCCTCTTCCAGCGGCACGATGAACATGCCGAACATGTCCAGCACCAGGGCCTGGCAATGCTCGCGCACGATGGCCAACACCTCTTTGTTCACCAGCGTGGCGAAAACGATGGCGCGCTGCCCCGATGCCTCGGCCACTGCGTTGATTTCACGCACCACCTCGCGTGCCTTCTCCTCCGAATCGACGAAGGGGCGCCGCACATGCCGTGCCCGCAGCGTGAATTGGGCCAAGATGGAATTGCCAAAGGTTTCGGCGGTGATCCCGGTGCCATCCGAGAGGAAATAGACGGTACGGTCGGTCATGGCGGCGAAGGCTGGGGCAAAAGACCATCCTAGCCTCCCTAGAATCAAGCCCAATCGTTGCCCGCCGGTGACTCCCTGCCTTCCAGAACCAGAACAACAGCCCGGCAGTGCGTGTTTGGGCGCGGCGACCCCCGGTTTTCACCATCGAGGAGTTGTTCCATGTCTGCACGCTTTGAGCCGACCGCCCTGGTCGTGCCCTTTGACCATCTACGGATGGAAGACGTTGAAGTGGTTGGCGGCAAAAACGCCAGCCTGGGCGAAATGATTTCGCAACTGGCTGAAACCGGGGTGCGGGTGCCGGGAGGGTTCGCCACCACCGCCCATGCGTTTCGGGAGTTCCTCCGCGAGGGCGGTCTGGATGCCCGCATCAACGCCAAACTGGATGCCCTGAATGCTGACGACGTGCGGGCTCTGGCCGAGGCGGGAGCGGAGATCCGGGGCTGGGTCATGAGCCAGCCGTTCCCCAAGGACTTGGAGGCTGCCATCCGCACGTCGTATGCGGCGTTGGCTGCGGATTTGCCAGATGCCAGCTTCGCCGTCCGCAGCTCGGCGACGGCCGAGGACTTGCCTGACGCCAGCTTTGCGGGGCAGCAGGAAACTTTTCTGAATGTGCATGGCATCGAGGATGTGCTGCACAAGGTGCGCGAGGTCTTTGCTTCGCTCTACAACGATCGCGCCATCAGCTATCGCGTCCACAAGGGTTTCGTGCACAGCCACGTGGCCCTTTCGGCTGGCATTCAGCGCATGGTGCGCTCGGACCTGGGCAGTTCGGGGGTGATGTTCACCATCGATACCGAGTCCGGTTTCAAGGACGTGGTCTTCATCACCAGCAGCTATGGGCTCGGGGAGACCGTCGTGCAAGGCGCGGTGAACCCGGACGAGTTTTATGTCTTCAAGCCGTCCTTGGCCAAGGGGCTACTGCCCATCATTCGCCGCAATTTAGGCAGCAAGCTGATTCGCATGGGTTTTGCCACGCCGCAGGAGCGGGTCGAGTCGGGCAAGCTGGTCAAGACCGAGGACACGGCGGTGGAGTTGCGCAACCGTTACTCGCTGACGGATGCGGATGTCGAGGAATTGGCGCGTTACGCCGTCATCATCGAGCAGCACTACGGCCGCCCGATGGACATCGAATGGGGCAAGGACGGCGAGGACGGCAAGCTCTACATCCTGCAGGCCCGGCCCGAAACGGTGAAGAGCCAGGCGCAGGTGGAACACCGCTACAAGCTCAAGGCCGGCAAGGACAGCGTGGTGCTGGCTGAAGGCCGTGCCATCGGTCAAAAGGTGGGCACGGGCCGCGTGCGCATCGTCCACAGCACGGCCGAAATGGAGCGCGTGCAGCCCGGCGATGTGCTCGTCACCGACATGACCGACCCCAACTGGGAGCCGGTCATGAAGCGCGCAGCGGCCATCGTCACCAATCGCGGGGGCCGCACGTGCCACGCGGCCATCATTGCGCGCGAGCTCGGCATTCCGGCGGTGGTGGGCTGCCACGACGCCACCGAGACCTTGAAGGACGGTCAGTTGGTCACCGTGGCCTGCTCCGAGGGCGACACCGGGTTCGTGTACGAGGGCTTGATCGAGGCCGAGGTCACCGAAGTCGAGAAGAAAGAGCTGCCCTACTGCCCGGTCAAGATCATGATGAACGTGGGCAACCCCCAGTTGGCCTTCAACTTTGCTCAGATGCCCTCGGGCGGTGTGGGCTTGGCGCGCCTGGAATTCATCATCAACAACAACATTGGCGTCCATCCCAAGGCGATCTTGGACTATCCGGCCATCGATGCCGACCTCAAGAAGGCCGTCGAGTCGGTGGCTCGGGGACATACCAGCCCGCGCGCTTTCTATGTGGACAAGCTCGCTGAGGGCATTGCCACGATCGCGGCCGCGTTTTACCCGCGCCCGGTCATCGTGCGGCTCTCGGACTTCAAGAGCAATGAATACCGCAAGCTGATCGGCGGGTCTCGCTACGAGCCGGACGAAGAAAACCCCATGCTGGGTTTCCGGGGTGCGAGCCGTTACATCAGTGGGGACTTCTCCGACGCCTTTGCCATGGAGTGCGAGGCGCTCAAGCGGGTGCGGCAGGACATGGGACTGAGCAACGTCGAGATCATGGTGCCCTTTGTGCGCACCGTGAAGCAGGCCGAGCGCGTCGTGACCATGCTGGGTGAGCGGGGCCTCAAGCGCGGCGAAAACGGGCTGCGCGTCATCATGATGTGTGAGGTGCCCAGCAATGCCATCCTGGCTGATCAGTTCCTGGAGCACTTTGATGGCATGTCCATTGGCTCCAACGATCTGACCCAGCTGACGCTGGGCTTGGACCGCGATTCCGGCCTGGAGCAGTTGGCGGGCGACTTCGATGAGCGCGATCCGGCCGTGCGCAGCCTGATCAGCCGGGCCATCAATGCCTGCCGCGCCACGGGCAAGTACATCGGCATTTGCGGCCAGGGGCCCAGTGACCACCCCGACTTCGCCGACTGGTTGGCGGCTGAGGGCATCACATCGATCTCGTTGAACCCCGATACCGTGATCGACACCTGGGTGCGGCTCGCGGAGCGTCGCTGAGCCACGCGTCGCAGAAATCCGCTAGAATCGCGGGCTTTCCCTTGCCGGGGGCGTCAGACGCCGCGCCCGGCTTCCATTTCGGAACCCACAAGGAGTTTTCATGCGTCACTACGAAATCGTGCTGCTGATCCATCCGGATCAGAGCGAGCAGGTTCCGGCCATGCTGGAGCGCTACAAGGGCATCGTCACCGCCGCCGGCGGCAAGGTGCACCGCGTTGAGGACTGGGGCCGTCGTCAGCTGGCCTACATGATCCAGAAGCTTGCCAAGGCCCACTACGTGTGCCTGAACATCGAAACCAGCAAGGAAATCCTGGCTGAGCTCGAGACTGGCTTCCGCTACAACGACGCCGTGCTGCGCCACCTGACCATCAAGAAGGACGTCGCTGAAACCGCGCCGTCGATCATGATGAAGGCGGTGGAGCGCGAGGAGTCGCGCAAGGCCAACCAAGAGGCGGCTGCCGCCTAACGCTTTCGGAGGACGTCACTGCACACCCCAGAGTCGCTTGCCCCCTGCTCGGTCAATCAAATGACCTTGAGCGCACGGTGGGTTGAGCGAGCTGCGCTGCGCTACACGCCGGCTGGAATGCCGGCCCTGGATTTGGTGCTCGAACACCTGGGGCAAACCGCTGAAGCGGGCTTGCTCCGGAAAATCGAACTGAGAGTCCGGGCCGTGGCCCTCGGGCCACTGGCGCGCGAGTTGCAAACGGTGCCCGCTGACACCCAGCACCTTTGGTCTGGGTTTCTGGCACCGGCCCGCAACGGCAAAGGGGTGGTGATGCACATCACCGGCATCCAAACAGTGACACCGACGAATCCCTGAGATCAACAGTACGAATCCAAGAGGTCCAACATGACCGTTTCTCGTGGCAAGGGTCGCTTCTCCAAAGACAAGAAGCCCAAGCGCAACCAACAGTCGCTGCTGTTCCGTCGCAAGCGTTTCTGCCGCTTCACCGTCGCCGGTGTTGAGCAGATCGACTACAAAGACGTGGACACCCTGCGTGACTTCATCGCCGAAAACGGCAAGATCACCCCGGCCCGCCTGACCGGCACCCGCGCCATCTATCAGCGTCAGCTGACCAACGCGATCAAGCGTGCTCGCTTCCTGGCCCTGCTGCCGTACAGCGACCAGCACAAGGCCTAAGCAAGGGAGACCTGAACATGCAAATCATCCTGCTGGAAAAAGTGGCCAACCTGGGCAACCTGGGCGACATCGTCAAGGTCAAGGACGGCTACGCCCGTAACTTCCTGATCCCGACCAAGCAAGCGCGCCGCGCTACCGAGGCCGCGATCAAGGAATTCGAAGCCAAGCGCGCTGAGCTGGAAAAGATCGCCGCTGAGAAGCTGGCTGGCGCGCAAGCGCTGGGCGAGAAGCTGAACGGCAAGACCATCACTGTGGCCCAGAAGGCCGGTGTGGACGGTCGCCTGTTCGGTTCGGTGACCAACGCCGACATCGCCGACGCCATCAAGGCGCAAGGCATGGACGTGGTCAAGGGCATGGTTCGACTGCCCAACGGTCCGCTGAAGCACACCGGTGAGTTCGCCCTGCAAGTGGGCCTGCACTCTGATGTGGTCGTGGACATTCACGTGCACGTGGTCGCCGCCGCCGAATAAGCTGCTGGCGCCCGATGCGCTGAGGCCGGACCCGCAAGGGCTCCGGCCTTTGTTATTGGTGTTTTGAGTTTTCCCCCGCTGTGCACCGCATTTGCACGGCTTGCCCCCAGGCTTGTCCACAGCCGGAGTGGGCCTGCGCTCCTATCATCCCGTGATGTCATCCAACGCGTCTTTTGCCCCCACCTTGGTTCGTGAAGACGACCTCGCTCGTCTGCGCGTGCCGCCGCACTCCATCGAGGCCGAACAATCGGTTCTGGGCGGTCTGCTGATCGACAACAGCGCCTGGGATCGGGCGGCTGACCTGGTGAGCGAGAGCGACTTTTACCGCTTGGAGCACAAGCTCATCTTTGCGTCCATCGGGCGCCTGATCACCGCCGGCAAGCCGGCCGATGTGATCACGGTCAACGAAGACCTGGGGATGCAGGGCAAGGCCGAGGACTGCGGGGGCTTGGCCTACCTGAACGCCCTGGCCCAGGCCGTGCCTAGCGCGGCCAACCTGCGTCGTTACGCAGAAATCGTGCGCGAGCGGGCTGTGCTGCGCAAGCTGGTGACCGCCAGCGATGAAATTGCCTCGGCAGCCCTGGCGCCGCAGGGCCGAACCGTGTCCAGCATCCTGGACGATGCTGAGAGCAAGATCCTGCGCATTGGCGAAGAGGGCATGCGCGGCGGTCAAGGCTTTCATCGCATGGACAAGCTGATGGTCCAGTTGATGGAGCGCGTCAACGAGTTGGCCGAAAACGGCGCCAACGATGTGACGGGGGTGCGCACCGGGTTCTTCGATCTGGACCGCATGACCGCGGGTTTACAGCCTGGCGACATGATCGTCCTGGCGGCGCGCCCGTCGATGGGTAAAACCGCCTTCGCGTTGAACATCGGCGAGCATGTGGCCGTGAACGAAGGCCTGCCGGTCTTGGTGTTCTCCATGGAAATGGGTGCCTCACAGTTGGCGCTGCGGATGGTCGGTTCGATCGGCCGCGTGGACCAAAGCCATTTGCGCACCGGTCGGCTGCAAGACGACGAATGGGGCCGCATGATGGAGGCGGTCGAGCGCCTCGGGCGGGCCCCCATGTTCATCGACGAAAGTCCCGGCCTCTCCCCCTCGGAAGTGCGCGCGCGGGCGCGGCGCCAGGCGCGTGAGTGCGGTCAGCTCGGCCTCATCATCATCGACTACCTGCAGCTGATGACGGGCGAGAGTGGGGGCAGCGAAGAAAACCGCGCCACCGTTCTGGGCGAGATCTCGCGCGGCATGAAGGCCTTGGCCAAAGAATTGCGCTGCCCGGTGATTGCGCTCTCGCAGCTCAACCGTTCGGTCGAGCAACGTCCGGATAAGCGCCCGATGATGAGTGATCTGCGCGAATCCGGTGCCATTGAGCAGGATGCCGACGTCATCATGTTCATTTACCGCGACGAGTACTACACCAAAGAAGAGTGCAAGAAACCCGGCGTGGCTGAGATCATCATCGCCAAGCAGCGTAACGGCCCGGTGGGCACCGTGGAACTGGGCTTCCAACGCATGCACACCAAGTTCGAGAACTTGGCTCCCGACTATCAAGGCGGTGGGGCGGAGTACTGAGCACGCCGCCTTTGCGGATGGGCCTTACAGCATCAGCAACGCCAAACCCAGGGCCGCCGGGATGGCCTGGATGAACAAAATGCGCTTGTTGGCGGTGGCGGCACCAAAAACGCCGGCGACCAGCACGCAGCCCAGAAAGAATACTTTCACCAGTAGCCCTGCGCTCGCCCCCAGCCACAGCCCCCAAAGCAAGCCAGCGGCCAAAAAACCGTTGTACAGCCCCTGGTTGGCGGCCAGCACTTTGGTCTGTTGAGCGAACTCCTGCGTCAATCCAAACGCGCGGCGTCCTTGGGGCTTGTCCCACAAGAACATTTCAAGCACGAGGATGTAGACGTGCAAGAGTGCAATCAAACCCACGACAACATCGGCCCAAAGGGACATGGCCATCTCCAAGAGGCAGGCGTCAAGCCAGCCTTGTACGTTGAACGGTGAAGACCCGCATTAGGCACGGGCGCCAGGCATTCGAGTACCTGGGATCTCCCGGTAAGGCTAAGGCCCCGTGAAGTCCGAAACTTGACATGGGCGTGCTATAGTTTCGGCCTCTTCTGTGGGGGGGTAGCTCAGCTGGGAGAGCGTCGCGTTCGCAATGCGAAGGTCGGGAGTTCGATCCTCCTCCTCTCCACCACAAGAATTGCTCAAGGGCTTGGTTTCGACCAAGCCCTTTTTTCTGGCTTCGAGGGCCGTGCCCAAGGCACCTCAGGGCCGACGCGGAGCCGGCTGCATCACCCCCTCGGGGAGAATGCGCTCATGCACTTTGTTCACTTGCGCGTTCACACCGAATTTGCGGTGGTTGATGGAACGCTTCGGATTGATGACGCGGTCAAGGCTGCCGCCAAAGACAAACAGCCCGCGCTGGCGGTCACTGACCTCGGCAACCTCTTTGGGGCTGTTAAGTTCTACAGGGCCGCCCGAAAAAAAGGCGTCAAACCGATCTTGGGGGCCGACTGTTGGCTGGAGCCGGAAAGTGCGCCTCCGGGCCAGGTGGCCCAGCCGCCCCGGGTGCTGCTGTTGGTCCAGAACCGCCAAGGGTATTTAAACCTGTGTGAACTGCTCAGTCGGGCGTGGGTCGGCAATGTCATCCGCAACCAGGCCTGTCTCAAACGGGAGTGGCTGGCGGAGTTGAACGAGGGCTTGATCTGCCTGTCGGGATTCGGATTCGGTCCCCTGGCGGCGCCTCTGGTGGCGGGAGACGAAGCCCGTGCGGACACGGTGGCGCTGGAACTGGCGGCCGCGTTTCCGGGCCGCTTTTATGTGGAGTTGCAGCGCGTCAAGGGGCAGGCCCACGAGCGCCTCGTTCGCTCCAGCTGTCAGTTGGCGGCGCGGCTGGGTTTGCCTGTGGTGGCCACGCATCCCGTCCAGTTCTTGGACGAGGAGGAATACACCGCCCACGAGGCGCGCGTGTGCATCGCCGAGGGCGATACGCTGGACAACCCCAAGCGCGTGAAGCGGTTTGTGCCGGACCAGGCGTTCAAGTCGCAAGCAGACATGCGCGAACGCTTTGCCGACATACCCAGCGCGGTGGCGAACGCGCTGGCCATCGCCGAGCGGTGTTCGATTGAATTGGTGCTGGGCAAGCCGCAACTCCCTGACTTTCCGACACCCCTGTTGGACGATGGCACGCCGATGCCGATGGAGCAGTACTTCCGTCAGCTGAGCTTTGAAGGGCTGGAGACCCGTCTGCAGCACCTGTACCCGGAGGCCGCCAAACGGGAGGCGGAGCGCCCGCGCTATGTGGAGCGTTTGGAGTTCGAACTGACCACCATCATCAAGATGGGATTCCCCGGGTATTTCTTGATCGTGGCGGACTTCATCACCTGGGCCAAGGCGAATGCTTGCCCCGTTGGGCCGGGTCGAGGGTCGGGTGCCGGTTCGTTGGTGGCCTATGCCCTGTCGATCACGGACCTGGATCCTCTGGCCTACAACCTGCTCTTCGAGCGTTTCTTGAACCCGGAACGGGTGTCGATGCCCGACTTCGACATTGACTTTTGCCAGGGTAACCGCGACCGGGTGATTGACTACGTCAAGCAAAAGTACGGACGCGAGGCCGTCAGCCAGATCGCCACCTTTGGCACCATGGCCGCCAAGGCCGCGCTGCGCGATGTCGGGCGCGTATTGGGTATGAGTTATGGCCATGTGGATGGCATTTCCAAGCTGATCCCAGCCCCCCCGGGCAAGACCGTGACTTTGGCGAAAGTACCGGAGAAGCCGGATCCAGGGGTGATCTATGCCCGGCAGGAGGAGCCGGAATTGGAGCGCCGTGAAGCGGCCGAAGAGGAGGTGGCGACCTTGCTCGGTCTGGCCACTCAGGTCGAGGGCATGGTGCGCAACATCGGCATGCACGCCGGGGGTGTGCTGATCGCTCCCGGAAAGATCACGGACTTCTGCCCGCTCTATCAGCAGCCGGGCTCTGACTCGGCGGTAAGTCAGTACGACAAAGACGATGTCGAAGCCATTGGCCTCGTGAAGTTTGACTTCCTGGGGTTGGCGACCTTGACCATTCTGGAGTTGGCCAAGCACTACATCACGGCGCGCCACGACCAAAGCTTTGCCTACGAAAACCTGCCGCTGAACGACGCGAAGACCTACAAACTGTTCAGCGATGGCAAGACGGAAGCCGTGTTCCAGTTTGAATCGGCGGGCATGCAAAAGATGCTGCGCGAGGCCAAACCCACGCGGTTGGAAGACCTGATCGCCTTGAACGCCATGTTCCGCCCCGGGCCGTTGGAGAACATTCCGTCCTTCTGCGCACGAAAGAATGGCAAGGAGAAGATCGAGTACCCGCATGACTTACTGGGGCAGGTGCTGAACGAAACCTATGGCATCTTTGTGTACCAAGAACAGGTGATGCAGGCCGCTCAGCTCATGGGGGGCTACTCGCTGGGTGGGGCCGATCTGTTGCGCCGCGCCATGGGCAAGAAAAAAGCCGAGGAGATGGCGCAGCACCGGGAAATCTTCCGTACTGGGGCGGCCAAACTGAACATCGCCACCGAGAAGGCCGATGAAGTTTTTGACTTGATGGAGAAGTTCGCGGGTTACGGCTTCAACAAGTCGCACGCGGCGGCGTACTCCCTCTTGGCGTATCACACGGGCTACATCAAGGTGCATTACACGGCCGAGTTCTTCGCGGCCAACATGACCATTGAATCGGACAACACCGACAAGCTCAAGATCTTGCTCGCGGATGCACGGGCCTTTGGCATTGACTTTCAGCCGCCCTGTATCAATCGCAGTGAGCTCAAGTTCGTGCCCTTGGGTAAAAAGCTCATTAGCTATGGTTTGGGCGCCATCAAGGGCACCGGTGCAGGCGCCATTGAGGTGATCGAGCGGGTCCGGCGCGAAGGCGGACCGTTTAAGAGCCTGTTTGATTTCTGTGCTCGCATGGATCGACGTACGGTCAATAAGCGAGTGGTCGAAGCTCTGGTTAAAGCGGGGGCGTTTGACACGGTGCACCCCGACCGAGAGCGGGTTCTGGAGTCCGTGGGCCTCGCCTTTCAGCACGCGGAGCAGTTGGAGGCCAACGCAGCGCAGGGTGGGCTCTTCGACTTTGCCGATGCCCCCGCTTCAGAGCCGGAACTGCTGGAGGCACGGACCTGGGGCGTTCGCGAGCGACTGGCCTTTGAAAAGGCTGCCATTGGTTTTTATTTGACGGGTCATTTGTTCGATGAACATGCCACGGAAGTCCGTCGCCTCTGCCCGAAGGCACTGAACGAACTGGAAGACAGCCGTGAGCCGGTGATGGTGTCGGGAATCGTGAGCGACTTCCGTGTGGTGAACGGCGCACGGGGGCGGGTGGCCATCTTTAAGTTGGATGACGGGGTGGGTTTGCTGGAGGTGGCCTGCTCGGGCGAGGTGTACGACCAGAACAAAGATCTGATCGTTGAGGACAACCTGCTGGTGTGCCAGGCCACGGTCCGTTTTGACAATTTCAGCAACGGATTGCGCGCCAAGGCCCAACAGTTCATGGATTTGGCGGGAGCACGCAGCCGCTTTGCCAAAGCACTGCAAATCGATTTGCCGCACCCCACGGAGGCGCAGGTCGCGGCGTTCAAGTCGTGGGTGCTGCGCCATCCGGCTCAACGGGTTGAAAGCGAGGAGGGAACGCTCACTCGCGGGTTGTCGGTTCGCTGGCCTTTGCGCCTGGGCCGTGCGAGTGGCGATGTGGAACTCGGCCCGGCGGCGTTGCACTGGCCCAGTGACGCCGCACTGTTGGAGTTGCAGCACATGGGTGTGCCGGCCCAGTTGCTCTACCGCTAAGCTGGCGGGGTGACAACAACCACTCCTTCCACCGGCTTGATCCTGACGGGCGGTGGCGCGCGCGCTGCTTACCAGATTGGGGTGCTGCAAGGTATCGCGCAGATCAAGCGAGATGCCGGGGTCGGCGGCAACCCGTTCCAGGTGATTTCGGGTACATCCGCTGGCGCCATCAATGCCGCAGCGCTGGCCTGTGAGGCGGATCATTTTGACGGCGCAGTCGATGCGCTGGTTCGCTTGTGGTCGCGCTTGCATGTGGAGCAGATTTACCGTGCCGACGCCTTCGGCGTGATGCGAACGGGTGGGCGCTGGGTCACGATGATGACCCTGGGTTGGGCCATTCAGCGGTGGCGAAAGTCGCAACCTCGTAGCCTCCTTGATAACGAGCCGCTGGGTGAGCTGCTGAAGCGGACCGTTCGGTTCGAGCGCCTGCCAAAAATCTTTGCGGGTGGCCACTTGGATGCTTTGGCGGTGACGGGATCCAGTTACTCCACTGGGCATCACATCACTTTTTATCAGTCACGCCAGGGCGTTGAGCCTTGGTTTCGATCCCAGCGTTCTGCCGTTGAAGCGCCGATCACGCACAAGCACCTCCTGGCCTCATCGGCCATCCCGTTCATCTTTCCCGCCCAGACCCTGGAGTTGGCGGGAAGCCCAGAGTGGTTCGGCGATGGTTCCATGCGGCAAAACGCCCCCATCTCGCCCGCGATTCACCTGGGGGCGGAGCGGGTGTTGGTGATTGGGGCCGGGCGCATGCAAGAGGCGGGTGCCGCTCCCGATCTGAAACTGCCGGTCGGGGGCTACCCCAGCATGGCGCAGATCGCAGGTCATGCGATGTCCAACATCTTTTTGGATGCATTGGCCGTTGACATTGAGCGCCTGCAGCGGATCAACAAGACGCTGGCGCTGCTGCCACCGGACGTGCGAGACAAGACGCCGCTTCGACCCGTGGATGTGTTGGTGATTGCCCCCAGTCGACGCCTGGACGAGATGGCGGGTGAGCACCAACATGAGCTGCCCGCCACCATGCGCGCACTGCTCGGAACCGTCGGGGTGACGGGCAAGGGCAGTACGGCCCGGGGCTCGGTGCTGGCCAGTTACCTTTTGTTCGAGTCCGGCTACACGACCGAACTCATCTTGCTGGGCATGACGGATACCCTGAATCGGCGGGCGGACGTGCTGAAGTTCTTCGGCTGGCCCTCGACCCCCATGGAACCGAGTTGGCGGCGCCTCTTGACCCCCCCGGAAGCGACATTCGTTGCAAAGGACGCGCCAGCCGGAGGCGGTGCGTCAAGTCTCAGCCAGGGTGACCCAATGGGCATAGAAACCGCCCAGGGCTAGCAGTTCGCTGTGAGTGCCGGACTCCACGACCCGACCCGCTTGCATCACAAAGATGCAGTCTGCATGGCGTACGGTCGAGAGCCGGTGGGCAATCAAGATGACGGTCTTTTGCCCCTGATGACGTGTCAGGGCTTCCTGCACAGCGCGTTCGCTTTCGGTGTCCAGTGCAGAAGTGGCTTCATCGAAGATCCAAATTGGGGCGTCCCGGTACAGGGCCCGGGCGATGGCCAATCGCTGACGCTGTCCGCCAGACAGCGTGCTGCCATTGGCTCCGATGCGAGTGTGTAGACCCTCCGGAAGGCTCTGGACAAAGTCCCAGAGGGCAGCATCGCGAAGAGCGGCTTCGACTCTGGCCGGGTTGGGGTTCTGTGCATAAGCGACGTTCGACATCACGCTGTCGTCAAAGAGCACAATGTCCTGGCTGACGACGGCAAACCGGCGGCGTACTTCGTTCAGTGTCAAAGACTGGGTGTCGTACCCATCCAGCAGGATGCGGCCACCCGACGGGGGGGCAAACCCTTGAAGTGCATGGATCAAGCTGCTCTTTCCCGCCCCCGAGGGCCCGACCAGTGCCACCGTATGACCGGCGGGAATGTGCAAACTCAGTCCATCCAGCGCAGGCGCGGCACTTCCTTCGTACTGCAGGCGCAGATCCTGGATTTGAAGATCGCCCCGGCATTCGGGGAGGGTGCCTGTCCCTGGGTCGCGCTCCGCGGGCACGTCGAGGAGGGCGGTGCAGCCCTGCGCGACGATCAAGCCATTGGTAATGGGCTGGGCCACTTCCGCCAAATGGCGTGCCCGGCTCATGAGCAGCAATAGCGCTGTGCAAAACGCCGCGAAATCGCCTGGGGTACTGCCCTCCACTCGGCCTTGATACAGCGCCATGCTGACGATGGCCGAGAGCCCCACTGCGGCGATCAGTTGCGACAGCGGTTGGGACAGGGCATTGGCCGCCACTTGTTTTAGCGTTTGACGTCGCACTTGGGTCGCGGCGTCTGCAAAACGCGCGCGCTCAAACGGCACGGCATCGAAACTTCGAATGAGCTTCCAAGCACGGGCCGCGTCATCCACCACGGATGACAGGGTGATCTGGGCATCGTAGGCCGCACTACCGACCCGCCGCACGCGCTGGTTGACCTGTTTCAGGACCACAGCCATCACCGGTAGCGTGACGAGCGTCATCAGGGTTAGTTTCCAGTTCATGAAGAACAGGTACCCCAACATGGCCAACGCCGGCAAACCATCACGCAGCAAGGTGATGCTGGCTTGCCCCAACAGCTGAATGGCTTGTTGGGGGTCTGACACGACTTGCGTGACCGCGGACCCACCCGGCAATTTGACGTAATAAGTGGCCTGCGCCCGCAGCAAGGCATCCATCAAGGCTTGTCTCAGATCCAGGACCGTTCGACCGATCGTCCAGTGCAGCAAATACTGGCCGAGAAAGCCAAAAATCCCCCGAATGGCGAACAAACCGATCAAGACGGCCGGCACGGCCCACAAAGAAAATGCCCCTTGTTGCGCGAACCCGTCATTCAGGGCGGTCTTGAGCAACTCGGGAATCAGAACCTCGGTCCCACCGACTGCGACGTAAGCCGCTATGGCGGCGGCCAATCCTCGCGCATGAGGGCGAGCAAATGGCACCAATCGCTGAAAAGTTTGACCCAAAGGCGGGCGTTCGGTTCGGGGGGTCATGGGGTGGAAGCGCGGCGCCGTTCGGTCCACCATTGATGCAAGCCATAGCCCACCCGCTGCCACTCATTGCGCAAGCGGTAGCCATAGGCGCTCAGCCGCTTCGTCCAGTGGAACTTGCGGTTTTGGGGGAGCGCGATGGTGGTTTCAACGCCCTGGTCGTGGCCGCACGGCGGCGGGGAGGCCAGTCGAATCTTCAAGTTGAGCGCCCAGCCGCGATCGAAAACATGGTCGTATGGCAGTTCCATGGGCAACAGGCGGTCCAGGTACACCTGGGCAGCGTGGCGGTTTACCAGGTAAGCGCTGGAACCCGTGCAACGCGAGAGCATGACGGCTAGCTTTGTGTGGTCGGTCAGCGTCGCGACCGACTGCGGGGTACCGGAATGCACGCCCGAGAGTTTGACCATGTCCCAGCGGCCACTCAGTCGCTCCAGAGCCGCCACGACTGCTGGTAACTCCGCCCCCAACTGGGCGTCGTCCTCCAAGACGAGGGCAAATTCATGGGGCGAGGCCAGAAAGTTTTGCATCACCTCCATGTGCGACAAGTAGCAGCCCAACTCGCCCAGGGCGGGGCGCTTGCCATGTTTGCGCGCATACGCTGCCTCTTCCAGTTGAGCCGCCTGGGCTGGACTGAGGTCGCGGGCATCAACCGCCCGTTGGCGGGTCCAAGCCAATCCCAGCGCGTCCAGTGCAGGGCCGATGCGCGCGAGCCGATCAGCGGATCGATCCAAATTGATGACCCAGGTGTGGGTGCGATGAGGCATTAAAGGTTCGTTCATTCGTGCCAGTGGTCCGCGATCCAAGCTGCGGGTTTGGCTCTGCGCCAATTGCCGTTGGAGCGCCCTGCAAGGGCGTCCGGCGGATTCATGACGCCATGAAAAATCAAGATGCGTGCACCCGTGGGAATGCGGGGGGGGCTCCACAGGTTGGACGGCCAGCGCGGAATGCAGTGGTACTTCCAACTGGCGCACCACTGTGGGTTCCAGTACTGCAACTTTCCGTGTTGATTCAGCCAATCCGAAAGAAAAGCCTGCTCATTGCGGAAGCGCCGCCGCACTTCCTCGAAATGGGTTCGGAAATAGTCCAGGAGCTCGGGATAGGCTCCGAGTTGCCAGCGGTAGACCGAACTGTTACCAGTGATACGCCACGGCCGTTTCCAATCGTGAATGATGAGAAATTCCCCCGGCGCCTCAAAGAACGGCGTGATGTCGTCAACGATCACCACGTCCAGATCCAGGAACAACGCAGTCCCTTTGAGCCCATGCAAGTCAGCCTCGAACGTGGTGAGCTTGGTCCAGCCGCGCTCCGGGCTACCTGGCGGCAGTTTGAGCTCGGGAATGGGCCGGCACTCCACTTCCGACCGGATGCCCTCGGTTCGATCGGTCAGGCAGACGAACCGGAAAGGTCCGCGCAAATGACGGGCCACCATGCCGTACAGGCGATTCACGTACTCTGGCCCATACTTGGTGCCCCACTTCATGCAAATGATGAAGCGATCTGAATCGGCGGGGTTCATAGTTCTTCGATGGGGTGAGGGGGGAAGCTGTCCCAACTCAGGCAGCCAGGGCATTGCCAAAAATAGTGGCCGGACTCAAAGCCGCAGGCCGCGCAGCGGTAGCGTGTGCGCGGTTTGACCGCACGGTCCAGCGCGTTCTGAAGGGCTGCTTGAGAGCTCCCCGCTTCGGTGGGAGCGAGCGCCAGCAGACGACGTGCGCCATCCAAGGCGGCGGGGTGGCGCATCAGATGGGCACTGAGTCGCGCCTCTTGGGCATCCGGGGCCAACGCATTGAGTGCGAGCACCAGGGCCATGCTGGGGGCCAGGGTGTACTGTGTTTCGAGGTTGGCAAGTGCCCGTGCTGTTTCCCCGGCGATGTTCGCGGCCTCAGCGTAGTGACCCGCGGCAAGGTTGAACGCATCGGGAGCCACGGTCAAGAGGGTTTCAAACAGCCCCAGGGCTTCGCTCGCTTGGCCGGACCGAAGCGAGGCTTGGCCCAACAAGAGCAGTGGGCGCGGAGCGCGCGGAGCCAGTTGGTGGGCCTGGCGCAGCAGGCCCACGGCCGCTTGAAGCGCTCCGTCAGCTTGACTTTGGAGTGCCAATTCGCACAAGTGGTGGGCTTGTCGAGTGGCAAAAGAGCCGACGCCTCGTGTTTCTAAGGCTTGCGCCATGCGCTGAGCTTGCTCCCAATCACGGCCCCGCTCGTACAGCGACAACAGGGCCAATTCAGCCTCTCCTTCAAAGGGGGTGCCCGAGAGGGCGCGATAGGCCGCCTCCGCGCGGTCGAACAGACCTGCCTTGAAGAAATCTTGGGCCAGCGCGTGCTGTGCACGGGCGCGCTCGACGGCGGGCAGGTCCCCACGCTGCATCAAGTGCTGGTGAACCCGGACCGCTCGCTCCGTTTCCCCCCGGCGACGAAACAAAGCCCCCAGGGCAAAGTGCAAATCAACGGTGTCGGGATCGTGTTGGACAGCCTCGATGAACGCATCGATGGCCTTGTCGTGCTGCTCATTCAGCAACAGATTGAGGCCTTTGAAGTAGGCGTGCGGGGCATCGCGGGGGTCCCGTTTGGCTTGTCGAAGGTCCAAGCGGGAAGCCAGCCAGCCCAGCGCAAAGGCTGCGGGAAGAATCAGCAGCAACCAGCGGAAATCAAAGTCCATCGCGGATCCCCTGGACAGTGGGGGCGGCCAGATTGCTGGGCGCTGCATCCGGCAGGGCAGACTGGCGTCGAGCCTGTGCTCGCTGTCGCCACCAGGCCGGCACCATGGCCATCACGCCCAAGGCAATGCCCGCGGCGAAACTGGCCAGCACAACGAACACCAGCGGTGTGGTCCATTCGTAGCCAAAGAACCAGTGGACCGTTACATCTTTCTTGTTGTTCAGCGAGAAGGCGAACAGCGCAAAGAAGACAAAGAGGTAGAAAAGGCGACGCAGGAATTTCATGGGCGCTGTTTAGCTTTTCGTGCGGGCCTCGACGGCTTCTCGCAGGGCTTTTCCAGGCTTGAAATGGGGCACCAGTTTTTCAGGAATCGGGACCGGCGCGCCAGTGCGCGGATTGCGTCCCATGCGAGGAGGGCGGCGGCTGACCGAAAAACTGCCGAAGCCGCGAATTTCAATGCGGTGGCCTTTGGCGAGGGCGTCGCTCATGGCGTCCAGAATGGCTTTCACCGCAAACTCCGTGTCTTTGTGAGTGATTTGCGGAAAGCGTTCGGCAAGCAGCGTGACGAGGTCGGAGCGGGTCATGGTGCGGGGCAGCAAGAAAAAGGGCTCGCGCCAGGCGAGCCCTCAAGAATAACGGGCGTTCAAGAGGAACGCCCCGGCAACTGATTAGTTGTTGCCCTTGTCCAGTTTGGCGCGCAGCAGGGCACCCAGGCTGGTGGTGCCGGCGTTCTCGCGTTCGCTGGTGGCCGACAGGGCCTTCATGGCTTCCTGTTGGTCGGCGTCGTCCTTGGCCTTGATCGACAGCTTGATCGAGCGCGACTTGCGGTCGATGTTGATGATCAGAGCGGTGACTTCGTCGCCTTCCTTCAGCACGTTGCGGGCGTCTTCCACGCGATCGCGGCTCAGTTCGCTGGCGGGCAGGTAGCCCGTCACGTCGTCAGCCAACAGCACTTCCGCGCCGCGGGCATCAACGGTTTGCACCTTGCCGTTCACCGTAGCGCCACGATCGTTCACCGAGGTGTAGTTGGTGAACGGATCGCTGTCCATTTGCTTGATGCCCAGCGAGATGCGCTCGCGCTCGACGTCGACGGCCAGCACGATGGCTTCGACTTCCTGGCCCTTCTTGAAGTTGCGCACCGCAGCTTCGCCGGTTTCGTTCCAGCTCAGGTCGCTCAGGTGCACCAGGCCGTCGATGCCGGCGGCCAGACCGATAAAGATACCGAAGTCGGTGATCGACTTGATCGGGCCCTTGACCTTGTCGCCGCGCTTGAAGTTCTCGGCGAACTCTTCCCACGGGTTGGCGCGGCACTGCTTCATGCCCAGCGAGATGCGACGCTTGTCTTCGTCGATCTCCAGCACCATCACTTCGACTTCCTGGCCCAGGGTCACCACCTTGCTGGGGGCGACGTTCTTGTTGGTCCAGTCCATTTCGGAGACGTGCACCAGGCCTTCGATGCCGGGTTCGATTTCCACGAACGCGCCGTAGTCAGCGATGTTGGTGACCTTGCCGAACAAGCGGGTGCTGTTCGGATAGCGGCGGGCCACACCCATCCAGGGATCGTCACCCAGCTGCTTGATGCCCAGCGAGACGCGGTTCTTCTCCGAGTCAAACTTCAGCACCTTGGCGGTCAGCTCTTGACCCACCGTCACCACCTCGCTCGGGTGACGGACACGGCGCCAGGCCATGTCGGTGATGTGCAGCAGGCCGTCGATGCCCCCCAGGTCCACGAACGCACCGTACTCGGTGATGTTCTTGACCACGCCCTGGACGATGGCACCTTCGCTCAGCGTTTCCAGCAGCTTGGCGCGCTCTTCGCCCATCGAAGCCTCAACCACAGCGCGACGCGACAACACGACGTTGTTGCGCTTGCGGTCCAGCTTGATGACCTTGAACTCCATGGTCTTGCCTTCGAACGGGCTCAGATCCTTGACCGGACGGGTGTCGATCAGCGAACCCGGCAGGAAGGCGCGGATGCCGTTGACCATGACGGTCAGGCCGCCCTTGACCTTGCCGCTGACGGTACCGGTCACGAAGTCGCCCGACTCCAGAGCGGTTTCCAGGCTCAGCCACGAGGCCAAACGCTTGGCCTTGTCACGGCTCAGGATGGTGTCGCCGTAGCCGTTTTCCACGGCGTCCACGGCCACCGAGACGAAGTCGCCCACTTGGACTTCGATCTCGCCCTGGTCGTTCTTGAATTCTTCGATGGGCACATAAGCCTCAGACTTGAGGCCGGCGTTCACCACCACGAAGTTGTAATCGATGCGCACCACTTCGGCGGACACGACCTCGCCCGAGCGCATGTTGGCGCGTTGGAGCGATTCTTCGAACATCGCGGCAAAGGATTCTGCTGCGAAGGCGGTTTGGGTTTGGTTCATGAAGTTTCCTTGGGTCCGCAGCCGGGCTGCGGGCGAAAACACGGGCGTGAGCCCGGAGCTGTAAAAAAGCGGCAGCCGCCCAAGCCTGGGCAACCACCGCCACGGGGGTCTCGGTCGGAGCGGGCGCTCAGGCCGGGAAGGCTTGCTTTTGTGCCCACCACTGCAGCACCTGCTCGACGCTGGCGTCGATGCTGAGGTCCGAGTTGTCGAGCAAAAAAGCGTCTTGCGCCGGCACGAGAGGCGAGCTGCTGCGGGTTTTGTCCTGCAGGTCGCGCGCTTCTAGGTCTCGAAGCAAGCCTTCCATATTAGCGGAAAAGCCCTTGGAAATCAATTGCTTATACCGGCGCTCGGCGCGTTTTTCAGCACTGGCGGTCAAGAAGACCTTGAGTGGGGCGGCCGGGAAAATGGCGGTCCCCATGTCGCGCCCATCGGCCACCAAGCCGGGGACGCGCCGGAAAGACAACTGAAGCTCATGCAGCGCCGCCCGAACGGCGGGTAGGGCCGCCACCGCAGAGGCGCCGAGTCCAATCTCCTCGGCGCGCAGGGCATCGGTGATGTCCTCGTCCTCCAGGTAGCAGCGCCCGCCACTGAAGTGCAACGCCAAACTCCGTGCCATGCTGGCGACGCGCGCCTCATCGGTCCAGGCAATGCCCGCCGCACGGGCGGCCAGCGCGGTCGCGCGGTAGAGCGCGCCGGATTCCAGCACGTGATAGCCGAGGCGTTCTGCCACGCGCTCGGTGAGGGTTCCCTTGCCCGAGGCCGTGGGGCCATCGATGCACAGCACGGGGATGTCCTCGCTGCGAGCCTGAACCAGGTCGAACAGGGTTTCGAAGTAGTCCGGGAAGGTTTTGGCTACGCAGCCGGGATCCAGAATCCTGAGCGCTTGAGGGGTGGCACCGGCAAGGGGGTGCAGGGCGGCCAGTGAAAAACACATGGCCATCCGGTGGTCGTCGTAGGTGTGGATCGCGGCGGTGCGCCAGTCCTCGGCGCGCAGGGGGTGGACTTCGAGCCAGTCCGCCCCCTCTTGCACGGTGGCCCCGAGCTTGCGCAACTCGGTCGCCATCGCCGCAATCCGATCCGTTTCTTTGACGCGCCAGGAGGCGATACCGGTCAGGCGTGTGGGGCTGTCGGCAAACAAAGCCATCACCGCCAGGGTCATGGCCGCGTCCGGGATGGCCACGCAATCCAACTCAATGCCCCGAAGGGGCCATCGCCCGCGCCGGACCGCCAGGGCGTGATCGCGCCACTCGATCTGGGCCCCCATGGCTGCGGCGGCATCGGCAAAGCGCACATCGCCCTGCAGGGCATTGCGCCCAATGCCCTCGATGACGAGCGGCGCTTCGGTGGCGGCCAGTGCACCGAGGGCGATGAAGTAGGACGCCGCGGAGGCGTCCCCCTCAACTTGCAGCCGGCCCGGACTGCGCAGTCGGCTTCCCGCTGGGATGGTGAAGCGCCGCCAGGCTTCACGCTGCACCCGGACGCCGAAGCGATCCAGCAGGGCCAGCGTGATCTCGATGTAGGGCTTGGAGATCAGCTCGCCCTCGACCTCAATCACCACATCCTGCTGCGCCACCAGGGGCAGGGTGAGCAGGAGTGCGGTCAGAAACTGGCTGGAGACATCGCCGCGCACGCGCACCGGCTGGTTCAATTGGAGCGATGCCGGGCCGCGGAGCGCCAGCGGCGGGTATCCGGGCTGCCCCAGGTCCTCGATGCGGCAGCCCAGCTCGCGCAAGGCGTCCACGAGGTCACGAATGGGGCGCTCGTGCATACGGGGCACCCCGCGCAGGACGTAGTGACCGCCATCGCGGGCGGCAAGCAGCGCCAGCGCCGCCGCCAAGGGGCGCATGGCGGTTCCGGCGTTGCCCAGGAAACAGTCGGCCTGCGACACCGGCAGGTGACCGCCCAGGCCTTGCACCGTGAGGCTGCCATCCGCGTTGCGGTGCCAAGCGCACCCCAGCGCGCGCAGCGCATCCAGCATCACCGCGGTGTCATCGGCCTCCAGCAGGTGTTCGATTCGCGTTTCGCCCTCGGCCAGCGCGGCGAGCAACAGCAAGCGATTGGAAATGCTCTTGGAGCCCGGCAGGCGCAGGGTACCGGCGGCACCTTGTAAGGGCGGCAGGTCAAGGTGGGCAATCTTCAGCATGGAGCAGGGCGCCGCAGCGCCTTCAAGGGCAGATCAGAAATGCGAGGAGGGTGTGCCGTCATCGGGATCCGTGAAGGCGGGGGTCCACTTGGCTCGAGCCTCACTCACTTGGCGAAGCAGGGTTTCCAAGGCGCCCGCGTCGCCTTCCTTGAGCCAGTGCTCCAAGCGGTCCAGAACGGAGCGGAAGCGCTGGGACTGGTGCAAGACTTCGTCGCGATTGGCCAGCAAGATGTCACGCCAAATGGCCGGATCGCTCCCGGCGATGCGGGTGAAGTCCCGGAAGCTCATGCCGGCCAGTTCCATGAACTCCCGACCGGAGGGTTGGCGCATGACCGACTGAAAATAGGCAAACGAGAGCAGGTGCGGGAAATGGCTGACGGCCGCGTACGCAGCGTCATGGTTCTCCGGCGTCATCTTGAGCACCTTGCAGCCCAAGGCGGCCCAAACACCGGCCGCCCGTTGAACCTCCGCTGCAGAGTTTTCCGGCAAGGGGGTGAGGACCACCTGCTTGCCTTGGAAGAGCAGCGCATCAGCGTTTTGCACACCGGCTTTCTCTTTCCCTGCGATGGGGTGTGCCGGGACGAACTGGCTGGCCAAGTCCCCCAGGACCTTCTGAGCCGCAATGGCGACATCAGCCTTGGTCGATCCGACGTCCATGAAGAGCGTTTGCGGCTGAATCTGAACCAGGTGGCGAATGGCGCGCAGCGTGGCCTCCGTGGCCGAAACGGGGACGGCCACGAGGACGAGGTCAGAGCCCGAGACGGCAAGCAGAGCCGATTCGGCCGCCACGTCGATCACCCCCAATTTCTTGGCAACCTCGGTGGTACTGGGGCTCTTGCTATAGCCCACCACCCGCTTGACCAACCCCGCACGCTTCAGTGCCAGGGCAAAGCTGCCGCCGATGAGGCCGCAGCCGATGATGCCCAGTTGCTGAAATTGCGGTCGATTGAGTCTTGTCATGCGGGTCAGTGCGTATCCAGGGGGAAGGTGCCCAACACCTTAAAGAAGGCGCAGTGGTCACGCAATTCTTGCAGGGCGGCGGAGACGGAGGGTTCGTCCGGGTGGCCCTGCAAGTCAATGTAAAAGAAGTACTCCCACTGGCCTCCGCTTCGCGCGGGACGGGATTCAAAGCGTGTCATGGACACGCCGTGGGTCTTGAGCGGGACAACCAGATCGTGCAACGCCCCGGGACGGTTTCGCACCGACACCACCAGTGACGTGCAGTCTCTGCCGCTGGCGCGGGGGCTGGGGTGCTGCTCCGGGTGCGTCAAGATGGCGAATCGGGTGCGGTTGTGCGCTTCATCTTGAATGGCCGGCGACACCACATGCAGACCCCATTCGGTGCCGGCGCGCAGGCTGGCGATCGCAGCCAATGTGGGGTCTTGGGCGGCTAGGCGTGCGCCCTCCGCATTGCTTGCCACGGGCCGGCGTTCCGCATGCGGGAGGTGTTGGGCCAGCCAACCTTGGCATTGCGCCAGCGCTTGTGGATGGGCGACGATGGCTTCGATGTCACGCAAGTCGTTGCGAACGCGCAGCAGGTTGTGCCGCACATTGAGGCTGGTCTCGGCCACGATGAAGAGGGGGGTGGACAACAGAAGGTCCAGGGTGCGGGCCACGCCACCCTCGGTGGAGTTCTCGATCGGGACCACACCGAAGTCGGCGGCGCCGGCCGCCGTGACGTGAAACACCTCGTCGATGCTGGCGCAAGGCACTTTGACCAGGGAAGAGCCAAAAAATCCCAGCGCGGCCTGTTCTGAGAAGGTCCCGGCAGGGCCCAAATAGGCGACCCGCGTGGGCGTTTCCAGCGCCCGACAGGCGCTCATGATTTCCCGCCAAATGGGAGAAATGGCGTCGTTCTGCAGCGGTCCGGGGTTGCCAGATTTCAAACCGGCAATCACTTTGGCTTCACGCTCGGGACGAAACACCAAGCTACCTTGTTGCTTCTTGATGTGCCCCACTTTCTGCGCCAACTGCGCACGCTGGTTCAAGAGCGACAACAGGGCCTGATCGACTTCGTCGATCTGGGTCCTCAGCCCGGCTAGGGCATCATCAAACGGTTCAGCCATGGCGACGTTCAAAGTCCTGCAGGAAATCCACCAGGGCTTGAACGCCAGAGAGTGGCATCGCGTTGTAAATCGATGCGCGACACCCTCCTTTGCTCTTGTGGCCCTTCAGTTGCATCAAGCCAGCCTGGCTCGCCTGTGCCAGGAAAGTGTCCGTCAAGCTTGATTCGCGCAGGAAGAAGGGCACGTTCATGCGTGAGCGCACACTCGGATCCACTCGATTCTCGAAGAGTGCCGAGCCATCCAGGGCGCCGTACAGCAGTGCGGCCTTATCGCGGTTTTGGGCATCCAATGCAGCCAAACCCTGCAACCCCGCGTATTGAAACCTCAATGCCCACTTAAACACCAGTCCAGCTATATAGATGGCATACGTGGGCGGGGTGTTGAACATCGATCCATCCCGCGCGACCCGTTCAAAACTGAAGGCGGTTGGACACGCCGCCAAGGGCGACTTCATCAGCGCTTTGCGCGCGTAAACCAAAGTCAACCCTGCAGGGCCGATGTTTTTCTGGGCCCCCCCAAAGGCCAGGCCGATCCTCGACCAGTCGAAGGGACGCGAGAGCTGATTGGACGAACAGTCGACCACCAGCGGCGCTGAACAACCCAGCTCGCGAAGATTGGGCAGCTCCGCAAACTCCACCCCATCAATGGTTTCGTTGGAGCACAGGTGGACGTAGTCGACGCCCTCGCGGAGGGTCCACGTGCTGGGGGCGGGAATGCTGCGATAGCCGTCTTGAACCGTGTCTGTAACGCGGTGCACATGCGCATAACGGGCGGCCTCATCCGCACTCTTGGCGGACCAAGACCCCGTGACCGCGACGTCCACCTGTCCGGTATGGGCCAGGTTCAGGGGAACGATGGCGTTCTCAGCGAGTGCCCCACCCTGCATGAACAAGATGGCGAAGTCATCGGGCACCTGGGCCAGTTGCCGCAAGTCCGATTCAGCTTGGCTGATGATGGATTGAAAGGCCGAACTGCGATGGCTCATTTCCATCACGCCCATGCCCGTGCCTTGCCAGTCGCACATCTCGGCGGCGGCTTGTTCCAGGACCGACAGTGGCAGGCAGGCCGGGCCCGCCGAAAAGTTGTAGGGGCGGGGGCTTCTCATACGCGGGCCTTCAAGGCTTGGCAGGGCTCGCAGCAGGTGCTGGGGCCTTCAGACCCAGCAAGTCAACCAACTTCTGGTCCAATTGCTTGGCTCGGGCTTCGATGGCCTTGCCCTGTTCCTGCATCACTTTTTGCGCTACTTGACCATTCAAGTCATTGCCCAGTTGCTGATAGCGCTTGACGGCCGGGGACTCCAAGAATTGGATCAATTGCTTGAGTTCCGGTTCGCTGAAGTCCGCTTCCAAGCGGGCACCGATCACCACGGCCGCGTGCTTGGTGACGCTGCTGCGGAGCACTGGCATCACGTCTTTGAAGTAGGCGCGCAACTCCTCGTCCATGGCCTTGCCCAGCGCTTCGCGCCGATCTTCGGGGACCCGGGTATGGAGAACCTGCCCTGCGTTTTGGATCAATTGCTGCACGGTGGCCTGGGCGAGCGTGGCAGCAAAAGGCTCATGGGCCGCTTTTTGCAGGGTCAGAATTTTCTGAACCATTTCCTTTTTGCCAGGGCTCGCGGGAGCCTGGGCCGCAGCCTGTGCGCTGAGTGCCAGGCACAGAACCAGCAGCCCAACCGAACGACAGGTTCGCGAGGTCATCATGCGCCGTCCCCTGTGCCCATCGATTCGTCGTCCGGTTCGGTGCCCGCATCGTTTTCGACGATTCGCTGCAAGCCACTGAGTTTGCTGCCATCGTCCAGCGCGATGAGGGTCACGCCCTGTGTGGCACGACCCAACTCACGGATCTCACTGACACGGGTGCGCACCAGAACGCCCTTGTCAGTGATCAACATGATTTCGTCCTCCGCCCGCACCAGGGTGGCGGCGACAACCTTGCCGTTGCGCTCGCTTTGTTGAATGGCGATCATGCCCTTGGTGCCGCGGCCATGGCGCGTGTATTCCACGATGCTGGTGCGCTTGCCAAAACCATTCTCGGTGGCCGTCAAGACGGACTGCGATTCGTCCTCGGCCACCAACATGGCAATGACCGACTGACCATCTTCCAGCTGCATGCCCCGGACGCCGCGTGCCTGACGGCCCATGGGGCGCACGTCGTCTTCGTCAAAGCGAACAGCTTTGCCACCGTCGCTGAACAACATGACATCGTGCCGGCCGTCGGTCAGCGCGGCCCCGATCAGGAAATCTCCCGGGTCCAAGTCAACCGCAATGATGCCGGCCTTGCGGGGGTTGCTGAAGTCCTTGAGGGCAGTTTTCTTGACGGTCCCTTGGGCCGTGCACATGAAAACGTAGTGGTCTTCGGGGAAGCTGCGGAATTCCCCCGACAGTGGCAACACCACCGAAATTTTTTCATCTTGCTGCAGCGGGAACATGTTGACGATGGGCTTGCCGCGCGAATTGCGCGAACCTTGCGGAACTTCCCACACCTTGAGCCAATACACCCGGCCGCGGTCGCTGAAGCACAAGATCCAGTCATGGGTGTTGGCAATGAAGAGCTGGTCGATCCAGTCATCTTCCTTCGTCGCCGTGGCTTGCTTGCCGCGCCCGCCGCGGCGCTGGGCGCGGTACTCGCTCAGCGCTTGGCTCTTGATGTAGCCGGTGTGCGAGAGCGTCACGACCATGTCGGTCGGGGTGATCAAGTCTTCCGTACCCAGTTCTTGGGCATTGCGTTCAATCACCGAACGCCGTTCACCCACTTTGGTTTGGCCAAACTCGGCGCGCAGGGTGCGCAATTCATCGCCAATGATGGTGGTGACGCGCTGCGGCTTGGACAGGATGTCCAGCAGGTCCGCGATCTGGGCCATCACATCCTTGTACTCGCCGACGATCTTGTCTTGCTCCAGTCCCGTCAGACGCTGCAGGCGCATCTGCAGAATTTCGCCGGCTTGGGTCTCCGACAGCGCATAGAGGCCGTCGCTCTGCAGGCCGAATTGGGCTTCCAGGCCGTCTGGGCGATAGGCCTGAGCTCCCCCGGTGTTGTCGGCGTTGGCGCGCACCAGCATTTCGCGCACCAGTGCCGAATCCCATCGGCGGGTCATCAGCTCGGCCTTGGCGACGGGCGGTGTGGGCGAGTTCTTGATGATCTGGATGAACTCGTCAATGTTGGCCAGCGCAACCGCAAGGCCTTCCAACACGTGGCCGCGTTCGCGCGCTTTGCGCAACTCGAACACCGTGCGGCGGGTGACCACTTCCCGCCGGTGCTCCAAAAAGACCGAGATCAGGTCTTTTAGGTTGCACAGTTTGGGCTGGCCATCCACCAGGGCCACCATGTTCATGCCGAAACTGTCTTGTAGTTGGGTCTGCTTGTACAGGTTATTCAGCACCACCTCGGGCACTTCGCCGCGCTTGAGTTCAATGACCACGCGCATGCCGGATTTGTCCGACTCGTCTTGAATGTGCGAGATGCCTTCGAGCTTCTTTTCCTGGACCAACTCGGCGATCCGCTCAAGCAAGGTCTTCTTGTTGACCTGATACGGGATCTCATCAACGATGATGGCCTGACGTTGCCCGCGGTCGATGTCTTCGAAGTGCACTTTGGCGCGCATCACCACGCGGCCGCGACCAGTGCGGTAGCCCTCGCGGACCCCTTCAAGGCCGTAAATGATGCCGGCGGTGGGGAAGTCCGGGGCCGGAATAAAACCCATCAACTCGTCGATGGAGGCCTCGGGCTGCGCCAGGAGGTGTAAGCAAGCGTCCACCACTTCGTTCAAGTTGTGCGGCGGAATATTGGTGGCCATGCCCACGGCGATACCGGCGGATCCATTGACCAGCAAATTGGGCAAACGGGTCGGCAAAACCAGCGGCTCTTTTTCAGAGCCGTCGTAGTTCGGGCCGAAATCAACCGTTTCCTTGTCGATATCAGCCAGCATTTCATGCGCGATTTTCGACAGTCGAATTTCCGTGTAACGCATGGCGGCGGCGTTATCGCCGTCCACGGAGCCGAAATTCCCTTGCCCGTCGACCAGCATGTGGCGCAGGCTGAAATCCTGCGCCATGCGCACAATGGTGTCGTACACCGCGCTGTCGCCGTGCGGGTGGTATTTACCAATCACATCACCCACGATACGGGCTGATTTCTTGTACGGCCGGTTCCAATCGTTGTTCAGCTCATGCATCGCAAAGAGCACACGGCGATGCACGGGCTTCAGGCCATCACGGGCGTCGGGGAGGGCCCGTCCCACGATCACGCTCATGGCGTAATCCAAGTAGGAACGGCGCATTTCCTCTTCGAGGCTGACGGGCAGAGTTTCTTTGGCGAATTGAGACGTCATTCGGCGCGTTTTCCAACACCCACCGCGGCAACGCCGGATCGGGGGCAATTGAGGTCAAAAGAGCCGACGATTTTATGGGGTGAAGGCTGTCGTTACTCTGCAACAAGGCCGGCCGGCGCTTTGAGGGCCCCGCCACAATGCTTGCTGGAATGTCGTGGGGCTGTTTTCTCGCAAAATGGCTTCGCGGCGAACCGCATAGATTGGCTGACCCATCCGTGAGCAGGCAACTGCGACCCTCGAGAGGAGAACGAATGAAGAAATTGACCCGTGTGGCCTCGCTGCTGGCTTTGGCCGCAATGGCCCAAGTCGGCGTGCAAGCGCAGACGAACGACAACTGGATGAACGGCGATGGCAAGCTGGTCTGGCTGAATGGCACCAGTGAGCACTGCTGGCGTAACAATTTCTGGACGCCGGCGACGGCGGCCAAGAATCTCGACAGCCTGAAGGGCGCGAAGGGTTTTGCCAATGCCTCGTGCGACGGCGCATTGCTGCCGCCGCCGCCCCCGCCCAAGCCGGCACCGAAGGTCGAGCCGCCCAAGGCGGTCACACCGCCGCCGCCGCCGGCCCCGCCCAAGCCCATCATTGAAAAGGTGACCTACGCGGCCGATGCCTTCTTTGACGTGGACAAGTCGGTTCTGAAGCCGGAAGCCAAGACCAAGCTGGACGATTTGGCCTCCAAGGTGGGCTCGATCAACCTCGAAGTGATCATTGCCGTGGGTCACACGGACAGTGATGGCTCGGACGCCTACAACCAGAAGCTCTCGGTGCGTCGTGCTGAGGCGGTGAAGGCTTACTTGGTGACCAAGGGTATTGATGCCAACCGCATCTATACCGAAGGCAAGGGCGAGAAGAGCCCGGTTGCCGACAACAAGACCAAGGAAGGCAAGGCCAAGAACCGCCGGACCGAAATCGAAGTGGTTGGTACCCGCACGGTACAGCCCAAGAAGTAATCCTTCGGCCTTCGATCAAAACCCCGCCTCGGCGGGGTTTTTTCATTGTCGGGATTAGTACTTGGCCTCGCGCTGGCAATAAAAAAGCGCCTCCCGTGAGAGGCGCTTTCATGAGGAGGCGCAGGGCGCTTAGACGCGCTTCTTGTACTCGTGCGTCCGGGTGTCGATTTCAATCTTGTCGCCTGACTCGACGAACAACGGCACCGAAATTTCGAAACCCGTGCCCACCACGCGAGCCGGCTTCATAACTTTGCCCGAGGTGTCGCCCTTGACGGCCGGCTCGGTTTCAATTTCGCGCACGATGGTGGTCGGCAATTCGACCGAAATGGCCTTGCCGTCGTAGAACACCACTTCCACTTCCATGCTGTCCTGCAGGTAGTTCACCGAGTCGCCCATGTTCTCGGCTTCCACCTCGAACTGGTTGTATTCGGCGTCCATGAAGACATACATCGGGTCGGCGAAATAGGTGTAGGTGCAGTCCTTCTTGTCCAGAATGATCTGGTCCATCTTGTCGTCGGCCTTGAACACAACTTCGGCGCCTGAGCCGTTCAGCAGGTTCTTCATCTTCATGCGCACCGTGGCAGCGCCACGGCCGCCGCGGCTGTATTCGGTTTTCAGCACGACCATCGGGTCCTTGCCTTGCATGATGACGTTGCCGGCGCGGATTTCTTGGGCGAGTTTCATGGTGTGAGTTGGGCGCAGTTGGGCCGGATCAAATGCCGGCGGGTGGGCGCCCAGTGGTTCCGCGGTCAGCCGCGCAAGGCCAGTGACGGGCGCAAAGCCCTATATTCTATCCTTGAACCGCTTCCATCAGTTGGGTGCACAGGTCTTTTTGTCCGAGCAATTGCTCACGCAAGACGCGATGCCAAGGCGTTGCCCAAGGGCTCAATGCGACCGGTCCAAGCGTGTCGAGGGGAATCAGGCCATTCCAGCCTCGCCAAAGCGTGCGCCACGCTTCGGTGACGGCCCCCCCAGGCCACAAGCGCATGAAGGCTTCCAATTTGGCATCGTGGGCCCCATCGTCCTGGCGGTAGATGTGCCAGAGGAAGGGCTTGTTGGCCCAAATCGCCCGAACCAGCGAGTCTTCTCCCCGCACAACATTGAGGTCGCAACTCCACAGTAAGGCGTCGTAGTCTTCTTGACTCAACCATGGCAGACGTCGCACCGTAACGTGGCTGGGCACCTGGGTGGGTGCGACCGTATTCCCACACACCAAGACCGTGACCGGGGCGCCCGCGGTGGATATCTGCAACTGCCCAATCAGCCAATCGACCGGTGCATGGGGATAGCAAAACAGGCTGATGAGGGGTTGACTGGGTGTCAGCGGCACGCCCAGACGGCGCCAAAAGGCAGCGTTTTGATGGCGTCGCTGTTGCTCCAACAAATCCAACTCCCGCAAGAGTCCACCTGTCTTGGTCGTGAAGCCGGGATACCAAAAGATCTTGGTCATGCCTTGTGCCGGCCCGAAGCCAACTGGCGACGGCAAGCCGTGACTTCGTTCGACGTAGGGTTCCGCACTCAGGTATTCCAGATTGAACCAATGCGTACTGGCGCCGGGCAACTGACGCTTCACGCACTCCGGTAGCTCGCAGCCGAAAGCTTCAATGACCACTTCGCCGGGTCCACCGCTTGGAAACCAGTCAGAGTCTGGCCAGGGATGGACCTCAAGGCCGGATGGGCAGTGAGGCGCCATCCAGGACAACGCGCGGGCATCGTCCAACCACAAGCGGGCCCATTGGCCGCGACGGACCAAGTCCCGGCACAGGCGCCAGCAGACGCCCACATCGCCGTGGTTGTCGATGACGCGGCAAAAAATATCCCAGCGCTTGGATGCCATGACGACATTGTCGGCGCCTCATTCCTCGCACATGGGGCAAGGCAGACAATGCGGGCACCATGGACACAAACAGCGGTGAAAAGTCCCTCGCAGATGCCTCTCTAGTGGGTCAGCACGCGCTGGAGAGTTGGGCGGTAAGCCGGGCAGAGCGCGAGGCCCAGGAGGCGGAGCGTACAGCCGCCTTGGAAGCTGCGGCGCGGCCCGCCAGAGAACGGTTGCTGCTGGAGGTGGCGGCATTGCCGCAACTCCCTGGCGTGTATCGCTTCTTCGATGCGCAAGACCAAGTGCTGTACGTGGGCAAAGCGAAGTTATTGCGTCGCCGGGTGAGTAGCTATTTTCAGCGCGACCATCGAGGCACTCGCATTGGTCTGATGGTGGCGCGTGTGGTTCGGTTGGAGACCACGGTCGTGCGCACCGAAGGCGAGGCTCTGCTCCTGGAAAACACCTTGATCAAGGCGTTGAACCCACGGTTCAACATCTTGTTTCGGGATGACAAAAGCTACCCCTATCTTCGATTTTCCAGTGAGCCGTTCGCGCGCATCAGCTATTACCGGGGGGCCGTTGACCGGCGGGGGCAGTACTTTGGGCCCTATCCGAATGCGCATGCCGTGCGCCAAACTTTGGAGCTGCTGCAGCGAGTCTTTCAACTCAGAACTTGTGAGGAGGCGGTATATCGCCACCGAACCCGTCCTTGCTTGCTGCATCAGATCAAACGGTGCACCGCACCCTGCGTCGGCTTGATTGACGAGGCGACGTACAAAGCGGACGTACAGCGTGCCGCGGATTTTTTGCGTGGCGAGACTGACGCCGTGATGCGTGGGCTGCAAGAGCAGATGGCCGAGCACGCAAGGAACTGGGCCTACGAGCAGGCGGCAGAGGTTCGAGACCGCATCGCAGCGCTGTCGCAAGTCTTGCAACAGCAAGCGGTCGAGGCCAACAGCGCGGTGGACACCGGACGGGATGTCGATGTGGTGGCGGTCCGAGTTCAGGGCGGCCGAGCCTGCGTGAATTTGGCCATGGTGCGGGGGGGACGGCATTTGGGGGATCGAGCGTTCTTCCCTGTCCATGCGGAGATGTCCGCTTCCGGGCTGGATGGCGAAGACGATGGGGACGCGACGCGATCGCCGGAGCAGCAGGTGCTGGAGGCATTCTTGGCGCAGCATTACCTGGGGGGGGCGATCCCTCACAGTGTGCTGGTGAGTCACGACGTGGGGGTGGCCCTGGGTGAGGCGTTGTCGACGCAGGCTGGTCGGCAAGTGGATGTGCAAGCGCAACCGCGTGGGGCTCGGCGGGTTTGGCTGGACATGTGTGAGCAAGGGGCGGATTTGGCGCTGGCTCGATTGCTGGCAGAGGAGGGCAGCCAACAAGCACGGACCCGCGCCCTGGTCGATGTTCTGGGTTTGGATCTGGCGGAGTTGGCTGCTTTTCGGGTGGAATGTTTCGACATCAGCCATACGGCCGGGGAGGCCACGGTGGCGTCCTGCGTTGTGTACGAGCAGCACGCCATGCAGCCCTCTCAATATCGCCGATACAACATTGAGGGCATCACCGGGGGGGATGACTACGCGGCGATGCGGCAGGTCTTGCAAAGGCGCTATGCCAAGCTGGCCGATCAACCGGCTGCCAGTTGGCCGGATGTGGTTTTGATCGACGGGGGGAAAGGGCAAGTTGGCGTGGCGCGGGAGGTCTTTGAGACTTTGGGCTTGGAGTTGTCTCGCCTCGTTGGCGTCGAGAAGGGGCTGGGACGAAAGGTCGGTCTTGAAGAGCTTGTGTTTGCCGATGGACGCGAAAAACTCACCCTGGACCCCACCTCCGGCGCACTCATGCTGGTGGCGGAAATTCGCGATGAAGCCCATCGTTTCGCCATTACCGGCATGCGGGCACGTCGAGCCAGTGCCCGGGTGCGTCAATCGCGCCTAGAGGACGTGCCCGGCGTGGGCCCGCGCAAACGGGCCGCTTTGCTGCAGCGCTTCGGGGGGCTCAAAGGCGTTCAGGGGGCCAGCGTCGAAGAGTTGTGTACGGTAAAAGGTATTTCCAAAGAGTTGGCGCAGGAGATCTATCGTGCATTCCGCTGACTTGTGGCGCCGCGCCCTGGGGCTCTCTTGGGTCGTCCTGGTACTGGCGGGGTGCGCCTCCCACTCGCCATCGCTGAAGCCTGTCGTCACGCCGGAGACAGAGGCGGAGCCGTCCAGCGCGCGGCCTGCAATCTCAAGACCCGTGGAGCCCAAAAAGGTGGGGCCCCGCTTGCCAGCGCCAGAGGCGGTGCGCACCCGCGCCGAGTTGCAGCGACAAGTGGCGCAGCGCTTGATAGCCGCCAATCCAGGGCAGACCTACACCCACAAAGCACCGCCCGTTCTCTTGGCGGTTCCCGTTTTTCGGGTGGATTTGAATGCTGATGGCAGCATCCGCCGCATCGAAGTCTTGCGGGAGCCGCGGCAAGCACCGGAAACCATTCAGTTGGCGCGAGAAGCCATTGAGCGTGCGGCCCCGTTTGGCAACGTGAAAGCATTGCCTTCGCCTTGGTTTTTCACCGAGTCGTTTCTTTTCGACGACGCTCGGCGTTTCAAGCCTCGAAGCTTGGAGTGAGGGGACGCACAATTCGCCCATGTTTTTCACCATCCCCACGCTGCTGACTTGGGCTCGGATCGTGGCCATCCCCGTGATCGTGGGCGTCTTTCATGCGCCCTTGACCCCGGAGGTCCAGAACCTGGTGGCCACGTCCCTTTTTGCGGCCGTCGCGATCACCGACTGGTTGGACGGCTACCTTGCCCGCAAGCTGAACCAGGCCTCCTCTTTTGGGGCTTTTTTGGATCCGGTGGCCGATAAGTTCTTGGTGTGTGCCTCGCTCCTGGTGCTTATTGATTTACAGCGACTGGGGAGTTGGGGGGCGTTGATGGCTCTGGTGATCATCGGCCGAGAAATTGCCATCTCGGCGTTGCGGGAATGGATGGCGCAAATCGGCGCATCGGGTAGCGTCGCGGTCCACATGGTTGGCAAGCTCAAAACAACGGCCCAACTCGTTGCCATTCCGTTCTTGCTGTACGACGGTCACCTGTTCGGCGTGATCGATACCCATCTGTGGGGCATGGTGCTGCTGGTGGCGGCGGTGATCCTCACGGTTTGGAGCATGGTTTACTACTTGCGCAAGGCCTTGCCTGAAATTCGCGCGCGAGCTGGCTAGAATCCGCGCCCCATGCCCACATTGAGCACAGGGCACCATCGGTTTTGGATCTTTCGAATTCGCCATAAGGGGGCGTTGGAATGAACAAGTCGGAAATGATTGAGCACATCGCCAAGCAAGCCGGGCTGTCCAAGGCGGACGCGCAGCGCGCACTGGAGGCGCTCATCGGTGGCATCAAGACGACCCTCAAGAAAAACGGTACGGTATCGTTGCTGGGTTTTGGCAGTTTTGGCGTGACCAAACGCGCCGCGCGCACGGGGCGCAACCCGCGCACCGGCGATGCCATCAAGATCAAGGCGGCCAAGCTGCCCAAGTTCCGTCCAGGCAAGGCCTTGAAGGACGCAATCAAGTAAGAGTCTCTGTCGGGTGCTTAGCTCAGTTGGTAGAGCGGCGCCCTTACAAGGCGTAGGTCAGCGGTTCGAGCCCGTTAGCACCCACCACCGACAGCGCGAGCAAGCCCGGGGCCGCGCCTTAAAATGCCCCGGTCGACTTTCAGGCGAACCTTGGTTCGCCTTTTGTTTGTTTGCGAGCCGTTTGAGGACGCTGCATGTTTGAGTTTGTTCGTACCCATCAGCGCTGGCTTCAAGCCATCTTGTTGTTGCTGATCCTGCCCTCGTTTGTTGCGCTGGGTGTTCAGGGCTATTCGAGCTTTGCGGACGGAGTGGCAACCAAGGTGGCCTCAGTCGATGGCCGCTCAGTCACCCAAGGTGAATGGGATTCGGCCGTTCGAGAACAGGCGGAACGGGTGCGCCGAGAAAATCCGCAAGTGGATGCCAAGTTGCTGGATACACCGGAGGCCAAGCGACAAGCGCTGGAAAATTTGGTGACGCAGCGGGTGATTGCTTCGTCCATCGTGAATCAGCATCTTGAGATCGCCGATGCTCGCGTGCAGTCGGTGTTCTCCCGGTCTCCGTCCCTGGCCATGTTGCGCACGCCGGAGGGCAAGCCGAATCGTGCTCTGTTGGCGGCGCAAGGCATGACGGCAGAAAGTTTTGCTGAACGCCTACGCTATGACTTGGCACAGCAGCAAGCCATGGCCCCCGGTCAAATGGTGCCCACTTCGCTGACCGCAGCCGCCAAACTGGCCTTTGATGCGGTCTTGCAGGAACGGGAGGTCAATGTGTTGCGCCTGGAGCCGTCGGCGTTCCGAGACCAGGTTCTCGTGCAAGACGACGAGGTGCGCAAGCACTACCAACTGCCTGAAACGCAAAAGCGTTGGCAGCAGGCCGAACGGGCCCGGATCGAATATTTGGTCCTCGATTTGGAGGCTTTGCGGGGCAAAGTCCAGGTGTCTGAGGATGATTTGAAGGCGTTCTACGAGCAGAACAAACAGCGTTACGGCACGGCACAAGAGCGGCGTGCGCGTCACATACTGATCAAGCTGGAGCCGAAGGCCGACGCTGCGGCGGAGAAAGCGGCTCGCGCGCAGCTGGAGGCACTGCAGGACACGCTGCGCAAGGATCCCAAGCAGTTTGCTGAATTGGCCCGCAAGCACTCTCAAGATGAAGTGTCCGCGGCCAATGGGGGCGATCTGGATTTCTTCGCCCGTGAAGCAATGGTCAAACCGTTCGCTGACGCGGCGTTTGCCTTGAAGGTGGGTGAACTGAGCCCCATCATTCGGAGCGACTTTGGGCTGCACCTGATTCAGCTGGAAGCCATTCGCGGGGGAGACGTGCGCAAGTTTGACGACGTGCGTGCCGAGATCGAGACCGAACAACGCACGGAGCTGGCCCGCAAGCGCTATCAAGAACTCTCTGAGCAATTTAGCAATTCGGTGTACGAGCAGGCGGACTCCCTGCAGCCCATTGCCGAGAAGCTGGGCCTCAAGGTGGCCACGGCGGAGGTGATGCGCAAAGCCCAGGGCGGCGCCTCGGGTCCGCTGGGTTCGAGCAAATTGCTGGAAGCGGTGTTCGCGGAAGATTCAGTGCGGCACAAGCGCAACACCGAGGCCGTTGAGACTGCGCCGCAGCAACTGGTGTCTGCGCGCATCGTGGAGCACTTCCCTGCGGCGGCCCCCGATTTTGAGCGCGTCAAAGATGCGGTGAAAGAACAGCTCGTGCTGGAGCGCGCTGCGGCTCTCGCCAAAAAATCCGGCGAGGAACAACTCAAGGCTTTGGCTGCCGACCCCGACAAGGCCGGAGCGGGCGCGGGGTGGACGGGGGCGCGCAAGGTCTCGCGGGGTGCCGCCTCAGGCATGCCGCGTGACATGCTTGAGCGCATCCTTCGTGCCGACGGCAGCAAGCTGCCGGCCGTCTTGGGGATTGATCTGGGTGCGGGTGGATATGCCTTGGTCAAGCTGACCCAAATTTCAGCGCCGGACGCCCAAGTGGTGCCACCGACCCAAGCCGCCATCGAATTTGGCAAGGCACTGGGCGCGGCCGAGTCGGCCGCTTACTTGGAGGCACTCAAGCGCCAGTACAAGGCCAAAATTTTGGTCGATCAAAAGAGTGAGGGCTCTAGCAAGTAATTTATTGCTATACTGTCAGGCTTTCGACGGTGGCTGTAGCTCAGTTGGTAGAGTCCAGGATTGTGATTCCTGTCGTCGTGGGTTCGAGTCCCATCAGCCACCCC
This sequence comes from Inhella gelatinilytica, assembly GCF_016093295.1. Taxonomy (GTDB): domain Bacteria; phylum Pseudomonadota; class Gammaproteobacteria; order Burkholderiales; family Burkholderiaceae_C; genus Inhella; species Inhella gelatinilytica. Next base: position 33,942 of record NZ_JAEDAL010000005.1, on the reverse strand, counting down.
ATCAAAACCCGTTGGTCCTCAACGGGTTTTTTGTTTTCTGATCCCTATTCCCTCTGAAGACCTAGGGGCATCCCCGAGATTGGCGCTACAGGGCGCTTGGCCCGACACTCGCAGTGCGATCTTGCTGGGCATGGGGCCCGGCGACGCGGGGGGAGACCAGGGAACTTGACGCTCGATTCGACTCGACTGGGACTGCGAACGCTAGGCCTCCGGTGGATGGTTCGGTGGCGGCTGCCCCTTGGGTTGATGCTCGTCGCGCTTGCGATGCTGGCAGCCGGATGGGATGTCGTTTCGCATCGTCGAGAGGACTTGGCGTCCGAGTTGCGGACGGTCACCCGGTTCAAGTCGCTGCAACTGGCGGATTGGCTGGGCGAGCGGCAGGCTGACATGAACAATTTCCGCACCAGCGCCCTGCTGATTCGGGAATATTCGGCGGCCCAAGCGGGCAGCGCCGAAGCCCTGCAGTCCCTCGAGCGTCGGCTCGCCCAGATTCGGGAGGCGGCCGGATACAGCGGCTTTGACATGGTGGGGTCGGACGGCCGTGGGGTTGGGGCACCGGGTGGGGATGGCTCTATTGCCCAGGAGCCGACCCTTTTGAATCGCCTGCGCGGGGGGGCTGTTGCTCAGCCGGCTGAGCTCATCGGTCCCTACCGAGATGCGCAGGGTCGACAGCGGGTGGCGTTTGTCGCACCGGTTATTGCCGAGGGCTCGGATGCGCTGTGGGTGGTTCTGCGCGTGGACCCGGCCCACTGGCTTCGCAATGCTGTTGAACGGTGGCCCTTGGATGGGCAGGCCGGTGAGTGCCGGCTGGTGTGGGCGATGCCCCAGGGGGCGGCCCTCTTGGCGTCGACCGCCGAAACTGCCGGTCAGGCCGCTCCCGGTTTGGAAGGCCAGGGCACGGAACTTGCCGCTGCGGATTGGGCGATCTTGCGAGAGCGTGTCGGGCAGGTGGTTCCCACCGAGCTAGGGTCCGGTCAGCGATTTCTGACTTTGGTGGAGCGCGTGGGCGCCACCGACTGGTACCTGCTGTCGCGTTTTGAACCCAATGAGCTGATGGTGCGAGCGGCTCCCACCTTGGGCCAAATTGGGCTGGTCGGGGTTTTGGCGGCGTTGCTGATCGTCACCTTGCACGTTTTGCACCGCCAGCGTCAGCAGCGAGCGTTGGCTGTAAATTGGCGCCGTGAGCACGAGCAGCGACTGCAGGCGCTGAATTTGCTTGCGGATATTTCTCGCAACTCAGAAGACATCATTTTTGCCAAGGACCTGAGGGGGCGGTACCTGTGGATGAACCCGGCGGGAGCGGCCTTGGTTCATTTGGAGCCTGAACAAATCTTGGGACGGACCGATGAGGAGATTCATGCGGGTTCGTTTTCTGAAGAGTTTCGGGCGCAGGACGAAGTTGTCGTGCGGGAGTTGAAGCCGCGTCGCTGGGAAACCCGCCTCCCCATGCCCGGTGGTGGACTCAAGACCTACTCCGTTTTGAAAGGCCCCCTGCGCGATCAAGATGGACAGTTGATGGGAATCTTCGGCATCGCCCGGGACGTCTCCGAAACCAAGGCGCATGAAGAGGCGCTACGAGACGGAGAGAACTGTTTGCGACTGGCCTTGCGGGGGGGCGACCTGGGCTTCTGGGATTGGAGGCCGAGCCAGGGAACGCTGTCTGTCAATGAGCGGTGGAAGACCATGTTGGGTTTGCCGGCAGATGCCCCCATCGTGAACATCGAGGATTGGATGGAGCGCATCCATCCCGATGACCGCGCCCGGATGGATGGGCTTCGAGACAAGTCGTTTTCCCGGGAGGGCCCCGACGATTTCTCTGTGGAAGTTCGCGCACGCCATGCCTCGGGCGCCTGGGTCTCGGTGCTGAGTAATGGATCCGTGGTGGAGCGCGGTGAGTACGGGCAAGCCATGCGGGTGGTGGGTACCCACCAGGATGTCAGCGCCCGCAAGCTGATCTTGCGGGAGCTTCAGCAGGAGCGCATTCGCCTGGAGCGGATCCTGGAGGGCACCAACGTGGGCACCTGGGAGTGGGAGGTGCAAACGGGGCGGGTGATGTTCAACGAACGGTGGGCCCAAATCGTGGGCTATGCCCTCCATGAACTGCAGCCCCTTAGCATTGGCACGTGGAGAGAGTTGTGCCACCCCGAAGACTATGTTCGGTCCACCAAGCTGTTGGAGGCCCATTTCCGGGGCGAGACGCCGGGTTATGAATGCGAGATCCGCATGCGCCACAAAGAGGGGCGATGGGTGTGGGTCTTGGACCGCGGCAAAGTGTTTAGCCGGGATCCGGAGGGCCAGCCACTGCTGATGGCGGGCACCCATGCGGACATCACCGCGAAGAAACAAGCGGAAATGGACTTGATGCGGCTCTCGCTGGCCTTGGCCCAAAGTCCGGCCAGCATCATCATCACGGACTTGGACGGCACGATTGAGTACGTGAATGAAGCCTTCACACGGGTTTCGGGCTATACCGCGGCCGAGGCGTTGGGCCAGACGCCTCGGTTGTTGGCGTCCGGCCGGACGCCGCCTGAGACGTACTTGAATCTCTGGGGGGTATTGACCAAAGGGGCGACGTGGCGCGGCGAATTGGTGAATCGCCGAAAGGACGGTTCCATCTACACGGATTTGGCCTCGATTCACCCCTTGCGGCAGGCGGACGGTCTGGTGACGCACTACGTTTCGGTCCAAGAGGACATCAGCGAGAAACGGGCCATGCGCGAAGAGTTGGCGCAGTACCGGCATCACCTCGAGGAGTTGGTGTTGCAGCGAACCGCCGAATTGCACGAGGCCAAGCTGCAAGCCGAGGTGGCCAGTCAGTCCAAGAGCGCGTTCTTGGCCAATATGAGCCACGAAATCCGGACGCCGATGAATGCCATTCTGGGGCTGACCCAACTGATTGAAACCGATCTAACTGCAGCCCCCGCGCCAGAAGCCTGCAGCCCCATTCTTCAAAAAGTGCAGGACCGAGCGCGAAAGATCGAGCAGTCTGCCCATCACCTGCTGGGCATCCTCAATGATGTCTTGGACCTCTCCAAAATCGAAGCTGGCAAGTTGCGCCTGGATGTCACCGACTTTGATCTGCATGAGCTGGTCCAAAGCGTTGTTTTCATGGTGCAGGACAAGGCCCAGACCAATCGCAACCGCGTGCGTACCGAGTTGGCGCTGGCTCCACGTCACATGCGCGGCGATGGGTTGAGGTTGGGACAAATTCTGCTCAATTTTCTTTCCAATGCGGTCAAATTCACCGAGGGCGGTGAGGTGCTGTTGCGGGCCCGGACGGTCTCCGTGGGTGATGAACCGCTGCGCATACGGTTTGAAGTGCGCGACAGTGGCATCGGTTTGACGGCTGAGCAGTGCGCACGTCTTTTCAATCCGTTTGAGCAGGCGGAGTCGAGCACCACCCGGCAGTTTGGGGGAACGGGCTTGGGCTTGGCCATCGTGAGACGGTTGGCCGACCTCATGGAGGGGCAGGTCGGCGTGCAAAGTCGCCCGGGGGGCGGCAGTACCTTTTGGTTTGAAGCGCCCTTTTTGGAAGCACAGCGGCCGGCATCAGCCGAGACGGCCCTTCCGGAGCCAACGGCGAATACAGAAGTGTTGGCACAGCTACGGCAGCGACGCGCCTATGTGCTGCTCGTGGAAGACACGCCGATCAACCAGGAGATCGCGCTGGAGATGCTCCGCAATGCCGGGGTGGCGGCCGATGTCGCCGTCAATGGACGCCGAGCCGTGCACATGGCAGCCGAGCGCCGTTACGACTTGATCTTGATGGACTTGCGCATGCCCATCATGGATGGTTTCGAAGCCACCATGGCCATTCGCAACATTGATCAGCATGTACGGACGCCCATCGTCGCCATGACGGCCAATGCCTTTGCCGAAGACCGTGCGGCGGCATTGGAGTCGGGCATGAACGACCACATCGGGAAGCCCGTTTCAGCAGAAGTGCTGTACGAAACGCTGTTGAAGTGGCTGCCGACGCGCGAGCGGCCCCCCATGACGCCGTCACCTGACGCCCAGCGGGACACTGCCGAAGACGTCCGCGGCGATCAATCCAAGAGCGAGACCCGGGTCGTTCCCGCGGGCAAGTCCGCCGAATCGCTGGAGGATCGGTTGCAGCGAGATTTGGCGGTGATTCCGGGTCTGGACTTGCGGCAGGGATTGGCGGTGCTGGGGGGCAAGATCGGTGTGCTGAGCCGCCTGCTTCGTCGCTTCGCGGCGGACTATGCCGGGGCGGCGGATCGCCTGGCTCAGGCGGTCGAATCGCAGGATTGGGAGGGGAGCCGGCGACTGGCCCATACTCTGCGAGGTGCGAGCGCTTCTCTGGGGCTCAACGAAATCAGCCGTCAAGCGGCCTTGGTTGAAGAACACCTCCGACAACAGCAAACGCCCCCGCAGTTGGAGCCTCTGCGCGTGAGCCTTGAGATCAGTTGTTCGGCGCTTTCCGCGCTCGATATTGGCGCATGAACGGAGACCCACCGGTCCCGCTACAACGCGTCAGTCGGCGGTCGCGGTACGGAGGGGCCCCGGCCGATAAATAGCCCCAATCAAGGCGCCCAATGCCGGCAAACTCAAACCCATCAAGTTTCCAATCTCTTTGGGCGTGAAACCTTTGGCGACATAGTCCAACACCTCCATCTCGCGCGCAGCGCGGGGGGAGGGGGACGTCCGCGCGGCGAGCAGCAAGCGGCGGGCCAGTGCAGGGGACAGCCCAGGGCGCCCCCTCACGATGCGCTGCAAGGACTCCACCGCGGTCTCAAATCGATCTTCTTTGAGCAAATACCCGTCGATGCCCCACTGAACGGCGGTGAACAGCGCTTCATCTTCCCCATAAAGGGTATGAACGATCTTCAGCGTGGGTTTGCCTTGCAGGGCGTCCAGCACCGCCAATCCGCCGCCCGGGCCATCCACGTCAATCAGCGCCAAGTCGAAAGCGGCTCCGCCCCTCAGTGCCGTCAGCACCTCGTGCTCCAGACCCCATTCGCTGCATGAGAGAGGATCACTCAGGCCTTCGGAGAGCACCCGCACCAAAAAGGCCCGTGTCAGCGGGTTGGGGTCGAGGATGAGGGCACGCAGGGGCATGTTGGCATGCTAACCAAGGTCGCCGCTCCTGTGCCTCCCTAGAATCGGTGTCACGATGCGAATTCTGATTGCCAACGACGACGGTTACCTCGCCCCCGGTCTCGCCACGCTGGTGGCGGCCTGCAGGGATTTGGGCGAGATTCAAGTGATCGCCCCTGAGCAGAACGCCAGCGGCACCTCCAATGCGTTGTCTCTTCAGCGACCGCTGAGCGTGCACGAGGGTGTGAATGGATTCCGGTATGTGAATGGGACGCCCGTGGACTGCGTACACCTGGCGCTGACCACGCTGTTGGGGGATTGGCGGCCCGACTTGGTCCTGTCGGGCATCAACAACGGCGCGAACATGGCGGGGGACACGATTTACTCCGGTACCGTGGCTGCCGCCATGGAGGGCTACTTGTTCGGGATTCCTGCGATCGCGTTTTCGCAGGTCGATCGTCACTGGACGCATTTGGATGCAGCCGGGCAGGCGGCCCGCCGTGTGGTGGAGGCCGTTTTGGCTCAGGGGCTCTCAACCCCGTACCTGCTGAACGTAAACATTCCCAACCGGGCCGATGCCGCGAATTTGCCGATTCAGGTGACCCGACTGGGCGCGCGTCACGCGAATTCTGGCGCGCATTGCCAAGTCAATCCGCGGGGTGAGGCCATGTATTGGATTGGCCCACCGGGAGCGGTCCGTGAAGGGGGTGAGGGAACGGATTTCCATGCCACCCACCACGGCGCGATTTCGGTCACCCCCTTGCAGGTTGATCTGACCCACCATGCAGAGTTGGGGTTGTGGGCGAACCGCTTGTGCCCGCAGGGGCGTACATGACCCGGCGGCCAGCTCCGCCCCTGCGTCCGCAGCGGCTCTTGCATGAAGTCGTGAAGGAGCGCGAACGCCTGACGGTGCCCAGTGGGATCGGCTTGGATTCCCCCGGCGTTCGATTGCGCATGGTCGAACGCCTGCGGCGTTCAGGTGTTGCGGGCGAGCGGGTGCTTGCGGCCTTTGCCGCCATTCCGCGACACCGATTCGTCGATTCGGCCTTTGCGCCCCAGGCCTATGAAGACACGAGCCTGCCGATTGGTCACGGACAAACGATTTCGAAGCCCTCGGTCGTCGCGCGCATGTTGGAGTTGCTGGTGCAGGCGCCGGGTGCGGCACAGCGGGCGAATTTGGGGCGGGTTTTGGAGATTGGGACGGGCTGCGGTTATCAGGCCGCGCTGTTGGCCCTCATGTCCGGACGTCTGATTTCGGTCGAACGGATTGAGCCGTTGCACGGGGCGGCGAAGGTGCGGTTGAACGAACTCAGCCGTGAATTGCCGCTGTGTCCATGGGAGCTTCGATTCGCCGATGGGGCCGCGCCCTTGAGCGGCGGGCCATTCGACGCCATTTTGTCGGCGGCCGGGGGATCGGCGATTCCGCAGGCGTGGCTGGACCAATTGGCGCCCGGTGGTCGCTTGGTTGCTCCGGTGAGCGATGACAGCGGACGAAGTCAGCGGCTGATGGTGGTTGATCGCAAGGCTTCGAATGAAACCGGGGCAGAGTGGCGGACGGCCGACTACGAGGCGGTCTCCTTCGTCCCCCTAAAATCGGGCGTCCAAAACTGACTGGATTCGCGCCAGGTCGCGCAATCCGATCCGCACTCGAATGCCCGTCAAGCTGTTGTCGTTTTCTTCCGTGGGAACCCGAGTCCTGTGTGCATCTTGGGTGGTTTTGGCGGCCGCCTGCACCGCGCCGCAGCCCCACCGAGCACCGGTTGAAGATCGAGTGAGCCTGACGCCGCCAGCGCCGGTACAGCCGGTGCCGACCGAAGGGCGGGGTGGCGTCGAGCCGGCGCGGGTGGGCACCTATGTGGTGAAGCCGGGCGACATGCTCATCCGTATCGCCCTCGAGCATGGCGTCAGCTACAAAGATTTGGCGCGCTGGAATGGGTTGGACAACCCCAACCTGATCGAGGTGGGTCAGGTGCTCAAGGTGGTGCCGCCCGGTTCAGTGGTGGCGGCGGATGGCACTTCAACCCGCCCGATCGCCGCGCCGCGCGCCGACAGCAAGCCGGTGGAACTCAAGCCCCTGGACGGCAAGCCCTTAGAGCCCAAGAACCCGGAAGGGAAACGTGGCCCGTCGGGTTCCGCGTCCGTGCCGGCGGCGCCGCCATCCACCACCGCTTCCGTCACGGCGGGCCCGGCCAGCGGCCCTACGAGCCAACCAACGCCTTCGACCTCGGCCGTGGACGGAGAACCGAGCTGGGCGTGGCCCGCCCAAGGTGCCGTCGTGGCTGCCTTTGACAAGAGTCGCAACAAGGGGGTTGGATTGGGCGGCAAGGCCGGTGATCCGGTGTTGGCGGCGGCCGATGGCCGGGTCATGTACGCCGGATCGGGCTTGCGTGGCTACGGCAACATGGTCATCATCAAGCACAACGACACGTACTTGAGTGCCTATGCGCACAACCAAGCGGTGTTGGTGAAAGAGGACCAAGTGGTTCGCAAGGGTCAGCGAATTGCGGAGATGGGCAGCAGCGACACGGATCAGGTCAAGCTGCACTTTGAAATTCGGCGCAAAGGCATTCCAGTCGACCCGGCTGAGTTGTTGCCGCCGCGCTGAATCCGTGGGTGCGGTCAGGAGGCACGATGGAAGGCACACGACCGCAGAACACGGAAGACGAAGGGGTACTCGAACCGGGGGCGCCCAATGCGCTCCAGCTGTACCTTCGCGAGATTCGGCGCACCGCGTTGCTTTCCCCTGAGGAGGAAGTGGCGCTGGCCAGGCGCGTTCAAGCCGGAGACTTTGAGGCGCGTCAGGCCATGGTTCAACACAACCTGCGATTGGTTGTGTCCATTGCCAAGCACTACCTGGGACGTGGCCTGCCCCTTGGGGATTTGATCGAAGAAGGCAATCTCGGTCTCATCCACGCGATCGGCAAATTCGATCCTGAAAAAGGCTTTCGCTTTTCGACCTATGGCAGTTGGTGGATCCGTCAGGCCATTGAACGCGCTTTGATGCACCAAGCTCGCATGGTGCGGCTGCCGGTCCATGTGGTTCGCGAACTCAGTCAGGTCTTACGGGCGCGCCGGGCGCTGGAGGCCTTGCCGCAATGGCAGGGGCCGGTCACCGCGGAGGACATCGCGCACTGGTTGCATCGGCCTGTTGCCACGGTTCAAGATCTGTTGGGGCATGCGGAATGGCATTTTTCACTGGATCAGGTCACGGAGGCGGGAGGCGAGCAGCAGTCCGCCTTGGCCGACCGGGTGGAGGACGAAGCGGCCATAGACCCACTGGAGACCCGGCTGCACACGGAGTGGGAGCGTTTGCTTCGTGAAGCGTTGGCCGACTTGAGCGAGCGTGAACGTGAAGTGCTGTGTGCTCGGTACGGTCTGTTTGACCGCGAGCCCGAGACCTTGGATGCCGTCTCGCAGCGGTTGCACCTCACCCGCGAGCGCGTTCGCCAAATTCAGTCCGAAGCGGCGATCAAGTTGAAGCGCAAGTTGTTGCGGCGCGGGGTGCGTCCGGAGACGTTGTTCTAGCGGCCTGCCGATAATCGCGCCCATGACTAATCAGGATGAATGGCTGCAGGTCGAATCTTTGGACCTGGAAGCCCAAGGCGTGGCGCATCGTGCCGATGGCAAAGTGGTGTTTATCGAGGGCGCGCTGCCGGGTGAGGCGGTGCAAGTCCAGGTGCACCGCCGCAAGAACAACTGGGAACAGGCCTCGATGACGGCCTTGGGCCAAGAAAGCTCCCAACGGGTGCGCCCGGGGTGCCCTCATTTCGGTCTACACAGCGGGGCCTGCGGAGGCTGCAAGATGCAGCACTTGCACGCCGGTGCCCAGATTGCTGTCAAGCAGCGGGTTCTGGAAGACAACCTCAAGCACTTGGCCAAAGTGCAGCCCGAGCGGGTGCTTCGCCCGATTGAGGGGCAAGCCTGGGGCTACCGGAAACGCGCGCGATTTTCGGTGCGGCACGTTGCTAAGAAGGGGACGGTACTGGTCGGGTTTCATGAGCGCAAAAGCCGCTATGTCGCCGACATGCAGGTTTGCCCCATCCTGCCGGCGAAGATCAGCGCGCTGCTGATGCCCTTGCGTGCGCTGGTCGGGTCGATGGAGGCGCGCGAGCGTTTGCCGCAGATCGAATTGGCCATGGGAGATGAAGTCACGGCCCTGGTGCTTCGACATCTGGAGCCCCTGAGCGCGGCGGACCTGCAGGCGCTGCGCGCTTTTGCGCAGGTACACGACGTGCAGTGGTGGCTTCAGCCCAAGGGCCCGGACACGGTTCATCGCTTGGATGACACGGGGCCGACGCTGGCCTACCGGTTGCCGGAGTTCGGGGTTGAAATGCCGTTCAAACCCACGGATTTCACTCAAGTGAACCACGACATCAACCGGGTCCTCGTGCACCGTGCGCTCGGACTGCTGGAAGTTCAGCCCAACGAGCGGGTGATCGACTGGTTTTGTGGCCTGGGCAACTTCACCTTGCCGCTGGCCACCCAAGCGTCAGAGGTGCTCGGGATCGAAGGCAGCGAGGCGCTGGTGGCCCGCTCGCGGGAGAACGCGATGCACAACGGGCTCGGGGCAAACACGCGCTTTGAGGCGAGGAACCTCTTTGAGTTGAGTCCCGGCGATCTGACGCTCTATGGGTCTGCGGACCGGTGGTTGGTGGATCCGCCTCGGGAAGGGGCCTTTGCGCTGTCCAAGGCCGTCGCCGATGCGGTGCAAGACCCGACGCTTGCACCGGGCTGGGTGCCACCCAAACGCATTGTGTACGTCAGCTGCAACCCGGCAACGCTGGCTCGCGACGCGGGCGTTCTGGTGCACGTGGCAGGGTATCGCTGTCGTGCGGCGGGGGTGGTCAACATGTTTCCGCACACGGCGCATGTGGAGTCGATCGCGGTCTTTGAGCGCGATTAAAGCGTTGCCGATAAAAAAAGCCCTGCAGTGCAGGGCCTTTTTTGTTTCGAGGCGGTGTTCAGTCGCGCTCGCCGCCGAAGATGCCCAGCAGCGACAGCAGGCTTTGGAAGATGTTGTACAGATCCAAATAGATGGCCAGGGTGGCGCTCACATAGTTGGTTTCGCCACCGTCGACCACGCGCTTCAGGTCATAAAGCAGGAAGGCGCTAAACAGCGCCAAGCAGGCGACCAGCAAGGCCAGCATCAGGGCGCTGGACTGGAAGAAAAAGTTCGCGATGCCGGCCACCATCATGATGACGGCGCCCACGATCAAGAACTTGCCCATGCCGCTCAAATCTCGCTTGATCACATTGGCCAGCATGGCCATCGTGGCAAACACCGCGGCGGTGCCACCAAAGGCGAGCATGATCAGGTTGGCGCCGTTAGAAAGCCCCAGCACCGCACCGATCAGGCGTGACAGCATCACGCCCATAAAGAAGGTGAACCCCAGCAACAGGTATACGCCGGCTGCGCGGTCCTTGTTCTTTTCGATGGCCCACATGAAGCCGAACGCGCCGACCAGGAACGCGATCAAACCAAAACCGCCAGTGAACAACGCCCCGAGGCCAGTGCTGACGCCGAGCCATGCGCCGGCCACGGTGGGCAGCAGCGAAACCGCAAGCAGGCTGTAGGTGTTGCGCAGCACGCGGTTGCGTTGCGCGGCGCCCAACTGCGCGGTGCCGGAGGCGAAAGGCATGGGGTGGTTCATCCGAAATCTCCAAGTTGAAGTGCGCGCGATTCTAGGCATCGCCCGCGCTACGTGGGGGGGCAACGCCCGGATTTCAAGGGCGCGAAAGGGGGTTTCGTCCCCTTCAGAGGTTCAGGTTGGCCGCGTATAGGCCGGAAAGGGGCTCGGCTATACTCCTCAGGTTTACCCTAAATACAAGCGCGCCTCGAACCGAAATCCCCTTCGATCTCCGCAGCCAGGCCGCTAATTTCAAGGGCGGGGCGGGGCGCGCTCAAGAAGGAGCCGCGCTTTTGCTTTCGTCCAACTCCCCCGCCGTCGCCAGCTGTTTGCTGGTGCTTGCAGACGGTTCGCGATTCCTCGGTCACTCGATTGGCGCTACCGGCGCATCGGTGGGCGAGCTGGTGTTCAATACGTCGCTGACGGGCTACCAGGAGATCCTGACGGACCCCAGTTATTGCCGCCAGATCGTCACGCTGACCTATCCGCACATCGGCAATTACGGGGTAAATGCGGCCGATGCCGAAAGCGAAAAGGTGCAAGCCGCAGGCTTGGTGGTGCGGCAAGTACCGGCCGCAGCCTCGAATTTCCGTAGTGAACAGCGTCTGCAGGACTACTTGGTTGCACAGCAGTGCGTGGGCATCGCGGGCATTGACACCCGCCGTCTGACGCGCATTCTGCGGACGAGCGGTGCGCAGAATGCCTGTTTGTTGGGGCTCGAGTCGGGCGAGACCGTCACCGAGGCCCATTGGGCGCTGGCCCTGAGCAAGGCCCAGTCGGCACCCAGCATGGCTGGGCAGGATTTGGCCAAAGTGGTGTCGCGCCCCACCGAACAACTGTGGACCGAGGGCGAGTGGCGGTTGGGTGAAGGCTTCAAGAACCCGTCACAGGCCCGTTTCCACGTTGTGGCCTATGACTTTGGGGTCAAGCGCAACATCCTGCGCATGCTGGCTGATCGCGGCTGCAAGGTCACCGTCGTGCCGGCCCAGACGCCGGCCAGTCGTGTGTTCGATCTGGAACCGGATGGCGTCTTTCTCTCCAACGGTCCTGGGGATCCGGAGCCCTGTGAATACGCCATCGCCGCCACGCGCGCCTTGGTCGATGCTGGCCTGCCGACCTTCGGTATTTGCCTGGGTCACCAGATCTTGGCGCTGGCCAGCGGTGCCAGGACCTACAAGATGAAGTTTGGTCACCACGGTGCCAACCACCCAGTCAAAGATTTGGACAGTGGCCGCGTCAGCATCACCAGCCAGAACCACGGTTTTGCGGTGGACACCGACACCTTGCCTGCCAACCTGCGCGCCACCCATGTCAGCCTGTTCGATAGCAGCCTGCAAGGCATCGCCCGCACCGACAAACCGGCGTTCAGCTTCCAGGGACACCCGGAGGCGAGCCCAGGGCCGCATGACATCGGCTACCTGTTTGACCGTTTCGTGGCCCTGATGGCGAAGGAATAAGAAGAATGCCCAAGCGTACTGACCTCAAGAGCATCTTGATCATTGGTGCCGGCCCCATCGTCATCGGGCAGGCCTGCGAATTCGACTACTCCGGTGCCCAAGCCTGCAAGGCTTTGCGCGAGGAGGGCTATCGCGTCATCTTGGTCAACAGCAACCCGGCGACCATCATGACGGACCCGGAAATGGCCGATGCCACTTACATCGAGCCCATCACCTGGCAGGTGGTCGAGAAGATCATTGCCAAAGAGCGCCAAGCCTTCCCGGATGAAAAGATGGCCGTGCTGCCCACCATGGGTGGCCAGACGGCGCTGAACTGCGCACTGGATCTGCACAAGCATGGCGTGCTGGCCAAGTACGGTGTGGAGATGATCGGTGCCAATGAGCATGCCATCGAGAAGGCCGAGGACCGTCAAAAGTTCAAGGACGCGATGACCAAGATTGGCCTCGGCTCCGCCAAATCGGGCATTGCGCACTCGATGGAAGAGGCCTGGGGCGTGCAGCGCCGCATCCACGCTGAGATTGGGGGCGCGGGCTTCCCGATGGTGATTCGCCCCAGCTTCACGCTTGGGGGAACCGGCGGCGGCATTGCGTACAACCCGGAGGAATTTGAGGAAATCTGCAAGCGGGGTCTGGACCTGTCGCCGACCAACGAGCTGCTGATTGAAGAGTCGCTGCTCGGCTGGAAAGAGTACGAGATGGAGGTGGTGCGCGACCGTGCGGACAACTGCATCATCGTGTGCTCAATCGAAAACTTGGATCCGATGGGCATTCACACCGGTGACTCCATCACGGTGGCCCCAGCCCAGACCCTGACCGACCGCGAGTACCAACTGCTGCGCAACGCCTCCATCGCCATCCTGCGCGAAATTGGCGTGGACACCGGGGGCTCCAACGTGCAGTTCTCGATCAACCCTCGCGACGGCCGCATGGTCGTGATTGAGATGAACCCGCGGGTCAGCCGCAGCTCGGCGCTGGCCTCCAAGGCCACTGGCTTTCCGATTGCCAAGATTGCCGCCAAGCTTTCGGTCGGCTACACCCTGGATGAGCTGAAGAACGACATCACGGGCGGCGCCACCCCGGCTTCGTTCGAGCCCAGCATCGACTACGTGGTCACCAAGATCCCGCGCTTCGCCTTCGAGAAGTTCCCGATGGCCGACGCTCGCCTGACCACGCAAATGAAATCGGTCGGCGAAGTGATGGCCATGGGCCGCAGCTTCCAGGAAAGCTTTCAAAAGGCGCTGCGGGGCCTGGAGACCGGCATCGATGGCCTGACGCCCAAGAGTCGCGACCGGGATGAGATCTTGGAGCAGATTGGCGAGGCCAAACCCGACCGCATCCTCTATCTCGCGGATGCCTTCCGCGTCGGGATGCCGTTTGAGGAGATTCAGCGCGAGACGGCGATCGACCCCTGGTTCCTGCGCGAGATCGAGGAGATCGTGCGCGCCGAAGAGGCGCTGGCAGGCAAGAGCTTGAGCGACTTGGACGTGGCGACGCTGCGCGCCTACAAGCAGATGGGCTTTAGCGACCGCCGCTTGGCCACGCTCTTGGGCACCAACCAGCACGAGGTGCGCGCGCGCCGCCATGCGCTGAACATTCGCCCGGTCTACAAACGCGTGGACACCTGTGCGGCAGAGTTTGAGACCCAGACGGCTTATCTCTACTCGACCTATGACGAGGAGTGCGAGGCTGATCCCACGAGTAAGAAGAAGATCATGGTGCTGGGCGGTGGCCCCAACCGCATCGGCCAGGGCATTGAGTTCGACTATTGCTGCGTGCACGCCGCAATGGCCATGCGCGAGGACGGGTACGAGACCATCATGGTCAACTGCAACCCGGAGACCGTCTCCACCGATTACGACACCAGCGACCGCCTGTACTTCGAGCCGGTGACCCTCGAGGACGTGCTCGAAATCGTCGACAAAGAGAAGCCGACCGGGGTGATCGTTCAATATGGCGGCCAGACCCCGCTGAAATTGGCGCTGGATTTGGAGCGCGCTGGCGTGCCCATCATCGGCACCACGCCCGACTCGATTGACGTCGCCGAAGACCGTGAGCGTTTCCAGAAGCTGCTCCATGAGTTGGGCCTGAAGCAGCCACCCAACCGCACGGCGCGGACCGAAGACCAGGCCCTGGCCTTGGCCAACGAGATCGGCTATCCGCTGGTTGTGCGCCCCAGCTATGTGCTCGGGGGCCGGGCGATGGAAATCGTCCACGGCGACAAGGACCTGGAGCGCTACATGCGCGAAGCCGTGCGCGTGTCCGACAAGTCGCCGGTGCTGCTTGACCGTTTCTTGGAAGACGCGGTCGAGGTCGACGTCGACTGCATCAGCGACGGCGAGGACACGCTGATCGGCGGCATCATGGAGCACATCGAAGCGGCGGGCATCCACAGCGGCGACTCCGCGTGCTCGCTGCCGCCATACACGCTGGCGGAAGATTTGAAGGACGAGTTGCGTCGCCAAACGGCGGCCATGGCCAAGGCCCTCAAAGTGGTGGGCCTGATGAATGTGCAGTTCGCCATTCAGGGGGATGTGGCGCGTGGTCTGTCGGCTTGCACGGTCTACGTGCTGGAAGTGAACCCGCGCGCTTCTCGAACCGTGCCCTTTGTCTCGAAGGCCACCGGCCAGCAACTGGCCAAGATCGCTGCCCGCTGCATGGCGGGCGTGAAGCTGAAGGATCAGAAGGGCCTTGGAGGCGTCGCGCCCCGCGAGATCACGCCACCTTATTACAGCGTCAAGGAAGCCGTCTTCCCCTTCAACAAGTTCCCAGGTGTGGACCCGATCTTGAGCCCTGAAATGCGCTCGACGGGCGAGGTGATGGGCGCGGCCAAGACCTTTGGCGAAGCCATGCTCAAGAGCCAGATCGGTGCTGGCTCGCGCTTGCCGCGTGCGGGCAACGTGCTGATCACCATCAAGAACAGCGACAAGGCCCGGGCCATTGCTTGTGCGAAGGACTTGCATGCGCTGGGTTTTGGCCTGATTGCCACCCGGGGCACGGCGGATGCGATTGAAGCGGCTGGACTGCCGGTGCGCCGCATCAACAAGGTGAAGGAGGGCCGGCCCAACATCACCGACGCCATCAAGGGCGGGGAAATCCAACTGGTCTTCACCACGGTGGATGAAACGCGCACGGCGATTGCGGACAGCCGATACATCCGTCAGGCCGCGTTGGCCAACCGAGTGACGTACTACACCACGATGGCGGGGTGTGAGGCGGCGGTCGAGGGCATGAAGCACCAAGACGGTCTCTTGGTGCGATCCCTGCAAGAGTTGCACGCCGAGCTCGCCTAAAATTTGACCAACCAATCGCCGCCGCTCCTGGCTTGCCGGGGCGGCGGCTTGTTTTTGATTCTGAGTACACGCATGGCCACCATTCCTTTGACCCGACGCGGCGCCGAACTGCTGCGCGAAGAGCTGCACCGCCTGAAGACCGTGGAGCGCCACGCCGTTATCCAAGCCATCGCTGAGGCACGAGCGCAGGGTGATTTGAGCGAAAACGCGGAGTACGACGCCGCCAAGGACAAGCAAGGCTTCATCGAAGGCCGGATCCAAGAGCTTGAGGGCAAGCTGGCGGCTGCCAAAGTCATCGACCCCGCCGAGCTGGACGCAGGGGGCAAGGTGGTGTTCGGTGCCACGGTAGTCCTCTCGGACGAAAGCAATGGCAACGAAGTCACCTATCAAATCGTGGGAGACGACGAAGCGGACTTGAAAACCGGTCGTATTTCCATCAGTTCACCCATCGCCCGGGCGCTGATTGGCAAGGAAGCGGGAGACGTGGCGACTTACCAGGCCCCTGGCGGTGAGCGTGCCTACGAAGTGGTCGAGGTGCGCTACGTCTAAGCTGTCCGCTGCCCAAAGCTGGCTCACTGGCCTTTGGGCCGGGGGCTTGCTCAGCGTGGCTCTCGTGGCGGCCCCGACCGCCTTTGCCACGCTGGAGCGCCCCCAGGCCGGCCTGTATGTGGCGGGTTTGTTTCGAGCCGAGGCTTGGTACAGCTTGGCACTGGGTGTGCTGCTGATCATGGTGGAGCAGCGACTACAACGGGCTCAGGACGAACGTCGCTTTCGCTTCGGCCTGGGGTTCGTGGTGCCCGTCGCAGTTCTCGTGTTGACCCTGATTGGTGCCGAGGTGCTGCAGCCGCTCATTCAGCAGGCCAAGATGACCGGGCAAGGGTCGTTCGCCCTGCTACACGCGGCTTCGACGGGCGTCTTCGCTCTGAAGTCGACGTTGGTCGCCTACATGGCCTGGGCGCTGGTGCCCAGGCGCTGAACGCGCCCCAAGTGGGGGATCAGCCGCGTTTCTTGCCGGACATCTTGGGCTTGGCGCGTTTGACCAAACCACCGGCCGTGATTCGCTCGTTCCCGAGCAGTTTGATGCTCTTGACTTGCGGTCGCTGAAACTTGTTCTTGGACGCTTTGACGATCTTGACGATGCGGGGCGCACGTTTCGTACCTGCGTCCGGCGCCTTTTCTTTTTCGGGCATGGGGCGCCACAAGATGAACAGCTTGCCAATATGCTGGACCGGTGCGGCCTCCAGGCTGTCACAGAGCTGCACAAAGGCCGCTTCCCGAGTGGCTCGGTCGTCCAAGGCTGCTCGGACCTTGATCAGCCCGTGCGCGTTCAGCGCGGCGTCCGCTTCCTTCGTTACGGCGGGTGTCAGACCATCCGCGCCAATCATCACCACGGGGTCCAAGTGGTGGGCCTGGGCGCGGAGTTCACGGCGCTGCGCCGCGTTCAAAATCAATGCAGTCATGCCGGGATTATCGTTGGCACCATGAAAGTTCAAACCAAAAGCAAGAAAGTCAACAAGGCTTGGCTCAATGACCACGTCACCGATCCCTACGTTCGGCAGGCGCAAAAGGAAGGCTATCGTTCACGCGCCGCCTACAAACTGAAGGAAATTGATGAGGCGCTGCACCTGATCAAGCCGGGGCAGTTGGTGGTGGATCTGGGCGCCGCTCCGGGCGCATGGAGCCAGTACCTTCGCCGCAAATTTGCTCCCAAAGTGGCGGGGCAGGGCGGTGCGGCGGTGGGGGATTTGAATGGCCGCATCCTGGCCCTGGACCTGCTGGAATTCGAACCGATCGAGGGGGTGGAATTCATCCAAGGCGATTTCCGTGAGCAGGCGGTCGCAGATGCCCTCGCCGCAGCTTTGGGGGGGGCCTCGGTGGACGTCGTGGTTTCGGATATGGCCCCCAACCTGTCGGGGGTCGAAGACGTGGATGCTGCACGGGTAGAGCACCTCATTGAATTGGCCCTGGATTTTTGTCAACAACACCTTAAGCCCGATGGCGCGCTGGTGGCCAAGGTGTTTCATAGCGCCGGCTACAGTCAATTGGTGGAGCTGTTCAAGCAGAACTTCCAGGTCGTGAAGCCTGTGAAGCCCAAGGCCAGCCGGGACCGTTCAGCAGAAACCTTTTTGGTTGGCCTGCGACTCAAACGCCCCAAGCGCTAAAGGCTTGAACTCTCTAAAATCGCCCCCACTTGCACGGGTGAGCCGCCTGCCGTTGGAGCGTGCCGGCCGTGTGGAAGGATTGAAGTGAACAACCCTTGGTTTTCCAAAGTTGCGGTCTGGGCCATTATTTTGTTGGTCCTGTTTACGCTGTTTAAGCACTTTGACCGCAGCAATGTGCGCGGCGAGGCCATGCAGTACTCGGACTTTCTGGCCGATGTCAATGCGGGTCGTATCGCCAGTGCCAAGCTGGTTGAAGGGGCGGGTGGCGTCGAAATTCGCGCCAAAACCACGGATGGTCGTGACATTTCAGTCCAGGGTGGTTTTTCTGATCGGGGCCTGACGGGCGACTTGATTCGCAACAACGTCAAGTTCAGCTTTGAGAAGCGCGAGGAGCAAGGCCTGCTGATGACCCTGCTGCTCAGCTGGGGGCCGATGCTGCTGCTGATCGGCGTTTGGATTTATTTCATGCGTCAGATGCAGGGCGGCGGCAAGGGCGGGGCCTTCAGCTTCGGCAAGAGCAAGGCGCGCATGCTGGATGAGAACAACAACGCCACCACCTTTGCGGATGTGGCGGGTTGCGACGAGGCGAAAGAGGAAGTGAAGGAGTTGGTGGATTTCCTGAAGGATCCGCAGAAATTCCAGAAGCTGGGGGGGCGAATCCCGCGCGGCGTGCTGTTGGTCGGCCCGCCGGGAACGGGCAAGACGTTGCTCGCCAAAGCCATTGCGGGCGAAGCCAAGGTCCCGTTCTTCACGATCTCGGGCTCGGACTTCGTTGAGATGTTCGTCGGGGTGGGGGCGGCGCGGGTGCGCGACATGTTCGAGCAAGCCAAAAAGAATGCCCCCTGCATCATCTTTATCGATGAAATTGATGCAGTGGGTCGCCACCGGGGCGCAGGTCTGGGTGGAGGGAACGACGAGCGGGAGCAGACGCTAAACCAGATGCTGGTTGAGATGGATGGTTTCGAAACCAACCTGGGCGTCATCGTCATGGCAGCGACCAACCGCCCCGACATCTTGGACCCTGCGTTGCTGCGCCCCGGGCGATTTGATCGGCAGGTCTATGTGACCTTGCCGGACATTCGGGGCCGAGAGCAAATTCTCAATGTGCACATGCGCAAGGTGCCCATTGGTGGCGATGTGAAGGCGGAAGTGATTGCCCGCGGAACGCCAGGCTTCTCCGGCGCCGATTTGGCGAACCTGGTCAATGAGGCGGCACTCTTCGCTGCGCGTCGCAACGGGCGTGTGGTGGAAATGATCGATTTCGAGCGCGCGAAGGACAAGATCCTCATGGGCGCCGAGCGCAAGACCATGGTGATGGATGAGGAAGAGCGCAAGAACACCGCCTATCACGAGGCGGGCCATGCGCTGATTGGGCGCCTGTTGCCCAAGTTGGATCCGGTCCACAAGGTCACGATCATCCCGCGTGGCCGAGCCTTGGGCGTCACGGTCTTCCTGCCGGAGAAAGACCGCTACAGCAATGACAAAGAGCGCATGTTGAACTCCATCGCCATGGCGTATGGCGGGCGCATTGCAGAAGAAGTCTTCATGGGTCAAATGACCACAGGCGCCGGCAACGATTTCGAGCGCGCAACGCAGATTGCCCGTGACATGGTGATGCGCTATGGCATGAGCGATGCCCTGGGCACCATGGTTTATGCCGAGAACGAGGGTGAAGTCTTCTTGGGACGTTCGGTCACGCAGACCAAGAACATTTCTGAGGACACCATGCGCAAGGTCGACTCTGAGGTGCGGCGCATCTTGGATGAGCAGTACCGAATCGCACGGAAGTTGATCGAGGAACATTCGGACAAGATGCATGCCATGGCCAAGGCCTTGCTTGAATGGGAAACGATCGACGGCGAGCAGGTTGAAGACATCATGCAGGGCCGACCGCCGCGGCCGCCTGCGGCGCAAGGCGGGACTCCGCCCTCGGCGGGGGGCGACGGGGGTGCACCGGTTACCGGAACCACGGCCACTGCTTAAGGGCTGGTGCTGATTCGCTTGCTGAAGGGCCCCTTGTGGGGCCCTTGTTGCTGATGGGGTCGTCGATGAACTGGCACGCTGGTCGTTTTGTTCTTGCTTTAAACCGTCCACTGGTGATGGGTGTCGTGAACTTGACCCCTGATTCGTTTTCTGACGGTGGGGCATGTTCGACGCCGCAACTCGCCACACGTCACGCCGAGCGCATGCTTCGTGAGGGCGCCGACATTCTGGATCTTGGCGCCGAGTCCACCCGCCCTGGCGCGGCTGAGGTCATGGCCCAGGATGAGTGGGCTCGACTGGCTCCGGTCCTCGCAGAGGCTGTACGGTGGGGGGTTCCCGTTTCGGTGGACAGCCAGAAACCCGAAGTCATGCAGCGGGCGTTGGAGGCAGGGGCGGACATCTTGAACGACGTGCAAGGTTTTTGCGCCTTAGATGCTCAGCGCGTGCTGGCCGGTCATGCAACGGCGGGCGCGTGTGTGATGCACATGCGAGGCACGCCGCAGACCATGCAGCAACTCACCCAGTACGACGACGTGGTCGAAGAAGTGAAGACGGTATTGGGCGAGCGGGTGAACGTGCTGGAGGGGCAGGGGATTGCGAGGCACCGTCTTGTTCTGGATCCGGGGTTTGGTTTTGCCAAAAGTCCGATGCAGAACGTCGCGCTGGCCCGGCATTTGCCGGTGCTGGCGGAACTGGGGCTGCCGGTGCTGGTCGGTTGGAGCCGCAAGTCCACGGTGGGCTGGTTGACGGGCCGCGCGGTCTCGGATCGACTGGCCGGAAGTTTGGCTGCCGCGTTAGCCGCAGTGCAGGCAGGGGCGAAAATTCTGCGCGTTCACGATGTACAAGCGACGAAGGACGCGCTGCAGGTTTGGGCGGCGATGGCCCCCCAGGACCCCCGCACGCCATGACCGCATCGTAATCGAGCTGCTGACGCAGACTCACACAACCATTGAAGCAACAAGATGACACGGCAGTATTTCGGTACGGATGGAATTCGAGGCACGGTAGGCCAGCACCCGATTACCGCGGAGTTCGCACTTCGTTTGGGGCAGGCCGTTGGGCGAGTCCTTAAACGCAACGAAGCTCGCCCTTCGGTCCTGATCGGCAAGGACACCCGAATCAGCGGGTACATGCTGGAGTCCGCACTTGAGGCTGGCTTGGTCTCGGCAGGTGTGGACGTCACGCTGACGGGACCCTTGCCGACGCCAGGTGTGGCGTACCTCACGCGAGCGTTGCGTCGCAGTTTGGGCGTCGTGATCAGTGCCTCACACAACCCTTTTCAAGACAACGGCATCAAGTTCTTTTCTTCCCGCGGTGAAAAGCTGCCGGATGCATGGGAACTCGCCGTCGAAGCGGCTTTGAGCGAGCCCGCTCAAGACGTCGACAGCCGTTCACTGGGCAAAGCCATCCGATTGAACGATGCGGGCGGGCGCTACATCGAGTTTTGCAAGGCCTGCGTGGGGACGGATTTGACCTTGCGGGGCCTCAAGATTGTCGTGGATGCCGCGCATGGTGCGGCCTATCACGTGGCACCGGATGTTCTGCACGAATTGGGGGCGGAGGTCGTCGCGATCGGTTGTGAGCCCGATGGTTACAACATCAATGCGGGGCACGGAGCGACCGCGCCGGAAGCCCTTCAGGCAGCGGTGCGGGCTCACAACGCGCATTACGGCGTAGCCCTGGACGGAGACGCCGATCGCTTGCAACTGGTGGACGCTTCAGGGCGCCTGATCAATGGCGATGAGTTGCTCTATCTCTTGGTTCGCGACCGGCAGTTGCAGGGTTTGGCTGTTCCCGGCGTGGTCGGTACCTTGATGACCAATGTGGCCGTGGAACTGGCTTTGGAGCAGGTTCGGGTGCCTTTGGTTCGCGCCAAAGTGGGAGACCGGTACGTGCTGGAGGAACTCCAAGCGCGTGGCTGGCAGCTGGGAGGGGAGAGCTCTGGCCATTTGCTGGCCCTTGATAAACACACCACGGGCGATGGTTTGGTGAGCGCGCTCCTGGTGTTGGCCGCCGCGGTGCGCTCGGGTGCCCAAGGGCTTGGGGGCTTACTCGGGGATCTGAAGCTCTATCCCCAAAAGATGGTCAATGTCCGCCTTCAGCCGGGGCAGAACTGGCGGGACAACCCGGCTTTGCAACAGGCTCAAGCGGAGGTTGAGCGGACCCTGGCTGGGCAGGGGCGAGTGCTGATCCGCCCCTCCGGAACCGAGCCTTTGGTTCGGGTCATGGTGGAGGCTCGCGACGCGGACCTGGCGGCCACTTGTGCCGAAAAGATGGCCAACACCCTTCGGTAATCGGCCACTTTGCGCTCAGCGCTTCAGAATCCAGTATCGAGATCCTCGGTCTGAGGAGCGCTGCAACGACTGAACGGCAGTCCAGCCGTTGGGCAGAACGGGGTTTTGACCGACGGCCAGTCGCACCACCGCCCAGTGGCAAGACGTGGAATCAAGCGTCTGGGTTCCGTGGGTTGTCCATCCTCCTTGAGCCTCCAAGGTGGCCAGGAGAGCCAGGCTTTGATGGGGCGCGGCGATGCAGTCTGACGCCGAAACAGCGAGATGACTTCGGAGTTGGCGCAGCAAATCGGATTGCCCCATGCCGTGATCGAGCGCCGGCCGCCACAGCGTCATCATGAGCAGCCACATTAGGGCCACGCCCCCCGCCGGGAGGGCGAGGCTGCGCCACAAGGCCGCGCGCTGCCGACTGGTCCGCCAGCGCACCAAGGCGAGCCATGCCAGCGTTCCAGCGAGCGCCAAGACCAGCGAAATCGAGTCGAATGGCATCACAAACCCGGGTGCCAAACGGTTCACGTTGGCCATCAAGCGCGGAGGCCAACCGGTGTGCAGCGCAAGGTAATACGCCCAAATGAACAGGGCTGTGGCACTGAAAAGAAACAGGGAGAACCAGTCCACCATCGCGCTGAGGCTGCGGTTCAAGGTCGGGATTGCAAAGGCTGCCAAGATGGCCAAGCCAGGCAATCCAATCAGCAAGGCCCGCTCTTGTCCACCCATGGCCAAACAGCTGAGCAGGGCAACAAAGCTCAACGACAGGGGAATCGCGACATGTCGGCGACTCCACTGGCGTCGCCAGCGCCACAACGTCCACAGCGCCAGCGCACCGCTGGGCCAGACGTACCACGCGATCAACTGCAGGAGACTGCTCCCGTTCAGTTGCGCGATTCGCCACGCCCATGCATGCGTGACCACCGCACTGGCGCATGCAACGGCGATTCCCAGCGCCAAACCCCACCGAAGGCGCCGCGCCCCTTCAAAACGAGAGCGGTGACAAATGACCCAGCCAGCCAAGCCCAGCAGCAGAGCGACAAACGGAGCGCCGCTCAGGGCCAAGACAACCAAGCCGCTGGCCGAACTGGTTTGGGCCCAGCCTGCTCGGTAGGGGGCGGCCGCCAAGGCATAGATCCAAAGGCCGGTGCCCAGCAGTTGGACGATGGCAGGCGTGGCTTCGTGGGCCATAAGAAAGCCCAGTGTGGCCATCAGGGCCAACAAGGCTGCATCCGCCAGGGCTCGGGCGTAATCGATGGTTTGCGCCTCGCCTCCGAAAGCGAAGCTCACGGGTTGTGCGGCGTCGGTCCGAGCCAGGTGAAATGTCGCGTACCAGAGCAATGCCAAGCAAGCCAGCAGGAGTGCCAAGAAAGGCAGGCGTGCAGCGAGTGCGGGATCAAAGGGGAGCAATTGAATGCCCCAAGCACCAATCCAATAAGGCAGGAGCGCGCCATCGGGGGTCTGTAGACCCGCAAGCGTGGGATTGAGCCATTCGGCGCGGCCTTCAGCCAGTGCAGCCATGTACCCAAAAGCGCCCAGATCGAAAGGGCGCCAAACCTCGCGAGACCATTGTCCCGGTAGCAAATAAGTCAGGCACATGAGCCAAAGCACAGCACGCGACAAGGGGCGTGCACCGGCTTCGGTCACGATGGCAGGTGTGGCGGGATTGCTGGGGTTCACGGCAGAAGCATGATGCCAACAAAAAGGCAGCCCGTAGGCTGCCTCTTGGTGCACTTCAAGGTAGAAATTACTTCTTGAGGTGAGCGAACTTGTTGCGGAATTTCTCCACGCGGCCACCCAGGTTGTCCACGCTCTTTTGCGTGCCCGTGTAGAAGGGGTGCGACTCGCTGGTGGTTTCCAGCTTAACGAGCGGCAGCTCGCGGCCGTCGTCCATCTTGATGGTTTCTTTCGTGCCAACCGTCGAGCGGGTCACGAACTTGAAGCCGTTGGACAGGTCCACGAAGCACACTTCGCGGTAGTTGGGGTGAATGCCTTCTTTCATGGCGAACCTCGGGGAATGCTTGGGTAGCCACCGCGCCGCGATGGCGCAGAACTTGCCCAGGGTGGGTCGGAAAAACGTGAGAGTATATCAGCCGCCGCGGCGCATCAGGTCGAAGAAGTCGTGGTTGTTCTTCGTCGCCTTCATCTTGTCCAGCAAAAACTCCATCGCCTCAATCTCATCCATCGGATAAAGCAGTTTGCGCAGAATCCAGGACTTCTGGAGGATCTCTGGTTTGAGGAGCAACTCCTCGCGCCGGGTGCCACTGCGGTTGATCAGGATCGAGGGGTAGACCCGCTTTTCGGCCATGCGGCGATCCAGATGGATTTCGCAATTGCCTGTGCCTTTGAACTCCTCGTAGATCACCTCGTCCATCTTTGAGCCGGTGTCGATGAGCGCCGTGCCAATGATCGTGAGCGACCCGCCTTCTTCCACATTGCGCGCGGCGCCGAAGAAACGCTTCGGGCGCTGCAGGGCATTGGCGTCCACGCCGCCCGTTAGCACCTTACCGGAGCTGGGCAGCACGTTGTTGTAAGCGCGGGCTAGGCGGGTGATCGAATCCAGCAGGATGACCACGTCTTTTTTCAGCTCAACCAACCGCTTGGCGCGCTCGATGACCATTTCAGCGACCTGCACATGGCGGGCTGCCGGTTCGTCAAAGGTCGAGCTGATGACCTCGCCGCGCACCGTGCGCACCATTTCGGTCACTTCCTCGGGGCGCTCGTCCACCAGCAGCACGATCAGGTGCACTTCTGGGTGATTGGCGACGATGGAGTGCGCCAGATGCTGCATGAGCATCGTTTTGCCGGTTTTGGGCTGGGCCACCAGCAGCGCGCGCTGACCTTTCCCGATGGGAGCGATCAAATCAATGATGCGGCTGGCGACGTTTTCATCGCCTTTGACGTTTTCACGTTCGAGCTTGAACTGTTCCTTGGGGAACAGCGGGGTCAAGTTCTCGAACATGATCTTGTTCTTGATGTCCTCCGGCGGCAGGCCATTGATGCGGTCCACCTTGACCAACGCAAAGTAGCGCTCCCCATCTTTGGGGACGCGCACCTCACCCTCGACCATGTCACCCGTGTGCAAGTTGAAGCGTCGGATCTGACTGGGCGACAGGTAGATGTCGTCCGTGCTGGCCATGAAGCTGGAGTCCAGAGCGCGCAAGAAGCCAAAGCCATCAGGCAACACTTCGAGAACGCCATCCCCAAATACTTGCTCGCCGGCTTTGGCGCGCTTTTTCATGATCGCGAACATCAATTCCTGCTTGCGCAGGCGGTTGGCGTTCTCGACTTCCAGCTCTTCGGCCATGCGGATGAGGGCCGAGACGTGGAGTACCTTCAATTCAGACAGGTGCATGGGATGTCATCCAATCGATCGTCCAGACGGGGCGCGAAACAGTGCGTTTCGCCACACTGGCCAGGGATGAGGAGAAAAAGGAGGAAAGCCTCCGAACCGCGCCTCGACTAAGCGGGGGGTTCCGGAGGGTGGTGCAGTCCAAACGTCAAGTCAGGACTGCACAACGGGCGCCATTATAGGTGGGCGTCCAGGAAGCTCGTCAGTTGGGCTTTGGAAAGCGCGCCAACCTTGGTGGCAGCCAGCTGGCCGTCTTTGAAAAGCATCAACGTTGGGATTCCGCGGATGCCGTACTTGGCCGGAACCTCCCGGTTTTCATCGACATTCATTTTGGCCACTTGCAGCTTGCCCTCGTAGGCGCCGCTGACCTCGTCCAAGATCGGGGCGATCATTCGGCAGGGGCCGCACCACTCCGCCCAGTAGTCCACCAGCACCGGGGTGCCGGACTTCAGCACGTCAGCTTCGAACGAGGCGTCGGAGACGTGTTTGATCAAGTCGCTGCTCATCAAAAAATCCTAGGGGTTGAGACCTCTCCACGACAGCGTGAAGTGCAAGTCAGAGGACCGGCTAAAGCGGTCACGACTGATTCTGACACAGTGCTTTCAAGCAGAAACGGGCTGGGACATTCGTGGTTTCTGGCAGGGGGCATGACAAGAGTTTTGCGCCCGTGTCTACAATGCTAGGTTTTTCGGGGTGTAGCGCAGTCTGGTAGCGCATCTGCTTTGGGAGCAGAGGGTCGGAGGTTCGAATCCTCTCGCCCCGACCAAATCGTTGTTTGGCGTTGAAAAGGGGGACCGCGAGGTCCTCTTTTTGCATCCGAACTTGTAGCAACTGAAACGAATTGGGGACGTTATGGCCCTCTTGCATCTCTCGGACGAAGAAGTTCAAACCTGGAGCCGCGAACAAAAAGATCGCTGGTGGCTGCAGAACGTCTTCAAGGGCGACATGGCGCAGCTCACGCTGCGTTCCGCATTGACGGGTTTCCTGCTCGGGGGCGTACTGTCCGCCACGGGTCTGTATATCGGTGCCAAGACCGGCATCGGCATTGGGGTTGGCCTGACCTCGGTGATTCTGGCTTTCGCGCTGTTTCGCGCCTTGTCCGCTGCGGGAGTCGTCAAGGATTACACGATCCTGGAAAACAACTGCACCCAGTCCATTGCCACTGCGGCTGGCTATGTGATTGGCCCCATTTACTCCAGCTTGGTCGCCTACATGCTGGTCACGGGGGTCATCATTCCTTGGTGGCAATTGATGATTTGGCTCTTCGTCGTTTCGATGATTGGGGTTTTGCTCGCCTTCCCGATGAAGCGCAAGTTCATCAACGACGACCAAGCGCCATTCCCCGAGGGGCGGGCCTGCGGTGTGGTGCTCGATTCGTTGTACAGCGGTGACGCTGGTGCCGGGGTCTACAAGGCTCGACTGCTGGGCATCGTGGGCGGGGGTACGGCGCTGTACCAAGCGCTGATCAGCGATGGTTGGATGAAGCTCGTCCAGTTCAAGTTGTTGGCCATGGACAAGTGGACCGACATGAAGCAGGCGTGGCACTTCCATGAGCGGTTGGATCACTACTACTACGCCTGGGCGGCCAAGGCAGACGGCTGGATCCCGACCATTTTGGGCACAGATATTCGCCAGTTGGGCCTGCGCTTGACCTTGGATGCCGCCATGCTGGGTGTTGGGGGGCTGATGGGTATCGCCGTGGCGACCAGTTGCTTGCTCGGCGCCGTCGTCAACTTTGGTGTCTTGGCGCCGCTGATGATCCAGTTGGGCGACATTGCGCCGCGTGTCGCCGCGGACGGCAAAGTGATTGCGCTGAACCGCGCCGAGATCGTGAATCAGTGGTCGCTGTGGTGGGGGGTCACCATGATGGTGACTGGCGCCATGGTGAGTCTGGCTGCCAAGCCGGAAATCTTCACCAGCGCATTGAAAGCGTTCAGCAAAAAGGACAAGACGGCCGCAGGTAACGACGTTCTCAAAGACATCGAATTGCCGCTGTGGATTAGTTATGTCGGCGTGCCCGTGTTCTCGGTTCTGGGTGCGTGGGTGACCCACATCTTCTTTGGCGTACCGATGTGGTTGGCGCTGATTTCACTGCCGCTGATTTTCGTGCTCACCCTGATCTGCACCAATTCGATGGCCCTGACCTCGTGGACGCCCACGGGCTCGCTCGCCAAGATTACGCAGTTCACCATGGGCGCGATTGATCGCACAAACCCGGGCTCGAATCTGTTGCCCGCGGCCATGACTTCGGAGATCGCTTCCAACGCCGCCAACCTGTTGTCGGACATCAAGCCCGGCTACATGCTCGGCGGCAAGCCGCGTCACCAGGCCATTGGCCACATCATCGGCAACATCGCCGGCCTGCTGTTTTGTGTGCCCCTGTTTTTCCTGCTGTTCTTGCCGCCGGATGCCAACGGGGTGCGCTCGGTGACGACCATCGTCAGTGATCAGTTTGCGATGCCCGCTGCGCTGCAGTGGAAGGGTGTGGCAGAAATCATTGCCAAAGGCTTGAAGGGCTTGCCCATGTCGGCCATCATTTCCATGGCAGTGGCGGCCATCGTGGCCATCGTGATCGAAGTGCTGCGCATCCGGACCAAGGGCAAATTTGGTCTGTCCGCCGTGGCGATCGGCTTGGGCGTTGTGTTGCCACCCGAGTCGACTTTTGCCATGTTTGTCGGGGCGCTGATCTTCTGGATCATGGGCCGCAAGCACAAGGACCCGGCCAGCAAAGGCCACAAGATCTGGGTGGACGGCCTCGAGCCCGTGTGCGCCGGCTTGATTTCTGGCGCTGCACTCATGGGGATCGGTAACGCGATCATCAACGTGCTGCTGGCCTAATCCGCCAGGGCACAATGCGAAGGGGCTCGTGAGAGCCCCTTCGTCATTCAGGCCGACGGTAGCTCAACTGGATAGAGCAGCTGCCTTCTAAGCAGCAGGTCGGGGGTTCGAGTCCCTCCCGTCGGGCCAAATCAGCATTTCGAACCCGCTCCGAACCGCTCAAGCCCCTAAGTAAATCAAAATCTTAGGGGCTTTTTTGTGCCCACGTTGGATCACATGGGGGCTTTGCAGATCGGGGAACACAGGGGAACATACCGGGGAACAAACCGGGGTAAATTGAGAAACCGGGGAACAAAGGCGTTCCCCGGGTCGCTCTGGCCCTAGGGGATACCCCATGCTGACCGATGCCGACTGTCGCAATGCCACCTGCCCACCCGAGGCCAAGCGCCGCCGCCTGACCGATGGGGCAGGGCTCTACCTCGAAGTCAGCCCGAACGGCGCCAAACGCTGGTTTTGGAAGTTCTACCCGGACGGCAAAGAGAGCCGGTTGGCGTTGGGCAGCTACCCCGCTGTGACGCTGAAAGAGGCCCGCAAGGCCCGTGACGAAGCCCGCCGCACCCGCGAAACGGGCGCCAACCCGGTGCAACAGCGCAAGGCCGCCAAGCTGGCCGCGCAGATCAACAGCGCCACCACGTTTGAGGCGGTGGCCCGCGAATGTCATGCCGCCAAGGCCAGTGGATGGAGCGACACCTACGCCCGGCGCTGGCTGGAGCGCATGGAGAAAGACTTGTTCCCCCACCTTGGTGCGTTGCCGCTGGCCGATATCAAAGCCCCGCTATTGCTCCAAGTGTTGCGACGGGTGGAGCGCAGGGGGGCCATCGAAACGGCCCACACGCTGCGCCAGACGGCGGGGCAGGTGTTTCAGTACGGCATTCAGACGGGGGTTTGTGAGTCCAACCCTGCGCCAGATTTGGTGGGGGCCTTGCAGCCGGTGCAGGTCAAGCACATGGCTGCGGTGCTGGCGCCCGCCGATGCGGGTGAGCTGATGCGCGCACTCGACAGCTACCACGGTCAACCCACCACGCGAGCCGCGCTGCTTTTGTCAGCGCTGCTGTTCCAACGGCCGGGGAATATCCGCGCCATGGAATGGACCGAAATCGACCTAGACGGCGCTTTGTGGACGATCCCCGCCGCCAAGATGAAGCGGCGCAAAACCGCCAAGCTGAACGGCCGGCCGCACCTTGTCCCGCTGGCGCCCCAAGCCCTGGCCCTGCTGCGTGAGCTACAGCCCCTCACAGGCGCTGGCCGCTTTGTTTTCCCGGCCCTGCAGGGTGGCGACAAGTGCATGAGCGAAAACACCGTGAACACCGCTTTGCGCCGCCTGGGCTTTGGGGCCGACGAGATGACCGCCCACGGATTCCGCGCCATGGCACGTACCCTCATGGTGGAACAACTGCCCGGCGTCTCGCCCGATGTGATCGAAGCGCAACTCGCCCACGGCAAGAGCGGCCCCCTGGGGGCAGCCTATGACCGCGCCGAATTCATGGCTCAGCGCCGGGCTCTGATGGCGCTGTGGGCGGACTATTTGGACCAATTGAAGGCAGGCGCCAAGGTCTTACCGTTCAAGGCTGCATAGACCGCATAGCAGCTTCACGCAAGGCGATCCCGTCTAGACAGCGAGAGAAAAGATGAAGGACCAAAGTGAATTGGAGGCCGCTTGGATTCAGCGAGCTCTATCTGGAGATGCAGTCGCTGGGCGAGCACTTCTGGCTCATTGCGTGGCGGGGCTCGATTCCGGCCAGCTCTCAAGCGCCATGGCCCATTACCTTTCTGAAAGGTTGTGGTCTTTTTTAGGGGGCGAGCCCCTGGAACGAGCTCTCTGTGTAGAGGTTGAGCGCAGCGCAGGGCGGCCCCGCGATCCATTCCCGAGATGGAAGGGCGAGTTGGCCGCGTTCGACGCGATTCTTGGATTGCGAGGCTACACGCCAGAAAATCGCTGTGCCGCCATGGATGTTGCGAGGCGAGAAATTGATCACCGGAGCAGTGGCCTGGACCGGCGTGAAGCCCAGAAAATTCGCTCAGATCATCGCGGATTGAGTGATCTCGATGAGGATTTGCTTAGACACCTCGCCGGAGAAAGACTGCGGGCTTTATTGGGTCAATTTCCCCCGCAGCCATAAACGCTCCAGATGTGTCGAATGCGCACTGTGATTAACCACAGAGCGCCACATGACCGATAAGAACCAATCTGAACGCTTCCAGCCCCTGGAAGCGGCCAGCCTTCCCGATGCACTCTTGAAGCTGCAAATCGTGGAGGCCGTGACGGGTCTGAGCCGCCCGAGCATCTACCGCCGCATGGCGGTGGGTGACTTCCCCCAGCCTGTGCGCTTGGGCCGCCGCTGTACCCGCTGGCCAGCCGCCGCTGTGCGCGACTGGATCAAAACCCAGCAAGCCTGCTCCAACTGAATGGGGCCCGCCAAGAAGAACGCCCCGGCCGCTCGAACGGCTCAGGGCGCGAATGGGGTTGCCTGTGCAGGCACGCAGATTGTGCCGCCAACCCCCAAACCCACCAAACCCTCTGCCGGCCTGGGCTGCGGTGGGTGCATCCCATCGAGCTTGACTCCCTAAACGCCGCCCTGGTGCATCTGCACCTGCGTGCCTTGGCGCGTATCGGGGCCGCGTTCGATTCAATGACGGGGAAACGCCATGACTGACACCCGAGCCAAATTTTTGGACTTCATGCGCCACGTATTGAGCGGCGCGCCTGACTTCATCGAGCCCGGCAAGCTGCAGCGATTCAGCACCAATGGCCGACGCGGCGACACCGCCGGATGGTGCAAGCTGTTTGAGGACGGCCGGGGCGGCGTTTTTGGCTGCCACCGTCAAGGAATCTTTGAGGTCTGGTCTGCGGTGGATCGCCGTGCCATGTCCGCCGCCGAGCTGGCGCAGTTCCAGCGCCAAGTGCAGGCCAGCCGCGCCGAACGAGAGCGAGAGCAGCGCCAGCGGTGGGCACAAAACGCCGAGCGAGTGCACGCCCTGTGGGCTGAGTGTGAGCCCTTGCTGCCTGGGGATTCCGCCACGCTCTACCTCAAGCGGCGCGGCCTTGGTGGGATGTGGCCCCTGCCGGACTGCCTGCGCTTTCACCCGCGCCTTGGCTACTGGGCCGATGGCCAGCAAATCGGGCTCTTCCCCGCCATGGTGTCCGCCATCACATCCCCCGAAGGGGAATTGGTGGCCCTGCACCGTACCTATCTGACTCAGGGCGGCCGCAAAGCGCCTGTGCCCACTGTCAAGAAGTTGACCGCAGCAGCCGGCCCCTTGGCAGGAGCCTGCATTGCCCTGGCCAAACCATCGCGGGGTGTTCTGGGCATTTCTGAGGGCATTGAAACCGGCCTAGCTGCCGGGCTGGCGTCTGGCTTGCCCGTGGTGGCTGCGTACAGCGCCAGCAACTTGGCGCAGTGGATATGGCCTAGCGATGTGCGGCGCATCGTGGTGTTTGCGGACAACGACAAAGCCGGCCTAGACGCCGCCGACACCCTAAGGGCCCGTGCTCTGCGGGCTGACCTGCGCTGTGAGGTGCACAGCCCCTCAGACGCTGGCGTCGACTGGTGCGATGTGTGGGCGGCCGGGCAATCAGTGGGGGTGCAGGCATGAATGCGCGTGATGATTTGTCGCGGCTTCAGGGTTTGAACGCAACAGCAGGGGAAGGCTGGCCTGCGCCTACGCCATTGCCAACAAGCCTCCCCCCTGTCGAGCCGTTTCACTTTGAATTGCTGCCTGAAACGCTGCGCCCGTGGGCCTTCGATATTGCACACCGTATGCAATGCCCGCCCGACTTCGTGGCGGTGGGCGTCATCGTGGCCTTGTCTTCCCTGATTGGTGCGCGTGCCGTTGTGGCGCCAAAGGAGCGGGACGATTGGCGCGTGACGCCGAACCTGTGGGGACTGGTGGTGGGGCGCCCTGGCGTCATGAAATCCCCAGCCCTCAGTGAAGCCCTGGCCCCGATCAAGCGCCTAGAACGCGAGGAGCGCGAACGGTGGGAGCTTGCCCATGATGAGTGGGCTCTGGATGCCAAGGTGGAGGAACTGGCAGCCAAGGAGCGCGAGATCTTGGCCAAGAAGGAATCCATCAAAGACCCGAGCAAGGCCCGCGCACTGTTGCAGCCTGCCGAGGTGAAGCCGGAACCCAAGGCGCGCCGCTATGTGATCAATGACAGCACGGTGGAAGCCCTGGCCGAACTGCTGGTGCCTCACCCCTATGGCTTGCTTGTCTTCGGGGACGAAATGCACGGCCGCCTGTGCAGCATGGATCGCCCAGGCCAAGAAGGTGCACGCGGCTTCTACCTCACCGGCTATGACGGGAACCAAGGCTATGCGGTAGATCGCATCATGCGCGGGGCTAGCTATCTCCCTAGGGTTTGCATTGCCATGCTGGGCGGCATTCAGCCCGGCAAGGTGCAAAGCTATGTGCGGGAGGCCGTTGCAGCGGGTGCCGGGGATGACGGCTTGCTTCAACGATTTGGCCTGACAGTCTGGCCCGATGTGGTGCGCGAGTTCAAGAACGTCGATCAATGGCCTGACACCACAGCCCGCCAAAACGTGTGGGGCCTGTTCGAGCGCTTGAACAATCTACAGCCAGCCAGCGAGCGCGAGCCCCAGGAGTGGCGCTTCACGCCCGAGGCACAAGGACTGTTCAATGAATGGTTTGAGGCGTTCCAGACCGAGATCCGGGGGGAAGAACTGCATCCCGCCCTGGTTTCCCACCTGAGCAAATATGCCAAGTTGATCCCGGCGCTGGCGCTGATCTTTGCGCTGGTAGATACGCCAGACAGCCCGCACAAGATTGGAGCCCGCGAATTGGGCCGCGCCCTAGCATGGGGGGACTACCTGCGGACACACGCCGAACGCCTCTACAGCGCCGCCCTGCATCCCGAGGTGGACGGCGCCCACTCGCTACTGGCCAAGATCAAGGCCGGCAAGCTGGCTAAGCATGGAGGCGAAGAGGCCCAAGACTTTGCGCCGCGAGAAATCGCCGTGAAGAACTGGGCAGGGCTGACGTCCCCTGATGCCGTGCGAAAGGCGGCTGACGTGCTGGCGGACTATGGGTGGCTAGCCAGGGTGGCAACACCAACAGGCATCACCGGAGGCCGCCCAAGCGAGCGATATCTGATCCACCCAGACCTCCTGGCGGAGGGTGCTCAATGAAGTGGCTACAGCGGCTTATTTCTGGCGAAGCCGTCAAAGAGGGCACTACGAAACCTACAAAACTGGCAGAGGAGGCCGGGGGCGGGGGTTTCGTAGGTTTTGTAGCCCCCACCTTGGCCCCTGTGGACATTTTGGAAGGGCCGGAACCGGCAAGCAATCCACCGCCAACCCCTGGCCCGATGGAGGCGCAGGCCCTGGCGCTGTCCGACGATGAACGCGGGCTGCTGGGCTATTTGCTCTGGGCCTATCCCGACACGGGCGCACTGCACTTCAAAGAACTGGCGCTGGCTTCTGGATGGCCCTATGGCGCTGTGATCGCCGGTTTGACCCGACTCCAAGCGGCTGGACTGGTGAGGCGCACCCAGGGCTGCTGGGAGCCTGTGCCGGCCCTATGGCGGGAGTTGAGAGTCCCACAGGATGCGCTCAGGAGCAGATCCACCCCCTTTGCCTGAACCCCTAGCCTGTTCAGAGGGGTCATCAAGACTCGACGAGCAGCCACTCCCTGTTCTAGCAGCGAACTGGTGATCCCGGCCAGCAGCAGTCGTTTGCTCGTGACTGCTTTATCGTCTTCAATCTGGGCTTCGTTGGCGCGGTCGGCCAGTTGTAACCGTTGCCGCTTTTGACTGGAAATTTAGTACTGGATAAACGTCCCGTTTCAGGACCTGAAAACGATGATCTGACAAGGAGTTAGGATGGCAGCGGTCCGCCCGATTAGGGGCGCAGTTACAACAATAAGGGGCGCACAGCTGCGC
>NZ_JAEDAL010000004.1 GCF_016093295.1 Inhella gelatinilytica | reverse complement strand
CTGACCTACACCATCACCAGCGATGACGGCAACGGCGGTACGGACACCCAGGACGTGGTGGTGACCATCACGGGCACCAACGAAGCCCCGGTGATCTCGCTGCAAGCGGGTGACTCGGCTGCGGTGGCTCTGGCGGAAACCAACGCCGGCCTGACCGCCAGCGACACGCTGACCGTGCGGGACGCTGACGACATCGACACCGTGACCAACGCGGTGACGGCGGTTGTGGCGTCGGGCACCTACGCGGGAGGCAGCACGCCGGTCAACGCCACGCTGCTGGCCATGATGTCGGTGAATGCCGGCCCGTTGAATGCGGATTCGGCGGATCTGAACAACATCACCTGGAGCTTCAACTCCGGTGCTGAGGCGTTCAACTTCCTGGCTGCGGGCGAGACGCTGGTTCTGACCTACACGATCACCTCGACCGACAACAACGGCGACTCGGACACGCAAGATGTGGTGGTGACCATCACGGGCAGCAACGATGCGCCGGACATCACGGTGCAAGCCGGCGGTACGGTGGACGCGGCCTCGGCCAGCCTGACCGAGACCAACGCTGGTCTGACCGCGACTGACACGCTGACCGTGCGTGATGCGGACGACAGCAACACCGTGACCAACTCGGTGACGGCGGTTGTGGCGTCGGGCACCTACGCGGGTGGCAGCACGCCGGTCAACGCCACGCTGCTGGCCATGATGGGTGTGAACGCGGGCCCGGTGAATGCCGACGCTGCGGATCTGAACAACATCACCTGGACCTTCAACTCTGGTGCGGAGGCGTTCAACTTCCTGCCGGTGGGCCAGACCCTGGTGCTGACGTACACGATCACCTCGACTGACGGCACGGCTTCGGACACGCAAGACGTGGTGGTGACCATCACGGGTACCAACGACGCTCCGGTCGTGACCTTTGATGGTTCGACGGCGGCAGGCTTCACGATCACGGCCAACGATCCGGATGACGGCGATGTCTTGACCTTCAAGGCGCCGACGTTTGCTGCGATCCAAGGCGCGGTGAATGACGGTGCTGCGACGCCGATCAACCTGGTGGCTCTGGGCACGCAAACCCAGTACGACCTGGTGGTTACCGATGGCACCGCCGACACCGCCGTCCTGAACGCCGATGGCGATCAGGTCATGGTCGTCGTCGGAACGGGCCTCAGCAACACCCAGGCCCCTGTGGCCGGCGCTGGCCTCTACTACGGTTTTGCGGGCAATGACACCATCACCGGTGGCGCCAACGCGGACACCCTGTATGGCGGCGAAGGCAACGACAGCATGACCGGCGGCGCGGGCAATGACACCTTCGCGCTGAACGGCGATGCAGGTGCTGAAACCGACACCATCACCGACTGGGGCAATGGCACCGACGTCTTCTCGGGTGTTGCTGGGTCGGATGTCATGGGCGCAGGTGACCAGCTCAATGTCACCATGGTGGGCAACACCTTCACGGCAGCTGTGATTGCTGCGGTGAATGGTGTGGTGAGCGTGAACGGCAGCGCCGGGAACGACACCATTACCGGTGGTGTGAACGCTGACACCCTCATCGGCAACGCCGGTGTGGACAGCATGATGGGTGGCAACGGCAACGACATCCTGGTTGGCGCGCAAGACGATGCCCTGCTGGATGGTGGCAACAACGCCGACATCCTGCAAATTGGCGCTGCGTTCAACGACGCCAGCGACGCGCAGATCGCCAACATCGAGACCGTGGACCTGACGGTAACCGGCTTGACGGTCGATCTGGGTGACCAGACCGAGAACCTGACGATCAACGGGTTTGCAACCGGCGCTTCGACCATCACCGGTGGTTCGGGTGCGGACACCATCACGGGTGGCACGGGCACGGACAGCCTGAATGGCGGTGCGGGCATCGACAGCCTGATGGGCGGTGACGGCAACGACACGCTGGTTGGCGCGCAAGACGATGCGCTGCTGGATGGTGGCAACAACACCGACACCCTGCAAATCGGCGCCGCTTTCAACGACGCCAGCGACGCACAGATTGCCAACATTGAGACAGTTGACCTGACGGTGACCGGCTTGACGGTTGATCTGGGTGACCAGACCGAGAACCTGACGATCAACGGGTTTGCAACTGGCGCTTCGACCATCACCGGTGGTTCGGGTGCGGACACCATCACGGGCGGTACGGGCACGGACAGCATCACGGGTGGCCTGGGCAACGACTCGATCACCTCGGGCGCTAGCAACGACACCATCAACGTTGACGCTGGCACCGACACCATCACCGACCTCGCCGGTTCGGACGTGGTGGTGATCAGCGCCGGTGCGACGGCCAACGGCACGGTCACGGCGGCGTGGACGGCCACGGCTGCGACCACCAACGCCGGCACGGGCAACGTGGACGCCGCTGGCTTCACGGTGGACCTGAGCCTGGCGGGTGGTGCCAACGGCTGGACGGTGACCAACAGCGGGGCTGCGGCTGCGCTGACGGGTTCGGGCCAAGCTGACACCATGACCGGTGGCGCTGGCAACGACACGATCAGCGCAGGCGCTGGCGTGGACGTGATCACGGGCGGCCTGGGCAACGACTCGATCACCTCGGGCGCTGGCAACGACACCATCAACGTGGACGCGGGTACCGACACCATCACCGATCTGGCGGGTGGTGACGAAGTGGTGGTCAGCGCTGGTGCCACGCTGAGCGGCACCGTGACGGCGGCCTGGACGCCGACGGCCACGACCAGCAACGACGGCACCGCTTCGGTGGATGCTGCGGGCTTTGCGGTTGACCTCACGGCGGCAACCGGCGCGAACGGCTGGACGGTGACCAACAGTGGGGCAGCGGCTGCGCTGACGGGATCGGGCCAGGCGGATACCCTCAACGGTGGCGCAGGTGCCGACACCCTGAGCGGTGGCGCCGGCAATGACTCGATCACCGGCGGCGCGGGTGCTGATTTGATCAACGTGACTGCGGGTACCGATGCCGTGGTGATGGATGACAACTCGGCGCACGACGACGTGGCGGTGTCTGCGGGTGCGACGGCCAACATCTCGATCACGGTCGGTGGCGGCTTCTTGTGGACCCCCACGGCCGCAACCACCAATGCGGGCACCGCAGTGATCACCTTGGCGCTCCCGCCCAACGGTGTGGATCTGACCAATGCCGGCGGCCCGAATGGCTACACGGTCATTTGCTCGGACGGCAGCAACGACAGCGTGGTGGGTTCGGCCTTTGCGGACACCATCACGGGTGGTGATGGTGATGACACGCTGACCGGCGGTGCTGGCAACGACAGCATCACTGGCGGTGCCGGTGCGGACTCCCTCACGGGCGGTGACGGTGACGACACCTTCCAGTTCGCGTCAGCAGCGCTCTTTGCTGCGGACACGGTCGACGGCGGCAACAACACCGACAGCATCGTGTTCACGGCGGATGGGTTGACCATTACCGATGCCCAATTCGCGAACAAGACCACAGTCGAGCGCGTGATCTTGGCCAATGGCGTCAACAGCATCTCCTTAGATGCCAATGCACTGGCGGCTGGTGTGCTGAGCGTGGTCGGTGGAACGGGGGCTGACACCTTCAATCTGACGGCCGGATTGAACCCGGGTGAGGGCTTCGACCTCTCGGGCGGGGCAGGCGCCAATACCTACAGCTTCGACGCAGGGGCAGGCGCTGAGGTGGGATCCTCGACGATCGTCGGTGGTGCCAACACGGACACGATCGT
This sequence comes from Inhella gelatinilytica, assembly GCF_016093295.1. GTDB lineage: Bacteria > Pseudomonadota > Gammaproteobacteria > Burkholderiales > Burkholderiaceae_C > Inhella > Inhella gelatinilytica. The sequence continues at coordinate 252,712 of NZ_JAEDAL010000004.1, read as the reverse complement.
TGCTTGGAACGGTATCGCGCTCGGCAACGTGACCCTGAACGATGCGGACTTCACCGACGTTACCGGCGTGGAAGTGCTGACGTTGAGTGCTGCCGGTACGGGCACCGTGACCCTGGCTGCCGCGGCGAGCGCTGCGTTTGCCACCGGCATCACGGTGACCAATGCCATTGCTACCGGCGTGCTGGTGGTCAACGGCGCTGCGGCGACGGTGGCCATCACGGCGACCGGTGGCACGGCCAACGACACGCTGACAGGTGGCGCTGCAAACGACAGCCTGACCGGCGGGGGCGGTGCTGATTCGATGACCGGCGGGGCTGGCTCGGACGTCTTCCGTTTTAACGCCTTGAGCGATTCGGGTGTAACCGCTGGCACCGCCGATATCATCACCGACTTCAACAGCGCCACCGATGATCTCCACTTCGCCGGTCTCGGCGCGGGTGACTGGGTCGTGGGTTCCTACAGCGAGATTGACGCCTCCACAACCGGCGGTGACGACATCGCTACGGTCGCGGCAGCCTTGGCCTACTACGGCGGCTTGGGTGCCTGGGCCAGCGAATGGACGTTTGTGTACGACGGTACGGGTGGTACGCAGGGTTACTTGATCTATGACGCCGACTTGGACGGAACTGCTGAGCAGGTGATTGTTCTCGTTGGTGCCACCAGTGCGGGTGCCTTCGACAACGGCGATATCCTCCATGTTGCCTAAGGCGTAAGAACCGTACCGGGCTCCCGGTACCTTGACCAGGCCCCCGCTTCGGCGGGGGCTTTTTCATTTTTGGGAAGGTAAAGACGCCCCATCGACGATGAAAATTCTGTTTATTCACCAAAATTTTCCCGGCCAGTTCTTGCACCTGGCCCCCATCCTGGCGAACAACCCGCAGCACGAGGTGCGGGTCATGACCATGCGGCAGGACTTGCCCAAGCTGCACCCCCGCATTGGCGTGATGCGCTACGGCGTGAGGCGGGGCACCTCGCCGAACATCCAACCCTGGGTGGCGGACTTTGAGACCAAGGTCATTCGCGGCGAGGGCGCGCTGCGCGCTGCCCTTCAACTCAAGCGCCAGGGCTACACGCCCGAGGTGATCGTGGCGCACCCGGGCTGGGGGGAGAGCCTGTTCCTGCACGACGTCTGGCCCGCCGCCAAGATGGGCCTGTACTGCGAGTTCTATTACGGCGCGGGGCCGGGTTCGGACGTGGGCTTTGACCCGGAGTTCCCGGTGGCGCAGCCCGAAATCGAAGCCGCCCGCTTACGCGTCAAGAACGCCAACAACACGCTGCACTTCGAGTTCGCGCAGGCCGGGCTCTCGCCCACGGTCTGGCAGCGCAGCACCTTCCCGGAGCCCTTCCGCTCGCGCATCACGGTGGCGCACGACGGCGTGGACACCGAACGCGTGCGGCCGGACGCCCAGGCGCGCTTCGCGCTACCCGATGGCAAGGTGCTGAGCCGCGCGGACGAGGTCATCACCTTTGTGAACCGGAACCTGGAGCCCTACCGCGGCTACCACGTCTTCATGCGCTCCTTGCCCGAGCTGATGCGGCGCTGCCCGAAGGCGCAGATCGTGATCGTGGGCGGCAATGACGTCAGCTACGGCGCCCGCCCGCCCGCCGGCCAGACCTGGAAAGAGATCTACCTGAACGAGGTGGCGGGCCAAATCGACTCTGCACGGGTGCATTTCGTGGGGCATTTGCAGTACCCGAACTTCCTCAAGCTGCTGCAGGTGTCGACGGTTCACGTCTACCTGACCTACCCCTTCGTGCTGAGCTGGAGCCTGATTGAGGCCATGAGCACGGGCTGCGCCATTGTGGCCAGCCGCACGGCACCGCTGCTGGAGGCCATCGAGGACGGGCGCAACGGCGTGTTGGTGGACTTTTTTGACCGCGAGGCGCTGATCGACGCGGTGGCCGGCCTGTGCGAGCAGCCCGAGCGCCGCGCCCTGCTGGGCGCCGCGGCCCGGGCCGACGCACGGGCGAAGTACGACCTGCAGTCGGTGTGCCTGCCCGCGCAAAAGGCGTGGGTGGAAAGCTTGGCCGGCCTGTGAACATCGGCTTGCTCAGTCCGGGCGAGATGGGCTCGGCCCTGGCGCAGCAGTTGTGGAGCCGCGGCCATGCGGTGGCTTGGGCCTCGGAGGGGCGCAGTGCGGCTTCAGCGGCGCGGGCTCAGGCCCAGGGCCTGCGTGATTGCGGCAGCCTTGCGCAGCTGTGCGCGCAGGTCGACACATTACTGGTGGTGGCGCCGCCCCATGCTGCGCTGGACATTGCCACACGCGTGGCGGACTGCGGGTTTAAGGGCCTGTACATCGAGGCCAACGCCATTGCCCCCGACACCCTGGCCGAAATCGTCCGTTGCCTGCAGCCGGGTGGGGCGCGGGTGTTGGATGCCGCCCTGGTGGGGCCACCGCCGAAAGCGGGGCAGGCCGCGCCAACGCAGCTGCTGCTTGCTGGCCCTGATGCAGCAGCGCTGGCACCGCTGCTGGAAACCCCCGTGCTCCTGCCCACCGTACTGGGGGCGGAGCCCGGCGCCGCCAGCACGCTCAAGCTGCTGCACTCGGCACTGAACAAGCTGCCCCTGGCGCTGGAGCTGTGGGCCTGGGCCCTGGCCGGGCGCGCCGGGCTAAGCCCCGAGCTGCAAGCCTTGCTGGCCGATCGACCAGCGGCGGCCAGCGCGCTGAGCGACCCCGCACGGCGGCAGCGCTTGGCGGCCAAGGCTTGGCGCTTTGCTGGCGAGATGACGGAATTGGCCCAACTGGCCCAGGCCTTGGGCGAGGACCCGCAGCCGGCGCAAGGCGGGGCGCGGGCGTTTGAACAGTGGGTGGCCGCTGCCGCCCGGCAGCAGTCGGAAGGGGCGTCCGCATGACGGCTCGGGGGTTCACAGGCTTGCGCTGGCGGGGCCCGCTGCGCGTGCTGGATGGCAGCGGCCATGGCGTGCACCAACGCGTGGCCGTGGCCGAGCTGCGCCTGCGTCTGCCCGAGGGTTGCACGCCCGCGGCGGTGCAAGCGCTCACCGACTGGCTGGAGGTCGAAGTCTCGGACCCGCACCCGGAGGCCACACCGCCCGCGCCGGCCGCCCAACCCTGGGTGCTGGCGTGGCTGCACCGCTGGATGGCGGCCGTGCAGCGCGAGCAGGGCGTGCCCGTGTTCGGTCCCTGTCAAACCGTTTTGGCGGAGGCCGCTGCGGCGGATGCAGCCGACGGCGCGGCATGGACCTGGGTTTTGCCCGTGGGCCATACCGTCGCCTTTGAGCACAGCTTGGCTTGGGCCTTGCGCCAGCTGGGCACGGTGCTGGACGCGCCCAAGACCGGCCCCGAGGTGTGGGCGCCGGCCTTGCAGGCGTTGCGCCAGGCGCTGCGCCCCTGCGGCGTGGGCGGCACCAATGTGCTGCATTTTTTGGCCGCAGCCCGCGAGCTGAAGTTGGAGGCCGGCTTGCTGGTGAGCGGCGTCCATGCCTTCGGCCTGGGGGCAGGTGCGCGCTGGTTGAGCAGCACAATCACCGACCGCACGCCGTCGCTGGGCGTGTCGCTGGCGCGCAGCAAGCTGCACACGGCCACGGTGCTGCGCCGGGCAGGCCTGCCTGCGCCGCAGCACCGGCTGGTCCGCGACGAGGCCGAGGCCGTGCAGGCGGCCGGGCAGTTGGGCTGGCCCATCGTGGTCAAACCCAATGACCAGGATCAGGGCCGCGGGGTGTTCACCGAGCTGGCCACCGAAGCCCAGGTGCGCGCGCACTACCGCGAGGCGCGCCAGCATTCGGCCGAGATCCTGATCGAGCGCCATTGCCGGGGCGAGGACTACCGGCTCACCGTGGTGCAGGGCCAGCTGATCAAGGTGATGCACCGGCGCCCGGCCCAAATCGTCGGCACGGGAGAGGACACGGTGGCGGTCCTGGTCGAGCGCCTGGGCCAAACGACCGAGAACCTGCGTGCGTTCCGCCGCAGCGGGACGCCGCGCGTCAGCCTGGATGCCGAAGCCCTGGACTTGCTGGCCGAGCAGGGCTTGGCGCCGGACACGGTCTTGGCTGCCGGTCAAGCAGTGCGCCTGCGCCGCAAGGCCAACATCTCCACCGGCGGTACGCATGCCCTGGTGCCGCTTTCGGCGGTGCACCCGGACAACGTGAGCCTGGCTGTGCGGGCCGCCGCAGCGCTGCGCCTGGACCTGGCGGGCATCGACCTGATTGCCGCCGACATCGCCCAGCCCTGGCACGCCCAGGAAGCGGTGATCTGCGAGGTGAATGCCCAGCCGCAGCTGGGCTACCGCGACACCCCTGGCCTCTACCGGGACCTGCTGGCCGCCTGGGTGCCGCCGGCGCAGCGCGTCCAGGTGCACGTGCTGCTGTGGCCGCAGGCCCTGGCTTGGCCGACGGCGCGCCACCTCCAGGCGCTGGCGCAAACGCTGGGCTGCACGGCTTGGTCGGCGCCCGGCCACGCCTGGAGCGCGGGGCAGCGCCTGGGTTGGCCGCGGCCGGCGCCGGCGACGGGGGCGGGCAGTGACGCTTGGGAGCAAGCCCAGGTGCTGCTGCAGCACCCGGCGCTGCAGGCGGCCGTGCTGGTGTTGAGTGATGCCGAGGTGCTGGGCCGCGGCCTGCCCACGCCCTGGTTGCAGACGCTCTTGCTGCCAGATGCTGCCGCCGGACTGACCGGTGCGGACCGCGCCCGCTGGCACCAGGCCTGCACCCTGGCGCAGCCCCATGCGGCGCGTGTGCAGGCCCTGCAGTGGACGCAAGGGAGCCGACTATGAGCGCCACGGCGGGGCCGGTCGTCCTGTGCCTGGACGGCTTCAACACCGAGCTGCTGAACGAGGCGCTGGCAGCGGGGCATCTGCCCCAGCTGCGCCGCATTCAAGAGGCAGGCCAGACGCTGACCCTGGTCCATCAGAAGCAATTCCGCAACGAGCGCTGCTGGGAAATCTTCCTCACCGGTACCGACCAACCGCACTGCGGTTCGAGCTTCGACCCGGCGCGCTACGCCTACTTCAACGAGTCCCCTCAGCGCGGCGCCGCGACGCTGCAGCCGCCGTTTTACGCCCAGGCCGATCTGCGCGTCTGCACCTTTGACCTGCTCGGCCCGCTGGTGCCGGGCTTGCCGGGGCTGCAGCTCAGCGGTTGGGGCAGTGAGCTCAATGCGGCGGCGGCGCTGTCGGACCCGCCCGGGCTGATGGACGAGATGCTGCAGCGCCATGGCGCCGACCCCAAGCTGGTGACCTCGATGGCCGTGCGAGACCCGCGCACCGGCGCGCCCGAGCGCAGCTACCGCATGCCCAACCTGTACGACCCGGTGGGCACGGCACGCTTTGCGTCCAACCTGGTGGAGGCGGTGCAACGGCGCACGGCCATCCTGCTGGACCTGCTGCAGCGCGGGCCCTGGGATTTGGTGCTGGCGGCCATCGTCGAAGGCCACAGTGCCAACCACGCCCTCTGGCACTGGCAGCGCCCGCACCCGGCTGCGGACGCGGCAGATGCCGAGCGGGGGGCGGTGATGAGGGTGATGCAGGCCATTGACGCGAGCATTGGCCAGGTTCGCGCGGCCTTGGCGCCCGGGCAGCCGCTGGCGGTGCTGACACTGGACCATACGGTGGCCAACACCATGGACCTGCCGACCATGGCCTTTTTGCCCGAGTGGCTGCTGCGTTGGAACTTTCCGGGTCGGGTGGCGCTGGTGGGCGGGGAGCCCGCCGGGGCGCCGCCGGTCTGGCCGGCTGACCGGCATTGGAAGGAAGTGATTTGGGGCCAGTGCTCGCCCTGGGGCCGGGCCCATCTGAGCTCGCCCCAAGATTTGGAGGCCCAGGGCGAGGCCCTGAGCTGGAACCCGGCACGCTGGTACCAGCCGCTGTGGCCCCAGATGAAAGTCTTTGCCTTGCCCTCGGTGTCCGATGGTTATGTGCGCTTGAATGTGCAGGGCCGCGAGGCAAATGGCCAGGTCGCGCCGGCCGACTATGACGCCACCTTGGCGCAACTGGAGCAGGGCCTGCGCGGCTTGCGCGACGGTCGCACGGGCCAGCCCCTGGTGCAGCGTTTGCAGCGCACGCGCCGGGCCCCGCACGAGCACCCCGAGCTACCGCCCGACTTGATCGTTTGTTGGGCCGGTGAGACGCCGACCGACCGGGCCGAGTGCCCGCTGCTGGGGCGCCTCGGGCCCTTGCCGTTTTTTCGCTCCGGCGGGCATGTGGCCCATGGCACGGAGGTGCTCAACCCGGCTTACGGGCTCAACCTTCCCGGCCCCTGGGCCGAGGGCGAGCGCTTGGACCTGGCGGCCTTTGGCAGCCGCTTGATGGCGCAGTTGAGAGCGGCCCGCCAAGCCGAGGCCATGCCATGAGGGCAGTGGCCCGGCCTCGGGTGGCGCTGCATGACTACCGCACCGATCCGCTGCTGCCGCAGAAGGACGGCGTCAACCTGGCGCACGAGAACATCGCAGCCCTGTTGCGCTCACCCGCAGCGGTGGGGCTGGACGTGCGCTTCCACGACCTGCTGGCGTTGCTGCGAAGCGACGACCACGCCGCCGAAGCCTTGGCGGACGTGGACTGCGTGGTGGCCAATGTGGGCCCGCACGCGCACTACTACCTGGCGCTGCGCGAGCGGCTGGGCTTGCGCTACAGGGTGATCCGAGACGTGCGCACCGCCATGTGGAGCAGCTATCTGTTGCAGGAGCACCTGTGCGCGCCACTGCTGCGCGAGGGCGACGTGCTGATGGTGGCGAGCGTCTACACGCAGTCGCTGTACCGTCATTTTTTCCCGCATCTGGCGGGGCACCCGCTGCCGCTGTGCTACCCCTTGACGGTGGGCTTCCCCGCTTCACCGCCGGCGCGCGTGCCCGACCCGCTGGGTCGCCAGGTGCTGGGCTACCTGGGCCGGCTCTCGGAAGACAAGAACTTTCCCGACCTGGTTCAGCTGCTGATCGCGCTGGAGCGCCGTCAGCCGGGCCGGCACCTCCTGCTGGCCTGCGGCGACGTGCACTCGGCCTCCTGTCACCCCGAGCGGGTGCGTGCGGCCTTGGCGGAGCAGGGCGTCACGCCCAGTGCCTTCGAGCACTGTGGCGCGCTTCCCAACGCCGCAGTCTGGGGCGTGCTGGGGCGCATGGACGTGATGCTGTTCCCCAGCACCTCCAACCTGGAGACCCTGGGCCGGGTGCTGATCGAGGCCTCATTCGCCGGCATTCCCGTCATCGGGGGCCAACACGCAGCGGCTCCGGAGTTGGTGCCAGGCGAGGCGCTGGTGCCGGTCCACTACCACCCGGGTCTGGTGTTCGACACCCACCACGACCACTCGCTGGGCCACCTCTCGGGCGCTGACTTGCTCGCCGCGGTCGAGGGCCGCCAGGGCCGGGTGCCGCAGGCCTTTGGGCGCTACCAGGCCCATGCGGAGCGCTTTCTGGCCCTCGTGGCGGGTCAGTGGGATCCGGACTGGGAACGCCTTCCCGAGGGCTCACCGCCGGCGGGCGCTGGAGTCGAGCGCTGGCAGATGCGCTTGCCCCCGGCCTTGACGGCCCCAGCGGCCTTGGAGGCGATTGACACCGCCCAGCGCTGGTTCCTGGACCTGCACGATCGCAGCGCCCCTACGTTTGCGGCCACCTTGCAGGCGCTGCAGGCCTTGTCCGCGCACCCGGAGCGCACCCAGCGTTTTTTGCAGCGCTTGGCGCAGACCCGGGGGGATTTCACCAATGTGGGGGCGATCGACATCGAACTGTGTGGCGTGATGCGCTTCTGGCCGGAGGTGCGGCAAAACTTCATATAGGACAACATTCATATAGGATGCGCTATACTGCCGTCCTATATGAAATCCCGCGCGTCCATCGCCCTGCACCTGAACGACGCCCAGCGCCAACGGCTGGTGGCGTTGCAGCAGGCGTTTGCGCGGGCCTGCAATGCGCTGGCGCCCAAGGTGCGCGAAACGCGCTGCTGGAACCGCGTCGCCTTACACCACATGGCCTACAAGCAGCTGCGCGAGCAGTTTCCGGAGCTGGGCTCGCAAATGGTGTGCAACGCCATCTACTCGGTGAGCCGCTCGGCACGTTTGGTGTACCAACACCGCGCCAGCCCCTTCAATGTGCAGCGCTTGGGTGAGCGCGCCTTACCACTGTTGCAGTTTGCGGACTCCTCGCCCGTGTACTTCGATCGCCACACCCTGAGCCTGAAAGAGGGTGTGTTGTCGCTGTTCACTCTGGATGGACGCATGCGATTTGACGTGCGTATGGACTCGGACGTGGAGGCGTTGCTGCACGAGGGCCGCCTGCGCGAGGTGGTGTTGGCGCGTCGCGGCGAGGGCTTCGAGCTGAGTTTTGCCTTTTCCCAAGGCGAGGACGAGCACGCGGCGGAGGCGCTCGAAGCTGATGCCAATGGCCCCCAGTGGCCTGAATACCTGCTGGTGACCCCCGACGACCCAAATGCGCCGCGCCTAGCGCCGGCCCGGATGGGGGAGGCGCCACGCGCCGCCCCTCACGATTGACTGGACTGAACCCGAATGTCTGCACCCCCTCGAATGCCCCAGCCGGGCCAAGCGCCCGTGTCTGAACTCCGCGAAGGCCTGCGCGCCCAATCGCCCCTGCTGGCGCGGGTGGCGGGCTACAGCCTGGTCACCAGCCTGCTGTTCCTGGCGCCCACCTGGTACATGCTGGAGGTCTACGACCGTGTGCTGAACAGCCGCAACGAAACCACCTTGCTGATGCTGACCGTGATGGTGGTGGCGGCCTACGTGGTCATGGAGTTGTTGGATGTGGTACGTCTGCGGCTGTTGCAGCAGGTGGGCCTGAACCTGGACGCGCGGCTACGCCTGCGCTTGTTTGATGCCGCCTTCCGCCAGCAACTGCGCAAGCAGCCGGGCGGCAGCGTGCAGGTGTTCTCCGACCTGCGCACGCTGCGCGACGCGGCGGCCACGCCGGTGGTGACGGCGCTGTTTGACCTGCCGGCTTCGCTGGTGTTCCTGGTCCTGGTAGCGGCCATCAGTCCTTGGCTGGGGGTGCTGGCAGCATTGGGCGCGGCGCTGTTGGGTGTGATTGCCTGGTTGACCGAGCGCTACACCATGCCCATGCTGATGGAGGCGAACAAGGCCTCGATCGAGGCGCAGGGCTACGCCGGCGCCAGCCTGCGCAATGCCCAGGTGATCGAGAGCATGGGCATGCTGGGCGCCATCCGGTTGCGCTGGCTCAAGCGCCAGGAGGGCATGCTGGGCAACCAAGCTGCGGCCTCTGACCGCGCCGGCCTGAACACGGCGGTGTCCAAGATGCTGCAGGGCCTGCAGGGCTCGCTGCTGCTGGGGGCCTCGTGCTGGCTTACTTTGCAGGGCGACTTGGCGGGGGGGGGCGGCATGATGCTGGTGGCCTCCATCCTCGGTGGTCGGGTGCTGACGCCCTTGACTCAGCTCGTGGGCCAGTGGCGCCTAGTGGTCAATGCCCGCGATTCCTGGAGGCGCCTAGACAGCCTTTTGGCCGCCGTGCCTGAAGGCCAGGAGGGCATGGAGTTGCCGCCGCCCAAGGGCCAGCTGAGCGTCGAAGGCGTGTTGGCTGCGGCCCCGGGTTCGCAACTGCCCATCATCCGTGGCGCCAGCTTCGCGGTCAGCCCTGGCGAGGTGGTGGCGGTGATCGGCCCGTCGGCCAGCGGCAAGACTACCTTGGCGCGCCTGATGGTGGGCCTGTGGCCCACGCTCTCGGGCACGGTGCGCCTGGATGGGGCCGACGTGTACGGTTGGCCGAAGGAGAAGCTGGGGCCCCACCTGGGCTATGTGCCGCAGGGCGTGGAACTGTTTGACGGCACGCTGGCCGAGAACATCGCCCGCTTCGGCAAGGTGGACCTGGAGAAGGTCGAGCGGGCCGCGGCCCAGGTCGGCTTGACCGAATGGGTTCAGAGCCTGCCCGAGGGCTGGGAAACCAAGCTGGGTGAAGACGGCGCCGTGCTGTCGGGTGGCCAACGCCAGCGCGTGGCCCTGGCCCGGGCAATCTATGGTGACCCGAGCTTCATCGTCATGGATGAACCCAACGCCAGCCTGGACGAGGCCGGCGAAAAGGCCCTGGTGCAGTTGCTGCTGACGCTCAAGGCCCGCAAGGCCACGGTGGTGGTGATCACCCACCGCACGGCCGTGCTGCCAGCCTGCGACAAGCTGCTGATCCTGCGCGACGGCCAGGTGGCGGCCTTCGGCCCGCGAGACGAGGTGATGGCGCAGTTGAACAAGGCCGCGCAACAAGGTGCGGCCCAAGCCGCCCAAGCGGCACCCAAGCCTGGGGCCGCCATGGCGATGCCCATCAAGGTCGGGGGCGCAGCATGAAGGAATCGGGGATGAGTGAAATGAAGGCAACGGACGGCGGCACTGGGGTGTTGCGCCGCAGCCTGCAGGGCTTCCGCAAGGAACTGATCTGGGTGGCGGTGTTCAGCCTGTTCGTGAACGTGCTGATGCTGACGCCCACGCTGTACATGCTGCAGGTGTTCGACCGCGTCATGTTGTCGGGCAGTGGCTGGACACTGATTGCCTTGACCTTGGTGACGGTGCTGTTCTTCGCCGTCATGGCCTTCTCCGAGTGGGTGCGCTCGCGCCTGCTGGTGCGCGCTGGCGTGCGCTTCGACCAGTTCCTCAACACCCGGGTGTTCGACGCAAGCTTCGAAGCGCGGCTGGGCGGCTCCTCGGCCAAACCGCTGCAGGCCTTCGGCGACTTGGTGATGCTGCGTCAGTACCTCACCGGCAACGGGGTCTTCGCGTTCTTCGACACGCCCTGGGCCTTGATCTACATCGGCGTCCTCTTTTTGATGCACCCGCTGCTGGGCTGGGGTGCGGTGGTGGCCTGTATCGTGCTGGCCCTTGTGGCGGTCTGGTCGCACCGCATTTCGGCGCAGCGCGTCGAGGCGGCGAACGATGCGACCAGCGGCTCCACCAGCTTCTTGGTGGGCAAGCTGCGCAACGCCGAGACCATTGAGGCCCTGGGCATGCAGGGCAACCTGCGCCGCCAGTGGCAGGCTGGTTATGAAGCGCAGTTGGCCCAGCAGGGTGATGCCATGCACCTGCAGCACCGCATCCAGGCCACGGTCAAGTTCATCCAGTACACCCAGCAGTCGCTGATGCTGGGCCTGGGAGCCTGGCTGGCCGTGAAAGGCGAAATCGGTGTGGGCGCCATGGTGGCCTCGAATGCCCTGGCCTCTAACGCCATGCGCCCCATCGGCACCTTGGTGGCGACCTGGAAGCAGTTCATTGATGCTCGCCAGTCTTATCACCGCCTGGATGCGCTGCTGGTGACCCACCCACCCCGCGGCGACGAGCATGCCGGTCAAACCGTGCAAGGCCAAATCAGCCTGCGTGACCTCGTGGCCACTGCCCCCGCGCGCAAGGAGCCCATCCTCAAAGGCCTGACTGCCGACTTCAAGGCCGGCGAGGTGGTGGGCATCGTCGGCCCTTCGGGCGCGGGCAAGTCCACGCTGGCGCGTTGCCTGTTGGGCATCTGGCCGGAGACCCAGGGCACGGTGCTGCTGGATGGCCAGCCCATCGAGAGCTGGTCGCGCGAGGCCTTGGGCCCCCATGTCGGCTACCTGCCCCAGGACATCGAGCTGTTCGAGGGCACGATCGCCGAAAACATTGCCCGCTTTGCGCAGATGGACCCGATGAAGGTCATCGAGGCGGCCCAGCGCACTGGCATCCACGAGATGGTGCTGCGCTTCCCCAAGGGCTATGACACGCCCATGGGCGAGGCGGGCGGCCTGCTTTCAGGTGGGCAGCGCCAGCGCATCGGCTTGGCCCGGGCGCTGTACGGCAACCCCCGCCTGGTGGTGCTGGACGAGCCCAATGCCAACCTGGACGACGTGGGTGAGACCGCACTGATTCGCGCCGTGCGCGACCTGAAGGCCGGCGGCAGCACGGTGTTCATGATCGTGCACCAGCAAAAGGTCTTGGTCGCCTGTGACCGGGTGCTGGTGCTACAGGCCGGGCAGATCGCCCAGATCGCCGAAGTGAAGGTGCAAACCGCCCCGCCCGCGGCACCCGCGGGTTTTGCGAACACCTTGGCCGGCCCCGGCGCGCTCAAGCCCGCTGCCGGCTGAGCCACCGCCGAACACAACGAATTGACGAGTTGAAACGAGAGATGAGCATGAACGCTTCCCAAGGGACGACGGCGGGCACGCCCCGCAACAACAGCGGCGAGGCGGTGGACGTCACCGACGTGGCCCTGCTGTCTGACACCCGCGGTCCCATCCGCCTGGGGTTCTGGGTGCTGGTGGTGGGCTTTGGCGCCTTCCTGGCTTGGGCCGCCTGGGCCCCGCTGGACGAAGGGGTCTCGGCACAGGGTACGGTGGCCGTGGAGTCGCGGCGCAAGCCCATTCAGCACTTGCAGGGTGGGGTGATCAAGGAGCTGCGCGTCCACGATGCACAGCCCGTCAAGGCGGGCGACGTGCTGGTGGTGCTGGACGATGCCACCACCCGCGCCGGCTACGAAACCATCCAGCAGGCCTACCTGGCCCAGCGCGCGATGGAAAGCCGCTTGCTGGCGGAACTCAGCGGGGCGGGGCGCATCAGCTTCCACCCCGATGTGCTGGCCGCGGCTGACGGGCCGGCCAAGCCGCACATGATGGCGCAGCAGCAGCTGTTCGACGCGCGGCGGGCCGCCCAACAGGCCGAGATGGCCGCGGGCGAAGAGGCCATCGGCGGTCTGCAAGCCCAGGTCACCGGCCTGCGGGGCGTGCTGGAGGGGCGCCAGGCCCAAGCGCGCTACCAGAGCGAGCAGCTGAACAACGTCAAGAGCCTGGCAGCCGACGGCTTTGCACCGCGCAACCAGGCCTTGCAGCTGGAGCAGTCGCAAGCCGAGCTGCGTGCTGGCATGGCGGACGTGCAGGCCAACATTCAACGGGCACTCAACGGCATTGCCGAGACGCGCCAGCGCATGGCGATGCGCCGTCAGGAATACCTGAAAGAGACTTCGGCCCAGCTGACCGATGTGCGCCGCGAAGTTCAGGCCAACCAGGAAAAGCTGGTCGCGATTCGTGGTGAACTCAAGCGCACCCAGATCGTGGCCCCCATGGACGGTCAGATCGTGGGCCTGCAGTTGGGCGGCGTGGGCGGTGTGGTGTCGCCCGGCCAGCGCCTGATGGACGTGGTGCCCGCAGGCGAGACGCTGATCCTGGACGTCAAGGTGCCGCCCCACGTGATCGACCGCGTGCGCGTGGGCGATGCCACCGAGGTGCGCTTCTCGGGCTTTGCCAATTCGCCCCAACTGGTGGTGGATGCCAAGCTCAAGAGCTTGGCCGGCGATGCGGTGACGGAGCAGGTGGGCTCGATGGTGCAGACCTATTACGCCGCCCGCGTGGAGCTGACGCCTGAGGGCCTGAAGACCCTGGGCCATCGCCAGCTGCAGCCCGGCATGCCGGCCGAGGTGCTGATCCGCACCGGCGAGCGCTCGCTGCTGACCTACCTGCTGCACCCGCTGACCAAGCGGATCGCAGCGGCCATGAAGGAGGAGTGAGTATGGCTGGCTCTTTGCGTAAAACGGTCCTGGCGCTGAGCCTGGCTTGCCTGGGCGCGGGTGCCACCGCGGAGGTGCTGGGCTTTGCGCGCGCCTTTGACGCCGCGGTGAGCCACGACGCCCAGTTCGAGGCGGCGCGGCACGAACGCAACTCCGCCCACCACGGCGTGGGCGTGGCGCGTGCGGGCTTGCTGCCCACGCTGTCCTGGAGCTCCAACCGGATGCGCACCCAAGGGGAGCGCGACTTCTCCAACGCGCTCAACCAGCCGGTGACGGTGACGGTGGACTACATCGCCCCGCAAAACGCGCTGCAGCTGCGGGCGCCGCTGTTCAATGCCGACGCCATCACCCGCTACAAGCAGGCCATGCGCCAGGCCGATGCGGCCGACGCGCTCTACCGCGTGCGCGGCAATGAACTGCTGGACCGACTGGCCGTGGCCTACCTGCAGCGCCTGCTGGCCGAGGAGGCGCTGACCCAGGCCCAGGCTCAGCAGCGCTGGATTGAGGAGCAGGTCAGCCGTGCCGAGCAGCGCCTGCAGCGGGGCGAGGGCTCGCGCATCGAACTGGCCGACGCCCGCGCTCAGCACGCTCTGGTGCAGGCCCGCGTGAGCGAGGCCCGCGACCAGGTGCGGGTGGCGCGCGCTGGCTTGGTGCGCCTGACGGGCACCGAGGTGGACGAGGTGCCCAAGGTGTCCGCCAGCTGGCAGCTGATGCCGTTGGACCCGACGGACTTGAGCGAATGGCAATCCCATGCGCTGCGCTTCCATGCCGCCATCCAGGCGCGCGAGAAAAACGTGGAAGTGGCGCGCATGGGGGTGGAACGCCAGCAGGCGGGCTACTACCCACGCCTGGACCTGGTGGCCAGCGCGCAGACCAGCAGCAACGAGTCGGTCAGCAACCTGAATCAAAGCAACCGCCTGCGCAGCTACGGCCTGCAGCTCAGCGTGCCGATCTACAACGGCGGGGGCGTCCATGCTGGGGTTCAAGCCGCGCAGTCCGACCTGCTAAAAGTCCAGGCCGAGCTGGAGGCCGAGCGCCGCACGGCTCAGGTTGAAGTGGAGCGCCAATATTGGGCGGCGCTGAACGGGCGTGAGCGGGTGGGCCTCTACCAAGACGCCGTGCGCGCGGCCGAATTGATGGTCGAGGGCGTGCAGCGCGGCTTGCAGGCCGGCGTGCGCACCACGGCGGATGTGTTGGAGGCGCAGAGCCGTCTTTTCAACGCGCGCAAGGAATTGCTGCAGGCACAGCTTGACGGTGTGCTGGCCCGCGCCCGGTTGCAACTGCTCAGCGGCACGGTGCCGGCTGAGGTGGCTCAAGAGGTCGAGCGCTGGTTAGGAATGGCGGGCGCGCCGGTGGAGGCCGCGGCTGCGCAAGAAAAGGACAAACCATGAAGACGAATCTGCAACGCGCGTGGTCCTGGGGGCTGACCTTGGGCCTGGGCTTGAGCCTGGTGGGCTGTGGAGGCGGGGGCGGGGCCCTGGCCGACAAGGAGAACCAGGAAACCGTGTCCTCAATCTCGGCCACGACGGTGGGCTACCGCCGAACCATGACGGTGTCGGTGACGGGGGGGGGCTTGACCGATGGGCTCAAGGTCGTGGTGCCCGAGGGCTGTGGCGCCGTCACCGCCTCCACGGGCGGAACGCAGTTCAGCCGCTCCTTCACCTGCAAGGTGGACAAGCTCGGTGCCCTCTTGGTGACGGTGGAGAACGCCGCTGGCAAGCGCCTGGGCACGTTGACGCTGGACGTGCCGACGCCCCAAGTCACGTTGATCACGAACAAGGGCACGATGGTGCTGGAGCTGGATCCGATCAAGGCGCCGTTGTCGGTGAACAACTTCCTCGATTACGTGGCCGAGGGCTTTTACCGCAACGTGGTGTTCCACCGGGTGGATCCAGCCTTTGGAGTGATCCAGGCGGGCGGGTTCAGAACTGGCACGGCCCTGGTGCCCATCACCGTGGTTAAGGAGCCGATCAAGAACGAGTCCAACAACGGGCTCAAGAACCTGCAGGGCACGATTGCCATGGCGCGTCTGGCCGGCACGGACACCGCCACCTCGCAGTTCTTCATCAACATGCGCGACAACCCGGACTTTGATTTCCAAAGCGAGGCCCTGCCGGGCTACGCGGTGTTTGGCAAGGTGGTGACGGGTCTTGACGTGGTGGACACGATCGGCGCCGTGGAAACGGGGCCCCGCAATGTCACGATCGAGGGCAATGTGACCACGCTGCAGAACGTCCCCAAGGTCGATGTGACCATCACCTTCGCCAGCCAGTCTCGCTGAGCCCAGATGAATTGGTGGCGCACGACCCGTGACCTGGCCTGGCCGCTGGCGCGCAAGGACTTGCAGGCCCGCTTTCGGGGCTCCGTCCTCGGTGTGGCCTGGATCCTCATCGCGCCGCTGCTGATGGTGGCGGTCTACGCGCTGGTGTTCACGGGCGTCTTCAAGGCCCGTTGGCCCGGCCTGGGGGACAGTACCGGCCTGCCGCTGGACTATGCCGTGCGCCTCTCCGTGGGTCTCTTGATGTTCAGCGCTTGGAGCGAGGTATTCAGCCGCGCCACGCGCCTGATCCAGGAGCATGCGTCGCTGGTCAAGCGGGTGATCTTTCCTTTGCCCTTGCTAGGCACCTCCGTCATCCTGGCCGCCTTAGGCATCCTGGTGCTGCAGTGGGTGAGCATGGCGGGGGTCTGGGTGCTGCTGGGGGGGCGGCCCTCCGTGAATGTTTGGGCGGCGCCGCTGGCCGTGGCCTGGTGGGGGCTGCTGGCCCTGGGCGGGGTGTGGGCGCTTTCAGCTTGCGCCTGCTACCTGCGGGATCTGCAACAGATGGTGCCTGTCGCTCTGGGCGGTCTGCTGTTCGTGTCGCCGGTTTTTTATCCCCTGGACGCCGCACCGCCAGCGCTGCAAGGGCTGTTGGTGCTGAATCCGATGGCCGGCCCCATAGAACTGGCGCGCTGGGCGTGGTTCGGACAGGCCGTGGACTGGGGATTCCTGGCTGGCTCGCTTCTGGGGACACTGCTGATCTTGACCCTGGGCCGCTGGGTGTTTGTTCGATTGCAACCGGGCTTTGCGGATTTGGTATGACCTCGCAATCCGATGATGGGGTGATTGAGCTACGGGGCGTGGCCAAGCGATATGCCACCGAGAGCCGCCCCTGGGCGCGCCTGTGGCGCCAGTTGCGCGGCACGGTGGATCAAGGGCCGGTTCACGAGGCGCTCGTGGGCGTGGACTTGTCCATCCGTCGTGGCGAGTTGGTGGGGTTGATCGGCAGCAACGGGGCGGGTAAATCCACCCTGCTGCAATTGGTGTGCGGCGTGCTGCAACCCAGCGCGGGCGAAGTGCGGGTGCAAGGGCGCATTGCGGCCATCCTGGAACTTGGGGCCGGCTTTAACCCTGAGCTGACGGGGCGCGAGAACGTGCGCTTTTGTGCGCCGCTGCTGGGGCTTTCCCCGCAGGAGACTGAGGCCAAGTTGCCCGACATCCTGGCCTTTGCAGAGATTGGAGATTTTGTGGACCAGCCCGTCCGCAGTTATTCCAGCGGCATGTTCGTGCGCTTGGCCTTTGCCCTGGCGACTTCCGTTCAGCCCGACATATTGGTGATCGACGAAGCTCTGGCCGTGGGCGATGAGGCGTTCGCCCGCAAGTCGTTCAAACGCATCATGGCGTTGCGTGAGGCGGGTGCCACGATTCTGTTTTGCTCTCACGCGCTTTTCCAGGTGGAGGCGTTGTGCCCTCGGGCAGTGTGGCTGAACCGCGGCCGCATCGCCTTTGATGGTCCGTCCGCCGAAGCAATCGTGCGCTACCGGGCTCACCTTGGCGTGCAAGGGGAACTCGGCGAATCGGCACTGCAGGAAAACCGCTTTGACACCGGTCGAACTGCCTTGAAGTCAGTACGGGTTGAGTCGGACGAAAGGGTCTTGCGCAGTGGCGAAGATGAACTGGTGATTGCAGTGGAATTCGCGAGCGATCCCAATGATGCCTGCCCGGTTTTGGGAGTCGTTGTTCAGGATGCTGAAGGGCGGTCGATCATGAGCGCGGGTAGCTGGTTGGATGCTCAGAATTTGGTGCGCGATGACGGCGGTGCAGGGCGCGTGCGGCTGTGCTTCCCGCAGGTGGGCTTACTCAAAGGGCGCTACTACGTCTCGGCCTACCTCATGTGCGAGCGGGGCATTCAGGTGCGATCCGCTGCCGAACATGTGGTGCGGTTTGAGGTCAAGCAGACCCATTTGGAGCAAGGGGTGGTTCACCTTCCGCGCACCTGGACAGTAGAGGCCGGAGGGGCATGAGCTTGGATCCGGTTACCCTCGAGCATGCGAGGCGTTGTAAGCGTTTTTTCGTTTGGGCAGAGCGTTTCTTTCGCTGGACGCCCGTCGCCTTACACCCTCGTGCAGCACGTTGGGTGGCGGGCGCGTTTTCCCCCAGTGAGCGCGATTGGGCTGCCTTGGGCGCCAGCATGCAATGGGCCTTAAAGCTGACGGATGCTCAGGCGCAGCAAGCCCTGGACCGTTGGTTGGCCAACCAAGGTGCATGGGGCCTGGACTTGCACAACTATGCCCACTTGCCCCCGGAGTGGACCCAGAGCGTGCACTGCACGAGTCGTGGCCTGTTGGGGGAACTCGTGGCTCAAGGGGGGTTGGTACTCAGCGCTCATTCCCAGCACCACAACCGGTTGGGTGCATTTCTGGGGGATTCCGGTGTGCCGGTCTGGGGAGTGGCGGGGCCCGAAGAGGGGTCACCGTATCAGCCCTGGACCGGGCGTTATGTGCGCTTGATCAACGGCGGCAGTGAAGCCCGCTTTGGCGGCGGGCGCTATGTGTTTACCGACAACCTAAGGGGCTTGGTTCGCGACTGCCGGCACGCCTTTGAACGTGGCCATGCGGTGGTGAGCGTTTCGGATGTTCCCTTGGGCAGTCCTCAGTCCGTGGGTGTTTCCATTTTCGGGCGGGAGTTGCCCGTGGCCACTGCGCTGATCGACTTGGCCTTGAGTGCAGGGGCGCCCATCTGGGCCGCCATCATGGTGAGCGATCTTGAGGGCGGACATACGGTGCGGATGGTTCGCCTGACGGCGATCGATACCCCAGCGGTGGTCCGGGCCTACGGGGCGGTGCTTGAGGGGTGGTTGCGGGAGGAGCCCTGGTTTTGGCAGGGTTGGGCGTGGTGGCTCAACTTGCCCGCTCTGGACCCAGAGGTCTCGGGCACGCCGATCGAGATCGCCGAGCGACTGGAGCATTTCATGCAAGCCCGCCCGGTTGCGTCGCGGGGTACGCGATGGCTGCGCCGCATTGGAGCGTGGCAGGAGCGGGTGGCTCCGCTGATGCGACCATGATGGCCGTGGGGGCCTGCGCGCCGAATGAGGACGCGCGCATTGAGGGGCTGCGGGCCTTGGCGGCGTGGATGGTCGTCGGGATGCATTACCTTCCGCAGGCCTTGGGCCCGAGTGTCCAAAACCTGCTGGTGCTCCAAACCGGAGTCAATCTGTTTTTTGTGCTGAGCGGCTTTGTGTTTGGCCGCTATGTTTGGGGGGCGCCGCTGGATCTCAAGGGATATGCCTTGCGCCGCTGCATGCGCATCGTGCCGTTGTACTTTGTGGCCGTTGCGCTGTACGCCTGGGCGGCCCCGACCGGGGAGATCAGCGGGGGCCTCGTGCTCAAGCACCTGCTCTTTCTGCACACCTGGGAAAACCACGCTACGGCGACTGCACTGAACCCCGCGTTCTGGAGCTTGCCGCCGGAGGTGGAGTTTTACCTTTTCATTCCGCTGATCGCGAGGCTGAAAGGGCCCGTGCGCGTACTTTTTGTAATGGCATTTATCGGACGCTGGCTGATTGGGGAGGCCCTGCCCAGCGAGGGCGTCAATGCGGCGCTGCGTTTGTGGGTTCACCTTCCCGGCATTGCCGTGGAATTCTTGGCCGGGGCGATGGCCTGGCAATGGACGCAGACGCCTCGATCGGGGCGCTTGCGGTGGGCGATGGGCCTTGTGGCGCTGGCGCTGTGGGGTTGGCTAGCGTTTGCGATGGGTTCGGCGGGCGGCGAGGGGGCGTTGCATGCCATGACCTGGGCACGGGGCAAAACAGGGATGTGGGCGGCGATGATTTACGCCGTGGCCCTAGCAGCCTGCATGGCCGGACCGGCGAGGGTGAACCCTCGGTGGCGGGCAGCAATGCTGGGGGCCGGTTCGCTGAGCTACGGGGTGTACTTGTTACACAACCTTTGGCCCGCGCACGTCTTGCCCCACTTTCCGGAGCATACGGTCGTGGGGCTGGCGGTTTGTGTTGCGCTGACGCTCCTTAGTGCCTGGGTCGCCCACTGGGGGATTGAGCGCCCGGCGCGGGCCTGGGGACGAGCCAAAGCGCAGCAGTGGGCGGACCGGTCGGCCCAGGGTTCAAAGAGCAGACATGAAGATTGATGTTTTGGTTCGCACGATGGGCCGTCCCACTTTGGGGCGGGCTGTGGCCTCGGCGCTGGCGCAAGATGGGGTCGAACTGCGGGTGTTGATCCAGCCAGCGCAGGGCTTGCCCTTGGATGGGGCGGTGCTGGGCGTGTCGGGCACAGATCCCCGGTGTGAGGTGCTGCCCCTGGCGGGGGTGTTGCCCCGGGCGCAGGCGGCCAACCAATTGCTGCGCGCTACGCAGGCCGACGCTTTTCTCTTCTTGGACGATGACGACTGGTTGGAGCCGGGGCATTTGGCTGCACTGCAGACGGCTCTGCTTCAGCATCCTGAAGCCGTGGCCGTCCACACCGGCGCACGGATCGAGCAAGCCGGGGGCGCCGAGGGCGGGCAATGCCTCGCCCCGGATTCGGTGGATGCCGACGCCCTGCTGCTGACAAACCGCCTGGCCATTCACTCCGTGCTGGTGCGCCGTCAGGCTGTGGAAGATCCCGCGCTCCGGTTCGATGAGGGATTGGTGTGTTTTGAGGATTGGGACTTCTGGTGCCAGTTGGTTGAGCGCGGGCCACTGGTGGCCGTGCCGCAAATGACGGCGGTGTACTGTTTGAGCCCTGCGGCCGGCTCGGGCCATTCGGCGCCGAGTGACCAGCGGCAGCGGTGGCTGGACGCCTTTGGTGCGCGACAAGTCAAGCGGGTGACACCGGAGCGGCTGGCGCGGTGGATCCAAATGCACGCGCAGACAGCCCACGAAATGCAGCTGCTTCAAGACGCGGTGTCGATTGGCGCCACGGAGTCGAAGAATCTGAAGTTGGAGTTGCGTGCTCTTAGAGCGGAGGTCAATGCTTTCAGAGAAGCCCTTGACGACCGGCACAGGTACGTTGACGCTTTGCGTGCCGAACAACAGGTGCTGGCCCGAGCGTTGGACGAGGCCCGTGACAGCGAACAGCAACTGGTGGTGGCCCGTGAAACGCTCCTGGACGAGTTGCGAGCATTCGAGGCCACGCGTCAGGAGTTGACCAAACTGGAAGCGGTCCGATTGCATCTCTTGGCCGACCTATCGCTGCTGCAAGCGCAGCTGCAGGGGGTTCTGAGTTCGACCTCGTGGCGGTTAACGGCACCGCTGCGCGCGGCTGTGACCCACTGGCGCGTGCTGCAGTCGGCCGCGCTTCGCCGATCCAGGGCGCTGGTGCGCTTTGCGCGCAACTCGGGGCTACTCACTCGGCAGCATGTGCGTCACCACGGGGTCTGGGGTGTGCTGCGCCGGTTGCCGCACTACGCGCGCCGACTGCCGCAGCGCTGGCGCTGGATGGCCCAAGATGAGGCGCCACTGCAAGGCAACCCGTTCGATCAAGTCGAGCGGGTGCGTCGCCAAGGGCCCCAGCGCCCGCTACCGCCGGACCTAGTGCGCGACTGGACGGATGTGGACGCTAGCGTGTCGGTCGTGATTCCCGTGCTGAACGGAGGGGCTGAACTCAAAGCTTTGGCGCGCAAGCTGCTGGCGCAGCAAGGGCTGCGGTCGGTAGAGGTGGTGATCGTGGACAGCGGCTCTCGGGATGGGTCACCCGAAGCTCTGCGCGCCCTTGGGGCGAAGGTGGTGGAAATCTTGCCCAGCGAGTTCAGCCACAGCCACTCTCGCAACGTTGGTGCAGCCCACGCCACGGGCGACTTCCTGCTCTTTATGGTGCAGGACGCCTTTCCCATTGGCGACCGGTGGTTGGCGGGTTTGGTTCGATCGCTGGAGCGTCTGTCGCCTCAGGGGGTGGTTGCGGTCTCGTGTGCCGAAACACCGCGCAGTGACAGCGACATCATTTACGACAGCATGATCCACACGCACTACCGCTTTCTTGGCTGTGACGTGCAAGACCGGGTCGGGCAGTTCAGTGGTGAGGACCACATGAACTTGCGCTCCCAGGGGCAACTCAGCGATGTGGCGTGCCTGATCCCGCGCGCGTTGTTCCAGTCTTACGGGTACCGGGGCGATTACGCGGAAGACTTGGATCTGGGCATGCGCTTGATCCGCGACGGCCACCGCATCGCCATGTTGTCGTCGCTGCGGGTCATCCACTCGCACAACCGCCCCGCTTATTACTACCTCAAGCGGTCGCTGGTGGATGTGGTGTTCTTGGTGGATCTCTTTTCCGACTTCCACCATCCCCGCATTCGGTCGATTCGGGCCCAGACTGGACAGGTGGCCCTGGCCAGCACCTGGCTCAGCGATCTGAGAGCCAGTCTGGCCGACGTTCCCGAGGGCACGCCAACTGCCAGGTGGTTGGGCACCTGGGTGTCGCGTTTGCGGGAGTCCCCTGCCCCGTCGTCGGCTGCGGGTGCAACTGGCGATGGGCGCTTGGACGCTTTTGTTGGGCGCTTGCTGATTGACCATCCAGCGGAGTCAGGCGGTGACCGCGAAGAGGAGCCGTTTGGTCGGGCGCTCGCGGCACGTGTGGAGCACTTTGATGCCTACTTGTGCGGCGTGCACACCCACTTCAACCCTGCACTGAAGACCGAAGTGGACGCGGCGGTGGTCAAGATCTTTGCGCAGGCCTTGGGAACCTTGA
Source organism: Inhella gelatinilytica (assembly GCF_016093295.1). Taxonomy (GTDB): domain Bacteria; phylum Pseudomonadota; class Gammaproteobacteria; order Burkholderiales; family Burkholderiaceae_C; genus Inhella; species Inhella gelatinilytica. Next base: position 230,363 of record NZ_JAEDAL010000004.1, on the reverse strand, counting down.
TGGCGTACTGCTGGCTGGATCGAAGAGGGCGGGCCGAATCCGATGCTGAACGCCAGTGGGCTGCCGCCGTCTTGGCGGAATTGAAGGCGGGGGTGTGATGCGTCTGCTGTACATCGTTCATCAGTTCTTTCCAGAGTTTGCAAGCGGAACGGAGCGCGTGACGCTGAATCTGGCCCGCATGGCCCAGCGGGCCGGGCATCGCGTCGACGTCTTAACCTGCACCCTGGACCCGCGGCAGTTGAAAGGGGCACAGCCCGGCCCGCTGCCGGGGACCTGGGTGAGTTGGGTGGAGGGTGTGCCCGTCTGCTACCTGGACCGGGCGCAGCTCTCCCTCCAGGCGGAAACCACGTTTGAGGTGAATGGAGCCCTGCGTGACGCGTTGGTCCAGTGGATGCAGCAACGTGAGTTTGACGTGGTGCACGTGATGCACAGCATGCGCATGGGCACGGCCATTGCCGCGGCTTTGGCGGCCGGGGTGCCCCTGGTGGCCAGCCTGACGGACTTTCACCCTCTGTGCTTGCGCACCAACCTCGTGGATCAGGTGGGCGACCTGTGCGCGGGGCCTCAGCAGGGCGTGGCCTGTCGGCAGCGCTGTTCGGCGCTGGGTTGGGCCCCGGAGGCGCTAGCCCGGCGTCTGAACCAAGCGGCTACATGGCTTCGGTCAACATCGGCTTGCATCGCACCGTCGGAGTTTGTGGCGCAGCGCTATCGGGCCGAGCTCCCGGATTTGCCCCTTCATGTGATCCCGCATGGCGTGGATGGGCTCCGGTTCCTGGACCTTGGGGCGAAGCGCCCACCGCCGGCCCCGAGTCTTCGATTGCTGTTCATCGGCTCGCTGATCGAGATCAAGGGGCTGCACGTGGTTCTGCAAGCCCTGGCCCAGCACCCCAAGTGGCCGATCACCGTGGACGTTGCGGGGGGACTGCACGGGGATCCGGTGTATCAGCAGCGGATCCGCCAAGCGATGCAGGCCGATCCGCGGGTGACGTGGCACGGACAGCAACCGTCCGACGACGTCCTGCGACTGCTGGGTCAAGCGCATGTGTTGTTGCTGCCCTCCTTGGTGCCGGAAACGTTTTCTCTGGCCTTGCACGAAGGGTTTGCGGCGGGGCTTCCGGCCTTGGTCTCTGACCAAGGCGCACCGGCCGACCGCGTGCGGGCCACGGGCGCCGGGTGTACGGTGCCGATGGGCTCTGTGGAGGCTTGGGAAGGGGCGCTGGCGGACCTGGTGAAATCGCCCGACCGCGTGACCGACTGGGCCCATCGCATCCAGCCCCCACTGCGCATCGAAGAAGAGGCCTTCTTGACCGAAAGCCTTTACTGGGCGGCCTTGGCTGGGGGCTGAGACAGGCTGACCCCGAGCACGATCAGCAGCGGGAGCCCAAAGACGCTGTCTCGAAGGACCGCGTTGAAGAGGGCACCGACCGCCAACAAGACCAGAGCGGCTCGGGCCTGCGGAACCGCACAAGCGGTGGTAGTCGCCCGTGCCATGGCCACCCCCCAAGCCAGAAGCAAGGTCAGACCCACCAGGCCTTGTTGCGTCAGCACTTGCAGGTACTCGTTGTGGGCGGTTCGAAGTCGGGCCAGTGGGCTGTTTGGGGGAGCCTGGCCCCGCCACCACACCTCCCAGCTCCCCAACCCCCATCCTGCGAGGGGGCGCGCTTGCGCCATGTGCAGGCTGCCCTCGGTGAGGGCCGCCCGCTGACCCCAGCTGGTGTCGACCGCCCGGGGAGAGTCGGCGTTTTCGAGTTCGTGCCACCCCTCCTGAAAACGGCCTTGCACCTGGCTTGAACTCACCCAAATCGACCCAAACAAGAGCAGCAAGCCACTGAACTTCATGAGGCGCCGAGGGAGGGAACCTTCGCTGATCGCCCAAATGACCAACAAGACCGCCAGCGCCACCATGCCGGAGCGGCGGTCCTGATTCAGCAAGCCCCAAGCCGAGCCAAGGCCCGCCAGGGCCCACGCCACGCGGCGGGTGCCGCTCGAGGTGGCCGCAATCTGCAGGGCCCAGACGGACCCCAGCGCCAAGAGCAGGGACGTGGCAATGCGCTGGTTGCCCTCGGACATCACCGTGCTGCTTAAAAGCATGGTGCCTCCGGGCTGAGCGCCCAACAGCGCGGTCAGCGGCCCGGCCACGGCGGTGGCGAGCCCCACGAGGGCCGCGCTCACCACGAAATGGGCGCGCAACCGAGAAGCCCACTGCGGGGACAGGCGATCAGCCAGCAGGGCCGGCAGGAGCAGCGGCAGGTAGTGGGCCCACTCGCGCAGTGCGGCGGTGACGGACGCGGCGCTCCAGGCCATCGAAATCAGCATCCACACCAGCAGTACCAACGCCCAGCGCGCCCCCCCCGACTGCGTCCAGGGCCGACGGACCCGATCGGTGCGGGGGTGGAGCAGGGCCCCCATCGCCAGTGCCAGGGCGGCCATCCATTTCAGGGTCACCGAGCCCCACAGCGACCAGGCCAGTAGCGCCGCCACGCCGCCTTACCCTGGACGGGCGCGAGGCCGCCGCCAAAGACCAACCCCGATGCCCCGCCACAGTGCGGCCAGCTTCGCTCCTTTTTGCGCCTCGGCCTTGAGAATGCCCAGCGTTTCATAGGCCAATCGACTCAGGGCCAGGACCGCAAACGAGGGGAACTGCCATCCGTGGCGGCGAATCAACCACACCGTGTTGCGGCCAATTTGGAATCGCCGATCGGGATCGTGCCCACCGGTTTGAAACGTGCGACCCAAAAAGCGGTAGGCCCGTCGCTCACCGATGCGATGAAGGAACTCATGCGAACCGTCGACCAGCAGGCGCAGTCCCGCGCGTTGGGCGCGCAAACACATGTCCGTGTCGATGTGGTCCACCGCCAGAGTTTCGTCAAATGGCCCCAGTCGATGCAGGACCTCGCGTTTCCAACAACTCATGGAGTTGATCAGGAAGCTCACCGGCCGGAGGTCGGCAAACTCGCGAGGCCAAAACCGCACGGACACCCCATGTAGGGGCTGCACATACTGGCCCCGAAGGCCGGTCTGACGCTCTCGGTAAGCCGGCGCGATGGCGCCGCAGTCGTCGTTGCGAAATGCCGCCAAGGTATTGGGGTCGCCGAGAAACGCCTCAAGGCTCTGCGGCTGGGAGTCGTCGTCGACGAACAGGACAAATGGCCATCGATCCGCAGCGTGTTCATCCAACCAACGGAGCGCCCGGTTGTAGGCACCCGCCAAGCCGCCTTGGTTTTGGTTGTCGAGTCGCACGACGTCAGGGGGTAGGCGCAGATCCGCGGGCCAGTGGCCTTGCGGGTGATTGTTGACAATCACCACCGAGCCCATGTGAGAGTGAAGCGATTCGATGAGAGCGACGGGGAAACGGTCGGACTTGAAAAAGACCACCACTGCCGCGCACCGTGCAGCCCAACTCGCGGGCGAATGGGTCACAGCCGGCGAATCAGGGCGGCCAGGGCGATGCCGACGTTGCCCACCCAAGTTTGCCGGTGAATTCCACTGCGCCGCAGTCGTACCAAGCGCGCACCCACCCATCGCTTGCGCAGCGATTTGAATTCGTCCAATACCTTGCGGTTCTCGGGCGTGATGAGGTGCCGGACCTTGTCCAGCGCGCTCAGGTTGGCGTCGATCCAATTGCGGAATCGCCCGTGGAGCAACTGATTCACGCGGCGCGCCTGGGCGCGAACGCTCACATTGGCTCCGAACTGATTGGTGTCATGCTGGCGGTACCGCACCGTGGGGTGGGGGTCGTAATGCACCAAACCGCCGCAGCCACTGATGAGCATGTAGGCCCACCAGTCATGGGTTACAGCTTCAACAGACTCGCCCGCCCGCCGCAGCAGGTCACGGGCTGCGCGATTGAAAACCATGGTGTTGCCGCCCGCAATGCTCTGCACCAAAGCGTTGCGGAAACTCGGCTCTTTCTGAAAAAGGGGCGAGTACCCAATGTGCTGGTTGCGCGCATCCACCAGTTGGGTGCGCGAACCATACAGCGCAGGAATGTGCGCCGGAATGGTCTGCAGCCAGGCGACGGCCCGCTCGAGTTTGTCGGCTTCCCAAATGTCGTCTTGATCGGCGTAGGCGAAATAGTCGGCGTCAATGTCGGCCCGGCAGGTGAGGGCCAGGAAGTTGGCCGTTGACCCTTCGGCCGGACCCTCATGGATGGAGATGCGCTCTTCACCCCAATGCGACTGGTAGTACGCGAGGATGTCGTGGGTGAAGTCATCGGAGCCATCGTCCGACGCCCAAATCGACCAACTGGGGTGGGTTTGCGTGGCGATGGAATTCAGTTGTTCGGCCAGAAAACGCTGGGCCTGCATGGTGCACATCAACACCGCCACTTTGGGAAGGGGCGGGTGCGTGCGATGCAGCAGCGATTTCAGCGAAACCAGCGGAATGACGCGCCGAAATTCCTCCCAGGGCGCCACCAAACCCGCCACCGTTAAGGACGGATCCGATCCCGCTCGGCGCGGCATCTGCGGTGCCGTTTCGGTTGTTTGGGGCCGAGTCATGAGCTCAGTTTACCGGCTGGTTTCAGCCGATTTGTGACCGGCAACACATGTTTACGGTCATTTACGAGGTAACCCCATGTGCAAGGCGGCGACAATACACGGATATGACCCAAGAAACCCCCCAAGCGCCGCGATTTGACACGCTGCCACTGGATGCCAAGTTGCTGCGTGCCGTGGCGGACTCTGGCTACACCGCGATGACCCCCATTCAGGCCAAGGCGATCCCGATCGTGTTGTCCGGCCGAGATGTCATGGGGGCCGCCCAAACGGGAACGGGCAAAACGGCGGCGTTCTCCATACCGTTGCTACAGCGCATGCTCAAGCACGAGAACAGCAGCATGTCGCCCGCGCGACACCCCGTTCGCGCCGTGGTGTTGGCGCCGACCCGGGAGTTGGCGGACCAAGTGGCGCAAAACGTATTGGCCTATGCCAAGCACACCCAATTGCGGGTGGCGTGCGTTTTCGGCGGGGTTGATATCAAGCCGCAGGCGGCCCAGTTGCGCGGTGGGGTGGAGGTGCTCATCGCCACCCCAGGTCGACTCTTGGACCACATTGAGGGGAAGAACTGCGCCTTGCACCAGGTGGAATACGTGGTGCTGGATGAGGCGGACCGGATGCTGGATATCGGCTTCCTGCCGGACTTGGAACGTATCCTCAGCTACTTGCCCAAAAATCGGCAGACCTTGCTGTTTTCGGCGACGTTCTCGCCCGAAATCAAGCGGCTCGCTGGCAGCTATTTGCAAAACCCTGAACTCGTGGAAGTGGCGCGGCCCAACGCCACCGCTTCGACCGTGGACCAGCGGTTCTACGCTGTGGGTGATGATGCCAAGCGGGCGCTCTTGAAGCAGTTGTGGCGTGAACAGGGGCAGAAGCAGGCTATCGTGTTCATGAACAGCAAGCTGGGCGCTGCGCGGTTGACGCGGGCGCTGGAGCGCGAAGGGCTTAAGGCCAGTGCCCTGCATGGCGACAAGAGCCAAGATGAGCGACTGAAAACCTTGGCGGCTTTTAAGGCGGGCGAGGTGGACCTGCTCGTCGCCACCGATGTCGCAGGGCGAGGGCTTGATATCGCGGAGCTGCCGCTGGTCTTCAATTTCGATGTGCCCTTCAATGCCGAGGACTATGTGCACCGGATCGGACGAACCGGTCGCGCCGGCGCCTCGGGGGTCGCCATCACGTTTGTATCCCCCAGCGATTCACGCCTGGTAGCGGATATTGAAAAGCTGATCAAACGCAAGATTGAGCCGCAATCCGTTGCCGTTGAAGAAGAAGGGCGGGCTCGCCGAGCCGACAGCCGCGGGGAGCCACGTTTTGAGCGCTGGGGAGAAGCGCGCAGTGTTGAAGCGGCGCCGCGTCGCGCTGTGCCCGCGTCGCCCCGCGACCCCTTCTTTGACCGCCCCTACGAGGAAAAAGAGGGGGGCGAGGTGCCCGCCTGGGAGCGTGCAGCGGTCAAACCCGCCGTAAAGGCCGGCGGCTTGTCGCGTTACATCAAGCCCAAACGCCAAGTGGCGGCTTTGTTTGCGCCGCCGGTGGTGGTCGATCAACCGGCCAGCCAGGAAAACACCGCCGGCTGATCGGTGGGTAACTCGCGGGGCTCACGGCGCCAGTGGGCCACGGTTGCGCAATGGGTGGAAGCCGATGGCGTAGTCAGTGCCATGCTGACAGACAGCCGGGTTTCCGGGTGCAGCGCTTGCAGCAGGGCGTCCAGCAACACCCGGTTTCGATAGGGCGTTTCGATGGCGATTTGCGTTTGTTGCTCTTTGCGCGACCGCTGTTCCAATTCGCGGATGCGCGCCGTGCGTGCTGCCGCATCTTGGGGCAGATAGCCCACAAAAGCGAATTGTTGCCCTTGTAGCCCACTGGCTGCCAACGCCAGGAGCAAACTGCTGGGCCCGGCCAAACTGTGAACCGGGAGGCGCTCGCGATGCGCTTGCGCGACCAATCCACTCCCCGGGTCGGCCACGGCAGGCAGACCAGCCTCTGACAGCAGGCCCAGGTCATGCCCGGCGCGAGCGGGGGCCAGCAAAGAAGCCCACACCTCGCTCGCTAGGGTCTGCGATGGGGCGGTTTTGCCGCCCTTGTTGGGTCGCGGTAGTTCGACGATCGACAGTTGCTGCAGCGGAACCGAGAGGGGCTGGACGGCATCGATTCGCTTGAGAAAGGCGCGCGCTGACTTGGCGTTCTCCACCACCCAGTACCGGAGTTGGGCTGCTTCACGCCAAACGAGGGGAGGGAGCGCTGCGTCCAAGCCGAGGACGGACTCGACACCGAAGTCGAGGGTGTTCGGGACCAGGACGAGGCGCCCGGGGGGCGACGTGGTTTTCATGTTGACAAGGGGTCCAACCCTGCCTCGCGCAGCAGTCGTGTCAAGGCGATGAGGGGCAATCCAATCAGGGCGGTGGGGTCGTCAGATTCAATGGTCTCCAGCAAAGCAATACCCAAGCCCTCACTCTTGGCGCTGCCGGCGCAATCGATGGCGGGCTCCAACGCGAGATAGCGAGCAATGGCGTCTGGAGTCAGGGTTCGAAAGCGAACCCGAACGGGCACCCTGACGGACTGCTGCCACTGTCGGGCATGGTTCACCAGGGCCAAGCCTGTTTGAAACACCACGGTTTGGCCGCTCAGCCGTTCTAGCTGTCGCTGGGCACGCTCTAAATCTCCGGGCTTTCCGATGGGTTCGCCGTTTAGATCGGCAACTTGGTCCGATCCAATGACCCAGGCCTCCGGGTGGGCCTGAGCCACGGCGCGGGCCTTGGCGATGGCCAGCCGTACCGCGAGTTCGGCGGGGGACTCATGGTCCCTGGGTGTTTCGTCCGTGTGGGGTGGGTGGACCGAAAAGGGCAGATGCAGTCGCTCCAAGAGTTCACGTCGATAGCGTGAAGTGGAGGCCAAGATCAGGGGGTGTTGCATGGTGGGCGGATTGTCCCTTCGTACACTCTCGACATGCGTGCTGAATTGAATTGGAAGCCGGATCGCCTGGATGTGGGCGCGTTCGCGCGTGAGGGCGCCGAATTGCATGGTCGCTGGGTGGCCTCAGATTTACCCCGGTGGTTGGAGAGTCAGTGGTGCCCGGTCGAGGAGGCTGAGCGCCTGCCGGCGATTGACTGGTCATTGCGGGGCGAGCGACGGGAGCGTTTGGGGTCCCCGCCCGAGGTGTGGTTGCATTTGTCGGTGTCGACGGGCTATCGGCTGGAGTGTCAGCGCTGTTTGCAGGCCGTTGAGAGGACTGTGTCCGTCGACCGCTCGTTTCGTTTCGTTCGGGATGAGGCGTCGGCCGAGTCCGAAGACTTGGACAGCGATGAGGATCTGCTGGTCCTTAGCCGAACCTTCGATGCAAGAGAACTCATTGAGGACGAGTTGCTGCTGGCGCTTCCGCTTGTGCCCCTACACGAGGCTTGCTCGGCGCCTGAATTCGCCAGCGAGCCCGAAGGGGTGTCTGGAGAGGAGCCCTCCCAGGACGAGCGCCCCAACCCCTTCGCGGCCCTCGCGGTTCTCAAGAAGCAGGACTAGGGGCTTCCCTGGGGTCTGAATTCGGGCTAGAATGGAAGACTTTTGTCGCTGCCGCTTCTGTCTTTGGGTGCTGGCAGGTTCGTCGCTTTGTGGGTTGTAGCAATCCACGGCGCTCATCGGATGAGCCGTTTTTCGGCCCGCCGCACAGCATTGGAGCAATCATGGCTGTTCAACAAAACAAGAAGTCGCCGTCCAAGCGCGGCATGCACCGCTCGCATAACGCCTTGGTGAACCCGGGTACGGCCATCGAGCCGACGACCGGTGAAGTCCACCTGCGTCACCACATCAGCCCGAACGGTTTTTACCGGGGCCGTAAGGTTCTGAAGACCAAGGCTGACGCGGCCTGATTCCGTTTGGGGGGCGAGGTCACGCGTTTGTGATTTCTGCTCCCGGGATCGATCGTTGCTGCGCCCGACGTCCCTGCGAGGGGGCGCCGGGCGTTCTGCTTTGGTTTTCTTGGTGAGGATTTGCGGATGCTGCAGCGTGTGCGCATTGCGGTGGACTGCATGGGCGGCGATTTGGGGCCGGCAGCGACCTTGCCGGCCTGCCAAGCCTTTCTGAGCAGTCATCCCCACGCGGAACTGCTGTTGGTGGGTCGGCCCGAGACGGTGGGTGTGGCGCGGCATTGGCCGCGGTGCACGGTGATCGAGGCCAACGAAGTTGTTGCCATGGATGATCCCGTTGAGGTCGCCCTGCGCAGGAAGAAAGACTCTTCGCTTCGTGTCGCCATCAACCAACTGAAAGCTGCGGACGGAATACCCGCCGCGGCCGATGCCTGCGTCTCGTCGGGCAATACCGGGGCGCTGATGGCGGTGGCCCGTTTCGTCTTGAAGACGATGGAGGGCATTGATCGCCCGGCCATTGCCACCGTGCTGCCCAATCGCAAGGGCACGGGCACCACGGTCTTGGACCTGGGGGCCAATGTCGATTGCGGCCCTGATCACTTGCTGCAGTTCGCGATCATGGGTTCGGCCTTGGTCACGGCGGTGACCGAAAACCCCAGCCCCACGGTGGGCCTTCTCAATGTGGGTGAGGAGGTGATCAAAGGCAGCGAAGTGATCAAGAAAACGGGCGAACTGCTCCGCGGTGCGCATGAGGCCGGTTTGGTGAACTTCCACGGCAACGTGGAGGGCAACGACATTTTTAAGGGTACGACGGACATCGTGGTCTGCGATGGTTTTGTCGGTAACGTGGCGCTGAAAGCTGCGGAAGGTCTGGCCAGCATGGTCGGCGAGCAGCTCAAGGCGGAGTTTTCCGCGGGTTGGCTCTCAAAAGCGGCGGCGGTGGTGGCGTTGCCCGTGCTGAAGCGGTTCAAACAGCGCGTGGATCACCGGCGCTTCAACGGGGCCGCTTTGCTGGGTCTGCGGGGCTTGGTTTTTAAGAGCCACGGTTCGGCCGATGCTTACGCGTTTGAACGCGCCTTGGAGCGGGCCTATGAGGCCGCTCGCCACCAGCTCCTGTCGGGTGTTCAGAGTCGCGTGACCGCTGCTGTCTCCAACTTACCCGCGAGTGCCGCCCAGCCAGCGTGAGTTTCAATATGAATCCGAATTTCTCTAGGGTCTTGGGCACGGGCAGTCATTTGCCCGCCCGTCGTGTGTCCAATGTCCAGCTGGTCGCTCAGTTGGCGGCCGACGGGGTTGAAACCTCGGACGAATGGATTACCGAGCGCACAGGCATTCAAGCTCGTTACTTTGCCGAGTCAGGTCAGTCCACCAGCGACTTGGCCCTGCCGGCGGCGCAAGCCGCGATTGCCGCGGCGGGCCTTGCAGCCGAGGATTTGGACCTGATCATCGTCGCGACCACCACGCCAGACATGGTCTTCCCTTCCACAGCGTGTTTGCTACAGGCCAAGCTGGGTGTCGCTGGTTGCGCGGCGTTCGATGTGCAGGCCGTGTGTTCGGGCTTTTTGTACGCCTTGTCGGTGGCGGATGCCATGATCCGGGCGGGACAGGCCCGGCACGCCCTGGTGGTTGGGGCGGAAGTGTTTTCTCGCTTGCTGGACTTCAAAGATCGCACCACGTGTGTGCTCTTTGGCGATGGTGCTGGCGCCGTCGTGCTGGGGGCTTCCGACACACCGGGCATCCTGGCCACTGCCCTGCATGCTGACGGGGCGCAAGCCGAAGTTCTCTGTGTTCCGGGCACGGTGCAGGGGGGGCATGTGGTGGGTCATCCGGTGGTCCGCATGGACGGTCAGGCTGTTTTCAAACTTGCGGTCACGGCGCTGGACAAAGTCGCCCGCGAAGTCATGGAGCGAGCCCAGGTCGCAGCGGGTCAGATTGATTGGCTGATACCTCACCAAGCCAATCTGCGCATCATGAAGGGCACGGCCAAAAAACTCGGACTCCCCGAGGAGCGAATGATCGTGACCGTTCATGAGCATGGCAATACATCGGCTGCGTCTGTGCCATTGGCACTGGACGGGGCTATCCGGTCAGGGCGCATTCAACGGGGGCAAAAATTGCTGCTCGAAGGGGTGGGCGGCGGCTTCACGTGGGGCGCCGCCCTGTTGACGTACTGATTACGACATTACACGAACCTATAGGACATTGGAGTCATTGATGACCGCATCGTTTGCTTTCGTTTTTCCGGGCCAGGGTTCCCAGGCTGTAGGCATGTTGAATGCTTGGGGCGACCATCCGGCCGTGCGCGCGGTCCTTGCCGAGGCGAGCGAAGCCTTGGGGCAGGATATGGGCCGATTGATTGCCGAGGGGCCCAAAGATCAACTCGATTTGACGACTAACACGCAGCCCGTGATGCTGACAGCGGGCGTGGCGTGCTACCGCGCCTGGGTTCAAGAGACCGGATTGCTTCCGAGCGCCGTGGCAGGTCACAGTCTGGGTGAATACAGTGCGCTGGTGGCAGCAGGTGTCCTGACCTTGGGGCAAGCATTGCCCTTGGTTCGCCTGCGCGCTGAGGCGATGCAAGAGGCAGTGCCCGTGGGGCAAGGTGGCATGGCGGCCATTTTGGGTTTGAATGAGGGGGCGGTTAAAGCTGGTTGCGCGCTTGCTGCTCAATTCAGTGGGCAGGTTGTTGAAGCGGTTAACTTCAATGAACCGCTCCAAACTGTTATCGCAGGTACCAAAGGTGGCGTCGAGCGCGCTTGCGAGATGCTCAAGGCCTCAGGTGCGAAACGCGCGCTGCCCTTGCCGGTTTCGGCGCCGTTCCACAGCAGCCTGATGAAGCCGGCTGCGGAACGTCTACAAGAAGCCCTCAAAGGAATGAAGCTGAAGAAGGCGGCCTTCCCTGTGGTCAATAACGTAGACGTTCAGACGCCCACGGAAAGCAAGGCTATTCGAGAAGCCTTGGTGCGACAAGCATACCAGCCCGTCCGCTGGGTCGAGGTGGTTCAGGCCCTCAAGGCGCGTGGCCTGAATCATGTGATTGAGTGCGGCCCTGGCAAAGTCCTTTCGGGGATGGTGAAGCGCATTGATAGTGCGCTTGTGACCGCGGTCGTTCAAGATCCCGCCAGTCTGGCTGAGGCACGGGCCTTGTTGGGCTGAGGATCAAGGGGATGACCATGAGTACCAAGACAATTGCCCTCGTAACCGGTGCCAGTCGTGGCATCGGTGCGGCCATCGCCCAGGCATTGGCCGAGCAGGGTCATCATGTGATCGGGACGGCGACCACCGTCGAAGGGGCCGAGCGGATCACCACATCCCTGGCTGCGACGGGCGGCCGTGGGGTGGCTCTCAATGTGAACGATGCGGCGGCCTGTGAAGCGCTGGTTGAGAGCCTGATCAAAGACGAAGGCGGCCTCCATGTGCTCGTCAACAACGCGGGCATCACCAAGGACAATTTGGCGCTGCGTCTGAAGGACGAAGATTGGGACGCGGTGCTTGATACCAATCTGAAGGCCGTTTTTCGGCTCTGTCGTTTGGCGATCAAGCCCATGATGAAACAGCGCCACGGCCGCATCATCAGCATCACGTCCGTTGTGGGTGCCTCCGGCAACCCGGGGCAAGCCAACTATGCGGCGGCTAAAGCCGGCTTGGCGGGCATGAGTCGCGCTTTGGCTCGGGAAGTCGGCAGCCGTGGCATCACGGTGAACTGCGTGGCTCCTGGCTTCATTGCGACCGACATGACTTCGGCGCTGCCTGAGGCGCAGCAACAGGCGCTTCTGTCGCAGATTCCGTTGGCGCGACTGGGCGAAGCCAAGGAAGTGGCGGCGGCTGTGGCCTTCTTGGCTGGTCCTGGCGGTGGCTATGTGACGGGCAGTGAACTGCACGTCAACGGCGGCATGTACATGTGTTGATTTCGTGGCTGTCGCCCATTGATTAGGGCGATGGCTCTAATGCCCGTAGAATGGCGGGCTGTTTCTTTGCAAACCCCTCCTGGAGGAGTCATGAGCGATATCGAAGCCCGCGTCAAAAAAATCATTGCTGAACAACTCGGCGTGCCTGAGGCGGACGTGACCAACGAAAAGGCCTTTGTGGCCGACCTGGGCGCTGACTCGCTCGATACCGTGGAGCTGGTCATGGCCCTGGAAGACGAGTTCGGCATTGAAATTCCGGACGAAGAAGCCGAGAAGATCACCACCGTCCAACTGGCGATCGACTACGCTGTCAAGGCGCAAAAAGCCTAATCTTTGGGCTGCGCTGTGCGCAACTTCGGTTGCGCTTTCGATGGGGCCGCAAGGCCCCTTTGACCATTTGCACTTCAGTTGAATCGCATGAGCCGTCGTCGCGTTGTCGTCACTGGACTGGGCCTGATCACACCGGTGGGAAACACCGTTGCAGACTCGTGGGCCAATATTTTGGCCGGCCGCTCCGGGATCGCCACCGTCACTCGATTTGATGCCAGTAACTTGGCCTGCCAATTCGCAGGAGAAGTGAAGGGCTTCAGCATTGAGGACTACATCACTGCCAAAGAAGCCCGCACGATGGATACCTTTATCCATTACGGTTTGGCCGCGGGCATCCAGGCCGTGAGGGACTCAGGTCTGCTCACTGGCGAGGCCCTGACCGAGGCGCAATCCGAGCGCATCGGCGTGATGGTGGGATCCGGCATTGGTGGCTTGCCGATGATTGAGGAAACCAAGGCTGAAGCGATCAGCCGAGGGCCTCGTCGAATCTCGCCGTTTTTTGTGCCAGCCTCAATCATCAACATGATTTCGGGGCACCTGTCGATTCAATTGGGATTCAAGGGCCCCAACTTGTCGGTGGTGACGGCCTGCACGACGGGTTTGCACAGCATTGGCATGGCGGCCCGTCTGATCCAGATGGGCGACGCGGATGCGATGGTGGCGGGTGGCGCCGAATCCACGGTGTCGCCCCTGGGGATCGGTGGCTTTGCGGCGGCCCGGGCGCTGTCAACCCGCAACGATGACCCGGCCGCGGCCTCGCGTCCCTGGGACAAGGGGCGCGATGGGTTTGTTCTGGGTGAGGGGGCCGGCGTGATGGTGCTCGAAAGCATGGAGCACGCACAAGCCCGGGGCGCCAAGATCTATGCGGAGCTCATCGGCTTTGGCATGGGAGCGGATGCGTATCACATGACGGCCCCCAACGTCGATGGCCCACGCCGCACCATGCAGGCGGCGTTGCGCGACGCCGGCCTGAACGCGGATGCGGTGGATTACATGAATGCGCATGGCACCTCCACTCCGCTGGGCGATGCCAATGAAACCAATGCCATCAAACTGGCCTTTGGAGACCATGCCAAGAAAATGGTGGTGAGTTCCACCAAGTCGATGACCGGGCATTTGCTGGGGGGGGCAGGCGGGATCGAATCGATCTTCACTGTGCTGGCCCTTCGGGACCAGATTGCGCCGCCGACCATCAACTTGCAGGATCCCGATCCGGCTTGCGATTTGGACTATTGTGCCAATCAAGCGCGGGAGATGAAGATCGACATCGCTGCCAAAAACAATTTCGGTTTTGGTGGCACGAATGGCACGCTGATCTTCAAGCGATTCGACTGAGCCATGAGCCGGCGGGCTCTGCCGGGGGTGGTCTGGCCGTTAAGCCAGCCTCAATGGAGGGCCTTGGTGGCCGACGAATCGGGATGGGCACTGCTGCCGCGCGTGGTGGGCCCGGATCCGCTCCCTGTGGAGCGGGTTGACGTGGTCTGGGAATGGGGGCGCTGCATTGGATTGAGGCTGTCGCTGCCATGTTCGGCCGGTCATCGGGCAACGCGGCGGCGCCATCAATTCTTGTGGCTGCGCGCGGCGCACCAACCGCGAGCCTGGGCGCTTTTGCGGGCACATTTGGCCCGCACCCGAAGAGGCCACTGGCTGGGCGCCCAGTAGCGGCGGGCAGCTTTGTCAACGCAGGGGTGACTTCTGGCCGTTGAGGTCGGTGCCTTGGCATCATCCTGCCTGCGTGACTTAAACGGGGAACTGAACGCACCATGAAATCGATTGCAGTACGAACGGGCTTGGCCACTCTGGCGGTGGCGCTGAGTTTGATTCAAGGAGGTGCAGCGCACGCCCAGAACCCAAATTTGCCAGATTTCACGGAGCTGGTGGAGCGCGTGGGGCCCGCTGTGGTGAACATTCGCACCTCGGAGCGGGTGCGGGGAATGCCCGGCGGGGAGATGGACCCCCAGATGCAGGAGTTTTTGCGTCGGTTTGGACTGCCGGGGGGGCGACGCCCTCAACCTCGGGGAGAGGATGACGAGGCGCCCCAACGACGTGGGGTGGGTTCGGGTTTCATCTTGGCCGCCGATGGGGTGGTGTTGACCAATGCGCATGTGGTGGAAGGGGCGGACGAGGTCATCGTGACCCTCACCGACAAGCGCGAATTCAGGGCAAAGGTGAGTGGATTGGACCGTCGCACCGATGTGGCGGTGCTCAAGATTGACGCGCAGGGCTTGCCCTCGGTTCGGTTGGGCGACGTCAATCGCCTCAAAGTGGGCGAGTGGGTCTTGGCCATTGGGTCGCCCTTTGGCTTTGAAAGCACGGTGACGGCCGGCATCGTCAGCGCCAAGGCGCGTGACACCGGTGAGTTTTTGCCTTTCATTCAAACCGATGTCGCCATCAATCCGGGGAATTCGGGCGGGCCGCTGCTCAATATGCGGGGCGAAGTGGTGGGCATCAATTCGCAGATCTACAGCCAGTCCGGTGGTTTCATGGGAATTTCCTTTGCCATCCCCATTGACGAGGCGATGCGCGTCGCCGATCAATTGCGGGCCAGTGGCAAGGTGGTGCGGGGGCGGATTGGTGTGGCCATTGGGCCCGTCACCAAAGAGGTCGCGGATGCCATGGGATTGGCCAAACCACAGGGAGCGTGGGTGAGTTCGGTGGAGGCTGGCAGCCCGGCTGAAAAGGCGGGGGTCGAGGGCGGCGACGTCATCCTCAAATTCGATGGCAAAACCATTGAACGCTCAACGGACTTGCCTCGGCTCGTTGGGGCCGCGCGTCCAGGCAGCAAGGCTCAACTCCAGGTGTTTCGGCGCGGCGCGAGCAAGGATCTGTCGGTGACGGTTGCAGAGCTCAAAGAGAGTCCCGGTCGTGGGCAGGCCGACGCGTCGGAAGCGGCCCGCGCAGCAGGGGGGCTGGGCTTGATTCTTTCGGACCTGACGGAGTCTCAACGCAAGGAGTTGCGGGTGCGCGGCGGCATTCGAATTGACGGGGCCGAAGGGCCGGCTGCGCGCGCGGGTTTGCGTGAGGGGGATGTCATTCTGTCCGTCGAAAACACCGAAATCAGCAGCGTGAAGCAATTCCAGAGTTTGGTCTCCAAGGCCGACCGGAACAAAGTGCTAAGTTTGGTGGTTCGGCGCGGCGACGTGACTAGCTTTGTCTTGATTCGGCCGGGAAAGTGACATTTTCCAGGGGAATCTGTGAATAAGTTGTGGGCAACATCGCTTGTCGGGTGCCTGCAACGGTCATGACCCTTTGCGGCGGGGGCTGGTGAATTCGAGGGCTTTGGCTACAATCAGTCCCCCAACAAGCAGTTGCCATACGTTTTGTTGGAAGGCGCGTCTGCCCCTTGGACGTGCCTTTTTTTTAGCTTCGGCACGGCTTGTGTTCGTGCGGGATACGGTGCTGGGGCGCTCTGCGCCTGTGTGCACCGAGCAACCCCACCGAGGCGTGGCACCGAGACCCCATGGACCACATCCGAAACTTTTCCATCATTGCCCACATCGACCACGGGAAGAGCACCCTGGCCGACCGACTCATCCAGCGTTGCGGGGGTTTGGCTGACCGCGAAATGGAGGCCCAAGTCCTGGATTCGATGGACATTGAGCGCGAGCGCGGCATCACCATCAAGGCTCAAACGGCGGCGCTTCACTACAAGGCGCGAGATGGGAAGGTCTACAACCTGAACCTGATCGATACCCCCGGGCATGTTGACTTCAGCTACGAGGTGAGCCGCAGTCTCAGTGCCTGCGAAGGGGCCTTGCTGGTCGTGGATGCGAGCCAAGGCGTTGAAGCGCAGACCGTTGCCAACTGCTACACCGCTTTGGATCTGGGCGTGGAAGTGGTTCCGGTGTTGAACAAGATGGACCTGCCGCAAGCGGACCCGGACAACGCCAAAGCCGAGATCGAAGATGTGATCGGTATTGATGCCACCGATGCCATTCCGTGCTCGGCCAAGTCGGGCATGGGCATCGACGACATCCTGGAAGCGGTCATCGCCAAAATGCCGCCCCCCAAAGGGGTCCTGGAGGCACCGCTGCGCGCCATGATCATTGACTCCTGGTTCGATAACTATGTGGGCGTCGTGATGTTGGTCCGTGTGGTGGACGGTACGCTAAAGCGAGATGAACGCATCCGTATGATGGCCACCAACGCGGTCTATCCCGTGGACCAGTTGGGAGTCTTCACGCCCAAGAGCGAGAAACGCGATCAACTGAACGCCGGCGAGGTCGGTTTCGTGATTGCGGGCATCAAGGAACTGGCCGCCGCCAAGGTGGGTGACACTATCACGCTGGAAAAGAAGTTGCCCAACAACCTCGGTCCGGCCACCGAGGCCCTGCCAGGGTTCAAGGAAATCCAGCCCCAGGTCTTTGCCGGGCTGTACCCGACCGAAGCGAGTGAATACGACCAGCTTCGTGACGCCCTGGAAAAGTTGCACTTGAATGACTCCTCCCTGCGGTTCGAACCCGAGGTGTCGCAAGCGCTGGGTTTTGGTTTCCGCTGCGGGTTCTTGGGCTTGCTGCACATGGAGATCGTGCAGGAGCGCCTGGAGCGTGAGTTTGACCAGGACCTCATCACCACCGCACCGTCGGTTGTGTACGAAGTGGTGCTGGGCGATGGCGAAGTCATTGAAGTCGAGAACCCCAGCAAGATGCCCGAGCCCGGCAAAATCGCCGAGATTCGGGAGCCCATCGTGACGGTGCACCTGTACCAGCCCCAGGAGTACGTGGGCGCCGTCATGACCCTGGCCAATCAGAAGCGGGGCGTGCAGGTGCAGATGAGCTATCACGGCCGCCAGGTCCACCTGACGTACGAGATGCCCCTCGCGGAAATCGTGCTCGACTTCTTTGACAAACTGAAGTCTGTCAGCCGGGGCTATGCCTCGATGGACTACGAGTTCAAGGAATACCGGGCCTCAGACGTCGTGAAGGTCGACATGCTGATCAACGGCGACCGGATCGACGCGCTGGCCATCATCGTGCACCGCAGCCAGAGCCAGTTCCGCGGGCGTCAGGTGGCCGCGAAGATGCGCGAAATCATTCCGCGTCAGATGTATGACGTCTCGATTCAAGCGGCCATCGGGGTGAAGATCATCGCCCGCGAGGACATCAAAGCATTGCGCAAGAACGTGCTGGCTAAGTGTTATGGCGGCGACATCACCCGCAAGCGCAAGCTGCTGGAAAAGCAGAAAGCGGGTAAGAAGCGCATGAAGCAAATCGGCTCTGTGGAAGTGCCGCAAGAGGCCTTCCTAGCCATTCTGCAGGTCGAAGAATGAACAGCGAGCTCAACGAAGATCACCCTCAACTCAGCGCGTTGACCGCATTTTTGTACGCGGTTCTGGTCGTCTACTTGGGGGGCTGGTACCTGGACAAATGGACGGGAAATTTTGCGCTGCTGCTCTTCCTGATGTCGGTGGTGACGTTCTTCTATTGGATCGCCGAGCGCTGGTATTTCTTGCCCCGGCGAGAAGCCGCGGCCCGCGCCCTGGTCGAACAGGACGCTCAGCGGCGCGCCAAGCTGTCGGCCGAAGGAATCAAGGTCGACCACGCGGACATCGAAGGCGCGCGCAGGGCGGTGCTGCGCCAACCCTGGTGGCTGGATTGGACGGCAGGCTTGTTTCCGGTCATCGTCCTGGTGTTTGGGCTGCGTTCTTTCTTATTTGAGCCCTTTCGCATCCCCTCGGGCTCCATGGTGCCCACGCTTTTGGTGGGGGACTTGATCTTGGTGAACAAGTTTCACTACGGGGTGCGCCTGCCCGTCATCAACAAGAAGATTTGGGACAACCAACCGGTCCGGCGTGGGGATGTGATGGTGTTTCGCTTCCCGGAAGACCCGCGCATGGACTACATCAAGCGGGTGGTCGGACTGCCGGGCGACGTGGTGAGCTGGCGCAACCAGACCCTGAGCATCAACGGTCAAGAAGTCAAGACCGACGCGTTGGGGCCCTATTTCGACCAGGACAGCCTGCGAGAGCGCCCTCGTTACCGTGAGTCTCTGGGCGAGCGCCCCCATGACATGCTCGTGAATCGCAGTTTGCCGCTGCATTTCCGCATGGACACGGCGAACGGCCCGTTCCCTCACGCAGAAAATTGCCAATACGGGTTGGATGGCGTGACGTGCACCGTGCCGGCGGGGCACTACTTCATGCTGGGTGACAACCGGGACAATTCACGCGACAGCCGCTTCTGGGGTTTTGTGCCTGACGCCAATATTGTGGGCAAGGCCGTGTTCATCTGGATGAATTTGGGCGATCCCAAGCGGATTGGCGGATTCGACTGAGATACGCTTCTAGATCTCGGACATTCGGAGTCAGGCGATGCGGAATTCAGCCCGGGCCCAGCGCGGCCTTTCCTTGATCGGCATGTTGACGGTGGGGGTCATCGTTGCTTTTTTCTTTATTGTTGGCGCCAAGGTGACCCCCACACTTTTGGAGTACCAAGCCACGAAGAAGGCCGTGACGACCATTGCACGAAACAACCCGCCGACCGTGGCGGCGGCGCGTGCCGAATTTGATCGAATCAAGGCAGTCGAGTACTCGATTCAATTGAATTCCAGTGAATTGGATGTCTCCAAGGATGGAGACAAAGTCCATATCAGTTTCGCGTTCCAGCGCGAGATCGAACTCGGCGGACCGGTCTACTTGCTCATGAAGTATCAAGGGCAGTCTGAGTGAGGGAGTTGCAAGCGGCGCTTGGGTATTCGTTTCGTGACGTTGGCCTGCTGCAGCGAGCGCTCACCCATCGCAGCTTCAGTGCACAGCACAACGAGCGACTGGAGTTCCTGGGCGACGCGGTCCTGGGGCTGGCCATTACGCAGCACTTGTATGCCAGCCGCCAGCAAATGGATGAAGGCGCCCTGTCCAGAATGCGCGCCCATTTGGTGCGAGAAGAAAGCCTGCAGACGGTTGCACGGGCCTTAAACCTGCCGCAGCACCTGCGCGTGAGCGAGGGCGAAGCACGAGGCGGCGGCGCCCAACGCCCGGCCATCTTGGCGGACGCCCTGGAGGCGGTGATCGGCGCGGTCCATTTGGATGGCGGATTTGATGCCGCCCAAGCGCTGGTTTTGCGATTGTTCGGCCCCGCGCTGCTTGAGGATGCGAGTGCGACCCGGTGGGCCAAGGACGCCAAGACGGCGTTGCAGGAATGGCTGCAAGCTCGCAAGCACCCGATTCCGGCCTATCGCATCGTTTCGGCCCAGGGTAAATCGCACCAGCAGGTCTTTGAAGTGGAATGCGCCATTTCGGTCTTGTCCTTGCAGAGTCGAGGAAAGGGCACCTCTCGGCGAGCGGCTGAACAACAGGCAGCGCAGGCACTCTTGAACCAACTCCAAGGCCAAACGCCCAGTCAATCGAAGGACACCCCATGAACGACGTGCAGACCCCTGTGAATCCTCGCTGTGGGCTCATCGCCATTGTCGGGCGACCGAACGTCGGCAAGTCCACCTTGCTCAATGCCCTGGTGGGACAAAAGGTGTCGATCACGTCTAAGAAAGCGCAAACCACGCGGCATCGCATCACTGGGGTGCGTACCCGTGGCGAGACCCAGTTTGTCTTTGTCGACACGCCCGGGTTCCAGACGCGCCACGGCAATGCGCTGAATCGAAACTTGAATCGCACGGTGACGGGCGCGTTGGCGGACGTGGATTTGGTTCTGCTCGTCGTCGAGGCTGGGCGATTTGGCTTGGATGACGCCAAAGTTCTGTCGCTGCTTCCGCCCGGTAAACCCGCCGTGTTGGTGGCGAACAAATTGGACGCCGTCCACCGCAGGGCCGATCTGCTGCCGTGGCTCAAAGACATGCAGGAGCGCCACGCCTTTGCCGAATTTGTGCCGTTGAGTGCGCGCAAGGCCGCGGACGTGGACCGGCTCTACGACATCCTTTCGCCCTATTTGCCGGAGCAGCCGTGGTTTTTTGAAGAGGATGCGCTGACGGATCGCAGCGAGCGATTTCTGGCCTCAGAGTTGATCCGTGAGAAACTGTTTCGCCTGACGGGCGACGAGTTGCCCTACAGCTGCACGGTGGTCATTGATCGGTGGGAAGAAGAGGCTCCGGATCCGGTCGCTGACAGCAAGCCGCTGGCCCCAGGGCTTCCGGCCCTGCCGGCAGCGCCCGGTGCGGCGCGCCGCCGGATTGCAGCGACGATCGTGGTGGAACGCGAAGCCCACAAAGGCATGGTGATTGGCCAGGGCGGCGAGCGTCTCAAGCGCATTGGGACTGAAGCTCGCCAGGAACTAGAGCGGCTGACCGAGTCACGCGTGTTCTTGGAGCTTTTTGTCAAAGTGCGCTCGGGCTGGGCTGACAGCGAGGAGCACCTGCGCTCCTATGGCTACGAGTAAGACGCGACTGAGGTGAAATCGGGTGGCCTGACGGCCTACGTGCTGCACCGGTACGACTGGAGTGAGTCCAGTCTGGTTCTGGATGTTTTTACGCGCGAACAAGGCCGGATCAGTGTTGTGGCCAAAGGCGCCAAACGTCCGACCTCCCAGCTTCGGGCGGTGTTGTTGCCCATGCAGCGCGTGCACCTGCACCTCACCAAGCCCAAAGGCCCTGAGCTGATGGACATCCACACGCTCAGAAGCGCGGAGTGGGCGGCCGGCCATCCCATGCCCCAAGGGGACGGGTTGTTGGCGGCGTACTACCTCAATGAGCTGCTGTTGCGCCTATTGCCGCGCGGCGAACCCCATCCCGAGGTGTTTGAGCCCTACGCCGCAGCGATCGCAGGCTTGGCATTGCCAACGGAGACCAGCGACTCGCCCGATGCTTGGCTTCGGGCCTTCGAATTGCGATTGCTTCAGGCCCTGGGGTGGTTGCCCGATTTGACCCGAGACAGCGTCCACCTCGAACCGCTTCACGCTGCTGGCCGTTACACCCTGACCCCCGAAATCGGCCTGGTCGCAGGGGAGGGGACGCGCGGCAGCTTGGCCGGCGCGAACTGGGTGGCCATGGCCCACGCCCTGCCTGGAGGACTCCACCCATTGGTGGAAGCGGTGCTGACGCTGCCGAAGCGGAGCACGCTGAAAGCGCTCTTGCGGGAGGTCCTCCACTACCATCTGGGGCATCAGGCGCTGCGCAGCCGCTTCGTGCTCCATCAGGCCCACGATCTTCTGGAAAACCGCCCATGAACCCCTTACTGAATGGTGCAGACGCGAGCCCCCTGTGCGCGCTGTCGGTGAACGTCAACAAAGTTGCGCTGCTGCGCAATACGCGCCACCTGGGCATTCCCAGTGTCACGCGGGCGGCTGCACTGTGTCTGGAGGCCGGGGCGCAGGGCATCACCGTGCATCCCCGGCCGGATGCCCGGCACATTCGGGAGTCGGATGTCCACGAACTGGCCACCTTGATGGCCCAGTGGCCGCAGGCGGAATTCAACATTGAAGGCAACCCGACGCAGAACCTGATGAACTTGGTCCGGGCCTTGAGGCCGCATCAGGCTACGTTTGTGCCGGATAGCGAGGACCAATTCACATCGGATCATGGTTGGACCCTTCCCGCGGACGCCGGCCGTCTGGCGCCCTTGGTGGCCGAATGTCGGCAACTTGGTGTGAGAGTGAGCCTCTTCATGGATCCCAATCCGGACGCGATGCTTGAAGCCGCGCGTTTGGGTGCCGATCGGGTCGAGTTGTATACCGAGCCCTACGCGGCGGCACATGGCGGTCCAGAACAGGCAGCGCAACTGCAGCGCTACAAGATGGCCGCCCAAGCGGCATTGGCCGCAGGGTTGGGTGTCAACGCGGGGCATGACCTGAACCGGACCAACTTGACGGATTTCCTGCGGGCGGTGCCGGGGGTTCAAGAGGTGTCGATTGGACACGCGCTGATTGCCGATGCGCTGGAACTGGGGTATGCCGAAACCGTTCGGGAGTACCTGCGCTGCATTGCTCGCGCGGTCCGCTGACTCGCTCAATAAAAAAGCCGCCGTGCCCGTCAGGGCCGGCGGCTTTTTTCCGGGCTTCGACGATTAAGCGTCGAACGGCAGACGAACCTGATTCAGATCCTTGCGGGTTTCGACCAAGACCAGGGGGCCTGCGTCGACCACGACCGCAGGAGGACGTTCGCGGGGAACGCGCTGCGGCTTGGGCTCGGCTGCGATGGCCGCTTGCGCGGCTGCGACCTTGTCGGCATCCGATCCAACCCAGGTCAGTCCGGCCTCAGCGGCCAACTGCTGTAGCGCTTCGGTGGGCAACACATAAGCTGCGGCGGCCGGCGCAGCGGCTTCTGCGGCCGGTGGTGCGGACTCCATCGTTTCCGTGACGATGGATTCCACCGCTTGAGGCGGCTCGGCCTGCGGTTCGCTCTCCAGCGTAACGGGCGCGCCCGAGGACGCTTCCAGTTCAAGTTGTTGCGGGGCCTCAGTGGCCTCGACCGGTTCGTTGCGACCCCGGCGACGACGGCGGCGACGCTGACCCTCTTCTGACTGGTGACCTTCGGCGAGATCATCGTTCGGCGTTTCATCCGCTTCCACGCGCCCAAGGGTGGCGTCCGCAGCGATCACGGCTGGAGAGGGCGCAAGACGGTCCGGTTCGGTATCTGCGAAATCGGTCGGCGCTTCGGTGGTTTCGGGCGCGACCCCGTCGCTTCGACCCCGGCCACCCCGGCGGCGGCGGCGGCCTTTGCGCTCATCGGCCAGGTTGGACGAGGTCGGTTCGCCGTGCAGCGGTTCGATGCGCTCGTCTTGATCCGGCGCCTGGCTGTCCACGTAGGCGGGCGGGGCCTCGTGCAGTTCTTGTACGGTCGGCACGGCCGCGCTGGGATGGGCCGTGGCGAGGTGTTGACTGGCCTCGGCCACCTGGGCTTCGCTGTGTTCACGCCGCTCGCCGCGGTCACGACGGCGGCGCTGACCGTCACCGCGCCCCTCCGGGCGCGCTTCTTGGCGCTCCTCGGTGCGCGCCTCGCGGCTTTCGCGGGTGTCCCGTTTCGATTCGGTGGGCTTGGCCTCGCCGCGGTTGCGTTCGCCGCGGTCCCCCCGATCACTGCGGTCTCCCCGCTCGCCCTTCTCGCGCTTGTCGGCGCGCTCACCGCGTTCCGTCCGGTCACCGCGATCGCTGCGGCGACCCCGGTCGCCACGTCCTGCACGGCGCTCCTCTTTGCCCTTCTCCTGGGAAGGAGCGGGCGTCACCGCCGGCGTGGGTTCCGGGGTGCTGCTGAACAGACTCTTGAGCCAGCCCAAGAAGCCGCCGGAGGCGGCTTTCGGGGCGGCGGCTGGCGCGGGCACGGGCGCCGGAGCGGGCGGTGGCGCCAGTGGCGCGGGCTGATCGGGCAAAACCCCTTTGATCAGCGGCTCCTGGCGAGGCTTGGCCTTCTCACGACGGGTGATGCCCACCTCATCGCTGGGCTCCTCGATCATGGTGTAGCTGGCCTTGAAGGCGTCCAGACGGGGGTCGTCATGGCGCAGGCGCTCCAGCTTGTAGTTCGGGGTTTCCAGATGCGGGTTGGGGATCAACAGCACGTTGACGCGCTGCTTCAACTCGATCTTCGTGATCTCTGCGCGCTTCTCGTTCAAGAGGAAGCTGGTCACCTCCACTGGCACCTGAACGTGCACTGCGGCGGTGTTGTCCTTCATGGACTCTTCCTGAACCATGCGCAGGATCTGCAGGGCCGAGCTTTCCGTGTCACGGATGTGGCCCGTGCCATTGCAGCGCGGGCAGGTGATGTGGCTGCCCTCGCTGAGTGCCGGGCGCAGGCGCTGCCGGCTCAGTTCCAGCAGGCCGAATTTGCTGATGGAGCTGAACTGCACGCGGGCACGGTCGTGGCGCAGGGCGTCGCGCAGACGGGTCTCGACCTCGCGGCGGTTCTTGCCTTCCTCCATGTCGATGAAGTCGACCACGATCAGGCCGCCCAAGTCGCGCAGGCGGCACTGACGGGCGATTTCGTCGGCCGCTTCGAGGTTGGTGCGGGTCGCGGTTTCCTCGATGTCCGAGCCGCGCGTGGCGCGGGCCGAGTTCACGTCCACCGAAACCAAGGCTTCGGTGTGGTCGATCACGATGGCGCCGCCGCTGGGCAAGGTCACCGTGCGGCTGAACGCCGTTTCGATCTGGTGTTCGATCTGGAAGCGGCTGAACAGCGGCGCGTCGTCGCGGTAGCGTTTGACGCGGTTGGCGGTGTCCGGCATCACGTGGGCCATGAACTGCTTGGCCTGCTCGTAGATGTCGTCGGTGTCGATCAGGATCTCGCCCACATCCGCGTGGAAGTAATCGCGAATGGCCCGAATAACCAGGCTGCTTTCCTGGTAAATCAGAAAGGCACCCTTGCCACCCTTGGCCGCGTCGTCAATGGCACTCCAGAGTTTGAGCAGGTAGTTCAGATCCCACTGCAACTCGGCGGCCGAGCGGCCGATGCCGGCGGTGCGGGCGATCAGGCTCATGCCCTTGGGGTAGTCCAGGCTCTCCAGGTTTTCCTTGAGCTCTTCGCGGTCCTCACCCTCGATGCGGCGGCTCACGCCACCGCCGCGCGGATTGTTGGGCATCAAGACCACATAGCGACCGGCGAGCGAGATGAAGGTGGTCAGGGCTGCGCCCTTGTTCCCACGTTCTTCCTTTTCAACCTGAACCAGGAGCTCTTGACCTTCTTTGATGACGTCGTTGATGCGCGCGCTGCGCACATCGACCCCCTCCTTGAAGTAGGAGCGCGCAATTTCCTTGAAGGGCAAGAAACCGTGCCGCTCTTCGCCGTAATCGACGAAGCACGCTTCCAAGGACGGCTCGACCCGGGTGACGACGGCTTTGTAGATGTTGCCCTTGCGCTGCTCTCGACCTTCGATTTCGGTTTCAAAGTCGATCAGCTTTTGGCCATCCACAACGGCCAAGCGACGCTCTTCGGGCTGCGTCGCGTTAATCAGCATGCGTTTCATGCGGGTTCTCTCTCCACGGTCAAAGCGCTGCCCACGGGCAGCAACCATGCACGCGCCTTAGAGATGAACCGGAAGGAATCGCCCTGGGCGACGCGATCAGCCTGATGAACAGCTTCGCGAAGCGTTGGCACGAGAGTGAACTCCGCTCGCGGCCCCACCTGGCCATTCGAGCCCTGCGGCCCAGCGGCAACGCCCGGCCCAATCGCGCGTCACTGGGGCGCGATGGTCGGGGCGGCGGCTGAAGGCCGGGGAGGGGCGAAGGGGCAGCATGGGCTGGCGAATTGGAGAACACACAGTGCGCGCAGCCCACCCTCATGAGGTGACCTGCGGCGCAAAAAACCTTGTCGATCAACGCAGGGCCCAAGCCCTGCGAATGGTTCAATCACTTGGCGCTACCTGAGCAGTTGCCCCAGCCGCCTTCGCCACCTTGGGGCGAGGCCTGCAGGGCAAAAAGCCCAGTTGCATCACGAATACCCTCTGCGCCGCGCATAAAATTTTTCAAATCAACGACTTACCACGCAGATGGCCGGCCGCATTATAAAAGCCAAAGCACGCGCCGACGCTCCGGCCCGCCCGCAAAAACCCGAAGCTTCACCGGCGCCCCCTCTCGCCAAAGGGATCGTTCGTCTCGTCGTGGTGGACGAAGGCAGCGCGGGGCAACGTCTCGATAACTTCTTGTTGCGCGAAATCCGCGGGGTTCCCAAGACCCATGTCTACCGGGTGATTCGGGGCGGCGAGGTGCGCGTCAACAAGGGCCGCGCTCAGGCGGACACCCGTCTGAATGTGGGGGATGTGGTGCGCATTCCCCCTGTGCGATTGCCGGAAAAGGGGGGCGATGCCGAGGCGGTACCGCCCCGAGAATTTCCGATCCTCTTCGAAGACGAACACCTGCTGGTGGTGGATAAGCCAGCAGGTGTCGCGGTCCATGGCGGCTCCGGCGTGAGTTTTGGCGTGATTGAGCAATTGCGCCGGGCGCGTCCCCAGGCCAAATTTTTGGAATTGGTGCATCGCTTGGACAAAGAAACCAGCGGGGTGCTGGTGATGGCCAAGAAGCGCTCGGCGCTGACTCATGTGCAGGACCAGTTTCGAGGCCGGGAGACGGGCAAGACCTATGCCGCCCTGGTCTGGGGCGACTGGCCCGAGAAGCTCAAAGTGATTGACCAAGCCCTCCTCAAGACTCTGGACGCGAAAGGGGAGCGGCATGTGCGCGTGGTGCCCGCGGATCACGACGGGGCCAAGCGGTCCATCACCCTGGTCAAGGTGGCGCAGCGCCTGGGCTGGGCGACCCTGCTGGACGTCACCATCAAGACGGGCCGAACCCACCAAATTCGGGTGCACCTGGCCGAAGCCGGGCACGCCATCGTGGGCGATCCCAAATACGGCGACTTCGCCAAAAACAAAGAACTGGCGCGCGGGCCGCGTCGATTTGAGCGCATGTTTTTGCACGCCAAGCGCTTGCAGTTCACCCATCCGGCCAGTGGGGCCGAGGTGGTGTGCGAGGCCGGTTTGCCGCAAGGGTGCGTGCTCTTGATTCAAGGAAATCCATGATTGGGCGTGTGCGGCTCTTGATGTGTTGGGTCGGGATCGGCTTGGCTTGCCTGTGCACGCCGGTCGAGGCCGGCGGCCCGTACTCAGGGCCCGAGCCGCTCGCGATCCCCTTCGGTGCCGGGCAGGCCAAGCTGGATGCCCGGGTTGTCGAGGTACTGGATCAGTTGGCGATTCGGGCGCAGCACTGCGCCAAAGAGGGCGAGCTGGTGTTTCAAGTCCGCCACATGCCGGGCGCTGATCCGAAGCTCTTGTTGCGACGCGAGGCGGCGATACGCGCGCGGCTCGATGCCTTGGGTCTCTCCGTGAAGATGGAGCGGCTCCAATTCAGCATTCCCACGGGTTCTGGGGCTGTTTCTGTTGACCCTGACGAGGAGGCCCTGCCGCCTGCTCCGCCTCCACCCCCTTGGTACCTCGAGGGCGCCGTCCGGGCGGGCGAAGACGATTTTTGCTTTGAGGGGCAAGACACGTTTGCCTGGACGGAACGTAATCCACGTCTGCTAGCTTGGGTCCGCGCGTTGGAGCAGTCGTTGCGACAGAAGGCGGCGAAGGCGCCCTCGTTTTGGCAGTTGATCACCCCCAGTGTGCGACGCGCATTTCTAAGCCCTTCTTTGGCACGGGAAGCGTATGCGCTCAGCTTGGCCGGCAGGCCCGATGCACGGGGGGTTTTCTGGTGGCTGGTGGACCAGGATGCTGTGGCGTTGCCGCCGGCGCAGCGCTTGGAGTGGGTGCGGTACCTCTGGCAGGCGGGCGCCGACGAGGATTTGTCGGAATTGAGCCGTCGCCTTGCCATCCCTGGCATCAGCCTGGACGATCGCGTGGTCCGCGCGCCGATTCTGATGGAGGCCAATCTGCCCTGGCCTGTCATTGAACGACGCCTGATGGAGGAGGGTTTGATGCGTCGGGCGGGCGAAGTGTTGCGGCCGACGTTCGGCCAGCGTGATTCGCGTCTGATCATGACCGAGAGCATGATTCGGCGGCCGCAGTGGGCCGCTTGGGCGCGCCTCACGCGTGCGGCCGGTGCGGCGCGCGCGTGCTTTCTGAGTGATGCCATTTCTCTTACGCAGCCCGACAGGGTCCCCGAGTCAGATGCCCATCTGGCATCGGCGGCCTTCGCCAACCTTTACGTGTGGGTCGCCGGGCCGGCAGGTCGGTTTGAGGTTGAGCCACCCCACGGTGTGTGCAACCCAACAGCCGACCTGCTGCGCATCGCTACGGGTTGCAACTCCAGAGGGACGGCTTACCCGGAGTTCGCGTCGCGATGGCTTGAGGCCGGTTTGATCCTGGACGAGCGGACCATCGCCGTCGCGATTTCGCCCGGAGGGCTGGACGGTGATGGTCGTTGCCGTCTTCAATACACGCCCGGGCAGCGCTTCCCCTACCGTTTGTACAAACCGTGAGTGTCATGTCCCCACTTCGTTTTGAGTTGCTTGCCTTCGACTGGGATGGCACCTTGTTTGACTCCACGGCCTGCATCGTCAAGAGCATCCAGGCGGCGGCGCGGGAGTTTGGCTTGCCGGAGGTGCCCAAAGAGCGTGCCCAGCATGTCATTGGCTTGGGGTTGGAGCCGGCCTTGCAGATCGCGGTGCCGGATTTGCCGCGCGAGCGCTATCGGGACCTCGCCAACGCCTACCGCCGCCACTACTTCGCAACGGTGCACGAGGTGACCCTGTTCGAAGGGGTGCCCGACCTGCTGCTGGAACTAAAACGCCGGGGGCACCGCCTCACCGTGGCGACTGGAAAAAGCCGCCGGGGGCTGGACGAAGCCTTGCGACAAGTGGGCCTGACCGATTTGTTTGAGGCCACCCGTACCGCGGAGGAAACAGCGAGCAAGCCGCACCCGCAAATGCTGCACGAGTTGATGGACGAGTTGCGGGTGCCGGCGCATGGCACCTTGATGATTGGCGACACGACCCATGATCTGCAGTTGGCCGCTAATGCGGGCACGGCGGCGTTGGCGGTGAGCTTTGGCGCCCACGCTGCCGCCGAATTGCTGGCCCTGCAGCCGTTGGCCGTGGTGCCCAATGTGCCTGCCCTGGCCACCTGGTTGCGCCAGCATGGCTGAAGCCCTGCCGGTTTGCGCCAGCGAGGCCCTGCAGGAGCGGGGATTGGCCGTGCAATGGGAACTGCTCTATTGCGGGTTGGAAGAGCGCGCTTTTGCTGTGCGCGTGGATGGACAAGTGGTGGCCTACCTCAATCGCTGTGGGCATGTGCCGACTGAGTTGGATTGGCAGCCGAATGCGTTTTGGGACGACAGCCGGCAGTACTTGATTTGTGCTGTTCACGGCGCGCTGTATTCGCCCAGGACTGGGGCCTGCTTGGGCGGACGCTGCGGGCGGATGGGGCTGATTCCCGTCGCCGTATCCGAGCGGGACGGCCAGGTGCATTGGTATCCTTCTGACACCCTCCAGCCTTTACCGGACGCCCCGGCGTCTTCTCCATGAATCCGAACGACCCGACCGTGCTGCCAGACCCCACGCCGGAGCCGGCCGACATGCTCAAAGCAACATCCGCCCCGGCGACCTCGGCGACCTCGGCGACCCCGGCGACCCCGGCGACCCCAACAGAACCGTCTCCGCCCCATGCGCCCGCCGGCCACGAAGTCTTGGCGCTGCAGTTGGCCCGCGATTTCTTGGATGAACGTCGGCGCGAGCGCCGTTGGCGCATCGGATTTCGCTTGTTGTGGCTGGTGCTGGGGGTCGCGTTCCTACTGACCCTGTGGGCCGAGCAGAACCCTGCCGTGACTCACGGGTCGCCGCATACCGCTTTGGTGGAGGTCCATGGCGAAATTGGCCCGACAACCGAAGCGGGGGCCGAAGTGCTGGTGGCGGCGTTAAAGAATGCCTTTGCTGACCAAGGGGCGCGGGCCGTGGTGCTGCGGTTCAATTCCCCGGGGGGCAGCCCCGTGCAGGCGGGGATCGTTTATGACGAAATTCGCCGACTCAAAGCGTTGCACAAGAAGCCGGTCTATGCCGTGGTGGAAGACCTTTGCGCGTCAGCCGCTTATTACATCGCGTCGGCTGCCGACGAAATCTATGTCGACAAGGCGTCCATGGTGGGGTCCATTGGGGTCTTGATCGACGATTTCGGTTTTGACGGGCTGATGTCCAAATTGGGCATCGAGCGGCGGCTGATCACCGCTGGCGAGCACAAGGGGCTTCTGGATCCGTATTCGCCCCTGCGTCCCCAGGAGCGGGCCCTGGCGCAGGCCATGATTGATGAGGTGCATCAGCAGTTCATTGCCGCGGTGCGGGATGGACGCGGCTCCCGGCTGAAGGAGGACCCGAAGCTGTTTTCTGGCCTGGTGTGGAACGGCCAACGCGCTGTGGAGTTGGGGCTGGCGGACGGTCTGGCCAACTTGGATCATGTGGCGCGGGAAGTCGTGGGTGCCGAGGACGTGATCGACTACACCCCGCACGAAAACGTGGCCGAACGGTTGGTGAAGCGGTTCGGTGCGGCGCTGGGCGAGGGCGCGGTTCGGGCCATGCGCGACAGTCCGACTTTGCGCTGAAGGCCGGGGGCACCATGAACTGGGATTGGAGTGCAGGGTACCCCAGCCGCCGGAGCCCGGTTTTTGGACGTGAAGTGGTGGCAACCAGTCACCCCCTGGCGGCGCAAGCGGGGCTACAAATCCTGCGCCAAGGCGGCAATGCCGTGGATGCCGCGGTCGCCACCGCGGCTTGCATGACCCTGGTGGAGCCCTGCTCGAACGGTTTGGGGTCTGATGCTTTCGCCCTGGTGTGGGACGGGCGGCATTTGCACGGGCTCAATGCCAGTGGGCCGGCCCCACAGGCGTGGAGCCCTGACCGCTTTGCGGGACAGTCCACCATGCCGACTCGGGGGTGGGACGCGGTGACGGTGCCCGGCGCCGTGGCCGGCTGGGTGGCGCTACACCAGCGGTTCGGACGGCTGCCGTTTGCCGATCTGATGGCTCCCGCGATCGACATCGCCGAGCGCGGCTATGCGGTCCCGGTGGGCGTGGCCGACAAATGGGCGCGCGCGGCACAGGTTCCGGAGCTGGCGCAGGGCGCGGGGTTTGCCCAGGCCTTTTTGCCTGCGGGCCGGGCGCCGCAGGTGGGGGATTGCTTTGCTTTTCCGGCGGCGGCCCGCAGTCTGCGTTTGATCGCGGAGTCGCGCGGCGACGCTTTTTATCGGGGAGAGATTGCTGCAGCACTGGACGCCTTTTCTCGCGAAGGCGGTGGGGCCCTGCGGGCCTCGGATCTGGCCGCCTTCCAGCCCGAGTGGGTGGAGCCCATCAGCGTGGCGTTTCAGGGACATCGGGTGCACGAAATCCCGCCCAATGGGCAAGGCATCGCAGCCCTGATGGCTTTGGGGATGGCTCGGCACCTGGGCTTGGGCGAGCACCCCGTGGACGACTGGCGCACGCAGCACCTGCTGATCGAGGCCATGAAATTGGCCTTCGCAGACACCTATGCCTACGTCAGTGAGCGGTCTGCGATGCCGGTTTCAACCGCTGCTTTGTTGGACGACGCCTACCTGCGTGATCGGGCGGCCCAGATTGACCCCCTGCGGGCCCAAGCGTTTGGCGCGGGCAATCCGGTCCGCGGCGGCACGATCTATCTGACCACCGCGGACGCGCAAGGGCTCCAAGTCAGCTTCATCCAGAGCAACTACATGGGTTTTGGCTCCGGTCTGGTGTTGCCCGGGTACGGCATTAGCCTTCAAAACCGCGGGGCTTGCTTCAGTCTGGTGCCGGGGCATCCCAACCGGGTGGCTCCTGGGAAGCGTCCCTTTCACACCATCATTCCGGGTTTTCTGACCCGCGAGGGCCCGGGCGGCCCTGAGGCGGTCATGGGGTTTGGGGTCATGGGCGGCAACATGCAGCCACAAGGCCACTTGCAAACCTTGGTGCGCCTGCTGGTGTATGGCCAAAACCCGCAGGCCGCCTGTGATGCGCCCCGCTGGCGCTTCAACGACGGCCTGCACCTGAACGCCGAGCCGCATTGGCCCCGCAGCACGCTAGAGGGTTTGGCGGCCGCTGGGCATCAGTTGGGCGACATCCACGACAGCTACCAAGACTTTGGGGCCGGTCAGTTCATTGCGCGGCTCCAGCCGGGCGAGCCGGCAGGGGTTGCGGGCTATGTGGCGGCCAGCGACCCGCGTCGAGACGGCTCTGCCGTGGCTTGGTAATGGATGCTGGACTGCTTCTCCCTGACGATCGTCAGGGAGTCTGAGTTTCGTTAGCATCGATGGTTTCTTGACCACCGATTGCGGCCCGTGACCAAGCTGCTTGATGCCACCTAAGTCGTGCTTCCCTTGCTGACCGGCAAGGGACGGATGCGTGCGTCAAGAATTAGTTGGAGTGGTCCATGACTCAATCGGTTTGGCAGCGGTGGCGGGCGGCAATTCGTCAGCGCTTGACCCTAGCCCCCCACGATTTATTGCGGGAGCGCGGCTTTCGCCGCCTCTGGATGTCGACGCTGATGTCGTCGACTGGGGCGCAAATCACCATGTTGGCTTTGCCCCTGACGGCGGCCCTGCTGCTGCAGGCGAGCCCCCAGCAAATGGGGTGGCTGACGGCGCTGGAGCTAGCGCCTTTTGTGCTTTTTTCGCTGCCCAGTGGCGTGTGGTTGGATCGGGTGCGCAAGTTGCCCGTCTATGTGGTGGGGGAGCTGAGTCTGGCGGCCGCACTGGTGACCGTGCCGGTGGCCTTTTACCTGGACTCGTTATCCATCGCCTGGCTGTACGTCGTGGCGTTCTGGCTCGGTACTGTGCATACGGTCGCGGGCACGGCCGCTCAAGTGGTATTGACCCAGGTGGTCCCGCGCGACCGGTTGGTCGAGGCCCACGCCAAGAATGCGTTGGCCTCCAGTGGGCCGGAAGTGGCGGGCCCGGCATTGGGGGGGGTGCTGATCAAGTTGGTTGGGCCGCCCGTGGCTTTGCTCTTGGACGCCTTGCTGTTGGCGGGATCGGCCCTGGTACTGAAGGGCATTCACGTCAGCGAAACGGTGGTGGACCGGGGCCGGCGCTTCAGCGAAGAGCTCTTTACCGGTTTGCGCTTTGTGCGTGGCAACTCGCTGCTGCCCACGCTGTCTTGGGCCATCGGTGGCTGGCAGTTTTGTCACTACACCGCCATGGTGGTGCAGATCCTGGTGGCTTCACGCGAACTGGGGTTGAGTCCGGGCACGATTGGGCTGACTTATGTGGCCTTGGGCGTCGGCACGGTGCTGGGCAGTGTGAAAGGCCATGCGATCAGCCAAAAGTTGGGCCCTGGCCCGTGTTTGGTTTTGGGCATGGCCACCACGGGCGTGGGTTGGGGGCTGGCGGCTTTGGCGCCTGCGGGCCCTTGGGGGGTAGTGGCCTTCGCGACCATGCTGGGCTTGTTTGGGCTGGGGGCGGTGCTGATCTTCATCAACTTCCTCGGCTTGCGCCAGGCGGTCACGCCGGATGACATGCTGGGGCGGGTGACCAGCACCATGCGGTGGTTGACGGTGATCCCCGGTGCGCCCGGCGCCCTGCTGGGGGGCTGGTTGGGCCAGCATTGGGGGCTTCGTCACGCGTTGGGAGCGGCGGGCCTTGGGGTACTGCTACTTGCAGTTCTGGCCTGGCGCTCCCCAACTCTGCGGAGGCTTCGCGCCTTACCGCAGGTGGACCATGACTCTGCGATGGCTGCCGTTTGACCCAGTCGCGCGCAGCTTTTTCGAAGAAGATATGCAGACCCGGACGTGTCTTGAGGATCGCATGCAAGAACCCAGAATTCCAATTGAGGAAAAGCAACGCCTTCTCGCTTTGCACCGACTCAATTTACTGGACACGCCACCGGAGGAGCGATTTGATCGTCTGACGCGTATAGCGCGGCAGTATTTCAAAGTGCCCATCGTGCTAGTCAGTCTCGTGGATGCAGACCGCCAATGGTTCAAATCCGCCCAGGGTTTGTCCGTCTGCGAGACCGGAAGGAATGTTTCGTTTTGCGGGCATGCCATCCTCAGCGAGGAGCCACTGATGGTGCCCAATGCACTGCAGGATCCAAGATTCGATGACAACCCACTGGTTACGGGGCCACCGAATATTCGCTTTTATGCCGGGCGCCCCGTCCATGCGCCGACTGGCGAGCGGGTGGGAACCTTGTGCCTCATTGATGTCCGCCCGCGCGATTTGTCTCGACTGGATTTGCAAGTTCTGGCTGATTTGGCTGGTGCCGTAGAAAGCGAAATGGCCCGGAGTGGTTAAACACGACCACGGGCCATTGGATTTGGAGTGGAGCCTCGTCGCCGAATTTTGGCGATTGGGCATCTTCATTGAGCTTTAGAAGCGTTTGCCAACGCCCACGCTGACCAAGAGCGGGTTCACTTCGAATTCGCCCACCTTGGTGCCCTTGGACGTCACGTCCGTGCCCAGTTGCACCTTTTTCACGTCAACGTTGAACAGCCAGCCACCGCCCATCGGGACATCGAAGCCCACATTGGCGGCCAGACCGTAGCTGTGCCGCTTGATGTTGGGTTGCAGTGCGGTCTGAACGGCGGGGGCGAACTCCACTCCCGAGAACAGCGTCGCGTTCACGCCCACGCCCACGTACGGGCGCCAGCCCATGCCGGTGAAGTGGTACTGCAGCGTCAGCGTCGGTGGCAGATGCTTCAATTCGCCGATCTTGGCGCCGGCGGAGCGAATGTCGTGCTTTTGCGGGTAAGTCAAGATCAATTCAGCCGCCACGTTGGGGCTGAAGAAATAGGTGATGTCCAGCTCGGGGAAGGTCTTGTTGTTGACCGAAAGGGCCAAGGGGGTGGTGTCCTTGTTGGCCGAGTCCAGGTGCAACGCGCGGCCCCGAACAATCCAGTCGCCTTGGTCTTGGGCTTGCGCCGAGAAGGCAAGGGCGGCGAGGGCGAGGGCGGACAGCGAAACTTTGCGAGACATTGAAAAACTCCTGTCAGGAAGGGAAGACAGGGGCATTCCACGCCCGAAAGGACTAGTACTTGTTGATTAGGGTCAAACCCTCGCCCCCACAACAATTGTGGGTATTGGAGGCTTTGCGTTGGATCAGAAACCGGCGTGGGGGTGTCGTGTCGAGGCCACATGCAAGGGCAAATCCAGCCGGTCGGTAATCAGCCCGTCCACGCCAGCGCCGATGAGCCGCTCGGCGTCGGGCTCCTCGTTGACGGTGTAACAAAGCGCCTTCAGTCCGGCGGTGTGCAGCGCACGGACGCCGTCCGCGGTCAAGCTGGCGTGATGACTGACAACGGCCCGAACGTGCAGAGACAGGGCCAGTGCCGGAATCTCGGCGCTCCACCGCTCGACCAGCAGCGCCAAAGGCCAGTGGGGATCCGCGGCTTGTGCGGCGCGCAAGGCCTGGGGGTCGAAGGAGCTGAGCAGTGGGGGAATGCCCCCTTTCCAGTGGTCCGAGAGCCAGCGCGCCACACCGGCACCGACCCGCTCCGCCTCGCCTGGGCTGGGTTTGAGCTCCAAGTTCAGGGCCCATCCGAGATCCGCTGCACTGGCACTCAGCTGGGCGAGGCTGGCCAGGGGCTCGCCGACAAAGGCAGGGCTGTGCCAGCTCCCCGCATCCAATTGCGCCAACACGGCCCAGGGTTGAGTGCAAGCCAATCCTTGCCCGTTGGTGGTGCGCTCCAAGGTGTCGTCGTGGAGCAAAAAAGGAACCCCATCGGCGCTCAACTGCACGTCGCATTCAAAGCCTCGAAAGCCGGCCGCCGCGCCGGTTCGGAACGCCCCCGCGGTGTTTTCCGGCGCTTGCTTGCCCGCGCCGCGATGTGCGATCCAAAAAGGGTAGGGCCAGTCCATGGGTTCACTCCGGGTTGGTGAGCAGGCTCACTTCGCGCCAGACGCAGGCTAGGCGCAACTCCTTACCCCCAAATCACACCGGGAGAAGGCTCTGCACGAGAATAGCCGGACCACGACGCCGCATCCAGCGGCCCCGACGCTGATCCATGTCCGCCGCGCCGCTTGCCCCCACCCCGCTAGATTCCCCGCTGCTCCCCAACGAACCGTTGGTTCGTTTGAGGGAGATCCCCTACAACTACACCTCGTTCTCCGACCGCGAGATCGTGCTGCGCCTGCTGGGCCCTCGCGCCTGGGAGCTTGCCGAGCAGTTGCGCGGCCAGCGCAACACCGGCCGCTCGGCGCGCATGCTCTACGAGGTGCTGGGTGACATCTGGGTGGTTCAGCGCAATCCGTATTTGGAAGATGACTTGCTGGCCAATCCGCGCCGGCGGGAGGCCCTGGTGGAGGCGCTGTACCACCGCTTGCGCGAGGTGGACCGCCGCCGCGATCCTGCCAAGGATCCGGAGCGGGATGCGCTGGTGGGCGAGCTGTTGGATCTTGCGGGCCAAGCCGTGCAGCGCTTTGCGACGCGTTTCCGGGAGGTCTGGGACCTGCGCAAGCGCACGGCCAAAGTCTTGGGGCGGCACACCGCCAAGGACAACATCAAGTTCGACGGCCTTTCACGCGTCAGCCATGTGACCGACGCGACCGACTGGCGCGTCGAGTACCCCTTCGTGGTGCTGACCCCCGACAGCGAGGCCGAGATGGCCGGCTTGGTGGCTGGGTGCATCGAGCTGGGCCTGACCATCATCCCCCGGGGCGGCGGCACCGGCTACACCGGTGGCGCCGTGCCCCTCGTGTGGAAAAGCGCCGTGATCAACACCGAGAAGCTCGAGGCCCTGCAGGGCGTCGAGATGCTGCAACTGCCCGGCCTGGACCGCGAGGTGGCCACGATCTACAGCGAAGCGGGCGTGGTGACGCAGCGCGTGGCGGACTTGGCGGAGCAGCACGGCTTTGTGTTCGCCGTGGACCCGACCAGCGCCGAGGCCAGCTGCATCGGCGGCAACATCGCCATGAATGCCGGCGGCAAGAAGGCCGTGCTGTGGGGTACGGCGCTGGACAACCTGGCCTCGTGGCGCATGGTGACGCCGGACGCCAAGTGGCTGGAAGTGGTGCGTCTGAACCACAACCTCGGCAAGATTCACGACGTTGAAACGGCCAGCTTCGAGCTGCGCCACTTCGACGCCAGCGGCAAGACCCTGGAGAAGACCGAGCGCTTGGACATCCCGGGGCGGCTGTTCCGCAAGGAAGGCCTGGGCAAAGACGTCACCGACAAATTCCTCGCTGGGCTGCCCGGCATCCAAAAAGAGGGCTGCGACGGCCTGATCACCAGTGCGCGCTGGGTGGTGCACCGCATGCCCAAAGCGGTTCGGACCGTCTGTTTGGAATTCTTTGGCAATCCCAAGGAGGCCGTGCCTTCGATCGTGGAGATCAAGGACTATCTGTTCGCCTCCGCCAAAGAAGGCAAGGCCATCTTGGCCGGCCTGGAGCATCTGGACGACCGCTACCTTAAGGCAGTCGGTTATGCCACCAAGAGCAAGCGGGGCGGCCTGCCCAAGATGGTGCTGGTGGGCGACATTGTGGGCGACGACGAGGCCGAGGTCGCGCGGGCCACTTCAGAGGTGGTGCGCATCGCCAATGCACGCAGCGGCGAGGGATTTGTGGCCGTTAGCAGTGATGCGCGTAAGAAATTCTGGCTGGACCGCAAGCGCACGGCGGCGATTGCCAAACACACCAACGCCTTCAAGATCAACGAGGACGTGGTGATCCCGCTCGAGCGCATGGGCGAGTACACGCTCGGCATCGAACGCATCAACATCGAACTGAGCTTGCGCAACAAGCTGGAGCTCATCGAGGAGCTGCAAGCCTTCTTTGCGCAGCCGCGCCTGCCCCTGGGCAAGAGCGACGATGCCAGCGAGATCGCCAGCTCGGAATTGCTCGAAGACCGGGTGGTTCAAGCGCAAGCCCTGATTCAGCAGGTCGGGGATCAGTGGCAGCGCTGGCACGACGAGCTGGACCTGCCCCGCGCGGCGGAGCCCAGCTACTTCGAGCAATTGCAGGCTGGCCAGGCCCGCGCCAGCTGGAAGCGGGACGTGCTGCGTCCGCTGCAAAACCTGTTCAGCGGGGCGGCCTACACGCCCATCATTGAGGGCATCAAGGCCCTCCACCAAGAGGTGCTCAAGGGTCGCGTGTGGGTGGCTTTGCACATGCACGCGGGTGACGGGAATGTTCACACCAACATCCCGGTGAACTCCGACAACTACACCATGCTGCAAACCGCCCATGAAGCGGTGGGCCGCATCATGAAGCTGGCCCGTTCGCTGGGCGGTGTCATCAGCGGCGAACATGGCATCGGCATTACCAAGCTGGAGTTCCTGACCGACGCTGAACTGGCCGGCTTTGCCGACTACAAGCGCCGTATCGACCCCGAAGGCCGCTTCAACCGCGGCAAGCTGCTGCGTCTTGGGCAAGACAAAGAAATCCCCTTTGCCGACCTCACCAATGCCTACACGCCCAGCTTTGGGCTGATGGGGCATGAGTCCCTGATCATGCAGCGCTCGGATATCGGCGCCATCTCCGACTCGATCAAAGATTGCCTGCGGTGCGGCAAGTGCAAGCCCGTGTGCGCAACCCATGTACCGCGCGCCAACTTGCTCTACAGCCCGCGCAACAAGATCTTGGCCACCTCGCTGCTGATCGAGGCCTTCCTCTACGAGGAGCAGACGCGGCGCGGCATCAGCCTGCAGCACTGGGAAGAGTTCGAGGACGTGGCCGACCACTGCACGGTGTGCCACAAGTGCGCCACGCCCTGCCCGGTTAAGATCGACTTCGGCGACGTGTCCATGAACATGCGCAACCTCTTGCGCAAGATGGGCCAAAAGAGCTTCCGACCGGGCAACGCCGCGGCGATGTTCATGCTCAACGCCACCAACCCCGAGACTATCAAGCTGGCGCGAAGCGCCATGGTGGGCGTGGGCTTCAAGGCGCAGCGCATGGCGCACGAGGTGCTAAAAAAGCTCGCCAAGAAGCAGACCTCGGCGCCGCCGAGCACCGTCGGTGTGGCGCCCGTCCGCGAGCAGGTCATTCACTTCATCAACAAAAAACTGCCCGGAGGCCTGCCCAAGAAGACCGCGCGTGCGCTCTTGGACATCGAGGACAAAAACTACGTTCCCATCATTCGCAACCCGGCGACGACGAACGCGGACACTGAGGCGGTTTTTTACTTCCCAGGTTGCGGCTCCGAGCGGCTCTTCAGCCAAGTCGGCTTGGCCACGCAAGCCATGCTCTGGCACGCCGGCGTGCAAACCGTGCTGCCGCCGGGCTATCTGTGCTGCGGCTATCCGCAGCGCGGTTCGGGCCAGTTCGAAAAGGCCGAGCAGATGATCACCGACAACCGGGTGCTGTTCCACCGCGTGGCCAATACGCTGAATTACCTGGACATCAAGACGGTGGTCGTGAGTTGCGGCACCTGCTTTGACCAGTTGCAGGGCTATCGCTTCGAAGACATCTTCCCGGGCTGCCGCATCGTCGACATCCACGAATACCTGCTGGAGAAGGGCATCAAGCTCGAAGCCGGTGGTTCCTACCTGTACCACGACCCCTGCCACAGCCCGATGAAACAGCAGGAGCCCCTGAAGACCGTCAAGGCCCTCGTGGGTGAGCACGTGGTGCAGAGCGCGCGCTGCTGCGGTGAATCGGGCACGCTGGGCGTGACCCGGCCGGACATCAGCACGCAGATTCGCTTCCGCAAGGAAGAAGAGTTGCGCAAGAACGCCGCGCAAATCGCGCCGCAGGGGGGTGACGTCAAGATCCTCACCAGCTGCCCGAGTTGCTTGCAGGGCCTGAGCCGTTATGGCAACGACCTGCAGAACGGCTTGCTGGAGGCCGACTACATCGTGGTGGAGATGGCCAACAAGATCTTGGGCGCCAATTGGATGCCCGATTACGTGGCTCAAGCCAATGCGGGTGGAATTGAGCGGGTGTTGGTCTAAGGGCGCGGGCTTCCTCGACCCGCTTGTCTCAGGGGCGCAGGCCGTATCGCAGCAACAGCGTTTGTAAGCTGCCTTCGCGCTGCATGGCCTGCAGCGCCTGGTCGTACCGATGCACGAATTCGGCGCTCACACTGCGTCGGCTAAAGGCCGAGCCGGCCCCATCGTTGGAGACCGCCAAGTCGGTAGCGACCACTTGGTCCGTCAGACCCAAAAGCTGCAGCTCATATACAGCCGTGGCCTCGTCGGCGATCAGCCCGTCGATTCGGCCACGAGCCAACATTTGCCACAGGCCCATGCGACTCGCACCAAACTGGATCTTGGCTGCGAGCGCAGGTTTTTGAAGCAGCGCTTGATAAGGCTCACCGTATACGACCCCGATTTGTGCGCCCAAGCGGAAAGAGCCTGAAACCAACGCTTCCAAATCTCGTATTTGCGTGGCGGGAGACCAAGCCGCCTTGCGTGCGAAGAGCAAATTTCGAGATTGCATCAACAGCACAGTTGAGAAATGCGCAAAGGCCTCGCGGTCGGGGCGCTGGAAAGCGCCCGGCAAGATGTCGAGCCGGCCGGCCTCCAACTCGGTCAAAGCGCGGGCAAAGGGCATGTCCACCAGGGCCATGCGACAACCCAACCGTTGCAACACCGCCCGGGCCAGCTCCACTTGCAGGCCCGTGATCTCGCCGTCGGCCCCCCGGTAGCTGTAGGGGGGGTCGTTGTGCCACCGAACCGATTTGACGCAAGCCAGCGCGCTGCCGCCCCCCATCAGGGCCCAAAGCGCGAGGGCTCCCAGCCAGTGCCTGATTACCATGGGTGCTGACGTTAGCTTGAATCGGGCACGCTGCATCACCTTCAAATTGGGGGCTTGGGTGTCCGAAACCGAAGAGGAAGCATGAACCCACATTGCGTGTTGTGCCGGGAAGAGGGCGGAGTCTTGGTGCACCAGGACGCGCTGCTGCGCATCGTCCGGGTCACCGACACGCCGGCGCATCCGGCGTTTTATCGGGTGATCCTGAATCGCCATGTGGCGGAGTTCAGCCAGTTGCCGCCGGACGAGCGTCGGCGGGTGATGGAGGCCGTGGTGGCAGTGGAGCAGGCCCTGCTGGCCCACCTGCAGCCCATCAAAATCAATCTGGCCAGCCTGGGCAATGTGGTGCCGCACCTGCACTGGCATGTCATTGCTCGCGCTGAAGACGATGCGCAGTTTCCGGCCCCCATTTGGGCCAACCCCGTGCGGGAGCGTGCGGAGTCCGCTTTGCAGCGTTGGCACGCAGCGTTACCGGGCATTGATCGAGCCGTGCTGGCTGCGCTGGCACCCGCCGGTTGAGCGAACTCTGAGACCACCGCGCGGCGGACGAACGGGCTGCTTCGGAATCGGGGCCGACGCGACGAGCACCAGGTTTGTCACCCTTGCTTGCACTTTTGCAGGGAAAGTTGCAGGCCAAGCCTGCAGCATCGCAACTCTTACGGGTTGGGTGCGAGGTGGGCGATGAAACGGTTTGGCGTCAAGGTGATGGGGGGGCTGGTGCTCGCGCTGGTCATACAGGGGGCCACAGCGCAGCCAGGGGGAACCGCGGCGCGTAAGCTTCACCCGGCGCGCGCAGCCTTTCCGAGCTTGCAACTGCCGGCTGTGGTTCAGGGCCAATCGGCCATCGAGGCCCTGGGGGCCCGTCTGCCTGAGGTCGCGACTTGGTATGGGCAATCGCCCGAGGAATTCGCGGCGCTCTTGCGGCGTGATAACCGGCTGCGACTGGACCGCCAGGGGCGGCTGTTCGCTGTGGACACCCTCGAAACCCCATTGGCGGCTTTGCCGGATGACCAAAAGACTTTGCACGACGGCACGCTCTTGCCGCTGGAGCAAACGTTCCTTCTGCACAGCCGACCGGGGGCGCAGCGCACCATCTACTTGAATTTCAAAGGGGCGACGCTGGTGGGCACCGCCTGGAATGGCAGCGCCAGCAGCATCACGGCATTGCCCTACGACCTCGATGGCTTGCCCTACAGCTTCAACTCCACCGAGTTGCAGCGCATCCAGGGCATCTGGCAGCGGGTTGCGGAGGATTACGCCCCCTTTGATGTCAACGTCACCACCGAAGCCCCGCCAGCTGAGGCCTTGAGCCGATCGAGCGGCACAGACTCGACCTTTGGAACCACCGTGCTGATTACCCACTCGAACGGGGTCTACAGCTGCAGTTGCGGCGGGGTGGCGTATCTGGGCGTTTTTGACGACACCACAGAGGTCTACAAGCCTGCCTTGGTTTTTTACAACCAGTTGGGCAGTGGCAACGAGAAGTACGTGGCGGAAGCGATTTCCCACGAAGCGGGGCACAACTTGGGTTTGCAGCACGATGGCTATGCGGGCGGTGGCTATTACGGGGGCCACGGAACTGGCACCACGGGGTGGGCTCCAATCATGGGGGTTGGGTATGCGAAGTCTCTGGTTCAGTGGAGCAAAGGGGAGTACAGCACCGCCACGAACCTGCAAGACGATTTCAAGGTGGCCGAGTCCTATGGGGCGCCCCTTCGTGCAGATGACCACGGCAATGTTCTTGGCACAGCCACGATGCTCACCGGGGTCAACAGTGGCGGTGTGGCGACCTGGAATGAAACGGGCGTCATTGAACGAGCAGGGGACGTGGATGTTTTTCGCTTCAATGCCGGGGCAGGGCAAGTCACGCTGGTGCTCCAACCCGTCGTTCGGTCGGCCAACCTGGATGCATTGATCGAAGTGCGAGATGCGGGCGGCGCGCTGCTGGCGCAAGCCTCCCCCCTGGAGACCCTCAATGCCAGTCTGACCCTTACCGTGCCCGGAGGCACCTACTTTGTTCTGGTGACCGGTACCGGCAAGGGCGACCCGGGGGTCGACGGTTACTCGGCCTACGGCAGCGTAGGGCGATACCGCTTGACGGTCAGCGCGCCAGTCGCCGGTGGGCAGGCGCCACTGGCTGTGGCGAGTGCCACCCCTGTTCGTGGCACAGCACCGCTGACCGTCAGTTTCTCGGGGGCAGGGTCCAGTGATCCGGATGGCCAGGTGGTCGCGTGGGACTGGAATTATGGCGACGGTCAAACGGCCAGCGGCGTCTCGACCGCTTACACCTACACCTCACCGGGCAGCTACGCCGCTCAGCTGCGCGTGACCGACAACAGCGGCCTCTCGTCGGTTCAGGCGGTCACGATTCAAGTCGATCCGGCGGTATCTGTCGTCGCGATGGGGGTGGCGGACATTGCCATGAGCGCCGTCACCAGTGGCAAAGACCGCTGGCGCGCGCAGGCGGCTATCAAAGTGGTGGATGCGCAGGGGCGAAACGTGGCCGGGGCGAGCGTCTCGGTGCGTTGGGGGGGCTTGGTTTCCGGCACCGCAACGGCTACGACCGGCAGCACGGGGGTCGCGCTCGTCCAGTCCGGCACCACCCGCTCGGCGGGCAGCATCTCCGTCACCGTCACCGGCGTGCAACTCAGCGGCTATCAGTACGACGCCGCACGCAATGTCGAAGGCTCGGACGTCATCAGCCGTTGATTGGAGAGGCCTCGCCCACTCAGGGTAGGCTTGAGCCATGAGCTCTGCCTACCCGCATCAGTTCGACGAGCGCGCACCCTTCCGTGTGGCCTTCTTCAGCACCAAGCGCTACGACCGAACCAGCTTTTCGGGGGCCCTGACTGCCCTGAAATCACCTGTTGTCTTCGAATTCTTAGAAGCCCGGCTGGAGGTTCACAGTGCGTCCGCCG
The DNA here is from genome assembly GCF_016093295.1 of Inhella gelatinilytica. GTDB lineage: Bacteria > Pseudomonadota > Gammaproteobacteria > Burkholderiales > Burkholderiaceae_C > Inhella > Inhella gelatinilytica. The sequence goes on along the minus strand of NZ_JAEDAL010000004.1, from coordinate 186,887 downwards.
CGGCGGGCTGTCACGCGGTTTGCGCGTTTGTGAACGATGACCTGAGCGCAGCGGTGTTGGAGCAGTTGGCGGCGCAAGGGGTTCGCTTGGTGCTGCTGCGGTGTGCGGGCTTTAATCATGTGGATTTGGACGCCGCACGTCGACTGGGCCTGCGGGTGGCGCGGGTGCCCGAGTACTCTCCCCACGCGGTGGCGGAGCACACCTTGGCGCTGCTGTTGACCCTGATCCGGAAAACGCACCGGGCGCATGCCCGCGTACGAGAGGGCAACTTTGAGCTGGATGGATTGCTGGGCTTTGATTTGTTTGGCAAGACCGTGGGCGTGGTGGGAACCGGACGCATCGGACGGTGTGTGGTGAACCTTTTCAAGGGCTTGGGCTGCGACGTTGTGGCCCATGACCCGATGCCCGATCCAGGCTTGGGGGTCCGCTATGTGACCCTGGGCGAACTGCTGTCGTCCTCCCGGGTCGTGTTGTTGCAATGCCCCTTGACCGCCCAGACCCACCATCTGGTGAACGCCCAGAGCTTGGCCCGCCTGCAGCGTGGAACCATCCTCGTGAATACCTCCCGTGGCGCGGTGGTGGACACGCCGGCCGCGATCGCTGCGCTCAAGTCGGGTCAGTTGGGCGGGTTGGCGATCGACGTGTATGAAGAAGAAGCGGAGCTTTTCTTTGACGACCATTCCGGCGAAGTCATTGCCGACGATGTGTTTGCCCGGTTGACGACTTTTCCCAACGTGCTGATCACGGCGCATCAGGCGTTTTTTACGGAGGAGGCCTTGAGTGCCATTGCCCAAACCACGCTGGCCAATGCCGAGGCGTTCGCGGTGCGGGGCGAGCCGCTCCATGCTGTGGCGTGAGCGGCTGTCCTAAAGATTCAACGGGATGGTGACCGGCCCATCGTTGATCAGCTGCACCTGCATATCGGCCGCAAAGACGCCAGCGGCCACTTGAGGGTGGCGGCTGCGCGCTTGCTCAATCAAGTCCAAGTACAGCGTTCGAGCCTGATCCGGTGGGGCAGCACTGGAAAAGCTGGGCCGATTCCCGCCGGAACAGTCAGCGGCCAGCGTGAACTGCGACACCAGCAGCAAGCCGCCTTGGGTGTCCGTCAGGCTGCGGTTCATCTTGCCCGCGTCGTCTGAAAAGATGCGCAGCTTCAACACCTTGTTGAGCCACCGGTTCGCCGTCTCGGGCGTGTCGTGCGGCTCGGCGCACACCAGCGCCAACAAGCCGGGCCCTATGGCTCCGACCACGGCCCCGTCGACGGTGACTTGGGCTGTCTTCACGCGCTGCAACACCGATTTCATGGGGGGCTTTCCGTCTCAAAAAAGTGAGCCTCGGCGTTCGCTGGCAGCAGTTGGATGCTGGCCCGCAACCCCGGCACCGCTTGCATCAGCGCTTGCTCAACGGCGCGGCGCTCGGCAGCTGCCCGCTCCAGGCTCCAGTCAGGGGGCATGTGCATGTGCAGATCCACGTACCGGCGGCTGCCGGCTCTGCGGGTGTGCAGGTGATCAAATCGGACGTCAGGACTTGAAAAGGCTTTTAGCGTGCGCGTCAGGGCGTCCATCCATTGGGGTTCCAGCGCCCGGTCCATCAAGCCATCGACTGCCGCGCGAACCAAGGCGTAGCCTTCGCGCCCGATGTTGAGGGCCATCAGCAAGGCCGCCGCCGCGTCCAGCCACAGCCAGCCCGTCCAGTGCACCCCCAACAACCCCACCACGACACCCGCTGAGGTCCACACGTCGGTCATCAAATGACGCGCATCCGCTTCCAGGGCCATGGAATGGTGCTGGCGTGCCGCACGGAGCATGAAGTAGGCCAGGCCGCCATTGAGCGCCGAACTGACCAGTGCCAGGCCCAACCCCAGACTCAATTCGGCCAAAGGCTGCGGGTGCCACAAGCGATTCAACGCAGCCCAGGCAATCCCGCCCGCAGCGCCCAAGATCAGCAGTCCTTCAAAGCCGCCGCTGAAGTATTCAGCCTTGTGGTGACCAAACGGGTGGTCTTCATCCGGCGGTTGCGCGGCCAGCGTAACCATCCACAGCGCAAACGTGGCGCCGGCCAAATTCACCACGGATTCCAGCGCGTCGGAGAGCAAGGCCACGGAATCGGTGAGCCACCAGGCGCCCGCTTTCATGGCAATGGTGGCCAGGGCCACGGCGATGGAGAGGTGCAGGTAGCGGGCGGCGTGCATGGGGCCATTGTCTCGGGTAGAGTCAGTTCATCCTTTTTAACGAGGGCGATCTAGGTGATGCGCGCGGTGTGGGTTGGGCTTGGCGGTGTGGTGATGTCCGGGGTGGTTTGGGCTGCCCCCGAGGTCCGCATTTGCATGACCGACGTCTCACATGCACCATGGCGCCTTGCTGACCCCGATGGTCGCGTGCGGGATCGCGGGCTGGACTTCGACTTGATTCGAGCCGTGGCCGCACGCAGCGGCTGGACTGTGCGCGTCGAAACCAGGCCCGGAAAGCGGTGTCTGGCGGAGTTGGAGGCCGGCTATGTTGATGCCACGGTCGGTTTGAGCTACACACCTGAGCGCGAGCGTTTTTTGCGATACCCCATGGCGGGTACGGGCGTCGATGCTCAGTTAGCGTTGCGTACCGATCGCTATCGCCTCTATCGCTTGCCTCGCACCCCTGTGCGTTGGGACGGTGTCCGGCTCGAACTGCCCGCGGGGTCCAAAGTGGGGGTCACGATTGGGCATGCCGTAGCGGCTCAGCTGAGGCAACTCAAGGCGGACGTGGACGAACGGGCTCGGACGACCGAGATGGCGCTGCGCATGGTGGCCGCTGGTGAAATTGCCGCGGCGGCTGCCCATCAGGGCGAGGCCGACGCCCTGATCGCCACGCGCCCCGACCTCAAGGGACTGGAGCGCTTGCCTGTGCCGTTGGAGCAGCGGGCTTACTTCGTGGTGTTTTCCAAGAAATTTGCACAAGCTCACGAGGCGGCGCTGCCGACCTTGTGGGGCCACTTCCGCGAGGCGAGCAAGACGGCGGCCTATCAGCGAGCCGTGCAAGAGCTTTCGCGCTGAGCGCAGGTCCGGCTCCCTAGAATGGGGCGAACCCTGTTTTTGTGTAGGAGCCTTTGCTTTGCAAGCCCCCGACGTCACCCACATTGCGCCGCGTGAAAAGGCGGAGATCCTCAGTCAAGCCCTGCCGTACATCCAGCGCTTTCATGGCAAGACCATCGTTGTGAAATACGGGGGCAATGCCATGACCGACCCGGCCCTGCAGCAGGATTTTGCCGAGGATGTGGTGCTGCTCAAGTTGGTGGGCCTAAACCCGGTGGTGGTGCATGGTGGGGGGCCGCAAATTGAGAACGCCCTGAAACGCTTGGGAAAGCAGGGCACCTTCATTCAAGGCATGCGCGTGACGGACGCCGAAACCATGGGCATCGTGGAGTGGGTGTTGGCGGGCGAGGTGCAGCAGGAAATTGTGGGGTTGATCAACAAGGCGGGTGGCAAAGCCGTGGGTCTGACGGGCAAGGATGGCGCCATGATCCGTGCCAGGAAGCTCAAGATGGTCGACAGCAAGGACCCGTCTATCGAGCACGATGTTGGCCAGGTGGGGGATATCGAGTCCATCGACCCCAGCGTGGTCAAGGCGCTTCAGGACGATGCGTTCATTCCCGTCATCTCGCCACTGGGCTTCGGCCAAGAAAACGAGAGCTACAACATCAATGCGGATGTGGTGGCGGGCAAACTGGCCGAGGTGCTCAAGGCCGAAAAGCTGGTCATGCTGACCAATACGCCGGGCGTGCTCGACAAGGAGGGCAAATTGCTCACCGATTTGTCTGCCCGCCAAATCGACGCCATGTTTGCCGATGGCACCCTCAGCGGGGGCATGCTGCCCAAGATCGCGTCGGCGCTGGATGCGGCGCGGGCCGGTGTTCGGGCCGTCCACATCATTGACGGCCGCGTGCCGCATGCGCTGCTGCTGGAGGTGCTGAGTGATCAGGCTTACGGCACCATGATCCGCAGCCACTGAGCGACCGCCGCGGTGAATGCGATGGATTCCAATGTCGGGGGGGATGTGACCTCTCCAACGGACTTGTTGGCTCGCTGCGTGGCCCTGCTGGAGCGGCTGGATGCACGTTATCAAGGAGGGGTGGTGCAGCCCGATTGGCAAGGGGCACGGGCGTGGCGGTTGCGGCGCCAAGGCCTCAGTGTGCACTTGCACCCGGTGCGGCAGTTGAGTGCGCAGCGGTTTGAGACCTTGCTGGAGATTGACGCCCAGAAGGCGCGGTTCCAACGCAACCTCGCGGCCTTTGTCGAGGGGCGGCCTGCCAATCACGTGCTGCTTTCGGGGGCGCGCGGATGCGGCAAGAGTTCGCTGGTCAAAGCCGCGCTGAATGCGTGGCCCGACCTGCGATTGATCGAAATTGACAAAGCGGATTTGGGTGAACTGCCAGTCTTGAGCGAAGTGCTGGCGACCCGTCCTGAAAAATTCCTGCTGTTCTGCGATGACCTGAGTTTTGAGGCCGGCGAGAGCGGGTACAAGGCGTTGAAGTCCGTTTTGGATGGCACCGTGGCAGCGGGCGGTGACAACTTGCTCTTGGTGGCCACCAGCAACCGGCGCCATTTGATGCCCGAGCAATTCAAAGACAACCTGGAGACGCGAGGCCGCGGGCCGGACGGCGAGATTCACCCGGGCGAATCCGTCGAAGAAAAGATTTCACTGTCAGAGCGATTCGGGCTGTGGATCAGTTTTTATCCGTTTAGCCAAGAGGAATACCTTCGTTTGTGTGAGCTCTGGCTGATGGAGCATGGGCTTCAGCCCACAGAGGCGCTGCGCGCTCAAGCTCGGGTTTGGGCTTTGGAACGCGGCTCTCGCAGTGGTCGCGTGGCCCATCAGTTCGCACGCGATGTGGCGGGGCGCAACGATGCTTGAAAACGCGGCAACCGACCGATTGGCCGTCGATGTGGCCGTGGGGGTGCTTTTGCAACGCGACGCCCAGGGGCGCGAAGTGGCCTTTCTGCTGACGTCGCGGCCACCGGGCAAGGTGTACCCGGGGCACTGGGAGTTCCCGGGCGGCAAATTCGAGCCCGGCGAGGATGCCGAGACCGCGCTGCGTCGCGAGTTGCATGAGGAGCTGGGCATCACCATTGGGCCTGCCCAGCCCTGGCGTGTCGAGGAAATGGACTACCCCCACGCCCGCGTACGGCTGCATTTCATGAAGTGCTTCGACTGGACGGGTGAGTTGCACATGCGGGAAGGGCAGCGTATGGCTTGGCAGACGTTGCCGACCACCGTTTGGCCAGTGCTCCCGGGCACCGTGCCGGTGCTCCGTTGGTTTGCCCACGAGTGGCAACATGCCGGTGAAACGCATGCTCTGGCGCCACCGTCACCGCCCTCCTGGTTGGATGACGTGGCCTGGGACGAGCGGGGGCTGGCCCCGGCCATCGCGCAAGAAGCGGGCAGCAAGGACGTGCTGATGGTGGCCTGGATGAATCGCGAGGCCTTGCTCCAAACCTGGGCACGAGGTCAGGCGGTGTACTGGAGCCGCAGTCGCCAGCGCCTGTGGCACAAAGGCGAAGAGTCCGGCCATGTGCAAACGGTGCAGGACATTCGGCTGGACTGCGATCGGGATGTGATTCTGCTGACGGTGCGTCAGGAGGGGCAGCCCAGCGGCCCGGGTGTGGCCTGCCACACCGGGCGCCATTCGTGTTTTTTCCGCCAACTGGATGGTGACGGCTGGGCCACCGTGGAGCCTGTGCTGGTGGATCCGGAGAGGGTATACAAATGAACGACCACGTCCTGGCGCAGTTGGCCGATACCATCGAAGCGCGTCGCCAGTCGGGGGACCCGGCCACCAGCTACGTGGCCAAGCTCAAGGCCAAGGGCTTGGATGCCATGCTCAAAAAAGTGGGCGAAGAGGCGACTGAATTTGTTCTGGCCGCCAAGGATCGAAACGCCATGCAGGTGACCTACGAGGCCGCCGACCTGTGGTTTCACAGCTTGATGGCCTTGGCCGAAGTTGGCGTTCGGCCCGAGCAGGTACTGGGCGAGTTGGCGCGTCGGGAGGGACTTTCGGGGTTGGCCGAATTTGCGTCTCGACCTGCAGACCCAAAAATTTGAAAGGAACTCAACGTGTCGCATGACCCTCATTGCATTTTTTGCAAGATCGTGGCGGGTCAAATCCCGTCGCGCAAGGCTTACGAAGATGACGAGTTGCTGGCCTTTCATGACATTCAGCCCAGCGCACCCGTTCACCTGTTGATCGTCCCCAAAGTGCATTTGCCCAGTTTGGCCGAGGCGCGCCCGGAGCACCAAGGGCTTCTGGGCCGCATGATGGTGCTGGCGCCTGAATTGATGCGCGAGGCGGGGGTGACCGGGGGTTTCCGGGCCCAGATCAATACCGGGGCAGACGGGGGTCAAGAGGTCATGCACCTGCACCTGCACGTCATGGGCGGCCCCCGGCCCTGGCGTAAAGGCTGATCTACATCACGGGCGTATGCGCCGGGCAGCCTAGAATCGAAATCTCATCTTCTGGAGTTAAGAATGGGCGGTTTGAGCATTTGGCACTGGCTGATCGTGCTGCTGGTGGTCGTGCTGGTGTTTGGCACGAAGAAGCTCAAGAACGTGGGCTCTGACCTGGGCTCTGCGGTCAAGGGGTTCAAGGATGGCATGCGCGATGGCGCTGCGCCGGCCGACCCGCAAGCCCGTGTGGGTCAAGATCCCAACACGGTGGACGTGCAAGCCACGGAAAAGAAAACCCACTCCTGATCGAGCACACGCTCAACTGAACTGAATCCGCATGCTCGACCTGGGTCTGGACAAACTGGCATTGGTCGGCGTGGTGGCCTTGATCGTCATCGGCCCCGAGAAGCTGCCCAAAGTGGCCCGGACCGTGGGCCACATGATGGGCAAGGCCCGCCGCTACGTGGCCGACGTCAAAGCGGAGGTGAATCGGTCGATTGAGCTCGAAGAGCTCAAGAAGGCCCAGGCCCAGTTTCGAGAAGCCGCCTCTGAAGTCTCCGGCTCGCTGAACGAGGTTTCAGAGGGCCTGAACGAAGTGCAGACCAGCTTCGAAGAGGCCTGGAAGGCGCCTGCGTTGGATGGCCAGTGGTCCCCCAATCCCCAATCGGTTCGCAAGAATTGGCGGGTGCGCCGCATGCGAACCCCGATGTGGTTCAAGGAACGCACGGGGGTTCGACGGCATGTGCAATCTGGCGCAGCGCGGGTGGCGCGGCATCGCCCCAAGTAAAGGAGGCGCCGGGTGCTCGGCGCTCAAACCAACGTGAACGCAAGCTCTCCCCCGCCGGAAGACGAACTGGCCGGAACCGAACAGCCCTTTGTCGAGCATCTGGTCGAATTGCGGGACCGCATCGTGCGGGCGCTGCTGGCGGTGATGCTGATGTTTGGGGTGTTGTGTGTTTGGCCGTCGCCGGGTGGGCTGTATGACCTGCTGGCGCTGCCCATGAGTCAAGCCTTGCCCGGAGGGGCCAAGCTGATTGCCACGGGTACGTTTGCGCCCTTCATGGTGCCCCTCAAGATTACGCTGATGGGCGGTTTTCTTCTGGCCCTGCCCTTTGTGCTGTACCAAGTCTGGGCGTTCGTCGCGCCTGGTCTTTATTCGCACGAGAAGCGTTTCATCCTGCCCTTGGTGGTCTCCAGCACGCTGCTCTTCTTTGTCGGCGTGGCTTTTTGCTACTACCTCGTGCTGCCGGCGATGAGCAAGTTCATCGTTGCGTTTGCCCCCGCATCGATCCAAGTGGCGCCCGATATCGAACAGTATTTCGGCACTGTGTTGACCCTCTTCATGGTGTTTGGCATTGCCTTTGAGGTGCCTGTTGCCGTGGTGGTCCTGGCGGCGCTCGGTGTGGTGTCGGTCGAGAAACTTCGTGAATGGCGCGGTTACTTTGCGGTTGGCGCCATCATCGTGGCCGCCATCGTGACACCGCCCGATGTGATCTCGCAGATCTCGCTCTTTGTTCCCATGGTGGTGCTCTATGAGGTGGGCATTTGGGCGGCCGTGATGGTGCGGCGCGAGCCCCAGAGCGAAGACGACCCTCAGTCTTGAACGGGGGGCGGCGTGGTGCCAGGCCGGGGCCGTTGGCCCACTGCGACTTCCACGGTGAGGGCTTGGCCGTTGCGCCGGAGCGTGATCGGCGCTCGCTGCCCGGGTCGCAGCTCAGCGACGACATCCAGCAGGTGCTCCGGGCTCCGAATGGAAGTGCCCCCCACTGACTCGATCACATCCCCGGTGTGAAGTTGGATTTGAGCGGCCGGGGAGTCGGGAATCACGACACTCACCAGCACGCCGCCGTGGGCCGGCAGTTTGAGTACCCGGGCCAAATCGGGCGTGAACGCGCGGGTTTGCACCCCGAGCCATCCCCGCTGGACGTAGCCCTGGGTTTGCAGGGCTTGCACCACCTGTTGCGCTAACTCAGCGGGGATGGCAAAGCCTAGGCCAATGCTCCCGCCGTCGCGGGAGTAAATGGCGCTGGGAATGCCCACCACGAGCCCTTGGCTGTTGACCAGGGCGCCCCCTGAATTGCCGGGGTTGATGGCGGCATCGGTTTGAATGAAATTCTCAAACACATTGATCCCCAGCGCTTTGCGCTGCAGGGCGCTCACGATGCCTGCGGTCACCGTTTGACCGACGCCAAAGGGATTGCCGATGGCCAGCAGTGGCTCTCCCACCACCAGTTGCTGGGAGGAACCCCAGCGGGCGACGGGGAGGGCGCGCAGATCGGTGCGCAGCACGGCAAGGTCGGTCTCGGGGTCGGAGCCGGTGACCTGGGCGGTGCCTTCTCGTCCATCTGGAAGCTGAACGCGCACCTGCGAAGCCTCTGCAACCACGTGGTGATTGGTCACGATCCAACCGTCGGCGTGCACGATGACGCCAGAGCCGGTGGGGCTGGCCGCACCGCCCGGCTCGTCGTCGGTGCGAATGGCCACGACGGCCGGGGCCACCTGTGCTGCGGCTTGGACCAAGCTGCGCTCCGGCGGGCTCTGGCCCGTCGCTGGCCGGGGATGAAGGGTGTTGACTGCCTGCAAGGCCAGAGCCAGCCCCAGACCGAGGGTGCAGGCCTGGGCGAAAATCAGCCAGAGCTTTTTCAACAAGGATGGGCCCTTCATGGTTGAACGCGCGGAGTTGGAGCGCTACCTCGGTGACGCGCTGGCGGTAGGGCAGTTTAAGGACTATGGGCCCAATGGCTTGCAGGTCGAAGGCCGCCCCCAAGTTCGCAAGCTGATGGTGGGTGTTACCGCCAGTCGTCAGGTGATTGAGGCGGCGGTGACTTGGGGCGCCGATGCCCTCTTGGTCCATCACGGACTGTTCTGGCGCGGTCAAGACGGGCGCGTCGTAGGCTGGTTGCGCGAACGATTGCGCCTGCTGCTGGCCCACGACATCAATCTGCTGGCCTACCACCTGCCGCTGGATGCTCACGCCCAGTGGGGCAATAACGCCACCTTGGGCGAAAAATTGGGTTGGCAGGCCGATGCGCGGTTTGGTGAACAAAACCTCGGATTTCTGGGGTCGATCGAATCCCCTGTAGACGCAGAGACGTTGACCGGCCACGTGCAGGCCACGTTGGGGCGTCCCGTGCACTTGCTGCCCGGAGATGGCAGGCTCATTCGTCGCGTGGCGTGGTGTACCGGGGGTGCCCAAGGGTACTTCGAATCGGCAGTGGCTTCGGGCGCAGACGTGTTCGTGACCGGTGAGATGAGTGAGCCTCAGTTCCATTTGGCGCGGGAAACCGGTGTGGCCTTTTTGGCGGCCGGCCACCACGCCACTGAACGTGGGGGTGTCCAAGCCCTGGGCAAGCATTTGGCCGAGCAATTTGATTTGGATTGCCGTTTTCACGATGAAGCCAATCCCGCGTGAGGAGTCGTCGGTGAAGGCCGACCGGCCCCTGTTGCTGACTCAGGGCGACGCGGCCGGCATCGGCCCTGAAGTCATCGCACAGGCCTGGGCACGGGTGCCTGAGCCTGCGGCGGTGGTGGTGGGAGATCCCCAAGTGATGCGCAGGGCACTGGCGCAGTGCCGGCTGCAGCGTCCCGTTCAAGTGCTCGAGACGATCAGTGAACCCAGGCTGCCGGGGGCGATGGCCGTGTGGGCCCCTCCGGGCTTACCGGCAACGCTTCTGCAGGGATCGCAAGGTCTCGTTCGAGCCGATTGCGGTCTGGCCGCAGCGCGCTGCATTGAGGCGGCTGTCGGGGCGATTCAGAGTGGTGCGGCGCGTGGTTTAGTCACTGCGCCCGTCCACAAAGAGGCCCTCCATGCGGCGGGTGTGCCTTTTCCCGGTCATACGGAAATGTTGCAACACCTGGCGGGCGTTCCGGCCGTTCGCATGATGTTGGTGAACGACGAGCTGCGCGTGGCCTTGGTCACCGTCCATGTTTCGTTGCGAAAGGCCCTTGATTTGATCGATGGCCCCACGATTTTGGAAACCGTTCGGCAGGTGCACGCCATGCTGGTGGGGCCGCTGGGAATCGCCGCACCCAGAATTGCCGTGGCGGGCCTCAATCCCCATGCAGGCGAGGGCGGGTTGTTTGGTGATGAGGAAGTGACCACCATAGGGCCAGCGGTTCAGCAGGCCCAAAGTGAAGGGCTCCAGGTCCATGGGCCCTATGCGCCGGACACGGTGTTCATGCGGGCGCGGCGCGGTGAGTTTGACGCGGTGGTGGCGATGACACACGACCATGGCCTCATCCCAATCAAATATCTGGGGCTCGATGCCGGCGTGAACCTGACCCTGGGCTTGCCTTTTGTACGCACCAGCCCCGACCACGGAACCGCCTTTGACCGGGTGGGGCGAGGTACGGCGGATCCGTCCAGTTTTTTGGCGGCCTGGCAGCTGGGCCAGCGATTGACGATCAGTGCCGGCTGACTTGCGGCATCAGGGCCGCCAGCTGTTGGCGCGCGCGCGCGGTCGCCCGCTCAAGCAAGAAGGCGTTCTCCACCGACCGGAAGCGCTCGTTGGCGCAAAGGCGGCGCAACATGCGCGCCGTCATCGTCAGGGTCTTGGGGTGATGGTCCCCTTCCGTAAAGATGAAGAAACTGCGCTGATCGCTGATGTGCGTGAGTTTGACCTTGTGCCAGTCTTTGCCCGTGTGAATGCGGTACGCGCAGCCGATCTGCAGGTGATCAAACAGCGCTGCGCCGTGCGTGGGTTCTGGTGATTCGGGTTCAGGCAGACCGGCGATGGCGAGGTCCACAGTCTGTACCGGGGTGTCCGGCTCGGCGCTGAGGTCAATGTCGACTTGACCGTCCCACGGGACCTGGGCCTCCGTGAGCAAGCCCATCTGGGCTGCCTCGGCGGGGTTGAAGGCCTCTTCGAGATTGATGTCCAGCGACGTTGTGGCCCGCAACGCCTCTTGTTCGTCCGGCACGGCCAGCCCGAACGCCGCCTCGATCCGCTTGACCAGCAAATTGTGGTCGAGTGGTGACAGTGCCGGCGTCTTGAGGGCCTCGGCATGCACGGGCATCAAATCCGCAAACAACTGCTTGCGTGTGGACTCCGGGCAGCCAATGGAGTCCAGCCCCAATTGCACCCCGCGGACCAACAGCGGCAGCTGGGAGAGGAAGTCCTTCCGGGCGGGCGATCCGCCCTTGGGGAGGACGGAAACCGCCAAATCGCGCCCCTGGCGCCGGGCCATGAGCGCCTGCGGTTCACCCTGCCCCGAGGCGGTCACGATGACCGCCCCCCAGTCTTTGCAGAGGAACTGCTTCAGAAAGCCGGGCAGGGGCAAGTCCTGCAGGGCCCGATCCAACTGTTTCTCGTACTGCAGCCGTTGGCGAGCTTGGAGTTCTTTTTCCTCCAGCTTGCGCGCCGCTTCTTGTCCTGCAGCGCTCAGGGCTTGCTTTGCCTGCTCGGTGACAAATTGGTCGAGCTGGTCCAGCTGTTTGTCGTAGGTTTCGAGTCGCTCGAAATCGCCACCCGCGATTTCTTCGACCAACTCGGAAACCCGCTTCAAGAAGCTGAGGCCGGGATCTTGCGTGAAGTCCTCGAAGGAGCACGCCAAGGACGCCAGTCGGTTGATGAATCGTCGAACCGGGTGGTTGCGCTTGGCAAAGAAGCTGGTGTCCCCCAGTGCCGCTCGCAGCACGGGGAGTTGCAAGCGCCCGAGCAGGCGGGCCATTTGCGGGGGCACGCGAGAGTCCGCCAAGATGGCGTCAAACAGGGTCGCCACGACGTCGATCACCATGTGATCAAGTGGCGCCGTGGCGGTCTGACGCAGCTCTTCGCGGTGCAGCTGAATCAGGTTGCTCGGCATGGCCAAGCCCGCAGTCGGATCGGCCAGCGTGCTGAAGCTCACGGCGGGCGCTGCGCCGTGCAAGCGGCGCAACAGGTTCATCACGACGGGTTCAACATGCCCCAGTCCGCCCAAAGCGCCAATGGGCGCTGGGTAACCGCCGGGAGGCTGCGTGCCGGGGGCGCCGTGACCGCCGGGGGCGCTGGACAGCCCGTCCGGGCCGCTGTTGCTGAAAGGGGGCGCGGGCTCGGGCGCTGCTCCTGCCGCGCCACCCCGACTGCCGCCTTCGGTGGTAATGGCCCGCAGATCTTGGGCGCGCAGGCCTTTTTGGCGGAACCAAGCGGCAAGGTCTGCGTAGCAAGACTTCATTTGCCCGGACAGGGTCCGGGTCAACTCCTCGCTCAGGGTTTGACGCAGATTGGGTTGATCCGTGACGTCGTCCACAGCATGGATCAGGGCGCGCGCGACCAATCCGGGCCGCACCGGATTGCGGTCCGGGCCGGCTTCCGGGTCGCCCAGCAGATCGCTGACGAACGACTCGACGGCCCGCAACTCCCACTCGCAACTGTGGCCCAAAGCCTTGCCTATGCGGTCGGCGGCGACCAGGGCGTCCACCGCGGCGTCGTCGACCAAACTCAGTTCGCCCCACCCGCTGCTCCGGGCTGGCACTGCGCCGACGGCCTTGCCCAGCCCGTCCTTTTCCCACTCGGAAAGCAAGGAGCGCTGAAACTGATCGATCAAGACGCTTTGCTGCTGGCGCAACAGTGCTTGCGTGAGCAAGAGTTCGTCCCGACGCGCCGACTTCAGCGCGGAACCGGCCAATTGACCGGCGGTTTCTTGGGTTTGCGACAGGGCCTGATCAAAGGCCTGGCAGAGGCGCTGAAGCGCCGCCTGCAAGTGGGGGTTGCTGAGAGCCGACATGGAACAAACTGAGCCCGGAAGAAACACTGGGGCGAAGGGCCCCATCATGCCCGAAGGCCGGTGCTTAACGTTTCAAACTGTCACGAATCTCCCGCAGGAGTTGAATGTCTTCCGGCGGGGCAGCCGGCGCTTGCGGGGCGGCCGGCGTTTGCTCGGCGCGTTTGAGCCGATTGATCTGCTTGATCATCATGAAGATGACGAAGGCCAAGATGATGAAGTTCAGCATCACGGTCAGAAAGCTGCCGTAGGCCAGGACCGCCCCCGCTTTCTTGGCCTCCACCAAAGTGGTTGCGGCTTGGCCTGCCAACGGGATGAAGTAGTTGTCGAAATTCAGGCCGCCCACCACCATGCCGACGAGCGGCATGATCACGTCGCCGACCAAGGAGTCAACAATCTTGCCGAAAGCACCGCCGATGATCACGCCCACGGCCAAGTCGATGACATTGCCCTTGACGGCAAATTCTCTGAACTCCGAAAGAAATCCCATGCTGGTGTCTCCAGGTAAAACGTCGATTCTCGATGCCTTGGATGGGTGCAGGGGGTTGGCGGAATCCCGGGGCCCGATTCCTGGGGCTTGACCCTGCCGCTAGAATCCGCGCCGCTTTGCAAGCGCATTTGACTTTTCGCAAAGCGCTTGGTTTCAAAAGAAGTCCGGACCTGTGGCGCCTAGGTGCTGTGGAAACGGGCAACAGAATCAAAAAACCCGCCAGAGGATGCTCATGAGCGAAGTGGACAACAGCAAGCGCACGTGGATGATGGCCACGGGATGCGCGGGCGCAGTGGGCGGGGTGGCGGTGGCCGTCCCGTTTGTGAAGACCTTTAGCCCCTCCGAGCGGGCGTTGGCGGCTGGTGCGGCGGTCGAAGTCGACATTGGCGGCATGAAACCGGGCGAGAAGCTCACGGTGGAATGGCGGGGTAAGCCGGTGTGGATCGTGCGCCGCACGCCCGAGCAGCTTGAGGCGCTGAAGAAGACGACCCCCCAGGTGGCCGACCCTGAAAGCAAGCGCACGGCCTACCCGACGCCGGAATACGCCAAGAACGAGCACCGTTCCATCAAGCCGGAATATTTCGTGGCGGTGGGTATTTGCTCGCATCTGGGCTGTTCGCCCTCGGACAAGTTCCAGACCGGCGCGCAGCCGTCGCTGCCGGACGATTGGACCGGGGGTTTCCTGTGCCCCTGCCACGGCTCGACGTTTGACTTGGCTGGCCGCGTGTTCAAGAACAAGCCGGCGCCGGATAACCTCGAGGTGCCTCCGCACATGTACCTGTCCGACACCAAGCTGTTGATCGGCGAAGACAAAAAGGCATAAGGACCGACCATGGCTGAATTCAAGGAAGCGCCGGCGGGCGCCTCGATGGGCGTGAAGACCATGACCTGGCTGGAGAACCGGTTCCCCACCGCGTTCGACGCCTACAAGGTCCACATGTCCGAGTACTACGCACCGAAGAACTTCAACTGGTGGTACATCTTCGGCTCGCTGGCCCTCTTGGTGCTGGTGATCCAGATCGTCACCGGCATCTTCCTGGTGATGCACTACAAGCCCGATGCGAACCTGGCGTTTGCTTCGGTCGAGTACATCATGCGCGACGTGCCCTGGGGTTGGCTGGTGCGCTACATGCATTCCACCGGTGCCTCGGCCTTCTTCGTCGTGGTGTACCTGCACATGTACCGCGGCCTGATCTACGGCAGCTACCGCCAACCGCGGGAATTGGTGTGGATTTTCGGCTGCGCCATCTTCCTGTGTCTGATGGCTGAAGCCTTCATGGGCTATTTGCTCCCCTGGGGGCAGATGAGCTATTGGGGCGCCCAGGTGATCATCAACCTCTTCTCTGCCATTCCGTTTGTGGGGGAAGAGCTGTCGATCATGATTCGCGGCGACTTTGTCGTGGGCGATGCCACGCTGAACCGCTTCTTCAGCTTCCATGTGATCGCCGTGCCGTTGGTGTTGCTCGGCTTGGTGGTTGCCCACTTGTTGGCGCTGCACGACGTGGGCTCCAACAACCCCGACGGTGTGGAAATCAAGAAGCACAAGGATGCGCAAGGTCGCCCGCTGGATGGCGTGCCCTTCCACCCCTACTACACGGTGCATGACATCTACGGCGTCTCGCTGTTCCTGATGGTGTTCTGCGCGATCGTGTTCTTCGCTCCGGAATTGGGCGGATATTTCTTGGAGTACAACAACTTCATCCCGGCGGACCCGCTGAAGACCCCGGCCCATATCGCGCCGGTTTGGTACTTCACGCCGTTCTATTCCATGCTGCGTGCCACGACGTCGGACTTCATGCCGTTTATGTGGCTGTTCTTCGTTGTCGTTGGTGTGGTGTCGGTTCGTCGTTCGGCCTTGCCGGCGGCTGTGCGTGTGGGCTATTGGGGGCTGATGGCAGCGCTCCTGTTCCTGTTCGACGTCCATGGCGTGGTGTTGGGCTGGATGGGCGTGGAACTGCCTCAGTGGGCCCATGGTTTTGATGCCAAATTCTGGGGTGTGGTGGTCATGGGGGGCACGGTGGTGATCCTGGCGTTCCTGCCCTGGCTGGACAAGTCGCCGGTCAAATCCATTCGCTACCGCCCGAGCTGGAACAACTACCTGTACGGTGTTTTCGTGGTGGTGTTCGGCATCCTCGGGTACCTGGGCGTGCAACCGCCCAGCACGATCGGCACCTTGGTGTCGCAAGTCGGCACCCTGTTCTACTTGGGTTTCTTCTTGCTGATGCCCTGGTGGAGCGTCAAGGGTGAGTTCAAAACCCCGCCCGATCGCGTGACCTTTCACGCCCATTGATCTACCGGAGACGAACAACCATGAAAAAAATCATCGCCTCCCTGTTGACCGCCTTGAGCCTGAGTGCATTTGCGTCGGGTGGTGGCGTGGCCTGGGATCGGTTTCCGACGGAAAAGATGAGTGACTTGGCGTCGCTGCAAAACGGCGCCAAGATCTTCGCCAACTACTGTTTGAACTGCCACAGCGCGGCCTTCCACCGCTACAACCGCCTGCAGGAAATCGGCCTCTCGAAAGAGCAGATCAAGGACAACCTGATGTTCACCACCGACAAGGTGGGGGAGCAGATGAAGGCAGCGATTGACGCGAAGGAGGCCAAGGCGTGGTTTGGCGCCACGCCGCCGGACCTGACGCTGGTGGCCCGGTCGCGCGCCGATGGCAGCAAGGGCACCGGGGCCGATTACCTCTACACGCTGTGGCGCAGCTACTACCGCGACGAGACCAAGGCCACGGGCTGGGATAATTTGGTATTCCCCTCGATCGGCATGCCCCATGTTTTGTGGGAGCTGCAAGGCGAGCGCAAGCCGATGTTTGAAGAGCGCATGTCGCACGGAAAGCCCGAGCATGTGTTCAGTGGCAAGTGGGAAGTGGTCAAGGCGGGCAAGCTCTCCGCTCAGGAATATGACAACGCCGTGGGTGATCTGGTTGCTTACCTGACCTGGATGGCGGAACCGCAAGCCAAGCAGCGCTTCAACCTGGGCGTGGGCGTGATGCTGTTCCTGCTGGTGTTTTCTGTCTTCGCCTGGCGCTTGAATGCCGCCTATTGGAAGGATGTGAAGTAAGCCCCACGGCTGCTTCACCTGCGCAGTGCTGGCCCCATTGCCTGCACTGCGCTTTTGTTTTTTGACTGACTACGGGAGTCCACTCTCATGATGGTTCTCTACTCGGGCACGACCTGCCCCTATTCGCACCGCTGCCGCTTCGTTCTGTTCGAAAAAGGCATGGACTTTGAGATCCGCGATGTGGATTTGTTTGCCAAGCCGGAAGACATCGCTTTGATGAATCCGTACAACGACGTGCCCATCTTGGTGGAGCGCGACCTGATCCTGTACGAGAGCAACATCATCAACGAGTACATCGACGAGCGGTTCCCGCACCCGCAACTGATGCCCGGGGACCCGCTGGCGCGCGCGCGCGTGCGACTGTTCCTTCTGAATTTCGAGAAGGAGCTGTTTGCCTACGTGAACATCCTTGAAAACCGCAGCGGGGGCCCGAAGCCCACGGACAAGCTGCTCGAAAAGGCGCGCAGCCAGATTCGCGACCGTCTGACTCAGCTCGCGCCGATCTTCCTGAAGAACAAGTTCATGCTCGGGGATGACTTCTCGATGCTGGATGTGGCCATTGCGCCTTTGCTGTGGCGTCTGGATTACTACGGCATTGACATGAGCAAAAACGCGGCGCCGCTGTTGAAGTACGCCGAGCGCATCTTCTCTCGCCCGGCGTACATCGAAGCGCTGACGCCGTCGGAAAAGGTAATGCGCCGTTGAGCACTCTCGACGACCCCATCCTGCCGTCAACGCGGCCCTACCTGGTTCGTGCGTTGCACGCGTGGTGCACGGACCATGGTTTTACGCCGTACTTGCAGGTTCAAGTGGTGCGCGGTGTGCAGGTGCCGATGGAGTTTGTCCAGGATGGCGTCATTACGCTCAATGTGAGCTATGACGCGACACAAGGTTTGCGGCTGGATGACGAAGCCGTGACCTTCAAGGCGCGGTTTGGTGGCGTGGTTCGTGAGGTCATGGCCCCCATGAGCGCGGTGTTGGCCATCTACGCCCGCGAGAATGGCCAGGGCATGGCCTTTGCCCCCATCGAAACCGAAGATCTGGCCAGTGACCTGCCGCAGCAGGACGCGGAGGGCGCCGAGCCCGAACCGTCCCCTGCTTTGCGGTTGGCGCCGGTGCCCACAAGTTCTGGTGATAATCCGCCCCCCGAACCTTCACCCACCGGCCCGCGGCCGGCGCTCAAAAGGGTGAAGTGATTGATGCGGGTCGTGCTGTGAGGCGCGACCTGGACGCCGGCTTAGCTCAGTTGGTAGAGCACCCGCCTTGTAAGCGGAAGGTCGTCAGTTCGATTCTGACAGCCGGCACCATCCCTCAGGATTGGGTCAGCACTTTGATTCGGAGTGCGATGCCAGCGCCCATGCGTTCGGCCAAGAGCAAATCCAGGTGGGGTTTCAATTGCCGCAGCTTCGCGGCAGCCGCTGCGTTCTGGACCAACAAGGTCCACCCGGACTCGTCCACCGGGCCGGCCTGCACCACGCCGCGTAGCGAGGGGGGAATGGCCACCTTGACGCACTCCAAGCAGTCTCGAGAGGCCGCCATCCGTCGCCCGAGCTCTCGAAGCGGATCGCTCGCGCGCAAGGCTTGCTGGACGCTGAGCGGGGCGGGTACCGCGGGCGGGGTGGGGCGGCTGGGACGCATGGGCACAGTGTAGGGCGCTGATAACATTCGCCGCTTTGCCGCGCGC
Source organism: Inhella gelatinilytica (assembly GCF_016093295.1). Taxonomy (GTDB): domain Bacteria; phylum Pseudomonadota; class Gammaproteobacteria; order Burkholderiales; family Burkholderiaceae_C; genus Inhella; species Inhella gelatinilytica. The sequence continues at coordinate 168,526 of NZ_JAEDAL010000004.1, read as the reverse complement.
AGCCCTTGTGTTGCGGCGTCGCGCCCCCACCTGCTCGGGTTCTCGCCCGGGTTGGGCGCTTCCAACGATTGATTGCTCCCATGTTGCCCAAGCTTCTTACCGCCATCTTTGGCAGTCGCAATGAGCGATTGCTGCGCCAGTACCGCCGCGCGGTGGCCACTATCAACGCGCTGGAGCCCCAGATGGAGGCGCTCAGCGACGACGGATTGCGTGCCAAGACGGCTGAATTCAAGGTGCGCGTGGCCGGCGGAGAGAGCCTGGACAACCTCCTGCCCGAGGCGTTTGCCGTGGTCCGTGAGGGCAGCAAGCGGGCGCTCAAGATGCGTCACTTTGACGTCCAGTTGATTGGCGGCATGGTGCTGCACAGCGGCAAGATTGCGGAGATGCGCACGGGCGAGGGCAAAACCCTGATGGCCACGCTGCCGGTGTACCTGAATGCACTGACGGGCAAGGGTGTTCACGTGGTGACGGTGAACGACTACCTGGCGCGCCGTGATGCGGATTGGATGGGCAAGCTGTACACCTTCCTGGGTTTGACGGTGGGGGTGAACCAAAGCCACGTGTCGCGCGATATCAAGCAAGCGGCTTATAACGCCGACATCACTTATGGCACCAATAACGAGTACGGTTTCGATTACCTGCGCGACAACATGGTGCAAGGTACGGACGAGCGCGTCCAACGGGGTCTGGCCTATGCGATCGTGGACGAAGTGGATTCGATCCTCATCGATGAGGCTCGCACGCCCTTGATCATTTCGGGTCAGGCGGACGACCACACCGAGGTTTACCTGCGCATCAATGCCATCGCGCCCAAGCTGAAGAAGCAGATCGGCGAGGCGGACCCTCGCACCGGCGAAGGGGTGATCGAACCGGGTGACTTCACGGTCGATGAAAAGTCGCACCAAATCTTCTTGACGGAAGCGGGCCACGAAACGGCGGAGACGCTGCTCAATGAGGCCGGATTGCTGCCCTCGGGGGCCAGTCTGTATGACCCGAGCTTCATTTCCCTGGTCCATCACCTCTACGCCGCCCTGCGCGCTCATCACGTATTTCAGCGCGATACCCACTACGTGGTGCAAGACGGTGAGGTGGTGATCGTCGACGAATTCACCGGCCGCCTCATGACGGGGCGCCGCTGGAGTGAGGGCCTGCACCAAGCTGTCGAAGCCAAAGAGGGTGTGGCCATCCAGGCCGAAAATCAGACGCTTGCCTCCATTACCTTCCAGAACTACTTCCGTATGTACGGGAAGCTGGCGGGGATGACGGGCACCGCGGACACCGAAGCCTACGAATTCCAGGAGATTTACGGCCTAGAGACGGTGGTGATTCCGCCCAACCGCCCCACGATTCGCAAAGACGAGCTGGACCTGGTCTACAAGAGCACGCCAGAAAAGTATCAGGCCGTGCTGAATGACATCCGCAATTCGCACGAGCGTGGCCAGCCGGTTCTCGTGGGCACGACCTCGATCGAAAATTCGGAAATCGTGGCCAAGTTGCTTGAGAAGGCCAAGCTTCCGCACAACGTTCTGAATGCCAAGCAGCATCAGCGTGAAGCGGAAATCATTGCCCAAGCAGGGCGCCCGGGCATGATCACCATCGCCACCAACATGGCGGGCCGCGGCACCGACATCGTGCTCGGCGGCAATGTGGAAAAACAGGTTCAGTTGCTGGAAGCCGATGTAAGCATTCCGCAGGGCGACAAAGCGACGCGCATCCAAAAGCTACACGATGAGTGGCAGGGCTTGCATGACCAAGTGAAGGCTGCTGGCGGCCTGCGTGTGATTGCCACGGAACGTCACGAAAGCCGACGCATTGACAACCAGCTGCGGGGTCGCTCCGGACGGCAAGGTGACCCGGGCAGTTCGCGCTTTTATCTCTCGCTCGATGATTCGCTGATGCGCATCTTTGCCGGCGAACGCGTCAAAGCCATCATGGAGCGCCTGAAGATGCCCGATGGCGAGGCGATCGAAGCGGGCATCGTGACCCGGTCGCTGGAAGGTGCCCAGCGCAAAGTGGAGGCGCGCAACTTCGACATCCGCAAGCAGTTGCTGGAGTACGACGATGTGGCGAATGATCAGCGCAAGGTGATCTACCAGCAGCGCAACGACATTCTGGAGGCGCAAGACTTGCTGCCGCAGATTCGTCACCTGCGCGAAGGGGCCGTGACCGATGTGGTGCGCGCCCATGTCCCGGTTGAGAGCCTGGAAGAGCAATGGGATTTGCCGGGCTTGCAGCGTGTGCTCAAAGACGAATGGCAGTTGGACCTGGATCTGCTCGGGCTGACACAGGCGTCGGACTCCATCACGGACGAGGATATCTTGGCCAAGGTCATCGCGGCGGCCCATGAGCGCTTCGAGGGCAAGGTGCAAATGATTGGCGCCGAGCACTTCACGCCCTTCATCCGCATGGTGCTGCTGCAAAGCATCGACCACCGCTGGCGCGAGCACTTGGCGGCATTGGACTACTTGCGTCAGGGCATTCATTTGCGCGGCTATGCGCAGAAAAACCCCAAGCAGGAGTACAAGCGCGAAGCATTTGAGTTGTTCTCGCAGCTCTTGGATGCGGTGAAGATGGAAGTGACCCGCGTGCTGATGAACGTTCGCATCCAGACCGAGGAAGAGGCCCAGGCGGCCGCAGAAATTGCGGCGGCGCAGGCGGAGACGCCGCGCAACGTCACTTACACGCACCCGAACGAAGACGGCTCGGTGTCGCAGGAGTCGGAGCCGAACGCTCAGCAATTCGTCGGTGTCGGCCGCAATGATCCCTGCCCCTGTGGCAGCGGCAAGAAGTTCAAGGCCTGCCACGGCAAGCTGGCCTAAGCGGGGTTTGACTGGGTTGGACGAGGCCGCCTGCGGGCGGCTTTGTCGTTTCTAGAATGGCCGGCTGTCCCTTTGGAGTCCGCCATGCCCGTTGATTTGCAAGCCCCCAACCCCCAAGACCTGCTGCCCGTGGCGGGGGTGCGAATTGGTACCACGATGGCGGGCATCCGCAAGCCGGGGCGGCGGGATTTGTCGGTGTGGCTGTTGGATGAAGGCGCGGCGGTGGGCGGCGTGTTCACCCAAAACCGCTACTGTGCCGCGCCGGTGCAGGTGTGCCGCGAGCACCTGCAGGACTCCTCTATTCGGGCGCTCTTAATCAACACAGGCAACGCCAATGCAGGCACCGGCGCCGATGGCCTGGCGCGCGCGCGTCGCAGCTGCACGGCCTTGGCGGCCAAGCTGAACGTGGCGCCCCAGCAGGTGTTGCCGTTTTCCACCGGTGTGATCATGGAAACCCTGCCGGTGGAGCGCATTGAAGCCGGGCTGGATGCTGCCGTGTCGGCCGCCGCGCCGACGCAGTGGTTCGAGGCGGCCCAGGCCATCATGACCACGGATACCTTGCCCAAGGCGGCTTCCCGGCAGCTGCAGATTGAGGGCCGCACCGTCACCCTGACGGGCATCGCGAAGGGGGCGGGCATGATCCGCCCCAATATGGCCACCATGCTGGGGTTTATCGCCACTGACGCCTGCGTGGCCCCGGCGCTGATGAATGCCCTGGCGCGGGAGGCTGCCGATGCGTCGTTCAACCGCATCACCGTGGATGGCGACACTTCAACGAATGACAGCTTTGTGGTAATCGCCACCCAGCGCGCCGGCCACACACCGATCACGGCACTGGACAGTGCCGCGGCGCAAGCCCTGCGGGCGGCACTGAACGAGCTGGCTGTGCAGTTGGCCCAGGCCATCGTGCGTGACGGCGAGGGGGCCACCAAATTCATCCGTGTTCAGGTCGATGGGGGGCGCGACGAGGCTGAGTGCCGTCTGGCCGCCTACGCGATTGCGCACTCGCCCCTGGTTAAAACCGCCTTCTTCGCCAGCGACCCCAACCTGGGGCGCATCCTGGCCGCGGTGGGGTATGCGGGCATTGCTGATTTGGACCAGAACCGTATCGAAATGCACCTGGGCGAGGTGCATGTGGTGACGGCGGGTGGACGCCACCCTGAATACGTCGAGGCTGAAGCAGCCGAGGTCATGGCGGGATCTGACGTCCTGGTGCGGGTGAACCTGAACCGCGGGGTGGCCAGCACGACGGTTTGGACCTGTGATTTCAGCGAAGAGTACGTCCGCATCAATGCGGACTACCGCTCCTGATCAGAAATCGACGGCGCGGGTCTTCCAGCCCCGTGCCACCATGGTGGCATTGACGATCTGGGCTTCTGCACGGGTCGCAAAGGGCCAAACAGCAGCGCGCCACCCTTGCGGCGTTTCAAAGACTTCTCCTTGCAAGTCACCCTCGCGCACGGTGGCCTGCAGGTGGGCCTGCATCTGCGACAGGCGCTCTTCAGCCTCGGCCTTTTTGGCAAAGGCCGGACTGACCAAGGCCACTTGGGGGCCGGCCGCGGTCGGTGCGGCGCGAATGTGCTCGGGCTTGTCGGCTCCGGACCGGGGGCGGTCGCGCCCGGTCAGCGCGGGCGGGGCGGATTCACGTTCGCCCGCCTCAGACTGAATCGCTGATTTCGGCGATCGGCGACTCGCTTTTTCTGCCGGAGGCGGGCCGACCAATTCGGATGCGGCCGGTTTGGGCGGTCGCACCCGATGGACCGGCCCAAGTCGAGGCCGGATGTCCGGTTCGCCGTCGGCGCGCAGCGGCACCGAGGCCTTGGATCCGGGCGATGACGTCCCCACCGGATGGGGCGGCCCGCCACTGCTGGGGGTGTTGGCAGTCCCGGGCGCTGCGCTGGCGGCGGCGGGGGGAAAGACCGGTGCTGACGGGATCGGACCCGGCTCAGGCGGGTCGCTGGCCGGCGCGGCACTCTGAACCGAAGGCGCGGAGGGCGCCGCCGAGGCGGAAGCGGCCGTGGCTGGTGCCGAGGCCGGCGCGAGCGGGGTCGGAGATCCTGAAGACCGTGCCGATGGGGCGCTGGCGGGGGCCTGAGGCGATCGAACCGGCTCGTTGGAAGGGCTGGGGCGATCCAAGATGGCCGCCATGCCCAGGGCCCCCGCGCCAGCAATGAGCAGGCCGGTTCCGGTCAACTTCAGCCGATCCCAATGGCGGTGGCGCCCCAAGACCTTTAGCTTGCCCTGTGATTCACCAATCAGCACCCGAATCTTGTCGCCGCGGTATTCGATGGCGGCCGTGAGTAACCAGCGCTCTGTTGGCCAAGCGCCGTGACAGGCTTCCGCGAGACGTTCGTCAACCTGGATGCGGCGCAGCGGCCAGTCTTCCGTCCCCTCCAGCACGTGCACCCAGGCGCAGTGGCCGGCGAAAGCGTCCACCGCTCTGGGTGCGATACCGTCGATGAAGGTCTCTGAAAAAACGCGCCAAGGCCCGGCGCCGCCATTCCCGCGCCGCCAGCGATGCCACCCCAGCGACTTCGGTCGGGGGGGGGCGGGCGGTGCCGCCGGTGCATCAAGGCTCGGTTCCGCTGCTTGGCTGGCACGCATATAGGGCAAGCCCACCCAGCCCACGCTGTGGATGGCTTCCCCGCGGACGCGCCGTGCCAGCGGGTGGCGGTTGTGCCACTCGCGGACCACGCGTTCGATATCAGCCAGGGTGACGGTCATGGGGAAGAGCGAAGGCCGAAGCATCGCGATGCTACGCGGTCGACAATGCCCCCCATGAGTGAATCAGACCCGGCGCAGGCGCGCTTTTTGGTTTTGTGTGCGGAGGCCCTGGTCTCTGGCGCCGGTTTTCAACTGCAGCTGAGTCATCCGTCGGCTGCAGCGGGGGATCTGGAGCGCATCCGCTTGCGGCCCGTGCGCCTTCAGGGGGGCGAAAGAATTCAGGTGGTTTGGCGTCACCGCACCCGGGATCTGACTCAGAACCTGCTCCCCGGTGAGGTGCCCTCGCTTTTGGCTCAGTGTGTGGGTTCACAGATGCGGTCCGCCACGCTGTTGATGCCACAAGCCCATTGGCAGCTGGATTTCAACCGCAAAGGCCGTGGTCGCTTGAGTCAGCATCCGCTGCGGGCTGTCGCCGCTCCCGCTGGACCGGACACCCAAGCGCAGGCTCACAACCGCGCCAAGCCGCGCTGGCTGGATCTGCAGCAACCGGCGTGGCACGCCCTGGGGGTGGCACAGGCGGGGCGTGACAGCGTGGCACAGCTGGTGCCGGCCATGGCGCGCAAGTGGCGGCAAATCAATCACTTTGTGGAGCTGTTCGATGCAGCGCTTCGTACCTCCGGTATTCCCCCGGGGGCTCGGGTGCGGGTGGCGGATTTCGGGTGCGGGAAGGCCTATCTGACGTTTGCCGTGCACGAGCACTTGCTGAAGCAAGGCTGGGTACCGGATGTTCGTGGCGTGGAGCTGCGGTCAGATTTGGTGGAGGAAACCGAGGCCATTGCGCGGCGCTTGGGCCTGACCGGACTGCACTTTCACCAAGGGGACGTGGGCCACGCCAAGGTGGAGCCGCTGGACGTGATGATTGCCCTGCATGCCTGTGACACGGCCACGGACCACGCCTTGCATCACGGCTTGCGCGCCCAGGCTCGCATCATCTTGACTGCGCCGTGCTGCCACAAGCAACTCCGAGGGCAGTTGCAGCCCCCGGGGGTCCTGAAGCCGTTGTTCAAGCACGGGGTACACCTCGGGCAGGAGGCAGAAATGCTGACCGATGGGCTGCGCGCCCTTTTGCTGGAGGCGCAGGGTTTTGATACCCAGGTGATCGAGTTTGTCAGTCTGGAGCACACGGCCAAGAACAAAATGATTCAGGCCGTTCGACGCCCACAAGCCAATGCGACGGCACAAGCCCTGGCGCAAGAGCAGGCGACCGAGTTGATGGCGTTCTGGGGTGTTCGGGAGCAGGCCCTGAAGGCTCTGCTTGAGCGCACGACCTAAAAAACGCCAGCCGGCCCCGGGGATGCGGCCCCGGGGCCGAGCCAGCGGCGCACAGGCTTCGCCCATGAACACCCGAAGGCGTGGGGCTGCGAAGCGTGCGCGCAGTCGGGGATGCGGCCCCGACCGACTGACGCAAACGGTCCGGCGAGGCCGGTGCTCGTCGCTTGGCCCCGGAGGACTTCAGCGCGTCGTCTTGGGATGCATCTTCGCGGGGCGCTCCCGCGACTCAAAGCTCGAGAAATCCGCCCCGACCGGCCTTAATGACTGGTTCGGTTTTGTCGGCCTTTTCCACGCGCTGCGGGGCGTGTGGCGCCGATTGGGCCCCTTGTCGTGGCATCTGAGTCTTGGGCCATTGACGGCATCGAGGTCGCCTGCGTTAGGGCAGGAGCAAGGGTGGCCAGGCCGGGCTGCGTCCGAAATCCGACGACGGCCACCCCGGGGTGCTGGGGGGATGATCTACGCCGGATCAAAGGGCTTTGGCTTCGTCAAATGGGGGGTATGGCGGGTTTACCCGAGCTTGTTCTGGATCAAGGCTGGAGCCGAGGGCCTGAGGTAGCGGCATAGAATGCGCCGCTTTTCCGCCGACCCCAATTCGGGGCCGGGCCTTGCACTCATGGCAACCGCACCTGCGGTTGCGACGTGAACCGCAGCAACCGGAGTCGAACTGCAGACATGAATAACGCACACAAGAAAGCCCTGCATGGCATGGGGCACCTGGCGCAAGCCGGTCTGGCCTTGGCGGCCGCGGTCGGGGCGCCGGCAGCCTTCGCCGTGAACGATCTTCCCGGTGGCCCGGCGGTCAATCAATTGAACTTGCATCCGCCGGTGACGCAGATCGCAGCGTGGCAAATGGATCTGCACGTCATGATGATGTGGATCTGTACCGCCATCTTTGTGGTGGTCTTCGGCGTGATGTTCTATTCCATCTTCAAGCACCGCAAATCGCGGGGTGCGAAGCCGGCCAATTTTCACGAATCGGTGGCGGTGGAAATCGCGTGGACGGTGGTGCCGTTCATCATCGTGATCGGCATGGCCTTGCCGGCTACCAAGGTGGTGGTCGCAATGAAGGACACCACCAACGCCGACATCACCATCAAGGCCACCGGCTACCAGTGGAAGTGGGGCTACGACTACCTGAATGGCGAGGGCAAGGGCATTGGCTTCCTGTCGTCGCTGGACCCGGCTCAGCGCGAACAGAGCGACAGTGGCAAGCCTGAAAAGGTGGACAACTACCTCTTGAAGGTGGACAACCCGCTGGTGGTGCCGGTGGGTAAAAAGATTCGCATCATCACCACCGCCAATGACGTGATCCACGCCTGGATGGTGCCAGCCTTTGGGGTGAAGCAAGACGCGATCCCCGGTTTTGTGCGGGACACGTGGTTCAAAGCTGAAAAGGAAGGTGACTTTTACGGCCAGTGTGCGGAGTTGTGTGGCAAAGAACACGCCTACATGCCCATCCACGTGAAAGTGCTGTCGGCTGAGAAGTACAGCGCCTGGGTGGCGGACGAACTGAAAAAGGCCGCTGCTAAGGCCGATGACCCCACCAAAGAGTGGACGCAAGACGAGCTGATGGCCCGGGGCGAAAAGGTGTATAGCGCCAACTGTGCGGCTTGCCACCGAGCCGATGGCAAGGGGGCCGGCCCGATCAAGCCTTTGGATGGCTCGGCCATCGTCACGGATGCCGACAAGGGCAAGCAAATCGCTGTGGTGCTCAACGGCGCCGCCAACGGCACGATGCCGGCCTGGAAGCAGCTCAACGACGTCGAGTTGGCTGCGGTCATCACGTACACCAAGAACAGCTGGTCCAACAAGACCGGCCAGATCGTGCAGCCGGCCGAAATGGCCGCTGCCCGCAAGTGATCTGAGAAGGAATTGACATGAGCGCAGTGATGGATCACCACGCCCACGGCCACGATCACCATGACGATCACCATGCCCCCACGGGCTGGCGCCGTTGGGTCTTCGCGACCAACCACAAAGACATTGGTACCTTGTACCTGCTGTTTGCCTTCACCATGTTGATGGTGGGCGGCCTCTTGGCGCTGTTCATTCGCGCTGAGCTCTTCGAGCCGGGGCTGCAGTTCTTCAACCCCGAGCGCTTCAACCAGTTCACGACCATGCACGGTCTGATCATGGTGTTCGGCGCCATCATGCCGGCCTTCGTGGGCTTCGCGAACTGGATGATTCCGCTGCAGATTGGCGCATCGGACATGGCCTTCGCGCGGATGAATAACTTCAGCTTTTGGCTGATGATTCCGGCGGCCATCATGCTGGTGGCGAGCTTCTTCATGCCCGGTGGTGCGCCTGCCGCCGGGTGGACGCTCTACGCGCCGCTGACCCTGCAGATGGGGCCCTCGATGGATGCCGGCATCTTCGCGATGCACATCCTCGGCGCCTCGTCCATCATGGGCTCGATCAACATCATCGTCACCATCCTGAACATGCGCGCTCCGGGCATGACCTTGATGAAGATGCCGATGTTTGCCTGGACCTGGCTGATCACGGCGTATCTGCTGATCGCCGTGATGCCGGTGTTGGCCGGTGCCATCACGATGACCCTGACGGATCGTCACTTCGGCACCACCTTCTTCAACCCCGCCGGCGGCGGTGACCCGGTGATGTACCAGCACATCTTCTGGTTCTTCGGTCACCCCGAGGTCTACATCATGATCTTGCCGGCCTTCGGCATCGTCAGCCAGATCGTGCCGGCCTTCGCGCGCAAGCGCCTGTTTGGCTACGCCTCCATGGTGTACGCCACGGCTTCGATCGCCATCCTCTCGTTCATCGTCTGGGCCCACCACATGTTCGCCACCGGCATGCCGGTGACGGGCCAGTTGTTCTTCATGTACGCCACGATGCTGATTGCCGTGCCCACGGGCGTGAAGATCTTCAACTGGCTGGCCACGATGTGGCGCGGTTCGATGACCTTCGAGACCCCGATGCTGTGGGCTGTGGGCTTCATCTTCGTGTTCACCATGGGCGGCTTCACCGGTCTGATCTGCGCGATGGCTCCGGTGGACATCCAGATTCAGGATACCTACTACGTGGTGGCGCACTTCCACTACGTGCTGGTGGCCGGTTCGTTGTTCGCACTTTTCGCGGGCGTGTACTACTGGGGCCCGAAGTGGTCCGGTGTGATGATTTCGGAGTTCCGTGGCAAGCTGCACTTCTGGGGTTCGTTGGTGTTCTTCAACATCACCTTCTTCCCCATGCACTTCCTGGGCCTGGCCGGTATGCCGCGCCGTTACGCCGACTACCCCATGCAGTTCGCCGATTTCAATGCGGTGGCCTCGATCGGTGCCCTGGGCTTTGGTCTGATGCAGGTTTACTTCTTCTTGGCCGTGGCACTGCCCATGCTGCGCGGTAAGGGCGAGAAGGCACCGCAAAAGCCCTGGGAGGCCGCGGAAGGCCTGGAGTGGGAAGTGCCGTCGCCGGCGCCCTTCCACACTTTTGAGACTCCGCCCAAATTGGATGCCTCGGCAACCAAGGTGATTGGCTGATGAGCCCCGAGCAAGAGAAGGCCAACCGCAAGCTGGGCTGGATTTTGCTCAGCGTGGCGCTGGCGTTCGGTCTGGGTTTCATGGCCAAGATGATGTGGCTTTAAGGGATCCAGGGTGAGCACGTCGTCCTGGCTGAACCGGCTCAAAGTGGCCAACCGTGAGCTTTTTTTCAAGCTCGCGGTGGTGGCACTCCTGATGTTTGGCTTCGGGTATGCCTTGGTGCCTTTGTATCGCGCCGTTTGCGAGGCACTGGGTATCAATGTGCTCAGCCTTTCCGAGCGCCGGGAGCAGGCCAAGAATACGCAAGTGGACGAGGGGCGCTGGATCACGGTTGAGTTTGATGCCAATGCGCGGGGTCCCTGGGACTTCAAGCCTGAAATCAGTCAGATGAAGGTTCACCCGGGCCAGATGGCGACGGTGATGTACACCTTTCGCAATCGGCAAGACCGGGTGATGGCGGCCCAAGCCATTCCGAGCTATGCGCCCAAGCAAGCGGCCTCTCACTTCAACAAAGTCGAGTGTTTTTGCTTCAACGAATACACGCTTCAGCCTGGCGAGAGCAAGGAATGGCCGGTGGTGTTTGTGGTCGATCCCAAGTTGCCGAAGGACGTCCACACCATCACGCTGTCCTACACCTTCTTTGAGGTGCCAGGCAAGAAGCTGGCGTCGCTGTGAAGGCCGGGCGAGTGGATCCGGTGGATGAATTGAAAGAGGCCGTGGCTCGGCCCCTGTCTTTTGGGCAAACGGTGCGGGCCGTGGCCTGGAGTTTTTTTGGTGTGCGCAAAGGGGCTGAGCACGAGGCCGATATGGCACGGCTCAATCCGGTGCATGTAATTGTTGCTGGCGTGATTGGGGCTGCGCTTTTTGTGTTGGCCTTGGTGATGCTGGTGCGCTGGATCATTGCCTCAGGCGTGGCCAGCTGAGTTTGGTAGAGAAGAACCATTCGAGGAGAACCTGAAATGGCAGCTGCAACCCCTGGGGCCGCGCCCCATTACTTTGTTCCGGGGCCGTCGCGCCACCCGGCTATGGCGGCCTTTGGCCTGTTCTTCGTGATCCTGGGCGCGGGCCAGTGGGTCAATGGCCAAGGTTGGGGCGCTTATTCGCTGGCTTTTGGCTTGCTGTGGTGGCTGTTTGTGCTCAAGCAGTGGTTCGGCGATGCCATTCGCGAAAGTGAAGGCGGCCTGTACAGCGATCGCATTGATGTCTCCTTCCGTTGGAGCATGGGCTGGTTCATCTTTTCGGAGGTGATGTTCTTTGCGGCCTTCTTTGGGGCGCTGTACTGGGCCCGGGTGCACTCTGTGCCCATGTTGGGTAACGCGGAGCATGCGCTTTTGTGGCCAGACTTCAAGGCCCTGTGGCCGAGCACTGGCGGCGGTACGGCCTCCCCTGCGGGCACCATTGAAGCCTTCCAGACCATCGGGCCATGGCCCCTGCCGACGGTCAACACCGCGCTGCTGTTGACCTCAGGCCTGACGCTGACCATCGCACACCACGCGCTGATCGCTGGCAATCGCGCTAAGACCATCCAATTCATGTGGTTGACCGTGTTGCTCGGTATTACGTTCCTGTTCGTTCAGGGCTACGAGTACATGCACGCCTACCGTGACTTGAACCTGAAGTTGAGCTCCGGCGTGTTTGGGTCCACCTTCTTCATGCTGACCGGCTTCCACGGCTTTCACGTTTTTGTCGGCATGCTGATGTTGCTCTTCATCACCCTGCGTCTGCAAAAGGGACATTTCACGCCAGATCGTCACTTCGGTTTTGAAGGGGCTGCCTGGTATTGGCACTTCGTGGACGTGGTGTGGTTGGGGCTCTACGTTGTGGTTTACTGGATGTAAGCCCCCAGATCCCTCCAAAGCAAAGCGCCGCTCTGATGCGGCGCTTTTTAGTTGGTGGTCGGTTCAGCGGCCCAGCGGGTTCGCACGGGGCTGAATCCACCCCAATTTCCAAGCCAGCAGGATCAGCGCGAACAAGGCGATGGAAATGAGCACGCGAGCGAGCAGCGCGCGGGCCATGGCTTTGGTTGGGGGGTGCCCTTGCGGAGGACGTCTCAACATGAACACGCCAGCTGCGGCCAAGGCGCCGAGAATGCCCACAAAGGCGACGAGAAAAATCCAGTTCATGGGGCCCCATCCGGTATGCAGCGAAAACGTTTAATTGTGACTCTCGCTGCTGCCGCTGGCGTGGTCGGCACCGCCGCGCTGGGCCTGTGGCAGGTGAATCGAGCCCATGGCAAGAGAGCCTTGCAGCAGGAGCACGCTCAACGCGAGAGGGCTCCGGCAATCGATGGGGCTCAATTGGTCGCACGGCCTAACGGGGATTGGCATCGCCAACCGGTCCGATTGCGCGGACGTTGGCGGCCCGAGGCTCAGTTCTGGTTGGACAACCGGGCCCATGACCGTCGTGCGGGGACCATCTTGGTCACGCCCCTGGCACTTGAAGGCGGGGGGGTGCTCTGGGTCCAGCGGGGGTGGCAGGTGCGTCAACCTGGACAGCACGGGGTGCCGCCATGGCCGATCTCGCCGCCGGGTGTTGTTCAAGTTGAGGGGTATTTGGCGCGCCAGGCCTCACAAGCCTATGACCTGGGAGGCCCAAGGACGGGGCCACTTCGGCAAAATCTTGACCTTGGGGTCGCCTCCCGTGAGATGGGGCTGCCAGTCTTGCCTTGGGTAGCCTGGCAGACCGGCCCAGGTTGCGCGCCGCTGCAGTGCAATTGGCCTCCGCCAGAAGACGGGATTCATAAGCATTGGGGTTATGCCGTGCAGTGGTTCGCGCTGTCGGCTTTGATATTGGGTTTGTATGTCTGGTTCCAACACCTCCAACCACACCGCGCCGGTGCACGATCCGGCTCAACTGACGGTTCACGAATTGAACGAAGTTGAGAAACTGGCCGATTGCGACCGCACGCGGCGGGGGCGACGCATGATGGCCTGGGTGGTGTTTTTGTGCGCTCTACCGGTACTGGCGAGTTATTTCACTTTCTATGTGATTCAGCCGCGCGGCCAGGGCTACGGTGACTTGATCACGCCATCGCTCGAAATGCCGGGGGATCTGGCTTTGCGAACGCTCTCGGGCGAAGCGGTGTCCCCAGGGGAATTGAAAGGCCAATGGCTGCTGATCGTGGTTGACGGGGGCAGTTGCGTCGGCGATTGCGAGCAGCGGCTTTTCATGCAACGGCAGTTGCGGGAGATGCTGGGCAAGGAGCGCGAAAAACTGGACAAGCTCTGGTTGATCAGTGATGACGCCGCTGTTCGCCCTGAGTTGTTGACGGCGCTCAATCAAACCCCGGCCTTCCGCGCCTTGCGTGTGGATGGGGCGGCGCTGTCGCGGTGGTTGGCCCCGGCGGCCGGTCAGGGACAAACGGCCCATTTGTATTTGGTCGATCCGCTGGGGCGTTGGATGTGGCGGGCGCCGGCGCAGCCGGAGCCCGCACGAATCAAGAAGGACCTGAGCCACTTGATGCGGGCCAATGCCGGCTGGGATCGGGCCGGACGATGACTGGCGTGGACTTCTCCCCGCTGATTCAGCTGATGCTGCTGGGATTGGCGCTGGGTGCTGTGCCGCTGGCCGTATGGGGCCTTCGAACCCGAGGGGTGCCTGCGGCGGTGCGTCTGCGCCGCTTGTGCTTGCTGACCGCCTTCTTGACCTTTGACTTGGTGGTCTTCGGGGCGTTCACCCGGCTCTCCGATTCCGGTTTGGGCTGCCCCGATTGGCCTGGCTGCTATGGCGAAATGAGCCCGATCGCGGCGCATGCGGACATCGCCGCTGAGATGGCCCAGCGTCCGCATGGGCCGGTGACCCACACCAAAGCGTGGGTTGAAATGGTCCATCGCTATTGGGCCAGTGCGGTTGGTTTTTTGATTCTTGTGCAGGCCGGGCTGGCCCTGTATTGGCGGTCGCACTTGCATCGGTCGGTCCCGTGGCTGGCCGGAGCCAGCTTGGTTTGGGTCGTGATTCAGGGGGTGTTTGGTGCCTGGACGGTTACCTGGGGCCTGTTTCCCGCCATCGTGACGGCCCACCTGCTGGGTGGTTTGATTCTGCTGGCGCTGCTGGTGTCGATGGCTTGGGCCTTGGATCGGTCTACTTGGTGGGCCAGCGCCGGTCAGCGTTGGGCGCTGCGAGGGGCGCTGGGATTGACTGTGTTGCAGATTCTGCTCGGCGGCTGGGTGAGCACCAACTACGCGGTCATGAGTTGCCCCGACTTCCCAACCTGTCACGGGCAGGCGTGGCCACCCATGGATTGGGCGCAGGGTTTTGAAGTGTGGCGTGAATTGGGCGTGACCGCGGGCGGTGAAGCGTTGCCGGCTTCGGCATTGACTGCCATTCACATGGCCCATCGACTGGGTGCTTTGGCGGTAACGTCCGCGCTCCTGGCGGTGGCCTTCGCCCTGCGCAGGGGGCAGGCGCGGGCGGCGCTAGGCTTGGTTGTGTTAACGACGGTGCAGGTGTTTACGGGCATCTCAAATGTCGTCCTGGGTTGGCCCTTGGTGGCGGCATTGGTGCATTCCGCGGGAGCGGCGGCTTTGTTGGTGCTCCTGTTGCATCTGTCGCTCGGGGCGTCAGAAGGTCAGAAATCATGAACACCCTTGAAGCCCGGCCTCCGTTGTGGCGGCAGTACTACGCGCTCACCAAGCCGCGTGTGGTGCAGTTGATCGTCTTTTGTGCCCTGATTGGCATGGCTTTGGCCGTTCCCGGTCTTCCTTCGGGGGCCGAGGCCGCGGTGATGCTGGCGGCCTGCTTGGGTATTTGGCTCGTGGCCGGCGCAGCGGCGGCCTTTAA
This sequence comes from Inhella gelatinilytica, assembly GCF_016093295.1. GTDB lineage: Bacteria > Pseudomonadota > Gammaproteobacteria > Burkholderiales > Burkholderiaceae_C > Inhella > Inhella gelatinilytica. The sequence goes on along the minus strand of NZ_JAEDAL010000004.1, from coordinate 153,432 downwards.
TTGTTTGATTGAGCAGCGTATTGATGCGCAAATGAAGCGAACGGCTTGGCGTCCCACAGCGCGAGGCGAGCTGTCACCCCGGCAAGCCTTGGTTTTTTCCGCGATTTTGTGTGCCGGCGGCGCGGTGGTCTTGCTCGTTTGGGTTAATGCCTTGACCCTGTGGTTGACGCTCGCAACGTTCGTGGGCTACGCGATTGTTTACACGGTGTGGCTCAAGCCCACGACCCCACAAAACATCGTGATTGGGGGCGCTTCCGGGGCCATGCCGCCCGTGCTGGGTTGGGCGGCCATGCGGGGCGACTTGGGCGCCGAAGCCTGGCTCATGTGCTTGATCATTTTTCTTTGGACGCCGCCGCACTTCTGGGCGCTGGCGCTGTACCGCGTTGAGGACTACAGACGCTCCGGCTTGCCCATGCTGCCGGTGACGCATGGCAGCGAGTTCACGCGCTTGCAGGTTTGGCTTTACACCTGGATCTTGCTGGCGGCCACGCTGTTGCCCTTTCTCATTGGCATGAGTGGCTGGATCTATCTGGTGAGCGCGCTGGTCCTGGGCCTCCGGTTTTGCCATTTGGGGTGGAAACTGTGGCGGCGTTATTCCGACGCCCTGGCGCGGCAGACTTTTTGGTTTTCGATTTGGTATTTGACGCTGCTCTTTGCAGCGCTCTTGGTGGACCACTATGTACCGCTGTGAGTCAGGGCTAAACCGACGGTCGTTTGGCCTTTCCTTGGCGGCTGCCAGCAGCGTTCTGGCGTGCCAACCCGTGAGCCGTTTTGAAGGCATAGATTTAACCGGTGTGGGCTACGCACGCGACTTTGAATTGCGCACGCCGGAGGGCCAAGTGCGGCGCTTGGTCGACTACCAGGGGAAGGTCGTTGTGCTCTTCTTTGGGTACACCCAGTGCCCCGATGTGTGCCCCAGTACGCTGGGGGAACTCAAGTTGGCCAAACAGAGATTGGGTGCCGCCGGTGAGCGTGTTGTGGGCCTCTTCGTGACGGTGGATCCCGAGCGCGACACGCCCGCCGTATTGAAGGATTACATCGCGCACTTTGGACCGGGCATGGAGGCTTTGTGGGCCCCACCGGAAGCCCTCCCCGCACTGGCCCAGGAGTTCAAGGTTTTTTTCGCCAAAGTGCCGCGCAAAGGTGCTGACGGCTACAGCGTGGACCACACAGCGGCGAGTTTCCTCTTCGACGACAAGGGCAGGATTCGTGTGTATCTGCCGTATGGGAAACCGCCGCAGGCGCTGGATCACGACCTGCAGCAGTTGCTCAAAGGCGGCTGATCAAGCGGATGCCAGAGTGGCGCGCATCTTCTTGAGTGCAGCCGTTTCGATTTGACGGATTCGCTCCGCACTCACCCCATATTCCGCCGCCAACTCGTGCAGGGTTTTGCCACCGCTGGCGTCGTCGTTGACATCCAGCCAACGGGCCTCCACGATTCGGCGGCTGCGGGCATCCAATTGCTCCAGCGCATGCGTCAAGCCGTGGCTGGCCAACTGGTCGCGGGCTTGGCGTTCGATTTGACGGCTGGGCTCGTGGGTGTCGTCGCTCAAGTAGTGGATGGGCGCCAGAGCGCCGCCTTCTTCCTCGTCAGACGGGGCTTCTAAGGCCACCTCACCCCCGGCGAGCCGGGTTTCCATCTCCACCACTTCGTCTGCGCTGACGTTCAGACTGCGGGCGACTTGGTCAATTTCTGCTGCGGTGAGGGCATGTCGGACCGGGTCTTCGGCCTGGGCCTTGAGGTCATGCTTGAGCGAGCGCAAGTTGAAAAACAACTTGCGCTGGGCCTTGGTGGTGGCCACCTTCACGAGTCGCCAGTTGCGGACGATGTAATCGTGAATTTCCGCTTTGATCCAGTGCAGCGCATAGGAAACCAGCCGCACACCTTGGTCAGGGTCAAAGCGCCGAACCGCCTTCATCAGGCCGACATTGCCCTCTTGAATCAGATCGCCTTGCGGCAACCCGTAGCCCAAGTATTGGCGCGAGATGGACACGACCAGCCGCAGATGGGACAACACCAGCCGGCCTGCAGCGTCGACATCTTCGTGGTCGCGCAGACGGCGGGCGCTTTCGGCTTCTTCCTCAGCGGTGAGTAACGGCAGGGCGTGGACGGCCCGAATGTAGGCGTCCAAATTGCCCAACGAAGGCACCATTGCCCAAGGGCTTCGCAGGGCGAGGCTGGTCGATGCAGTGGTAGCGGTCATCCTGAATCCTCCAACTGCGAGGCTTGGCTCGCATTCGGAAGATATTAGCACTCAATGGTGGAGAGTGCTAACGAATCAAAGGAGCCCCTCAGTCGCCGAGGGGGGTCACTCCGTGAGGCCGAATTCCGGACTCGTGACCATGCCCTGAATGTCCAAGAGGATCAGGATGCGGTCACCCACCTTGCCCAGGCCGGTAACAAAGCGCGAATCAATGGCTGCGGCGATATCGGGCGCTGGCTTCACCTGGTCATCCTCCAACTCCAGCACGTCGGACACAGAGTCCACGACCATGCCGAGGATGCGGTGCCCCACATTGAGCACGATCACCACCGTAAAACTGCTGTACTGGGCTTCGCAATTCAGGCGCAGTCGCAAGTCCATGATGGGCACGATTACGCCCCGCAAATTGACGACGCCCTTAACAAAGCTTGGCGCGTGCGCGATCCGGGTGGGGTTCTCATAGGACCGAATTTCCTGCACTTTCAGGATGTCGATCCCGTACTCCTCGCCGCCGATGCGAAAGGTCAAGAACTGCTTGCTGGGCTTGCTGCTGCCCGTTGTTGCTGCACTGGGGGAAGAGAGCACCAAATCCGTAGAGCTCATGGCTGCCTGGGCTTGCGGTTGAGAAGGATGTGAGCCATTGTGCCAAGACCGCGCCGCCGTCAACTTGGCACACACCCGAATGTCCCTGGGAAGATCCCTGAGTGGCGTGGCCCCTCTCACCCGTGGAACAAGGAAAACGCCCCCTGTCAAGCGGATTGATACGCTAGGAATAGTGGTTGAGAGATCGAATTACCCTAGATATAGTGTTTGCCTGAGATCAAAAAAGCCCCGCCCGAACTGAGCCGACTGCGAAAAATTTGGCAGTGAACAAGCAGTCGAGGCGGGCGAAATGAACGGTCATCCGAGTCGCCCCGTGTGGGGCGGCGCCTGGGTCGGCTCCGAAGTCGACCCCAAATCCACCACCACTGAGGAATCCATGCACGACGCCTTTGTTGCCGCTGCTCCCCTGACCGATCGCCCGGTCACCCTGAACCCCGAGCCGCAGAACCCGGTATCCGCCTATTTGGCCTACCACATCATTCGCCGCAACGGTGCGGTGGTGGCTTTTGAGCCCAGCAAGATTGCGGTGGCTTTGATGAAGGCCTTCTTGGCGGTTCATGGGGCGCAAGGGGCGGCGTCGGCCAGTGTGCGTGAAACGGTTGATGGACTGACGGAAGCCGTTGTGCGGGCCTTGCTGCGCTCGCGTCCCGGCGGCGGCACCTTCCACATTGAAGACGTTCAAGACCACGTTGAATTGGCCCTGATGCGTGGGGGGCACCATGAAATTGCTCGGGCGTACGTGCTGTATCGCGAGCGTCGTGCGTCGGACCGTGCGGCCAAAGGCGAGGCTCCTGTTGCGCCGCCGCCAGCCGAAGCCTTGCACGTGTTGGATGGCGGCGTTCGCAAGCCCCTGGATTTGGCCGCCTTGCAGGCGCTGATCGAATCGGCCTGCGCGGATTTGGGGTCGGAGGTCAAGGCGGCTCCCATCCTGGCAGAAACCCAGCGCAACCTGTATGACGGCGTCGCACTCGATGAGGTCTACAAGGCGGCCATCTTGTCGGCCCGCACCTTGATCGAAAACGAGCCCGGCTACACCCGGGCGACGGCGCGCATCCTGTTGCACACCATCCGCAAGGAAATCTTGGGGCGCGAAACCACCCAAGCTGAAATGGCGCAGCGGTACGTTGAGTACTTCCCCAAGTACATCAAGAAGGGGGTTGAGGCCGAGTTGCTCGATCCGCGGCTCGCGCAATACGACCTGGCCAAACTGGGCGCCGCGCTCAAGGCCGAGCGCGATCTGAACTTCGACTACCTGGGTTTGCAGACGCTGTACGACCGCTACTTCTTGCACATCAAGAAGACCCGCATTGAAATGCCGCAGGCTTTCTTTATGCGCGTGGCCATGGGGTTGGCGCTCAATGAAATTGACCGCGAGGCGCGCGCGATCGAGTTCTACGAGGTGCTGTCGAGCTTTGATTTCATGAGCTCCACGCCGACGCTGTTCAACAGCGGCACGTTGCGTTCGCAGCTGTCCAGCTGCTACCTGACAACGGTTGCAGATGACCTCGACGGCATCTACGAGGCCATCAAGGAAAACGCGCTGCTGAGCAAGTACGCCGGCGGCTTGGGCAATGACTGGACCCCGGTGCGCGCGCTGGGCAGCCACATCAAGGGGACGAACGGCGAGAGCCAGGGCGTGGTGCCCTTCCTGAAGGTTGTCAACGACACCGCGGTCGCGGTCAACCAGGGTGGCAAGCGCAAGGGTGCGGTCTGCGCCTATCTGGAAACCTGGCACCTGGACATCGAGGAGTTCCTGGAGCTGCGCAAGAACACGGGCGACGATCGCCGCCGCACCCACGACATGAACACGGCGAACTGGATTCCCGACCTGTTCATGAAGCGGGTGATCGAAGGCGGTGAGTGGAGCCTGTTCTCGCCCAGCACCACGCCCGATCTGCACGACCTCATCGGCGCCGAGTTCGAGAAGGCCTATGTGGCCTACGAGGCAAAGGCCGCGCGGGGCGAGATCAAGCCTTACAAGAAGGTCGGTGCGCGCGAGCTGTGGCGCAAGATGCTGACCATGCTGTTTGAGACCGGCCATCCCTGGATCACGTTCAAGGACGCTTGCAATGTGCGCTCGCCGCAGCAGCACTGCGGGGTGGTGCACTCCAGCAATCTGTGCACAGAAATCACGCTGAACACCAACGACAGCGAGATCGCCGTCTGCAACCTGGGCTCGATCAACCTCGCGCAGCACCTCAAGAACGGCGATGTGGACCACGACAAGCTCAAGCGCACGGTGTCGACGGCCATGCGCATGCTCGATAACGTGATTGACATTAACTACTACGCGGTCAAAAAGGCGCGGGACTCCAACTTGCGCCACCGCCCGGTTGGGCTGGGTTTGATGGGCTTCCAGGATGCGCTGTATCAACTGCGTACGCCCTATGCCAGCCAAGCCGCCGTCGAATTCGCGGATCGTTCTATGGAGGCCATTTGCTACTACGCCTACTGGGCCAGTTCGGAGTTGGCTCAAGAGCGCGGCCGTTACAGCACGTATCAAGGCTCGCTGTGGGATCGTGGCATCCTGCCCCTGGATACCCTGAACTTGTTGGCCGAGCAGCGGGGCGGTTACGTTGACGTGGACCGCAGTCAGACGTTGGATTGGGAGGCGCTGCGCGTTCGAATCCAGCACCACGGCATGCGCAACAGCAACTGCGTCGCCATTGCTCCCACGGCCACGATTTCAAACATCATTGGTGTGGACGCGTCCATTGAGCCCAGCTTCGGCAACATTTCTGTCAAGTCCAATTTGTCCGGCGAATTCACCGTGGTCAACGAGTACCTCGTTCGGGACCTGAAGAAACTCGGGCTGTGGGATGAAGTGATGGTCATGGACCTCAAACACTTTGACGGTTCGTTGCGCCGCATCGATCGGGTGCCCGAGGACCTGAAGCAGTTGTATGCCACGGCATTTGAGGTGGAGCCGCAATGGCTGATCGAGGCAGGCTCGCGCCGTCAGAAGTGGATCGACCAGGCGCAGAGCTTGAACATCTACATGGCGGGCGCGTCGGGGCGCAAGCTCGACGAAACCTACAAACTCGCTTGGACGCGTGGGCTCAAGACGACCTACTACCTGCGCACCATTGGTGCCACGCACGCCGAGAAGAGCACGGTGGCCAAGGCGGGGCAACTCAATGCGGTTTCCAGTCATGCTCCCATGGCCGCTGCGGAGCCTGAGTTGCCGGCGACCGATGCCAAGTTCTGCAGCATTGACAACCCCGATTGCGAAGCCTGTCAGTAACTCGGTCTCTGCAATTTCAGTCATTGGATTGTTTGATTAAACGTTCAATCCTTTGAACAAAACCCCATTTCGATGTCCTGTGACAACGAAATGGGGGATTGAATGCAAATTCAAACCAAAAAACACTTGGTGATTTGTATTCATCACTTTGATAATTTCGTATAGAGGAACGCCCCATGTTGAATTGGGAAGACGAAGTCAAATCCACTCCCCAACTGGCCACTCACGGTGGCGAAGTTGCCGCCTCAAAGAATGCGGCCAGCGTTTCTGTCTCTCCGTCGGCAACTGGCTCTTCGTCCGCGCACCGCCGTGTGAACGTAGCAGACAAGCGCATCATCAATGCGCAGACTGACGTCAACCAGCTGGTCCCCTTCAAGTACAAGTGGGCCTGGGAGAAATACCTCGCTACCTGCGCCAACCACTGGATGCCGCAGGAAGTGAACATGAGCCGCGACATCGCGCTCTGGAAAGACCCGAACGGCTTGAGCGAGGACGAACGCCGCATCATCAAGCGCAATCTCGGCTTCTTCGTCACCGCCGACTCGCTGGCCGCCAACAACATCGTGCTGGGCACCTACCGCCACATCACGGCGCCCGAGTGTCGCCAGTTCCTGCTGCGTCAGGCTTTTGAAGAAGCGATCCACACCCACGCCTATCAGTACATCGTCGAGTCGCTCGGCCTGGACGAAGGCGAGATCTTCAACGCCTATCACGAAGTGCCGTCGATCCGGGACAAAGATGAGTTCCTGATTCCGTTCATCGACGCGATCATGGACCCGGCCTTCAAGACCGGCACCTTCGAGGCCGACCAGACCCTGCTGAAAAGCCTGATCGTGTTCGCCTGCTTGATGGAAGGCCTCTTCTTCTACGTTGGCTTCACGCAGATCCTGGCCATGGGCCGGCAGAACAAGATGACTGGCGCTGCTGAGCAGTACCAGTACATCCTGCGCGACGAGTCCATGCACTGCAACTTCGGCATTGATCTGATCAATGCCCTGAAGCTGGAGAACCCGCAGCTTTGGACGGCGGAGTTCAAGGCCGAGATCAAGGCTCTGTTCTTGAAGGCTGTCGAGCTGGAGTATCGCTACGCCGAGGACACCATGCCGCGGGGCGTGCTGGGTCTGAACGCAGCCATGTTCAAGGGCTACCTGCGCTACATCGCAAACCGCCGGGCGGTGCAAATTGGCTTGGATGCGCTGTTCCCGAACGAGGAGAACCCGTTCCCTTGGATGAGTGAAATGATTGACTTGAAGAAGGAGCGCAACTTCTTTGAGACCCGCGTCATTGAATATCAAAGCGGGGGCGCGCTGAACTGGGATTGAACGTCAAGGCCGGTGGCTGCGCTGACTGTGCTTTGAATCGAGATTGACAACAAGCCCTAGCGGAAAGGCGCTCCTTTCCGTTGGGACACAAGAATTCGTTCAAGGTTGCTTGAGTGACCGTGAACGAATGGTCGTACCGGCCCTGTTACGCGTGGGGCTGGGCGATGGTTCCTCCCCTTGATCAAGGAGATTCACATGGCAACTGCGAAGAAAGCGGCTCCGGCCAAGAAGGCGGCAGCTCCGGCCAAGAAGGCGGCAGCTCCGGCGAAGAAGGCGGCAGCTCCGGCGAAGAAGGCGGCAGCTCCGGCGAAGAAGGCGGCAGCCCCGGCGAAGAAGGCGGCAGCCCCGGCGAAGAAGGCGGCAGCTCCGGCGAAGAAGGCGGCAGCTCCGGCGAAGAAGGCAGCGGCTCCGGCGAAGAAGGCGGCAGCCCCAGCCAAGCAGGCCTCGCCCACCAAGTCGCCCCCGGTGAAGAAGGCCGCCGAGAAAAAGGCAGCCCCCACGAAGTCGCCTCCGGTGAAGAAGGCCCCTTCGGCCAAAACGACGCTCAGCCCGCAAGCGGCTTGGCCGTTCCCGACCAGCAACAAGCCCTGAGGGCCTGTTCAGGGCGGTGGTGAGTCGGCCGCCCGTGTTTGTTGGAGGAAAACCGCCTTCGGGCGGTTTTTTTCTGGCCGGGTCAGGCTGGGGCCATCTCCGGGGTCAGGGCTGGAAAATGCCCACCTCATACCCATTGAGCCGCTCATCGACCGTGAACGTGGCTTCCATTTCCAACTTGTCACCGGGCACAAGCCGTTGGACCTGGACACCGAGCTCGGCCGGGCTGAGGCTGCGACGCAGCAAGGGCTTGCCCTCCCGATCGGTGAGTAGCAAATCCAGTGAAGGTGGGGTGACGGGCCAAGGGCCTTGATGGTCAAGGCGCACTCTGAGGTGATAGGCCTGACCTTGGGGGGTGGGCTGCAGACTGGAGGCCGCCACGACCAGTCCGTCCAGGCGACGAAGCGCCACAGGCTCACAGTTTGTGCAAACTTTCTGCCACGTTGCTTCGGCCCAGGGCCAACGGGCGCGAATCTCGTCCCTTGACAACCAGGCCCACTGCGCCGGCACGGCGACCAGGAGCAAAACGGCGCTCAAGACAAACCCAGCGGTGGTCTTGGACGGGCGCGCAGGCGGCTCCGTGACGGAGCCAAAGAGCAGCGACTGTCCGGTTGGGTAGGGTTCCGACTCCGGAGGCGCTACGGAAGGGGACGCCTCAGCGCCAAGCAAACTGCGCATCCGGGCTGTCGCGTCTTCGGGTGCTGGCCATTCATCCGGCAAGCCGGGCTCGGTGCCTTCTGTGTGGGCGTCAAGGGGCTGTGTCGGCGAAGCAGGCTCATCCGTCCAAACGGGCTCGGGATCACCGGCATCCGGCCAGTCCCGAGCAAGTCTCTGAGGTGCCGCCTCCAATTCGCTCGTGAGCGCATCGGCAGGGGGCTCGGCGGGCTCGGGGCGGAACGTGGGTCCCGCATCGAGCCGAGACTCCTGCAGTGGCTCGGATGGGTTAGCGGCCTGTGGCCGAGCTCCCGGTGTGGGGACCGAGATCGTTTCGCCGGACTGAAGATCAAAGAGCTGTGACTGGGCGTTAAAAACACCATCGCAACGGCCACATCGCACAAACCCTTCACTGACGCGCAACTGGTCAGCGGCCACGCGGAAAACCGTGGCACACGTGGGGCAGCGCGTCGCCCAGGTCATCGCACCCCCGCCAATAACACCCAGCCTTCCTCTTGATCCGCCACGTGCAATTCAACCCATGGCGCATAGGTGGCCTGGAGCTCCTGAACTTGACGCTCCAACAGGCCGGCCAAGATCAACGGAGCGCCGGGTTTGAGATGGGCGCACAGCAAGGGCGCGAGCAGTTTCAGCGGCGTCGCCAAGATGTTGGCCAGCACCATGTCGTAGGCGCCCACGGCCAACTCGGGTAGACCCACGCGAACGACGACTCCATTGGTCTGGGCGTTGTAGTCGGTGGCCGTGACCGCAGCAGGATCGATGTCCACTCCGGTCAGGTCGCGCGCTCCCAAGAGGCCCGCCGCGATGGCCAAAATGCCCGATCCGCACCCGTAGTCCAAGACCCGGCGGCCCGCGAGGTCGCCCTGCCGTGCCAGCCATCGCAGGCACATGCGTGTGGTGGGGTGGGTGCCCGTACCGAACGCAAGCCCTGGATCCAATCGCATGACCGTACGGGCTTGCGCTGGAGCCTCATGCCAACTGGGAACAATCCAAAAACTGTCCGTGATGGGAACCGGGGCGAACTGCGACTGGGTGAGCCGAACCCAATCTTGTTCATCCACCGGCACAAGGCCTTGAACGTGGACGTCTTGGGCGAACGGCTGCGCCAGTAACGTGGTGAGCGTTTCGGTGGCCGCTGCTTCCTGCTCAAACAAGGTCTTGACGATGCTGCGCTGCCATCCGGCGCGAGGGGCCGGCATGCCAGGCTCGCCAAACAGGGCTTGCTCGTCAGGGCTATCGGCATCCGCGTCTTCCACGGTGACCGACAGCCCTCCAAGTTCCATCAGGGCATCGCTGACGGTCTCGACCTGCTCCTGAGGGCAGATCAGCGCAAGCTCGAAAAGGGTGCTCATCGCTTGTGCTGCTGCATCCAGTGTTCGAGATAGTGGATGCTGGTGCCGCCCTCGACAAATTTCGCGTCCACCATCAATTCGCGATGCAAGGGGATGTTGGTCTGAATGCCTTCCACCACGGTTTCCGCCAGGGCCGTGCGCATGCGCGCCAGGGCCTGCTCGCGGGTGTCGCCGTGCACGATGATCTTGCCAATCATCGAGTCGTAGTTCGGCGGCACAAAGTAATTGGTGTAGGCATGCGAGTCAACGCGCACGCCCGGGCCGCCGGGGGGGTGCCACATGGTGATGCGGCCCGGCGACGGCACGAACTTGACCGGATCCTCGGCGTTGATACGGCACTCGATGGCGTGGCCGCGCATCTCGATTTGGCGTTGGCTGAACGGCAGCTTCTCGCCCGCCGCGATCAGGATCTGCTGCTTGACGATGTCGATCCCCGTGACCATTTCGGTGACCGGATGCTCGACCTGCACGCGGGTGTTCATTTCGATGAAATAGAACTCGCCGTTTTCGTACAGGAACTCAAAGGTGCCCGCGCCGCGGTAGCCGATCTTCTTGCAGGCGGCCGCGCAGCGATCGCCCACCTTTTCGATCAGGCGGCGCGGGATGCCGGGAGCCGGCGCCTCTTCGATGATCTTCTGGTGGCGGCGCTGCATCGAGCAGTCGCGCTCGCCCAGCCAGACGGCGTTCTTGTGCTGGTCGGCCAGGATCTGAATTTCCACATGGCGCGGGTTCTCGAGGAACTTCTCCATGTAGACGGCCGGATTGCCGAAGGCCGCGCCCGCTTCCGAACGCGTGGTTTGCACGGCGTGCAGCAGCGCAGCCTCCGTGTGGACGACGCGCATGCCCCGGCCGCCACCGCCGCCCGCAGCTTTGATGATGACCGGATAGCCGACCTCACGCGCGATGCGCACGATTTCCTTGGGGTCTTCGGGCAGGGCCCCTTCGGACCCTGGCACGCAGGGCACGCCAGCTTTGATCATGGCCTGCTTGGCGCTGACCTTGTCGCCCATGGTGCGGATGGCCGCGGGCGTGGGCCCAATGAACACAAAGCCGCTGGTTTCCACCCGCTCGGCAAAGTCGGCGTTTTCGCTCAGAAAGCCGTAGCCCGGGTGAATGGCTTCGGCATCGGTCACCTCCGCGGTGGCGATGATGGCCGGCATGCTGAGGTAGCTTTGCGCCGACGGGGCCGGGCCGATGCAGACCGCCTCGTCCGCCAGCTTGACGTACTTGGCTTCGCGGTCGGCCTCGGAATAGACGACGACCGACTGGATGCCCAGTTCACGGCACGCTCGCTGGATGCGCAGGGCAATCTCGCCTCGGTTGGCGATCAGAATCTTTTTGAACACAGCGACCGCCTTACTCGATGATGAACAGCGGCTGGCCGAACTCCACGGGTTGACCGTTGTCGCAGTAGATCTTGGTGACGGTGCCCGTGGCGTCGGCCTCGATCTCGTTCATGATCTTCATCGCCTCGATGATGCACAGGGCCTCACCGGCTTTGACCTGCTGGCCGATCTCCACAAACGCTTTGGCGTTCGGGCTCGAGGCGCGGTAGAAGGTGCCGACCATGGGCGATTTCACAATGTGCCCGGTGGGGGCCGCTTCAGCAACTGGGGCTGCGGCAGGCACGGCGGCGGCTGGCATGGGCATCGGCGCAGCCATGGGCATGGGGGCCATGGCCATGGTCTGAACCACCGCGGCAGCCGCGGGCGCACTCTTCACGATGCGAACCTTGCCATCGGCCTCGGTGATTTCGAGTTCCGACACGTTCGATTCCGAAACGAGGTCGATCAGGGTCTTGAGTTTGCGCAGATCCATGGGGATTCCTTGTTATGTACCGAGCGTCAAGCCGCTGGCGCGAGACGGACGAGGGCTGCCTGCAAGGCCAATTCATAGCCTTGTGCCCCCAAGCCACAGATGACCCCCACGGCTTGATCGCTCAAGTAGCTGTGGTGGCGGAAGGGCTCGCGTCGGTGAATGTTGGACAAATGGACTTCAATAAAAGGCAGGGCGACACCGGCCAGCGCATCGCGCAGGGCGACGCTGGTGTGGGTGTAGGCGGCAGGGTTGATCACAATGAACCGCGTGCCGTCGTGGCCCGCAGCTTGAATGCGGTCCACCAGCGCCCCTTCGTGGTTACTTTGGAAACTACTCAGCGCCACACCCGCTTGCTGAGCGAGGCGCGCCAGCCGCTCGTCAATGTCTGCCAACGTTTGGCGGCCATAGACCTCGGGCTCTCGCGTCCCCAGCAAATTCAGGTTGGGGCCGTGCACGACCAAAATGCCCACTAGAGAGCCTCGCCTAAAAGTCCAAAACCCCGGACTTTACGCCTTTTCGTTACAAATCCGAACCAAATGCCGGTCAGAAGGGCGAGGAAGCCCGGGAAATCCCTTTGTTTCGCAACCTGCTAGACCGCACCGCCTGGCGCACCGACACCGATGGGGTGGCCGGGCTCGCCGTGTTGAATCAGCTGTTTGACAAAGGCGGCATGTTCGCGGCAGATGGAGCGATAAGTTGTTTGATTGCGCTGAGTTACTGCGATTCCAGCAGCCGTCGCAAGCCTTCACGGTCCCCGCGCCACGTTCGGCCTTGTCCATCCGGCAGCAGGGCCCCCCGCCGATCGATCGGATCCAAAACCGCCAGGTGCACGGCCACCGGGTGTGCGAAGCCGCGGGGTGGGCGAGCCCAGACGATCAGCGTGTGCAAGTCGCGGCCGCGGCCATCCCGCTGACTGGGGCCAGCTTCCGGCCGCTCTCCGGCATTGAGCAAGCCAATTTCAGGTGCTTTCGCGTCATCTGCAAACAGTTCGAGGTGAATGTCTGACCAATGGTTGGCCGTGCCTCGCCAAACGGCCCCAACCACCAGCGGATCGAATTCGGCCAGCCGATCCATCCACTGGAGTGCCAAATCCCTGAGTGCGCGCAATTCGGCGGGCTGCGTGTCCGCCTGAAACAGGCTGAGGTGTTCCCGCAGGGCCTCTTCAACACACTCGTTGCTGGGCAGGGCCGTGCGAGGGGGGAGGTCCAGGTCTTTGAGGGCCCGTTTCTTGGCCGCCCCCCAGGAGAGCCCGTCGTCCGCAATCAAACGCGCAGCAGTCTGGGCGATTTCAAGGTCGAGTGTCATGGAAGCGGGGTGGCTTGGTGAAACCGCATTTGCCAGCCGTCTGGGCCGTGCAGCCAGATCGAACTGCGCCAGGCCGGGTGGCTGCCCAGGGCGCGCCAACTCGTTTGCCAGCAGTTGGTGGCGAGCTCGACGGCCTGCTCGTCCGCGCGCTGGGCCGCGGTCCCCGTGCCTCGCAGCTCAGCCATCACCTCGGTTCGGCTCCAGCGACGGCCGCTCCGCCCAAACTCGAAAAAGTCCGGGTGCAGCAGGGCGTCGAAGTCGAGACCCTGGGCCAAGCGATCCTCCAGCGCAAAAAGGATGACTTTCATGGCAGTTCGACCGCTGGCATGCGGGCTTGAATGGTCGCGCTGCGTCCGAGGAGATAGGGCGAGGTCGGACGTTTTTCAAAGCGCTTGGGTGCGGGGAGCATGACCGCCAGTCGGGCGGCCTGGGGCGCGCTCAACTGCGACGCCGGAATGCGGAAATAGTGTCGCGCGGCTGCTTCGGCGCCAAAGACACCTTCCCCCCATTCCACGTGGTTCAGATAGAGCTCCAGGATCCGTTCTTTACTGAGAAAAAGCTCCAGCCCCAAGGTCAACAGGGCTTCTTGTGCCTTGCGCGCCATGTGGCGTTCGCCACTCAGGAAGAGATTTTTTGCCAGTTGCTGGGTCAGGGTCGAACCGCCCACCACCTTGGCCGGTTGGGTCACGGATCGCTTGGCGGCTCTGGCTTCGGCTTTTTCGTTGCGTTCCCAGGCTTTTTCCACCGCATCCCAGTCGATACCGCCGTGCTCAGCGAACCCCGCGTCTTCGCTGGCGATGACCGCCCGAGCCAGTTGGGGCGAAAGGCGCGGCAGCGGTTGCCACTCTTGGCGCCAAGGGACTTGCCCCTGCGTGCGCAAGAGGCGCATCGCCTCACTGCGCTGGAACGTGGTGGACTCAAGGTCCACCAGTGCCATCAGGCCGATGCGACCCGCGAAATAGAGCTGAAGGCTCACGACGAGCAAGGTGGCCAGCAGCAGCAGACGCAGCACTTTTTTCATGCTTCGGGCACGATTTGACGCAATTCATTGAACACGGGATTCGTGTCCGGTCGCACGCCATGCCAGCGCTCAAAAGACAAGGCGGCCTGCTCGACGAGCATGCCCAGGCCGTCTCGGGTGCTGGCACCTTGGTCCCGGGCCGCTTGCAAGAAGGCGGCGGCGGCCGGGCCGTAGACCATGTCCAGCGCCCAGGCGCCCTTTGCCCACAGACCCTGCGGCAGGCTGAAGGCGCTCCCGCCCAAGGCCGCGCTGGTGCCGTTCAGCACCCCATCGAACCCGTGAACGGGGCACTCCCCCCAGGGCAGCACGGCCAGGGGAACGCCCAGATCCTGGTGACGGTCGAGCAGGGGGCGCAGTTTCTCGGGGCTGCGGTTGCAAAGGGTCACGTGCGCGGGGCGAAGCGCCAGCAGCGGGGCCAAACATCCGGCCACCGCGCCGCCCGCCCCCAAGATCAACAAGCGCCGACCCGCGACGGGGAAGCCGGCGCGTTCCGTCAAATCACGGCACAGGCCCGCCCCGTCGGTGTTGTCCGCCCAAAGGCGGCCTTGGTCCGACCAGCCCAGGGTGTTGGCGGCGCCAGCGCGCTGGGCCCGGTCGCTCGAAAGTTCCGCCAGGCTCAGCGCCTCAGGCTTGAACGGCAACGTGACATTGCATCCCTTCAAGCCCTGCAGCCGCAAAGTCCGCAAGGTTGCGGCGAAGGCACCCACCGGGGCCTCGATGGCCTCATAGTTCAGGGTGATCCCGGTGAGGGCGGCGAACCGGGTGTGAATGTGAGGCGACCGACTGTGGGCAATCGGGTGACCGATGACGGCGTAATTCGGGTGATCCATGGTTCAAGGCTGGGGCAGCTCAACGGCCGTTTGAAGGCCTTTGTCGCGGTCGAACTGAAAACGGGCACTCAGAACCAACACCTCAGCTTCCTGGCGCATTTCCCGGGTAAACGGACCAAAGGGCCCCGACGCTCGCACGATGGCCACGGCGCGGCGATCCAGTTGTGCAATGCCCGAACTCTGGACGATTTCGGTGGCTTGGAGTCGACCGTCTGCCGCCACGGAAAGGGTCATGGTGAGCTCACCGTACAGCCGCTTTCCCTGCGAGGTCGGAAAGTCTGCCGTGCCCCGGGCTTCGATGCGGCGGCGCATCGCGTCGTAGTACTTCGCGTAGGCCACTTCTTGAGTGGCCGGGCTCACAAAGCGCTGGCGCGGACCCGCAGCATCTTGGTTGACCCGACGCTCGATTTCGGCCATCAGGGCGAGCAATTGGCGCCGGCGCTCCGCCTGGGCCCGTCCTTCCGCGGTGGCGGCCTCGCGCTCGGGGTCGGGTGGCGGCAGTTTGGCCAATTCACGGCGCGCCTGGGTGAGCAGCTGGCGCTGCTGCTGTTGCAGTACTTGAACCCGTTTGCTTTGCGTGGGGTCAATCGCATCCCCCCACTCCATGTCGGCAGCAGGGGGCAACGGGGATTGGGGGCGTGCGCTCGGGGCCGCGTCGCCGCCGCCGTCCAGCGAGGCCTGCGCCAGCGCTCTGGGTGTTTCGGGTTTTTTTTCACCCCGGGTGTTTACCAGCACCACCTCCAGCCTCTCCTGCGTCCAACGCCGCAAGGCGCTATCGGGTGTGGCCACCTGAACGAACAAGACCGCTAAGTGCAACAGGCCCGACAGGGCCAAGGCCAGTTGCAGCGGCTTGGGTTCAGGGGTGAGGGCCAAATTCATGGAGGAGGAGGCGCTTCCGCGTCACTGAGATCCACAGCAATGGTCAGTGAGGTGGCATTTTGTAGGCTCTCCTCCTCGTCATCGGTATCGGACTCGTCGCCTTCCGCCGCCGAAGCAGTCAATCGTTCAGTCAGACTGGCGTGCAACTCCAGCGTGAGCAAGTCGATGCCCGTGATCCGCACCCGCACGGCGCTGCCGCGCTCCAAAGTTTCGCAACCCAGGGCCTTGAAGACCAAGGGCAGGGTGTCGGCGCGCACCAACCCGTCGCGCATAACGCTGGCGGTGAGTTCAAGGAGGCCCTGCTGCTGAAGGTACACCAGGGTCCAATAGCGTTCGATCTGGGTTTGGAAACCGTTGTATGCGCTGTACGCAGCATCGAAGCTGGAGAGGATGGCGAAGAGGTTGGCGTCCTTGGGTTTGAAGGGCGCCACCAGGGGGGCCGTCTGGCCATGTCGCACGGCGGCAATCAATTGCCACTGGTTCACCAGGTCGACATAGCGGCGCAGGGGGGAGGTGCACCAGGCGTAGCACGCGACCCCCATGCCCGCATGCGGGAGGGGTTTGATGCCCATGCGCACTTTGATGCCCGGCGCCAAACCCGCTTGACTGCGGTACAGCCCCGGCAGGCCCATTTCGGCGAGCCAGGCCCCCCACCGACTGTTGGCCAAAATCATGGCTTCGGCCACGATCAGGTCCAGCGCCGTGCCCCGCGCTCGCTGCCCGATCCAAACCGTTTCATCCCCCCGTGGGGGCTCAAGGCGTTCGCCTTCCAGCTTGAAGCTGTAGTCCGGGCGGTTGAAGCTTTCCGGCTTGCCACGCACCTGTTCGCGGCCCAGCTTGAGGTGCCGTGCCAGCCGGTGGGCAAAGGCGAGCTCGGCGGCAAACGCATAGTCGGCGGGCGCTTCACCCGCAAGCGAGGCCTCCGTAATCACACCATCGAGCTTGTCGTGCCGCAGATTGGCTGCGATGGGAACGGCTTCGATGCGGGTCTCACTGCCGATGAGTTCGAGTGTGGACTCGTTGAACTGGCAATACAGGCTGAGGGCTGGGCAGTCGCGGCCTTCGGTCAAGGTGTAGGTCTGGACCACCTCATCGGGCAGCATGGTGACCTTCCAGCCCGGCATGTAAACGGTGGAGAGCCGGTTGCGCGCGATCTGATCCAGCGCCCCTTCGGGTTGAATCGCCAGGGCGGGCGCGGCAATGTGAATGCCAAACGTGACCGTGCCACTGCCCAAGCCCTGAACCGAGAGTGCATCGTCGATTTCCGTCGTGCTGCTGTCATCGATTGAGAACGCCGCCACGGTGGCGCGGGGCAACGCCCCAATGGCCGGGGCTTCCAGCGCGGGGAAGCCGGTCCCCTTGGGAAACTGTTCGAACAAAAAGCGTTGCCAGTGGAACTGGTACGGGCTGCCGATGGCGCCAGCGGCGGTTAGCAGGTCCAGCGGAGCCTTTTTGGTCAGCAAGGCAGCCTGAACCAAGGCCTTGTACTCGGGACCATTCTTGTCGGGTTTAAACAGCAGCTTGTAGATCTGCGCGGTGATGGCGTCAGGGCAGCGGCCCTCGGCCAACTCGCTGGCCCACGCTTCGATCTGGGCTTGTTGCTGCTTCTTGCGTTCAATGGCCAGCAGCGCCGCCTGCACCTGCTCCTGCGGCGCTTTCTTGAAGTTTCCGCCTTTGCCCGCCCGCCGGAAGTAATGGGGCGCTCCGGTGAGCGCCAGCCAGGCCGCAGCCCGCTCGGTCACGCTGGGCTTGTCAGAAAAATAATCGGCCGCCAGGTCCGCAAAGCCAAACTCACCGTCGGGGGCGAATTCCCAGGCGAGGTCCAAGTCCATCTCAGCCGCCAAGCTTTGGGCAGTCGACAGCAGCTCCCCGGGTAAGGGCTTTTCAAACTGCAGCAGGGCCTGCGCCCCCTTGATCTTCACGCGCTTGCCCGAGTCCAGCTCCACTTGCAGTGAGCTTTCGGCTTCGGAAAGGATGCGGCCGGCCTGAGCCTTGCCGCTGTCATCAAACATCACAAACATAGGGCGGGATTGTGGCCGACGCCCCGCCCCCGGCTGGCTGCCCTGCAGCGCGATCAGCGCGGAATTTGATACTGGGCGCCGCCCATGAGATCAATGCCGCAGGCCAGATCCGAGACCCAGTCGATGAACTGGCGGACGGCGGGACCGCGCAGCGGCGCGCCGTGCTGCGGCACGATCATGTCGATCTCCAGCGGTCGAACCATGTCCGCCCACAGGCGAAGAATCTTGCCCGACACCATGTAGCGGCGATGGAACCCTTCCATGTACTTCAGGTGCGGTCCGAGATCGGAGATGAATTCGGACGGACTCAAGTCCGCCCCAAGCGACGCCGCCAGATCACCCGAAAACAGGATCTTGCTGACCGGGTCGTAAAACTGGAAATTCCCCTCGGCGTGGAGAAAGTGGGCCGGCAAGGCCCACACTTCAAACGCGTCAGCGCCGTCACCCAAAACCAGCCGGGCGCCCTCATCTCCGAGCCCCTGAATGCGGCCTGCCGTCTTGCCGGGTTTGCAGAAGTGGGGGGCGAACCGCTCCCAAAGGCGGGAGATGTAGACCGTCGCTCCGGTCGACGTCATCCACCGGTCCAGCGAGGCAATGATGTCCGGGTCCGCGTGCGAGGCCAGAATGGCCGCCAGTTTGTGGGGCGGAAAGTGCCGGCCCATGCCCAAGAAAAGATCGTTGTAGGCCAGGTTTCCCCCTGGGTCCAGGATGGCCCCGGTCTCTCCGTTGACCAGCAGAAACTGGTTCGACTGCACCCCTTCGCTTCCGCTCAGCTCGGAAAACATCAGGCACTGGTGCTTGCCTTGTTTGAATAGGGTGATCGTCGACATCGGGATTCCAGTTGGAGTGGGGTGGGGATGGGGGAATCCGGCACTGTAGGAATGCTGGCGTTCACAGGTGTTGACGGCCATCAAGACGAACTGCCTAAACTGAACCTGATTTTGGAAAGGTTGCGTCATGCGGAAGGCTGTTTGGGGGGCGGTGCTGTGGGGAGTAGCGGGGTTTCAGGGCGTCCAGGCGACGCCAAGCCCCCCGGATACCCCCCAAAATCCGGTGCAGGATCGTTACCACGGGGTGACGGTGACGGACCCCTACCGCTGGATGGAGGACATGCAATCTCCAGCGTTTCAGCAGTGGCTGCGATCCCAGGCCGATTTCACGGCAGACCAACTCAAGGCATTGCCGGGACGGGATGCCTTGCGCGCCCGCCTGGGCCAACTGGCTGATGCGGGGGTGACGACCAGTCACTACCGGCGAGCGGGCACGGGTTTGGTCTATTTGAAACGCGAGCCTGGCCAGAATCAGCGCCGCCTGTGGTGGCGAGAAGGGGTCTCGGGCCCCGAGCGGCAGTTGCTGGACCCGCTGGCGGTGCCAGGATGGCCGGGCCAACACGCCATTGATTGGTTCAGTCCGTCGCCCGACGGTGCGACGGTTGCGCTGGGACTTTCCAGTGGCGGCAGTGAAAACAGCACCTTGGTTTTGCTGGATGTGGCCCGTGGCGCGTTGGCGCCGTTGCGGTTGACGCACACCGGTTTGAATGAGGATGGCATTGCGTGGTTGCCGAATGGCAAGGGGTTCTTTTTTAACCAGCATCCGGCTGACGAGCGCTACAACAAAAGTGCGGTGTACTTTCAGTCGGTGGAAGGCGGCGCGCCGCGCCGGGTTTTTGGCTGGGGCATGCCCGGGCGCCGTTTTGCCGTTTCGGACCTACCCTATGTCAAGGTGAGCAAGGGCTCGCCGTGGGCGGTGGCCGAGGTGTTGCACGGCGATGCGAGGGACAAGAGTTACTTTGTGGCACCGCTGACGGACGTACTCCGGCGCGGTGATCGTGCTCCGTGGCGTACCGTGGTCACGCCCAAAGACCGGGTGGGCGCCGCGACCCTGGAGGGGCATCGACTGCTACTCCTGAGCCAAAAGACGCATCCCCATCGCAGCGTGGTGGCGCGCCCGATTTCGGGTGGTCGGGATCAGGTGATCTTGGCGCCCAGCGACCAGATCTTGATGGAGATGGCCCGCGGGGAGGGCGAGCTGCTGGTACGGAGCTTGGACGCGGGGGTGAGTCGGCTGACTCGGGTGTTGCTCCAGGCGGGGGGCACGCAGCAACTGCCGCTGCCGTTTGATGGCACGGTGCGCGAAACCCTGCCCCTCCCCGGGGGCGAGTGGTTGGTTCGGCTGGAGGGCTGGACGCAGGCGCCGCAGACAGTGGTGGTGGGGCAGGACACGGTGACACGCCCCGTTGATCTCCAGCCGCCCAGTTCGATTGCCACCGCCGGATTCCAGGCGGAACGGGTGATGGTCACCAGCCACGATGGTGTGCAGGTGCCGCTGTCCCTCTTGTTCCCGCGCGGGGCCCAAGGGGCCTTGCCCACCATCCTGACCGGCTACGGAGCCTATGGCATTACCCAGGAGCCCAGATTCCGCCCGGCGCGCTTGGGTTGGCTGGAGCGGGGCGGCCGCTTTGCCATCTGCCATGTGCGCGGCGGTGGCGAGTTGGGCGAGGCGTGGCATGCGGGCGCTCACATCCTGAACAAGCAGAACACAGTGAGCGACTTCATCGCTTGCGCCCAGTACTTGATTGATCGCGGCTTGACCCGTCCGCAGTGGTTGGCGGGAACCGGTGGATCGGCGGGGGGCATCACCATTGGCGGCGCCATCAACCAAGCGCCCCAGCTCTTCGCTGCAGCCCAGGCGGCCGTTGGGGTGAGTGACATGTTGCGCATGGAGCTCACCCAGAACGGGGCCCCCAACGTGGCGGAATTTGGCACCGTCAAAAACCCTCTGCACTTCAAAGCCATGCTTGCCTTGAGCCCCTACCACAACGTGAAGGACGGCCGGGCCTACCCTGCGGTTATCGTCACCACCGGCGCCAATGATCCGCGCGTAGATGCCTGGATGCCGGCCAAATTCGCGGCTCGGTTACAAGCGGCGACACAGGGTCGCCCTGGAGCCAAGCCTGTTTGGTTGCGCGTGGACTACGAAGCGGGTCACGGCATGGGCTCGTCCATCAGTTCGCAGCTGGACGAGCAAGCCGATGTCTGGAGTTTCTTCTTGTGGCAGATGGGAAAAGCGCATCCGTTGGTGCGAGCTGAAGGGGGACAGCCCCAATGAGCAAGGCCCCTGTCGTTCGTTCCATCGACCTCCTGCAGGGGCCTCGGGCCCAGGCCTATGCGTTCTATCGTCATGCCCGGCAACCGCGCTGGGGATTGACCACCAGGCTGGAGGTTGGCGCGCTACTGCAGGCGGTGAGCGCGATGAAGCCCCAGATGGCCGCGCTCAGCCCTTTGCTGGCCTACCACCACGCCCTGCTGCGCGCACTGGATGCGGTGCCTGCGCTGCGGCAGCGCCTGAGCAACGACGGTGGGGCCGTTGAATGGACGCAGGTGGATGCCTCGATCACGCTGGCGCGTGAAGACGGCAGTTTTGCTGTCGCCTACTTGCCGTATGCCCGCCAGCTGCCGTCGTTTATTCCCTCGGCCCGGGCGGCCATGGATCAGGCCCGAACGCCGGGCACTGACTGGGGCATCGGTCGGCCTCATGGGGGCTGTGTGTACACCACCACATTGCCCTGGCTGGATTTCACCCACTTCCAACACGCTCACACAGCGGCGGTGGACGATGCCACGCCCCGAATTGCGTTTGGACAGTTTTGCGCGCACGGCGGCCGGGTCGAGATGGCGATGAACGTCGAGGTTCACCACGCGCTGGTTGACGGCTTGCACGTGGGCCAGTTCGTGCAAGCTTTTCAGGCGCTCCTGAATCAGCCCGACACCTGGCTCAGCAATGCTTCGGATCCCGACGAGCCCACGGGACCCGCGGGCTCGGTGTCGATTTGAATGGGGGCCGCGGCTTAGAGCATCATCCCGCCGGTCACTTCGAGGACCGTGCCGGTGACATAAGCGGCGGCATCGCTGGCCAAGAACGCGTAGGCATTGGCAATGTCCTCGGCCCGCCCGAAGCGCCCTAGCGGGATCTGCTCCACCAGCATTTCACTGACTTTGTCGGGGATGGCGGCGGTCATGGGCGTTTCAATAAAGCCCGGTGCCACCGCATTGACGCGGATGCCCTTGGGCCCCAGCTCCCTGGCCCAGGTTTTGGTCATGCCTATGACGCCCGCCTTCGCGGCGGCGTAATTGGTTTGCCCGAAATTGCCGTGCAGCCCCACCACCGAGCTGGTGTTGATGATGACCCCTTGCTGGGCGGCCACCATGGCGGGCGTCACCGCTTGCGCGCCATGAAACACGCCGCGCAAGTTGATGTCGATGACGGCGTCGAATTGGTCCACGCTCATTTTTTCAAAGCGAGCGTCGCGGGTGATGCCGGCGTTGTTGATGAGCACGTCCAAGCGACCCCAGCGCGCCAAGAGGGCCGCGACCGCGCCGTCCCACACCGACCGGTCGGCCACGCTGCCCGCGTGCTGCAGGGTTTGGGCCCCCAATGCTTGGCATTGGGCAGCCACGCCCTCCAGGGCACTGGCGTTCATGTCCAGCAGCGCCAAACGGGCCCCTTCCGCAGCAAAGCACAGTGCCGTGGCGGCGCCAATGCCTTGGGCGGCACCCGAAATCAATACAACGCGGTCAGTAAAACGGGGATTCATGAGGAACGGGTCAGGGTTGGGTCAAAAAACGAATCAATTCGGCCTGCCAGCGCTCGAAGTCGGACAGGGCGTGGTCCGAGTGCGCGAGAAGCAGGGTGCGGCCAATGCCATAGCGGCCCATCATCTCTCGCCAATCCAGCAACTCGTCTCCCTTGGCGATCAGGGCAAACCAGCGGGCGGGGTGGGTGAGTATGTCGGCTTGCAGGGCCTGGAGTTCCTGAACGAACTCCGGCTGAAAGTAAAAGGCTTCGTCGGGGCGGTGCCAGTAGTGCTGCTCGCCGATGTACGCGGCCAAATCGCGCGCCGGGTCTACCGCAGGGTTGAGCAACGCGACGCGCCAGTGGGGGCGCCGATTGCCGAGGGCGGCGGCATAAAACCCACCCAGCGAACTGCCCACCACGGCCACGCCGTCCTCCGGCCAGTCCCGCACGAGATCGCCGATCAGCGCCATCGCCGCCTGGGGGGAGGGGGGCAATTGGGGGCAGACCCACGTCAAATCCGGCTGCTGGGAAGCCCATACGGCCATTTGCTGCGCTTTCACCGACTGGGGGCTGGAGCGAAAACCGTGCAGGTAGAGCAGGTGGGTGAGGGGGGCGGGGCGGGGCATGACGAACCGCAGTGTAGGCAGTTGGGCGTTAGGCTGCCGCCCCTGTGACGATCCGCACCCCGGGTTGATCGCCTTGACGCTGAGGGGCGTGGCTGGAACAGTGGCGCCCTTTTGGCCCGCTTGCTGCGGGCAGTTTGGGTTTAAGAAGGAATCCCTTGATGAAATCGACCAAGAAAGTGGCCTCGCTGTGGGCCTTGTCGGCGGTGAGCCTGGCCTTGATGGCTGCGACCGGCGCCCAAGCCCAAACCCCGCCGGCCAACGGCGCAGCCCCCGCTGCAGCCCCCAGCCCCGCCCAAGCCGCTGCCATGGCGGCGGCCCGCGCCGCTGCGGACGCCACAGCGCTCAAGCCCTTCGCCGACGTCAGCAAAGACGCCAAGAGCCAAGACGGTGTGTTCTCGATCTGGAAAAAAGACGAGAAGACCTGGCTTGAAGTTCCGCGGTCGATGCTGAACAAGCCCTTCTTGTTCACGGTCAATATCGCCAATGCCGTGGGTGAGCGTGGTCTGTACGCCAGCCAAATGGGCTTTGACGTGATGGTGGAGTTCCGCCTGGTCGGCCGCAACCTGCAGCTGGTCGCCCTGAACGACATGTTCCGCGCCAAGGCGGAGGGCAAGGCCTCGGTGGCCCAGGCCTTCTCGCCCAGCTTGCTGGCCAACACGGCCGTGGCCAGCGCCGACCATCCGGAGCGCAAGAGCTTCCTGGTGGACGCCAGCTTCCTGCTGTCCGACTTCCCGATGTACTCCACCCGCTTGGAGATGGCCTACCGCATGCCCTACGGGCTGGACCGGGCCAACTCCAGCTTCGTGGCTACGCGCGCGGATGCCCAGCTCTCGACCTTCACGGGCCGCATGCACTTCGCCACGCCGCGCATCCCGGCTCCGCCGCTGATGCCCATGCCGGTGCCGATGCCCCCGCCCCCGCAAACCCTGCCGGACCCCCGCAGCCTGTTTGTGGACTATGTGATCAACCTGCGCGCGCTGCCCGAGCAGCAAGCCGCCGTGCGTCACATCGACCCGCGCCTGGGTCATTTCATGACCAGCTACACGGACATGGATTCGGACATCAAGCCGAACAACCGCGTTCACATGCTGAACCGCTGGCGTCTGGAAAAGGCTGACGCCGCTGCGGCGGTGTCGGAGCCCAAGCAGCCCATCGTGTACTGGCTGGACAAGAACATCCCTGCCCGCTACCGCGAGGCCGTCAAGGCCGGCATCCTGGAGTGGAACAAGGCCTTCGAGAAGATCGGCTTCAAGAATGCCGTCGTGGTCAAACAGCAGCCGGATGACGCTGACTGGGACAACATGGACGCCAACCACGCGTCCATCCGCTGGTTCGTCGGCGCGGACGTGGGCTTTGCCATCGGCCCGAGCCACGTGGACCCGCGCACCGGTGAAATTTTGGATGCAGACATCGGCATGAGCGACGTGTTCGCCCGCGGCTCGCGCCGCTTCCTGGCCGAGGATGTGAGCGGCCACGCCAGCCATGGCGACCACGACCACAGCCCTGCGGCGCTGCCGCGCCTGGGGTCCAAGCACCAGCACGCGGCCTACTGCAACTACACCGAGCAAGCCGCCTCGGAGATGAACTTCGCGATGGACCTGCTCGAGGCGCGTGGGGACATCGCCCCCGACAGCCCGGAAGCCGAAGCCTTCGTGAACGCCGTCATCAAAGACGTCATCATGCACGAGGTGGGCCACACCCTGGGTCTGAAGCACAACTTCAAGGCCTCGACCGTGGTGACCCAGGCTCAGCTGAAGGACAAAGCCTTTGTCGAAGCCAATGGCCTGTCGGCCTCGGTGATGGACTACAACGCCTACAACATCCCGCTCAAGGGCGAGAAGCCGACGGCGCTGACCAACACCCAGCTGGGCGCCTATGACTACTGGGCCATCGAGTACGCCTACAAGCCGCTCGATCCGGCGACGGAAAAGCAAGAGCTGGACAAGATCGCCAGCCGCTCGACCGAGCCGCAGCTGATCTACGCCGATGACATGGACGCAGGCGTGGGCGGCCCTTATGACGGCATGGACCCGCTGGCCAACCGTTTTGACCTGGGCGACGACCCGCTGGGCTACTTCCAGAAGCGCTTGCAACTCAGCAAGGAGCTGTGGGAGCGGGTGCAGACGCGCGGCTACAAGCCGGGCGATGACCCCACCCGCGCGCGCCGCTCGTTGATGGCGGGCTTCCAGCAACTGGGTCGCGGTGCCGAATCGGCGGCCAAGTACGTGGGCGGCATGAGCGCCTCGCGTGAGGCGCCGGGCACCAACGGCAAGTCGGCGTTCACGCCCATCGCCCCGGCCAAGCAGCGCGAAGCCCTGAAGACGCTGACGGCTGGCCTGTTCAGCAGCGACAGCTTCAAGTTCCGTCCGGAGTTCCTGAGCAACCTGCAACTGGACTACAACGAGTGGGATCGTGGCGTTCCGGCGGACATCGGGGGCGCCGTGCTGCGCCTGCAGATGAGTGCGCTGAGCCGACTGATGAGCATCCCCACGGCCAAGCGTCTGCTGGACCTGCCCGGCTACCTGTCGGAGAAGGACCGCAAGGGCGCGATCAGCCTGGCCGAGGTCTACGGCAGCGTTCAGGGCGCGATCTGGAGCGAGCTCAAGACGGGCGCTGAAATCGACCGCACCCGCCGGGCCCTGCAGCGCGAGTACCTGCGCGGCCTGATCGGCACGCTGACCCGTGGTGGCGCGGTGTCCGGCCTGGCCATGCCGGCCGACGCCCTGGCGATGCTGCGCTGGAACGCCCGCCTGTTGCAGGCCGACCTGCAAGCGGCGGCAGCCAAGGGTGGCTCGGTGGAGACCCGCGCCCATGTGGCCGAAAGCCTGAGCGCGCTGAGCGAAGCCCTGAAGGCGACCATGGTTCGCATGTAAGGCGAAGCGGCCTTAGGGCCGCAACGACCCCAAAAAAGGGCCGGCAGTCTTGGACTGCCGGCCCTTTGTCTTGGTGGGCAAACCGCGGCCCTGAGGCCCGGGCGGCCTGACCAGCGCAAAGGTGCTGGGTCAATACAAGTCTTCCAGGGTACTGGTCACTGGCATGATGCTCTTGAACTCACAAGGCGCCCAGCCCCTCAGAAGGCGCCAGTGCGCACTTGCAGTAGGGCGCAGTTTTTGGCTTGATGAAAACGCAGAGAACAAGGGAAAACGTCATGCTCGACAAGTACTTGCCATCGAATGACCGTGCCGCATGACGCAGCACCGGTTGTCATTGCGCGGTCTTCTGATAACAGGTTGGGCGTCAACACAGAAGCCGTTTGTGCTGCCCCGTCTCTCCACCCTCTTGCCAATGCGTCCGGCGGGGGGTATTCGTCAGGCGTCTATGCGATTGGCAATTTCGCTCTCAATGCTCGTTCTTACCGGTTGCGGTGCATTGCGTTCGCCAACCATTGCAACCATAGCAACCGTTCAGGCTGCGCCCC
Source organism: Inhella gelatinilytica (assembly GCF_016093295.1). GTDB lineage: Bacteria > Pseudomonadota > Gammaproteobacteria > Burkholderiales > Burkholderiaceae_C > Inhella > Inhella gelatinilytica. Next base: position 126,948 of record NZ_JAEDAL010000004.1, on the reverse strand, counting down.
CAGGGTGCGAGATGACGATCGAGGGGTATTTTCCGGATATGGCCCACGATCCAATTGGCCTCATCTTCAGTGGAAGATCCAAGATCACGGCTAAGGTACTGCTCCCATCTCTCGCCGGCACAATTGATGGCCGCCTAGTGAAAGTCCAATACCAGGGGGAGCGCGGTGAGCCCTGGGGCGGCAATACAAAGCTGAAGGGGACTGTCGTCTTTCAGTCCAATCAGGTACGTATCTCCCTCTCCCACATCGTCAGTGAACAACTGTCCGACCCGATGCTTTTCAACGGCAGCTACACACTGATCGGTGCAACGACTTGCTCAGATCGCCTGTAGCTGCCGCCGTCCACCTGCATCATGACGCTGACGCCCAACCCCTCCATCAAGCGGACAGTCGCCGGCACGCCGACCTCCGCCGCTCATGTCGAACTTTGAGCGACTGCTCCCAGGCCAGTTGGTGAACCCAGCCGACCAGCCGCTTGGGGTCGACAAGAGCCTCCGAAACGTCCGAGCAAATCCAAGTTTCTAGTCGTAACACAGCGACTTGGGCGCAGTGCGCTCCTCGATCCCTTAGGCCCGGGCGGCCAAGCTCCGGAGGAGCCGCTCATGGATGCCGCCAAAACCCCCATTGCTCATGCAGAGCAGGTGGTCGCCCGGTCGGGCCGCGGCCAGGACTTGGCGCACCAAGGTTTCGATGTCGTCTGCAACCAGGGCTTTGTCCTCCAGCGGGAGCAGCGCGGCCCGGGCGTCCCAGCTCAGGCCCCCTTGGTGGCAGAAGCTCAAGTCCGCCTCTTCCAGCGCCCACGGCAACTGGGCCTTCATCGTGCCCAGCTTCATGGTGTTGGAGCGCGGCTCGAAGATGGCCAGCAGCCGCTCGTTGGGGCCGATGCGTCGGCGCAAGCCTTCCACCGTGGTGCGGATGGCCGTAGGGTGGTGGGCGAAGTCGTCGTAGACCTTCACGCCGCCGGCCTCGCCGCGCAGCTCTAACCGGCGGCACACGCCCTCAAAGCGGCTCAGGCTGGTGGCGGCAGCGTCCAGCGGCACGCCAACGCTTTCGGCCGCAGCCAAGGCGGCGAGTGCATTGAGCTGGTTGTGCTCACCGCTGAGGCCCCACTCCACGCGGGCCACGCGCAGGCTGCCGCGCAGCACATCGAAGGCATGGGGCTCGCCCCGGGCGCGTAGCATGCCTGGCTCTTCCTTGCGGGCGCCAAAGGCTTGCACGGCACTCCAACAGCCGCGGGCCAAGACGCGCTGCAGCGCCTCTTCGCGTGCGTTGACGATCAAGCGCCCCTCGCTGGGCACCGTGCGCACCAAGTGGTGGAACTGGGTTTCGATGGCCGCCAAGTCCGGGAAGATGTCGGCGTGGTCGTACTCCAGGTTGTTCAGGATGGCGACCCGGGGCCGGTAGTGCACGAACTTGCTGCGCTTGTCGAAAAAGGCGGAGTCGTATTCGTCGGCTTCGATGACGAATGGGGCACCGGCCTGACCGAGGCGCGCGCTGGTGGGGAAGTTTTTCGGCACGCCGCCGATCAAATAACCGGGCTGCAGCCCCTGATCCTCCAGGATCCAAGCCAGCATGGCCGTGGTGGTGGTCTTGCCGTGGGTGCCGGCCACGGCCATCACCGCTCGGCCCTGCAGCACGTGTTCTTGCAGCCATTGCGGCCCACTGGTGTAAGGGGCGCCGGCGTTCAGGATGGCTTCCATCAAGGGGTTGCCGCGGCTGACGACGTTGCCCACCACGTACAGGTCGGGCTTGAGCGCCATCTGGTCCGGGGACCAGCCTTCGATCAGCTCGATGCCCAGCTGCTGCAGCTGGGTGCTCATGGGGGGATAGACGTTGGCGTCGCAGCCAGTGACGGTGTGGCCGGCCTCACGGGCCAGCGCGGCCAGGCCTCCCATGAAGGTGCCGCAGATGCCGAGTATGTGCAGGTGCATGATGGAACAACGGGCACCCGAGGTGCCCGTGGGGATTCAATTCAAAAGGAAGGGGAGGGGTCAGGCCCAGGCCTGCTCGGCTGCCGCCAGCGTGGCAGCGATGTCGGCGTCGGTGTGCGCGGCACTGACAAAGCCGGCCTCATACAGCGCGGGCGCGAAATAGACCCCTTGGTCCAACATGGCGTGGAAGAAGCGGTTGAAGGCCGGGCCATCGGTCTTCATGACTTCCTGGTAGTTCTGCGGCAACTGCGGCAGCAGGAAGAAGCCGAACATGCCGCCCTCGCTGTCGATGCTGAAGGGCACGCCCCGGCGATCCGCCACCGCTTTGAGGCCCTGGACCAAGCTGCGGGTTTTGGCACTGAGGCTCTCAAAGAACCCGGGCTGGCTGATCTCTTGCAGCGTTGCCAGGCCGCAGGCGGTGGCTACCGGGTTGCCCGACAAGGTACCCGCCTGGTAGACCCCGCCCAGGGGGGCCAGCTTGGCCATCACGTCGCGCCGGCCTCCGAAGGCTGCCAGCGGCATGCCGCCGCCGATCACCTTGCCCAGCACGGTCAGGTCGGGCGCAAAGCCAGGGATGGCCTGGGCATAGAGGCCTTGGGCACAGGAGAGGCCCACGCGGAAGCCGGTCATCACCTCGTCCAGGATCAGCAGCGCCCCGTATTGGGTGCAGAGCTCGCGCAGGCGTTTCATAAACGGCACGCTGGCCCGCACGAAGTTCATGTTGCCCGCGATGGGCTCGATGATGACCGTGGCCAGCTGATCGCCATGGGTCTGGAAGGCGGCTTCGAGCGCTTCGACGTCGTTGTAGGGCAGCACCAGGGTGTGCTGGGCCACCTCGGCCGGCACGCCGGCGCTGGTGGGGTGGCCAAAGGTGGCCAGGCCCGACCCCGCCTTGACCAGCAGGGCGTCGGCATGGCCGTGATAGCAGCCCTCGAACTTCACCATCAGGCTGCGGCCGGTGAAGCCACGCGCCAGGCGGATGGCACTCATGCCCGCTTCCGTGCCCGAGCTGACCAGACGCACCTGCTCGATTGAGGGCAGCAGCTTGATGATGGCCTCGGCCAGTTCGATCTCGCGCTCCGTGGGGGCGCCAAACGAAAAGCCCTCCAACACCGCGCGCTGCACGGCCTCGACCACCTTGGGGTGACCGTGGCCCAGGATCATCGGCCCCCAGGAGCCGATGTAATCGACGTACTGCTTGCCGTTGGCATCCCAAAAATAGGCTCCTTGGGCACGGGCGACGAAGCGGGGCGTGCCGCCCACGGCGCGGAAGGCGCGAACCGGCGAGTTGACACCACCCGGAATCACAGCCTGGGCGCGCTCGAACAGAAATTGATTGCGGTCCATCATCACAACTACTTTTCAATGCATGCGTCGGGAAGGGGGCGAGCTCGTATTGCCCTCCGCGTCGGGCTCAGAGCCGGCGGGCCCGGACCCGCCCGGCGAGTCGTCTCCCATTTCGTCTTCGGGCGGAAGGGCCCAGAAATACCGGTCGGGAATGATTTGGCCCATGCCGGGCTGGAAGCCCGCATCCAGACTTTGGTCAAGAAAGGTCAAGGCCTCCCCGACCGCCTCGTGCAAGGGCAAGCCCTCGGCCAGCAACGCGGCGAGGGCGCCGGACAGGGTCTCGCCGGCGCCGATGAAGCTGGCTTCAAAGCGCTCGAATTTCTCGCCGGTGATCGGGCCTTGAGGTCCCGCCAAGACGTTGTCGACATGCTGATTGGGCACCACGATGCCCGTGACCAGCACATGGGCTGCGCCGGACTGATGGGCGGCGTTGGCCAGTTCACGGGGCGAGGCCGGGCGGCTGTTGTCCCATTCGGGCAGCAAGAACTCGGTCAGTGCGGCGTGTGAGCCCACCAGCACCTGCGTCTGCGGCAGGACCAACTCGCGGAGCGCGTCGTGATAGCTCACCTGCTGCTCGTCGTCGAGCCAAGGTGTGGCCCCCAAATAAGTCACCAGGGGCAGGTCCGGATAGTCCGACAGCACCTCGGCGACCGCGGCCACGGTTTCGGCCGAGCCCAAAAAACCCACCTTCCAGCCTTGAATGGTGATGTCCTCCAGCACGGCGCGGGCCTGCTCGACCACCAACTCGTCGTCCAGTGGGTGAATGTCGAACGACTCGGCGGTGTCGCGGACCAGGACCCCTGTGACCACGGGCAATAGGTGCGCGCCCATGGCGGCGGCCGTGGCTTGATCTGCGGCCAAGCCGGCGGCCCCGGTGGGTTCGCTGACGTTGAAGCTCAGCACGCAGGGCGGGGCCGTCGCATCGTCGGCCGCCGCATCGGGCGTCTCGAGTTGTGGGTTCATGGTGGTGGAGTTGCAGCCGCAAGTGCCGCGCGTTTAGCTGCTTTAGGGCCCGCTTGACCCTCGGGCCTTCCCCAGGGGAAAAACGGACGGGCCACTGAGGGAGCGTGTCTAGAATCGATTCATTGTAGTAAGCCCTCCATTTCGGGGGGGCTCTTCGAGGAATTCAGTTTGTCGACCACTGTGAGCACTGAGCTTTGCACTTGGATGTGCCTGACTTGCGGATTCATGTACGACGAGGCCGCGGGCGATCCGGAACATGGCATTCCCCCTGGAACGCGCTGGGCTGACGTGGATCTGAACTGGACCTGTCCCGAATGTGGGGCCAGAAAAGACGACTTTGAAATGGTGCGGGTTTGACCGAGTTCAACGGGAAAACCAGGAGGGCCTATGTCCAATGAAGCAATGCTCAAAGTGCTGGTGATCGATGACAGCAACACCATTCGCCGCAGTGCGGAGATCTTCCTCAAGCAGGGGGGGCATCAAGTGGCGTTGGCTGACGACGGTTTTGATGCGCTGGCCAAACTCAGCGATTTCAAACCCGACTTGGTGTTTTGTGACATCCTGATGCCGCGTCTGGATGGCTACCAAACCTGCGCCATCATCAAGCGAAACGCCGAGTTCACCCATGTCCCCGTCATCATGCTGTCCAGCAAAGACGGACTGTTTGATAAAGCGCGTGGGCGCATGGTGGGCTCGCAGGATTACCTCACCAAACCTTTCACCAAAGACCAACTGCTGCAGGCGGTCCAACAGCACCGCCCCTAAGGCAACCCGAGTGGCATCATGAGTATTCAAAACATCCTGTTGGTGGACGATTCGAAAACCGAGTTGCATCACCTCTCTGAATTGCTGACCAAGCGTGGCTTTGCCGTGCGGACGGCGGAGAACGGTGAAGAGGCCTGGAAACGGTTGGAAGAACAGGTGCCGGACCTCATCCTGATGGATGTCGTGATGCCGGGCCAAAACGGCTTCCAACTGACGCGCGCCATCACCCGTGACGAACGCTATGCCAAGGTGCCGGTGATCATGTGCACCAGCAAGAACCAAGAGACCGACCGCGTTTGGGGGCTTCGTCAGGGCGCCAAGGATTACGTGGTCAAGCCGGTGCAGGCCGAAGAACTGCTGGCCAAGATCAAAGCCCTGGGCTGATGAATCAACAACAGGCCCAGGCATGAGCAACAAACAAGCGCTGCGGGACTTCCAGGCCCGCTTGGCCCAACGACTCCAGGCGGTTCGAGAGCAAACCCAAATCGCCAGTTGGCTGGCCGTGGATTGCGCAGGGTTGGGCCTGCTGTTGCCGCTGTCGCAGGCGGCGGAAATCTTCTCGCCGACGGCCATGACGTTGGTGCCCTACAGCAAACCTTGGATGCTGGGGGTGGCGAACTTGCGCGGTGGCCTGCACACCGTGGTCGATATGGCCCAGTTTTTGGGCCTGCGGACCACCCGGCCCGAAGCGACGGGTGGGCGTCTGGTGGCCTTGAGTCCCGAACTGAACACCAATTGCGCGCTCTGGGTGGACCGACTGCTCGGGTTGCGCAGCGACGATCAACTGACGCGTGTGGCGCCGTCTGAAAACCGGCCACATTTCGCGTCAGAACAGCGACAGGATGACAAAGGGCGCCTGTGGCAAGTGGTGGATCTGGATGCGCTGGTGCGCTTCCAGCCCTTTTTGGACATTGTGAACTGAGGGCTGTCGCCCTTTTGTTTTTCTTCTTCCCGCTCAAAGCAAGACGAGGCACGAGATGAGCCTGCTGGACAAGATGAAGTCTTCCAATGACCGTGGCGCGGACGGCGCACAAGCCGACGCCCCCGACAGCGTGTACGAAGCGGTGCACTTGGAAGGGCAGGCGCAAGACGGAGAGCCGAGCCTGATGCCGCCGCCCGACAGTGCGTTGAGCGGTTTCTCGGACACCGGCGCCGCTCCGACCACCCAATTCAGCACCATGGAGCCGCTGCCCAGCGATGCGACGCCGCAGCGTCGTTTCCGGGGCCAAAACGTGTTCACCTCCCTGGTGGCGGCCGGTCTGGCAGGTACGCTGGTGGCGGTGGGCAGCAACGTGTGGTTGGCCAAACGCAATTCGGATCAGGTGCGGGAAACCGGTCTGGCCCTGATGCAGTCGCAGCGTCTGGCCAAGGCCATTTCGACCGCCATGGTGGGCTCGCCGGCCGCGTTCGACGAATTGAAAGAATCGCTGGAAAAGACGGCGAGCGTGACGCGCAACCTGATGACAGGCGAAGGCACGCTGGCCAAGGCGTCCGGGGCAGCCTTGGAGCAACTCACCCCGCTGATGCCCATGGTGGACCGCGCGGAAAAGTCCGTGAAAGTCGTGCTGGGTACCAAGGACGTGCTGACCCAAGTGGGTACCTCGTTGCGCAACATCAACCGCATGTCGTCGGACCTGCTGGAGTTGGCCGAGGGCGTGGCCGGGTTGGAATTGCAAGGTGGTGGGTCGCCCGTGGAAATTGCGGCCTCGGGTCAGTTGGTGATGCTGACCCAGCGCATTGGCAAGAGCGCCGGTGAATTCCTGACGCAGGAAGGGGTGAGCCCGGAGGCTGTGTTCTTGCTGGGCCAAGACTTGAACTCCTTCCGTGAAATCACGAACGGCCTGCTCAATGGTTCGAAGGACCTGGGGCTGCCTGCGGCGCGTGACGCGCAACTGCGGGACAAGCTGAAGAAGCTGGCCACCGAATTTGAAGCCACGAACCAACAGGCCAAGGCCGTGTTGAACAACATGAGTGGTCTCGTGGCGGCTCGCGAAGCCGCGGGGGTGGTGCTGAAGGATTCCGAACCGCTGCGCAAGGGCTTGGAGACCGTCTCGAATGAGCTGAATGAGGCGGGGGGGTTGGCCTGGTGGCAGATCCTGCTGCTGGCCGCGTCGCTGGGCGCCCTGGTTTACGGGGCGGTGGGCTTCTTGCGCTTGTACATCGCCGGTCAGCAACGCCGTGCGCAGCTGGCTGAAGAGCAGCGCCGCCAAGCGCAGGCCCAGGAATTGGAGGCCAAGCGCGTTAACGACGCCAACCAGGCGGCCATTTTGCGGTTGATGAACGAACTGGCTGCGGTGGCCGATGGTGACTTGACGCAGCAAGCCACGGTGACGGAGGACATCACCGGGGCCATTGCGGACTCGGTGAACTACACCGTGGAAGAGCTGCGTACGCTGGTGTCTCAGGTGCAGGGCACGGCGATTCGGGTGACGGAAACCACGCAGCAGGTTGACCAGACGTCGACCGAACTGCTGGCCGCCTCGACTGAGCAGCTGCATGAGATCCGAGCAACGGGTGACGCGGTGTTGCAGATGGCCGGCCGAATCAACGAGGTGTCGACCGAAGCTCAGGCGGTGGCCCAGGTGGCCCGCCAGTCCCGGGAAGCCGCGGAGCAGGGCCGGGAAGCGATGGAAAACAACCGCAGCGGTATGAACGCCATCCGCGACCAAATTCAGGACACCTCCAAACGGATCAAGCGCTTGGGTGAAACCTCCCAGGAAATTGGTGAAATTACCGAACTGATTTCCGACATTACCGAACAGACCAACGTGCTGGCACTGAACGCCGCCATTCAAGCGGCGTCCGCGGGTGAAGCCGGTCGCGGCTTCTCGGTGGTGGCAGAAGAAGTGCAGCGGCTGGCTGAACGCTCCGCCGACGCCACGCGCCGCATTGCGGCGCTCGTCAAAGCCATTCAGACGGACACGCAAGATGCCGTGGCCGCTATGGAGCGCTCAACGGCTGGGGTGGTGCAGGGGACCCGACTGTCCGACGCCGCCGGTCAGGCCCTGGTGGAAATTGATAGCGTGGCCCGCAAGCTGGACGAGATGGTGGGCGACATTTCCAACCGCGCGCTGCAAGAAGCGGCCTCGGCCAACGAAGTGGCCTCCAACATCCAGCACATTTTTGCGGTGACCGAACAGACGTCCGAAGGGACGCGATCGACGGCGCGCATGGTGCACGAACTGTCCCGTTCTGCTGATGCTCTGAAGAGCTCGGTGGCCCGATTCAAGGTCAGCAACGCCTGATTTCACCTGCGGCTTGGGTTCACATGACCTCGTCATCCATTCCGGAACTGAACGACTCTGCCGATCTAACGCCGCTGGCGTGGGTCCAAGAAGAAGTCCGGCGCACGCTTGAGGGTGTGCACAAAGTCTTGCGCCGTACTGTGCGCGAGTTCGATTTGCGCAGCGCCACGGGTCAACACGACCCGGAGCAATTCACCCTGACCCTGACCCCGGTGGCCAACCATCTGCATCAGGTTGCCGGCGTGTTGCGCATGGTGGGGCAGCCCGAGGCTGCCCATTTGGCGCGGGCCAACGAAGGGCTGGTGCGTCGCATCTTGGCCGAGCAGCGCATTGGCGCGGACGAGGCCGAAGCGCTGGAGCGGGCCGACTTTGCGCTGTTGACCTACATCACGCGGTTGTTGGCGGGCAACCCGGTGTCCCCGTTGGGGTTGTTCCCCACCTACCGACGAGTGCAGGAGTTGGCGCAAGCCGATCGCATCCACCCGGCGGATTTCTGGGCCAACAATTTCAGTTGGCAGACCCTGCCGCCGCCGCGCTTGAGTTCGTCGCCACCGCCCTTGGAGGCGTTGCGCTCGGCGTTTGAGACGGCTTTGCTGCGGCAAATGCGCCAGGCCACCACGGCCCATGCGGCCCAGTTGGCGGAGCTCTGTGTGGGGTTGGCGGTCGCCTTTGGCGACGAGCCCCAGGCCAGTTTCTGGCAATTGGCGGCGGCGCATTTTGAGGCACAGGCGCTTGGGCAGATTGACGCCGATGCCTTCGTCAAACGATTGGGCTCTCGCTTGTTGGCCCAGTTGCGGAACCACGTCCAAGGGCATGCGGCGCCGGCTGATCGGCTGGTCCAAGACCTGTTGTTCTATTGCGCGCAAAGTGGTGATCCGCCCGAAGGGCGCGCTCCGCACTTGCAGGCGGTGCGTGTGGCCTATGGGCTCGATGGCGTGCTGACGGGGGACTATGCCGATGAAACGCTGGGGCGCATTGATCCGAGCCTGATCACCCAAGCCCTGAAGCGGGTGCACGCGGCCAAGGAGACCTGGGGCGCGGCTGCGGAGGGGGAAATGGCCCGGGCCGCGGGGATGGACGATGCCTTCTCGGCCCTGGGGGAATCGCTCCAAACCCTGTTCCCGCAGTCCGAAGTGCTGGCCCAAACCTTGCAGCGTGCGGCCGTGCTGACCCTGCGCGCGGGGCAGCGGCCCCCGGCGGCTTTGGCCATGGAGATGGCCACAGCTTTGCTGTATCTCGAGGCGGCTTTGGAAGACGCGACGTTCGACGCGCCGGAGCAGGTGGAGCGGGTGCAGCGAGTGGCGCAGCGCGTTCAGGCCGCGGCCTCCGGACAAGCCGACGAAACGCTCGAGCCCTGGATGGAGGAGCTCTTCCGCCGTGTGGCCGACCGCCAAACGCTGGGCAGCGTGGTTCAGGAGTTGCGTCACAGCCTGACCGAGGTGGAACGGCAAGTCGACGAGTATTTCCGGCAGCCCTCCGAGCGGGCGCCCTTGATTCCGGTGCCCAGTCTGTTGCAGACCATGCGGGGGGTGTTCAGCGTGCTGGGTTTGGACCAGGCCGCCTTGACCGCCTTGCGCATGCGCGACGAGGTGGACCGCCTCAGCAACACCGAAGTGGACCCCACGTTGGAAGGGCCGCGTGCGGTCTTTGATCGGTTGGCCAACAACCTGGGCCAACTCGGCTTTTTGATCGACATGCTCGCGGTTCAAGCCCCGCTGGCCAAGTCCATGTTCCGGTTTGATGAGGCTTCCGGTGAGCTCAAGGCCCTGATGGAGCGGGAGCGCCTCGTGGCCGCGCCAGCGGTGCCTGCGGTCGTGCAAGAGACACGCGCGGCCTTGGCAACCGACGACCCCGAAGCCCAGCGGGCGGAATTGGCTCGCTTGGCGCTGCAAGCAGAGGCCGACGATCGGCCGGCCTTGGCGACTGCTGCGGACGCTGCGGCCCGCCACCTGGAATCCGCATTGCCGGCCCTGCCGTCGCTGGATTTGGCCAGCCTTGATTTGCCCTCGCTGGAATTGGAGACGCCCGCACCGGCCGAAGCACCGGCGGCGACCGCCGAGTTGCAGGCGCTGGTGGCTGAACCGCCGCCGGTTTCAGTGGATGCGGCGCCGGCAGCGCTGCCCGCCAGCGATGAGGAGCTGGACGAGGAGATGCTGGACATCTTCCTCGAAGAGGCCGAAGAGGTGCTGGAAACAGCACGCGCTGCTTTGGCGACCCTCAAGGACGATCCCCGCAATCGCGGTGAATTGACCACCGTCCGACGCAGTTTCCATACCCTGAAAGGGAGCTCCCGCATGGTGGGGCTTCAGTCCTACGGGGAAGGGGCTTGGGCCTGCGAACAGCTGTACAACGACTGGTTGGCGGACGAGAAGCCCGCCACCGATGCCTTGTTGCGCTTTAGCTTTGACGCGGTGGAGGAGCTGGCCGCGTGGCGACAAGCCATTGCGGATCACGCGGCGGGCGCCTACACCCCGGTCGCCCTGCAGCAGAAGGCCGACGCGTTGCGACTGGGTCGGGCCCAACCGGCGTCCGTGGTGGACTTTGACCACACGCAACCCCCCGCTGAGATCGAGGTCCATCCCGATTTCGAGCATACGCAACCGGCTTTGGAGGCCGAGGACATGCCAGTCGATGGGGAAACCGCCCCGTCGATCGAGTCGCTGGGCTTGGTCCTGGATTTGGACCTGCCGGCCGAAATGCCCGCGCAAGTGGCTCCCGCGGCAGCCGAGACGCCCGAGTCCGTTGCGACCACGGAGCCCGGGGTGGACGATGGCGTTCCGGCGCCCGACGCGCTGGAGATGGAAGTTCCGGATGCAGCGGTCGAGCCCGAGTTGGTGGCCGAGGAGGCGCTGTCCGAGGGCTTTGACCTCGACCTCAGCGTGCCAGAGCCGGCCGAGCCGGTGGCCGCGCAGGCCTTGCCCGACTTCGAGTTGCAGTTGGATCTCGGCGAGCCGGCTCTTGAAGCCGTGGCCGCCCCGACGTCGATCGCCGAAACGGCCGAAGCCGAGCTGGACTTTGCCCTGGACTTCGGAGATTTGGGTGGTGCGCCCGCCGTCGAGGCCCCGGCCGACCTGTCGGTGGACGTGCAAGGTGGGACGGTCGAAAGAGACGCAACCCCCGAGGACGGTGCAGAGGCGGTGGTGGTGGACACCGCCGACGGGGAGCCGTCGGCCGCGGTGGACGCGCTGAGTGTCGCCGCGGTATCGGACGCTGGAGAGACGCTGGACGCCGAAGCCCTCGTACCGGAAGCGGTGGCAGGGGAGTCGGTCTCGGTGGACTCGACCCTGCCGATGGACCCCTCCGGCGAGACCCTCGAACCAGCGGAACCCGTCACCGAGGCAGAGGTCGCTGCGGCAACGAACGACGACGAAACCCGTCAAATTGGCTCGCTACGAGTGCCGCAAGCCTTGTTCAGCATCTTCATTGGCGAGGCTGACCAGCGGTCTACACGCCTCATGCTGGAGTTGCAAGACTGGGCGGCCCACGCGGATGAGGCGCCTCCGAGCAGCACCGAGGTCTATGCGCATGCCCTGGCCGGAAGTGCGGCAACCGTGGGCTTCGACGCCCTGTCAAGTTTGGCGCGGGCCCTGGAGCACGCCTTGGGCCGGGCGCAGCGCACGCGGTGCTTCTCGGCGGAGGAGACGGGGCTGTTTACGCGGGCGGCGGACGAAATCGCCCATTTGCTCCATCAGTTTGCGGCAGGATTCTTGAAGGAACCGGGTGAGGGGCTGGTGGAGGCCTTGCAGGCCTACCAGCCGCAGATGCCGGTCGCCCTCGATTCCGCGCCCGGTGAATTGCTGGAGGAGGCCCAGTCGGCCGCTCCGCGGTTGGCCACGATCGAGTTCTCCGACGAAGAGTTGGCGGGTATCGACAGCGAGCTCTGGGACATCTTCGACGAAGAAGCGGCCGATCTGCTGCCGCAGCTGCACGCCCGTTTGCGCGATTGGATGGGCCATGCGCAGGACGGCAGTCGGGGTGACGCTTGCATGCGGGTCCTGCACACGTTCAAGGGCGGGGCGCGCTTGGCGGGTGCCATGCTGCTGGGCGATTTGGCCCACCAGTTGGAATCGGATATCGAGGCCCAAATGGCGCGCGGCGACCGCGTGGCCGCGGACTTGCTGCCGCTGCAGGATCGGGGCGACGAACTCGAGGCGGCGTTCGAGGGCATGCGGCAAGCGTTGGTTCGCAAGGCCCAGCGCCCAGCGGTCCCGGTTGCCGAAGTGCGGGCGGCGCCTGAGGCCGAAGCCGTGGATTTGGTTCTGGGTGAGGCCGATTCGAGCGAAGAGTCTGTCGACCTGCTTCTGCCCGAAGACGTGCCGGCGACCGAGGCTGCCGCCGAAGAGATCCCCGAGGTCCCCGAAGCGCGGGTACGCGAACTCGTGCCCTTGCCGGAGCCCGAACCGGAAGTGGTCGTGGCACCCGATGCAGTCGATTGGAGTCGATTCGCTGGTGTCGGGGCGTTCGAAATTTCGAGTGCGGATGCAGCGCCCCTGGTCAGCGGGCAGTCCCTGGTGCGGGTGCGTTCGGCGCTGCTCGACCGCATGGCCGCGCAAGCTGGTGAGGTCTCGATCCGACGGGCGCGGATGGAGAACGAGCTCCAGCAGATGAAGACCGCCCTGCTGGAGTTGGACGACAACCTGGAGCGCCTGCGCACCCAGTTGCGCGAACTGGAGGTGCAGGCCGAAGCACAAATCACATCGCGCCAGGAACAGGCCGCCGCCGCGGGGGATGACTTCGATCCGCTCGAGTTTGACCGCTACACGCGCTTCCAGGAATTGACCCGAATGTTGGCCGAATCGGTCAACGACGTGGCCACGGTTCAGCGCTCGTTGCAGCGCAACGTGACGCAGGGCGAAGACGAATTGGCGGCACAGTCGCGCTTGACACGCGAGCTGCAAGACGATTTGTTGCGCAGCCGGATGGTGGAATTTGATTCGCTCACCGAACGCTTGCATCGTGTGGTCCGCCAAGCGGCCCGCGAAGGCGGCAAGCAGGTCCAACTGGAGGTGCAGGGCGGCGGCATCGAATTGGATCGCGGTGTGCTGGAGCGCTTGATCGGGGCGTTCGAACACTTACTGCGCAACTCGGTGGCTCACGGCATTGAAACGCCGGCCGAGCGCGAAGCGGCGGGCAAGTCGCCCATGGGTTCGATCCGCATCAAGTTGTCGCAAGAGGGCAACCAGGTGCTGATCGCGTTCAGCGACGACGGTGCGGGCCTGAACTTGGCACGCATTCGGGACAAGGCCCTGAAGCAAGGTTTGGTGCAAGACGGGCAGACGGTCAGCGACCACGACCTGATGCAGTTGATTTACGCCCCTGGTTTCTCGACCGCCAGCCAAGTGACCGAATTGGCCGGGCGCGGCGTCGGCATGGACGTGGTGCGCGCGGAAGTGAACACCTTGGGTGGCTACGTGATGACGCGCAGCCAAGCGGGCAAGGGGGCGGAATTTGACCTGCGCGTACCGCTGACGACCGCACTGACGCACGTGGTGTTGCTGCGTTGCGGCGAAGTGCAAGTGGCCGTTCCCGCCAGCTTGGTTGAAACCGTGCTGCGGGTGCCCAATGCGCAGTTGAGCCAGGCCTACGCGTCGGGTCGCCTGCAAATGGGCGCCTGGGACGTGCCGGTGTACTGGATGGGCGGTCTGCTCGCCCACAACGACCATCCCCAACTTCATGGCAAGCATGCTGCGGTGTTGGTGATGCGGTCGGGCCCGGACCGGGTGGCAATCCACGTGGACGAAGTCGTGGGCAACCAGGAAGTGGTGGTCAAAAACCTGGGACCGCAGTTGATGCACGTGCCGGGATTGGCTGGGATCAGCTTGCTGCCCAACGGCGGCGTGGCGTTGATTTACAACCCGGTGGCCCTGGCCGAACGCTATGGTGCGGCAGCCAATGCCCGTGCCCACGAGGGCGGGGCGGAGGTCATTGCACCAGTCGAAGCGGCCGAAGTGCTGGCCCCGCTCATCATGGTGGTCGACGATTCGCTCACCGTGCGCCGGGTGACCAGTCGCTTCTTGGAGCGCGAGGGCTTCCGCGTGCAGCTGGCCAAGGATGGTCTGGACGCCATGGAGCAATTGGCGCGTGACGAGTTGCCGCACTTGATCTTGTCGGACATCGAAATGCCGCGGATGGATGGCTTTGACTTGGTGCGCAACGTGCGGGCTGACGAGCGCTTGCGGGCCTTGCCGGTGATCATGATCACGTCGCGAATCGCAGCCAAACATCGGGAGTACGCCGATGCCTTGGGCGTTCAAGGCTACCTGGGCAAACCCTATGACGAGCAGGCCTTGAAAGAGTTGATCCTCAAGCACACCAAAGCTGCGGCCGCAGCGCTCACCTGAGGCACAAGCAAAGGGTCGCCTCGTGCGGCCCGACCCCACCATGAGCAAGGTTGTTGAACAGCTCGCCGAACTGACTGGGTACAAGGACCGGGATGTCATTGACGTCACCCTGGTCGTTGCGCTCAAGGATTTGCTGGGCCCGGAAGGGGTGAGCATTTACCGTGCCGTGGGGCCTGCGGGGGACCAGCGCTGGATGACCCGCGCCCAGTTGGCGGTGGGCCAAGTGGTGCCCCGGGCGGACGCGCTCACGGGCCGGCTGGAAAGCTTGCCTGGTTTGGACACCTTTCCCGTGCGTCTGGCCTGTTTGCAGCGGCGGGAGTTGTTGGAAACCCAAGCCGGTGACTTGTTTGTTTGCTGCTTCCCGCTGGTGTCCGAGCACGACGGCGATGGGGTGCTTGAGGTCACCAGTAGCCAGCACCTGACTAAGCTTGAGAAGCGCACGGTTAGCGCTATCTTGCGGGTCTTCCACAACTTCCAGGGTTTGCTGGACTACTCTGAGCGAGATTCCCTCACGGGGTTGCTCAACCGCAAGACCTTTGACAGCAGTTTCCTCAAACTGCTGGGCGAGTCGCCGGGTCTGCCGGTGGGCGTGTCGGTCGAAGACCGCCGCCACGAAGCCCGTGCCAGCTACTGGCTGGGCGTGATTGACATCGACCATTTCAAGCGGGTCAACGACGGTTTTGGCCACCTGATTGGCGATGAAGTGCTGTTGCTGCTCTCGCGTCTCATGCGCACGTGTTTCCGCTACCACGACCGGCTGTATCGCTTTGGGGGCGAGGAATTCGTGGTGCTGATCCGCTGTGACGAGGGGGAGGAGGCGCAAGCCGTGTTTGAACGGCTGCGCCAGCAGTGCGAAGCCTTTGCCTTTCCCCAAGTCGGGCGCGTCACCTTGTCGATCGGCTTCACCCACGTCCGCAACCCCGATACGCCCACGGCCTCGTTTGACCGAGCGGACAAAGCGGTCTATCACGCCAAGCACAGCGGCCGAAATCAGGTGTGGTGCTACGAGCGCTTGGTGGAAGCCGGCGTGCTGACCGAAGAAGTCAAAAAAGACAGCGACATCGAGCTGTTCTGACCGAAACCCCTTCATTCTGAAGGGACATCATTAGAAATATTCAAGCAAGCGCTTGATTGATTCGGTAGCATCCGGCCATGCCCGAGATTGCTTCCCCGCGTCGCCCCCGAGGCCGGCCTCGCCAAGACCATGAGCCCCAAGCGCGCGAGCGTCTTCTGGATGCGGCAGCACGTCTTTTTGCCGATCAGGGTTTTGCGGAAACGTCGACGCGAGAAATTTGCACCGCCGCGGGCCTGAATGCCGGGGCCATCCACTACCACTTTGGGGACAAGGACGCGCTGTACCGCGCCGTTCTGGCGCGACCTCTGGAGGCGCTGCATGCGGGCCTGCTCGGTGCGGCCGGTCAGGGTGGCGAGTTGCGCGGCGTGCTCCAGGCGTTCTTGGGTTCCTTTTTGCAGGAGCAAGGCACCGAGACCGAGTTGCGCCTGCACTTGCGAGAGTTGCTCAACCCCAGCCCGGTCTATGCCCGCACGGTGGTCGAATTGATTGGCCCTGCACAGCGGGCGTTGTCCCAACTGCTCGCTCAGCACATGGGCCGCCAGCCGTCTGATGAGACCGTATTGCAACTGGGCTATGGACTGGTGGCGATGGCGCAAGACTATTGCCTGTCCCGGGCCTTCATCGCCGTGCTGACCCCGGGCTACCTGGAGGCCCCCGACGTCAAGGAGCGCATCCTGCAGCGCTTGCTGGATTGGGCAGAGGTCCTGGTCGAGCACGAACGACGACGCGCGCTGGCGCACGCCGCCCCTTTCAACCCCTCAGAAACCGCATGACCCTGATCCGACTCCTCCCCTTGCTTGGCGCCGGCCTGCTCGGCGCCTGCGGTGTGCTCCAGCCGCCCGCGCCGCCACCCGCGCCCGCACCGACGCAATGGCAGGCCGCTTGGCCATCGTCCAGCGAGACCGCGGCCGCGCCCTCGATGGCCACTTGGTGGCAGCGATTTGACGATCCCCACCTGGTGGCGTTGCAGGCCCAAGCCCGGGCGCGCAGCCCGGAGCTGGCCCAGGTGGCGGCCCGGCTGGCGCAGGCCCGGGCCCAGGCAGACGCCGCGGGTGCGCTCCGTGGCCCCCAGGTGGCCGCGGTCGCCAGCGGGCAGCGTGGGCAGGCGCTGCCCGGTTTCCAGCTCAGCAGCACGGCCCAAGGTCAACTGCAGGCGGCTTGGGAGTTGGACTTGTTTGGCCGCCAGCGGGCACAAACGGCGGCGGCCTTGGCCCAGCGGGAGGCCGCGGCCGCGGCCCTGGCCGGGGCCCAGGTCAGCCTCAGTGCGGAAGTGGCCCAGGCCTATCTGGCCTACCGCCATGCACAGCAACTGGCACGGCTGGCGGATGCCGACGAAGCGGCCGCGCTGCGTCAGCAGGCGGCGGCGCAAGCGGCGGCCGGCGCGGGACTGCTGTCCCCCGCGCAAGCGAACGAGGTGGCGCTGGGCGTCGCGGGGGTGCGCATCGACGCTGCTGCGCTGCGCCAGCGTGCCGATCTGTTGCTGCAGACCTTGGCCGTGCTGGTGGCTGACGAAGCGGGGCCGCTGCAGCAGCGTCTGGGTGAGGCCCCGCCGCGGCTGGCCCCGGCGTTTGCGGCGCCGCGCGGCCTGCCCACGCAACTGCTCGCCCAGCGGCCCGATCTTGTGGCGGCCCGCGAGCAGTGGGTGGCGTCTGTGATGGCCTGGCGGGGCGCGGAGGCGGCGCGCTGGCCGCAGCTGCAGTGGGGGGCCTTGATCGGCGAAGGCCGGCTGGAGCTGGGCGGGGGCACGAGCTCGGGGCGCGTATGGTCCGTGTTCCCCACGCTGAGCTGGCCGCTGTTCGATGGCGGCTTGCGCCAGGCCCAGGCGAGCAGCGCGCAGGCGCAGGAGGCCGAGGCCCGTGCGGCCCTGGAGGCCCGCTGGCGCGTCGCCGTGGCCGAGGTCGAGCAGAGCCTGCTGGAGGTGACGCGGACGGAGTCGCAGTTCGCCACCATGCAGGCCGCGATGGGCCAGGCTCAGCGGCTGGATGCCAGCGCGGCCCAGCAGGCCGCTGCCGGTCTGATCAGTGGCACCGAGCGCGCGGCCGTGCAACGCCAATTCATTGCCGCTCAGCGGCAGGCGCATGAACTCGCCCTGGCCCGGTCCGCGGCCTGGATTTCGCTATATCGCCGCCTGGGTGGCGGCTGGTCCCCCGAACAAGAGTCCTGATTCATGAAAACGATTTCTCGCACGGCCTTCACGGCGGTCTTCACTGCGGCGCTCTCGTTCCCCCTGCTGGTGGCAGCCCAGGCCCCAGCCCAGGCCGCTTCCGATGCCGGGCCCAAACCGGCGCTCAAAGTGCAACTCGTGCCGGCCCAAACCCAGCAGGGCACCGTGACCGTGGCCGCGAATGGCAATTTGGCGGCCTGGCAAGAGGTCTCCGTGGGCGCTGAAGTGGGTGGGTTGCGCCTCGTCCGGGTCGAAGCCCAGGTGGGTGACCGGGTGAAGAAGGGCCAACTGCTGGCGCAGTTCGCGACCGAAACCCTGGAAGCCGAATTGGCCGCCGCCCGCGCCGCCCTGCAAGAGGCGACGGTCGCCGCGCAAGAGGCGCAGCGCCAGGCGGCCCGACTGCAAGCCGTGGCCGGTACAGACGCGGTCTCGGCCCAGCAGGTGGAGCAGGGGCAGACGGCCGCTGCCGCCGCGCAGGCACGCCAAGCCGTGCTGCAGGCGCAAGTGCGGGGCGGTGAGCTGCGTCTGTCCTACGCCCGGTTGATCGCGCCGGACGACGGTGTCATCGTCTCGCGGGAGGCGGTGCCGGGGTCGCTCACGGCGCCGGGGCAGGAACTTTTCCGTCTGATTCGCCAAGGCCGCTTGGAGTGGCGCGCCGAAGTGCCGGCCACGGAGTTGGCGGCGCTGAAGCCCGGCCAGAGTGTGCGGGTGACACCCGCCGGGGGGCCGTCGCTGGAGGGCCGCGTGCGCATCGTGGCCCCCAAGGTGGACCCGCAAACGCGCAATGCCTTGGTCTACGTGGACCTGCCCCAGCCGGGCACGGCGCGGGCCGGCATGTTCGCGCGCGGCGAGTTCCAGATTGACCAGCGCAGCATGCTGACCCTGCCGCAAACCGCCGTGCTCTTGCGCAACGGCTTTGCCTATGTGTTCAAGGTGGACAAGGAGCAGCGGGCGCGCCAGACCAAGGTCGAGTTGGGGCGGCGCCAGGGCGACGCGGTCGAGATTCGCAGTGGCCTGCAGGCCGGCGACGCGGTGGTGGCCCAGGGTGTGGGCTTCTTGGCCGAGGGCGACCGCGTCCAGGTTGTGCCCGTGGGCAAGACGGCCAAATAAAGGGCGAGGGCGCGCACCATGTTGAATGTTTCGTCCTGGTCGATCCGCAAGCCGGTTCCGTCCATCCTGCTCTTCATCATGCTCACCGTGGCCGGTGCGCTGGCCTTTCGGGCGATGAAGATCCAAAACTTCCCCGACATCGACTTGCCCACGGTCATCGTCACGGCGAGCCTGCCTGGCGCGGCACCCGCGCAGATGGAAACCGAGGTGGCGCGCAAGATTGAGAACAGCATTGCCTCGATTCAGTCGCTCAAGCACACCTACACCAAGGTGTATGACGGTGTGGCGGTGGTGGCGGCTGAATTCCGTCTGGAAAAGGCCACGCAAGATGCGATGGACGATGTGCGCGATGCCGTAGCGCGCGTGCGCTCTGACCTGCCCGCCGAGCTGCGCGACCCGGTCATCAGCAAGATGGACCTGGCGGCCAGTCCGGTGCTGGTCTACACCCTGGCCTCTGACCGGCGAGATGAAGAGGCCATCTCCTGGCTGATTGACAACGAGGTCAGCAAAAAGCTGCTCTCGGTGCGCGGGGTCGGGGGTGTGGCTCGGGTGGGCGGCGTGAAGCGGGAGTTTCAGGTGGAACTCGACCCAGACCGCTTGCTCGCGCTGCGGGTCAGCGCCGCCGAGGTCTCGCGCCGGCTGCGCGAGGTGCAGCAGGAGGCGCCGGCGGGTCGGGCCACCGTGGGCGGCATCGAGCAGTCCATGCGCGTGCTGGGCACGGTGCAAGACGCGCAGCAGCTGGCCGCTTTGGAGATTCCGCTCTATGACGGGCGCCGTATTCGCCTGGATCAGGTGGCAACCGTGAAAGACGGTGTGGCCGAGCGCCGCAGTGCCGCGCAGCTGGACGGCAAACCCGTCGTGGCCTTTGAGGTGACCCGCGCCCGGGGGGCGGGGGAGGTCGATGTGATGCACGGCGTGCGCGCCGCTCTGGCCGACATTCAGGCGGCCAACCCCGATTTGCAGTTGGTGGAGGCCTTCAATTTTGTCGACCCGGTGGTGGAGAACTACGAGGGGTCGATGGCGCTGCTGCTGGAAGGTGCACTGCTGGCGGTGCTGGTCGTGTGGCTGTTCTTGCGTGACGGCCGCGCCACCTTTGTTTCCGCCGTGGCGCTCCCGCTCTCGGCCATTCCCACGTTTCTCTTCATGTACTGGATGGGGTTCACGATCAACATCGTGACCTTGCTCTCGCTCTCGCTGGTCATCGGCATCTTGGTGGACGATGCCATCGTCGAGATCGAAAACATCATGCGCCACCTGACCATGGGCAAGACGCCCTTCCAGGCGGCCATGGAAGCGGCGGATGAAATTGGCATGGCGGTGATTGCCACCACCTTCACCCTGATCGCCGTGTTCTTGCCCACCGCCTTCATGAGCGGGGTGCCAGGCAAGTTCTTTGTTCAGTTCGGCTGGACGGCGGCGCTGGCGGTTTTCTTCTCGCTGGTCGTGGCGCGCATGCTCACCCCCATGATGGCTGCCTACCTCCTGAAGAAGCCCACCAAGCCCCACCCGGAGCCGTTCTGGATGCCGATGTACATGCGCTGGGCCAAGTGGTGCTTGCAGCACCGCGGCAAGACCCTGGCCGGCATCGTGGCCTTTGGTGTGGCCAGCTGCGCGCCCCTGTTCCTCGGGGCCATTCCGGGCGCCTTCATTCCGCCCGATGACTTGTCGCAAACCCAGGTGTACCTGCAGCTGGAGCCCGGCAGCCGCTTGGCGCAAACCCAGGCCGTGGCCGAGGCCGCGCGCAGCCGCGTGGCGGCCCACCCGCATGTGAAGCAGATCTACACCGCCATCGGCGGCGGCGCCGCGGGCTCCGACCCCTTCCAGGGCAGTGGTGCTCCGGAGGTGCGCAAGGCCACGCTGACCCTCAACCTCACCAAGCGTCAGGATCGCCCGGGCGTGAGCAAGCAGCAGATCGAGCGTGAGCTGCGCGAGCGCCTCGCCGACCTGACCGGTGTGCGCGTCAACGTGGGCTTTGGCGGCTCGGCCGAGAAATACATCCTGGTGCTTTCCGGTGACGATGGCGACACGCTGCTGGCGCATGCCACCCAGGTCGAGCAGCAGCTGCGCACCTTGAAGGGCATTGGCCAGGTCACCAGCAGCTCCAGCCTGCAGCGGCCGGAGCTCGTGCTGCGCCCCGACTCCGCGCGTGCCGCCGACCTGGGGGTGAGCACGGCCGCGATGGCCGATACCTTGCGCATCGCCACCAGCGGGGACTATGACCAGGCCCTGCCCAAGATCAACTTGGCCGACCGCCAAGTGCCGGTCGTGGTCAAGCTGCCCGATGCGGCCCGCAGCGATCTGGACCTGATCAAACAGCTCACCGTGCCTGGCACGCATGGCCCCGTGGCCCTCCAACAAGCAGCCGAGGTGGAGCTCGCGGCGGGCCCAGCGCAGATCGATCGCTTTGATCGCGCGCGCAACGTCAACTTTGAGATCGAACTCAATGGCCGCGCCTTGGGCGAGGTGGCCGCTGAGGCCGACCAGCTGCCGGCGCTGAAAAACCTGCCGCCGGGCATTCAAAAGACGGTGACGGGCGACGCCGAAGCCTTTGCGGAGCTGAGCGCGAGCTTCCTGCTGGCCATGGGCACGGGCGTGGCCTGCATCTACATCGTGCTGGTGCTGCTGTTCCACGCCTGGGTGCAGCCGGCGACGATCCTGGTCGCTCTGGTGCTGTCCATCCCAGGGGCCATCCTGGCGCTCTTTGTGACGCAGACCGACCTGTCGATGCCGGCCATGATCGGCATGATCATGCTGATGGGCATCGCCACCAAGAACTCCATCTTGCTGATTGAGTACGCCATCGTCGCCCGTGACGAGCGTGGCCTGTCGCGCCTGGAGGCGTTGCTGGACGCTTGCCACAAGCGTGCTCGGCCCATCGTGATGACGACCCTGGCCATGGGCGCCGGCATGCTGCCCATCGCCCTGGGTTTTGGCACCGACCCGAGCTTCCGCGCGCCCATGGCGATTGTGGTGATCGGGGGCTTGATCACCTCCACCTTCCTCTCGCTGTTGGTGGTGCCCGTGGTCTACACCTGGGTGGACGATGGCGTGGCGTGGTTCCAGCGCCGGGTGCGTCGTCAGCCTGGGGCAGCCGCCCAGCCGGAGGCTTGAGGTGCGGCGCCGCAGTCTTTTGATGGCGGGCGCCGGCGGGTTGCTGGCCTGCACCGGCACCTGGGCGCGTGAGGAGCCCAGCCCGCGCGAGGCGGAGGTCGTCCAGCCCTGGCGGGCAGAGGAGTGGGACTGGGTGGACGAAGCCCGTGGCCGCGACGTGCCGGTGCGGCTGTACCTGCCGTCGGCGGAGGTCAACCACCCGCTGCCCTTGGTGCTGTTCTCGCATGGCATCGGGGGCTCGCGCCGCGGCTACTCCTACCTCGGTCAACACCTGGCGGCCCAAGGATTTGCCAGCCTGCACGTGCAGCACGTGGGCAGCGACCGTCGGCTCTGGACCGGCAATGTCTTTCAGATCTTCAGCCGCCTGCAAGATGCCGCGCGGACCGAAGAGGCGCGCGCCCGGGCGCATGACGTGCGCTTCGCGCTCGACCGCCTGCTGCTGGAGCGCCCGCAGGTGGTGGATGCCCAGCGCATCGCGGTGGCGGGTCACTCCTATGGCGCCAACACCAGCCTCTTGCTGGCGGGCGCGGCCATTCCGGGGGAGCCGCAGCCCCTGGCCGACCCGCGCGTGCGCGCCGCGGTGTTCATCTCAGCGCCGCCGTTGCATGGCGTTCCCGCACCCGAGCGCGCTCTGGCCGCCATCCGAGTGCCCAGCCTGCACATCACGGCGACGGATGACGTCATTCGCGTCCCGGGCTATCACAGCACGGCGGCGGAGCGCATGGCGCTCTTCCAGGCCACGGGCAGCGCGCTCAAGCGCCTGGTTGTGTTTGCGGGTGGTTCGCATTCGGTGTTCACGGACCGTGGCGGCACGGGCGGCGTGATGGCCAACCCCCAGATCAAGCAGGCCACCAAGGAGGTGGTGAGCGAGTTCCTGCGCGGCGTGTTGGATGTCGGCTCGGTGGACCATCTCAATGCCTGGGCCGAGCGCCACCAGGACCTGCTTGCCCACTGGGCCGCAGCCTGACGAACGAAAGACAGGACGAAAGACCGCATGCCCCCCGTGATTCGAAGCGCCACCCCCGCCGACGTGCCCACGCTACTGGCACTGATCCGCGAGCTGGCGGTTTTTGAGAAGCTGGAGCACCTGGTGCAAAGCGATGCGGCGCTGCTCACCGAGCATCTGTTCGGCGCTCAGCCCGTCATCGAGGCCGTGGTGGCGGAGGTGGAAGGGAAGGTGGTTGCCTTCGCGCTGTTCTTCCGCAACTACTCAACCTTTTTGACCAAGCCGGGCCTCTACCTGGAGGATCTCTACGTGCAACCCGCGCACCGCGGCGCTGGGCTGGGCGAAGCCCTGCTGCGCCACCTGGCGCAACTGGCGGTGGCGCGCGGCTACGGCCGTTTCGAGTGGAGCGTGCTGGACTGGAACGAGCACGCGATTCGCTTTTACGAGCGCATGGGGGCTCAACTCATGCACGATTGGCGCATTTGCCGCGTGAGCGGTGATGCCTTGGCGCAGCTCGGCGCGCGCTGAACCCCTCAACCCATGCTGGAGCCCTGATGCCCCAACCCGCTGGCTCCAACGATTTCACCGGGGCCGTGCGCCTCGCCACCCAGGGTTCGCTGGCCTTGATTCGCCTCGTGGAGGCCATGCATGCCCGCATCCAAAGCGTGCCCGGCTTGCCCGCCCCGACGGCGGAGCGCACCGGCGGCGTGACTGGCTTGGTCTACCGCACGGTGAGAGGGGTGACGCACCTGGTGGGCGGCAGCACGGAGGCCTTGTTGGGGCTCTTGCCTGAGGCCGTAGCCCGCGGCCCGCGCAGCCCGCGCCATGACGCCGTGGTGGCGGCGCTCAACGGCGTGCTCGGTGACCACCTGGAGGCTACCCACAACCCCCTCGCGCAGCCCATGCAGCTGTGCAGCGCCGGGCAGCCACTCACGCTCAGCCGTGCGGCCCTGGCAGCGCGCTTCCCCGAGCCCAGTGCCGGCGTGCTGGTGCTGGTGCATGGCCTGTGCATGAACGACCGCCAATGGCACCGCAAGGGCCACGACCATGGCGAGCACTTGGCCGCGGCGTTGGGGCTCACCCCGCTGTACCTGCGCTACAACACCGGCCTGCCCCTGATGGAGAACGGCCAGAGGTTCGCCCGCCTGATGGCGACGTTGCTGAAGCACTGGCCCCACCGCCAGGCGCGCGTGGTGCTGGTGACCCACAGCATGGGTGGCCTCGTGGCGCGCAGCGCGTTCCATGCCGCTGCGGGGGCCGCCTGGACACGCCGGGTCAGTGACCTGGTCTTTTTGGGCACGCCGCACCTGGGGTCTCCGCTGGAAAAGGCCGGCCACGGCGTGGACCAGCTCTTGGACGCTGCGCCCTATGCCGCCCCCCTGGCCCGGCTGGGCCGTCTGCGCAGCGCCGGCATTACCGACCTGCGCCATGGCCTGCCGCCCGAGGTCGGCCTGCCCCCCACCCCGCCCAAGGGCCCTGAGTGCTGGACCATCGCCGGTGCTTTGGGAGCGGCCCCGGCCACCCTGCAGCCCCGGCTGTTGGGCGATGGGCTGGTGCGCTTGCCCAGCGCCTTGGGGCAACACCGGGACCCTGCCCGCCGCTTGCCCTTCGCGGCGGATCACCAGTGGGTCGCCCCAGGCGTGGGCCACCTGGACTTGCTCAGCAGCCGCGCGGTGGCCCGGCAGTTGGTCGACTGGCTGGCTTGAACTAGACCCCTGAAATGGACCGACTGCACCTGATCCAAGTGTTTGTGGCGGTGGTGGACGCGCAGGGCTTTGCCGGCGCGGCGCGCAAGCTCGACATTTCACCGCCTGCCGTGACGCGGGCCGTCAGCGAGTTGGAGTCGCATCTTGGCGTGCGTTTGCTCACCCGCACCACACGGGTGGTGCGGGTGACCGATGCGGGGGCTCGCTATGTGGAGGACTGCCGTCGCATCCTGGCTGATTTGGCCGAGGCCGATGAAGCGGTGGCCGGCCTGCATGGCTCGCCCCGGGGGCGCTTGACGCTGACGGCGCCCGTGTTGTTCGGGGCCCTGCACGTGGCGCCCATCGTGACCGAGTACCTGCAGCGCTATCCCGAGGTGGTGGCCTCGTGTTGGTTTTTGGATCGCGTGGTCAACCTGGTCGACGAAGGGGTGGACATCGCCGTGCGCATTGGCGAACTGCCGGATTCATCCCTGCAAGCCATTCGGGTCGGCCAGGTGCGGCGCGTGATTTGCGCGGCGCCGGAGTATTTGGCGCGGCACGGCATGCCGCAGGACCCCGACGACTTGGCGGCGCACACTCTCATCGCGGCCAGTTCGGTGTCGTCCGCCACGGAGTGGAAGCTCGGCGGCGAGCGCACCGCCGCCATCTCGCCCCGGTTGATTACCACCAGCAACGACTCGGCGGTGGCCGCCGCGGTCGCCGGGTTTGGCATCACGCGCTTGATGTCCTACCAGGTGGACGAAGCCGTTCGGGCGGGGCGGTTGCGCCTGCTGCTGCAAGCGTTTGAACCGGCACCCTTGCCGGTGCATCTGGTGCACCGCGAGGGCCGCCATGCGTCGCAAAAAGCCCGGGCTTTTCTCGACCTGGCGATTGAGCGCTTGCGTGCCAACGCCGCGCTCAACGCGGGCTAACGCCGCCTTCGGCCGGCTCCAAGGCGTCTGCCCACGCCAGCACCAAGTCTTCGATCTGGGCGCGATCCAGGCCCGGCTCCAGCTCCTCGGGTGCAGCTTGCTCGTCCGTGGCTTGGGCCTGCAAACCCTCCTCCGTGAGCACCCAGCGAAAGCGCGCGGCGCAGCCCGGGCAGCCCGAGTGCTCGTCCGCCTGCCGCTGGCGGGTTCGGACCAGCGTGGGCCCGCAGGCTGGGCAGTGCTGCAAGGGCGTGCCCTCGTCGCTGTGACCCACGATGCCGTCCCACGCGCCCTCGCGGCCGAGCCGTACGAAAGCACGCCCCAGTTCGGCATCGAATTGCTGACCCAGCTCGGATTCGATGATGGCCAAGGCTTTGGCGATGGGCATGCCTGCCCGGTAGGGGCGCGTGCTGGTCATGGCATCAAAGGCGTCGCACAGGCCCACGAGGCGGGCATCTAGCGGGATGTCTTCGCCGTGCAAGCCACCGGGGTAACCGCGGCCATTGGGCATCTCGTGGTGGTGGTGGATCGCGCCCATCACCAGTGGGCCCAGCGGGTGGTCCGCCACCATGCGCGCGCCCACACGGGGGTGGGTTTTGATGTGGGCGAACTCCTCGTCCGTCAGGCGGCCGGGCTTTCGCAGCACGGCGTCTGAGATGCCCACCTTGCCCAAATCGTGCAAAAACCCGGCCATGGCCATGCGGCTGGCCTCGCGCGGTGACGCCCCCGTGGCCAGGGCGAGCCCGTGCGTCATGCGGGCCACGCGCCACAAGTGCCCCCCGGTGTAGGGGTCACGGGCCTCGACCATCCAAGCCGCCACCAGCAGGCTGGCCAGCAGTTCCCGCCGGTGCCGCGCCACCTGCGCCTGCAACTGCGTGATGGCTTCCGTGGGGGATTGAGGGGTCGATGCGCTCATGGTGGCGGCTTCCCGGTTGGCGGCGTGGTGCGGCGTCATCACACCTTGCTGACGATCAGCGAGCACACCTGGTCGTGCATGTCCTGCAGGTCTTGCGGCGCCTGGGAGAAGTTCATCTTCTGATCCATGCGCACCTTGGCGGTCTGCAAGGCTTCGCGGCTGGGCCGGTCCCATTGGGTGCCCAGCAAGCCCTTCATGATCACGGTGGCATGCTGTTCGGCTTGTTCGTCGCTCAGCGGCTTGCCCAGCAACTGAGCGCCGCGCTTCAAGGTTTCGCCGTGGATGGTGACAAAGCAGCCGAGCATGGCGTCGCGGGCCTCGACGGCGGTGATGGGGCTGGCCGAAGTGGCCTTGGTGAGCATTTCTTTGACGTGCATGGGGGGTCTCCAGAGGTTGGGTTGGGGTTGGGGGTGAGTGGGCTTGGGGTGAGTTGAAGGCTTAAGCGTTGAGGCCGGCTTGCGCCGCCCGCAACTGGGTGATCTCGGCGCGCAGCGTGTCCATCTCTGCCAACAGGGGCGCGACCGCGTGCTGCACCTCGGCCTCGGTAAACCGGGGCGTGATGTGCTGGGGGCAATTCCAGTCAAAGGCCTCGACGGTGATCAGCACCGCCCGCTCCACGGCCGTGCCTTCAGGCGGCGCGGGCAGCTGCGCCCACACCTCCGGCGCATCGCCGGGTGCCAGCAAACGCACGCGGCCCAGCAGCTTCAGGCGGCGGCGGTTGGGGTAGTCCATCAAAAAAAGCGACACCCGGTCATTGCCCTGGAAGTTGCCGGTGCTGATGTACTGGCGGTTGCCGCGGTAGTCCACATAGCCCAGCGTCTTGGCATCCAGCACCCGCAGGAAGCCGGCGGGGCCGCCGCGGAACTGCACATAGGGCCAGCCGGTTTCGCCGACGCTGGCTTGGTAGAAGCCGTCCCGCGCCTCAATGAAGGCCGCCTCGGCCTCGCCCAGGGCATCCCGCCGGTCGTTGGTGCGGTCTAGCGCTGCGTAGGCATGTCGGCTCCCAGCCTGGGTCTGCAGGGATCGCACAGTCGGTGTGAAAGCCAGATCGGCGTAGGCGCGGCTCATGGGTGTCCTTGGGTGTCTCGCGCCGCTGCGGGTGCTTGCAGCGCATGGACCGAACTGTGCCGATCCAGGACTATTTGAGAAACGGGGCCAGGCGGAGTGCTGTATTCCGTTTGGCGGAAGAATGCATGGCATCCCCGCTGAAGGGGCGGCGTCGGTGTAGGGGGGCGTTGGCACGCGATTGAATGGACGGACGCGTTTTCGATTCCCCACCGGTGTGCGGACCGCTTGACGTCTAAAGGAGCGCCAATGGCCAGTTACAGCGTTGAATTTGAGCGTCTTTGGGCGCAGCGTGCGAAGGACTTGGGGCGTGATCTCACCCCGGACGAAACCAAGAGGCTCGATGGCGAGCTTTTCCAGGCCTGGATTGACGCGGGTCGATTGGATGAATTGATTCGCACCATCCTGGCGAACTTTGGTCGCGATGGGGGGTTAATCGAGATCGTTGAACTGGGCCACCACTTGCGGGAGACCCGGGACCGCGCTCGCATCGATACGCTATTCCGCGGGTTGATCTCTCGGCGTGTCAAGGCCTTTCACGACTGGTGGCCGCGCGCGGAGGAGGGGCACATTGGCTGCATGCAGGCCGCGGCACGTGCATCGGCCGAGGCCATGGATGTCTATCTTGAGTACTTTCACAGCCTGGACACCCTGGGTCTGGAAGCCGAGCGGGATGCTGTGCGGGCAGAAGCTTTGCGGTTTCAGCAGCGGCTGGCGCCAAAGCACGTCCTGCCCAAGATGCCGAAAAAAAGCACGGACTGACGTGGGCTGGCGGTGTCAGGGCGCGACTCGCTTCACCACCCCATACCGCGCCAAGGTGCGCGCCCGGGCCTCGGCGTGGTCCACCACGGGCCGGGGGTAGTCGCGGCCCAGTACCAGGCCGCCGAGCTCCACCGGTCGCGCGGACCAAGGGGCGTGTAGGGCGGGGCTGGGGAGGGACGCCAGTTCGGGCACGTAGCGGCGGATGAAGGCGCCGTCGGGGTCGAACTTTTCGCTTTGGGTGACGGGGTTGAAGATGCGGAACCAGGGCTGGGCGTCGCAGCCGCAACTGGCGGCCCACTGCCAGCCGCCGCTGTTGCTGGCGAGTTCAAAGTCCAGCAGCTTTTCGGCGAAATAGGCCTCGCCGCGCTGCCAGTTCAGGCCCAGGGATTTGCACAGAAAGCTGGCCGTGACCATGCGCAGGCGGTTGTGCATGTAGCCGGTTTGGTTGAGCTGGCGCATGGCAGCGTCCACCAGCGGGTAGCCGGTCTGCCCCGCGCACCAGGCGGCGAAGTGCGCGTCGGCTTCGGCGCCTTCTTCCCAGTGGATGGCGGCGTACTCCGGCTTGAGCGGTCCCTCGACCACGCCCGGGTGGTGGTGCAGCACCTGGTGATAGAAGTCGCGCCAGATCAGCTCCGACAGCCAGACGGCGGCGCCGGGCGCCTCGCGCCGGGCCCAGGCTTCGCGGGCCAGTTCGCGGATGGAGAGCAGGCCAAAGCGCAGCGCCGGGCTCAGGTAGCTGGGGCCTTTTCGGGCCGGGAAGTCGCGCTGGTCCGCATAGCCGGCCAGGCGCTCTCGGCGGAACTCGTCCCACTGCGCCTGTGCTTGGGTGGCCCCGCCACGAAACCGTGCGTGCAAATCCGTGGGTTCAAAGCCCAAGTCTGCGAGGCTGGGCAGGCCGGTGGCGAGCGGGCTCGCCGCCAGGTGCTCCAGGCGTGGCGCGCGCGGTGCCAAATGCGCCGCGGTGACGGCGCGCAGCCACGCGTTCTTGTAGGGGGTGAAGACCGTGTAAGGCTTGCCCTGACCCGTCAGCAGGCCGCGGCGCTCGAAAACGGTTACGTCTTGCACCGACTCCACTCGGATGTCCCGCGGCAGTTCGGCTTGCACCGCCAGATCCCGGGCCAGGGCATAGGGGTCGTCGTCGTGGGCGTAGACCAGGCGCGTGGCGCCGGCTTCGCGCACCAGGGCGGGGATTGCCTCCCGCGGTGGGGCGTGCCGAACGATCAAGCCAAGGTCCGGGTGGCGCAGGCGCAGCTGGCGCTCCAGGTCTTGCAGGGCTTCGAGGATGAAGTCCACCCGCCGGTCCTGCCGCGGCAAAGGCGCCAGCAACGCGGGGTCGAAGACGAAGGCCAGCAGCACGGGCGCGCCATCGCGGCAGGCCAGCTCCAGGGCGGCATGGTCGTGCAGGCGCAGGTCGCGGCGCAGCCAGACCAGGGTGGGGTGGGTGGACATTCGCGGAGTGTCGGCTGGAGGTGGGAGGTGGGCGTCGAGCCGCCGGCGACATGCCCCTATTCGCGCTGGGCCTTTGTTGGCTCTGCGTCACAAGCCTCTGCTATGTTCCCAGGGTGTTCATGGGCCCTCGGCCCTGGAAGTTCACTAACCATGCCGCTGGGCGACCCTTCCGCAACCTGGCTCTTAGCCCTGCGCCGCGCACTGTGGCGGTGGGGCCGCGCCTTGGGGCTGCCGCTCCGGGCGCCCCCCGACCCGTCTGGGCCGCCGCCCACGCAGTTGTTTCGGGACCAGCATCAAGAGCTGCTGGCGCTGGCCACGCAGTTGGAGTCCTGTTTGGCGGCCTTCCGGCGCAGCGGCAGTGCGTCCCAGGTGCGCGAGTGCTTGAGTCGGCTGCTGGGCCGGTTGGAAACCCACCTGATTGCCGAGGACTGCTTCATGTACCCCGCCCTGCTGAACCACATGCACGAGGACCTGGCGAACTTGGCCAAGGACTTTGCCGGTGAAATGGGGGGCATGGCGGGCGTCTTTGTTCAACTGGGCCAGCGCTGGGCCAGTGCCTCGTCCATTGAGGCCCATCCGGAGGCGTTTGAATCCGAGGTCACGGGTTTCTTGACGGCCTTGCGGGACCGGATTGAGCGCGAGGACCGGGAGTTGTACGCCATGGCCGATCAGCGCGGGGATTTGAACTTTTATTGAGGGGCGGGGGCCCAGTCGAATCTGGGGCATTCCCTAAAATGGCGGTATGCCCAAGGCCTCCATGGATCTCACCAATCAATTCCTCATCGCCATGCCCGGCATGGGCGACGACACGTTCTCTGGCGCCGTGGTCTATTTGTGCGAGCACAACGATCAAGGTGCCTTGGGCTTGGTGATCAACAAGCCCATTGATTTGACGCTGGATGGCCTGCTGGAAAAGGTCGATCTGAACTTGACGCGCGACGATTTGCGCGGTCAGCCGGTGTACTTCGGCGGGCCCGTCCAAACCGAGCGGGGTTTCGTCCTGCACGAGAAACTGGACGAGGAGGGCGGGCACTACAACGCCTCGCTGGCCATCCCGGGCGGCCTGGAGATGACCACCAGCCGCGACGTGCTGGAAGCGCTCAGCCACGGTGCGGGGCCCCGCAAGCTGCTGGTCACCTTGGGGTACAGCGGCTGGGGCGCGGGCCAACTCGAAGACGAAATCAGCCGCAACGGCTGGCTGACGGTGGATGCTCAGCCCGCGTTGATCTTTGACACGCCGGTCGAGCAACGCTATGACAAAGCGCTCGCCCTCTTGGGCGTGGACCCGCGCATGCTCAGTCAAGAGGCAGGGCACGCATGAGCGGTCCGGCGCGGGGCGGGCTTCACCCCTCGGAGGCGCAATGCCCCTTGGCCTTCGATTTTGGGCTCAAGCGCGTTGGCGTCGCCACCGGGTCCCGCTTGACCGGCCAGGCCCGGGCCTTGACGACTCTGCGGGAGTCGGGCAAGGCGGTGTTCCCCGCGATCGAACGCTTGCTGGCGGAGTGGCAGCCCGACGCCTTGGTGGTGGGTGTGCCGCGACACCCGGACGGTCAGCCCCATGCCATGACGGCGGCAGCCCAGAAGTTCGCGGCCTCGCTTCGAGGCCGTTTTCACAAGCCGGTGTATGAGGTGGATGAGCGCTACACGAGTGTGGAAGCCGCCGCGCAAGGTGCACGCGACCTCGATGCGGCCGCGGCAGCGCTGATCTTGGAGCAATTTTTTCGAGAAAGTTCGTCATGAGCAATTTGGCTTTGGACGCCGAAACCCTGTACGCCGAGCTGTTGGCGCAGGTGCGGGCGTTCTTGGCCCGCCCGGATTGGGTGGGCGCTCACCTCGTGGGGATTTGGAGCGGTGGGGCCTGGTTGGCTGAACGGCTCCATCAAGACTTGGGGCGTTCCGGCGCCGCGGGGGTGATTTCCAGTCGTCTGCATCGGGATGACTTTGGCTCTCGGGGCCTGGCGCCAACGACCGACGCCACGCGCCTGCCGCAGTCGATTGACGGGGCGCCAGTGCTCCTGGTGGACGATGTGCTGTGGACAGGACGCACCACGCGCGCGGTCTTGAACGAGTTGTTTGACTTTGGACGGCCCGCCCGGGTGGCACTCGCCGTGCTGGTGGATCGAAACGGGCGGGAATTGCCCATCCAAGCCGACATCGCGGCGGCGCGGATATCGCTGCCGGCCCGGCAGCGACTGCATCTGCGCAAAGAGGGCCTGAATCTGACCCTTGACGTTGAAGAGGTGAAGCTTTGATTTCACGCCGACACCCCCAACTCAACAAGCACGGCGAGTTGATTCACTTGCTGTCAATCGAGGGCCTGCCCCAGGCGGTGCTGACGCACATTCTGGATACCGCCTCGACCTTCGTCTCGGTGTCCGACCGCGACGTCAAAAAGGTGCCCCTGCTGCGCGGCAAGTCGGTGTTCAACTTGTTCTTTGAGAACAGCACCCGCACGCGCACCACGTTTGAGATCGCGGCCAAGCGCTTGAGCGCCGATGTGCTGAACCTCGATATCGCCCGCAGTTCGACGGCCAAGGGCGAAACCCTGCTGGACACCGTGGCCAACTTGAGTGCCATGCACGCCGACATGTTTGTCGTGCGACACAGTGAAAGCGGGGCGCCTTACCTGATCGCCCAGCACTGTGCACCGCATGTGCATGTGGTGAACGCGGGGGATGGCCGCCACTCGCACCCCACGCAGGGCCTCTTGGACATGTACACGATCCGCCACTACAAGCGTGATTTCACGCAACTGTCGGTGGCGATCGTGGGCGACATCGTGCACTCGCGCGTGGCGCGCTCGGACATTCATGCGCTCAGCACCCTGGGCGTTCCGGACATCCGAGCCGTCGGACCCAAGACCCTGGTGCCGGGGGACCTGCGCGAAATGGGCGTGCGCGTCTGCCACGACCTGGAAGAAGGCATCCGGGGTTGCGATGTGGTCATCATGCTGCGCTTGCAAAACGAGCGCATGAGTGGCGCCCTGCTGCCCAGCTCGGGCGAGTATTTCCAACACTACGGCCTGACCCCGGAGCGCTTGCAGTGGGCCAAGCCCGATGCCATCGTCATGCATCCGGGCCCCATCAACCGCGGGGTGGAAATTGCCTCTGAAGTGGCCGATGGGCCGCATTCGGTCATCCTGCCGCAAGTCAGTTTTGGGATTGCGGTTCGCATGGCAGTGATGGCCATCCTGGCAGGGAACGAAGCATGAGCAATTTGGTGTTTCAGGGTGCGCGAATCCTTGATCCCGCTTCGGGATTGGATCGCGTGGGGGATGTGGCAATTCAAGAAGGGCGCATCGTGGCGCTGGGTGAATTGCCCGCGGGATTCGAAGCGGAGGCGTGCCTTGACGCGCAGGGCACGTGGCTCCTGCCCGGTTTGGTGGACTTGCACGCGCGCCTGCGGGCCAGTGGGTCGGCGCTCGAGGGCGGGGTGGATTCGGAGCTCGCGGCGGCGGCGGCGGGTGGCGTGACCACGTTGGTCTGTCCACCCGACACGGACCCCGTGCTGGACGAGCCCGGTCTGGTTGAAATGCTGATGCAGCGCACGGCCCGGGCGGGCAAAGCCCGGGTGCTGCCCTTGGGGGCGCTGACCCGCGGATTGGCCGGGGAAGCCTTGGCCGAGATGGGGGCCTTGACCCAGGCCGGCTGTGTGGGCTTGTCTCAGAGTGAGAAGCCCGTGCGCAACACAGCCGTACTTTGGCGCGCCCTGCAATACGCCGCCAGCTTCGGGCATCGGGTGTGGTTGCGCCCGGTGGACAGCTTTTTGGGGGGAGGGGTTGCCGCCAGCGGCCCGCTGGCGACCCGATTGGGCCTGTCGGGCTTGCCGGCGATGGCGGAGAGCATTGCCCTGCACACGCTGTTTGAATTGATGCGCGCCACCGGCGCCGCCGTGCATGTTCAGCGCCTCTCCACGCACCAGGGGGTGGCTCTGCTGCGAGCAGCCAAGGCCGAGGGCTTGCCCGTCACGGCCGATGTGTCGGTGCACTCGCTGCACCTGTTGGATACCGACATTGGCTTTTTTGACACCACGGCACGGGTGGAACCGCCGCTGCGGCAGCAGCGGGACCGCGATGCGCTGCGTGCGGCGCTGGCCGACGGCACCCTGGATGCCCTGGTCTCGGACCACGTGCCGGTGGATGCCGATGGCAAGACGCTGCCCTTTGCGGAGAGCCAGCCGGGCGCCACGGCGCTGGAGTTGCTTCTTGGGTTGGCCCTGCACTGGGGTGAACAGCAAGCCCTGAGCCCCTTGCAGGCGCTCGCGCCCATTACCGCGCGGGCGGGGGCCGTATTGGATGCCACCACCGGCCGTTTGACCGTGGGCGGCCCGGCCGATTTGTGTTGGCTCGATCCGCAGGCTCGTTGGACGGTGCGGGACGAGACTCTGGTGAGCCGATCCAAACACACGCCCTTTGCCTTCGACCGTTGCGGCCTCGAACTCAAGGGTCGGGTGCGCGGCACGTGGCTGGCAGGTCGCCGGGTTTACGCGGCTTGATGCGCGGGCTGCGGGGGCTCTGGCGTCTGCTGCGGGTGGCGGCGCATGTGCTGCGCGGTCTGCTGACGGTTGCCGTTGTCTTTCCCCGCCGCGAT
Source organism: Inhella gelatinilytica (assembly GCF_016093295.1). Lineage (GTDB taxonomy): Bacteria > Pseudomonadota > Gammaproteobacteria > Burkholderiales > Burkholderiaceae_C > Inhella > Inhella gelatinilytica. The sequence goes on along the minus strand of NZ_JAEDAL010000004.1, from coordinate 92,555 downwards.
GCGGTGGGGCGGCAGTGGCACATCCAGCGCTGGAGCGAGGGCTTGCTGCGAGCGCTGGGGGTCCGGCTCTCGGTGATTCAAGAGGGGACGGTCGCTCCGGCCAGCTTGGTGGTGTTGAACCACGTCAGCTGGCTGGACATCGCCTGTGTGCATGCGGCCCTGCCGCAGGCGCGGTTTGTGTCCAAGGCGGACGTTCGCCACTGGCCCCTCATTGGCTGGATGGTGGCTGCCGCCGGTACGCTCTTCATTGAGCGGGAGAAAAAGCGGGACGCGTTGCGGGTCGTCCACCACTGTGCTGAGGCGCTGCAGCGTGGGGAAACCGTCGCCGTCTTTCCTGAGGGGACCACAGGGCCCGGCGCTGAACTGTTGCCCTTCCATGCCAACCTGTTGCAGTCCGCCTTGGCGGTCCAGGCGCCGCTCCAGCCGCTGGCGCTGCGGTTTTTTACGGCGGATGAACGATTCGCCCAGGCGGCGCAATTCGTGGGCGAGACCACGCTGCTGCAGTCGTTGTGGCGCTTGGCGACGGCCCGGGGTTTGCAGGCCGAATTGCGCCTGTTGCCAGCGCTTCCGACCGAAGGGATGGAACGCCGCGCCCTGGCCGAGGCCACGCGCGGCGTGATTCAGGCCGCCCTGCTGCGGCCCTGACGTGTTACTTCTTGCCCTGGTTGGCCACGGCCGCGGCTGCTGCTGCAATGGCCTCGGCATCACCCAGGTAGTAGCTTTTGATCGGTTTCAGATCTGCGTCCAGTTCATAAACCAGCGGCACGCCATTGGGGATGTTCAGACCCACGATGTCGCCGTCTGAAATGCCATCCAGATGCTTGATCAGGGCGCGCAGGCTGTTGCCGTGGGCGGCAATCAGCACCCGCTGGCCGCTGCGGATGGCTGGCGCGATGCTGTCGTTCCAGTAGGGGATGACGCGCGCCACGGTGTCTTTCAGGCACTCGGTCAGAGGCACATCCACGCCGTCGTAGCGACGGTCGCCGCGCTCACTGCGGGGGTCACCCGCCTCCAAGGCCGGCGGCGGCACGTCGTAGCTGCGGCGCCAGACCAACACCTGATCGTCCCCGTATTTCTGCGCCGTTTCGGTCTTGTTCAGGCCTTGCAGGCCCCCGTAGTGCCGCTCGTTCAGGCGCCAGTCGTGACGAATAGGCAGCCAAGTGCGCTCCAAACCATCCAGGCAATGCCACAAGGTCCAAATGGCCCGGCTGAGCACCGAGGTGTACGCCACATCAAAGTCATAGCCCTCGGCTTTGAGCAGTCGGCCAGCCGCTTGCGCTTGGGCCACGCCCGTGGCCGTCAGGGGGACGTCCGTCCAGCCGGTGAAACGGTTTTCCAGATTCCAGGTCGATTCGCCGTGGCGCAGCAGGACGAGCTTGTGCATGTCGGTTCAGGGTGGGGAGGGAAAGCCCCAATTCTAGGGAAGGGGCACCCGCCGGGCTGCGTGAGCGGTCCGTGATGCGGCGAGTCGACTTTCTCCGCAAAGCGACACACCGGGGGGAAATCCCAGGGTGCAAGGGGTGACCCCACGGGCGCCGCGCCGTACAGTCAGCCGTAGGGAAGACCGACAGACTCAATACTTTCTTGGAGCGTCCGTCATGAAGGTCAAGACACGCATTTGGACCCTGCCCATTGGGGCGGCCGTGATTTTTGCGCTGGGGATCATCCTGCTGGTGACGCTTTCGGCGCGCACTTCCAGTCTGATTCAGGAAGTCGGCGATGCCGACTACCCATACATGGACCAGACCACGCAGTTCAATGCCCATTTGGAGGCGTTGGTGGGCTTGGTGCAAAGTGCGGTGGCTGAGGGCGAAAAGAAGCGTCTGGAGGAGGCGGGTCAGCGGGCGAGCGAGTTGCGCAAGCTCCTGAGTTCTCTCAAGGCTCTGCCCCGGCACGCTGACGCGACGAACAAGCTCACCAAAGACTTTGAGGCGTATTACGGTGCAGCCGTGGGGGCAGCTGAAATCCTCATGGACATCAAGCAGGGTGACAGCAATGCAGCAGTCAAACGCATGCAGGACACGCTCAAGGACTTGCAAACTAGTCTGGCCTCAGCCCGCAAGTTGGCGCGAGAGGGTTTTGACAGTGGGTTGTCCGATGCGCGCGGCGGTGTGAGTCGTGGTGTGTGGGTCACCGTGGCTTTGGGGGCGGTTATCGTTCTCGGCCTGTTCGCGTCCAGTGCATGGGTTATCGGCAATGTGTGGCGTCAACTGGGAGGCGAGCCGGAGTACGCTCGTGAAGTGATGCAGCGCATGGCGCAGGGGGACTTGTCCCAAGACATCCAGGTGGCGCCAGGCGCAGATGCGAGCTTGCTGGCCGCGGTGCAGGAAATGGCACAAGGGCTTGCGAGCATCGTGCGAAACGTACGCTCGGGCACTGACTCTATGGGGACCGCTTCGCAAGAGATTGCCATTGGTAACCAGGACTTGTCGGTGCGAACGGAAAAGCAAGCGGGCTCCTTGGAGTCCACGTCCTCCACCATGCGCACACTGACCGAGGCCGTGCGCCACAGCGCGGATGCCGCGCGGCAAGCCAATCAGTTGGCGGGTTCGGCCGCCGAAGTGGCCCAGCGCGGCGGGCAAGTGGTCGATCAGGTGGTGCACACCATGAACGACATCAACACCTCGTCCAAAAAGATTGCCGACATCATCGGCGTGATCGATGGCATCGCCTTCCAAACCAACATCCTGGCCTTGAATGCGGCTGTGGAAGCGGCGCGGGCGGGTGAGCAGGGCCGTGGGTTTGCGGTGGTGGCCGGTGAGGTCCGCAGTCTGGCCGGGCGCAGTGCCGAGGCGGCCAAGGAAATCAAAGCTTTGATTGGCGCCAGCGTGGACCGGGTTGAGTCGGGCAGTCGACTGGTCCAGGATGCCGGCAAGACGATGACCGAAATCGTGGCCAGCGTGCAGCGTGTCACCGACATCATTGCCGAAATCACGGCCGCCTCCACGGAGCAAAGCGAAGGCATCGGGCAGGTCAACGAGTCCATCATGCAGATTGACCAAATGACGCAACAAAACGCGGCCTTGGTGGAGGAGGCTGCGGCAGCGGCGAGCAGTCTGGAGCAACAAGCGCAAGGCCTGCAACAAGCCGTGTCCATCTTCCGCTTGCACTGAGCGCAAGCCCCGGGGCAGCTCACCGGTCCCGCGCCCCAAGGCCCGCTGGTCGGTCGGGTTTTGGGCTGACGCCTAAAATCTCGCCTCTTGTATGGGGGCACGACCGTGATCGATTTTTTGAGCCAGAACTGGCATCTGGTGGCGTTGGCTGTGGGGGCGGGTTTGGCCTTGATGTGGCCCAGCCTGTCCGGTAAGACGGCCGGGGTTTCGGCCTCGGAGGCCGTGCGTCTGATGAACCGCGAAAAAGCGGTGCTGGTGGACGTGTGTGAGCCGGCCGAATATGCGGCTGGCCATGCAGCGGGCGCGCGCAGCCTGCCGCTGGGTCAAATTGAGGCGGGTGCCAAGGCACTGCCCAGCAACAAGTCCCTGCCCATCGTGCTGCTATGCGCCAGCGGCATGCGCGCGGGCCGCGCGGCCCGACAGCTGCAAAAGCTCGGCCACGAGAAGGTGGTGGTGCTGGCGGGCGGGATGAATGCTTGGCGCGAAGCCAATTTGCCCGTTGAAAAGGGGGGCGCATGATGCAGACCGTGCGCATGTACACCACCCAGGTGTGCCCGTACTGCATCCGTGCCAAACAACTGCTTGCCCAGCGGGGCGTTCAGCAGATCGAAGAGATTCGAATCGACTTGGACCCCCAGGCGCGCGACCACATGATGAGCCTGACCGGCCGGCGGACCGTGCCGCAGATCTTCATCGGCGCGACCCACGTCGGGGGGTGTGACGACCTCACCGCACTGGATCGGGCGGGCGGCTTGATTCCCTTGCTGCAGGGATAATGGCGGGCTTTGGCCCGTCCGGGGCCTTTATTTCCATTTGAAAGCCATTCATGTCTGACGAGAACCTGCAACCCGTGTTCAACATCCAGCGCATGTACCTCAAGGACTTGTCGCTGGAGCAGCCCAATGCCCCGGCCATCCTGTTGGAGCAGGGCCAGCCGCAGGTGGACATCAACCTGACCTTGGCTGCCGAACCCATCAACGAGGGTTTCTTTGAGGTCAGTGTGACGGCCACGGTGACCACGAAAGTGGGCGACAAGACGCTGTTTTTGATCGAGGCCAAGCAAGCGGGCATCTTTGAGATTCGCAACCTGCCCGACGACCAGCTGCAAGGCGTGTTGGGGGTGGTGTGTCCGCAGATGCTTTACCCGTACTTGCGCGCCATCGTCTCGGACATGTGCACCCGCGCGGGCTTCCCGCCGGTGCTGCTCAGCGAAGTGAACTTCCAGGCCATGTTTGAGGCGCAACAACAAGCACAAGCCGAGCAAGCGGCTGGCGTGACCGCCAACTGATGGGCCCATCGGCACAATCGCTGGCGCGCCTTTGAGGCGCGCTTTTTGTTTGAGGCCAGCGTATGAAACTCACCGTGTTGGGGGCCGGCGCCTGGGGCACGGCCCTGGCGATCCAAGCCGCAGGGCGCCATGAAGTGCGCCTGTGGGCCCGTGATGCCGCGCAAGCCCACGCCTTGCAAACCGAGCGCGTCAACGCGCGCTACCTGCCAGGTCAGGTGTTCCCTTCGGGCTTGCAGGTGGCGACCGACCGGGAGACCGCGGTGTCTGGCGCCGACTTGGTCATCATCGGCACGCCCATGTCGGGCCTTCGGGAGTGTCTGAAGGCCTGTCCGGGCGATACGCCCCTGCTGTGGCTGTGCAAAGGGTTTGAGGCAGGCACGGGGCTGTTGGGACACGAGATCGCCCGCGAAGTGGGTCGACGGGCTGTGGGTGTGCTGTCGGGCCCGAGTTTTGCGCAAGAGGTCGCTCGGGGGCAGCCCACGGCCCTGGTTGCCGCCGCTGAAGAGCCCGTGGTCTCCGATTTGGCAGTGGCCGCCTTTCATGGGGACCGCTTGCGGGTCTACACCTCGGCTGACCCGGTCGGGGTCGAGGTGGGGGGCGCGGTGAAGAACGTCATGGCCATCGCAGGCGGGGTGGCAGACGGCTTGCGCGAGCGCGCCGAGGCCCGGCAAGCGTGGGCCGAGGCACCAGGACTCAATGCCCGGGCCGCGCTATTGACGCGCGGTCTGGCCGAGATGACCCGGCTTGGGCTGGCCCTGGGCGCGCGCGCCGAAACCTTTTTGGGTCTGTCGGGGCTTGGGGACTTGGTGCTGACCGCAACCGGCGAACTCAGCCGTAATCGCCGAGTGGGGGTGCTGCTGGCGCAAGGTCTGAGCTTGCAGCAGGCTTTGGCCCAACTGGGGCATGTTGCCGAAGGGGTATACAGCGCCCGCACGGTTTTGGAGCGTGGTCAGCGTTTGGGCCAGGATTTGCCCATCACAGCCATTGTGGTCGATCTGCTGGAAGGCCGTCTCGGACCCGAGCAAGCTTTGGGGCGTTTGATGGCGCGCGATCCGCGGGCTGAGATTTGAGCTGGACGGGGATTTGCTTGCGGTCAGCCGGGCTTAACGGGCGCGCCTGCGCACCCGCCATAGGCACGTCGGCTGGGTTTGATTGGACGCCACGCATGCACGTGCTAATGCTGGGTGTGGCGGTGCTCTTCCTGGCGTGGTGCATGCACCTGCCATTGACGTTGCTGCCAGACGCGGCGCTGGACGATGCACTTTTTTGGCAGCTGGGCGCCAAGCTGGTTGGTGGCAGTTGGTTGGGCCGATATGACGAGCTCACGCTGGCCAAAGGTCCCACGTTCAGCCTGTTCCTGGCCATGAATCACGGACTGGGCTTGCCGTTGAGCTTGAGCCTGGGCTTGGTTCACCTTGGCACCGTCTGGCTGCTGGGTCGGGAGCTTCGGCATTGGGGCTTGTCGGCCCGCTGGACCTTGCTTGCCATGGGGTTGCTGCTCATCCAGCCTGCCGCGCTACCGATTCGCGTGGTGCGTGATGCGCTGTACCACGACCTGACGTTGCTGGTACTTGTCGGGCTCATGCACCTGCTGAGGCCGGGGGCGCGGCGCGCCACCGCCTGGGCCTATGGCGCGGTGTTTGCCGCCTTCTGGGCCACTCGCGAAGAGGGGGTCTGGATGCTCCCCGGTGTGGCGGCGGTGCTGTCATTGGCGGTGTGGCGACGGCGGGTCGATTGGCTGTCGGCGTTACGGCCCTGGCTGCAGGCGGGCGGGGCCTGCGCCCTGGTGCTGGCCTTGGTCTGCAGTGCCAACTGGTTGCGATATGGCATTTGGGCGGTGGTGGATTTCAAGCGGGCGCCATTTGTCGAGACTTTGGGTCTGCTGGGGGGGATTGAGGCCGGCCCGGTCGTGGACTACGTGCCCGTGACCCGGCTGCAGCGGGAGGCGGCCTATGCGGTCAGCCCCGCCTTCGCAGAGTTGCGCGGAGTGCTCGAAGACGGGGGTGCGGACTGGAAGGCCTGGGGCTGTGGTCTGTACCCCGATACCTGCGGGGACTACGCCGGAGGGTGGTTCATGTGGGCTCTGCGCTCTGCAGCCGCGGCCCGGGGGCACTTCCAATCGGGTGTTCAGGCGGACGCTTTCTTTGCTCGAGTGGCGACGGAGTTACGGGATGCCTGTGAGTCCGGTCAGTTGAAGTGCCGCCAGCTGGCCGTGCCGTTCCTGCCTCAGATGAGCTACCGGGCTTGGGCGGCTTTTCCGGGTGCGATCCAACGCGCCTGGGGAATGGCCCTGTACCAGGAGCGAGTGCCGCTAACGGATGGCCCAAGCCGGGGTTCGCCGGAGGCAGTGGCGGCGTTCGCGCGTTTCACGGGCCTGGCCCGCTACATGCCGTTGTCTCAGGACGACGTGTGGCGCATCCAGGGCTGGTTGGTCTCGCCGCGCGGAGACTGGCCCGAATTGCTGTGTGGAGAAGGGAGCAGAACCCAGGTGATTCCTATCGAGCGGCTGCCTAGCCCGGACCTAGTCACGGCACTTCAGAACCCGAAGGCGAGCGACAACCGGTTTCGTGTGCAGGTGGCAGACGGGGCACAGTGTCAGATCCGCCTGATCGGGCAGCCGGACGTGGCCATGCCCTTGACCGCCCTGCGCAAGGGCTTTCAGGCGCCGTTGCCGGATGGCGGGCGGGTGGCGATTGACCGGGTTTCACACGGTGTTGGTGACGGGGCGGCGCTGCGCCTGAAATACGCCCTGGGTGAGCTGTATCGCCATGCAGCGCTGCCATTCATGGCCTTCGCGGGGCTGTGGATCTTGCTGGCGACGGGGCTGCGCCGGGCCTGGCGCCAGCCGGCGCCCCCGCTGTTGGCTTGGGGCTTGCTGTGCTGGGCCTTGGCGGGCGTGCGCACGGTGCTGCTGGCCCTGGTCGATGTGTCCGCTTTCCCTGGTGTGAACATTCTGTACTTGCTGCCCTGTACCCACTTGTGGGTACTCGGCGGTGTCTTGTTGATGGCTGCGGCCCAATTAATTTATGACTCGACTCACCATCCTGATGCCCTGCCTCAATGAGGCCGAAACCCTGGGGGCCTGCATTCAAAAAGCGCAACGCTGGATCGCTCACCGGGGCATCGAGGCCGAAGTGCTGGTTGCGGACAACGGCAGCACCGATGGATCCCAGGCGATCGCGGAATCGCTGGGCGCTCGCGTCTTGCCCGTGCCGCGACGCGGCTATGGCGCGGCCTTGAATGCTGGGGCCATGGGCGCGCGCGGGGAGTTCATCATCATGGGCGACTCCGACGACTCCTACGATTTCAGCCAGTTGGATGCCTTTGTCGATCGGCTGGAGGCCGGGGACGACTTGGTCATGGGCAATCGCTTCAAGGGGGGGATTGCGCCGGGGGCCATGCCCTGGAAAAACCGATACATCGGAAACCCCGTGTTGTCGTGGATCGGCCGCTTGTTGTTCAAGTGCCCGGTGCGCGATTTCCACTGCGGGCTGCGTGGGTTTCGGCGGGACGCGTTCCTGCGCATGGGCTTGCGCACCACGGGCATGGAATTCGCCTCGGAAATGGTGATCAAGGCCACGCTGCTCAAGATGCGCATCAGCGAAGTGCCCACCACGCTCTCGCCCGACGGCCGCTCGCGCCCGCCGCACTTGCGGCCCTGGCGGGACGGGTGGCGCCACCTGCGCTTCATGCTGCTGTTCAGCCCGCGCTGGCTATTCTGGCTGCCGGGTCTGGCTCTGCTGGTGGGGTCTTCGGCCCTATATGTGCCGTTGCTGATGGGCCCGTTGCAGTTGGGGCATGTGGCCCTCGATGTTCACACCCTCATGTATGCGCAGGCGGGCCTCCTGCTGGGGACCAGCGCCATGAGTTTTGGCCTATTGGTTCGCATGGTCGGCGCGCGTGAAGGGCTGCTGGAGGACCGGCAACTGCTGCGCTGGCTGCGCGAATCCCCCGCCCTGGAGGTGGGGGGGCTGCTGGGCCTTGGCTTGATTGGGGCGGGTCTCTACTGGGGGCTGAGTTCTGTCTGGGCCTGGGGCAGCAGTGGCTACGGGCAACTGCCGCCCGCCAGCTTGATGCGCGAGGTCAGTGCAGCCGTGACGCTGGGTAGCCTGGGCGGTTTGGGCCTGCTGACCTCCTTGGTTGTGGGATTCCTGTCCCTGCCCACCGCCGAGTCGAGCCTGTGAGCGTTCAGCCGCCGGCCAGGTTGGGGGCCCTGGCTCGCTTTTGCGGGGTGGGTGCTCTGGGTTTTGCGGTGGACAGCAGCCTCTTGCTCGGTTTGATGCCAGTTCTCGGCTCCACGTGGGGCCGGGTGGTGTCGCTGCTGGGCTCCATGACCCTTACGTGGGTCTTGAACCGTTCTTTTACTTTTGACCATCGACCCCGGGTGCAGTCACGCCTTGGGGAGTGGGGGGCGTATTGCCTTCTGATGGGGGTGGGGGCGCTGGTGAACTTCGCCGTGTACTGGGCCTACATGCGCTGGACTCCCCAACCGTCTTTTGCGGCTTTGGTGGGGGTGGCGCTGGGCAGTGGGGCCGGGTTGTGCGTGAATTTCGTGTCCGCGCGGTTCTTGCTTCAGCGGGTCGCGGGCGAGGCGCCGGTCGAGCCCGCATAACCGTTCTGTCGCCAGGCCTCAAACACGGCCACCGCCACGGCATTGCTCAGGTTCAAGCTGCGCTGCTGCGGCCGCAGGGGCAAGCGCAGCCAGTTCTCCATCGGAATGCGGCATCGAACGTTGGGGTGCAGGCCGGCGGATTCGCTGCCAAACACCAGCCAGTCCCCGGCGGTCCAGGCGGGGGCCGTGAAGCTGCGCTGGCCTCGGGTTGTGAAGGCAAAGAGTCGTGCGGGGTCGGGGGCTTCGTTGGCCAGGAATTGATCCCAATTCGCATGAGTCCGCAGTTCTGCGTACTCGTGGTAGTCCAAGCCCGCGCGCTGCAGGAGCTTGTCCTCCAACGAAAAGCCCAAGGGCTCGATCAGGTGCAGCCGGCAACCCGTATTCGCCGCCAAGCGAATCACATTGCCGGTGTTGGGGGGAATTTCGGGGTGGACCAGGACGATGTTGAACACGGGCAGGCAGGCGATCAATGGGTGGGGTCGGGCGTTCGCGCAGCGACATAGGCGCTGACCTGGGCCGCGCCCTGTCGGCGCAGCAATTGGGCCAGTGCCGACAGCGTGGCGCCGGTGGTCAGCACATCGTCGACCAGGGCGATGTGAAGACCGCGCGGTTGGGCCCGGGGTGAGAGCGCAAAGGCGCCCCGCAGATTGTCGTGGCGTTCGGCCCGGGTCAGGCGGGTCTGGGGTGGCGTGGGCACCGGCCGGAGCAACCAACCGGTTTGGACCGCCCAGCCGGTGCGGCGGGCCAATGCTTGGGCCAAAACTTCGGGCGGATTGAAGCCCCGCTCCACCAGGCGATCGGGGTGCTGGGGCACGGGCAACAGCACATCGGGGGGGACGCCCAGTGGCCACAACGGGACCAGCACCTCGGCGACGACCAAGTGCCCGCGAAATTTCATGTGCTTAAGCAAATCGGCCCACGGCTCTTGGTAGTCCACGGCGGCATGGCAGTGATCCAACCCCAGGGGCTCGCGCAAACAGGCACCGCACAGCGACAGCCCGTCGCCCGGCGGGGGGGCGGGCAGCGGCAGTGCGCAGCCACTACACCGCAGACGCTGAGGCAGGAAGAGCGCCCGGCAATCGGTACACACGCGATCGGAGCCCCAAGCCAGGCAGACCCAGCAGCCCCCGGCCAGGGGCCAGTTCCGCGGATGCAAGCGAGAGAGGAGGCGCATGCTTTCGGCACCGATACTGTGAGGACCATGACTCTATTGCCTCCCGATCCGAACGCGGTGCAGCGCCAGCGCCGTCGCCTTGAAGGGCGGGGCGAGGTGCCGTGGCTGATGCAGGCGCTCAGTGCGCGCATGGCCGAGCGCCTGCCCTTGATCAAACTGGAAGCCCGGTCCATTGTGTTGTGGCACAGCCGGGTTGGAGGCGGGTCGGAAGCGGTGAGGGCTCGGTATCCTGAGGCTCAACTGGTTTGGGTCGAAGAGGGGGCCGCGGCGTTGGCGGCGCGGCAGCAGGTGGCGCGACCCTGGTGGCAGCCCTGGCGGACGGTGAATGATTGCGTTTGCGAGCCCTCCGAGCTGAAGGCTGGCTTGTCGGACATGGTTTGGGCCAATCTGGGCGTGCTGGGGGTCAACGACCCTCAAGCGGTTTTTGCTCGCTGGTCTTATGCGCTGGCGCCGCAAGGCTATGTCCTCTTCTCCAGCCTGGGGCCGGACAGTTTTTTGGAGTTGCGCTCGCTGTATGCCGCACATGGCTGGGGCGCGGCGACACCGGCGTGGATGGATTTGCATGACTTGGGGGATGCGCTGCTCCAGGCGGGGTTTGCCGACCCCGTCATGGATCAAGAGCGACTCACGCTCACCTGGGGGTGTGCGGAGGATTTGTGGCGCGATCTGCAGGCCCTGGGGGGAAATGTGGCGCCGGATCGCTTTGTGGGCTGTCGGACCCCCGGCTGGCGAGCGCGCTGGCTGGCGGCGGCGGAATCGCACTTGCGCGGGCCGGACGGACGCTTGCGGTTGACCCTGGAATTCGTCTGCGGCCACGCCATCCGCGCGGAGCCGCGCAGCACTGGGGAAAGCACGGTGCCGTTGAGCGATTTGCAGGCCCAATTGCGCCGTCGCCGAGCGCCATACTGAGCACCAACGCGCCTTCTGTGGAGAGACCAAGATGAACTCGACTGTGCACCCCATACCCGCGGCGGCGGAGCGCTTTTTTGCCAATCACAGCGCGCTGCCCACCATGCCCGAAGTGGCGAGCCGTCTGCTCAAGAGCTTTGACGATCCCAACATCAACATGGCGAAGTTGGCCGAACTGATTGGCAAGGACGCCACCTTGTCGGCCAAAGTGCTGCGCTTGGCCAACAGCGCCCGCTACTCCCCGTCGCACAACATTGGCACGCTGCACGATGCGGCTAATGCCCTGGGCATGGACTTGCTGCGCAACCTGTCGATGGCCGCTGCCATTTCGGGGGCCTTCCCGGCCGTCATGGGGCTCGATCGCAAGGTGTTTTGGCGCCATGCCGTGTCGACGGCGGCCTATGCCCGCCTGTTGGCGAAGCTGCTGCGCCTGGACGCCGACGAGGTGTACCTGGCGGGCCTGATGCTGCGGACTGGTGAGCTGCTGATGGCCATGACCGAGGGGCAGCAAGTGGCGGATGTGGAAACCCATGCCCAGGAGCCCGGCAGCCGTTACTCGCTGGAGCAAACCCGGTTTGGCTGTACGCATGCCGATGTGACCGCCTCGCTGGCGGCCCATTGGCGTTTCCCGAAGGAGATGGTGCAGGCCTTCACCGATGCCAATGATCCGATGTCGGTGCGACCGTTCTCCCTGATGGCGGCGGTTTTGCATCTGGCCGAGGTGCTGGCGGATGCCGACGCGGTCAAGACCGACCGGGTTGGGGCCCTTAAGGCGGCCGTGCCCGAGTTGATCGAGCACCTGCACCTGGACCTGGACGACCTGAGCAAGCGCCTCGCGGATGCTGGAGATGTGGGTCAAGACGTGGACCTGTTGTTGAGCTGACGCCCACCATGACCGTCAGCTGGTTGGCTCGTTGCAACGGGTGGCCCCAGAGGGCCTGGCCCCGGGTCTTGGTGCTGACTGGGCTGCTGATGGCGGCGGCCCCGGTTCGTGCGGAACCCGCGAGCCTGCGCATGGGTTATGGCGGAACCTGGACGATGCCCTGGGGCCAGATCGTGGGTGGTGAGGTGGTGGCCGGGATCAATCGGGATATCGGGTTGGCCGTCGCGGAACGCCTGGGACGAAAGCTGGAGTTCGTGTTTTTGACCGAACGGCGTGCGCATGAAGCCAACCTGGAACGTCCCTATGACCTCGGATGCGGCATGGACCCCAGTTGGTTCCCGGATGCTCACCGGTTTCAGTGGAGCCCGCCGCTCTTTGAGGTGTCCGACCGGCTGGTGGGCCACCGCTCGCAGCGGCCCATCACGCAGCTGGCGGACGTGCCCAAAGGGGCGGTGGTGGGTACGGTGAGGGCGTATCGCTACCCGACGCTGCAAGTACGCTTCGCCAACGGCAGTCTGCGTCGGGAGGACGCCCGCGACCAAGCCGGCGCGTTGCAAAAACTGAGCCGACGTCGAACGGATTGGGCGGTGGTCAGCCAGCAAGCCTTGGACTGGTACCGGCAACAGCACCCAGAGCATGAGTTGGCCGCATGGAGCGTGATAGTGCAGCGGGCGGGCTACCACTGTGCCGTGCCAGAGGGGGCAAACGTCGAACCGTCCCGTGTGCTGGAGGCGCTGGCGAGCCTCGAACGTGAAGGGGCCATCCACGCCATCTTGGCCCGCTATGCGCCGGCCCCTGCTCCGCAGGGCAACGCCCCTTGACCTGGCTTACTTGCTGAGGTGCCGCATCGCACCTTCGAGGCCGGCCAGCGTCAAGGGGAACATGTGCTGATGCATCAGGCCTTGAATGAGATGGATGCTTTGCCGGTATTCCCAAACGCCTTGGGGCTCCGGATTGATCCACGCGTGACGCGGAAAGGCTTGGGTTAAGCGGTCCAGCCAGGTGGATCCCGGCTCCTCGTTCATGTACTCCACGCTTCCGCCCGGTTGCAAGATTTCGTACGGGCTCATGGTGGCGTCGCCGACCAAAATCAGTTTGTAGTCACGATTGAACTTGTGGATCAAATCCCAGGTCGGGGTCTTTTCTGCGAACCGCCGGCGGTTGTTTTTCCACACGTAGTCGTAGATGCAGTTGTGGAAGTAGAAGAACTCCAGGTGTTTGAACTCGGACTTCACGGCTGAGAACAACTCTTCGACTCGGTGCACATGTTCGTCCATGGTCCCGCCGACATCCATGAGCAACAGCACCTTGACCTTGTTGTGCCGCTCCGGCCGCATCTTGATGTCCAAGAGCCCCGCATTGGCCGCGGTGGCGCGAATGGTGTCGTCCAGTGCCAGTTCGTCGGCAGCGCCCTCGCGGGCGAAGCGGCGCAAGCGCCGCAGGGCCACTTTGATGGTGCGCGTGCCCAACTCGACCGAATCGTCGTAATCGCGGTAACCCCGCTGTTCCCACACCTTGACCGCGGACTTTTGCCCGCCCCCGCCGCCGATGCGAACCCCGGCGGGGTTCACCCCACCATTGCCAAAAGGGCTGGTGCCCCCCGTTCCAATCCAGCGGTTACCGCCTTGGTGTCGTTCTTTTTGTTCTTCGAGGCGTTTTTTGAGCGTATCCAGCAGCTCGTCCCAACCGAGCGTCTCCAGCGCTGCACGCTGCTCGGGGCTCAATTCCAACTGGAGCTGTGCTTTCAGCCAATCTTCGGGCAGCGATCGCGCCAGCTCCACCTTGAGTTCGGCGCCCTTGAAAAACGCTGCGAAGGCGCGATCAAACCGGTCGTAGAGCGATTCGTCTTTGACCAAGACCGTCCGGGCCAGGCTGTAGAACTGGTCGATCGACGGGTCGATGACACCCACCCGCAGGGCGTCCAGCAGTGTCAGAAACTCCTTGGGCGACACCGGAACACCCGCAGCGCGCAAGGTTTGGAAAAACGGCAGCAGCATGCACCCGATTGTGGCGCCCACGGGCAAACCCGTGGGCGAGGCTGTGCGTCGCACGGCTAGGCTGATTCCGATGAAAGGGCTGAATGTCGCTGAACTGTTGCTGTTGGTCATCCTGGTCCAGCAAGCCTTGGCCGCTGGGGTGTGGTGGACGACTGCGCGGGTGAAAGTAGTTCCCTCAGTGCCAGCTTTTCATTGGGCTGCTGCAGCGTTTTGGGCAGCTGGCACAGTTGCGCTGACCCTTTTTGGTCAAGGGTCGGGACTTTGGTTATCCCATCAATTGGCCAACATGCTAATCCCGGGCATCTTTATCCTGTTGCGGTTGGGAATCCAGATCTTTTTGCGCTCGCCCCGTTATGACGAAGAGGCGCTGCTGGTCATCTTGTTGGCACTGGTCTGTGGATTGGGGGGATATATGGGGGGCGCGCCACTGTTCTGGAGCGTGACCTACTCATCGACGTTGGGGGCTTACCTGCTGTTTCGAACGGCGCACACCATTCGAGTCCCCGCGCGCAACGAGCTGGGGGTCCACGAGAGCCGATTGCTGACTTGGCCCCTGCGCATCATTGGCGCGGTTTTTGTGGGGCGATTGATCTTTACCCTCACAGGGGGTGTTGGGGACGCTGCGCCCCTTTTCGTGGACACCCCGTTGAATGTCAGTCTGCTTGTGGTGCTGATGACGGCCGGATTGCTGACGCATCTATCCCTGGGCTTGGCGGTGGCCATGCGTTTGGTGCAAAGGCTTCACAGGCTGTCGCGACAGGATGCACTGACGGCTCTGCCCAACCGACGGGCGGGGGATGAACACTTGGCCCGCCTACAAAAGCGCCTGAATCAGGGCGTTGGGGGTTATGCCGCGCTGCTCGTGGATGTGGACCATTTCAAGCGGATCAATGACGAGCTCGGGCATCCGATCGGCGACCGGGCGCTTGTGCATTTGGGGTCGTGCCTGCAGCATGAGCTCCGTTCGGTGGACCTGCTCGCCCGCTATGGTGGCGAAGAATTCTTGGTTCTCTTGCCCGATATCGATGCCAGTGATGCTGAACAGTTGGCGGAGCGCGTACGTCAGCGGGTCGAGTCGTCGCCCCTCCGACTGGGCGGCCGGCAGTATCCCCTCACGGTCAGCATTGGGTGGGATGTGGCGCGCGCCGGTGAATCGACACCTGCGCTCTTGGCGCGCGCCGATGCTGCGCTGTACAAGGCCAAAGCCGACGGTCGAAACCGGGTTTGCCGGTCGGTTTGACAGACCCGGCCCCGCGATTAGCCGTGATGGAGACGATGGTGCAACCGATTGCGGACTGCTGGCCACTCCGAGGCCAGCAGGCTGTATCGCACCGTGTCGCGAACCGTGCCATCACGGCGCAGTTGATCGTGCCGGATGACGCCCTCGCGCCGGGCCCCCAAACGCTCGATGGCGGCTTGGCTGCGGGTGTTTAGAAGGTCGGTGCGCCAGCCCACCACCGCCGCGCCCAGTGCGTCAAAGGCATGGGTTAAGAGCGCCAGCTTGCATGCGGTGTTGACTGCCGTGCGCCAACTACTCTGGGCGTACCAGGTCCAGCCAATTTCCAAGCGATCCACGGCGGGAACGATGTCGTGATAGCTGGTGCTGCCCAGCACCCGCCCGGTCTTGGCATCCAACACCGCAAAAGCCAGTCGGTTGGGGGTGGCAAGCGCTTGCTCAATGTAGGCGCGGGTCTGGCTGGGTTCGGGGACCGAGGTAAAGGCCAGCTCCCACAGCTTGCCGTCAGCGGCCGCGGCTAGCAAGCCGGGTTCATGCTCCAGCCCCAGGGGAACGAGGTGTACGGGACCCAGCGCTAGGTCGGTGGGTTGAACCTGGATCACCGGTGATGGCGCTGCATGACCAGCAGCTTTTCAAACAGGGTCAAGTCCTGCTCGTTTTTGAGGAGGGCCCCAACCAGCGGGGGCACGCGCGTCGGGCCGGTCTCACCGGCGCCCAATTGCTCGGGCCCCAGGTTTTCTGCCAGCAGCAAACGCAGCCAGTCCAGCAGTTCGCTGGTGGAGGGCTTTTTCTTGAGCCCGGGCAGGTTGCGCACTTGATAAAAGCTCTTGAGTGCAGCCGCCAGAAGATCGCTCTTCAGGTTGGGAAAGTGCGCATCAACGATGCGCTGCATGGTGTCGGCATCGGGGAACTGGATGTAGTGAAAGAAACAGCGGCGCAAAAAAGCGTCCGGGAGTTCCTTTTCGTTGTTGCTGGTGATGAACACCACCGGCCGGTGTCGCGCACGAACGGTTTCTCGCGTTTCATAGCAGTGGAACTCCATGCGGTCGAGTTCGCGCAGCAAGTCATTGGGGAACTCGATGTCGGCCTTGTCGATCTCGTCGATCAAGAGCGCGACGGGCTGGTCGGCCTCGAACGCCTGCCACAAAACCCCCTTCAGGATGTAGTTGCGAATGTCTCGAGCCTTGGCGGCGCTGTCGGCATCACTCAGCTGGCTGTCGCGGAGGCGGCTGACCGCGTCGTACTCGTAAAGACCTTGTTGCGCCTTGGTGGTCGACTTGACATGCCACTGCAGCAGCGGCAGTCCCAGCGCACTGGAGACTTCTTCGGCCAGCAAGGTCTTGCCGGTCCCCGGCTCCCCCTTGAGCAGCAAGGGGCGCTGCAGGGCAATGGCTGCGTTGACAGCCAGCTTCAGATCGTCCGTGGCGACGTAATGGGCGGTGCCGTTGAATTTCATGGAAGCAAGTGTAGGAGGCTCAGGAAAACCCTAGTCCGTTGATCTGCATCAAGGCAGACCGCGCACCCCTCTAGAATGCGCGCCCATTCCTGATTGCCCAGAACAAGTCCTCATCATGCGCACTTTGCTGACCTCGCTGGCCCTGGCCGCTGCCGCCCTTGCCCCCGTGCATGCCCAAGACGCTGCTGCTGGCGCCAAGAAAGTGGCGATGTGCATCGGCTGCCATGGCATTCCTGGTTATCAAGCCAGCTTCCCTGAAGTGCACCGTGTGCCCATGATTTCGGGGCAGAACGCGGGCTACATCGTGGCGGCCCTGCAAGGCTATGCCAAGGGTGACCGCAAGCACCCGACGATGCGGGGCATATCCGGTTCGCTGTCTGAGCAAGACATGAAGGATGTGGCGGCGTTCTATGAACAGCAAGGCAAGGGTGAGCCGGCGCCGGCTGACGTTGCGGCCGCCCCGGAGGCACTGAAGGACAAGCTGGCCGCCTGTGCCGCCTGTCATGGCGCCAATTTCAGCAAGACGCTGGATGGCAACCATCCCAAGCTGGCCGGTCAGCATGCCGATTACCTGTTGGTCGCGCTGAAGAGCTACCAGATCAAGGGCCAGAGCACGGTGGGCCGTGGCAACGCCATCATGCAGGGTCAGGTGGCGGCTTTGAGCCCAGCGGAGCTCAAGCAAATCGCCAAGTACCTCGCGGGCCTGCCGGGTGAATTGAAGACGGTACCGCAGTCGGCCACGCGCTAAGACGCTGCCCTGGCCCGCCTGAGCCGCCCTGCACGGGCGGCTTTTGTTTTTTGGGGATGGCCCGGGGTGTTGGCCTGGGGAAACGGTTGATACTTGACGCATGCTCAAGAAGATCCCGACCTCTCAGGCTGAGCTGGGTATGTACCTCCAGTCGATGGAGGGCTCTTGGCTTTCGCACCCGTTTTGGAAGACCAAGTTTCTGCTGCGGGACCCGGCAGATTTGGACGCGCTGGTCCGGTCGGGGGTGCCTTTCATTTGGATCGATGTCGTGAAGGGCAAAGACGTGCCGGCGTCAGCAGCGGAAATCCTCCCGCGGGTTGAGGCGCCGCCCGCGCCTCCCCCGGCACCCAGTCCTCCCGCTGCGGCGCCGGCACCGACGCCGGTGGCGGCAGCTCCGGTGAAGCCCCAGAGTTTCGAAGAGGAGCTGGAGCGGGCGGCGGAGCTGATGCAAAACTCCAAGCGCCAGGTGGCCTCGATGTTCGAGGAGGCCCGACTGGGCCGCACGATCAAAGAGGAAGATTGCCTGCCGGTGGTGGAGGACATTGCCGGATCGGTCTGGCGCAACCCGTCGGCGCTCATCAGCCTGGCTCGCCTCAAGCAGCGCGACGACTACACCTACATGCACTCCGTGGCGGTGTGCGCCATGATGGTGTCACTGGGCAAACAGTTGGGTTTGAGTGAAGCCGAACAGCGCCAGGCGGGCTTGGCGGGCTTGCTCCACGACGTGGGCAAGATGCTGGTGCCGCTCGAAATCCTCAACAAACCGGGCTCGTTGACCGATCCGGAATTCGCCGTGATGCGCTCGCACCCGGCGCGGGGTTACGAAGCCCTGCGAGCCAGCGGGGTGTTCGCCGAACCGGTGTTGGATGTGTGCCTGCACCATCACGAAAAAATTGATGGCACAGGCTATCCGCACCGACTCAAGGCGGACCAGATCAGCCTCTTTTCCCGCATGGGCTCGGTGTGCGATGTTTACGACGCGGTGACGTCCAATCGCCCCTACAAGAACGCCTGGGATCCGGCCGGATCGATCGCCCGCATGGCCCAGTGGCAGGGCCATTTCGACCCCAAAATCTTCCAGGCGTTTGTCGTTTCGATTGGCATTTATCCGGTGGGAACCTTGGTCCGGTTGGAATCCGGCCGCATGGCCGTGGTGATCGACCAGAACCCCGGCCGGCTGACCACGCCCAAGGTGCGCGTGTTCTTTTCGACCAAGTCCAACATGCCCATTGACGTGCATGACGTGGATTTGGCTCAGACCGGCGACAAAGTGGTGGGGCGGGAAGACCCGGCGACCTGGGGGTTCACGCATATCAATGAGTTGTGGAGCCAACCGCGCTGAGCGGGCAGGAGGGTTGATGCGTACGCTGTGGACGATGGTGGCGGGGGCGTTGCTGGCCTTGGGCGCGCAGGCTCAGACCTTGCGCTGGGCCAGCCAGGGCGATTTGCAGACGGCCGACCCCCATGCTCAGAACGAGAGCATGACCAACATGGTCAATGGGCAGGTCTACGAGAAGCTGGTTAATCGTGATCGCCAGTTGGGGATCGTGCCGGGCTTGGCGACCGAGTGGAGCAACCCCGATCCGCTGACCTGGCGCTTCAAACTGCGATCCGGAGTGAAGTTTCACGATGGGACGCCCTTGACCGCGGACGACGTGGTGTTCTCGGTGCAGCGGGCCAAGGAGCCCACCTCTCAATTGGTGCAATACGCCACCGCGGTGGGGACGCCCCGGCGCGTGGATGACGCCACGGTGGAATTCAAGCTCGACAAACCCAACCCCATCTTTCTGCAACACATAGACTTGCTCTTCATCATGAGCAAGGGCTGGGCGGAGAAGAACCGCGTCACGCGGCCGCAGGATTTCAAGAATCGCGAGGAGTCCTTCGCCAGTACCCATGCCAATGGCACGGGACCCTATGTGCTGGTGTCGCGTCAGCCCGGGGTGAAAAATGTCTTCAAGCGCAACACCCAGTGGTGGGGGCGGTTTGAGGGCAATGTGCAGGACATTGTGTTCACCCCGATCGCCAACGATGCGACGCGATTGGCCGCCTTGATCTCTGGCGAGCTGGACTTGGTGCTGGACCCCGCGCCGCGCGACATTGCCCGGCTGCGGCAGCAACCGGGCTTGCAGGTCATTGATGGCCCAGAAAACCGTTTGGTGTTCATCGGCATGGATCAAGGGCGAGACCAGTTGCTGTATGGCAAATCGCCCGACGGCCGAAACCCCTTCAAAGACTTGCGGGTGCGTCAGGCGCTGTATCACGCCATTGACATCGAGGGCATCAAGCTCAAGCTGATGAACGGCCTTGCCGTACCCACGGGGGGGCTCACCCCCTCGGCGCTGGCCAGTTTCAGTGACCCGCAGTTGCAGAGCCGGTTGCCGTATGACTTGAATTTGGCTCGCCGACTCCTGACGGAGGCCGGCTATGCCGATGGCTTTGAAGTGACGCTGGATTGCCCCAACAACCGCTACATCAACGACGAAGAAATCTGCCTGACGTTGGCGTCCATGTGGGCGCAACTCAAGATCAAAGTCCGGGTCAACGCCATGCCGCGGGTGCTGTTTTTCCCGAAATTGGAAAAGCTAGACACCAGCCTGTACCTGTATGGCTGGGGCGGTGCGATCACCGATGCCGAGTCCATCTTTGCGCCGGTCTATCGCAACCGGGGTGAAAAGGGCGTTGGGGCCTACAACTATGGCAACTGGCGCAATGACAAGTTTGACCAACTGGCGGCACGCAGCAGTGTGGAGATCGACCCCAAGAAGCGCGAAACGCTGGTTCGGGAGGCGCTGGCCGAGTTCCGGGCTCAAATCCACACGATCCCGCTGCACCGTCAGGTCATTCCCTGGGCGGCCCGTGCGGGCCTGAAGGCGGTTCACCGGCCTGACAACTGGTTGGAAGTGGCGTGGGTGACCGTACCCGCCCGTTGATTTGAACGCCAGCGCTTTGAGCGCTGGTTTTCGCGCGAAGGGGTTAGAGGGGGTCGGTCAGTTCGAGTAGCTGATCGGCCCATTCGTCCATTTCAGCGTCTCCGACCTGCAACCATTCCAAGGCCTGGGCGCCGTGGGCGGCCCAGTCGGCGTCGGGTTTCAGGCTCTCACTGCGCCGCATCAACTGCTCAGCCAACAGACCGGCGGCGACCAGCGTGGCGACGCCCGGCTCCAGTTCGGTGTCGTTCAAGACCGTGAAGTCATGGTGGAGGCGGACAGCTGCCATCAGGGGCTGGGGCAGGTTCCAGGCGCGGGCCACCAGGGCCCCCACGACGGCGTGGTTGGTGCGGTGATTGGCATCTTCGGTCTGAACGTAGGGCCGGTCGATGCGCGCGGCGGCCTCGACCAAAGTTGCGCCGTACCCTCGCACCGCTTGCAGGAGTACGGGCATGCCGACATGGCAAAACAGACCAAAGATGCCGGCCAAGTCGGCATCCAGGCCAGGAATCTGAGCAGCCAGCAAGCGCATCGCCGTGGCTCGCTTGGCACTGCGCTCCCAGAATCGCTGCAGGTGCGGACTCTTGACCGGAATGGCGTTGCGAATCAAGAAACCGGTCATCAACTCCGCGGTGGCATCCAACCCCAGGCGCGTGAGGGCTTGCCCCACGCTCACGCAGGGCGTGCCGTCCCCCATGTGAACGGGGCTGTTGGCGACCCGAATCAGGGTGGCGGACATGGCCACATCGGCGCTGGCGATGGCCTGAATCTCGGTGAGGTCGGGCTGCGCCGTGGCCATTGCCGCACGCAGTCGGGTCAGCAGTTCGGGGCAGGGCGGGATCTTGATCTCCCGCAGCGGGCCCTTGTCTCGGGCGGTTTGGATTTCCTGCTGAATGGTGGCGATCTGCATGGTCGGTGTCGTTTCTTGCTGACTCGCAGCATACCCAGCAGGGTTTGCCAGTCGTCAAGCGAGCGGTCGAAAGCTCTACAGTGGCGTGCAATCTGCCATGCGTCGCCTGCCCATTTTCTTGCTGTGCATCCTGCTGACCCTGTCGGGGTTGGCCTGGGAGCGTGCGCGGTTTCTGGCGGCGGCGGCCAAGCTGTCACAGAGTACGCAGCGGCTGGCCCAGGCCCTTGTCGAATCCATCGAACGCTCCGGTTCGCTTGATCCCGCTCAGAAGGTGCGCTCTGTCAACGACTTTGTCAATGGGCGCTTGGAGTGGACGGACGATCAGACGGTGTGGGGGATGGTCGACTATTGGGCCAGCCCGCTGGAAACCCTGGACAAGGGGCGAGGCGACTGTGAGGACTTGGCCATGGCCAAGTACTTCATGTTGCTGGCGGAGGGCGTGCCGGAAAGCAGTTTGCGGATGGTGTATGTGCGGGCCCAGTTGGACGGGCGACCGCAGGCCCACATGGTGTTGGCGTGGTACCCCACGCCCCAGTCTGAGCCCTGGATTTTGGACAACCTCGATCCCGTGCTCAAGAAGGCCAGTGATCGGCCCGACTTGGCGCCGGTTTTTAGTTTTAACGCCGAGGGGCTGTGGCAGGGCGTGGGGGCGACGACGGCGGGCAATCCGCTGGCCCGCCTGTCAGTGTGGCGGGATGCGCTCGCGCGAGCGAGAGAACAAGGTTTTTAGGAGACGGCGATGTCCTTAATTCGCCAGATCAGTCTGCTGATC
Source organism: Inhella gelatinilytica (assembly GCF_016093295.1). GTDB lineage: Bacteria > Pseudomonadota > Gammaproteobacteria > Burkholderiales > Burkholderiaceae_C > Inhella > Inhella gelatinilytica. The sequence continues at coordinate 70,526 of NZ_JAEDAL010000004.1, read as the reverse complement.
GCGGTGTCATTGTTGGTGGGTTTGACCGGGGCTTTGGGGGTGTCGGCGGGGTCCTTGCGAACCGTCTTGCAGGACCAGGCTCGCATCAAAAATGCGGACAACGCCCAGGCCTTGGCCTTGGCGGTGTCCCAGCAGGGCGGTGACGTGGCCTTGATCGAGTTGCTGATGAGTGCGCAGTTCGATACGGGCCACTACCAAGCGCTGCGCTGGATCCAGTCAGACGGCAAGGTCGGGTTCACCCGCGAAGCGCAGGCCAAGCCGAGTCAGGCCCCTCAGTGGCTGCAGCAGGCCCTGCCTTTGTCGGTGGAACCTGGTGTGGCCCAGCTTTCGAATGGCTGGCAAGCCATCGGTCAGGTGGAAATCAAAACCCATCTCAGCTACGCCTATGACACGCTGTGGGCTGCACTGGTTCAGGCAGCCCTGTGGTCCTCAGCCCTCACGGTGGTGGCGCTGCTGCTTGCCCAGTGGGTTTTGGGGCGGATTCGTCGGCCGCTCGATGCCTTGGTGGCCCAGGCCGACGCCATGGCTGAAGGGCAGTTTTTGACCGTGCCGCCGGCCAAAGTTCCGGAACTGCGATCGCTGACCGAGGCGCTCAACGCCACGGTCGGTCGCATTCAGCGCATGTTTGAAGCGCAGACCGAGCAACTGGGTTTGCTGAGGCAGCAGGCCCACTGCGATGCGCTCACCGGCCTGTCGCTGCGTAAGCATTTCCTGGCGGAGTTGGCCTCGGCCATGGCCCGAGATGACCTGCCCCCGCGAGGGGCCTTCATGCTGCTGCGTCTGGAGGATCTGGCGGGTGTGAACCGCCTGCTGGGCCGGGAAGCCACAGACCAGGTTCTGGCCTTGGTGGGGCAGGCCTTGAGCCAGTACTGCCAGCGGGTGCCGGGGAGCTTGGCGGGCCGATTGAACGGTGCGGATTTGGCGCTGTGGCTGCCTGCACCCGATGTGCTGCAGGACAGCGCCGAGGCACTGGCCGAAGCCTTGCGTCTCGCCCTCCAACAAGCGGCCGGGCAAGGGGGGCAGGGCGCCATTCGCTTGGCCTTGGGTGGCGTGGAGTTGGCGCGGGAGCAGCCCCTGTCCTATTGGTTCTCGCAGGCCGACGAGGTGTTGGCCCAAGCGGAAGGGCGGGCGGTTGGCCAGACCCTGGGCATGGCCCTGCGGGTCGCGGACAGTGCCGCCGACGACCGCGCGCTACCGAGCGGCGAGCGGGCATGGCGGGCTCAAATTGAGGCGGCCCTGGCCCAGGGGCATACGCGGTTGTTGCAATACCCGGTGTTGGACCGCGAAGGGCATTTGTTGCACTGGGAGTGCCCGTTGCACTTGGGACTGGCCGTGGGTGGGGGCGACGCGCCGCCCGACTTTGTGAATGCGCAAACCTGGCTGCCTTTGGCTCTGCGCACGCAGTTGACGGCGGATATCGACCTGGCCGCTGTGGGCCTGGCCCTGCAGTTGACCCAAGGGGATGGTCAGATGCGCGCGCTCAATATCGCACCGGCTTCGCTGCTGGCGCATGACTTCCTCCCGCGCCTGCGGGCCCTGCTTCGCAGCCAACCCGGCGCCGCACGGCAAATCGCCTTGGAGTTTGATGTCCATGCCGCGCACGCCAAGACGGCGGACTTGCTGCGCGAGTTGTCTCGCGCGGTTCATCCCTTGGGGGTGTCGGTGGGCTTGGAGCACGCGGGGGCCCAGGTTCAGCAAATGGAGCGTCTCTACGAACTGGGCTTGGACTACATCAAGCTGGATCGCTCGGTGCTGCTGGGCGTTCATGAGGATGCCAGCCGCGCCGGCTTTGTGCGCAGTCTGGTGCTGTTCCTGCAAGGTCAGGCGCTGCAGGTGATGGGCGAGGGCGTGGATGACGCGCGGGATGCCAAGACCCTCATCGACTGCGGCTTGAATGGATTGACCGGACCGTGGGCGACGGGAGCGCGGGCATGAGGGGCGCCGACGCGCTCTTGCAGCCCCTGACTGCGGGGGCGATGCAGCTGGCAAATCGCATCTGGATGGCGCCGCTTACGCGCTTGCGGTCGATTGAGCCGGGTGACGTGCCGGGCCCCCTGGCCTCCACCTATTACCGTCAGCGCGCCAGCGCGGGCTTGATCGTGAGCGAAGCCGCCCACATCAGCCCGCAGGCGAAAGGGTATGCCGGCGCGCCCGGCATTTTTTCCCCTGAGCAAGTCAAGGCGTGGCAGGGCGTGACCGAGGCGGTTCACGCGGCCGGGGGGCGCATCGTGTTGCAGTTGTGGCACGTCGGGCGCGTGTCGCACTGTGAGGTTCAGCCGGGCGGGCTGGCCCCTGTGGCCCCCTCGGCGCTCCCCAGTCAAGGGCGTACGTCGCTCCGCGATGCCGAGGGCCGACCGGTGCGTGCTGCTTGCAGCGTGCCGCGGGCTTTGGAGCGGGTGGAGTTGCCGGGCATTGTGGATGCCTATGCCATGGCGACTCGCCGGGCGCGGCAAGCGGGCTTTGATGGGGTGGAGATCCACGCGGCGCATGGCTATTTGCTGCAGCAGTTCCTGTGTAGCGGCAGCAATCAACGCACCGATGACTACGGTGGGGTGATCGAAAACCGAGCCCGCTTGTGCCTGGAGGCCGTTGATGCTTGCTGCGCCGAGTGGTCGTCAGGCCATGTGGGCATTCGGATCTTTCCCTTTCCCCCGATGCCGGACCTCACCGATGACGATCCGCAGGGCAATGCGTTTTATCTGGTAGAGCAGCTGGCCCAACGCCACTTGGCTTACTTGCACGTGTCTGAGCCCGATTGGGTGGGCGGGGCGGAGCTGCCCGAGGCCTTTCGGGAGGGTTTGCGTGCGCGCTACCCCGGCGTCATCGTGGGCTCCGGGGCCTACACCGTTGAGGATGCGGTCGTGCGTCTGGAGCGCGGATGGATCGACGCCGTCGCCTTCGGACGCGCCTTCATTGCCAACCCCGACTTGCCAGCCCGCATCCGGCACGACAGGCTATGGGCCACCCCGGACAGCGGCACGTTCTACGGCGGGGGGGCAGCGGGCTACACGGACTACCCCGTGATGGGCGATTGAGGTATTACCGCGCAACGCAAACCCCGAGGGGCCCGCGGGTCAACCCGGAGGCGCGAGGGTGTTGCAGTGCCATGGGGGCCCCTAAGATCAGGCCCCCATGATGCGCGTTCCCTTGCACCTTTCGACGCTCCTGCGCCAAGCGGCGCGCGAGCACGGCCGCACACCGGTCACCACCTTGGACGGTGGAGGACGCGTGTACCGCAGTTCTTGGATGCAAATGGAGCGCCGCGCCCGCCAGTGGGGGCAGGCGCTCGAACGGCTGGATGTACCGCGTGGGGCGCCGGTGGCCTTGTTGGGCTGGAATGCTCAGGGCCTGCTGGAGGCCGTGCTGGGAACGGCGTGTGCGGGGCGTCAAGCGCTAACGCTCAACCCCCGCCAATTTCCTGAGCAGCTGATTTGGGCCGTAAATCAAGCGCAGGCGCAAGCCTTGGTGTTCGATTCAGCGCTGGCGCCGCTCGTGGAAGCGATGCAGCTCCAGATGGGCACCGTGAAGCACTACATTCAGCTTGGGGGGCCGGATGAGTTGCCGGAGCCAGGGCTCTTGATGATCGAGCCGACGGATGCCGATTCCCTGCTCGGCATTGACGACCCCGATTGGCAGTGGCCTCAACCCGATGAGACCGATACGGCCTTGATTGCGTTCACAGCGGCGAGCAGCGGTTGGCCGCGCGGGGTGCCCACCAGCCATCGTGCCGCCGTGTTGCAGGCGTTGGCAGCCGCCTTGCCTGACGCCTACGGCATGTCGTGCAACGACGCGGTAATGCCCTTGCTGCCCGTGGCCCACAGCGGCGGGTGGGCCCTGTGCTTGTGTGCGGCCACGGTGGGGGCGCGATTGGTCCTGGTTCCGCCCGGGCTGGGGGCCGCGGCATTGGCCGAAGGCATGGCGAGCCAGGGCGTCACCTTGGCGGCCGGCCCGCCGACGGTGTGGCAAGAGGTCTTGGATCACATGCAGGCCACCGGGCTGGCCATGCCCCAGCTGCGGCGCGCGGTGGTGGGAAGCGCGGCCTTTCCTCCGGAGTTGTTGACCCGTATGCAGCAGTGGCCCGGCCTAGACATCATGCACACCTGGGGCATGAGCGAGATCGCGCCACCGGCCTTGGTCGCGCGAGGGGCGGGGTTGGTGGCCGGGGAGGATGGCCGCTTGCCGCAAGGGCGACCGGGGTTCGGGGTGGAGCTAGCGCTGATCGACGATGGAGGGCGTTCGCTGCCACGCGACGGGCGCTCCGAAGGCCTGCTAGTCGCCCGCGGTCCGTGGACCTTGGATGCCTACCTCGGAGAAAAGGATTCGCCTCTGGTGTCAGTCGATGGCGATCCTGGCTGGTTCCCCACGGGCGATATCGCCCGCATCAATCCCGAGGGCTGGGTCACCATCACGGACCGGCGCAAGGACCTGATTCGGTGCGGCGGCGAATGGATCAGCGCGGCGCAGTTGGAGCGCATTGCGCTGTCGCACCCCGATGTGGCGGAGGCGGCTGCCATCGCCCGGCCCGATCCTTTGCAGGGCGAACGGCCCCTGGTGGTGGTGGTGCTCCACCCCGGCAACAGCTTGGAAACGGATGCTCTTCTGGCGCTGTACGAAGGGCGTGTGGCCGATTGGCAGCGTCCGATGGGGGCGTTGGTCTTTCCGGAGTTGCCACGGTTGGGCAATGGTGATGTGGACAAGCGCGAACTGCGTGCGCTGGTGGACACCCTTTTGGATTGAACTGCATGAGCTTGTTGCAAACCTCGCGCCAGGGCAGCGTGCTGCTGCTGCATGTGTCCAACCCGCCGGTCAATGGGCTGTCGTTCGCGCTTCGCACGGCGTTAATGCATGCGCTGGACGGGGCGGAGGCCGCCCCGGACGTCTTGGCCGTGGTGATCCATGGCGGGGCCAAGGCCTTTTCGGGCGGTGCGGACATTCGCGAATTCGGGCAACCCCAAGCCCTGGCGCAGCCGAATTTGCCCAGCCTGTGTGCCCGCCTGGACGAGATGAGCAAACCCGTGGTCGCGGCGATTGAAGGACTGGCGCTGGGCGGCGGTCTGGAGCTGGCCTTGGCCTGCCATTACCGGGTGGTTCAGGCCAAAGCCCAGATTGGGCTGCCGGAGGTTAATTTGGGGTTGTTGCCGGGGGCTGGCGGTACGCAGCGTTTCCCCCGGGCAGTGGGGCTGGCTACGGCGCTGAAGCTGATTCCGCAGGGGCGTTTGGTGCGGGCGCAGGAGTTGGCGGCCCTGCCGGCGCAGCGACTGTTCGATGACGTGGTGGCGGAAGCGGGCGATGGCGCGGTGCTTGCAGCCGCCGTGGCCTTGGCTCAGCGCATCCAGGCCCTCCGACCCCTGCCGCGTTTGCGCGACCAAACGGTGGCACCGGACGCCGAAGCGGAGGCGCAGGCGCTGGCCGCATCGGAGGGCTTGCCTTACCCCGCCCCCTTGGCCTGTGTGCAAGCGGTACGGGGTGCGGCGTCGTTGCCGTTTGAGGACGGTATTCGGGCGGAGCGCGCGGGGTTTGAGGGCCTTCTGCATTCCCCGGAAAGCGCCGCGCTGCGCCATGTGTTTTTCGCCGAGCGGGCGGCGGGCAAGGTGCCGGGCGTGGAGGCGGACACGCCCCGCGCGCGCATTCAATCGGTCGGCGTGGTGGGGGCCGGCACCATGGGCCAGGGCATTGCCTTGGCGTGCGCGCAGGCGGGTTTGCCGGTGCAACTTGTGGAACCCGATGCTGCTGCCCGAGCGCGGGCGCTGTCCCAGTTGGATCGCCACTGGGTGGCCCAGGTCGAAAAGGGGCGCCTGTCGGCGGACAAGGCCCAAACGGCACGCCAATTGATGACCGTGACCGAGCGACTTGGGGACTTGGCCCAGGCGGATTTGCTGATCGAGGCGGTCTACGAAGACATGGCGCTGAAACAAGCCGTGTTCCGTGAGATGGATGCCATCGCCAAGCCCGAGGCCCTGCTGGCCAGCAACACCTCTACCCTGGATATGGATGCGTTGGCCCAAGTCACGCAGCGTCCGGACCAAGTGCTGGGCCTGCATTTCTTCAGCCCAGCGGCGGTCATGAAGCTCTTGGAGGTGGTGCGGGGCGCGGCCACCTCCCCCACGGCCCTGGCCAGTGCGTTGGCCTTTGGCAAGCAAATCGGCAAGACCTGCGTGGTGGCCGGCAACGCCGACGGGTTCATCGGCAACCGCATGGTGGATCGCTATCTCGAGCAAGCCCTCTTCTTGCTGGATGAGGGCTGCACGCCCCAGCAGGTGGACCAAGCCATTGAAGCGTGGGGGCTGGCGATGGGCCCGTTCCGCATGATCGACATGGCTGGCAACGACGTGAGTTGGCGCGTGCGACAGCAGCGCGCCAAAGACGGCAAGCTGCGCCGGGCGCAGCCGCTGGCGGACCGGCTGTGTGAGTTGGGGCGGTTTGGTCAAAAAGCAGGGGGTGGCTGGTACGACTACGACGGGCGCGAGGCCCGTCCTAGTAAGGCGGTGGCGGCGCTGATTGCGGCGCACCGCGAGCAGATGGGGCGGCCTGCCCGAACCGTGGGGGCCGAGGAAATCGTCGACCGCTTGCTGTTGGCGCTGGGAATTGAGGGCGAGCGCCTCTTGGCCGAGGGCGTGGCGCTGCGGGCCTCGGACATTGATCTTGTTTATGTGCTGGGCTATGGCTTTCCTCGCTGGAAGGGCGGCCCCATGTTTGAGCTGGCGCGCCGGGGTGAGGGCGCTGTGGCGGCGCTGCGAGGGGCTTTTGCTGCGGTCGCCCATGACGATGCGGCGTTTTGGGCCCCTGTTCATTGATGAGCCCGCTCACGCTTCACTGGACCTGCCAGCCCTTCGCGCAGCTGACTGTGCACGCCTTGTACGCGGCGCTGCGCTTGCGCGCTGAGGTCTTCATCTTGGAGCAGCACTGCCTCTACGCCGATGTGGACGGGCACGACCCCCAGGCCCAGCACTTGCTCGGCTGGCAGGGCGAGACGCTGGTGGCTTACGCCCGACTGTTCGCACCGGGGGACAAGGTGAGCGGTGCGGCCTGCATTGGCCGCGTGGTGACGGCCGCGCCCGCTCGGGGGCAAGGGCTGGGGCATGAATTGATGCGGCATGCCGTGGCGGCGTGTTCCCGTTTGTGGCCCGGTCAGCCCATGGTGCTGTTTGCCCAGGCGCACTTGAAGGGCTATTACGCCGCCCATGGGTTTGCTGAGGTGGGGCCGGAGTTCGTTGAAGACGGCATCCCCCATGTGGAGATGCACCGCGCCTGAGAGAATCGCGCTGTTTGCGTTTTCTATGGGCGCCTGTTTTGGGCGCCCTTGTTGTTTGTGGATCGAATCGTTGCTCAAATTGCCGCAGAACTGAAGGTTCGTGCGGCGCAGGTGCAGGCCGCCGTGGACCTGCTCGATGGTGGGGCTACCGTGCCCTTTATCGCTCGCTACCGTAAAGAAGCGACGGACGGTCTGGACGACATTCAGTTGCGTGAACTGGAGGCGCGCCTCAGTTACCTGCGCGAGCTGGAAGACCGCCGGGCGGCCGTCCTCAAGAGCGTGGAGGAGCAGGGCAAGCTCACGAGCGAGCTGCGTGCTCAGCTAGAGGCCGCCGACACCAAGCAGCTGCTGGAAGACCTCTACGCGCCCTACAAACCCAAGCGTCGCACCAAGGGCCAGATCGCCCGCGAGGCCGGCCTGGCCCCCTTGGCCGACAAGCTGTTTGCCGACCCGAGCCTGGACCCAATGGCCGAAGCGGCCGGCTTCATCAACGCCGAGGCCGGTTTTGCCGACGCACCGGCCGTTCTGGATGGTGTTCGCGATCTGCTGAGCGAAACCTGGGCCGAGGACGCCGCCCTAGTGGGCAAGCTGCGCGACTGGCTCTGGACCGAGGGCCTGTTCCAAAGCCAGCGTGTCGAATCGGCTAACGAGAACGACGCTGAGGTTGCCAAGTTCCGCGACTATTTTGCGTACGACGAGCCCATCGCCCGCGTACCCAGTCACCGTGCGCTGGCGGTGTTCCGCGGCCGCACGGCGGGTTACCTGGATGCCAAGCTGGTGCTGAACGAGGAGGTGCTGCCCGGCAAGCCCACGATGGCGGAGATGAGGATTGCCGCTCACCTGGGCTGGAGCCCTCAGAACCGGCCGGGCGATGCGCTGATCCGCAAGACCGTGGCCTGGACCTGGAAGGTCAAGCTCAGCATGAGCCTGGAGCGCGACCTCTTCACCCGCCTGCGTGAGGCCGCGGAAGCCACCGCCATCAAGGTGTTTGCCGAGAACCTGCGCGACCTGCTGCTGGCCGCCCCGGCCGGCCGCAAGGTGGTGATGGGTCTGGACCCAGGCATCCGCACCGGCGTAAAGGTGGCGGTGGTGGGTGAGACCGGCAAGGTGCTAGACACGAGCACGGTCTACCCGCATGAACCGCGCCGCGACTGGGAGGGCAGCCTGCACACCCTGGCCAAGCTGTGCTCGCTGCACGGCGTGAACCTGATCGCCATCGGCAACGGCACCGCCAGCCGAGAGACCGACAAGCTGGCCGCTGACCTGATCAAGCGCCTGCAGAGCCTGGCGCCGGGTGTGGCAATCCAGAAGGTGGTGGTCAGCGAGGCCGGTGCCTCGGTCTACTCGGCCTCGGAAGTCGCGAGCAAGGAGCTTCCCGAATTGGATGTGAGCCTGCGCGGCGCGGTGTCCATCGCCCGTCGCTTGCAGGATCCGCTGGCGGAGCTCGTGAAGATCGACCCCAAGAGCATCGGCGTGGGCCAGTACCAGCACGATGTGAACCAGAGCGAACTGGCCCGCAGCCTGGGCGCGGTGGTGGAAGACTGCGTGAATGGCGTGGGCGTGGACCTGAACTTGGCCTCCGCGCCGCTGCTGGCGCGGGTGTCGGGCTTGACGCAGAGCCTAGCCGGCGCCATCGTGCGCCACCGTGATGCCCAAGGTCCGTTTAAGAACCGCAAGCAACTGCTGGATGTGACCGGCCTGGGCCCCAAGACCTTCGAGTTGGCGGCGGGCTTTCTGCGCATCCGTGAGGGCGACAACCCGCTCGACCAGAGCGGGGTGCACCCCGAGACCTACCCGGTGGTGCAGCGCCTGCTCGATCAGCTGAAGCTCCCCATCCACGACGTGATGGGCCGTAGCGACGTGCTGCGCAAGGTGCGCCCGGAGGCTCTGGCCGACGAGAAATTTGGCGCCATCACCGTCAAGGACGTGCTGGCCGAACTGGAAAAGCCCGGCCGCGACCCGCGCCCCGACTTCAAGGTGGCGCGATTCAACGACGGCGTCGAGGACCTCAAGGACCTCCAGCCCGGCATGGTGCTGGAGGGCACGGTTAGCAACGTCGCGCAGTTCGGCGCTTTCGTGGACCTGGGCGTGCACCAAGACGGGCTGATCCACGTCAGCCAACTCAGCCACAAGTTCGTCAACGATGCGCGGGAGGTCGTCAAGACCGGTGACATCGTGCGTGTCAAAGTGCTGGAGGTGGACCTGGAGCGCCAGCGAATTTCCCTGACCATGAAGCTGGAGATGGCGGCCCCCCGAGCTGGTGCACGCGACGACAACGCTTATCGGCCAGCGGGCCGCCACGAAAGAGCCGCACGGCCGGCCGCGCCTGCACCGGCCAGTGGGGCCATGGCCGCAGCGTTTGCCAAGTTGCAAGGCAAGCGCTGACCCCAGGCTGGGTCACGCCTCAAGGGTCTTTGGGGCATGACGAATGCCAGCCGGACGCGCTTGCGGCATGCTGCGCCGCGCAATTAACCGTTTCCCATGAAATTGAAACCCACCGCCCTGGCCGCCAGCGTTATGGCCGCCCACTTGAGTCTGATCCCGGCGCATGCGCAGCAAGAAGTGCAGTCGGATGACAACCGAGCCAATCCCCAGCAGTTGGATCGGGTGGAGGTGCGAGCCCGCCAGGCCAGCGACACCGACATGCGCCGGCGCCAACCCGTGGCCAAGCAAATCTATGGGCGCGAGGAGTTGGACAAGTACGGGGACACCCAGCTCGCCGATGTGCTCAAGCGCCTGCCCGGCATCAACATGCAGGGCAACCAGCTGCGCATGCGCGGCCTGGGCGGGGCGTTCACGCAGATCCTGGTCAACGGGGATCCGGCGCCTCCGGGCTTCGCGCTGGACCAAGTCAATCCCGCCAGCGTCGAACGGATTGAGGTGAGCAAAGCGCCCACGGCCGATCAGAGTGCGCAGGCCATTGCGGGAACGGTGAACATCATCCTGAAGGATGCGCCGCGCGTGGTTCAAAAGGACCTGCGCTTGGGGTTGGCTTACAACCATGACAAGCCCGTCGTGAACGGCAGCTTCACGTATGGCGACCGCAAAGGCGGCCTGGGTGTGGTCATGCCCGTGTCGTTTTTCAGTTGGCGCCTGCTGAACGAAAACGACGGCATACGTCAGGGCCGCGACGCCCAGGGCAAGCCGCAAACGCTCGCGACGGCGGGGACGGACATTCCTTATGGGCATGGGGTGAACCTGGCGCCGCGCATCAACTGGAAGCTGGGCGAAGACGAGACGCTGACGCTGCAAGGTTTTGCGGTGCGCAACAACTTCCGCAACGTGGGCGAGACCGACACCACCGTGTTGCAGGGCAGCGCCCCGAGCTCGGTGGACGACCAATTCACCAACCGAGGCTACTTCCAGCACGCGCGCCTCAACCTGCAATACAACAACCGGTTCCAGGAAGACCAGCGTCTGGAGCTGCGCGTGGGCGCGGGCGGTGCCAGTTCGGAGTTTGATACCCGCTTCCTCGGGCGCAACGCCGCCGGACTGCCCACGGTCGACCGCCGCACCACGGGCGAGGGCCAGAACCGCGGCCTCAATCTGAGCGGCAAGTACAGCCAGTTCGTGGGCGAGGCGCACACCGTGACGGCAGGGGGCGAGTTGGAGCGCCGCAGCCGGGAGGAGTCGCGCCGCACGCTGGAGAACGGCGTTGACCTGCTGCCGGGCATCGAAGGCCAGCCCTTTGACGCCACGGTCACCCGCAGCGCGCTTTTTGTGCAGGACGAGTGGGAAATCTCACCCCAATGGTCCGCTTACCTGGGCTTGCGCAATGAGCGCATCCGCACCGACAGCGAGGGCAGTGGCTCCACCTTCCGCAGCACCAGCTCGGTGCTGACCCCGTTGCTGCACCTGAACTACAAGTTCGATCCCAAGGCGCGCGATTTGCTTCGCATGAGCCTGACACGCAGCTACAAGGCGCCGGACGTGCAGCAGCTGATTGCCCGCCCCACCATCAACACCAATTACCCCACGACCGGACCTAACACCGAGACCGCGCCGGACCGCGTGGGCAACCCGGCGCTCGAGCCGGAACTGGCAACGGGCCTGGACTTGGCCTGGGAGAAATACCTGAGCGGGGGGTCGATGCTGTCGGTGGGCGTGTTCCACCGTCGCATCACAGGCCTGATCCGCAACAGCCTGAGCCTGCAAAACGTCGGCTGGGCGAGCCAGCCTCGGTGGGTGGCCATGCCGGTGAACCTCAGCCGCGTCCACACTTCCGGTCTCGAGTTGGAAATCAAGGGTCGGGCGGGCGAGCTGTTCCCCAGCCTGTTCGAGCCGGCAACCGCGCTCAGTCTGCGGGCTTCGCTGTCGATTTACCGCTCCAAGGTGGAGGACCTGCCGGGGCCCGACAACCGCCTGGAGCAGCAGCAGCCTTGGTCGTTCACCTTTGGTGCCGACTACCGCTTGAAGGACGTGCCGGTGTCCATGGGCTTGAACCTGAACTTCACGCCCTCCTATGACGTGCAGCAAACGCTGCTCAGTCGCCTCAGCACGGGCCGCGCCCGTGGCATGGACGCCTACGTGCTGTGGACGATGAGCCGAAGCGATTCGCTGCGCTTTGGCGTGCAGAACCTGGCCCCCGTGGCCAATACCAGCGCCACGGTGTACACCAGCGGCGACTTTGCCCTGAGCGAGCGCCGCCAGCGGGCTTGGTACGCCGTGAACTGGGAACACAAGTTCTGATGTCTGGGCCGGCCCTGCAGGTTTTCGCCGGGCCGGCCGCTCGCGCGCGGCTAGCCGAACGGGGCTTGCAGGCGGCGGATGTTGGCCTGATCCCGGCCGCGGCCGGTGGCCCTAAAGGCCTGGTCCTGAATGCGCTGGACCGGCACTTGTTCGGTCGCTTCCTGGCCGAGAGTCACCAGCCTGTGCACCTGGTGGGGGCCTCAATTGGCGCGTGGCGCATGGCTGCGGCGGCATCCGCACACGGGGCCGAGGAGGTGGCCGCGGCCTTCGAACGCCTGGCCGAGGCCTATGTGGCGCAGCGTTACGACCCAGAGCCCGGCCAGCGGCGGCTACCGGCTGCGGCGGTGACGGCCCGCTTCCAGCACACGCTGCAGCAGCAGTTTGGAGGGGCGGAGGCGCGGCTGGTGGCGCACCCCCGCTGGCGCTTGCACCTGGTCACCTCGCGCGGCCTGGGGGTGTTGGCGCGGGAGTCCCGCTGGCGCACGCCCTTGGGCTATCTGGCGGCCTTCGCAGCCAACGCAGCGCATCGGCCCTGGATGGGGCGCTGGCTGGAGCGCGTCGTGTTCTCCGACCCGCGCAGCCCCTTGCCCTTGCCGTTGAGCGATTACCGCAGCCGTGTGCTGCCGCTAACCGAACGCAACCTGCTGCCGGCCCTGCTGGCCAGTTGCTCGATCCCGTTTTACCTGCGGGCGCAGTCCGAGATCCCGGGCGCACCGCCGGGGGCGTATTGGGATGGCGGCATCACCGACTACCACCTGCACTGGGACTATCGCAGCCTGGCAGGGCAGAGCAGCCCGCTGGTGCTGTACCCGCACTTCCAGCGCGCCGTGGTGCCAGGCTGGCTGGACAAAACGCTCCGCCACCGCCACCGGGCCAGCGCCTTTCTGAGTCAGACGGTGGTGGTGGCGCCGCACCCCGCGTGGGTGGCCCGCCTGCCCGGCGGCAAGCTGCCCGACCGAGCGGATTTCGCCACGCTCAGCGTGAGCGAGCGCCAAGGCCGCTGGCGGCAGGTCGTGGCGGAAAGTGAGCGACTGGCGGCGGAATTCGAGCGCCTCACCCAAAAGAACTCGATTCAGGCCGAAGCGCTTTAGAATCGCCCCTCTTACCAGTCTCACAAGAGCGAGAAAGGCAGCACGGTTATGACACCGCGGACTACATCCCCTTCTGAACGGCGTGCCTCCGCCGCGTGGGGCCGCGCCTGCTGACTTTTCTTGCTGGATTCGACGCGGCCTGTGGGCCGCGTTTTCATTTCTGCTGAGGTACTTTCATGATTTCCATTCAACTCCCCGATGGTTCGAAGCGCCCGTTTGACGGCCCCGTGACGGTGGGTCAGGTCGCGGCGAGCATCGGCGCAGGCTTGGCCAAGGCGGCGCTGGGCGGCAAGGTCGATGGCAAGCTCGTTGACCTGTCGCACCTGATCGAGCGGGATGCGCAGCTCGCCATCGTGACCGAGAAGGATGCTGACGGCCTGGAGCTGATTCGCCACAGCACGGCGCACCTGCTGGCCTATGCGGTGAAGGAGCTGTTTCCCGAAGCCCAGGTCACGATCGGCCCGGTGATTGAGAACGGCTTCTATTACGACTTTGCCTACAAGCGCCCCTTCACGCCAGACGACTTGGCTGCCATCGAGGCCAAGATGCTGGAGCTGGCCAAGAAGGACGAGCCCGTGGTGCGCCGTGTGCTGCCCCGGGACGAGGCCATCGCCCATTTCACGGCGATGGGGGAGGCCTACAAGGCGGAACTCATTGGTGCCATTCCCGCCGGGGAGGAGGTCAGCCTGTACCGCGAGGGCGGCTTCGAAGACCTCTGCCGGGGCCCACACGTGCCCAGCACGGGCAAGCTCAAGCACTTCAAGCTGATGAAGGTGGCGGGCGCCTACTGGCGCGGTGACCACCGCAACGAGATGCTGCAGCGCGTGTATGGCACGGCATGGAGCTCCAAGGATGATCTGCAAGCCTATCTGACGCGCCTGGAAGAAGCCGAGAAGCGCGACCACCGCCGCCTGGGCAAGGAGCTGGACCTGTTCCACCTGGACGAGCACAGCCCCGGCACGGTGTTCTGGCACCCCAAGGGCTGGACGCTGTGGCAAGAGGTGGAGCAGTACATGCGCCGCGTCTATCGCGACAACGGCTACCAAGAGGTCAAGGGCCCGCAAATCGTCGACCGCAGCCTGTGGGAGAAGACGGGGCACTGGGACAAGTACCGTGACAACATGTTCACGACGGAGTCCGAGAAGCGCGAGTACGCCTTGAAGCCCATGAACTGCCCGGGCCACATCCTGATCTTCAAGCAGGGCATCAAGAGCTACCGCGACTTGCCGCTGCGCTACGGCGAGTTCGGTCAGTGCCATCGCAACGAACCCACCGGCGGCTTGCACGGCATCATGCGCGTGCGCGCCTTCACGCAGGACGACGGCCACATCTTCTGCACCGAGGACATGATCCTGGACGAGTGCGTGGTCTATACGGAGCTCTTGCAAAAGGTTTACAAGGACTTCGGGTTCACCAACATCCTCTACAAGGTGGCCACGCGCCCGGCGGCCCGCATTGGTTCGGATGAAATTTGGGACAAAGCCGAGCACGCGCTGATGGAGTCCCTGCGCCGCTCGGGTGTGGAATTCATCATCGCACCGGGCGATGGTGCCTTCTACGGCCCCAAGATCGAGTACACGCTCAAAGACGCCCTGGGCCGCGAGTGGCAGTGCGGCACCATGCAGGTGGACTTCAGCATGGCCCAGCGCCTGGACGCTGAATACGTGGCTGAAGACAGCAGCCGCCGCCCGCCCGTGATGCTGCACCGCGCCATCGTGGGCAGCCTGGAGCGTTTCATCGGCATCCTGATTGAACAGCACGCGGGTGCCCTGCCGGTTTGGCTGGCCCCGACCCAGGTTGTCATCTGCTCGATCAGCGAAAACCAGGCCGACTACGCGCATGAAGTCGCGAAAACGTTGCAAAAACAAGGGTTTAGGGCCCATGTAGACGTGCGCGCCGACAAGATCACCTATAAAATCCGCGAGCATTCCCTGCAAAAGGTTCCCTTTATCCTGGTCGTGGGCGACAAGGAGAAGGCGAATTCGAGCGTTGCAGTGCGCGCCCGTGGCAACCAAGACTTGGGGGTGATGGGGCTGGACGACTTCCTTGTGAAGCTCGCCGCCGACGTCACCGCCAAGGTCTAAGGTCCGCCTTGGCGCGCACTTGCTTTTTTTGTAACGAACAAGGATTCCACCATCGCTACCTTCATGGACCGCCGCACGCCCAACGTGGAGCGTAAACATCGGCTGAACCGCGAAATCATGGCCCCCGAGGTCCGCCTCAATGGGGTGGAGAACGAGCCGCTGGGCATCGTGTCCATCATGGAAGCGCTGCGTCTGGCAGGCGAAGCCGATGTGGACTTGGTGGAAATTGCCGCCACCGCCAACCCGCCCGTGTGCCGGTTGATGGATTACGGCAAGTTCAAATACCAAGAACAGAAGAAGGCGGCGGAAGCCAAGGCCAAGCAAAAGGTCATCGACGTCAAGGAAGTGAAGTTCCGTCCGGGTACCGATGACGCCGACTACAACGTGAAGATGCGCAACCTGCGCCGCTTCATTGGGGAAGATGGCGACAAGGGCAAGGTGACGCTGCGGTTCCGAGGCCGCGAGATCACCCACCAGGAAATTGGTTTGCGCCTGCTGGAAAAGATCCGTGATGAGTTGGCCGACGTGGCCATGGTGGAGCACATGCCCAAACTCGAGGGCCGCCAGATGATCATGATTCTGGCGCCCAAGAAAAAGTAAGTTTTTTCGGGATTCGATCAGCAGACTTTGGTCAGTCTGCTGATCGACACAAGCCGAGCAGGCCATCAAGTGCTGGAGTCTCTCCAGCCGCCCAGCCCGGCAAATTTAAAAGGAGCAGAACATGCCCAAGATGAAGACCAAGAGCAGCGCGAAGAAGCGTTTTCGCGTGCGTCCGGGTGGCACCGTGAAGCGCGGTCAAGCCTTCAAGCGCCACATCCTGACCAAGAAGACCACGAAGAACAAGCGCCAGCTGCGCGGCGCTGCGAACGTGCATGAGACCAATATGGGCCACATCGCTGCGATGCTGCCCAGCGCTGGTCTGTAATTCCTAGAACTGAAGGAGAACATTCATGCCTCGCGTTAAACGTGGTGTAACCGCTCGTGCCCGTCACAAAAAGGTCCTGGCTCTGGCCAAGGGCTTCCGTGGTCGTCGTAAGAACGTCTTCCGTATCGCCAAACAGGCGGTGATGAAGGCGGGTCAGTACGCCTACCGCGACCGTCGTGCCAAGAAGCGCGTCTTCCGTCAGCTCTGGATTGCCCGTATCAATGCCGCTTCGCGTGGCCTCGGCCTGTCCTACAGCAAGTTCGTGGCCGGCCTGAAGAAGGCCCAGATCGACATCGACCGCAAGGTCCTGGCCGATCTGGCGGTGCACGACCCCGCTGGCTTTGCCGCCATCTTTAACAAGGTGAAGGCCGCGCTGGCGTAAATCGACCAGGGTGCCTGATGGGCACCGAACAGCCGGCCCGGGTTCCCTGGGCCAGCCCATTCCGAAGGCCGACACGCCCGTGCTCGGCCTTCCTTTTTTCTGCTGTCCCATGCTTGAACTGATCCATGAGGCGCAAGACGCCTTCGCCCACGCGAGCACGCCGGCCCAGTTGGAAGACGCCAAGGCGCGCTTTCTGGGCAAGAGCGGTCGTGTGACCGACTTGATGAAGGGCCTGGCCCAGCTCAGCGTCGAGGAGAAGAAGACGCGTGGGGCGGAAATCAACCGCATCAAGCAGGGCATCGAAGAGGCGCTGACTGCGCGCCGGGCCGCTCTGGCAGAGGCCGAATTGGCGGCCCAACTGAAGGCCGAAGCGCTGGATGTCACCCTGCCGGGTCGAGCCCGCGGCGTGGGCGGCTTGCACCCGGTGACCCGCACCCTGGAGCGCATCGAGGCGATCTTCGGCTCCATGGGGTTTGACGTCGCGGACGGCCCCGAAATTGAAACCGACTGGATGAATTTCACGGCGTTGAACAACCCCGCCAACCATCCAGCCCGTTCGATGCAGGACACGTTTTACGTGGACCTGAAGGATGCCGACGGCATGCCCTATTGCCTGCGCACGCACACCAGTCCTATGCAGGTGCGCTATGCGCGCGCCCATGCGGCGAAGTTCTCGGACCACGACGTGATGCCCGAGATTCGGGTGATTGCGCCTGGCCGCACCTACCGCGTGGACAGCGACGCCACCCACTCGCCCATGTTCCACCAGTGCGAAGGCCTGTGGATTGGCGAGAACGTCAGCTTCCGCGACCTCAAGGCGGTCTTTACTGAATTCTGCAAGCGCTTTTTCGAGACGGAGCAGTTGGAATTGCGCTTCCGCCCCAGCTATTTCCCGTTCACCGAGCCCTCAGCGGAAATTGACATCGCGTTTGGCGACGGCCCGCTCAAAGGGCGTTGGTTGGAAGTCGCGGGTTCTGGCCAAGTGCACCCCAATGTGGTGCGCAACTTCGGCCTCGACCCTGAGAAGTACATCGGCTTCGCCTTTGGTATGGGTCCCGATCGCCTGACCATGCTGCGCTATGGCGTCAACGACTTGCGCCAGTTCTTCGAGGGCGATCTGCGCTTCCTCGCCCAATTCAAATAAATCTCCCGCTGCGAATCTGTCATGCAATTCCCTGAGTCCTGGCTGCGGGCCTTCTGCAACCCGCCGCTGAACACCCAAGAGCTGGCCGATACCCTAACCCTCGCGGGTTTTGAGGTCGAAGAGATGCGCCCGGTGGCGCCCGCCTTCACGGGCATCGTGGTCGCCGAGATCGTGGAGGCTGTGCAGCATCCCGATGCCGACCGCCTGCGCGTGTGCAAGGTCAACGCTGGCGGCACCGAGTTGCTGCAAATTGTTTGCGGCGCGCCCAATGCTCGCGTGGGCATCAAAGTGCCGCTGGCCACCGTGGGCGCTGAGCTTCCGCCCGGTGAGGATGGCAAACCGTTCAAGATCAAGGTGGGCAAGCTGCGGGGTGTCGAAAGCTTCGGCATGCTGTGCTCGGCCCGCGAGCTGGGGTTGTCCACCGACCACGGCGGTTTGCTGGAATTGGCCGACGATGCCGCCATTGGCCGCGACATCCGCGCGCAGCTGAACCTGGACGATCAGCTGCTGACGCTCAAACTCACGCCCAACCTCGGCCATGCCCTCTCGGTGATGGGCGTGGCGCGCGAGCTCTCCGCCTTGACGGGGGCGACGCTGAACCTTCCTGCCATCACTCCGGTCGCCCCGCAGATCGATGACAAGCTGAAGGTTCACGTGCGGGCGACGGATCTGTGCGGCCGATTTGCGGGCCGCGTGGTGCGCGGCGTCAATGCCAAAGCCCAAACGCCGGCCTGGATGGTGGCGGCGCTGGAGCGCTGCGGCCAGCGCCCGGTGTCGGCCCTGGTGGACATTTCCAACTATGTGATGTTTGAGCTGGGCCGTCCCAGTCACATGTTCGACCTGGACAAAATTCAGGGTGACCTGGAAGTGCGCTGGGCGCGCACGGGTGAAACGCTCAAGCTGCTCAACGGCAACACCATCGAACTGGATGAAAAAGTTGGCGTGATTGCGGACGCGGTTCATGTCGAATCGCTCGCCGGCATCATGGGCGGCGACAGCACGGCGGTCAGCGACGACACGCAAAACCTCTACATCGAAGCCGCCTTCTGGTGGCCCGAGAGCATTCAAGGTCGCGCCCGCCGTTACAACTTCAGCACCGATGCGGCCCACCGCTTCGAGCGGGGGGTGGACGCGGCTTCAATTGCTGACCATATTGAGCGTCTCACGGCTTTGGTGCTTGAGATTTGCGGCGGCCACGCTGGCCCGCTGGACGATCAAGTGCTGAACGTGCCGGTGGCCAAGCCCGTGCGCTTGCGCGTGGCCCGCGCGGCCAAGGTGCTGGGTATCGATGTGACGCAGGCCGAATGCGTTCAAGTCATGCAGCGTCTGGGTTTCCCCTTTGTGCAGGAAGAAGGTGCGCTCACAGTCACGCCGCCCAGCTGGCGCCATGACATTCAGATCGAAGAGGACCTGATCGAAGAGGTCATCCGAGTGCTGGGCCTGCATCGCTTGAATGACGCGCCGCCGCTGGGGCCTGTGCGGCCCGTGGTGCGCCCCGAACGCATGCGGCCTTTGAGCCAACTGCGCCGCCAGCTCTGCGACCTGGGGTATCAGGAAACCATCAATTTCAGCTTTGTGGAAGAGCGCTGGGAGCGCGAACTCGCCGGCAACGCCGACCCGATCCGGGTGCTCAACCCCATCGCCGCGCCGCTGGCGGTTATGCGTTCGTCCTTGATGGGCAGCTTGATCGAAGCTCTCAAGCACAACCTGGCCCGTCGCCAGACGCGGGCCCGCCTCTTTGAAACCGGCCGCGTGTTTTTGCGTAACCCGGCTCAGGCCGATGCCGAATTGGAAGTCGCTGGGGTGCACCAGCCGCGTCGCGTGTCGGGTCTGCTTTACGGCGCGGCTGAGCGGCTGCAGTGGTCCAGCAAAGAGCGTGCGGTGGACTTCTTCGATGCCAAGGGTGACGTGGAAATGCTGTTAGCACCCAAGCAAGCTCAGTTTGTGGCCGCTGAGCATCCGGCGCTGCACCCGGGCCGCAGCGCGCGCATCGAGTGCGAGGGCAAGGTCTTGGGTTGGGTCGGCGAACTGCACCCGCGCTGGCGCCAGGCCTACGAGCTACCGCAGGCGCCCGTGCTGTTCGAGTTGGATCTGGCCGCCGTGCTTCACCAGCGTGTACCGCATGGGCTGCCGGTTCCACGACATCCGGCCAGTGTGCGAGATGTAGCCGTGATCGTCGGGGAAGGCGCCACGCACGATGCGTTGATGGCGGCCGTTAACGAATGCGGTGATGCCATCGTGCGCTCAGCGCAGTTGTTCGATGTGTTCAAACCCTCGCAGCCCACCGCCGACCTCAAGGCCGGGGAACGCAGCTTGGCGCTGCGGCTTGAGCTGCAGGATGAGGCAACGACCTTGACCGATGAGCGCATGGAAGCCGCGGTTCAGGCCGTGATCCGTGCGTTGCAGACCCAAGTCGGAGCGCGGTTGCGCGGCCAGTGAGAGGGTGGGATATGAATGATGCTTTGGACCCCACGCGATTCATGCTCGAAGCCTTGGAGACCCCGACGCTGACCAAGGCGGAGCTGTCTGATTTGTTGTTTGACAAGCTCGGACTGAACAAGCGCGAGTCGAAGGATTTGATCGAGGCTTTCTTTGAACTGTTGGGCGACCACCTGAAACAAGGGGATGAGGTCAAGCTCAGCGGGTTCGGGAACTTCGCGTTGAGGCTCAAAGCGGCTCGGCCCGGGCGCAACCCACGCACCGGCGAACTCATTCCTATCGAAGCAAGGCAGGTCGTGACATTTCACGCTAGCCAAAAGCTCAAGTCCTCGGTGCAAGGGGATGAAGACGGGCCAGGCGCTAGCTAAGACTTCCCCACGGAGGCGCTTCAACCATGGCTGCGTTGCCAGATATTCCTGCCAAGCGCTACTTCACAATCGGTGAAGTGAGTGAGTTGTGCGGCGTCAAGCCGTATGTGCTGCGCTACTGGGAGCAAGAATTCACGCAACTGCGCCCGCAAAAGCGCCGCGGCAATCGCCGCTATTACCAGCACCACGAGGTGCTGCTGATTCGTCGCATTCGCGACCTGCTTTACGACCAGGGGTTCACCATCAGCGGCGCCCGCAACCAACTCGGCGATTCAGGAGAAGGGCTAGCCCTGCGGTCCCCTGAGGCCGAAGGCCCCCTTGGCCTTGTGGAGCTGCGGATGGAATTGCTGCGATTGCGAGACGACCTTTCGGAGACCTGACCAGGGCCCGCCTTCGGTCTTGCGATGCAGCGAAAAAATTCGCTATACTGCGAGGCTTCGTCGGGGTGTAGCGCAGCCTGGTAGCGCACTTGCATGGGGTGCAAGGGGTCGCGAGTTCGAATCCCGCCACCCCGACCATAGAGAAAACGGCTTAGGCCCAGCATCGCAAGATGTTGGGCCTTTTGCTTTCTGGGGTCGCTGGTGACTACTCGGTGACTACAACTCCCGCGCTGGCGCGGTGGTGACAAGATTCGCTGCAATTTCACTTCATCCAGAAAAGCGAAACCCCATCCGGTTTATCTGGGGCCACTTCATCGGTCGTTTCCGGTGTGTTGGGCGATCCAGCCACGAATGGGGTCATGGATAGTGTACCGACTCCAGCCGAAGGCGACGTGCGGACAAGAAGGCGAAGCTCGATTCGCCCAAGTGGCAGGAGTACACCGCCAGGACGGGATTGACGCCACACCTACAGGGCGACGAGCGCATTGCTGTGGCCCATGCTGCGCAGCCGCTTCTGAACACCATCCAGAACCGTGAGGACGATGCAAGCTGCGAGGCAATGTTCAGCCTTTCCCGCTCTGGCTCTGGCCTCCCGATGCCCCAGGCTCGCATGGCGGTCAAAGCCATCGAGCAGGCTTTGCCCAACGGCCCAAAGATCAATCTGCTGGAGAGCATTGACGATGCTCCCGCTGGCTTGCGCTCCGAAATCATCGAGCGCGGCGCCCAGAACGATGTTGAGGCGGTGTACTGGGGTGGCGAGATTTACGCCTTCCCGAATCACTTCGCTGATGTCGAGCGGTTCAACTTCGTTGTTGGCCGGCATGAGGTTCGCCATGCGGGCTGGGACGCCATGCTTGGCGACAAGCGCAATGGCATCATGGAGGACATTGGCCGCACCAATCGCCGGGTTGCCCTGCGTGCGCGAGCCCTGATGGACTCCAAGAACGGCCCCAAAAACTTTGCAGAGGCGGTCGAGGAAGTACTGGCGGATCTACCGGTGTCCGAGGTTGCGGCTTTGTCTCGAATCCGAGTGCTGACGAATGCAGTGCGTCAGTGGCTCCGATCAGTCGCAGTCAAGCTGCGCAAGGCCGGGTTTGCGAAGCTGGCCGATTCCCTGGAGCCCCGGACCTGGACCGATAGCGAGGTGATTGCCTTCGTGAAGAAGGCCGAGGACATTAGCCGTGGGCCGGGTGGCCCTGGCGGGGCGAGGTTCAGTCGGGATTCCGGCGAAAGTGATGAGTTCAACCGGACGGCGATTGAAGCGGGTGGCGAATCTGCCTATGCTTTGGCGCACAAAGAAGGCCGAACGGAGCTGACCTATCGGCAGTGGGTGCAAGTCCGAACGCCGAGTTTCAAGAAATGGTGGGGTTATGACTGGGAAAAAACCGACGTACGAGGAACTGAGGGCCGAATTTCTGGCGCTACCGAACGCGGACAAGCGTTTGGAGTGGATGGAACAGCTTCCAGAGGATTCCCCTTTCTTCATGAGCGAACCAAGGAACCCCGAGTTTTCTTCCATGGAACGCGAGATGCGTTCACCGCGTTCGAGGTAGACCACCCGAACAAGAAGGATCACGGGTGGCTCGGTATTGGGCACTACGTCAGTAGCGACGAATGGATTGCTGACCGTTACTCCCGGGCAAAGCGTGGGGTTGGGAAGCCTCATGTAATGGCGCTGTTCGTTCGCCCGAACAACCCTGTTGAGCTGCTGCCTCGTCACAAGGAAATTCTGGCTCGCGCCCGCCCCGCTGATGTGGCCGTAATCACCGATGAGTGGCGTGAGGCTGGAAACGGCGGCTCAATGATGGTCTATGAGGATGGCTCCGTCGAGTTGGCCGTTTTCGAGGCTAACGGGCTCAAGTCAGCCACAGACAACACGGGCCAATTCAGCGAAAGCAGAGACATCCGTTTCTCACGCCGCCCCGCAACGCTGGAGACGGTGCGCGATGCCGTAATGGGCAAGGTCGAGGCGTTCAAGCAACTGGAATTGCTGGCCGGTCGAAAAGTGGGGGACTACCTGACGACCACGGGCACGCTCAGTTGGTGGGACGAGAGCGTGGGCACGCCGTTCAACCTAGCGCAGAAGCATCCCAAGACCTTTGGCCCGGTGTTCAACGGGGTGCAGAACTTCCTGCGGGATGTGAGCTTCTACGCCACCGAGGCGGCAAAGCTAGCGCCGACCTTGTTGCCGACGCTGGAGGAATTCAAGGATACCTTGAAGCAAGCCATCTCCCCAGAGGACAACAAGGCCATCAAGGCGCCAATCTTTGAGGGCACGCTCGTTTGGACGCGGGATGCTGATGGCAGGCCCGTTCGCATGGACACTACGCGTTGCAGTCGTCGCGCTTTACGCGGATCTCGATCAAATGAATTCCTGTGCTCGCGTCTTGGAAATGATGCGCGACCTCCAAGCCGAATTCAGTCATGAAGGGTCGAAATTTTCCGCCGCAAGTGCTCGCAACGTTGAAGTTTTTTACATTATCACGCTCGGCCTTGGTCATGGTCTTCCTGCCCGTATTGACAAAAAAATCCACGAAATAAAAGTACGCCAAAGTTGGCTTGCCCTCGTCATAGGTGACCATCCGCAGCGTTGTGACTTCGTCCACGCGAGTACCGGCCAACTTTTTGTTGGACACAGCCACCATGTTGTTCATTGCTCGGTGCATCGCCGAAATATCGATGGGACGGCTTTTACCCGAGCTACCTGAACTGGAACTGCTGGTCTGCCCCATTGAAGGCATCGGAAGCGCGGCCGCAAGGGCACACGCAAGAAGCCATCCACGCAACTTGCTCAATCTTTTCATCTTGTTCTCCTCCCTCACAGCTTTTAAATCACGCCCTTGTCGCGCTCGGTGCCAATCGTGCTGAGCACATCAACCATTCCTTGAGTACAGGGTATGGGCTTTGGGTTCATGCAGGACAAGCGGAGAGCCCAGCGGCATAAAGCCATCTCGGTCTATAGTCAAGAGGGGTCATGGCACTGAGCGCCAACTGGCAGTCGATAGCCTGAGCAGGGGGGCAACCGCCCGAATTTGACCTTACACAAACGCGTGCCCTGGCGCACACCTACCTCGGTAGGGGCTTTGGTTGCGCTTTCAAGGCAGGACTCATAACGCCACTTGTCGATTGGCCCTAACTCTTTTGGCGTCCATTGCGGCTCCTTCGCATTGGTAGCTTTGAATTTCGCGATCAGGGCGTCGGGATCAATGGTTGAAGCAGCAGGCGCCGGAACGCCAGCCCCGTCGTAGCGTGGGGCGGCGGCCCCAACAGTGTCTAGCGCGGGCTGATTTTTGGGCAACTTTGAACAGCGCCTTGCAGTGGCCTCTTTGTCAGTGATCTTGTTCGTTGTGACAAATTTTCCCGGCTCAGTAGATGGGCACTGGTATTCGGTCTGGGCACCACAACTGGCAAACGACAGAGCGGCAGCCACAAACACACTGACTTTTTTCATATTCGTCCTCCCTCATTTATTCAGGGCTCGCCTGCACTGCCGCGCTTAGCGGCGAGTCTTTGCTTTGTGCTGCTCAACGGTGAGCCACTGCATGTTGTCCGGTGAGTCAGGGCCGTTGCACTTCAGCGGGATGGTGTGGTCCACCTCCCATCCTGGGCATGGCCCCTTGATCTTCCCGTTGGCAGGGCAGGGGTTGGCCCGCACGAACTCGGCACGGGCGGCACTGGAACGAGGAGCAGCGCTTACATCGAATGTGGCCTGAGCAATAAACAGGACGACCGCAGCCCGATACAGGCTAATTGCTGCCAACTCTAGGTACACCGTACTCTCGTGCAACATGGTCTGCTTGCGAAACGATGTCCGCTGCGCAGCTTTGGATGACGTTCTGACCGCATCGCCCAACGAGCGTTGTAAGGTAAAGAGTTGCCGGTACGCCTTTTGCCCTTGCCGTGAACACAACCGAGTAGATCGTCATCGTTTGCTCGGGGTCTTTATTGGCTTCGAGCGTAACAAGTTGGATTCCAAGCCCTGGCTGGGTTGCTTCTTTTAGGACGCTGAATCCGCTGCTCTTACGAACTTGCTCTCGTATCTCATAGGCTAGACGGACTCCTATCCGATCATCCCCAGTTGAATTGACGTAAACGGGCAATATGCCCTCCGCCATTGCCGCCGTAGACAGGCACAAGGCAACTGTGAAGCAAGGAATCGCTCTAATCATCTCCCCCCCCCCCCCTTATCTGCTGAGTTGAGCCCAGCCCCCCGCTAGGGCGTCCAGCACGGCGACTGGCTCACACCCTGGCATCCCTCCGTGAAGCGTGACCAGGAACCCTCCTGGCGCCACGCCTTCCCACTTGTGCTCAAGGTGCTGCAAGAACACCCGCACATGCAAATCCCCGGCCTTGTCTCGGATCAGAACAGAATCCTCAGGCAGAGGTGGGCAAACCTCGAATTTGGCTTTAGTGCCCTTTGGGCGCGCAGTCCGGTAGTTCTGCCCTTTGAAACTGCCCAGTTTTTTTCCCAACTTGGCCAGTGCTCCAGGTAACGGGATCCACATTCATCGCCAATTGTGCAACCAAGCCAAGCTTGGGTCGATCTCGCCGATTGTTCCCTGCAGGCAGCCGAACCGTGCTGCCATATGGGAAACAGATTCCTTGGCATGGTCGTCGTGCTCACGCTGCAGCCGCTCGAACGTGCGCCAGTGCATGCCCATTGGCTTCAGCCCGCCCCCGTTCAAGATGCCGGGCTCCCAGTTCAGCCTCTTGCGGATGGCTTCTGCTCGCCGTGCGGCTCGGTCGTCGTCGGCTTCTCTCTGGCAGCGGTAGGCCAACCGGTTGCAGCTGCGGCAAGCAAAGATGCGGCCGCCGTACAAAACGGCGACACGCCGTCCGCAGCAAGTGCTCGGACATCGCCACCACACCCGGCGGCCGCCAAGGCCACAAGAGGTCCAGTCTAACCACACCCTGTAGGTCAGCGTTTCCCATTCGCCGCCGCAGTGCTGCCTGTCCCTACTCCGGTAGCTCAAGACCACTTCACCCATTTGGACATGCAGATCGATGCGCCCTGTCACCTCACCGTCGCACATCCACTGCCAGCCAAATTGGCTTCCTGGTGTCAACAACCCAGTGCGATGGATGCTGCGGACGTCCAGCGCCCGCATGTCATCGGTGCAGCGTTTTCCACTCTTCCGGCCACTGCCAATACCGCCCATGCCCGGCTCCTTTCAAAAGTTTTCCGAAATCAATTGGCAAGTTGGCATGCCACCGCCCACGTTGACGGTAGCAAGCTCGCGCTGCAAAGCCGCCGTCGGGGCCCAGTAGCCCCGTGAGCGCCTCACCAGTCCAGCGGTGTGCAGAACGTCCAGGTCAGCCAAAACCATGCTGATCGGGAGCCGCGCAGCTTCGGCCAGGGCTCTGGCGTACACGGCGCCTGCATCGGGATAGATCCACAGCAAGCAGTCCAATAACCGGCGGGCGTCCTCGGAAAGTTCGTGGGCGATGGCGCACAGCGGGCCCGACGCCGCGACAAGTTCGGGCCGCGAATTTGGCGGCACCCGCTCTGCAGCCACCGACAAAACCGACGAAACCGGGGTTGTGTCGGTTTTGTCGGTGGCTTGCTGGTGGGGTCCCGCTTCCAGCAGGGCTAGTCTCTGCGCCCATTTGCTCATGATGATGTGCCCCCTGCCAAGCTATAGACCACGGTCGGCCGGCCGCCGTGTGTCGTGGCTGGAACCTCGGTTTCCAGTAGCCAGCGGTGTGCCACCAGCAGCTCCAGCGCGCCCGCGATCACGGGCCGCTCAGTCAAGCTGCCCCAGTCTTTGCGCTGCACATCGCGCGCCGTGAACTCGCTGCCAAGCTGCCCCGCCTGTACCTTGGCCAGCAGCTTGCGTGCGGCTTGCACAGTGGCACGCCGGGCGCTGCTGTGTAGGCGGCGCGTGTGGCTTTCGAAGTAGCCCGCCAGGGTCAGCGCGCGCAAGGTGGCCTTGAGGCTTACAGGGCCGGTGTCGCCCTCGATGACATGCAGCGCCAGCGCTAGCGACGGGACATGGTGGCGGAACTTTGAAAGTGCAGCCTCTAGGCCCTCTCCCTCGGACTTGTGTAACTCGGCCTCGAACTCGCAGCGCCATTCGGTGAACGCCTCCAGCGCGGCGCCGTCGAAACGGAGGAAGGGGCGTCCATAGGGCTCGCCTTCCTTGGTCTTGTCTTGCTCAGCGGCAAGGCTTTCAGGGGTCAGTACGTCCAGCCGGTCAAAGGTGTCGAACACCAGCCGGCGCGCGCTCGAATCGGGCCAGCGATCCACGTTCTTCCACTCCCCTCGCGTGTCAGGCCATGAGATCAAGAAGCGCTCCAGCATTCCATCGTCGGCCTTGCCCATCCGCGCCAGTCGCATCAGTTCGGCCAGCGGGCCGGGCTGAATGCCCCCCACCATTGACAGCAGCGCGTCGGGAATGGTCAGCGTGCCTCGGCCGATGCGGTCAAAGGTGTAGCGGCCACCGCTCCAGGCCTGCAGGTAGAAGCCGCGCGCTGGCGCCGACTCTTCGCGCCCTAGGTCTTGCAGCAGGCCACGCACTTCATCGCGAACCGACAGCACGCCAGCAGGGTTCTCAAACAGGATGGCGCCAAGCTTTTCGTAAGTCGCATCACTTACCAGATAGCGCGGTCGTGGCGGGTCTTCGTACTCGTCGCCCTCCAGAAGCAGGGCGGCCACATCAGCAGCCGGGTCCTTCCTCAGCAGCTTGGTCGCCTCAGACTCCAGCGCTTTGCACCTGAGCTTGGCGGCCAGGGCTGCGGCGCGATGCGTTGCGGCTTGCTCTGCGTACTCATGGGAGGCACGGCTCTCCAACCGGTCAATCGGCGCCAGGGCCTCAGCCAGCGCAGGCGACTTCATCATTCCGGGTCGGCCCACGATTAGCGCCCACAGGTTGCCGCGCGCCGTCCAAGGCGTGCGCTGTTGCGGGCGCAGTCCAACATGACGGGCCACCAGGGAAGCCCCGGCCACCAGCATGGGTACCGCCACAAAGTCAGGCGGGCACTGCAGGCGCTCTGCAACATCCTCGATCCAGGGCCGCAGGGTGCAAGGTAGGGCCGCCGCCGGGAACGCTTCCACAGCGGGCAGCTCCGGGGGTAGCGGTTCGGGTGGCGAGACAGCTGCCGTCGATTTGGCCAACCCATTGATTCGTTCCAAGTCCAGCATGGCGCTCATGGCTGTACCTCCGCGCCGATCACCTGGGCTTGGCCAGAGAGCCACACGTCCGCCCAATCCATTCCGGGCTCGCTGGGCTGGTGAACCTCACAGCGCAAACCGGCTTTCAAGACCCGGGCTCGCAGGGCGGCAGAGGCATTCAGGCCGGCGCGGTCATGGTCGGCAAACACCACGATGCGACGGGCCTCAGCAGGCCATTGCCAGCCCGCCAGCGCGTTGGCGCAGTAGGCCGCCACGGTCGGAACACCAGACCCAGCCCAGGCCGCCAGCGCAGTTTCCATGCCCTCAGAGATGCCGATCAGTCCGCCCTGCGTTTTGCCCAACGGGATGCAGGCGCCAGCGAGTGGCCCAGCTGCGCCGGTCAGCTTCTTGACCGTGGGCACATCGGCCTTTCTGCCGTCCGCTGTCAGATAGGTGCGGTGCAGGGCTACGGTCTGCCCGTTCGGCGCCACGATTGGGGCCAGCAAGGCGGGGTATCGGCCCAGCTCGCGCCCCTCAATCCAGTAACTCAGGCCACGATGCAAGCGCAGACAATCAGCCAGCGGCCACGCCCCGCCCAGGCCGCGCTTCTTCAAGTACAGCGTCGCCGGGTCGCCCGCCTGTAGGGGCTGACTCTCGCCCCAGAGCTTGACTATGCGGTACCGGTTCTCTGCCCATTGCTGGCGCTGCTGGTGTTGACGCTCTGCTGTTGCTCGGGCGACTTGGCGGGCCAATTCTGCACGTTCGGCCAGGGTCAAGGTTTGGCGATCGCAGGCGGTCCAGGTTTCGGTGATGCCCTGTCGCCAGCATCCAAACACACCAGCTCGGCCGTCGGAGAAGAGCAGGCACCAGCACGCGCGCCCGGTTCCGAAACGGTGCAGCTTGCCGGGTTCGATGTGCGCGGGCGCATGGTCCAGGGCCGTCAGGATGGCGGTCTGGAAGGTGCGGATGGGGTTAGCCATGGAGCGCCCCCTGGGAAATAACGATTGCCCAAGAAAAGCAACGCCAGAACCGGGCCCATTGGTTTCGATGGGCAATGCACTGCCCTACGGCCACGCAGACCGTGGTCGTTTTTGGGAGGTGGGGCATGGATTACCCCTTGTTCGTATTGCTACTGGATGCCGGCGCGCTGCTGTCTACGGCCTGAGCGGCCCAGAAGTTGCGCACGTCCACCAAACGCCACCGCGTCATGCGCGGGCGTTGGATGGCAGGCTTTGGGGCTTCGCCGGCTGCCACGCGGGCCAGCCACCAGGAAACCCCCATGCCGCCGGTGGCGGCGCTGGTGCGGGCATCGATCAGCGTGACGTCGGCCAGGGCGGCCGGGAGAGATTGCGCAGTTTCGCGCGGCGAGCGGTCTTGAAGCTTCATAAATCCGTTGCGTAAAAGTGCTTTCACGCGTCGGGCCGCAACACCCTGCTATGGCTTGCTGCCAGTTGCATGGTGTAAGCTCACAAGCGTCTTCCCTTCAAAGTTGACACTTGCGCCCGGCGCACCGAGGGGCTACTGTTTGGCGACGGTGGCCCCTCACCCGTTTGGAGTCGTGTTTTGGGGCTTTGCGCCATATCCAACTAGATGAATCCAAGCGTGTGAAAAAAGTGTCCCCGCAAAAACCAGAAAGTCAACCTTTCGAATGACCAACTGAATTGGTTGGTTATTTCGGTCGAAATGTTCGATTCGGGAGATGGCCAGGGCGCGTCTTGGAATGCAGGGGCTTAGGTGCACGAACTCAGCGCGGGCTCGGCTGAATTGCGAGCTGGGCGACGACCTTATGCGGCCCGAATGGGCAAAACATTCGGGGCATGCGGCAGAGCGGTGTCTGCCAGTTTCAAGAGGATGGCCCCAAGGGCTTCAAATGCCCGCGCTTGATCCGCCTCCCTGCGGTCATGGATGTAGACCCGGGCCACCTTGCTCTGCAGCTTGTGGTTTAGGCACTCGTCGATCACGTCAGTTGAGATGCCCAGCCGGGCCATGGCCGTGGCAGCGCTGCGGCGGAGGTCGTGGGGTGTCCACTTGCCACCGGGCAGGCTTAATCCCTCGGTGTTCTTGGCGCGGCGGCTCAGGCGCTCGCCTTCTGGGCGCTGGCGGTCGGCAATCTGTTTGCTTAGGCTCTTGACGCAAACGGGCTGGAGCCGGTTGCGGTCTGGGAAAAGCCAGGGGCAAGGCGTGCCATCTGGGGTCAGCTCGCGCAGTTCAGCCAGGGCTTGCAGGTGCTGGCGCGCGTAGCTGCTCAGGTGAATGGTGTGGTCTCGCTGGTTCTTGGTGTCCGGCAGATACCAAGTGCCGGCGGCCAAGTCCACGATGCCGAATTTGGTTTCGGCGGCTTCAGCGGTGGCGCGAAGGGCCTTGGCGTCGCCTTTGCCTTTGCCGATGGCATCGGCCCAGACGGCGCCCATCATTTCGCCCACGCGGCAGCCGGTGGCCAGGATTAGGTGCAGGGCCAAGGCGGTGCGGGGGTGCAGGCGGGCATTGGGGATGGCTTGCAGCAGCAGGCGCAATTCGTCATCCTTCAGCACCCGCTCGCGCTCGGTGTCCTTGCCGCCGATCTTGGTGCGTTTCAGCCCTGCCAGGGGATCGGTTGCGATCAGATCCCGGTCCCGCGCGAAGGCCAGCATTTGCCGCAGATCGGTGAACAGCACATTGGCAGTGCGCAGCGTGCCGGCGGCTTTGCGGGCGTCCAGCACGGCCATGAGGTCGGCGCGGGTGAGTTCGGCCACGGGCAGGGCGCCAATGGTGGGGAAAACATGGCGCTCGAATTGGGCGGCCACATAGGCGCCGCCATCCTTGCGGCCCTGACGTTTTCCATCGGCGCCGGTGTGCGGCCTCAGTTCCGTGCTGCGCCAGCGTTCGAACAGTTGGCGCACGGTCAGGCGCCTTTCGCGCTCCCGGGCTTCCTGTTCGGCCGCTTCTTGCAGGCGCCGTGCCTCGGCTTCAGCCGCCAGCCGCTCGGCTTCTTGCGCTGCCTGCTGGGCGGCGGCCTGGGCTTCGAAGTGCGCCCGCAGGTCGCGTGTGCCCGATTGGTAGAGCGCGGACAGTTCCCGCGCCTTGACCCGAGCTTGCGCCACTGTCAGCCCACCCGGCCCGTAGGCGCCAATTAGAAGGCGATGCTGCCGCCGCTCTGCGTCTGTGTACCGAAAGTAGAAGCGCCGCTCTCCCGCCGGAGTGATTCGCCCCAGAAACGTCCCGAACCCACGGCCTAGGGACTCCGTGAACCATTGCTCCTTGGCTTGCGGCGTCGCTTCCATCTGCAGCGGGGTGATGGGCATAAAGGCTCCTGGTGACTACTCGGTGACTACAACTTGGCGGTTGCTAGTGTAGCCAAGTGGGTCCTTGTGGAGCCTCAGAATCAGCAAGTTATTGATTTATAACGATTTGAGCGGCGGTCTGGCGGCAGTTTGGGCGGATGAAAACGCATCCCGTATTGCATGGGGTGCAAGGGGTAGCGAGTTCGAATCCCGCCACCCCGACCATAGAGAAAACGGCTTAGGCCCAGCATCGCAAGATGTTGGGCCTTTTGCTTTTCTAGGTTGCTGGTCACCGTTTGGTCACCATTTGCGTTTTGCTTAGTCGCCAAGCTGGTGACAAGATTCGCTGCAGCTGCGATCCGCATCTGCTCCCGCAGGTTCCAATGCCCCATGTGCAATCGCTACGTCCCACCCCACGTTGCCGAAATTGAGCGCCTTTGGCACATCGGTCGACATAATCAGCCCAAATGGTGGCTCCCAGAGTTGTTCCCGCGAGGTCAGGGCCCCTTTATTCGCAGGGCCCGGGCTGAGACCGACTACAGCACGGAGCTGGTCGTGGGCCAGTGGGGGCTGATCCCATGGTTTGCCAAGACAGCCACCCTGCCTTACAGCACCAACAACGCGCGCAGCGAGGAGCTAGCCAACAAGGCCAGTTTCAAGGCGCCCTGGGCGCGCGGGCAGCGCTGCATCATCCCGGTCCAGGCTTTTTGGGAGCCCTGCTGGGAGACCGGCCGCAACGTGTGGTGGCGGTTCAAGCGGGCAGATGGTGATCCGTTTGGCCTCGCCGGCCTGTGGGCGACCTGGGTGGACAAGGCGACCGGCGAGGTTCACGAGAGCTACACCATGCTGACCATCAATGCCGATGGTCATTCGCTCATGGGGCGCATGCACAAACCCGACCCCAAGCTGCCACCGGACGCCCAAGACAAGCGCATGGTGTGTGTGTTGGAGCCTGCAGACTGGAACGCATGGCTTGCCGCCCCTGTGCAGGAGGCTGGCCAACTGCTGCGCTGTGCGCCGGCTGAGGTGTTTGACAGACCATAGAGAAAAACGCGAAAGCCTGGAGTCGAAAGATTCCGGGCTTTAGCTGTTCTGGGCTTCAGGACACCGTTGGAGCAACCAAGTCCGCCCACGCAGCCCGTCGACATTAGTCCATATCAGGCGCTTGTGCTCTGCTCCGCTTCTGGTGTGTGGCGTGGCTCCTGCCCCCATCGTCGTTGCCACTGTGCGATGAACTCAATCGCCAGCGTACTCCGTGCGGGAATGCGACGCGCAATGTACAGCTGCTGCGTCAACTCCTGGACTTGTAACCTCAGCACGGAATGCATCACCGCGAGGGCGTCTAGACCGCGCCCGCGCGCACGGTCAACGTGTTCGGCCAGGATGGTCACCGGGTGCTGCCGCAGCGCGACGAGGTGCGCCCGCAGGATGCGCATTCGCCCCTGTGCCAGATGCTCACAGCGCTCGAGCCATTGCCAGTGGGCACGGACATCGAACCCACCCAATCGCTGTGGTGACTCCCCCGAGGCGATGAGCAGCGCTTCGAGGGTGGCGCGGTCATGGTCAGCGTAGGCAAGATTGGCGTCGCGCATCAACGCCTCGCGCCGGATGCGGTCTTCAGGATCGGTGGCGCGATCGGGGTGCAACCGCATGGCGGCACGCCGGTGCAAATCTTTCAGTGAGGGCGCGATTAACTCGCTCTCGAAGGGGGGGGGCGTGGGCCAAGCGACGGCTGGGGGCAGCTGAGGCAGCGTTTGGTGCTTGCGCTGCGGAGGCACGGCCGGGGACTCCAGTCCTTGTGCGCGGGACAGCTCTTCCAAAATGTGGAGCAAATCCCCTTGTAGCTGCTCCACTTCTTTCCAGGCGGCTCCGAGCTGCTGACGGTAGGCAGCTTGAAAACTCAGGACCTGTCGCTCCAAGTCCTGAAATTCCGCTTCCATCCGCAGTAGGTAGGTCTGCAACTCCTCCAACTGACGACGACGTCGTGCAGCCTCCAGCCGCCAGAGCTGGGGGTTCATTACGGGTTTGGATGCAGCAGAAGCCATTGGCAAGATTGTGGCGGCGAGCGTCAAAAAAAATGCCCGCCGAAGCGGGCATTTGCCACGAGCAGAGGCCTTATTGCGAGGCCGCTTCGCTGGCTGCGGTCGCCGCCGGTGCAACAGGCAGCGCGGGCACGCTGGCTTGCTCCGAGGCTGCCGCAGCGGGCGCTGCTGCCGCATGCGGCTCGGCCACCACCGGCTTGCTGGCCGTCATGGGCAGCAAGGGCACGATGAGCAGGGCCACGATGTTGATGATCTTGATCAGCGGGTTCACGGCCGGGCCGGCGGTGTCTTTGTAGGGGTCACCCACCGTATCACCGGTCACTGCCGCCTTATGGGCTTCGCCACCTTTCTTGTGGATGACGCCCGCGTCATCCTTGAAGCCTTCTTCGATGAGTTTCTTGGCGTTGTCCCAGGCACCACCGCCGGTGCACATCGAGATACCCACGAACAAACCGGTGACGATGGTGCCCATCAACAAGCCACCCAAGGCGGCCGGGCCGAGCACCAAACCCACGATGATGGGGGCTGCCACCGGCAGGAGCGACGGGACAATCATTTCTTTGATCGCGGCGCTGGTCAGCATGTCGACGGCCGCGCTGTAGTCCGGTTTGCGCTTACCCGCCATGATCTGGCCATCGGCAAATTGCTTGCGCACCTCGACGACCACGGCACCGGCAGCGCGGCCGACCGCTTCCATGGCCATGGCGCCAAAGAGGTAGGGAATCAAGCCGCCAATGAACAGGCCGATGATGACTTTGTGGTCGGCTAGGTCAAACGCCAAGGCCATGCCACGCGCTTCCAGGGCATGTGTGTAGTCCGCGAACAGAACCAGAGCGGCCAGACCGGCAGAACCAATGGCATAGCCCTTGGTGACCGCCTTGGTGGTGTTGCCCACTGCATCCAGCGGGTCGGTCACATCCCGAACGCTGGCGGGCAATTCGCTCATCTCGGCAATGCCGCCGGCGTTGTCGGTGATGGGACCGTAGGCGTCCAGCGCGACGATGATGCCGGCCATGCTGAGCATGGAGGTGGCCGCCACCGCAATGCCATAAAGACCGGCCAGTTGGTAGGCCACCGCAATGGCTGCGCACACAAAGATCACAGGCCAAGCCGTGGACTTCATCGAGACACCGAGCCCGGCGATCACGTTGGTGCCGTGGCCGGTGGTCGAAGCCTGAGCCACATGCTGAACAGGGTGGTACTGGGTGCCGGTGTAGTACTCGGTGATCCACACCATGGCAGCCGTCAGCACCAGACCGACCAGGCAGGCACCGAACAGCGACATCGCGTTGGCCGTTTGCCCGCCCGCCAGCATGACGTCAGCCGGGAACATCGCTTTGGTGACCAAAAAGAAAGCGCCGGCGCTGAGTACGCCCGCGACGATCAAGCCTTTGTAGAGCGCCGGCATCACATTCTTCATGCCCGGGCTGGCCTTCACAAAGAAACAGCCAATGATCGATGCCAAGATCGACACGCCACCCAAGGCGAGCGGGTAGATCACGCCGGTCAGCGCTGCATCACCCTTGACCATCAGGGCCCCCAAGGCCATCGCGGCGATAAGGGTCACAGCATAGGTTTCAAACAGATCAGCGGCCATCCCCGCGCAATCGCCCACGTTGTCGCCCACGTTGTCGGCAATCACTGCCGGGTTGCGGGGGTCATCCTCGGGAATGCCGGCCTCAACCTTGCCCACCAAGTCGGCACCGACATCGGCGCCTTTGGTAAAGATGCCGCCACCCAGGCGCGCGAAGATCGAAATCAGTGAGGAGCCGAAGGCCAGACCCAGCATGGGCTTCAGCGCCTCACTGGTGGCGCCCGTGCCGCCAGTGATGGCGTAGAAGAAGCCCCCAACGCCCAAGAGCCCCAGGCCCACCACCAGCATGCCGGTGATCGCACCGCCCTTAAAGGCGACGTCCAGCGCGGCACCAATGCCTTGGGTCGCGGCCTGTGCCGTACGCACATTGGCGCGCACCGAAATGTTCATGCCGATGAAGCCGCAAACCCCCGAGAGCACGGCACCGACCACGAAGCCGATGGCCGTCTTGGTGCCCAAAAAAGCACCAATAGCGACGGCCAGCACCACACCCACGATTCCGATGGTGCGGTACTGACGTCCGAGATAGGCCGCGGCCCCTTGTTGAATGGCTGTCGCGATTTCTTGCATGCGGTCATTGCCCGCACTCTGCGACAGGATCCAGCTTCGCTGGATGAATCCATAAATGACTGCGGCGAGGCCGCAGGCCAGCGCACCCATGAGCGCCCAATCGTTTGTCATGCCAACCACTCCATCGATGTTCGAACACAAAACAAAAGCGCCATGCGGCGCCGCGCGGCGATCCTAGGGAAGGACACGGGCCGCACTCGTGAGTAGTTTCCAGCGGTCGCCGGGATAACCCGCATTGCCTGGATCAAGAACGCCAGACCCTAGAATCCGGGTTTTCCCTCGAGAGCGATTCATGAGCCTGCACAACGTGACCCCCGGCGCCCACGCGCCCGAGCAGTTCAATGTCATCATCGAAATTCCGATGAACGGTGACCCCATCAAGTACGAGGTCGATGAGGACACCGGGGCCTTGTTCGTGGATCGCTTCATGGGCACGGCGATGCACTACCCGTGCAACTACGGCTACATCCCGCAAACGCTCGCCGCAGACGGGGACCCGGTTGATGTGCTAGTGATCACACCCGTGCCGTTGATCCCCGGTGTGGTGGTGACCTGCCGTCCCATTGGCGTCCTCAAGATGGAAGACGAGGCCGGCGGCGATAGCAAGTTGCTCGCGGTGCCCATCGAAAAAGTGCTCCCGCTGTATCAAAACTGGCGCCGTCCCGAGGACCTGAATCCGACTCGCCTGCGGGCCATTCAGCATTTCTTTGAGCATTACAAAGACTTGGAAGCTGGCAAATGGGTCAAGGTACAGGGGTGGGAGGGGCCGGAGAGTGCCATGACAGAAGTGACCGATGGCATGGCCGCTTGGGTGGCGCGCAAGAAGGGCGTTTGAGTTAGACCTTGTTAACGTGCCTTGAATCCCGGGCATGATGAGAGGCGGCTTCGGCCGCCTTTGTTTTTGGAGAGCAAGACACCATGAGCCTTCGGATTGCGCTCGGGCAGGTAAACGTGACGGTGGGCGATTTGGCGGGCAATGCGGCCCGCATCTTGGCGCAAGCCCAAGACGCGCATGGGCGTGGGGCGCAGTTGCTCTTGACGCCCGAACTTGCACTGAGCGGATATCCCCCCGAAGACTTGTTGTTGCGCCCCGGGTTTCTTCAGGCGTGTGAACAGCAACTCGCTCAATTGGCGCAAGACCTGCGTGCACTCAAAGGCCTCACCGTTGTGGTGGGCTTACCCATGGCGGCAGGAACCTCAGTGAGGGGGCGCTCGCAGCAGCAAGCCCCGGCGCTGAACGCAGCCGCCGTACTTCAAGATGGGGTGGAAGTGGGCCGCTATGCGAAGCGGGAATTGCCCAACTACCAAGTTTTTGATGAGCGCCGCTATTTCGTGAGTGGCCGGGATGCGGGATGGGGTCCCCTGGTGTTTGAGGTGGCGGGCCGCAAGATAGGGCTGCTGATCTGTGAGGACGCGTGGTTGGACGAGCCCGTGGATGCCGCCTGCGCAGGGGGCGCCGACCTCCTGGCCGTGATCAATGCGTCGCCTTTTCACCAGGGCAAGGTGGGCGAGCGAGAGGCTCGAATGGTCGCCGTGGCCAAGCGCGTCGATCGTCCCTTGGTGTATGCCCACATGGTGGGCGGACAGGACGAAGTGGTGTTCGATGGGGCTTCGTTTGCGGTGGATGCCAGCGGGTCCCTGGTGGCCCGGGCGCCCATGGGCACAGAGGTCGTCTGGCTGGTCGACTTTGATCTGGTGCCACAGGGGCAGGTTACCCCCGTTCCAGAACCGCTGGAGCAAGTGTGGATGGCTCTGGTTCTGGGGGTGCGCGACTACATCGGAAAGAACGGATTCCCTGGGGCGGTGATTGGCTTGTCGGGCGGCATCGATTCGGCCTTGGTGTTGGCGATTGCTGTGGACGCGTTGGGGCCCGAGCGTGTACGAGCGGTCATGATGCCCTCACCCTACACCGCCGATATCTCTTGGATCGATGCCCGAGACATGGCGGAGCGTGTCGGTGTGCGCTATGACGAAATCTCCATTGCTCCCCTCTTCGAGGGCTTTAATACCGCGCTGGCACCGCAGTTTGAGGAGTGTCGACCGGACACCACGGAAGAAAACTTGCAGGCTCGGATTCGAGGCACGCTGCTGATGGCGCTCTCCAATAAGTTTGGGGCGTTGGTGCTGACCACCGGGAACAAGAGTGAAATGGCCACGGGTTACTGCACCCTCTATGGCGACATGGCGGGGGGCTTCGCGGTGATCAAGGATGTGGCCAAGACGCTGGTGTTTGAATTGGCGAGGTGGAGAAACCGGCAGCCCTCGCAGCGGGCGGATGGTACGGTGGGCCCTGTTATTCCCGAACGGATCATTGATCGACCACCATCGGCGGAGCTGCGTCCCGACCAAAAAGATGAGGACAGCTTGCCGCCCTACGCCTTGCTGGACGCCATCTTGGCCCGCTATATGGAAGAAGACGCCTCGATCCAAGACTTGCTGGACGAAGGATTCCCGCCGGCGGCGGTGGAGCGGGTTACACGGCTGATCCAACTGAACGAGTACAAACGGCGTCAA
This sequence comes from Inhella gelatinilytica, assembly GCF_016093295.1. Lineage (GTDB taxonomy): Bacteria > Pseudomonadota > Gammaproteobacteria > Burkholderiales > Burkholderiaceae_C > Inhella > Inhella gelatinilytica. Next base: position 32,681 of record NZ_JAEDAL010000004.1, on the reverse strand, counting down.
GCACCCATTGGGATTCGCATCACGCACCGGAGCTTTGGCCGAGATTGGCGCTATCCAATCACCAATCGCTTCCGTGCTTAAATTAAGCCATCCTCAGGAGGCCCACCATGAAGCAAATCACCGCCATCATCAAACCATTCAAGCTGGATGAGGTTCGCGAAGGTCTGGCGGAGTTGGGGGTGTCGGGTTTGACGGTCACCGAGGTCAAAGGCTTTGGTCGGCAGAAGGGGCATACCGAGCTGTACCGCGGTGCCGAGTACGTGGTGGACTTTTTGCCCAAAATCAAGGTCGAGGTGGTCGTCAAGGACGAAGACGTCGACGCTTGCATTGAGGCCATATTGCGAGCGGCAAAAACCGGCAAGATCGGCGACGGAAAGATCTTTGTCACGCCGGTGGAACAAGTGGTGCGAATTCGCACGGGCGAGACCGACGAAGCGGCGATCTAAGCCCTTTCACATGGGGGCTCTCCAGGGCCCTTGGTTAAAGAGGGGGGCGCCCGGGCTCGGGCGTTGTCAAGGGCTGGCGTCGGAGGTCGACTAAGGCTGTGCCCGCCAGCCAATCGTGCAGAAACTGACGCCCGGGTAGCCACACGCTCAACCCTGCGTACACCAGGACGTTGAGTGCAACCGCAGCATAGACCCCGCTGCGCGGACTGATCAGGCCCAGCAGGCTGACCAGCGCCAATGCCGGCAAGATCATGAGCCACGCCCCGGCGAAGCGTGCCAATGCTCGCAGCCAATGGGGCGGTTGCCCGGTGCGGACGTCTTGCACGGTGATGAACCAAGTCTTCATGGCCAAGGTTTGGCCGTGGTGCCAAAACCAGACGAAGTAGAGCGCCATCGCGGCCAACGCCACCCATCCGGCACCGTGGTTGTCACCAGGCACATAGGGCTGCTGGGTGACCAGGGCATGGAGGAAACCCGTGACCATCAAAAGGCCGAAAACCAACATCCCTTCGTACAGCAGGCAGGCCAAGCGGCGACGCAGTGGGGGCGTCGAAAATCCAGCCGCAGGGTTCATGGCTGACTGGCGGGCGCCGCCGGTGGCCGGGGCAACAGCGTTGTTGGGTCCACGCCGGCCAGGGTGAGGGGGCGGGGCGGAACAGTGGCGGGCGGCGCGCGTCGCGTGATGGGGACGGTCGTCGCTCCGGCGCGCGCGCGCACCATCAAAGAACTGGGGCTGGTGCCAGGATTGGGGAGGTTCGGCGCGGTAGCTTTCGACAGGCGTTGTGCGGCGCGCTCTTGCAGGGCTGCACGCTCGTCGGGCGGGAGGGCTTGGTAGCGCTCCCATTTGGACTGCCGCTGTTCCGGGGCGACACGCTGGGCTTCATGCCAGCCAATTCGGGCCTTCAAACGCTCCTGCGGGCTCATGTGCGCCCACTCCGCCATGCGGTGTCGAACCCGGCCCTGCTCGGCTGCGTCCAGTTCGTGGAATCGAGCCGCCACTTGCAACCACTTGTGCTGAGAGGCGGCCGGCAACTCCGCCCAGTCTTCAGACAGCGGAGCCAGCACAGCACGTTGTTGCGTTGAGAGTTGAGACCAGGCCTTGGTACTGGGTAGCACGGGAGTCGCGGCGGGCGCAGGAGATTGGCTCCAAACCGGCGGTGTCAGCCCAAGGATCATGACAAACACCAGGAGCCCGCGCCGACCGTTCATGCGCCTTCGTCCTTCTGCTCGGCCTCGGGATGGCTTTCCGACGAGCGCCCCTTGGGGTCTTCTTCATCCAGGTATTCGTTGAACCCCGGATCGCCATAAGCATTGGGCGGCAGGGCGTCTTTAAGCAACGCCGTGTCCACATCCCCCAATCCCAGCGCCTCTTGGACCCATTGAGCCTGCACCAGCGCCACCAAGCCCAGCGTCACGAGCAGGAAGGGCAGCAGTGCAACGCCCCAGCGCTTGCCGCGTCCAGCGGGGCCACCTGAAAGTGCTGCTTGCCCGCCGCCGATCGAGGCAATGGCCTCCTGTGTCTGACGCACTTCTTGGGCGCGCGCCACAGCACGCGCGCGAGCTGAACTCAAGCGCGCTTGGACTTCCGGGGCCACCTGCTCGCCCGACCGGGCCAACGGGTACGCCAACTGACGGCCCACGGCGTCAACCGTCGCTGGGCTGCGCTGGTTTGAAGGCAAGCTGCTCATCGTTGGATCCCCCGTGCGGTCAATGCTTTGGCCAGCGCATTCACTGCCCGGAAGCAGTGCGTTTTGATGCTGCCTTCCGAGCAGCCCATGATGCTAGCGGTTTCTGCCAAGTCAAATTCTTCCCAGTAACGCAGCATGAAGGCTTCGCGTTGACGCGCCGGGAGCTTTTGTACCTCTTCTTCGATGGCCGCCACGATTTGGGCTCGTTCAACCTCATCGGCGGCGCTCAGGGCCCCTAGAGCGCCGGAGCCCCCATCCAGGGCTTCCAGTAAGTCAAACCCATCATCGGGGTCATCGCCCTCGAAGTCCGACAAGTTGACGAGAACTGCATTTCGGACCTTTTGTCGCCGAAACCAGTCCATGGTGGCATTTGAGAGGATGCGCTGAAAGAGCAGCGGCAATTCCTCGGCGGGCCGGTGCGCGTAATGCTCGGCCAACCGAATCATGGCGTCCTGAACGATGTCCAGGGCCGCTTCGTCATCGCGGACCATGTAAGCGGTGCGCTTGAATGCCCTGCGCTCGACGGAGCGGAGGAAGGCATCCAGTTCGGTGTCGTTGGCCAAAACGGGACGAGGAAGAAAAAAGGTGGCGGATTATCGGACGACTACAGGCTTCGTTGCTGACGAAGAAACACTCGCTTGCCTTCTGAATTGACGAGGCCATAATCACCCAACTGCCCAGCCCTTGCGCTGAGTTGCCAAGCGAGCCCGAGCCCATCTCAAAAGGATTGGAGGAGGGGGGACCGATGCGTTTTCTTGCCGGAAAACCCAGGAGTTTGAAATGACGATGTCCGATATGGACCCCAAGTCGCGTCAGGGCGCGGCGGGCGCGAGCCCAATCCCCCAGCAGGAAGAGTTAATCGGCGCCGACATTTTGGTGCGCGCCTTGGAACTCGAAGGCGTCAAGTATTTGTGGGGCTATCCCGGCGGTGCCGTGCTCTACATCTACGACGCGCTCTACAAGCAGCAATCCATTCAGCATGTGCTGGTCCGGCACGAACAGGCGGCGATTCATGCCGCCGATGGCTATGCACGCGCCACGGGCGAGGTGGGCGTTGCCTTGGTGACCTCGGGCCCGGGGGTCACCAATGCCATTACCGGCATTGCGACGGCCTACATGGATTCCATCCCGATGGTCATTGTGACGGGGCAGGTCCCGACGTCGGCCATCGGTCAAGATGCCTTTCAAGAGTGCGACACGGTGGGCATCACCCGACCGGTGGTGAAACACAACTTCTTGGTCAAGGATGTCAAGGACTTGGCCTTGACGCTGAAGAAGGCGTTTCATGTCGCCCGCACGGGACGTCCCGGGCCGGTCGTGGTCGACATCCCTAAAGATGTTTCGATCGACAAGGCTGTTTTCGAGTATCCGGCGGAGTTGCACATGCGCAGCTATCAGCCGGTAAAGAAAGGGCACCCGGGGCAGATCCGTAAAGCGGTTCAACTCCTGCTGTCGGCGCAGCGCCCCTATATCTACACGGGGGGCGGCGTCATCCTGGGCGAGGCGACCGCCGAACTGCGCGAGTTGGTCGATTTGCTCGGGTTCCCGACGACCAACACCCTGATGGGTCTCGGGGCCATGCCTGGCACCGATCCGCGATTTCTGGGCATGCTCGGGATGCACGGGACCTTCGAGGCCAACATGACCATGCAGCACTGCGATGTGTTGCTGGCCGTCGGCGCGCGCTTTGACGACCGCGTGATCGGCAACCCCAAACACTTCGCCCAAGTCCAGCGCAAGATCATCCATGTGGACATCGACCCCTCGTCCATCTCGAAGCGAGTGAAGGTGGATATCCCCATCGTCGGGGATGTGAAAGAGGTGCTCCAGGAGTTGATCAGCCAGATCAGAGACGCGCGCGAACGACCTGATGCCGACCAGCTCAACGCCTGGTGGCGGCAAATCAAAGAGTGGCGGAGCAAAGACTGCCTCTCCTATAAGTCCAGCGACAGCCTGATCAAGCCGCAAGCGGTCGTTGAAAAGCTGTGGGAACTCACCCAAGGACGCGATACCTACATTACCTCGGACGTGGGGCAGCACCAAATGTGGGCGGCCCAGTTCTACAAATTTGACGAACCTCGGCGCTGGATCAACAGCGGAGGTCTGGGCACCATGGGTGTTGGATTGCCTTACGCCATGGGCATCAAGCTGGCCAAGCCCGACTCCGACGTGTTCTGCATCACGGGAGAGGGCTCGATCCAAATGTGCATTCAGGAGCTTTCGACCTGCCAGCAGTACAACACGCCGGTCAAGATCGTAGCCCTGAACAACCGTTACCTGGGCATGGTGCGCCAGTGGCAGCAACTGAGCTATGGCGGGCGCTACAGCCACAGCTACATGGATGCCCTACCGGACTTCGTCAAGCTGGCGGAAGCCTATGGACACGTGGGCATTCGGGTGGATCACCCCAGCGAGGTGGAAGCCGCACTCAAGGAAGCGATTCGATTGAAGGATCGCACGGTGTTCTTGGACATCCGAACCGACCCCGGCGAAAACGTTTGGCCCATGGTGCAGGCTGGCAAGGGCATTACTGAAATGCTCTTGGGCTCGGAAGAACTGTAAGGAGGACGCCATGCGACACATCATTGCAGTTCTCCTCGAAAACGAGCCGGGTGCGCTTTCGCGCGTGGTCGCGTTGTTTTCAGCGCGGGGCTACAACATCGAATCCCTCTCGGTGGCGCCCACCGAAGACCCGTCCCTGTCACGGATGACGATTACCACCACCGGCTCGGACGACGTACTCGAGCAGATCACCAAGCACTTGAACCGACTGATCGAGGTGGTGAAAGTGGTGGATTTGACCGAGGCCCAGTTCATTGAGCGGGAGCTGATGTTGGTCAAGCTCCGTGCCGTGGGAAAAGAGCGTGAAGAGCTCAAACGCACCACGGACATCTTCCGCGGCCGGATCGTGGACGTGACCGAGAAGACCTACACCATTGAGCTCACCGGGGATGCCCCCAAGCTCGACGCCTTTTTGGAGGCGGTGGACCGCACCGCCATTCTGGAAACCGTGCGCACGGGCGCTAGCGGCATCGGCCGCGGTGACCGCGTGCTGCGCGTGTAATCAATTTGCCCTTTCGTTTGGAGACCTGACATGAATGTGTATTACGACAAAGACGCCGACCTCTCCCTCATCAAGGGCAAGCAAGTGGCCATCATTGGCTACGGCTCGCAGGGCCATGCCCATGCGCTGAACCTGCACGAGAGCGGTGTGAATGTCACCGTGGGCGTTCGCCGTGGCGGCCCGAGTTGGGGTAAGGCCGAAGGCGCCGGCCTCAAAGTCGCTGAAGTGGCCGAGGCCGTGAAGGCGGCCGATGTGGTCATGATCCTGCTGCCGGACGAGCAGATCGCCGCCGTTTACCGCAAGGACATCGAACCGAACATCAAGCAAGGCGCGTCGCTGGCCTTTGCCCACGGCTTCAACGTGCACTACGGCCAGGTGCAGCCGCGCGCCGATCTGGACGTGTGGATGGTGGCACCCAAGGCGCCGGGCCACACGGTGCGCAACACCTACAAGCAAGGCGGCGGCGTGCCGCACCTGATCGCCGTGCATGCCGACGCCACCGGCCGTGCACGCGACCTTGCGCTGAGCTACGCCGCGGCCAACGGCGGCGGCAAGGCCGGCATCATCGAAACCAGCTTCCGTGAAGAGACCGAGACCGATCTGTTCGGCGAGCAGGCCGTGCTGTGCGGGGGCGCCGTGGAGCTGATCAAGGCGGGTTTCGAGACGTTGACCGAGGCCGGCTACGCCCCCGAGATGGCCTACTTCGAGTGCTTGCACGAACTCAAGCTGATCGTGGACCTGATTTATGAGGGCGGCATCGCCAACATGAACTACTCGATCTCGAACAACGCCGAATACGGCGAGTACGTGACGGGGCCGGAAGTGATCACCGCCCAGAGCAAGGCGGCAATGAAAGAAGCGCTGCGCCGCATTCAGACGGGTGAGTACGCCAAGAGTTTCATCCTCGAGAACCAAGCCGGCGCCCCGACGCTGATCAGCCGTCGCCGCCTGATGGCCGAGCACCCGATCGAGGTCGTGGGCGAGAAGCTGCGCGACATGATGCCGTGGATCAAGGCCAACAAGATGGTCGACAAGTCCAAGAACTGAGTTCCCTCAGGCAACTGCCAGTACCAGCTCGGGTGGTTGCCTCAGATAATGCTCGAATGAACGAAGCCCCTTCTGACTTCCAAGATTCCGAGCCTGAACTCCCTGAAGCCCCTGTGCGCAAGCCGCGCAAGGGGCTTTATGTTTTGCCCAACCTCTTCACTCTGGCGGCGCTCTTTGGGGGCTTTTACGCCATCGTGATGGCCATGAATGGCCGTTTCGAGAACGCCGCCATCGGTATTTTTTGCGCCATGGTCCTGGACAGCCTGGATGGGCGCGTAGCTCGGATGACGGGGACGCAGTCTGCGTTTGGCGAGCAGATGGACAGTCTGTCCGATATGGTCAGCTTCGGTGCGGCACCGGCTTTGGTGGCCTACGAATGGGCCCTCAAAGACCTGGGCAAAATCGGCTGGATCGCCGCCTTCGTTTATTGCGCCTGTGCCGCGCTGCGCTTGGCGCGCTTTAACGTCAACACCGGGGTGATCGACAAGCGCTGGTTTCAGGGGCTGCCCAGCCCCGCCGCAGCCGCCCTGGTGGCGGGGTCGCTGTGGTTGGCCGTGGATGCCGGATGGTCCACGCAGAGTCATCCTTGGCTGAGTTGGGTGATGGTGGTCATCACCCTGTATGCCGGCCTCACCATGGTGACCAACGCGCCGTTTTTCAGTTTCAAGGACTTCAGTCTGAAGCGCTCCGTGCCGTTTGCACTCTTGGTGGCGCTGGTGTTGCTGATTGCCCTGGTGTCCAGTCATCCGCCGATCGCGCTCTTCGCGCTGTTCTGCTGTTACAGCGTGTCGGGGTACGGGGAATACGCACGCCGCAAGTGGAAGGGCCGGCACGCCAGCCTGATTGCGACGTCGACCGACGAGCCCGACGAAGCCGGGCTGCACGGTTGACGAAACATGGCGCCCGCCACGCTGCTACATTCAGTTCATGTTGTCAATTCGCCCGCTCGCCCTACTACCGGAGGTTCACCGGGTGCGTTGACGCGTCCAGCCTTGTGCTGACCCCTTCCGACGGCCCGCCCAGTTTGAACTGCGCGGGCCGTTTTGTTTTTCGACTCAGGAGCCCCTCATGGCCGACCGTCTGATCATCTTTGATACCACTTTGCGCGATGGCGAGCAGTCCCCCGGCGCGTCGATGACCAAGGACGAAAAGCTGCGCATTGCGCGGCAATTGGAGAGGCTTCGGGTGGACGTGATTGAGGCTGGATTCGCCGCCGCCAGCCCGGGTGACTTCGAAGCCGTAAAGGCGATTGCGGATGCCATCAAAGACAGCCGCATTTGCTCTTTGGCGCGGGCCAACGATCGGGACTTGAGTCGCGCGGCCGAAGCCTTGCGCGGGGCGAATGCGGGCCGCATCCATACCTTCATCGCCACCAGCGAGTTGCACATGGAGAAAAAGTTGCGCATGACGCGCGAACAGGTTCTCGAGCAGGCACGGCTGGCGGTTCGCTTTGCCCGCAACCACTGCGACGACGTTGAGTTTTCGCCCGAAGACGGCTACCGCAGCGATCCGGACTTTTTGTGCCAGGTGGTGGAGGCGGTCATTGCAGAAGGGGCTGGCACCATCAATATTCCGGACACGGTGGGCTATGCGATTCCGGAGCTGTACGGGGAGTTCATCGCCAATCTGCGCCGCCGTGTCCCCAACAGTGACAAGGCCATTTGGAGTGTGCACTGCCACAACGACCTGGGCATGGCGGTTGCCAATTCCTTGGCTGGCGTCAAGATTGGGGGCGCGCGACAAATTGAGTGCACGATCAACGGCTTGGGCGAGCGCGCTGGAAATTGCTCCCTGGAAGAGGTGGTCATGGCCATCAAGACCCGCCGGGATTACTTCGGCCTGGACTTGGGCATCGATGCCAGTCAAATTGTGGGCGCCTCCCGCTTGGTGTCACAGACCACGGGCTTCGTGGTTCAGCCCAACAAGGCCGTAGTGGGTGCCAATGCCTTCGCCCATGCCTCGGGCATCCACCAGGATGGCGTGCTGAAGGCCCGCGACACCTACGAGATCATGCGTGCTGAAGATGTTGGCTGGACCGCCAATCGCATCGTGCTGGGCAAATTGAGTGGGCGGAATGCGTTCAAGCAGCGCCTGACCGATTTGGGCATCGAGCTGGAGAGCGAGGCCGAAATCAACGAGGCCTTTCAACGGTTCAAAGCACTCGCGGACCGCAAGGCCGAGGTGTTTGACGAAGACATTTTGGCCTTGGTGATGGAGGAGCAGGCGGATCACCAACCGGATCACTACAAGTTGTTGGCCTTGAAGCAGACCTCTGAGATGGGGGAACAGCCCTCAGCCGAGGTCGTGTTTGAAGCGGGTGGCAGTGAGTACCACGCCAGCAGCACGGGCAACGGACCGGTGGATGCCTGTGTGCGTGCCATCGAATCGCAACTGCAAAGCGGCGCGGAGTTGCTTCTATTCAGTGTCAACGCCATCAGCGTTGGCAGTTCCGAGTCCCAAGGTGAAGTGACCATGCGTTTGCAATTGGGGGGGCGGGTGGTCAACGCTGTGGGGGCGGACCCTGACATCATCGTGGCTTCTGCCAAGGCCTATCTGAACGCGCTGAACAAACTCAGGACCAAGGCGGATCGGGTCACGGCCCAGGGCTGAGCGGCTCAGCCAAGCTCTCAAGAGATTCCCTTAAGTGATTGATCTTGAACGCTTGGTTGCGTCGGCCTACACTCGGCGTTCTTCTGAGGAGTGGCGGATGCGTTGGTTGGCTGGCTTGACTGTGGGGATGGCGCTGGTGGTGGGGGATGTGGGCTCTGGCTTGCACCTGGCCCAGGCTGCGCAAAAAGACAAGCCCGCTGACCGTGTCCAGGTGCGGAAAACCAAGGCGCCGGCACCCCTTCGAAAGGCCGTGGTCAAGAAGAAAGCCCCAGCCGCCAAGAGTGGCGCGGCTCCCAGGGCCTCCTTGGGCACTCAGCAAGGTCTTCATCGGGTGGATGGGCCCCTGAGTTTGAAATCGAATGTGGCCCTGGTTGTGGATCAGGAAACGCAGGAAGTCCTGCTGGCCAAGAATGATCGCGCGGTCTTGCCCATCGCCTCGATCACCAAGCTCATGACCGCGCTGGTGGTCACCGAGGCCAAGCAGGACCTCGATGAGGTGCTGACCATCTCTTCCGATGACATTGACACGGAAAAGCACACGGGCTCCCGACTGGCCATTGGCACCCAGCTCACGCGAGGTGAGTTGATGCATTTGGCGTTGATGTCCAGTGAAAACCGGGCGGCCAACGCGCTGGGCCGCCACTACCCGGGCGGACTGACGGCGGCGGTTGCTGCAATGAATGCCAAAGCCGCACTGCTGGGCATGGCGGACACGCGCTATGTGGAGCCGACTGGGTTGTCGAGTTCCAATCAAAGCAGCGCCCGCGACTTGGCGCGTTTGGTGGAGGTTGCATCGGAAGTGCCGCTGCTGCGCGAGCTTTCGACTTCACCTGAGCACAAAGTGCGGGTGGGCCGTCGCGACATGGCGTTTCGTACCACCAATGGTTTGGTTCGGAGCCCCGCCTGGGACATCGGCCTGCAGAAGACCGGCTACATCGCGGAAGCCGGCCGCTGTTTGGTGATGCAAGCGGAGATGGCGGGCCGCAAACTCATCATGGTTTTCTTGGATTCGGCGGGTAAATACAGCCGAATCGGCGATGCCGAACGGGTGCGGCGCTGGGTGACCACCCAGCAGCCGGGTTGACCGCGAAGAGCGGCTTAGCGTAAGGACGGGCGGTAGCCCAACGCGGTGGAGATCTGTGCGGCCGTGTCGCGCAGTCGACTCTCCCAGCTTTCTTCCAGGCGGTCGGACGGCGCCGATATCGACAGACCGGCAACCAGCTTGCCCTGGTCGTCATAAATGCCGGCAGCCATGCAGCGAACCCCCAACTCGAGCTCCTCCTCGTCGCGCGACACGCCCCGAGCACGGATTTGGGCGAGTTCGCGTTCCAAACGAGCCAAGTCGGTGATGCTGTTGCGGGTGTGACCCGCCAGTCCGGTTCGCGTGGCATAAGCCCGCACGCGGGGGGATTCGTCGTAGGCCAAAAAGAGTTTGCCGACGGATGTCAAGTGAAGGGGTGCCCGGCCCCCGACGGCTCGCACCACTTGCATGCCACTTCGCTCACTGTAGGTGCGCTCGATGTAAACGATCTCATCGCCCTGGCGCACAGAGAGATTGACGGGCTGATGGGTCAACTTGTGCAATTCGCGCATGGCGTCCAATGCGGCGTCGCGCACGTCGAGGCGAGCCTTGACCAGATTGCCGAGTTCAAGCAGTCGCATGCCGAGCCGGTAGCTTCCCGCTTCGGGACGATCGACAAACCGGCCCAGGGTCAAATCGTTCAAGATTCGATGGGCTGTAGAGGCATGCAAGCCCGTGGCTTCACTCAGGGCTTTGAGCGAAATCGGATCGGGATGGCGAGCCAGCACATCGAGCAACGCGAACGCGCGCTCCAAAACTTGAATTGCGGGGCTGGGGGTGTCACTCATTCCCGCATTGTGCAATCGCGGCCTGCACGGCGGCTTCGCCACTGCGGATGGCGCCCTCCAATGTGGCGGGATAGGGGCCTTGGACATAGTCACCCGCGGCCCACAGTCCGGGGGCAATGAAGCTGGGTGGACGCTGAAGTCCCACGGTGCAAGCGAAAGTGGCCCGCCGGTCCGCATGCACTTGTTGAAGGGTGGCGTGCCCCAGAGCCGGAACTTGCGTGTGTAACTGGGTCAGTGCGGCTTGCGCCAGGGCCTCGCGCCCCATTTGCAAGTCTTGGGCCACGGCGCTGCAAACCAACACCCAACGTCCGGTCGGGCCGCCAATGGCTTCGACATCGAAAAGAAACTGCGCCGGACCTCCGGTCAGTGCCACCATGGGGAAGGGGAGTCGGACGCCGGACGCCTGAAGGTAGACCGTTGCAATGGCTTCGAAGGGCAGTGCCTGGGCAGTTTCGGACCACGCCGGTGCGATGTCCTGGGTCAGTCGCGCCGCTTCCGTGGCACTGGCGGCCAATACGAGCGCGTCGTACGACTCGCCCTGGATCCGCCACTGTGAGCGGTGCGGTGCGATCTCGTGGATGCGTTCCCCGCGAAGAATTTTGACGCCCTGAGTTTGGAGCCACTTTTCGGTGGGCGTCGCCAGCAGTTCGGACAGCGGGCGTCTGGGTAGCAACAAGTCGGCCGCACCCGAACCGCCCAGCAGTGCGTCGCGGAGCACCTGCAAAAAAACGACCCCACTGGCCGTTTGAATGGGGGTGTTCAAAGCGGCGATGCACAGCGGTTCGGCCCAATCACGCCGCACCGCTGCGGGCAAGTCGGCGCAAAGCTGTTCAACACTGACCTGCGGCGAGCAGCGCAGGCCATGCACAGCGCGAACCAGCCCCCACCGCAGGAACCCCCAGCGGTCATGGGGTGTCCACAGAGGGTTGTTCAAAATGGCTTGAAGCAATGCTTTGGGCGCCCAGCCGTGGTCTGGCCAGCGCAGGCCTTGGCCCGCCGCATTGACCAGGGAGAGCGGGGCGCGCCACATCACCTGATCCAAGTCCACACCCACCGTTTTCATCAGAGCCAGCGTGGCGCGATAGGCGCCAATCAAGATGTGGTGCCCGCTGTCGAGCGCATCGGGTTCTGGACCCAGGCTGCGAGCGCGCCCCCCCAATTGCGGCGCCATTTCAAAAAGTGTGACCGTGGCTCCCGCTTGGCGGGCCCGCACGGCCGCTGCCAGTCCCGCCCAGCCGCCGCCAATGATGCCCAGCCGCATCACCGGCCGCGCCAATTGGTTTTCATGGCGATCCAGAGCTTACGAATGGGCGTCAGCGCGATCCGCTGGTGCAGCACCTGGAACTGCTCGGCCTCCAGCTCACGCAGCAGCGCGCGGTAGATGTTGGCCATCATCAGGCCGGGTTTCTGTGCGCGGCGGTCCACCTCCGGCAACAGGGCCAGCGCTTCGTCATAACAGCGATGGGCGCGTTCAGCCTGGAACTGCATCAGGGCGGAAAAACGGTCGCTGTATCCCCAGGGGGCCTCGCGCTTCAGGATTTCATGGGCCTTGACGTCGAACTGCTGCAGCTCGCTGATGGGCAAATAGATCCGACCGCGGCGCGCGTCGTCGCCGACGTCCCGCAAGATGTTGGTCAGTTGCAGGGCCAAGCCAAGCTTGTGGGCATAGGCCACCGTGCGCTCGTCCGTGCGACCGAAAATACTGCTGGCCACTTCACCGACCACGCCCGCCACGAGGTGGCAGTAGCGGGCCAGGCTTGGGAAGTCCAAATAGCGCGACTGCTGCAAGTCCATTTCGCAACCTTCGATCACAGCCAACAAGTGGTCGGCGCGAATGTCATATGGCGCGAGGTGTGGTGCCAAGGCGAGCAGGGCCGGGTGGGTGGGCGTTCCTGCAAACAGGCGGTGGACCTCTTGTCGCCACCAGGCTAGTTTGGTGGCACCCAAACTGGCATCCGTGACTTCGTCGACCACGTCATCGACCTCACGACAGAATGCGTAGAACGCCGTGATGGCGGCCTGCCGATCCGGGGGCAGAAACTTGAAGGCGTAATAGAAACTGGAACCGCTCGCGGCGGCCTTTTCTTGCACGTACTGTTCGGGTGTCATGGATGGCGAAGGCGGTTTCGCAGGGCGCGAGCCAGCAGCAAGGGAGCATCTCCGGCGGACAGCCGGGGACGGTGGGTCAAGGTGTCGTGCTCAAGGTGGCGGATTTTCTCCGCGATACGCAGACCCCCTTCGATGACCCAGCGGAGTTCCCATCCGAGCCGCCCCGGTACCTGCCGGGGCAAGCTGCGGCCACTTTCAAGCAACTCGACGGCCCAAGCCGTGAGGTCTGCGATGCAGGCCCTGAGCGCGGGGGAGGGTGAACCCAGCAGAACGGACTCGACCGTCAGACCATGGTGCGCCAAATCGGTCTCGGGCAGGTACACCCGGCCCTTGAGTCGATCAATGCGAATATCTTGCCAAAAGTTCACCAGTTGTAGCCCTGTGCAAATGGCGTCAGACGCTCGAAGCGCCTCTGGTGAATGGACGTTCACCAAATGCAGTAGCAATCGGCCAACAGGGTTGGCGCTTCGCTGGCAGTAGTGAAGCAGTTGATCGCGATCCGCGTATCGGTGGATCCGTGTGTCCTGCTCGAAGGCGTCGAGCAGGGCGTCCAACAGGCTTGTGGGGAGATTGAACTCACGAATGGCCACGCCCAGGGGCTCAAAAAGTGGCTGTTCATCGGGGCTGAGCGGGGCCCCTACCGCACAGCGACGCAGGCTGCTTCGCAGTTGGGCCAATTGCCATTGACGTGCCGCTGTCGGTGCGTCCCCTTCGTCGGCGACGTCATCCGCTGCCCGGGCAAAGCGGTAGATCGCCAGGATGGGTGGGCGCAGACGCGCGGGGCACAGCCAGGAGGCGACGGGGAAGTTTTCGGCATGGTGCCGATGGTCTGAGGGGGATTGCACGGGCAGATTGTGGCGGGCGCGATGCAGCGGATCGGGAATTCGGGGTGGTCTCCCGTACATTGCTCGTTTCCTTCAGCTTGCGGCCCCCGCCGCGAATGGAAGCTGCTCATGAACTTCCGATTCCCAGCCAGTCACTTGGTGCGTTCCGTTCGTTTGGCCGGCGCGGCACTGCTGATGTTGGCGGCCTGTAAGGGGCCGGCGCCGGAGGCCGCGCCTGAGCGGGCGGTTCGCACCTTGGTGGTGCAGGCCACTGAAGCGGGCCGCGCCTTGGAGTTTGCGGCGGAGGTCCGGGCGCGCACTGAATCTCGCCTGGCTTTTCGGGTTCCGGGCAAGGTGGCCGAACGCACCGTTTCACTGGGCGATCGGGTGAAAGCCGGTCAAGTGCTGGCGCGCCTAGACCCTCAGGACTTGGCCTTGGCTGCTGAAGCCGCGCAAGCCGGCTGGCGAGCGGCGCAGGCCCAGCGGGAGCAATCCGCCGCCGATCTGAAACGGTATCGATCGCTCAAAGAGCAGGGTTTCATCAGCGGGGCGGAACTGGAGCGCCGTGAAGTGGCGTTCCAGGCGGCACAAAGTCAGTTCGATCAGGCCGTCGCGCAGACCACGGCCCAACGAAACCAGGCGGACTACGCGGCGTTAAAGGCCGACGCGCCGGGCGTGATCACCAGTGTGGATGTTGAGCCGGGGATGGTGGTCAGCGCGGGGCTGCCGGTGCTGCGGCTGGCGCATCTGGGCCCTCGCGACGCCGTGTTTTCCATTCCTGAGCACCAGGTTGGGGCGTTTCGAGAGTGGGCGGCCGCGCCTGGGGCCCTGTCGGTGCGACTCTGGGGCCAACCTGAACCGCTGAAAGCACGCTTGCGCGAACTGGCGGAGTCGGCGGATCCTGTCACGCGCACCTTCGTGGCCAAAGTGGACTTGGGTGACGACGCCAGCTTGAAACTCGGTCAGACGGCGACGGTCACGCTGCAGTTGCCCAAGCGGTCGGGGGTCATGCTGGTGCCGATGACCGCGGTTCTGGAGGTCCAGGGGAAACCCCAGGTGTGGGTCTTGGATCCGACCAGTCTGAAGGTGCAATTGCAGCCGGTGGTGGTCGGTGACGCAGCGGGCAATGAATTGGTCATCACCGCTGGACTCAAGTCTGGCCAGGAAGTCGTGACCGCAGGCGTGCATGCCCTGACCCCTGGGCAGAAGGTGCGCCGCTACGCAGCGAGCGGCGCCGCGTCCGCCGCCCAATAAGTCTCGGATCGAAGGAATCGACATGGATGCATCCGAGGGCGGCAGCGGCAGCCGGTTCAATATTTCCCGCTGGGCACTGGAACATCCAGCCCTGACGCGCTACCTGATGGTGGTGCTGTTGCTTGTCGGGGTGGTGGCGTATTTCCAATTGGGGCAGGACGAAGACCCGCCGTTTACGTTCAGGGCCATGGTGGTCCAGACCTTTTGGCCGGGAGCGACGGCCCAGCAGGTCGCCGAGCAGGTGACCGACAAGATTGAACGGACCTTGCAAGAGGTGGCCGAGGCCGACAAGATCCGCTCGTTCGCCAAGCCGGGTGAGTCCCTCACGATCTTTCAGCTCAAGGACAGCGTCCAGGCCAAGGATGTGGCCGGAACCTGGTATCAAGTCCGAAAGAAGATTGGTGACATGCGCCACCAATTGCCGCAGGGGGTGGTCGGTCCTGTTTTTAACGATGAGTTTGGCGACGTGTACGGCACGCTGTACGCGCTCTCGGGCGATGGCTTCGGCCCGGAAGAGCTGCGTCGCCATGCCGAGCGCTTGCGCAGTCAACTCCTTCGGGTGCCGGATGTGGCCAAGGTCACGCTCTTTGGGGTGCAGCCCGAGCGCATCGTTGTTGAAATTTCGCAGAAGGCGCTCGCGCAGCGGGGGGTGGATTTCAACGCCGTTTTGGGGCAACTGAATGCGCAAAACGCCGTCGAAGGCGCGGGCGTGTTGGACACCGGCGTGGACACGGTGGGGATTCGTATTCAGGGCCAAATCACGGACTTGGACCAGTTGCGCGCCCTCCCCATACGGGCGGTGAACCCTCAGACCGGGGTGGCCAGCCAGTTGCGGCTTGGAGACCTGGCCACCATCCAACGGACCTATGCGGAGCCGCGGGCCGTCAGCGTTCGCCACCAAGGCCGGGAAGTGCTGGCTCTGGGCGTGTCGATGATGAAGGGCGGAGACATCGTCCGCTTGGGTAAAGCGCTGAAATTGGCAGTGAAGGGGATTCGGTCGGAGTTGCCGGTCGGCATCGAACTGCACCAGATTCAAGATCAGCCCCAGGCCGTGACACGCTCCGTGGGAGAGTTCATTCAGGTGTTGGTGGAGGCGGTGGTGGTGGTGCTGGCGGTCAGCTTCGTGGCGCTGGGCCTGCACACCCGACCCTTGCGTATCGACATTTGGCCGGGGTTGGTGGTGGCCATCACCATCCCGCTGGTGCTGGCCATTACGTTCGTGACGCTGTTTTATTGGGGCGTGGGACTCCACAAAATTTCACTGGGCGCGCTGATCATTGCGCTGGGCCTGCTGGTGGATGACGCCATCATTGCCGTTGAAATGATGGTTCGCAAATTGGAGGAGGGCTACGACAAGCTGTACGCCGCCACCTATGCGTATGACGCCACATCCATGCCCATGCTGACGGGAACACTCATCACGGCCGTGGGTTTCTTGCCGATTGCCTTGGCGCGCTCGGCCGTGGGGGAGTACACATTCGCCATCTTTGCCGTCACGGCGGCCGCCTTGGTGATCTCTTGGTGGGTGTCGGTGTACTTCGTGCCTTACTTGGGGGCATGGCTGCTTCACAACCGGGCTCTGCACGGCGGGGAAGCGCACGAGCTTTTTGATACGCCGTTTTATGTGCGCTTTCGTGCCTTGGTAAACGGTTGCGTTAAGCACCGTTGGCTCACCTTGGCCTTGACGTTGGCCCTGTTTGGATTGGGCGTGCTGGGCATGTCCCGCGTGCAACAGCAGTTCTTTCCCGACTCCAACCGTCCGGAGATCTTGGTAGACCTGTGGCTGCCGGAGGGGTCCCCGATTCAAGCGTCGGAGGCCCTGGCCAAGCGGTTCGAGGAGCGCTTGCTCAAAGAGCCCGAATTGGAGTCAGTCTCTCTGTGGGTGGGTAGCGGTGTGCCTCGTTTCTATTTGCCGCTGGATCTGATCTTTCCCCAAGCCAACGTGTCGCAAGCGATTCTGCTGCCGCACAACTTGGCGGAACGCGAGGCCTTGCGCAAGCGGCTGCCGACCATCTTGGCGCACGAGTTCCCCGAGGCGCGGGCGCGTGTCAAACTCCTGCCCAACGGGCCACCAGTTCCCTATCCGGTGCAGTTCCGGGTCGTTGGACCCGATCCTGCAATATTGCGGCACTGGGCTGATCAAGCCAAGGCGGTGATGCGGGATCACGCCGCCATGCGCGGGGTCAACGACAACTGGAATGAGTCGGTCAAGGTCCTGCGCCTTCAAATTGACCAAGACAAAGCCCGGGCGCTTGGGGTCAGTAGCCAAAGCATTGCCCAGGCCTCTCGCACCCTGTTGTCTGGCATGACGGTTGGTCAGTTCCGAGAAGGCGATCGGCTGATCGACATCGTGCTGCGCCAGCCCTTGGCGGAAAGGGATGCAGTTTCAGACCTGGCCAACGCCTATGTGCCCACGAGCAGCGGACGTTCAATCCCCCTGACACAAATTGCTCAGCATCAGTTCGTGTTTGAGCCGGGGGTGATGTGGCGCGAGGGGCGGCAGTTTGCGATCACAGTCCAAGGCGATGTCATTGATGGCATCCAAGGTGCGACGGTGACGGGCCAACTGTTGCCGGACCTGCGGGCACTCGAAACCAAAATGCCCCCGGGGTATGCGATCCAAGTGGCCGGTGCCGTGGAAGAAAGCAGCAAGGGCCAAGGCTCCATCATGGCGGGGGTGCCGCTCATGCTATTTATCACTTTCACCTTGCTGATGATTCAGTTGCAGAGCTTTTCGCGCTCCCTGCTGGTTTTTCTGACCGGCCCGCTGGGGCTGGCCGGGGTGGCGGGCGCGTTGCTTCTCTTGGGGCGCCCCTTCGGCTTCGTGGCCATGCTGGGTGTCATCGCATTGATGGGCATGATCGTTCGCAACTCCGTCATCCTGATCGACCAGATCGAGCAAGACCGGGCCCGGGGCGTCCCGGATTGGACGGCGATAGTCGAAGCGGCGGTCCGACGGTTCCGGCCCATTGTGCTGACGGCGGCGGCGGCCGTGTTGGCCATGATCCCGCTTTCTCGCTCGGTGTTTTGGGGCCCCATGGCGGTGGCCATCATGGGGGGCTTGATGGTTGCCACGGTGTTGACACTGCTGTCCTTGCCGGCCATGTATGCGGCCTGGTTTCGGGTCAAGCCGCCTGAAACAAACACCTAAAGAGCGCCGAGAATGGGCTTTGACAGGCGATAGAATCGCCGGTTCGCCGAATTCCGACTGGACGGCACGCCTTCGTGTGGCGTCCGGTTGTTTCCTTGCGCGGGTGGCGAAATTGGTAGACGCACCAGGTTTAGGTCCTGACGCCTTCACGGGCGTGCCGGTTCGAGTCCGGCCCCGCGCACCACAACTGAACTAGAGATTTGGGCCATGGCCGTCACTGTTGAAACTCTCGAGAAGCTCGAACGCCGCATCACCTTGACGCTGCCTGCTGCAGCGGTGAATACCGAGGTGGAGAAGCGCCTGAAGAAGCTGTCGCGTACCGTGAAGGCCGACGGCTTCCGTCCCGGCAAGGTGCCCTTTAGCTACGTGGCCCAGCGCTACGGCGCGTCAGTTCACTACGAGGTCGTGAGCGACCAGTTGGGTGAAGCCTTTGCCAAAGCGGCGAGCGAAGCCCAGTTGAAGGTCGCTGGCTTGCCCAAGTTGTCGCAAAAAGATGGCGGCGCCGAGGCGGAGTTGGCCTTCGACGCCACGTTTGAGGTCTATCCCGAAATCAAGTTGGGTGACCTCAGCGCGGTGGAAGTCGAGCGTGTGTCCAGTGAAGTGACCGAACAGGCCATCGACAAGACGGTCGACATCCTGCGCAAACAGCGCCGGACGTTCGCTCAGCGCGGAGCAGAGGCTGCGGCGGCGGACGACGATCGCGTCACCATTGACTTCGAAGGCAAGATTGATGGAGAGCCTTTTGCCGGCGGTAAGGCTGAAGGGTTCCAGTTCATTCTGGGCGAAGGTCAAATGCTTGAGGCCTTTGAAAAGGCGGTTCGGGGCATGAAGACGGGCGAGAGCAAGACGTTCCCCCTGGCCTTCCCGGAGGACTACCACGGCAAAGACGTGGCGGGCAAAGAGGCCGACTTCCTGGTGACCGTCAAGAAGATCGAAGCCCAAAACCTGCCGGAAGTGAACGAAGCCTTTGCCAAGTCGCTGGGCATTGCCGATGCGACCGTGGAAGGCCTGCGTGCTGACGTGCGCAAGAACCTGGAGCGCGAAGTCAAGTTCCGGGTGCTCGCACAGAACAAGGCGGCCGCCATGGATGCCTTGGTCAAGGTTGCCGAGCTCGACCTGCCCAAAGCCCTGGTGGATGAGGAATGTGAGCGCTTGGCTCAACAGTTCCGTGAGCGCCTGAAGTCGCAGGGTCTGAAGGACGCAGACAAGATGCCGCTACAGAACGAAATGTTCACCCCCCAAGCTGAGCGTCGCGTGCGCCTGGGCTTGGTGGTCGGCGACTTGGTGCGCACTGAGCAGCTGCAGGCCAAGCCCGAGCAGCTGCAAAAGCACATCGAAGAGCTGAGCCAGAGCTACGAGAAGCCGGCCGACGTGATGCGCTGGTACCTGGGCGACCGCAATCGCATGGCCGAAGTCGAGGCCATCGTGATCGAAAACAATGTCACGGACTTCGTCTTGGCCAAGGTCAAGGTGAGCGACAAGGCGTTGCCCTTTGATGAGCTGATGGCGCAAGCCCAGGGCTGATCAAGCTGTTCGCTTTTCCAGGGCGCCGCGCCTATCCAGGGGCGGCGCCCTGGTCTATTTTGAACCCTCATAATCGGCCGCTTGGTAGCGAGGAATCTGAGTCATGAGCGCGTTGGATACGAATAACCTGGGCATGGTGCCCATCGTCATCGAGCAGTCGGGCCGCGGCGAGCGGGCCTACGACATTTACAGCCGACTGCTGCGCGAGCGCATCGTGTTCTTGGTCGGCCCCGTCAATGACGCCACGGCCAACCTGGTGGTGGCCCAACTGCTGTTCCTGGAAAGCGAAAACCCGGACAAGGACATTTCGCTCTACATCAACTCACCGGGTGGGTCGGTCAGTGCGGGTTTGTCGATTTTTGACACCATGCAGTTCATCAAGCCGCAGGTCAGCACCTTGTGTCTGGGGATGGCGGCCAGCATGGGGGCGTTCCTGCTGGCGGCTGGCGAAAAGGGCAAGCGTTTTGCCCTGCCGAACTCCAAGATCATGATTCACCAGCCGCTGGGCGGTGCCCATGGCCAAGCCACGGACATCGAAATCCACGCCCGGGAAATCCTCAAAACCCGCGAGCAATTGAACCGCATCTTGGCCGAACGCAGTGGCCAGGCCTTGGACAAGATTCAAAACGATACCGAACGCGATTACTTCATGTCCGCCAACGAGGCCATGGAGTATGGGCTGATCGACCAAGTGGTCGAGCGCCGAACCTGAAGAACCCCTGATCGCGGCGATGGGGTGCCTGGTCTATCATGGGCCGCTCCAAAGCCGCCGAGAGACGACCCATGCCTGATAAGAAAGGCGGCTCCAGCGAGAAGGTGCTCTATTGCTCCTTCTGCGGCAAGAGCCAACACGAAGTCAAGAAACTCATTGCCGGCCCGTCGGTCTTCATCTGTGATGAATGCATCGAACTGTGCAATGACATTATTCGGGACGAAGTCGCCGCCCCGGCGCCTGCCTTGCGCAGCGCCAAATCGGATTTGCCGACCCCCGCTGAGATCAAGTCCACGCTGGATCAGTATGTGATTGACCAGGACGCCGCCAAGCGCACGCTGGCGGTGGCGGTTTACAACCACTACAAACGGCTGCGCCACTTGGGGGAGTCGGGCAACGAGGTGGAGCTCAGCAAGAGCAACATCCTGCTAATCGGCCCCACGGGATCGGGCAAAACGCTGCTGGCGCAGACGCTGGCGCGCCTGCTGAACGTGCCGTTTGTGATTGCGGACGCGACCACGCTGACCGAAGCCGGCTACGTGGGGGAGGATGTCGAAAACATCATCCAAAAATTGCTCCAGAACTGCAATTACGACGTCGAGAAAGCCCAGCGGGGCATTGTTTACATCGACGAAATCGACAAGATCAGTCGCAAGGCGGACAACCCGTCGATCACCCGCGACGTGTCCGGTGAGGGGGTTCAGCAGGCCTTGCTGAAGCTCATCGAAGGCACGATGGCCTCGGTGCCGCCCCAAGGTGGCCGCAAGCATCCCAATCAAGATTTCTTGCAAATCGACACCACCAACATCCTATTCATTTGCGGTGGGGCGTTTGACGGGCTGGAAAAGGTCATCCAGAACCGTTCGGAGAAATCCGGAATCGGGTTTGGCGCCACGGTCACCAGCAAGAGCGAGAAGCGGGTTGGCGAGCTCTTCAAAGAGATCGAGCCTGAAGATTTGATGAAGTTCGGGATCATTCCCGAACTGGTGGGCCGCTTGCCCGTGATCGCCACGCTGGCCGAGTTGACGGAAGATGCCCTGATCAAGATTCTGGTGGAGCCCAAGAACGCGCTGATCAAACAGTACCAGCAGCTCTTGGCCATGGAAGGGGTGGATCTGGAGGTTCGCCCCAGTGCCCTGCACGCCATTGCGGCGAAGGCCCTGCAGCGCAAAACGGGCGCGCGAGGCCTGCGGTCCATCCTGGAGCATGCGCTGATCGACACCATGTTTGATTTGCCCAGTCTGGAAGGGGTGGCCCAAGTGGTGGTGGACGAAGGCACCATCACGGATGGCAGCAAACCCTTGCTGGTTTACCGCGAGGCCAAGGCCAGCGCGTAAGGCGTTCTGCCTTTTGCCGCTTCAGGCCTTGCAGAGGGGCATTCACGCCCCATATGGAATGGAACGAGGCCCGGCCTGTGCCGGGCTTCTTGCCCTCAAAGGAAGTCCCAATGTCAGGTCAAACCCCTCTGCCTGCCGAAGCGATGACGTTGCCGCTGCTGCCGCTGCGCGACGTGGTCGTGTTCCCGCACATGGTGATCCCGCTGTTCGTCGGTCGTCCGAAGTCCATCAAGGCCTTGGAGGCTGCCATGGACTCGGGGCGGCAGATCATGCTGGTGGCACAAAAGGCTGCTGCCAAGGACGAGCCCAAAGCGGAAGACCTTTTCGACATCGGTTGCGTGTCCAGCATCCTGCAGATGCTGAAACTCCCCGATGGCACGGTCAAGGTTCTGGTCGAAGGCTTGCAGCGTGCGCGCACGGTCTCGGTGACCGAGCAGCCTGAGCACTTTGTTGCCGAGGTGATGCCGATTCCCCCGGAGGCGGTTCAGGCCCCGGAAGTGGAAGCGCTGCGTCGTGCGGTGGTTCAGCACTTTGACCAATACGTCAAGCTCAACCGCAAGATCCCGCCCGAAATCCTGACTTCGATTGCGGGCATCGACGACCCAGGGCGTTTGGCCGACACCATGGCCGCGCACCTGCAGCTTAAGCTGGAAGCCAAGCAAGCTGTGCTGGATCTCTCCGATGTGGCGAAGCGGCTGGAGAAGCTGCTCGAGCTGCTGGAGCACGAGGTCGACATCCTGCAGGTGGAAAAGCGCATCCGTGGCCGCGTCAAGCGCCAGATGGAGAAGAGCCAGCGCGAGTACTACCTGAACGAACAGGTCAAAGCCATCCAGAAGGAACTGGGCGACGGCGAAGAAGGCGCTGACCTGGAAGAGCTGGAAAAGCGCATCAAAGCGGCGCGCATGCCCAAGGAGGCCCGTCAGAAGGCCGAGGGCGAGCTGAAGAAGCTCAAGCTGATGTCGCCCATGAGCGCCGAGGCCACGGTGGTTCGCAACTACCTGGACGCGCTGATCAATTTGCCCTGGTCTAAGAAAACCAAGATCAAGCACGACCTGCCGTTGGCGGAAGACGTCCTGAACGAGGACCACTTTGGTCTGGACAAGGTCAAGGAACGCATCCTCGAGTACCTCGCGGTGCAACAGCGGGTGGACAAGGTCAAGGCTCCCATCCTGTGCTTGGTGGGCCCCCCGGGTGTGGGCAAGACCTCGCTGGGGCAGAGCATTGCCCGCGCCACGGGTCGCAAGTTCGTGCGCATGGCCCTGGGTGGCGTGCGGGACGAGGCCGAAATTCGTGGCCACCGCCGCACCTACATCGGCGCCATGCCCGGCAAGGTGCTGCAGTCGCTGACCAAGGTGGGCGTGCGCAACCCCTTGTTCCTGCTCGACGAGATCGACAAGCTGGGTCAAGACTTCCGCGGCGACCCCAGCAGCGCGCTGCTCGAGGTGCTCGACCCCGAGCAGAACCACACGTTCAGCGACCACTACGTCGAGGTCGACTACGACCTGTCTGATGTGATGTTCGTGGCGACGGCCAACTCGCTGAACATCCCGCCCGCCTTGCTGGATCGCTTGGAGGTGATTCGGCTCTCGGGTTACACGGAGGACGAGAAGGTTCACATCGCCCAGAACTACTTGTCGCCAAAGCAGAAGAAAGCTAACGGCCTCAAAGACGAGGAGTTGGTGATCGAAGAGTCCGCCATCCGCGGCGTTATTCGCTACTACACCCGCGAAGCGGGCGTGCGCTCGCTGGAGCGCGAGATCGGCAAGATCGGTCGCAAGGTTGTCAAGGGCCTGCAGTTAAAAAAAATGACGGCGCCCGTCATCGTGACCGAGGAGAACCTCAACGATTTCTTGGGTGTGCGCAAGTTTGACTTCGGTCGGGCGGAGAAGAAAAACCAGGTGGGTCAGGTCGTGGGTTTGGCGTGGACTGAGGTGGGCGGCGATTTGCTGACCATCGAGGCGGCGGTGATGCCCGGCAAGGGCGCCACCACCCGCACCGGTTCTCTGGGTGACGTGATGAAGGAATCCGTTGAAGCCGCGCGCACCGTGGTGCGCTCGCGCTCGGCCCAGTTGGGCATCAAGGACGAGATGTTCGACAAGCGCGACATCCACATCCACGTGCCCGATGGTGCGACGCCCAAGGATGGCCCCAGCGCTGGCGCGGCCATGACCACGGCCATCGTGTCGGCACTGACGGGGATCCCCGTGCGCGCGGACGTGGCCATGACGGGGGAGATTACGCTGCGCGGCGAAGTCACGGCCATTGGGGGCCTGAAGGAAAAGCTGTTGGCGGCCCACCGGGGGGGCATCAAGACGGTGCTGATTCCCGAAGAGAACGTCAAGGACTTGCAGGACATTCCGGACAACGTCAAGGAACAGCTCGACATTCAGCCCGTGCGCTGGGTCGAAAAGGTGCTGGAACTGGCTCTGGAGCGTCAACCGGTCCCGCTGACCGAAGAGGAAATGGCCGCCAAGCCGGCCGAGGCGCCTGCGGCGAAGGGTGAGGCCGTTAAACACTGAGTGAAAACTTCGGTGGGTCTTGCGTTCGCCGAGAAAAATCGCATAGAATGTGCGACTTCGCTGATCACTGAAAAGTGGCTGGCGAATGCGCGGGAATAGCTCAGTTGGTAGAGCGCAACCTTGCCAAGGTTGAGGTCGCGAGTTCGAGCCTCGTTTCCCGCTCCAGATACCCAAAAGGGAGCCTTTGGTTCCCTTTTTTATCCCGGCACCAACCGGGAGCTGATCACGGCGGCGCGATAGCAAAGCGGTTATGCAGCGGATTGCAAATCCGCCCAGGGCGGTTCGACTCCGCCTCGCGCCTCCAGAAGTCAGTGACAGTTTTGCGGGAATAGCTCAGTTGGTAGAGCGCAACCTTGCCAAGGTTGAGGTCGCGAGTTCGAGCCTCGTTTCCCGCTCCAAACGCTGTGGCGTCACCTTGGGTGGCGTCTAGGCGGGAATAGCTCAGTTGGTAGAGCGCAACCTTGCCAAGGTTGAGGTCGCGAGTTCGAGCCTCGTTTCCCGCTCCAGCAGTTTCGTCCCGACCACCGGCCTGGGTGGCGAAATCGGTAGACGCAGCGGACTTAAACTCCGCTACTGGCAGACTTGCTCAGATTTTGCTGCTTTGGCAGATTCTGCTATTGTGGACACATCATCACTGATGTGCCCGCTGCCGGCGTGGCGAAATCGGTATACGCAAGGGACTTAAAATCCCTCCTCCTAACGGAGATGCGGGTTCAAGTCCCGCCGCCGGCACCACGGACACCGCCCGTGCATGTCCGTTGCTAAGCCTGCTGTTCACACGCTCCCAATCCTCCGACGCAGCAAAGTCAGTGCCACGCCTGGCACTGGTTTCATCCCTGTTGACCACCAAGTCAGGGGGCAGCATGTCAAGTATTGGCGTGAAGTGGCGCCCGACAAAGAGAGCAAGTGGTCCACCTTTCCCCAGTTCCCGCTTGTCCTAAACGGAGACGGCTCCCCCTGGGCGCCAGCCTGCCTCTGGCTGCTTGACCGAGCACGCGCTCGTCCGCTGCATCTCTCTTCCTTGTCCTCTGTGGCTCAGGGGCTTCGCGATTACTTAGGCTTCCTCGAAGACATGGGGCTTGAGTGGGATGACTTCTCCTCCGTCGACAAGTACCTCCGGCCCACCTACCTTTACAAGACGCGCCTTCAGGACTTGATCAATAGAGGCGAGGCGAAAGCATCCACTGCAAGCCGAAAGATGAGCGCCGTCATCGGCATGTATCGCTTCCTGATTCACGACATGAAGATGGGGTTCGTTCCGAAGAACCCACCGTGGGTCGACAAGGAGATCGGTCTTCGCTACCGCGACGACAAGGGCTTCAGCCAGGTCCACATCGTCGCCTCCACCGACATCGCCATTCATGTCCCCAAGCGTGATGACCCGTGGGACGCGACCATTGACGATGGCGGAAAACTCCGTCCTTTGCTCTCTGAAGAACAGCGTGCCTTGGTCGCTGCACTCAAGAAGTTGGGCAATCGGGACCATGAATTGATGCACTACCTGGCGCTGTTCACCGGCGCTCGTGAGCAGACGGTATTGACCCTGCGGTGGGGCCACTTCCAAACCCCGCCGTCCAGCATCACACAGTGGCCCTTAAAGCTTCTGTGTGGACCAGGGACGGGCATCGACACCAAGAACGACGTGCCCAACGTCTATCTGGTAATTCCTGAGTTTCTCTACGAGTGGCTTCATCAATATGCCTGCTCAGAACGTCTTCGTTCACGTCGAGACAAGTCCAAGTTGGGTCAACACCCGATGAACTACCTGTTCTTGAGCAACCAAGGCGGACCGTACTACGAGTCCAAGGACGATCGGAACGCCATGCGGGGCGCAGATGAGGTCCTGCGCCGTTCTTCGCCCACGGGACAGAACCTTCGCTCGTTCATCAAAGACCGAGTCATCCCCGAGGTTCGCAAGACCATCCCTGGCTTCAAGTACCGGTTCCATGACCTCCGCGCCACGTTCGGTGTGAACTGGGTTGTTCACTCCGTCGGCAAAGAAGGCGCCAAGCAAAAGTACATGTGGGCCCGCGAGCAGTTGAGAAGACTCATGTGGCACAAACATCCGACCACCACGGACCGCTACCTGGAGTACCACGAGCACATGCACCAGCTGGAGAAGGCCAAAGCCGATTGGGACCGTGTGTTGCAGGCCTTGGTCCAGTCGGCGACTTAGGTTCAGACCTCGATTTGCCAGGTTCTCAGAGTCGATCACAAACCTTCCCAGTGCATGAAAGCTTCTGACCCGTTTATGGAACTTGAGGGATCCAGCTTGGCGGCAAAACTCGTCCGCTTCGACCCTGTGCGCCATGGTGGAGAGGTCATGAAAGACAGGCCGGTAGGCAAGGAGTTCCCGCAGGGGGTGCCTGCGAGTTCATGGATCTCTGCGACCCCCAGCTACACCACGCGCTTGCCAGAACTGGCCTACCCCTTCGAGCGCCTGCCTGATGTCTATGTGTCTGAGTCCACGATTCTCAAGATCGGAGCTGACAGGCGGTGCCTCGCCTTCCTGTGGTGTTACTTGGACAGAAGGTTCATCAACCCCCACACCAGATTCAACCCCGCCTCGCTCTCACCCGCCCGCGTCGATGCATTGCCCCAAGTCATTGGCCGCCTCGCCAAACACTTTCGTTTCAAAAACGCACGAGCTGCAACGATCTACCAGTCCCTCACGTGCCTTGCGGCCCTTCTGACCTGGGCCGATCAGGCCGAGCATCAGGGTCGGTATGAGGCGGTTCTAAGCAATGACAAGCTCGCCCTCGAAGCACTCAAGGGCTACCACCGTCACCTCAGGCAACGCCTGCAAACCCACCAAATTTCTTATCGCACAGCCGCGTATGCCGACCAGGAGGCCATCGCCCTGATGTCGGAGATCCACGATCGCGTTTACTTGGATGACATTGAGCCCCTGCCAGACCTCAGTGGCGGCGGCACAAAACCGCCCCCTGATGCCCTCGTCGGCACTTTCATGTCGACCCTTCAGGCGGCGTTCGACTCAGTGGTGGCCATGGACTTGGGGGCTGAGCCTCGGGAGGCGACAACGCCAACCGAGGGTTCGAGGTTCTTGCGTACATCCTCCACCGATGACAGCTGCCAGGTTGCCGTCCCGCTTGCCTATGGTGCGACCCACCTCATGGAGCTGGCTTGTATGGCGTTTGCCGGGCTGTGCATTGGCGACTCTGGTGCGAACTTGGCACAGATTCAAGCGTTTGAGGAGCCCGAGGGCATTGACGCCCAGCTCGATGATCCTGACCGGGTTAGCTTGACGCACCGTGTGATCAAGTTCCGCGCAGGCGGCAAGCCTGTGCCCGTTCAACTGAGCAGCACAACCTTCACTCGCCTGCGCAACTACCTGTGTCTGCGTCAGGCCCTGCTGGCACGCTTGGACTGTCCTGATCGCGCGAACCTGTTCGTTCAAGGGCAGTTCGAGTACGCCCCAGGCCGTCGAGGAAAAACCCACCTCGTCGGCCTGCGCGCCTTGCATCACGACTTCCTTGATGACCTGAGAAAGCGCTTCTCCGCCTTCCGCATCGACCTCCCAAAGGCCACCCTGCGTCAACTGCGAGCCTTTAAACAGCAGCATTTGGTCCGAAAGTACAGCGTTAAGGTGGCCGCCGACCTCATGGGCCACTCGATCCAGACCGCAATCCGAGCCTATTCGAATGCTCAGGAGGATGTTCGACGCTCTGACTTGGGAGGCTTCTTGTCCTCCCTGACCGACCGGGTGTGCTCCACCGCCACCCCCCGTTCAGACCTGCAAATCGTTCAGATCCCGGCCGGCGAATGCCGTGGGCACCTCAAACCCGAACCCATGCAAGCCAACCCCGTCGTGGCGCCTGACTGCAAGAAGACCGAGGGTTGCTTCTTCTGCAACAAGTACCTCGTCCACGCACATGAAGCCGACGCCCTCAAGCTGATGTCGTGCCGGCATGTCCTCTCCAGATTGGTCCATCTGCAAGGCGACTCCCTCGCCGCAGACCGTGTTTACGGCGCGGTGACCGACCGCATCGATGCCTTGCTGGCCGAGATCCAGCGCATGGCTCCGCAGGCGCATGCCGCTGCGCTGGCGCAAGTGCAGCGTGGCGAACTGTCCAGGTACTGGGCCACAAAGCTCCAGCAACTCCATCTCTTGGGTGTTCTGGGTCCCAACCCCTCGCCCCAGAACCCCTCCTGAAAGCTCCTCGTGGAACTCCCAGTAAATCGGTCTGACAACCTGGTCTTGGGGCCCGGCCTGGCGGGAACCAAGCCTGGGCCCCATGTGTTCTTCCCTGCGGATCTGGTCGTCACGCGCGACGCCGACGGAACCCCTTGCTCTCGATACGGCGATCCTCGTTGGGACCTCAGTGCTCAGAGCCCCGACGGCGTGTCGGGCGCCTCACTCGGCTTCTTCGAGCTCGATCCGACACTGTCGGTGTCTGAAGCATCCCGAGGCCTTGGCCTAGTGATCCGGGAGCAGCACAAAGCCCTGACCTGGCTGCACATGGACGCAGGACGTATCCGAGCCTTAGCAACCGTCCGAACGAGCAACCGCGCCTTGGGGCACTGGAGCACCAAAGCCCATGCGCTTGGCCTCTCGCTCTTCGATTTGCTGACAGATCCTCGCTTGGTGGCCGAGCATCTGGGGGATTTGAACCAAGTCTATGCCCGGACAACCAGTCCACTGATCCAAACCCTTTGGCGCAACAAGGCAGTCCTAGGGATTGAGGCGCACCTTCGGTTGGCTGAACTCAAGGCCACGATTGCTCGAGATCGGGTGGGCCGAGGCGGCAATGAGCTGCAAACGCCGGTCATCCCCAGCCGTATCTACTGCGCCATGCTTGGTAAGTGGATTGCCGGCCTCGACATCATTGAAGCCGAGTTGGGCATCTTGCTTGATGCTTACCGACAAAGCATGACGGCGTCCCGCGATGCGCCTGCGGACGGGAGCCGCGGGCAAAGATCGTTCTACCGCGCCAAAGCCCTGGAAGTTTTCGTAGAACGCATGAAAGACCTCGGCCA
This sequence comes from Inhella gelatinilytica, assembly GCF_016093295.1. Classification (GTDB taxonomy): domain Bacteria; phylum Pseudomonadota; class Gammaproteobacteria; order Burkholderiales; family Burkholderiaceae_C; genus Inhella; species Inhella gelatinilytica. The sequence continues at coordinate 3,529 of NZ_JAEDAL010000004.1, read as the reverse complement.
CGAACTGGCCCCTCATGTCTCCTTTGACCGTTTCATCGCCGGACGACTCAACGCCCACCAGTCTCAACTTATGCACGTGGTCATGGCCTTTACTGGGATGCGGATGGGCGAGGCCAAGATCTTGCCCTTGCGCAATGCAGTCGATTTCATCAACGACGGAGGCCGACAGGTCCATTTGGTGAACGGCTACACCCATAAGTTGAACAAAGGGGTTAAGAAGCCCACCTCATGGGTCACAAGCCCCGAAGGGGCTCGGGCCATCCGCCTGGCCCAACAGATTGCCGGGTCCATCCTGCAGGAGGTGAGCGGAGGTGATCCCGCCACCGACACAAAGGCACTCCTGTTCCCTTCTACCAAAAACCCGTACAAGGCTAAAAGCCCCCGAACGCTCTATAACCACCAGTTCCGCCTAGTCGAGCGCGACCAGATCTTGGTCACTCAAGAAGACATTGACGAGTTGGATCGCTTGGAACTTGAGCGCGCGTGGGATCGAGCCGGCATCGTCGTGGGCAAACCTTGGCCGCTCGCCTTCCATCAACTGCGTCGCAGCCTGTCTGTCTATGCCCACCGCAGTGGCATGGTCAGTCTGCCGGCCCTCAAAGCCCAGCTGCAGCACATCACCGATGAGATGCGCCGTTACTACTCTGACGGCTACTCAAAGGCTGTAAACCTGGTGTTCGATCCCGAGCACTTCAGCCACGAGTGGAATGCCGCCAAAGCGGAAAGCAGCTACTTCGGCTATGTCATGGGCATGCTGTTCTCCGACGAGTCCTTGCTGGGCCGAGGCGCGGAGCTCATGGGCCAGACCGTGACCAGCCGCACCCCGCAGGAGACGCTCAAACTCTTCAGCGATGGCAAGTTGGCCTACAAAGAAACTGTGCTGGGAGGTTGTGTCGCCACTGGGGAGTGCAAGACAGCGCCGCTCGAACCCATTCCATTCGACTGCCTTGAAAGCAACTGCATCAACATCGTTGTCCATGCCAAGCGGTTGGAGCGAATCATTGGCTCTCAAGAATCGGTGGTCGCCAGTCTGCAGTCGACGGAAGAGGGCAGTGCTGAACACCGACTGGAAGTCAACCACCTCAAAGTCTTGCTTCGAGCACGCCAGAAACTGAAGGAGAAAACAGCATGAGCGCCAAGCTTCAGACGGACAAGTACTACGCCGCCCTTGAGCGCTTGGTGGCTCGCGGTGACCCTATCAACAACGACACCGTTGCCATTGAGGCAGGAAGTGGGCGTGGCAGCATCAAGAAATCACGCCCTGCTTACGCAGAGTTGATTGCTGCCATCGATGCCGCTGCGAAGGTCCAATCAGAGGCCAAGCTTGCCGCTGACCCGCTGCCTGGGCTACGGCAGGAGCGGGACTCCCTGACCCGGCGGCTCGACCAAGCCCTCGAGCGAGAGTTGTGCCTACTTGAGGAGGTGTATGACCTGCGCGAGAGGAATCGCCAACTCGAGGAAGACAACCGACAGTTAAAGATGGGTAGGTTGGTGGAAGTCCGCTGACCCTTCAAGGCAGACCAGCCTCAGCAGTCTTCGGTGGGCACCGACGAAGGCAGCCCCTCGCCCCGCTGTGCGGGGGTCGCGCAGCCAGCCCGCGCGGGGGTTCTGAGGCGCCTCACTTGCTCTGTCAATCGTATTCGGCCTGTCGTTGCTAATGATTCCAACGTCGTTTGCAGCTGCGGAGTAGCAGTGGAAGCTGTCAGCTAGTTGCGTGGTCTTGGGAGACTGCACCCGGCCACAAGCATTCGTTCGGGCTGGCCGCACGAGCTCCCGGTCATGGCTGATCGCAGCCGCGCGCCTTAGGCCCGGCAACCGACAGCAACCCACCCTCAAGAAGACCACAACCCTGTTCGCATCGCCGTTTGCTTGCGCGGTGCCAAGGCGATAGCGCGTTAGCGCTGGGCAAACAGCATTTCCATCAAGGCCTCGGCCTTTCAAAAGCCGTCTTCAGTCAACACCACCGACTTGGCCTTGCTCATAGGGTCAGAAATCATCCCCTTCGCGTGAAGCCGGTTCAGGGCCTCCCAATCGAAGGACTTCCAGACCCGGTTCTGCTCTTGCAGCCCCAGCAACAGCAAGGCCAGCACGGCGTCGTCGATGCGGTCGGTGTTCAGATTCATGCGGGCCTCCGTTCAAGCCAACCCCAAGCCATCCAGTGGCGAGCGCACCGCGCCGCCGCCCAGTTTCAGCACATGGGTGTAAATCATCGTGGTGGCCACATCGGCATGGCCCAGCAAGTCTTGGACGGTGCGAATGTCGTAGCCCGACTGCAGCAAATGGGTTGCGAAGCAATGGCGCAAAGTGTGCGGCGTTACCAGCTTGGTGATTCGCGCCGCCTGCACCGCCCGCTTGAAGGCCCGCTGAAAGGTCTGGTCGTACAGGTGGTGGCGACGCACCACCCCGCTGCGCGGGTCGGTCGAATGATGGTCCCGCGGAAACACCCAAAACCAAGCCCAGCTATGGCCAGCCCGCGGGTACTTGCGCTCCAACGCATCCGATAACTCGACGCCGCTGCGATCCCCTGCAACATCCTCCTCCCAAAGCGCATGCGCAGCCAGCAGCTGATCCTTCAGCGAAGCTTGAAGGCTGCTGGGCAGCATCACGATCCTGTCCTTCTTGCCCTTGCCCTGGCGCACCACCAAGGCCTGATGGCCGAAATCCACATCCTTGACGCGCAGTTGCAGCGCCTCCGAGATGCGCAGCCCGGTTCCGTAAAGCAGCCGGCCCAGCAAGCGGTGCTCTCCCTGTAGCCCGTCCAGCACCGCCGTGACTTCACTGGGCGTCAGCACCACGGGCACATGCCGTGAAGCCCTGGGGCGGCCAATCTCCTGCATCCACGGCAAGGCCAAGCCAAGCACCTTGGCGTAAAGAAAGATCAGCGCGGCCAGCGCCTGGTTGTGGGTGGACGGTGCAACCCTGCGTTCCGAGGCCAAAAAGCGAAGGAACGCTTCGACTTCGGGCGCACCCAGCTCTGTGGGGTGACGCAAGCCATGGAACCGAACAAAGGCGCGAATCCAATGCAGGTAAGCGTCCTCCGTGCGTTGGCTGTAGTGCAGGTAGCGGATGCGCTCACGCACCTGATCCAACAGCTTGGGGGCCTTGAGTGGTGGCATCGGTGCCACCAGCCTGAGGGGCCTGGCCTGGCCTCGAAGTGGGGCAAACTCGGTCTCGTGGCCGTGAGGGGCTTGCTGCATGATCGCCTCCTGGCGTCGGCGCATGGCCTGCAGAGCGCCTGCGGGACCGGCCGACTTAGGGCGCAGTTTGCTACTGGATAAAACAACAGTCAATAAGGTGAAAATGCATGACGGATCAAGCGCTTGCGCTGGTGCGAGCCAGCCTTTTTATGCAGCAGCGTCCGGTTTTATGCAGTCTCCCTAAAACACGTTGAACTAAACCGCTGACGCGGTGGCTGCCTCAGAGGGGCGGTCACCGCGTTTGGCTTTGGGGTTTTGGCTTGTGCGGGGCCCGCAGAGTGGCCAGTCTTGGGGCTGGGGAATGTTCCTCAGCACACCAGGAGTGGGTCATG
>NZ_JAEDAL010000003.1 GCF_016093295.1 Inhella gelatinilytica | reverse complement strand
ATGTCGTCAGACTCCAGACCCTTCAGTTGCACCGTCGTGAACTTCCCGAGATCAGCGGACTCCAAGCCCGCCAATTGCGTCGTGTCCAGCGCCTGCAATTGGGCGGAGGTGAGCCCAGCGAACTGCATTGAGCTCATCGCGCCAATGTCATCGCTGTTCAGTGCAGCGACGCCCGTGGTGCCCAAGGCAGTAATTTGATTGCTGGCGAGCGTGGACCATTGACTGGAGTCCAGCCCGTCCAGTTGCTCGGTACCAAGCGCCGCGATTTGGGCTGTCGTGAGCGCCCGCAGGTCCACCGAGTTGAACGTCGAGAAATCGTCGGACTCGATCCCCTTGACCTGCGCGGTGGTCAAGCTGGCGATCTGAGCGGACGTCAAACCGCCCACTTGATCGGTCGAGAAGGCCGTGAGGTCGTCAGAATCCAGGCCGCGCAACTGCGTCGTACTCAGTTTTCCCACTTGATCGGAGGTCAAGCCCGCCAGCTGATCCGTGCTCAGCGCGGCCAGGTGTGCCGACGTGAAGGCCCGTAGCTCCGTCGAGTTGAAGGCGGCAAAGTCCTCCGACGCAAGGCCAACCACTTGCGCCGTCGTCAGACTGGCAATTTGACTGGACGTAAGGCCATCCAATTGAACAGACGTGAGGGCGCTCAAATCGTCGGAGTCCAGCCCCTTGACTTGCACGCTCGTCAGCTTGGCCAAATCCGCGGATTCCAAACCAGCGAGCTGCGTGGTGTCCAGGGCCTGAATTTGGGCGGAGGTCATGCCTGCGAATTGGGTCGAACCCATCGCCGCGATGTCATCGCTGTTGAGCGCCGCAACCCCTGCTGTTCCCAAAGCGGTCACTTGACTGCTGGCCAAAGTGGCCCATTGATCAGAGGACAGACCGTCAAGCTGCTCAGTGCCCATCGCCGCAATCTGAGCCGTCGTAAAGGCGCGCAGATCGGCGGAGCCAAAGGAGGCCAGATCATCCGATTCCAGGCCCTTGACTTGAGCGGTGGTCAGGCTCGCAATTTGTGCAGACGTCAACCCGGCCAGTTGGTCGGTCGTCATGGCCGCGATATCGTCCGACTCCAGCCCTCGCAACTGCGTCGTCGACATGGTGCCGAGGTCTTGGGATTCCAAACCAGCCAGCTGGGTGGTGTCCAGCGCCCGGAGCTGTGCGGAGTTCATGCCCGCCAACTGCACGGAGCTCATGGCGGCAAGATCGTCACTGTTCAGGGCTGCAACCCCTGCCGTCCCCAATGCGGTGATTTGGTTGCTGGCCAGTGTGGCCCATTGATCCGAACTCAATCCGTCCAACTGTTCCGTTCCCAGCGCGGCAACTTGCGAGGTCGTGAAGGCCCGCAGATCCGACGAGCTGAGCGATGCCAAGTCATCGGACTCCAGTCCCTTGATCTGCACGGATGTTAGGCTGGCGATTTGCGAGGACGTGAGGCCGCCGATGTGATCGGTGGTGAACGCCTTGATGTCGTCCGAATCAAGGCCTCGCAGTTGCAGCGTCGTCAACTGAGCCATCTGGTCCGAAGTCAAACCCGCCAGCTGCAACGTGTTCAACGCAGCAATCTGGGCGGACGTGAAGGCCCGCAGTTCCAGAGAGTTGAAAACGGCGAAGTCTTCAGACTCCAGGCCCTGCGGCTGGACCGTCGTCAGACTGTTGATTTGTGAGCTCGTCAAGCCGTCAAGCTGCACCGATGTGAGGGCGGTGATGTCCGAGGACTCCAGCCCCTTGATCTGCACCGTGCTCAGCTTGGCCAAGTCGGCAGACTCGAGCCCAGCCAACTGAACTGTATCCAGCGCTTGGATCTGGGCCGAGGTCATGCCGGCGAATTGAACCGAACTCATGGCCCCGATGTCGTCGCTGTTCAGCGCTGCGACGCCTGCCGTTCCCAGGGCAGTCACCTGGGTGCTTGCCAAACTGGACCACTGAGCGGAGTCCAAGCCCACCAATTGTTCGGTGCCCATCGCAGCGATCTGGCTGGTGGTGAACGCCCGCAAATCGTTGGAGTTGAACGCCACGAAGTCGTCTGACTCAATGCCCTTAACTTGCACTGAAGTCAGACTCGCGATCTGCGCCGAGGTCAGGCCGCTGAGATGATCGGTGGTCAACGAACTGATGTCCGCCGAATCCAATCCGCGCAATTGCACGGTGGCCAGCTGTCCGACTTGATCGGAGGTCAGACCGGCCAGTTGCTCCGTGCCCAGGGCGCCAATCTGACTGGAGGTAAAGGCGCGCAACTCCGAGGAGTTAAATGCAGCGAAATCATCAGAGGCCAGCCCGGCCACCTGCAGCGTCGTCAAACTAGCAATCTGGCTTGAGTTCAAGCCATCCAGTTGGCTGGACGTCAGTGAAGAAATATCGTCCGAATCCAATCCTTTGATCTGGATCGAAGTCAGTTTGCCCAGATCCGCCGACTCAAGCCCGGCCAACTGCGTCGTGTCCAGTGCCTGAATTTGGGCCGAGGTCATGCCTGCGAACTGGGTGGAACCCATCGCTGCGATGTCATCACTGGAAAGGGCGGCAACTCCCGCCGTCCCCAGCGCCGTGATTTGGGTGCTGGCCAAGGTAGCCCATTGGTCTGAACTCAGCCCATCGAGCTGCTCAGTGCCCATCGCCGCAATTTGAGCGGTTGTAAATGCGCGCAGATCGGCAGAATTGAACGCCGCCAGGTCATCGGACTCCAAGCCCTTGACTTGCAGTGTCGTGAGACTGGAAATCTGAGTCGACGTCAGGCCATCCAATTGTGTGGTCGACAGGGCATTGAGGTCAGCCGAATCCAGGCCTCGAAGCTGAATGCTGGTCAGTTTGGCCAAATCGACGGACTCAAGCCCCGCCAATTGCACCGTGTCCAAGGCCTGAATCTGGGCCGAGGTCATGCCGGCCAGTTGTGCCGAGCCCATCGCCGCGATGTCGTCGCTGTTCAGCGCGGCGACACCCGCCGTGCCTAGCGCGGTCACTTGTTGGCTGGCGAGGGTGGCCCACTGACTGGAATCCAAGCCCACGAGCTGTTCCGAACCCATTGCTGCGATTTGTGCGGTGGTGAACGCGCGCAAATCTGCGGAGCTGAAGGACGCGAAGTCATCCGATTCGATGCCCTTCACCTGAACCGAAGTCAGGCTGGCGATCTGCGCGGACGTGAGGCCGTTCAATTGGTCGGTGGTCAGCGCCGTGATGTCGGCGGAATCCAGGCCGCGCAATTGAGTCGTCGTCAGTTGACCCATTTGGTCGGAGGTCAAACCGGCCAATTGCTCGGTGCCCAGTGCGCCCAGTTGACTGGAGGTGAAAGCGCGCAGTTCAAGGGAGTTGAAGGCCCCGAAATCGTCGGAACCCAAGCCCACGACCTGGGCCGTGCTGAGGCTGGCGATCTGGCTTGAGGTCAGCCCATCCAACTGAACGGAGGTGAGGGCGGCGATGTCGTCCGAGTCCAATCCCTTAACTTGTACGGAGCTGAGCTTGGCCAGATCTACCGACTCCAGACCCGCGAGTTGGGTGGTGTCAAGCGCAGCGATCTGAGCCGACGTCATGCCGGTCAGCTGCACAGAGGTCATCGCGGCCAAGTCTTCGCTGGTCAGTGCGGCGACCCCCGCCGTTCCCAAGGCTGAGATTTGATTGCTCGCCAGCGTCGCCCACTGATCGGAGCTCAGCCCTTCCAGCTGGTCCGTTCCCATCGCCGCGATCTGCACCGTCGTGAACGCGCGCAAATCCGCTGAGGTGAACGATGCCAAATCGTCCGACTGCAGGCCCTTGATCTGGAGGGTCGAGAGACTCGAGATCTGAGCCGAGGTCAGGCCCCCCAACTGATCGGTAGAGAGCGACGTGATGTCGTCAGAATCAAGCCCTCGCAGCTGGCTCGTTTGCAACTGGCCGATCTGCGTGGAGGTGAGCCCGGCCAATTGGTCCGTCGTCATGGCGGCAATTTGCGCTGACGTAAAGGACCGCAATTCGCCCGAATTGAAGGCCGCAAAGTCAATGGATTCCAGGCCCAAAGGCTGTACGGTGGTCAGGCTCGCAATCTGAGCGCTGTTCAAGCCATCCAACTGGTCTGACGACAGCGCCGTGAAGTCGGCGGAGTCTAGCCCGCGAATTTGGAGAGTGCTGAGGCGGCTCAGATCGATGGACTCGAGTCCTGCCAATTGGACCGTGTCCAGCGCTTGAATCTGAGCAGATGTGAATCCCGAAAACTGGCTCGAGGTGAGTGCGGTGATGTCATCGCTGTTCAGGGCGGCCACACCGGTGGTGCCCAGCGCGGTCATCTGGTTGCTGGTCAACGCCGCCCACTGCGTGCTGTCTAAGCCATCCAACTGTTCGGTGCCCAAGGCGCTGACTTGCGCCGTGGTGATGGCCTTCAAGTCAACAGAGCTAAAGGTGACAAAGTCGTCGGACTCCAGGCCTTTAACCTGAGCGGTACTCAAGCTGGCGATTTGAGTGGTGGTTAGACCCTCCAATTGGTCCGTCGTGAGGGCAGTGATGTCTGCTGAATCCAAGCCTCTCAGCTGACTAGTGGTGAGCTTGCTCAGGTCCGTCGATTCGAGGCCGGCCAACTGCGTGGTGTCCAGCGCCTGGATTTGAGCGGAGCTGACGCCGGTGAACTGCACCGACGTCATTGCGGCGATGTCTTCACTGGTCAGTGCAGCGACGCCAGCTGTCCCCAAGGCCGTGACTTGAGTACTGGTCAATGAAGCCCATTGAGAGGAGTCCAGTCCCGTGAGCTGGTCCGTGCCCATGGCTGGAATCTGCTGGGTGGTGAACCCCCGCAGGTCGGATGTGCTGAATGCCGCCAGATCGTCGGACTCAAAACCCTTTACCTGAATCGAGGACAGGCTACTGATTTGTAGCGTCGTCAGTCCGTCCAGTTGTGCCGTGGTGAGGGCGGTGATGTCATCGGAATCTAGCCCCCGGAGTTGGCCGGTCCCGAGCGTGGCCAAGTCCGTTGACTCCATGCCGGCCAGCTGAGTGGTGTCCAGCGCTTGAACCTGGGACGAGGTGAGCCCCGCAAGTTGCACCGAGCTCATGGCTGCGAGGTCTTCGCTGGTGATCGCCGCTACGTTGGCAGTCCCAAGGGCAGTGATCTGGGAGCTGGTCAGGGCCGCCCACTGGCTGGAGTCCAGGCCTGAGAGTTGGTCGGTGCCCAATGCCGACATCGCACCGGTACCGAGCGCACGCAGGTCAGCGGAATTGAACGCGACAAAATCGTCGGACTCCAAACCAACCAACTGTGTGGTGGTCAGACTGGACAACTGCGATGTGGTGAAGCCGTCAATCTGGTCGGTACCGAGCGCACGCAGGTCATCAGACCCGAGCCCTCGCAGTGCCGCAGTCGTCAATCGAGCCAAATCGCTCGACTCAAACGCGGCAATCTGATCGGTCCCCAGCCAGTTCAGTGCCTGACTGGACAGCGCAGGCATCTGCAGCGTCGTCAGGGCTTTGATCTGGTCGGAATTGAACGCTGCCCAGTCTTCGCTGACCAAATTGGCGATGGTCTTTGTGCTCAGGCCCGCAATCTGGTCAGAGGTCAGTGAGGTGATGAGTGATGCCATGGTGAGCCAGACTGGATAAGTTGCACAAACTCGGTGAGCGCAAACAGGGGTTGCGCCCACCACTGAAGGGTTGGCCTTTGCCGGATCGTCGGCCTTCCTTCGGATGCTTGTCCGGGAATCTTTACGGGTTTTTTGGGCTTATTTCGAGAAATAGGGGTAAACACCTATCAATGAGTGCCCTCAATAAGAAGGATGCAGGGTTCTCAAGCTGGAGAGGAAATGCGCACGCATGCGCTCGGCCGCCAGCGGGGCGTCGTTGGCGATCAAGGCGCTGAGGATGTCCCGGTGTTCCTGGAGTGATTCATCCAGCCGCCCTTGGTGGAAGAGGGAGTGATGTCGGTTTAGCTTCATCAGGCGCCGCAAATCCTGCACCATCTGTTGACGCAGACGGTTGCCTTCCATTTCCAAGAGACGCAGATGGAAGCGCTCGTTGGCCAAGAAAAAGGCATCGCGGTTGCCGGCGGCGGACTCCAGGTCCCTGTGCAAGGTTGCCAATTCTTGTTTGTCAACGTCGGTCAGACGCTTGGCCAGTTGGGCGGCTGCGTCGGCCTCCAGCAGCGCCAGGAGCTGATACGCCTCTCGAACATCCCGCTCACTCATTTCGGTGACATAGGCGCCGCGGCGCACGCGCATGGTGACCAGGCCTTCAGCGGCGAGGACCTTGAGTGCTTCGCGCATGGGCGTGCGGCTGATCCCCAATTCGCGGCATAGCGCCAATTCGTCGATCCAGCCCCCCGGTTCCAGTTGACGCGCCAGGATTCGCTGGCGAACATGGTCAGCGACTTCTTCGTACAGCGCGCGATGCGCCAGGGGCGGGGGCGGTTCGTGCATGGGGTCGCTCAAGAGAGGCGTGGTTCGCGATTCACGATATTGTGCATTCATAATTATGAATAATTTGAACGCTATGATGGCGGCATTGCAGGAGTCCTTTATGTCCGAATCCACCCCCAAGCCCTCTTTGACGCCGGACGACTTGCAGCGCTGGCAACGTGCCGCCGCCAAGTCGGCGCCCGGTGGTGATGTGAATCAGCTGAACTGGCTCACGCCCGAGGGCATTACGGTCAAGCCGCTTTACACCGCGGCCGATGTTTCGGAGCTGCCACATATCGACACCCTGCCGGGGTTTGAGCCCTTCCTGCGCGGGCCGCAGGCCACGATGTACGCGGTGCGGCCCTGGACCATCCGCCAGTACGCCGGTTTTTCCACGGCCGAAGAGAGCAATGCCTTCTACCGCAAGGCGCTGGCGGCGGGTGGGCAGGGCGTGTCGGTGGCCTTCGATCTGGCCACCCACCGCGGTTACGACAGCGACCACCCTCGAGTCGTGGGCGATGTGGGCAAGGCCGGCGTGGCCATTGACTCGGTCGAGGACATGAAGATCTTGTTTGACGGCATTCCGCTTGACAAGGTTTCGGTGAGCATGACCATGAATGGCGCGGTGTTGCCCGTTCTGGCGTCTTACGTGGTGGCGGCGGAGGAGCAGGGCGTGCCGCCCGAAAAGCTGTCGGGGACCATTCAGAACGACATCCTCAAGGAGTTCATGGTCCGCAACACCTACATCTATCCGCCCGAGCCCTCGATGCGGATCATTGCGGACATCATGGCCCACACGGCCGCCGAGATGCCGAGGTTCAACAGCATCTCGATCTCCGGCTATCACATGCAGGAAGCCGGCGCCAACCAGGCGATCGAGCTGGCCTTCACCCTGGCCGATGGCATGGAATACGTGCGCACAGCGGTGAAGCGCGGCCTGCAGGTCGATGCCTTCGCGCCGCGCCTGAGCTTTTTCTTCGCCATCGGCATGAACTTCTATCTGGAAGTGGCCAAGCTGCGCGCCGCACGCCTGTTGTGGTGCCGGATCATGAAGGACTTCGGTGCCCAGGACCCCAAGAGCCTGATGTTGCGCACCCACTGCCAGACCTCGGGCTGGAGCCTGACCGCGCAGGACCCGTACAACAACGTGGTGCGCACCGCGATTGAAGCCATGGCCGCGGTGTTCGGTGGCACGCAGAGCCTGCACACCAACAGCTTTGACGAGGCGATCGCCCTGCCGACTGAGTTCTCGGCCCGCATTGCGCGCAATACCCAGCTGATCCTGCAAGAAGAAACCCAGATCACCAAGGTGGTCGACCCCTGGGCCGGCAGCTACATGATGGAAAAGCTGACCCAGGACCTGGCCGACAAGGCCTGGGAGCTGATCGAGGAAGTGGAGCGCCAGGGCGGCATGACCCAGGCCGTCAACAGCGGCTGGGCCAAACTGCAGATCGAGGCCAGCGCCGCGCAAAAGCAGGCGCGCATCGACTCCGGTGCCGATGTGATCGTCGGCGTCAACAAATACAAGCTGGCCAAGGAAGACCCAGTCGAGATCTTGGAGATCGACAACGTCAAAGTGCGCGAGGCCCAAGTCGCCCGCCTGGGGCAGATCAAGGCCAGCCGCAACGCGGCGGCCGTGCAGTCGGCGCTTGAGGCCCTGACCGTGGCCGCCAAGAGCGGCGAGGGAAATTTGCTGGCTTTGAGCATTCAGGCCATGCGGGTGCGTTGCACCGTGGGTGAGGTCAGCGATGCGCTGGAGTCGGTGTGGGGCCGCCACCGTGCGGACACGCACAAGGTCAGCGGCGTCTATGCCGGCGCCTATACCGCGCCCGAAGAGTGGACGAAGCTCACCGCAGACGTGGCCGCGTTCGAGACGGATCAGGGCCGCCGCCCGCGCGTGATGATCGCCAAGCTCGGCCAGGACGGGCACGACCGCGGCGCCAAGGTGGTGGCCTCAGCGTTTGCTGACCTGGGTTTCGACGTGGACATCGGTGCCCTGTTCCAAACGCCTGAAGAATGCGCCCGCCAGGCCATCGAGAACGATGTGCACGCGGTCGGCGTCTCGACGCTCGCCGCCGGTCATAAAACCCTGGTGCCCGCCATCGTGCAGGCGCTGAAGGAGCAGGGTGGCGAGGACATCATCGTTTTCGTCGGCGGCGTGATCCCGGCGCAGGACTACGAATTCCTCTACGCCCAAGGCGTCAAGGGGATCTATGGTCCCGGCACGGCGATTCCCGACGCCGCTCGGGACGTGCTGAAGAACATCCGCGCCGCGGTCGCTGCGTGAATCTGAGCCTTCAAGCCTTGCGCGAAGGGCAGCCGGCTCAGCGCCGCCGTGCCTTGGCCAAGGCCATCACCTTGCTGGAGTCCTCGCGGCCAGAGCATCGCGCCCAGGCCGATGCGCTGCTGACCGCGGCCTTGCCCTTCAGCGGCGGCGCGGTGCGCGTGGGCCTCTCCGGCGTGCCGGGGGTGGGCAAGAGCAGTTTTGTGGAAAGCTTGGGCCTGCACCTGGTCGGCCAAGGCCTCAAGGTGGCCGTGCTGGCGGTGGACCCGAGCAGCTCCGTCTCCGGCGGCTCCATCCTGGGCGATAAGACGCGCATGGAAAAGCTCGCCATCGAGCCGAATGCCTTCATCCGCCCCAGCCCCAGCCGTGGCACCCTGGGGGGCGTGGCGTCCCACACGCGCGAGGTGATGCGCCTGTGTGAGGCTGCGGGCTTTGATGTGGTGCTGGTCGAAACCGTCGGTGTGGGCCAGAGCGAAGTGGCGGTGGCCGGTATGACCGATTGCTTCGCGCTCCTGCAACTGCCCAACGCCGGCGACGACCTGCAGGCGCTGAAGAAGGGCGTGATGGAGCTGGCCGACCTGATCTTCATCAACAAGGCTGACCTGGACCCGAAGGCCGCGATGCGGGCGCGGGCGCAAATCGTCTCCTCTTTACGCCTGCACAACCAGGCCCATGGCGCACAGGGGTTGCCCGAGGTGCTGCAAGGCAGCGCGGTGAGCGGCGAGGGCGTGGCTGAGTTCTGGGCGGCGGTGCATCGCCACAAAACGCAGCAAGGCCAAGCTGGACAGTTCGACGCACGGCGCCATGCCCAAGATTTGGAGTGGCTGCAGGAACGCATTGAAGAAGGCTTGCACCAGGCCTTTGCCACGCATCCGGCGGTAGCGGCCCAATGGCCCCAGTTGAAGGACGAGGTGCACGCCGGTCGTCTGGCCGCCTCCACCGCAGCGCGTACGCTGCTGAATGAATTTTTAGGAGTGAAGACCCATGGATGACATCCAGAAGTTGCTGGAGTCCAAGCGTGCTGCAGCGCGCCTGGGCGGGGGTGAAAAACGCATTGCTGCGCAACACAAGAAGGGCAAGCTGACGGCCCGCGAGCGCTTGGAGTTGCTGTTCGATGAAGGCTCCTTCGAGGAGTGAGACATGTTCGTGCAGCACCGCTGCGTGGACTTCGGCATGGACGCGAACCACATCCCGGGTGACGGCGTGGTCACGGGCTACGGCACCATCAACGGCCGCCTCGCGTTTGCCTACAGCCAGGACTTCACGGTGTTTGGCGGCGCTTTGTCTGAAGCCCATGCCGAGAAGATCTGCAAGGTCATGGACCAAGCGATGAAGGTGGGCGCGCCTGTCATCGGCTTGAACGATTCGGGCGGCGCCCGCATCCAAGAAGGGGTGGCCTCGCTCGGTGGCTACGCCGAGGTGTTTCAGCGCAATGTGATGGCCTCGGGCGTGATCCCGCAGATCAGCCTGATCATGGGCCCCAGCGCGGGCGGCGCGGTCTATAGCCCGGCCATCACCGACTTCATCTTCATGGTGAAGGACAGCTCTTACATGTTTGTCACCGGCCCCGAGGTGGTGAAGACGGTGACGCATGAAGAAGTCACCGCTGAGGAACTGGGCGGCGCCAGCACCCACACCAGCAAGAGCGGGGTGGCGGATTTGGCCTTTGAGAATGACGTCGAGGCGCTCTTGATGCTGCGCCGATTCTTCAATTACCTGCCGCTCTCCAACCGCGAGAAGCCCCCCGTTCGCCCCAGTGGCGACCCGGCCGGGCGTCGCGACGACTCGCTGGATACCCTGGTGCCGGCGAACCCCAATCAGCCCTACGACATCAAGGAGCTGATCACCAAGGTGGTGGACGATGGCGACTTCTTTGAATTGCAGCCGGAGTACGCCAAGAACATCGTCACCGGCTTTGCGCGCATGGAAGGCGGCACGGTCGGCATCGTGGCCAACCAGCCCTTGGTTTTGGCCGGCTGTTTGGACATCAAGAGCAGCATCAAGGCCGCACGCTTTGTGCGCTTCTGCGACGCCTTCCACATTCCCGTGGTGACCTTCGTCGATGTGCCGGGTTTCATGCCGGGCACTTCCCAAGAGTACGGCGGCATCATCAAGCATGGCGCCAAGTTGCTATACGCCTACGCGGAGTGCACGGTGCCCAAGATCACCGTGATCACCCGCAAGGCCTATGGCGGCGCCTATGACGTGATGGCCTCCAAGCATCTGCGCGGCGACGTCAACTTCGCCTGGCCCAATGCCGAGATTGCGGTGATGGGCGCCAAGGGCGCAGTGGAGATCATCTTCCGCGAGGACAAGGGCGATCCGGAAAAGCTGGCGGCCCGCGAAGCCGAGTACAAGGCCCGCTTCGCCAACCCCTTTGTGGCGGCCGAGCGCGGCTACATCGACGACGTGATCCAACCCCACGAAACCCGCCAGCGCATTTGTCGTTCGCTCAAGATGCTCAAGGACAAGAAGCTCGAGAACCCGTGGCGCAAGCACGGCAACATTCCGCTCTGAGGCTCGCTCATGGTCAAGCGACTGGGTCACTGGTTTGACCTCCGGCCCGATCAGGCCGATCCGGAGGACATTGACGAAGCCATGCGCAGTGGCTCCCGCGTCAAGGGCACCAACCTCTGGGTGCTCATGTTCGCCATCCTGATCGCCTCGGTGGGCCTGAACGTCAACAGCACCGCCGTCATCATCGGCGCCATGCTGATCTCGCCCCTGATGGGGCCGATTGTGGGCATGGGCTACGCCGCGGCGGTGGCCGATCTCGGCCTGATCCGCCTGGCGGCGAGCCGGCTCGGCGTCTTCGTGCTGCTCAGTCTCTGCACCTCGACCCTGTACTTCCTGGTCAGCCCGCTGGATCAGCCCGGCAGCGAGTTGCTGGCACGAACGCAGCCGACGCTCTGGGACGTGCTGATCGCGGCCTTTGGCGGGGCCGCGGGCATGGTGGCCGCCACGCGGCGCAACTTCAGCAACATCGTGCCTGGTGTGGCCATCGCCACGGCACTGATGCCGCCGCTGTGCACGGTGGGCTTCGGCATCGCTACACGGCGCTGGGACCTGGCTGGCGGGGCGCTCTATCTGTTTGTCATCAACGGCGTCTTCATCGCGGCCGCCACCCTCGCTGTGGCCCGGCTGCTGAAGCTCCAGCCGCTGGGCCAGATCGAAGCCGCGACCCGGACCCGCCACCGCTGGATCATCGGCCTCATCCTCGTGGCCGTGCTGGGCCCCAGCGTCTGGTTGGGCTACCGACTGGTGCAGGGAGAGTTGTTTCAGCGCGCCGCGCGCGAGGCCATCCGGGCCATGGAAAGTGCGAGCGGTGCGGCGGTGTTCAACGCCCAGATCGATCCGGCGCATCGGCGTGTCGTGCTGACCGTCGTGGGCAAAGAGGCGGAGGAGCGCTTGCTCAAGCTGGCCCCTACGGCCACGGCAGCGGCGGGCGTGCCGGGCACGCATGTGCTGGTGCGTCGGGCGGGCGACGAACTGCCGGACCTGGGCCAGTTGCGCCGGGAGTTCAATGAAGAGATGTCCCGACTGCTCTCCAGCCGGGTTCAGGAACTGGAGCGGCGGGTTCAGCCGCTGGAGGCGGCGGCCTCGGCCGCTTCGGCGGCCTCGGCCGCTTCGGCGGCTGCGTCCGCACCCGCAGCGGCCCAGCTGACGCCGGAGCTGCGCCAGCGGCTTGAGGCCGAATTGCGTGCCCTGAGCCCCGCGATTGCGGGCGTGGAGGCGGCGGTCTTGCCGAGCGGGCGGGTGGTGGTTGTGGTGAGTACCCAGCGTCCCTTGGAGCGGGGCCTGAGCGAGGCGCTGCGGCGTTGGATCGAGGTGCGACTGGCGCCTGCCGAAGTGGATTGGGTCGAACGATTGACGGCGCGTAAGCGCTGAGTGGACAAGCCAAGCGCCGTCAAGGTGCGCAAACGGTGCGCCGCGTGCGTACACAGGAGAAATCGGTGTTCAAGAAGATATTGATTGCGAATCGCGGCGAGATCGCCTGCCGGGTGATTAAGACCGCCCAGCGCCTGGGTGTAAAGACCGTGGCCGTCTACTCCGAGGCCGACGCCCGCGCCCGCCATGTGGAACTGGCCGACGAAGCCGTATGCATCGGCCCGGCGCCCAGCCGCGCCTCCTACCTGCAGGCCGACGCCATCATTGCCGCTGCCAAGCAAACCGGTGCCCAGGCCATTCACCCGGGCTACGGCTTCCTCTCGGAAAACGAGGAGTTCGCGCGCCGGGTCGAGGAAGAGGGCCTGGTCTTTATCGGCCCCAAGCACGGTGCCATCGCGGCCATGGGCGACAAGATTGCCTCCAAGCGCCTGGCCATGCAGGCTGGGGTGAGCACCATTCCGGGGCATAACGAACCGATTCAGACCCCTGAAGAAGCGGTGGCGATTGCGCAGCGCATCGGCTACCCCGTGATGATCAAGGCCAGCGCGGGCGGGGGTGGCAAGGGCCTGCGCGTGGCGCAGAACGACAAGGAATGTGCCGAGGGCTTTGTCAGCTGCCGCAACGAAGCCAAAAACAGCTTTGGCGACGACCGCGTGTTCATGGAGAAATTCATCGAGCAGCCGCGCCACATTGAAATTCAGGTGCTGGCCGACGCTGCGGGCAATACGCTCTACCTGTGGGAGCGCGAATGCTCGATTCAGCGCCGCCATCAAAAGGTCATTGAGGAGGCCCCGTCGCCCTTCATCAGCGAAGCCACGCGCAAGGCCATGGGCGAGCAGGCCGTGGCCCTGGCCAAGGCGGTGGGCTACCAGAGCGCCGGCACGGTGGAGTTCGTGGTCGGCAAGGACCAAGGCTTTTACTTTCTGGAGATGAACACCCGGTTGCAGGTCGAGCACCCGGTGACCGAATGCATCACCGGTCTGGACCTGGTGGAGTGGATGCTGCGTATTGCTGCGGGCGAGCGCTTGACGA
Organism: Inhella gelatinilytica; assembly: GCF_016093295.1. GTDB lineage: Bacteria > Pseudomonadota > Gammaproteobacteria > Burkholderiales > Burkholderiaceae_C > Inhella > Inhella gelatinilytica. The sequence goes on along the minus strand of NZ_JAEDAL010000003.1, from coordinate 332,420 downwards.
TGCAGCAGCACGAGCTCAAGCGCGAGGGGTGGGCGATGGAGTGCCGCATCAATGCGGAAGACCCCTTCCGCAACTTCTTGCCCTCCACTGGCCGCCTGGTGCGCTACCAGCCGCCTGCCACAGACCTGACGCAAGGCGAACCCAGCCTGGGTCTGGGCGTGCGGGTGGACACGGGCGTGTTCGAGGGGGGCGAGATTCCCATGCACTACGACTCGATGATCGCCAAGCTCATCGTGCACGGGCGCGACCGGGCCGATGCCATCGAGCGCATGCGCGAAGCGCTGAACGGGTTTGTGATCCGGGGCATCGCCAGCAACATCCCCTTCCAGGCCGCGCTGCTGGCGCATCCGGATTTCCGGAGCGGTGCTTTTGACACCGGCTTCATCGCCCGCAACTGGCCAAATGGGTTTACCGCAGAGTCCGTTGCGCACGACGATGCCGATTTCCTGGTCGCCCTGGCTGCCTTTGTGCGGCGCAAGACCCGCGAACGCGCGGTCGGGATCAGCGGGCAGCTGCCGGGGCATGAGGTGGGGCTCGACAACAAGGTCATTGCCGTGACTCACTTGGGCGAAGGCAATCAGCTGCGTCAAAAAGTTCGGGTCACCGAAGTCGCTGGGCGAGCAGGCTGTGCCCGCTGCGAGGTGGAAGGCAAGGTCTACGACATCGAATGCCATTCGCGCTTGATTGATGTGCGCCTGGAAGGCACCGTCAACGGCTTGCCCTTCACCGCTCAGGTGGAGCGCGGCACCGCCAAGAACCCCTTGGCCTACCGCCTGCAACACAACGGCCGCCAAGTCGAGATCACCGTGCTGCGCGAGCGTCACGCCGAATTGCAGGCGCTGATGCCCTACAAGGCGCCGCCCGACACCTCCGCCTTCCTGCTCTCACCCATGCCGGGTCTCCTGGTGCAACTGGCAGCCGGGGTGGGGCAGAAGGTGCAGGCTGGCGAACGCCTGGCTGTGATCGAGGCCATGAAGATGGAGAACATCCTCTTTGCCGCCCAGGACGTCGCCATTGCCGAAGTGCTGGCCAAGCCGGGTGAGAGCCTGAGCGTGGACCAACCCATTCTTCGCTTTGAAAAGAAGGCCTGAGCATGCGACCTTTCAAAATTCTCGGTCTGCAGCAGATTGCCATCGGCGGCCTGGACAAAGCCAAGCTCAAGCATCTCTGGGTGGACCTGCTTGGGGTGCCCGTCACCGGGACGTTCCAGAGCGAGCGCGAGAACGTCGATGAAGACATTTTGAGCCTGGGGCAGGGCGCTCTCGCCGTCGAGATCGACCTCATGCAACCGCTAGACCCGGAGAAAAAGCCCGCGGTCCATGCCACGCCGCTGAACCACGTTGGCTTGTGGGTCGATGACCTGCCTGCGGCCGTGCAGTGGCTCGAAGCGCAAGGGTTGCGGTTTGCGCCTGGCGGCATCCGCAAAGGGGCGGCGGGCCATGACATTTGTTTTGTTCATCCCAAGGGCAACGAGCAATTTCCCGTGAGCGGAGAAGGGGTGCTCATTGAGTTGGTGCAGGCGCCCCCGGAAGTGATCGCCGCACTGAACGCGTGAAGGCCGAAAGCCCTGGCGCCCGACCCCATCAGGGCAAGTAACGGCGCCGAAGTTCCTGCAGTTTGCCGCTGTCGCGCAGCGTCTTGATGCCCTGGTTCAGAAACTGGTACAGGGCCTCACCCTGCGGGTGCTGGCGCGTCACCAGCATGTGAAATTCCCCCTTGGGCAGGCCGGGCACTTCGGCCCAACCCAAGTCGGGGTCTGCCAGCACGTCTGGGCCGATCTTTTTCAGGCCCGCCACGGCCTCCAGTTCCTGCAGCCCAATCTCGCAGCGGCGAGCATGCAGCTTGGCAATGACGCGCCGGAAATCCAGCGCTCCGCGGTCCACTTCCGCGTCGGTCAGGCCATAGAAGCTGTAGTTGTAACCATGCACGCCGCATACGTGATACCGGCGCAAGTCGGCCGCGGAGCGAATGCTGACCCCGTTGGGGAACGTTTTGCGGGAGAAAAAATAAGTGGGGGTGATGTCGTAATAGGGCTGCGTCATCCAAAACCGCTGCTGCCGCTCGGGGCTGGCACTGGCGTTCACCGCCAACAGGAATTGGCCGCCGCTTTCCACCTCCCGCAGGCAGCGCACCCACGGTAGCAACTGAACTTGCAACTGAATGCCCGCGGTTTGCAGGATCGCGCGCAGCACGTCGACGGAATAGCCCATCACTTCCGGCCGCGGCTTGCCACTGGCGTCGCGAGCGAAATAGGTAAACGGCGGCCACTCGGCCGCGTCGTCGCACACCTGCAGGGTCTTGAGCGTCAGGGGTTCAGCCGCCCACGCGCTCCCCAACCCCAGCAAAGCCAGAGCGCCCCCAAGGATTTGTCGGTGTTGGCGTTCGAAAAACCGCATTGGTGACAGGGTACAGGGTGGATTCGCGACCGGCTCCGGGAGCAATCCCCGATGAGGGGCTGGCTTGCCCGCGGTGCAAACGCGTTTGGCTTGGCTTAAGCCTTCGTCTGTGGGATATTTAAGGCTGGCTTTTTGCCAAAGCTTCATCACTTCACGAAAGCTAGAGTCAAACCATGCGCCTCGATCTCACCACCCTCCATCTCGTGTTGGCCATTGAGCGCACGCGCTCGATCACCGCGGGCGCCAAAGCTGAGCATCTTGCGCTGGCCGCAGCCAGTAAACGCCTGGCTGACTTGGAGACGCGGCTGGGAGTCAAGCTGTTTGAGCGTCGCGCCCGTGGCGTAGAGCCCACGGAAGCCGGCCGTGCCCTGGTTCGCCACATTCGGACGCTGCAGGCCAGCCTGCACGCGATGGAGTCCGAAGTGGTGGAGTTCGCCCGCGGCATCAAAGGCCATCTGCGCATCGTGGCCAATGGCGGGGCCATCGCCGAATGCCTGCCAGCCGATTTGGCGAATTTTTCCAACCGGCACCCGCAAATCCGCATCAGCTTGGAGGATTTGACCAGTTCGGAAGTGCAAGCCGCCGTTGCCGAGGGGCGGGCGGACGTCGGCATCTTTACGCCGCCGGTCTTGGATAACCGCGTTCAGCATCAGATCTATCGCCTGTCGCGATTGGCGGTGTTGGTACCCAAGGGCCACGCACTGGCCAGTTTGAAAGCGGTGAAATTTGATGACTTGCTGGATCACGATCTCATCGGCCTGCACGCCGGCGCTGCCGCACAGGACTTGATGCGTGAACAGGCCGCCTCACGCGGCAAGACCTTGCGCGCACGATTGCAGGTGCGGGGTTTTGACGCCATCGCCCAGTTGGTGGAAGCGGGACTTGGGGTGGCCGTGCTCCCGAAAGGCCCGGCAGAACGCTTTGCGCAGCTCTTCGAGGTGGAGTGCCTGAAGCTGGCCGAACCCTGGGCGGTCCGGGAGTATCGGGTCGCCACACCGAAGCAGGACACCCTCCCCGCCGTGGTGCAACGCTTTGTAGAGGCCCTGTGCCCCCCGCAGGCGGCGTCGGCGGCGGAGGCGGCCCTGGCGGCCGCACGCGCTGAATTCTCTTGATTGACTAACCATGCCTCAAACCCTTTACGACAAGCTGTGGGCCGAACATGTGGTGCGTACCGAGCCTGACGGCACCGCACTTCTCTACATTGACCGCCACCTCGTTCATGAGGTCACCAGCCCGCAGGCGTTTGAAGGCCTGAGCTTGGCCGGCCGCAAGGTCTTTCGCCTGGCGGCCAACTTGGCCGTTAGTGATCACAACGTCCCGACGACGGATCGCTCGGCCGGCATTGCGGACCCCATCAGCCGGTTGCAGGTCGAAACCTTGGACGCCAACTGCGATCGATACGGCATCCGTCAATTCAAGATGAACGATCGCCGGCAAGGCATCGTGCATGTCATCGGCCCAGAGCAAGGGGCCACATTGCCAGGGATGACGGTCGTTTGCGGCGACAGCCATACGTCGACGCACGGCGCGTTCGCGGCCTTGGCCCATGGGATTGGCACCAGCGAGGTCGAGCATGTGCTGGCCACGCAAACGCTGGTGGCCAAAAAGGCCAAGAACATGCTGGTTCGCGTGAACGGGCGGCTTCAAGCGGGGGTGAGCGCAAAAGACTTGGTGCTCGCGATCATCGGCCGCATCGGAACGGCGGGCGGCACCGGCTTCACGATTGAGTTCGCCGGCGAGGCCATTGAGGCGTTGTCGATGGAAGGCCGGATGACGGTATGCAACATGGCCATCGAAGCCGGTGCGCGCGCCGGCTTGGTGGCCGTGGATGACACGACCCTTCACTATCTCCAGGGACGGCCATTGAGCCCTGAGGGCGCTGACTGGGACGCCGCGGTGTCGTATTGGCGTACGTTGCGGAGTGACCCGGGTGCGCACTTTGATGTGGTGGTGGAGTTGGAGGGCGCACAGATTGCGCCGCAGGTGAGTTGGGGCACATCACCCGAAATGGTGCTGCCGATTGACGCGTCGACCCCTGAGCCCGCACGGGCGAGCGATGCGGTTGCGCGCGAAGCGCAAGCGCGGGCTTTGCAGTACATGGGGCTCCAACCCCATCAGCGCTTGGATTCGATCGCCGTTGACAAGGTTTTTATTGGCTCCTGTACCAACAGTCGCATTGAAGATCTGCGTGAAGCCGCCAACGTGGTGAGGCGGACGGGGGGGCGGGTGGCCCAGGGCATCAAGTTGGCCTTGGTGGTCCCTGGATCCGGACTGGTCAAGGCCCAAGCAGAGGCCGAAGGCCTGGATCAAGTGTTCAAAACGGCGGGGTTTGAGTGGCGCGAACCGGGGTGCTCCATGTGTTTGGCCATGAATGCCGATCGATTGGAGCCGGGTGAACGGTGTGCCTCCACCAGCAATCGAAATTTCGAAGGTCGGCAAGGCGCTGGCGGGCGGACCCATTTGGTCAGCCCGGCCATGGCGGCTGCGGCGGCCATGAAAGGCCGATTCGTCGACGTCCGGCAATTGGTTTGAGGCGGGGGCAATCACGGGGGTTGCGGCATGATTCGAGCTCCCGTTGCTTTGCCGAGGTGTGTCATGAAGCGTTTGGTTGTTTTGGTCGCCGCTTGTTTTGTTCTGAGTGCCTGTAACACCGTCAGGGGTTTCGGGCAGGACATGCAAAAGGCGGGTGAAAAGATCGAAGACGCGGCGAAGAAGAAGTAAGCCCCGGGGATCCCCTGGGCATGGAGCATGCATGCAAGCATTTACCCAGCACCAGGGGTTGGTGGTTCCGCTGGACCGAGCGAACGTCGATACCGACGCCATCATCCCCAAGCAGTTTCTGAAATCGATTCTGCGCACGGGGTTTGGCCCGAATCTGTTCGATGAATGGCGTTACTTGGACCGAGGGGAGCCGGGGCAAGACCCCGCTTCGCGCCGACTCAATCCGGACTTCGTCCTGAATCAACGCCGCTACGCCGGTGCCTCCATCTTGCTGGCTCGCGCGAATTTCGGTTGTGGTTCGAGCCGAGAACACGCGCCCTGGGCCATTCAGCAGTTTGGGATTCGTGCCGTTATTGCCCCCAGCTTTGCCGACATCTTCTTCAACAATTGCTTCAAGAATGGCTTGTTGCCCGTGGTGCTCCCCAGCCCCGTGATCGATGGGCTGTTTGCGGCGGTGCTTTCAACGCCAGGTTACGAATTGACCGTGGACCTCGAGCGTCAACTGGTCGCGACGCCCGATGGCAACCAACACGCTTTTGACGTGGAGCCTTTTCGCAAACACTGTTTGCTCCATGGTTTGGACGAGATCGGCCTGACCCTTGAACATGCGGCCGAAATTGAAGCGTTTCAAACCCGACGGCACTCAGAGAAACCGTGGCTGAAAAAGGAATTGACGCAATGAATTCGCGGTTAATTGCCGTGCTTCCGGGGGATGGTATTGGCCCGGAGATCATGGCCGAAGCGGTCAAAGTCTTGCGTGCGCTGGATCTGGACCTTCACCTGGAGCATGCGCCCGTTGGCGGTGCCGCTTATGAAGCGCATGGGCATCCGCTGCCGGAGTTGACCCTGAATCTTGCGAAGAAAGCGGATGCCGTGCTCTTTGGGGCAGTGGGCGATTGGAAGTACGACAAGCTGGAACGCGCTCTGCGCCCCGAACAAGCGATTCTTGGACTGCGCAAGAACCTGGGGCTCTTTGCGAACTTTCGACCGGCCCTGTGCTACGAGCAGCTGACGCATGCCAGTAGCCTGAAGCCGGAACTGGTTTCGGGGCTGGACATCCTCATCCTGCGCGAGCTGACGGGTGACATTTACTTTGGTACCCCAAGAGGGCGACGTACCGCGGTGGATGGCCACTTTCCCGGTGCGGAGGAAGCCTTTGACACCATGCGCTACTCACGCCCGGAGATTGAGCGCATCGCCCACCTGGCCTTCCAGGCCGCCCGCAAGCGGCGCGGCAAGGTCACCAGCGTCGACAAAGCCAACGTGCTGGAAACCTCGCAACTGTGGAAGGACGTGGTCACCGAGGTGCACCAGCAGTACGCTGATGTGCAGCTCGACCACATGTACGTGGACAACGCGGCGATGCAGTTGGTCAAGGCGCCCAAAGCCTTTGACGTCATCGTCACGGGCAATTTGTTTGGCGACATCCTCAGCGACGAGGCCGCCATGCTGACGGGCTCGATCGGCATGCTGCCCTCCGCCTCGCTCGACCGGCACGGCAAGGGGCTCTATGAGCCCAGCCACGGCAGTGCGCCGGACATCGCGGGCAAGGGGGTGGCCAATCCGCTTGCTACCATCTTGAGCGCTGCCATGATGCTCCGCTACACCCTCAACCAGCCCCAGCAGGCCGACCGCATTGAAGCGGCGGTCCAATCGGTGCTGGCCCAGGGTTTGCGGACGGGAGACATCTGGAGCGAGGGCACAGCGCGCGTCGGCACCCGTGAGATGGGTGATGCGGTTGTGGCCGCGATTAAAACCACCCCGATTACCAAGAGCTGAAGGCTCTCGGTTCGCTGCGCCACCCCAGGGACCCGGCGAGCGAGCCGGGAAACCCAGGGTCCTGTGGCAAGGTGAACACAATGGCAGTTTCCAAGAACCCCCTGGTCGGCCTGGTTGGCTGGCGGGGCATGGTCGGCTCGGTGCTGATGGAGCGGATGCAGGCGGAGGGCGATTTCGAGTTCATCGAACCGTTCTTCTTCAGCACCAGCAACGCGGGAGGCGCGGCGCCCCGCCAAGCCAAGAACGAAACGCGTTTGGCCGACGCCCACGACATCGAGCAGCTGAAGCGCTGCGAGGTGGTGATCAGTTGCCAAGGGGGGGACTACACCAGCGACGTCTACCCCAAGCTGCGTGCCGCGGGTTGGCAGGGCCACTGGATTGACGCCGCATCCACGCTGCGCATGGCCGATGACGCCGTCATCATCCTGGACCCGGTGAATCGCCCCGTCATCGATCAGGCCCTGAGCCAGGGGGGGCGCAATTGGATTGGCGGCAACTGCACGGTGAGCTGCATGCTGATGGGTGTCGGCGCGCTCTACAAGGCCGGCCTGGTGGAATGGATGAGCACCCAGACTTATCAGGCCGCCAGCGGTGGCGGTGCCCAGCACATGCGCGAACTGCTGACCCAGTACGGCACGCTGAATGCCGAGGTCCGAGCGCTGCTGGATGACCCCAAGAGCGCCATCCTGGAGATCGATCGCAAGATCGTGGAAAAGCAGCGCAGCCTCAGTGCGATCGAGACCCAGCACTTCGGTGTGCCCTTGGGGGGCTCGCTCATTCCTTGGATCGACAAGGATCTGGGCAACGGCATGTCCAAGGAAGAGTGGAAGGGCATGGCCGAAACCAACAAAATCCTGGGGTCGACCCAAGCCATCCCGGTGGACGGCTTTTGCGTGCGCATCGGGGCCATGCGTTGCCATTCTCAAGCACTCACCTTCAAACTGAAGAAAGACGTTCCGCTGGATGAGATCGAGGGCATGATTGCCGCCGATAACGCTTGGGTGAAAGTGATTCCGAATACCCGCGATGCCAGTATTCGAGAACTGACCCCCGTGGCTGTTACTGGTACGCTGACCATTCCGGTTGGTCGTCTGCGCAAATTGGCGATGGGGCCGGAATATCTCGGCGCGTTCACCATTGGCGATCAATTGCTCTGGGGCGCTGCGGAGCCCCTGCGCCGCATGTTGCGTATCTTGATCGAACACTGAGTTCGACAAAGCGTATCGGAGTGTTGGTGTGCGTTGTCCTCTCACGACACGCCGCCAAGTCCCCCGGGGATCTACGGGGTGGTTCTGGCGCTTTGAAAGTTCGTTCTTCGCTGTGCTGCGGATATGCTTGCCGCACTTGAATGTTCTCGTGCTTGGGTGGAAACGCCCAAGGCGGTGGGAGTTGCCTTGAATCCGCTCAATTCTTCTGCGCGTTCGCGCTTTGATCTCCGCCACGTGGCTTTGGCTGCGATGTGCGCCCTCAGCACCAGTGCCTACGCCTTGGGCATGGGCCGCTTGAGCGTGCAGTCCGCGCTGGGCGAAACGCTCAAGGCGGAGATTGAACTCACGTCGCTGAGCGCGGAAGAGGCCTCCAGTCTGCAAGTCAAAGTGGCGCCTCCGGACGTCTACCGTAGCAGCGGTCTGGAATACAACTCGGTGTTGACTGGGGCCCAAGTGCAACTGAGTCGCCGTGCGGATGGGCGCCCTGTGTTGCGCATCACCAGCGACCGTGCTGTGCAAGAGCCCTTTTTGGACGTGGTGCTCGACGTTCGGTGGTCGTCAGGTCGATTGACACGTGAATTTACGCTGCTGTTGGACCCACCCAGTCACGCCAAGCCCGCCGAACCGCAAACCCCGCCGGTTGTTTCCGCCCCGGCGCCTGTGGTGCCTCCGAAGCCGGTGACTGAGAGTCGCGAGCCCAAATCCAGTCGCGGCGACAAGCCCAATGCATCGGTGCCCGTGGCTTTGGCACCCACGACGGAAGGGGGCCTGACGACGGTTCGAGCGGGGGACTCGCTGTCGCGCATGGCGGGGCGTCATGGCATGCCGGGGGTTTCGCTGGACCAGATGTTGGTGGCGCTCTACCGTCAGAACCCTGACGCCTTCATGGGCGACAACATGAATCTGTTGCGCGCGGGTGCCAAGCTCAAACTGCCGTCACGCGAGGCAGCGTTGGCGGTTGACAAGGCTGAGGCCCGCAAGCTGATCCAGGCGCACTCCTCCAATTTTGAGGCGGCGCGCCAAGGCCTTGCATCCGCGGCGCCCAAGTTGCCGAAGGCGCCCGAGCGAGCTGCGAAGGGTGGGGTGGAGGCGGTCGTGACCGAGCCCAAAGCGACCCCCAGCGGGGATCGATTGACTCTGAGCAAGCCGGTCGTTGCTCCCCAACCAGCCGCACCCAAGACGGCCACCCCGGAGCCGACGCCCGCTTCCCAGGCTGCGGCCCTGACGCGCAATGTTGAAGACCTGAAGAAGGTCGCGGAGGAGGCCAAAGCCCAAGCTTCAGCTCCCGCCTCCGCCCCGGTTGCAGCAGCACCGGCCTCGGTGCCGGCGAGTGCTGCGCCTGCGGTGCCCGTGGCATCGGCCCCGGCGTCCAAACCAATGGCCCCCCCGCCCGTGCAGGATGAAAAGCCGTCCAGCTTCTGGGACCTGCTCTTCACGCCTTTGGGCGCCGCTGGAGCGCTGGGCGTTTTGGGCTTGCTCGGTTTTGGCGCATACCGTTTGACGCGCAAGAACAAGGGCTTTGAACCACGCGAAACACTGTTCGGTGAAAGCCGTTTGCAGCCGGATTCCTTCTTTGGTGTGACCGGCGGGCAGAAAGTGGACACGCGGGACGGTGGCAACTCCGTTTCGTCCATGTCGTATTCACTGAGCCAATTGGATGCCCATGGCGATGTGGACCCTGTGGCCGAAGCGGATGTGTACTTGGCCTATGGGCGCGATCTGCAGGCCGAAGAAATTCTGAAAGAAGCACTCCGGGCCCAGCCCGATCGGTTGGCGGTTCGTTTGAAGCTGCTCGAGGTTTACGCCAAGCGTCGCGATGTGAGGGGTTTTGAAAAGCTCGCCACGGAGTTCCATGCGGCCACCGGTGGCAAAGGCGAAGACTGGGACAAGGCTCGGGAGATGGGCCTGTCGATCGATCCCACGAATCCGCTGTACCAGCAAGGGGGGAGCCCCCGGAAGTTGTTCGAGGATGAAGGCTCGACGGGGCCCTCTGCGACGCCCGACACGGTGCCGTTGGGCCCGACCCCGCAGCCGGAGCCTGTGGCCGATCGCGTGGTGGAGACCGATGCAGGCCCGGTTAGTTTGATGGACTTGGATCTGGATTTGGATGGCCCAGCATCCGCGGCCGATTCAGGTTTGGACAAGACTCAGGGCAACCCCGCTCAGCCGGCCGCACTGCCGGAGCTGGGGATGGATCTGGACCTGGACATTGGCGGTCCTGCGGCCCCGCCGGCCCCCGCGCCGACGGCCTCAGACGGTGGACTGTCCTTTGACTTGGGGAACTTGGATTTGGGTTCTGCGAGCCCCGCTGAACCTGATACGGTGAGTCCGCACGACGACGGCACGGCTTCCCGTGTGGGGGGGGATTCACTCATCGATGCCATGCAAGACTTGGCGGACGACGACGGGGACCCGCTGCAACGGCAGTTTGAATTGGCCGAGGAGTTCCGGCAAATTGGCGACACCGAAGGGGCACGCGATGTGTTGCAGGAGCTGATCCGCCAGGTCGGCAGCGGGCCCCTCTACGAAAAAGCCAAAGCTTTGCTGGATTCACTGCGCTAAACCCCACTGAAAGACCTGAAAACGGCGCCTTGCGAGGCGCCGTTTTCGCTTGGAGCCTGTCATGAGAGTTGCCTTGGGCGTTTCTTACCGGGGGCAGAACTACCTGGGGTGGCAAAGCCAACCCAACGGGAAAACGGTGCAAGATCACCTCGAAAAGGCCCTGGCTCAGTTTGCGGACGAACCCATTCGCACAATTTGCGCAGGACGCACGGATACCGGTGTACATGGGCTGAACCAGGTCGTTCATTTCGACACCACACGAGACCGCGAGCTGTTTTCATGGGTTCGAGGGGTCAATCGATACCTCCCGCCCGACATGGCGGTGCAATGGAGCGTTTTCCCCCCGGAGGATTTCCATGCACGCAATCACGCACGTGCCCGTCGATATGCCTACCTACTCCTGGAGTCCGCTGTTCGACCGGCCATGGAAGCCGGGGGCGTCGGTTGGGTGTTTCGGCCTTTGAATCAGGCTGAAATGCAGGCGGCGGCCGTGCATCTGGTGGGTGAGCATGATTTCAGCGCCTTTCGCGCGGCGGAATGTCAGGCGGCTAGCCCAGTAAAACAATTGCGACGCATCGAGATCGCCCGCCGCGGCGCGTATTGGCGCTTTGAGTTTGAAGCCAGTGCGTTTCTGCATCACATGGTGCGCAACCTCATGGGCGCTTTGATTGCGGTGGGGGCGGGGACTCGACCCGCCGACTGGGTCCGAGACGTGTTGGCGAGCCGAGATCGCAGCCAAAGCGCCCCGACCTTTTCACCGGACGGCCTCTATTTCTTGGGTCCTCGGTATGACGCTTCCTTGCAGATTCCCGAACACACACCCGCGATGGATTGGTTACCCTGAGTCGAATGCAACGCACCCGAATCAAAATCTGCGGTTTGCGCGAGGCGCAGCATGTCCAGGCGGCGGTCCACGCGGGCGCAGACGCCTTGGGGTTTGTGTTTTACCCCCCCAGCCCGCGAGCGGTTTCCTTGCAGCAGGCGACGGCGTTGGTCCAGGGGCTACCCCCTTTTGTTACTCCGGTGGGTCTCTTCGTGAATGCTCAGCCTGAAGAAATTGAGGCGGCGTTGAGGGCGATACCCAACTTGTTGCTCCAGTTTCACGGGGACGAGTCCGCGGACGATTGTGAACGCTGGGGGCGTCCGTACTTGAGGGCGATCGCCATGCACCCGGGCATCCGCTTGGTAGACTCCGCGCAGCGCTTCCCCGGTGCCCAAGCACTGCTGGTGGATGCCCCGGTGTCGGGCTATGGAGGCGGCGGAAAGGTGTTTGATTGGTCACTGCTCGAAGCAAGCGTTCCCTATCCGGTCGTTTTGTCTGGTGGGTTGAATGCGGACAACGTCGCCGATGGCATTCGCCAGGTGCGACCCTGGGCGGTTGACGTTTCCTCGGGCGTTGAAATAACGCGGGGCGTCAAGTGCCCAGACAAGATCCGCCGCTTTTGTGCGGCGGTGCGGGCGGCGGACGCTGCCCTGACTTGCTGAGCGTTCAACCATGATTCATTACCAACAGCCCGATGCGCGCGGGCATTTCGGTCCGGTTGCAGGGGCCGAAGGCGCGAACTATTACGGTGGCCGATTCGTAGCGGAGACCCTGATGCACGCCCTGGCCGAATTGGAATTGGCCTATGCCCGGTACAGCCAAGATCCTGAATTTCAGTCCGAATTCCGCAAAGAACTCGCCCACTTTGTGGGGCGCCCGAGCCCGATTTACCACGCACAGCGACTGTCCAGCGAATTGGGGGGTGCGCAGATCTTGCTCAAACGGGAAGATTTGAACCACACGGGTGCGCACAAGGTCAACAACACCATCGGTCAGGTGCTGCTCGCGCGCCGCATGGGCAAGCGGCGCATCATTGCGGAGACCGGAGCGGGGCAGCACGGGGTGGCGACAGCAACCGTTTGCGCCCGATATGGGCTCGAGTGTGTCGTTTACATGGGGGCGGAAGACGTCAAACGTCAATCGCCGAACGTGTACCGGATGGAATTGCTCGGTGCCAAAGTCGTGCCGGTTGAATCGGGCAGCCGTACGCTGAAGGACGCGCTGAACGAAGCGATGCGTGATTGGGTCACCCACGTTGACTCAACCTTTTACATCATTGGGACTGTGGCCGGCCCGCACCCCTATCCGATGCTGGTGCGAGATTTCCAGCGCGTCATTGGGGACGAATGCATCGCACAGATGCCCGAGATGATGGGGCGTCAGCCCGATGCGGTGATCGCCGCCGTCGGTGGAGGTTCCAACGCCATGGGAATCTTTTACCCCTACATCCCCTTTGAGGGCGTCCGGCTGATCGGGGTTGAAGCCGCGGGGAGGGGCCTGGGTACAGGCCAACACGCCGCGACCTTGAGTGCAGGAACCCCAGGGGTTTTACATGGCAACCGGACCTACTTGCTGCAAGACGAGGCCGGTCAAATCATTGAAACCCATTCCATCTCCGCCGGACTGGACTACCCAGGAGTGGGGCCAGAGCACGCCTATCTGAAAGATGTTGGGCGGGCCGAATACGTCGGGATCACGGATGAAGAAGCGCTGGCCGCCTTTCACCGCTTGTGCCGAACCGAAGGGATCATCCCTGCGCTGGAGTCCAGCCATGCCCTCGCCCACGCGATCAAATTGGCGCCGCAGTTGCCGGCGAGCCAGATCTTGCTGGTGAACCTCAGCGGGCGTGGGGACAAGGACATTGGCACGGTGGCAGATCTGTCGGGTTCAACTTTCTACTGCCGCCCGTCCTGTCGGGGAGAAGAAGCCAAAGGCGTGGCGTTTATTCGCCAGGGGAGCGGGCAATGAGCAGGCTGAAGGCGTGTTTTGAGCAACTCCACTCGGTGGGCCGAAAGGCGCTGATCCCCTACATCACGGCAGGTGATCCCAGTTTGGCATCGGGCTTGGCGTTGATGCGTGCACTGGTCGCTGGGGGTGCCGATGTCATTGAACTCGGCGTGCCCTTCAGCGACCCCATGGCGGATGGTCCCGTGATCCAGCGCGCGGCCGAACGGGCGGTTGCGCAGGGTGTCAAACTGACAGACGTCTTGGCCTTGGTTCGCACGTTTCGGCAAGAAAACACCACGACGCCTGTCGTTCTTATGGGCTATGCCAATCCGATTGAACGCATGGGCTGGCAGCGCTTTGCAGCCAGCGCCGCCGATTCGGGTGTGGATGGGGTCTTGGTGGTGGACTATCCACCCGAAGAGGCGGGGGGATTTGCGCAGTGCTTGCGGGCCGTGAACCTGGACCCTATCTTCCTGTTGGCGCCCACATCGACCGACGAGCGTATTGCGCGAGTTGCGGAGTTGGCCAGTGGCTATGTTTATTACGTTTCGCTACGTGGCGTGACCGGGGCGGGGCACTTGGACGCAGACGCCGTCGCACGGGATTTCCCCCGACTGCGGGCGCAGCTTCGGCTTCCAATCGGCGTGGGTTTCGGCATACGCGATGCCACTTCCGCCCGGGCCGTGGGAGCGGTCGCGGACGCTGTGGTCATCGGCTCGGCCTTGGTTCAATTGATCGAGCGCGAAGGCGCCGATAATGCACCGCTTGCGTTGCAGCAATTTCTACAGGAAATTCGCATCGCCCTCGATCTAAAGGAAGTCGCGTCATGAGTTGGTTGGACAAACTGCTGCCCCCCAAAATGCAGCACAGCGACCCGGCCGAGCGCCGCCAGGTGCCGGAAGGGCTGTGGACCAAGTGTCCGAGCTGCGAAACCGTCTTGTACAAAGCCGACCTGGAGCAGAACCAAATGGTCTGCCCCAAGTGCAGCCACCACCATCGCATCGGCGCCCGCGCACGTTTGAACGCCTTTCTGGACAATGAAGGGCGCTACGAAATTGGCCAAGAGGTGTTGCCGGTTGATGCCTTGAAGTTCAAGGACTCGAAGAAATACCCCGAGCGCCTGAAAGAGGCCCTGGAAAACACGGGCGAAACGGATGCCTTGGTCGTCATGGGTGGCGCCGTGATGAGCGTGCCGCTGGTGGCCGCCTGTTTCGAGTTTGAGTTCATGGGCGGCTCCATGGGGTCGGTGGTCGGCGAACGGTTTGCGCGCGGCGTTGAGGCGGCTGTGGAGCAAAAGGTGCCCTTCGTGTGCTTCACCGCGACCGGCGGCGCACGCATGCAGGAAGGCCTGTTGTCATTGATGCAGATGGCCAAGTGCAATGCGGCGCTCACCCGGTTGGCTCGCGCCCGACTGCCCTACATCAGTGTGCTGACGGATCCGACGATGGGCGGGGTTTCGGCGAGCTTCGCGTTTGTCGGAGACATCGTCATTGCCGAGCCCAAAGCCCTGATTGGCTTTGCCGGCCCGCGTGTGATTGAAAACACCGTGCGGGAGAAACTGCCGCCTGGATTCCAACGCGCCGAGTTTCTGATGGAGAAGGGCGCGGTTGATTTGATTGTTGATCGCCGGGATTTGCGGACTACGGTCGCCAATACGCTGGCCATGCTGCAGCGCCAGTCGGCTGATGCAGTCGCGTAAGCGATCGCGGCCAATCGCAAACGGCCAGGCTTTGCCTGGCCTTTTTTTGTCTCTGCCATGCACTTGAACGACTGGCTTGCTCACTGCGAGCGTCTCCACCCCACCGCCATCGACATGACTTTGGATCGCGTGAAGGCGGTCCGTGACCGCATGGGCTTGCGCTTTACAGCGCCGGTGATCAGCGTCGCAGGGACCAATGGCAAGGGGTCAACCTGCGCCATGCTGGACGCCATTGCCCGAGCCGCGGGTTACCGGGTCGGGCTGTACAGCAAGCCGCACTTGGTTCACTTTGAAGAGCGTTGCCGCATCCAAGGTGAGATGGTCAGCTCCGACTCGCTGGAGGCTCACTTCGCTGCCGTTGAGGCCGCGCGAGGCGATCTCACCCTGACCTATTTCGAATTCACCACCCTGGCCATCATGAGCCGTCTGGCCGCCGAGCCCTTGGACCTCGTGATTCTGGAAGTCGGAATGGGGGGACGACTCGACGCGGTAAATGCCATTGATGCCGACCTCGCCGTGATCACCAGCATTGACCTGGATCACATGGAGTATTTGGGTCCCGATCGCGACACCATCGGGCGAGAAAAGGCTGGAGTCCTTCGGCCCGGGCGCAAGGCCGTATGTTCCGATCCGATGCCCCCCGCCAGCATTGCCCAGGAGGCGGGCCGGCTGGGTGTGGATCTGCGTCTTTCCGGACGGGACTTTCGCTTTGACGGCGACAGGCAGCAGTGGCGCTGGGAGGGTCGCTCGCGCCGGTTTGCCGGGTTGGCCTATCCCGCACTGAGAGGGGTCAATCAATTGCTCAACGCTGCGGGTGTGCTGGCCGCTTTTGAAGCCCTGCACGAAACCCTGCCCATCAACGCGCAAGCGGTGCGAATGGGGTTGAGCCTGGTCGAACTGGCTGGTCGCTTCCAGGTGCTGCCTGGCCAACCGACTCTGGTGTTAGACGTCGCCCACAACCCCCATGCGGTCGCGGCCCTGGCGCAAAACCTCGATCAGATGGGTTTCGCGCCCCGAACCCGAGCCGTTTTTGGAGCAATGGCCGACAAGGCTCTGGACGAAGTGCTGGCTATCATTTCGCCGTGGATCGACCATTGGGCATTCTGCAACTTGGACTCTCCTCGCGCCGCCACGGCCTCCGATTTGGCAGCCCGTTGGAAAGCGCTGGCGCCCAGCCTCAAGACACCGGGCGAGGTGAGCGTGAGTCAACACAGCCATCCAGTCGACGCGGTGGCCCATGTCCGGTCCTTGAGTGACCCCGCCGATAGAATTCTGGTCTTCGGATCCTTCTACACCGTGGGGCCGGTGCTGGCCTCCCTCGGTCGGGCCTGATCCCCACACTCTGTACCCTGCCACGGGCCCCTTGCATGGATTGGTTGTCCCTCTTCCGCCGTCGTTCAACTCCCGAGCCCTCGGGAAGGGGCAAACGAGCCCGGGCCGCGGCGCATGATCAGCAGTTGCAGCAGCTGCGGCAGCGCGCTCGGCATCGCTTGATCGGAGCCGCGGTCTTGGTCGGGTTGGGCCTGATCGCGTTTCCGCTCGTGTTCGAGACTCAGCCGCGCCCGGTGCCGATGGATTTGCCCATCGTGATTCCCAGCAAAGACACGGCACCGGCTTTGGTCGTGCCCTCGCCGGTGGCGTCGGCCAATTTGCCCGAAGCGGCGGTTCGTGTGGCGGCCACGGAGCCCGACGACACCCCAACGCCTCAGGATCCTCTGGCCACCACGCCCGCTTCGGCACCAGTGCCCAAAGGGGGCGCCAGTTCGGTTTTGGCTCCCGTTCCCGACGCCGCGCCCGCCAGTGTTCCGGCCAAAGCGCTGCCTCCGAACCCCGCGGCTTCCTCGACGGCGCGCTACATCGTGCAAGTCGGTGCCTACGCCGACAAGAATGCGGCCCAAGAGGTCCGACGCAAGCTTGAGGCCAAGGGGTTGAAAACTTATGCCCAAGTGGTGAAAACACCGGAAGGCGAGCGTGTTCGCGTGCGTCTGGGCCCTTTTGCCGACAAGGCTGAGGCTGAGAAGACCGCGACTAAAGCCAAAGGCTTGGGTCTGGGCGCCTCCGTCCTCACCCTTTGACCGAGGCGATGTCTGAAGCCTCGATATCCCTGACTGCGATGGATTGGGCCGCCCTGGGGGTGGTCGTGGTATCTATCGGAGTGGGGTTGTGGCGGGGCTTGGTGCTGGAGTTGATGTCACTCGCGGGGTGGGTGATCGCCTACTTCGGCGCCCCCTGGCTCGCTCCGGCCCTGCTGCCGTGGATTCGCATGCCACAGGCCGAGTGGAAAGGCATGGCCGCCGTGGTGTTGGCGTTCGTGATCATTTTGGTGCTCTGGGCCTTGGTCGCCCGTTTGATTCGCCTGCTGATTCACCTGACCCCGTTGATTTGGATTGACCGCGCATTGGGTGGGCTTTTTGGTGTTTTGCGGGGCGTCTTGCTGCTGCTCCTGTTGGCCGTCATCATTGGCTTTACGCCCTTGCGGCAGCACGCGATTTGGACCAATTCGGTGAGCCGCCCGGTTCTGCACACCCTCCTGGACTGGGCAGCGCCCATGCTGCCCGAGGGATTCAAGGCCCTGCTCAACCCTCAGTAACCTGTTATTTATTCAAGGACTCTTTCCATGTGCGGCATCGTTGGCGCCATTTCTCAGCAACCCGTGAATCAGTTGCTGTACGACTCGCTGTTGCTCCTTCAACACCGGGGCCAAGATGCTGCCGGGATCGTCACCATGGAGGGCACCAAGTGCTTCATGCACAAGGCCAAAGGCATGGTTCGAGATGTCTTTCGCACCCGCAACATGCGTGCCCTTCCCGGTCGAATTGGTCTGGGTCAAGTGCGATACCCGACTGCGGGCAACGCTCACAGTGAAGAAGAGGCCCAGCCCTTTTATGTCAATGCGCCATTCGGCCTGGTCCTGGTGCACAACGGGAACCTAACCAACGCCGCTGCCTTGCGCAAAGAGTTGTTTGACTTGGACCGCCGTCACATCAACACCGAGAGCGATACCGAGGTGCTGATTAACGTGGTGGCGCATGAGTTGGAGCGGGCGGCCCGCGATCTTCCGCTGAATCCTGAGGCGGTGTTCAAAGCCATCTCGGCAGTCCATGCCCGGCTGCGCGGCAGCTATGGCGTGATTGCCTTGATTGCGGGCCATGGGTTGGTGGCGTTTCGCGACCCTTACGGTATTCGCCCGCTGTGCTTTGGCCGAGGGGCCGACGGCGAGTGGATGGTTGCGAGCGAGTCGGTCGTGCTGGAAGGTACGGGCTTCAAGCTCGAGCGTGACATTCAACCGGGCGAAGCGCTCTTTGTCGATGCACAGGGCCAGCTGCATACCCAGCAGTGCGCCGCCAACCCCACGCTCAACCCCTGCATGTTCGAGTTTGTCTACCTGGCTCGTCCGGACTCCGTCATGGACGGCATCTCCGTCTACCAAGCTCGACTGAACATGGGGGAGACCTTGGCCCAACGGGTGATTTCCACCATCCCGCCCAACGAAATCGACGTGGTCATCCCCATTCCCGAGTCGAGCCGACCGTCGGCTATGCAGTTGGCGCATCGCATTGGGCGTCCGTACCGGGAAGGCTTTGTTAAGAATCGCTACGTGGGGCGCACCTTCATCATGCCGGGGCAGGGCGTGCGCAAGAAATCGGTGCGCCAAAAGCTCAACGCGATCAGCCAGGAGTTCAAGGGTCGCCGCGTGTTGCTGGTGGACGACTCCATCGTGCGCGGCACCACCTCGAAAGAAATTGTGCAGATGGCGCGTGACGCCGGCGCTACCAAGGTCTACATGGCCTCGGCCGCGCCACCGGTGAAGTTCCCGAACGTCTATGGCATCGACATGCCGACCAGCAAGGAGCTGATCGCCCATGGACGCACCATGGAAGAGATTCGGGCCTACATTGGCGCTGACGCGCTGATTTATCAGGACGTCGATGCCATGAAACGCGTCGTCGCCGCGCTGCGTCCGGGTTTGGATGGGTTTGAAGCGAGTTGCTTCGACGGCCACTACATCACAGGCGACATCGGCGCGGAGCAGATTGCCGCCATGCAAGCCCTCCGTCCTAAAGGAGCTGAAGACGAAGAGGGCGCTGCCACCGGGCGTTTGGCGCTTCAGGAGCGAGGCGAATGAACCCTCCAAAATCGGGTCTGCCCGAAGGGCTGCACCGTGACACCCTGGCGGTTCGGGAGGGACTCCCAGCAACGCCCTGGGGTGAAAACAGCGAAGCCCTGTTTCTGACCAGCAGCTTTTGCCATCCGAATGCCGCCACGGCGGCTGCCCGGTTTTCGGGCGAAGAAGATGGCTTTGTTTACAGCCGCTTTTCTAACCCCACCGTCACGATGATGGAGCGGCGCTTGGCGGCGCTGGAGGGGACGGAGGCCTGCATCGCCACCAGCTCGGGCATGGCGGCCATCCTGCTCTTGCTCATGGGCCTGCTCAAGAGCGGCGACCATGTGGTCTGCTCGCGCTCGGTGTTCGGCTCCACCATCAAGCTGCTGCAGGCCGAGTTCGGCAAGTTCGGCGTCACGTCCAGCTTTGTCTCGCAGACTGACCTTCAAGAATGGCGTGCGGCCCTGCGGCCAGAAACCAAGCTGCTCCTGGCTGAATCGCCCACCAATCCCTTGACCGAGGTCTGTGACATCGCCGCGCTGGCCGAATTGGCCCATGGCCATGGCGCGCTGCTGGCTGTGGACAACTGCTTTGCCACGCCGGCGCTCCAACGCCCCGCAGAGTTTGGGGCCGACCTGATCATCCACTCCGGCACCAAGTACCTGGACGGGCAGGGCCGCGTACTGGCGGGGGCCCTTTGCGGCTCCAAGGCCCTGATCGACAAGGTACTAACTCCCGTGCTGCGCAGCGCCGGCATGTCACTCTCGCCCTTCAACGCCTGGGTAGTGCTGAAAGGTCTGGAGACGCTGACGATCCGCATGCAAGCCCAGTGCGCCCGGGCACTGGAGCTCGCGCGCTGGCTGGAGGCTCAGCCCCAGGTGTCGCGCGTGCACTACCCCGGTCTGCCCAGCCATCCACAACATGAATTGGCGCTGCGCCAAATGGGCGGGCAGGGTGGCGCGGTGATCGCTTTTGAACTGGCCGCAGGGCAGGGCGCTGAAGCGCAGCGCCGTGCTGCCTTTGCCTGCATCGATGCCACGCGCCTCATGTCCATCACCGCCAACCTGGGCGACACCAAGACCACGATTACCCACCCGGCTAGCACCTCGCACGGCCGCCTGACCGAAGAGCAGCGCCAAGCTGCTGGCATCAGCCAAGGCCTGATCCGCATCGCCGTCGGCCTGGAAGATGGGCGCGATCTGCAGAACGACCTGAAGGCCATGTTGGCCGCCGTTTGACGAACAAGAAAACCATGAGCCAAGTCCGCACCCGTATTGCCCCGTCGCCCACCGGCTTCCTGCACCTGGGTACCGCCCGCACCGCGCTGTTCTCCTGGGCCTATGCCCGCCATCATGGTGGCCAATTCGTGCTGCGGATCGAGGACACCGACGTGGCTCGCTCCACCCAAGATTCGGTGGAGCAGATCCTGGCCTCGATGCACTGGCTGGGACTGGCGTACGACGAGGGCCCGATCTACCAAATGCAGCGCCTGGAGCGCTATCAGGCTGTGGCGCAGCAACTGATCGCCGAGGGCAAGGCGTACCTCTGTTACTGCACGCCAGAAGAGTTGGACGCGATGCGAGAAAGTCAGAAGGCGCGCGGTGAAAAGACCGGCTACGACGGCCGGTGGCGCCCCGCGCCGGGAAAGACCCTGCCTGCCATTCCCGAGGGGGTGAAGCCGGTGATTCGTTTCGCCAACCCGCAGGACGGCGAGGTGGTCTGGAACGACCTCTGCAAGGGTCCCATCCGCATTGGCAACAAGGAGTTCGACGATCTGATCCTGGTGCGCCCGGATGGGGTGCCCACCTACAACTTCGCGGTGGTGGTCGACGATTGGGACATGGCCATCACCCACGTCTTTCGCGGCGATGAGCACATCAACAACACACCCTGGCAGATCAATCTGTTTGAGGCGCTGGGCGCCCCGCTGCCGCAGTTCGGCCACCTGCCCATCATCTTGGGTGACGATGGCCTGAAGCTCTCCAAGCGTCGCGGTGCGGTGTCAGTGACGGCATACGAGGAGGCCGGCTATTTGCCCGAGGCGATGCTGAACTACCTGGCGCGCCTGGGCTGGAGCCACGGCGACGATGAGATCTTCAGCCGCGACCAAATGGTGAGTTGGTTCGACGGGGAGCACCTGTCGAAGAGTCCATCGCAGTGGGACCCGGCCAAGCTGGAGTGGGTCAATGCCCAGTACATCAAGGCCGCCGACGATGCGCGCTTGGCCGAGCTGGTGCGGCCGCGCCTGCTGCGACGCGGCTTGACGGTGGCACCTGACGCTCCCTTGCCCGGCATGTGCGCCCTTTTCAAGGATCGGTGCACCACGCTGGAAGCCCTGGCGGACTGGTTGGCGATGTTCTTCGGCCCGGTTCAGCCGGCCGAAGCGGACGTGGCCCAGCATCTGACCGAAGGGGCCAAGGCCGCCTTGGCGCAATTGCGCGAGGCGCTGGTGGCGCTGCCCGAATGGACAGCGCCCGCGATTGGCGCGGCCATGAAGACCACGTTGGCCGCAACCGGTTTGAAGATGCCGCAGCTGGCGATCCCGCTCCGGGTCCAAGCCTGCGGGCGCCCGCAGACGCCGGCCATCGATCAAGTGCTGGCGCTGTTTGACCGAAAAATTCTGCTTGACCGCTTGCAAGGGCTATAAAAACCGTTCTATACTCTCGGTCTCGCTTGAACGGCGTACTTTCTTCGGGGGTATAGCTCAGCTGGGAGAGCGCTTGCATGGCATGCAAGAGGTCAGCGGTTCGATCCCGCTTACCTCCACCAAGCAAGTGCGTCGATCAAGCCCGAAGGTTTAGTCCCCTTCGTCTAGAGGCCTAGGACACGACCCTTTCACGGTTGTAACAGGGGTTCGAATCCCCTAGGGGACGCCACAATTAGAACGGTTTGATAAACCATTCAATAACTGTAAAAAGTTTTTGATAAACTTATCACCGACGCGGAGTGGTAGTTCAGTCGGTTAGAATACCGGCCTGTCACGCCGGGGGTCGCGGGTTCGAGTCCCGTCCACTCCGCCAAAACTTTTAAATGGCCTGCTAAATAGCAGGCCATTTTTCTTTTATAAGTGTGAGACTGTGATTTTTGAAGTTACTGGCAATAGTTGGTAAATTAGAAAATTGCGATATAGTTTCAACATGGCTTAAGCAGCGTGCTTCCACTTTCGGGGGTATAGCTCAGCTGGGAGAGCGCTTGCATGGCATGCAAGAGGTCAGCGGTTCGATCCCGCTTACCTCCACCAAGTTAAGTGCGCGGTTTAGGTCAGTGAAAAGTTAAGTCCCCTTCGTCTAGAGGCCTAGGACACGACCCTTTCACGGTTGTAACAGGGGTTCGAATCCCCTAGGGGACGCCAAAAAATTAGAAAAATGGCTTGACGACAGCCTTGGAGTTAATCCAGAATATCGTTACCGACGCGGAGTGGTAGTTCAGTCGGTTAGAATACCGGCCTGTCACGCCGGGGGTCGCGGGTTCGAGTCCCGTCCACTCCGCCAATAATTCGAGGGGCCTGCGCGAGCAGGCCCCTTTTGTTTTGTTTGGGCCATGGCAGAGCGATTCGAATATCAGATTGAATCGGAAACGCCGCAGTTCGGCGAGTATTTCCGTGATGGCGAACCGCCAGCGGAAGGCGGCTTGTGGTGGCATTTGGACGCGCAAGCGCCCTTGCTGGAAGCCTTGCGCGCCATACATCAAGGCCCTGCCAGCGCCGTACGCCTGCGTCTGTGGGTGTTTTTGACACTCATGGCTTTGCCCGAGGGGCGCTGGAGCCGCGACCAACTCAACCGCCACTTCCACGTCCTGCATGACGACGCGCTCGAACTGGCACTGCGGCGCCTGCGCGAGGTGGATCTTCTGGTTTGGGACGCGGGCGACCAGCACTACAGCGCCACGCCCCTGGCCCAACAACTGCTGGGCCTGCTCGCCCCGCTGACCGCCGCGCCCGCGCCAGATGATGAACTGGCCACCCTGCTGGCCGGCGTTGCCGGCGCTCAGCAACTGGGTACCCTGCAGGCCGGGCAGCTGCAAAGCCTTCAGGCCCAACTCACCCGGCTCAACGACGAGTTTGCGGACGCCATTGCCAGCGGCTCGGAGTTCCGACTGCGCAAAGCGCGCGGCCGGTTTGAGCGTGCCCTGGGCCTGGTCGACAAGGCTTCCGATGCCCTGACGGCCATCATTCGCGGTGCCGAAAACCGCAACGACGCGCGTCTGGAGCGTTTGGCCCGCGACCTGGGGCTGGCCCAGGCGCGCCTGCTGGCCATGGCCAGCCAATTCAACCGGGCCTTGCAGCAGGCCGACCGACAGCGCATCAGTCTGGGCTCCACGGGCATCACCACCACGGATGTCCGCCGCTGGCTGCAAGGGCAGGGCGCCTTGGAGCGCCTGCTAGACGGGGCGTTTTCCACGCCAGTCAGCCCCGTTTTTGTGGCCCAACACGAATTGTTGGACAGCACCGAAGGCGAGTTCGAGCGCCTCAAGCCGCCCAGCCGCAGCGGCGAAGCCCTGCCCGGCGCGCGCCCTGCGCCCCCTGGCCGGCTGGAGGTCGAGGACTTCCCGCCGGAGCTGGGCGTGTTGCGCGCCCTGTTGGAGCGCTGGCGCGACGACCCGCAGCCCGAGCGTCCTCTGGCGCCGGCGGTGCTTGGGGGCGGTTATGCCAAGGCGGCCTACCGCGCCCAGCTGCTGCCGCTGATGGGCGACCCCCAATCGGCCGACCTCGCGGGCGCCACTGGAGAACTCGCACGCCAACCGTGGCGGGCGCGCTTTGCGGTCGGCCAAGGCCCTGTTGATGACCCGCACGTGCGGTGGATGAGCGACGGTCGCTTCATCCGTCTGGACGCTTCCCTCCAACCTGCCACGCCGCCATCCGATGAACCCGCTGTTTGACGAATCCGCCCAGCTGATGGCGCACCTGCTGGCCCGTCGCTGGTTGCCGCGCACCCACCCGCTGGTGCGCAAAGCCTTGATTGATACCGAGGTCTGGCGCCGCCTGGAAGAACGCGCCGCCGGCGTCGGCCTGCGCGTCGTAGACAACGTGCACGCCGACCACATCACCTTGGCCCTTTTGCGACCGGCCGAGAACGCCGTGTTCGCTGAAACCGCGCTGGGCGCCAACAACAACTTCGATCTCCCGCGGGACGGCGTGGCGCTGCTGGTGGTCGTCTGGGCCTTGATCGTCTTGCCCAAACGCCAACGCCAACTGGCTCGGGCAGAGGCCCATGAAGCCGGTCAGTCCGAGATGTTCGTGGGCGACAAACCCCTGCCCAGCGCTGACAAATCCGCACCGCTGCTCTCCTACAAGAGCCTGATGGCGGACTTTGGCAAGCAATTGGGCGGGACCTTGCGCATCAACACCCACCTCAAGCTGCTGGAGCGCCAGGGTTTCATCACCCGCAAAGGCGAAGACATTGCCGAGGGCCCCTTGCTGGACTTGCTGCTGGATTACGACGTGCTGGCCCCCCGCGTGCTGGAAGGCGCACTGGCCGAGGTCATGGGGCGCAGCAGCGACCCCGAGGCCGGCCCCGCCTTCAAGGTCATGCAGGATGCCCGCCGTGCCCGAGACGAGGCGGAGGAACAGGCCGCTACCGAGCACGACGAGGAGGGCCGCTGAGATGTTCCACCTGCAAGATCTGGAACTGCTGCACTGGGATTACTGCCAGCGCGTCAGCATGCCGCTGGATGCGGCCATCATCACCATCGCGGGCCCCAATGGCTCGGGCAAGACCACCTTGCTGGATGCCTTGCGCACCCTGTTAGGCCTGGAATGCTCGGGTGGGCGCACCTACAAAACCTACGCGCGGCACGCCAACGCCGAAACCGCCTGGCTGCGCGCCACCGTGGACAACCGACCGCGCCACCGCCAGAACAGCAGCCGGCCCTTCGCCAGCTCGCTCCTCTATGACGACCACGTCACCATTGCCTGCCGCATTGAGCGCCACGGCGGGGATTGGCAGCGGCGCTACCTCTTGGTCGATGGCGTTCAGACCATCGAGCAACTGGCCGAGCGGCCGGACAAAGACGCCATGGGCATCGAAGGCTGGAAGCGCCGGCTCGAAGCTGCCGGCCTGACCCGCGCCATTGGCCGCGTCTTGGCGCTGGAACAAGGGCAGACCGACCGCCTGTGTGAGCTCAGCCCGCGCGAGCTGTTGCGATTGGTGTTCGAGGTCTTTGGCGACCAAGAAGTGCTGGACCGCTACGACCTGGCCAAGAGCCACCAACAGCAGCTGGAGAAGGAAGTCGTTCAAGGCCAACAGGAGCTGGCCCACGCCCAGGCTCAGTTGGCGGAGCTCTCGCAACGCGTCAACCTGTACAAGAGCTGGCAGATGCGCGTTTCCGAGCGTGAGCGCTTTTCCACCGAAGTCCTGCCCGTGCTGCAGTGGGCCGATGCCCGTGCCGCCACCGCGCGCGAGGCCCGCGAACTGCACCGCCAGCGCCTCCAGTTGGCGGGCGAAGAGCACCTGCAAGCCGACGCCCGCAAGGCCTTGCACGACACCTTTGAGGCGGCCGAGGCGGCGCGGCGCGAGCTGGGCAGCTTGGCCGAACAACGCACCGCTGCCCGCAAGGCTTTCGACGAAACCCGCGACGCTGAGCGCCCGCTGGAAGATGTGGTCAAGCACGCCGAAGCCCTCCAGGCCCTAGCGGCCGTGGAGGGTGACACCGCCGACCTGCAAGCGCTGCTCACCACACTGGCCGACCGCCAGCGGCAGCTGCGGGCCGAGTACACCCGGGCCCACGACGCCAGCAGCAAGGCGCAAGCCCAGCTCGCGGCACTCAAGGGCCAACCTGTGCCGCCGCCGCCGCCCGAGGTCAGTCGCTTCCGCCGTGTCTTGCAAGAAGCCGGCATTGCCCACCACTTGGTGGCGGATGCCATCGACATCGCCGACGAAGCCTGGCGTGCGGCAGCCGAGGGTTACCTGCGAGGCTCCCGCTGGGTCGTGGTGCTGCAAAACCCCAGCCAGGAGCGCGAAGCCTATGCCCTGGCCGCCAAGGAGCGCTTCCGCCACTACGTGGTGGCCGACAGTGAAGCGGCCCCTGCCCAGGGGCCCAAAGGCAGCCTGCTCGCGGCGCTGCGCGTCAGCCAGCCCTTGCCCACCTGGCTCTTGCGGGCGCTGGCCAGCATCCGCTGTGTCGCCAGCACGGCGGACGGCAGCGGGGTGGACTGGATCACCCCTGATGCGTATTACCGCGACCCCCGCGGGGGCCGCAGCCTCTTTGTGCCCCCCGCCGAACACCAGTTCGGTACGGCAGCTACGGATGCGCGCCGCAAAGCCCTGGAAGGGGAGTGGGGACGGGCGGACGCTGAGTTGGCCCGCATCGCGCGGGAACAGGCCGAGGTGGACCGCCAGCTCAAGGATGCCCAAAAGGCCGCCGCGGGCCACAAGGCCGCCCAAGAGCTGGGCGAGAAAGCTGCCGAGTTCAGCGAGGCCCGCGAGCGCCTGCCCCAGCTGCGCGCCGCGCGGGTGGAGGCCAGCAGCCGCTGGACCCAACTGGACCAGGCCCACGCGCAAGCCGTGAAAGACGCCGACCGTGCCGAACGTGACTACCAGGCGCTGCAGCAGCGGCTCAAGGCCTCACTCGACCACATGCAGGCGCTGCGGCAGGGCTTTGAAGAGCGCCGCGGGCAGCTGCGCGCGGCCAGCCGCGCCTCGCGCGAGGCCCGTGCCGCTTTCCCGGCCGGCTGGGTGACGCCCCCGCGTATCGCCGCCCTGCGGGAGGAATTCGGTTCCATTCAGCAGGCCAAACTGGCCCTGCACCATGTCGAGCGCGAACTCGAGAGCGGCACTTGGGAAACCGACCACCAGGTCATCGACCGCCACGTCCGCATGGACCTGCAGGTGCGGGAGCAGCAGCGCATGCTGGATGACCGCCGCGCCAGCAACGAGGCCGCCCGCATCGCCAGCCGCAACGCCCGCGAGCGTTACATCGAGGTGCTGCGCGCCACGCTTCGGCGCTACCGCAAAAACGTGCAAGAGCTGGGCGAGCTCGCGGGCGTGGTGGCCCTGGCTGACCTGCCGCACCTGGACAACGACGACACCGTGCTGGCCCAAGCCGGCCTTCACGTGCGCTTCAGCTTCGACGGCAAGGGCGAGGTCGGTTTGAACGACGGCGAGGCCAGTGGCGGCCAGCAAGTGCTCAAGAGCTTGATCCTGCTCGTGGGTCTGATGAAGGACGACGACGCCCCAGGCGGCTTTGTCTTCATCGACGAACCCTTTGCCCACCTGGATGTGCGCAACATCCAGCTCGTTGGCCACTTCCTCAAGAGCACCCGCGCCCAGTACCTGCTGACCACCCCCATTACCCACAACGTGGAGGTGTTCGAACCCTCGGACATCACCTTGGTCACCAGCAAAAAGACCCGCGGCGAGCGCTGGGCCCCGCCCATTGGGGTGATCCAACGCCGGCGCGAGAACGAGATCTACGGCTGACCCGTCGGCCCCACCCACTTTGATCTGCGTCAGGGGCACCCACCGTGGTGCCCCTTTTTCCGTGGGTCGTCTGAAAAAACCGACACCACGCCCCCGGTGGCATTTCTACGCTCGCGGCCGTTCCCTGTTCCCACCCGGACGCCGCCATGCCCAAGACCCTGATCGAACCCTTCCGCATCAAATCCGTTGAGCCCATCCGCATGACCACCCGCGCCGAGCGCGTGGCCTTGCTGGAAGCCGCCACCCTCAACCCCTTCAAACTGCGTGCGGACGACGTGCTGATCGACTGGCTCACCGACTCCGGCACGGGCGCCATGTCCAGCCGCCAGTGGGGCGCCATCATGGAGGGCGATGAAAGCTACGCCGGCGCTCGCAGCTTTTATCGCTTGGAAAAGGTGCTGCAGAACATCACTGGCTTGCCCCACCTGATCCCCACCCACCAAGGCCGCGCTGCCGAGAAAGTGCTGTTTGGGGCCGTGTGCCAAGCCGGACAACTGGTGCCCAACAACTGCCACTTCGACACCACCCGCGCCAACCTGGAAGTGCTGGGCGTGGAGGCGCGGGATCTCGTCATCCCCGAAGGCCTGCAGCCCATGCTGCCGCACCCCTTCAAAGGCAACATCGACCTCGCGCGGGTGGAACACCTGCTGCAGACCGAAGGCGCACGCGTGCCCTTTGGGATGATCACCCTCACCAACAACACCGGCGGTGGCCAGCCCGTCTCGCTGGAAAACCTGCGCGCCTACAAAGCGCTGCTGAAGCGCTTTGGCAAACCCCTGGTCATGGACGTGTGCCGCTTTGCCGAGAACGCCATGTTCATCAAGATGCGCGAGGCCGGCTACGAGCACACGCCCATCAAGACCATCGTGCGCGAAATGTTCGACCTGGCCGACGCCTGCACCATGAGCGCCAAGAAGGACGGCATGGTCAACATGGGCGGCTTCATCCTGCTGCGCAGCAGCGAATGGCTGGACGGCGTGCGCAATGGCCTGATCCTGAGCGAAGGGTTTCCGACCTACGGCGGCCTGGCCGGGCGGGACCTGGAAGCCCTGGCCGTAGGCATCGAAGAAGGCCTGGATGAAGACTACCTGCGCTACCGCCTGCGCACCGCCGAATACCTGGGCGAGCGCCTGGCTGAAGCCGGCATTGCTTTTGTGCGGCCCACGGGTGGCCACGCCGTCTACATCGACGCCCGCAGCGTGCTGCCCGACATGCCGGTGGCGCACTACCCCGGCTGGGCACTCAGCAACGCGCTCTACCTGGAAGGCGGCATCCGCGCCTGCGAAATTGGCTCCGTCATGTTCGGCAAACGGCTGCCGGACGGGCAAGAGACCTTTCACACCATGGAACTGGTGCGCCTGGCCTTCCCGCGCCGCATGTACACCCAGTCCCACTTCGACTACGCGGCCGAAGCCATCGCCGAATGCAAACAAGCCGCCCGCAGCATTCGCGGCGTGCGCATCGTCCAGCAACCACCGTTCCTGAGGCACTTCACGGCCAGCTTTGAGTGGGTGTGAGGGGGGTGGACAGGGCTAGGGGAAGGGCAGCCAGCGGGCTGCGCACGCCCAGGCCCCCGAGTTTGAGCACGTGGGTGTAGATCATCGTGGTGGAAACATCCGAGTGCCCCAGCAGCTCTTGCACCGTGCGGATGTCCGACCCCGCTTGCAGCAAATGCGTGGCAGATGAGTGGCGCAGCGTGTGCGGTGTGGCCGGCTTGGCGATACCAGCAGCCTGCACAGCCCGTTTGAAGGCCCGCTGAAAAGTCTGGTCATACAGATGGTGGCGGCGCACCTCCCCGCTGCGCGGGTCCGTGGCGTGTTGCGCCTGGGGGAACAGCCAAAACCAGGCCCAGGTGTGCCCCGCGCGCGGGTATTTGCGCTCCAGCGCATGCGGCAACTCCACCCCGCTGCGCTGCTCCTGCACATCCCGCGCCCACAGTGAGCGCGCCGCGCCCAGTTGCTGCCGCAGCTCGCCCAGCAGCGTGGCGGGCAACATCACCACCCGGTCTTTACCGCCCTTGCCGGCGCGCACATAAACCGCGTGTTGGGCGAAGTCCAAGTCCTTCACGCGCAGTTGCAGCGCCTCGGTGATGCGCAACCCCGTGCCGTACAGCAAGCGTGCTAAAAGCGCATGCACACCCTCCAACCGGGCCAGCACCGCGAGCACTTCGTCGCGGCTCAGCACCACGGGCAAGCGCCGTTTGGGCACGGGGCGCCCAATCTCCTCCATCCACGGCAGTTGGTGGCCGAGCACCTTGCCGTACAAAGACAGCAAGGCCGACAGCGCCTGCCGGTGCGTTGAGGGCGCCACGCCCCGGTCAGCGGCCAGATGTGTCAAGAACGCCTCAACCTCCGCCCCGCCCATCTCAGCTGGGTGCCGCAGCCGGTGAAAGCGAATGAAAGCCCGGCACCAATACACATAGGCCTCCTCGGTGCGCAGGCTGTAGTGCAGGGTGCGAATGCGCTCCCGCACGCGATCCAACAAACGCAGCGCCTTGAGCGGCGGCAACTCCGCCACCGAAGCCGGGGCTGGGCGCGGGCGAACCAAACTCGGCTGGGCCCTTGGTGGGTGTGGCAACATGACAGCTCCCTGGCAGCCCGCGCCCCGTGTTCGAGGACTTTGTAACTGGCGCCGCTTTTGTCAGGAAATTTAGTACTGTATGAAAAAACAGTCAATGAGGGAGATAAGCACAATGCGACAAGCACTTGCCTGCTGGGTGCCGCACCCGATTCGGGGCACAGGCGCCGTGATAAGCGGCAGGCTGATGAGCCCTACAACACGTTAGGCAATCAAAATGTCGGAAACAGAAAATAAAAAAGATTGGAAACTAAAACTCCGCTATGGAAAGCTCACTACGCCATTTCAACACTACACTCTAATTGGTGAAGGTATAGTGGGTGTTCTTGCACCCGAATTTTCATGCCCACAAGGGCCTGCTTTTATGGGCATGAAAGCTTGGGCTTTATCATCTGACCAATCAATTGATATGCTCAGAGTAATTGGAGGCCGTATAGGTTTTACTGTTACTGGTAATACTCAAGTTTGGGAAACAGAACCTGAAGATCCTCCAGGTGAAAAACCATATGGTTATGACATTAACTTCACTCCATTCACATATGATGAAAAGTAAATATTGCCTAACCTATCATTCAAGGGGACGCGCAAAGCGCGCCCCTTAATTCACACGTTATGGCTCAAAGATGCTTCGTATTGCTGTGACTCTTGGTGCGCTTCAGTTGGCTGCTTCAACAAGCCACGCACTCGATATCGTTTGCCCTGAGAAGATATTGACCACGCAGAAGCTCGACGGCCAAGCAGCAGGGTGGAAAGAATTTGTTAGACCGAATGGAAAAGGGAGTGTAGATACCTACTCCTATGCATCTGGCATATCCATCTACTATGGTGATCCAGAGGAAATTGCCGAACTGAAGCCTGACAGCGAGATGGCACGAAATCCAAGCTGGAGCTTCGTGAAGGCTCCGCCTGGGACACCCCTGATTTACATGGCATGTCACTACCATGAAACTCGAATTCAATTCGTTCGGGCACTTCCGGCGAACGTCAAGAAGTGCACTTCGAAGCCTGGTGGCCTTCTGCAGTGCGAGCTGTTCAAGCCATAACTTCTCACTGCAGCCGAACCGAGCCCGCTGCGCGGGCTTGGTCGGCTGAGCTCCAACGTTATGCCGCACAGCAGTCATCGTGCAGCGTTCAAAAGGGATATCCATACACATGACATGCATTCTGAGGGTTGGTGGTCACAACCTTGATATTGATACGCTCATGGATTCAACTGAGCTTGAAGTTGATTCTTTCTGGAAGAAGGGCGAGAGACGCTTTCCAAGCAGTGATTCGAATACCAAGGTAAATGACTCGAGCGGTCTACGGATTTTAGTAAGCGAATCTGATATGTCAGATATCTCGGCGCAGATGGATGACGCTTTGAAGTTCTTTCAAGAGCATCGAGAGAGAATCGAGCGAATTGTCAGTCACCCTGGAGTCGAATGGGCTGTGGCAGACTTCGGCGCTGAAATACGTCCACCTGGGTGGTCTTGTTTCTGTTTTCCGGCCGCACTCGCCGCTGCTATCGGTTTGGTCGGAGTCTCGCTTGAGCTATCTGTCTACCCAACTGATGACGGCGAAGACTCGGAGTAACCAGTGGTGCGGCATAACCATTGGCTGCAGGCGCGACGGCCTTGACGGGCCGCGGCCTGAGCTCAATCGTTAGGCGTCGCTGGGGACCCACCATTGGAGGTCATCGCAATGGCTGAACTGAAGACCAAGGCTACCGATGCGAGCGTCGATGAATACATCGCGTCACGGGCCAATGAAGAGCAGAAGGCCGACTGCAAGAGCCTGATGGCCCTGCTGAAGCGAATCACGAAAGAGAAGCCGCAGATGTGGGGGCCCAGCATCGTTGGGTACGGTCTCTACCGGTACACCTATGAGAGCGGCAGAACGGGTGAGATGTGCCGAACCGGGTTTGCAATCCGGGGCAAGGAACTTGTCGTTTATCTGGTTGGTGAAGGCGGGGGACAAGAGGAACTGCTTGAGCAGCTGGGCAAGCACAAGATGGGTAAGTCGTGCCTGTACATCAAGCGACTCGCAGACATCGACATGAAGGTCCTGGAGCAGTTGGTTGTTGGCTCACTGGCGCAGCTCAAAGCCAGGTATGGCTGAAGCGACGCCTAACCCCTCGCTCGAGAGCGGACTGTCCACGGCAGGCCGCTCAGCTCGAACGTTGGGCCTCATGAACGCCGTTCGATGCCTACTATTTGCTGCTGCCGTGGTGCTCCTGACGGCATGTGCATCATTTATTCACGGTCCGGATCGACCGCCAACCGCGGCGGAGCTAGTTGGGGCTTATGACTTCGGGCATCACGGATTTACCGAGACGCTTGTGCTTGGTGCCGATGGAACTTACCTAAGGACAGTGGACGGACACCTTGGCTCAGATTCGGAGGCCTTCACTGGAACATGGCGCGTCATCGAGAGGCGAATTGAGTTCACTCCGCATGCGGGCCAATCAACAAGTTCCGCGCCAGAAACCTCAGAGGCGTTCTTTCATCGTCATCGACCGGCCTTTGCCCCATTGCAATATATAAAGTCCGAAAGAGTCGGAGAGTGGTTCGTTTATTTACCGAGACAGCAGCAATGAGGCCCAACCCGTCATTGCAGCCGACCCTGGCCGGCTGCGCCGTCCGGTCGGCTGAAGTCCAACGTTGGGCATCAAAGTGAGTCCGAGCCCCACTGGCCGTTCAGCTGAAACGGTTGCTGCTGCCTTGGGGGTTCGTGAGCTTCACGAGTCGGATCTTGAGGCCCTGCTTGGGCTGTATGCCCACCTGCACGAGAACGACCCGCCGCCTGATCGGGCGAACGCCGAGGCGGTATGGCGCGAGGCGCTCCAGAACCCTCGAATCCGGTACTTCGGCGGCTACGAGGGGGATCTGCTCGTGTCCAGTTGCACGATCGTGCTGGTGCCCAACCTCACGCGTGGGTGCCGCCCCTACGCCCTTATTGAGAATGTGGTGACCCGAGCCTCCTCGCGTGGCAAGGGCTGGGGAACGAGGTTGTTGCAAGAAGCCCTTGGTTTTGCCTGGGCGAACAACTGCTACAAGGTGATGTTGCTCACGGGCCGAAAGGACGCCGCGACGCTGCGCTTTTATGAGGGTGCGGGCTTCAGTCGTGAGGGCAAGACCGGCTTTGTGGCGAGGCGTAGCTGAAGCGGTTGGCTTTGTTACCGAGAAAGAAAAGGAGCAACCGATGCTGGAAGGAACTTGTCACTGCGGATCGGCTCGTTGGCAGCTTGATGAGGTGCCAGAGTCCGCGACCGCCTGCAACTGCACGGCCTGCCGCCGATACGGGGTGTTGTGGGCCTACGGTTATGAAGGGGAGAACATCCGGGTCGAGGGCGAGACCACGCCCTACGTTCGGGGCGCTGCACTCAGTTTCAACTTTTGCCCAAGGTGTGGCGGCGTCACGCACTGGCGGTCGTTGCAGCCGGATGCCCAGGGTGGACGGCGGATGGCCGTGAACCTGCGGATGACGGAGCCCGGGCCGATTGCGCAGGTGCGCATTGACCACTTCGATGGCCTGGACCGGTGGGAAGACTTGCCTTCGGACGGCAAGTGCATCAAGGATGTTTGGTTTTAACGCCGTGCCAGGCTTTGCTCCGCCCTCTGCAGCCTGGCGCCGGCTGGCGTTGGCGTGGCTGACCGGGCTGGCGGTCGGCGCGGCCAACGCCGGTGAGTTCAAGGTGGTCGGCGGTGTGGGATTCGACTGGCTGAAGCCTGAGGAGGCCCAGTGCCGCGTGATTCGGCTGAGGGATCTCGATGGGTTTCAGAGGTGTGAATTTCATGCAAGCGGCGCCGCCTTTGGCTTGCAGGGGGCCTACCACCAGTGCCGGGCATCGCCCAGCAGCGAATATTTGATTTATGCGAACCGCGCTCAGTGCCTCAAGGCACTGGCGACCATGCGGGCGAATGCGCCTTGAAACCCTGGACCTTTGGATTGGATCTTTGGCCTTGAGTGGTCATCCCCATGTCGATCGAACTTCACATTGAACTCACGGATCCCGACGGGGCGGAGGCGCAAGCCCTCTTGGCTCAGTTGGGTGCCACGTTGGCCACCATCACGGGCAGCAGCGGCGCGGCTTCGTTCGATGCCGAAGACGTTCGAGTCGCCAGGGCGGGGTTCGCCTTGGGGCGTGCGGGCAATGGCGTGGCCGTGGCTTGCGGCGCCTTGCGCCCGCTGGAGCCCGGCGTGGCCGAGTTGAAGCGCATGTTCGCAGCGCCTGGGACAAAAGGGGCAGGGGCAGCCTTGCTGGCGTTTTTGGAGCGCAAAGCCACGGCGTGGGGCTACGAGCAGATCTGGCTGGAGACTCGCCGGGTGAACACCCGGGCGATTGCCTTCTATGAGCGGCATGGTTACCGTGTCATCCCCAACTTCGGGCGGTACGTGGGTCGACCCGAGGCGGTTTGTCTGGGCAAGCGATTGCCCCCCCTGATCCGATCCCACAGAGACGTTTGGAGGACCACTGCATGAGGCGTTCGGTGATTTGTTGGCTGATTGGGTTGGGGGTGGTTTTGGGTGCAGTCCGTGCCGAATCCGCACCCAGCGAGACCCTTATGGGGGCATGGGCTGTTGATACCTCGCGTTTACCCATGCCGCCGGCGGCGCGCCCGCGGAGCGTGACGCTGACCTTTGCCCAAGCCGACGCCCAGCAATTGCGTTTGCGGGTGGAGGTGGTGGACCCGGCCGGGGCACGTCTGGAGGCCGAAGGCGTCACGCCACTGGACGGAACGCCAACGGCAGTAAAGGCGAACTTTGAAGCGGACATGTCGGCCACCACCATGCCTCGACCCGAGGTTTTGATCATGCAGTTGGCAAAGAATGGCGCTCCCGCCTCCACGCGGATCTACACCGTGGAGCCTGGGGGCCAAACCATGGTGGAAACGGTGGCGCACTTCACAGCAGATGGCCGACCGGTGGTGCGAAAGAACTACTTCAGTCGGCTGCCCTGAACGGGTGTTTCAGGGGGCGATTGCCCGCGGTGGGCCGCAGGGGGAGGGTGGGCTTTTCGCCATGGGGAAAACAGATGTCCTCTGGCATCATGGGCCGCTTCACCGCATCGGAGGTTGCATGAAAGCAGTGGGTCTGGGTCTGTGTTTGGCTGCGTTCTCCATGGCAGGATGGACAGCCGATTTGGAGGTCTTGGTGCTCGACCGCGAAGGCAAGCCTTTGGCCGATGCCGTGGTGGTGCTGGAGACCACGGTTCCGGGCCCGCGGCCGGTGCCCAAAGCCGAGGTCACGATCGCGCAGGAAAAGATGAAGTTCGTCCCCACGGTCAGCTTGGTGCACACCAGCACCAAGGTGAAGTTCACCAACCTGGACCGCTGGGACCACCATGTGCGAGGCGGGCTGTCGGCGCCGGGCGGGCAGTATTTGGACCCGAACCAGGGCTATGCCTTCCGGCTCTCAGGGCGCAAGGCGGGGGCCGAACCCTCCAGCCAGCAGCGCGTGTTCACGGAAACCGGGCCGCACTTGCTGGGGTGCCACCTGCATGGTTCCATGCGGGGGCATTTGTATGTGACGGATTCGCCGTGGGCGGCGGTCTCGGCGGCGGACGGGAATGCCAAACTGTCGCAGGTGCCGCCGGGCTCGGCGCGGCTGCGTGTTTGGCACGGCGATGAGCTGGTTGAAACGCCGGTGCAGACGGTGGTGGTGGCGGAGGGCATGGCGCCGGTGCGGGTTTCGACCCAGGTGCTGCCGCGCCGCGCCAAGGCGGCGTTTCAGCAGCCGCAAGACATCTACTAAGCCTCGGCCCAGCTCGGGGCTCAGCCCCCCAAGGGGGGCCAGCCCAGGCTGACACGATGCGGGTTGTCGATGGCGGCCGCCTCAATGGCGCCATGAAAGAAGAGCAGGCAGGGCGCATCGGCGAACAAGTCGCCATGCTGGGAGCCGGCGGGGGCGAATTGGTATTCCCCCTCGCGCAGCAGCACATCGCCGAGGAAGAGATCGCCCTCGACCATCAGGCATTCCTCGTCGATGCCGTGCGGGTGTGCCGGCACGCGCGCACCCGGTTGCAGGCGCGCCAGCAGCGAAACCGCCGCCCCCTCGCCGTGAAGCGGGCAGATGGACACGCCGTCGCGCAGGGGCTGCCAGTCCTGCGGCGTGCGCAGCAAGGCTTGGTCCGGGGCGCTGAAGGGGCCCGCGCGGTGCTCCCGCCAATAGAGGCGCACCGCGCCGAGGGCGGTGAGGGCCTGCCCAGCCGGCAGCAGGGCGTACCCGGCGGTGCTTAAGCTCAAGGGCTGGCCCGCCACGGCCACTGAGCCGGCCAGAACGAGCAGTTCCAGCGGCGCCGTCGGGGCCGGCAAGGCGCTGCCGGCCTCGGCCTCCACCAACCAGCTGTTGCCGTGCAGCGCGCAGGCCCTCACCCCGGGCCCCCAGGGCTGGAGCGACCGGCGCTGCAGGGGCTGGTGCAGCGTCACCAGTGGCGCGTTGGCAGCGCGCTGCGCAGCGATGCGAGCGCTCAGGCGCTCGCTCAGGCCCAGCGGCGGCGGTAAGCCCTCGCTCGCCAGGGCCAGCAGCAGCTCGGCCGCAGGACCGGGCTCCGGAGCGCGGGCATGGGCGTGCGGCGGGGCTTCGCTCAGCGCGTCGGTGGGAAGGGGTGCGGTGTTCATTCGGGGCCCCTGAGGTGAGGCTTGAGGGCGGTCAGCGCTCGCTTGATGTGCGATTTGACGGTGCCCAGGGGCAAGCCGGTTTGAAGCGCGATTTCGTCGTGCGTGAGCCCGCGGAAGAAGGCCAAGGCCAGCAACTGACGGGGCAGCGCCGCCAGCTGGAGCAGGGCCTGATGCAGGGCCGCGTGATGGCGAGCCGCATCAAGCAAGGTGGCGGTGTCCCGCTCCACCTCGTCTGGCGGGGCCTGCCCGCAGTCCTGCAGGGCTTCGAGGGAGAGCACATCCGCACGGGCACGCTGGTTCGCGCGGTAGGCGTCGAGTGCACGGCTGCGCGCGAGGGTCAGCACCCACGCCTCGGCTGGACCTCGGGCGGGGTCAAAGCGGGCGGCCTGGCGCCAGATTTGCCAAAAGCAGTCTTCCACCGCTTCCTCTGCGGCCGCAGCATCCCGCAGGATGCGCAGCGTTAGCGCATGCACGCGCGGGGCCAAGCAGCGATAGAGCTGGGCGAAGGCGGCTTCAGCCGCGGCGTCCTGCTCGGCCACGGCTATCAACCAGGCCTGGAGCTGGGCGGAGTCGGCCGGCCGCAGCCTGGCTTGGGCCGAGGCCGCTTGGGGCTCAGCCGCAAGCCCGGAGGCGGACAGGCCAGCGGGATCGTCCATCAAAAGAGGCCCCCGGCACAGCGGGCGCGGCTGAGGCCGCAGCCCCTCACAAGCCATCAGGGCGGTCATGGCGAAGCCGCCATTGTGGTTCACTTCTCCAGCAGGTCTCGGTGCATGGGGGCCAGCCGCGCGAGCATGCGGTTTTGGTCGGAGAAAGCGATGCCGCGGGCGGCCATGGCCTCTTGAAGCACCTCCACCAGGGCGGTGAACTCGGGCT
Source organism: Inhella gelatinilytica (assembly GCF_016093295.1). GTDB lineage: Bacteria > Pseudomonadota > Gammaproteobacteria > Burkholderiales > Burkholderiaceae_C > Inhella > Inhella gelatinilytica. The sequence goes on along the minus strand of NZ_JAEDAL010000003.1, from coordinate 294,711 downwards.
TTTTCAAACCCATGCCCTCGTGAGCGGCCGCCATATCCGGGCCGTTGTACTGGCAGGGGCCCCCAGCCAGTTCGCAGAGTTGGTCGGTCAGCTGGCTGCTGAGGTGCTGGGCATCCACGCCTTGAAATCGGCGGCCGATCCGTGGGTGGGCCGGGAGGCGAGCCACAAAGTCGTCCATGACGGCCCGGATGCCCGCTTTCCCGCCCCAGGCGCGGTAGAGGCTGTCGTCCGCACGGGCGGGGTGGACGGGGAGGGCAAGGAGCATCAGCGCGAGGGCCAGCGCGAAGGGGAGCGTGAGGCGTTGCATGGGAGATCAGTGGCTGAGTTGCAGGGAGAGGTAGGCGCCGCGTTGGCGCTTGGGATTGAGGGCCGGAGCAATCGCGCCCACATCGACCCAGGCGGCGGTGAGAGAGGCCCGCTTGTTGGGCGCGTAGGCGACGAAGACGTCGAACCAGTCGCGTTCGCGCAGCGCGCCGTCCCCCAGGACACTGCGCTCCAGCTTGTTGGGCTTGGCACGGGCTTCGAAGCCGAGCGCCCATTCCGGGGCAAGCAGCAGGGCCGCTGAAACCTCGGGGCGGACCTCCCAGCGGCGGTCCTGCGCACCACCAAAGCCCAGCAAACCGTTTTGATTCGCCCGGCTGGCGCGCAGGGTCACATTGGTGAGCAGGCTTTGGGCCAGCCACAGCTTGGTGGCCGCCAGGTACAGCTCGGTGTCCGAGCGGCGCGCACCCAAGGGCCCAAAGAGCGTGGGGGCGAAGGCCCCCGCGTGGGCCCGCTTGTGCAGGGCGCCCAGGGCGAGCTGGGGCATCCAGCGGTCGGCGTCCAAGATGGCTTCGCCGGCAAAGCGCCATTTGACGCCCACGATGTCCTGGCGCAGCTGCAAGCCTCCCAGGCCGAGCGGAGCCAAGTTCTGCCGGGTGTCCAAGCGTTGGCGGGCGAGGGACAGCTCCAGGCGCTCGTCCCAGGCCAGGGCCGCGCCGGCGACGGTCAAGCGGTAGTCGGGGGCGCGAAGGTGGGTGACAAAGGCGCTGGCGCCCCATTGGCCTTCACTGGCGTAGGTGCCGGTCAGGGCCCAGGGGCTGAGGCCGCCGCCTGCGGCCCCGTCGATGGTGGAAACACCGCCCGTCAGCAGCAGCTTGCCGTCGGCCGCGTGGGCGGCAGCGCTGAGCAGGGTCAGGGTTAGAAGGCTCAGGATCGTGGGTTTCATGGCGATTGAAGGGGTGACACTTCTAGCCATACGCTGTGCGCCACCGTTTGGATGCAAATCAGGAGCGGCCATGTCCGAGCCCATCAGCTCTCAGCCTTTTCGGATGCTTGCCGCGTCCTTGCGCGCGAGTGGCTTCCCGGCGCATGGCGCGCGCTTGGAGGCGGTGCTGGACGGCGTCTGGACCACGTCGACCGAGCTCTTGGGTGAGTTGGGGCAGGTCGTGCTGGCGGTGCGCCGGGACTGCCGCCCCCTAACCGCCCCCCAACAGGATTGGGTTCAGCAGTGCCTGCGCGAGGTGCGCAAGGCCTGGCCTGGCTTCGGCTGGTGGCGGTGAGGCGGCTCAGAGCGAGCGGGCGATGATTTCTTTCATGATTTCGCTGGTGCCGCCGTAGATGCGCTGAACCCGGGCGTCGGCGTACATGCGGGCGATGGGGTATTCGGTCATGTAGCCGTAGCCGCCAAAGAGCTGCAGGCATTCGTCGATGACGCGCCCCTCGGCTTCAGAGAGCCAAAGCTTGGCAATGGAAGCGGTCGTGGTGTCCATGGTGCCGGCCACGAGGCGGCAGATGCAGTCGTCCACCAGGGCGCGCCCCACAACGGCCTGGGTTTTGACCTCGGCCAGCTTGAAGCGGGTGTTCTGCAGTTCGATCAAAGCCTTTCCAAAGGCTTTGCGCTGTTTGACGTGCTCCACCGTGAGGCGTAGCGCTCGCTCGATGCTGGCCTGCGCGCTGACGGCGAGCATGGTGCGCTCGTACGGCAGCTCGCTCATCAGGTGGGCCATGCCCCGTCCCTCGACACCGCCCAGCAGGCCGTTGGCGGGAACGCGCACGTCGTCAAAGTAAAGCTCGCAGGTGTCTTGGCCCTTTTGCCCCAGCTTGTCCAGGATGCGGCCCACCCGAAACCCCTGAACCTGCCGGGTCTCCACCAAGAAGAGGGAGAGGCCCCGCGAGCCGGCTTCGGGACGCGGGTCGGTGCGGGCCACGACGACGATCAGGTCCGCCAGGTAGCCGTTGGAGATGAAGATCTTGGAGCCGGTGATGCGGTAATGCTGTCCGTCGTCTTCCAGCAGCGCGCGGGTGCGAATGCCCTGCAGGTCGGAGCCCGCTGCAGGCTCGCTCATGGCGATGGCGCCAATCATCTCGCCGCTGGCCAGTTGGGGCAGGTAGCGCGCCTTTTGCTCCGGCGTGCCCTGGTTCAGCAGGTAATGCGCGGCAATGGCGTGCACGTGCACCCCGAAGGCGCGGTCGCCGGCCAGGGCCAGTTCTTCGAACAGGACGGCCATGTGGCTGAAGTCGCCCCCGGCGCCGCCGAAGGCTTCGGGCACATCGGCCAGCAGCAGGCCCAGGGCGCCAGCCTTTTGCCAGGTCTCGCGGTCCACATGCTGCTGCTGGGCCCACCGTTCCTCATGGGGCTCCACTTCGGTTTGAACGAAGCGCCGCACCATGTCACGGTACAGCGCCAAATCGGGGTTCATCCAGCGGGGCGGGGGCAGGCCGAGGTCGTTCATGGGTGGCTCTTTTGAAGGGCAGGAGGGCAGGAGGGCAGGGAGGGAGGTTCAGGTGCGCTCGTAGAGGGTGACAACACAAGCCCCACCCAGGCCCAGGTTGTGCTGCAACGCCAAGCGGGCGCCTTCGACTTGGCGGCGCTCGGCCTGGCCCCGCAGCTGTTGAACCAGCTCTGTGCACTGGGCGAGACCCGTGGCGCCCAGCGGGTGGCCCTTGGACAGGAGGCCGCCCGAGGGGTTGGTCACCACGCGGCCGCCGTAGGTGTTGTCACCGGCGCGCACAAAGGCCTCGGCGCCGCCGACTGGGCACAGCCCCAGGGCCTCATAGCTGAGCAACTCATTCTGGGCAAAGCAGTCGTGCAGTTCGACCACCTGCACTTCCTGCGGCGACACCCCGGCCTGCTCGTACACCTGCAGGGCGGCGCTGCGCGCCATGCTGAAGCCCACGAGCTCGCGCATGTCGCGGGCTTCAAAGGTGGCGGGGCGGTCCGTTGTCATGGCTTGGGCCTTGATGCGGACCGCGGTGCTCAGACCGTGCCGTTTCGCGAAGGATTCCGAGCAGAGCAGGGCGGCGGCGGCCCCGCAGGTGGGCGGGCAGGCCATCAGCCGGGTCATGACGCCGGGCCAGATCGTGGGGGCGGCCAGCACCTCGTCCTCGGTGACCACGGTGCGAAACAGGGCGAGCGGGTTGTGGGCCGCGTGGCGGCTGGCTTTGGCGCGGATCTGAGCAAAAGTGCGCAACTCCGTGCCGTACTGCTGCATGTGGGCCAAGCCCGCCCCACCAAAGTAGCGCAGCGCCAAGGGCAGCTCGACGTCCACCAGTTCGTTCGTCAGCGTGTCAAAGCGGTCAAAGGCGGTGGGGCGGTCGGTGAACACACTGCCCAGTGCGCCAGGGGCCATTTGTTCAAAGCCCAGGGCCAGGACGCAGTCGGCGGCGCCACTTTGAACGGCCTGGCGGGCTAGAAACAGGGCGGTGGACCCCGTGGAGCAGTTGTTGTTGACGTTGAGGATGGGGATGCCGCTCAGCCCCACCTCATAAAGCGCCCGCTGGCCGGCGCAGGAGTCGCCGTACACATAGCCGACATAGGCCTGCTGCACTTGGCTGTAGTCCAGCCCCGCGTCTTGCAGCGCCGCCTGAACCGCCCGCGCGGCCATCTGGGGGTAGGGCTCGCTGGCACCGGGCTTGGTGAAGGGGATCATGCCGACCCCGGTGACAAAAACCTGCTCGCTCATGGTGTTGATCCTCTGTGAGGCTCAAAGGGACTGGGGGATGCTAGGCCTATCAACGGTGAGAGACCTGACTTTGGATGGAGGTTGCTCCCGGTTCTGAATCAGGAGAACCCGACATGGCGACCTTGAAAACCCAGCCCAATGAGGCCAGTGTGGCGGACTACTTGGCCGCTCGGGCCAGCCCCGAGCAGCACGCCGATTGCGAGGTTTTGATGGCCTTGTTGCAGCGCCTGACCGGTGCGCCACCGAAAATGTGGGGTCCCAGCATCGTGGGCTATGGCCGCTACCGCTATCGGTATGCCAGTGGGCATGCAGGCGAGTGGTGCCGCTCAGGATTTGCGGTGCGAGGCAAAGATTTGGTGGTGTATCTGCTGGCGGAAGGCCCCGCGCAGGGTGAGCTGCTTTCGCGTTTGGGACGACACAAAATGAGCAAATCCTGCCTGTACTTCAAACGCCTGTCCGATATTGACTTGGGCGTGCTCGAATTGCTAGTGAAGGGCGCGCTGAACGAGTTGTCGCGCCGGTACCCGGACCCCGACTGAAACATCATGAACAAGCGAGACCTATTGATGGGGGCGGCCACGGCTGCCTGGCTTCCCGCCCAGCCGGCGAACGCCGAGAGGGGAACGCCATCGCGCGCCAAGGGTGGCATGAGCCGTGGGCCAGCCGTGCTCACCGTCAGCGGCGCGATCGGCACGGGCAACCGCGGTCCGCTGGACACCGCGCTGGATCAGTTGATGGTCAAGCAAAAGTTGAGTTTTAGCCGCGCCCACACGTTCGACTATGCCGCCCTGCAAACCCTGCCAGCAGTCACGATCAAGCCGACGCTGGAATACGACCAGAAGGTCCATGAGCTGACTGGCCCCTTGCTGATCGACGTGCTGAACGTCGCGGGCGCTCGCTTGACCCCATCCACTTCGGTGCTGATCCGAGCCATTGATGGTTACGCCGTGCAATTGTCCTTGGCTCAACTTCAGGAGCGACGCTTCATCCTGGCGCTGCGGCTGGACGGGAGCCCCATGCCACTCGGAGGACTGGGGCCCGTCTGGGCGGTGTTTGATGCCGACCGATTTCCAGACCTGGCCAGCAAACCCCTGAATGAGCGCTTTGCGCTCTGCCCATGGGCCACCTATTCGATTGAAGTGAAGACGGGGGCCTGAGGGAAAGGGCAAAAGCGGCGTCGCTTGCGCCAGTTCAAGGCCCGAAGTCGCGGTCATTGGCAGGCTAACGCCCGTGGCCAAACGCTTTCCCATCAACCCAGCGCACCCCGAGCGAACCTGCTGGGGCTGCGATCAATATTGCGCCGCCCACGACCTGCGTTGCGGCAACGGCAGCGATCGGACGCAGCATCCCGTGGAGACCTTCGGCCCCGGTTGGGAACAGTGGGGTGTGGCTGAGGGCAGTTCTCAGCCCCCGTCGCAATCTCAAGCGGAGCCGTAAAGCTTTTCCGCGCGCTGGAACAAGATCCAACTCGTGAGGATGTACTTGTCACCCGATCGGGGCGTGCATCCCCGATGGGTGTGGGTAAAACCGGCTGGCGCGATGACCATGGTGCCGGCCCGGGGTTTGAGGGAGCGGGCCTGGTAATAGAACTCGGTTTCACCGCCGTCTTCCACATCGTTCAAATAGAACATGAAGAGCAGCGCCCGGTGAAGCGTTTCGCAATCGGGCTGGCCGGGATACGTTTCACAGTGCCAGTAGTTGTAATTGCCCTGGCCGCGGTCGTACTTCTGCATTTGCACTGGCCCCAAGCGGTAGAGCGTTCGCATCAGATCCAGGGCCTGCGGATCGCCGATTTGGGCAAAGTTGTCGTGCGTGACGGCAACCGGCTCGCCCGTTTCCGGATGGCCGACGGTCAGACCGAACGGTGCGATGAGTGCAAAGTGGTACTTGCGGAAGTATTCCGCCGCGATGTACGTGGTGACCTTCTGAATCTCGGCCAACGCAGGCCGCCACTCGGGGTGATCCTTGAGGTAAAGGTCAGAGCTGAGCTTTTTCTCAACATCCACCCCGCCGCCCGTGCGACCCTGAACGCGGTGGGGGCTTTGATCAAACTGCTGGATCAGCTGTTGACAGAAAACGGGCGACAGTGCGTTTTCGTAAACCTCGATGAAATCCGGCAGCGGGCGAATGGGGGTCACAGCGGCATCCTCACAAAGAGGGATGCAGTATCCCATTCACAGCCGCGGTGGATGTCGAGTGCACGCACCGATTGGTTTACATAACGCACATTGTCAACATCTCAATGAGTGGGGGCCGGAGGCTGTCCGGCATCCACTCACGTCGGATCGGGCTCGAATTCAGACTCCAAATCGTCAAGGTCGATATCCACCTCGTCCCAGTCAGAAATGGCCGCGACGCGGGTCGGGATCAGCGGACGGTCCAGCGGTCGAAAGACCCGACTGCGCAAACGGGCCAAACGCTCGGAGCGCGCCACGGCTTGGCACACCCGGTCCGGCTCAACCAACAGACTGAACGCATGGATCGCGGCGGGATTGACTTGCATGGGAACCTCCTGATCGGATGGGTTCCACTCTAGGCACTCACTTGAGGGGGTTCCAGTGGACTCCCGCCGCGAAGGTCTGTCAGGTTTTGTCTGACACCGTCGTCGGTTTCAGCCCCAGTTTTTCCGCGGCCTCGGGCCGTCCGGCGCGCTTGGCAAACTCCCAGGCCCCGAGCCCGAGGTCATTCACCGCCTGGCCGTCCGCCCCGTGTTTAAGAAGCACAGCGGCCGAGTCGATCCGACCGTAGCCCAAGGCCATCATCAACGGCGTGGTGCCGTTCTCGCTGCGCGCATTGGGGTCTGCGCCCTGGGCCAACAGCCACGCGCTGACCCCTTCATCGGGACCGCTACAGGCGTAATGCAGCGCTCCCCACGCCTTTTGGCCGCGCTTGGGTTCAACGTGCGCCCCCCGCCGATGTAGCGCTTTGACCCATTCCATCCGCCCGCGCAACGCAGCGAGCATCATCGGACGCTCCCCGGCGTCGTTTTCGCTCTCAACCTGGGTGCGCGGGTCGGCCAACAAGGCATCGACAGCCTTTCCGGCCTCGTGCATCAAAGCCCAATGCAGTGGACGTTGCCCCTGCGGCCCCACGGCATTGGGATCCACGCCATCCAAAAGGAGCTTCAGGACAAAGTGGCCCTGATCCAATTCAATGGTCTTGAACAGTTGCTGCTCCAAGGACGACGGGGCGGCGCGGCCGCCCATCGGCAAGGCAACAAGGCTGCTCAAAAAAACGCGGCGGATCAGCATGGCGTGACGGGCGTGGGCAGCCGAAACAGTCGACGGGTGTTGGCCGTCGTGATCTCGGCCACCTTTTCGAGCGAAATCCCCCAAAGGTCGGCCAACTTGGACGCCACATGCGGCACGTAGCCGGGTTGGTTCACTTTGCCGCGGTACGGAACCGGAGCGAGATAGGGGCTGTCCGTCTCAATCAAAACCCGATCGCGCGGCAGACGGCGCGCCACTTCACAGAGGTCCACGGCGTTGCGGAAGGTCAGGATGCCGCTGAAGGAGATGTAAAACCCCATGTCAACGGCGGCCCGGGCAACGGAAAGTTCTTCGGTGAAGCAGTGAAACACGCCCCCAGCGGCCTCGGCCCCCTCTTCTCTGAGGATGCCCAGCGTGTCGTCAGCCGAGGAGCGGGTGTGAATCACCAGAGGCTTGTTGCAGGTTTTGGCCGCCTGAATGTGCACCCGAAAGCGATCCCGCTGCCAGGCCATATCGGCGACGCTTCGACCATTGAGGCGGTAGTAATCCAAACCCGTTTCACCGATGGCGACCACCTTGGGCTGCTCGGCAAGGCGCAACAAATCCTCGACTGACGGCTCTTGGACGCCTTCGTTGTCTGGGTGCACGCCCACGCTCGCCCACAGCGGTTCATGACGGTGGGCCAAGAGGAGGACTTGCGAGGACTCTTCCAGCGTGGTGCAGATGCACAAGGCCTGGTCCACCTGGGCTGCTCGCATGGCAGCCAACACGTCCGGCAAGCGTTCCGAGAGCTCAGGAAAGCTCAAATGGCAGTGGGAATCAATGAACATGCGGTCTGGCGGCCGCCCCACCCGATCAAAGGGTTTGGGTCGGCTTGGAAGAGGAGATGCTGGTGCCCAGAATCTCTTCAATCTTGTGTTTGATTTGGCGCGTTTTTTCGTCGCTGGGGAACTTCACACCCACACCCTGGGTGCGGCCACCCGCCGCATTGGGGGGCGTGATCCAAGCCACTTTGCCCGCCACGGGATACCGAGACTGGTCATCGGGCAGCTGAACCAAGAGGAAAACGTCATCGCCGAGTTTGTAATCCCGCGACGTCGGCATGAACAAACCTCCATCCGCAAAGACGGAGATGTAGGCCGCATACAGCGCGCCCTTTTCTTTGAAGTTCAGTTGGACCACGCCCGCACGTCCCCCACCCGGCGATGAGCCAGGGGGAGCCAGGGTGCTGGCGGCAAAAGACTTGGAGGAAGGTTCACTCACGGTCGCGAGTGTAGTGCCCGAGCCGCAGGGACATGCAAGCCCCGTTGGGCTTGAGCGGCAAGGGTTTCCATCCAGAGCCCCGGAGTCAGGGGGTGGTCACCTTTGGCACGCGCGGCGCGCAATTCGGCGGCCCAGCGTTGCAAGCGAGCCGGCGCACTGGGCACGGGCAGACAGTCCAAGGGGAAATACCGCGGCAAAGCGCCATGCGTCCTTCGCAATTGATCGTGAGCCAAACGCCCGAGCACGTCGATGACTGTCGACAGGCCCCACGCTTCAGCGGGGCCCAACTCGCCTTTTTGCAGGCCACCGGGTAATGCCTCGACCAAGGCCCGTCGCATGCCTGCCCCATGCCACCGCAAAGCCAGCCCGGGAAGACCGCCCGCGAGCCTCAACAGCACCGGGGCTTCATCCACCGCCACACCGCTCTGAGTGAGCCAGAGCAAGGCGTCGGACTCACTGGGGGGCGTGAGCTCAACCGACTGACAGCGCGATCGGATGGTCGGCAGCAACTCATGGGGCGCGCTGCAACTGAGCACGAAGCGCAACCGTCCACCGGGCTCTTCCAGGGTCTTCAGCAGGGCGTTGGCCGCGACCGTGTTCATGGCTTCCGCCGGATGCAGCCCCAGCACCTTGCCCTGCCCCCGCGCGGTGGTGGACTGAGTGAAGCTGGCCAGCGCGCGGATTTCGTCGATACGAATTTCCTGGCTGGGCTTGGCCTTGCCTTCGCTCGGTCCCTCCTCCCAGCCCCAGGCCACCCGCAGGGCCGCCGGCACACACCAGCGCTGGTCCGGGTGGCTGCGCTGGTCCACCAAATGGCAGGCCGCACACTGCCCGCACGCGGGTTCACCGGCTTGGTTGTTTTCACAGAGCCACGCTTGCGCCAAAGCCTGGGCGAGTTCCCATTGGCCGAGCCCCGGCGGCCCACTGAGCAACACGGCATGGGCTTTGTCCAGGCTGAGGGCTTGCCGCAGTGCAGGCTGCAAAAAACTGGGCAGCATCACCAGCCTCGGCGCTGCAACGCGGCCGCCAACTGCTCGCCCACGGCCTGAACGGAGGGGGCCGCGTCGATGCACTCAAATCGATCGGGCGATTCCTGCCGGCGGCGCTCGTAGGCGGCGTGAACGCGGTGAAAAAAGTCCAATTCCTGGGCTTCAAACCGATCCGCTTCGCGGGCGGCGGCGCGGCGACGCGCGGCCTCCGCGGGGTCCAGCGTGAACCACAGCGTCAGGTCGGGGGTTCGGCCGCCCACCGTCCAACGTTCAAGCACCTGCAACTGCTCCCACGCCACGCCCCGCCCCCCGCCCTGGTAGGCAAAGCTGGCGTCCGCAAAGCGGTCACACAACACCACCTCTGAGCGCTGCAGTGCAGGTTGCACCACGTCGAGCCAGTGCTCGCGGCGGGCCGCGAACACCAACAGCGCCTCGCTCAGGGCGTCCATGCGCTGGTGTAGCACCAACTCTCTCAGGGTTTCGGCCAACACCGTCCCCCCCGGTTCCCGGGTGCGGACGACTGTGGCGCCCGTGGCCCGCAAGCGGGCCTCGGTGGCGGCTAGATGGGTGGACTTGCCAGCCCCATCGATGCCTTCAAAACTGATGAACTGCGGTCGGTTCACGGGGGTCACTTCTTCAACTGAAAGCGCTGCACCGCCCGGTTGTGGGCTTCGAGCGTGGCGCTGAATTCTGAACTGCCGTCACCACGCGCAACGAAGTACAGCGCGGAACTGGCGGCCGGCCGTACCGCAGCCCGGAGCGATTCCTTGCCCACCAGGGCAATCGGCGTGGGCGGCAGGCCGCGGCGCGTGTAGGTGTTGAATGGGGTATCCGCCAACAAATCGCGCTTGCGCAAATTGCCATCGAATTGCGCCCCCAAGCCATAAATGACCGTGGGATCGGTCTGGAGCGGCATGCCGATACGCAACCGGTTGTGGAACACGGCCGAGATGCTGGGGCGATCACTGGCCCGCCCGGTTTCCTTTTCGACAATGGACGCCAGGATCAGGGCGTCATAGGGCGCTTTCAACACGGAATCGGCGGCTCGCTCCGCCCAAGCGCGTTCCAGTTCCCGCTGCAAGGCCCTGTGGGCCTGCTTGAGGACAAAGAGATCGCTAACGCCCCGACCGTAGCGATAGGTATCGGGGAAAAACTGCCCCTCGGGCGCCCGGCCCGGCAAACCGAGCCGAGCCATCAGCTCTGCGTCGGGCACACCGGCCAGCGTTTGCTTGAGCCCCGGTGCCTGGGCGAGCGCCGCACGCGCTTGGGCAAACGTCCACCCTTCGATCAGCCGCAGCGATTCCAGCGTTTCTTCACCGCGCACCATCTTTTGCAGCAGTCGCTCCGGGCTGTCCCCTTGCACGAGCAGATAGCTCCCGGCTCGAATGCGCGGGGCCTGGCCGCTCACGCGCCAAGCCCACACCAGCCAATCAGCAGACACCTGCACGCCCGCAGCCACCCAATCGTCGGCCACCCCCCGAACGCTCCGCCCGGGTTCAATGGTGAGTTCAATTTCTGCCTGTGCCAGTGGCAAAGGGCTGCGCCACCACTGCCAAGCGCCCGCAGCCAATCCCCCCGCCAGCAGGGCCAGAACTAGCAGGAAGAGCACAAAACGTTTCAGCATGGGGCGCGCATCATCGGGGATTTTCCGGCGTTCGGATAATGCCGGCATGAGCACCCTCCCCCACGGCATCACGCCGCTCCCCGAATGGGGACTCGTCCGCGCCGAAGGCGCCGACGCAGCCGCCTTTTTGCATGGCCAATTGACTCAGTCCGTGACCGATCTGCCGGAGCAGCAAGCCCGGTTGGCCGGTTACTGCTCGGCCAAAGGCCGTTTGATGGCCAATCCGGTGCTGTTGCGCGAGAGCCCTGACCACTTTGCGCTCATCCTGCCTCGCGAATTGGCGACCGGCTTGGCCAAGCGCCTCACGATGTTCGTGCTTCGCGCCAAGGCCAAGCTGCGGGATGCCAGTGCGGAAACCGCCCTATACGGACTGCTTGGTAATGCCGTGCCCGCCGAGCAGCCCGTCTGGTCCCTCCAGGCCGGGCTTTTGCGGCTGCCCGACAGCCTGGGCCAACGTCGCGCCTGGGTTTTCGGATCGCCGCCCGAAGCGCTGCCCGCCCTGCCCCACGGCGCGTGGGAATGGGCCGAGGTGCACGCCGGTCTGCCCTGGGTGCGCCAGGCCACTGCCGAGCACTTTGTGCCCCAAATGATCAATTGGGAACTGCTGGACGGCGTCAATTTCAAGAAGGGCTGTTACCCGGGCCAAGAGGTGGTGGCGCGCAGCCAGTACCGGGGCACGGTGAAACGGCGCACTCAGCTGCTCACGGGCGCCCAGGCGGCGCCTGCGACGGAAATTTTTGCCGGCGAAGACCGCGAGCAAGCCGTGGGCGAGGTGGTGGCCGGTGCCCAATGGGACGGCCAATCGGCGGTTCTGGCTGAGGTCCAACTCTCGGCGTGGGAGTCTGAGCAACCTCTGCACCTTGCAGACGGCCGTGCCCTCACCCGCGCCGCCCTGCCCTACCTGATCAAGGCTCCGGAATGACCAACAACACCGCCCCGAGCCCGGTACGGCTGTTCGTCTACTTCAAGTTGCCACTGACGGATGCCGAGTCGTGGCGTGAGCGCTGGCGTCAAGCCGCCAAGCAAACGGCGGAGTCAGTGCCGGGGCTGCAAATCGTGCTCAGTGAGCGTCCGGAAGAGGAGATGACCTGGATGGAAAGCTATCGCGGCGCCAGCCCCGCCGTCATGGCCGCGGGCGAGGCCCACATGGCCCGCGCCCTACAGGCCTTGAACGCAGAGCGTCACCGCGAGGTGTTTGTTGAAACGTTTAAGGCCGGTTAACGCGCGTCTTCAGCGGCTCGTCAGCCGGTGGCGCCGGCTCTTCCAGCCGCTGTCGATGAACCTGTAGCAGGTTGTCTAGAGCCCGGTTGTTGGCCTCGAACGCCCGGCAGCGGTGGCAAATCAGACGGTGCGAACCCAGCGCCAAGCGGCGGCTCCAACTCAGCGCTCCCACCGGCTCCGTGGTGATGGTTTCAACAAACTCTCGGCAGGGCATCATGACGATCTCCCGTCAAACCAACGCTGACTGAGGCACAACTGCAGTTGCTTGCGTGCGCGGCTCATGCACTGCCAGTAATCGGCCTGGGTCATTCCCAAGGTGCTGCAGACCTCTGAGGCGTCGCACTCCAACAACTCTTTCATGCTGAACACCCGGGCCACTTTGAGCGGCAGGCGGCTGACGCAGGCGTCCACCACTTGAAAAAACTGGTCGCTTTCTAAGCTCGCCACCGGATCGGCCCAGCGGTTGACCGCGACCCCCGGCAACCAGTGCCCGCGCCCATCAAACAGCAGCGCATCCAGCTCGTCCGGGTCGTCGGGCAAAACTTCCGCACCGGCTTTGTAGCGGCGCCGCAAACGATCGGTGATCTTGTGCTTCAGGATGCCAAACAGGTAGGCACGGGGGTTGGCCGCATGCTCCGGGCTTTCAGCGCTGACCGCCGCCAAAAACGTTTCCTGTACCGCATCCTCCGCCTCCTCCAGGGGGCTCAAGTGCAGGCGTGCGAACCGTAACAGCGGGCCGTGCCAGGTCGCAAGGGCGGGATGCTCGGATACCGAGGTGGCTTGGACGCTCATGCGACGCCGTCAACCGCTCGAGGGCTTGGATCGGTAACGGGCCCCCAGCGTATCCAAGGACCAGCGGCCGCCGCCTTGTGTCGCCAAGGCCAGCAGCATCACCCCCATCATCAAGGGCAATTTGAAGCCTTGCCCGGCCTCGGTTTCAATCTGATTCCAACCGCTCCAGCCCAAAGCAAAGTGCACCGTGTTCACCGCCACGAGCGTGACCACGCCCAATCCAAGCGCAGAAAAACGGGTGGCCAGCCCCACAGCCAAGAGACCGCCCAAGACGAGCTCTCCCCACCCAGCCAGCCGCCAGTTCCAGTCGGGCCCCAGCAAGGCCAGCGGAAGCGGAAAACTCAGCCCTGCAAACCACTCGGGCGCATTGGGGCCGGCTGCCACTTTCATCCAGCCCGCTTGCACAAACTCCTGAGCCAGCCACAGCCGCAAGGCCAAGAGGCCCAGGCCGTCCACCGCCTCAAGCGCTCGTGCGTGCCAGGAACGCCACAAATTCGTCATACACGTCACCATAAAAAGGAGAGTCCCACGCCGAGTCCCGCACAAAGGCACGCATCAAGGCCAGCCATGCTTCTTCCCCCAGTTGGGCCCGGAGCTCAGGGTGATGGGCCTCCACCATTTGCGTGGCCCCCAGCAGCACCAAATGGCGGTAGGCGCGAAGGCCGGGCTCGCTGTAGCCCTCGGGCAGTTCGTCGGTTCGGCCCCTCACGTAGTCGTAGAAGCCAGCCATTGCAGTTCTCGTTTGAGCGTGGGGAGGTCTGGCACATCGTTGTCCCATTCCAGCAGTACCGGGCAGCCCCATTCGCGGCGCAGTCGGCGCGCCAACTCCGCCGTTGGGGGCTCCACCGGCTGGCTGTGGGTGTCAATGTGCAGGCCAAAACGTTCGTCGAATTCATGGCCCGCAACGTGCACATAACTCACCCGGCGGGGGTCAACCGTGGCCACAAATTCGCTGGCCGTCAAACCGCCGTGGTTTTTGTGATTGACCGCCAGGTTGTTCACGTCCAGCAGCATCTGGCAGTCGGCACGGTCCAGCACCCGAGCGACGAACTCCGCTTCGCCCATTCCCCCCACATTCGTGTACCAAGTGGCGTTCTCGACCGCCATGCGGCACCCCAAAACATCTTGCGCTGCGCGGATTCGATCGGCCACGCGGTCGGCCTCGGTTTCGGTGAACGGAATGGGAAAGAGGTCGTACAGCTGGTGGGCATCGCCGCTGGCGGCCAAATGATCGGAGTAATGGGGCGTCCCCAGCTCCGCCATCAAGTGCCGCACCTGACGCAGGAAATCAACCGGCACGGGGCTGGTGCCGCCCAGATTCAGACTCACTCCGTGCAGGTGGACCGCTCGGCCCCCGGCGCGAAGCTCGTGCAGCCGCTCCCGGTCCCGGCGCAGCCAGTTCTCGGGGGCGACCTCAAAGAAGTCGGCGGGGATGGCGGACACGTCCCAGTCCGCCATCTCTCGCCGGTAACCGAGCCCCCAGCCGCGCAGAACCGCGGCGGGTGCGGCCTGGTTCACTTTTTGCTGCAAGAGGCGTCTTTCTTGCTGCAAGCCGCGTCCTTTTTCGCGTCGTCCTTGCTGTCGGCCTTGGCATCTTTCTTGCTGCACGCGGCGTCTTTCTTGCCCTCCTTTTTGCCGCAGGCCGCATCCTTCTTGCCACAGGCGGCGTCTTTCTTGCCGTCTTTCTTGCCGCATGCCGCGTCTTTCTTGTCGGCTTTGGCGTCTGAGGCGGCGCCTGCGGGCTTGGAGGCGGCTTCTTTCTTGCCGCAAGTGCCGGCACCGCACTTGGCGTCTGCGGCGGGGGCGGCATGGGCGGAGGCGGCGATCAGGCCGGCGGCCAGCGAGGCAATGGTCTTCAAGTTCATGGGTCAATCCTGGTTAAAAGGAGGATGCACACGGCGTGCACAAGCGCAATGTCGTAGGTCTGGCCCCGAACCTGACAAGTTTTTTTGTCCGCCACGGGCGATACCGGGTTAATCCCAGGTATCAAGCCTCAGAGGCGACGGGTTGCGCACCCCAACACAGCGGGTTCACAAGCCCTTGGTCATCTCTTGGTGCTCGATGCCCGCCTCTTCGAACGGTGCTCCACGCGCGGTAAACCCTGCTCGTCGGTAAAAGCCGATGGCACTGGCCTGCGCGTGTAAAAGCACCTGCCGGTAGCCCTGCTGACGTGCGGCCTGCATCAAGGCGTCCAGAACTTGGGCACCAATGCCCGTTCCCCGGGCCGCCGCTCGCACGGCCATGCGACCGATTTTTGCCGTTCCCGGCACGTGTTCGATCAGTCGCCCCGTGGCCAGGGCCTGCCCCAATCGATTGAACGCGACGGCGTGGGTGCAATGGCGATCGGCCTCATCCCATTCCAGTTCCGCCGGGATGCCCTGCTCCCGCACAAACACCGCTTGGCGAATCGGTTGGGCTTCCGCCCCCAGCGCCTCCCACGTTCCCACCCGTACGGCCACCATGGATTCGCCCGCTTCAAACGCTTCCAGGGCCTTGCGCAGCGCGTCCGGAACCGGCGTGGGGACCAGCGCCTCCCGCTCCACCATCACATAGCGCAAGTCCGCCTTCAACAGCGTCTGCCCCGCCCTGCGAATTTCGGCGGCAAAACTCAGGCTGGTTCGCCCCGCCGACACAAAGCGCACACCGCAACGCAGCAGGTCATCGAAGCGAGCCGGCGACAGGTAGTCCAGCTGGCTCGCGCGCAACACCAGGTCAGCGCCCATCAACTCAAAAGCGCTGGGATAAGGCAAGCCCAGAGCCCGCCAATAGCCGGTACTCGCGGTGTCCAGAGCGCTGAGGTAATGGGCATTGAAAACGATGCCCTGGGCATCGACCTCGCTCCAGCGGACACGCCAATCTTCCCAGTGACGACAGGGATGGGGAGGCAGAGCGACGGGATTGTTCGTCATGGTGGCCTTATCGTAGGGCCCGTCACGCCAACCCGAATGCTTGACGCAGGGCATGGGCGGCCGCAGCTTGCGCCGCCAGGGCTTCAGGGATCATGCGGCCCATTTTGATGAAATCATGGGTGACACCGCGGTACAACTCCAATTGAACCGGTGTCCCCGCCATTCGCAAGGCGTCGCCGTAGGCCACGCCCTCGTCGACCAAGGGGTCGGCCTCCGCCAACAAGATGCAGGCGGGCGCCAAGCCGCCATGGTCATCGGCGTGGAGCGGCGCAAAGCGCCAATCGTCTTTCTGCGCGTCATCGATGTAGTGGTCGAAGAACCAAGCAATGGCCTCGGCATCCAACAAATAGCCCTTGGCAAAGCGTGCATGGCTTTCGGTATCCGCCCGGGCGCAAGTTCCGGGCGTGATGAGCAACTGAAGCTTGAGCGGCAACCCCTCGTCACGCGCCGTCAGCGCTGCCACCGCCGCCAGCGTTCCCCCGGCGCTGTCCCCGCCCACCGCCAGCTGTTCGCCATCCAGACCCAGCGTGTCCGCGTGGCATGCGAGCCAGCGCAGCGCCGCCTGCGTATCCTCCACCGCGGCAGGAAACCGGTGCTCGGGGGCGAGGCGGTAGTCCAACGACAGAACCGCACATCCGGCGCGCAGGGCGAGCTGACGACACAGGCTGTCGTGAGTCTCGATCCCCCCAATCGTGAAGCCCCCCCCGTGCAAATACAGCAACACGGGCAGGCGCTCGTCACTCGGGGCATAAAGTCGCGCCGGAAGCACACCGCCCGGCCCGGGGAGCGTCAAGTCGTCCACCCGCGCCAAGGGCGCTCGGGGCAAGTCCAGAATTTCCGCCCCCATCAAGTAGGCCGTGCGGGCCTGCTGCGGACTCATGGCGTGGAAGGCGGGCCGGTTCGCGCGGTGGATGCGCGACAACAGCTCGGTCATGCGGGCGGTGAGCATGGCGGGGCCGAAGGATGCAAAGGCCCGCATTTTGCGGGCAGGCTCACTCGATCTGAGGCCCGCCGCTGGCGCGCTCGTCGTAAAACGCGTTCATCGGCCCTTGTTGGGCCTGGCGAATGGACGCCGGCATCCAGCGCAGGTAAGCCTCCCGGAACGTGCGCCCTCCCGAAGCTTGGCGAATGGCTTGGTCGATCGCCGCAATGGCGGCCCGGCCCCAAGGTGTGCGCGGACACACCATATAGGCGGTCTCCCATTCGCCCGCCTCCTTGAGCGGCAACGTGGAAAGCTCTCCCCGCAGGCGACCCGTGCGCCGCAAATACTCCACCACGTGCGCGTATTCCAGGGTGTAGTCGGAGCGCCCCGCAGCCACCCATTCCGTGGCCTGCCCCAGCCGCACGGCGGCTTCGCGGGGCACCGCTCGCTCACCCCCCACCAGCGCATCCAATGCGGCACCATAGCTGCGCTCTCGCTCCAAACGCCCTTGCAATCCCGTCTGGTTTCGCAGCCAGGCCAAGGAGGCTCGTCCATCTGGCCCCAGGAAGGCCGAGGCCTCAGCGGTTCGCACAACCAAGCTCAGCGGTGCGACCCGAACCGCGGACGTCAGGTGGGACCGCTCCGAGCGTTCAGGGGTTTTGCGCACCGGGCCCGAGCAAACCGGTTCCCCTTGCGAAATCGCGCTCCACAGGCGGGTCGAATTCATCAACTCCAGCCGGTGGGTGTACTGCGGCATGCGCTCGGCCAGTTCCGAAATCATGCGGTCAAACTGCCCATCCCCCAAATCCGCCAGGTTCTGGGGGCGAAGGTTGGCCGTCAGGATGAAGCCCGGAGGCCAGTCCACGATGCCCCACCGAATCTGCGGCTCGGCCCGGGCGCTGGTGGGCAGGCTCAACGCCAGCGCAATCGCAACGACGAAAGCGTCACCCCACCGGCGCAAGAAGCGAGACCGTCGAAGCATGGGCGTCCTGTTCAGCAAGCGACGCCCATGATGCCAGAGACCTGCTCAGGCGCGTCGCAGGCTGGACCAATCGCGATGGGCCAACAGCGTCAGGCAGAACGTACCCGCCAACGCAACCCCCGCCATGGCCCACTGCGCCAGGCTCAACCATTCGGCTGGCACCCAGCGGCGGGCATACAGCGCGAGCAGCAGCAGGGCCACCCACGGGAAGAATCGGGTCAGGCCATCTCGCGGCACGATGGCCGAGCCCGCCAACAGAACGAGTGCCCCCCCCACAAAGATCAGGGTGTAGAAGATGCCCACAATCTCACGACCGCCGCCCAGCCACTCGCCCCAGGCCTGAAACGGCACCCACGACGCACACAGCACGGCCAAGATGGCGCACAGCGTACGCGCGCGCTCCACCGAGCGGTCCGGTTCGTCCGGGGTGGCGGGCTTCAGCATGGGCAAGGTCAGGATGACGAACAACCCAACGCAGGCGTCAATCAGCAAGGTCACCGGATACCCCCAGGCTTCGATGGCTTGCCCCTGCCACGTCGCAGACAGCGCAATGGCCAGGTTGGAAACCGCCATGTAGGCCGTGAACTGGGTGGCTGCCACCTTTGGGTTGGTCACGTCCATCATGATGGCCGTGCGCACGCCGTATTGAAGGCCCATGAATACGCTGAAGCTCAAGGTCGTCACCCACAGTGCCACGATCAGGGCGGGTTCGATCACGCCTTTGGCGTCGGCAGCGCGCGGCATCACGTACCCGTGAGCCTGCAGCGCCTGGGCCAAATAAAACACCGGAATACTTTGGAGTGCAAAAAAGATGGCCAGTGTTTGCCGTCGTCCATACCGGTCGGACATCCAGCCCCCCAGCACCATGGCACCGGCGCCGAGGATGTTGGACCACAACTGCAGTGTGGCCACTTGCTTGTCGCTCAGTCCCAACTCCACCGACAGGTTGGACTGCAGGGCCAGGCCCAAAGACATCGCCCCGGCCGGCAACAGGGACGACCACAGGCCCACATATGCGCCACGGCTGCCCAGGAAAGACCTAAACGCTTCTACGGAGAACGCCTTCATTTCGCCCACCGCGTGTCGGAGTCCCCGTCCCGCGACTCCCGCAGCATCGGCGGCGGCCACAACCACCGCCTCTTTCATCGGCAGCACAATGAAAGTGCTGACGGCCAAGATGGCCCCCGCCACAAAGAAAAACGTGGGTTGAAAGCCGGTGTACGGGGTGAGAAAGAGAACACCGGAGCCGCCAATGGCCTGCCCGATGTTGGCCCCGGCGAACATCAAACCGTTGCCCAAACCCCGTTCGTCCTGCTTCAAGGTGTTACAGGCCAGCGAGTCGATGGCCACGTCTTGCATCGCAGAAAACGTGTTGTGGACGAGAAGAATGCCGGTGAACAAGCCCAGTTGTTGCGGCAAATCCAGAAACACCAGGCTTGCCAAGGTCAGTGCCATCAAGAACTGGGTCCCCAAGATCCAAGCCCGCCGATGGCCGAACCGTTGGGAGCGGAACACGTCCACCAGCGGCCCAAAGGCCCACTTGAAGGCCCAGGGGATGTAAAACGATCCCACGAACGCCCCGATCTCCGCAGGCCCCACGCCCAAACGACGCAGGTAGGTCGCAATGGCGGTGACCGCAAAACCGAGGGGGATCCCTTCGGTGACATACAGCGCAAAAAACGCGCCCAAGCGGCCATTTCGGCTGGCTAAGAGGTTGGGGAGCACAGGCGATCCAAGGACGAAAGTGGGGCGGGATTGTCCGCCCGCCCCAGAGCTCCCCCAAGGCGGGGCTTGCCCTTAGGGCTTCAGGCCGGTGCCGTCGGGCAAGTAGACGCGGTAGGTCTGCTCCGCAACGCCGTTCTGCTGCAATTCCGCCAACGCCTGGTTCAGTCGCTGGTGGAGCTCGGCGGACCGCCCTGACTGGCGGGTAATCAACACATGTTGATTGACCGGACCACGGCCCGGGTAGGGGATAAAGGCCAACTCGTCCGGCAAACTGACAAATCCCAGTTGGCCCGCCCCCCGCACGGGCTCCAACGCGGACAGCACGAAGTCACAGCGTCCGCGCTCCAATTTTTCAACAGCCGCTCGCAAATCGCGAGCGCCGCTGTCCACCCGCGTAATTCCAAATTCCGCCAACCAGGCGTAGTTGTGACCGTGCATCCCGCACAAGCGACTGCTGAACAAGCCCTTCATGTTGCTCAGCGCCGGCGGGCGGGGCCAATACCGACGTGAATACCAAAGGCCGCCCTGCACCCGATGCAAGGGCCGGGTTGACAGGAATTGCGCCTCCCGTTCGGCGTTGAGGCTGGCGTAGAGCAGCACTTCCGCTTGGCCCCGGCTTCCAAAGGATTCCACCTCCCGCACACACCGCACCCAAGGCATGGGCAACCAACGCACGGTGTAGCCGGCACGCTCCAACGCCAGTCGGGTCAGATCCAGCGCAGCCCCTCGCCACTGCTGTTCGCTGTCGCGGTACAGGTAGGGCGTGTGGTCCGCCTCATCGAAGCACACGCCCACACTGGCGGTTTCGGCCCCCGGAGGGTCCGCCCACACCCCAGCAGAAGTCCCCAGCCATGCTGCCAAAACGCCGACCCACAGGCGTCCCTGCGCTCGAGAGCGCTGGGCACTCTGGCCTGGGCAGCTCGGTTGAAATTCCATGCGCCGCACTCCTTCCCTCCCCCGCGATGCGGACGGCGATTTTCCCGCGCGACCGCCCAACCCAGCGGGGGTTCAAATCCTGGGATGGTGCCAACGACTGCCCCAAACGGGTTGACACTGGCCCCATGCCTACGGACCCAACGCCCCCGGTTCTGCCGCCCCACTCCGGTCCCACGACCGTCTGCCCCCACTGCGGGGGCCTCCTCAGGTTTGAGCCCCGCAGCGGGCGGTTGCGCTGTACCCAGTGCGCCGGCGAACAACCGCGTTCTCGGCCCAGTACGCAAGCACGGGCTGCCGCAGCGGCGGAAGCGCCGCTTCCGGGCGATTGGGCAACCCGCACGGAGGGCGAGACCTGGACGCCCGCCCTGGTGTCCTGCCACCAGTGCGGCGCGCAGACCGAGTTGCCGGCCCATCAGGTGCAGGCCCCCTGCCCGTTTTGCGCCACGCCCCTTCGCCTGGGCGATGCTGAGCGACGGCGCCTCATCCGCCCCAGCGGCCAATTGCCGTTTGCGCTCGACGCCCCGGCGGCGCGCGAGCGCTTTCGCGCCTGGCTACGGGGCTTGTGGTTCGCGCCGAATGCGCTGCGCCGCCTGGTGCGTGACACCGAGGCCCTGCAAGGCGTTTATCTCCCGGCCTGGACCTTTGACGCCCGCGCGGTGGTGCGCTACCAAGGCGAACGCGGGGACCGCCGCGAAGCGCGGGCAGGCGACCCGGCACATTCGGTGCAACAAGGCCACGTGATGGATTGGCGGGCCGTCGGTGGCCACTTCGAATTGCGGCTGGACGATGAGCTCATCCCCGCCTCTCACAGCCTTCCGGCCCTCGGCGAGGGGGCGCTGCAAGGGGTGAACCTCAGCGCGCTCGAGCCTTGCAGCGAGGCCTTGAGTGCCGGCTTCATCGTCGAGGCCTACCAGGTCGACCTGCCCGACGCCTGGGCCCGGGTCCAGCAGGTTTGGGCTCCGCGGGTGGAGGCCGAAGTGCGACGCGACATCGGTGGTGACGAACAGCGCATCACCGCCGTGGACTGCGAGTACCGTGAGCCGCACTACCGCCACGTGCTGCTGCCGGCCTGGCTGGCCAGCTATCGCTGGAACGGGCGCAGTTGGCCGGTGGTCGTCAATGGCCAGACCGGCCGCGTGGAAGGCGCCCGGCCCTGGTCCATCTGGAAGCTGGGCTTTGCAGCCTTGGCCCTGCTGGGTTTGCTGCTGCTGGGTTGGGCCGAGGGCGTGTAAGCCGCTGGGCACCCGCTTTGCCTAAAAAAACCGGCGCGCAGGCCGGTTTTTTCTCTGGCGGTCGAGGTCAGTGGTGCGTGCCGTCCATGAACTGTTCGTCCTCGGTCGAACCCTTCAAGGCCGCCGTCGAGGCGTTGGCCTCGATGGTGGTGGTGATGGCGTCAAAGTAGCCCGTGCCCACCTCGCGCTGGTGCTTCACCGCAGTGAAGCCCTTCTCGGCGGCGGCGAACTCGGCCTCCTGCAGCTCCACGAAGGCGCTCATCTGGTTGCGGGCGTAGCCGTAGGCCAGGTTGAACATCGAGTAGTTCAGGCTGTGGAAGCCGGCCAGGGTGATGAACTGGAACTTGTAGCCCATGGCACCCAGCTCGCGCTGGAACTTGGCGATGGTGGCGTCGTCCAGGTTCTTCTTCCAGTTGAAGGACGGCGAGCAGTTGTAGGCCAGCAGCTTGCCGGGGAACTTGGCGTGGATGGCGTCGGCAAAGGCCTTGGCAAAAGCCAGGTCGGGCTTGCCGGTCTCGCACCAGATCAGGTCGGCATAAGGCGCGTAGGCCAGGCCGCGACTGATGGCCTGGTCCAGGCCGTTCTTGGTGCGGTAGAAGCCCTCGACGGTGCGCTCGCCCGTGCAAAACGGCTTGTCGTTGTCGTCGATGTCGCTGGTCACCAGGTCCCCGGCTTCGGCGTCGGTGCGGGCCACCAACAGCGTGGGCACGCCCATCACGTCGGCCGCCAGGCGGGCGGCCACCAGCTTGGCCACGGCCTCGCGGGTCGGCACCAGCACCTTGCCGCCCATGTGGCCGCATTTCTTGGCGCTGGCCAGTTGGTCTTCGAAGTGCACGCCAGCGGCGCCGGCTTCGATCATGGCCTTCATCAGTTCGAAGGCGTTCAGCACACCGCCAAAGCCGGCTTCGGCGTCGGCCACGATGGGGGCGAAGAAGTCGATGTCGTTCTTGCCTTCGCTCCACTGGATCTGGTCCGCGCGGGCGAAGGTGGCGTTGATCTTCTTGACGACCTTGGGCACCGAGTCCACCGAGTACAGCGACTGGTCGGGGTACATCTCGCCGTTGCTGTTGGCGTCACCCGCAACTTGCCAGCCCGACAGGTAGATGGCTTTGAGGCCGGCTTTGACCTGCTGCATGGCCTGGTTGCCGGTCAGGGCGCCCAAGGCGTTGACGAAGGGCTCGTTGTTCACCAAGCCCCACAGCTTTTCAGCGCCGCGCTTGGCCAGCGTGTGTTCAACCTGCACGGACCCGCGCAGACGCACCACGTCGGCAGCGGTATAGCCGCGCTGGATGCC
The DNA here is from genome assembly GCF_016093295.1 of Inhella gelatinilytica. GTDB lineage: Bacteria > Pseudomonadota > Gammaproteobacteria > Burkholderiales > Burkholderiaceae_C > Inhella > Inhella gelatinilytica. The sequence goes on along the minus strand of NZ_JAEDAL010000003.1, from coordinate 271,669 downwards.
CGCCCAGCGGGGGTTTTCAGCCCAGTCTTTTTCCAGGGCGGCGGCTTGTTGTTCACGGGTGAGGGTGCTCATGGTGGCTCCTTTTCAAAGGGTGGAATCGAAAGGCGAGAACAGGCTCAAGCCTACGGACCGATTGCCAACTGGAGCTGACATTGGGGAGCACCCCCTAAGATTTAAAGTCGTTATTAATCAATGGGTTAGACCATACGTTTCACATTATGAGGTTATTCGTTTCATCCTGAGAAATTCGACCGAGCGGTCGGCGGCTAAAAATTCACGATGTGAAATTGATTTTTCGTATCTTGAAAATCACAGACCGCCAACGAAGTAACGCTTGAGCCCTGCCAGAATCATCTCGACCGCAATGGCCGTGAGCACCAGGCCCATGAGTTTTTCCAGGGCGGAGACCACCGAATCCCCCACCCACTGGCGAATGCGCTCGGCCAGCATCAGGGTGATGCCACAGCACCCCATTGCCACGGCCAAAGCCGCCACCCACTGCCCCATCTTTTCCGGCTGGCGCGAGGCGAGCAACAGCACGGTCGCCATCGCTGAGGGCCCCGCCAACAGGGGAACAGCGAGGGGGAAGATCAGCGGCTCCCGCCCGGCAGGCACCCCGTAAACGGACTCCCCATGTCCCGAGAAGATCATCCGGATGGCCACCATCAACAGAATGACGCCCCCGGCCACCTCCAGCGAGCGTTCACTCAGGTGCATCACCCTGAGAAAGCCCTCACCGGTGTACATGAAGCCCAGCAGCACGAGAAACGCCAAACCCACTTCCCGCACCGCGACCCGCGCGCGGCGCTCCTTGGGCACCTCGCGCATGATCGGAATGCAAATCGGCAAGCTCCCCAAAGGATCGAGCACCAAAAGCAGCAAGATCAGAGCGGACAAAAAATTGTGGTCCATGGTGAAAGCACGCCAATCCGTGTCAAAAGGCCAAACCAGGTGGGAAAACACCGCCGGATCCCCAATCAAAGGGGTAGGCTGACCCTCTAGGATCCCACAGGCTTCACGCGCCCACCTTGGGACTTGACCGCATGGCACTGCATCGACGTCACTGGCTGCTGACCGCTTCGGCCCTGGCATGGCATGCCCAGGCAGCAGAACCTGGCATCGTCTTGGGCGCTTCGGCTGCCCTGAGTGGGCCGGCCCGCCTCCTTGGGCAGCGGTACCACGTGGGCAGCGAAGCCGCGTTGCGGGCGGCCAATCTCAGCGGGGGCATTCACGGTCGGGCGGTTCAACTGCTGCGACTGGACGACGCCTACGAAGCCGACCGGGCTGTCGCCAACACCGAGGCCCTGGTGCAGAACCCGCAGGTCGTGGGACTGCTTGGCTACATCGGAACGCCCACCAGCATGGCGGCACTGCCTGTAGTGAAGCGCCACGGCATGGCGTTTGTGGGGCCGTTTACCGGCGCGGACGCCTTGTGGGAGCGCAGCACCCCCCAGGTCTTCAATGTTCGAGCGAGTTATCGTGACGAAGCGAAAACGCTGGCCCAAGCCATGCGTGTCGATGGCTGCAAGACCTTGGGCGTGCTGTACCAAGCTGATTTGTTTGGCCGGGCAGGCTTGGAAGCCATGCGTGAGGCCCTGCAAGCGCAACCCGGACCCCGGCTGAGCGCCCTGGCCACAGTCAAGCGCAACACCGTAGAGGTTGCCGCCGCCGTTGAATTGCTGGTGCGGGCTGAACCCTTGGACGCCCTGTTCATGGTCAGCACGTATGGCAGTTGTGCCGCCTTCATCCAAGCGGCCCGGGCGGCCGGGTTCGCTGGCCGGTTCTACACCCTGTCGTTTGTCGGACTGGAGCCGTTGCGAGACGCACTGGGTGGCGCGATGCATGGGGTGTCGGTCTCGCAGGTGGTGCCGGATCCCGACGATGCCCGGCTGCCCGTTGCGGCGGCTTACCAGGCTGCACTGCGAGCCCATGGCGATGGCGGTGCGGACTCCATCAGCTTCGAGGGTTTTCTCAGCACCCAAGTCATGCTGACGGCATTGAAGCGCGCGACACGGCCTCTAGACCGACGCGCCCTCCTGCAGGCCCTAGAAGGTCTTGGGATGCTGGATTTGGCTGGGTTTACGGTGGACTACCGCCCCGGCCGACGACGCGGTTCGTCCCTGGTGCGGGTGGTGCGGGCGTGATCATCCGCGGGGATGGTGCTGATGCACCAGCACCTTGAGGCGTTCACGGGCCACGTGGGTGTAAATCTGGGTCGTTGACAAATCCGCGTGCCCCAGCAGCAACTGCACAGCGCGCAGGTCGGCGCCGTGATTGAGCAAATGGGTCGCAAACGCATGACGCAGCGTGTGAGGCGACAAGGGGGCCACAACGCCGGCCTGCACGGCATAGCGTTTGATGAGCTTCCAAAACATTTGCCGACTCATTCCGGTGCCCTGCACCGTCACAAACAGCGCCTCGCTGCGGCGGCCTGCCAGCAGCGAGCCCCGCGCCTCGCTGACATACCGGGCAATCGCCGCGCGAGCGGGCTCACCCATCGGAACAAGTCGCTCCTTGTCGCCCTTCCCCCGAACGCGCACCAGTCCGTCCCGCAAGTTGCAGTTCACGCTGGAGAGCTCGACCAACTCGCTGACGCGCAGTCCGCTGGCGTACAGCAACTCCAGCATGGCACGGTCTCGCAGCGCCAAGGGCCCCGCCTCGCCGGGCGCGTTCAAGAGGGCATCGACTTGCGCTTCGGTCAGGGTCTTGGGGGTCCGAGGCGCCTGCTTCGCGGGGGTCAGTCGCAAGCAGGGGTCGTTCACCACGCGACCTTCGCGCAGGGCCCAGCGGAAATACCGCCGAAACACCGCCAGGCGACGGTTGGTGCTGCTGGCTTTGGACATCGGGTGGCGGTTCACGATGTAGGCCAGCAAATCCGATTCCCGCGCCTCGTCCAGGGCCCGGCCTTGCGCATGAAGCCACCGAGCCAGATGCGCCAAATCACTCGCATAGGCGGCGCGCGTTTTTTCGGCCAGCCCCTCTTCCAACCACAAGGCGCGCACGAAGGCCTCGATCCCCGACCACGCAACCGTGACGGTCATGGGGCGTCCCCTTGGGCCACCGCCCAATCAATATGACGGCGCACCAAGTCCGTGGCACTGTCCCGGGCCGCCAGCAGCGCCTGGACCAAGTCTGGATTGGGCGCGACTCGCAAGGCATTGCCCGCGGCCACCGCCAGATTGCGGCGCCAACGCGTGTAACCAATCCGACGGATGGGGCTGCCCTCAAAGGTGCTGAGAAATCGAGGCTCATCCCAGCCCCAGTAGGTCAACAAGCTCACACCCACACGTTGCGGACGGGGGTCAAAGTCAGGCAACTCCGTGCGGTGCGCAAACTTGTTCCATGGGCAAGCCAATTGGCAGTCATCGCATCCATAAATGCGGTTGCCCATCAACGGTCGAAGCGATTCAGGAATGTCATCGTCGTGCTCGATCGTCAAGTACGAGATGCAACGCCGGGCATCCACACGGTACGGCGCCACGATGGCACGCGTAGGGCAAACCTCGAGGCAGGCTTGGCAGGTGCCACAGTGGCTGGGAGCAGGCGTCGACGGAGGCAACGCGAAATCCAACAAGATTTCGCCCAAAAAGGCCATCGACCCCCCATCCCGCTGGAGCGTCAGCGTGTGCTTGCCGCGCCAACCCAAACCCGCGCGCGTCGCCAGTTCCACTTCCAGCAGTGGTGCGGAGTCTGTGAAGCATCGGTAGCCGAACGGGCCAATCTCGGCCTGGATGCGATCGGCCAAGTGCTGCAGACGGGTCCGAAGAACCTTGTGATAGTCCCGTCCCCGGGCATAGAGCGAGATGTAACCCTCTCCCGATTGCTGCAATCGATGCCATTCAATGCGTTGCCAGGCATCGGGGGTGTCGGCCGGAAGGTACTCCATGCGCACCGACAAGACGCTGACCGTGCCGGGCACCAATTCGGCCGGTCGCGCGCGTTTGAGCCCATGCGCCGCCATGTAGTCCATGTCGCCATGGAAGCCGGCGGCCAACCACGCCAGCAGTCCAGGCTCAGCCTCCTTGAGGTCAATGGGCGCCACGCCAATTTGGGAGAATCCCAGCGCCCGAGACCAGCCCTGAATGCGTTGAAACAGTTCGGCGCCTGCCGGCCGCACCTGTGGAGTGCCCTTGGGCCCATCTGTGACCATGACCGCCATTCTAGAAACCACCTGCTCCTGGCCTACCGAAGCGCAAACCGAGGCGACTGCCCAGGCATTGGCCCGTTGTTCCACGCTGTTTCCGGCCTTGGTGGCCTTGGAAGGGGGGCTTGGGGCCGGCAAAACCACCTTCGTCCGGTACCTGCTGCGCGCGCTGGGGGTCCAAGGCCGGATCAAAAGCCCCAGCTACGCGGTGGTGGAAAGTTATGAAACCGCGACGGGGCCCGTTCACCACTTCGACTTTTATCGCTTTGACGATCCCCGTGAGTGGGAAGACGCTGGGTTTCGAGACATGCTGGACGGGCCTGGACTGAAGTTGGTGGAGTGGCCTGATAAAGCACCCGGCTTGCTCCCGGTCGTGGATTTGCGTCTGAGCCTTGCTGGGCAAGACGTTCGCCAGGTGCACCTGGAAGCCCTAACGCCCCGGGGTGCTCAACTGCTTGAGGCCGTTCAGTCGTGAGCAACGCGCGGCGTTTGTTGCTCCAGTTCGGTGCCAGCACCTGGGTGTGGCCCTTGGCGTCGACGGGTTCGCCTCTGGAAGCCCGGTTGGTGGCGGTGCGGATGTGGCCCGCTCAGGCCTACACCCGAGTCACGCTGGAGTCCGACCAGGCCTTGTCGGCCAAGCATTCGCTGGCCCAACACCCCGACCGCTTGATCATCGACATCGACGGACTGTCGCTGTCCCCCGAATTGAAGGAGTTGGTCGCCAAACTGCAGCCGGGCGACCCCTACATTGCCGCAGTCCGTGTGGGCCAGTATCGACCGCGCGTGGTGCGACTGGTGTTCGATCTGAAACAGCCCGTCGCACCGCAGGTCTTCACCTTGGCCCCCGTGGCGGCCTACAAACACCGGTTGGTGTTGGATCTGTACCCGGTTCCGGAACTGCACAAGGATCCGCTGCTGGCCCTGATTCAAGAGCGAGAGGCCCATGCGCGATCCGCGGAGCAGGCGGCCTCTAGCGTCAATGACGCGTTGGGCCAATGGATTCAAAAGTTGCCGCAAGGAGCAAGCGCCCCAGAATCCAAGCCGACGGCCCCGATCGAACCGACCCGCCAGGCCCCAGCCGGGCCCCTCCCCAAAAAGATAGAGCGTCTGATCGTCGTGGCGCTGGACCCGGGCCATGGCGGCGAAGACCCCGGCGCGATCGGCCCCACCGGGCTGCGCGAGAAGGATGTGGTGCTCTCTGTGGCCAAGCAGTTGCGGGATCGCCTGTTGCAAGAGCCCCAGATCCGCGTCCTGATGACACGGGATGCAGACTATTTCGTTCCGCTGCAGGAGCGGGTGCGCAAGGCCCGACGGGTGGGGGCCGACTTGTTTGTCTCCATTCACGCCGACGCCTTCATTCGCCCTCAGGCGAGGGGGGCCTCGGTCTTTGCGCTGGCCGACGGGGCGGCCAGTAGTGCCGCCGCGCGATGGCTCGCTGACAAGGAAAATGCGGCCGACGACGTGGGGGGTTTCAATCGCGTCGGCCTCAAGGACTCGACCGTGCTGCAGGTTCTGGCGGACATGAGCACCACGGCACAAATCAAGGACAGCCTGAGCCTGGGTGGCGAAGTCCTCGGTCAATTGGGCAAAGTTGGGCGGTTGCACAAACCCAAGGTCGAGCAAGCTCGCTTTGCCGTCCTGAAGGCGCCGGACATCCCTTCCATCTTGGTGGAGACCGCCTTCATCTCCAACCCGGAAGAAGAAGCCAAGCTCCGCGACCCGGACTATCAAGCCGAATTGGTGCAAGCGCTTGCCAAGGGACTCTTGCGCCACCTGGCCAAGCGGCCCGTGCCGCCACGCTCCGTCAGCTGAGCCGGCCTGGGCTTACATGCTCAGCAACACCACCAAGATCACGTAAAAGAGCAGGGACATCAAGGCGATCACGAGTAAAGCCACCGTTCGCCACAGTGCTCCCCAGCGCCCGAGCTGATACGTCCCCTTGAGCTGCTGGTGCATGTGCCACGGGGGAAACAGCACGAAGGCCGCGGCAGCGATCCCCCCCGCCCCCGCGGCAGCCACCAACAGCAGCACGCTCCCCAGCAGCGCCATCGCCGAGAGCGAATACAACGCAAACACCGCGTGATCAAACATCGTGTGACGGCGCTGCCAGGCAAAGAGCACCCACAAGAAGGGCAAGGCCAGCGGCAACAGCAAGAACGCGAACTTGGAAAACGACGACTTGATTTTGTAAAGCGTCAGTTCTTTGTTCTCAAAAGCATGAACGATTTTGCGTTCTACCACGGGGTGGTCGAGCCACCGAATGTCGTCGCGCAAATCGCGAAAAAGCGCCCGTCCCGTGTCACGGTTCGTGGCCTCCGACTTTGGACTGGGCTCCAGCCCACTGGCGGCCTGGGCCTGCTTGACAGCCGCCTCCAGCGCCTGCACCTTGATCTTGGCCCCCAGCAGCTCGCTGTCATCGGGCGCGCTGGCACCCGCGTCGCGCCGCTTCGCTGCCGCTTGAGCCTCGGCCCGGGCCAACTCGGCGCGTGCCTGCGCCAACTCGGCGGAGGGATCTCCAGTTTGAATCGAGGGACCATTCCCGGTCGCAGCGATCACCATGAACAGCACAAAGACCAAGAACAAATACAGCGCCAACGGCGAGACGTAGCGCGTCCGCTTGCCATCCAGGTAGTTGCGGGTGAGCACCCCGGGGCGGAACAGCAGCGCCGGCAGCGTTCGCCAGGCCTTGGTTTCAAAGTGCAGCAGCCCATGCAGAAACTCTTCGGCCATGTGCCACAACGAGTGATGCAGGTGCGCCTTTTGCCCACAACGGTGGCAAAAAGCGCCCTGTAGCGCGGCGCCACAGTTGGCGCAAGCGGGGGCCGCGCGCTGTGCGCCCCCCGTTTCCGCGGGGTTGGCGGCGGCCGCTTGAGACAGTTCATCCACCACCAGGGCTTGGGCCAGGGATTCGGTGGCCGATTCCAGATTCACGCTCACCTCGGCCTCCTTAGCTTGCCAAAGCCGCGCGACGCTTGGCGCGCCAGGCACCGAGTAAGGCCAACACCCCTGGAATCAGAATCATGGCCCAGATCACCTTTTCCATGTTCTCCTTCACCACCGGCACATTCCCAAAGGCGTAGCCCAAGCTCGTGAGGCTCAAAATCCAGAATGCGCCGCCAAACAGGTCAAAGGCCGTGAATTTGCGATGGCTCATGGCCGCAACGCCCGCCACAAAGGGCGCGAAGGTGCGCAAAAAGGGCAGGAACCGGGCCACGATGATGGTGATGCCGCCGTACTTTTCATAGAACGCATGGGCCGAGTCAAACGCCTTGCGGTTGAACAATCGGCTGTCCTCCCACTGAAACACCCGGGGGCCCACCCACCGTCCAATGCAGTAATTGGTCTGATTGCCCAGCCAGGCCGCTGCCAGCAGCACGCCGACCGTGACCGAGAAATTCATGGCCCCCGCTGCGCACAAGGCCCCCGCGATGAAGAGCAGCGAGTCGCCGGGCAGAAAGGGCATGACCACCAATCCGGTCTCGACAAACACAATGGCGAACAACAGGGCATAGACCCAGGGGCCATAAGCGCCCACAAACGCAGCAATGTGCCGGTCCACGTGGAGGACGAAATCAATCAACAGGGCAAGGAGTTCCATGGCGCGGATTCTCGGGGCTTCCTAAAATCCCCCCATGCACGATGCCCAAACGGCCGGGGCGAGCGCGTTCGACAACAACCACTCGACACGCCCTGAGCCCTCCCCTGCGGCCCCCACCCGCCGCCCAATCGCCGAACTTCCCGACGAATTGATCAGCCAAATCGCGGCGGGCGAGGTGGTGGAGCGGCCTGCGTCCGTCGTGCGGGAGCTCGTCGACAACGCCCTGGATGCGGGCGCGAGCCAAATCACCGTGCGGCTTCTGGGCGGCGGCATCCGCGGCATCACCGTCGAAGACGATGGCGCCGGCATTCCCGAGTCGGAATTGCCTTTGGCCCTCAAGCGCCACGCCACGAGCAAGATCCGCGATCTGCACGAGTTGGAGAGTGTGCACAGCCTGGGGTTTCGGGGTGAAGCGCTGGCTGCCATTGCATCGGTGTCCGATTTCAGTGTGACGAGCCGCACAACCGATGCTGCGCACGCCACCCGCTTGGACGCCCGCTCGGGCGAGTTGCGGCCCGCCGCCCGCACCGTGGGCACGACCGTGGAGGTGCGCGAGCTCTTCTTCAACACGCCGGCCCGCCGCAAGTTCCTGAAAACCGAGGCCACGGAACAGGCCCATTGCGTGGAGACCCTGCGCCGCCAAGCCTTGGCGCACCCGGGCGTCGCGTTCTCCCTGTGGAGCGAGGGCATGCGCCTCGAACACTGGCGGGCCGCATCGGCCGATCAGCGGCTGCAAGACGTTCTCGGCGACGACTTCCTGCTCACCAGCCGGGCCTTTGCGTGGGAAGTGCCCTCCTTGCGCGTCCAAGGCCGGCTCGGGCTTCCGGAGGCCGCACGCAGCCGCGCCGATCACCAATACCTGTATGTGAACGGCCGTTTTGTGCGCGACCGCACCTTGGCCCATGCCCTGCGCTCGGCTTTTGACGATGTGCTGCATGGCCAGCGCCAACCCACCTATTTCGTTCGCATCGACATCGAGCCCGAACAAGTCGACGTGAACGTTCACCCCACCAAAATTGAGGTTCGCTTCCGCGACAGCCGCGGGCTGCACCAGCAGTTGCGACGGCTGGCCGTTGAGGCCCTGGCCACCTCGCAGGCCACCCGCTCCGAGCTGGAGCCCCAGGCCGAAGCAGCCAGGGGAGACGCGCCGACTGACACGCGGTCGAGCGGCTACACCCTGGCGCCCGCCCCGGCATGGTCGGCGCAGGAGCCCGTCGCCGCAACTGCCATGCCGCGTGTGCAGTCGGCCCTGAACTGGCAAGCCCCTGAGCCAGCGCCAGCTCGGCGGGACGCCTGGTTGGCTCGGCTTGAAGCCGCCCCGGCCCCTGCCGCTCTGGCGGCCGTGCCGCCTGCCCCAAACACCGCGCCCGTGACCGAATGGCCGCTCGGCCGCGCGGTGGCCCAAGTGCATGGGGTCTACATCCTGGCGGAGAACCGCCAAGGTCTGGTGGTGGTGGACATGCATGCGGCCCATGAGCGGGTGCTCTACGAACGGCTGAAATCCGCTCTGGCGCGGCGCATGGACGCCCAGCCCCTGCTGATTCCGCTGGTGTTCGCCGCCTCAGCAACTGAAATGGCCACGGCCGAATCACAGGCCGAAGCTTTGCTTGAGCTCGGCCTGGACCTCAGCCCCATCGGACGTCAACAGTTGGCCTTACGCTGTCGCCCGGCCCTCCTGGAGGGGGCTGATTTGGTGGCGTTGTGTCGTCAGGTGCTGGCCGACTTGGCGCAAGTGGGCGGCTCCAATGTGCTGGAGCGAGCCCAGCATGACTTGCTCGCCACGATGGCCTGCCACGCCGCCGTGCGCGCCAACCGCGCCTTGAGCCTGCCCGAAATGAATGCCCTGCTGCGTGACATGGAAGCCACCGAACGCGCCGACCAATGCAACCATGGACGCCCCACTTGGCGTCAACTCAGCATGGCCGATCTGGACACGCTCTTTCTGCGCGGCCGTTGAGCCCGCACCGCTGTTTTTTCCCTGGGGTTTGACATGACCGACGACACCAAAAAGAAATCCACGCTGTCCCTCAAGATAGCGGCCAAACCCCGCAATGACCGCGCGCCTGTGCGCGGCATCAACACCCCCAAGAAACGCCCGACGCTGGCCGAGGCCCAAGCCGAGCGCGAACGCCGCGACCGTCAAGACCGCCAGCAACGCAGCGATCGCCCTCGTGATGAACGCGGCGGCTTTGGCGGCCCGCGCCGCGAAGACCGTGCGCCGTTTGGGGATCGACGCGACTTCGGCGACCGTCCGCACCGCGAAGACCGTGCGCCGTTTGGGGATCGCCCCCGTCGCGAGGACCGTGCTCCGTTTGGTGACCGCCCCCGCCGCCCCGAGGGCCAAGGTTTTGGTGGCCCCCGCGGGGAGCGCTCCGACCGAGGGGACCGGGGCGAGCGTCGCGACTTCGGCGACCGCCCGCGCTTTGACGATCGGCCACGCCGGGACGAGCGCCCGCCATTCGGCGATCGCCCCCGTCGCGAGGACCGTGTCCCGTTTGGCGACCGCCCCCGCCGCCCCGAGGGCCAAGGTTTTGGTGGCCCCCGCGGTGAACGCACCGACCGGGGCGAGCGTCGCGACTTCGGCGATCGCCCCCGTCGCGAGGACCGTGCCCCGTTTGGCGACCGTCCCCGCCGCCCCGAGGGTCAGGGCTTTGGCGGCCCGCGCGGTGAACGCACCGACCGGGGCGAGCGTCGCGACTTCGGCGACCGCCCGCGCTTTGACGACCGGCCGCGCCGGGACGAGCGCCCGCCGTTTGGGGATCGCCCCCGTCGTGAGGACCGTGCCCCGTTTGGCGACCGTCCCCGCCGCCCCGAGGGTCAGGGCTTTGGCGGCCCACGCGGGGAGCGCTCCGACCGGGGCGAGCGTCGCGACTTCGGCGACCGCTCGCGCTTTGACGACCGGCCGCGCCGGGACGAGCGTCCGCAGTGGGGCGACCGCCCCCACCGTGAAGACCGCGCCCCGCGCGAACGCTGGGCGGACAACGAGCGCATCGCCCCCGAACCCCGTGGGCCGAGCGTCGCGCCCGAACGCCAGAACTTCTCGGCCGACGGCGAGCGCCTCTCCAAGGTGATGGCCGAGCGCGGTCAGTCGTCTCGCCGGGAAGCCGACGATTGGATTGCCGCCGGCTGGGTCAAGGTCGACGGCAAGATGGCCGTGCTGGGCCAGCGCGTCGGCCCCGATGCCGTGATTGAAATCGACCCGGCCGCCCACAAGCAGCAGGCCAAGCAGGTCACCATCCTGCTGCACAAACCCATCGGCGTGGTCAGCGGCCAGCCCGAGGACGGTTACGAGCCTGCCGTGAGCCTGATCCGCGCGGACAGCCGCTGGGCCGAAGACCCCACCCAAGGCCATGTGGACTTCAACCCGGCGCAATTGCGCGGGCTGGCGCCCGCCGGCCGGCTGGACATCGACTCCACCGGCTTGCTGGTCTTCACCCAGGATGGGCGCATCGCCAAAGCCCTGATTGGCGATGAGAGCGACGTCGAGAAGGAATACCTGGTGCGCGTGGCGGTCGAAGGGGCGGCGGAAGGTGAACACCCCATGCACACCTTCCCCGAGGCCCAGTTGGCCCGCTTGAACCACGGGCTGGAATTGGATGGCGTGCAACTGCGCGAAGCCAAGGTCAGCTGGGCCAATGAAGACCAGTTGCGCTTTGTGCTGCGCGAGGGCCGCAAGCGCCAAATCCGCCGCATGTGCGAGCTGGTGGGCCTCAAGGTGGTGGCGCTGAAACGCGTCCGCATGGGGCGAATCCCCCTGTCTGCGCTGCCCATGGGCCAATGGCGTTACTTGGCGCCGTGGGAGAAGTTTTGAGTGGCCTTGGGCCTCGCTTGAAGCCCGTCTTCTTGGTCGGCCCCACCGGCTGCGGCAAGACGGCTGCGGCCTTGGCGGTGGCGCAGCGCTTGCCGGTGGAGGTGATCAGCGTCGATTCGGCACTGATCTACCGCGGGCTGGACATTGGCAGCGCCAAGCCGACGGCGGCCGAGCAACAGGCGGTGCCGCACCACCTGATCGACATCCTCGACCCGCTACAAAGCTACAGCGCCGCGCAGTTTGTGGCGGATGCCCAGCGCCTGGTCAGCGAAGTCCAAGCCCGCGGACGCTTGCCGCTGCTGGTCGGCGGCACCATGCTGTACGTGAAGGCGCTGCGAGACGGCATTTCCGACATGCCCCCCAGCAGCCCGGCGGTGCGCGCGCAGGTGGACCGCGAAGCCGCCGCGTTGGGCTGGCCGGCGCTGCATGCTGAGTTGCAGCGGGTCGACCCACCCACCGCCGCGCGCCTGCACCCCACCGACAGCCAGCGCATCCAGCGCGCGGTGGAGGTCTACCGCCTCAGCGGACGGCCCTTGAGTGCGTGGCACGCCGAAGCCGCGAAGAGCCCAGGCGTCGATTGGCCGCTCATCAGCCTCGAAACCGAAGACCGGGCCTGGTTGCACGCACGGTTGAATGCCCGCTTTGACGCCATGCTGGACGCCGGTTTTTTGGGCGAGGTGCGCCAGCTCCGTGCCCGCGGCGACCTGCACCTGGACCTGCCCGCCATGCGCTGCGTGGGTTACCGCCAAGCGTGGGAGGCGCTGGACGAAGCTGACCCGCCCGATTTGCCCCGGATGCGCGAGCGCGCCCAGGCGGCCACGCGCCAATTGGCCAAGCGCCAAATTACTTGGTTGCGCAGCATGCCCGATCGCACCGCGGTGGAGGCCCAAGCCCCGGACGCGCCTCAGCGGGTGCTGAGCCTCATTCAGACGCTCGTTTAAGAACCCCCGTCAAAAAAAGCTTGCAGGGATGGCGTCCTCGCCTTAAAGTGATATCACTTTGATTTCATTTCGGAGCTGAGTCATGTCCCATGCCATCGTTGAAACCCCCGCCCGCAGCACCAACGGCTACCTGATGGCCGGCGCCGGCTTCGGGCTCGTGGCCTTTGCCTTCTTCGTTCTGACCCGGGCCGGCAACCCTTTGCTCGCCGGCGCTTTCTTTCTTTTGGGCGTGGCCCTGCTGGCGGGCCTGTACATGCTGGCCCCTAACCAGGCGGCGGCGCTGACGGTGTTCGGCCGCTACAACGGCAGCGACCGCGAGGCCGGCCTGCGCTGGGCCAACCCCTTGGCCTTCAAGCGCAAGATCAGCCTGCGCGCCCGCAACCTGAATGCCCCCATCCTGAAGGTCAACGACGCCCGCGGCAACCCGATTGAGATTTCGGCGGTCGTGGTCTGGCAGGTGCGCGACAGCGCCCAGGCACTCTTCCAAGTCGATGATTACGAGGCTTATGTGCGCGTGCAGGCGGAAGCCGCCATCCGCCACCTGGCCACCAGCTACGCCTACGACGACGGCGAAGACCTGCCGCACAACGCGATCACGCTGCGCTCGGGCCAAGACGAAGTGGCCCGCGCCTTGATCACCGAACTGCAGGCTCGCTTTGCCGACGCCGGGGTTGAGGTGCTGGACGCCAAGATCAGCCACTTGGCCTATGCTCCGGAAATTGCGCAGGTGATGCTGCGCCGCCAGCAGGCCGAAGCCATCATCAGCGCCCGCCAGAAGATCGTGCACGGCGCCGTCAGCATGGTCGAGGCGGCGCTCAAAGGCCTTTCGGAGCGCGAGATCGTGCACCTGGACGACGAGCGCAAAGCAGCCATGGTGAGCAACCTGTTGGTGGTGCTGTGTTCGGACAAGGACACCCAGCCCATCGTCAACGCCGGCACGCTGTACAGCTAAAGGGGCACCGCCATGGAGCGCGTGTTCAACGTCGTTTGGGTGGGGTGCCTACTGCTGTTCTTCGGCAGCAGCCCCTGGCTGCCCGAGCAGGTGGGCGACCCGGGCAAGGAAATGCCCCGCCTGTTCTACATCGCCCTGCTGGGCTTCACCCTGTGGACCACGCCGTGGATCGTCGGCCCGGGCATGGTGCGGCTGCTGCGCGGCATGGGCAGCGGCGGCGTGAACTTGCCGCATGCCGCGTATTGGTTCGAGGGCGAACGCCGTGCCGAGAGCCTCAAGCGCCTGGAGCCCTACAACCTGGAAGTGGGCTGCGTCACGGCCGTGTTCCTGCTGGCCGTGTCAGCAGCGGTGCACTTCCCGGGCGAGCAGGTGTGGGGCCTCAAGCTCGGCCTCTTCCTGACCTTCACGCTGACCGGCGCCCTGCTGCTGTGGTTGGCGGCCTGGATGGTGCGCGTGATGCGGGCCTTCCCGAAACCGCCGCTGGACGCCGACCTTCCGGCGGCCGGGCCGCGACGGCCCCGCCGCCCGGGTGAATAGCCATGGCCAGCCCGGGGAAAAAAGCCTTTCCGCTGCGCGTGGACCCTGCCCTGTGGGCCGAGGTCGAGCGCCTGGCCGCGCAAGAGCTGCGCAGCGCCAACGCGCAGGCCGAAGTGCTGCTGCGCGAAGCGCTGGCGCGGCGCGGCATCAAGCTGGCCCCCCTGCAAGCCCGGGCCACCCCCTCCAACCCAGAAGAACCCCAACCATGAATTCGATTCAACGCCGTCCTCTCCTGAGAGTCAGCTTGGCTGCGCTGCTTGCTGGCGCATGGCCCGCGCGTGGGGAGTCAGAACCGCTGGCGGCTTTGCTGAACCACCGATTGGCAAGCGAGGGCGTGGCGCTGGCCGTGGCCCAAATCGACGAGCGCGGCCATCTCAAGGTGGCCAGCGCCAGCCGCAAGCCAAGCGACACGCCCGACCCCGAACGCAGTGCGTTCGAGATTGGATCCATTACCAAGACCTTTACGGCCTTGCTGCTGGCCGACGCCGTGGTGCGGGGCGAGTTGCGACTGGAGGACGCGGTCGAAACGCAGCTGCCCAACGGGGTGAAGCTGCGCGACAGCGCGGGCCAGCCCTTGCGCTGGGTCGACCTGGCCACGCATCGTTCCGGCCTGCCCCGTTTGCCGCCGAATTTCGTACCGCGCACGGTGTCCGACCCGTATGCGGATTTCGACAGCGCGGCGTTGTTGGCGGCGCTGCAATCCTGGCAGCCCACGCGCCGGCGGGACGAAGCCTTCGAGTACAGCAATTTCGCTTACGGCTTGCTCGGATGGCTGCTGGCACGGCGCGCGGCCCAGCCCTACGCGCAATTGCTGGAGCAACGGGTGCTGACGCCGATTGGGCTTGGTGGCGCCACCGGCATGGGACCGCTGGGTCGCTCGACCACGGCCCTGCAGGGACACGATGCCCAAGGCCAACCGGTGGCGGCTTGGCAGTTCGACGCTCTGGCCGGAGCGGGCGCGTTGCGCGCCAGCGCCACGCAATTGGCCCGCTATGCCCAATCCGCACTCGCCCAGGGGGAGCACCCCTTGCAGGCGGCGTTTGCACTGGCCTTCACCGTTCACAGCGAACTGGGCCCAGCACCCGGTGTGCGAATGGGCCTGGGTTGGATGCTGGCAGACCGGAACGGCCAGCGGCTTGCCAATCACGACGGCGGCACCGGGGGGTTTTCAAGTTCGCTGTGGTTGAACTTGACCGAGCGCCGGGCCGGTCTGGTTCTGTCCAATGCCCAGGTGGTGGTGGCCGATCTGGCGCGACACCTGATGGATCCCAAGAGCCCGCTGCGGGACGTGGCTGCCGAGCAGCGCGCACTGAATGACGCACAAAGCCGCGCCGTGCTCAAGCTCACGCCCGCTCAATTGGCCTCGGTCGCCGGGGTTTATGCGTTGAACCCGCAGTTCAAACTCACGCTGCGTGTGCGCGGCGACCAGTTGTTTGCTCAGGCCAGTGGGCAGGGGGAGTTCGAGCTGCATGCCAAGAGTCCGGACCAGTTCTATGCCAAGGTGGCGGCATTGGAAGTGCACTTTCCCGCGCGGCGGGATGCCTCGGCGCCGCCCAGCCTGCTGCTGCTGCAGGGGGGGCGAGAAATGCGCTTTCAACGCGAGGGCGATGAACATCCCGAACCGCTCAAGCTGCCTGCGGCCAGCCTTGCAGAACTGAGCGGGGTCTATGCGCTGAGCCCTGCATTCAAGCTGACCGTGCGCAGCGAGGGCGAGCGGCTGTTTGCGCAGGCCACCGGTCAGGCTGAGTTCGAGCTGTTTGGCAAGGGGGTGCGCCATTTCTTTGCCCGCATCACGCCGCTGGAAATCCGCTTCGAGGGCGAAGCCGGCCTTGCGCCGGCGCTGCGCCTGCAGCAGGCCGGGCGGGAGCTGCGCTTCCTGCGCGAATAAGGGGATCTTTCGGGGCATGGCAGGATGCGCGCCCATGTCTGCCGCCACTTCGACCGAACGCCCCAAGGGCCACTCCCCCGCCGCCTTGCGCGGCCTGATGCCCTTCTTGCGGCCCTACCGCGGGCGCTTGACGCTGGCGGCGGTGCTCCTGGTGGGCGCGGCCCTCACCACCTTGCTTTTTCCGGTCGCCCTGGGCCGCCTGGTCGATGCCGGCCTGCTGCCACAAGACCGCAGCGCGCAGCTGATGGCCCTGCAGGGTCACTTCCTGGCACTGTTCGGCGTGGGCGCCCTGCTGGGCGTGCTCTCGGCCTCGCGCTTCTACCTGGTGACCTGGCTGGGCGAGCGCATCACGGCGGACGTGCGGGCGGCGGTTTACGCCCGGGTGATCGGCCACAGCCCCGGGTTCTTTGAAACCACGCGCACGGGGGAGGTGCTCTCGCGCCTGACCACGGACACCACCCTGGTGCAAACCGTGGTCGGCTCCTCGCTCAGCATGGGGCTGCGCAATGTCTTGATGGCGCTGGGGGCGCTGGTGATGCTGGTCGTCACCAACCCCGTAGTCATGGCCCAGGTGCTGGGGCTCTTGCTGCTGGTGGTGCTGCCCACCCTGGTGTGGAGCCGGCGCGTGCGCAAGCTCTCGCGCGCCAGCCAGGACCGCATGGCCGATGCCTCCGCCATTGCGGGCGAGGTGCTGAACGCGATTCCCGTGGTGCAGAGCTATGGCCAAGAGCCGCGCGAGGCCCAGCGCTTTGCCGCGGCCACCGAGGCCGCCTTTGACACGGCCCGCCGCCGCGCCAAGCTGCGCGCCGCGCTGATCGCCTTTGTCATCGTGGCCAACTTCGCGGGCCTGCTCTGGGGCCTGTACCAGGGCACGCAGGCGGTGATTGCCGGGCGCATCAGCGCGGGGCATCTGGCGCAGTCGGTGGTCTACGTGGTGCTGCTGCTCTCCAGCGTCGCTGTGCTGGCCGAAGTCTGGGGCGATGTGATGCGCGCGGCGGGTGCCACGGAGCGCCTGGTGGAGCTGCTGAACAGCGAGTCCCCCGTTCAAGAACCGGCCCGCCCCACCCCGCTGCCAGCGGCAGCGGGCGGTGCGCGGCTGCAGGTGCGGGGGCTCAGCTTCCGCTACCCCTCGCGGCCCGACACCTTGGCCCTGGCGGACTTCGACCTGGACCTGGCGCCAGGCGAAACCGTCGCCCTGGTGGGCGCCAGCGGGGCCGGCAAGACCACGGTGTTCCAGCTCTTGCAGCGTTTTTACGAAGCGGAGAGCGGACGCATCGAATTGGACGGCGTGCCCCTCCAAGACCTGGCCCTGGGGGAGCTGCGGGGCCGGATTGGTTTCGTCCCCCAAGACAGCACCATCTTCAGCACCAACGCGCTGGAGAACATCCGCTACGGCCGGCCCGAGGCCAGCGAAGCCGAGGTGATCGAGGCCGCCAAGGCGGCCTATGCCCACGAATTCTTGAGCCGCCTGCCCGAGGGCTACAACACCTTCCTGGGGGAGCGCGGCGTGCGGCTCTCAGGTGGGCAGCGGCAACGCATCGCCATTGCCCGCGCCATCTTGAAGAACCCGCCGCTTTTGCTGCTGGACGAGGCCACCAGCGCCCTGGACGCCGAAAGCGAGCGCTGGGTGCAGCAGGCGCTGGATGCGGCCATGGCCGGGCGCTCGACCCTGGTCATCGCCCACCGCTTGGCCACCGTACAGCACGCCACCCGCATCGTGGTGTTGGAGCATGGCCGGGTCGTTGAGGTCGGCACGCACGAGGCCCTGATTGCGCGCGGCGGCGCTTACGCCCGCCTGGCGGCGCTGCAGTTCGGACGCGCATAATTCATGCGCATACCGAATGGAGGCTCACCATGCCGAGATTTGACGACGGGCCCAAGCGGGCCACCAACCTAACGCTGAACGCCAAGGTGCTGGATCTGGCCAAGGAGCTGGGGCTCAACATCTCCGCCACCGTGGACGAGTTGCTGGCCGCCGAGGTGCAGCGCCGCTACTGGGAGCGCTGGAATGAGGACAACAAGGAAGCCATTGCGGAGTACAACGCCCGCATTGAGCGCGAAGGCACCTTCAGCCAGCGCATTCAGCGCTTCTTGGCCGAGCAGGACGCCCACAATGGCCCGGTTTGACGTGTACCGCTCGCCCCTGGATGACGAGCGGCATCACACGCCTTACTGGCTGGATGTTCAGGCCGATCACCTGAGCCAATTGGCCACCCGCGTGGTGGTGCCACTGTGCCGGATCGGTTCGGTGCGGCCGTTTGAGCGGCTCAACCCCATCGTGGTTGTGGACGGCGTTTCGCTCTTTGCGGACACCTCCAACCTCGGCACCTTCCCCAAACAATGGTTGCGCCAGCCCGTGGCGACTTTGCGCGAGCAGCGTTTCGTCATCGAAGACGCGCTCGATTTCCTCCTCACCGGGCACTGATTGCCATGCACCCCATCCGCTCCACCTTCGAAGACTTCATGCGCCACGTCCACACCACGGGCGCCCTGAAGACCGACCGCACGGGCACCGGCACCCGCTCGGTCTTTGGCTACCAAATGCGCTTCCCCTTGAGCGAGGGCTTTCCGCTAGTGACCACCAAGAAGGTGCACTGGAAGAGCATCGTTCTGGAACTGCTCTGGTTCCTGCGCGGCGACAGCAACGTGAAGTGGCTGCAGGAGCGCGGCTGCAGCATTTGGGACGAGTGGGCGCGCGAGGACGGCGAGCTCGGCCCCGTCTACGGCGTGCAGTGGCGCAACTGGCCCACGCCCGAGGGCGGCCACATCGACCAAATCAGCGACATCCTGCGCCAAATCCAAAGCAACCCCGACAGCCGCCGCCTAGTGGTGAGCGCCTGGAACGTCGCCGACCTGCCCAAGATGGCCCTCATGCCCTGCCATGCGCTGTTCCAGTTCTACGTGGCGGACGGCAAGCTCAGTTGCCAGCTCTACCAGCGCAGCGCCGACATCTTTTTGGGCGTGCCCTTCAACATCGCCAGCTACGCCTTGCTGACCCACATGGTGGCCCAGCAGTGCAACCTGGACGTGGGCGACTTCATCTGGACCGGCGGCGATTGCCACCTCTACAGCAACCACACCGAGCAGGTTGAAACCCAGCTCGCGCGCGCGCCCTACCCCTTCCCCACGCTCCGCATCCAGCGCAAGCCGGCCAGCCTTTTTGAGTACGAATTCGACGACTTCGAGTTGGTGGACTACCAGCACCACCCTCTCATCAAGGCGCCTGTCGCGGTATGACCACGCTCGTGCTCATCGCGGCACAAGGCCGCAACCGCGAACTCGGAGCCGACAACCAGTTGCTTTGGCACCTGCCCGAGGACATGGCGCACTTCAAGCAGCTCACGCTGGGCAAGCCGGTTCTCATGGGCCGCAAGACCTGGGAATCCCTGCCCCCACGGTTTCGCCCCCTGCCCGGCCGCCGCAACCTCGTGCTCACACGGGGCACCGCCATCGCA
Source organism: Inhella gelatinilytica (assembly GCF_016093295.1). Classification (GTDB taxonomy): domain Bacteria; phylum Pseudomonadota; class Gammaproteobacteria; order Burkholderiales; family Burkholderiaceae_C; genus Inhella; species Inhella gelatinilytica. The sequence goes on along the minus strand of NZ_JAEDAL010000003.1, from coordinate 252,343 downwards.
GGCGCGGAAACCGTGGCCACGCTGGACGAAGCCCTGGCGCGCTGTGCCGGCGAGCCCGAGCTGTGGGTGATTGGCGGCGCCCAGGTCTATGCCCAAGCCCTGGATCGGGCGCAGCGCATCGAGTTGACCGAGGTCGCGGCGGACTACCCACAGGCGGACTGCTTCTTCCCGGCCTTGCCTGAGAACTGGCAAACGGTTGCTGCACCTTGGCAGACCGCGGCGAGCGGTCTTCGCTATCGCTTCCTGACCGCCAGCCGCCCCCTCCCCTGATTGCAGGATCCCCCACGAAACCACGGGGGCGCCCCGCCTGAAACGGGAGCAGGATGACGGCCTTCCTTTTCGGAGAGCTGCCATGAACCGCATCCACACCCTCGCCCTGGCCTGCGCCAGCCTGTTGCTCGGCGCCTGTGCCGGCCCCGGCCCCCAAGGCAAACACGCCGGACATGAGGCCCATGGCGGCATGGACCACCAAAAAATGGCCATGGCCACCCTCTCGCCCACCGCCACCAGTGGGGTCAGCGGCATGGTGATGTTCCATGCCCATGACGGCCACCTGATGGCTCACGTCATGCTCAGTGGCCTGGCCCCGGGCTCCACCCACGGTTTCCACGTGCACGAAAAGGGCAATTGCGCCAGCGCCGACTTCACCAGCGCCGGGCCGCACTTCAACCCCACCGGCAAGCCCCATGGCCCGCAGGAGGGCGAGCGGCACGTCGGCGACCTGCCCAACCTCACGGCCGATGCCCAGGGCAAGGTCAACCAAAAGCTGCACCTGCACGGGCTCAGCCTGCGGGGTGGGGCAGGCATCATCGGCCGCGGCCTCATCGTGCATGCGGACGCCGACGATTTCAAAACCCAGCCCACCGGCAACTCGGGGCCGCGTATCGCCTGCGGGGTGATCGCCGGGCATTGAAACCCGCCGCTTCGGCACAATCCGGGGCCAGACGGAACGCGACGGGGCACTGCGGTGCCCCGTTGCTATTCCTGGAACCCTTGAGTGCACATTTCGGAGCAAACCCCATGAGCGGACACGGTTTTCACGTCCACGGCCCCCACGACCACGAACTGGAGCACGCCGCCCACGCCAAAGGCCACGGGGCGGACGGCCTGAAGGGGCAATTGGCCGTCATCACCGCCGTGCTGGCCACCATCGGCGCGCTCTTCAGCTACCAGGGTGGTGCCACCCAGGCCAATGCGGCGCTCTTCAAGAACGACGCCGCCATCAAAAAGACCGAGGCCTCCAACCAGTGGGCCTACTACCAAAGCAAGAGCAGCAAACAAAACCTGGCCGAGCTCGGCGTGAGCCTACTGCCCGAAGGGGAGCGCCGCGATGCTTACCGCAAGGAGATTGAGCGCTACAAGGCCGAGAAGGACGACATCAAGGCCAAGGCCGAGTCGCTGGAAAAGGAATCCGTCGCCTTTGACCGCCAAAGCGCCGAGCAAATGCACCAGCACCACCGCTGGGCGCAGGCCACCACGGCGCTGCAAGTCGCCATCGCACTGGCCGCCATCGCCCTGCTGACCGAGCGCAAGTGGCTGGAATGGGGCACCCTAGCCCTGGGCGGCGTCGGCGTGGTGCTCGGGGGGTTGGCCTGGGGGCACGTTTAAGGCGCGCCAGGGCTCAGCGATTGAGCACCTTCTCCACCGGGTTCGGTCGCAGGCGGAAGGCATCGGGCATGCCGGAGCCCAGCAGCGGGCGCAGGTAGAGGCGGAAGGCGTCGGTGACATCGGTGCCGCTGGCTGTGATGAAAGCGTCTTCCATGGTGCGGGTCTTGCCCGCCACGGCCTCCAGCGGCAGGAGGGCGTAGTCGGCGGCGTAGGTGCCGCTGCGCTGGATGGCGACGGACCCGTCGCGGTTGCCCCAGAGGGCGTACTGCACGGCTTTTTCGCCCACCTCCCGGGCCTCGCGCTGGTCCACGTCGCTGACGCAGCCGACAAAGCTGCGCTGCAGGTAGCCGAAGGTGTCGCCACGCACGCGCTTGATCCCCAGCTTGGCCTTGATTTCTTCGCAGAGCAAATCGGCCAAGGCGCCGGTGCCGCTAAGTTGCACGTTGCCGTGCGCGTCCCGCTCCAAGTCCTTGGCCAGCTTGACCAGCATGGGCGTGCCGGTGGCATCGTGGATGCCCTCGCTGACGGCCACCACGCAGCGCCCGTAACGCTCCATCGTGGCCTTCACATCGAGCAGGAAACGGTCGATCTCAAACACCCGCTCAGGCAGGTAGATCAGGTGCGGGCCGTCGTCGTCGAACTTCTTACCGAGGGCCGAGGCGGCGGTCAAAAAGCCCGCATGCCGGCCCATGACCACGCCGATGTAAACCCCGGGCAGCGCGGCATTGTCCAGGTTGGCGCCGGCGAAGGCTTGGGCGACGAAGCGCGCGGCGCTCGGGAAGCCCGGCGTGTGGTCGTTGAGCACCAGGTCGTTGTCGATGGTCTTGGGGATGTGGATGCAGCGCAGCGGGTAGCCCGCCTTGCGCGCCTCGTCGGCCACGATGCGGATGGTGTCCGAGCTGTCGTTGCCGCCGATGTTGAAGAAGTGCTCAATGCCATGGGCGCGCAGCACCTTGAACATCTCCTGGCAGTAGGCGAGATCAGGCTTGTCCCGCGTGCTGCCCAGCGCGGCGGCAGGCGTGTTGGCCACCAACTCTAGGTTGTGGCTGGTTTCCTGGGTCAGATCGACGAAGTCTTCGCCCACGATGCCCCGCACCCCATGGCGGGCCCCGTACACGCGCTGGATGCCGTGGTGGCGCCGGGCCTCCAGCACCACACCCACCAGGCTTTGGTTGATGACGGCGGTGGGGCCGCCCCCTTGGGCGACGAGGATTTTTCCGGTGGACATGGTGTACCCCTTCCTGGTGCAGTCAACCCATCCTAGCGGGGAGAATGGCGGCCCTGCCCCCCCTGCAAGCACCATGCGAACCATGCAGATCGCCACCTGGAACGTCAACTCGCTGGCCGTGCGCCTTCCCCAACTGCTGGACTGGCTGCAGGCCCACCCCGTGGACGCGCTGGTGCTGCAGGAAACCAAGCTGACGGACGAAAAATTCCCGGCGGCTGAGCTTGAAGCGGCCGGATATCACGCCAGCTTTCACGGTCAAAAAACCTACAACGGCGTCGCCCTGCTCACCCGCAGCGCGCACGAGGGCGTCATCAAGAACATCCCCGGCTTTGCGGACGAGCAAGCCCGCGTCATTGCCGGCACGGTGGGCGGCGTACGCGTGGTGGGCGGCTACTTTCCGAACGGTCAAGCGCCGGGCAGCGAGAAGTTTGCCTACAAGATGGCCTGGCTGGCCGCGCTGGAGGCCTGGCTGCAGCAAGAGCTGGCCGCGCACCCCAAACTGGTGCTGCTGGGTGACTTCAACATCGCGCCCGAAGACCGCGACGTCTACGACCCGGTGGCCTGGGCGGGCCAGATCCACTGCACCGCCGAGGAGCGGGCGCACTTCCAGGCGCTGCAAGGCCTGGGCCTGGTGGACGCCTTCCGCCTCTTCGAGCAGCCGCCCAAGAGCTGGAGCTGGTGGGACTACCGCAACCTGGCCTTTCGCAAGAACCAGGGGCTTCGCATCGACCACATCCTGGTGTCCCAGGCGCTGGAAGGCCAGGTGGCGGCCTGCACCATCGACAAAGCCCCACGCAAGAACGAACGCCCCAGCGACCACGCCCCGGTGGTGCTGACCCTGAAAGACTGAGATGACCGACGTGACTGTGACGACCCAATCCACCCTCGAAACCTGGCTGACCGCCGAAGAAGCCGTGCGCCAGCGGCAGCGCGCGCACGCTCAGCCCACCTTTGGGGAACTGGTCAAGCCCGAAGAGGCCTGGGGGCTCACAGGGCTCGAGATCCTGCAAGGCATGCTGGCGGGCCGCTTCCCCGCCCCACCCATTTCGCACACGCTGGACTTCATCCTCGTCGACGTGGCTGAGGGTCAGGCGGTCTTTCAGGGCGAGCCCCTGTGGCACCACTACAACCCCCTGGGCACGGTGCATGGCGGTTGGTTCGCCACGCTGTTGGATTCCGCCCTGGGGTGTGCCGTGCACAGCACGATGAAAGCCGGAGAAACCTACACGACGCTGGAGTTCAAGCTGAACCTGGTGCGCGCGCTCAAAGACAAAGAGCCGGCCCGCGTTCGAGCCATCGGCCGGGTGCGACACCGCGGCCGCCAAATGGCCACGGCCGAGGCGGACTTGGTGGGACCGGACGGCAAGCTCTACGCCCACGCCAGCACGAGTTGCTTGGTGTTTCCTAAGACCTGAGCCAGTCCCGAAACTCGGCCCAGCTGTACTGCGCCTGGGCCGCCAACAGCCCGGCGGGGCCATAGACCGGGCTCAGGCCATAGCGCTGCCAGACCGCGTCCAGCGGCTGGCGACGACTGATGGCCTCGGCCAGCAATTCACCGGCCGCCGTGGTGGGGGCGACGCCATGGCCGCCAAAACTCTGCGCGTACCAGAGCCCCGGCGCCAACTCGCCGAGCTGCGGCATCTGGTGGCGTGCATAGCTCATCAGCCCGCCCCAGGCGTGGTCGATGCGCACGCCTTCGAGCTGCGGGTAGACCTTGAGCAGGTCCTGACGCAGCAGCTCGGCAATGCGAGCGGGTTCGCGCTCTCGAATGGAAATGCGCCCGCCCCAGAGCAGACGGCCGCTGTCGAGCTTGCGGTAGTAGTCGAAGGCAAAGCGGTTGTCGTAGATGGCGGCGTTGCAGCGCACCGGCTGCAGGGTCTCGCTCAAGGGCTCGGTGCAAACGCAATAGGTGGCGATGGGCAGCCGCGCGCGCGTCAGGCGCGGCTCGACGCCCCGCAGATAGCCGCCGCCCGCCACCACCAGTTGCTGCGCCCGCACCGTGCCACCGCCTTCGATGCGCAGCTCCCAGCCCCCCGCGAGCCGGCGCAGCGCCTGCACCCCGCTGTGCTCGAAGACCTGCCCCCCGTCGCGCACAACCGCCGCAGCCAGGCCACGAGCGTACTTCAGGGGGTGGAAGTGAAAGGCGTCACGCTCCAGCAGGGCCGGGCCGTAGCGCTCGCTGTCCAACCACTGGCGCACCTGGGAGGCATCGACTTCGTCCCATTGCACCCCGAAGTGCTCCCGCAGCAAGCGGGCTTCAGCGCGCAAGGCCGCCAGGCTGCTGGCGGTCTTGAACCAGTCCACCCACAGCGCCCCGCCCTCGACCCGTTCACAGTCGATACCCAGCGTTTCGATGCGGCGGCGGATGGTGCCCACGGCGTCGCGCGTCAAGGCATATAGCGACCGCGCGCGCTCTGGCCCCAGGTCCCGCAGCAAGGGGCTAGGCCCCCGGCTAAAGCCTCCAAAAACAAAGCCGCCGTTGCGGCCGGAGGCCCCGTGGCCGATGGTCTGCTGCTCCAGCAGCAGCACGTTTTTGAAACCCCGCTCTTGCAGGCCCCGGGCGGTCGCGAGTCCGGCAAAGCCGCCGCCAACGATGGCGATGTCGCAATCCCAGGTGACGGGCCCCAAAGAGGGAAAAGCCAGCGACGGGCTGCTTTCTTCGTACCAGGTTTGTCCAGAAATCATCCGGACATGATGCCGCAGCTCAGGCTGCCCGCAGCTGGCTGGCCGCCTGGGCCAAGCGGGTGATGGCGGCCCAATCCCCACGCGCCAACGCGTCTTTGGGGCAGAGCCAGGAGCCCCCGCACACCTTGACGTTGGACAGCGCCAGAAACTGCGGGGCGGTTTCGGGGGTGATGCCCCCCGTGGGGCAGAAAACCACGTCCGGGAAGGGCCCGGCCAGGCCTTTGAGCATGGCCACACCGCCCACTGCGGTGGCGGGGAACAGCTTCAGAAACCGATGGCCGTGGTCATTGGCCTGCATGACTTCGCTGGCTGTGGAGACCCCGGGCAGCAAGGGCAAGCCGATGTCGCGGCAGGCCGCAGAAAGCTCCGGGGTGAAGCCCGGACTGACCGCAAACTGGGCGCCTGCGGCTTTGGCGGCCCGCGCATCGGCGGCCGTGCGCAGCGTGCCAGCGCCCACGATGGCCTCGGGCACGGCCTCGGCCATGGCCCGGATGGCCTCCAGCGCCACGGCGCTTCTGAGCGTCACTTCCAACACCCGCAGCCCGCCGGCCACGAGGGCTTGGGCGAGCGGCACCGCGTGCTCGAGTTGCTCGACGACGATGACGGGAATGATGGGCCCGTATTCGGGCAGCTTCAGCAAATCCATGGCGAATCCTTCACGGCCTTCAGGAGGCCACAGTCCGATGGGAGGCGCCGCAGGCGCATCGGGGGTTTCGGGGGTGAGCGATCAGATCCAAGTGATGGCGCCCTCTTCGGCCGCCGTGACGTTGCGGCGCATGCCGCCAAAGAGTTCACGACCGAGTCCGTGGGCGTTGTCCAGTGCTGCCGCCGGGTCCAGGGTAGCCAGCGGGCGCAGGGCCCATTCGGCCTCCGGCACCAGGGCCTGCAGCGTGCCGGCCACTGCATCCAGGCGAACCAAGTCTCCATCGCACAGTCGGGCCAGCGGCCCGCCCGCCAGGGCTTCAGGGCTGACGTGGATGGCGGCCGGCACCTTGCCGGAGGCGCCGCTCATGCGGCCATCGGTCACCAAGGCCACTTTGAAGCCTTTGCCTTGCAAGACGGCCAGGGGTGGCGTGAGCTTGTGCAACTCGGGCATGCCATTCGCACGGGGGCCCTGGAAACGCACGACCACCACCACGTCCCGGTCAAGTTCGCCAGCCTTGAAAGCCGCCTGCATCGCTTCCTGACTGCTGAAGATGCGCGCTGGGGCTTCGATCACATGGCGATCCTCGGGCACGGCCGAGACCTTGATGACCGAGCGACCCAGGTTGCCCTCCAACAGCTTGAGCCCGCCGCTGGGGCTGAAGGGCTCCGCCACCCCGCGCACAACGGCGGGCTCGGGCGGCTTGGCGGGCAAATCACGCCACACCAGTTGCCCATCTGCCAAGCCAGGCTCGCGGGTGTGGGCCCGCAGGCCCTCGGCCGCCATGGCCGGCACCTCGAACATCAGCCCGGCATCGAGCAATTCTCGAATCACCAAGCTCGGCCCGCCGGCCGCCTGGAACTGATTCACATCGGCGGTACCGTTCGGGTAGACGCGCGCCAGCAGGGGCACGACGCTGCTCAGCTCGGAGAAATCGCTCCAGTCGATCAGGATGCCGGCGGCGCGTGCCACCGCCACCCAGTGGATCAGGTGGTTGGTGCTGCCACCGGTGGCCAGCAGGGCCACCATGGCGTTGAGGATGCAGCGCTCGTCCACCAGCTCCCCAATCGGCTTGTCCATGCCGGCCAGCAAAAGACGCACGGCCTCATCGGTCAAGGCCTGGCGCAGTCCGGAGTGCGGGTGCACGAAGGCGCTGCCGGGCACATGCAGGCCCATGGCCTCGAGCAGCATCTGGTTGGAGTTGGCGGTGCCATAAAAGGTGCAGGTGCCGGCGCCGTGATAGGCCGCGTTCTCGGCTTCGAGCAATTCGGCACGCCCGACTTTGCCTTGCGCATAGAGCTCGCGCACCTTGGCTTTTTCGCTATTGGACAGGCCCGAGGCCATCGGGCCCGCAGGCACGAAGAGCGTGGGCAAGTGCCCGAAATGCAGGGCGCCAATCAGCAGACCCGGGACGATCTTGTCGCACACCCCCAGCATCAAGACGCCGTCGAAGACGTCATGGGTCAAGCCCACGGCAGCGCCCATGGCAATCGTGTCGCGGCTGAACAGGCTGAGTTCCATGCCGGGCGTGCCCTGGGTCACGCCATCGCACATCGCGGGCACGCCCCCGGCCACCTGCACCGTCGCCCCCAGGCGCGCGGCCGCGGCCCGGATCTGCGCGGGGTAGCCCTCGTAAGGCTGATGGGCCGAGAGCATGTCGTTGTAGGCCGTCACCACCGCCAGATGGGGCGCCCGTTCGGCCACGATGCGTAGCTTGTCGTTCGTCGGCAACGCAGCGACGGCATGCGCCACATTGGCGCAGCCCAGGCGGTCGGTCCCCCGCGTCCGACTTCGCAACCGAGCAACGCCCGCCAAATAGGCCTGGCGGCTGGCGGCCGACCGCGCCTGAATACGCTCCACAACGCGCTGCACGGTGGGGTGCATGGGCATGATGTAACCTCGTGTACCAATATTTGGTAACAATATTACATCGCATCGAACCTTCGCGGGAACTAACGCGGCGAGGAAAGCTCCCCAAACCCTGAGATGTCGACCTCAGACACCCTCTGGCGCAGGGCTTCAAGGTCCTCCACTGTGTCGACATCGAAGAGGACACCGGGATCGTTGACCTCCACCGGCACCGCTGAGAACCGGGCAATCAACCGCTTGGGCCCCTCGTTCCCGTGCAGGCTCACCAGTTCGGACACCAGTTCAGCGCCGAATCCCACCGGATAGCCACGTCGCCCACGGTGCTGCGCGACCACCACCGGCGCATGCATCAGCTGCGCACTCAGAGCGCGCAGCGTAGCGGTCCGCACCAGCGGCATGTCCCCGGGCAGCAGGATCCATCCGGGCGCGGTCGCTGTGGCATTCACACCTGCAGCGATGGATTGCCCCAGGCCATCTGCAGTGCCTGGTACGACCACCATGTCACGCGCGGCAACCCAGCGCCGAACCTTGGGCGCCAGTCCCTCACGGCACACCACGACCGTCCGCATGCCAGACGCCAACGCCACACCCACCGTGCACTCCAGCACGGTGCGGTCCCCAATCGTTTGCTCCAACTTATGCCCTGGGCCCGAAAAACGAGCTCCTGGGCCGGCCGCGAGCACGATGACCACGGGCAATCCGGCGTTCACGTCCTTCCCCACTTTTCTGTGCCGTCAAGCATGCGCCGCATCGCCCAAGTGCCCTATGGGGCCTTCCATTAGGTGTTTGCTCGATACTCAAACCCATGAACTGGTTGTCCGACATGCGCCTGAGCTACGAGCGGGGCTCCCTGGATGAGGAGCATGCGGCTCCCGATCCGCTCGATCAATTCCGCCTCTGGTTCGACGAGGCCCTGGCAGCGAAAGTCCAGGAGCCCAATGCCATGACCCTGGCGACCGTGGGCCCTGACGGACGCCCCTCGACGCGCATCGTGCTCATCAAAGAGTTCGACGCGCGGGGGCTGGTCTGGTACACGAACTATGGGAGTCGAAAGGGCACTGAACTGGCGGCGCACCCCTGGGCGGCCTTGCAGTTCCACTGGGTGGCCATGGAACGTGTGGTTCGAATTGAGGGCGTCGTCGACAAGGTTTCTGAGTCCGAAAGCGATGCGTATTACGCCAGCCGCCCGCTGGACTCCCGCCTGGGGGCGTGGGCCAGCCCCCAGTCGCAGGTCATCAGCGGTCGCAGCGTGCTGGTCGCCAATGCGGCCAAGGTCGCAGCCACCCAGGGTTTGCACCCGAAGCGTCCCCCGCATTGGGGGGGCTACCGCTTGAAGCCTGATCGGTGGGAGTTCTGGGCCGGCCGACCCAGCCGCCTACACGACCGCCTGCGCTACCGGATGGAGGCTGACGGGCAGTGGGTGTGCGAGCGGCTGGCGCCCTAGTCAGAGAACAATGCCCAGGCGCAGTTGCACATTGCGTCCCGCGATGGGGGTTCGATCGCGAATGGTCAAAACGTTGACGGCGTTGTAGCCCAGGGCGTCGCCCACGTTTTGCACTTTGACTGCGAGCTGACTCTCTGAACCCAACCAAGTGAAGCGATAGGCCATTTCCAGGTCCGCGGCGGCATAGCCCGGCGTTGGTTCATCCCCAACCGCCACACGGTTCTGGGCTTGAATGCGGCGCCAACTGATCTGGCCGGACCACGGACCCTGTTGGCCCGACAGCCTCAGGCTGAGCCGGCCGGGCGCTAGGCGTGGCAAAGCGGTTCCCGTGTCCGTTTGCTGCCCCACCACGCGGTCTAGCCCCGCCTGGACTTTCCACTGCCAGTCCCAGGCCTTGAACCGGTGTTGCAACTGGGCCTCAAAACCACGCAGACGGGCGGGCACCGCTCGGAACTGCATTTCCGGCAAGGTCGCTTCGTCCACCTCAAGTTCCACACCCGTGGTTTGCAGACTGATGAAGTCGCTGAACCGTTGCTGGAACACATTGACCTGGATTCGGGTCGAGCCGGGCTCCCAAATGAAGGCGAGCTCCTGCCCCCGCGCGCTCTCAAGTCCCAGTCCTCCATCACCCCGCTCCCACGCGGCCGTGGCCAAATGGGGGCCATTGGCGAACAGTTCGGTCGCGCTGGGGGCTCGCTGAGCCAAGGTACCCTGCCACTGCACACGCCATGCGGCCCCGCCCCGCCACACACCCTGTAAAGCGGTGTTGAGGGGTTGGAATTTGCGAGCGGTTTGAGGCCCAAAGCGCCCCTGGGTAGCCGGCGTATCGCCTTCGCTGGCAATCCGAACCCCCTCGGCACGTGCGCCCAGCGACCACTCCCAGGCCGCCCCAGTCCATTGAGCCAGACCGAAGACGGCCCGTTGCCGGGTTTTCGTCGTGGGCACAAAAGCCTCGTCGCCCAGGGCTTCAAAAGTCTGCTGGTCAGTGTGTGCACCCAGGACCGTTTGCCAGGCCCCGACGGGCTTCCACTCCGCCTCGACCCGAGCGTCACCGCCGCGGAGGCGGAACTCGGTCCCCACCGCCCCCTCCTCCAGTTCCGCATGGCGATAGCGTGTGCTAGCCAGTTGCCACCGCAAGGTTTTGATGCCCGCCCAATCGAGTTGCCACTCACCCTCATGGGCCCATCGCTGCCGGGCCATGCCGAGCCGAACGGCCGCCTCAGCCACCGAACCGTACTCGGCATCAAAACGGTCCACGCTGAAACCCGCAAAACCTTCACGACCGACCCAACCGCCACCCAATGCGACAGCCCGTTGCGAACCATCTGAGTTGCGGACCCGATCCAACCATTCCCCGGCCACCTCGTGACGCGCGGCAGCCTGTTCCTCGCTTAAACGGCGGCTGACATCGGCATGCCACGCCCAACCGCTGCGCCCGGGCCCCGGGCCCCAATCCAGCACGGCGGCAGCCTGGCGGTCATTGCCCGCCCCGCCTGAACGCAGTTCAGCCACGGCGCCCCGGCTACCGCCTTTGGGCACTCGCTGGTCCAGGGTGTTCACCACGCCCCCCATGGCATTGCCGCCGTACAGCAACGCAGCGGGGCCACGCACCACTTCGATCGACTCCACCACCAAAGGATCGAGCGCCACCGCATGGTCGGGTGACAAGGCGGATAGATCCATCGCGGCACCACCGTTGCTGAGCACGCGCAATCGGTCCCCATCCAGTCCGCGGAGAACCGGACGAGAGGCCAGGGGGCCGAACGCCGTCAAACTGACGCCCGGCAGTCCATCCAACAACTGGCCGAGGGTTTGGCCGCGGCGACTCGCCAGCTCGTCCGCGCTCAGTCGAGTCACCCAGGCTTCGGCCTGGGCGCTCCGCAGCGGGTTGCCGGTCAGGATGACCGGCTGCAAGCTGGCCTCCGATTGAGGTGGTGTCTGGGATTGGGCGAGCGACGGAAGGATGGCTAGAGCGCAGGCCATCGCGACCCGGGATTTGGAAACGTAATGCATGGCAGGGCGGGGGCCGCGCACTGACAGCCCCAAACAGGAGAAAGGGAAAGGCAGCGGCGACTGGACCGCTGTTCGTTCAGCTTCTCAAGCCTGCGGTGGGCCCCGCGCGCTTCTGCGCCAGGTTGGGGCCGGAATGGGTTCGGAGGCCTGACGCCAACCAACACCGAGCGCTGGAGCGTCAGGCCCCAGGGCTTGAAGCTTGGGCAGCGTTCCTTCCCCGGCCCCGAGGTGATCCAAGGCTTCGCAAGTCAGGTCGCCCACGGTGTGCCCAGCGAAGCTGGCCGCCTCGACTCGGGCCCCGGGGTGCGCCAATCCATGCACCAGCACAAGCTGGCGCACGGCCAAGACAACGACGATCAGCGCCCACGCACCCCAGGCCGGCAGCGGTCGGCGTGAAACGCCCCACAATTTCATGGCACCTGCCGCGCCTCCACGACGCGATAAAAGAGGCCATAGGGATCCTCTTTGAGCACCGCCAAGATGCCCTCTACGGTAACGGCCTCCAGGGAATAGCGCACGGGGGCGGTGGTGCGCACCTCAATCAAGCCCTCCGGCCCCGCGGGCACACAAAAACTGCAGGCGGTGGGCACTCGAGATAGCAGGAAATGGGATTGCCGTTCGCCGGGTTCTAACGGCAGCATGAATCCCTGCACTTTCACCTTTTGCTGATGCAGTGCGGCGATGGCCGGAGAAAACGTGGCCACCACTTTTTTGTTTTCAATCTTCGCGGTCACCGCCGACAGCTGCGCCCAACTCAGGACACCCGCGCGCTCCTCCAAGGGCTTGAAGGGGCTGCGAGGATCGTGCACGCCCGCCCCTTGACCCACGGGCGGATTTCCATCGCCGGCCGGTTGGGCCGCCACCCGCATCCCGGCAAGCAACAAAACGACCAACAAGAGAACACGCATGGGAAGATTGTCCGCTTTCTTCAGTGCCGTGACTGAAGCAAGCTCAGCACGTCGGCCCGCAATACGCGCCAAGCGGGCAGCACCGCCGCCACAAGCGCCAGTCCGACCCCAGCCAGCACCAGACCCAGCTCCGTCACGGAGAAGTACGTCGGGTCCAGCAGGGCCAAGTTCCGCTGCTGCAGCACGGTCGCCAGAATCCCCTGAATTCCGTGCGCCAAGGCCCACCCCAAGCCCAGGCCCAGGCCCGCAAGCCCCAGGGATTGCGCCACCATGACCCCAACCAACCACCGCGGCGTGGCCCCCAACATGCGCAACAACGCCCAATCGGCTTGCCGCTCACGGGCCACCGTGAGCAAAGCGATGAGCACCGACAGCACAGCAGAGGCCAGCAGCGCGAAACCGCCCACTTGCAGGACCTCCCGACCCACCCCCATCACCCGCATCAACCGTGCACTTTCAAGGGCGGGCGAAGCCGCCTGCAAACCGGGTTCAGCCTGCACCGTGCGCGGCACCAACGCTACACCCAGAGGGCTGCGATAACGCACCAAAGCCACCGTTACCTCACGAGGCCGCGCGCTGTCATCGGCGTGATGCTCGGGTTCGATTTCGCCCGCTGACTCGCCGTGATGCTCCTCGTGAACCTGCCAAATGGAGGTCAAGTCCGTCAGCACCAGTTGGTCCATCGCGCACCCACAAGGCCGCAACACGCCCACAACGTGATAGGCGTCCGCATGCTCTGATGCAGTCGCTCCAAGTCCGTGACTGCCCTTGATGACGGCCCCCAAACCCAGCCCCAGTTGACGAGCCACCGTCGCCCCCAGCACAGCCTCCATGGGGCCGGACCAGACGCGGCCTGCAGACAGCTGCGCCTGTTGGAGATTCAGATACGTCGCCTCGGCGCCCACGATGCGCCAGCCCTGGATGCTGTCGCCCATGGAAAGGGGCCAGACGTCTTGTACCAGTGGGTTTTTTCTCAAGCGCTGAACCGTATCCAGCGGAATATTGCCCGTCGGAGCATCGATGTGGAAAAGCCCCGCCAACACGATTTGAAGGGGGCTACCCTTGGCGCCAACCACCAAGTCCACCCCCGCCAAGTCCCGCTGCAAGCGACGCTCGACCTGTTCACCGAGCAGCAGGACCAGCGTGACGGTGGCCCACCCCAGCGCCAAAAGCAAGACGTGTAGGCCCGTCATAACCGGGCGCGTCCACAGCAGACGCCACGCCAATTTCCATCGTTTGAGGCTCATGCGTTCGCCGCCGAATCCACGGGCAACCTGAGGACGTTCATGCCGGGCCAGTGCTTGGCCGCTTGCACCACGCGGGCATCGTGGGTGGCCACCACCACACTCACCCCTTGTTCCTGGACCAACTCATGCACCAGGCCCAGCCACCGTGCGGTGGCGTCATCGTCCAGACTGCTGCTGGGTTCGTCCAGCATCAGCACCGCCGGGCGACGAACCAAAGCCCGCGCCAGGGCCACACGCTGACGTTGTCCGCCACTGACTTGATCCGCTCGACGGCGCAGCAAGCCTTCCAAGCCCAATCGATGGGCCGTCGCTTCGATGCAAGCGCCATCGACCTGGGCATCGACCACCCAAAAGGGCAACGCGAGGTTCTCCCAAACGGTCAACCCGTCCACCAGATGCAGCATCTGGGGCATCAAACCGACATGCTGGGCGCGCCACGCATCCCGCGCGGCGGGCGTCAGGGCAGTCCATTCAGCACCCCGCAATTGAACCCGGCCTTCGGTGGGGGTTTGCAAACCGGACAGCAGGGCTAAAAAACTGCTTTTCCCTGAGCCGGACGCCCCTTGAATAAGGAGGTGCTGGCCCGCCCCAATGGCCCCGGAACCGAACCCGAGGCGAGGGCCCTGGGGGCGATGCCACACCAGGTCTTGCCAGGCCATCAAATCAGGCATCTTCACGGAGCAGACTGCGGAAACGGGCTTGAAACTTCTGTAGTTTGGGCTCGATCACGAAGGTGCAGTAGCCAGCCTCTGAGTTCGCATCAAAGTAGCCCTGGTGAACCGCCTCGGCCGGGGTATAGCCTTGCTCAAAGGCCAATTCCGTCACCACCCGGCCCGCAAGGGCCTGCTGCACCTCATTCAAAACCTGACGGGCGATGGCCTCTTGTGCCGCGCTGTGGACATAGATCCCTGACCGGTACTGGGGCCCCAAATCAGCACCTTGCCCGTTCACTTGGGTTGGGTCATGAATCACGAAAAAGACTTCGAGCAACGAAGCCAAAGAAATGATGTCCGGATCGAAATGCACCCGCACCACCTCGGCATGCCCCGTCAAGCCCGAGCACACTTGCTCATAGGTGGGCGACAACACGTGCCCGTTACTGAAACCGGACTCGACCGCCGTCACCCCGCGCAAGCGACGAAAACAGGCGTCCAGGCACCAAAAACAGCCCCCGCCTAAAGTAATCAGGTCCATGCCTGCCATTGCGCGCCCTTTTTTGCCCACAAAGATCGCAGGATAGCCAGAAAGAGAAACCCCTCCCGACCGAACGGCCGGGAGGGGGGTGGTGGCCAGATGCCACCTCTGGGGCTCGACGGGGGATACCGCCGGGCTCCTGGCGCGCAGAGACTGCGCCTTTGGGGTATGCCTCCTCTGAGGCGGTCCAACATTAGGCGCTGCACCCCGCCGCTTCAAGCTCGAATTCCTAGGACTTTTCCGCTTGACGAGGCGATTGAAACAAGCTTAGGTACAGCAATTCAGCGTCACGCGTCACGCTCTCTGGCATGCGGATCACGCGCCCCCACTCGCGGTCGGTTTCACCCGGCCATTTGTTGGTGGCATCCAGCCCCATCTTTCCGCCCAGGCCGCTGACGGGCGACGCAAAGTCGAGGTAGTCGATGGGCGTGTGGTTCACCTGCACGGTGTCACGCACCGGGTCGACCCGGGTGGTGATGGCCCACATGACATCCGCCCAATCGCGAATGTTCACATCGTCGTCCGTGACCACAATGAACTTTGTGTACATGAACTGGCGCAAATAGCTCCACAACCCCAGCATCACGCGCTTGGCATGGCCTGCATAGGCCTTGCGGATGGAGATCAGGGCCATCCGGTAGCTGCAGCCTTCCGGTGGCAGATAGAAGTCAACGATTTCCGGGAACTGCTTTTGCAGCAGGGGCACGAACACCTCATTCAGAGCCATGCCCAAGACGGCCGGTTCGTCAGGCGGCTTGCCCGTGTACGTCGAGTGATAGAAAGCCCCTCGGCGCTGCGTTAGGCGTTGCACCTCGAAGACTGGGAACCAGTCCCGCTCGTTGTAATACCCCGTGTGGTCGCCAAACGGCCCCTCCAGGGCATGCAGGTAGCCATCCATTTCTTTTAACGGAATGCCCATCTCACTCATTCCTTGCCACCCGCGTTCCGCGGGCGGGATGTGCCCCTCCAGCACCATTTCGGCGGTTGCTGGGACTTGTAGCGCCAAGCCGCCCTCGCCCACTTGAGCCTGAGCGACTTCGGTTCGGGCCCCGCGCAGCAAGCCCGCAAACTGGTATTCGGAGAGCGAATCGGGCACGGGCGTCACCGCGCCCAAGGTGGTTGCCGGGTCAGCGCCCAGCGCCACTGCGATTGGAAACGCCTGCCCCGGATGGGCCAACCGGAACGCGCGGAAGTCCAGTGCGCCACCCCGGTGAGCCAGCCACCGCATGATCAATTGGCGCGGTCCAATCAGTTGCTGGCGGTAAATCCCGAGGTTTTGACGCAAGCGCGGGTTCGGTACGTTTTGCGGCCCTCGCGTGATGACCAAACCCCAGGTGAGGAGCGGGCCGGCGTCATCAGGCCAACAGCGCTGAATCGGCAATCTGCGCAGGTCCAGCTCCGCTCCCTCGATCACCTCCTCTTGACACACGGGGCGACTCACCACCGCCGGTCGCATTTGCCAAACCGTGCGCGCCATCTCCCACAGTTGACCGGCGTCCCGCAAGCCCTTGGGCGGTTCGGGCTCTTTCAAACGGGCCAGCACTTCCCCGATTTGGCGCAAGGCTCGGGGGTCATCCGCTCCCATGCCGAGCGCCACCCGTCGCACCGTACCAAACAGATTGGTCAGCACCGGCCGATCCCCCTGACTGGGATGTGAAAACCACAAAGCCGGCCCCCCCGCACGGAGCACACGATCGCTCAACGCCGTCATGCCCAAGTCCGGGGATACCGGCGCATCAACTCGCCGCAAGTCGCCCTGTTTTTCCAGAAGTTCCAGGAATCCCCGCAAATCCGAATAGTTCATTTTTGAATAGAACGCCGCGTCTATATGTTTGACCAGTTATTTGGCTACCCCGACAATGCACGTCTTTCGACTCTGGAGTGACCAGGCTGCCCATCGGGCATCCAGTGTCTCATTGACCACTCCTCTGCGCATGACCCGAACCACCTGGCTCCACCACGCGTTGACTCGCTTCGTCCACAGCACGCATCTTTTTGTCCAGGATGTGGGCCATGGCCTGATGGTGGTCAGCCACAACACCCTGGCGCTGCTGGGGCTGGGTGCTGTTTCCATTGCACTGCTGTTTGGCACCCATCCAGAGTTACGCACGGGGCTGGAGTTGCGGGCCCTGGCTTGGTTGAGCGCCCGCCACGATGCGCGAGTGCTGGAGGGGCATGCGGAGGTTGTTCCGGTCCCCGAACCGGAAGCAGCGCAGCGGGTCACCGCGGCCGACCTGACGGAATTGAATCGAAGCCAGGCGACGCTGGCGTCCCACTTGTCACGACGCTACAAAGTGGCGCTGGAACCCATGGCACGCTTGGTGCTCGAAGCCTGGCAAGCGGGAGAGCGAGCCCGCATCGACCCCACCCTGGTGCTGGCCGTGATGGCGGTGGAGTCCTCATTCAATCCGTTCGCCCAAAGCCCGGTGGGGGCTCAGGGCTTGATGCAGGTCATGACCCGCGTGCATGACGACAAATTTGAAGCGTTTGGTGGGCAGCGCGCCGCACTGGATCCAGTGTCCAACCTCAAGGTGGGCGTGCAGGTGCTCAAGGAGTGCATCCAGCGCGCCGGTGGAGTCAACGAGGGCCTACGCTGCTACGTTGGCGCCGTCAATCCGGACGAGGACAACGGCTACGCCGCCCGGGTACTTGCCGAGCAAGAGCAACTGAAGGCGCTGTTGGGCCCCCGCAGCGGCCCCTGGAATGCCAACCGCCCCGCGGCACCGGCATCCCACACGCCGCAGCAAGTCGCGCAATCCTGAGCACGAAGCCTGGCGCCGCTACACTGCCCGCGCTGCGTTACTGGCGATCAAGGGGCTGTGCCCCAGAGGTGGGTTTCCACCGGGAAGCGCGGCCGGGCTGAGCCCGCTTCGTGCCGTTCGCCTGGGCCACCCGCAACACGGCTCCCGTGTGCGCGGGCCCACACCCTTGACCTGACACCGTCATGAGCATCACCCTCTCCCGCCTCGACCTGCCGCAAGCGGATGCCGAACTTTGGGCCGCCATCGCCAACGAAACCCAGCGCCAGGAAGACCACATCGAACTCATCGCCAGTGAGAACTACACCTCGCGCGCGGTGATGCAAGCCCAAGGCAGCCAACTCACCAACAAGTACGCCGAGGGGTACCCCGGCAAACGCTACTACGGCGGCTGCGAGTATGTCGATGTGGCCGAGCAGCTGGCCATCGATCGCCTCAAGCAGCTCTATGGCGCCAATTTCGCCAACGTGCAACCGAACAGCGGCTCGCAGGCCAACCAGGCGGTGTTTCTGGCTCTGCTGAACCCGGGCGACACCATCCTGGGCATGAGCCTGGCCGAGGGCGGCCACCTGACGCACGGCATGTCGCTCAACATGAGCGGCAAATGGTTCAAGGTCGTGAGCTATGGCCTGAATGCCGAAGAGGCCATTGATTACGACGCCATGGAGCGTCTGGCCCACGAGCACAAGCCCAAGCTCATCATCGCCGGCGCCTCGGCTTACAGCCTGCGCATCGACTTCGAACGCTTTGCCAAGGTCGCCAAGGCGGTGGGCGCCTACCTGATGGTGGACATGGCGCACTACGCCGGCCTGATCGCCGCAGGCGTCTACCCCAACCCCGTGCCGCATGCCGACGTGGTCACGTCGACCACGCACAAGAGCTTGCGCGGGCCGCGCGGGGGCGTCATCTTGATGAATGACGAGGCCATCGCCAAGAAAATCAACAGCGCCGTCTTCCCCGGTCTCCAAGGCGGCCCGCTGATGCACGTGATCGCGGGCAAGGCTGTGGCCTTCAAGGAGGCGGCCTCGCCGGACTTCAAGGCCTACCAAGAACAAGTCGTGAAGAACGCCCAGGTGTTGGCCGAAACGCTGACCGCCCGCGGCCTGCGCATCGTCTCGGGCCGTACGGAAAGCCACGTCATGCTGGTCGACCTGCGCCCGATGAACCTGACGGGCAAGGAAGCCGAGGCCCTGCTCGGCGCGGCCCACATGACCTGCA
This sequence comes from Inhella gelatinilytica, assembly GCF_016093295.1. Lineage (GTDB taxonomy): Bacteria > Pseudomonadota > Gammaproteobacteria > Burkholderiales > Burkholderiaceae_C > Inhella > Inhella gelatinilytica. The sequence continues at coordinate 233,527 of NZ_JAEDAL010000003.1, read as the reverse complement.
ACAAGAACGCGATTCCGAACGATCCGCAAAAGCCCATGGTCACCAGCGGCATTCGCCTTGGCACGCCGGCCATGACCACGCGGGGCTTCCGCGAAGAGCAGGTGCGCCAGGTGGGCAATCTGATTGCCGACGTGTTGGCTGCGCCGCAAGACGCAGCGGTGCTGGAGCGGGTCAAGGCCGAGGTCGCTCAACTGGCCAAGTCCTTCCCGGTCTACGCCTAAGTCCCGCTGCTCCTGATGCGCTGCCCGTTTTGCGCCCACACCGAAACCCAGGTCGTCGAGACGCGCGAGTCCGACGAGGGGGATGTGGTGCGCCGGCGGCGGCGCTGTCACGGTTGCGACAAGCGCTTCACCACCTACGAGCGGGCAGAAATTGCCCTGCCCCTGGTGGTCAAGAAAGATGGCACCCGGGCCGACTTTGACCCGACCAAGCTCCGGGCTTCGATGATGCTGGCGCTGCGCAAGCGGCCGGTGAGTTCCGAGCAAGTGGAAAGTGCCATCGAGCGCATTCAAACCCAATTGCTCACCCTGGGTGAACGCGAGATCAGCTCCACCCGCGTGGGGGAGTTGGTGATGCGCGAACTCAAGCGCATCGACAAGGTGGCCTATGTGCGCTTTGCCTCGGTGTATCGGAACTTCGAGGACATCGATGAGTTCCGGCAATTGATTGGAGAAATCTAGGCACCGCCCCGTTCGGGCCCCGCGGATCCCACGGCCCCCTCAAAAGGGGGCCCCGTTTTGGGGGGCCTGACGTCCCCCTTTTCCATTCTTAGAGTGCGCCCATTCCACAACAGGAGGGGAGCGCACCATGGATCGATCACACCGCCAGGCAGGTTTCACCCTGGTCGAAGCCCTGGTGGCCTTGGCCATCCTGGGCCTCGTGATGGCCATCGCCGCACCGGCGCTGGACCGATGGTTGCTGCGGGTGCGCCACCGGGTACACCTGGAATCCGTGCAGTCCGATCTGCAGTGGGCGCGCCAACTCGCGCTCAGTGGCCATCAACCCATCCAGCTGCGGGTCAACCACTCGACCGCCGGCAGCTGCTACATCCTGTTTGCCGGGCCCCAGCAGGCCTGCAGCTGCCAAGTCGGTGGGGCCGCACAGTGCCTTGATGAAGCTCAGGTCCTGAAAACCCACGACGTGCCCGCAACGTCTCGCTTGCGCTTGAGCGCGACCGCCAGCGCCCTTCGCTTCGAGCCCCGCTACGCCACGGTCACCCCCACTGCGACCTTTTCGATTGCTGCACCGGACGGCGAACGTGGGGACCAAGTGGTGGCCTTGACAGGGCGGGTTCGCACCTGCGTCACCCACCGGTCGCTCTACAACGCACCAGCGTGTGCCGCTTGATTCAGTCCAGGAGAGGAACCATGCAACGCAGAACGCACAAGGGTCGGGGGGTGAGTCTGATTGAACTCACAGTCGCTATGGCCTTGGGCTCAACGGTGGCCGGGATGGCCCTGCCCTCCTGGACCGCGGCGGCCCAGAAAGGCCGGCGTGCCGACGCGCACCAACTGGCCCAACAAATTGAAGCGGCGCAATCTGCGCACTACCTACAGCATCGTCGGTATGCCGATGCCCTGGGCTTGCTGCAGCCGTACGGTGTCCGCGCGGTGTCACCCCGGGGGCATTACGAAGCGCGGCTTCAGTCGGGTGACGCGCAGGGCTACCGCTTGACAATCCAAGCCCTCAGCAGCAGCCCACAGTCCCACGACGGGACCTGCGCCTCGTTTCATCTTGTCAGCACGCGGGGCCACCTGGTCCATGGTGCGCAGGCGGCCAGTGGCTTTGACACCCAGCGCGAGTGCTGGCCCCAATGAAAGCCGTTCGTCACTCCCCTCGATCAGGGTACGGTATGCGCGCGGGGCGGCTGAGCCGAGTCCGTCAATGCGGCGTCAGCGTGCTGGAGCTGCTGATGGGTACTTTTGTGGGGCTCTTTGTCCTGGGGGGCGCCAGCAGCCTGACCCTGGGGCAAGCCCAAACGCACCGGAACACCCACCTGCAATTGCGCTTGCAGGACGAGGTGCGCGCGACGCTGCGCATTCTGGAACGCGAAGTGCAACGCGCGGGCATCGGTCTGGCGGAAGCCGAAGCCTACGGACCGGAGGGGACCGTGTATATCTCCCCCGAGCCTCCAACCCTCAACCTACGCCACCGCTTACCGGACAGCACAGAAGGGACGGTTCAACTCCGCGCCGTTCGACTGCGAGAGGGGCAGCTCGAGATGCGGGTTAACGATGGCGGGTTCCAACCGCTGACGGATCGGTCTCTGCTTCACGTGCGCCGTTTCGATCTCCAAATTGAGCATCACCCCAGTCACCCGGTGCACGAAACAGGGGCCTGCGCAGCCACGCCGACACTGGTGGAACGCCACGTTCGCCTTCAGATGGAGGCCCACGTTCGCGGCGACCCCCACGTGATGGAGTCGCGCACCTTGGCCCTCGCCCTCCCCCCGATTCTGTTGACCCCGGTTTGCCCATGACACCACAGACCGCACGTTCCCAGCGCGGCCTGGCCACGCTCGTCTCGGTTCTGGCCCTGCTGTTGGGCGCCGCCCTGATGTCGGTGTACGCCCAGCGCCACGAAGTGCTGGCCCAACGCATGGTGCAACTCGACCTCGAATGGGTACGTGCCCAGACGGCCGCAGAAAACGGCCTTCGGACCCTTCACCAACTCCTCAATCGCGAGTCAGGATGGCCCGGCTGCTCGCCGTCCGGGTTGAGCGCTCGGGAACTGTGGCTGGACCCCACTGCCAACGGCGCATGGTCGCTCAAATTGACAGACGCCGAGGCGGTTGCCTTGCATTGCCGCCTGGGCACGCAGGGGTCTTGGCAGTGCGCCTGCCCCGGACAACCGGAATCAGGCGAAGCCACCGACCCCGGGGCGGACCACGCTGCGACGGTTCAGTTGCGCTTGAGCCCCAGTTCGCAGGGCCTGAGACTCCGGGCCCAAGCCTGCACGCGAGTCGACACCGTTTGCGCGGCCTCAGTGCCCGCAGCGGACGTGGGTCTGGTGGCGTCAGCCCGGATCAGCGAACAAGTGCGTTGGGTCAGCGCGCTGGCCAACACGCCGGGCGTTGCCCTGTCCATCCAAGGACGACTCTCCACCCATGCCGGCGTCCGGATCGAAAGCGCAACCGCCATTGGCCCCTGGATTCGCGTGGGTGCCCCATGGGAATCTGCCGCTCAGAACCTGATCGCGCCGCCCGGCATTCCCGCCGACACCTTGGTACAGCTTGACAGCAGCACCGCCCCGCAAGACGCCCAGGATTTCCTCATGCCCTGGCTGGGCGTGTCCCCGGCTGAGTTCCCGAGCCTGTTGCAACTCCAGCCGCTGCGCTGCGCGGACGACTGCGCCGATGCCTTGGTGCAGCGTGTGGCCCAGGGTGAACGCTTGATCTGGGTCGATGGGCCGTTGACCATCGGCCGACCCGTCACGCTGGGGCGCCCCGATCGCCCGATCTTGGTTGTGGCCTCCGGCGCCGTGACCGTGGGGGCGCCCCTGGTCCATCACGGGCTATTGGTAGCGGCAGCGGGCGGCCAGTGGGTGGGCGGGGGCGAACTTCATGGCGGCTTGTTGTCGGCTGGGGACTGGGTGTTTGCCGGCCCCACCCAAGTCGTTGCCACACCGCAGCATCTGACCTCGCTCGCGCGACACGTGGGGCGTTGGGTCCGCTTCCCGGGCGGACGGGAGTCAACATGAGCCCCCGCCCCACCCATTCCTGTCGGGGGGTGACCCTGCTCGAAGCCTTGATGGCACTCCTGATCAGTTCCGTCGGACTTCTCGGGCTGTCCGCGGTGCAGGCCCAGGTTCAACGCGGCGCGACCCAATCAAGGCAGGTGGCGCAGGCAACCCACCACTTGCAGCAGGCCTTGGCCCATGCGCTGGACCCGAGCCACATGCCTGCCCCCGATATGCCGCAAGGGCTCGAGTTGACGGTCACGCTGGAGACCGACGAGGGCGGTGTGGCGGGCCGTTTGGTGCGGGGTCAGGTGCTCTGGCAAGACGCAACGGGCGTGACCCACCACTTGCACCTGGCACAGGTGGCGCCGCTTCCCGACGCCCGACTCAGCGCGCGCGAGCGCCTGTCGCCTGCGGGCCCGGGAGCACCTCCCGCGTCGCCCTGACGGCGCTCCAACCGCGTGAGCCCGGTCCGCACACGCCCTGTAGCCCTAGACTGATCGAATGGGCTTGACCACCGCACCCCTCGCCAGTTTCTTCCCCGTGGCTCAACCGGAAGCCGCCATGCAGGCGGCGCTTCAGTTGGCGCACCACGCCATTGGTCTCTCCGATCCGAATCCCCGCGTCGGCTGCGTGATCGTTGATTCAGCCGGCCGTCTGCTGGGGCAAGGCCACACGCAGGCCGCAGGGGGGCCGCATGCGGAGGTGATGGCGCTGCAGGACGCCGAAGCCCGGGGGGAAGACGTACGAGCTGCCACCGCCTATGTCACGCTGGAGCCCTGCGCCCATCACGGGCGAACGCCGCCTTGCTGCGATGCACTCGTCCGAGCGGGCCTGCAGCGGGTCGTCGTGGCACTCGAAGATCCCAACCCCCTGGTGGCCGGTCAGGGCCTCGCGCGGCTTCGTGCGGCGGGAATCGACGTCGAGGTCGGGCCGTGTGCCGCCGAAGCCGCGGAGCTCAACATTGGTTTTCTGACCCGCATGCGAACGGGGCGTCCCTTTGTGCGGTTGAAGTGGGCCGCCAGCCTCGATGGCCGGACCGCCCACCCGGATGGTCACAGTCAATGGATCACCGGGCCTGCCGCACGCGAAGACACGCAGCGCTGGCGGCGCCGCGCCAGTGCCTTGCTCACGGGCATCGGCACGGCACGGGCAGACAACCCAAGGCTCAACGTCCGTCTCCCCATTGCCAAGCAGCCGTTGCGCGTCTTGTTGGACGCTCGCTTGGACTTGTCGCCCGATGCGAACCTGCTCCACGCCCCCGGTGCGCTGCGCGTATTCCATGGCCTAGAGGCCGATGCCCAGCGCGCACAGTCGCTCCGCGACGCCGGCGCCCAGCTTGAATCGATGGCACTCGATGCCCAAGGCCGCTTGCCCGTCATGCCAGTTTTGGCGCAACTGGGCGCGCTCGGCATGAACGAAGTCCATGTTGAAGCCGGTGCCCGGCTCAATGGCAGCTTTTTTGAAGCGAATGCCATCGATGAGGTGCTCTTGTATGTAGCCCCTCGCATCCTGGGAGCCGGCCTGCCTTGCCTTGAAACCCTTCGGCCCAGCCCCCTTGACGACGCCGGCCGCTGGCACTGGATGGACGTGCATCCGGTGGGTGACGACTTGCGCCTGCGACTGAGGCCTCGGCGCTAGGCACGCCACTCAGGGTCTCCCCGGGGGCGCCCGACTAGAATCGCGCCCCTATGCCCATGTCCTCCATCCCCGAACTGGTCGCCGAACTGGCCGCCGGCCGTATGGTCGTTCTCATTGACGACGAAGACCGTGAAAACGAAGGTGACTTGGTTCTCGCGGCAGACTGTGTCACGCCCGAAGCCATCAACTTCATGGCCAAGTTCGGCCGTGGCTTGATCTGCCTGACGCTGACCAAGGAGCGTTGCGAGCGACTGCAGCTGCCGCCCATGACCCGCCGCAACGGCACGCAGCACGGCACGGCCTTCACCGTGTCCATTGAAGCAGCAACGGGCGTCACCACGGGCATCTCCGCAGCAGATCGCGCCCGCACGGTCCAAGCCGCCGTGGCTGCCGACGCCCAGCCCCAGGACTTGGTGCAACCCGGTCACATCTTCCCGCTGCAGGCCCAAGACGGCGGCGTTTTGATGCGCGCCGGGCACACCGAAGCGGGTTGTGATTTGGCCCGCATGGCGGGCTTGAGCCCCGCAGCGGTGATCTGCGAAATCATGAACGACGACGGCACCATGGCCCGCCTACCGGACTTGGAGCAGTTCTGCGCAGAACATGGGCTCAAGATCGGCACCATCGCCAGCCTGATCGAATACCGCAGCCGTCATGAGACCTTGATTGACGTGGTGCACCAGCGCCCGCTCACCACCCGCCACGGCTCCTTCACCGCGACGCTGTACCGCGACCGCAGCGGCGGCGAACACCTGAGCTTGCACAAAGGGAGCTGGACGGTCGCCGAGGAGGTACCGGTCCGTGTTCACGAGCCCCTGTCGGTTCTGGACGTGCTGGAAGTCGACAGCGCCCGCCACTCGTGGCCCTTGGACGCGGCTTTGGCAGAGCTGGCCCAAAGCCCAGCCGGCGTCGCCGTTTTGCTCAATGTGGGCTCGGGAGACCTGAGTGCCCAGTTTGGTGCCGCAACACAGGCGCCGGCTGGCAGCGTGGGGGATGTCCGAATTTATGGTGTCGGCGCCCAAATCTTGCGCCACCTTGGGGTGCACCGCATGAGGCTGCTCGGCAGCCCGCGGCGCATGCCCAGCATGGCAGGCTTCGGGTTGGAAGTCACCGGCTTCGTCGCCAAAGAGGGCTCGCATGCAGCACGCTGATCGCGGAACTCAGGAAGTCCGGGGGGATGGACTTCGGATCGGCTTGGTGCGCTGCCGCTTCAATGACGCGTTGACCTCGGCCTTGCAACAAGCGTGCGAAACCGAACTGACGCGCCTGGGGGCCCGTGTGGTGGCCCGAGAAGAAGTTCCAGGGGCATTGGAAGCGCCCTTGGCATTGCAGGCCTTGGCGCGTCAAGGCCAGGTGGATGCGCTGGTGGTGTTGGGCTGTGTCATTCGCGGGGAAACCTATCACTTTGAACTGGTGGCCAACGAAAGTGGCGCTGGGGTAACGCGGGTGGGCTTGGACCATCACCTACCCATCGCCAATGTCATCCTGACGGTCGAAAACGAAGCGCAGGCTTGGGCTCGCGTTGAAAAAGGGCGTGAAGCCGCTCAAGTCGCCGTGGAGATGGCGCGCCTGGTGGAGCGGCTGGCTCCTCATCAAAACGGAGAATCCCTGTGACCGCTGCGCCCACCAAGACCCGACAAGCCCGACGCCAATCGCGCCAGGTGGCGCTGCAAGGCCTCTATCAGTGGCTGCTCACAGGCGACGATGCCGGCGCGATCGATGCCCATTTGCGAGACCAAGCGGCCTATCACAAGTGCGATCAAGCTCATCTGGACTTGCTGCTGCACGGCTGCATTCGGGAGGCGGCAGCGCTTGATGGCGCCTTGGCGGCCCACGTGGATCGCCCGACCAAAGACCTCTCCCCCATCGAGCACGCCGCGCTGATGATTGGCGCGTACGAGTTGCACCACTGCTTGGACGTGCCCTACAAGGTCGTCATCAACGAGGCCGTGGAATTGGCCAAGGGCTTTGGCGGCACCGATGGCCACAAGTACGTCAACGGAGTGCTGGACCGCGTGGCCGCGCAGGTGCGGCAGGCCGAAGTGCAAGCGGCTCGTCAAGCCCCTCGCCCTCGCGGTTGAGAAGCCCGATCTGACGTGTTCACGCTGACCCAACGGGTGTTTTGGGAGGACACCGACGCCGGCGGCGTCGTGTACTACGCCAACTACTTGCGGTTCCTGGAACGCGCGCGGAGCGAGTGGCTACGCAGCCTGGGCGTCCACCAAGAATCCCTGCGCCAGGACCCCGGCTGCCAATTTGTGGTGACCGAAGTGCACGCGCGGTACCTCAAGCCGGCCCGCTTGGATGACCTGATTACCATCTCCGCTCGGCTCGCCACGCTGGATCGCGTGCGCTTGTGTTTCGCACAAGACATTCGCCGCGGTGATGAGGTCCTATTGCAGGCCGATGTGCACGCAGCCTGTGTCAATGCCCAAACCCTGCGCCCCATGCGGCTCCCGCCCGCGATATCCACGCTATTGGCCCCTTCGACTCCATGAATCAAGACCTCTCGATCTTCGCGCTGGTGGCCCAGGCCAGCTTGGTTGTTCAACTGGTGATGGCCGCTTTGTTGTTGGTATCGGTGGCCAGCTGGAGCGTCATCTTCAGCAAGCTCTTTGGCCTGGCCAAAGTGAAGCGGGCCAACGAAGCCTTCGAGCAGGACTTTTGGAGTGGGCGCAATCTCAACGACCTGTACACCGCCGTGCACAACAAGCCGCAGGGTGCGCCGCTCGAACGCATCTTTGCCTCGGGCATGCGCGAGTTCCTGAAGCTGCGGGAACGCCGCATGACCGACCCAGGCGCCATGCTCGACGCCGCCCGCCGCGCCATGCGGGCCAGCTATCAGCGCGAAATGGATGCACTGGAGTCACACCTGTCGTTCCTGGCCTCGGTGGGCTCGGTTTCGCCCTACGTGGGCCTGTTCGGCACCGTCTGGGGCATCATGCACGCCTTCGTGGGGCTGTCGAATTTGCAGCAGGTGACGCTGGCCACGGTGGCCCCTGGCATTGCAGAGGCCCTGGTCGCAACCGCAATTGGTCTCTTTTCGGCCATCCCGGCTGTGATCGCCTACAACCGGTTTGCGCGCCAGATTGACCGCAGCGCCATCACCTTGGAAACCTTCATCGAAGAGTTCTCCAACATCCTGCAACGCAATGTCAGCGCCCCGGCGCCGCAGCAGGGGTAAGCCATGCCTGCGATGGCCCAACGGGGAGGCGGACGCCGCCGCACCATCAACGAGATCAACATGGTTCCGTTCATCGACGTGATGTTGGTCCTGTTGATCATCTTCATGGTCAGTGCCCCGCTCATCACGACCGGGCTGGTGGACGTGCCCAGCGTGGGCAAGAGCCGGGCGCAGCCGGAACAGGTGCTGCAGGTGCTGATCGATGCCCAGGGCAAGCTGAAGTTCAAACGTGACAAGGAAGAACCCGAGGCCCTGGACCTGAGTGCCTTGGTCTCGCGGGTCAAGTCAGCACAGGGCGGGAATGCCAACATCCCCGTTGTCATTGCTGCGGACCGCAAAGTCCAGTACGAGACCGTGGTTCAGGTCATGGACAAACTGCAATCGGCCGGCGTCTTGCGGGTGGGCTTGTCGGTCAAACCCACGGGCCGGTAAGCCATGGCTGGCGTGCACGTCCTGCGCCCCGATCCCCGTCCAGAACTCGGACGGGGCGTGGCCTTGGCAGTCCTGGCGCACCTGGGTCTCGTTGTCGCGCTCAAGGCGGGACTTGCGTGGCGCAGCCATGCTGAACCCGCATTGGAGGCGGAGTTGTGGTCCGCCATCCCGGAAGCGGCGGCACCGCGCGCCGAAGAACCCGAGCCCGTCACGCCGCCCCCGCCTCCGCCCCAGCAGGCCAAGCCCCAACCCTTACCGACTGAAGCACTGCCAGACGCCGCCATCGCCCTTGAGCGAGAAAAGAAGAAACGCGAACAGGCCGAACGGGAGCGACTGGAACGGTTGGAGCGCGAGCGGCGCGAAGCTGAAAAGCTCAAACGCGAAAAAGCCGAGGCCGAGCAGCGCCGCAAAGATGAATTGGCCCGCGCCGAGCGCGACAAGGCCAAAGCTCAGGAGCAAGAGAAAGCCCGTGAGCGCGAAGCCCAGCGCCGCGCCGAGGTCCAGCGACAGGAAAACCTGCGGCGCATTCAAGGCATGGCGGGGGCATCTGGAGGGCCTCAGGCCACCGGCACAGCACTGCAAAGCAGCGGCCCAGCGTCCAACTATGCAGGCCGGATCAAAGCGCGGGTACGCCCGAACATTGTGTTCGGCGAGACGGTAGCGGGCAATCCGGTGGCGGAAGTCGAGGTGCGCTGCGCACCCGATGGCCTGATTCTTTCGGCCAGGCTGGCCAAGGGCAGTGGACACCCCGGTTGGGACCAAGCGGTGCTGCGCGCCGTTGAAAAAACGGAGCGTTTGCCCCGCAATGAAAACGGCCAAGTCCCCAGCAGTTTGATCCTCAGTTTCAAACCGAACGAGTAGCGCCCAAAGGCCGTCACCGGGCACCCGATTCCAACGCAGGCCCGGTCCCCACGATCCACCCCCTCGCCAGAGCCGTTTGGAGGGCGCACCGCGCATCGAAACTGGAGCAACCCATGGCTTGCCGCCGCAGCGCGGCCCCCAAGGCCATGCCGTAGGCCAGATCGTCCAACCACGCCGCCCAACTGCGGGGCAATCCGGCCCAGCACGGGCGCCCATGCTCGCGCCACACCAATGCATCCGGATGGCACTCGCCCCACTCTGGCGCGCCACCGACGACGGCGGCGGGCCAGGCGACCAGGGGGAGATGAAACCGTCGCAGGTGCATGCTCAGTCGAACCGGTTCATCGTCCCCGACCCGGAGTTGATCCGCCAGGTCCCCCGCTGGCCGTTCATCGGCATCGAGCCCGCAGGCCTGCAAAGCCCAGTCCAGTTGGGCCAGCGCGGGGAGGTCGTCCGTCATGCCGGGCAGGGACGCAAGAAAAACCGGCAACTCCGCGCCCCAGACATTCAAGTCCCCGCATCCGGGTGGGTGGCGCCTGGCAAAGGCCCACGCCAACCCAGAAAAATCATTCGGCCCCAGCACCGCCTCTAGACGCGGGAACGCGGCGCTCAACACCCGGACGCTCAGCGCCTTGGCATGTTCCCGGTAGGCCGAAAACCCGCGCAATACGCCGTGCCGGCCCACGGGGGCCATGCCCGCCTGAATCAATGCCGCCTCACGCGCGGCATCCGCCATCCCGTCGCCCCAGATGAGATGGACCAGGGCGCTCTGTGCGTGTTCGAGCGATGTCATGGGAGCACGGCCCTTGCTTCGGCCTCAGCCCGCGCCGCTTCGGCCACCAACACCGCCAGCTCCGGCACCGCTTGATCCCACTCCACCAGCGTGGGCACCGGCCCCAAGTGCTGGATGGCCACTCGATACAGCGCCCAGACTGGCTCCGGCACCCGACTGCCGTGGTCATCCACCGCAAACCCGTCGGCCAGCACGGTGTGACCCGCCACATGAATCTCGGCCACGCTGCCTGGGCGCAGGGCCCGTACCCAGGCCTCGGGACAACACCCCGCCCGTGCGGAACCCCGGTTGTGGGCATTCACCACGAGGTTGTTGACGTCCAAAAGGAGTTGGCAGCCCGTGCGCTGGGTCAGCGCATTGAAAAATTCAGGCTCCTCCAAGGTGTCCTCCGCCCAACCCAAATACGCGCTCAGGTTTTCGATGGCGATCACGCGCTTCAGCCGCTCTTGAACCTGATCCACGGCCGCAGCCAGGAGGTTCAACCCGCGATCACTAAAGGGAATGGGGAGTAAGTCTGCGGCGTGTTGGAAGCCGCCCACCCCCGCCACCCGTCCAAAACAAGCGTGGTCGGAAACCAACCACGGTTCGACGGCGGTCACCAGATCGTTCAGTTGGTTCAAATGCCCAGGGTCCACACCCGCCGCCGAGCCCAGCCCCAGGCCCACGCCATGCAGGCTCAGCGGGTAATGCTGCCGCGCCTGGCGCAACAGCGCCTGCGCGGCACCACCCGACCCGAAAAAATTCTCGGAATGGACCTCAAGGAAGGGCAAGCGGGGAAGGTCTTCGAGCACTTGGCGGTAATGCGGCTGCCGCCAGCCGATGCCGCACCCGCCGGCCAACGCCACGATTTACTTGCCCGCTTTGGCCTTGGCCTCTTCGGTGGACATTCCGCCCAGCTTCTTGCACTCACCCTTGGGAACAAACTTCCACTCGTCAGGCGCGTTGTCCACCTTGGCTTGCCCCGCGCAAGAGTGTTTGCCACTCAGGTTGGCACAGTCGTTTTGGCCGGCCTTGGCAATGCCATAGCACTTCTCTTTGGGACCGGATTGGGCCTGCACGGGGTCAGTGGCCCCCAGCCCCATCGCGGCGCCCAACGCCGCCAAGACCCATCGCTTGTTTCCGTCCATCACCGTCTCCTTGCAGAAAAAAGGCCGGGCCTCAGGCGCCGCTGTCGAAGTCCCTTGATTGTGCGGTGTCCCCCCGATACGCATTGGCACCACCCGCCCGCCCCGGCCGCCCAGCGACGTTACAACCCGGTTTCGCTGCATCGGGGCTGCAAAAATCCCCGGACCAGTGACAGAACCCGCATTTCCAGGGCTTTCTCGGGGGAAAACAGCCTAGAGCCTGGGTAGCATGTGCGCCGTCTCCCCCCATTCATGGGATCGCCTTCATGAGTTTCTTGAATCAATTGCGGATTGGCCAGCGGCTGGGTCTGAGCTATGGCCTGCTCATCGTGTTACTGGTATTGATCGGTGCCTACGGGGCCCAAAGTGCCTCTGGGCTGGCCAAGGATTTGGATCAAACGGCCAATGTCAGTCTGGTCAAGATTTCAGCGGTCCAGGGCGTTGAAGCCCAAATCAGTGTTCTCGCTCGGGCCAGTCGTGACCTGCTGTTGCTCGATTCCGCCAATCAGATCAAGAAGCAAAAAGCTGCCATGGATGCAGCCCTTGACGACTTGAACAAACAGTTTGGTGCACTCGAGTCCTCCTCAGCCAGCGATGACGAGAAAGCCCTGCTGGATCAAATGCGCGAGCGCAAGGAAAAGTTGCTGGCGGCGATCAATAAGTTTCGGGGCATTCAAAAGGACGGCAGCCCTGACGAAGCCCGCGAAAGTTTGATTGCCGACATTCGCCCGGCGCAAAACGCGTTCCAAGAGAGCCTGAAGGCCATGGTGGACCTGCAATTCAAGGCCGCCCACGATTTGGCGGAACAAGGCTCGGCCGTCGCCAACCGGGCCATGATGATGACCATTGGGTTGGTGCTGATCGCCGTTTTGGTCGGCGCTGGGGGGGGGTGGGCGATCTCCCGCTCCATCATGCGCCCTGTTCGTGAAGCTCAGCGGACGGCGGAAGCGATTCGGGCGGGCGACTTGACGCACGACGTGCGCAGTGAGGGCTCGGACGAAATGGCCCAAATGCTGCGCTCCATGCGTGAAATGCAGGAGGCCCTGTCCGGCGTGCTGGCCAGCGTTAACTCTGCGGCGCACGAGGTTTCGACCAATGCCCAGGCCATCGCTGGCAGCAACCATGAACTGTCGGAGCGCACTTCGCGGTCGGCCGGCAACTTGCAGACCACAGCCGCTTCGGTGGAGCAGATCGCCGCCAATCTCAGCGGCGCCAGCGACCTGACGCGCAAAGCAGCCAGCATTGCCTCACAGGCTCGCAGTTCGGCGTCGACCGGTGGCACTGTGGTGGAGCAGGTGGTGCGAACGATGCAGGAAATCAGCGCGAGTTCGCGCAAGATTGGCGACATCATTGGTGTGATCGACGGCATCGCCTTTCAGACCAACATCCTGGCGTTGAATGCCGCCGTCGAAGCCGCGCGCGCAGGCGAGCACGGCAAGGGTTTTGCGGTGGTGGCCTCGGAAGTGCGCGCCCTCGCCTCGCGCGCAGCGGAAGCTGCCAAAGAAATCAAGGTGCTGATTAGCGAATCGACCGTGAAGGTCGAAAACGGCACCACGCTGGTGAATAACGCCGGTGCGACCATTCGCGAGGTGGTGGAAGAAGTCAATCACATGGGCCAATTGATTGAAGACATTTCCCTGTCGGCCCAAGAGCAAGCGGGCGGGGTTCAAGTGGTCAATCAAGCCATGAATGAACTGGATCGCAGCACCCAGCAAAATGCCGGCTTGGTGAACGAACTCAGCCGCAACGCCGAAGCCCTGACGGACAGCTCAGCCCGTTTGGTTCAAGCGGTCGCGTACTTCAAAACTCACAACTGATTCGACAGGAGAGAAACGATGAAATGGCTCGCTCGGGCGATGGCAGTGGGGCTCATGATGGCCCTGGGAGTGGCCATGGCCAGCCCGAAAGTCCTGAAAAAAGTCCCGCCGGAATTCCCAGCGGAGGCCGCGCGCAAGGGCATCAATGCGGGGTCGGTCAAGGCAAAACTGACCATTGGCCCGGACGGGGCGGTGACCGATGTGGAAATCCTCGAAGCCGAACCCAAGCGCGTGTTTGACAAGGCCTCGATCGAAGCCCTCAAGGGTTGGAAGTTCGAAGGCACCGGTCAGAAGGAAACCCTCGAAATCAAGTTGGTCTATCGCAACGAAGACTGATGAGGGACGGGGCCGAGCACCCGCTCGGCCATGCGATCGGCGGCACCGCGGTGGGCCGCCGCGAAAGCTAGAGCGGCCTCGCGCATGGTGTGCAAGGCCGCTTTGTCTTGGAGGAGCTGCTGAGCCAAGCTCAGTGCCTCCCGGGCGCTGGCCACCTGCCGCGCCGCGCCGGCCGCGATCGACAGTTCTGCGGCTTGTGCGAAATTGAAGGTACTCGGCCCGACCACCAGTGGGCAGCCACACGCTGCGGCCTCAATGAGGTTGTGGGCGCCATAGGGCCCGAAACTGCCCCCCAGCAGCGCCACATCCGCCAGCCCGTAATAGAGCGGCATTTCTCGCATGGAGTCGCCCAACCACAGCGATTGGGTTTGCGCCTGAGCATCGGGGCCGCCATCGCCCCATTGCGACCGTCGCGCGGGGGCCCCCAAGAGTTGGGCCACCTCTTCGAAGCGCTGCGGGTGCCGCGGCACAACCAGCAATCGCGGACGCGGCTGCGGCAACTCGTGCCAAGCGGCCAGCAGGGCCTCCTCCTCCCCTTCGCGCGTAATGGCCGCCAACAGGACGGGCGTACTGGCGTGCCGCCACGAACGGCCTCGCGCCACCAAGCTCGCGGCGGGTTCGGCATCGAACTTGAGATTGCCCGCCACCTCGACGTGCGAGACGCCCATTTCGACGAGTCGCCGCGCGTCGGCGGGCGATTGGGCCTGTGCCCCCGCCAATCGCCGCGCCGCACCGCCCAGCAACGCCGCAAACCGGCGACCTTGGCGCAGGCTTTTGTCGCTCAGCCGAGCGTTGACGAGGTGGATCGGGGGCGCCAGCGGGGACGCCAGCAAATTGGGCCACACCTCGGTTTCCATCAGGAGGCCCAAGCGCGGCTGCCAGTGACGATAAAAGCGCGCCACCGCGCCCGGCGTGTCGATGGGCAACCAGGCCAGCGCATCGCCGTCGCGGAGCAGGGTTTGCGCGGCCTCTCGCCCCGTGGCCGTCGTTTGCGTCAGCAGCAGCCGCAACCCCGGCTCGCGACGGCGCAGGGCTTCAATCAGCGGCTGGGCTGCCCGGGTCTCACCCAGAGACACCGCGTGCAGCCACACCCACCCCGCGGCTGGGGTGGAACGGCGGTAACACCCCAGTCGCTCCAATAGATTGACGCGGTACCCTGGTTCCTGCCGGCCCCGCCACCACCAACGCGCAAGCAGCGCGGGCGCGGCCAAGCGCAGGACCGCACTCCACAGCAGCAGTGCGGCCCGCTCGCGCAGTGTGGGCATGGGCTCAGTGCCCGGCTTGGAAATGGGCGTCCGGCTTCACCTTCAACAGCTCTGCCATCACCTCCGTCTGGATGCGCTCCAGGGCTTCGTGCGTGTGCCCTTCGAAGCGCAACACCAGCACCGGCGTGGTGTTGGACGCGCGAATCAAGCCAAACCCATCCTTGTATTCCACCCGCAGGCCGTCAATGGTGATCACTTCTTTGGCGTTCGGGAACTGCGCCACATCGAGCAATCGCGCCACGATGGCATGGTGCTCCCCCTCGGCACATGGCACATTGAGCTCGGGAGTGTTCATGGAGTCCGGCAGGCTGTTCAGCAGCTTGCTGGGGTCCTTCTCACGACTCAAGATTTCCAGCATGCGCGCTGCGGTGTACATGCCGTCATCAAAACCATACCAGCGCTCGCTGAAAAAGATGTGGCCCGACAGCTCGCCGGCGATCGGGGCGCCGGTTTCCTTCAGCTTGGCCTTGGCCAACGAGTGGCCCGTCTTCCACATCAGGGGGCGTCCGCCGTGCTTTTTGATCCACGGTGCCAAACGCTGGGTGCACTTGACGTCGTAAATGATTTCCGCGCCGGGTACCCGTGTCAGCACGTCCTTAACCAGGACCATGAACTGTCGATCGGGCATGATCACCTTGCCATCACGGGTGACGATGCCCAGACGATCCCCATCGCCATCAAAAGCCAAACCCAACTCGGCATCAGTGGCATGGACGATCTTCTTCAAATCCTCCAGGTTTTCGAGCTTGCTCGGATCGGGATGGTGGTTGGGAAAGTCGCCGTCCACCGTTGAGTAGATGTCGATCACCTCACAACCCAGGGCCCGCAGAATGGCCGGTGCCGAGGCACCGGGGATGCCATTGCCACTGTCCACCACAACTTTCATGGGGCGAGCCAGCTTGCAATCGCTCACGATGCGGTCGCGGTACTCCGCCTGAATGTCCAGCGAACCCGCACGGCCCTTGCCCTTGGCGTAATCCTCCGCCTCAATGCGCCGGCGCAAGCCCTGAATCTCCTCGCCATAGACGGCGCGCCCCGCCAACACCATCTTGAAGCCGTTGTAGTCCTTGGGGTTGTGGCTGCCGGTGATCTGAATGCAGCTGTTGCAGCCGTATTGGCCCCGCGTTGCAGCCACGTAATAGGTCATGGGTGTGGTGACCATCCCGATGTCCACCACGTCCATGCCCGTGGCGCGCAGCCCCCGCATCAGGGCCGCCGCCAGTTTGGGGCCTGACACGCGCCCATCCCGCCCCACCACCACGGCCTTCTCGCCGGCCGCACGGGCTTCGGTGCCAAAAGCGCGCCCAATGTGTTCGGCCACTTTCTCATCGAGGTTCGTGCCCACGATGCCCCGGATGTCATAGGCCTTGAAGATAGATGCGTCGACTTGCATGGGCGGTCCGTTGCTGAGGTGTGAATGAGAAACGCGGATTGTAGGAAGGGCGGGTTTCGTGTCGTTTCAGCGCCGCCGCTGTCGATTCGGCGCAGCCTCGGGGGCACAGCCCGAGCTGCTCGCTAGAGTGCGCCCCATGCCTCCGCTCAATCTCCTCCTTTCTGCCTGGCGCCGTTACTGGCGCTTCACCCCACGCCGGGCAGACCCCGCGCTGCCGCAATGGCTCTTTACCTTGGGCCAGGGGCTGGTTGCTGGGGTGTTGCTGGCGCTGTTCGGCAAGCTCGTGCTGTTTCCCGAGCTGAGCTGGTCGGCCTGGTGGTTGCGCTCGCTCCTGCCCACGGTGTTCTGCCTGCTGAGCATCTTTATCTGTGTCCGCCTGGCCTTTCGGGCGGCCGAGCGCTGGGCCCCGCCCGCCCTGGTGCAGCGCCTGACGGGTCGGCCCACCCTGGCCACAGGTGCCTTCTTTGCCGCCTTGTCTATCAGCGCCGCGGCCGTGGGGTGGCTCTTCGCCGTGGTGGTGATCAGCCTGGTGCTGCAGCGCAACGTGCTGACGGGCTCCGTCCAGGCGTGGAGTGGTCTGCCCCTGCTGCTGGCAAGCAGCACCGCGCTGTCCATCGTCTGGGGCCTGTGGGCGTCGCACCTGTGGCGCCAACAGCAGCTCAAGACCCAGCTCACCGAGGCCCAGCTCAAGCTGCTTCAGGCGCAAATCGAGCCTCACTTCCTGTTCAACACCCTGGCCAACGTGCGCAGCCTGATTGATTACGAGCCGCGGCAGGCCGCCGAGATGCTGGACTTGTTCACCGAACACCTGCGCGGCAGCCTCAACGCCATGCGTGCCGAGTTGGTGCCGCTGGAGCACGAGTTGCAGTTGGTGCAGCAATACCTGCGTCTGATGCAATTGCGCATGTGCGAACGCCTCAGCTTCACCATCGACGCCGATCCGGCAGTGCGCGCGGTTCCCATCCCGCCGCTGCTCTTGCAGCCGCTGGTGGAAAACGCGATCCGCCATGGCCTGGAGTGCCAGGTCGCAGGCGGCCGGGTCGAGATCCTGGCGCAAGCGATCAACGGCCGCCTGAGTCTGCTGGTGCGGGACGATGGCAGCGGGCTGAACGCCCCCCGTCGCCTCGACCGCAAAGGCAATGGCGTGGCGCTGGCCAACATCCGCGAGCGCCTGACCAGCCGCTATGGAGAGGCCGCGCACTTCAGCCTGCGCCCCGCACAGCCACGAGGCACCGAAGCCCACATTGAACTGCCCCTCCCTGCCCTGCTATGAACCCCATCCGCGCCCTGATTGCCGACGACGAACCCCACCTAATCCGCCACTTGCAAGGGCTGCTGAGCCAGACGTGGCCCGACCTGGAGGTGGTCGCCACGGCCCGCAACGGCCTGGAGGCCGCCGAGCGGATTGCCGAGCTGCAGCCGGACCTCGCTTTTCTCGACATTCAGATGCCGGGCCTGACGGGCCTGGAAGTGGCGCAAGGCATCGAGGGCCGCACGCGCGTGGTGTTCGTGACTGCGTACGACGAGTACGCCGTCCAGGCCTTCGAGACGGCGGCGCTGGATTACCTGCTCAAGCCGTTGCAACTGGAGCGCCTGCAGCGCGCGGTGGCGCGTTTGCAGGCCAGCCTGGTGGCCCCGCGCGCAGACACGGGCGCAGACCCGGCCCTCACAGCCGCGCTGACCGCACTGCGCCCCGCGGTGACCAGCCCGCTGCGTTTTGTGCGCGCCTCCAGCGGCGAGCTGACGCACCAAATCCCCATTGCTGAGGTGCTGTACTTCCACGCCGACGACAAATACACCGTGGTGCAAACCGCCCGGGGCGAACACCTGATCCGCACGCCGATCGCCGAATTGGTGGCCCAGTTGGACCCGGAACAGTTCTGGCAGGTGCACCGCTCCACCATAGTGAACCTGGCCCACTTGGCGGGAACGCGACGGGACGAAGCATCCCGGTTGTTTGTGCGCTTCCTGAATCACGACCGGGAGCTGCCCGTGAGCCGCGCCTACGTGGCGCGATTCAAAGCCATGTAAACGGCGCTGCGCGGGCGAGCGCGCCCCAGGATCAGGTCCGAAAACAGCGCTTGCAACTCGGAGCACGGTCGCACAATGAAGCCATGCACCCCGCCCCGCTTCTCCTTGACGCCGCCGCCTGTTATGCGGCCCTTTGCGCCCGCGACGCGCGCTTTGACGGGCATTGGTTTGTGGCGGTTAGCACCACCGGCATCTATTGCCGCCCCGTCTGCAGGGTTCGCACGCCGAGGGCCGAAAACTGCCACTTCTATGCCCACGCCGCCAGTGCGGAAGCCGCGGGCTATCGGCCCTGTCGGCGCTGTCGGCCGGAGCTGGCTCCGCGCGCGTTTTCGGTCGTCGCAGCGACCGAGCAGTTGGCGCAGGCCGCGCGCGAGCGCTTGGACGCCGGCTATGCCAAAGGGTTGCCCGCACTTGCCGCCGAACTGGGGATTACCGACCGTCACTTGCGGCGCATTTTCCAAGCGCAACTGGGTGTTAGTCCTCTCCAGTACCAGCAAACCCAGCGGCTGCTGCTCGCCAAGGCGCTGCTAACCGACAGCAGCTTGTCGGTCGCGTCTGTGGCCGAGCGGGCGGGTTTTGGCAGCACGCGCGCCTTTCACAGTGCCTGGGCGCGCCACTACCGTTTGGAGCCACTCGATCTGCGTAAGGCGCGGGAAGTCGTGAACGCCCAGGCGGAATTGCGGCTGGCCTTTCGCCCGCCCTACGACGTCAGCGCGTTACTGCAGTTCTTGGCCCGACGGTCCATCCCTGAGGTGGAACTCGTGGACGAGCAGGCCCGACGCATGGTGCGGGCGTGGCCGTTGGACAACGGGCAATGGGGCAGTTTGGCTGTCCGCTTCGAGTCGGACCACGTTCGGGTCGAGCTCTCGCCGCGGCTATGGCGCCACCCGGCTGCGGTGGTGGCCGGTGTCCGGACTTGGCTGGACCTGGATGCCGACCCGCAAGCTGTAATGGATCGCCTTCGTGTGGCAGGGCTTGATGCCACACCCGGCCTGCGCTTGCCGGGCTGTGCCGACCGCTTTGAACTGGGCATTCGCGCGATCCTGGGCCAGCAAGTCACCGTCGCGGCCGCTCGCACGCTGGCGCAGCGATTGGTCACTCATTTCGGCGCGCCCCTGCCCGAGGAAGAACGGCTAACACCGAATGTGACGCGAAGGTTTCCCCTGCCGGGTGAGTTGGCGCTCCTCAGCGCCGAGACCCTGGCTGCAACGATACGCTTGCCCTTGCAGCGCGCCCGTGCCCTCATCGCGCTGGCTCAGGCCTGGCCCGATTTGGCTTATGCCAAGCGCCAAGGCGTTCCCCTGCACGCCGAGCGGGAACTGCAGGGCCTCTCAGGCATCGGCCCTTGGACCGCCGCGTACCTGCTCATGCGCGGCTGGCCGTGGCCGGACCGTTTCCTGCCGGGTGACGTGGTCTTGAAACAGCAACTCGCGGCCCACCCCAAGGTGAACACGGATGCTGCAGCGCCCTACCGCAGTTACGCGGTCCTTCAACTTTGGCGGAATGCCGCATGACTGCTCCATATTTTTTCAACGATCCCGCGCCGGCCATCGCGCAGTGCGAAATCCAAACCTCGTACGGGCCCACACTGCTGCGGCGCACGAGGCGAGGTTTGTCCGGCATTTGGCACCTGGACCAACTCCACTTTCCTGCCGGGACCGCCCTGGCCGAAGAGCCCCAGCACCCATGGTTCCTTCAAGCACAAACGTGCCTGCTGAACTGGCCGGCCTTGGAACGCGATCCAGCCTTGCCTCCGCTGGATCCGCAAGGGACGGAATTCCAGCGTCGCGTCTGGGCCCTCCTGTTGGGAATTCCGCGCGGCAGCTGGACCAGTTATGGAGCCCTGGCTCAGCAACTAGGAGACGCTCGGAAGAGCCGCGCCGTGGGCGCCGCCGTGGGTCGCAATCCGATCGGAATTCTGATTCCTTGTCATCGGGTGCTGGGCAGTGATCAGAGCCTGACCGGCTACGCGGGTGGATTGCCCATGAAGCGCAGCCTTTTGCAACAGGAAGGGGTGGCCTATCGAGAGGCGGCTGGCTGCCGCACCGTTGTGGCGCCCGCCGGGCAGTTGGAACTTCTGCCGTGAAGCTCCGCGACGCCGTCGACCTGCTCGCCCTGGCCGCCATCTGGGGTGCCTCGTTTCTCTTCATGCGCCTGGCCAGCCCCGCCTTTGGGCCCTTGACCTTGGCATTCTTGCGAGTAGCCGGCGCGGCGGCACTGCTGGTGCCGATCTTGGCGGCCCAGTCGGGCTTGTCCGTATGGCAAAACAAATGGCACTTGCTGGGGGTGGTCGGGTTGCTGAACTCGGCCCTCCCCTTTGCGCTGTATGCGTTTGCGGCGCTGCATTTGCCCACCGGACTCTCCAGCATCCTGAATGCCACGGTGCCGATGTGGAGTGCGCTGGTGGCTTGGCTCTGGCTCGGTTTGCCGCCCACGCGGGGTCGAATTTTGGGCTTGCTGTTGGGGTTGCTCGGCGTCGTCGCGCTGGTAGCCGCCAAGACCGGTTTGTCGCTCGACGCCAGCGCCTGGGCCGTGGCCGCTTGCTTACTGGCCACGCTGAATTACGCCGTCGGCGCCGTGGCCACACAGCGCTGGCTGGGCACCATGCCCTCACTGGCTGTTGCTGCGGGCAGTCAGTTGGGCGCCGCCCTTTGGTTGCTGCCCCTGGGACTCTGGGCGTGGCCGCATCAAGCACCCGATCCGGTGGCTTGGGCACACTTGGGCGCCCTGTCGCTGCTCTGCACTGGCATTGCCTATTTGTTCTACTTCCGCCTGATGGGCCGCCTTGGGGCCACGAATACGGTCACGGTCACCTTCCTGATTCCCGTTTTTGCGCTGGTTTGGGGCGCGATTTTTCTGGGCGAGGTGCTGAGCCCCGCCCTGTTGGCGGGTGGTGGACTCATCTTGGTGGGCACGTCGCTCGCGCTGGGTCTGTGGCCCCGGCCGTCACCGGCCCAATGAAAAAGCCCGGTCGCTGACCGGGCTTTTTCGGATGCGGCCGCAGCAACGCGGCTGCGACTTCAGCGATCAATAGCGGGGGCGACCACCACCGAAGCCACCCGGACGCTCTTCGCGGGGGCGCGCTTCGTTCACGACCAGCGGACGACCACCGGCCGACTTGCCGTTCAGACCCGTGATGGCGGCTTGCGCCTCAGCGGGGCTGCTCATTTCGACGAAGCCAAAGCCCTTGGAACGACCGGTTTCGCGGTCCATCATGACCTTGGCCGAAGCCACATTGCCGAAGGCGGAGAATTGCTCGGCCAATTCGTCATCACGGACGCTGTAGGGCAGGTTGCCCACATAAAGTTTGCTGCTGTTCATTGAATTCAGTCTTTCAGACCGGGTTGGGAAAAAGATTAGCGGGGCCCGGGGCGACGCGGCGCGGCGCCACTGGGACGACCCTCGATGTGACGGAAGGTGATGCGCCCCTTGCTCAGGTCATAGGGCGACATTTCCAGCGAGACGTTGTCACCCGCCAGGATTCGGATGTGGTGCTTGCGCATCTTGCCCGCGGTGTAGGCCACCAGGGAGTGACCGCTTTCCAGCGTGACCCGGAAGCGCGAATCGGGGAGCACTTCGTCCACACGGCCGCGCATTTCAATCAGTTCTTCTTTGGCCATCCGGCCTCCTTCAATACGGTTGTTCGGGTGACCCTCCGCCCGCCCCGGCGCCGGCGATCGGCGTCCGCAAAGGGGGGTGCGCGGTCCATGTTCAGCCCAAGGGCCCTGTGGGTGGGGCATCACAACGAAGCCACACAACCGAAACACGGGGACACACAAGAGGTGGAGGGCACTGACGAAGGTTGGCCGACCGAGATGCTCGCCACTGGGGGCTGTCGGACAACCTGCTGACGCAGCAGCGGCTGTGTCAAAAAGGAACAATGGGTGTGAACAAGGGCTCAAGGCCCGCCACCCACGTCGTCAGACGACGATGCCACGGCAGAGAGCAAGCGTGGCAAGATTTATATTCTAGCGCGTGCAGGGGCACCTCGTGCAAGCCCGATGGGCAAATCTCAAGCTGCCGGTACAAAGTCGCCATCCGGCAACGCAATTTCGTCGTTCACGCTGTATTGATAGTCGCGGAACACATGTTCGGCCGTGAGGAGTTGGTAGCTACCATCGGGCCGCTGTCGGGTGGTGTCCTTCAAACGCGCCGTGGATTGCCCACAGGTCCAGATCGCGAAGTTGCGCATCTGCGTGCACAAACAGGTTTTGTCCATCACTGAAACGCGCTTGGCCTCCGGATGGGCCTGGACCTCCCGGTTGTAGGCATCGATGTAGGCACAACGGCCCTGGGCGTCCAGCAAATAGCCATAGGCCTCACAGTTGGGCCGAATGCCGTCCCCAATGCCGGGGCTGCTCTTGAGCATGCGCATCGGATACCCGGTGGGAGAGATCTCGTTCACCTCGATCTCCTCTTCACGCGCCTTGAAGTACTCTTGCTTCACATCGGGGGGCAAGCCGCACTCGTTCGTGACGGTGAAGCGGGTCGCCACTTGAACCGCCGCGGCGCCGGAGTCCAGGAACCGCACGGCGTCACTGCCGGTAAAGATTCCTCCGGCGGGAATGAGCGGAATAGCGAGGCCCTGCTCGCGCAACCAGGTCTGAATTTCGCTCACGATGGTGGCCAAGTCGTACTGGGCCCAATCCATCCCGAAACCCAGGTGGCCCCCAGCCAGCGGCCCCTCCACCACCACATAGTCGGGCAGCCGATTCAGGCGGGAGTTCTTTTTCAGAAACAACTGCAGCGCGCGAAGCGACGACACGATGATGCCCAGCTGCGCATCCCGGAACCGCGGGTGCTGTTCGATCAAGGCAAAAGAGCCCAGGTGCAGGCCCGCGGCCAGCGTGATGCCGTCGATGCCGGCATCCAGCGCTGAACTCAGTCGGACTTGCAGCGTGTCCTTGGGGCCGTTCATCGTCAACTTTTCCATGCAGTTGATGAACACCAGCCCAGGCCCCTGCTTGCGGTTCATGGTGCTTTCCACATGCAACCGGGTGGCCTCGGCCAGATGGCCCAAGTCAAACTTCACCTCCGACTTGTCCATGGAATCCATGGTGTGGCGGTATTGGGCCTGCTTGGCCTTAACGAATTTCGTCTTGTAACGCCGATCGGTCACCGTCTTGACCATGGCGTCGGAGATGTGGCCGACACCACCCAGGCGCGCCGCTTCCAGCGCCAAATCGGAGGTCGAAATATCCACCCCCATACCGCCAGTCATCAGGGGCACAAGCTCGTGGCGGCCCAGTTGCAGGCGGAAATCATTGAGGCGTTTCATGGGCGATCAAAGCAAAGAAGACGGCGATCACGGGTGCGATCGAGTAAACCCGTAATGGTAATAGGTCCCTAGCTCTAAATCAGGGCAATCCGATCCCCAACTCGCGCGATCCCGCCCTTGGCCCGGCCCCCACTCAAGCGACTTGGGTTTGCCAGCGCTGCAAAGTCGCCTCAAAACGCCGGTCAGCGAAGGCCGCTGGGGCCACCTCGTTGTAACGATCCATCAGCTCCGGGCCATCAGTTCGGCTGCCGACTGCAAATACGGGGCGTGCCGGCACGCTCAAATGGATCAACACAAGACCCAATCGGTTCGCTCGAACGTGCCACTCTGGGGTCGCCCGATTGGAAAAGTACGCCGCCTCGATGCGACCGCGCTCGACTTGCGTCAGCAGGGCGCGCTCCCAGTTCACCACACTGACCCAAGACCACCGGATGCCCGGCAACTCCAGGCCCGCCGGCAGCGAAGCCCCTTGGACCCAACCCACCTGCACACCCACCAGATCGGCGGGCACCAGGCGGGCACGGCGAGCCATGGGATGCTCCGGCCGGACCGCGACCACGCTCTCAAAGCGAACAAAGCTTTGCGCCGCGTATCGCACCTGGGCCTCACGCTCAGGGCTGTGCGTCAGGAGCGGGCAAAAATCAGCGGCGCCTGATTCAAGACTCATCAAAAGCCTGGGCACGGTCATCAGCGGCAACCAGTGGAACTG
Organism: Inhella gelatinilytica; assembly: GCF_016093295.1. Lineage (GTDB taxonomy): Bacteria > Pseudomonadota > Gammaproteobacteria > Burkholderiales > Burkholderiaceae_C > Inhella > Inhella gelatinilytica. The sequence goes on along the minus strand of NZ_JAEDAL010000003.1, from coordinate 208,985 downwards.
CACCCCCATGCGCGGCGCCAGTTCGCGTTCGAAAAATTCAACCACGGCGCCCTGGATCGACCCATTCGCCCCCCCATCCATGGCGTACGGCGTCAAGCCAAAGGTCGCTACCCGCACCACCCGGTCCTTTGCCTGAGCCGCCACAAGTGGCAACGCCAACCAAGATCGCCGTGTCCAATGGGTCATGGCCCCTCCGCGAGCAATTCGCGTAGCCTACTCTCGTCCAGCACCGCAATGCCCAACTGCAGCGCCTTGTCCAGCTTGGAGCCGGCCGACTCGCCAGCCACCACAAAGTCGGTCTTCTTGCTAACCGAACCGCTCACCTTGCCGCCTCCCGCCTCAATCAGCGCCTGGGCTTCATCGCGGCTCAGCGTCGGGAGCGTGCCCGTCAGCACGAACGTCTTGCCCGCCAGCGGCTGCGGGCTGCTGGCCGCGCCCTCGCCTTCCGGCCAGTGCACGCCACAGGCGCGCAACTGGTTCACGGCCTCGCGGTTCAGGGCCTGGGCAAAGAAGCTGTGGATGCTGTGCGCCACCACCGGACCGACATCCGCCACTTGCAGCAGCGCGGCCTCGTCGGCGTCCATCAAGGCATCAAGCTTGCCGAAATGCCGCGCCAGTTCCTTGGCCGTGGACTCGCCGACGTGGCGGATGCCCAGGCTGAACAGGAAGCGCGCCAGCGTGGTCTGTTTGCTCGCCTCCAGTCGTTCCACCAGCTTGGCCGCGCTCTTCTCGCCCATGCGATCCAGCGCGGCCAGCTGCACGAAACCGAGCTTGTAGAGCTCGGGCAGCGTGCGCACCAGTCCGGCGTCCACCAGCTGGTCGACGATCTTGTCGCCCAGGCCTTCGACATCCATGGCGCGCCGGCCAGCGAAGTGCAGCAGCGCCTGCTTGCGCTGCGCCGGGCAGACCAGGCCGCCAGTGCAGCGGTGCTCGATCGAACCCTTGTCGCGCTCCACCGCGCTGCCGCAGGCCGGGCAGGCCCTGGGCATGGCGAAGTTCGGCACATAGCTGGCGCGCGCGCCCGGCATTCGGCCGACGATTTCCGGAATCACATCGCCCGCGCGCCGCACGATGACCTGATCGCCGGGGCGCACGCCCTTGCGGCGCAGTTCGAACAGATTGTGCAGGGTCGCGTTCGTCACCGTGGTGCCTCCCACGAACACCGGGTCCAGCCGCGCCACCGGCGTGAGCTTGCCGGTACGTCCGACCTGCACGTCGATGCCATTCAGCCGCGTGGCCTGCTCCTGGGCCGGGTATTTGTGCGCCACCGCCCAGCGCGGTTCGCGAGTCTTGAAACCGAGCTGCTGCTGCAGCGCGCGGCTGTTGACTTTGTAGACCACGCCGTCGATGTCGAATGGCAGGCCATCGCGCAGCGCGGCCACACGCTGATGGAAGGCCACCAGGCCGGCCGCACCTTGCGCCACCACCCGCTCGGCGCAGACCGGCAGCCCCAAGGCCTGCAACGCATCCAGCAGGCCGGCATGGGTGGCCGGCAGGTCCCAACCCTGCACCACGCCCAGGCCATAGGCATAGAAGGACAACGGGCGCTGCGCGGTCACGCCCGGGTCGAGCTGGCGCACCGCACCCGCGGCGGTATTGCGCGGGTTCACGTAGGTCTTCTCGCCGCGCTCGCGCTGGCGCTCGTTCAGGCGCTCGAAGTCGTCGCGCCGCATATAGACCTCGCCGCGCACCTCCAGCACCGGCGCGCTACAGCCTTTCAGGCGCAGCGGAATTTGGCCGATGGTGCGGATGTTCTGCGTCACGTCCTCGCCGGTCTCGCCATCGCCGCGCGTGGCGGCCTGCACCAGCTGGCCCTGTTCGTAGCGCAGGTTGATGGCCAGGCCGTCGAACTTCAGTTCGGCGGCGTATTCCACCTCCGGGTCGGCCAGGTCCAAGCCCAGTTCACGACGCACGCGGGCATCGAAGGCCTCGGCCCCGGCGGCCGTGGTGTTGGTCTCGGTTTCGATCGACAGCATCGGCACGGCATGGCGCACCGGCTGCAGCTCGGGCAACGGTGCAGCGCCCACCCGCTGGGTCGGGCTGTCCGGTGTGCGCAATTCCGGAAACTGCGCTTCGATCGCCTGGAGTTCAGTGAACAAGCGGTCGTATTCCGCGTCGGGCACCTCGGGGGCATCCAACACGTAATAGCAATGGGCGTGGTGGTGGAGTTGCGACCGCAACGCTTGCGCCCGGCGCTTCGCGCCAGACGTGGCGGGGTCTTCAGCGGCTGACGTCGGCGCTGTGAACAGATCGGGTTGGTCCATCGCTCGCATTCTGCGCGCGCAACACTCACCCCGGCGCCTTCAGCACACGCATACCCCGGGGTTTCAACTCAGCTGAACAAACGGCGGGCCACGGCTGAACCGGCCGGCATGTCGCGCGAGGCCAGCACGCGATACAACCGGCCAAGCTCTTCATGGATTGCTGCGAAGCCATGGGGCCCCAAGGGGCGACCACCGCCGTCGACCACCTCCGCCTCCAAATCTCGCGCCAAATGCCGGGCCACTTCCTGCAGGGCGGCAAAGGGCTCCAACGCTTCCGGCGTTTGCGGCACATCGAACACCAGGGTCACCTCGCGCAGCGGGGGCGCCTCCCCTTCATCCGCCATGGCAGCCTGGGGGTCATACAGCAGCACCAGCACCGGCGGCGCGCCCTCCTCTTCACTGGCCAGCACCAATCGGCCCGGGATGGCTCCGGCCACCAAACCCACTTTGGCCGCTGCGTGCGAGAGAAAACCTAGTGTCCAAGCCGCCCCGCGCGCCCGCATACCCACTTCCAGTTGCGCATCATTGGCACTGGCAAATTGATCGAGCTCGCGCGCTTGCGCGACGGCTTCCATCATGTCCGGGAAGTCAGCCCGCGCCCCCACACCATCGGCAAAGGTTTGGACTTTCTGAACCCATTCGGAGAACTCAATCTCCCCCAGGGGGCCCGCCCGATTCACCATCTGCAGCCCGGCCTGGAAACTGCCATAGCGTTGACCCGCGACGGGCAACTCCCATTCCCCGCTCTCGGCATTCAACCCTTCGATGGCCAAGGGCTTGGTGCCGGCGCGTCGGCTGCTGGGGAGGTGCTGAAGCGCGGCATCCCCGCTGACCGGCGACTCCAACTCCAGTTCAGCGATCACGTCGATCAGCGGGTCCAGTCGCACGCTGGCTCGACGCGGTGCGGCCTGGGCCTTGCGGACCACCATGGGCACCGAGACGTCCGGCACCAGTGAATCACGCCCTGCCGACTCCGCAGTCGATTGAAATTCGTCCAAGACAGCCGCTTCGGTGGGCAGCGTCTCTCCCGTCGACACCAATCCAGGCTCTTGTCGGGGGCCATCGGGCTCGGTACGCCGGGGCGCAGCGCGTCTCCCCAACCACCAGTTCTGAATCAGCAAAGCCACCAGCACCGCTGCACCGGTGAGCATCAACGCCTGAGTGAGAGTGAACGTCATAGCGGGAGGGATTGTGCCGCCGCTTCGCCGGTCAAATTTCAGCCAGCCCCAGCGCCGCCTCCATGTCAACGGCCACCACCCGGCTGACCCCTTGCTCCTGCATGGTCACGCCCACCAGTTGCTCGGCCATTTCCATGGCGATCTTGTTATGGCTGATGAACAAGAACTGCGTGCCCCGACTCATTTCCGTCACCAGGCGGGCATAGCGCTCGGTGTTGGCATCGTCGAGTGGCGCATCCACCTCATCCAGCAGGCAGAAGGGCGCGGGGTTGAGCTGGAAGATGGCAAACACCAGGGCGATGGCGGTCAGGGCTTTCTCGCCCCCGCTGAGCAGGTGGATGGTGCTGTTCTTCTTGCCCGGCGGCTGCGCCATGACCTGAACGCCGGCTTCGAGGATGGAATCTCCCGTCATCACCAATCGCGCCTGCCCGCCTCCAAACAGCTGCGGGAACATGCGCCCGAACTCAGCGTTCACCCGTTCAAACGTGTTGCTGAGCAGGTCCTGCGTTTCCAGGTCGATGCGGCGGATCGCGTCCTCCAGCGTTTTGATGGCTGCCAGCAGATCGGCCATCTGGGCATCCAAAAAGGTTTTGCGCTCACGCGCACTGCCCAGCTCTTCCAGCGCGGCCAGGTTGACGGCGCCCAGGGCGGCAATCTCGCGCTGGATGCGGTCGATTTCGCCCTGCAGACCGGTCAGGCGCACGCCTTCGGCCTCGATGCCCTGGGCCAGAGCCTCCGGGTCGACGCCGGCCGCTTCGAGTTGTTCGCGGAACTGCGCGCCACCCAACTGGGCAGCCTGCTCTTCCAGCTGCAGTTCGGTGATGCGAGCGCGCAAGGGTTCGAGCGCGCGCTCGGTCACCTGGCGCTCCTCGTCAGCCTTGCGCAGCTGAGCGGTCAGGTCGTCATAGGCGCTTCGGGCCTGGGCCAGCACCCCCTCGGCGGTCAGCTTGGCGTCCAGCGCGTCCTGCAAGCCGGCCTGGGCGGCGCTGTCGTCCAGCTCGGCCAGCTCGACGTTCAGACGGGCCAGTTGCTCATCGCCCCCCTGCGCCTCCTGCTGAGCCGTGGCTTGGGTGCGCTGCAACTCGGCCTGGCGGGCCAGCAGGGCGCGGGCGCCAAACTGGGCTTCCTGGGCACGGCGCTCCGCCTGGCGCAGGGCTTCCCGGGCATCGTTCAATCGACGCTCAGCCTGGATCGTGTCTTCCTCCAGATCGGCATGCCGCTGCTGGGCCTCGGCAAGCTGAATGTCCAGCTCCTCAAAGCGCGCTTCCCCTTCTGCGCGGCGCTCCAGCACGCCTTCTTCGCCCGCATCAAGTTCGGCGCGTTCCTCTTTGAGCCGGCTCGCCTGGGCGTGGGCGGCCTCAAAGGCCTGGGAGAGGCGCAGCGCGTCCACTTGCAGCGCATGGGCCTGGGCACGCAGCGCTTCAGCCGCCCGCCGCGCTTCGGCGAGTTGAGCGGCTACCGCAGCGTGGGCTTGATCGGCGCGGCCTTGAGCGACCCGGGCCTCATCCACCTGGGCCTCTTGCTCACGGCGCTGCGCCTCCAGCAGTTCGATTTCTTGCGCACGTGCCAACAAACCGGATTGCTCGCTGTCCGGCGCGTAGAAAGCCACCGCCTGGCGGGACACGGCGTGGCCAGCCTTCGTGACGATCAACTCGCCATGGCCCAGTTGGTCGCGTTGCGTCAATGCCGTCGCCAAGTCGGGCGCGGTGTAGACGCCATCCAGCCAATCGGCCAGCAGCGCCTTCAAGCCCGGTTGCTCCACGCGCAAAAGCGAGGTGAGTTCGGGCAGCGCGTGATGGGTGGCTGGCGGAGAAGCCTCGGTCAGCGTGTAGAAGGCCATGCGCGTGGGCGGGGCGTCCTGCTCGAAGGCGCGCACCAGGTCCAGGCGTGAGACCTCGATGGCTGCCATGCGCTCGCGCATGCTCGCTTCCAGCGCGGTTTCCCAGCCGGGGGCGATGTGCAGGCGTTTCCACAGGGCCGTCAGGTTGTCCAGCCCTTGTTTCTCCAGCCAGGGGCCGAGCTTGCCCTGGCTCTGCACCTTCTCCTGCAGGGCGCGCAGGGCTTCAAGACGGGCCGTGGTCTGGGCCAGCTGGGCGGTCTGGGTGTGGGTTTCGGTCTGGGCCGCGCGGCGCGCAGCGTCTAGCTCGGGTTCCCGCTCGCTCAAGTCCTCCACCCGGGCCTGAGCCTCCTCCCATTGCGCATCGGCCTCGGCTGACCGTTCTTTCAGCTGCTCGACCGCCCCGGCATCGGGCAGATTCAGCGTGGCCGTCTGCGCATCCAGACGCTCGCGTCGCTGCCGCAGGGCGCGGGCCTGCTCGTCCAGCGCCCGGCTCTCGGCCGCCAACACCTGAATCTGCTGCTGCACCTGCACAGCCACCTGGCGCTTCTCGTTGGCGCGGGACTGCGCCGCCCGCAAGGCGTCTTCCAGGTCGGGCAACTGCGCGGCCAATTCTTCGGCACGGGCGGCGGCCAGTTCCTTCTCTTCATCACCGGCGGCCATCTGCTCGGCCAGCTGTTCCAGCTCGGCCATGGCCTGGGCGGCACGCTCGTTCCACAGGGCCTGCTGGCCGCGGATCTCGTCGCGCCGGCTGCCGGCCTTGTTCCGCGACTCCACCACGTAGCGGATGCGCTCTTCCAGGCGGCTCACCGCCAGCTGGGCTTCGGCGAAACGGCCTTGCTCGGCGTGCAGGGCATCGCCGGCGGCAAAGTGCGCCTGGCGCACCTCTTCCAGTCGGGCCTCGATGGCGCGCAGCTCGGCAATGCGCGCCTCCAGCGCATTGACGGCCTCGCGCCCCGCGGCCTGCACGCGCTCGAATTCGCGCGCGGCGTCGCGGCTCTTCAGAAACCACAGCTGGTGCAGGCGGCGCTCGCCCAGGCCCTGCAGCTCGCGGTACTTCGTGGCCACCTCGGCCTGACGCTCCAGGCGGTCCAGGTTGCTGTCCAGCTCGCGCAGGATGTCTTCGACGCGGGTCAGGTTTTCGCGCGTGTCCTTGAGCCGGTTCTCGGTCTCGCGGCGGCGTTCCTTGTACTTGCTGACCCCCGCCGCCTCCTCCAGGAACAGGCGCAGCTCTTCGGGTTTGCTCTCAATGATGCGGCTGATCGTGCCCTGGCCAATGATGGCGTAGGCCCGCGGCCCCAGGCCCGTGCCCAAAAAGACGTCCTGCACGTCCTTGCGGCGCACCACTTGGTTGTTGATGAAGTAGGAGCTGGTGCCATCGCGCGTCAGCACGCGCTTGACGGCGATCTCGCTGAACTGGTTCCAGGCGCCGCCGGCGCGAGCCAAGCTGTTGTCGAACACCAGCTCCACCGAGGCCCGGCTGGCCGGCTTGCGGGTGTTGCTGCCGTTGAAGATCACGTCCTGCATGGACTCGCCACGCAGCTCGCTGGCCTTGCTCTCGCCCAGCACCCAGCGCACCGCATCCATGATGTTGGACTTGCCGCAGCCGTTCGGCCCAACCACGCCCACGCGCTGGCCGGGCAACTGGAAAACAGTGCTATCGGCGAATGATTTAAAGCCCGAAAGCTTGATTGAGTTCAGGCGCATGGTGTTCGGCGAAACCGATGTAACCCTCTGTTTTCATTGGGGAAAACAGGGCGTAAAAAGGGCGCGGATGATAGCATCGAGCCCTTTTTTCTCAGAGCCTTAGACACCATGGCCAGCACGCCCAAAAAGAGCCCTACCCCTAAGAGCCCAGCGAAAAAGGCGCCCGCCCAGCCCAAGCTGGGAGCCAGCCAGCGGCAGATGCCGGCGAATCCGCCTTCGCGGCCCAGCAAGGAGTTGCAGGTCTTCCCCAATCCGGCCCCACAGCGCGACTACCTGCTGCAGTTTCAGGTGCCCGAGTTCACCTGTCACTGCCCACTGACCCAGCAGCCGGACTTTGCCCACTTCGTCATCGAGATGGTGGCCGATGAATGGTGCGTCGAGCTCAAGAGCCTGAAGATGTACATGTGGAGTTACCGCGACGAGGGCGCTTTCCACGAAGCGGTCACGAATCAGATCCTGGACGACATCGTCAAGGTCACGAATCCACGCTTCTGCCGCGTCAAGGCCCGTTGGTACGTGCGCGGCGGCATCTACACCAATGTGGTGGTGGAACACCGCAAGAAGGGCTGGAAACCCGCGACACCGGTCGAGTTCGGCGGCGCCAGTTTCCCGCAGGAAAGCGGGATGCTGCCGCTGTGAAGCAACCTCTCACCGTGCTGCCGGTGCGTTTGTTCTATCTGGTCACTGGCGCGCTTATCGCGGCGACTCTGGCCTGGGAAGCGTGGGAAATCGCCAGTTGGGGCAAACTTCTTGGGGCCTTTGGTTGGCTGATTTTTGCCTTGGCATGGGCCTTGAACCCCATGCCACTTGGCCGGTTCGAGGGAACCGTCTCGTCATTCATGGAGACCCATCAGAGGTTGAGCCCGAAGCTTTACCGCACCTTGCTCTTCTTTGGGATCGGCTGTGTGACGGTTGGGTTCCTGATCCGTTGGGTTCTAAAACTATGAAGCGACTATTTCGAACTCACCGATGAACCCGCGCCTCGCCCTCCTCCAGCCCTACCCGTTCGAGCGCTTGCGCGCCCTGCAGGCCGACGTGACGCCCAACCCGGCGCTGTCTGCGATCAGCCTCGGCTTGGGCGAACCGCGCCATCCCGCTCCTACCCTGGTGTTGGAGGCGCTGAAGAACAACCTGGCGGGCCTCTCGAACTATCCGGCCACCGCCGGCAGCCCCGCTTTGCGGGCGGCCATTGCGGCGTGGATCCATCGGCGGTACGGCCTGCATTTGGATGCCACCACCCAAGTGCTGCCCTGCAACGGCTCGCGTGAAGCGTTGTTTGCCATCGCGCAGACGGTGGTGGACGCCAGCCGTCCCGGGGCCACCGTGGTGGTCCCCAACCCCTTTTATCAAATCTACGAGGGCGCCGCCCTGCTGGCTGGGGCGCAGCTGGCCTTTGCGGACAGTGACCCAAGCCGCAATTTCGCTGCTGACTGGGGAGCGATTCCCGATGAGGTTTGGGCGCGCACCCAGCTCGTTTACGTCTGCACGCCCGGCAACCCCAGTGGCGCCGTGATGCCCCAGGCCGAATGGCAGCGCCTGTTTGAACTTTCCGACCGTCACGGTTTCGTCATTGCCGCGGACGAGTGCTATTCCGAGATTTACCTCGGCGACACCCCGCCGCTGGGCAGCTTGGAGGCAGCCGCGCGGCTCGGTCGCCAGGACTTCCGCCGTCTGATCAGTTTCACCAGCCTCTCCAAACGCAGCTCCGTGCCGGGCCTGCGCAGCGGCTTCGTCGCCGGGGATGCCGAACTCATTCAAGCCTTCACCCTCTACCGGACCTACCACGGCAGCGCCATGAGCCCGGTGGTCCAGGCCGCCTCAATCGCCGCCTGGAACGACGAAACCCATGTGCGGGAGAACCGGGCCGCCTACCAAGCCAAGTTCGAGGCCGTGTTGCCGCTGCTGCGGGAGGGGCTGGACGTGGCCGCACCGGACGCCGGTTTCTACCTTTGGGCCGGCGTTCCCAAGACGCTGTGCGGAGGCTGTGATATTGAGTTTGCGAAGGCGCTGCTCGGACAATGCAACGTTCAAGTGCTGCCTGGCAGCCTGCTGGCCCGAACCAACCCGACGAACGGGCGCAACCCTGGCCAGGGGCGCGTGCGCATGGCCCTCGTCGCCGAAGTCGAGGCCTGTGTGCAAGCCGCGCAGCGCATTCGCACCTTTATCGAGAGTCAGCCGTCATGAACAGCAGCCTGCAAACCACCATCGAAACCGCTTGGGAACAGCGCACCGAGTTCAGCCCGAGCCATGCCCCGGCAACGGTTCGCGAGGCCGTGGCCCATGTGCTGGGCGAGCTGGATGCCGGCCGCCTGCGCGTGGCCAGCCGCCAGTCGGTGGGCCAGTGGGAGGTGCACCAGTGGATCAAAAAGGCGGTGCTGCTCAGCTTCCGCTTGAACGACAACCGCGTGATGGGCAATGCCGACGCCGGGCAGCTCGCCTTTTTTGACAAAGTCGATCCCAAGTTCGCCGGCTGGAGCGAGGCCGACTTCCGTGCCAGCGGCGTGCGCGTCGTGCCGCCGGCCGTCGCGCGGCGCGGCAGTTTTGTGGGCAAGAACGTCGTGCTCATGCCGTCCTACGTCAACATCGGCGCCTATGTGGACGAGGGGGCCATGGTCGACACCTGGGCCACGGTGGGCTCGTGCGCCCAAATTGGCAAAAACGTGCACCTGAGCGGCGGGGTGGGCATCGGCGGGGTGTTGGAGCCCCTGCAGGCCAATCCGACCATCATTGAGGACAACTGCTTCATCGGCGCGCGCTCTGAGGTGGTCGAGGGCGTGATCGTCGAAGAGCACTCGGTGATTTCCATGGGCGTGTACATCGGCCAAAGCACCCCCATTTATGACCGCGAGACCGGTGAGACGACCTACGGTCGCGTGCCGGCCGGCTCGGTGGTGATCAGCGGCAGCCTGCCGCGCGACGGCGGGCGCTATAACCTGTACGCTGCGATCATTGTCAAAAAGGTCGACGCGCAAACGCGCGCCAAGACCTCGATCAACGAACTACTCAGGGCCTGAGTTTCCTCGGCCCTTTAGAAAGGAGCCACCATGTCCGGCAACATGGAGCGCATCCTTCGCCTGATGGCGGAGAAAGGCGCGTCGGATTGCTATTTATCGGCCAACATGCCGGTGCTGATCAAGCTCAACGGGCAGGTGGTTCAGCTCTCCGATCAACTCCTGTCTTTTCAACAGCCCAAACAACTCATTGCTGAGGTTCTGCAGCCCAAGGAATTGGCGGAACTGGAGGAGCAGGGAGAACTAAACCTAGCGATCTCCATCCCCAAGGTGGGCTCGTTCCGTTTGAGCGGATTTCGACAGCGCGGGTCCATCGCCGCGGTGTTCCGCCACATTTCGCACACCATTCCCGGATTGGAAACGCTGCGACTGCCGGAGTCCCTTGGGAATTTGGTCCTTGAAAAACGGGGCCTAGTGCTGATGGTCGGCGCGACCGGAACCGGTAAGAGCACCACGCTGGCAGCGATGCTGGAAAAGCGCAACCAGACCATGACCGGGCACATCCTGACCATTGAGGACCCGATCGAATACCTGTTCCAGAACAAGAAGTCCGTGGTCAATCAGCGTGAAATCGGCCGAGACACCCAGTCGCTGCAGACCGCGCTGAAAAATGCCCTGCGCCAGGCGCCAGACGTGATCCTGATTGGTGAAATTCGCGACCGCGACACCATGACGGCCGCCATCTCGTATTCCCTGTCGGGCCATTTGGTGCTGGCCACCCTGCACGGCAACAACAGTTACCACGCCCTGAACCGGATTTTGTCGTTCTATCCGCCGGAGAGCCGCCCCGCACTGTTGGGGGACTTGGCTGCGGGTTTAAAAGCCATCATTTCGCAGCGCTTGGTCCGCGCACTCGCGGGGGGGCGTGTGCCGGTGGTTGAAGTGCTGATGAACACCAAGCTCGTTTCCGAAATGATTGAGCAGGGCGACTTCAACGGCGTGAAAGAGGCGATGGAAAAATCCATGGCCGAAGGTTCGCAGACCTACGAAGAGCACTTCGCGAAGCTGATTGAAAACAAGATCATCAGTCGCGAAGAGGGCTTGGCCTTTGCCGATTCGCCAACCAATTTGTTGTGGCGCCTGCAGAACACCCAGGAACCGGCCTCGCGAGCCCCTGCGGCGGCAGCCGAAGAGGTTTCCGACAAAGCAACCTTCACTGAAATCACGCTGGATGTGATGCCGGGTGAATGACCGGCACCGCAGCGAAATCCTTCCTTCAGTCGTTTTCGAAAGCCTGCCGTGATCCTCATTGATGCCGTTGAAACCGCCGCCGCCCGTCTGGAGGCCGCGGGCGTGGCGTTCGGGCAGGGCACGCTCAACGCTTTTGACGAAGCCGCGTGGTTGGTGCTCTGGCGCCTGGGGCTGCCCTTGGACAGCCTAAACACCCACAGCGAGCGGGAGCTCAGTGCTGCCGAGCGGCAAAGCATTGAAGCCCTGATCAACCAGCGCATCCTTACCCGTCAGCCCACCGCCTACCTGACGGGGGAGGCGTGGTTGCAGGGGGTTCCTTTTTTCATCGACGCGCGCTCCATCGTCCCGCGAAGCTTCATCGCAGAGCTGATCGCCGAGGGCAGTTTCGACGCGTGGCTGAGCGACGCCACCCATCAGGTCCTCGATTTGTGCACGGGAAACGGCAGCTTGGCTGTGTTGGCCGCCATGGCGTGGCCCGAGGTCGAGGTCACGGGCGCCGACCTGAGTGCCGAGGCCTTGGCCGTCGCCTATCGCAACGTCGAGCGGCATGCCCTGGGACACCGGGTCCAGTTGGTGCAAGGTGACGGTCTGGCCGCCGTGAACGGTCGGACCTTCGATCTGGTGTTGTGTAACCCCCCCTATGTCAATGCCCAGTCCATGGCCGACTTGCCGCCGGAGTTCCGGGCCGAGCCGGAGCTGGCCTTGGCAGGTGGCGTTGACGGGATGGATTTCATCCGTCGGTTGTTGGCCGCCCTGCCCGATTCTCTAAACCCCAACGGGGTGTTGGTTCTTGAAATTGGCCATGAGCGCGCGCACTTTGAAGCGGCCTTTCCCTACCTACAGCCCATTTGGTTGGCCACCAGCGCTGGGGACGACATGGTGCTGCTGCTGACCCGCGAGCAACTGACCGGCGACGCCTGACCGCCCCGTCCTCCCGACCGGCGGCCGTTACGATGCCGCCCCCCGCCTGCCCCGCCCCCTCTCTGTGATTACTCTGCGCAACGTCACCTTGCGTCGCGGCACCAAAGTGGTGCTCGACGATGTCTCGCTCACCCTTCAGCCCGGCGAACGGATTGGCTTGGTGGGGGCCAACGGGGCGGGCAAATCCAGTTTGTTCGCGCTCCTGGCAGGCCGGCTCCACGCCGACCGGGGCGATGCCGACATGCCCCCGACCTGGCGCTTGTCCGAGGTGGCGCAAAACCTACCCGAAACCGAGCAAGGGGCGACCGACTTCGTCCTGGAGGGGGATCTCACCCTGCAAAAGGCTCGATCACTTCTCGAGTCCGCGGAGTCCGCCCACGATGGGCTCCTGATCGCCGAAGCCCATGCGGCGTTGCAGGATGCCGGTGCCTTTGATGCGCGATCGCGCGCGCAGTCGCTGCTGCTTGGGCTGGGCTTCAAGGTCGATCAGTTGGACTCGCCCGTGAACAGCTTCTCCGGGGGCTGGCGCATGCGCTTGCAGCTGGCGCGCACCCTGATCAATCCAGCCGAATTGATGCTGCTGGACGAACCCACGAACCACCTGGACTTGGATGCGCTGGTCTGGCTGGAGGGATGGCTGTCGCGTTACCCGGGGACGCTGATCATCATCAGCCACGACCGCGAATTTTTGGACGCCATCACCCGGGTGACCGTGCACCTGGAACACGCCAAGCTCACGCGGTGGGGCGGCAATTACACCGCCTTTGAAACGCTTCGCGCTCAGGCGCAAGTGCTCCAGCAAGCCGCCTTTGACAAGCAACAGGACCGCATCGCACACCTTCAGCGTTTTATTGACCGATTCAAGGCCAAGGCCACCAAGGCCAAGCAGGCTCAAAGCCGGGTCAAAGCCTTGGAACGCATGGAAAAGCTGGCCCCGGTACTGGCCGCCTCTGAGTTTTCGTTCGAGTTCCGTGAGCCCCTCAATTTGCCCAACCCCATGCTGGCCCTGAGCGATTTGGCCTGCGGCTACGGTGACACCGCCATCGTGCGCCAGGTCAACCGCACGGTGCTGGCCGGCCAGCGCATCGGTATCCTGGGGGCCAACGGCCAGGGCAAATCCACCGTGGTGAAAACCATCGCGCGCATGCTCCCGGCACTGGCCGGCACCTTGACCGAAGGCAAAGGCCTGACCATCGGCTACTTCGCTCAGCAAGAACTGGATGTGCTGCGTCCCGACGAGGGCGCGTTGGCCCACATGCTGCGCCTGGCCAAAGAGATCAGCCCCCAGGCGCGCGAGCAGGAGCTGCGTGATTTTCTGGGCCAATTCCGCTTCACGGGAGACATGGTGAACCAAGTGGTGGGCAGCCTCAGCGGAGGCGAAAAGGCCCGCCTGGTGCTGGCGCTGTTGGTCTGGCAGCGCCCCAACCTGCTGCTGCTGGACGAGCCGACCAACCACCTGGACCTGCAGACGCGCGAAGCCCTCTCCATCGCCCTGAACGAGTTCGAGGGCACGGTCATGCTCGTCAGCCACGACCGTGCCTTGTTGCGCGAGGTGTGCGACGAGTTCTGGCTCGTGGCCGATGGTGCGGTTCAACCTTTTGACGGGGATTTGGACGACTATCAGCAGTGGCTCAACGAGCGTGCGCGCGACGAAGCCCGCCGGCTCAAAGAGTCCAAAGAGCCCGCGAGCCCTGTAGCAACGGAGCCCGCCGTCACCCAGCGTGAGGACCGACGGGCCGCCGCCGCGCTGCGGCAGCAAGCCGCTCCCTTGAAGAAGCGCATGGAGCAACTGGACCGCCAGCTCGCGGCGCTGGGTCAGGAGCGAGAAACGCTGGAGGCCGAGCTGGCCACCGGAAACGCCACGCCCCAGCGGATCGCCGACGTGGGGCGGCGCCTCAAGGCCTTGGCCGATGACGTGGATTCCGCCGAAATGGAATGGCTAGAGTTGGGCGAGCAGGTCGAAGCCATCCTCTCAGGATCAACGCCCGCCGCCTGAAGCCCCAGACGCCCAAGGTTTTTTCGCCTTCGCTAGAGTGCCGCGCTTTTGGCGCAACCCCTAAAGGCAAACCCATGGCTCTCGACAAAGTTGTTTACACCGCCCGTGCCACCACCACCGGCGGCCGCAATGGTCATTCCGCAACCGGCGACTTGAAACTGACCCTGGCCAAGCCCGTCGAGATGGGCGGCACCGGTCAAGGCACCAACCCCGAACAACTCTTCGCGGCGGGCTATTCCGCCTGCTTCATGGGCGCCATGGGCGCAGTCGCCGGCAAGCTCGGCCTCAGCGTGCCGGCTGACGCCCAGATCGACGCGGAAGTGGACTTCGGGCCCAAAGGCACGGGCTACGGAGTGGGCGTGCGCATGGCCATTCGCCTGCCCGGTCTGAGCCGTGAAGATGCCGAGAAACTCGTCGCCACCGCGCATCAGGTTTGCCCTTACAGCAATGCCACGCGCAACAACATCGATGTGGTGCTGACCGTCGTCTAAGCGCCCGCGATACGCACATCGCCACCAGGGCACCTTCGGGTGCCCTTTTTCTTGTGGCGGCGCGCCATGACCTTTTTCACCCGGTAGGCCTCCTCTCACACCCGCCACTGCAATTCGGCACGATGCGCGTCATGCAATCCCGTTCCTTCTTTCCTGTCCTCTCATTCTTGGCGGCCCTGACGTTCTGGAATGGGGCCGTCTCGGCAGCGCCCGCCGTGGCCCCGCAAGACCCGAAGTCAGCGGCGTGGTCGGTCAATGCCCCGCCCGGCACCGTTCGCACGGCGCATTTAGACATCCGCAGCGGGACCTGGATGAGTGTGGATGTCAGCCCCAACGGGCGCCACCTCGTCTTTGACCTGTTGGGGGACCTCTACCTGATGCCCATCGAAGGCGGCGAAGCCAAAGCGCTAACCCACTCGGTCGCTTGGGAAATGCAACCGCGCTTCTCTCCCGATGGCCAGCGCATCGCTTTCGTCAGCGATGCCGGGGGCGGGGACAACATTTGGGTGATGAACAGCGATGGCAGCGAGGCTCGCGCGCTCACCACCGAAGACTTTCGATTGCTGAACAACCCCGTTTGGCACCCGGATGGTCAGGCCATCCTGGCGCGCAAGCACTTCACCGGAACCCGATCGGCCGGATCGGGCGAGATTTGGCTCTACCACCTGGCTGGCGGCAAGGGCCTGCAACTCAATGAGAAGCCCAACTGGCAGAAGGACCTGGGAGAACCCGCGATTTCACCCGATGGTCAAACCCTCTACTACTCGCAGGATGCCACTCCGGGCCGTAGCTTTGAGTACAACCGGGACTCCCATCGGGAGCTCTTTCGCATCATGCGGCAGAGCCTCACGGACGGCCGCAGCGAACCGCTGGTGACCGGTCCGGGTGGCGCCATTCGGCCCACGCCCTCACCCGACGGCCAGTACTTGGCGTTTGTTCGGCGGGTTCGCAGCGACGCTGGACGCCAGGAGTCCCTGCTGTTCCTCAAAGACTTGAGAAGCGGCCGCGAATGGCCGGCCTGGGGTCCGCTGGAGCGGGATCTCCAAGAGTCCTGGTCCGTTCATGGCGTGTACCCCGGTATGGCCTGGTTGCCGGGTGGCAAAGAATTGGTCGTGTGGGCGCGCGGCAACCTTTGGCGCGTCAATCCGTTCGATCAAAAAGCCCAGGTGATTCCGTTTCACATCAAGGACACGCGCGAGCTGCGTGAGCCGCTGCGGGTGACTCAGGCGGTCGCCCCACCGCAGTTTGATGTCAAGCAATTGCGCTGGGTGCAGACGGCGCCCGACGGGAGCCGGGTGATTTACTCCGCGCTCGGACACCTTTATGTCCGAGATCTGCCCGATGGCGCCGTGCGGCGGCTGACCTCCCAGAACGAACACTTCGAACTCTTTCCGTCGTTTTCTCAAGATGGACAGTCCATCGTATACAGCACCTGGAACGACGAAAAATTGGGCCATGTCCGGCTTCGCCACTTGCCCACCGGAAGGGAATCGATCCTGACCCCAGAAGCCGGGAAATACCTGCATCCGCGCTTGTCGCCAGATGGTCGGCGGGTGATCTACCAAAAGGCACGGGGCGGTTATCTCACCACGCCCTGGCAGGGGCTCGGAGACGGATTGTTTTTGGCCGCGGTGGATGGGAAAACACCCTTGCAGCGTCTCAGCCGCGATGGGCACAGCCCCCAATGGGCGCCCGGGGGTGATGCGGTTCTGTTCACGCGGGATGTGGTGCTGTCTGAGGTGGACAGCGAGCACCGGCTGATTCGCCTGGACCTTGCGACACGCGAAGAGCTGGTTCTGGCCCGCAGCGAGTTCGCTAGCGAGTTTGCCGTGTCCCCCGACGGGCGCTGGCTGGGCTTTACGGAGCGCTTCCAAACCTACGTCACACCTTTTCCCGGCACCGGAAAAACCTTGACTCTCGGGCCCAAAGTTGACGCCCTGCCCTTGCGCCGGCTGTCGCAGCACGCGGGCGAGTCGCTTCACTGGTCGGGCGATAGTGCAAGCCTGCACTACACCCTGGGTGACCGCCTGTTCCGTGTGCCTCTCGTCCAGGCCTTTTCAGAAGGATTTACGCCCCCTCCGACCGGAACCCCCATCGGGTTCAAACAACCGTCAGATGTGCCACCAGGCCGTGTGGCCTTCGTGGGGGCCCGATTGATCACGCTCAAAGGCGATGAAGTCATCGAGGACGGCGTACTGGTCACCGAGGGCGCCCGCATCCTGGCGGTCGGCCCACGCAGCGCGGTGACGATTCCCGCCGATGCGTTCACCGTGGAGGCCAAGGGCAAGACCCTCATTCCCGGGCTGATCGACCTGCACTGGCACGGCGCCATGGCCGAGAGTCACTTCATTCCGCAACAAAGCTGGGTCAACTACGCGACCTTGGCCTTTGGCGTGACCACGCTGCACGATCCCAGCAATCACACCAGCAGCATCCTCACGCACAGCGAAATGCAGCGTGCGGGTCAAGTCGTCGGCCCCCGCATCTTCAGCACCGGCACCATCCTCTATGGCGCCAAAGCGGATGTCACGGCAGTCGTCAACAACCTGGATGACGCGCTGGGTCATTTGCATCGACTCCAAGCGGCCGGAGCCATCAGTGTCAAGAGTTACAGCCAGCCGCGGCGCGACCAACGGCAACAAATTCTGGAAGCCGCCCGCCAAACGAACATGATGGTGGTCCCCGAAGGCGCGTCGCTGTTCCAACTCAACATGAACCAAGTGGTGGATGGGCACACCACGGTTGAACACGCCTTGCCAGTGGCGGAGGTCTACGAAGACGTGCGCCAGCTCTGGTCTCAAACGCCCGTGGGCTACACCCCCACGCTCAACGTGGCCTATGGCGGGCTGGACGGAGAACACTATTGGTATGCCCGCACCGAGGTTTGGAATCACCCCATCCTCAAGCGCTTTGTTCCCCGCAGCATCTTGGAGCCCCGGTCGGTGCGGCGAATCACGGCGCCTGAACAGGACTTCAATGTGCTGCGCGTGGCGCAAACTGCCACAGCATTGCAACGCGCCGGCGTCAAAGTGAGCATCGGGGCACACGGTCAGCGCGAGGGGCTGGGCGCCCATTGGGAAATGTGGATGCTGGCTTTGGGCGGCATGACCCCGCTGGAAGCCCTGCGGGCCGCCACCTTGAACCCGGCGCAGGTGCTGGGGCTCGATCGCGACCTCGGCTCGCTGGAGGTGGGCAAACTCGCCGACGTGGTGGTGCTGGATGGTGACGTGCTGGCCGACATCCGTCAAAGCGACCGCATTCATCAGGTGATGGTCGGCGGGCGGCTGTACGCCCATCCCGACCTGAGTGAAATCGGCCCCGCCGTGCGCAGCAAACCCCGCAAGCCGTTCTTCTTTGAGCGCGGCGTCGGTCAACAGGGACTGACCCCCATCGATGAACACGCCCTGGACGCCCTGTTGGGTGTTGGCCACCTTTGTCGCCATTGACCCTTCGAAAGCAGGAGGCCGCCCGTTAGGATGGGGGTTCGCCCATCCCCATGACTTTTAGCCTGGGGAGTCGGGCTAAGGGGCCGCAGCGGTCGTGGCCCCAGCGCAGAAAGGCGGTCGGCGTGCTGTGGCGGGCAAGCTTGGTGGTGCTGATGCTGGCGTTTGGGGTGCCTGCCCAAGCCCTCACCTTGCGGTGGTGCTTGAACGAGGTGGCCTCGCCCCCTTGGCGCTTGGGGGCCAATGACCGCCCGCGCTTGGGCGACAAAGGCCCGACCGCCCGGGGGCTGGAATACGATTTTTTGCGCTTGTTGGCGCAGCGTTTGGGCTGGGAATTCGAGTGGGTACAGCGACCCTGGCGACGCTGCCTGCTGGAATTGCAGCGGGGTGAACACGATGCCCTCATGGGCATGAGTTACCTGCCCGAGCGCGAAGCCCTGTACCGCTACCCCATGCGCGATGGACAGCCCAACGAGAGCCTGGCGTACCACACGTTCGGCTACGCGCTGTACCTGCGCACCGGTCAACGATCGCCTTGGGATGGGCAGCGATGGAGCTTGGCGCCCGGCGTGGCGCTGGCCGTACCGCAAGGGTATTCCATCGCAGCCGTGTTGCGGCAGCAGCAGGTGGCGGTGGACGACAGCCACCGCAGCACCGAAGACGCGCTGGCCGCCTTGGTCGATGGCCGGGTGCTAGCCGCCGCCTTACCCGTTGAGGAAGTCGAAGGCGTGTTCGTGCGACAGCCATCGTGGCGTGCGCAACTGCAGCGGGCCGAGCCCCTGCTCCAGAAGCGTGCCTATTTCATCGTGCTGTCGCCGGCGTTTGCCGACAGCAACCCCGAACTGGCGCAACGGGTCTGGCGGGAATCCGCGGCCGTGCGGCAGTCGCCGGTTTTTCTTAAGGCATTGGCGGCACAACGCTCCGAGCGCTGACACCCTCGACCTGGTCTGCTGCGTCGGCCAAGAGCGACAGCAAACACATCACGCGCGCTTGCGGCGGGCTGAGGGCCCCGGCGCTGGGCAGATCGGAGTCGTGGGCAGGAATCACCGGCCCGGCGGCACAGCGGGTGCACCGCAGAACCCGCACGCCAGCCGCCTGCGCGTTCTGTAACGCGCGCTCCAGGGGCTGCGCCAGGGTGCCATTTCCGGTCCCAGCCACCACCAAGCCCAATCGGCGGTTCTCGCGCTGCGCGAGCGCGATCAACAGGGGGACCATCTCCCCATCCACCCCGGCCGCGTTCCACAGTAGCTCCACCCGCGGCCAGCTGCGGGCTTGCAACGGCAGTCCCTCCACGCCCCACCCGTCGGGCTCGACCCACGGAACCAAGGGCCGCACCTGCCCGGCCTCCACCCAGGCCACCGGCCCTGCGTCCGGCGAGGCAAACGCGTCGACACGATAGCTGTGGACCTTGCGCACGCGGTCCCCGCGGTAGACCGCGCCACCGAACGCCACCAGCACGCCAAAAACCCCCTGGGATTCGGCGAGCACCACGGCATCCAACAAATTCTGCGGCCCGTCCGCACTGAGGGCCGATGCCGGCCGCATTGCTGCCGTCAGCACCACGGGTTTGTGGCCTTTCAACACCCGGTGGAGCAAGTAGGCGGTCTCTTCCAGCGTATCGGTCCCATGGGTGATGACCACACCCTGCACGGTCGGATCGTCCAGCAAGGCCTGGGTGCGGCGAGCCAGCAAGGCCCACGTCTCAAAGCCCATGTCCTTGCTGTCCAACTGCGCCAATTGCTCGAAATCGAGCACATGGCTCTGCAAGGCCGGAATGGCCGCGACCAAATCCGCGACACGGACTTCCCCGGCCCGGTAACCGACGTGATCGGTGGTGCTGGCGGCCTGCCCGGCAATGGTGCCTCCCGTCCCCAAAACAACGATTCGGCTTGGCATCTGGCGATTCCTGTATAAAAATTCAGTGGCTGGATAGACGGCCAGCTCCGACCGTCCATTGTGAAGCCCGAGCGATGACGCCCAAGATCCCCCTGACGCCCCGACAGCAAGAAATCTTTGACTTGGTGCGCCGCACCATCGAACGCACGGGCAGTCCCCCGACGCGTGCGGAAATTGCGCAGACGTTGGGTTTTAAGTCCGCCAACGCAGCAGAGGAGCATCTCAAGGCCCTCGCACGCAAGGGCGTGATTGAGTTGGTCAGTGGCACCTCGCGGGGCATTCGATTGCAAGCGGAGACCCTGCGCGCCATGCGCAAGGGCAGCGCAGCCGGCCACCAGGTCGAACTGCCCATGCCGGGTTTGGCCCAACTGCTTCTGCCCTTGGTGGGACGAGTGGCCGCCGGCAACCCCATCCTGGCGGAACAACACGTTGAACAACAACTCGCGGTCAGCCCCGAGCTCTTTTCTCAAACCCCTGATTTCCTGCTGCGCGTCAAAGGCATGAGCATGAAGGATGCCGGCATCTTGGACGGGGACCTGCTGGCAGTCCGCAAGGTCGCCGAGGCGCGCAATGGCCAAATCGTTGTGGCCCGCCTGGGCGATGAGGTCACCGTCAAGCGGTGGCGGCGGGATGCAACGGGGGCTTGGCTGCTCCCAGAGAACCCCGACTTTCAGCCCATTCGTGTCTCCGACTCGGAGCCGTTCGCAATCGAAGGGCTGGCTGTCGGTCTCTTGAGGTCGGGGCTGCACTGAGGCCGCGTGCTGCGTCCGGTTCGCCAGGGCGCAGTGTTTAGAGCACGCGCCTCACGGCGTCGTGCCACCGTGTCATACGACTCTCGATCTCATTTGGACTGAGGGATGGCCTGAAGTGGCGCCCCTCTTGCGCCTCGACCTGGAGTTCAACGCCCGCCATGCGGGCAGCCAGCGACGCGGCCCCCAAGGCGGTGCTTTCCAACAGTGGGGGGCGCAGCACCGGCACGCCCAGCACATCCGCCTGCCACTGCATCAAGGCGTCATTGGCGCTCGCGCCCCCATCCACCCGCAGCTCACTGAGTTGCAACTCGCTGCCTGATGCGTCCTGGACCATGGCCTGCAAAACGTCAGCACATTGGTAGGTGATGGCTTCCAGCGCAGCCCGTGCGATGTGGGCCTGCGTGCTGCCGCGGCTCAGGCCCAGGATTGCCCCCCGAGCCTCCGCGTTCCAGTAGGGCGCCCCCAATCCCGTGAAGGCAGGCACCACCACCACGCCCCCACTGTCGGGCACGGATCGGGCCAAGGCCTCCACCTCGGAACTGCTTTGAAACATCTTGAGTCCATCGCGCAGCCACTGAACCGTCGCGCCGCCCATGAACACACTGCCCTCCAACGCAAATTGCGCCTGAGCGTCCACTTGACAGGCCCGTGTGGTCAGCAAGCCATGCTTGGATTTCAGGGCCATGGCCCCTGTGTGCATGAGCATGAAACAGCCGGTGCCATAGGTGTTCTTGGCTTGCCCGGGCGCCACACACCCTTGCCCAAAAAGCGCCGCCTGCTGATCCCCCGCCACCCCGCCGATTCGAATCGAACCGCCGAACAAGCGCGTCGTCCCAAAATCACTCGCCGACGGGTGAATTTCGGGCAGCAGTGCCGGCGGGATGCCAAATAAGCTCAGCAGATCGACATCCCACTGACCGGTCTGCAGATTCATCAGCAGGGTGCGACTGGCGTTGGTGACATCCGTCGCGTGAACCCGCCCTTCGGTCAACTTCCAAAGCAGCCAGGTGTCGACCGTACCCACCGCCAATTCGCCGCGCTCGGCCCGGGACCGCCACTCCGGATGACGATCCAGCCACCAAGCAATCTTGGTTGCCGAAAAATAGGGATCCAGCGTCAAGCCCGTGCGCTGCCGCACTTCCTCCTCATGGCCCTCGTCTCGAAGTCTTTGGCACAGGTCCGCCGTGCGGCGATCCTGCCAAACCACGGCCCGGGTAAGGGCCTGACCCGATGCGCGGTCCCACAGCACCACGGTTTCCCGCTGATTGGTCAATCCGAGCGCCGCGATGTGGCTGGACGAGAACCCGCTCGCTTGCAAGGCATGGCGCGCTGTCTCGAACTGCGTCGCCCACAACGCCTGCGGATCGTGCTCGACCCAACCGGGCGCTGGAAAGTGCTGTTCAAACGCCTGCTGCGATTGCGCGACGACACGCCCTCGCCCATCAAAAATCAAGGCCCGAGAACTGGTGGTTCCTTGGTCCAGCGCGAGTACCGCATTCATGAGGTGCCCTCCCCGTCGTCGTAGCCCTGCGGATTCTTCGATTGCCAGCGCCACGTGTCTTCACACATCTGCGCCAAGCTGAGCTGGGCTTGCCATCCGAGGACCTCGCGGGCCTTGCGCGCATCCGCCCAGTAATACGCCAGGTCCCCATCACGACGCGCGGCCACTTCGTGGGGCAAGTCCCTTCCACAAGCGGCTTCAAAGGCCCGCAACACCTGCAAAACGGATTGCCCTTGGCCCGTCCCCAAATTGAACACATGGAACCCGGACCGTCCGTGCATCCAATTCAGGGCGGCCACATGCCCTGCCGCCAAGTCTTGAACGTGCAAATAGTCGCGCACGCCCGTGCCATCGGGGGTCGGGTAATCGTTCCCAAAGACCTGGAGGGTTGGCCGGCGTCCGACCGCCACCTGGGCCACGAAAGGCATCAGGTTGTTCGGGATGCCCTGAGGGTCCTCGCCCAAACGGCCACTGGGGTGGGCGCCGACCGGATTGAAATAGCGCAGCGCGCACAAACTCAACGTGGTGTTCGGCGCGCGCGCCACGTCTTCCATGACCTGCTCCACCATCCGCTTGCTCCGACCATAGGGGTTCACCGGCCCCAGCGCTGCGGATTCCGACAGCGGCATCACCTCGGATGGCGCATAGACCGTCGCTGAACTGCTGAAAACCAAAGTGGGGACGCCCACTTGCTGCATGGCCCTCAGAACACTCAGGCTACCCTGGACGTTGTGGTCGTAATACCGCAGCGGATCGGTCACCGACTCACCCACCGCCTTGAGGCCCGCGAAGTGCAAAACGGCCTCAACCCGGTGCTCCGTGAGCACCCGGGCCAACACAGCGCCATCGCGCACATCCCCGCGCTCCGCGGCCACACACCGGCCTGCCAACTCGCCAATTCGCTGCAGAACACTGGGTTTGCTGTTGCTGTAGTTGTCCAAGACCACGACGTCGTGACCTTGCTCCAGCAATTGCACGCAGGTGTGCGAGCCGATGTACCCCGCCCCTCCGGTGACCAAGACCTGCACGACGCGCCCCCTTGCGGTAAGAAATAAGGCATTGTGCTAGGCAATCCCCAGGTTCCGCCCGCCCCGGCGCAAGCCACAATGCCGGCCGCCATGAACATCATCATCCTCGACGACTATCAGGACGCGGTGCGCAAATTGCCGTGCGCTGCGCTGTTAGACGCCGAGGGTATTCAAGCCAAGGTATTCACCAATACGGTCAAGGGCGTGGGGCAATTGGCCGTTCGCTTGCGCGATGCGGACGTCATCGTGGCCATCCGCGAGCGCACGGCCTTTCCCCGGGCGCTGCTGGAAAAGTTGCCGCGTCTGAAATTAATCAGTCAAACCGGACGCGTGGGCAGCCATATTGATCTCGCTGCTTGCTCGCAACTGGGAATCGCCGTGGCCGAAGGGGGGGGGTCGCCTGTTGCGCCGGCGGAACTGACCTGGGCCTTGATCATGGCCGCGATGCGGCGCCTGCCTCAGTACATCAGCAACCTCAAACACGGGGTGTGGCAGCAAAGCGGACTCAAGGCGGCCTCCATGCCGCCCAACTTCGGAATAGGCTTTCAATTGGCCGGCAAGACCTTGGGGGTCTGGGGCTACGGACGCATCGGCCAGCTCGTCGCCGGCTACGGACGCGCCTTTGGCATGCGGGTTCAGATTTGGGGCAGCGAAGCCTCCCGGCTCAAGGCCCTGGCCGATGGGTACGACGTGGCAGAAACCCGGGAAGCCTTTTTTTCGACCAGTGACGTGCTCAGTGTTCACTTGCGCTTGGTGGACGCCACGCGCAATCTCATCACGGCCGAAGACCTGGCCTTGATGAAGCCCACCGCCCTGTTCGTGAACACGTCCCGCGCGGAGTTGTTGTGCCCCGACACGTTGGTTGGGGCCCTGAACAAAGGGCGACCCGGCATGGCTGCCATCGACGTTTTCGAGAGCGAACCCATCCTGCAGGGCCACCAGCTCTTGCGGCTCGAAAACACGGTCTGCACCCCCCATCTCGGGTACGTGGAGCAGGCCAGCTACGAGCAGTACTTCCGCGCTGCCTTTGACAACGTGCTGGGCTTCCTGCGCGGCGAGCCCAAGAACCTCGTGAATCCTGAGGCCTTACAGGTTCAGCGGTGAGCCCAGCCCGCGGCCCCCGATCGCCGGGCCATTTGGCCTGGGTCTGCAATCGCCTGGCCCTGCAAGGCTTTGGCGGCATTCTGGCCGTCGCCCACCATGAACTGGTCGAACGCGAAGCGTGGCTCACCGAGTCGGAGTTCATGAACCTGCTGGCGGCCGCCCAAGTGCTTCCCGGGCCCAACATCGTCAACCTCTGTTTGATGCTGGGCCAACGCCACTTCGGCTGGCGAGGGGGGGTGGCGGTGTTGGCAGGAATGTTTCTGGTCCCCGGAACCTTGGTGATCGGCTTAACTGCCCTCACGCTCAGCCACCTGCACCGGCCCGAAGTGGCCAATGCCCTGCGGGGCATGGGGCTGGCGGCGGGTGGGCTGTTGCTGGGCACCTGCTGGAAACTGGTCAAACCGCTTCGGCAGTCGCCCTTGGGGCCCAAGCTTGCACTGGGGCTCGCGGCGTTGAGCCTGGGGCTGAGCGCCTTGGCCAAATGGCCCTTGGTGTGGGTGATCCTCACCGTGGGGGGCATGGGCATGGCGAGGGCATGGCGCCAATTGCGCCAACCGGACGAAGCCCCATGATGGTCTCGCCCACCGAGTTGCTGGCGCTATCCGCCGATTTCGCCCTGCTCTCGCTGCTGTCGCTGGGCGGCGTCAATGCCATCTTGGCGGATTCGCATCGACTCTTGGTCGCCCAGCGAGGTTGGCTGACCGACACCGAGTTTGCGCAGGCCGTGGCCCTGGGCCAAGCGGCCCCGGGCCCCAATGTCATGGTCGTTGGCGTCTTGGGTTGGATGGCGGCGGGCCCCTGGGGGCTTTTCGCCTGCCTCGGTGGCATCTTGTTGCCCTCAACCTGGGTGGTGTGGCGCTTTAGTCGCTGGGCGGAGGCCCACCCGGGTCATGCGGGCTTGCGGGCCTTCCAGGAGGGCTGTGGCCCGCTGGTGATGGGGCTGACCCTGTCCGGGGCCTGGGTGCTGATTCAGCCCTACGCCGAGGCCGGTGGCGTGGCGTGGGGCCTGGTGGGGCTCATCGCGGTGGGCAGCGCTCGCAAGCGCTGGCCACCCTTGATTTGGCTGACGCTCGGGGCTACGGCCGGGGTGTTGGGCTGGGTCTAAGCATCAATCGGTGCTGGGGGGCACCCGGCAAAAGCGGCCCAAACTGCCCCTGCGCCCAATCCGCGTGGTCGCTGAGGTAGTAAGGCGACAAAAAGTGCCCGCTGGGGCCACCCGGCATGGAAAAGAGTCCTTGCGCCTCGCGCCCCGGTGACACCGCCAGACGTTCGCTGGCGCCGAAGGTCCGGGCCTGGGCGCGCGGCGTGAGGGTGTCTCCCACCAGGGGCTGCGGCGGGGCATCCAAAAAGGAGGCCAACCAAGCCGGCAATGCTGGGCTCAAAGGGTGCCGCACTTGAATGGTGTCGGTGCTCCCCCATCGAGCCTGGGCCAAGCTTCCATGGGCCTTTGTCAGGCGTTCAATCTCGGCATCCACCCACCGTAGAACCCGAGTGCGAGCGTCCAAGGGCCCATCCCCCTGATCCGCCCAGCGCCAGGCGACGGGATCCTCCTGCAGGAGTCGTGTCACGGGTTCGTCCCAACGCGCGCTCAAACTGGCGAGATTCAGGTCCTTGCTCTGGCCGGGATGGCTGGCCACCAGGGCGGCATTGAAACTGGCCAGCGCCGCCGCTCGAAAACCACGCAAGAGCGTGTACGTCACGGAATCCGCCGACGCACGAAGGGGGCCATTGAGAGCCTCCCGATAGGCGACGCGCCCCGGATGGTCACGCAAAGCGACCGCATCCAGGTGCTGGGTCACCAAGGCTCGCCAGCGCCCCAGCAAGGGAGCTTCGGCATCTAGCGCGATGGCAATGACCTGGGCTTCGTCCGGTGCGGTGAGTTGTGCCAGCTGATCGCGGATGCGCGCCGCGCGTCCGGGGCCGGCATAGCCGCCATCCCCCAGCATGACGCCAGCCGCTCCCCCCAAATGCAAGTGATTGGCGCTCCACAACTGCCCCAGATCCGGATCGCGGACGACGGGGCGGTCGATGCCCTCCCGCAGGGGGCCCGCCAACGTCCAGGCCAAAGCGCCATGACGGTCGACAACGATTTGGTTTTGCGTGGGGATTCCCACGCGCTGGGCCAACTGCAGGGCATCCTGGACGCTGGTGGCCTCCTCCAACTCGAACAGGCCAAAGTTGACCGCGTCAGGGCGATAGGCGGTCCATTGCACCGCATAGGTTTGCCCGTTGACCCGTTCGATACGCCCCCACGGCGACCATTCCACCTGAAGCTCTTCGGGCCCCGAGCCTGCCACATCGAGGCGATGCGTTCGCATCGTCAGGCGCGCCCGCTGATCCTGAGGGCCCCGCCACTGCCCGCCCGAGTCGGGTTGCAATTTCGTCCACTCGTGCGAAGCCACATAGCTGTTGGTAAAGCCCCAAGCGACCTGACCGGTACTGCCAACCACCAAGCCCGGTACCCCCGGCAGGGTCACCCCCACCCACTGGGCTGGGCGGCCCCGTGCATCCGTCCACCGGACGGCCATGCGCACCCAGGTGTTGGGCAGTCCGAGCTTGAGGTGCATGTCGTTCGCCACCAGTCCAGCACCATGAGGGGCCCGGCGGCCAGCCACCGCCCAGGCGTTGCTGCCGAACGCGGGGAGCTCGTCGACGCGAACCTGTCGCCCCCCGTGACCCCACCCAGCGGGCGGCGCCGGAATGGATTTGGGCGCCTCGATCGATTGGCCATCGAGTGTTGCATCCCACTGCGGGACGCTGCGGGCCAGCAGGAAGTCCGCAACGTCATCCCCCACGGCAGCCCGCAACTGAAGGCGGCCCCGGTGGGTGTTGAGTTGTTCGGCTTGCAAATTCAGGTACATCGCGTAGACCGTCAAGAGACTGTCCACCTCGCGCCAGGGCTGAGGCCTTTGGCGCAGCAACCAATACTCCGGAGGTCTCGCCCCAAGACCGGCGAGCCCCGCATTGACCCCCTGGGTGTACGCGCGTATGAGCGCTTGCTGCGGGCTCGGAAGCGTGCTCCATGCGGCCTCCGCGCGCTGCCGGAAATCGTGCGGTCGCGTCGCCCGATCGATCTTCAGCCCCGGCGCGCCCATCAGCGCGGCCACCTCGCCCGCCGCGGCACGGCGCATCAAGTCCATTTGGAAGAAGCGATCCTGAGCATGCGCCACACCCATGGCATAGGCGGCATCGATCCGGTTTTGAGCGCGTACGGTCACCGTTCCACGGACGTCGCGCTCCACCGCCACGGCAGCCTGCAGGGGCGCATGCGTTTGCGCCCCATCCAGAACCGGCAAACTGGCCCGCAGCGCGAGGTAAGCCACCCCGGCCAGCCCCACCACCAGGGCAGCGAATCCCAACGCAATTCGCCGGATCCACCGCCGATGCGGTGCTCCGAGCTTCATTCCTTGGTGCCGAAGATCTTGTCCCCG
This sequence comes from Inhella gelatinilytica, assembly GCF_016093295.1. GTDB lineage: Bacteria > Pseudomonadota > Gammaproteobacteria > Burkholderiales > Burkholderiaceae_C > Inhella > Inhella gelatinilytica. The sequence continues at coordinate 181,234 of NZ_JAEDAL010000003.1, read as the reverse complement.
GCGTCCCCCAGGCCCGGAATGATGTAGCCCTGCTCATTCAGGTGGCTGTCAATGGCCGCCGCCCAGCAGCGCACCTCCGGGTGGGCCTTTTGTAAGGCTGCCACACCCTCCGGCGCAGCCACCAACACCAACGCGCGGATGTCTCGGCACCCCCGCTGCTTAAGCAGGTCGATGGTCGCAATCATGGAACCCGCCGTTGCCAACATCGGGTCGATGATCAGGGCGGTCCGGGCCTCCAAATCCCCGACAAATCGATCGAAGTAGTTCACGGGTTTCAGGGTTTCGTGATCGCGAGCCAAACCAACCACCGACACCTTGGCATTGGGCAAGATGTCGAGCACCCCATCCAGCATCCCCAGGCCCGCGCGCAAGATAGGCACCACCGTCACTTTCTTGCCTGCGATTTGCTGCACGTCGGTCGGCCCACTCCAGCACTGCAGGGTGACCGTTTCAGTCGGGAAATCGGCCGTGGCCTCATACGCGAGCAGTCGGGCCACCTCCTGGGTCAACTCCCGAAACTTCTTGGTCGAGATCTCGGCTTCCCGCAACAGGCCCACCTTGTGCTGGACCAAAGGATGTTTAACGGCAATGACGGACATGGTTCAGAGCTCCCGTTGGCGCAGGGTTTCGTAAAGGCAAATGCCGGCCGCCACCGACACATTCAAGCTTTCAACCGCACCTCGCATCGGAATGGACACCAGGCGGTCACAGGTCTTTTGGGTGAGCTGACGCAGGCCCTTGCCCTCGGCGCCCAAGACCCACGCGACACCCCCCCCCTGCCCGGACACGGCATCGCACTGGTAGATGGAGCCCTCGGCTTGATCGGAGGTCCCCACGCACACGATGTCACGCTCTTTCAGCTCGTTCAGCGTGCGCGCCAAATTGGTCACCATCAAGTACGGCACGGACTCCGAAGCACCACTGGCGACCTTGGCAACCGTGGCATTGAGCCCCACAGCTTGATCCCGTGGCGCGATCACGGCGTGGGCCCCCGCGCCATCCGCCACGCGCAGACAGGCCCCCAGGTTGTGGGGGTCAGTCACCCCATCCAACACCAGGAGCAAGGGCTTCTCGCCACGCGCGGAAACCTCGTCCAGCAAATCGTCCAGGGAGTGCTGCTGCTTGAGCGGCTCAACCTTGGCCACCACGCCTTGATGGCGATCGGTGCGGGCCAATCGATCCAGCTGCAGCGGTTCCGTCTCCACGACTTTGAGCCCAGCGTCGGTCGCCCGCGCCAATAAGCCCTTCATGCGCGCATCGCGACGGCTGGCATCGAACAAAACCAGTTCAATGGTTTCCGGCGCAATCTTGAGTCGGGTGGACAGCGCATGAAAGCCGTACAACACCTTGCGAGGGGAATCGGTCATGAACGCGTCGCCATCAGGTAGAGATAAATCAAGCCCAGCAGCAGGGGCTGGTGCAACAAGTAGACCGAAAGCGGCCATTGGCCGCATTTGACCAGGGCCGCGGGCGCTCGCCCTCGGATCGCCCGCAAAAACACCGGTGCGCGTGCCAAAGCCAACCCCACCAAGACCGGTGCCACCCAGGGCAGGAGCGGCACATAGTCCTCCGTGATGGGCTTGTGCGTCACCAACCCCAAGGGGTTCAACCAGCGGCTGTTAAACACGGGATGCGCGACCCACCACGGCAGCGCCACGGCGACGACCGCGCCCATCAACAGCGCACCCGAGGGTAACTTCAGCAGCCCCCATCGAACCAGCGGCAGCATCACCGCCACCGCGTGCAGAACGCCAAAGCTAATCCAGGAGCGAGGAAACATCCAAGCCGATCCCAAGCTCACCAGCGTTGCCGCGCCCGCCACCTGGGCCCAACGGCGCCAAAACCGCGGTCCTTGGGGCTGCCCCACACCTTGACTCACGCCAGCGATCACCAAAAAACCGGACAAGATCAGGGTGCGCTGGCCCGTCCACACCGGGTCGGCATAGAAATTGGCCGTAATCAGGCCCAGGTGAGCCAAGTCAAAAGCGAAGTGAAACGCCACCATCCAGAGCATCCACAGCCCTCGCAAGGCATCCAAGCGTTCGTAACGAGTTGTGGTTTGCATGGGGATGGGCATTGTGCCCTTGCTACATTGACGGTTTGCTCGAACCCACACGCCCGTGGAACTCTCAACTTTTCAAGATCAGGTTCGTCGCAGCGAAGCGGCCTACCGGGCCCAACCCGATCACTTCAGTCGGGAAACCGCGCTTTGGGCCGCCCTCCCGCATGCGGTCATGGGGGCGGGTCTCGCGGGGGGCGCGATCCTCCTGGGTTGGGGGTTTTCGGGGTTGATCTCCGGGGCCTCCGACGTCCTGAGCCTCTTGTTCGCGATCGGCGCGGCCCTGGCCGGCACCGTCACGTTGCTCGCCGCACTGGTGCCGCTGGGCGTTCGGTTGCCCAAGCCGGAGGGCCTGGTGCTGGCGCGAGAAGCCGCGCCCGGGCTGTTTGAAGGTCTGGATCGGCTGCAGCAGTTTTTTCTGTCTGAGCCGCTGAACGAGGTTCACCTCAGCACCGAGTTTGAGGTCCGCCTGGTGCAACGCCGCCGCTGGGGCCTGCTGGGTTCGCGACGCCACACCCTGCTGATTGGGCTGCCGCTGTTGATGGCCTTGGAACGCCGCCGTCTGCTGGCCTTGGTGGGCCTGGCCGTGTGCCGGTTGCGGCGTCGGCCCGAACGCTTCACCGCTCGCATGGTGCTGCAGCGCGAACTGGTGCAACGGGTGGCCGAGCAGCTGGCCCATGACCGCCGATGGATTGCACAGCCCACGCGCCACTTTTACGCGTGGCTGGCGCCGCGTTTTTTGGCCAGAACCCAGCCACTGGTGCGATACGAGGTGCTCATGGCGGACCGACTCGTCGCGAAGCGGGTGGGCCCCGACATCTGGGAGGCCGCGCTCAAGGAGGCGGCGCTCAAAAAAGCCTGGATGGACCAGGCATTTTGGCCCTGGCTGTGGCTGCGCGCCCAGCGGCATGAGACGCCCAAGGGTCCCCATCGAGCCCTCAAGCGCAAGCTCATCGAACCCCTGCCACCCGTGTTCGCCCGCCAGACCCTGGCCGCGCTGTGGCGCCGAGACGAAACGGAGGCCGATCCGCAGCCCAGTCTTCGCACCCGCCTTCAAAGCCTGGACCCCCATGCCCAGCGCTCGCTCCCGGCGCACTCACAGTCGGCTGCCAGCAAGCTCATTGAGGAGGCCAGCCTGCAGCGTGCGATCGAGGCTTTTGATCGGGAGTGGGGTCAGCAAAACGCCCAGCGCTGGCAAGCCTATCGCGGCACCCTGTTGCGATGGCGCGAACAACAGTCGCATTGGTCACACGCCGCCCAAAGCGCCGACGAGTTGACGGAATGGACCCGACTCACGCTCGGACTCGATCCCAAGGCCGATGTTCGGGGGCCGCTCATGGCAGCTTTGGCCCAGCGCCCCCAACATGCAGCGGCCCTCAAGGGCTTGGCGGAGGCCTTGGAAGCCTTGGACCGGCCGCAAAGCCTCGCCCTCACCACCCGCTTGTTCGAGATCAGCCCGACCGACAAAGGATGGGCGGCGGCACGCATGGTGGACGCGCTGGAAAACCCCGTCCGGGATGTCGATGCACTCCGTCATTGGCGCAATCTGCAAGCCACGGTGCAGGCCGAACACTTGCGAATCGACACGCAGTTGCAGGACGGCGAACCTCTGACACACAGTGGCCCGCCCGACCTCAGCAAGCTGGAACAAGACAGGCTGCTCCTCACCCTGCGTCGGCAGCCCGCCATTGAACGGGCGTGGCTCGCCCGCAAAGTCCTGCCCGAGTTTCTGTGGCTCCGAGCCTATGTCTTGGTGCTGGATTTGCCCGGATTGGACCGCCTGCGCGCGCAGGCGCTCTGCGACGAGCTGTCCCAGGACGACACGCTGCTACCCGGCCCCTGCCGGATCTTGCCGGTGCAAGTGGGCTTCAACCCCTTGCAGGATCCCCTTCAGCCCCTGGATTTACTCAGCCCATGAGCCCTGCCCTGGCCCAATCCCTGGACATTCGCTTGCGCCCTGCGCACCCCGCACAGATCCGCCACTGGCTGGGTCGCGGGTGGTTGGATTTCTGCGCCTATCCCGTGACCGGTTTGTTCCATGGTGCGCTCATGGCCATCTTCGGCTGGCTCTTGTTGGCCGTCGCCCATCACCAGTTTTGGATGCTGGCGGGGGCTTTTACTGGGTTCTTGCTGGTCGCCCCCATTGCCGCAACGGGGCTTTATGCGATCAGCCGGGCCCGCTCCCGCGGTCAGCCGACGGGTTTGAGCATGGCACTGGCTTTGTGGAAACCCAACAAACCCGTGTTGATTGGTTTTGGCCTCTTGCTGTCCCTGGCCGGCACGGGGTGGGTGCTAACGTCGGCCGCGCTATTCACGGTCCTGTCCCCGGCGCCCATTCAAACACCCGCCGACTTCGTCCGCATCGTGGTCTTGGCGCCAGAGGGGTTCTTGCTGGAACTGTGGATGATGATGGGCGCGCTGCTTGCCGCGCCGGTGTATGCCAGTAGCGTGATTTCCATCCCGCTCCTGCTGGATCGCCGTGTGGGCCTCTGGGCCGCAGTCCTCACCAGCTGGCGCGTGGTGTTGGCCGCTCCGGGCACCCTGACGCTCTGGGCCGGCACCCTGGTCCTGCTCAGCTTGCTGGGCATGGCGACGCTGCTGGCGGGCTTGATCGTGATCGGCCCCTGGCTGGCCCATGCCAGCTGGCATGCCTATGCCGATCTGGTGGACGCCTCGGCCCTGGAGGAGCGGCGCTAAATGGGGGGCTTCACCGAAGAACAAATCGCCCAGTTTGGCCTGACCTTTGGGGTCGGAGCCTTCATGCTTTACATGGTGTTCATCATTGCCCAGTTGGCACGCGAATCCAAAGCCGGGAAATTTGGAACCTTTGTGCTGTTCTTGGCCCTGGGTTTTGGTCTCTTGGGTTTTGCCCTCAAGGGGCTGATCAAGTGGTTCTTGGGAGCCGCTTGAAAACCCGCCTCCCGGCCTCAATTGCATGCCCATGACCGCCCCTTCCCATTCAGCTCGCCTCACCGCCCTCGGTTTGAGTGCTGCCGCCCTGGTGGGTGCCGCTTGGCTTTGGCCCACCTGGGCCCAGACCAAACCCGACGCCCAACCCCGGCCCGTCTTGCAGCGGGGGGCTTTTGAGGCCGACGAGCTCAATCACATCCGTGTTTTTAAGACGGTATCCCCGTCGGTCGTCCACATCACGACAACCGCCGTTCAGCGGGACTTCTTCTCCAACCCCGTGCGGGAAGTTCCCCAAGGAACCGGTTCGGGATTTGTTTGGGATGAGAGTGGGCACATCGTCACCAATTTCCACGTTGTCCAAAACGCGGAAGGGGTCAAGGTCACGCTGGCCGACCAGAGTGAGTGGGCGGCGCGGGTGGTGGGAGCTTTCCCGGACCGCGATCTCGCCGTCCTCAAAGTCGATTGGCCCGCCAGCAAACATCCGCCCATTCCCATCGGCACCAGCCGGGACCTGCAAGTGGGTCAAAAGGTGTATGCCATTGGCAACCCATTTGGACTGGACTTCACCCTGACCACCGGAATAGTTTCCGCCCTCAATCGCGAGATCGAATCGGTGACCCGGCGCAGCATTCGGGGCGCGATCCAGACCGATGCGGCGATCAATCCGGGAAACTCGGGGGGGCCCCTGTTGGATTCGGCAGGGCGTCTGATCGGAGTGAATACGGCCATTTACAGCCCCAGTGGCGCCAGCGCCGGGATTGGCTTTGCCATTCCCGTGGATGAAGTCAACCGCATCGTCCCCCGGCTGATTCGGGATGGTCGCTTCGTGCGCCCGGTCCTGGGCATTACGCCCCTGGATGAACGGTGGACCGCCACCTTGCGCCGGCGCATGGGCTTGCCCAAAGGGGTCGCGCTCGTGGGCGTGACGGCACAAGGGCCAGCGGCCCGAGCTGGGTTGCGGCCCTTCAGCCAAAACCGCAACGGTCAGATTGAAGCGGGCGACGTCATCACGGCGGTGAACGACACCCCCGTCGCAGACTTCGACGACCTGCTGAACGAACTGGAAAAACGCCAGGCGGGGGATCAGGTTCGCCTCACCGTGGAACGCGACGGGCGACGCCGCCAGGTCGGGGTGCAGTTGCGCGCAGGCGACTGATTTTTCGCGCAACGCAGGTGGTCTTCGCGAACTGAGCGCTCCTGGGTCAAGCCCGACTCGCCGGTCGCGCCCGACCGTGCTAGCGTGGGGCCATCATGGCAGTGCCGGCCCTCCTTCGTCGTTGGCTTTCCTATTGGCCCAGCGCCCTGGTCGCGCTCATGAGCGGCGTGGCCGGGCTGGCGGTCCACGACGCCCGGCGCCAGCAGCTCGACCACGCGGAGCGCCTGGAAGTGCGGCAGGCTCTGGCCGCGGCTCAAAGCCGATTGGCCATCGTGGCGGAGTCCACGTTCAATTTGTCAGCGGGCCTGGCCTCGGTGGTCCGAACCGACGGCGGCATCACGTCCGAGCGCTTTGCCCGCTATGTGGAGGTGATGCAGGCAGACCGCCCCCAACTACGCAACGTCGTGGTGGCGCCCGGCGATGTGATCCAGATGGTGCACCCCTTAGAGGGCAATGAGAAAGCGCTGGGGCTGGATTACCGCAAGGTGCCCGCGCAATGGCAGCAGTTGGAGAAGATCCGGGCAAGCGGCCAACCGCTCATCTTCGCGCCGGTCAAGTTGATTCAAGGCGGGCACGGCATCATTCAGCGGAACCCCATTTTTTTGGGCACGTCTGAGCGGCCGAGCTACTGGGGTTCGGTGTCCTTGGTGGCCGATGTGGAGCGGTTCATGACGCAGGCGCGCCTGGATACCAACGAGCTGCGGTTGGGCGTCTTCACCCGCACGCTCACCCAAGCCGTCGGTGATCCCATTTGGACGCACGGTGGAACGCTCAGCCCAGAAGCCGAACAACTGACGATCCGCTTACCCGGTGCGGAATGGGTCCTCCTGGGTGAGCCCAAGCTGGGATGGCGCCATGTGAGCGCCTGGACAGACTGGACCGTTGTGGGGGCCTTGGGGGGCGGGCTCTTGCTCACGCTGATGAGTCTGGCGCTGAGCCGGCGCCGTCTGCAGTTGGTGGCACGCAACCAGGCACTGGCCGACGAGTCGGAAAAGCGACGTGCCGCCCTGGCAGAAGTCGAAGCGGCCCGGGCCCGTTTTGAAGGCTTGGTCGCCTTGTCGAGCGATTGGCTCTGGGAGCAAGATGCCGAAGGACGCTTCACGTTTGTTTCCCAAGGCCTTTCGGACTCCATGAGTTCGCTGCAGCAGGTCATTGGTCAACACCGGTGGGACAGCACTTTGGCTCTACCGGGGGTGGATTGGGAGGCCCACAAGGCGGTGTACGCGCGCCGCGAAGCCTTTCGGGACTTTGAATACCGGATGCGGGGCCCCAACGACGATGTGTTGTACGTCTCCATCTCCGGATCGCCGGTCTACGACAACAGCAATCGCTTTGTCGGCTACCGCGGCACCGGCCGCGACATGACAGCCATCCGCAAGACCGAGGCGGCACTGGCCGAGGCCCGGGATCGTTTGCAAGAATTGTTTGACGCCGCAGTGGACGTGGCCATCATTGCCACTGACACCGAGGACCGAATCACGGTCTTCAATCGAGGGGCCGAACGGCTGCTGGGCTGGTCGGCCGCCGAGGTCATCGGACGCAACCCCCAGACCTTCTTCAAGCCCGAAGAAGTCGCCCAGCGGGCGGCGGAATTGACCGTCATCCTGGGGCGGGAAATCACCCAGCACGATGCCTTCACCGCATGGGCGCAAGTTCAGGGCAGCGACACCCAGACCTGGACCATGTGCACGCGCGAAGGCCGGGAGCTCACGGTTTCGCTGTCCATCAGCAAGGTGCGGGCGGCGGACGGTTGCGTGACCGGTTTCTTGGGCATCGCCGTCGATCTGACGGCGCAGCATGCAGCAGAAGCGGCCAAGCGCCAGGGCGCCCAATTGCTGCAAGCCATGTTCGACTCCGCGGTCCAGGTGGGCTTCATCAGCACGGACTTGAAGGGGCGCATCAATCTCTTCAGCCCGGGTGCCGAGCAGATCCTCGGCTGCAAGGCCAGCCAGGTCCTGGGAACCCAGTCCCGCCGCTTCCATCCCCAAGCGGAGGTTCAGGCGGAAGCCGAACGCCTGTCCGCAGTCCTCAATCGCCCTGTACCCCGCTGGGAGGTCTTTGAACGGCAGGCCGACGGTCTGGATGGCGGCCATCATCGCGTCTGGACCTACCACCGGATCGACACCGGCGCCCCCATTCAGGTCTCCCACACGCTCACCCGACTGCATGACGCCCACGGCGCCGACATCGGCTTCCTGGTGGTGGTGGTGGACATCAGCCAACGGCTACAAGCCGAGGCCGCACTGAAGTCACTGAACACCGACCTGGAGCGGCGCGTGCAGGAACGCACCACAGCCCTGAGCTCCGCCCTGACCAGCCTGCAGCACACGCAAGACGAGTTGATCCGTTCCGAAAAGATGGCCGCCCTGGGCTCGCTGGTGGCGGGCGTCGCCCACGAACTCAACACCCCCATCGGCACGGGCATGACCGCAGCCTCAACGCTCGATGACCGAACCCGTGACACGGTGCGCCACTTCGAGGCCGGCACGCTGCGCAAGTCCGATCTCAGCCGCTACCTCGGTGACGCCACGGAAGCTTGCCGCCTGCTGCTGAATGGCCTGCGCAACGCGGCGGACTTGGTCTCGCACTTCAAACAAGTGTCGGCCGACCAAACCAGCGAGCAACGACGCCGCTTCGCGTTGCAGGGCGTGGTCGACGACGTGCTGTCCGTCCTGCGCCCCCAGCTCAAACACTCCCGCATCGAGCTGGCCGTGGACATCGACCTGGGCCAGGAACTGGATGCCTATCCGGGTGCGCTGGGGCAATTGCTGACCAATCTGATCCTGAACGCCAACCTGCACGCCTTTGAAGGCGTCGAGCGCCCCCGCTTGTGGCTGAGTGCCCGCCTGCTCGATCCCGGATGGTTTGAGCTGCAGGTGCAGGACAACGGCGTGGGGATGTCCGAGGAGGTGCGCCGCCGCGCCTTTGACCCGTTCTTCACCACCAAGATTGGACAGGGCGGCACCGGTCTCGGGCTCAACATCGTCTACAACATCGCCACGGGCGTGCTGGGCGGCCATGTCGAGCTCAAATCCGAGCCCGGTCAGGGGAGCTGCTTCCGCTTCCGCTTGCCTCTGGTCGCGCCTCAGCAGCGTGAGGTCGCCGGCGCCATGCGCGCTGGCTGAGGATGGATGGGCGCGGCGCGCAACGTACCGTTGCCCCGAAACCGCCCCCGCGAAACCGGCTCGGACGGGCCGGAGGTGGCGCCCGCACGAGGCGGGGGACCGATGGACCGGCTTCCGAGGTGCGTCAGCGACACCAAATGCGCGCGTTGCGGAACATCCGCAGCCAAGGCGAGGCGGCGTCGAGTTCCGCCGCACCCCGCCAGCTCAGTTGGGCATTGCGGAACACGCGCTCCGGGTGCGGCATCATGGCCGTGAAGCGCCCATCCGCCGTCGTCACCGCGGTCAGGCCGCCAACGCTGCCATTGGGATTCAATGGATAGACTTCGGTCGCGTGCCCAGCCCCGTCCACAAATCGCATGCTGGGAAGCACTCGTTGCGCGGCGCCTTGGACGGTGAAATCCGCACGCCCTTCCCCGTGGGCCACCGCAATGGGCATGCGGCTCCCGGCCATGCCTTGGAAGAAGATCGACGGTGAATCCAGCACCTCCACCATGGACAAGCGCGCTTCAAACTGCTCCGACGCATTGCGGACAAACTTGGGCCAAGCGTCGGCCCCCGGAATCATTGGGGCCAAGGCCGCCAACATTTGGCAGCCATTGCACACCCCCAGGGCAAATGTGTCGCGCCGAGCAAAGAACTGTTCGAACTGCGCCTTCAGATCCGTATTGAACAAGATTGAACGCGCCCAGCCCTCTCCGGCACCAAGCGTGTCACCGTACGAGAAGCCGCCGCAGGCGACAAAGCCCCGGAACTCTTTCAACAGGTGACGCCCAGCCTGCAAATCGCTCATGTGCACGTCCACCGGTTCGAACCCGGCCTCATGCATCGCAAACGCCATTTCTAAGTGAGAATTCACCCCTTGCTCGCGCAGGATGGCGACCCGCGGACGCGACGCGGTCGCAAAAGCTGCGGCCACATCCTCAGTGGGGTCAAAGCTGAGCGCCACGTGGAGCCCGGGCGCCGTGGCATCCGTGGCCACAGCAAACTCGGAAACGGCACAGCTCGGGTTGTCCCGCAACATCGCAATTTCGCGGCTGACCTGCTCCCATTCCCGCAGCGCATCGGCCAGCGACAGTTTCAGAATGCAGCGGGTATCGCGCCAAACGCTGATTTGGCCGTCCGCGGAGGGCTTGCCGATGACATGGGCATGGGCCGCCAACCCGTGGCGACGCAGCACGGCGAAGGCCGCATCCCGCTCGCTGGCCGGCACCTGAATGACGGCGCCCAACTCTTCGTTGAACAGCGCCCGCAACGTTTGCTCGTGACGGCGGCCGCTCACTTGCCCCGCCCAATTCTTGGCGTCACCGCCGTCCATGCGGCTGTCATCCACGCCGTTGCCCTCGGTCAACAGCATGTCCACATTGAGTTGCAAGCCCAAGCGGCTGGCAAAGGCCATTTCGCACACGGTCGCCCAGAGCCCCCCATCGCCGCGGTCGTGATACGCCAGAACTTGGTTTTTGGACCGCAGCTCATTGACGGCCTGAACCAACCCAACCAGCAGGGATGCGTCATCCAGGTCCGGCACCGCACCGCCAAACTGGCGCGTCGTTTGCGCCAAGATCGAGCCGCCCATCCGGCCCCGACCCCGACCCAAATCGATGGCAATGAGCACGGAGTCCCCTTCGGGGCTCAACTCCGGCGTCAGGGTCCCCGCAACCGTGGGCAGGCTGGCAAAGGCCGTCACGATGAGCGACACCGGCGCCGTTACTTGATGCGTTTGGCCGGCCTCACTCCACTTCGTGCGCATCGAGAGCGAATCTTTGCCCACCGGAATGCCCACCCCCAACTGGGGGCAGAGCTCCATACCCACCGCCCGGACGGTATCGAAGAGCGCGGCGTCCTCCCCGACCTCACCGCAGGCGGCCATCCAGTTGGCAGACAACTTGACATGCGGAAGTTCGATGGGCGCTGCCAACAGGTTGGTGATCGCCTCCCCAACCGCCATGCGGCCTGAGGCTGGACCGTCCACTGCGGCGAGCGGCGTCCGTTCGCCCATGGCCATGGCCTCACCGGCCAGCCCGGTGTAATCCGCCAGGGTGACAGCACAGTCCGCCACCGGCACCTGCCACGGCCCCACCATCTGATCGCGATGGGTCAACCCCCCCACGCTGCGGTCACCGATGGTGATGAGGAAACGTTTGCTGGCCACGGAGGGGTGGCGCAGCACTGCACGGGCCGCGGGCTCCAACTCAATGCCATCGGCCTCGAACCGTCCTCCATCGCGGACCACCCGCGTCACATCGCGGGTCATCTTGGGGGGCTTACCGAGGAGAACCTCCATGGGCATGTCGATGGGCTTGGCCTCTGGGTGCAGCGGATCGTCCAGATGGAGCTGCTTCTCCTGCGTCACGCGCCCCACGACGGCAAACGGGCAGCGCTCGCGCTCCGCAAACGCCTGAAACTGCGGCAGCGACTCCGGCGCGATCGCCAAGACGTAACGCTCCTGGCTTTCGTTGCACCAAATCTCCTTGGGGGCCAACCCGCTTTCTTCCAACGGTACGGCACGCAAGTCAAACCGCGCGCCCTTTCCCGCATCGTTCACCAACTCAGGAAAGGCATTGGAAATGCCCCCGGCGCCCACGTCGTGGATGGCAAGAATTGGGTTGTCCGCACCCAGCTGCCAGCAGCGATTGATGACCTCTTGGGCCCGGCGCTGAATTTCCGGGTTGCCGCGCTGAACCGAGTCGAAATCCAACTCCGCACTGTTCACGCCAGCCGCCATGGAACTGGCCGCGCCGCCGCCCATGCCAATGCGCATGCCAGGGCCGCCAAGCTGAATCAACAGGGTGCCCGCAGGGAATTCAATCTTCTTGGTGAGATCCGACCGAATCGCGCCCAGGCCACCCGCGATCATGATGGGCTTGTGGTAGCCGCGTTGAACGCCAGCAACCTCTTGCTCGTAGGCACGGAAGTAGCCCAGCAGGTTGGGTCGACCGAACTCATTGTTGAATGCAGCCCCGCCAATGGGGCCTTCAATCATGATCTGCAGCGGGCTGGCAATGTGCGCCGGTTTGCTTTCCGGCGATTCCCAACTTTCCGGCAAACCCGGCAGGCGCAAATGGCTGACGGTGAAGCCGGTCAGGCCGGCCTTGGGGCGCGCCCCGCGGCCCGTGGCGCCCTCGTCACGAATCTCGCCGCCCGCCCCAGTGGCCGCCCCAGAAAACGGCGAGATCGCCGTCGGGTGGTTGTGGGTTTCCACCTTCATCAGCACTTCAGCCTGTTCCGGCCGGAGCTGATAGGTCCCATCAGCCCCAGGGAACCAGCGCTGAATGGCATGGCCTTCCATGATGGCCGCGTTGTCGGCGTAGGCCACGATGGAGCGCTGTGGGTTGAGCTTCTCGGTGTTGCGGATCATCCCGAACAGAGAGTGCGCTTGCTCCGCACCGTCCACGATGAACTTGGCGTTAAAGATCTTGTGGCGGCAGTGTTCGCTGTTCGCCTGCGCGAACATCATCAGCTCGACATCACTCGGGTTGCGCCCCAGCTTGGTGAAGGCGTCCAAAAGGTAATCGACCTCATCACCCGAAAGGGCCAATCCCCAGTCCCGATTGGCCGCTTCCAGTGCGGCGCGCCCCTGGCCCAACACGTCGACCCGCTCCAGCGGCTGTGCCGCCTTTTCATCAAACAGGTGGCGGGCGTCGGCCAAGTCTTTCAGGACCGATTCGGTCATGCGGTCATGCACCAGCGCGGCGCAAGCTTGCCACTCGCTCTCCGACAGGGCCTTCGCGTTGCCCAACAACGGCTTGTCCAGCAGCAGCTGGTACACCGTGACCCGCTCCACCCGCGCGATCGGAAGGCCGCAGTTGTGGGCGATGTCCGTGGCTTTGGAGGCCCAGGGGCTGACCGTGCCGAGTCGAGGCGTGACCACCACCAGGGCCGTCTCCCCCTTTGGGGCCTCAAGCGCATCCGGCCCATAACGCAGCAGGGCTGCGAGTTGGTCCACTTGGTCGGCGGACAGCGCTTGCCCGCTGGCGACCCAATGATGGAAGCGCGCTTGCACCCCCTTGATGCGCGGCACGGCGGCCTGCAATTTGCTCAAAAGCGATTGGGTGCGGAACGCCGAAAGGGCGTTGCCACCCTCGAAACCGTGCAGATGCTCAAAGGATGCCATGGGATCGGATGCAGGTGCGCCTGTGAAACGACCCGGCCACACCAAGGTGCGGTCGGGTCGCTGGGAGGGAGGCTGCATTCTACGGGTTGCCCCTAGCTCGCCACCCGAATGGAACTCAACTGGCCTGGCCCGCCTTCATTTGCGCGACCGTGTCTTCCACTTCGGCCAGCACCGAAGACAAGTCAAAGCGCGTGAGCTGACGCCCTTGCAGCACGCGCTCGCCTTGCACCCACACATCGGTCACGTGCTCGCGCGCTGCTACATATGCCAGTTGCGCATCTGGGTGGTAGACCGGCCGGCACTCGGGCGCCGACAAGTCCACGGCGATCACATCGGCGAGCTTGCCCACGGCCAGACTGCCCAAGTCAGCTTCACGGCCCAGGGCGCGGGCGCCGCCCAGGGTGGCCATTTCCAGGGCGCGACGGGCCTTGATCACCGTGGGCTGGCCCGTGCTGCCCTTGGCCAGCAGCGCGGCCTGGCGGATTTCCTCGAACATGTCCTGCCGGTTGTTGCTGGCTGCACCGTCAGTCCCCAAGGCCACATTCACGCCGGCGGCATCCAAGTCTGCCACGCGGGCGATGCCGCTCGCTAGCTTAAGGTTGCTGCTGGCGTTGTGAGCGATGTGTACCCGGTTCTTGGCCAGCATCGCAATCTCGTCGTCGGTCAAATGGACCATGTGAACGGCAATCATGCGCTCGTTCATGAGGCCCAGCTTTTCCAGGCGGGCCAAGGGGCGCACGCCGTGCTGCTGCAAGCCCCCGTTGACCTCGTCCATCGTCTCGTGAATGTGGCAATGCATGACCATGTCGTGCTGCTCGGACAACTGGCGCAGCTTGACGAAGGTTTCATCACTGACGGTGTACGGCGCGTGCGGACTGCTGGTGAACTGCAGCAATTTCTCGCCCTTGAACTTCTCGTAGGCCGCCACTCCTTTGGCAATGTAGTCGTCCGGGCCCGAGGCGTAGCCCGTGGGGAAGTCGATCACGTTGATCGACACCGCCGCGCGAATGCCGGCCTGCAGTGCGGCCTCGGCCATGGCCTCAGGGAAGAAGTACATGTCATTCAAGGTGGTTACCCCCCCGCGCAAGGCCTCGGCAGCGCTGAACAGGCTGCCCAGCCGGGTCCACGCGTGACTGACCCACCGCTTCTCCAGCGGCCAGATGTGGTGGTTCAACCAGTCCATCAGGCCCAGGTCGTCGGCCACGCCCCGCAACAAACTCATGGCGCTGTGGGTGTGGCTGTTGATCAGGCCAGGCATCAGCACATGTTCTGGCAAGTCCACCCGCTGTGCGTCGCCGTGCTGAGCCAACAGCGTCTCCCGGTCACCCACAGCCACGATTCGCTCGCCCTCAATCAGCAAGGCTTGTCCGGTCTGCACCGACTCACCGGGCGTCATGCTCAACAGCCACCGGGGCAACAGTAGGGTTTTGTTTTTCATAGGGTCTCCTTAACAATCGCATCAGCCTGCAGCCAGGCCTGCAAACACAGATTCATCAGCGGTTCGGGCTGGGCGTCCAGCGCCACCGCGTGCGCCGGGCGGCCGACCCACGCCGGGTCGTTGGGGGCCAGTCCCTGCCAGTCTTGTACGGTCATGCCGTGGGCCAGTCCGCCCTCAACGGCCCGAATCGGCCCCTGGCGCCAGGAAAAGACCTCGGGCATGAGCAATGCTGCCACGGCAGTTGCATCATGGGCCACCAGCGCGGCGTGCCCGTCCCGGGTCGCGTAATAGCCCGCATAGGGTTGAATGGCTTGCCACAGGAGTTGTCCGACCGGGCCGCGGTCTCGAAGCGGCATCAAACGCTCCAGCGGGATGCAAACCCGCTGCGTCGCATCCAAGGGCACCACCTGCAGGCGCGTCCATCGTGCGGCGAACACCTCATCCGCCGCACAGGGGTCGTTGTGCGCGTTGGCCTCGGCACAGGGCGTGACATTCCCAGTGAAGCCATGGCTCCCAAACGCAGCCCCCATGAGCGTGCAACTGGCCACCCGTTCAGCCAAGCCCGGGTCCAAGCGCAGCGCTTGCGCGACATTGGTGAAGGGCCCTACAGCCACCAAGTGCAGCTCTCGGGGATACCGCAAACTCGCAGCAACCAGCGCTTCGGCGGCGGGTAGTGTCTGCGGCGCCGCGGGGGACAACGGCAACTGTGCGGCGATCCCTCCGACCCCATCCCCCCCATGGACCTCAGGGGCATAGCGCGCCGATCCACGAAGCGGCTGGGCCGCGCCGATGTGCACGGGGATATCAGAACACCGCAAAAGTTGCAGCAATCGGAGGGCGTTTTGGGTGGTTTGCGCGACGCTGGCATTGCCGAAAACCGTCGACAGCCCGACCAACTCAAACTCCGGGCGCGCCCGGATCAACCCCAAAGCCAGGGCGTCATCGACCCCTGGATCCGTGTCCAACCAAAGCCTCACGCTTCCGCTCCACGCCAGGCGTCCAGTTCAGCCCGCCGCGGCATGGCCGCTTGTACGCCGGGCCGAGAAACCGCCCACGCGGCGGCCGCCTGCGCAAAATCCAAGGCAGCGTCAATCGCATGGCCCTCTCCGAGCGCTGTGACCAGGGCGCCCACCAACGTGTCGCCGGCCCCCACGGTATCCACAGCGCGCACCTGTCGCGCGGGTCGATGCAGTCGTTGCTTGCCGTCCTGCCACTGCACCCCCGCGGAGCCCAAGGAAATCAACACCGCTCGCGGTCCCAGAGCGAGCAAACGCTCCGCCGCGTCCGCCACAACTGGGGCCGAGACCGGCGCGCCCAATAGCGCCGCGGCTTCGCCTTCGTTGACGACCAGCACATCCACCAGGGGCAGCAGTCGGCGCGCCTCTTCGCGGAAAGGCGCCGCGTTCAGGAGGACCCGACCCCCCGCAGCCCGGGCATGCCGAAACGCCGCGTCCAGGGCCTCGATGGGCAACTCTTGCTGGGCCACCAACCACTGAACACCCGAAAGCGGCAGGGAATCCAAAGATTCGGCGCGCAAGGTGGCGTTGGACCCTGCCACGGTCACGATTTGGTTTTCCCCCGAATCCGCCCCAACCACGATGAGGGCCACGCCCGGCGACTCGGCATCGGGTTGCTGGCACCGCGTTACGTCGACGCCTTCCCGTCGCAGGGCCGCGAGCAGCTCCTCCCCCCCATCCAGGCGGCCTACGCGCGCGATTAAGCGAACCTGGGCCCCCAACCGTGCTGCCGCCACGGCTTGGTTGGCGCCTTTGCCGCCCAAGCTGGACACAAAGTGATGGCCCCGCAGGGTTTCACCGGGAAGCGGTAAGCGCGGGGCATGCGCGATGAGGTCGCGATTCACGCTTCCCAAAACAAGCACTGAGGCGTTCATGCCGGCCATTGTCCGCCCCTGCGAATGGAGGAGGCGCCTCATTTCACGTGCGACCACGCGGGGATTCGGCGAAGATCAACCGTTCGCTCCCCTTCCCCACCATGGCCGACATCACCATTTTTCCGTGGGATCCGCACTTCGAGACGGGCTTGCCCGAGATCGATGCTCAACATCGGCACTTGGCGTTGATGTTGGACGAGTTGGCGCGTGCCATTGCCCTGGGAGGTGCAATCCCCCCGCTTGGTGGCCTTTTGGATCAGTTGGAGCAGTACGCGCAAGAACACTTCTCGACCGAAGAGCGCATCTGGCGGGACGCCTTGGGCGAGTTGCCCTTTGACCTCAGCCACCAGGCTGCGCACCAGTCATTTCGAGACCAGATTGCCGCCCTGCATGCCGGCTTGGAGCGCGGTGATGCCAACGTCACCACCCAAACGCTGAACTTCTTGGTGCAGTGGTTGGTCGCCCATATCTTGGGGACGGACCGCCATATGGCGCTGCTGGTGAAAGCTCTGCGGGGGGGACTGAATTTGCCGGCGGCGCAGCAGGCCGCACGCCAACAATGGGAACAGTCCGCCGAGTCTCTGGTGCAGGTCACCCTGGCCTTGGTGAGTAACCTGGCCACCAATTCCGTGCAACTGGTTCAGGAAACAGCCTCCCACCAGCAAGCCCAGGTGGCTCTTCGCAACAGCGAAGCCAACTTCCGCGCGTTCTTTGATTCCAGTGAAGATTTTTTGTTCGTCGTGGACCCGGCGGGCACCATCTTGCAGGTCAACCAAACGGTTTTGACCCGGTTGGGGTACTCCGAGTCCGCCTTGCTGGGGCGGTCCATTCTGGGGCTGCACCCACCCGAGTTTTTGCAGGAAACCCAGCTGTGGTTTGAAGAAATGGTGCGGGGGGAGCGCGAGCAGTGTGACGTGCCCCTGCTGTGTGCCAATGGCCGCAGCATTCCGGTGGAGAGTCGCATTGCGCACGGCCATTGGAATGGCCGGCCCGCGATCTTTGCCACCTGCCGAGATGTCAGTGATCGTCTACGGGTCGACGCCGAACTGCGGTCCAGTTTGGCGTTCAATGAATCACTGATTCACACCATGGCCGATGGGATAGCAGTCTGTCACGCCATTGAGGCCCCACCCTTTGTGGCGTTCTTGCTTTGGAACCCGGCCATGGTGGCCCTGACCGGGTACTCGCTGGAGGAGATCAACCGCCTTGGCTGGTACCAGACGGTCTACGTTGACCCCGACGTGCAAGAAAAAGCACGGGCCCGCATGGACCGCATGCGCGCCGGCGACCACCTAAGGCGCGAAGAGTGGACGATTACCCGCAAAGACGGTACGCGCCGCACGGTCGAAATCAGCACGGACATCATCAGCCACGCCAGTGGGCGCGCGCACGTGATGGCGGTGATGCGAGACATCACGGAGCGCAAAATCATTGACCGCCAGCTGCGCGAGTCCGAGGCGCGGTTTCGCACCCTGGTGGACCAGTCGCCGCTGGGCATTCAAATCCTGGGCCCGGACGGTTTCACTCGGCGGGTCAACGCGGCTTGGGAGCGCATCTGGGGCGTGCCGTTCGAAGCGCTGGCGGCGTACAACGTTTTGGAGGACGCGCAATTGGGGCGCATGGGCATCCTGCCCGCGCTCAAAGCCGCATTTCGCGGCGATGCCGTCGCACCCTTGACGATGGAGTACGACCGCGCCGACAACCCCAAGGTGACTTGTGAGCTGGGGCCCTTCTTGGTGCGCACCATTTTGTACCCGAGCAAGAACGCGGACGGTCAGGTGACTGAACTCGTGCTGCTCCAAGAGGATGTCACCGAACAAAAGGCCATCGAAACCGAGCTGAAACGCCACCGCCACCACCTGGAACAGTTGGTCGAAGAGCGCACGCTGGAGCTCACCGAGGCCAAAGAGGCGGCGGATGCCGCCAACGTGGCCAAGAGCGCCTTTCTGGCCAACATGAGTCACGAGATTCGCACGCCCCTGAACGCCATCATGGGCATGGCCCGGATGATTCGGCGCGGCAAACTGGATGATCGGCAAGGCGAGCACCTCAATCGACTCACGCAAGCCAGCGAACACTTGCTGGGCATCATCAACGCCATCTTGGAACTCTCCAAGATCGAAGCGGGCAAGATGGTGCTCGAACAGCAACCCGTTCAAGTCTCCAGTCTTGTGGCCAATGTGGTGTCCATGATCGCGGAGCGCGCCCAGGCCAAGCAGTTGCGGATCGAAACCGAGGTTCACCCAGTGGCCAGTGGGCTGCTCGGAGACCCCTTGCGGCTGCAACAAGCGCTGCTGAATTTCGCCACGAACGCCGTGAAGTTCACCGAGCGCGGCAGCGTCACGCTGCGCGTCCTGGTCGAAGAAGAAAGCGACGCCGACGTGAAGCTGCGTTTCGAAGTGGCTGACACGGGGATCGGCATTGCTCCCGAAACGCTGCAGCGCCTTTTCGTGGCATTTGAGCAAGCGGACAACAGCACCACGCGGCAATATGGCGGTACTGGCTTGGGCTTGGCGATTTGCCGCAAACTGGCCCAGGCCATGGGGGGCGATGCCAGCGCGGAGAGTCAGCCCGGCGCGGGCAGCCGCTTTTGGTTCACCGCCCGCCTGCAAAAAGTTGGCCCGCAGCGCCCCGAGGGGCCCAGACTGCTGCAGGCCGAAGCCGAGCGGGCACTCCGCCAGCTGCACACAGGCCGCCGTGTCCTGCTGGCCGAAGATGAGCCGATCAACCGCGAAATCACCGAGGCCCTGCTGAACGATGTGGGCCTGGTGGTGACCTCCGTGGAGGATGGCGCGGCCGCGGTCGAATTGGCGCAGGCGCAGGACTTTGATGTGGTCCTGATGGACATGCAGATGCCCCGCATGGATGGATTGGAGGCCACACGAAGACTGCGAAGCCTGCCCCGCAGCGCCGACTGGCCCATCATTGCCATGACGGCCAACGCTTTTGTCGAGGACCGCAACCGGTGCCTAACCGCCGGCATGTCAGATTTCGTCTCCAAGCCGGTCTACCCCGAAGCGCTGTATGGCGTGCTGTTGCACTGGCTTCAGTGCACCGCACGCCCCAATTCATCCACGCCGTCCGAATAACAAAACGCCCCCCACTTCACAACAGCAGTGGGGGGCGTGGACCGTTCAAACCCGAGCCGCAGGACTCGGTCTCGGGCGGGTCTTAGCGTTGGCCAATCGGCTTGACGTCACGCGAGCTGGCGCCGACGAAGAGCTGGCGCGGGCGACCGATCTTGTACTCGGGGTCGCCGATCATCTCGTTCAGCTGAGCGATCCAACCCACCGTGCGGGCCAGAGCGAAGATCGCCGTGAACAGCGGCACCGGGATGCCAATGGCGCGCTGCACGATGCCCGAGTAGAAGTCGACGTTCGGGTAGAGCTTGCGAGCAACGAAGTATTCGTCTTCCAGCGCGATTTTCTCGAGCTCCATCGCCAGCTTGAACAGCGGGTCGTCCTGCAGGCCGAGCTCGCCCAGGACCTCGTGGCAGGTCTCGCGCATCAGCTTGGCGCGCGGGTCGTAGTTCTTGTAGACGCGGTGACCGAAACCCATCAGCTTGACGCCGCTGTTCTTGTCCTTCACCTGCTTGATGAACTCGCCGATCTTGGCCACGCCGCCGTTCTGCTGGATGTCGCCGAGCATGTTCAGGCAGGCCTCGTTGGCACCACCGTGCGCCGGTCCCCAGAGGCAGGCGACGCCCGCCGCAATTGCTGCAAACGGGTTGGTGCCCGAGGAGCCGCACAGACGCACGGTCGAGGTCGACGCGTTCTGCTCGTGGTCGGCGTGCAAGGTGAAGATGCGGTCCATGGCGCGGACCAGCACATCGTTGGGCTTGTACTCCTCACAGGGCGTGGCAAACATCATGCGCATGAAGTTGCCGGCGTACGAGAGGTCGTTCTTCGGGTAGATGTAGGGCTGGCCGATGGTGTACTTGTAGGCCATGGCCACCAGCGTGGGCATCTTGGCGATCAGGCGGATCGCCGCGATTTCGCGGTGTTCGGGGTTATTGATGTCGGTGCTGTCGTGATAGAACGCCGACATCGCCCCCACCAAACCGGTCATCACCGCCATCGGGTGGGCGTCACGGCGGAAACCACGCAAGAAGAACTGCATCTGCTCGTTCACCATCGTGTGACGCATCACGCGGTGGTTGAACTCGTCCTTCTGGCTCTGATTCGGCAGCTCTCCGTACAACAGCAGGTAGCAGGTTTCCAGGTAATCGCAGTTCACGGCCAGCTGCTCGATCGGGTAGCCGCGGTACAGCAGTTCGCCCTTGTCGCCGTCGATGTAGGTGATCGTCGAGTTGCAGGAGGCCGTCGACAGGAAACCGGGGTCGTAAGTGAACTTGCCGGTCTGGGCATACAGCTTGCGAATGTCAATGACATCCGGGCCGATCGAGCCCTTGTAGAGGGGCAGCTCCATGCTGGGACTGCCATCGCTGAAAGCCAGCGTGGCCTTGACGTCGGAAGGGGTCATCATGGGATGGGGCTCCAGATTGGGGGTTTATGGGGAATTCTGACGGTCAGGCGGCTCGCGCAGCAAGTGCAGCAGACGGTGAATCTGCAAGTCGTCAAGTTCGCCTTCAGGTTCGCGGCGGGCCAGCAACAGATCAAGCAAGTCGTTGTCCGCCAACTCCATCAAACGCGTCATGGCAGCACCCAGGTCTTCCGTCAACCGGTCGCCATGGCGCTCGAAGAAACGCTCGATGAACAGGTCGTTCTCCAGCAACCCACGCCGGCAACGCCACCGCAGTTTGGAAAGCGATCGCTCATCGAGCAGGGTTTCGGCGGACATGCTCATCAGATGGCGCGACGCACCATCAATTCTTTGATCTTGCCGATGGCCTTCGTGGGGTTCAGTCCCTTGGGACAGACATCCACACAGTTCATGATGGAATGGCAACGGAAGAGGCGATACGGATCTTCCAGGTTGTCCAGGCGCTCCGCCGTGGCTTGATCGCGACTGTCCGCGATAAAGCGGTAGGCCTGCAGCAGACCGGCCGGTCCCACGAATTTGTCCGGGTTCCACCAGAAGCTCGGGCACGAGGTCGAGCACGACGCACACAAGATGCACTCGTACAGACCGTCAAGCTCCTCGCGCTCCACGGGTGACTGCAGACGCTCTTTGTCCGGCGGCGGCGTGTCGTTGACCAAGAAGGGCTTGATCGAGTGGTATTGCTTGAAGAACTGCGTCATGTCGACGATCAGGTCGCGAACCACGGGCAGCCCCGGCAGCGGCTTGAGCACCACCTCGTTCGGCAGCGAGCGCATGTTCGTCAAGCAAGCCAGGCCATTTTTGCCGTTGATGTTCATCGCGTCCGAGCCACACACGCCTTCACGGCAAGAGCGGCGGAACGACAGCGTGGGATCGACGGATTTCAGCTTGACCAGGGCATCCAGCAGCATGCGCTCCGACCCATCGAGCTCGATCTCAAGGGTCTGCATGTAGGGCTTGGCGTCCTTGTCCGGGTCGTAGCGATAGATCTTGAAGGTGCGTTTATTCGCCATTCTTGTTCTCCTTAGAAGGTGCGCACCTTGGGCGGGATCGATTCCACAGTGAGCGGCGTGAGCTTCACCGGCTTGTAATCCAACCGCGAACCTTCGCTGTACCACAGCGAGTGCTTCATCCAGTTGGCATCGTCGCGGTTCGGGAAGTCGTTGTGGGCGTGCGCACCCCGGCTTTCCGGACGGGCCGCGGCTGACACGATGGTGGCCTGAGCCGCCTCAATCAAATTCTCGACTTCCAGCGCTTCCACGCGCTCGGTGTTGAACACCTTGCTGGTGTCCTTCAGGCCGATGGCCTTCACACGTTCGCGGATCTCCGCCACGCGCTTGACGCCCTCTTCCATGGTGGCCTGGGTGCGGAACACGCCGGCGTGCTTTTGCATGGTGGCGCGCAGGTCGTTGGCCACGTTTTGCGCGTACTCGCCGCTCCTGGCTGACTCCAGTCGGGCCATGCGAGCCAGGGTGCGATCGGCCGCGTCCTTGGGCAAGGGCTTGTGCTCGCGGTTCTTGAGATTGAACTCGACGATGTGCTTGCCCGCTGCCCGGCCGAACACGACCAGATCCAGCAGCGAGTTGGTGCCCAGGCGGTTGGCACCGTGCACCGACACGCACGAACATTCACCCACGGCGTAGAGCCCGTTGATGACCTCATTGGGGTTGCCGTTCTGGGGCACCACCACCTGACCGTTGATGTTGGTCGGGATCCCGCCCATCTGGTAGTGGATGGTCGGCACCACCGGGATCGGCTCCTTGGTGATGTCCACGTTGGCAAAGTTGTGGCCGATCTCAAACACCGAGGGCAGGCGCTTGAGGATGGTTTCCTTGCCCAGGTGGGTCATGTCCAGCAGCACATAGTCTTTGTTGGGACCACAGCCGCGACCTTCCTTGATCTCCTGATCCATGGAGCGGGAGACAAAGTCGCGCGGCGCCAAGTCCTTCAGCGTCGGGGCATAGCGCTCCATGAAACGCTCGCCGTTGGCGTTGCGCAGAATCGCGCCTTCGCCGCGGCAGCCTTCAGTCAACAGCACACCGGCGCCGGCCACGCCGGTGGGGTGGAACTGCCAGAACTCCATGTCTTCCAGCGGGATGCCCGCACGCGACGCCATGCCCAAACCGTCGCCGGTGTTGATGAAGGCATTGGTCGAGGCTTGATAGATGCGGCCCGCGCCGCCCGTGGCCATCAGCACGGTCTTGGCCTCAAGGATGTAGACCTCGCCGGTCTCCATCTCCAAAGCGGTCACGCCCACACAGTCGCCATCGGCGTCGCGGATCAGGTCCAGCGCCATCCACTCCACGAAGAACTGGGTGCGGGCCTTGACGTTCTGCTGGTACAGCGTGTGCAACAGCGCATGGCCGGTGCGGTCGGCCGCGGCACAGGCACGCTGCACCGGCTTTTCACCGTAGTTGGCCGTGTGGCCACCGAAGGGGCGCTGGTAAATCGTGCCGTCCGGGTTGCGGTCGAAGGGCATGCCGAAGTGTTCCAACTCGTAGACCACTTTCGGCGCCTCACGGCACATGAATTCGATGGCGTCCTGGTCACCCAGCCAGTCTGACCCCTTGACGGTGTCGAAAAAGTGATAGTGCCAGTTGTCCTCGCTCATGTTGCCCAGCGAAGCCCCGATACCCCCTTGTGCGGCCACCGTGTGCGAGCGGGTCGGGAACACCTTGGACAGCACGGCCACATTCAAACCGGCAAGTGCCAATTGAAGAGAGGCACGCATGCCAGAGCCGCCGGCCCCGACGATGACGACGTCGAATTTGCGACGGGCCAATTGAGAAGTTTGCATGGCTTAGAGCCTCCAGAGCACTTGAACCGCCCAGCCGGTGCAAGCCACCAGCCAGACCAGGGTGAACACATGCAGGGCCAGGCGAACGCCGACCGGCTTCACGTAGTCCATCCAAATGTCGCGAATCCCCACCCAGGCGTGATACGCCAACGAGAGGATGACGGTAAAAGTCAGGGCCTTCATCCACTGGGCCGAGAAAATCCCCGCCCAGCGGTCATAGCCGAGTTCCCCCGGCATCAACACCTGGACCAAGACGGCCAGGGTGAACAGCGCCATCAAGGCGCCCGTGATCCGTTGGGCCAGCCAGTCCCGCAGCCCGTAGTGGGCGCCGGTGACCAGACGCTTGTTTCCGTAAGTGGTCATTTCAGGTTCCTCAGTACAGGCCAAACAGCTTGGCGCCGAGCAGCGCCGTCAAGATCAGACTCAGCGTCAGCACCACCACCGCGCTGGACTGGCCTTGCGCCTTGCTGACGCTGTGCGTCACATCCATCCACAGGTGCCGCGCGCCCGCCAGAAAGTGGTGCAAATAGGCCCAAATCAGCCCCAAGCTCACGAGCTTGATCAGCCAGCCCGGCACAAACCCGATACCAGCCACAAAGGCGACCCGGAATTCGTCGTAGCTGATTTCACTGGTCAGGCTCTTGTCAAAGAACCAAACCAGCAACGGCAACAAGAGAAACAGCAGCAAGCCGCTGATGCGATGCAGGATCGAGACAAAGCCCGCCGCCGGCAAGCGATAGGTCGTCAAGTCCCGGAAGACATTGAGGTTGGTGAATTGAGGGCGTGTTTTGGTGTTCATTGGGTGCCTTGAATGCTCAGTGAGGACTGAAACGGCAAGAAACAACGGCCGGGCATTCTAGGCAACGCGCCTATCGTGCGCCTGACAAAGAAGCTTGACGTGCAACAGAAACACCGTCAGAAATCAGTAGGAACCCTGCCCTACACTCGCCCCCATTTCTCACTCAACTCACCCTTGGAGCCTCGTCCATGAGCAAGAAACCCGTTCGCGTCGCCGTCACCGGCGCAGCCGGTCAAATCGGTTACGCCCTGTTGTTCCGCATCGCCTCCGGCGAAATGCTGGGCAAGGATCAACCGGTCATCCTGCAACTCCTGGAAATTCCGGACGAGAAAGCCCAGAACGCGCTCAAGGGCGTGATGATGGAATTGGAAGACTGCGCCTTCCCGTTGCTGGCCGGCATGGAAGCCCACAGCGACCCGATGACCGCTTTCAAGGACACCGACTACGCCCTGCTCGTGGGCGCACGTCCGCGCGGCCCGGGCATGGAGCGCGCCGACCTGCTGGCCGCCAACGCCCAGATCTTCACCGCACAGGGCAAGGCCCTGAATGCGGTCGCCAGCCGCAATGTCAAGGTGCTCGTGGTCGGCAACCCCGCCAACACCAATGCCTACATCGCGATGAAATCGGCTCCGGACCTGCCGGCCAAAAACTTCACGGCCATGCTGCGCTTGGACCACAACCGCGCGGCCAGCCAAATTGCCGCCAAGACCGGCAAGGCCGTCGGCAGCATCCGCAAACTGACGGTTTGGGGCAACCACTCGCCCACCATGTACGCCGACTACCGCTTCGCCACCATCGACGGCGCCTCGGTCAAGGATCTGATCAACGATCAAGTCTGGAACAAGGACGTGTTCCTGCCCACCGTGGGCAAGCGGGGCGCAGCCATCATCGCCGCCCGTGGCCTCTCGAGCGCCGCCTCGGCCGCCAACGCCGCGATCGACCATATGCGCGACTGGGCCCTGGGCACGCAGGGCGAATGGGTGACCATGGGCATCCCGTCTCTGGGCGACTATGAAATCCCTGAGGGCGTGATGTACGGCTTCCCCGTGACCTGCGAAAACGGCGAATACAAGATTGTGCAAGGCCTGGAGATCGATGCCTTCAGCCGCGAGTGCATGACCAAGACCCTGAACGAGTTGTTGGAAGAAAAAGCGGCCATCGAGCACTTGCTGAAATAAGTGCCATCACGCGCCCAATGGCGCGCGAACTAAAGTCCTGGGCCGGTTCAACCGGCCCTTTTTCGTTTCGAGCCCTGCACCATGTCGCACCCTTTCATCCACCCGCGCAATGCGCTCTTTTTGGAAAGCGCGCCGGCGCCTTCGCTCCCCCGGGTCGACCACTACTGTGGCGTGGAAAGACTGATGCGCAAGAGTTTGGCGCTGCAAGCCACACGCGGCCCGCTCTTTGATGTCACGCTGGATTGCGAGGATGGTGCGGCCATCGGGGCCGAAGCGGAGCACATTCAGCTCGTCACGGAATTGCTGAACGGTACGGACAACCGCTTTGGCCGGGTCGGCGTTCGCGTTCACCCCGTCGATCATGGGGCTTTTGACCTGGAATTGGCCGCTTTGGCCGCCAGTTCGATCCAGCCCGCCTACCTGATGCTGCCCAAGTTGGCGTCTGCAGCGCAGCTCGCGCTGGGAATCGAACGGGTGCGGGCCGCCTGGGTGGACCGAGAGCCGCCCCCGCTGCATGGGCTGATCGAAACCCATGGCGGCCTGCGGGATGTCGAACAGATGGCCGCACATCCGAGCATCGAATCGCTCTCATTCGGCCTGATGGACTTCGTGTCCGCCCACCACGGCGCGATTCCCCGCAGTGCGCTCACCCTGCAAGGGCAATTCGAACACCCCCTGGTGCTCCGAGCCAAGCTGGACATCAGCGCGGCCTGCCATGCGCACGCCAAGGTGCCTTCGCACTGCGTCGTGACCGAACTGAAGTCCCCGGCCGATCTCGAAGCCGCCGCCCGGAAAGCCTCGCAGAGCCTGGGCTATACCCGCATGTGGAGCATCCACCCGGATCAAATTGACCCGATCCTCGCCGCCTTCATGCCCAGCACGGCCGAGGTCGAAGAAGCCATCGAGATCTTGGAGTTGGCCCAGAACGCCCACTGGGCCCCCATACGCCATCGCGACCATCTGCACGACCGCGCCAGCTATCGTCTGTTTTGGTGCCTGCTGGAGCGCGCCTATCAGACCGGGTATCCCCTGTCACAAGACGTCACACAGCGCTATTTCGCCTGAGCGAAAATCATCCCCTCCCGAAGCTGTTTGAGGCCCTCCATGCGCGCACTCTTGGTTGCCACCCTGATTCTGGCCCTGACTCCCAGCTGGGCGACACCAACCGTGCCCAGCACCAAGAGCAGCCGCAAAGTCACCAAAGCTGTCGCCCCAGTCCCCGTTCAGGAGCCGCTGCCGCTGGATGACGCCCAACTCTCGGTAGTCCCCAATGTGCTGTTGGGCGAGTCGCAGTGCGAATTTGGCCGCAAGGTACGGTTGGAACCGCATCCGCAGTGGAATGGGCGCTTCTTGCTGACCTTGGATCAGAAGGTCTACACACTCACCCCCCAACCGACCACCACAGGTGTTATCCGCCTGGAGAATACTCAGGATGGGCTGTTGTGGCTCCAGGTGCCCGTGAAGTCGATGCTGATGAATTCCAAGATCGGTCAGCGCATGGCGGACAACTGCCTGCACAGCGCCCAGGTTGCCGAAGTGGAAGCGATGCGGGTGCAAGAAGAAGCGACAAGCACCACGCAAACCCTTTCGCAGTAAACGCGAGAATTTCCCGCGAATTTCGATATACTCTCAGGCTTTGCTAGCAAACCCTCGCATCGATTCGTCAGGATAGGGTGTGCAAAGGTCAGCCGGTACTTCGGTCCGGACCCCGAGCGCCTGCCAGCCCTGTATGCCCGCCGCGAACACCGAGCGAAATCTGAAGGAAGCTTTCCCCCATGACCACCATCCGCGTCAAAGAGAACGAGCCGTTCGACGTTGCCCTGCGCCGTTTCAAGCGCACCATTGAAAAGCTCGGTCTGCTGACCGATCTGCGTGCCCGCGAGTTCTTCGAGAAGCCCACGGCCGAGCGCAAGCGCAAGAAGGCCGCTGCTGTCAAACGCCACTACAAGCGCGTTCGCAGCATGCAGCTGCCCAAGCGCATGTACTGATCGGCTTCGGCCCATCAAAAAAGCCCGCGTCCCAGCGGGCTTTTTGCTTTCCAGCATCCTCTGACCTTCTAGGAGCCCCCATGAGCCTGAAAGAACGCATCACCGAAGACATGAAATCCGCCATGCGCGCCAAAGAGACTGAGCGCTTGGGCACGATTCGCATGTTGCTGGCCGCCGTCAAGCAAAAAGAAGTGGATGAGCGCATTGTGGTGGACGACACCCAGCTCATTGCCATCGTCGACAAGCTCATCAAACAGCGCAAAGACGCGATGGAGCAGTTCCGTGCGGCTGCGCGTGAGGATCTGGCCTCCAAGGAAGAAGCCGAAGTGGCGGTGCTGCAGGTCTACCTGCCCGAGCGCCTTTCCTCCGAAGCCATAGAAGCCGAGGTGCGCGCCATCGTGGCCGAGGTGGGTGCGACGGGACCCGGCGACATGGGCAAGGTGATGGGGGCGGTGAAGGCCAAGCTCGCCGGCAGGGCAGACATGGGATTGGTGTCTGCAGTGGTGAAGAAAACACTGGCGGGCTGACATGCACAGCATCACGATTCGCCCCATCGCCGAACACGTTTGCGCCGCTCCGCAATTGGGGCCGGAGCACATGGCCGAGCTCGCGCGCTTGGGTTTCCGAAGCGTGATCAACAACCGGCCCGACTACGAGCACGGTCCGGATCAGCCTGAAAACGCGGCGATCGAGGCGGCCGCACTGGCGGCCGGTCTGGAATACCGTTTCTTGCCGGTGAGCGGCGGTTTTCAAACCCCAGCCCAAATCCAGGCGTGCGCCGAGCTGCTCCGCACGCTGCCCCCGCCGATTCTGCTGTTTTGCCGCTCTGGCAGCCGCTCAACCCAGCTCTTCCTACAAGCCCGCGAACTGGGGTAATCGCATGATTTGCCCTAGAGCCCCCCACCTAGAATCGCGCCTCATTGCGCCGTCTGGCGCACGGAGGGGCAAGTGCACGGGTTGCTACAGTTTTCGCAAGCCATTGATCGGCTGAGCATTTGGATTGGAAGTGTGCTGCGGTGGTTGGTACTGGCCGCCGTGTTAGTGAGCGCCGGAAATGCGGTGGTCCGCAAGGCCTTCAATATTGGCTCGAACGCCTTCCTCGAAATCCAGTGGTATGCGTTTGCCGCGGTATTTATGCTGGGCTCGGGCTATGTATTCCTCCGCAATGGACACGTACGGATCGACTTTCTGTCCAATCGACTCTCCACGCGCGCCAACGCAATCATCGATCTACTCGGGATCCTGATGGTCCTCACGCCATTTAGTTGGCTGCTCATCGATCTGTCATACCCGCTGTTCACCCAAGCTTGGCATTCGGGTGAAATGAGCCAAAACGCAGGCGGCCTCGTTCGCTGGCCCGTGATGCTTCTGATTCCGCTGGGGTTCACCCTCCTGTGGATACAAGCCTTCTCCGAAATCATCAAGCGCGTGGCGTATCTAAGGGGTCACCTTGAGCACCCCTTTAGCGTAGAAAACTCGCACGCGACTGCGCCGGCAAGCCCTGCGCCCGAGGGGCAAGCATGACGCTCTGGATGGCTCAGAATTTTGTGCCCTTGATGTTTCTCGGGCTGTTTGTGCTCCTGCTCACCGGCATCCCGGTGGCTTTTGGGCTGGCCGCAACAGGGCTGCTGTTTGGTTTCATTGGTATGGAACTCAGCACCCTTCACCCCGACATCTTGCACATTGGGGCCAGCCTGTTTCAAGCTCTGCCCCTGCGGGTGTTCGGCATCATGCAGAACGACACCCTGCTGGCGATTCCTTTCTTCACGCTGATGGGCATCATCCTGGAGCGCTCAGGGATGGCCGAGGACCTGCTGGAGACGGTCGGGCAGGTTTTCGGCCCCGTTCGGGGGGGCCTCGCAATCGCCGTGATTTTGGTCGGCGCATTGCTCGCCGCCACTACCGGCGTGGTGGCGGCGGCGGTTATTTCGATGGGACTGATTTCCCTGCCCATCATGCTTCGCTATGGGTACAACCGAGCGATTGCGACGGGAACCATCACCGCTTCGGGAACGCTGGCCCAAGCGATCCCGCCAAGCCTCGTTCTGATCGTGCTGGCTGATCAGCTCGGACGCTCTGTGGGTGACATGTACGCGGGTGCGCTGGTTCCGGGGCTGATGCTCGTCGGCCTCTACCTGCTGTTTATCGTGGGCGTGGCCATCGTCAAACCCGCATGGGTTCCGGCCCTCCCTGTCGAAGCGCGCATCTACCGAGAGGCGAACGGCCGTTCAGGCCACCGTTCCTTGATGGTCCTGGTGTTGATCTGTGTAGGCGCGGGCCTGTTCTGGTCGACTCAACACGAACGGCTGATGGGTGCTTGGCTCCAGCGGGGCACCGCGGCACCGCAAGATGAAATCGTGATCATGTCGATGACCGTCGCCGCCCTTTTGGCTTGGGGACTGGCCCTCGCAAACAAGCTGTTGAGGCTGAACCTCTTGTCGCGCTTGGCGCAGCAGGTCACCTTTGTCCTGATTCCGCCGCTGGTGCTGATTTTTCTGGTACTTGGGACGATTTTTCTGGGCGTGGCGACCCCCACTGAGGGCGGCGCCATGGGGGCGGTGGGGGCCCTGGTGATGGCGCTGGCCAAGCAGCGGTTGAGCCTCAAGTTACTCAACCAAGCCTTGGACAACACCCTGCGTCTGTCGTGCTTCGTGCTGTTCATCCTGATTGGCTCGACGGTCTTCAGTTTTACGTTCAACGCGGCGGATGGGCACGTCTGGGTCGAACACTTGTTTGATCAGCTCCCCGGTGGGGCCTTGGGCTTCCTCATCGTCGTGAACCTCTTGGTTTTCATCCTGGGTTGTTTCATCGACTTCTTTGAGATCGCCTTCATCGTGGTCCCAATCCTGGCCCCGGTGGCCGCCAAGGTACTGCCAGAAATGGTGCCCTGGATGACCCCCGACATGGTCATGATCTGGTTTGGCGTGATCCTGGCAATGAACCTGCAAACTTCTTTCCTCACGCCCCCCTTCGGCTTTGCCTTGTTCTACCTGCGCAGCGTTGCCCCCCAGAAGGATTACCAAGACCGCATCACCGGGGCGACCATCCCTGCGGTCAGCACCTCCCAAATTTACAAAGGCTCGATCGCGTTCATCGTTCTTCAGCTCCTGATGGTCGCCGCAGTTATCACCTTCCCTGGCTTGGTTTCACAGGACCCTGTGACCAACGCGAAGGATGTGGATGTGGAGCAGATTTACCAGAACATGGAACCCGCGATGCCCAGTTTCGTGCCGCCACCGCCCATGGAGGAGGAGTCTCCGTCCTCCCCTGCTTCACCAGCCAGTGAACCGGCATCGACACCCTGATTCAGGATCGTCCATCAACACAAAGGGCCCCCGCGGGGGCCCTTTGTCCATGGTTTCAAAGCAAGCCTTTACAGCTTGTTGACCTTGCTCTGCATGTAGTTGTCGAAGAACGCTTCGGTGTAGCGGAACCAGCGATTGGCTTCCTTGCGGAACGCTGCATAGTCGCTGTAAACCTTCTTCCAGTTCGGGTTTTTGTTGGACAGGTCGCTGTATAGCGCCATGGATTCCTGGAAGGCCAAATCCATCACCGGAATCGGCATTTGAATCAGCTTGGCCTTGTTGGCCAGGAGCTGTGTCAGCGCGGCCGGGTTGCGCGCGTCGTACTTGGCCTGCATCTCGGTGTGCGCAAACGCAGATGCGGATTCAATGATGGCTTTGTACTCGGCAGGCAGGCTGTTGTAGGCCTTGGTGTTGATGTAGAGGTCCAGTTGAGGGCCACCTTCCCACCAACCGGGGTAGTGATAGAACGGCGCCACCTTGTAGAACCCCAGTTTTTGGTCGTCGTAGGGCCCCACCCACTCGGCGGCGTCGATCGTGCCCTTTTCCAGCGCTTGGTAGATCTCACCGCCCGGAATGTTTTGCGGCACACCCCCCATGCGCTCCAGCACCTTGCCGGCAAAACCGCCAATGCGCATCTTCAGGCCCTTGATGTCCGCAACCGACTTAATTTCCTTGCGGTACCAGCCCCCCATCTGAGCGCCGGTGTTGCCCATGGGGAAATGAATGATGTTGTAGTTCGCGTAGAACTCGCGCATGAGTTTCAGGCCATTGCCTTCGTACTGCCACGCGGTCATCTGACGGCTGTTCAGGCCAAACGGAATGGCGCACCCGATGGCAAAGGTTTCATCCTTGCCGAAAAAGTAGTACGGCGCGGTGTGTGCCATTTCCACCGTGGCGTTTTGCACGCCATCCACCACACCAAACGGCGGCATGAGTTCGCCACCAGCGTGAACCGAGATCTGGAACTTGCCGCCCGACATGTCGCTCACCTTTTTGGCGAACACTTCGGCAGCGCCAAAAATGGTGTCTAGCGCCTTCGGAAAGCTGGACGCCAAGCGCCAGCGCAGTGTGGTTTGCGCATGGGCTGCCGGGGCCACGCCCGCAGCAAGAATGCCGGCCAAACCAGCGTGACCGACAAACGAACGACGTTCCATCAAAGACTCCTTGGCAAAAAAAGGCCGCTCAGAGTCTAGGGAAGTCCCTCCAAAGAACGCTCAGGGCAAACCTCAGGTTCCGGCGACTTTCATTCGGCGCACGAGCACTGATCCGACCGTTTTGGCACCCATGGTGTACGCATCCGCACCGATGGCCACGATGTCGTTCAGCATCTCTCGCAAATTACCGGCGATGGTCACCTCCTGCACCGGGAAGGCAATCTCGCCGTTCTCCACCCAAAAACCACTGGCACCACGTGAATAGTCGCCCGTCACGTAGTTCACCCCCTGCCCCATCAGTTCCGTGACAAACAGCCCGCGATGCAGACGCTTCAGCATGGTCCTCAAGTCATCCCCTGGTGCGGTGCAGCGGCTGCGCATGACCAGGTTATGGGATCCGCCGGCATGGCCCGTGGTCTTCAGGCCCAGCTTCCGGGCTGAATAGCTAGACAAAAAATACCCCGCCAACTGCCCAGCTTCGACCACCCGCCGCTGAACAGTTTTCACCCCTTCATCGTCAAAGGCCGAACTGCCCTTGCCCCGCGGAATGAGGGGGTCTTCATCAATGTCAATGTGATTGGCCATGACCGACTGACCCAGGCTATCCAGCAGGAACGTCGCACGCCGATACAGCGCGCCACCGCTGGTGGCCTGAACCAAGGCGCCCAACAGCCCCACCGCCGCCGTGTTCTCAAACAGAATGGGCACTTCCGCGGTCGCCACTTTGCGCGCTTTCAAGCGCGACAGCGCCCGCTCCGCGGCATAGCGGCCAATGGCCTCCGGAGAGGCCAAGTCTGTAGCCGCCCGCTCTGAGCTGTACCAGGCGTCGCGCTGCATATCAGCACCGCGTCCCGCAATGGGTGCGACCGACAACGAATGCCGACTGCTGGCATAACCGCCCCGAAAGCCCCGACTGTTAGCGGCCGCAAAGTGCGACTGCTGGGCGGACACATGCGCGCCTTCGCTGTTGGTCACCCGCCGGTCAAGCCCGAGCGCTGCCGCTTCACATCGCAAGCCCAACTCGCACGCCATTTCTGCACTCAGATCCCACGGATGAAACAGATCCAGGTCTGGCGCAGGCCCCAAGAACAAATCCGTGGCATCGGGCAGCCCAGCCGCGGGGTCTTCTGCCGTAAACCGCGCGATGTCGTACGCCGCTTGTACCGTGTCGGTCAGGGCCCGATTAGAAAAATCCGAAGTGCTGGCATGGCCACGCCGCTGCCCCAAGTAAACCGTGACACCCAACGACTTGTCGCGGTTGCGCTCCACGTTCTCGAGCTTTCCCAAACGGACGGACACCGACAACCCCGTCCCTTCGCTCACCTCCGCCGCCGCGTCACTGGCCCCCAGACGCTTCGCGTGGGCCAACGTGCGATCCACGAGGTCTTGAAATTCGGCGGTAGTGTGGGTGAAGCCGTGGTTCGCGTGGGTCATGGGAGTGCTCGATCAAAGAGGTGCTCATTATGATGAGGCCATGGCAAACCCTGATCGCCCCAAGCGTGCCCGACCTGGCCCGCAATCTCACCTGCTGCACGACGCCGAGGACGAGGCCTACGGGCCCAGCAAGACCCAACTCAAGCGCGAAAGCGATGCCCTCCAAAAATTGGGGGAGGAGCTGTTGACCCTGCCCGAGAGCCGCCTGAGTAACCTGGACATGCCGGAATCGCTGCGTACGGCGCTGCGTGACTGCAAGAAGATCACCGCCCATGGCGGTCGACGTCGGCAATTGCAGTACATCGGGAAGCTCATGCGCCAGGTCGACCCCGGGCCCTTCGAAGAGGCCGTGGCCACCTTCAAATTGGGGCATGCGCAGGACCAACTCCGCCTTCACAGGCTTGAAGCGGTTCGCGCTGAACTCATCGCCCATGACACCGCCCTTCAGCACTACATCGATAGCCACCCTGGCGTGGATGTGCAGCAATTGCGTAGCCTGGTGCGTTCGGCCCGCAAGGACGCCGCAGCCAACCCCGAGGCTCGCAGCGGTCGCGGTTTCCGAGAACTCTTTCAATTTCTGAAGGATCAACCGGATGCAGCGGAGGCGGCGGAATGACCGCCCCCGAGCTGGATCGCGTTCGCATCGGTTTGGTCTCATGCTCAGACCGCGCCAGCAGCGGCGTCTATGAAGACAAGGGGCTGCCCGCACTCAAAGAGTGGTTGACTGAAGCGCTACACAACCCGATTGAGTTTGTCGAGCGATTGATCCCCGATGAGCGGGCCACCATCGCACTGGCCTTGAAGGACTTGGTCGATCTCGCTCGATGCGACCTCGTGTTGACGACGGGCGGAACCGGGCCAGCGCCGCGAGACGTCACCCCGGAAGCGACGCTCGACATCGCGGATCGCGTGATGCCGGGCTTTGGCGAGCAAATGCGTCAGATTTCGCTTCGGTTTGTGCCCACCGCTCTGCTATCTCGTCAGGTGGGTGTCATCCGCGGGCAGTGTCTGATTTTGAACTTGCCGGGACAACCCAAGGCCATTGCCGAAACCTTGGCTGGACTTCCCGATGCAGCTGGCATCTTTGCCGCGGTGCCCTACTGCATCGATTTACTGGGCGGGCCCTACCTTGAAACCCGCGAGACCGTCTGCAAAGCCTTCCGACCGAAGTCCGCCCTGCGCCCCCCACGATGATCAGGACGGTTTGACCAGGCGACTGAGCTGTTCGGCATCGAATCGCTCCGCTTCCTGCGCATCCGCAGGCACACAGTCTCGCTGCCCCTGTTCAAGCCGTTTGATCGCCGCCCACACCAGGGCGATTTGGTGTTCGTGACCCGCAGCGTTGTCAATGAGCCCTTTCAGGGCCTGGGCGACCGGGTCGTCCCCTTGAGTCACCGCGTACGCGCTGAACCCCATCTTGCTTGCCGCCTGTTCTCGCGCCTGATCTTGGCAAGCCTCAATGATTCGCGCGGGATTTCCGACCGCCGTGGCACCGGGGGGCACTGGTTTGGTGACGACCGCCCCGGAGCCGATCTTGGCCCCCTCCCCCACCGTGAAACCGCCGAGCACGCAGGCGTTGGCGCCCACCACCACGCCACGCGCCAACGTGGGGTGGCGCTTGGCGCCCTTGACCAGGGTGGTGCCACCCAGGGTGACGCCTTGATAAATCGTGACATCGTCATGGATCTCGGCCATCTCACCGATCACCACCCCCATGCCATGGTCGATGAACACCCGCCGACCAAATTGAGCGCCCGGGTGAATCTCGATGCCCGTAAACCACCGGCTGACCTGCGACACAAACCGCCCCAGGGTCTTGAATCCATGCACCCACAACCAATGGGCTCTTCGGTGCAGGATCAGGGCATGTAGCCCCGGATAACACCAGAAGACCTCCCAAGCCGTGCGTGCCGCGGGGTCACGCTCAAGAATGGTGGCGATGTCTTCGCGCAGTCGGGCAAACATGGTTCAAATTTCTAAGGACGAACGGCGAGTGTAGGCAGCCCCCGTGCGACCGGCCTTCGAAACCCAACAAACCCGTGGTCAGGTCCGGGGCATCTCCGACCCGGGGTTCGCACTGGCTGACTTCTGCATCGCCCGGGCGATGCCACGAAGAATGTGCACCTCTTCGCTCTGGACGCCCGCCCGATTGAAGAGTTGGTTCAGGCGCGGCATGAGCTTCTTGGGTGCCGCGGGGTCGAGAAACCCAATCTGAATCAGCGCCCGCTCCCAGTGCCGCAGCAAACCCTGCACCGCTTGGGCGTCGGCCAAATCCGGTGGCGCCGTGCGGGCCTGTACCGGGAAGCCTCCGAGCGCTTGGCGCCATTCATAGGCCAGCAATTGCACCGCCTGCGCCAAATTGAGGGACCCGTAATCGGGCGCCGTCGGAATGGAAACCACCGCGTGGCAGCGATAGACGTCCTCGTTGCTGAGACCCAAGCGCTCGCTACCGAAAACCAAGGCCAAGCTCGGCACCTGGGACTCTGTGGCCCACGCTTCAAAGAGGGGGCGTGGGGCGTGGCAAGCGGGGCCGAAATCACGCGGTGTCATGGCGGTACCCACCACCCGCTGCATGCCAGCCACCGCCTCCTCAAAGGAACCCACCACCCGAGCCGCACTCAGCACATCGGTAGCCCCACTGGCGAACGCGATCGTTTCAGGCTGCGTCAGCACATCGGCGAAGCGCGGCCGAACCAGCACAAGTTCACGGAACCCCATCACCTTGAGTGCCCGCGCCGCCGCGCCAACATTTCCCGGATGGCTCGGGTTCATCAGGACAAAACGGGTGAGAGTCACGCAAAACTCGTCAGACTTAGTAGAATCTCGCGATTATCCGAGGGCTGGCTGTTGCCAAGCCCTCCGTTCTTTTTCATCGCCAGCCCACCCCCATTCAGGAAGACCGCTTCATGTCGTCTGCAGCTCTGCATCCCATGCTCAACGTGGCCATCAAGGCCGCCCGCGCCGCTGGCGCTGTGATCAACCGCGCATCGCTGGACCTGGACAGCATCAAGGTGGGCACCAAGGCGACGAACGACTTCGTGACCGAAGTCGACCATGCGGCCGAAGCCGTCATCATCAAGACCCTGCTTGAGGCCTATCCTCAGCACGGCATCCTGGCCGAAGAATCCGGCAAAGAGCACGGCAACTCGCAGTCCGAGTACCAGTGGATCATCGACCCGCTGGATGGCACGACCAATTTCATTCACGGCCTGCCCATCTATGCCGTCTCCATCGCGCTCGCGCACCGCAATGTGGTGCAACAAGCGGTGGTGTACGACCCGACCCGCAACGACCTGTTCCATGCGAGCAAAGGCCGGGGCGCCTTCTTGAACGACCGCCGCCTGCGCGCATCGCGCCGCACCCGGTTGTCGGACGCCCTGGTGGGAACGGGTTTCCCCTTCCGCAAGGGGGACAACTTCAAGCGCTACCTGAAGCTGTTTGAAGAAATCATGCAGCAGACCGCTGGTGTACGACGCCCCGGTGCCGCCTCGCTGGACCTCTGCTACGTTGCCGCGGGCTATTACGACGCCTTTTTCGAGACCGGTTTGTCACCGTGGGACGTCGCCGCAGGCTCCCTGATCGTGCAAGAGGCCGGCGGGTTGTGCGGAAACTTCACCGGCGAATCGGATTTCCTCCACCAGCGGGAAATTTTGGCCGGATCACCCAAGATCTATGCCCAGTTGGTGCCGCTTCTGGCCCCCTACAGCCGCGTGATTCAAACCGAAGAATTGGCCACCGAGGCGCCTGCACCCGCCGGAGCCCAGCCCAAGTCACGCCGCGCTACGCTGGTTCGGGATCCCAGCAGCGACGTGCCACTCTGAAACCCCTACACTCAGCTCCTCCTAAAGCCCTCTCCCGAGGGCTTTGTTCATTTGCGATACCCGTTCGATGAGCGAGACCCTCGATTTCAGCGCCCACACGCCGCTCATGCAGCAGTACCTGCGCATCAAGGCGGAGCATGCCGACCTGCTGGTGTTCTTCCGGATGGGAGATTTCTACGAAGTCTTTTACGACGACGCCCGCAAGTGCAACGCGCTGTTGGACATCACGCTGACAGTTCGCGGCCAGAGTGGGGGGGAGCCCGTGGTGATGGCGGGCGTGCCCGTGGCGGCGCTGGAAAACTACCTCGCCAAGCTGTTGAAGCTGGGCGAGTCGGTCGCGATCGCGGAGCAAGTGGGCGAGGTGGGTGCCAGCAAAGGGCCGGTGGAGCGCAAGGTGGTGCGCATCGTGACGCCGGGCACCATCACCGATTCGGAGCTGCTGGCGGACAAGCAGGATGCGCCCTTGCTGGCGCTGCACGCCGCGGCGGGGCGCTTTGGTTTGTCCTGGGTGACGCTCTCACAGGGCGAAATCGGCCTCTTGGAATGCAGCCGCCAGGAGCTGTCCGGCTGGCTGGCCCGCTTGAACCCCGCCGAGATCTTGGTGGCCCGCGACCACAGCGCACCGGGCCAGCCCGAAGCCCTGGCGGTGGTGCGCGCCCCTGTGGCCGCACGCCCGGCCTGGCAGTTCGACACACCCCTGGGCGAGCGCAAGCTGTGCGAGCAACTCGGCGTGGCGAGCCTGCAGGGCCTGAATGCCCAAGATCTCCCGGTCGCCCAAGCCGCGGGCGGTGCGCTCCTGGCCTATCTGGAGCACACCCAAGGCCGCGCGCTGGGGCATGTCAAGCGACTCTCGGTGCTGCGCGCCACCGAGCTGATGGACCTACCGCCCGCCACGCAACGCAACCTGGAACTCACCCAGACCCTGCGCGGCGAGGACAGCCCCACCTTGCTCTCCTTGCTGGACAGCTGCCGCACGGGCATGGGCAGCCGCTGCTTGCGCCAGTGGCTGCTGACACCGCCACGCGACCGCCACCCGGCCATGGCGCGCCAGACCGCCATCGCCACCTTGATGGAATTGGGCTTTGACCCGCTGCGCGAGGCCTTGCGCCGCGTCTCGGACGTGGAGCGCATCGTCAGCCGCGTGGCCTTGCGCCAGGTGCGCCCACGCGAACTGGCCGGCTTGCGCGACACCCTGGCCGAGCTCCCCACCCTGGCCGCCTGCGTGCCACCCGGCGCCGGGCTTTTGAACGATTTGCGCGCCGCCCTGGCCACCCCACCCGGCGTCGAGGACCTGCTGCGCACCGCGCTGATGGAGCAGCCGGCCGTTTGGCTGCGCGATGGCGGTGTGATCGCCACCGGCTTTGACGCCGAACTGGACGAGTTGCGCGCCATCAACGCCAACTGCGACGCCTTCCTGCTGGATTTGGAAGCCCGCGAGCGCGAAGCCACCGGCATCCCCAACTTGCGCGTGCAGTTCAACAAGGTGCATGGGTTCTACATCGAGGTGACGCAGGGTCAAAAGGACAAAGTGCCGGACCGCTACCAGCGCCGCCAGACCCTCAAGAACGCCGAGCGCTTCATCACGCCCGAGCTGAAGGCGTTTGAGGACAAGGCGCTCTCCGCCAGCGAGCGCGCCTTGGCCCGTGAGAAATTCCTATTCGAGCGCTTGCTGGACGATCTCTCCACCTTCGTCGAGCCCCTGGCCCTCACGGCACGCGCCCTGGCCAGCCTGGACGTCTTGGCCGCACTGGCCGAGCGGGCCGCCACCTTGAACTGGTGCGCGCCGGAGTTTGTGTCCTACCCCTGCATCGATATCCAAGCCGGGCGCCACCCCGTCGTCGAAGCCCGCTTGGCCGAAACCAAGGGCACCGCCTTTCAACCCAACGATTGCCGCCTGGATGCCAAGCGCCGTTTGCTCGTCATCACCGGCCCCAACATGGGTGGCAAAAGCACCTTCATGCGCCAGGTGGCGTTGATCGCCCTGCTGGCCGCCATGGGCAGCTACGTGCCCGCCACCGCCTGCCGCCTGGGCCCGATGGACGCCATCCACACGCGCATCGGCGCGGCGGATGACCTCGCCAACGCCCAATCCACCTTCATGCTGGAGATGACCGAGGCAGCCGCCATCCTGCACGCCGCCAGCGAGCAAAGCCTGGTGCTCATGGACGAGATAGGCCGCGGCACCAGCACCTTCGACGGCTTGGCCTTGGCGGGCGCCATTGCCACGCATTTGCACGACAAAAACCGCTCGCTCACCCTCTTTGCCACGCACTACTTCGAGCTGACCGAACTGCCCGCCCAAAAGAGCGAAGCGCACAACGTGCACGTTTCCGCCGTGGAGGCGGGCGACGACATCGCCTTTCTGCACGAGCTGCAACCCGGCCCGGCCAGTCGCAGCTATGGCGTGCAGGTCGCGCGGCTGGCAGGTATGCCCGGCCCGGTGCTGCGCCAAGCCCGTTCAAGCCTCGAAGCCTTGGAAGCACAGAAGGTCGGCACGCAATCGCAAGTTGACCTGTTCGCAGCCCCGCCGCCCGCCCCCGTGGCCGACGAGCCCCAAGCCTTGCGCGCGCTCAAAGCCCTGGATGTGGACAGCTGCTCCCCGCGGGAGGCGCTGGAGCAGCTCTACCGGCTCAAAGGGCTGCTCACCTGATCACCCGCGCTCGTACGTGATGCGCTTGCGGCCGGCGTCGCATTGGCCCACCACTTTCTTCTCCCCCACCTGGTCGGCTGGCACGATGCTCAAGGTGTAGGCCTTGACCCCAGCGGCATCAAGCTTGGCCGCAATCTCTGTCTTGAGTTCCTCGCAGGGCTTGGGCGCTGCCACGGCGGGCGCGGCGAGCCAGGGGCTTAGTGCGAGGGCTAGATACTGGGATCTAAGCATGGAGCGATCTCCCTAAATCTCATTGAGGTGGAGGGCATTCTGCGATACGGCGGCCGGCACACTACGCGCCCATGTCGACGCTGCTCTTCTCCCACGCCAACAGTTACCCTGCCAGTTGCTACCGCCTGCTGTTCGAGCAATGGCGCGCGGCGGGTCACACCGTGCTGGCGCTCCCGCAATATGGGCACGATCCCCGGTTCCCGGTGCGTAGCAACTGGAATGAGCTGGTGGCGCAGCTGCTGGACTTCGCGGACGCCGAACTGCCCCCCACCCAACCCCGTGTCTTGGTTGGGCATTCTCTGGGCGGCGCCCTGAGC
Source organism: Inhella gelatinilytica (assembly GCF_016093295.1). Classification (GTDB taxonomy): domain Bacteria; phylum Pseudomonadota; class Gammaproteobacteria; order Burkholderiales; family Burkholderiaceae_C; genus Inhella; species Inhella gelatinilytica. Next base: position 140,370 of record NZ_JAEDAL010000003.1, on the reverse strand, counting down.
CTGCTGGCGGCCTGCAAACGGCCGGCGACCGTGCAGGCGGTGGTGATGCTGGACACCCCCTACGTCAGTGGCTGGCGCGCCCGCGTGGTGCAAGCCGGTAAGGCCAGTGGTTGGATCCACCGCGTACCGCCGGCTGCTGTGGCCCAGCGGCGGCGCAACCATTGGCCCGACCGGCAGAGCCTCGAAACACACTTTCGCAGCAAGCCTTACTTCCAGGCCTGGGACCCGCGCGTGCTGCAGGATTACCTGGACACGGCCTTCGAACCCGACCCCGAGCGCGGAGGCTGGCGCCTGACTTTTTTGCGAGAGGTGGAGACCGCCATCTACGCGACCCTGCCACATCACCTGAACCGTGCGACCCGCGGCTTGCGCGTGCCGGTGGGGCTGATCGCGGGGCGTGACAGCGAGGAAATGCGCCAGGGCGGTTGGGACGCCACGCAACGCTTTGTCGGACCGAACCTGCGTATCGTGGAAGGGGGGCACCTCTTCCCGTTTGTGCGGCCCGAAACAACGGCGCACCAGGTACTGGATCTGATCGAAGAGCTCGTTCGCGGGTAAACCCCAGCCGTTATACTTCGCCTTTCCTCTTGAGCGTTTTCGGCCTGCACGGCCCCCCGCATCGATGCCAAGGGGGTGCAGCGCGTGGGAATGCCCTGCACAAACATGACCAAATACGTGTTCGTCACCGGCGGTGTGGTGTCCTCCCTGGGCAAGGGTGTGGCCGCTGCCTCCTTGGCTGCTTTGCTTGAGTCGCGTGGCCTCAAGGTCACGCTGATCAAACTGGACCCTTACATCAACGTGGACCCGGGCACGATGAGCCCGTTCCAGCATGGCGAGGTCTTCGTCACCGACGACGGCGCCGAGACCGACCTGGACCTGGGCCACTACGAGCGCTTCATCACCACCCGGATGAAACGCGCCAACAACTTCACCACCGGTCAGATCTACAAGTCGGTGCTGGAGAAGGAGCGCCGCGGCGACTACCTCGGCAAGACCGTGCAGGTGATTCCGCACATCACCAACGAGATTCAGGATTTCGTCAAGCGCGGTGCGGGTGCCGGGACCGACGACGCAGTGGATGTGGCCATCGTGGAGATCGGCGGCACGGTGGGCGACATCGAGTCCCTGCCCTTCTTGGAAGCTGCGCGTCAGATGAGCCTGCGCATGGGCCAGACCAATACGGCCTTCGTGCACCTGACCTATGTGCCTTGGATCGCTGCCGCCGGGGAATTGAAGACCAAGCCGACGCAGCACACGGTCCAAAAACTGCGCGAAATCGGCATTCAGCCCGACGCCCTGCTCTGCCGTGCAGACCGACGGATCCCGGAAGACGAGCGGGAAAAGATCTCGCTCTTCACCAACGTGCCCGAGTACGGCGTGATTTCGATGTGGGACGTCAACACCATTTACAAGGTGCCGCGTGTCCTTCACGAACAGGGGCTGGACCAGCTCATTTGCACCAAGTTACAACTCAGCACCCGCAGCACCGACTTGACGCGCTGGGACACCCTGGTGCGCGAAGTCGAGCACCCACAGCACGAAGTGCGCATTGCCATGTGCGGCAAGTACACCGATTTGTCTGATTCGTACAAATCACTCAACGAGGCGCTGCGCCACGCCGGCATCCACAACCACGCTCGCGTCAATATCGAGTACCTGGACTCCGAAGCGCTGGAGTCTGCCGATATTGAGCAGCTCGCCCAATACGACGCCATCTTGGTGCCGGGTGGCTTCGGTAAGCGGGGGGTGGAAGGCAAGATTCGCGCCGCTCAATATGCACGCGAACACAAGATCCCGTACCTGGGCATTTGCTTGGGCATGCAAGTGGCCACGATCGAATACGCCCGCCACATGGCCGGCCTAGAAGGTGCCAACAGTTCCGAGATGGAACCCGAGGCACCGCACAAAGTGATCGCCCTCATCGACGAGTGGCTGGACGCCGATGGCTCCATTCAGAAGCGCGATGTCCATTCGGACCTCGGCGGCACCATGCGCCTGGGCGCGCAAAGTTCCGATGTCAAACCCGGCACGCTGGCCCACAGCATCTACGGGGATGTGGTGACCGAGCGCCACCGCCACCGTTATGAAGCCAATGAGCACTATCTGGATCAACTTCAGGCGGCGGGGCTGGTGATTTCAGCCATCACCCAGCGTGAGAAGTTGACTGAAATCGTCGAGTTGCCGCAAAACGTGCACCCCTGGTTCATGGGCGTGCAGTTCCACCCCGAGTTCAAGAGCACGCCTTGGGAAGGCCACCCGCTGTTCATTGCGTATATCAAGGCGGCGTTGGCTCAAAAAGCGCGCAAAGGAGGCCAAGCATGAAGCTGTGCGGGTTCGAGGTTGGGCTGGACAAGCCGTTCTTCCTGATTGCGGGGCCCTGCGTCGTTGAAAGCGAGCAGCTCCAAATGGACGCAGCCGGTCAACTCAAGGAAATGACCGCAGCCCTGGGCATTCCGTTCGTTTTCAAGTCCAGCTTTGACAAGGCCAACCGAACCAGCGCCACGGCGTTCCGGGGCGTGGGCATGGAAAAAGGCCTTGAAATTCTGGCCAAAGTCCGCCGGGAGTTGAACATCCCCGTGATCACGGACGTACATCGTGAAGACGAAATCGCCCCCGTCGCTGCCGTGGTGGACATGCTGCAAACGCCGGCCTTGCTCGCGCGCCAAACCGACTTCATCCAGGCGGTCGCTCGCTCGGGTAAGCCGGTGAATATCAAGAAGGGCCAGTTCATGGCCCCGGGCGACATGAAGAACGTGATCGACAAGGCCCGCATCGCCGCACGCGAAGCGGGCTTGAACGAAGATTCCTTCCTGGCCTGCGAGCGGGGCGTGAGCTTCGGCTACAACAACCTGGTGAGCGACATGCGCTCGCTGGCCATCATGCGCGAAACCAGGGCCCCGGTGGTTTTTGATGCCACCCACAGCGTGCAGCTGCCGGGCGGACAAGGCACCAGCAGTGGCGGCATGCGCGAGTTTGTACCGGTATTGGCTCGGGCTGCCATCGGAGCCGGTGTGGCAGGTCTCTTCATGGAGACCCACCCCGATCCGAATCAGGCATTGTGTGACGGTCCCAATGCGGTGCCGCTCAAGCACATGCGCGCCCTGCTGGAACAACTGGCGGCCTTGGATCGCATCGTCAAATCTCAGCCTCTGCTGGAAAACGATTTCGCCTGCTGAGGCCCCGCCCTGTTTGCATCCATGAGCACCACGCCTGCCTACGCCCTCATCACCGTCAAGATCACCGACTCCGAAGCCTTCAAAGCCTACATGGCGGCGGCCCCTGCCAGCATCGCTGCCTGTGGGGGCGAGTACCTGGTTCGCGGCGGTGCTTTCGAAACCGTTGAAGGCGACTGGAACCCAGCGCGAATCACGGTCCTGCGCTTTCCCAGCATGGAGCGGGCCAAGGCCTGGTACCACGGCGACGCCTATACCCAGGCACGGGGCTTTCGCGCCGGAGCCACCGAGTATTTCAATGTCACGTTGGTCGAGGGCTACGCGCCGGTCTGAGTACGGCGGGTTACGTCCCTAGACTTCACGAACTGGATTTTTCACTTCTCAAGGAACGCCATGAGCGCCATTGTTGACATCGTCGGCCGCGAGATTCTCGACAGCCGGGGCAACCCCACCGTTGAATGCGATGTGCTGTTGGAATCCGGCACGCTGGGCCGTGCCGCGGTACCCAGCGGCGCCAGCACGGGCAGCCGTGAAGCCATCGAACTGCGCGACGGCGACAAGAGCCGCTACCTGGGCAAGGGCGTGCTGAAGGCCGTCCAGCACATCAACACCGAAATCTGCGAGGCCGTCATGGGCCTGGATGCGGCCGAGCAAGCCTTCCTGGACAAGACGCTCATTGACTTGGACGGTACCGAGAACAAGAGCCGCCTGGGCGCCAACGCCATGCTGGCGGTCTCCATGGCCGTGGCCCGCGCCGCGGCGGAAGAGTCGGGCCTGCCCCTTTACCGCTACTTCGGCGGCATGGGCGGCTGCCAATTGCCGGTGCCGATGATGAACGTCGTCAACGGCGGCGCCCACGCCAACAACAACCTGGACCTGCAAGAGCTGATGATCGTCCCCGTCGGCGCCACCAGCTTCCGCGAGGCCCTGCGCTGGGGCGCCGAGGTGTTCCACGCGCTGAAGAAGATCCTGCACGACCAAGGCATGAGCATCGCCGTCGGTGACGAAGGCGGCTTCGCCCCCAACGTGCCCAGCCACGAGGCTGCGATCCAAATGATCCTGCAGGCCATCGAGGCCGCGGGTTACACCCCGGGCACACAGATCGCCCTGGCGCTGGACTGCGCGGCCAGCGAGTTCCACAAGGACGGCCTGTACCACCTCGACGGTGAGGGCGGCCTGAAGCTGACCAGCCACCAGTGGACCGACATGCTGGCCACTTGGGTCGACAAGTACCCCATCATCTCCATCGAAGACGGCATGGGCGAAAGCGATTGGGACGGCTGGAAGCACCTGACCGAACGCTTGGGCAAGAAGGTTCAACTGGTGGGTGATGACCTGTTTGTCACCAACACCAAGATCCTGAAGGAAGGCATCGACAAGGGTATCGCCAACTCGATCCTCATCAAGATCAACCAGATCGGCACCCTGACCGAGACCTTTGCTGCCATTGAGATGGCCAAGCGCGCGGGTTACACGGCCGTCATCTCGCACCGCTCGGGCGAAACCGAAGACAGCACCATTGCCGACATCGCCGTGGGCTTGAACGCGGGGCAGATCAAGACCGGTTCCCTGTCGCGCTCGGACCGCATGGCCAAGTACAACCAGCTGCTGCGCATTGAAGAAGATCTGGGGGACGTCGCGGTCTACCCGGGCCGTTCGGCGTTCTACAACCTGCGCTAAGTCTTGCGCTTCATCGCCCTCTTGCTGGCAGCCGGCCTGATCTGGGTTCAAGCCCAGCTCTGGTTCGGCCAGCGCTCGGCCGCGCGCGTGGCCGAGCTGCAAACCCAGTTGCAGCAGCAAGAGCAGGCCAACGCCCAGGCGCGTGAAACCCAGACCCGGGCCCGGGCGGAACTGAAGGACTTGCGCGAGGGGCTGGAAATGGTCGAAGAAAAGGCCCGCTTCGAGTTGGGCCTGATCAAGCCTGACGAGATCTTCGTGAAATTGCCCCTTGATCCGGCGTCCCGAGCCTCAGGCTCGAAACGCTAAGCCCCATGGACGCGCTGCTCCAACCGGCCTGGACCCTGGTCGGCACCCCGTTCACGTGGCTTGAACTCCTTGCTTTCCTGCTGTCCATCGCCATGGTGCTGGCCAACATGCGCCAGTGGTTGGTCGGGTGGCCCCTGGCGGCCGCCTCGTCCCTCCTCTATGGTCTGCTCTTCTTCCACGGTCAGCTGTACGGGGAGGCCGCTCTTCAGCTGTTCTTCGTGGCCATGGCCATTTGGGGTTTCCTGCAGTGGTGGCAAGGGCGAGCACAATCCACGTTGACGGTTCGGCGCATGGCCCCCACGGCCTGGGCGTGGAGCTTGGGCAGCATTGCTGTGGGAGCGCCCCTCTTGGGTTGGGTGCTGGACCACTACACCGACTCCCCGCTCCCGTATTGGGACGCCGTGCCCACGGTCGCCAGCGTGGTAGCCACCGTTCAACTGGGCCGCAAGTACCTTGAGAACTGGGGGTTTTGGGTGGCGGTCAATGCCGTCTCCGTGATCCTTTTCTCCCTGCGCGCCTACTGGCTCACGGTCCTGCTTTACGCGGCCTTCATCCCCTTGTCGGTTCTGGGTTGGAGGGCATGGGCTCGGGCGCCACGGATGCCCCGTCCATGAGTTGTCGCGTGGCCTTGCTGGGGGCCGAGTGCACCGGCAAGAGCACCCTGACAGCCCTACTCGGATTGCAATACGCCACCCACAACGCGGCGACCGTCAGCGAATACCTGCGTGAGTGGTGCATTCGCGAACGTCGCACGCCGGCTCGCGAGGAACAGGCTCACATTGCGGACGAACAAACCCAGCGCATTGCGGCCGCTGCGAAGGCCCACCCGCTGGTGATCGCAGACACCACGGCCCTGATGACCGCGGTCTACAGCCTGCATTACTTTTACGATGCTCAGGCGCTGACAGCGGCACTGAGCGCCCAGCGCCACTTCGACTTGACCCTGCTCTGCAGCCCCGAAGGCATTCCCTGGATTTCAGATGGGCACCTGCGGGAGTCCCCAGCGGTCCGGGCTTCCACACATGCAGAACTGCTGGCTTTGCTTCAGGCCCAGGACATCCCCCATCAAGTCCTGGCGGGGCCCATGAGTGAGCGCTTACCCCGAGCACAAGCCCTCATTCAGGCGCTGCCTTCCTTTCCGCACTCGCTTTCTTGACGCGGTATTCGCACGAGAATCGCGCTTTTCGGCGCGGGTTCCTCCCATGAAGCATGTTCTGCGCGGCATCGGCCTCTCCGCCGCAGCCCTCCTGACCGCTTGTTCGCACACCCCTTCGGCGCAGCCGCCCGTTGCGCAAGCTCCCGTTCGGGTGCAGGTCTTGGCGATCAACGACTTTCACGGCAACTTGATGCCGCCGGCTGCCTTCCGCATGAACGACCCTGCGGATCCATCGAAGGTCCTGCAAATCCCGGTTGGCGGCTCCAAGGCGCTGGCAACGGCCGTCAAGACCCTTCGCGCCCGGGAACCCAATCATGTCTTTGTTGCGGCAGGTGATTTGATTGGAGCGAGCCCCCTGCTGTCGGCCCTCTTTCACGACGAACCCTCCCTTGAGTCACTCAGCCTCATGGGGTTGCACATCTCGGCCGTGGGCAACCACGAGTTCGATAAAGGTCATGTGGAACTGCTGCGCCGTATCCGTGGGGGGTGCCATCCCACCGAGGGTTGCAAAGGGTCGAATCCGTACAAGGGCATCAGCTTTGAATACCTCGCAGCCAGCACCATTGATGTCCAGTCCGGCAAGACCCTATTGCCCGCCTATTCCGTTCGACACTTCGAGGGCGTCCCGGTCGCCTTCATCGGCTTAACCCTCAAGGGAACGCCCGATCTGGTGTTGCCCAGTGCCATAGAGGGTCTGCGATTCGACGACGAGGTCCAGACCGTTAATCGACTGGTTCCCGAATTGAAAGCCCAAGGCATCGAAGCCATCGTGGTGCTGATCCACGAAGGCGGGTACCCCACTGGGGGCCACAATGAATGTCCCGGCATCAGCGGTCCCATCGTGGATTTGACCCAGCGCTTTGACCCCGCGGTCGACGTGGTGGTGTCCGGGCACACCCACCGGGCCTATACCTGTCGCATTGCCGGCAAGCTGGTCACCAGTGGTGACAAATACGGTTCCATCGTCACCGAGATTGAACTGCAACTGGACCGCAAGACCCGGGACGTGCAAACGAGCCAGGCCAAAAACCACCTGGTCCGCCTGGACCAGTACGCCCCTGATGCCGACCAGACTCGGCTCCTCGACACCTACCTTCAACAAGCCAAACCCTTGATGGAGCGAGAAATCGGCCGGCTGGATCAGGAAATCCGGACGGGTGCGGGGGATCGCGCAGGCGGCTGGCCCATGGGGCATTTGGTGGCCGATGCGCAACTCGCGGCGGTCCGGCATCTCGGGGTCGAACTGGCGCTGACCAACACGGGGGGGGTTCGGGCCCCCTTACCGCGACACGCCGACGGCCTGATTCGCTTTGCGGACCTCTACACGGCCCAGCCTTTTGGCAACACCTTGGTCATGATGACGCTCAGTGGTGCCGAATTGCAGAAACTCATTGAGAGCCAATGGCGCGAGAGTGGTCGCTACGACCCGCTTCAGCCCTCCACAGGCCTGAGCTACACATGGGACGCCCGACGCCCGTTGGGGGCCCGCATCGTGCCGGGCAGCCTGATGCTGAACGGCCGTCCTGTGACGCCCGAGCGCGAAATCCGCCTTGTGGTCAACAACTTCGTCGCCGAAGGCGGTGATGGCTTCCCCGGATTTCGGGCCGGCCGCCAACGGCAAAACGCCATGCTGGACGTGGAGGCCTTGGAGACCTACATCCAAGCCCAGCGCACGGTGCGCGCCCCCGCGCTGGACCGCATTCGTCGCGTGGACTGACGGCGCTTACTGCAGGCCGCTGGGGGCCGCGCTCACACCGCCCCCGGTCTGAAACAGCTGCGCGCAATCCACGGCATCGAAACGGTACGGGTGGCCACAAAAGTTGCAGGCGATTTCAACATCGGCACGCTCTGCGAGGATGGACTCAATCTCCTCGCGCCCCAGACCCACCAGCATGCGCCCCACCCGTTCGCGCGAACAAGTACAGGCGAACCGGGGCGTTGCGGGTTCAAAAACCCTCAGGGGTTCTTCCCAGAACAGGCGGTGAAGCACCTCTTGAATCGGGAGGCCCAAAAGCTCTTCCGACTTCAAGGTTTCGACTTTCATGGCCAAGCGCGGGAAGGCGTCTTCCAACTCCGCTGCGCGCTCGGCGCCCAAGTGCCCCTCCAAATTGCCTTCGCCGCTCAGCGGCATGCGCTGAATCATCAACCCGGCTGCGCTGTGCGCATCGGCAGCCAGCACGATCTTCGTGTCCAACTGCTCGGAGAGCCGCATGTACTGCTCCACCGCTTGCGCCAATCGACTGAAGCGGGCGGCCTGTTCGTCGTTGAGGGGCACTACGCCCTGGTACGGTGGCACGCCACTGGGGCGGTCATCGGCATCCAGCGTGATGGCACAACGTCCCCCGCCATGGACATTGAGCAAGTCGGCCAAGTCGAACTGCCCCTGGCTGTCCAGGCGCGGAACCGCCGCCGTGACGGTTGCCGTGGCGCGATACGTGAGTTCGGTGCGCGCCTCCGCGACGGCCAATTTCACCGGTCCGTCGCCCGCCATCTGCAACACCAAGGCCCCTTGGAACTTCAGGTTGCCTTGCAGCAGCAGCGCACAGGCACTCATTTCCCCAAGCAGGGTCGTTACGGCCTCGGGTAGCGGCTCCGATCGACGAGCTTGCATGTCCCGCCATCCATCGGTGAGCCGAACGGCCACCCCACGTACGGGCAAGCCTTCAAACAAAAACTTCTGAAACTCACTCATGCCACTGCTTCCAATTCCGCCCCGTACCGGACCCCGTTCTGCGCGTAGTACGCGGCGGATTGCCGCAGGCGCGCACTTTCTTCTTCGGTCAGTTCTCGCAGCAGCTTGGCCGGGCTCCCCACAATCAAGCTGCGCGGCGGGAACACCTTGCCTTCGGTCACCAGGGCGCCGGCCCCCACCAAGCTTCCCGCACCGATGCGCGCACCGTTGAGCACCACGGCCTGAATGCCGATCAAACACCCCGCTTCGACGTGACACCCATGCACCATGGCCTGATGCCCGATGGTGACGTCGTGCTCAATGACCAGGGGAAACCCACTGTCCGCGTGCAACACCGCGTTGTCTTGCACGTTGACCCGGTCGCCCAGCGTCAAGGTATCCGAATCGCCACGAAGCACGGCACCGAACCACACCGAGTTGTCGGCCCCCAGCGTCACACGCCCGACGACGGTGGCATTGGGCGCCACCCATGCCGTCACGGGAACAACGGGGGCATGCTCGCCCAGCCGATAAATGCTCATTTGCAGCCTCCACGGGATAATCGCAACCCATGATTGTCGAGCTTCGCCAGCGTGCACTGGATCTCTTGTGCGAACCCGATCCGGTCACCAAAGCGCAGGCGGTGCAGGACCTGTGGGCGGCATACCGGGCGGGGCAACTCACGTTGGATGCTGAGCGATCCCTCGTCCCCACCCACGCCATTCCCGGCCGACCGCCCGCCCCGCGTCTTGTGGCGCATGTGGCCATCCGCAGCCGCAGCCCTCACCTGGCAGCGGGTCGCGCCGTTCTGCTGCACGCGATCGCGCACATTGAATTCAATGCCATCAATTTGGCCCTGGACGCCGTGCAGCGTTTTTCCGGGCTACCGCTCGCGTTTTATTCGGATTGGTTGCAGGTGGCGGCTGAAGAGGGCCAGCACTTTCAACTGCTGCGTGAACACTTGCAAACCCTGGACTGCGACTATGGCGCGCTGGAGGCGCACGATGGCCTGTGGACGATGTGCGAGCGCACGGCGCACGACTTTCGCGCCCGCATGGCCTTGGTTCCACGCACTTTAGAAGCCCGCGGCTTGGATGCCACCCCCCCGCTGCAGAGGAAGTTCGCCGCGGCGGGGGATGCACGCGCGGTCGAGATCTTGGACCTCATCCTGCGCGACGAAATAGGGCATGTGGCCATCGGCAATCGCTGGTACCACTGGGCCTGTGAACGGGACGGCGTGGACCCCGAAACCGACTTCCCCGCCTTGTGTGCGCGTTATCAAGCGCCGCGTCCCCGCAAGCCGCTGAATCTGGGCGCCCGCGCGTTGGCTGGGTTCACGGCTGACGAATTGCAACGCCTGGAAGCTCAGGCCCAATAAATTTTTCCCCTCACGATTGCCATGACTCGCCTGCAAGCTGACTTGCTCCTCACCTTGGTTGCCATCATTTGGGGCTCGGCCTTTGTTTTTCAGGCTCAGGGCATGGCGGCCCTGGGGCCCATGGCCTTCACCGGGGTTCGCTTCTTACTCGGTGCCCTCGTAGTCTTGCCCCTCGCGTTGTGGGAGCAGCCGCGCCGGCGCCCCGAGAGCCGCACGAAATCGATGGGCCCGGCGGTCGTGATCCTGGGCATGTTGATGACAGTGGGGGCTGGCTTTCAGCAGATTGGCATTCAGACCACCACGGTCACCAATGCCGGTTTTCTGACCGCGTTGTACGTGCCCCTGGTGCCCCTGCTCGCGGCCATCTGGCTCAAGGAATCCCCGCACTGGAGTGTTTGGCCCTGCGCTTTGGCCTGTGTTGCGGGCGCCTTCTTGCTCAGTGGGGCCCACACTTTGAGCTTCAACGCTGGCGACTTGTGGGTGCTGGCCTCCACCCTCCCCTGGGCCGCCCATGTCCTCTGGGTGGGGCGCTTGGCCAACCGTTTTGACGCCCCATTCAGCGTGGCCTGCGGACAGTTTGCGGTGGTGGGCGTCCTCAGCCTGGGCTACGCGCTCGTTGCCGAGCCGTTCACCTGGACCCAGGTCCTTCAGGTGTGGCCCGCAGTGGCCTTCACGGGCCTCTTGAGCGTGGGCATGGCGTTCACCGCCCAGGTCGTGGCGCAGCGCCATGCGCAGGCCAGCGACGCTGCCATCATCTTGAGCAGCGAGACCCTCTTTGCTGCGCTCTTCGGTTACTGGCTTTTGGGCGAACGGCTCAATCTGCAGGGCCTGTTGGGTTGCGGATTGATCCTCGGGGCGCTCTTGGCCGTTCAGCTGCTTCCCCTCCTCCACCCCTCACTGAAACGCAGCGGGGCCGCAGCGTGATGCCGGCCTGGCTTTTTCTGGCGGCCAGCATGGCCTTGGTGGGAAGTTACGTGGGGCTCTCCAAAGCCCTGGTGGCGGTTTTTCCCGTCTTTCTGTTGGCGGGCCTGCGGTTTGGCCTGGCGGCGCTGGCCATGCTGCATTGGATTCGTCGGCCTGCGCAGGAGCCAGTGCTGAACAGGGTCGATCACGCCTGGTTGTTTGTGTGCAGCTTTCTGGGCAATTTTGGTTTTTCTATATGCATGCTGCTGGGCGTCAAGGCGACCTCCGCCTTGTCGGCCGGCGTGGTGATGGCACTCATTCCGGCCGCGGTGGCAGTGCTCAGCGCCTTGTGGTTGCGTGAACGCATCGCCCCCCGCGTACGACTGGCCATCTTTTGTTCCGGGGTGGGTATCGCCCTGTTGGCTTTGGCCCGACCCTCATCCGGTGCTGACAGCGCGGGTTCAATCTGGGGACACCTTCTGCTGTTGGGGGCTGTGTTTTGTGAAGCGGCGTATGTGGTCTCGGGCAAGCGACTGGGCGACAAGCTTTCGCCGCGCCGCATCACGGCGCTCATCAACTTGTGGGGGCTGCTTCTCATGGCGCCCCTGGCCCTGTGGCAAGCCCAGAGCTTTGAGTGGCGCCAAGTCGCCGTCCAGGATTGGGGGCTGTTGACGTTTTATGCGTTGGCCGCCAGCATGTTCTCCGTCTGGCTGTGGATGCGGGGGTTGGAGGGGTACCCTGCCAGTCGCGCGGGGGTCTTCACCGTTCTGATCCCCGTTAGCAGCGCCACGGTCGGTATTTTTTACCTTGGGGAACACGCGACGGCTCTGCATGGCCTCGCGCTCCTGTTGGCGCTGACCGGCATCCTGCTGGCCACCCGCACACCCGAGCCACGGCGCAATTAAGGGCCCTCCACCTCGCACCCCTGGGGCCAACTTCGCGCCCACCCCTGGTGAACGCCGATACCCCCGGCGCCCAAACACCACTCCAACCGCGATGCCTGGGGCCACTGGTGCCGCCACCATCGGGCCAAATCCTCAGGCAAGGTCACCCGCATTTGGTTGGATGCCAAGTCGGATTCCGTTTGCCCAGTCCAGCCCAAGTGCCGCGTCAGGGCTGCGGCCCACAGCCACAGGCGGTTGGGCAAAGTCACGGCGCCGGATTCCCACCCCTGGGCCCGCATCCAGTCGTGGGCAACCGTCCGGCCTGCGCCGTCGCCACCGGACCACGTGGCCGCAAGGACCTCGGCCACCCACTGATTGCAGTTTTGCGCGGCTTCGTCGGCCAAGCGCGCATTGGCTTGGTAGCGGGCGGCCAAGAGAGCCAGCGCTCGATCTCGGTCTTGGACGAAACGCTGCAGAGCCAGGGCAGGCTCTCCTTGCAACGGCAGGGCCAAGAGATAACCGGAATCGACGCCATCACCTCCCATCAGGAAGGCCGTCAGCCCCTGGTCAAACAGCCGCGGCCTCTGCTCGGTGCAGTCGAAATACAACTGACGAACAGCCCACGTGCCGGCAGGGTGGTCACGCCAAGCCAGCGCCGCATGCGTGTAGCGGACCCCCAACCGTTCCAGGTCCATTCCCGCCCGCGCAATCAGCGCGACTTCTGCGCCCGCTGCATCCAGATCCCGGCGGACCCGTTCGGCCCATTGAAAAAAACGATCTTGCGTCTGCGCGTCGCGCTCCGGGGGGGCAACACAGCCAGGCGCCGAGCCGGCCGATGCATTGACGCCCACCACGACCAGGGCGGCGACAAGGAGGCGTCGGATGGGCCTCGGCCGGGCCCGTCGCAACGCTCGGATCACAGCGCCTTCGTTTCCAATTCGCGCGCGTCGTTGAGCAGTAAAAAGAACGCCTCCCCCACCGAACGCGCCAGCGCCCAGCCGTAGGAGCGGGCCTCGATGTCCAGGACGGCCCCAGCCCGCAACTGGCCCGCTTGCACCGCCTGCGGCGGCAAGCGCAGCGTCAACATGCGGTCTTCGTCTTGGGCTTGCAGCCGGACCAGAACGCGACCGTCGGTCCAAGGCTCAAGAGCCTGCACTTGATACCGGCCGGCCACCACCTGTTTTTTGCCCTTGGCGCTGTCACTGGACATCCCAACTGAATCCGACACACTGCCGGACACGTTTGACGCCGAGCTTCCCGCCGAGCTGGCAGACGAGGTGAACGAATCCGCCTGCACCGGTGCACCGCTCACCATGCCCAGCACGAGGCCCCACTGCACCCAAGCCCGCATCGCCACTCCCCCTTCGCCCAAAAGGCGCAAGGTTAGCGCAACAGCGCCCCCACCCCGCGCCCCATGGAACCCATCAGGGCAACGGCTTGCTGGGCGTCGTACAGGGCATTGATCTGCTGGATCCTCAGCATGTAGTAGTCCGACTCGGCGCCCATCACATCAAACAATGAGCGGCGTCCCAACTGTTGCCACTGCTGCAGCGTGGCCCCTCGCAACTGCTGGCTGCTGCGCAAGAGTTCGGCGATGCGACGCGCTCGATCCAGCGAATTGGAGGCCGCATCGTGCACTTCCATCAATCGCCAGTTCTTGGCATCCAGGGACTCGTCACGGGCCAGGTTGACCGCCTCCGCACGCCGGCGCGCGGCATCGCGCGCTGGTGTATCGGACGGACGATAAAGCGGAATCGTCACTTGCAAACCGGCCGCCGCATCGTGGCTGTTGTTCCCGCCCCTGGCCGCCACCGCGCTGCCGTTCAGGACCCAGTTCAACCGCGGCCCTTGACCCGCCGCCAGTGCGTCCGCTTGCCGCTGAGCAGCCAGCGCCTGGGCAGTCGACTGAGCGACTTCTGGTGACGCCAGCAAATCCTTTTGCAGCGCCGCCAGTTCGGGCACGCGAATCAGCACGGCAGACAGGCTGCCCGGCGGTGGCAACGGGTCTCCGACCAAGCGCTTCAATCGCGTTTCAACACTTTGCAAGTAGTCCTGCGTCGACGCCAGGGCCAATTCGGCTTGCTGCTGCTGTTTCTGGGCCTGCACCCACTCACTGGATCGGCCTTTGTCGAATTGGGTGATGGCATCGAGCGACTCGACCAAGCAAGCCATCTTCCGAACGTACTGGCGATAGATCTGCAACTGAAGGGTGTAGCGGCTGCGGTCCAAGCTCAAGGCCACGGTCTGCAGGGCAATCTGCTCCGCCTGCCCCTGACGTGCCGCTTGCGCCGCCTCCACGAGTTGTTTCCGCCACTCGATCAATTGGCGTCGCTGGCCACCGTCCCACAGCACACCCGCCACGGACAGCGTGGCACGGCCCTCTGCGCGGCTGTGCGTCGCCCCGCCCGAGACGCCGGTTGAAGCCCCCACCGTCGACAGGCTGAGGCTGGCTTCCGGCCGACTGGCCCATTCGGCTTCCTTGAGTTCATCTTGTGCCGCCAAACTGAGCAGCTGGGCCATGCCCACCAGCCGACTGCGCTCGACCGCGAGGTCCGCCAATTGCACCAAATAGCCCCGGGGGTCCGACTGCGCAAACTGCAGGTCTGCGCCGTTCACAGGATCGCGCTTGAGCGCCAATCGGTCGTCATCGCCACAACGCACGGTGGGCGTTGGCGTCTCAGCCTGGGCAGCCGCCGAAAGCGGCTGCGCCTGCTTTCGTTGGGTTCGCGGCGCGGAATCCACACCCGCACTCGCCAACACCAAAGCACCGACCATCAGAGCGGGTTTGAAGAGGGGCAGGCTGCGCAGCATGGTCGATCCGGGCGTGAAGAGACAGGGGGCATCAAACCACCAACCGCCCCCGCACCAGCCGCGGAAAAAGCGGAGCTTCGCCCGGCTTTCCGCACGCTCCGCCGGGTCTCAGCGCTCTCGAAGGGCTTCTTGGCTCTTCAACATGGGGCGGACCAAGTAGCTGAGCACGGAGCGTTCGCCCGTTCGAATGTCCACGGTCGCCCCCATGCCTGGGATGAGCGGCAAGTTCTTGCCATTCACCTGCTTGAGCCGGTTTTCCTCGCCAACCACCAGCACCCGGTAGTACGTGGCATCGGGTCCGCGATCCGGCTCGCCCATCGCGTCCGGACCGATGTAGTCGACCCGCCCCAGCAAATCACCGTACACATTCACGTCGTAACCCGCCAGCTTGATCTCCGCCTTCTGCCCGACGGCCACAAAACCGATGTCTCGCGGCCGGACTCGGGCCTCAATGAGGGTCCGCCCCCCCATGGGTGCGATTTCCAGGATCGGAGAACCGCTGGTTACCACGCCCCCCACGGTGTTGTTCTTGATGGCCTTGACCACCCCCGCGACCGGACTGGTGAGCACCGTACGTTTGAGCTGGTCGCTGCGCACCACCAACTGCTCTTCCAAGGCAGCCAAATCGTTTTGCGCCCGCACCAGTTCCCCGCTCGCGTCTTGACGAAAGCGATTCAGCCGTTCTTGTCGCGCTTGCTGCAAATCACTGACCTGCCGCGTCAGGCGCATGACTTCAACATTGCTCATCAGCCCTTGTGCGGCCATCTGGCGGGCCATCGTCAACTCTTTTTGCACCAGGGACAGCGAACTGGACATGCCCGCCAAGCTTTCTTCCAGCAAACGCCGTCGACTGGTGTAGGACTCGCGCTCAGACTCAATTTGCGCTTTGGCCTCCGCCAATTCCGGCGGGAACCGCAGCTCTTTCCCGTGAGCTTCCGCACGCAGCCGCGCCACCAACGCCTTGAGGGCCAGCAGGCGAACCTGTCCTTCGTTTTGGGCGGCTTCCACCCGCGTGGGGTCCAGGCGCACCAAGTCTTGGCCTTTGACCACCAAGTCCCCTTCTTTGACCAGCAACTCCCCCAGCAGGCCAGACTCCAAGGACGCAATCACTTGGGTGGGGCCATCCGGCACGAGGCGGCCATCAGCCCGCGCCACCTCGTCGACGCGTGTCAACGACGCCCATGCGACAAACGCCACCACAGCGGCGGCAATCAAATACAGCGCCCAGGTGGCGCGCGGCAAGCGCTCATCCACCTGCGCGGCCGCCATGGGACTCAAAAACTGGCCTTCACCCGAACCCAGTGCACTCATAGCGTGGAGGACTTGGCAACCGGCTGTGCGGTCGGGTGAATTCGAACTTTCTGCGCCTCACCCTCAGGGCCGGCCGGGCGCTGCCCCGACAGCGCCGCCAAAACGCCATCACGCGGGCCGTCCATCACCACACGACCACCATCCACCACCACGATGCGCTGCACCAGTTCCAACACCGCTGGGCGGTGGGTGACCACAATCATCGTGGCCGAACTGGCGGCCATGGCCTCTTTCAACTGGCGTAAAAACTGCAACTCGCTTTGCGCGTCCATGCTGCTGGTGGGCTCATCCATCAGCACAATTTGCGGCTTGTGCACCAACGCCCGCGCCAGGGCGACCAACTGGCGCTGCCCCCCACTGAGCAAACCGCCCATTTCCCCAACCGCCATGTCCCAGCCCTGAGGATGGGCGCTGACCACCCGATCCAATCCGGTTAGCCGAGCCACGTCCACCAAGCGCGCTGCATCGATGTCGGCCCGGCCCATGGTGACGTTGTCCCTGAGGGTGCCGTTGAATAGCCGTGGCTCCTGGCTCACAAAGCCCATGCGCGCGCGCAGCTCTGCCGGGTCCACCTGACGCAAGTCGATGCCGTCGAATTCAACCGCCCCTTCGGTCGGTTGGTAGAGCCCCGCCAAAAGACGCAAGATGGTGCTCTTGCCCGAGCCGATCCGCCCCAGCACCGCAACCCGCTCGCCCGGCTCGAACCGCAGGCCAACGGCCTTTAACACCTTGGGCGGGTTGCCCTGCACGCCCTGGGGCAAGGGATAGCTGAAGCCGACGTCATTGAGCGCCAGCCGCCCTTTGACATCTTTGAGGGGAACATAGGCGCGCCGGGCATCGCGCTCCTGCGGCTTTTGCATCAGCAGGTCGATCGCCTGCATGCACGCCTTCGCGCTTTGGTAGCGCGTGCCCAACATCACCAAACTCGATATCGGCGCAACAGCACGGCCGGCAAACATGACGGCGCCAATGAGCGCCCCGGATGTCAAGACCTTGTCCTGAATGAGATAGACCCCAAACACCAGCATCACCAGGGTGATGAGTTGCTGCCCGGTCATGGTCAAGTTGTTGGATAGGGCAATCATGGTGCGGGAGCGCAGACTGGCTTCCGCCGCCACAGCGGTGCTGGTCTCATAGCGCCGAATAAAACGGCCCGCCGCGCCCGACGTCTTGAGGTCCTCCAACCCTTCGAGCGCCTCCACCAGCGTGCCGTGCAAATCGGCTTGTTCGCCATGCAGGGTTCGCTGGGCTTTGCGCAATCGCGATTGAATGACCCACGTAAAGCCAAACAAAACGGGCAATGCCAGGACGAGAACCCATCCCAGCTGACCCGCCACCACAAAGGTCATCGCGATGTAGACCAGGATGAACGGTAGGTCCGTCAAAATCGACAAACTGGCGGACGCAAAGAAGTCCCGAATGACCTCGATTTGCCCCAATTGGTAGCCATAGGCGCCCGCGGATTCTGGGCGATGCTCCATGCGAACGCCCAGGGTGTGGCGGAACAGCTTGGATCCAATGATGAGATCAGTTTTGCGCCCGGCCAAGTCCAGCAAATGACTGCGCAATTGGCGAGCACAGAGATCAAAGGCCAGGGCAATGCCCCCCCCAATCGCGAGCGTCCACAAGGTCACAGTGGCTTGCGTGGGCAATACCTTGTCAAAGATGACCGCGGTAATCAGGCCAATGGCCAGCATGAGGACGTTGGACAGCAAGGCGGCCAACATGGCCGAGCGGTAGTAAGGGACAAAACGCTTGAGCGTGCCCCACAACCAATGGGCCTCGCCGCCTCCGGCCAGCGCATCGGCTCGGCTTTCAGTGGCGTGCTCCAGTCGGGGCGTCGCCACCAAGACGAACCCGCTGTAGGCCGCCCCCAATTCAGCGGCCGTCGCCGCCGCGGGTTGGCCATCCCCATCCGGGAACACCACTTCGTAGCGGCGTTCGCCCTCGCCCTCCAGGGGCCGCACCAACACGCAGGCATCGTTCCCCTCCAGCAACAAAATCGCCGGCAACAGCAGCGGATTGATGTCGGGAATTCGCTTGGGCAGCAGTCCGGCGTTGTAGCCACTCTCTCGAAGAATGCGCAGGGCCTGATCCGGGCTAACTTGCCCATCCACCTGCTCATCCGCGAGCAGGCTCTCGGGCGACCGCGCCCGGCCGTGGTGCGCCGTCAGCCACGCCACACATTGCAGCAGCGGATCGGTCACTGGCGCCGACGCCCCCTCGGGCGGCGCCTCGGGTTTCGCAGATTCCTGTGGTGCCGCATACGCCGGAGCCACCTGCAACGGCGAGCGGCCGCCACGCGGGCGGTTGGGCTCGTCGAAGAAGGGGTCGGGGCTGCGACTCATGACTTACTGCGAATTCAGCGGGCTCAGCGGCAATCCCGCCCGCGCCTGGGTAGCCAAATGGATGAATTGACGTTCTATATCGCGCACGATGGCCGGAATGTCAAATAGCGCACTCTGCCGCCCCCGTTCCTGCAAGTAGCGCTTGTAGGACGCCGCCCGTGCGGGGTTGCGCCCAATCTGGATGGCCAAGCGCTCGTAGTCCGCCTGCGTCTCGGTGATCAGATCGGGCAGTCCGACGGCGGTAAGCAGGCTGCCGCACATGCGGCTGATGTAGCTACGACCCGAGCGGGTCAAGATCGGTGCGCCCGCCCACAAACAATCACTGGCCGTGGTGCCGGCGTTGTACGGGAAGGTGTCCAGCACCAAATCCGCCAAGGCAAAGCGGGCCAAGTAGTCCGGCGGTGTGACCCGGGGGGCAAAGATCAGCCGACTCGGATCCACCCCCGCAGCCTGGGCCGAGGATTTGAGATTGGCCTCCGCCCAGCGGTTGTCCGCGAGGAGCCACAACACCGAGCCCGGCACGCCCAACAGAATGCGCATCCACCCCGCGAACACGTCTTCGCCCACCTTGTGGTTGTTGTTGAAGCTGGCAAAAACGAAGGCGCCCTCGGGCAACTGGTACTGCGCTCGGGTGGGTGGCGCGCCCATGGGGCGCTGGCGATCACTGACCTGGTAGCAGGGCTGGATGTAAATGGGCTGCTCGCTGCAATACCGAAGGTATTCCGGCTGCATCACATACCGGTCCGCCAAAATCCAATCCACCCCGGGCAGCGCGGACGTTGCCGGCAGCCCCAGGTACGCCACCTGGATGGGTGCCGGACGATATGCCAGGATGTTGGGCCGGGCCCCGCTGGTCAGCCCTTGCAAGTCGACGAGCACGTCAACCCCATCCGCAGCGATCCGCCGCGCGGCCGCTTCATCGTCCAGCGCGTGCAGGCTAACCCGGTGGTCAAAGCCCTTCTTGATGCGGTCGCGAAGCTCGGTTCCGTCTTCCCGGCTCCACTCGTAGGCGATGACCTCGAACTGCGCCCGGTCGTGCAGCTCGTACAACTCCGCCGTGAGAAGGCCGACCGCATGGGTACACAGGTCGCCGCTGAGGTAGCCGATACGGAAGCGTCCTGCCCGTGCCTTCGGTCCATGGAGTTGGTGATATGGCTTGCCGGTGTACTTGACCACCCGCTCGAACACAAACCGCTGCGCGGTGAGCAACTGCACGGCGGGGTCATCACTGGCGCTCAAAGTGGCCAGCAAGGAGGTGTAGGTCAGCAACTGATTCGGCGTTACCGCCCCAACCGGCTGATAAACCGGCCACTCGCACTGCTTTTGACGAATGTGCACGTAGTGTTGAATCACATCGCCTTGGCTGGCCTTCAGAAGCAGACTGCGCTTCATCAAGGCTTCGGACTCGTCATACCGCCTGAGGGTTTCCAGCAGGCGTGCACTGTTGTTCAACGCGTGCAACTGCAGGTCAACAGGGCTCACGCCCACGCCATCAAAGCGGTCGATGGCTTCAAAAACGTCTTTCCAATGCTGGAGTGCAGCATCAAACTGGCGTTGATGCTCAAACTGATGGGCAAGATTGAGCTTGGCCTGGGCAAAGTCAGGCTTGTGCGCCAAGGCTTGTTGGTACGCCTCAATGGCTGCGTCATGGCGCTGCAAGGCCCCCAGGACCGTCCCACAGTTGAAGAGCGCCACCGCTCGCGTGGCCGCCGGGTGATGCGGGTGCTCGAGCCAAGCCTGGTACAGCGCGACGACGGCCTCCAGCTGTCCTTGGGCTTGCCATTGCCCGGCCCGGCCCATCAGCCCGGGCAGGTCCATCGCGCCTCGCCGGGCAGCGTCCAGCGACGCTTCGGGCTCAGCCAGCGTGGGTGCAGGTTTTTGAAGCGGAACAACTTTGGGCACGGCAAAACCTCGGCAAGACCCGGGGAAACCGATGTTAGGGGTCTGAGTTCCCCAGTCTGGTTCGAATTGGACGGTCAAACCCATCCAAATGCCCGGCCAAACTGCCGGTTCGGCCAACAAATCCCCAGCAAGCGTTACAAAAGCCCGGCACCACGCAGCGCGGCGACTCGCTGTTCAGCATGCTCTTGGGTGTAAGCCGGCAAGGGCCCCGCGTGCACGGCGTCCAATTGCAACCGCGAAGCCGAGCCGAAATAAACCTGGCAACTCCACAAACGCCCCGACGGCTCCCTGACCTGTACCGGCTCACGGACATACCAATCGGGCAGGTGCAGTGCTTCGAGTTCATCCATGCGAGCCAAGCCCTCGTCGTTCACCTCGTACAACTCGCCATGGACCGGGTAGCCCTCGCCGGGCTGATTCACCAGCCACGGTAGGTAGCGTGGACCCACGATGTAAAGCGGCAAGGGCTGCACCGTGGTGAATTCGCCCGCCACCCGTTCGCCTTGGTTGACAGGGTGATTGCGAAAACCCTGCTTGAGAGTGCCGTACACAAAAATCAGGTGCTGCATCGTGCGTCAATCCGCTGCGCGCAGGCGCGTCAGCAAGTGAGTGGCTTCAGGGTCGGTAACCAACCAATCATGTGCCCGGTCCAGGAGCTGCAAAACGGAGGCCTCATGCGGAAGCACCGGTCCAAAGAAGCGGATCACCTTGGCCTCTGCCAGCAACAGCGTGGGGAAGGTTTCCACATCCACATCGCCGACGCGCTCGGCTTGGTCTTCAATGTCCACCCAGTGGATCCGCACGCCCGGGCGTTGCGCCGCCACAGCCTGCAAGACCTGTTCGTAACCCCGGCAAGTTCCGCACCAGGCGGCGCACAGGCAATACAAGTCGAGGGGCGTTTCCGGGTTCATCCCCTCATTTTGACGAAGCCTCGTACAGGAGGCACCCTGTATTCGTTGAACCACGTCAGGAAAACGAAACGTTCGCCCGGTCACAATGGGGGTTTTCCGCCAATCCCAGTGAGGTTGAGTCGCATGAGTAAGAAAGCCGCCGCCCCTGCCCATCCTTTTGCCAAGACCCAGGCCAGTTTCAAGACGGCCTCGGGAAAGGAAGGCCAGTTGTTCTCGTTGCCCAAGCTGGCCAAGCTGTTCCCCAACGTGAACCGCATGCCGGTGTCGATGCGCATCGTGCTGGAGTCGGTGCTGCGCAACTGCGACGGCAAAAAGGTCACCAAGGAGCACGTCGAGCAGCTGGCCAATTGGAAGCCCACCGCCGAGCGGACCGATGAAATCCCCTTTGTTGTGGCCCGCGTGGTGCTGCAAGACTTCACCGGCGTCCCCCTGCTGGCCGACCTGGCCGCCATGCGCAACGTGGCCGCCAAGATGGGCAAGAACCCCAAGGCCATTGAGCCCTTGGTTCCGGTGGATCTGGTCGTCGACCACTCGGTCATGATCGACCACTTCGGCAACAAGAAGGCGCTGGACCTGAACATGAAGCTGGAGTTCGAGCGCAACCGCGAGCGCTACGAATTCATGAAGTGGGGCATGCAGGCTTTCGACACCTTCGGCGTCGTGCCCCCGGGCTTCGGCATCGTGCATCAGGTGAACCTGGAGTACCTGGCCCGCGGCGTGCACAAGACCAAGGCCGGCGTGTACTACCCGGATAGCCTGGTCGGCACCGACAGCCACACCACCATGATCAACGGCATCGGCGTCGTCGGCTGGGGCGTGGGCGGCATCGAGGCCGAGGCCGGCATGCTGGGCCAGCCCGTGTACTTCCTGACCCCGGACGTGGTGGGCTTCGAGTTGACCGGCGCCCTGCGCGAAGGCGTGACCGCCACCGACCTGGTGCTGACCGTCACCGAGATCCTGCGCAAGCACAAGGTGGTGGGCAAGTTCGTCGAGTTCTTCGGCGAGGGCACGCGCACCCTGGCCTTGCCGGATCGCGCCACCATCGCCAACATGGCCCCCGAGTACGGCGCCACCATGGGCTTCTTCCCGGTCGACGAAAAAACCGTCGAGTACTTCAAGGGCACCGGCCGCACCAAGGCCGAGATTGAGGCCTTCGAAGCCTACTGGAAAGCCCAGAAGATGTTCGGCGTGCCGAAGACCGGCGAGATCGACTACACCAGCACCGTCAAGCTGGACCTGTCGACCGTGGCCCCCAGCCTGGCCGGCCCGAAGCGCCCGCAGGACCGCATCGAGATCACCAACCTGGCCGGCACCTTCAGCGAGCTGTTCAGCAAGCCGGTGGCCGAGAACGGCTTCAACCAGCCCGCCGACAAGCTCGCCAAGACCTTCAAGGCCGACAACGGCGTGGATGTGAAGAACGGCGACGTGCTCATTGCCGCCATCACGTCCTGCACCAACACCAGCAACCCGGGCGTGCTGCTGGCCGCTGGCCTGCTGGCCAAGAAGGCCGTGGAAGCGGGCCTGAAGGTGCAGCCGCACATCAAGACCTCGCTGGCCCCCGGCTCGCGCATCGTGACTGAGTACCTGGAAAAGGCCGGCCTGCTGCGTTACCTCGAGAAACTCGGCTTCAACGTCGCCGCCTACGGTTGCACGACCTGTATCGGCAACGCCGGTGACCTGACGCCCGAGCTGAACAAGGTAATCCAGGACAACGACCTGGTCTGCGCCGCGGTGCTCAGCGGCAACCGCAACTTCGAGGCCCGCATCCACCCGAACCTGAAGGCCAACTTCCTGGCCAGCCCGCCGCTGGTGGTGGCCTACGCCATTGCCGGCAACGTCACCAAGGACCTGATGAAGGAACCCGTGGGCAAGGGCAAGAAGGGCAAGGATGTGTTCCTGGGCGACATCTGGCCGACCAGCGACGAGGTCTACAAGCTGATGAAGCACGCCATGAACGCCAAGGCGTTCAAGGAAAACTACGACAAGGTCAAGAACAAGCCGGGCAAGCTGTGGGACGCCGTCAAGGGCGTCAAGGGTCAGGTCTACAACTGGCCCAAGAGCACCTACATCGCCGAGCCACCGTTCTTTGGTGACTTCGAGATGGTGCCCAAGGCCGTCACGACGGGCGTTCAAGCCGCCAAGGTTATGGCCCTGTTTGGCGACTCCATCACCACCGACCACATCAGCCCGGCCGGTTCGTTCAAAGAAACCACGCCAGCAGGCAAGTTCCTGCTGGAGAACGGGGTTCAGAAGGCCGACTTCAACAGCTATGGCGCGCGCCGCGGCAATCACGACGTGATGATGCGCGGCACCTTTGCCAACGTGCGCGTCAAAAACCTGATGCTGCCCGCCAAGGCGGACGGCAGCCGTGAAGAAGGCGGTTACACCCTCAAGGGTGGCAACAAGATGGCCATCTACGACGCCGCCATGCAGTACATCGCCGAAGGCACGCCGACCGTGATCTTCGCGGGCGAGGAGTACGGCACGGGTTCGAGCCGCGACTGGGCCGCCAAAGGCACGCAACTCTTGGGCATCAAGGCGGTCGTCGCCAAGAGCTTCGAGCGCATCCACCGCTCCAACCTGATCGGCATGGGCGTGCTGCCCCTGCAGTTCAAGACCGGTGACAGCTGGGAGAGCCTGGGCCTGAAGGGGGACGAAACCATCGACATCGAGCTGGCCAAGGAGATCAAGCCCCAGGGCGACGCCAAGTTGGTCATTACCCGTGCCGATGGCAGCAAGCAGGAAGTCAAACTGACGCTGCGGATCGACACCGCCATTGAGGTGGACTACTACTTCCACGGCGGCATCTTGCCGTTCGTGTTGCGCCAACTGCTGGCCGCCTGAGACTAAGGCCCCCCCCGGGGGGCGTTGGCTCTCCACTCAGGGCTTCCCTAGGGAAGCCCTGAGTTGTTTGGGCTTCTATTCAGGCTCATTCGCTGCGAATATGGAGTCCCTCGGTTTGAGCCCTTGATTCGTGGACGCCACCCACCTGCCCGCTGATTGCGAAGACTGCTTTCCCCAAGCGGCGCGAATGCTGCGGACCTTGTGCGACCACTTTCCCGGTGGCGTCTCGGTCATGGATCGCCACCTTCGCATGGTCCTCTGGAACCAGCGCATGGTGGAGTTGCTGGACTTGCCGTCTGACATGTTCGAGCGGCCCGTCTCGCTGCCGGACTTGTGGCGCTACAACATAGCTCGCGGCGAATTTGGGCCGGTGACCGACCCGGAAGCCATGTTGGCTCGATTCACGGAACGCGCCTTGCGGTTCGAAGCCCATGTCTTCACCCGGACGCGCCCCAATGGAACCGTCATTGAAATCCGGGGCGAGCCCATTGCGGAGGGGGGGTTCGTCACCACCTACGTGGACGTCACCGAACAGAAGCGGCTGCGGACCGAACTCAACCGCAATGACGCGCTGGTGGCGCAGGTCATCAATCACCTGCCGCAGGGCATCAGCCTCTTCGATCAGGACCTGGTCCTGCAACTGTGGAACCAAGCCTTTGTCGAGGTCTTGGAGTTCCCCCCCGAGGCCATTTTCCGCGGAGCCCGGTTTGAAGACCTTCTGGCCATCATGGCGGCGCGCGGAGACTATGGGCCAGGGGACTCCACGGAGCAAATCGCAAAGCGCCTGGAACTGGCCCGCCAGTTTTTGCCGCACCGTTTCGAACGCACCCGCCCAAATGGGCGAACCCATCTCGTGGAGGGTGAACCCGTTCGTTTCGACGACCAAATTGCGGGTTTCGTGACGACCTACACCGACATCACCACACAGAAGTCCACGGAACTGGCGCTGCGCCGTGCCAACGATCAGCTCGCCAGCAGCATGGCCGAGCGCAATGCCGCCTTGGTGGCGGCCCAAGATCACCTGGAGCAGGCCATCAGCCAATTGGTTCAGACCGAAAAACTGGCCGCACTTGGGCACCTGGTTGCGGGCGTCGCTCACGAGTTGAACACCCCGATTGGCAACAGCGTCATGGCGGCGTCCACCTTCATTGACCGGGTTGCCGAACTGGAAAAGGCGCTCGCCCAAGGACTCCGCCGCTCCGTTCTGGACGACTTCTTGACCTTCGCCCGCGAGGCCGCACACCTGGTTCAAAACAATTTGGAGCGGGCAGCCAACCTCATTGCGGCTTTCAAGCAAGTGGCAGTGGACCAAACCTCCATGCGTCGCCGCAAGTTTCTGCTTGACGAATGCATCGCCAAGGTCGATGCCACCATGCACCACCTGTTGCGAAATGGGGCGCACCAGTTGGTGTTGGAAATCCCCCAGGGCATCACCCTCGACAGCAATCCTGGGGCGCTGGAACAGGTCATCACCAACCTCATCAACAACAGCCTGCAGCACGGTTTTGAGGGGCGTGAAGGTGGCCTCATCCGGATCAGCGCACACGCCAACACCGACGAAGTGGCCTTGACTTACGAGGACGATGGGCACGGCATGTCCCCGGACACGGCCAAGCGCGTGTTTGAACCCTTCTTCACCACCAAGCTGGGGCAAGGTGGAACCGGCCTGGGCATGCACATCGTGCACAACCTGGTCACCACGGCGCTGGGCGGCCATATTGGCCTGCATACCCACAAGGGCCAAGGCACGCGACTGGTGATGACGCTGCCCCTGGTCGCCCCGCTGCAGCGGGACGACGGGCCGCTGTGATTCAGGACCGGATCAAGGCTTTCGGTAACTCCGTCAGGTCAATTCCCTGTTGACCAGCCAATCGCTCCAGCACCGGCAAGAGTGGCCCCAGCTGTTCGCTCAGGGCCTCCCGCACGGTGTCCACCACCACCTGGGTCGCCCGGTCGATTTCCAGATGCACCGCAGCGCCCTCGCCTTTCTGGCCGAAGGTTGTCATGCGCAAAGTTTCCGGAATCAGCCAGACCTCAAACCAACCTGAACCATCCGGACGCC
This sequence comes from Inhella gelatinilytica, assembly GCF_016093295.1. Taxonomy (GTDB): domain Bacteria; phylum Pseudomonadota; class Gammaproteobacteria; order Burkholderiales; family Burkholderiaceae_C; genus Inhella; species Inhella gelatinilytica. Next base: position 114,030 of record NZ_JAEDAL010000003.1, on the reverse strand, counting down.
GCTCCAGCGTCGCCACGGTCAAGCTGCAACCGTTGACGCCCACGTACCCCTTGGCAAAGATGTAGCGCATCCACGGAGCCGGCACGGCCAGCCGCAGCACATGGTTGTTGTCCGGGCGCCGAACCTCGCTCACCGTCGCGGTCACATCCACGTGACCCGACAGTGGGTGGCCGCCAATCTCTGCCCCCTCTTTGGCCGCCCGCTCTACATTCAGACGCGAGCCCACCTCCCATCCACCCAGCGTGGTCAACGCCAGGGTTTGGCCCATAACATCAAACGAGGCGCGATTGGCTGCGGGCCGCTCGGTCACCGTGAGACACACGCCGTCGCAAGCCACACTCGCCCCGATCGCGAGCCCGTCGTCAAACGCCGCGGGAAGCTCGAAAGTCAGGGTTGAGAGACCTGGGCGCCGCTCCAAACCCACGACCGTGGCCACCCCTTGAACTATGCCCGTGAACATCAACCGCCTTTCGCCATCGTTTCATATACCGCAGGCTGAAAACCCACGGTCAAGCGGCCCCCACCCCAATCGACAACCGGGCGCTTGATCAAACTGCTGTGGGTGGCCATCAAGCCAATGGCACCCGCCGCATCGTGCGCCAGCCCCTGGGTCGCCTCGTCCAACTTGCGCCACGTGGTGCCCGCGCGGTTGAGCAAGCGTTCCCACCCCACTTGATCGGCCCACGCCTTCAACTGCGCCACCGTCGGCGCTTGTTTCTTGAAGTCCACAAACTGGGGGGCGTAGCCGGCGGCCACCAGCCAGGCGCGCGCCTTCTTGACCGTGTCGCAATTGGGAATTCCGTAAACCACCATCACCGCCCCCAACCTCCACAATGAAAGCGTGATTGTCCAGCTAGACCCGAATTCCCTGTCTTTTCCCGACCCTCGCTCCGCGCTGGGGCCGGAAACCGATGCACCGGGCCTGCTCGCCATTGGAGGCGACCTGCGCCCCGAACGCCTCCTTGCCGCGTACCGGCAAGGCATCTTTCCCTGGTTCGGCGAGAACCAGCCCATTCTGTGGTGGTGCCTCAACCCCCGCATGGTCCTCAAAACGCGTGATTTCAAGCTGCACCGCTCTCTGAGGAAGACCTTGCAAGCTTTTCTTCACAACCCCCAGTGCCAACTCCGAGTGAATGCCGACCCCGTCGGAACCCTGCAAGATTGCGCCAGGGCGCCTCGCGCCGGCCAGTCCGGAACCTGGATTGTCCCGGCCATGCAGCATGCTTATACCGAGTTGGCACGTCGTGGAGTGCTGCAGTCCGTTGAAACCTGGCGGGGCGGGCAGCGGATCGGCGGCCTGTACGGTTTGCGCATTGGGCGCATGTTCTTCGGCGAATCGATGTTTTCCAACGCCCCCGACGCATCCAAATTGGCACTCAGTTATTTGGTGGCCTTGTGCCGGCGGGACGGCATCGAGTGGATCGATTGCCAGCAAGCCACCGCGCACCTGGCGCACATGGGTGCGGCCCCGGTACCGCTGGAAGCGTTCTTGCACCACATCCACCGGGCCACCGCCGCCCCCGAGCTCGACCCCTGGGCCTATGATCCCTCGGCTTGGTCCCAGGTGATGCCCACGCCGTGAGTCAACTCAAGGATTTGCCCTTTACCCAGGTGCAGTTCTATGTGACTGCTCCGTACGCCTGCAGTTATTTGCCGGATCGCTTGGCGCGCTCCCAAGTGGCCACGCCTGGCCACCTCATTCACAGCGATGCCTACAGTCAGTTGGTTGCCCAAGGCTTTCGGCGCTCGGGGCTTTTCACCTACCGCCCCCTGTGCGACCGCTGCCAAGCCTGTACGCCACTGCGGGTGCCGGTGGCAGCATTTAACCCAAGCCGCAGCCATAAACGAGCCTGGAAACAGCACGCGCAACTGACTGCCCGTGTGATGCGCTTGGGGTACAGCGAAGAGCACTACGCGCTCTATTTGCGCTACCAAGCCGCGCGCCATGCCGGTGGGGGCATGGACCATGACAGCGTGAATCAGTACACCGAATTCCTGCTGCAAACCCGCGTGAACTCCCGTTTGGTGGAGTTCAGAGCAAACGGGGTCCTGAAGATGGTGGCCATCCTGGACATGCTGGCCGATGGCCTTTCTGCCGTTTACACCTTCTACGAGCCCGAGGAACACTGCAGTTACGGCACCTACGCCGTGCTGTGGCAGTTGGAGCAAGCCCGGCAGCTCCGCCTACCCTTCCTGTACCTGGGTTACTGGATCGAGCACAGCCCCAAGATGGACTACAAAGCCCGCTTCCTGCCTCACGAAGTACTGGTCCAGGGACAGTGGCAACGTGTGACCCAAGACCGCCATGCGCGCTAATCTGCTCCAAGCCAGTCTCGGCTTTGCCCTGACTGGGTGGTCCGCGGTGCATGCCGGCTGCGATCAGCCCTTGCACGTCCCGGTGGCCCACGCCGGCGTTGCCGTCACCGTCCAGGGCCACCAGGTATCCGGCGTATTTCCGACCGTCCTCAAGTTGGCGGCCACCCAAGTGGGTTGCGCGATTGATTTCCCCATCGTCCCCCGCGCTCGTGTGGCCCGCATGTTTTTGGCCGAGGCGGCGGCTGACGTCTTGGCGCCAGCGACCCGGACCACCGAACGGGATGGCAAGGGGCAGTTCGTGCCGGTCGTTCGCTCCCTCACCATGCTGGTCAGTTTGCGCCAGCGGAACATCGACCTGCCTTCTGTCGATGCACTCCTCAAAGACCGCGGCAAGGTCGTGGTGCTGCGAGGCTATAGCTGGGGCGATGAATACGAGACGCTGATCACGCAACTGGAGGCGCAAGGGCGCGTTCAGTACGTGGCCGATACCGAACGGATCATCGAGCGCTTGCGCAATGGACTGGCCGACTACAGCTTGATTCCCCCCAGCTTGTTTCTGTCCATCCTTCAGGAGGGCCAGGGCAAACGCGAATGGTCCCTTGAAGACTTTGAGCAAAACCCCTTGCTGGGACTGCCCCAGGCTCAAATTGGGGTGTATTTATCCCGCGAGCGATTGCCCCGTGACATGCGCGAGGCGCTGGCCGCCGCCATCACCCTTAGCGTTCAGGATGGCACGGTGCTGAGCCTCTATCAGGCCGCAGTCCCCATTCAGTGGATGCGGGATTACATCCGCATTGACGGACCGGGGTTGCCCCTGTCGGAGCGCAGGGGCAAAAACAAAAAAGCCCCGCTGCGGACTGCAGAGGGGCTTTGATTTGGTGGGCGGTGCAGGGTTCGAACCTGCGACCCCTGCCGTGTGAAGGCTGGGAAACAGCACTTTTTCGGACCTTCCCGAACAACGTTCCCCTATGAAGATTGTTCGCAATCGTTCGTAGAATTGCCCATCGTTTTGGCCCACTTTTGGCCCACTTGGCCCACCTGGGGGAATCAGCATGGCAATTCGGCTCGACAAGGTTTCGGACCGCGAGAAGCTCAAACCCAGGAACGCACCCTACTGGCAGCGGCTGGATCGCGGCTGCATGTTGGGCTTTCGCAAGCTCACCGCGCAATCGACCGGAACTTGGATGGCGCGCTACAGCGATGCGGAATCGGGTGAGCGCCCGAAAAAGTCGCTGGGCGAGTTTGGCGAGTTGCTGCCGAACGACCGCTATTCCGCCGCCAAGAAGGCCGCCGAAGCCTGGTTCGAACATAAAGGACGCGGCGGCACCTCGGAAACCATCACGGTCAAGGCCGCGTGTGAAGCCTACGTCGCGCACGTTCGCAGCGAAAAAGGTGAGCGCCAAGCCGCCGACTTGAGCGCCCGCCTGACGCGGTGGGTGTTGTCATCCAAGCTCGCCGCCCTGCCCCTTTCCAAGCTCACAGAGGCCAAGGTGAAAGCATGGCGGGCGGCGCTCGCCGCCGCGCCCGTGGTCGTCAATCCCTACGCCGCAAGCGAGCAACAAGAAAGCCGCGCCCGCGCGCCCTCTTCCGTAAACCGCGACATGTCGGCGCTGCGGGCCCTGTTGAACCATGCGCTCGATGCCCGGTTTGTCACCAGCGACGCGGCCTGGCGCGTGGCACTGCGCTCGATCAAGCGCGCCGATGGTCGCCGCACGCTTTACCTCGACCGAGAGCAGCGGCGCCGATTGGTGGAGGCCGCCCCTTCTGACGTCGCGCCCCTGCTTCGCGCCCTGGCCCTTGTTCCCCTGCGCCCCGGTGCGCTAGGGGCGCTCACGGTGGCGTCGCTGGACAGTCGGCTTGGCGTGCTGACGGTGGGCCATGACAAGGCCGGGCAAGATCGCCGCATCAAGCTGCCCGAGGCCACGGCCGATTTCTTCCGGGCGCAGGCTCGCAACAAGCTGCCAGCGGCGCCACTGTTCGCCCGGGCCGATGGCAAGCCTTGGTCAAAGGACGGCTGGAAAGGCCCCATCAAGGCCGCCGCCGCCGCCGCAGGCCTGCCACCTGAAACCGTGGCCTACACGCTGCGTCACAGCGCGATTACCGACCTTGTGACTGGCGGGCTGGACTTGTTGACCGTGGCGCAGCTTGCTGGAACCAGCGTGGCCATGATCGAGCGGCACTACGGCCACTTGCGCGCCGACCATGCGGCCCAGGCCTTGGAGCGGCTGGCGCTCTGACACTTCGTTTTCGCCGCGCCTAGGCTGATCCCCGAAAACCCGTTTCCTTGACGGGCTGGCGCCCCGCCGCCCTCTAGCAGACTTGGCCCGCCCCGGGAGAGCGCATGACGTCCCCCTTCATAAGCTCCACGGAAAACAGGCTGGAGAACATCTCTTTCTCTACCTCGAAAGATCCAGCCGCCCCTAGGGCTGCAGCGCGACAACAAGCAACCTAGGACGCAATGGGGCTTCCGCGATCTACCGACGTCACCATAATTGGATCGCCAATACGACTTACAGCGTCATGTACGTGGAGAGACCCACAAGATGGTGCAGTAAATCGGCAGGGCAAAAAGGTGAGGGGCCAACCGTCGCCAAACGGAAAGCCCCTCGACGCGATGGACGCGCAATGTCGAACTTGGACGGACGACATTGCAAGGTTACACCGACTGCACCGCTTTTTTGTCGTGGTGCGGTTTTGCCGCCCGGTCAAATGACCTGGGGCTTGGGGCAGCCTGTCCGTCGCATGGTTTTCCAACGATTCGAGGAACAAACCATGGCAAACGACGCCAAGACCCGCACCCCGCAACCCTTGCACGCGGCCCAAATAGCCGACGCCCTTCTCAAGCTCCCCACAGTCCAGGCTCTGACGGGTTTAGGCAAGACCTCGGTTTACGCCCGCATCAAAACCGGCGAGTTCAAGCCAATCCACCTCAGCAAACGCGCCGTGCGGTTTAGGGCTAGTGAAATTCAGGCTTGGCTACAGGCCCAGGGCCAGTAAGGGGGGCGCACCGTGGACAAAAAAAAGACCACCCCCGAGAAGGAAGCGGCCATCAAAGCATTGCGCCCCGCAGTTTATTGGCACCGATGCCGCCACGCAGCGCGATCTGCTTTTGGCCGCACTGCGCATGGGTTTCGCCATCTCCACCCTCGAAGCCCGCACCCTGCTGGACATCCTGCACCCGGCCGGCCGCGTGAAGGAGCTGCGCGACGAGGGCCACAACATCCTGACGCTGTGGACCGATGCGCCCACCGAGGCCGGCGAGCTGCACCGCGTGGGCGTGTACCTGCTGGCCCACGTAGAAGCCGCCAATGCGCCCGCCCTGGAGGCCACGCCATGAGTGCCTCCGACGATTTGCTGGTGATGCTGTACGCGCTGCTTCTCAGGTTTCCTCTGGTGGGCGCTGCGCATGATCTAGCGGACATGACGCGTGCCGAGCAGTGGGGCCTGTACTGCAACCTGCTGCGACTGGCTGAGGGCTGAGGCGTGGCGGCGCGCAACCGCTACAAGGGCGAGAAGCTGGGCGGCCAGTTTCTCGGCCTGCCGCACGAGATGCTGAATCACCACGCCTTCATTGCCCTGTCGCCGCACGCCAAGGTGCTGCTGTTGGATGTGGCCGTCCAGTACCGGGGCGACAACAACGGCGATCTGTCGTGCGCCTGGAAGCTGATGAAGCCGCGCGGCTGGCGCAGTGAGACCACCTTGAACAAGGCCAAGCAGGAGCTGATCGAGGCCGGCTTTCTGTTTGAAGCCCGCAAGGGCCGGCGCCCCAATGTGTGTGGCCTGTACGCGCTGACGTGGCGGGAGTTCAACCCGAGCCCGAAGCACGACTGCACCAAGGCGGCCTTCCGGCGTGGTGCCTACCGCTTCACCGGGCCGGCTGCACTGGTGCCGCTGCCAGCCCATAACGCGGGCCTTACTCCGCGCCATGGAGTAGCAAAAGCCGCATAGCGCCACGCGGTGGAGTAGGGGAGCCGGCCACTACTCCACCTGCTGGCGCTATTCCGCCGTTTTTCTAACGGCGCCTGCTCCATGCGGTGGAGTGCTCTATAGAACTGCCATCTATTGGGAGCACAGCGACCGGTTGTTGCTTTCCAGGCTCCAGGGGTGGGCGCCCCAAACGGCGGGGGGCTGAAAAGTCTGCAGGCCCGTCCACAAGACGGCAGGGTGAGTGCCGCTTCATCGCAAACCCGGAAAACGCGCCACAGCGTGTCGTGCGCGTGCGCGTGCGAGGCACCCCCAGCATAGGCAAGAGGCGGCGGCCGATCCTGGCGCGATCTGGTGGGGCTGCTGGTCCGGCTGTGCCCCGTGGGGGCATGTCATCCTTGGGCGTGCTGGCACTCCAGACCGCGAGGTTCCCCACGCGCGGAAAAAATCGCCTGCTTGAAAACAATCAAAGCGCCAGCCGGCGTGTCTGCCTGCCGACTCGGCCGCACGGCGCGCACGGGTCCTCCATGATCATGCTCAAGGCGGGCACGCAGAGCCGCCCAGATCGACAATTTCCAACCCCGCATGGGTTGGCGTTTATTACCGCCGTGCTCACCGAACCTAGCTCGCCCAGAAACGACAAACCCGGCTCAAGGCCGGGTCTGTGCTGGGTCTTTGGTGGGCGGTGCAGGTTTCGAACCTGCGACCCCTACCGTGTGAAGGTAGTGCTCTACCCCTGAGCTAACCGCCCGATTTTTTACGGGTTCGGAACCCGTTTTGGACCACTTTTGGCCCACTTCCCTATTCGCCTCAGATCCGACTCGCAGTAAGCCTTTGATTTCAAAGGTTTTATTTGGTGGGCGGTGCAGGGTTCGAACCTGCGACCCCTGCCGTGTGAAGGCAGTGCTCTACCGCTGAGCTAACCGCCCGACTCCAGCAACTGCCTGCCGAATCCGGGAAAGCTTGTGATTATGCCATGGGTTTTTCGGTTTCGAACAGCGCGCGCCAAATCGTTTGATTGCCGCTCTCTTTATCCAAGCCCTTGAGCACCGCTTCGTGCACAAGCCGTTCGGTCTCTGTCGCACCCAACACCGGCAAGGCCAAAGCCGAGAAATCAAAGGGTTCCAAGTCGTCCTCTTGCGCGCCGCCGGCACTTCCGCCGTCATCGCCCAAGAGGCTGTGCTGACCGCGCGTGAGTCGAACATAGACCTCGGCCAGGAGTTCTGCATCCAGCAACGCTCCGTGAAAGGTTCGGCCGCTGTTGTCCACCTCCAGACGCCGGCATAGGGCGTCCAACGAATTGGCTTTGCCGGGGTAGAGCTCTTTGGCCAACTGCCAAGTGTCCAGCACGCTGGCCACGGATTCGATCAACGGCGGACGCCCCACGCGACGCAATTCCGCATTCATAAACCCGATGTCAAAGGCGGCGTTGTGAGCCACCAACTGAGCCCCGGCCAAGAAACCGAGCACCTCCTCCGCCCTTTCCGCAAACTTGGGCTTATCAGCCAAGAATGCGGTGGACAAGCCGTGCACACGAAACGCTTCTTCCGGAACCTCACGCTCCGGGTTCAAGTAGACGTGTAGGTGGCGCCCCGTCAGCTGACGATTCACCATCTCCACACAGCCGATTTCCACCAAGCGGTCGCCCCCCTCGGCCTCCAAACCTGTGGTTTCGGTATCGAAAAAAACCTGCCTCACAACCGTTCCCCCGCGGGCTTGCGCAACACCAAAAACAGCCCAAACAGGATCATGGGCACGCACAGCCATTGCCCCTGACTGAGTTGCAGCCACCGCAAGCCCAAGAAGGCGTCAGGTTCGCGGAAGTACTCCGCCACGAATCGAAAGGCCCCGTAGCCCACCAAGAAGAAGCCGCTCACGACACCGGTCGCTCGCGGCCGCCTGGCCAGCCACCACAGCACAACAAAGAGCAGCAGCCCTTCGCCCAGCGCTTGATAGATTTGGGAGGGATGGCGAGGTTCGGCGCTACCGGACTGCGGAAACACCATGCCCCACGGCAACGTGGGCGACGCCAATCGTCCCCACAGCTCCCCATTCACGAAGTTCCCCAGTACGCGGACGACGGCAATGCCGATGGGCACGCAGGGGGCCACCACGTCGGTTACCGCAAAGAACGAATGGCGGCGCGAACGGGCAAACCACGCCAAAGCCGCGATCACACCGAGTAGCCCGCCGTGGAAGGACATGCCCCCTTGCCAGACCGCAAAAATTTCCAGTGGGTGGGTGAGGTAGTAATCGGGCTTGTAGAACAACACGTAGCCGAGTCGCCCCCCCAGCACCACCCCGAGGACGCCGAAAAACAGCACGTCATCCGCGTCTCGGGCTTGCCAAACGCCCTCCCCTTGGCTCGCCATGCGGCGCCGCAAGAGAAAGAAGAACAGCCCAAACGCGATGAGATAGCTGATTCCGTACCAGTGGATGGCCAGCGGGCCCACGCGCAGCGCCACGGGGTCAAATTGCGGATGAATCCACATGGGAAGAAAGCTCTTAGGGGGAAGGGGGCGAGTGTAGGAGAGCGCCCCCGCCGCGCCTTCAGGACGAGCCCAATTGCTTGAGGTGCTTTCGCGCGTCCTCCATGGCATTGGGCGTCGCGTGGGGATCCTGCACGAATCGCTCCAAATGCCGGCGCGCAGCATCGAGGTGACCCAGCGCCTCGTAAGACAGCCCCATCCGATGATCCAGCGGCAACTCGGCTGCCCCCGAAAGTCCGCTCGCCCGCACGTAGTGCCGCAGGGCCTCCTCATGGTTTTTGGCGTCGGCTTCAATGCGGCCCAAGGCGTACGCCGGCCACGCAAGCTCCGGCAAATCCCGCTGCAGCGGTTGCAGTCGCACCCGCGCCGCAGCGTAGGCATCCGATTTCAGCCAATGGTGCAGCAACAGCGACCACGCATCCAAGACCTCATTCAAGAACGCGCGATCACCGACTCGGTGCAGCCCATCCAATGCGGCTTCGGCGGCATCCCACCGTTTTTCTTTGGCCGCCACGCGCGCTTTCAACAAGCGCTGCTGGGAAGGGGTCAAAGCGGGCTCGTTCTCCAGCGCCCGGGCACGATCCACCCCGCCCCCCGCCACCGAAGGCACCAGCAAAAAATACTGCTGCAGCCGGCTGCGGGCATCGAAACTGTCCGGCTTCAAGGCCACGGCACGCTCCAAGCTCTCCCGCAAGGGCTTGAGCACACTGAGCCCGCGCATCCATCCCCCGCGCAAGGCCTTCACACCCAGCGCGTGTCCATGCGTCCAGTGGCAAATCCAGGCCGATGGGTGCTGGCGAATGCAGCGCTCCGTCGCCTCCAAGGCCAGGCCGAGCGAACGGCCATCATTGGGCAGCGCCAGGGCGTAACCGTAGGCCGCCAAGCGTTCCGGTGTGTCTTGAGTCGCCGCCAAGCGCGCCAGTTCCGGCATCCGCCCGGTGTCATAGGCTTGGGCCAGGAGGGGATCCTGGAAGGGCCCCGCTCCTGCGACCGCGCTGAACCCGAGCACCACCACTGCGCTGATCACTTGTCGCACGCCCACGCCCCTGTTCTCGTCATTGATTCCCAACGCTCCGACGATTGTGACGTTGACCTCAGGCGGCCACCACGGCCCCGGCGCCCTCCACCGGGAGCGAGGCCATGAAGCGCTGGACCACCGCCCGGGCCGGGGCTTGCCAAACCATCCAAGTCTCACAGCTCGGGGCCTGCGCGGGCGCCGGGACGTACACCACGCCCTCGCGCTGCAGGGCTCTCATCGAGGCCGGCACCCAGGCCACACCAAAGTCAGCCGACACCAAATGAATCAATGTGGCCATTTGGACCGCCCGCTGAACCAAGCGCGGCTCGTGACCCTGACGGTGATAGAAGTCCACCACCGCATCGTGAAGCTCTGGCGCGATCTCCCGGGGAAACAGGACCAGCGGCTCCTGTAACAAAGCCTCCAGCGAGGGCGTGGGCCCCAAGCGGATCATGGCCGGCTGAGACAGCGCCAGCATCATGGGCTCGACGGCGACGAGTCGCCCTGACAAGCCCGCGGGAGACGCGCCCTGCGGCATCAAGACACAGCCCAAATCCATCGTTCCGCTGCGCAGCGCCTCGGCCTGAATGTCCAGTGTGGCCTCGCGCAAAATCAACTCAACTTCCGGCGTCGCTGACTTGAAGTGTCGAAGCCACTGGGGCAGTAAGCCAAACCCGGCCGGCGAGACCAGCCCCACACGGAGTTGGCCACGAAGCCCCAAGGCGGCCGCTTTGGCGATGTCGGCCAGGCCTTCGCCCTGGGTCAACCACGAGCGCAGCGGCTCCAGCAGCGCATCTCCAGCTTCGGTCAAGGTCACCCGGCGACTGCTGCGCGCCACCAAACGCACACCAACCTGGTGTTCGAGCGATTGCAGAACTTTGGAGACCTGGGGCTGCCGCCAGCCCAGCCGCTCCGCCGTTCGGCCAAAGTGCAGCTCTTCGGCCAAAGTCAAAAACAGTCGGGCGCTGGCGACGTCTATTGATTCCATACTGGAATCAATATATCAACATTTACGATCTTGATCGAATCAATTGAGATCGGAATACTGACACCCAGTGTCATTCCAACAGGACCGCCCGCCATGTCCAACGTCAACCGCCGCTCCAAGAACATCACCGAGGGCGTCGCCCGCGCGCCCAACCGTTCCATGTACTACGGCATGGGCTACCAGGAGGGCGACTTCGGCAAGCCCATGATCGGCGTGGCCAACGGCCACTCCACCATCACGCCCTGCAACTCCGGCCTGCAGAAGCTGGCCGACGCGGCGGTGATCGGCCTGAAAGAAGCCGGCGCCAACCCGCAGGTCTTCGGCACCCCCACCATCAGCGACGGCATGGCCATGGGCACCGAGGGCATGAAGTACTCGCTGGTCAGCCGCGAGGTGATTGCCGACTGCGTGGAAACCTGCGTGGGCGGCCAGTGGATGGACGGCGTGCTGGTGATTGGCGGCTGCGACAAGAACATGCCCGGCGGCCTGATGGGCATGCTGCGCGCCAATGTGCCCTCGCTGTATGTGTATGGCGGCACCATCCTGCCCGGCAAGTACAAGGGCCAGGACCTGAACATCGTCTCGGTCTTCGAGGCCGTGGGCCAGTTCAGTGCCGGGAAGATGAGCGAAGAGGACTTTTGCCAGATCGAGAAGCGCGCCATCCCCGGCAGCGGCTCCTGCGGCGGCATGTACACCGCCAACACCATGAGCTCGTCCTTCGAGGCGCTGGGCGTCAGCCTGCCCTACTCCTCCACCATGGCCAATGTGGAGGACGAGGTGGTGGAGAACGTCAAAAAGGCCGCTGCGATCCTGGTCGAGGCCGTGAAGGCCGATCTGAAGCCCAAGGACATCGTGACGAAAGAGGCCATCGAGAACGCTGTGGCCGTCATCATGGCCACCGGGGGCTCCACCAATGCCGTGCTGCACTACTTGGCAATTGCCCATGCGGCCGGGGTGGAGTGGACGATTGATGACTTCGAGCGCGTGCGCCGCCGCACGCCCGTCCTCTGTGATCTCAAGCCCAGCGGCAAGTACCTGGCCATCGACCTGCACCGCGCGGGGGGCATTCCGGCCGTGATGAAGGAATTGCTGAAGCACGGGCTGCTGCATGGCGACTGCCTCACCATCACCGGCAAGACCGTGGCCGAGAACCTGGCCGAGGTGCCCGATCTGCGCGCCGATCAAGACGTCATCCGGCCCGTCAGCCAGCCGATCTACGCCGAAGGCCACTTGGCCATCCTGAAGGGCAATCTCTCGCCCGAAGGCTGCGTGGCCAAGATCACCGGGCTGAAGAACCCGGTCATCACCGGCCCGGCGCGGGTGTTCGACGACGAGCAGTCGGCGCTGGCCGCCATCATGGCGGGCAAGATCCAAGCCGGCGATGTGATGGTGCTGCGCTACCTCGGCCCCAAGGGCGGCCCGGGCATGCCGGAGATGCTGGCGCCCACGGGCGCATTGATTGGCCAGGGCCTGGGGGAGTCGGTCGGTCTGATCACCGATGGCCGCTTCAGCGGGGGCACCTGGGGCATGGTGGTCGGCCACGTGGCCCCGGAGGCCTACGAGGGCGGCACCATCGCCCTGGTGCAAGAGGGGGACTCCATCACCGTGGACGCGCACCAGTTGCTGCTGCAGCTGAACGTGCCCGCCGAGGAGATCGCCCGCCGCAAGGCCGCCTGGGTGCGGCCAGCGCCCCGCTACACCCGCGGCGTTTTGGCCAAATTTGCCTTCAGTGCCAGCTCAGCCAGCTCCGGCGCGGTCTTGGACCGTTTTGAATAGTCAGCCGCGCCACTGAGGAACCTGGTGTTTTGGGGTCAACGTTTGGTCTTGTCGGTCCCCAGCGCCGCCATGACCTTGCGTCGACGCTCTTCTTTGCGCTCGTCCAATTTGTCCATCGCCTTGCGCTGGGTATAGCCCGTGGCATCGGCCCAAGCCCACCAGGCCACAGCCCCGGCCAAAGGCGACAACACCCAAACCCACGACCAGCCGGCAACGGGACCGATTTCAAGAAATTTGAGCAGAATCAGAACCACTGCCAATAGCACCAGCGCCATAGGGACCTCCACGTCAATTCCGTCGGCTGACGCAGGCACTTTACGCGCGAAATCGCACGAAAACCCCGCACAATCAGCCCGTTTGTTCCCCCCCAACCTTCCCAGAGGATGACTCCATGAACGCTACGCTTCGCACTGTTGTGCTGACCGTCGCAGCCCTGGCCGCCAACACGGCCGCTCAGGCTGACCAAGCCCTGGCTCAGAAGAAAGCCTGCCTGACCTGCCACACCGTTGACAAGAAAGTCGTCGGCCCCTCGTTCAAGGAAGTGGCCGCCAAGTACGCCAAGGACAGCAAGGCGGCTGCCATGCTGGCCGACAAAATCATCAAGGGCGGCAGCGGCAATTGGGGCAACGCCCCCATGCCCCCCAACAGCGTGACGCCGGAAGAGTCCAAGAAGCTCGTGGCTTGGATCTTGAGCCTGAAGTAAACACGCCAAGCGCCAAAACAATCGGGCCCCGCGGGGCCCGATTGTTTTGGCCTTTAGGCCCTCAGTTGGCCTTTGCCAATTGATCGAGGATGGCCGGCTTGTCGGCTACGCCGTCCCCCGACGATCGCGCTGACGGTGCCCGCCGCTGGCGCGGCGGCAGGATCAATTGGCCTTCGCCAATTGATCCAAGATCGCCGGGTTCTCCAGCGTGGAGGTATCTTGGGTCACCGCCTCACCCTTGGCCAGCGAGCGCAGCAGGCGGCGCATGATCTTGCCGCTGCGCGTTTTGGGCAGGTTGTCACCAAAGCGGATCTCCTTGGGCTTGGCGATGGGGCCGATCTCTTTGGCCACCCAGTTCCGCAGTTCGTTGGCAATTGCCTTGGCCTCTTCGCCCGTGGGTCGTGCGCGCTTGAGCACCACAAAGGCGCAAATGGCTTCACCCGTGACATCGTCCGGCCGCCCCACCACCGCGGCCTCGGCCACCAACTCGGTGTGGGCCACCAGCGCCGATTCGATTTCCATCGTGCCCATGCGATGGCCGCTGACGTTGAGCACGTCGTCGATGCGGCCGGTGATGGTGAAGTAGCCTGTCTCGGCGTTGCGAATGGCCCCGTCACCCGCCAGGTAGTAGCCCTTGAGCTCCTCGGGGTAATAGCTCTTCTTGAAGCGCTCCGGGTCCCCCCAGATGGTGCGAATCATGCTGGGCCAAGGCTTCTTCACCACCAGGATGCCGCCCGTGCCGTTGGGCACGTCGTTGCCCATTTCGTCCACGATAGCCGCCTGAATGCCCGGGAACGGCAGCGTGCACGAGCCCGGCGCCATGGGCGTGACCCCCGGCAACGGCGTGATCATGTGGCCACCGGTTTCCGTTTGCCAGAACGTGTCCACGATGGGGCAGCGACCGCCGCCCACGTTTTGGTAGTACCACTCCCAGGCCGCGGGGTTGATGGGCTCACCCACACTGCCCAGGATGCGAAGACTGGAGAGGTCGTAGTTCTTCGGGTGCACGGTCGGCACTGTTTCAGCGGCCTTGATCAGCGAGCGAATGGCCGTCGGCGCCGTGTAAAACACCGTCACCTTGTGCTTCTGGATCATTTGCCAGAAGCGCCCGGCATCTGGAAATGTCGGTACGCCTTCGAACACCACCTCGGTGCCACCGAGGGCCAAGGGGCCATAGGCGATGTAGCTGTGGCCCGTGACCCAGCCGATGTCGGCCGTGCACCAGAACACATCCGAGTCCTGTAGGTCAAAGGTCCAACTCGTCGTCAGCGCCGCATGCAGCAGGTAGCCCCCGCTGGAGTGCTGCACGCCCTTGGGCTTGCCCGTCGAGCCACTGGTGTAGAGCAAGAACAAGGGGTGTTCGGCCTCGACCCATTCCGGCTCGCAATGGTCTGATTGACCGGCCATCACCTCGTGCAACCAGAGGTCACGCCCCTCGGTCCAGGCCACGGCTCCCCCCGTGCGGCGGTACACCAGCACGTCCTTGAGCGTCGGGCAGCAGTGGTCAGCAAGGGCTTCATCGACGATAGATTTCAGCGCCAACGCCTTGCCGCCGCGCATTTGCTCATCCGCCGTGATCAGCAGCACAGCGCCAGCATCTTGAATCCGATCGCGCAAGCTTTGTGCCGAAAAGCCGCCAAACACCACCGAGTGGGTCGCACCGATGCGCGCGCAAGCCTGCATCGCCGCCACACCCTCCACCGACATGGGCATGTAAATGACCACGCGGTCACCCTTCTTCACCCCACGGCTTTTGAGCGCATTGGCCATGCGGCTCGTGAGCGCCAGCAGCTCCCGGTACGTCACGGGGCGAACCTGCCCGTCGTCCGTTTCAAAAATCAGGGCGGTGCGCTCTCCCCGCCCCGCCTCCACGTGACGGTCCAAACAGTTGTAGGAGACGTTGAGCAAGCCGTCCTCGAACCACTTGAAGAACGGGGCCTGGCTGTCGTTCAAGGCTTGGGTGAAGGGCTTCTTCCAGCTCAAGAACTCGCGTGCCAAGCGAGCCCAATAGGCAGGGTAATCCCGTTCGGCTTCGCCGCACAGGGCCTGGTACTGGTCCATGCCCTGAATGCGGGCTTGCTGCAGCGGGGGGAAAAGCGTGCTCATCCAGTCACTCCACTTTGAAAAGTTTGATGGGAATGATCCAAGTGTCCGCTGACGAAACCCTTACCTTGCCCGCCGACGCACCTAGGGCCATTCCCTAGAATCGCGCCGCTGTTAAACGGAGCTCCCATGTCCCATCCCTTGCGTCCCCTGCCCAACCTCATTTTTGCCAGTCGGTGGTTGCAGTTGCCGCTGTACTTGGGCTTGATCCTGGCCCAGGCGGTGTATGTGTTTCACTTTTGGGTGGAACTGGTGCATCTGGTCGAAGCCGCGTTCGGCAGCAAAGAGGCTTTGCAGATCCTGATCACCAGCACCGGGTATATCGCCAAAGACGTGGCCGGCAACGCGCTGCCTCCGGCGCTCAATGAGACGCTGATCATGCTGGTGGTTCTGGGCCTGATCGACGTGGTCATGATCAGCAACTTGCTGATCATGGTGATCGTCGGCGGCTACGAAACCTTTGTGTCGCGCATGCACCTTGAGGGCCACCCTGACCAACCCGAGTGGCTGAGCCATGTGAATGCCTCGGTACTCAAGGTCAAGCTGGCCACGGCCATCATCGGCATCTCATCCATTCACCTGCTCAAAACCTTCATCAACGCTCAGAGTTACACCACGCACACGGTGATGTGGCAAACGATCATTCATGTCGTCTTCCTGCTTTCGGCCCTGGCCATTGCCTACACCGATCGCCTGCTGCACCCGCCCGCCGGCCCACAAAACAGCCACTAAGGGAAAGTCCCTGAGTGCCCACGCCGCCCCTCGGGGCGGCGTTTGTTTTTCCGGCCCCTGCAAGCTTGGCGCAAGTTCCGCGTCAGAGCAGGGTCAGCGCCCCTTCAAAGAATCCGCCCATCCTTTCTCCCCGGAGACTTCCATGGCGGATTCCATCGTTCAGCGCATTCAGCGCCACCCGCAGTACCTGGAGTTGCGCCGCAAGCGCAATGCGCTGGGCGCGCTGCTCACCGTCTTGATGCTGCTGGCCTACTACGGCTATGTGGCCCTGATTGCCTTCAACAAGCCCTTCCTCGCCGCACCGCTCGGCGCCGGCGTGACCACGGTGGGTGTGCCCATCGGCATGGCCGTGATCGTGTTCACCATCGCCATCACCGGTCTCTACGTCTACCGCGCGAACAAGGAGTTCGACGCGCTGACGCAATCTCTGCTGAAGGATGTGCACCAATGAAAGCCTCCCGCTACCTCGCCCTGATTGGTCTTGCCCTTGCGGGTTCGGCCTTTGCAGCGGGCGGTGACCTGGGCCCCACGGCCAAGCAGGCCACCAATTGGACCGCCATCTCGATGTTCAGCCTCTTCGTGGTGGGCACGCTGTGGATCACCAAGTGGGCGGCCGGCCGCACGCGCTCGGCGGCGGACTTCTACACCGCCGGCGGCGGTATCACGGGCTTCCAGAACGGTCTGGCGATTGCCGGTGACTACATGAGCGCCGCGTCCTTCTTGGGCATTTCGGCCGCCGTCATGGCCAACGGCTATGACGGCTTGATCTACTCCATCGGCTTCTTGGTCGGCTGGCCCGTCATCACCTTCCTGATGGCCGAGCGCCTTCGCAACCTGGGCAAATTCACTTTTGCGGACGTGGCCGGGTACCGCTTCAAGCAAACGCCGATTCGCGCTTTTGCAGCGAGCGGCACGCTGGTGGTCGTGGCCTTCTACCTGATCGCCCAAATGGTGGGCGCCGGCTCGCTGATCAAACTGCTGTTCGGCCTGGAGTACTGGGTCGCCGTGGTGCTGGTGGGCGCGCTGATGATGATCTACGTGCTCTTTGGCGGCATGACGGCCACCACCTGGGTGCAGATCATCAAGGCCGTGCTGCTGCTCTCGGGCGTGACCTTCATGGCCTTCATGGTGATGGCGCAGTACGGGTTCAGCCCCGAGGCCCTTTTCGCCAAGGCGGTGCAGGTCAAGTCGGACATCGCCGCCCAAAGCGGCAAAGACGCCGCCGCCGCGGCCAGCGCCGGTCTGTCCATCATGGGCCCGGGCGGCTTCATCAAGGACCCGATCTCGGCCATCAGCTTCGGCATGGCGCTGATGTTCGGCACCGCCGGCCTGCCCCACATCCTGATGCGCTTCTTCACCGTGCCGGACGCCAAGGAGGCGCGCAAGTCCGTGTTCTGGGCCACGACCTGGATTGGCTACTTCTACATCCTGATCTTCTTCATCGGCTTTGGCGCCATCACCCTGGTGTTGACCAACCCCGAAATGGCCGACACGGCGAAGGGCGTCATCAAGGGTGGCGCGGGCACGGCCAATATGGCGGCTGTGCTGGTGGCCAAGACGGTCGGCGGCAATGTGTTTTACGGCTTCATTTCGGCCGTGGCCTTCGCCACCATCCTGGCCGTGGTGGCCGGCCTGACGCTCTCGGGCGCTTCGGCCGTCAGCCACGACCTCTACGCCACGGTGTTCAAGCAGGGCAAGGCGGACTCCGCCTCGGAGCTCAAGGTTTCGCGCCTCACCACCCTGGCCTTGGGCGTGGTCGCCGTGGTGCTGGGCATTGCCTTTGAGAAGCAGAACATCGCCTTCATGGTCAGCCTGGCTTTCGCCATCGCCGCCAGCGCCAACTTCCCGGTGCTCTTCATGAGCGTGCTGTGGAAGGACTGCACCACCAAGGGCGCGGTGATCGGTGGCTTCCTGGGCCTGATCTCCTCGGTGGGCCTGACCGTGGTCAGCCCCTCGGTGTGGGAAGCCACGCTGGGCAACCCCAAAGGCTCGGCCTGGTTCCCCTACACCTCGCCCGCCCTGTTCTCCATGACCATCGCCTTCGTCGGCATCTGGCTGTTCTCCATCCTGGACCGATCGGCCCAGGCCGCGAAGGAGCGGGCCGCCTTTGCCGCGCAGCAGGTGCGCTCGGAAACCGGCCTGGGTGCCGCCGGCGCCAGCGGGCACTGAACCCCACGGTCCCTGCCCGAAGAGCCGGTCCAGTGATCGGCTCTTTTTCTTGCCGTGGCCACCCCGCGGTAACCCCGGCGCCCGCCCTGCGACGCCCTGAATTGCACGCGGCGCGAGACCCTAGAAATGGGGCTGAACCCCGGGCTCGGGACACATCGCCTAAACTCTCGCCCGGCTTGCTGAGTCTGTGCCCGTTTGCGCGCGCGGGCTTTGCAAGCACAGGGCCGAAACCGTTGTGGACTTCTGGCTGTCAAATTCACATTTTTTCGAAAGCCACACCATGGGCAACAAGATCCGTACCGAAGCCGACCGCAAAGCCACTCCGCGCCCTGTCACGCCCGCTGGCGTGACGTTCACCCCGGCGCGCGGCCAAAAGCGCAGCCAAGAGCGGGGTTCGCACACCCGCAGCAAGAAGAACCCCGGCAAGCGCCCGCACCAAGGCTAAGAGCTCGCCGCTCGGATGTCTTCACGGCGCCCTGGGGCGCCGTAGTTTTTTTAGCTTGACCCACCATGCTTCGAATCACCGACCTGCGTCTGCCGCTGAACCACACCGAGGAGCAATTGCACACCGCCGTGTTGCAGCGCCTGGGCTTGAAGCCAGACCAAAAGGCCGAACTGGTGGCCTTCACCGTCTTCAAGCGCGCCCATGACGCGCGCAAGAAGACGGCGATGCAGCTGATCTACACGCTGGACTGCGAACTGGCTGACCCAGCCCGCGAGGCGCAATTGCTGGCCCAGGGTGACGCGCACTTGCGCCCCAGCCCCGACACCGGTTATCACGTCATCGGTCACGCGCCGGCCGATTTCTACGCGCAAGAGGGGCGCCGCCGCCCGGTGGTCGTGGGCTTTGGGCCTTGTGGCCTGTTTGCCGCGCTCATCCTGGCCCAGATGGGCCTCCGACCACTGGTGCTGGAGCGCGGCCGCACCGTGCGCAAGCGCACCAAAGACACCTGGGGCCTGTGGCGCCAGGGCGTGCTCACGCCCGAGAGCAACGTGCAATTCGGCGAAGGTGGCGCGGGCACGTTTTCAGATGGAAAGCTCTACAGCCAAATCTCGGACCCGCGGTTTTTGACCCGCAAGGTGTTGACGGAGTTCGTCAAGGCCGGTGCACCCGAAGAAATTCTCTTCGTCAGCAAACCCCACATCGGTACGTTCCGCTTGGTGAGCATGATCGAAAAGATGCGAGCCGACATCGAAGCGCTGGGCGGCGAAATCCGCTTTGAACAGAAGGTGACCGACCTGCTGATTGAAAACGGCGTGGTGCAGGGCCTGAGCCTCGAATCGGGCGAGCAGATCACCACCGATCATGTGATCCTGGCCTTGGGCCACAGCGCGCGCGACACTTTTGCGATGCTGCACCAGCGCGGCGTCTTCATGGAGGCCAAGCCTTTCTCCGTAGGCTTCCGCATCGAGCACCCGCAAAGCCTGATCGATGCAGCGCGTTTTGGCCCCAACGCCGGTAACCCCATCCTCGGGGCGGCCGACTACAAGCTGGTGCACCACGCCAAAAACGGGCGTTCGGTCTACAGCTTCTGCATGTGCCCCGGTGGCACGGTGGTGGCGGCCACCTCCGAGCCCGAACGCGTGGTCACGAATGGCATGAGCCAGTACTCACGCGCTGAACGCAACGCCAATGCCGGTATCGTGGTGGGCATCAACCCACAGGATTACCGACAAGACGGCCACGCCGAGGGGCCGGTAAACCCGCTCGATGGCATGGCTTTCCAGCGCATCTGGGAATCCCGCGCCTACGAGCTGGGCGGCGGGGGCTACCGCGCGCCAGGCGCCCTGGTGGGCGACTTTCTCAAGCGCCAGCCCTCCACGGTGCTGGGGGAGGTCGAGCCCTCCTACAAACCGGGCATCACGCTCACCCAATTGCAGGAAAAGGGCCGCACCGTGCTGCCGCCCTATGTGCTGGAGGCCATCCGCGAAGCCCTGCCCGCCTTTGGCCGCCAGATTCGCGGCTTTGACCGCCCCGACGCGGTGCTCACCGGCGTTGAAACCCGCACCTCCAGCCCCTTGCGCATCACGCGCGGCAAGGACTACCAAAGCCTGAACGTGCGCGGCCTCTACCCGGCCGGCGAAGGCGCGGGCTATGCGGGCGGCATCATGTCCGCAGGCGTGGACGGGATTGAAGCCGCCGAAGCACTGGGCCGCTCGCTCTTGGGGCTCAACGCGGACTGACGCTGGTGCGGCCCTGCAGGCAGACCGCCTGGCCCCGCTAAACGGCTGGCCTGCGCCATCATCGGCGGGTTCGCCCGCTCCTATGGAGATTCTTCGAGGGAAGATGGCCTGTTCGCTGCTGGACTTTTCCGGCAAGATGATTCAGACGTGGACCATGGGTTGGTGGAATGTCGTCTCAGGAGCCGGTTCGAGCCCTTCGGTGTCTGTGCCTCGTTGTGAGCCTGGGAGCCGGCGTTCCCGCTTCAACCGCCGGGGTGATGCTGAGTGGGTATCTGGACATCGGGCTGTATCGAGACTTTGCGCGCGTGTCCCACGTGGGGACCTTGCAACGATCCAACATTGCCCTGAGCGGTGAAGAAGACCTGGAGGGCGGGCTGCGCCTGACCTTCCGTTTGAGCCACCGCCTTGAGTTGGACACCGGCGCGGTCGAGGGCGCTGAAAAGAACCCCTTTTGGCATGACGAAGCAACGGTGGGGTTGCGGGGCGACGCGGGAACCCTGCGCGTGGGGCGGGCGCTGGATGTGATCCATGCCAATGCATGGGCCTTTGACCCCTGGGACAACTTCAACCGGATTGCGTCGCCCGCCTGGCAGCTTTGGCACTCGAACTACGTCACGGATCGGGTCTCGAACCAAGGTGCACCAGAACCGGCGCGACTCAGTGATGGCGTCTTCTACGACTCCCCCCAGTGGCACGGACTCACGCTGCAAGCGTCCGGTTCTCCCGAGCGATCCGCCACGGCGGGCGGGGGCGGCGGTCATGCCTTGGGCATGGCCCTTGGCTACCAGCACGCGGGGGCCCAGGGATTGCTGGCTCACGCGCGCAATCGCGCCGGGGATCGCGACACCTTCCTCGGTTTGAAAACGCACTGGATCGGCGTGACCTGGATGGTGGGCTACGACCACAGCCGCCATGCGGACGTGCGCCCCAGTACAGGACGGGCGCTCACGCTAGGCGCCAGCCGTACGCAGGGGCCGTGGACACTCAAACTTGGCGGTGGGCGCTTGGTCAAAGATGCAGGGGCGTCACGATTCCTGGGGCTGGGGCTGGATTACGGTTTTTCCAAACGGACCGTTTTGTCGTTCAGCGCCGGGCATCTTCGTCCCCCATCACGGGTGCAACACGCGCTGGGCTTGGGGCTGACCCATCGCTTCTAAGACGCCGCCCACGACCTCCGACCCTCCCCTTGTCCATGCCCCCTTCGCACCTGCAACCACGCCTTGAAGAATCTGCAATCGCTGGGGTCTCGCGGCGCCAGCTTGCCGCCGCCTGGGTGATGCACGTGGCCTTGGCCCCTGGCGCCTGGGCCAGTCCTGTCACGGTCAAGGTGGCCACGGGTGAGTGGCCCCCGTTCATGTCGGAGGCACTGCCCGAGCAAGGCTTTGTGCTGCAAATTGTTCGGGAGGCATTTGCGCAGGAGGGGATCCAGGTTGAGTTCGCGTTCTTCCCCTGGGCGCGGGCCATGCTGCAAGTGGAGGCTGGCACTTCCGTCGCCTCTGCAGCCTGGTATGTCACGGCGGAGCGGGCGCAAAAATTTCATTTCAGTGCGCCGCTGTTTGTGGAGCAGCAGGTCCTGTTCCATCGCCGCAGCGAACCGCTGGCTTGGAAAACCCTGGATGACCTGAAGGGAAAGCGTATTGGGGCGACGACGGGGTATGTGTACGGTGAAGCGTTTCAGGAGGCCGAAAAAACGGGACGGCTGACGGTGGACCGGGCCCCATCGGACGACAAAAACCTCCGCAAGCTGCTGCTGGGTCGGGTGGATGCCGTGGCCATGTCCCTGGCCGTGGGCCTGGACCTGCTGCGCCGGGTCATTCCCGCCCAGGAGGCCGCAACCCTGACCTACTTCCCCCGCCCCCTCAACGCCGGGCCCCTGCATCTGGTGTTTGCCAAAAGCGCCAAGGGCCTGGAATGGCAGCAACTCTTCGATCGCGGTTTGGCAAAACTTCAAAAGAGTGGGCGGTTGAACGCCATCATTGCCGCAACGCTTTGATCGAGTGGCAAAAAGGCAGAACTGCGCCCGCCTGCCCGCACCGTAGCCTCCTGCTATACGGGTTTCAGAACTCAGCTGCCCCGCACAAGTCCCGCAGGCCGCTCCCCCGCCGCCTCCCACGCCCCGGAAGCGAACCACGGGTCGCCGTCCAGCGCAGCGCGCAGCATGGGCAGGGCGTCTTGGCCCCAGAAGCGTTTGCCTTGCCATTCGATGGTGGGCACGCCAAAGACGCCGGCTTGCAGCGCCGCATCGGTCGCGTCGCGCAGGCGCTGCTTGGCCTGCTCGTCGCTGGCTTGGCGGCGCGGGGCGAGGCGCTCGGTCAGGGCCGCGAGCCGCTCCGGGGCGTTGGCGTCCGCGCCGTCGGCCCTCCAGACGTGCTCAAGGATTAGCTCGGTGACCCAGCGCGAGGGGGGCAGCCCTTCCGGCGTGCAGGCCCAAGCAAGGCGCAACAAGGCCAAGGGGTTGAAGGGGTGCTGGGCCGGCAGCGCCAGGCCGTGCTCACGTCCCAGCCACAGCACCTGGCGGTAGGTCCACTCGCGTTTGCCGGGGATCTCTGCCGGACCTTTTTGACCATTGGCCTTGAGCAGCGCGCCAAAGAGGATGGGCACGTAGTCCACCACCACTGAATGGCCTGCCAGGGCTTCAGGCAAGCGCTGAAAGGCCAGGGCGGCATAGGGGGAGATGGGGTCCCAGTAGAACCGCAGCGCCTTCACAGGTGGGTTTGACATCACAGCTTTAACTCCGGTGGCAAGGGCGCCAGGGCGACGCCCCACGTGCGGGCGCGCTCGGGCAGGGCACGCCACACCTCAGCTTGTTGGGCCCGGCCTAGGCTGGACCAGGCCCCGATTTCATCGCGGGTTCGGGCGCAGCCCAGACAGAACTGCCCGCTCGCATCGAGCTTGCAGACCTTGGTGCAGGGGGATGGCAGCGGCGCTTCAAACGGCATCGGTGAAGGCCTCCAACCGAGCGGCAGCGGCTTGTTGCAGAGCGTCAAAGCGCAGGCCCAGCACGGTGCGCGGGTGACCGGCTGCCGCCCAGACGCGCTCAAAGCGCTCTAGGCTGGGGTCCATCAGCACGGCGGGCGGGGCCGCTTCGTCCTGGGGCGCAAAGCCCAGCGGCGCGACGCCCCCAATGGGGAAGCCGGTGTGGCGCCGCACAAAGGCCGCATCGGCCCGTGCCACCGGGCCGAACTGGGGCACCAGGCGCTCGGCGTTCACGCGGCGGTCACCCGCCGTGATGCACAGCACCGGCTGGTCGCCCAGCCGCAGCACCACGCTTTTGGCAATGGCGCCCAAGGGGACGCCGAGTTGCGCGGCGGCGTCGGCGGCGGTGTGGGCGCCGTCAGCCAGCCAGCGGATTTCATAGTCCACGCCGGCGTGCTGCAGGGCCGCGCGCACGCGTTCGACGGAGGGGTGGGTTTCGATCTCGTCAGTCATCACGCCATTGGATCATTTCGACGCCCTTGCGGAACAATGGGGGCATGCCGTTCCGCCCTCTTCCCCTGCCCCCCTCTGTATCGGGGCGCCTGTGGTTGTACTCCATGCCCGGGCGTTTGGAGCCCTGGTCCGACTTCGAGCAGTTGGCGCAAGCCGCCGGGCTCACGCGCATCGTTTGCCTCACGCCCTGGAGCGAGCTGCTGTACTTTGCACCCGCCTATGCCGCGGCTGTGGAAGCCGGGCCACCCTGGGTCTGGCAGGCCCTGCCGATGGCGGATTTCGGCCTGCATGCCCAAGCAAAGACCTACCGTGAAGGGGTGGCCACGGTGGTGCGGGCGCTGCAGGCCGGGGAGTCGGTGCTGCTGCACTGCGCCGCGGGGATTGGCCGCACGGGCACAACGGCCGCCTGTGTGCTCAAAAGCCTGGGGCTGAGCAGCGAAGCGGCCTGCGCCCAGGTGAGTGCGGCGGGCTCCAACCCGCAGTCGGCCCTGCAAAGCGGGTGGATCGAGGCGTTTTGAACGCCCTCACCCTCTGCCACGTCGATGAGGAGGTGATCGTCATCGACAAGCCAGCCGGCTTGCTCAGCGTTCCCGGCCGGGGCGAAGACAAGCAGGACTGCGCCTGGGCTCGCCTGCAAGGCCCGCACCCCGAGAGTTTGGTGGTGCACCGCCTGGACATGGCCACCTCAGGCCTGCTGCTGTTTGCGCGCAACCCACAGGCCCAGCGCCGCTGGTCGGCGCTGTTCGCCGAGCGAGCGCTCCTCAAGGACTACGTGGCGGTGGTGCACGGCGAGCTGCCCTGGGGCCCGGACTGGCAGCGTATCGACCTGCCCTTGATCGCCGATTGGCCGAACCGCCCGCGGCAAAAGGTGTGTGCCGCACAGGGCAAGCCGAGTCAGACCGAATGGCGACGCGTGCCGGGCTGGGCGCCCCCGGGTTGCAGCCGCTTGCTGCTGCGGCCCCTGACGGGGCGGGCACACCAGCTTCGCGTGCATTTGCTGAGCCTGGGTCACCCCATCGTGGGGGACGCGCTGTACGACCCCGAGCGGCCCGCCGAGCGACTGCTGTTGCACGCGCAAACGCTGGAGTGGCCCGCACACCTCAGGGTGCACGCCCCCTGCCCGTTCTGACTTTCTGCACCGGTCGCTCGGTTGCTGAACAATCAGCGGTTTTCTTCTACTCCGCTTCGCCACCATGTCGCACCTTCCCCGTCGTGCCTTTGCCCAGCAAGCCCTGGCCTTGATGGCCTTGGCCACCGTGCCCGGTCTGCGCGCTCAAGAAGCCGCCCCGGCCACCGCCTCCAACGTGATGACGCCGCCTGCGGCCATGTTCTTGCAGGGTGTGCCCGCCATCCCACGAGACGTGGCCGAGCGCATGGCCGCCTACACCGAGTTCCGTGGCCATGGGTTTTCTGACTGGCACCCCAGCAAGGCCGAGATGTTGGTGAGCCACCGCGCGGCGGGGGCCAGCACGGCGCAGCTCTTCCGCCTGGATATGGCGATGGGCGAGATCAAGCCGGTGACGCAGGGGCCCGAGCCCGCCGGCGGCGGCAGCTACGAACCGAATGACGGGCGCTACATCGTGTTCAGCCGCGCCTCGGGCGGCAACGAGGTGACGCAAGTGTTCCGCCAGGCGCTGGACGGCAGCGCCGCTGTGCAACTCACCCACAACGACGAACGCAACGCCTTCATCGGTTGGCGCAAGAAGCAGAAGGAAATCGTCTACACCAGCGTGCCCATCGACCGTACGGCCCAGGGCGGCACTCGCACGAAGATCATGACCACCTTCTGGGCCGTGAACCCTGAGGCCAAGGACCCGATCGCCGAGCGCCGCAAGCTGGTGGAACTCGAAGGCGGCGGCTGGGGCGCTAGCGTCAGCGAGGACGGCCGTCGACTCGCGCTGGGCAACTACCGCAGCGCCAACGAATCGCAGCTGTGGATGATGGATTTGGACGGTGAGCAGGCCGGCAAGCCGGTGCAGTTGCTGCCGCGCCCCGACAGCAAGGAGCCGCCCGCTGTGTATTTCGGCAGCTTCATGCGCGATGGGAAGACCCTGCTCGTCGCGACCGACCGTTTTGGCGAATTCCGCGAGCTGGCGCTGCTGGACTTGGCCACGCAGGCCCTCAAGCCCTTGACCCGCCACATCCCCTGGGATATCAGCGGCGGCTCGGTCAGCGCGGACAACAAAACCCTGGTGGTGCAAGCCAATGCCGACGGCCGCGACGAATTGCATTTCTTCGACCTCAAAACCGGCAAGGAAATTCCCGCCCCCCAGGGCGTGGCTGCCGGTTCGGTGGGCACCACCCGCTTCCACCCCAAGCTGCCCCTGATGGCGTATAGCGTCAGCAGCACCCAGGGCCCGAGCCAGATTCATGTCCTTGATGCCCAGGGGAAGAGTCAGCAATGGACCCAAGCGGCTGTGCCCGCTGGCATTGATACCCGCGCCTTCCGGGACACAGAAATCATTCGCTGGAAGAGCTTTGATGGCCTGCCCATCAGCGGGCTGATCACCCGCCCGCCCGCGAACTTCAAGGGCCGTCGCCCGGTATTGATCAGCATTCACGGCGGTCCGGAAGGCCAGGCCACCGTCGGTTTCCTGGCCCGTTGGCAGTACTACATCCAAGAGCTGGGCATCACCCTGATCCAGCCCAACGTGCGCGGCTCCAGCGGCTTCGGAAAGACCTTCCTGGCTCTGGACAACGGCTTCAAGCGCGAAGACTCAGTCAAGGACATTGGTGCCCTGCTGGAGTGGATCAAAACCCAACCAGATTTGGACCCGGAACGCGTCATCGTGGCGGGCGGCAGCTACGGCGGCTACATGAGCCTGGCCGTGGCCACGCACTACAGCGACCGCATCGCGGGCGCCGTGGACATCGTGGGCATCAGCCATTTCGTCACGTTCCTGAACAACACCGAGAGCTACCGCCGTGACCTGCGTCGTGTTGAATACGGTGACGAACGCGATCCGGCCATGCGCGAATTCCAAGAACGCATTTCCCCGTTGACCAACGCCCACAAGATCAAGAAACCACTGTTCGTGATCCAAGGCAAGAACGATCCGCGCGTGCCGTATACCGAGGCCGAGCAAATCGTCGCCAAGGTGCGCGAGTTGGGTACACCCGTTTGGTACATGCGCGCCGACAACGAAGGCCACGGTTTCGCCCGCAAGGAAAACAGCGACTACATGAATTGGGCGCTGGTGCAGTTCATGCAGCAAACCATCCTGAAATAAGCACGCGAATTCAAACAAAACGGCCCCGCGGGGCCGTTTTTTTATCCGATCAGGTTACTAACAGTTAGCAAGGCCAGAAGCAGCATCCAGAGCACCACGGAGCGCCAAACCAAGCGCACGATGGCTTGCAAGTGGCCCAGGGTGGCCGGCTCACCGGGTGTGGAGCCATCGGCCGCCGTCGCGTCTTGGATTGCGCCGGCCGCCAGGGTCTTGCTGCGGTCGGGGGTCACCCCCGGCGCTGCCGCACCGCCGAGCTGAACCCCCACTGCACCGGCGGCGGCGGCGAGGATGACCCCTTCGTTCGGACGCAGCCACAGCGCGGCATCCCGCCGCATGCCATTTACGGCCTCTTCAAAGTTGCCGACGATGGCAAAGCCGGTGGCCGTCAGGCGCGCGGGCACGTGGTCGACCCATGCAAAGCTGCGCTCAGAACGCTGCCGCAACCCTTCATGCGTTTGCGTGTCCAGCGTCTGGTTGCGGAAGGCCCAGTACCGGCTGGCGAATTCGGCCAAGCGGTACAGCACCGCCCCCATGGGCCCCAGGCCCACCGCTGACAACACCACAAACCAGAAGAAAACGCCAAATACATGCCGGTGTGCCGCCAGCAGCGAGTGCTCGATAACGTGGCGCAACAGCTCACTGCGTGGCAACTCGCTCGCGTCCAGATGCTGCCACTGGGCCAACAGATTGCGCGCCTCCAACTCATCCCCGCGCTCCAGCGCCATGCGGATGTCGGTGAAATAGTGACTGAACTGCCGAAAGCCCAGCGTCACATAAAGCACCACCACATCAAAGACCAGGGCCAGGAGCAGCGAATGCCAGCGCAAAGCCGCATAAATCAAGCACACGAGCACAGCCGGCGCCACCACGGTCACCGTCCACACCACCCAAGCATGGTGCGGGCGACCGGCATCAAAATTACGCCCGGCCCACCGCGCCCAATTGACGACGGCCCGGTGCACAGCGTTGCCGTGGGGCAAGGGTTTGAGTTGCTCGACCAACAAGGCCAGCAGCACAGCAAAGAAACTCATGGGCCGGGATGTTACTGGCTGGCTTCGCGACCCTGACGCAGTTGGTGGTACAGGTTGCGCAGCATGGCCGCCGTGGCACCCCAAATAAAGTGCTCTCGGCCGTCGGACGTCCAGGGCATCGACAAGAACTGCCGCTCAAAACCCAGCAGGCTCAGCCGATGCCAGCGGTGATGCGCAGGGTTCATCAAAAACGCCAGCGGCACCTCAAAGGCTTCTGCGACCTCCCCGGCCTCCAGGGCCAACGAGAAGCCGGGGCGCACCAAGGCCACACAGGGCGTCACGCTATAGGCCGTCACGGTGGCATAGAGGGGCAACACCCCAATCGGTTCGATGAAGGCAGCCGATAGACCGATCTCTTCCAGCGATTCTCGGCGCGCCGTGGCCCAGGCATCGGCGTCCTCTGCATCCACCCGGCCGCCCGGAAAGCTGATCTGCCCCGCATGATCTTTGAGGTGTTCTGTCCGCCGCGTGAGGAGCACCTGCACGCCCTGGTCCCGCATCACCAAGGGCACCAAGACGGCGGCGGGCCGGGGACTGCGCAACAGGTGTTGCGGAACGCGCCCTCCGTCGCCGGGCCGCTCCGGCGCAACCAAGGGCACGGTCTGAAAGTGCGAGCGCAGCGCGTCGGGCGCCAACCACGCTTCAGGCAGGGGTGCCAACGCACGGTCAATGCGTTCCACCGGCACTTCGCGAGGGTTGAACGAGGGCAAACGCAGGGTCATGGGACATTCACGGGGCAGAGGCCAGCACCTTAACCGGACGGCCCAGCCCCAGGCGTAAAAAAACCGCCCAGGTTGCCCAGGGCGGTTTTCGCGGCATCGCCGAAAAACTCGATTAAGCGAGCTTTTCCTTGATACGGGCCGACTTGCCCGAGCGGCTGCGCAGGTAGTACAGCTTGGCGCGGCGCACATCACCGCGGCGCTTGACTTCGATCGAGGCAATCAGCGGGCTGTACAGCTGGAACGTCCGTTCCACGCCTTCGCCGCTGGAGATCTTGCGCACGATGAAGCTGCTGTTCAGGCCGCGATTGCGCTTGGCAATCACCACGCCTTCATAAGCCTGCACGCGCTTGCGCGTGCCTTCCACCACGTTGACGCTGACGATCACGGTGTCGCCGGGCATGAACGAGGGGATCGTCTTGTTCAGACGGGCGATTTCCTCTTGTTCGAGGGTTTGAATCAGATCCATGAGGGTCTCCAAGCGATCGTGCGGGCCGGGTTGTTGAAGTGTTTGAGGGGCAAGCCCTCAGTCGCCGCGCAGAGGATCGAAAAGCCCGCCATTATAGCCAGGATTTGACCCTGCACTCAGGGTTGATCCTCACCCTGGGCCCAGCGCAAGAGCTGAGCTTCATCCGCCCGGCTGAGCCGGCCGGCGCGGCGGGCAGCCTCGATGAGATCCGGGCGCCGGGTCCAGGTCAGCCACAGTGACTGACGCCGACGCCACGCCTGAATTTGCGCATGGTGACCGGACAACAGCACCGCCGGCACCGCCTCGCCCACCAGGACCTCGGGGCGGCTGTAGTGCGGGCAGTCGAGCAGACCATCGGAAAAACTGTCCTGCTCATGCGACGCGGCATCACCCAGCACCCCCGGCTGCAAGCGGGCGATGGCATCGATCAGCGACAGCGCGGGGAGTTCTCCCCCGGACAGCACAAAGTCACCCAGGCTGACGTCCAGGTCGACGTGTCGATCCAGGAAGCGCTGATCAATACCCTCGTAGCGACCGCACACCAGGATGGCACCCGGCCCCATGGCCAGCTCCTGCACCAAGGCTTGATCCAGGCGCCGGCCAGCCGGGCTGAAGTGGATCACCGGGCCCGGCACCTCTGCGCGCGCTGCGCGGGCCGCTGCCAACGCGCGCTCCAGCGGTTCGACCAGCATCACCATGCCGGGGCCGCCGCCGTAGCAGCGATCGTCCACGCGGCGGTAGTTGTCCTCCGCGTAGTCCCGCGGGTTCCAGCATTGCAGCGCAATCTGGCCCGACGCAAAGGCCCGCCGCGTGATGCCCTGCTGCGTAAACGGCAGCACCAACTCGGGGAAAAGCGTCAGGACATCAAAGCGCATGCGCTGGACTGCCGACGCTCAGTCTTCGGCTTCCCAATCCGTCGACCAGTCCACCCGAATTTGGCGGGCTGCCAAGTCAACCGATTGCACATAGGCGCTGACGAACGGGATCAGGCGCTCTTGCTTGGGCGTGGGCTTGTCAATGCCTGGGGGCGCGATGCGAAACACCGAGTGGGGGCCGGTGTCGATCAGGTCGATGACCGTTCCCAGGGCCTCACCGTTCACGTTGACCACCGAGAGACCGATCAAGTCCACCCAGTAATACTCTTCACCCTGAGTCTTGGGGAACACCGAGCGGGGAACCGCCAGCAAGACCCCTTTGAGCTTGTCGGCCGCATCGCGGTCGTTCACGCCTTCGAGTTGAGCCACCAAGCCTTCGCCATGGTCGCGCAACGCCACGACCTTGAAGGCCTGACGAGACGGTTGCCCAGGGCGGTCCCCTGACAGCCACCAGGTCTTGGTCGCCCCCAAGGCTGAAGCGTCAAAAGAAAAGGGCTGGACCTTGATCCAGCCCTTGACGCCAAACGCTCCCAGGATCCGGCCGACTTCGACCGCGTCCTCGGGCCACGCAGTGGCCTGCATCACGGTGCTCAGGCAGCGGGGGCCACGGCAGCCTTCTGGGCTTCCTTGACCAGACGCTCAACCACCGGGCTCATCTGGGCGCCGACACCGGTCCAGTAGGTCAGGCGGTCCATCGCAACGCGCAGACCTTCGGCCTTGCCCGAAGCGACGGGGTTGTAGAAGCCCACGCGCTCGATGAAGCGGCCGTCACGGCGCTCTTGCTTCGGAGCCACGACGATGTTGTAAAACGGGCGCTTCTTAGAGCCACCGCGAGCGAGACGGATCACGACCATGTTGAATTCCTTCGGTTCAATCAATTGAAGGTTCCACCGCACCACAGGGACACGTCAGGGGCGTTTGAACCGGATGGCAGCCCGCCGAAATCGGCAAAAGCCACCAGACTTCATGCTGTAGATACGCCCCTTATTGAAAAGTGACCAGCACGAAAAGCCTTCGATTATAGACTTCGTTCCGCAATGAACCAGTCCCCACCCTCCCTTGTTGGCATTCGCGTGCGAAACAGCCAGCCCGAAGACCTCCCGGCCATCACCGCCATCTATGCCGAAGCGGTGCTGCACGGCACCGGCACCTTTGAACTGGACCCACCCACGGAGGCCGAAATGGCGCGCCGCCGCGACGAGGTGCTGTCGCGCCATCTTCCCTATTTGGTGGCGGAGCAAAACGGCCAGGTCTTGGGATACGCCTATGGCAACTACTTCCGTCCGCGTTTGGCGTACCGCTATTGCATCGAAGATTCGGTCTACTTGGCGCCACAAGCTCGCGGTCTGGGTGTAGGCCGCTTGCTTTTGGCCGAACTCATGGCCCGTTGCAGCCAAGTGGGGGGGCGCCAGATGTTGGCAGTGATTGGTGACAGCGCCAACACTGCTTCCATCGCGCTGCACCGCGCTGTGGGCTTCGAAGATGCGGGGATCATTCGTTCAGCCGGCTGGAAATTCAATCGCTGGTTGGATGTGGTGTTGATGCAGCGTCCCTTGGGCGCCGGTGACCAGGGAGATCCCGCATGAGCAACCCGAAAAGCAAAAGTCTGGCCGCATGGTTGGCCTTGCTGGGTGGAAGCATTGGTCTGCACCGGTTTTACCTGCGTGGCGCCCGTGACATCTGGGCGTGGTTGCTACCCTGGCCGACGCTGGCGGGCGGCGTCGGTCTGGCACGCTTTCGCACCCTCGGTGCAGACGATCTGCTCGCGGCTTGGCTGTTGCCGCTGCTGGGTTTGATGTTGGCGCAAGGGGCGTTGACCGCAATTTACCTGGGGCTAACCTCAGATGAACAGTGGAACGCTCGCCACAACCCGCAGCAACCCGCCCCGGCCACCCGCTGGGGCCCTGTGCTGGCCGCCATTGCGGGGCTGCTATTGGGGGGTACAGCCCTCATGTCCGCCATCGTGTTCGCCGCACAGCGCTACTTTGAGCTCAGCGCCACGGCCTAATCAGCCCGCTCGGCCCCGTCAGTCCGGAGCGGTGAAGGGCCCCAAGCACTCAATGGCCTGTTCGGCCACGTCCGCCGAGTAAGCCGCGACCCGACCAATGCCCGGCAAAGTCAACGCCGGCGCCAACTCCAGCAAGGGTTGGAGCACAAACGCCCGGAGGTGCAAACGCGGATGGGGGAGCTGAAGGCTGGGCGTCACCACCGTCTGCTGCCCCACGGCGAGCAAATCCAGGTCCAAGGTCCGCGGCGCATGCCGAAAAGGCCTCTCGCGGCCTTGCTCGGCCTCCAAATGCAACAAGTGGGTCAGCAGTGTTTGGGGAGCCCAATCGATGTGAAGTTCTACGACCGCATTCAGAAAGTCGGGCCCTTGCGCATCGATGGGTGCCGTGCGGTACAGCGACGACGCGCGGGCCGGCCCCAGTCGCTGCAGCTGAGCCCACGCCCAGCTCAGCGCCGCGCGAGCATCACCCAGGTTGGCTCCCAGGGCAATGTAGGCGCACTCAGGCTTCAAGACCCCTCGGCGGGCGCGGCAGCCCCCCCCTCTGACTTCATGTTTTTTCCGCCCCGGCGGCGCCGGCGGCGCTTTTTGGCCGGGGCATCCACCAGGGGCTCCGGCTCCCCTTCGGCACGCGCAGCCTTGGGTTTGTGCTTGTCCTGCTGTTTGGCTTCTTCCAGT
This sequence comes from Inhella gelatinilytica, assembly GCF_016093295.1. Lineage (GTDB taxonomy): Bacteria > Pseudomonadota > Gammaproteobacteria > Burkholderiales > Burkholderiaceae_C > Inhella > Inhella gelatinilytica. The sequence continues at coordinate 81,192 of NZ_JAEDAL010000003.1, read as the reverse complement.
AGCGCTCGGCGGTCATCCTCCTCACCCAACGCGAAGTCTTCCCACCAGTCCGCCAGCCCCGCATCGGCATCGCCCACATCGGCACGCAGGCGAAGGAAGTCGAATCCGGCTCGGTAACGGGGCTGCTCCACCAAGCTGAAGGGGCCCGAGCCTCCCCGGCGCTCGAAGCGCGGTTGCATCAGCCAAATTTCACGCATGTCAGCAGCCAATTTGCCTCGACCGGAAATGTCGCCCACACGGGCCTCAAAGACCTGGTCGATCGCCTGTTGCAAGGCGGGAACCGGGTTCTCCCCCGCCGCGCGGAGGGTTTGCCACCGCGCTTTGACTTCATGCCAAAGCAAACAAGCCAGCAAGAAACTGGGCGACACGCTGCGGCCATCCGCCACCCGCGCGTCAGTGTCCTGCAGCGCTTGCTGGACAAACGCCCCTTGCGCACCCGCCGGCAAGCTGCCATCCGGCTGAAGCACGGCATCCAGGATGGGGAAGATGCCCCGCCCCAAGCCCAACAACTTGAGCTGCTCCAAGCTGGCCACGCCATGGCCCGTCTGGAGCAACTTGACCATCTCATCAAAGAGCCGCGAGGCCGGCACATTGGGCAACTGTGCCGCCATCGTCTTCAGCGGCGTTTTCGTGGCGGGCTCAAACCCAAACCCGAGCTTGGCCGCAAAACGCACGGCCCGGAGAATGCGCACAGGGTCTTCTCGGTACCGGGTTTCCGGGTCGCCAATCATCCGCAACTGCTTGGCGCGCAAGTCCTTCAAGCCGCCGTGGTAGTCGACCAGCAACTGGCTTTGCGGCTCGTAATACATGGCATTGACGGTGAAGTCGCGCCGCGCTGCATCCTCAATTTGCGGCCCCCACACGTTGTCGCGCAGCACCCGCCCTTCGGCGTCCACCACGTGGGCCTTGCCTGCCAACTCATGCTTGCTGCTCTTCTCGTTGCCGCTAACGCGCTCCGCGCTCGCCTCCCCAAGCAGCGCGCGGAAGGTCGACACCTCGATCACCTCGTGGTCGCGGCCGCGCCCGTACACCACGTGCACGATGCGGAACCGCCGGCCAATGATGAAGGCGCGTCGGAACAACTGCTTGACCTGCTCCGGTGTGGCGTTGGTGGCCACATCAAAGTCTTTGGGGCGGCGGTTCAGCAGCAAGTCACGAACGGCGCCGCCAACCACATAGGCCTCAAAGCCCGCATCGGTCAGCGTCCGCACCACCTTGACCGCCCGCTCGTCGAGCAAGCTGGGGTCAATGCCGTGTTCACTCGCGGGCACCTCCACCCGCTTGCCCAGCGTGGTGGTTTTCGTTGCGCCCTTGCCGAGCAGCTTGTTGATGAATTTCTTAATCATGCAAACAGTTTCAAAATGGACCAGCCGCGCTCCAGGGCCACAGCCTCCAGCGCCGCACTGGGATTGGTGGCCACCGGGTGGGTCACGGCCTCCAGGAGCGGCAAATCGTTCGTTGTGTCGCTGTAGCAAGTACTGCACTCAAAGTCATCCCACCGGTGCCCCAGGCTTTCCAACCATTGGTGCACCCGGGTGATCTTGCCGGCTTGAAAAGACGGGACACCGGCCACTGCGCCGGTGTATCCCCCTTGCGAGTCTCGCTCCAATTCCACCCCGATCAAATGGGGAACACCGAAGGCGCGTGCAATGGGCTCCGTCACAAACACGTTGGTCGCGGTCACGATGGCCACACAATCACCGGCCGCCTGGTGTCGCTGCACCAACGCCCGCGCATTGTCGCGGATTGCGGGCAGCAGCACTTGCGCCATGAACCGCTCGCGGAGCGCCATGACCTCCAGCAGTGGGCGATGACGCCATCCCCCGGTCGTGAACTCAATGTAGGCGTTCAGGTCCAGGCGGTTCTCGCAATAGTCTTGATAGAACTGGTCATTGCGTGCCCGCCACGCGGCCCCCTCCACCCAACCTTGCTGGGCCAAAAACTCGCCGAAGGCGTGGTCTGAGTCCATCGGCAACAGGGTGCCGTCCAGATCAAATAGCGTCAGGTTCATGGAGCATTTGCCGCAACAGCGGCACCGTAGGCGCCCGCTTGGTTTGCAAGGCGTATCGATCCAGGCGATCCAACAGCGGTATCAGCGCCGCCGGGTCGCGCGTAAAGCGCAGCAGCACGTAATCCAGCAATTCGGGGGGCAGCACCAAACCCCGCCGCACCCCTTCGACGGCGAGCAGTTCCCGAAGCGCGGCCTCACTCAAGGGACGCAGGGCGAAGCTGGGACCCCACCCCAATCGGGTTCTCAGGTCTTCGCGGACGGCCATGTCCACCACCGGCAACCGGCTGGTGGCCACCACGGTCGCCCCCCGACCAACGGCCTCGATGAAAACCGCAAACGCCTCGTGCTGCTGCGCCGCATCCAAACGGTCCGCGTCATCGATCAACACCAGGCTGGCCGTTGGAGGCAGCACCCACCGACCCCGCGTCTCACCGTCGAAGGCCACGACACCCTGGCCGCGATGTCGCCACTGGCGAGCAAGGCCGTTGAGCAAGTGCGTCTTGCCACTGCCCATCGCGCCCCAAATCAGGGTGGGCGCCTCCCCTGGCCCCAAAGCGTTGAGATGCGCCAGCAAGGCCGCGTTATCGCCGACCACAAAGCGCTCGAGGGAAAACTCCGGCTCAGGTCCCAGGTCCAGCGAGAGTTGCTTCATCCGCGATACAGCCCGCTGTCCAGGTAGTGTCGGTGCGCCCTTTTGAGCCCCACCAGCGCCACCGCACTTAAGGGCAAAGCCAGCAACACCCCAACGAACCCCAGCACATGGCCAAAAGCCAACAAGACAAAAATCACCATCAAGGGCGAGAGGCCAATGCGCTCGCCAATCAAACGCGGCGTCAAGAAGAAGCCTTCAATCAGCTGCCCCACACCAAAAATCACCGCCACCGCCAGCAATCCATACAGATTTGCAAACTGCAACGCGGCAGCCAATAGGGTCAGCACCAAACCCAAACCAAACCCGATGTAGGGCACAAAAATCGCCAGCCCCGTAAAGACGCCCAGCGGCAGAGCCAGGTCAAAACCCGCCAGACCCAAGGTGACGGTGTAATAAAGCGCCAAAGCGCCCATCACCAGAAGCTGGCCACGCAAGTAACTGCCCAGTACGGTGTCCACCTCATCCAAATACCCTTGTAGCGGCGGACGGACACGGGGGGGCACCAATGACCAAGCCCGCTCGCGCAACTGCGGCCAATCCAGCAGCAGGTAGAACAGCACCACCGGGATCAGCACCAAATATCCCACCAGCGCCAAGACCAGCGAACCGCCAATCCGCACCGAACCCAGCAAAGCGGTGGCCACGTCGTCGGCATTGGCACCCAAATGGCGAATGACGAAATCTTTGATCGCCGCAACATCCAGACTTGCGCTAATGCCCAAACGCTGTAAGAACGGCATCAAGTCCTGGTTGATGCGAGCCGCCACGACCGGAATCTGGGCTTTCAGGAGCGGCAGCTCTTTGGACAAGATGGGAACGATCAGGAGCAGAACAGCCAGCACCAAGGCCAGGGTGACCGACTCCACCAACACCACGGCCAGCACCCGGGGCATGCGCTTGGAGAGCCGCTCGACCATGGGGTCGAGCGCGTAGGCCAGCACGGCCGCCGCAACAAAGGGCGTCAACACGGGCGCCAGGGCCCAGACCAGAATCGCCACCCCAAGCGCAAGCGCTGTCCAGGCCAGCCCGCGCCGCTGAGCGGGTGAAAGTTTGAAAGCCGCTGCATTCATGGTGTTTCCTCCCGGATTGTTGGGGCCTCAAGCACGGCGCACCAGTTGGCGCAAGGGGATGCGGAGCCCCCACAGGCTGCCGAAATAAATCAGCATCGCCCCCACCATGGACGCGCCCATGAGCGCGACGCGCCAGCCCTTGTGCAGTGTGAGCCAGTTCAATTCTGACGCCAGCCCCCACAAAAACATCCCCATCAGAGCCGCGGCCAGCAGGGACTTGACCGCAAAACCGAGCCACCCCGCACCGGGCTGGTAAACGCCTGAGCGACGCAGGCCCCACGCCAACCATCCGGCGTTGAGTAGCGCACCCAGACCAATCGACAACGCCAAACCTGCAGCCCCGAAGACCGGAACCCAAATCAAATTCATGACCTGCGTGAATACCAGCACCACCACAGCCACTTTCACCGGGGTTCGCGTATCGTGCCGAGCGAAATACCCGGGCGCCAGGATTTTGATGGCCAGTAGGCCGATCAGCCCCACCCCGTAGCCCTGGACGGCATGGGCCGTTTGCAGGGCATCGGTCGGTGTGAATTTCCCATACTGATACAGCACCGACACCAGGGGCAGCGCAAACACCAGCAGCGCGACCGCGCACGGCACCCCCAAGAGCCACACGAGTCGCAGGCCCCAGTCCAGCAGGGAAGAAAACTCGTTCCCACGTTCGTCCGTCTTGGCGGCCGCCAACAGCGGCGTAAGGACCACCCCAAGCGCAACCCCCGCCAGGGCAATGGGGAACTCCATCAGCCGATCGGCCAGGCTGACCCAAGTGGCCGCCCCTTCAGCCACCGTGGTCGCAATGTGCGTATTGATCATGAGCGAGACCTGCGCCACACCGACCCCCAAGAGCGCGGGGGCCATCAGGGCCAGGATGCGTTTCACCCCAGGGTGCCGCCAGGCGTTGAGCCCGCCGCTCAGGCTCAGACTGACGCGCGGCAGCATGCCGATGCGCCGAAGCGCCGGCACTTGAACAGCCAACTGCACGACACCGCCCAGCATCACGCCCGCTGCCAGCGAGTAAATCGGCGGCCAACCCCATTGCGCCATGGGCGTTGACAGGCCCCAGGCAGCGGCAATCACTGAAAGGTTCAGCAGAACGGGCGTTGCCGCCGCCACCGCGAAATGTCGCCAGGTATTCAAAACACCCGCAGACAGCGCCACCAAGGACATACAGGCGATGTAGGGAAACATCCACCGCGTCATATCCACGGCCGCGCTGTGGGCCTGAGGGTTGAGCCCCCCTCCCATCAGCCACACCAACACGGGCGCGCCTGCAATGCCCAACAGGCAAACAAGCATCAGGCTCAGCAACAAGACGGTGGCCGTGGCATCGACCAAGCTTCGAGTCGCCTCGTCCCCTTCGGTGGACCTCTGGGCAGCCAGCGTGGGCACAAAAGCCTGTGAAAACGCCCCTTCGGCGAACAGGCGCCGAAACATATTGGGAATGCGAAATGCCACCTGAAAGGCATCGGTCAGCGCAGTGGCGCCAAAGAGCGCCGTGACCACTTGCTCCCGCACCAATCCCGTAACCCGAGATAACAGAGTGAGTGCCGAGACCAAGCCGGCAGCACGGAGCAAGTTCATGAACGACGAGGCAACTGGGCCCGAAGATATTTCAAAAAATTTGTAGGCAACACCCAACCGAAGGGCTCGGCGTCAACGGCCGCATTATGGTCGTCCCTGCGGTTTACCCTGGAGATTTGCCGCAAGCCTGCTATACTCGCATGCTTTGCACCCAACGGATCAACCGGAAACAAACAATGGCCACTTCGTCCAAAGCCAAGAAAAAGACCGTCCGCCTGGCATCGGGCCGCAAGCGCGCTCGCCAGGACGTTAAGCGCAACGCCGAGAACACCGCGCTGCGTTCGCACTTCCGCACCGTCATCAAGAACGTGCAGAAGGCTGTGGTTGCTGGTGACAAGTCCAAGGCAGCTGACCTGTTCAAGCTCGCTCAGTCGGTGATCGACTCGATCGCTGACAAGGGCATCTTCCACAAGAACAAGGCCGCTCGCCACAAGAGCCGCCTGTCGGCCAAGATCAAGGCGCTCGGCGCCTAATCACTCGGTTCCGAACTGGGTGCAAACCAAAAAGCCCGCGCAAGCGGGCTTTTTTCATTCTTGCGCCGCGGTGATTCAGCCGCACTTCATTGGTTAGCTGTCGCGATCTTCCGGGAGCAAACAGGCATCCACCACCTGCAGGTGGTTGTCCTTGGCAAAGTTCAAGACGAACTCCCAGGCTTTGGGCTCCACGTCTTTGAGCGCCTCGTTCACGATCACGCATTTCACGCCGTTGATGACCCGCGGCACACAGTACGGCGAGTAGCGAATGTGTGAGCCCGTTCGGACCCGCGTGCCCGGTGGCTGAAAACAGGACATCACGCCGGCCAAGCGCTCCGCCCAGTCACTGGGACGGAAAGTGCGCCCCTCCAGGGTCACCCCCTGAATAAAGATCTGGCGAGGCTTGGCGGTCATCGTCACAAACGAGGGATTACCCTTGCGCAAAAGGCAAAGGCTGCATTTTGCCCTTGCTGCACCGCAACACCGCATAATCGGCGGCCTTTTTTCGCACACCCGCATTGGAGTTGCCCATGTCTGCCGCCGTCTCCCCGCTGATGCCCACCTACGGGCGCCTGCCAATTGCCCTGACCCACGGTCAAGGCTGCCGGGTGTGGGACAACGAGGGACGGGAATACCTCGATGCGCTGGCCGGCATCGCGGTCAACACCTTGGGGCACGCCCACCCCAAGTTGGTGCCGGCCCTGCAGGACCAAGTGGCCAAACTGATCCACACCAGCAACTATTACCAAGCCCCCCTGCAGGAACAGCTGGCCGCCAAGCTGGTGGAGTTGTCGGGGCTGACGAATGTGTTCTTCTGCAATTCCGGCTTAGAAGCCAACGAAGGCGCGCTGAAGATCGCCCGCAAGTTCGGCCACCAGCGCGGCTTCGACACGCCGGAAACGCTGGTGTTCGAAGGCGCCTTCCACGGCCGCTCGCTGGCCACCCTGTCCGCCACCGCCAACCCCAAAATTCACGAAGGTTTTGCGCCTCTGGTACCGGGCTTCGTGCGCGCCCCGCTCAATGATTTGCCGGCCGTCGAGCGCCTGTTGGATGACCATCCGCAGGTCAGCGCGATCTTCCTGGAAACCATCCAAGGTGAAGGCGGCATCAACCCCGCGCGCATCGAGTTCCTGCAAGGCTTGCGTCGGGTGTGCGACGAGCGAAACCTGCTGCTGATGCTGGACGAGGTGCAGTGCGGCATTGGCCGAACCGGCAAATGGTTCGCCCATCAGTGGGCCGACATTCAACCGGACGTCATGCCCTTGGCCAAGGGCCTGGGCTCCGGCGTTCCGGTGGGCGCCATTGTTTGCGGCCCGCGTGCGGCTGGCGTGCTGACCGCCGGCAACCATGGCACCACCTTTGGCGGCAACCCCCTGGCCATGCGAGCAGGGATTGAAACCCTGTCCATCATGGAAACCGACGGCCTTTGCGCCCACGCGGCGGCTATGGGCGAACGCCTCAAGACCGCGCTGGCAGCCGGTTTGGCCGGTGTGGCGGGCGTCCGTGAAATTCGCGGGCACGGTCTGATGCTGGGCATTGAGCTCGACCGGCCCTGCGGCGCCCTGCTGCAGCGTGGACTTGAAGCCCGCTTGTTGTTCTCCGTCACGGCGGAGCGCGTGGTTCGACTTCTGCCCCCGCTGATCGTGACCGCGGCCGAGGTCGACGACATCGCCGCGCGCCTGATTCCGTTGATCCAGACGTTCTGTGCCGAGGCCCAGTCATGACCCGCCCTGCCCTGCGTCACTACCTGCAGTTCAAGGACCTGACGGCCGAGGACTACGGCTACCTCTTTCAGCGCGCCGCGATCATCAAGCGCCGCTTCAAGAACTACGAGAAGTACCAGCCGCTGCAGGACCGCACGCTGGCGCTGATTTTCGAGAAGGCCAGCACCCGCACGCGGGTCAGCTTTGAGGCCGGCATGTACCAGATGGGCGGCTCCGTGGTGCACCTGACCACGGGTGACAGCCAGCTGGGCCGGGCCGAACCCATCGAAGACAGTGCCCGCGTGATCAGTCGCATGGTGGACTTGGTCATGATCCGCACGTTTGAGCAAAGCAAGATTGAACGTTTCGCTGCCCATTCGCGTGTGCCGGTCATCAATGGTCTGACCAACGAGTACCACCCCTGCCAGATCATGGCGGATCTGTTCACTTTTCTTGAAGCCCGCGGCATGGATAAGCGCGGCAACGTGGACATGGAGGCCCTCAAAGGTCGGGTAGTCGCCTGGGTGGGCGATGGCAACAACATGGCCAACACCTGGCTGCAGGCCGCTGAATTGCTCGGGTTCACGGTCCATGTGAGCACCCCCAGCGGCTACGAGGTCAATCGCCAAGTCGCCGGCATTCAGCGTGAGGCCTGCGTCAAGGTGTTTGCGGATCCCCTCGAGGCCTGTCGGGGTGCGGACTTGGTCACCACCGACGTCTGGACCAGCATGGGTTACGAAGCTGAAAACGAAGCCCGCCGAGCGGCCTTCGCCCGCTGGCGCGTCAGCCGCGACATGATGGCTGTGGCCCAACCCGAAGCCCTCTTCATGCACTGCCTGCCGGCCCACCGGGGTGAGGAAGTCGATGCCGACGTCATCGACGGTCCGCAGTCCGTCGTCTGGGACGAGGCGGAGAACCGCATGCACGTTCAAAAAGCCCTGATGGAGTGGCTGCTGCTCGGCCGGATTGGCTGATCCGCGCCAGCGCCTCCCTCAGTTGCCGCCCGTGGCTGTCGCCTTGGGGCGTCGCAAGGCTTCCACACGGTGGTACAGCCCGCCGCCCATAGGCCAGGCAACGCCATCAGACACGCTCGCCGGTCCATCATGGGGGCAGCATAGGCCGGCCCTGCGGGCCGTGCCTTTCGTTCACCCACTTTGGGCGCGATGGGGCGCCTGCAAGGGCAGGCTGAGAAGAAAAACCGAGCCCTCGCCCTCGGTGGAGAGGGCCTGCAAATGGCCGCCCAACAGCCCACTGGCCAGGTTGTGGCAAATGGTGAGCCCCAGCCCGTTCTGGCCATGACCCAGACGTGTGGTGAAGAACGGGTCGAAAACCCGCTTGAGCACCTCGGCCGACATGCCCTTGCCGTTGTCACGCACGCTCAGCGTGACCCATCCGCGCTCCACTTCGGCACTGAGGGTGACCGCGCCGTCGTCTTGCGCCTCAAACGCATGAACTAAGGCGTTGTCCACCAGACCGACAACAATCTGCCCCAGGGTACCGGGATAGCCCACGCATTCAATGGCGGCAGGAACCTGGTTGCGCACGGCAATGCGATGCGGCCCGGCCGCCGCGGCCAGGGCCACCAAATGGTCATCCACGACCTGCCGCAGATCAAAAGCACGGAGCTGCTCGGTGGGCTGCTCCACGGCCACTTGTTTGAAGCTTAGGATGAGTCCGGCCGCACGTTGGCACGAGCGCACGATCAAATCGGCCATTTCACGCGTGCGCTCAAAAAAATCATGTAACGCCGTGCGCCGCACCGCCCCCGTGTCCACCTGGGCGGCCATGCTGCGGGACTCCTGATCCAGGGCCGTGGCCGTTACCAGCGCATTGCCAATGGGCGTGTTCAGCTCATGCGCCACGCCGGCCACCAAGGACCCCAGAGCCGCCAATTTCTCTGCCTCCAAGAGGTCGGCCTGCGTTTGCTGCAACTGCGCCAACGCCTGCGACAACTCCGCCGTTCGCTGGCTCAGCGCCTGACGAATTTCACGCAGTCGCACATTGCTGCGGTGCGTCACCCGACCAATGATGGACAAATAGATCACCACCCCAACGATGCACACCAGCGTCACCGGCCATTCGGTTTCAGGGGAAAACTTCCACCCCCAGACCACACCGCCCAGCACCACGCCGGCCGCAAAGCTGAGTTGGGAACGAACCCACCCGGGGCCGCCGTGGTTGATCACCAGATTCAACGTGCTGGCGATATAGACCGGAAACGCCACCCACAAGGGGAATTGCAGGGCCGCCGTCATCACACCGAACAACAAGCTATCGACAAAAAGACTTCGCACTTCGGCCTGACGGGAATCCACCGCGCGGCAGGCCACCCAAAAGACCACATGCGGGTAGACCAGCAGGTGCACCGCGAAAAAAGCGAACAGCCCGGGCCCGATGCCCAGCGTCGTACCGTGCAGCACCACCGCAACAAACGCACAAAAATACGAACCCACCCGCAGGGGATAGTTGTTTTTAACCGTCCAGTGAACGCGCCCGCGAACCGGCGCCGCCGGGGGACATTCCGACTCCGGTGCGCTGGAGGATTCCGGAGGGGCCGGTGAGTTCGGGGGCATGCAGGGCGTCCGCGGAAGAGCAAACCGCTTTGATTATTCGCCGGACCCGGCCCAACAAGCCACCCTTCAAACTGCGGTGTTTACCCGCCGTCGCGGACGAAGGCCACGGCACTCCAGGGTGGTACGCGCAGCACACCGGGACGGGACGCGCGAAGTGTGGGCGCCACCCGGCGGTCGGCGGCGTTTGGCGAGGCGTGCACCGGGTGCAGACGCCACGCCCCCGGCACACTGAGCTCCCGCGCTTCCGAGGCCCCGTTAAACACCAGCAGCAGGCCCTGGAAACGGGCCCCCGGCCAGCCCGTCCCATCCAGCTCTGCCACGATCAGTGCAGGGTCTTGATGGGGACCGCTTCCATGGAAGCGCACACGCTTCTGGACTTCTGCCGCTGTGGGCAAGCTGAAGAGGCTGGAGCTGCTGCGAATCCGCATCACATCGCCAAAGGCGGCCACCGCCTGGCGCAACTGCGCCGGCGTGGGCCGCAATGCGGCGTTGCCCAAGAGCGGCGCGATGGCGGCCCAGTCTCTTCCGTTGTCCGGCTCCGGCGGCAAGCCGTGACCAAAACCGTTGTCGCGCAGGCTGTAGTCCAGGCGATTGAACGCATCGCCGCTGTCATAGCTGTTGCGGTCCAGGCTCTTGCTGCGCAGCAACTCCTGGCCGGCGTGCACGTACACCGTCCCTTGGCTCCACGCGACCAGGGCGCTCCCCAGGGTCTGGCGGAAGAGACGCTCAGCCAGGCTGGCTGCAGGCGGCAGTTTGAGCACGTTGGCGTCGAACAGGGTATGGTTGTCGTGGTTCTCGACGTAGTGCACGGCCTCGCCCGGCTGGTCGGCGTAACCAGCCGGCTGTCCGGCGTAATCGATCTCGGCGCCGCGCTTCGCGGTGCCCTCGTGGGTGACGAACCGAAACTCGGCCAAGGTGCCCGCCAACTGAAGGCGCAGCAGGTCCGCCGCCCTCAGGGCCTCGAGTCGGCGAGCCGGATCGTCGAGCAAGCCATTGAGCCAGCCCTTGCTGCCCATCAAATCCTTCACGCTGCCGAAGCTGCCACCGCGCGCGGCGTCGCGGCCGCGGTCGCTGAACGTGCCGATGCCATCGCCCTTGAGACTGAGCTGACTGGCTTGGACGAACCGGGCGCCGTTGGCCACCTCGCCGAAGTTCCAACCCTCGCCGATGAAGAGAATCTCGCGACCCAATTCGCGCCGCAAGCGTTCGCGCATGGCCAACATGGCGGCACGGGGCTGGTGACCCATGAGATCAAAACGATAGCTGTCCAGCTTGTATTCGCGACTCCACAAGAGCAGGCTGTCGCTCATCAGCTTGGCCATCATCCGGTGCTCCGTGGCGGTGTTGTCGCAACAGGTGCTCCGTTCCACCTCCCCTTGGGCATTGAGGCGCTGGTAGTAGCCCGGCACGATGCGATCCAGCACGGCACGCTCTTTTTGGCCTGCAGCCGTCGTGTGGTTGTAGACCATGTCCATGCCCACCCGCAGACCGGCGCGGTGCAGGGCCTGCACCATCTGTCGGAACTCACGCACGCGCACCGCCGGGTCGTCTGGGTCCGTGGCGAAGCTGCCCTCCGGCGCGTTGAAGTGGAAGGGGTCGTAGCCCCAATTGAAGCAGTCTTGCCCCGCCACGGCCATCACGGTGGCCTGCTGCAGCGGGCTGCTGGGGGCGGCCTTCGGGAGCTTGGGCTCGAGGCAACCCTGCTCGGGCACGGTGGCCAGGTCGAACACCGGCAGCAGGTGCACATCGGTCACCCCCACTTGGGCCAACGCCCGCAGGTGGCGCATGCCGTAACTGTGGCCCTCCAAGAACGCGTTGTACTTCCCGCGCCAGGCCGGGCGCACGGTCGGATCGTCGCGAGAAAAATCGCGCACGTGCAATTCGTACACGACCATTTCGTTGAGACGTTGAATTTCACGCACGCGGGTCGGTGCGTTCCACCCCTTGGGCTGCGTTTGTGGGGCGCTTAAATCCAGGACAGCGGTGCGGCGCGAATTGGCACTGAGGGACACCGCGTAGGGATCGGTCACCCGTTGGCGCACCCAACCCTGACCTTCCACCCACACTTCCACCAAGTACGTGACGAACTGCCCTTGCATGTCCAGGGGCTGGCGCCAGTGCCAACTGCCACTCGCGGCGTCCCACGCCGCGGCCAAGCGTCCACTGGGTGCAGCCTGCGCCCCAGGGTACACGCAGACCTCCACCGTCCGAGCGGTCGGGGCCCACACCCGGCCCTCGGTCCGGTCGGGCCGGCTCACGATGCCGAAACTCAGCGGCTCGGCCGCATCCGCAAACAGGGCATCCAGCGCGCCGGCCATCTGAATGCGCGTGGCCGCCAAGACATTCCCCCGCTCGTCTTCGCGAACCAAGATGGTCTGGCCCCGCAATACCTCGAGCTGTGCCGTGCGATCCAGCGGCGCCGCCCATTGCAGTGTGGGCCCGGCCCCCAGCCAGGTAAAACCCGCGGGCAGGTCCCGGGAACTTGCCGCAAGCGGGAAGGACGAGTCAAAGCCTTGAGCCTGTTCGCCCACAGCCACCTGAATGCCCCCTTGTGCGCTGTGCAGAAGCCGGAATTGCCCATCGAGCGGCTGACCGGGCCAGCGAAACAACTCGGCGCTGACCCCATAAGCTTGCGCGTTGAGGACGGCGGCGCCGGCGTGGGGCAGCGCCTGCGCAAAGGGCGTGCGGGTTTCATCGCAGGCCGCCAGTTCGCGGGTTTGGCTCTGCGCCCAGGTGGGCAGCCCCATGAACAGCACCCAACTCACCCACCCCAGGCGTGAAAACACTGTCATGGCACTGCGACCCAGCAAAGTATTAAAACTACATCTTGCCCTAAGCACCAAGGCAACTCACTACGGTAAACACCTACAAAATCCGCAACAACCCTTGGCCATACTGACCATCAGTTAACGTACTTTTCCTACATTAAGCCATGTTCGATCGGTGTCGCCCCCAGCAAGGCCGTTTCCCCCTCGCAACCCGCGGAGCGCTCCCGGACCGGGCCGGCGCCCCAACACCGAGACCTACCCCGCGGGGCTCGAAGGCGCAACCATGAAATCGCTTCGCCTGAGTCTGGGTCTCGCGCTCGCCCTGGCGCTTCTCGCGCCCGGTCATGGTGCGCCCGCACAGCCTCCGCTGCGCGATCTCGGCCCCGTGACCGCCACGCCCCGCAGCAATGGTCTGGCTGCCGACTGGCACCAGGGCGTGTTCATGGAAATTTTTGTCCGCAGTTATCAAGACAGCGATGGAGATGGCCGGGGGGATTTGCGCGGCCTGATTCAGCGTCTGGATCACCTCCAGGCCCTGGGGGTCACGGGGCTCTGGCTGATGCCCGTGACGCAAAGCCAAGATCGTGATCACGGTTACGCCACGACGGACTTCCGCGCCATTGAAAGCGACTATGGCAGTCTGGCCGACTTCGACGAATTGCTGAGGGAAGCCCACCAGCGCGGCATGGGCGTAATCATCGATTACGTGGTCAATCACAGCAGCCACGCGCACCCCCTGTTTCAGCAGGCCAAATCCAGCCCCCGCAACCCTTACCGCGATTGGTTCGTGTGGGCCGAAACAGCCCCGCCGGACTGGGACATCTGGGGCAAGTACCCGTGGTACTGGACGGGTCAGCAGCCATGGGCCTGGACTGGCGAAGTCAAAGACATGCCTTTGGCGCCGAGTGGGGCCCGCGAGTTTTACTTCGGCACCTTTGGCCCCCACATGCCCGACTTCAACCTGAAGAACCCGGCAGTCGTGCGTTGGCACGAGGACAACCTGCGCTTTTGGCTCAATCGCGGCCTGGACGGCTTTCGCCTGGACGCCGTGCCCCACCTGGTGGAACACAACGCGAAGGATTGGAACGACCAACCGGAGAGCCGCCGGCTGACCCAGCAGTTCTACACGCTGATCAGCAGCTTCCCGCAGCGTTACACGGTGTGCGAAGCCACCGCTGAGCCCGCGGCCTACAGCAGCGAGACCGTGTGCGGCAGCGCTTTCGCCTTTGGGCTGGAGCGGGCCATCCTGGAGGCCCTCAAAGGCGAGAAGTCGGAGGCTGTGCACCAGCACGTGCAACAAATTGGCGACTTCTTCAAGACCCGCCCTCACCGCATGGCGACCATGCTGGCCAACCACGACATCTTTGCAGGGCACCGCATCTGGGACCAACTGAAGGGTCACGAAGCCAAGTACAAACTGGCCGCCGCCAGCTACCTGCTACAGCCCGGCGTTCCCTTCATCTACTACGGCGAAGAAATCGGTATGGGGGGCCTGATGGACCTGCCCGGCGATGGGCCCATCCGCGGCCCGATGAGTTGGAATGCCACCTCCCCACACGCAGGTTTCAGCACGCATGCCGGCGCTTTGCTGCGCGGCCGCAGCCCCAATGCCGGGACGCACAACGCGGCCGCCCAGCGTGCCGATCCGGGGTCGCTGTTCCACCACTACCGCCAACTCATCGCCCTGCGCAAGGCGCACCCAGCCCTCAAGCGGGGCAGCTACGAAGCGGTCATCGTGCAAGGGCAGGTTCTGAGCTTCGAGCGGCGCGCCGATGGCGAAGCGCTGCGAATCTCGCTGAACTACAGCGACGCCGCAGTGGACTGGCCATCCCAGGGTCGCACCCTGTGGGGCAGTCCAAGCCCGCAGTCCGGCCGTTTGCCACCCTGGGGCGTTCGGGTTGAACAGTTGGCGAACTGAGGGCGCGACCTGACGGAGGCGATGCAAAGGCGGTGAGCGGAGCCATGCCATCGCATAGAGTCCACGGTTCATGACCGCACCCCTCTCGCCCAGCTTGCTCGTTCTGCTCTCCCTGCCCCCGCTGCTGTGGGCGGGCAATGCGGTGGTCGGCGCGGTGTTGGCCCCTGCCGTCTCGCCGGTGCTGCTGAATGCGCTGCGCTGGGCCGTGGCCCTGGCCGTGCTGCTACCGTTCACTCGGGGCTTGTGGCGGGGGCGTGAACGGGTTTACCGGAATTGGCGCTGGTTTGTCGTGACGGGCTTTTTGGGCATGGGCTTGTACAACGCCCTGCTCTATCGCGCGCTGCACACGTCCAGCCCCCTGAATGTGACGCTGATTTCCTCGGGGCTGCCGGTGTTCATGTTGATCGTGGGCGCCCTGGGCTTTCAGGCCCCCGTGCAGCGGCGTCAAGCGGTGGGCGCCTTGCTCTCCCTAGCGGGCGTGTTGACCGTGCTCAGCCAAGGACAGTGGCAGCGACTGTTGGCGATCGAGTTCGTTCAGGGGGATGTCTTGATGCTCCTGGCCAATGTCGCCTGGGCGGTGTATTCCTGGCTCCTGACTCGAGCTCCCAGCGAAGTGCAGCAATGGCACTGGGCAGATCGCCTGGGGGCCCAAGTGCTGGTCGGGGTGGTCTTGGCCGGACTCAGCACCGTCGGCGAGGCAGCGTGGGGCGCCCTCCACTTCGACGCCTCGCCCAGCACCTGGTTGGGTCTGCTTTACATCGCCATTGGCCCGAGCCTGCTGGCCTACCGCTGCTGGGGACTGGGCGTGGAGCGCGGCGGGCCCGCCATGGCGGCGTTTTTCTACAACCTGACCCCCTTAATCACCGCGCTGCTGGGGTTGGCCCTGATGAGTGCCGCCCCACAAACCTTTCACATGTTCGCGTTTTTGCTGATCGCATCCGGCATCTGGGTGTCATCCAATCGGTGAACACCGGCAACCGGACCCACCTCCAAGGTTCATGGCTTTTTCCAATTCACTTCGCTGGGCGGTGATCTTGACCTTGCTGCTGGGCCTCATGGTGCCCAGCGCGGTGGTGTTGGTGTACGACCTCCAAGTGACCCGTCGCACCGTGATGGAAGATTTGGAGAAGGACATGGAACGCGGCACCCAGGTGCTGGCGTTGTCCTTGGCTGAACCCCTATGGCAGGTGTCGCCCGACTTGGCGGCCCCCATGGTCAAAGCCCAGTTCGACGACCCTCGCTTTGTCGAAGTGATCGTCACCGAGACCAACAGCAACAAGCCGTTCGTCCAACAACAGAAGGACAGCACAACGCCCGAATTGACCCGCACCAAGGTTCACCCCATTGAACGCGAAGGCCGCCAGATCGGCCAGCTGGTGGTGACCATGAGCGGCGAGCCCTTGCTGAAGCGCGCCCAGGGCGATCTCTTCAAGTCGGCGGGTCGTACCTTGCTGGTCGCAGCCCTGTCCATGGCGACGATTTTGTGGCTGTTGCGCCGTCGCGTGTTGGGCCCGATGGAGCGCCTGTCCAAGGCGGCGTTTGAACTGGGTTCGGGGCACATGACCTCCCCCGTCGTGGTGGAGGGCAAAGACGAAATCGCCCGCGTGGGGCAAGCGATGGAACGCATGCGCTTGGCGCTGATCGAAGCCTTCGACCGCCTGCGCCAACACGCCAACACGCTGGAAGACCAGGTCTCCGAGCGCACAGCCGAGCTCAGCAAAACCAACCAAGAGCTGACCCGCGCCATGCTCCAGCTCAAGACCGCTCAGCGCGAGTTGGTGGAGTCAGAAAAGCTGGCCTCCTTGGGTCGTTTGGTGGCCGGCGTCGCGCACGAGCTGAACACCCCCTTGGGCAACGCCATCACCGTCGTCACGTCGCTCGAAGACCGCTGGGCGGAGCTGGATTCGGCCCTGCACTCGGGCCAGCCCATGCGCCGCAGCCAACTGGAGTCGCTGGTTGCGGATACGCGCCGCGGCCAGGACATCTTGCAGCGCAATGTGCGCAAGGCCGCTGAGTTGGTGCGCGACTTCAAACAAGTCGCCATCGACCAAACCCAAGATGCCCGCCGGGAGTTCGACCTCGCGGCAATGGTGCGGGATGTGCTGGTGATGGTGGAACCCAGCTTCAAACACACACCTTTCGTCATCGAAACCCACTTGGAAGACGGGCTCAAGCTCAACAGCTTCCCGGGTTCCTTGGGGCAAGTGCTCACCAATTTGCTCGTCAACGCCCGGGTTCACGGTCTGCATGACCGGCCCGAGGGCACCGTCACCGTCGAATGCCATCAAGCGCCTGAGTCCAGTGACTGGGTGGTGCTGAGCGTCTCCGACAACGGCTGGGGCATGGACGAATCGGTTCGAAAGCGCATCTTCGACCCCTTCTTCACCACCAAACTGGGCCGCGGCGGCACCGGCCTGGGCATGCACATCGTGCACAACATCGTGACCCAACTCCTGGGCGGCGGCATTGATGTCATCAGCGAGCCCAATCAAGGTGCGGTGATGCGCCTGCGTCTGCCCAAGCAAGCGCCCGAGCGTACAGAGCACGCGGACGCCGGCGCCGGCGTCTGAGTTGCAAGCCGCGGTTCAGGAGCGCCCCCTACACTGTTGAAATTCAGGGTTCCCCCTGCCTTTCGGAGTGCTCCATGACCGTCATTCGCCACGACGACCTTGTTGAAAGCGTCGCCGCCGCCCTGCAGTACATCAGCTACTACCACCCGGCGGATTACATCCAGCACCTGGCCCGCGCCTATGCCCGCGAGCAGAGCCCTGCGGCCAAGGATGCCATCGCGCAGATCCTGACCAACTCCCGTCAGTGCGCCGAAGGCAAACGCCCCATCTGCCAGGACACCGGCATCGTCAACGTCTTCCTGAAGATCGGCATGGACGTGCGCTGGGCGGACTTCCCCGGCTCAATTCAGGACGCCATCAACGAAGGCGTGCGCCGGGCCTACAACCATCCGGACAACAAGCTGCGCGCCTCCGTGCTCTCGGACCCCATCTTCGAGCGCAAAAACACCAAGGACAACACGCCCGCCGTGGTCTTCATGGAGGTGGTGCCCGGGCACACGGTGGACGTGATCGTGGCCGCCAAGGGAGGCGGCTCGGAGAACAAGAGCAAGGTCTACATGCTCAACCCCAGCGACAACATCGTCGACTGGGTGCTCAAGACGGTGCCCACCATGGGCGCGGGCTGGTGCCCGCCGGGCATGCTGGGCATTGGCGTGGGTGGCACGGCCGAAAAGGCCGCCCTTCTCGCCAAAGAAGCGCTGATGGACGACATTGACATGTACGAGCTGCTGCAGCGCGGCCCGCAAAACAAGCTGGAAGAGTTGCGCATCGAGCTGTATGAGAAAGTCAATGCCCTGGGCATTGGCGCCCAAGGCCTGGGCGGCCTGACGACGGTGCTGGACGTCAAGATCAAGACCTACCCCACGCACGCGGCCAGCAAGCCGATTGCGATGATCCCGAACTGCGCGGCCACCCGCCACGCCCACTTTGTGCTCGATGGCAGCGGCCCCAGCTACATCGAGCCGCCGAGCCTGGACCTGTGGCCCGATGTGCACTGGGCACCCGACTACAACAAGAGCACCCGCGTCGACCTGAACACGCTGACCCCCGAGCTGGTTGCCAGCTGGAAGCCGGGCCAGACCCTGCTGCTCAACGGCAAGATGCTCACTGGCCGCGACGCCGCGCACAAGCGCATCCAGGACATGCTCGCCAAGGGTGAAAAACTACCCGTCGACTTCACCAACCGCGTCATTTACTACGTGGGCCCGGTGGACCCGGTGCGCGACGAAGTGGTCGGCCCAGCCGGCCCCACCACCGCCACGCGCATGGACAAATTCACCGAGATGATGCTGGCCCAAACCGGCCTGATCGCCATGATCGGCAAGGCCGAGCGCGGCTCGGTCGCCATCGAGGCGATTCAAAAGCACAAGTCGGCCTACTTGATGGCCGTCGGGGGAGCGGCCTACCTCGTCTCCAAGGCCATCAAGGCTGCCCAGGTGGTGGGCTTTGCTGACTTGGGGATGGAAGCCATCTACGAGTTCGACGTGGTCGACATGCCCGTGACGGTGGCTGTGGACTCGGGCGGCACCAGCGCCCACATCACCGGGCCGGCCCAGTGGCAAGAACGCATCGCCAAAGGGGAGTTCGCGGGCATTCCCATCAACGCTGCTTGACGCCCATCAACACCCGGTCGCCAGGGACCACGGCTCCCCCAGTCTGAGGGGGCATCTCCCCACCGTTTCAAGCCGTCGGTTCCCTACAGTGCGGGGCCCCCTTCGTCGAGGGGGCCTTTTTTTGGGACCTCCGCATGCACGCCCTCATCCCCTCCACCCTGGTGGTCACCCTGGCCCTGGCCTGCGCCTCGTGGGCCCACGCCACCTCCAAACCCGTCAAGCCGGCGGTCAAGGCCGCCTTGGCGGCCCCCGCTGTCGCCGTACCCCAGTTGGTGCGGGAGCTAGAGGGCATCCGCGAGTTCCGTTTGGCCAATGGTTTGCAAGTGCTGCTGTTTGCCGACGCCGCCTCCACCACGACGCTGGTCAACCTGGTCTACCGCGTGGGCAGCCGCCACGAAGGATCCGGCGAGGCCGGCATGGCCCACTTGCTCGAACACCTGCTGTTCAAGGGCACCCCCTCGGTGGCGGATATCCCCAAGGCCATGAGTGAGCGCGGCGTGCGCTGGAACGCCACCACCAGCGTGGACCGAACCAACTACTTCAGCAGCTTCAATGCCAACCCGGCAACGCTGGACTTCATGCTGGCCTTGGAGGCCGAGCGCATGCAACGCTCGCGCGTCGAGGCCGAGGACCTGGCCAAGGAAATGCCAGTCGTCCTCAATGAGATGGAGCGCGGCGAGAACAACCCGGGCCAGCTGCTGCGTGAGCGCCTGCAGGCCGCGGCCTTCCGCTTCCACCCCTACGGCCGGCTGACCATCGGCAGCCGCAGCGACGTGGAAAACGTGCCCATCGAGTCCCTGCGTCGCTTCTACCGCAACCACTACCGGCCAGACAACGCCACGCTGATGGTCAGCGGCCAATTGAATGAAGCCGCGGTATTGGCCCAGATTCAGCAGCACTTCGGCCCGCTGAGCAACCCGGCCGGTCAGGCGCCGCAAACCTACACGGTGGAGCCCCCACAAGACGGCGAGCGCAGCGTGGTGCTGCGCCGCGTGGGCGGGCAGGCAATGAGCTTCATCGGCTATCACGCCCCCAATTTCGCCCACCCGGACTGCGCCAACCTGAACTTGATCAGCCAAATGCTGATGCAGCCCCCCACAGGCCCGCTGTTCAAGCGCTTTGTCGAAGGCAAGCAGGCCGCCACTGTCGGCGGTGGGGGTTGCGGCGGGTTTGACCCGGGGCTCTTCACCGTGGTGGCCGTGCCGACCGCCGACGCGCCCTTGGCTCAGCTTGAGAAAGATCTGCTCAACGCGCTGGAAACCCAGAGCGCCGAACTGCTGCAGGCCGACCAATTCCAGCGCATGCAGCAGCAGTTCGCCACGGCCTACGCCCAGTTGCTGAAAAACCCGCAGCAGCTCACGATGTTGCTCACCGAGATGGTGGCTGCGGGGGACTGGCGCCTGGTGTTCAAGCTGCTGCAACTCGTCAAAACCGTGAAACTGGAGGACCTGCACCAAACCGCGGCTCGCACCTTCCAGGCCAACAACCGCACCGTGGCCCGCTATGAGCCGGTGAAAACCTCCGGGCAGGTCGCCATTGCGCTGCTGGCCAATCGTCAGGAAGGCTTGGACACGCTGAGCGACAGCGCCAAGCTCAATGCCGGCGAGCAGTTGAACCCCGCCCCCGAGCACCTGCAGGCCCGCACGCGTTGGACCCGACTCACCCACAGTGGACTGCCGCTGGCCTGGGTGGAAAAAAAGACCCGCGGCGACCAGGTGTTTGGTCGCATTCAGCTTCGTTGGGGCGATGGGGCACAGGCCCATCAGTTCCATGAGGCCAGCCACGTGGCCATACAGCTCATGGAGGGCAATGCCCAGATGAGCAAGCAGCAACTCATCGACGAGGCGTTTCGCCTCAAAGGCCAGTTCAACATCACCAGCGGCCCTCAAGGTCTGACGCTGACGCTGGAGGGAGAAAAGGCCAGTTTTGGCGAGTTGCTCCAGTTGGCCTTCAAGGTCATGCGCACGCCCACCTTCCCCGAGGAAGCCTGGCAGCGGCGCCAGCGCGCCACGGTACAGGGCTTGCAGGCCTCACGCCAGGAACCCGAAACCTTGCGTCAGGCCGAGGTACGCGCTCACTACAACCAAGTCCGTCAGGCTGAACCGGGTTCACCGGACTACCTCGCCAGCCTGGACGATCGCATCGGCTATGTGCAGAGCATTACCACGGACCAGTTGAAGGCCTTCCATGCGCGTTACTGGAGTGCCAATGAGGGCGAACTGGCCTTCGTGGGGCCCCTGCCCGACGGCCTTGAAGCCCTGCTGGACCACGAACTGGCCGCCTGGAAAAAACCCGAGGCGCCGGTCTACCGCCGCCACACCCGGCCCTTCAAGGACGTGCCGCCCGCCAGCTTCCATGCCCAGGCCTCCGACAAGGCCGCTGCCTTGCTGCAGGTGCGGCAGGAACTGCAATTCCCGGCAGACCATCCCGACGAAGTGGCGCTGCTGGTGGCCAATCACCTGCTGGGCGGCGGTTCACTGGAAAGCCGACTCAACACTCGCCTGCGTCAGCAAGGGGGTTTGACCTACGGCATCGAGTCCTCCCTCACCCTGCCGGAATGGGGCGACGCCGGTGCCTGGACCCTCCGCACCCAATTTGCTCCCCAAAACCGCTTGAAGGTCGAAGCCCAAATCCGTACCGTTTTAGAGGAAGTGCTGAACCAGGGGTTCAGCACGGCCGAGGTGGAGCGCGCCAGAAAAGATCTCTTGGAGGGCCGCCTGCAGGGGCGCGCCAAGGAATCCAGCCTGGCGTTCTCCCTGACCAAGCTGCAGGAACATGGAAAGACTTGGGCGTACACCGCCGAATGGGATGCCCGCTACCGCACCGTCACGGCCGAGCAAGTCAATGCCGCCCTGCGCCGCTACCTGAAACCCGAAAAAATGGTGTGGTCGAGCGCCGGCGACTACAAGGCCAAGCCCCCAGTTCAGCCCTGATCGCTGCGGGCAGCTCACTCCACGTCGCTGCGCGCCGCCCGCTCCGTGTAGAAGCGCTCCATGCCGGGGCGCTCTTGCTGTGCGGTTTCGGGCGGCATCCAACGCAAAAGCGCCTGACTTGCCTCGGGCTGGAGTGCCCAGTCCCGCATCGCACGATCGACCGCCTGAATCACTTTCAGACCCCAGGCCCCACGGGTGCAGGCGACATAGGCCGCATCGGCCTGCCGGTCTTCCGCGATCAAATGGAAGTCCAGCTTGGGCCGCGGTTGCAGGCGCTCGTACAAATACGTCACTGCCGGGGGGTACTCGACCACATAGTCCATGCGGCCGGCCTCGAGCATGCGCAACAACTGGGGGGAATCCGGTAGGGCTTGACGCTTCACATGGGGCCCAGCGGCCGCGATTACGCGGTCCAAATGCACGCCATAGCTGCGATCGGTTTCAAACACACCGTGGAGCTGGACTTGGGACAGCAAATCGGCCAGCGATTTTTCACCCGCATCGGGCAGGGTGCCCTGGCGGGTCACCACAATCTGGCGCAGCGGCGGCGTCACAGAGGTGAAGTGGGCCCATTTCAGGCGCTGGGGTGTCTTGAAGGCATCGGCATAGCAAAGGGGTTGGCCTGCCGCCATGTCGCGCCACAACCGGGTGCGCGGCAGATGAACCAAGCGGTGTTTGAATCCGGGCATTCGGGTGGCCAATCCGCGAATCAAATGATCCGTGATGCCGTGACCCAGACTATCCACCGTGTGTCCCAGGCCGCCCAGCCCGCTCAAGTGGTAGGGCGCGCTGTCCACAATCGCCCACACCACCTCGGTGGCGCGTGCCGACGACGCCAAACTGAGCAACAGGGCCAGGGCAGCAACTCTCACCAGATTCGCGCGGGAAGTGCAAGACCCCGCCATCTCACCGCAATTTCGCCGGCGCAACCAGCCGGGTTAGCGCTGATGGACCACGCGCTGGGGATACGGAATGGAAATGCCCTGGGTGCGCAACAAATTCAGGATGGCGCGGTTCACATCGCTGCGCACATTGCCGCTGCCGTTCTCCGGGTCCGCAATCCAGAAGTGCAGATGCAAGTCCAGCCCATCCGCACCGAACCCGTGCAACTGGGCCACCGGGCCTGGGTCTTGTTGAACCCGCGGGACCGCGGCCACCGTGGTCTGCAACGCCGCCATGAGGGGCTCCAAGTCGGTTTCATAGCCCACGGTCACTGCCGTACTGAGCAACACCTTCGGATCGGCAAGTGAGCTGTTTTCGACTCGCTGCGTGATCAGCAGTTCGTTGGGCACCACACTTTCGCGTCCGTTCAGGGCCCGGATGACCGTGTAGCGTGTCTTGATGTCGGTGATCCGCCCCTCAAAGCCATCGACCTTGACCACGTCCCCGATGCGCAGTGACCGTTCGGCCAAGATCACAAAACCGCTGACGTAATTGGCCGCCAGCTTTTGCAGGCCGAAGCCCAAGCCCACGCCCAAGGCACCGCCCAGCACGGACAGTGCTGTGAGATCAATCCCGGCGATCGACAAAGCCAACAACAGGCCCGTGAAGAGCAAACCGGCCCGGATGAGGTTGGCGATGATCTTGCGCGCACTCAGGTCGTTCTGGGCACTGTTCTTGAGCAGTCGGCTCTCCAGCACCGCCGACAGCCACAGGGCCCCGACCAGGATGACGACTACCGCAACGGCGCCTTCCAGCAAGCTGCGCAGGCTGACGGTGCTCCCGCCCAGCTTCCACGCAATGGATTCCAGCTCCTCCATCGCCGCAGGCCACAAACCGGTGATCCAAAGCACCGAACCGCCCCACGCCAACCAAGCCACCCACCGCTCGGCCAGCAACGTCCCGCGCGACGCTGGCAGCGCCGCTTGGAGTACCCGCACCACCAGGCGAATGACAGCCAGGCTGATCCAAATGGGCTGCACCAACTTCAACAGCGCGGGTTTGAACCCAAACGCCGGCCACAGTTTGATCAGGGCATAGGTCAGCAGCATCAACAGCAACGGGAAAAACAAGCCGTCGACCCCGTGCCGGCCCAAGAGCACACCGGCCTCCCCCTCGCGTCGGCTTGCCAGGGCCCGCACCAGCACCCAGGCCAACGCCAACCCCACCCCCAAAGCCAGAGCCTCCCAGCTCACACCGCGCTGCCCCAGCAACTGGCTCCATTCATCCACGGTGTTGCTCTCCATCGTGTGCCAAGACATCCACATGGGCCATCACGCTGCGAGCCAAGGCATGCAGGTGATAGCCGCCTTCCAGACAGGAGACGATGCGCCCTTGCGCATGACGCCCGGCCACCTCCACCAAGGTTTCGGTGATCCAGCGGTAATCCGCCTCGGTCAGCCGCAAAAGGCCCAACGGGTCGAGCTGGTGCGCGTCGAAACCCGCTGAAATCACCAGAAGCTCCGGCTTAAAACGCTCCAACGCCGGCACCCAGTGGGCGCGAATCAGTTCGCGGATTTCCGCTGACCCGGTCTGGGCCGGCAGGGGCAGATTCAACATGTTGTTGCCCTTGGGAGGCACCCCGCTATAGGGATACAGCGGGTGCTCAAAGAGACCGACCATGAGCACCCCCGGGTCGTCCGCCAACACGTCCTCGGTGCCATTGCCATGGTGCACATCAAAGTCGATCACCGCCACGCGCTGGAGACCGTGCACGCGCAACGCCACGCGGGCGGCGAGCGCCGCGTTGGAAAAGAAACAAAACCCCATCGCGCGGTCCCGCGTGGCATGGTGCCCCGGGGGGCGCACTGCGCAAAAGGCGTTGCGCACCCGGCCCTCCAGCACCCACTGCGTGGCCTGCACCGCGGCACCCGCCGCGTGCAGAGCCGCCGTCAGCGTGTGGGGGTTGGCGGCGGTGTCGGGGTCCAGTTGAACCACCTCACCCAGACCTGTCAGCCGCTGCCGCACCTGGTCCAGGTACTCCGGTGTATGAGCCAGCGCCAGTTCGTCCCACGTGGCGGCGCGAGGTTGGGCCAACTGCAGGCGGTCGATCAGCCCGGTCTGCTCCAAGGCTTCGGCGATTGCTTCCAGGCGTTCGGGGCATTCAGGGTGCCCGGGGCCCATCTGGTGCAACAGGAAAGAAGGGTGGGTGAAAAACGCGGTATTCAAGACTTTGCTAAGGTGTGCGCCATGACGCCACCCTCCATCGACACACACCTGCTTCGTCAGGTGCAGAGCCAGATTAGCACGGTGATCAAGGGCAAAGCCCCCCAGGTGGAGGACTGCTTGGCCTGCTTGATCGCGGGCGGGCACCTGCTCATTGAAGACCTCCCGGGCGTCGGCAAGACCACGCTCGCACAAGCCTTGTCGGTGAGTCTGGGCCTGCGATTTTCGCGGGTGCAATTCACCGCCGACATGTTGCCCACCGACTTGCTCGGGGCGCAGGTCTTTGAGCGCAGCACCGGGCAGTTCCACTTCAAGCCCGGCCCGGTATTCGCGCAAGTGCTGTTGGCCGACGAAATCAACCGGGCCGGCCCCAAGACCCAAAGCGCCCTCTTGGAGGCCATGGAGGAGCGCCAGGTCAGCCTGGAAGGGCAGACGCACCCGCTGCCTCAACCGTTCTTCGTCATCGCGACGCAAAACCCGACCGAGCAATTGGGCACGCACCCGCTGCCGGAATCCCAACTGGATCGCTTTTTGATGACCATTCGGCTGGGCTATCCGGACCGCAGCGCCGAACGCGAGTTGCTGGTCGGACGCGACAGCCGGGAGGTCTTGGCCGAGCTCCAGGCTGTCATGCAAGCCCCGCAGTTGTTGGCCGCCCAGGTCCAGGCCCGAGAGGTCATCGCCAGCCCCGCGTTGCTGGATTACCTACAAGCCTTGATCGACGCCACACGCAATGGTCAGTGGTTTGTTGAGGGGCTTTCACCCCGCGCCGGTCTGGCCTGGCTGCGCGTGGGCCGCGCCAAAGCCCTGTTGGCCGGCCGGGGCCACGTGTCGCCGGACGACCTCCAGGCCACCGCGGTTCAAGTACTGGCCCACCGTTTGCGCCCACGCGCCGCGGCCGGCCGTGGCGCCGTGGAGCAAGTTCGCGCCTTCATCGAATCCGTCCCCCTGCCGTGAACCCGTTGCGCACGCGCTGGCGCGCCTGGCTGTCGGCACGGCACCCAGCCCAAGACGATTGGCGGCTCAGCCAGCGCCACCTCTACATCGTGCCCACTCGCATCGGCGTGGCGTTCTTGCTGACCCAGGCCGTGCTGCTGGTCGCCTCCATCAACGATCAATTGAGCCTGGGCTATGCCCTTACTTTCTTGCTGTGCGGCGCAGGATTGGCGTCCATGCTCACCACGCACGGCAATCTGAGTGACCTGCACTGGTCGTTGCAACCCTTGGAGGGGGGCCATGCGGATGCCGATTTGCCGGTCGTGCTGCGCGTCCACAACCCCGGTCGGGCGCGGTTTGGTGTGGGCATTCGCTGGGCCGAAGCGGTCAACGCCCCATGGGCCTGGGTGGATGTGCCGGCCCAGTCACACGCTGAAGTGCACCTGAGCTGGCGCGCCGCGAACCGCGGGCGCCACCCGCTGCCACGCCTGCGCATTGAAACCCGTTTTCCACTGGGGCTTTTTGTCGCCTGGAGTTATTGGCAGCCGGCCAGCCGTCAATGGGTGTACCCCGCCGTCGAAACGCCGTGCCCGCCCCTACCGACCGACCTCACCGGGACCGAGTCCAGCCCCGCGCGGGGTCACGGTCACACCCAAGACGAGGAGTTGCACCAACTCCGGGCCTGGCAAACCGGCGATCGCCTGCGGGATGTGCTGTGGAAACGCGAAGCCCAATCCAGTGACCCGGAAGGGCCCTTGTGGGTGGCCGAGCGGCGCGCCGCTCAAGCCAGCCGCCTGCACTGGCTGGATGCCGCGCACACCCAAGGCCTGGACCCCGAGCGCCGCTGGCAGCGCTTGGCCGCTTGGGTCGTGGCCGTGGACGCCACCGGTCAGGACTGGGGCCTGCGCTTGGGCAGCGATGAACTGCCGCCCGCTCAGGGGTCGGAGCAGCGCCGTCAGGCGCTTGAGCGCTTGGCTTTGGCATGAAACCCCTGGCACGCGACGCGCGGGACACCTTTTTCCTCGTGGGCGTCGTGGCCCTGTGCGCGGCCCCGCACCTGCTGCGCGTGCCCCCCTGGGCGGCGGGGATGGTGATCTTGCTCTTGGCGTGGCGGCTGCTGTTGGCCGCCCGCAGCCAGCCGCTACCCCACCGGGGCTGGCTGGTGGCTCTGCTCCTCGTGGCGGGCGTGGGGGCCAAACTGACCCACGGGGCCCTCATTGGGCGGCCGGCCGGACTCACCTTGGTCACGGTGTTGCTGGCCCTAAAGCTCCTGGAAATGCACCAACGGCGCGATGCCTATGTGGTGTTTTTTCTGGGATTTTTCTTGGTGTTGGCCCAGTTTCTGCACAGCCAAGCCCTGTGGGTCGCGGCGTGGGCCGGGCTGAGTGTTTGGGGCTTGTTGAGCTCGGTGGTGTTGGCCCAAATGCCGTTGGGCCAGCCCAATTTGCGTGTAGCCGCTCGCGAAGCGGCCCGCACCACGCTGCTGGGCTTGCCCGTGATGGTGCTGCTGTTTGTCCTGTTTCCGCGCATCGCGCCGCTGTGGGGCGTTCCGTCTCAGGGCGCCAGCACGGGTTTGACCGACCGCCTGAGCTTCGGGCAAGTGGCCGACCTGGCAACCGATGAGCGCATTGCGTTGCGCTTGCGGCCGCTAGACGGTCGGCCCTTGCCCGCACCCGCCCAGATCTACATCCGCGGGCCCGTCTTGACCCAATTCGACGGTCTCACCTGGCAAACGCTGCCCACCGAGGGCCGCGCGCATGCCACCCCGGCGCTTCAGTTCGCCCCCACCCCCGACGCCCCGGCGCTGCGCTATGAAATGCTGCTGGAGCCACAGCGCCTGGAGTGGTTGCCCGAACTGGAGTTCGGTGCCGGCACCCCCGGGGATTTGTGGACACCCGACGGCGTGCGCCTGCTGCGAACCGCCGACCACAGCTGGCGTGCGGAGCGGCCCGTCACGGAACGGCTGCGCTTGGTGATGGAGGCTTGGCCAGGGGGCCGGGCCCGCAGCCCCCTCACGCCCCACCCCAGCCTGCGGGCGGCCCTGAGCCTGCCGCCCGGTTTGAACCCTCAGCTTCGCGCCTGGGCTCAAACCCTGGCCCCTGAAGGCGATGCCCGCGCCAAGGTGGCCGCCCTGCTGGCCCACATCCGCACCGAGGCGTTCACCTACACGCTCAGCCCAGGCCCTTACGGCGAGGTGTCACCGCACGCCATCGACGAATTTTGGTTTGGCCGCCGCTGGGGGTTTTGTGAGCACTACGCGGCCGCCAGCGTGTTCGCCCTGCGCGCCGCGGGCGTTCCGGCGCGCATCGTGACCGGATACCAAGGCGCGGACCCCACGCTGCAGGACGGCTGGGCCGTGGTACGCAACAGCAATGCCCACGCGTGGATCGAGTTCTGGCAGGCCGGACAGGGGTGGCTGCGCGCCGATCCCACGGCCGCCGTGGCGCCCGATCGGGTGGAGTGGGGACAACGCCTGGCCCCGCCCCGGGGGATCTTGCGGGGCACCCTCGACGCGCTCGACCCCACGTTATGGCTGCACCTGCGGCATTGGGGCGAGCGCATCGACCTGCGGTGGCAGCAGTGGGTCGTCGGCTATGCCCGCAGCCAGCAATTTGAATTGCTGGGGCGGCTCGGCTTTGAAGCCCCCGATTGGGAAGCCCTGGGGCAAGTCACCGCCGCAGTGATTGGCGTCCTGACCCTCGGTCTTTTGGCCTGGACCCGCTGGCAGCAGCGCGACGCCAATCCGTGGGCGCGGCTGCATCGGCGCGCGCATCGCGCGCTGCAGCATGCGGGGCTCCTTCAGGCCGCCACTCACCACGCGCCCCTGCGCTGGGCGCTGTTGGCCCGAGACCAATGGGGGAGCGCGGCCGCCAGCGTGGCGCACCAGCTTCAGACCTTGGAGACCCAGCGGTTTGGCGCGCCAACGCCGCTATCGGCCGTGGACGCCTGGCGCTGGCGTTGGCGCTGGTGGCGCGATTTCACGGGCGCCCTGGCCGTGCTGCGGCACACTGCGCCCCCGCCTCCCTCCGCTCCTTAAGGTTTTTGTGCTCAGCCGGTTCCATGTTCCCGTTCGTAGCGCCCTGGTGTGGGCGCTCACCGTCGCGCTTGCCCAGCCCGTGATGGCTGCGCCCGGCAAGAAAAAAGCGCCGCGCAAGGCCCCCACCCTCACGGCGGCCGCCGCGCCCGTGCACGGCAGCCGGACCGGGCACTATGAGCAGCGCCGGGACGTGCGGGCTTGGGCGCACGCCCAGGTGGCGGGGCCCCTCAACGGATGGACCGAGGCCGAAGTTTTGGCCCAGCTGGGCCAAGCGCGCTACCAGGCCTCGGTGGCGCAACTGATTCTTCCGCCCGCTGTGGGGCAGGCCAAGGACTGGGGGGCGTATCGGGACCGATTCATAGAGCCCAAGCGTTTGCAGGCCGGTCTCGCGTTTTGGGCCCAGCATGAAGCCGCGCTCGCTCGTGCCGAACAGCAGACCGGTGTGCCGGCCTCGGTGGTCGTCGGGATCATTGGGGTCGAGACGTTTTACGGTCAGATCCTGGGCCGCTATCGCGTGCTGGACGCCCTGGCCACGCTGGCCTTCGATTTTCCAGTCGGGCGCAGCAACCGCAGCGGGTTTTTCCGCGACGAATTGTCCGAGTTCCTGCGCTTGAGCCGTGAAACCGGCCGGGACCCCGCGGAGTTCCGCGGCAGCTTTGCCGGGGCCATGGGCTGGGGCCAGTTCATGCCCAGCAGCTGGCGCACCTACGCGGTGGACTTTGACGGCGACGGCCAGGTGGACTTGCGCGGTTCGCCCGTGGATGCGATTGGGTCGGTCGCCCATTTCCTGCAAAAGCACGGCTGGCAGCGCGGCTTGGTTTCGCACCTGGCCTGGGCCTGGCCAGCCGAGGCGCCGCCCGATGCCCATGCGCTGGCTCGCTTGTTGGAGCCGGACATTGAGCCGCGCTGGTCGGCCGACGAGCTGCAAAGCGCCGGCATTTCCTTGCCCCTCCCGACCCCCACGCCCTGGGCGCTGGTGAAGCTGGACAACGGGGGGGCCAAACCGCCGACCTACGTCCTGGGCAGTCCCAATTTCTACGTACTGACCCGCTACAACCGGTCCGCTTACTACGCGCTGGCGGTGGCGACCCTGGGGGAGCGAATCGCCCAGCTCCGGAACGCCGGGCAGCCCGAGCGCCCGAGCGAAGGCTCCGGCCCCGTCCGCGAAGACCCGCGGCCCTGAGGCGAATCCCCGGATCTCCGTCTTTTTCGAAGTGCAAGTCCCGCCCAGCGCCCTGAAGTCGCGGTAGGCTTGAACGGATGCACCCGCCCACGTCCCCGCTTTTGCGCCCGTTGAACCGCCGCACATGGTGCCGGTGGGTGGCGGGCTGCTGGGCCGTGGGGCCGTCCGGCGTTTGGAGCCAGGCCTCGGCCCCGCGCGAAACGGTGCCCGTGCTGTACCCCGAGCTGGGCGAGCCCTTCCGGTCGGTCTTCGCCCAAATTCTGGCGGGCCTGGACGAGCGTCTGGCGGGCCGGGTGGAACGGCACCCGGTGCCCCCCCAAGTGGACCCCGCCCCCCTGGCGGCCGAGCTGGGCAAACGCAAACCGCGGGTGGTCGTGGCCCTGGGGCGCGCTGCCCTGAAAACCGCCCTGACCCTCGACTGCGACGTGGTGGGCAGCGGCATCATCAGCCCCGCTGAAGGCGATAGCCGCACCGCAGCCCTGTTGAGCCTCGCGCCCGACCCTCAGCTGCTGTTCCAGCGCCTCAAGTTGCTGGCGCCGGGCGTGCGACGCGTCACCGTGGTGTTCTCCAACCGCAGCAGCGGCTGGCTGATGCCGCTGGCAAAAGACGCCGCGCGCGCCACGGGCTTGGAACTGCGGACCCTGGAGGCTGAAGACCTCAAAACGGCCTTGCGCCACTACCAAGATTTTTTTGCGCAAGCCAGCGCACCCGACGCCTTGTGGCTGCCGCAAGACCCCGGCACGGTGGACGAAGCGGCGGTGCTGCCGCTGGTCATTCAAGAGAGTTGGAACCGGAACGTGCCCGTGTTTTCCAGCAACCTGGCGCACGTGCGCCGCGGCGCCTTGTTTTCGCTGTATCCCAACAACCCGGAACTGGGCCGCACGCTGGGGACGACGACCCTGGCGGTGCTGGCCCGCACCGGCCCCACCAAAGGCCCGCAAGCCCTGCGCGACGTGCACGCGGCCCTCAACACCCGAACCGCCAGTCACTTGGGCGTGGACCTCAGCCCCCAAGTGCAGCGCACCTATGACCTGCTGCTTCCCGAACGATGAAAAGCCTGCTGCCCTCCGACTGGCTTGAGCGGCTGCTGCGCAGCACGTTCCGGCGCCAGCTCACCATTGCGGTGGGCGTGGGCGTGTTGCTGGCCGGCAGCCTTTCCGCCTGGCTGAGCTCCTGGCAGAGCAGCCTCCAAGCCCGCGAGACGCTCCAGGCCCAGGGCCTCAACCTGGCCCACAGCCTGGCCCAGCAAAGCCAGTTGGCCTTGCTCACCCAAGGCGGTGACAACGCCCGGGCCGCTCTGGACCGCGCCTTTTCCTACCCCGATGTGCAGCGTGTGGAACTGCTGTACCCCGACGGCGTGGTGCTGATCGCCCGGGGCAACGCGCCCGCCCAAGCCGCCTCCCGCCCGCGCGCGCAAGCCAGTGCCGCCTATTTGGAAGCCGAAAGCGGTGACTACTGGAGCTTCGTTGCCCCCGTGCTCACGCAACCTTCCGAGGCCTCCCCCTTCGATGGTGAACCCGCCCGTAGTGAACTGCTGGGCTATGTGCGAGTCACCCAAGGCAAGGCGGCGTTGGCCGACCTCGTGCGGCGCCTGATTTTCATCAACTTTGGCGTGGGACTAGCCAGCGCGGTGGTGCTGATTTGGGTGCTGCGTCAACTCGCCCTGCGGCTTTCGCGACCGCTGGGGGAACTGTCGGAGGTGATGGCCCGTGCGGGCGATGGCGCCTTGGCGGCCCGGGCGCGGCCCTACGGCCCCAAGGATCTGGTCCGCATGGCCGAGGTCTTCAATCGCATGATGGACACGCTGGAGCAGCGCGACAAAGAACTGCAGCACAAGAACGACCAACTGGCCGCGCACGCAGAGACCCTGGAGCGGCGGGTGGCCGAGCGAACGGCCTCGCTCTCCACGGCCAATCAAGAGCTGCACCAAGCGCTGGATGCCCTGACCCAGGCCCAGAACCACCTGGTGGAAACCGAAAAACTGGCCTCCCTCGGGCGCCTCGTCGCCGGCGTGGCCCATGAACTCAACACCCCGTTGGGCAACGCCCTCATGGCCGCCACCACGCTAGAGGAGCAGCAGCAAAAGCTGGCGCGCGCCATGACCGAGGGGAGCCTGCGCCGCTCCGACTTGGAGCGCGGCCTGCAAGAAGGCGTCGACACCAGCTCGCTGGTCACCCGCAACGTGCAGCGCGCGGCCGAGATCATCAGCGGCTTCAAACAATTGGCCGTCGATCAGACCACTGACAAACGTCGCGCCTTCAAGGCGGACGAGGTCCTGCGTGAGGTGCTCACCACCCTGCATCCCATGTTCAAGCGGACACCCTTCCAGGTCATTGCGCACCTGGAGCCCAACCTGCGCATGGACAGCTATCCCGGCCCACTGGGGCAAGTGATCACCAACATCGCGCAAAACGCGTTGATCCACGCCTTTGCCGGGCGCGACGGCGGCGAGTTCCGCGTCGAATGCCGCCCCTGGGGCGACCACCACGTCCAGATCGTCTGCAGCGACGACGGCAATGGCATGGAAGAGGCCGTTCGCAAACGAGTGTTCGAGGCGTTCTTCACCACCAAGTTCGGCCAGGGCGGCTCGGGCCTGGGCATGCAAATCGTCCACACCCTGGTCACCGGCCTTTTGGGCGGCCGCATTGCGGTGGACAGCGCCCCCGGCCTGGGAACCCAAGTCATCGTCACCCTGCCTCGCACTGCCCCCGAAACCCCGCATGAGGGCTGAATGGGGCCCCCGCCCCGGGTTTGCGGGGGGTTGCCCGGGACGTGTTGCCGGTGCCACACCCATCCGGGCCGCAACCTGTTGAAATCAGCCGAGACCGCCAGGAGATCGCCATGAAGCTTCGGCCCCTTCCCTTCTTGCTCGCCCTCGGTGCGACGCTGGGCTCCGCCCACGCTGCCGAGGACGAAGACCTCGCCCTGGCCTACGGCGACCAGGCCACGGTGAGCATTGCAACGGGCAGCAAACAACCCCTGCGACGGGCCCCAGCGGTGGCCACAGTGTTCACGGCCGACGACATCCAGGCCATGGGCGCCACCGACTTGGAGGACGTGCTGGCGCGCGTGCCCGGGCTTCATGTCTCCCGAACCAGCTTGCTGTACTCACCGCTGTGGGTGATGCGCGGCATCTACTCGCAATTCAATCAGCAGATCCTGGTGCTGCACAACGGCCACCCCATGACCGTCTCGGTGCGGGGCGATCGCGGCACCAAAGGCTGGCGCGGGTGGCCGGTCGAGACCATCGCACGTATCGAAGTGCTGCGCGGGCCGGGCTCCGCCCTTTACGGGGCAGATGCTTATGCAGGAGTGATCAACATCGTGACTCGCAATGGCCGCGACCTGCCCAAGGCCGAGGCCGGCGCCCACGTCGGCTCGTTCAAAAGCCGTGATGCCTGGTGGCAGCAAGGCGGGGTGATCGGCGACTTCGATTACGCCTGGCACGTCCACCGGGGCTTCAGCGATGGCTTTGCAGCAACCGTTGAGAAGGATGCCCAAACCGCCAACGACGCCGCCTTTGGGACCCAAGTCAGCCATGCCCCGTCGGCCCTGAGCGTGGGGCGTGACACGCTGGACCTGGGGATGGACCTGGGTTTGCGCAACTGGCGGCTGCGGGCCACCTATCAGGTGCGCGACATGCAATCGGGCATCGGTGTTGCCCAGTCCCTGGACGCCGAATCCCTGGAGCGCACACGCCGGCTGTTGGCCGACCTGAGCTGGACCGAGGAGCACCTGGGGGACAGCCTGGGGGCTGGAGCCAGCCTCTCCTACCACGGCTACCAACAGCTCATTCCAGCGCCCTTTGTCATCTTCCCGCCCGGAGCGAAGTTCCCCACCGGCAGCTTCCCCAACGCCATGCTGGGAGCGCCGGAGACCTGGGAGCACCAGTGGCGCTTGAGCGCCTACCTGAACTGGACCGGCTGGCGCGGCCACCAGTGGCGTCTGGGCGCCGGCATCGACGACATCGACCTGTACCGCACTGCCGAGGGCAAGAACTTCAGCTACGCCCCCAATGGGCTGCCCATTCCCCTCCCCAGCTTCAGCGACCACAGCGACACCGATCCCTTCATCCGCCCCCAGCGGCGCCAAGTGCGCTACCTCTATCTTCAGGACAGTTGGCAGATGGCCCCCGACTGGAGCCTGACCGCGGGCCTGCGCCACGACCGCTTTTCCGACGTGGGCCACACCACCAATCCCCGCTTTGCCCTGGTGTGGGAGGCCGCCCACAACCTGACGGCCAAGCTGCTGCACGGCCAGGCCTACCGTGCCCCTGGGTTTGCCGAGCTGTACTCCATCACCAACCCCGTGGCACGGGGCAACCCGAACGTCAAGCCCGAAACCATCCGCACCACGGAGCTGGCCCTGCTCTGGCAGCCACAGCGCCAGATGCAGCTGAACCTGAACCTGTTCCGCTACCGGATGGAAGACATCATCCGGACCACGGCCAACCCCACTCCCGGCACCGGCACCACTTTCAACAACACTGGCGACCAAACCGGGCGCGGCCTGGAATTGGAGTGGCGCTGGCAGGTGCAGCCCGGGCTGAGCTTGGGTGCGCAATGGGCCCACCAGCGCGCCCGCGACGAAAGCACTGGCGCCGCCCCAGGCTATGCCCCCGCCCGGGTGATGAGTGTGGACGTGGACTGGCGCCCGCACAGTGCCTGGGCCCTGGCCCTGCGGCTGCTTCACGTGGCCGACCGGGCCCGCGCCCTAGGGGACGCCCGGCCGCCGGTGGCGGACTACACGCGTGCCGACCTCAGCCTGCGTTGGGTCCAGCCCCGCTACACGCTCAGCCTGCACTGCCGCAATTGCGGCAACGCCGATATCCGCGAGCCCAGCTTGGCGCCCGGACGCATCGTGAACGACCTGCCCCAGGCACCGCGCAGCCTGAGCCTTGAAACCACATTGCGTTGGTAAGAAGGAGTCCCGTCATGATTCGACCCTCTTGGCTGCTCACCCCGCTGTTAACCCTGCCCTTGGCAGGTCTTGCAGCTGACGAAGAAGACCTCGCCCTGGCCTATGGCGATGCCGCCACCGTGACCATCGCCACGGGCAGCAAGCAGAGCCTGCGCCGGGCACCGGCAGTGGCGTCGGTGTTCACGGCCGAGGACATTCGCGCAATGGGAGCGAATGACTTGGGCCAGGTATTGGAGCAAGTACCTGGCCTGCATGTGGGCAAGACCTACTACCTCTACGACCCACGGTATTACCTGCGCGGTATTGGGGGGGAGTTCTCACCCCAGCTGCTTTTCCTGGTGGATGGAATTCGACGTCAGGCTCCTACCTTGGGCGGGCCAGAAGAAGCATGGGTGAATATGCCCGTGGAGCAGATTGCCCGTGTCGAAGTGATTCGCGGACCTGGATCCGCCCTATATGGAGCGGACGCTTTTGCTGGGGTGATTGCCGTCACCACTTGGCGTGGGGCAGAACGGCCCGGTCTACGCACCAAAGTCATGGTTGGGTCGCGCGATACACACGCCATCACGCTGTCACACGGTGGTCATGAGGGCGCGCTTCAGTGGTACGGTCATTTGCGAGTCGGGCAAACCGATGGGCCGAATGAACGCATTGAAGCGGATGTGCAAACCACCTTGGACGGTCTGTTCGGGACGCGCGCCTCGCTTGCGCCAGGATCGCTACACCGACCTCACGATGACTTGGATACCCAACTGACGGTGGGCCTTGGATCGTGGGAGCTGCTTGGTAGCTACAAGGCCCGGCGGCGCATTGGAACCGGCGCCGGTTTGGCCTCGGCGCTCTCGGGGCGTGACCGGGTTGACGTTCGTTTGGGCGTCCTTGGGCTCTCGTACCAAAAAACCGAGTGGGCCCCCGGTTGGGATGTTCAAGCGCAAATCGACTTGAATCGTATGAGCGGAGACACCGCGTTTTGGCTATTCCCTGCTGGAGCGTTTGGCGGCGCTTTCCCGGACGGCATGTTCGGTTCGCCTGGGCGTAGCACACGGGTGACGCACGCCGAAGCGGCTGCGACCTTTCGAGGGCTCGAAGGACACCGGGTTCGCTTCGGGGCCGGCGCACAACGCGTGAATGTTTATGAAACCCATGAAATCAAGAACTTCAGGTTCATGGTGATTCCGGGGATCGGCCCGGCCGCCATTCCTTTGGGTCAGATGGTGGATACCTCGACCTCGGATCCCTACATGCGTCCGCAAAAACGCCGACTGTCCTACCTGCTGCTTCAGGACGAGTGGCGGGTGCAGCCCGATTGGACGCTGACCCTGGGCGTCCGTCATGACCGCTACTCCGACTTTGGCGCGACCACCAACCCGCGAGCGGCTGTCGTCTGGGACGCGCGCCACGACCTCACGCTCAAGCTTCTGGTTGGCAAGGCCTTCAGAGCTCCTACGTTTGCGGAGCTGTATACGGAGAACAACCCCGTTCAACAGGGCAACCCATCACTGCAACCCGAGCGCATTCAAACTTGGGAAGTTGCGGCAGATTGGCAAGCCAGCCCCGCTTTCAGCCTCGGCATCAACTTATTCCGCTACAAAGTTCGAGACCAAATTCGCTTGGTCCCCAATGCAGACCCCACCACTGGCAGCACCGTGCAAAACCTGGGAGACCAAGAAGGCCGAGGCATGGAAACCGAGGTCCGGTGGCAGGCCTCCGCCAGAATCAAGCTAACCGGCAGTTTCTCGGTTCAATCTTCCACCGACAAACTATTGAATACCAAACCAGGCATGACACCTGGCCGCATGTTGAAACTGGGGATGGATAGCCGATTGAGCGCCGACTGGCACCTTGCCGCACAAGCTTGGCATGTGGCGGGGCGTGTGCGGGATCCCGGAGACCTGCGCTCGCCCGTTCCCAATTACGCGTTACTCGACCTCACCGTGCACTGGCGCCGTGCGAGCCCGACAGCTTGGCAGGTGACTGGCACGCTTCGCAATCTGTTCAACACAGATGCGAGAGAGCCCAGCCCTGCACCGGGCTCCATTCCGGGGGACTTCCCGCTGCAGAAACGGCAGGTTGAACTCCAAGTGTCAAAAACTTGGTGAGGGCTGAGCATCGCCGTCCTCCCCTGTCACAGGAGTCAGCGCCGAGGGTGCTGCTGCCATCCAATACCGCCGCCGCTGCACCCGCCAGCAGCCCGACGCGCCCGGGGCTTCATCGCTTGACCAGCGCCAAGCCCCGCACGCCGCGCTGGTGAGCAGCGGCACACCCTGCGCCGCGTAGGTCTGCCGCACCCGCTCGGCCGGGTGACCGTGGCGGTTCATGAATCCGACTTGAGCGAACGCCCAGCGGGGCTGGACCGCCGCTACAAACGCTGGCGTCGACGAGCTTTTGCTGCCGTGGTGCGGCACCACCAGCACATCAGATTGCAAAGGGGCGCCCTGCGCCACCAGCGCCGCTTCTTGTGCCGCTTCGATGTCGCCCGTCAACAGAGCGGCGACGCCGCCTTCGGCCTGAACCCGCAGCACGCAAGAGCGGGCGTTATCGCGCGGTGGGGCCTGCTTCGGAGCGGCGCCTCGGGCCTCCGCGGGCTCGGGATGCAGGAACTCAAACGCCACGCCGTCCCACACCCAGCGCTGCCCTGCCTGGCAGGGCAGGACGGGAGACCCCGACTGATTCACCGGATGATGCGGCGGCAATTGACACCAACGCTGGGCCATGGGCCAGGCGGACAGCACGCTTTGCGCACCGCCCGTGTGGTCAGCGTCGTCATGGCTGAGCACCAGGGCGTCCAAATGGCCAACCCCGTGGGCCCGCAGCGTCGGCACCACCACGCGGGCGCCGGCATCGCTGCCGCCGCCCCAGCGGGGGCCGGCGTCGAACAGCAGGTGGTGGCCCGCCGTGCGCACCCACACGGCGCTGCCCTGCCCCACGTCGATCACCGTCATTTCAAACTGACCCTGGGGGGGTGCCGGTGGCCGCCACAGCACCACAGGCAGCACGGCCACCGCGCCAGCCACGCGCAGGGGCCAGGGCGAACGCCAGGCCGCTGCGGCCACTCCCCCCAGGGCGAGCACTTGCACCGCCCCGGGCGCTTGCGCCGACCACCACACGGCACCGGGCAGGTGCGCGGCGGCTTCAAGCAGCCCAAAGAGCAGGTTTGTCGCTGCCGCGCCCGCGTGCCACAGGGGCGCCAGCAGCGTGCCCATCAGGGCCAGAGGGGTCAGCACCCAGGTCACCCAGGGAATGGCCACCGCCTTGGTCAGCAAACCGACCACCGACACCTGACCAAAGAAGATCAGGCTCAGCGGCGCGAGCCCCAGGGTGATGACGCCCTGCACGCGCGCCGCATGGCCCAAGGCGCCAAGCCACCGCTGAGCCCGCGTGGGCGGCTCCTGCAACAAAGGCTCGTCGTCATCGAGGGGATGTCCGGCGACCGCGGAGGCGGCCGGTCGACGCTCCCCACCGTGCATCAACAGCGCCACGGCCACGAAGCTCAGCCAAAACCCCGGCGTCACCAGGGCCCAGGGGTCGAACGCGCCGATGACCGCACCCGCCAGCGTCAATGCCAGGGACCAGGGCCACAGCCGCGCACTGCTGTGCAGCAGGGCCAATACCAGCATCAACCCCACGGTGCGCTGGGCGGGCACCCCCCATCCCGCCAACACGGCATAGGCCGCAGCGGCGGCCAGCCCCAACCAGCGCGCAGCCAGCGGGCGCGGCCAGCGACCACTGAGGGCGGCACTGCGCCGCCACAATGCCGCCACCAGGGCGCCCGCCAGCCAGGCAAAGCCTGTGATGTGCAGCCCACTGATGGCGAACAAATGCACCACGCCTGTGTCGCGCAGCAGCGCCCAATCCTTCGCGCTGAGCCCCGCTTGATCCCCTATGGCCAAGCCGGCCATGACGGCGCGAGCGCGCGGGTCGGCCAGCGTGTGGCTTAGGGCCTCGCGCAGCCCCTCGCGCAGCGCTTGCAGATTCCAAGGCGAGGCCTCGGCCAGACGCACACCCGCCTGAATGCTGCCCTGGGCCCGGATGCCGCGCTCCAGCAGCCACAACTCCCCGTCCGGCAAGCCAGGGTTTTGCAGGGCGTGCACAGGTTTGAGCCGCACGGTCAACTGCCAACGCTCCCCCGCTTTGGGCGCCTGTACCCGAGCCTTGCCCGGGAACCAAGTGACTGATAGCTGGCTGGGCACACCCGCCGGGGCCCGCTCCACCGCAAACCCCAGACGCCAGCCGGCGTCCCCCCCGTGCCCAACCAAGGCCTGGGGCAACCCGGTCACCTCCCCCTCAATCGCTAGCGGCACGCCGATGTGTTGCGGGGCCAGGGCGTCGGCCAAACGCCACTCCGCCCGCCCGTGGGCCCAACCGACCCCCACGGCGAATGCCAGCAGCGGGATCACCCCCGTGCGCAGGCGGCGCACGCCCAAGGCGAGCAGCAGCATCAGAGCCGCCGCGCCCGCGCCGGCTTGTTCGGGGGGCGTTGCCAAGCGCGGCAGGAACTGAACGGCCGCCAGGCCGAGCATCCAGGCGCAGCCGGCCACGAGCCACAGCCCCCACGGCGCAGCCTCCGAGAACCGCGAACCCGGCACCCGCTCGCCGCCATCCCCCGGCAGGGCGGGCCCAGTACGATGCGGTGTTTTTGTCTTGTTGTCGACCGAGGTCCCCATGTCGAGTTCTGTCATCGCCGAACGCTTGCAATCCCTGGGCATTACCTTACCGGCCGTCGCCACCCCGGCAGCCGCGTATGTGCCCTATGTCCAAACCGGTTCCTTGGTTTTCTTGTCGGGCCATATCGCCAAGCGCGATGGCAAGGTCTGGACCGGCCAACTGGGTAAGGACATCGACACGGCGACCGGCCAGCAAGCCGCCCGCGCCGTGGCCATTGACCTGCTGGGCACGCTGCAAGCCGCCGCTGGGGGCGACCTGGGCCGCGTCAAGCGCGTGGTCAAGCTGATGAGCCTGGTGAACTCCACGGCCGACTTCACCGAGCAGCATCTGGTCACCAACGGCGCCTCGGAGTTGATCGCCCAAGTGATGGGTGCCGAAGTCGGTGCCCACGCCCGCAGTGCCTTTGGGGTGGCGCAGATCCCCCTGGGCGCTTGCGTCGAGATTGAAATGATTGCCGAGTTGGCACCGTGATTGAGCGCCTGTTGCAACACCGGCCGCGCGTGCTCTTTGCGCTGGCCGCCCTTTGTCTCGCCGCCGTCATCGGCGCGCTCTTGGCCCAACATGTCGGTGGGGTGCGACCCTGCCCGTGGTGTGTGCTGCAGCGCGGCGTGTTTTTGCTGATCGCGGCGGTGGCCGCCCTGGGGGGATTGGCCGCCGTCGCGGCACAGTCCGCCCAGGCCACGGTCGTCCGCGTGGCGGCGGTGCCCTTAATCGTGCTCGCTCTCGCCGGCCTAGTGGCTGCCACCTACCAGCACGAGGTTGCCGCTGAATCAGCCAGTTGCGCCATGACCGCGGCCGACAAGATCCTCACCGCTCTGGACCTGGAAATGCGGTGGCCGGAAGTCTTCATGGTCACCGCCGATTGCCGCGAAGCCGCGGCCTATCGCTTTTTGGGGCTGGGGTATGAAATTTGGAGCGGTCTGCTGTTTGCCCTGATTGGCGCGGTCGGGCTGTCTTTGGCGCTGCGGCGCCCAGCACCAGAAACGAAGTGAGACGCCCATGACCACACGTTCTCTTCTCACAGCTTGCCTGCTGGCGATGACGGCCGCCCTTCCGGTGGCGGCCCAAGTTCAAGCCTCCGATGCCTGGGCCCGCGCCACCGTGGCGCAGCAAAAGGCCACCGGCGCCTTCGTCACCCTGCAGTCCAAGACTGTCGCCGCGCTCGTCAGCGCCAGCAGCCCCGTAGCAGAGCAAGTGGAATTGCACGAAATGCGCATGGAAGGCAGCACCATGCGCATGCGCCAGGTCGAGCAAATTGCCTTGCCCGCCGGTCAAAGCGTGACGCTACGTCCAGGCGGTTTGCACCTCATGCTCTTCGGGCTCAAGCAAACGCTGACCGAAGGCAGTGACCTGCCCTTGGTGTTGCAGGTTCGCCATGTGGACGGCAAAGTGGAGTCTCTGGCTGTCACAGCAAAGGTGCGCGCCTTGGGGGCTTCGGCTCCGATGGGTCACGCGCACTGAGGCAACGCCACCCTGAGCGAGCCCCGCCATGCGGGGCTCGCTTTATTTCAGACCGCCCGACAAAAAGGCCTTGAGGCGTTCGCTCTTGGGGTTGATGAGGATGTCCTTCGGGTGCCCCTCCTCAATCACCTTGCCTTGGTGCAAAAACAGGGTGTGGTTGGACACCTCGCGGGCAAAGCCCATCTCGTGGGTGACGACGATCATGGTGCGGCCTTCGGCGGCCAAGTCCTTCATGACCTTGAGCACTTCGCCCACCAGTTCGGGATCCAAGGCCGAGGTGGGTTCGTCAAACAGCATCAACTCCGGCTCCATGGCCAGCGCCCGGGCAATGGCCACACGCTGTTGCTCACCGCCGGAAAGTTGCGCGGGGTAAACGTCCTTGCGATGCGCCACGCCCACCCGCGCCAGCAAGGCTTCCGCCTTGGCCACGGCCTCGTCACGACTCACGCCCAGCACATGGATCGGCGCTTCAATGACGTTTTCAACCACGGTTCGATGCGCCCAGAGGTTGAAGTTCTGAAACACCATCGCCAGGCGGGCTCGCCACCGCTGAAGTTGTTTGGGGTCCCGTGCTTTCAAACTGCCGTCACGGTCCGGAACCAACTGAAGCTCCTCATCGCCGAGTCGCAATCGACCCTGATGCGGCTGTTCCAGCAGGTTCAGGCAGCGTAAAAAAGTGCTCTTGCCCGACCCCGAGGAGCCGATCAGCGTCACCACGTCCCCGGGCTTGGCCGCCAACGAAACGCCTTTCAGCACCTCGCGGTCGCCGTATTTTTTGTGCAGGTCTTCAACGATCAGGCTTTGCATCCCACGCTCTCATCCGCGCCGGCCTAGGCCGACAACAACTTGCCCACGCGCTGAGCCTCGGCCCCCGCGACTTGAAAGACTGTCTGCCCCGCCTGCACCCAGCGCTGTTGTTCGCGACGGTAGTACAGCCCATCCACCGGGCTGAGCAGTCGGGTGGATTCTCCGCTCACTGGGTCAATCAACTCAGCCAGGCATTCCCCAGCCGATACCGCGCCACCCAGATCGCTCAAGAACACGACCACACCCGCATGCGGTGCCGCCACCGGCAGGGATCCGGCCAGGGGGCGCAGGGCGCAGCCGTGGTCCGGGGGCGGGGTCATGCCCACAATCAGCCCCTGAAGACCCAGGAATTGCAGCAGGCCCTCGGCATCTTGGGCCGCCCATTCATGGGTGACATCGCACACGCCCCGATGCTCAACGGTGGCCGCGAAACAGCCCAGTTGCAGGGGGTGATCCGGGGCCAATGCCCGCTGCAACCGGGGCCATGCCGTGGAGCAAGCCTCATCGAACGGGGAGTCCCCACTCTCATTGGCCAGCAGTGCCACTTCAGCCCGCAGGCACTGCCCCAACTGCGCCGCCATCCCGGACTGCTCCGGCGTGCTGTAGAGATGCATGACCCCTTCGTTGTCGCAATGCAGATCCAGGACCACTTCCGCACTCAGTGCC
The DNA here is from genome assembly GCF_016093295.1 of Inhella gelatinilytica. GTDB lineage: Bacteria > Pseudomonadota > Gammaproteobacteria > Burkholderiales > Burkholderiaceae_C > Inhella > Inhella gelatinilytica. The sequence continues at coordinate 38,544 of NZ_JAEDAL010000003.1, read as the reverse complement.
AGACCCAGCAACGTGTGGCGCAAACTCGCCAACTCGTTGCGGGGCTGGACCTGCGCCAGCGCCTCCTGCATGCACCGCCGCAGCAGCGCCGTGTTGGCAGCCGCATCGGCGCCCAACTCGCCGCTGGCTCGCGCCCGCGCCAGCGCCGGCTCGACCAGATCCGGATAGTGCCGGTTGAAGTTGTGACCGCTGTCCCATTCGAAACGACCCTGGTGTTTGCCCAGGATTTGCTGCGATAGCCCCAGCGGGTTGGCCGCCGTCACCAGCACCACCTCGGCCTGAAGTTGCCCTTGCTGCTCGAGCACCGTGAGGCGCTGCCGCAGGTGGTGGGCGACCAGCATGGCCGGAATTTCATCCGCATGCAGACTGGCCTGGATGTAAACGCGGCGCGACCCGGCACCGAAGTGCAGGCTTTGAACTGAGCGCTGGGTGCCAACGGTGCTGCCCTGCAGCACATGGGTTTGACGTTCCATCTGGATTCCTTCGCGCTCAACCGCGCGGGTTCTCGGGGCCTTGAGCGCGACGGATGCGCTCCGGTGGTGCGTTCTTGCGCTGGGGCGATTTAACCGGCGGCCAAGCTTGGTAGATCGGCGCCGTCATGCGAACCGGTAGGACATCCAAACCGACCCGCAAGACGGTGTAGTCCTCGCCCCCTAGGGCCCCGGTGTAGTAGGCAATGGTGTCCGGCAGGATGTGCAGCCTGAACTCAAAACCCATTTCCTCGGGTGTCGGTTCGGGCTTGGCCCGCCGCCCCGGCGGAGGGGCTGGCAGCGCCCGCAGTTCGGTCCCATTGAAGGCAATGCCCCGCAATTCCCGGGTGGGGCCATCGACCAACTGCACGATGGCGCGCACCAGCACGTTGTCCCCCAAGATATCTGGAAAGAACGGGTCCTGGTCGAAATAGGGCTTGAAATCTGACGCGTTGGGGTCGATGCGCTGGTCGGTGAGTTTGGCCGCCGAGGGTGTGGTCACCCCGGTACTCAGATCGTGGCGGTCGCCCCGGTCCAGAAAGCTAACCCGCGCGCCCCGGAGATTGAAGGGTTCCAGTCGCTTGTCTCGTTCGGCACGGCTCAAGTCCACCAGCAACGCTCCCCGAGCCCCCACCACTTCGATCTGATTCCCAGCAATCAAGGCCGCGCTGTCTTCCTCAATCCCCAACCCCCAGCGGTAGCCTTTGGCATGCATCAAGGGCAACAAACGACCGATACGGCCCCGCCGCAAGAAGTGTTGATCGACAAACAGGTCAGCGCCCACAAAACCCAAGCCGCGGTCGACCTCCTGTCCGTCACGCAACTGCCCGCGAAGAACAGCCAGGGTGTCGGGCGCGTTGCGGAACATCCAGGCACTCATGATGGCCGCGCCGGCACTGGTGCCTGCAATCACCCCTCCCCGCTGCTGAACCCGGCGAATCGCCTGCAGCATGGGGCTGGCCTGTCCCTCGGGTTGCAGGGCGTCGACGATCAAGCCTTGGGAGCCCCCAGAAAAGAACACGGCGTCCATGGCAGCCACGCGCTCCACCCATTTGGGGTCATCGCGTGTGGCCTTCCAATCCACGCCCTTCAATCGCGGGGCCACCGGCACGATTTCGGCCACCGCCCCGTACTGTTCAAGCGTCGCCTTCAACCGCTGCGCCGTGCGGTCCGGGTTGCCAGCGGCCGTCGCAAACACGGCAAAACGAGCCCCCTTGCCGCCGGCTTCCTGAACCAATCGGGTCCACACCGCTTGGTTGTCGAAACGGACCGATCCGCCCAGTGCCATCACCACGCCCTGGCGTGCTGAATCGGCCGCTTGCGCCCAGCTCATGCAAAAACCCAAGACCAGGGCCCAGCCCACACGCATCACCATCAGGCGCCCTCCTGTTGTGCCAAGGCGCCGCCCAAACGCCACGCGCTTTTCAAATCAGCAGGAAGCGCTGCCCCCCGATCCATCCACACCGACACGCTTTCTGTGAACGCGGCGCCGCTGATGCCCTGCGCCTCGCACCAGTGCGCATCGTGGTAGCTGTGCCGATAGCGCTCACCGCTGTCGCACAGCAACGTCACGATGGAACCCTGCTCTCCCCGCGAAACCATCTCCGCCGCACACGCCAGCGCGGCGATCCAATTGGTTCCGGTCGAGGGGCCGACGGGGCGCCCCAAACGCTGTGACAGCGCGGTCATGGCGGCGACGCTCCAGGCATCGGGGACCTTGACCATGGCGTCGATCACGTCGGGCAAGAACGAAGATTCGACGCGGGGGCGGCCGATCCCTTCAATGCGCGAGCCACAGTCCAGCGTCAGATTCGGGTCTCGGGTCTGGTAATGATCAAAAAATACGGAACGCTCCGCATCCCCCCCGCACACGCGCGTCGCATGGCGGCCGTAGCGAACGAACCGCCCGAGCGTGGCCAGGGTGCCGCCGGTTCCTGCACTGCACACCAACCAGGCCGGGGTGGGGTGACGCTCCCGGGCCATCTGGGCAAAGATGGACTCGGCAATGTTGTTGTTGCCCCGCCAGTCGGTCGCCCGCTCGGCATAGGTGAATTGGTCCATGTAGTGGCCGCCGCTGTTACGCGCCAACCGTTCGGCTTCGGCATACACCTGTGTGGGGTCCTCGACCAGATGGCAGTGCCCCCCGTAAAACGCAATCGCCTCCCGTTTGGTCGCGCTCACTGTCGCGGGCATCACCGCAACAAACGGTAACCCCAGCAAACGAGCGAAATAGGCTTCACTGACCGCCGTAGAACCACTGGAGCTTTCCACCACCGGTGCGCCTTCGCGCAACCATCCATTGCACAGCGCATAGAGAAAAAGGGAGCGAGCCAGTCGATGCTTCAGGCTCCCGCTCGGGTGGTTGGACTCGTCCTTCAGATAGAAATCAATGTCCGGAAACCCCGGCACCGCCACCGGAATCAGGTGCGTGTCGGCGCTGCGTTGAAAGTCGGCCTCGATCTTGCGGACGCATTCGGCCACCCAGCGGCGCCGCTGACTCATTCAACCGCCCCAGCGTCCATCCCCAACTCCCGCATCACGCGGGCCAATTGGGTCTTCAAGAGCTCCACTTCAGCCCGCAGCCGGGCGATCTCCTCGTCCTGGCCACTGGCTGCCCCGGTCAGCACGCCGCCTTCTGGCACCTGAACCGGACCGCACAGGAGCGAAGCCCAGCGGCTCTCGCGCGCGCCCGGTGCCCGCGGCAGCTTGCGAGCCAAGGGCGGCTCGCGCTCCGCCAGCTCTTCAAGAAACCCCTCCACCGAGGACACATCCGCAAAACGGTGCAAACGCTCGCTGTTCAATCGCAGTTCCGCCGCCGTTTGCGGGCCCCGCAGCATCAGGATGGTGAGCAAGGCTTCGGCCTGACCGGGCACCCCGTACACGCGCTTGAGGTTGTGCTCAAACCGAGTAACCCGGCTGCCGCTGACCTCGAACACCAGACTCAGGTCCTTGAGCGCATTGAGCGCCGCCAGCACGTCGGATTCGTCCGCGCTCATCACGGGATCACGGGCGGTTTTCTGATTGCAGCCCGAGGTGAGCGCGTTCAGCGACAGCGGGTAGCTGTCCGGCACCGTGTGCTGTTTTTCCACCAAGACGGCGAGGACGCGGGCCTCCAGCGGGGTGAGATCTCGCACCAGCATTCAGACTCCAAATCCGTCGTCGGCCTGCAGCACGGCCCCGTTGATGAATCGACTTTCATTGGCACACAGCATCAACAAGGCGGTGTCCAAATCGGCCGGGACCCCCACCCGCTTGCGCGGCAACATCTCGATCAACTGTTTGCCAGCGTCGGTGCTCCAGTGGTGATGGTTCATCTCGGTATCGATGTAACCCGGACAAATGGCATTCACATTGATGCCGTACTTCCCGAACTCCAAGGCCATGGCCCGCGTCATGTGCACCACGGCCGCCTTGCTCATGGCATAGACACCGATGCGACTGACCACCCTCAAGCCGGCCATGGAGGCGATGTTGACAATGCGCCCGCCCGTAAAACTACCAGGCGCCGAGCCTTGCGCCCGGGCCAGCATGCGTTTGGCCACCTCTTGCGCCACGAAAAAGGCACCGCGCACGTTGGTATTCATCACGAAGTCGAAATCTTGTTCCGTCACTTCGGTCAGCCGCTGCATGGTGGACACGCCCGAGTTGTTGATCAGGATGTCCAGCGTCCCCATTTCCGTTTCAGCATGGGCCACCGCTGCCCGGATGGAACTCACATCCGTGACATCCAGCGTCACGACGTGCGCGTCCCCCCCCTCGCCCTCAATTTCGGCGCGCAGTGTTTTCAGCCGCTCCACGCGACGCCCGGCCAACACCACCGCCGCCCCCGCGCGCGACAAGGTTCGCGCGAACTGGGCACCCAAACCGCTGGAGGCGCCGGTCACCAGGGCCACGCGCCCAGAAAGATCAATGGAAATGCTCATTTGTATTGCACTGCACAATGCAGCCCCATTTATTGGGAAGGAGCGGCCACGTTAGCACGGGGCTTTCCCGTATCGGCTTTAGGGAACCCGCTCCAAGAAAATAGAACGACCGTTCGTTTTATTTTTGAAATTCCTAGAATCGCCCTGCGCTCATTGAACCGGCACCAATCATGACGAACGAAGAAATCCTGGCTCAGTTTGGCCCTCGTGAATCGATGGAGTACGACGTGGTGATCGTCGGTGGCGGGCCTGCGGGCTTGGCAACAGCCATTCGCCTCAAGCAGCTCAACCCGGACTTGAGCGTCGTGCTGCTGGAGAAAGGCTCCGAGGCCGGCGCACACATCCTCTCTGGCGCGGTGATGGACCCCCGCGCCATGACCGAGCTGTTCCCGAACTGGAAGGAACTGGGCGCCCCGCTGAATCAGGCGGTCAGTGGTGACGACATCTTGTTCCTCAGTGAAACCGGCCACACCCGCACGCCGGACTGGCTGGTGCCCCGCACCTTCCACAACCACGGCTGTTACGTGGTCAGCCTCTCGAACGTGGTCAAGTGGATGGCCCAGCAGGCTGAAAACCTGGGCGTCGAGATCTTTGCCGGCTTTGCCGCCGCCGAGGTGGTGGTTGACGAGCAGGGCCGCGTCAAAGGCGTGGCCACGGGAAACATGGGGGTCAAAAAGGACGGCGAACCGGGTGACGACTTCCAGCTCGGCATGGAGCTGCACGGCAAGTACACGATCTTTGCCGAAGGCGCCCGAGGGCATCTGGGCAAGCAACTGCTGACTCGCTTCAAGCTCACCGAAGGGCGGGATGTTCAGAGCTTTGCCATCGGCATCAAAGAACTTTGGGAAATCCCGGCCGACAAGGCCCAACCCGGCAAAGTGGTGCACACGGCAGGCTGGCCCATGGTGGACGACACCTTTGGCGGGGGCTTCCTCTATCACCTGGAGGACAACAAGGTCACGCTGGGCTTCGTGATCGGGCTGGACTACCAGAACCCCCACATGAGCCCCTTCGAAGAAATGCAGCGCTGGAAAACCCATCCGGCCATTCGGGCCCACATCGAAGGCGGCAAGCGCATTGGCTACGGTGCCCGCGCCATCAACAACGGCACCCCCCAAGCCCTACCCAAAACGGTGTTCCCGGGCGGCGCGCTGATTGGCTGTGATGCCGGCTACCTGAACGCCGCGCGCATCAAAGGCAGCCACGCGGCAATCAAGAGCGGCATGTTGGCCGCCGAAGCGGCAGCCGAGGCCCTGGCCGCCGGTCGCGCGCAAGACGAGCTGAGCGCTTACCCGGCCGCCTTTGAGCAAAGCTGGCTGAACGAGGAACTGCAGCAAACCCGCAACTTCAAGCTGTGGTTCAAGAAGGGCAAGACCATGGGCCAGCTCATGACGGGCATTGAGCAATGGCTGCTGCCCAAGATTGGCGTGCAGTCGCCTCCCTGGACCCTGCACAACCACAAAGCCGATCATGAATCGCTGAAAGCCGCCAGCGCCTGTGCGCCCATCGCCTATCCCAAGCCCGATGGAAAGCTCAGCTTTGACCGCCTCTCCTCGGTGTTCATCTCCAACACCAACCACGCCGAAGACCAGCCCGCCCACCTCACGCTGAAGGACGCCAGCGTGCCCGTGGCCACCAATTTGGCGCGCTTTGGCGGGCCGGAACAGCGGTACTGCCCGGCCGGGGTGTACGAGTTCATGAAGAACGAGGATGGCAGCGACCGCTTGCAGATCAACGCGCAGAACTGCGTGCACTGCAAGACCTGTGACATCAAGGACCCGACCCAGAACATCGTGTGGATCACGCCCGAAGGCGGCGGTGGCCCCAATTACGTCGGCATGTAAGGCATACATCACCGCGAATCCATAACCTGGGGTTTTCCTACCCCGCGAATGAGGGCGCACTTCGGGTGCGCCCTCATTCCTTTTGATGAGAAACGAAGCTTCAATTCGTTTTTCGTCAACCCAGCGCCTGAAGCGCACTTCTACTCCTTTCGCCATGAAAAAGACCCTGTTCGTCCTGGCCGGCACCGCCCTGGCCCTGAGCGCCCAAGCGGGCCAGTCGTGTGTGGATGTGCGCCTGAGCGCCGCGTCGCCGGTGGTGCGTGGTGACTCCGATGTCACGGTCAACGTGGCCGTGACCAACACCTGCCGCCACCCGGTGCAAGTGCTGAACTGGCAGCTGCCCAGCGACGACATTGAAGAGTCGCTGTTCAGGATCGAAGTTAACGGCACCCGCCCCCTGTACTTGGGCGCTCACTACAAGCGCGTGATGCCGCGCGCCGTGGACCATCGCAAGCTGGCCGCGGGCGAGAGCCTCAACTTCTCGGTGGAATTGACCGGCCTCTATGACATGAGCCAGAACGGTCTGTACACCATTCGCTACGACGCGCACGGCCACAGCGGCTCGAGCGCCGAGGCGCTGCACAGCCAGCCGATCTATTTGAAGCTGGAAGAGCGCACCGCCCAACTCAGCGCCACCAAGGCTCCTAGTGATCCGGCCCCGAGCGCCGCTTCGACCAGCTTCACCGGCCGTTGCTCGTCGACTCAACAAAGCCAATTGGGCTCTGCTCGCACGGCAGCCACCAACTACGCGGTGCAGTCCACCAGCTATCTGTCGACGTTGAGCAGCGGCACGCCGCGCTACGTGACTTGGTTCGGCACCTACAGCAGCGCCGGCCGCGCCACCGCCCTGGATCACTTCACCAAGACCCGCGACGCGTTCCAAAACGCCGCCATCACCTTTGACTGCAGCTGCAAGAAGTCCGGCACCTACGCCTACGTCTACCCGACGCAACCGTACAAGATTTACCTGTGCGGCGCCTTCTGGAACGCGGGCATGACCGGCACCGACAGCAAGGCCGGCACCTTGATCCACGAAATGCTGCACTTCAACGTCATCGCCGGCACCGACGACTGGGCCTATGGTCAATCGGCGGCCAAGAGCCTGGCGCAGAGCGATCCCGCCAAGGCGCTGGACAACTCGGACAACCACGAATACTTTGCCGAGAACACCCCGGCTCAGAACTAAATCAAGCGTTGCTTGCCTCTCAACGCCGCCCCACGGGGCGGCGTTTTTCATTCCGGCCTTGGCGCTGCGGGCCAAGCGGCGCACACTTGAACCATGCTGACCGAAGCCCTACTTCTCATGAGTGCCGCAGTCCAGGCGCCCAACGTGCCGCCCGCCCCCGCCCCGGCGCCGCTGGCGTGCCACATGACCATCAGGGCCGATGCCAAGGGGCATTGGCTGCGTTTTGAGTTGCGCAACACAAGCGCCACGGCCGTGTGGCTCTTGACATGGGGCAGCCCCTTTGAGGGGGCTTGGCTCAACCCATTCGTGACGGTGCACCAAGGCGACACCGCCTTGCCCTACCAAGGCGGCCGGGCCAAACGGGGCGACCCCGAGAAAGCGGAATACCAGCGCTGGGCGGCCCACCAAACGCGAACCGTGACCGTGCGTCTCGAGGACGCCTACGCCTTAAGCGGCAGCGGGCCGTGGCGAATTCAGGCCCAGTGGCGTTGGCACGATGTGATTCAAGGTTCGACGGAACGCCCACCCCGCCCCCGAGACCGCCACCAGGGGCAAGACCAAACCTGTGGCAGCCTCGTCGTGCCCTAAGGCCAAGGCTCAGACCACGACGGGTTCGGCTTCCAGCACCACACCAAACCGAGCTAACACCGAAGCCTGGATGGCCTGCGCGAGGGTCAGCACTTCCCCCCCTCGGGCGTCCCCACGATTCACGAGCACCAAGGCTTGTTTTTCGTAGACCCCGGCTCCGCCAATGGACTTGCCTTTCCAACCACAGGCATCAATCAACCAGCCAGCCGCAAGCTTGTAGCGGCCATCCGGCAGGGCGTAGTGAACCAAATGTGGATCGCGGGCAATCACTTCGCGGCACACCGCCTCGCTGACGACCGGATTCTTAAAAAAGCTACCGGCGTTGCCGATCTGCGCCGGATCCGGCAATTTGGCCCGCCGAATGGCGCACACCCAATCAGCCACCTGCTGAGCAGTGGGCTCCGCCACGCCGGCTTGCTCTGCGGCGCGCTGCAGGTCCAGATAGCCCAACTCGGGACGCCAAGACTTGGGCAACCGAAATCGAACGCGCAGGATGACGCTGCGATCCTTGAGATGCTGCTTGAACACCGAGTCACGGTAACCAAACCGGCAGCCGGCGCGGTCCAGCGTGACCGTTCGGCCCGTCATCAGGTCCACCGTATCCAGACTCTCGAACCGATCCTGCACTTCAACGCCATAGGCACCAATGTTTTGGACCGGCGCCGCACCCACCGTTCCCGGAATGAGGGACAGGTTTTCCAAACCTGGGGCCCCCTGTTGCAAGGTCCACTGCACAAAATCGTGCCAGCACTCCCCTGCGCCGCCTTCCACCACCCAGCTGTCGCCGTCATCCCAAAGTCGACGGCCCAGCACTTCCACCTTCAACACCAGGGCTTGCACGTCCCGTGTCAGCACCAAGTTGCTGCCCCCGCCCAAAATAAATTTCGGCACCGGACCCCATTCCGGGTGGTTGATCACCCAGCGCAAGTCGGCCTCGGAGCGCAGGCGAATCAGGCGGCGGGCTCGCGCAGGCAACGCAAAGCTGTTGTAGGGGCGCAGGTCGACATCGGTTTCGACCACGGGGGGAGCATGCAGCGGGTTCATCGCGGAGAATTGTCCCCGTAACCCTCAGAAAGAGAATCCCATGCCATCTTTTGACGCCGTTCTTGAGCCCAATTTTGTTGAGATCCGCAATGGTGTGGACAACGCCGCCAAGGAAATCGGAACCCGCTTTGACTTCAAAGGTACCGGCGCCTCTATTGAGCTCAAGGGCAAAGAAAAAGACAGCACGATCGAGTTGGTCGGTGATTCGGATTTCCAGTTGGAGCAACTCGAAACCGTGATCATGGACAAGATGACCAAGCGCAAAGTGGAGCTCACCTACTTTGATCGCGAGGCCAAAGTCGAAAAACTGGGCGGGGACAAGGTGAAGAAGGTCTGGAAAGTCCGCGCCGGTATTCCCAGCGACTTGGCCAAAAAGATCGTGGGCAAGATCAAGGACAGCAAGCTCAAGGTGCAGGCCGGGATTCAGGGGGACGCTGTCCGGGTGACGGGCAAGGACCGGGACGTCCTGCAAACTTGCATCGCCCTGCTGCGCAAGGAAATCAGCGACACCCCGCTGAGCTTCAACAACTTCCGGGACTGACCCCCATGATTCGCCCGCTGCTACTGACCTGTGCGCTGCTCGCTCTGCCGGCGTGGTCAGCCGGGTTGCGGGTCTCGCTCAACGGCACCCTGGGGCCCTCCACCGCCCTGTTGGTGATTGAAGGCCAAGTCCGATCAGTGCGAATCGGGCAGACCATCGATGGCGTGCGGCTGATTGGCTTGTCTGACGATGGCGCGATGGTCGAGTTCGACGGACAGCGCCAACTGCTGCGACTGGGAGCCCTGCCGGTCTCACAGGGCACAACGTCCAGCCAACAAAAAATTGTCCTGGGCGCGGACGAAGACGGTCACTTCACCGGCATTGGCATGATCAACGGTCAGACGATGCGTTTCATGATCGACACCGGGGCCACCGCGGTCGCCATTGGGGTGAACGACGCGCAGCGCATGGGATTGCGCTACCGCAACGGACGCCAGGTGTGGGTTCAAACCGCCAATGGGCGCGTGCCCGGTCATGTGCTCACGCTGGACCGCGTCCGCATCGGCGATGTCGAAGTGCCGGGCGTGGAGGCCATCGTCACGCCCCAGCCGATGAACTTGGTGCTGATCGGCAACAGCTTTTTGAAACGCTTTCAAATGCAGCGAGAGAACGAAGTGCTGACCCTGGAGCGCCGGTACTGAGCATGCAGGTCTTCCGAGGCTTTCACCACCCCGCCATCGCGCCTGCATGCGCGCTGACCATCGGCAATTTCGACGGCGTGCACCGGGGCCATCAGGCCATGCTGGCCCTCCTGCGCAGCGAAGCGCAGCACCGGGGTCTGCCCAGTTGTGTGCTGACCTTTGAACCGCATCCTCGGGACCACTTCGCCAAACTGGCTGGAAAACCCGAGCTGGCGCCAGCGCGCATCGCCACGCTGAGGGACAAACTGGCCGAATTGGAGCGGTGTGGCATCGACCAAACCGTGGTCTTGAAGTTTGATTCGCGTTTGGCGCGTCTGAGTGCACGCGATTTCGTCGAACAGGTTCTGGTCAAAGGCCTCGGCGCCCGCTATGTCCTGGTCGGCGACGATTTCCGCTTCGGCGCTCAACGCCAAGGCGACTACGCCACGCTGGACGCCCTGGGCACACAACTCGGGTTCGATGTCGCCCGCATGATGAGTTACGAGGTGCATGGCCTGCGCGTCAGCAGCTCCGCGGTTCGCGAGGCGCTGGGGGCTGGGCTGATGGACCGCGCCAGCGCCCTGCTCGGCCGGCCCTATGCGGTGACGGGCCATGTTCTGCACGGACTCAAGTTGGGCCGAACTTTGGGCAGCGGATTTCGGACCCTCAATCTACGCTTTTCGCACCCCAAGCCCGCCGCACGCGGCATCTTCGTGGTTCAGGTCGAAGGCCTCGGACCGACGCCCCTGCCCGGTGTGGCGTCGCTGGGGAGTCGCCCAACAGTCGATGACAGCGGGCGGATGCTGCTCGAGGTCCACTGTTTGGAGTGGCCGGCTTCGCTGGGCCCAGAGGGGGGCTACGGTAGACTCGCCCGCGTGGAACTGCTGCACAAACTGCGTGATGAAGCCCGATTTGAAGGGCTGGACAGCCTAACCGCCGCCATCGCGGCGGATGTGGCGGCAGCACGTGCGTGGTTCGACGGCCATGCCGCCGAGCGGCGCCAAACCACCCGCGACCGAATTTGACGATCGGTTGTGCCGAAAGCGGCACCTGGCAAGGCACTGCCTTGCCCCCAACTGCCGATCCACTGAGCCCCCGCCCGGGCCATTTGAACCCTGACTGCCATGAGCCAAGCGCCTGATTACCGCAGCACCCTGAACCTGCCCGATACCGCCTTCCCGATGCGCGGCGACCTGCCCAAGCGTGAACCGGGCTGGATTGCGGCTTGGCAAGCCGAGGGGCGCTACGAATCCCTGCGCGCCGCGCGCGCGGGTGCACCCAAGTTTGTGCTGCACGATGGCCCGCCCTATGCCAACGGCGCCATCCACATCGGTCACGCCGTCAACAAGGTGCTCAAGGACATGGTGGTCAAGAGCCGCCAACTGATGGGTTTCAACGCCGCCTACGTGCCCGGCTGGGACTGCCACGGCCTGCCGATCGAGAACGCCATCGAGAAGGCCCACGGACGCCACCTGAGCCGTGACGACATGCAGGCCAAGAGCCGCGCCTACGCGACCGAACAGATCGCGCTGCAGCGCAAGGACTTTGAGCGCCTGGGCGTGTTGGGCGAGTGGTCGAACCGCTACGCCACCATGGACCCCAAGAACGAGGCGGGGCAAATCCGCGCCTTCAAGAAGGTCATCGAGCGCGGCTTTGTGTACCGCGGCTTGAAGCCCGTGTACTGGTGCTTTGATTGCGGCTCGTCGCTCGCCGAATTCGAGATCGAATACGCCGACAAAAAGAGCCAGACCCTGGATGTCGCCTTCCCCACGGCCGAACCCGCCAAGTTGGCGGCGGCCTTTGGCCTGGAGGGCGAATTGCAGGCCAGCGCCGTGATCTGGACCACCACCGCCTGGACGCTGCCCGCCAACCAGGCGCTGAACCTCAACCCCAAGCTGCGCTATGCCGCCGTGAAGACGGCGCGCGGTTCCTTCATCGTCGCCCAGGCGCGGGTCGAAGACTGCCTCAAGCGCTGGGCTCTGGAGGGCGAGGTCGTCGCCACCGCCCAGGGCGAGGCCCTGGCGGGGCTGAATTTCCACCACCCACTGGCCGCCACCGACGCCGGCTATGCCCGCTTCTCGCCGGTGTACCTGGCGGACTACGCCACCGACGAGGACGGCACCGGCATCGTGCACAGCGCCCCGGCCTATGGCCTGGATGACTTCTTCTCCTGCATGAACCACGGCTTGCGGCACGACCAAATCCTGAATCCGGTTCAGGGCGACGGCCGTTATGCCGAGGACCTGCCCCTCTTTGGCGGGCTGAACATCTGGAAGGCCTGCCCCGTCATCATCGAGACGCTGCAAAACGCCGACCGCTTGCTGGCCACCAGCACCATCACCCACAGCTATCCGCATTGCTGGCGCCACAAGACGCCGGTGATCTACCGTGCCGCGTCGCAATGGTTCATCCGCATGGACGCACCGCACAAGGGCACCGAAGGTGTCTTCACGCGTGAAGCCCCCACCCAGACGCTGCGCGAATTGGCCCTGGCCGCCATCGAAGAAACGGCCTTCTATCCCGAAAACGGCCGTGGGCGCCTGCGCGACATGATCGCCAACCGCCCGGACTGGTGCATCAGCCGCCAGCGCGCTTGGGGCGTGCCCCTGCCCTTCTTCCTGCACAAGGACAGCGGTGACCTGCACCCCGACACCATGGCCATCCTGGACAAGGCAGCAGACATCGTCGAAGCCGGCGGCGTGGAGGCCTGGAGCCGCCTCACCCCCGAGGATGTGCTCGGCGCCGAAGGCGCGAACTACAGCAAGAGCACCGACATCCTGGAGGTCTGGTTCGACTCCGGTTCCACGTTTGAGCACGTGATGAAGGGCAGCCACGCCGGGCTGGCGCACGAGAGCGGCCCCGAGGCCGATCTCTACCTGGAAGGCCACGACCAGCACCGCGGCTGGTTCCACTCCGCCCTGCTGCTGGGCTGCGCCCTGCACGGCCGCGCACCCTACAAGGGCCTGCTGACCCACGGCTTCACCGTGGACGGCCAGGGCCGCAAGATGAGCAAATCGGTGGGCAACGTGGTCGCCCCGCAAACCGTCTCCGACAAGATGGGCGCCGAGATCATCCGCCTGTGGGTGGCCGCCACCGACTACAGCGGGGACCTGGGCATTGACGACAAGATCCTGGCGCGCGTGGTGGACGGCTACCGCCGCATCCGCAACACCTTGCGCTTCTTGCTCGCCAACGTCAGCGATTTCAACCCCAGCACCGACGCCGTGCCGGCAGAGCAGCTCTTTGAGGTGGACCGCTACGCCCTGGCGCGCGCCGCGCAATTGCAAGCCGACATCCTGGCCCATTACGAACGCTACGAGTTCCATCCCGTGGTGGCCAAGCTGCAGGTCTACTGCTCCGAGGACCTGGGCGCCTTCTACCTGGACGTGCTGAAGGACCGCCTCTACACCACCGCCCCCAAGAGCCTGGCGCGCCGCTCGGCGCAGACGGCGCTGTGGCAGATCACGCACGCCATGCTGCGCTGGATGGCCCCCTTCCTGAGCTTCACCGCCGAAGAAGCCTGGCCGCTCTTTGCCCAGGCCGGCCAACCTGGTGTGGCTGGCAGCGGCAAGAGCCTCTTTGAAGAGCAGTTCTGGGCCTTCGCCGGCGCCGACGAGGCCCTGATCGGCAAATGGAACCGCGTCTTGGCCGTGCGTGCCGAGGTCAACAAGGCCTTGGAAGCGGTGCGCGCCGAAGGCGGCATCGGGGCCTCCCTGCAAGCGCGAGTGCGCTTGACGGTGGGCGCGGACGACTGGGCGGTCTTGAACAGCCTGGGCGACGACCTGAAGTTTGTGCTGATCGTCTCGCACGTGGAGCTGGTCGCGGGCGAAACCCTGGCCGTTGAGGTGCACCCCAGCACCGCGGACAAGTGCGAGCGCTGCTGGCACTACCGGGAGGACGTGGGTCGCAACCCCGCGCACCCGCAGCTGTGCGGTCGCTGCGATGACAACCTGCATGGCGCGGGCGAAGCCCGGGCGCACGCCTAATGAAGGCCGCGGTTCCCAACTGGTGGCGCTGGCTGGCGCTGGCTGGCATCGTGCTACTTGCCGACCAGTTCACCAAGGTTTTGATCCTGGGCTCGTTTGACCTGCACGACAGCCGTCGCGTCACCGATTTCTTCAACTTGGTTCGCGCCCACAACACCGGGGCTGCCTTCAGCTTTTTGGCTGGGGCCGGCGGGTGGCAGCGCTGGTTTTTCACGGGCTTGGCTGCGGCTGCCGCGGTGTTCATCACGTTGATGCTGCGGCGTCATGGCAATCAGCGACTCTTCGCTTGTGCCTTGGCACTCATTCTGGGTGGCGCCGTGGGAAACGGCGTGGACCGCTTGTGGCACGGCTATGTGGTGGACTTCCTGCAATTCCACTGGGGCGGTTGGTCGTTCCCGGCCTTTAACGTGGCCGACAGCGCCATTACCCTCGGGGCCATCGCCTTGATCTTGGACGAAATCCTGCGCGTGAGGGCAAGCCGCTAAGGACGGCCCCCCCAGCTACGTGCTAAAACGGCGAGGCTGTTCCCACCTGCCCATGACCGCATCGCCTCCCGTCCGGACCGCTGACCCTGGCCTGTCTGCCGAGCTGTGCTTGGCCTCGGGTCGCTTGCTGGCGGGCAGCGCCGTCGCCCTGGACCTGCTGGAGCGCCTCCAAGGCTGGGCGCAGGCCTCGGACCTGGCCCGTTTGCTGGCCGATGCCCCGCGGGCCCAGGAGGCCCTGGATACCGCTCGTAAGAACCAGGTCTGGCGCCACACCGCTTCACTGCACCTCCCCGAGGGCACCCGGTGGTATCGCTTGGAGTTGCACGCCGGCCCCACCGACACCGGGCGTTTGGTGGGCGTCGACATTCACGACGTGATCGAAGCGGGACTGGAAGTCCAGCGCCAACTCCGCGAAGCGCAGCATCAGGCCCGTGGACAAACCGAGATGGCCTCGCATCTGGCCCATGAAATGCGCACGCCCCTGGCGGGAATGATCAGCCTCACCGAACTGGTCATGGGCAGTGAGATCACGGACCGCCAGCGCAAACTGCTGGGTCTGGCCCTGCAGTCCGGTCGAGGTTTACTGGAACTGCTGAACCACAGCCTGGACTTGGCCAAACTGGAAGCTGGCGGGGTGCAACTGGAAAGCGCGCCCTTCACGCTTCATGAGTGCCTGAAAGAAGCGCTGGGGCCGCTGCTGCCGCAAGCGCATGCCAAAGGGCTGAAGTTGGCGGCACGCATTCAGCCGGGCGTCCCCCACCATCTCCTGGGCGATGCCCTTCGATTGCGGCAGATCATCGTCAATCTGGTTGGCAACGCCTTGAAGTTCACGGCCAAGGGCGAGGTCCGTGTCGACATTCAACGCGCCGATTGGCACTCAGAGAGTCCTGGGGGCGAAGGGTGCACCGAATTGCGCCTGTGCCTTGCCGTTACCGACACCGGCCCTGGCATGAGCCCGGAACAGCAGCAGGCCCTCTTCAAACCCTATCAGCAAGCGGACGCCTCCATTGCCCGGCGCTTCGGCGGCACGGGGCTGGGTCTGTCCATTGCTCAACGCTTGGTCTGCCTGATGGGGGGGCAGATTGAGGTGGAGAGTACCCAAGGCGTCGGCTCGTGCTTCCGCTTTGAGTTTGACGCCCAGCGGCTCCCGGAGCCGCTCAATACCGCAGCATGAAAGCCACGGCGGCCGGTGCTGGGGTGCGGTTGGTCCACGACCAGCAGTAGCGGACCGATTCTTCCGGCACCAGGCGGCCCTGCAGGGACTTTGCTTTGGTGCGCTGGTCAGCGCGATAGACGCGCTTGCCAATGCGGTGCAGCACCTGAAAGCCCAGCGGGGCGCTGGCGTAGAAACTCCACTCCACCGCCTGGCCTTGGTTCAGCGGCCCACACACCTCCAGAGCCTGACCGGGCAAGAGGCGTTGATCGCCTTCGAATCGCTGCGACGAGCCCCACTGAATCCCTTGCACGATCACCGTCGGTGACGGCTTCGGCGGGGCCGGGGGCTGCGCGCTCACCGAAACACTGACGCCCAAGCCAAGGGCCCAGCCGAACACCCGGCCCAGTAACCGAACCGACATCCGCCCCCTCACGGACGATCCCCGCGGAAACGCTCCAGCTCAATCCCCAATCGGTGAAGTTTGTCGTACAGCGTCTTCTTGGGAACCCCAAGGGCTTCCATGACCCGCTGTACGTTGCCGCCATGGCGGCTGAGCGCTTGCTCGATCAAGGCGCGCTCGACCGCTTCCAGTTGCTGCGCCAAATTCACCCCTCCTGGCGCCGAGACCGGGAGCAGGGACTCCCCGCCGCCTTCCAGCACAAATCGGTCGGCCGCATTGCGCACTTCGCGCACGTTGCCGGGCCAGTCGTGCGCCATCAGCTCCCGCAGCTTGTCGGGGTCGAGGTCCGGGCGCTCGCATCCATAGCGCTCGGCGGCCTGTGCCACAAAGTGTTCAAACAACAAGGGAATGTCCTCGCGCCGTTCACGCAGCGGGGGTAGCTCCAAGACAGCGACGTTCAGCCGGTAGTACAGGTCGGCACGGAATTTGCCTTCGTCGGACAGCTTCAGCAAATCCGCCTTGGTCGCCGCAATCACCCGCACGTCCAGCTTGATTTCGTCGTTGGAGCCCAAGCGCTCCAACTTGCGCTCTTGCAGCACCCGCAGCAGTTTGATCTGCAGTGCCACGGGCATGGTCTCGATTTCATCCAAAAGCAGGGTTCCGCCATTGGCGTGCTCCAACTTGCCAATGCGTCGCTTGGCGGCTGAGGTAAACGCGCCCGATTCATGACCCAGCAGTTCGCTTTCAAACAGGCTTTCGGGCAGCCCACCGCAATTGATGGCCACGAAATGACGATCGCGCCGTTTGCTGTGGTCGTGCAGGCAGCGCGCCACCAACTCCTTGCCCGTCCCGGTTTCGCCCAAGATCATCACGTCAGCATTCGTGCCGGCCAGCTTGAGCACCCGTTGTCGCACCTGTTCCATCGCCGCCGAACGACCCAGCAACGCCGCTTCGATGCCGTGCCGGTCTTGCAACTGCGTCCGCAAGTCCTCCACCGTTTGGCGCAGCAGCCGCTTTTCGATGGCCCGCTGCAGGGTTTCCACAAAACGTTCAGGCGCAAACGGCTTCTCAATGAAGTCATACGCGCCCAGCCGCATCGCTTTCACGGCCATGGACACATCGCCGTGGCCCGTCACCAACACCACGGGCAGGGTGTCGTCCAGCGCCAGCAGCCGCTCCAGCAAGGCCACACCGTCCAGCCCCGGCAAGCGCACGTCGGTGGCCACCACAGCGGCCTGCCCCGGGGTAAAGGCACTCAACAGGGCTTCCGCGGATTCAAAAGGCCGCACAGTCAGGCCCGCCAACTCCAGGGTCTGCACCAGAGACTCCCGGACCTGCGGATCGTCTTCCACGTACAGCACTTCCACGCCTTCAAACATCTCAACGTCCCTCATCATGTGCAGCGGGCAAGTCAAAGCGGAACTCCATGCCCGACTCCCCCGGCCAAGGCACCAGCATGCCGCCAAACTCCCGCACGATTTGAGCTGAAATCACCAGCCCCAAGCCCAGGCCCTGCCCGGCCGGCTTGGTCGTGAAGAACGGTTCGAACAAACGAGCCCGCGCTTCGGCACTCAGCCCGGCGCCGGTGTCGCTCACCGCCACAAAAATCCGGGCCCCCTGAGTCCAGGCACGCAGGCCCAGGCGACGCGCCGGCGCGGTCTCCATGGCATCGACCGCATTGCCGATCAAGTTCACCAGCACCTGCTCCAGTCGCGTGCCATCGCAATGGACGTGCAACGTGACCTCCACCTGCTCGTCCACCTGCACCTGGGCTTCGCGCAGGCGGTGCTCCAACAACACCCGGGCATTGGCCACCGCTTGCGCCAAGTTCACCCGTTCGTGCCGGGTTCCGCTGCGCCGCGAAAAACTCTTGAGCTGCGAGGTGATGCGCGCCATGCGCTCGACCGCCGCCTCGATATTGACCAAATTTCGCTGCACGGCCTCCAGCTTGCCGGCCTCCAGAAACCGCTGCGAGTTGGCCGACAGCGCCCGCAAGGCCGTCAGCGGTTGGTTGACCTCATGGGCCACCCCCGCCGACAACTGCCCCAGAACGGCCAATTTGCCAGCCTGCACCAACTCGTCCTCGGCTCGCAGCCGTTGCTCAATTTCTCGCGTGAGCTCGGCATTGGCTTGACTCAGGGCCTGCGTGCGCTCTTCGACCTCGCGCTCCAGCGCATCCCGTGCACGGGCCAGTTGAATCATGGCCCGACGCCGGAACAGGTAATAAATGCCCAGCAGCCCCAATAACGCCCCCAAAGCGCCGCCGCCCCAGGCCGCACGGCCGGCATCGCGCCACACTTCCGTCGGGTCCGACAGGGTCATCAAACGCAGGCCCCAGGCCATCATGGGACGCTCCTGCACCAACAACCGCGTGGGCAAGTCCCGCGCCCGATCCCCCTCAGGCGCCTGCAACTGCCACAGCATCGACCCCGCACTGGCTTCGCCGCGTGACTCCCAGCGCAGCGCATCCCGGCCCTGCGGCGGGTAGTGCAGGGACAGATGGCGCGGCATCTCCGCCCAGCTCTGGGTGTTGAAGCCCTCGACAAACCGGCGGTACTTCCACGCCGGCACGGAGCTCAGGGTCACCACGTCCTGCCGATCCACCACCAGGAGTTTTTCACCCCGCGAGCGCTGCCCGAGCCCCACCCAGGTGGCCTCCAACGGCGCCAGATTGATGCGCACCATCACCTGCCCCAGCACCCGGTCCCCCCGGCGCACCGGCGCCGCATGGAAGTAATCGGTGCTGGTTTCGTTCGATGAGAAGAAGCCAGACTGCCCGTCCACCAAAGCGGCGGCGATCGATTCCAGGCGAGCGGTCTCCAGCACACTGGGGGCCTCCGAGGCGCTGAACAATCTCAACTTGCCGGCACGGTCCACCACGGCGATCAACAGAGAGCCCGCTTGGGCATTGATTTGCGCCAGTCGGCGCTGAACCCGCGATTCCGCCCCGGCATCCCCCTCCAGCACCGCCGCCACTTCGTCCCCCAAGGCAACGAGGGCGGGCACATGGGCCAGCCGGGTGATCTCCGCTTCGAGGCTACCGGCGTACAGCTCCAGGCGCTCCACCCCCAGCTCGGTCAGTCGCTCCAAGCCCGCACGCTCGGTCAAACGGTGGGTCAAGCTGAAGCCGGCCACTGCCAGCACCACCGTCAGGCCGGTGGCCAGCGCCATTTGGTGCCGCCACAACAGACGGCTGAGCGGGCTTAAAGGGGATCGGGGCATCAGGGTAATCACGCAGGTGGATCGCCAGACGACCCGGGGGGCTGAAGTGTGGCTTCCCGCCCCGTTGGCGACAAGCCCAGGCGTGGCGCCCAGGGAACGCCCCGTTTCAGAGGTTTGGCACGCAATCTGCTTATGTTCTTGGGTTCTATCCCTGAGGGGCGTTCGCGCGCTCAATACCCATGGAAGTTTTTTTTCAACAAGTGATCAACGGCCTGGTGCTGGGGGCGATGTACGCCCTGGTGGCCCTGGGCTACACGATGGTGTACGGCATCATCAACCTGATCAATTTCGCCCACGGTGAGATCTTGATGATTGGCGCCCTGGTCAGCTGGACCGTGGTGGGCGCCCTGGCCGGCGCAGGCCTGCCCGGCTGGGCCTTGATGATCGTGGCGCTGCTGTGCGCCATCGTGGTCTGCTCCATCGTCAACTTCAGCATCGAAAAGATCGCCTACCGGCCCCTGCGCAGCGCACCCCGGCTGGCACCGCTGATCACCGCCATGGGCATGAGCCTGCTGCTACAGACCCTGGCCATGGTGATTTGGAAACCCAACCCCAAGCCCTTCCCGCAACTGCTGCCGGCCGAACCCTTCAACCTGGGCGGGCCCGTCATCTCGGTGACCCAGGTCGTGATCCTGGTCACCACGGGCGTGCTGCTCGCTGCGCTGATGTGGCTGGTCAACAAGACCAAACTCGGGCGCGCCATGCGGGCCACAGCCGAGAACCCCAAGGTTGCCGCACTGATGGGCGTGAAGCCCGACTTCGTGATCTCGGCCACCTTCGTCATCGGTGCCGCACTGGCCGCCGTAGCCGGCCTGATGTGGGCCGCCAACTACGGCACCGCACAGCACACCATGGGCTTCATGCCCGGTCTCAAGGCCTTCACGGCCGCCGTGCTCGGCGGTATCGGCAACCTGGCAGGCGCCATGGTGGGCGGCATCTTGCTGGGGCTGATCGAAGCCATTGGCGCGGGCTACCTGGGCGACCTGACCGGCGGTGTGCTGGGCAGCCACTACGCCGACATCTTTGCCTTCGTCGCGCTGATCCTGGTGCTGACCCTGCGCCCCTCGGGCCTCTTGGGTGAGCGCGTGGCGGACCGCGCTTAAGGAGCGTTTCATGAACAAAAAACTGATCACCTTTTTGCTTTGCGCGGTGGCCCTGATGGGGCTGCCGCTGGTGGCGCAGCAGTTCGGCTCTGGGCCGGTGCGCATTCTGGACACCGCCCTGCTCTACGTGCTGCTGGCCCTTGGGCTGAACATCGTGGTGGGCTACGCCGGTCTGCTGGACCTGGGCTACGTGGCCTTCTACGCCGTCGGCGCCTACATGTTCGCGCTGATGGGCAGCCCGCACCTGATCGAGAACTTCCCGCTGATTGCCGAGTGGTTTCCCAATGGGTTGCACACGCCGCTATGGATCGTCATCCCGCTGGGCGCCGGTTTGGCGGCCTTGGCCGGGGTGCTGCTCGGTGCCCCCACGCTCAAGCTTCGGGGTGACTACCTCGCCATCGTGACGCTGGGCTTTGGCGAAATCATCCGCGTGTTCATGAACAATCTGGAGCACCCGGTCAACTTGACCAACGGCCCGCGCGGCATCGGCAGCATCGACTCCATCCACGTGTTCGGCGTCTCGCTGTCGCAAAAGACCTCACTGTTCGGCATTGAATTGCCCGGCGTGACCTTGCACTACTACCTGTTCCTCGCCCTGGTGGTGGTGTCGGTGCTGATCTGCCACCGCCTGGAGAACTCGCGCATCGGCCGTGCCTGGATGGCCATCCGTGAAGACGAAATCGCCGCCAAGGCCATGGGCCTGAACACCCGCAACCTCAAGCTGCTGGCCTTCGGCATGGGCGCCACCTTTGGCGGCGTGGCCGGGGCCATGTTCGCGGGCTTCCAGGGCTTTGTGAGCCCGGAATCCTTCAGCCTGCAAGAGTCGGTGCTCATCGTGGCCATGGTGGTGCTGGGCGGTATGGGGCACTTGCCGGGGGTCATCCTCGGCGCCCTGTTGCTGGCTGCCCTGCCCGAGGTGCTGCGCTATGTGGCCGGTGACGTGCAACAGCTCACCGACGGCCGCATCGATGCGGCCATCCTGCGCCAGATGTTGGTGGCCCTGGCCATGATCGTCATCATGCTGATGCGCCCACGCGGCCTGTGGCCCGCCCCCGAACATGGCAAACCCGCCCCGGTGCCCGTCAAGGAGTAAGGCGTCATGAGCAAGAACACCATTTTGAAAGTTGTCGGCGCCAGCAAACGCTTTGGCGGCGTGCAAGCCCTCTCCGACGTGGGCATCACCATCGAGCAAGGGCAAGTCGTGGGCCTGATCGGCCCCAACGGCGCCGGCAAGACCACGTTCTTCAACGTGATCACCGGGCTCTATGTGCCCGATTCCGGCACCTTCGAGCTCGGCGGCCAGGCCTACAAGCCCGAGGCCGTGCACCTGGTGGCCAAGGCCGGCATTGCGCGCACCTTCCAGAACATCCGCCTTTTCCCCGAAATGACGGCGGCTGAGAACGTAATGGTGGGCCGCCACGTGCGCACCCATAGCGGCCTGCTGGGCGCCATCTTGCGCACCCCAGCCTTCAAGGCGGAAGAGAAGGCCATTGACGCCCGCGCCCGCGAGCTGCTGGATTACGTGGGCATCGGCAAGTACGCCGATTTCCGCGCCCGCACGCTCTCCTACGGCGACCAGCGCCGCCTGGAGATCGCCCGCGCCCTGGCCACGGACCCCAAGCTGATCGCACTGGACGAGCCCGCCGCCGGCATGAACGCCACCGAGAAAGTGGTGCTGCGCGAACTGATCGACCGCATCCGCAAAGACGGCCGCACCATCTTGTTGATCGAACACGATGTGAAGCTGGTGATGGGCCTGTGTGACCGCGTCACCGTGCTTGACTACGGCAAGCCCATAGCCGAAGGCACGCCCGCCGAAGTCCAACGCAACCCCAAGGTGATCGAGGCCTACCTCGGCGCCCAAACGCACTGATCCCACCATGAGCCAACCCATCCTCCTCCAAGTCGAGAAGCTCAAGGTCGCCTACGGCGGCATCCAAGCTGTCAAGGGCGTCAGCTTTGAAGTGCGCGAAGGCGAGCTGGTGAGCCTGATCGGCGCCAACGGCGCCGGCAAGACCACCACGCTCAAGGCCGTCACCGGCCTGCAGTCCGTGGCCGACGGCGACGTGAAATACCTCGGCCGCAGCATCCGCGGCCAAGGCGCCTGGGACCTGGCCAAGCAAGGCCTGGTCATGGTGCCCGAAGGCCGGGGCACCTTCACGCGCATGACCATCGTCGAAAACCTGCAGATGGGCGCCTACATCCGCAACGACAAGGCCGAGATCGCTGCGGACATGGAGCGCGTCTTCACCTTCTTCCCGCGCCTCAAGGAACGCCGCGACCAATTGGCCGGCACCATGAGCGGCGGCGAGCAGCAGATGCTGGCCATGGGCCGCGCGCTGATGGCCCGCCCCAAGGTGCTGCTGCTGGACGAACCCTCCATGGGTCTTTCGCCCATCATGGTGGACAAGATCTTCGAGGTGGTGAACGAGATCCACGGCCAGGGCGTCACGATCCTGCTCGTCGAGCAAAACGCCAGCCGCGCCCTGCAGCTGGCCAGCCGCGGCTACGTGATGGAGTCCGGCGTCGTCACCATGACCGGCAGCGGCCACGAGCTGCTGGCGGACCCGAAGGTGCGCGCCGCGTACCTGGGCGAGTAAGCCGATCAAAGGAGGGCCTGACTCAGGCCCTCAAACTGTCTTCCAGCGCCTGCACCGCCTCCGGCGGCAGGCGCTTGGCGGCCAGTGGCAAGAGCGCCCGCATCAGGGCCTCGTACAGCTGCTGTTGATCCGCCGTCGCTTGGGTCTGCAAGGCCTGCACATGGCGGTGCAACACCGCGGCATCGCCCCGCGCCAGCGGGCCGGACAGCGCCCCGCCCACGCCCCGCGCCAGCGCAGCATCCAACGCACCCCGCGCCAGCGGTGCCAAGGCCGCCCAGGCGGTGGCCTCGTCGGTCTGCAGGGCTTGGGCCATCAAGGCTTGCGCCAAGCTCAAGGGGGCCAGCAGGCCGCTGGCACCGGAGTTGGCCGCTGCGTGATAAAGCGCCCGTTGCTCGGACTGCAAGGCCAGCGGCAGCGCGCCCAGGTCGCGCGCCAGGTGGTGCAGTGGCGCTGCATCCAAGGCCTCGGCCTCGATGCCCACCACCACACCGCGAAACACCTGCGCCGCTGCCTCGCGGCTGGGCAGCGGGTCGGCCATCAATTGCAACGGGTGAAAGCCCGCCGCACGCGCTCCGGCCGCAACCGCCGGCTCTAGCGCCCCCAGCGGCGTGGCCCCGCTGAGGTGCACCGCCACCTGCCCCGCGCGCCACGGCAGGGCCGCGCACACGGGTGCGATGTCGGCGTCCCGCACCGCGAGAAACACCCAATCCGCCCGCGCACAAGCTTCGGCCGGCGTGAGCGGCGCCAGCCCCAAGGCCTGCGCCAGCGGCGCCGCACGCAAGGCATCGCGCACACCCAAAGCAACAAGCGGCCAACCGGCCGCTTGCAAGGCTTGGCCCAGATGAGCGGCGGTGCGACCCGCGCCCACCAGGGCAATGGTGGCGTGCATCAGAACGCGGCGATGCCCGTCTGGGCACGGCCCAAGATCAGCGCATGGATGTCGTGCGTGCCCTCGTAGGTGTTCACAACTTCCAGGTTCACCAGGTGGCGGGCGATGCCGAATTCGTCGCTGATGCCGTTGCCGCCCAGCATGTCGCGCGCCATGCGGGCGATCTCCAGGCTCTTGCCGCAGCTGTTGCGCTTCATGATGGACGTGATCTCCACGGCGGCCGTGCCTTCGTCCTTCATGCGGCCCAAGCGCAGGCAGCCTTGCAGGCCCAGCGTAATCTCGGTCTGCATATCGGCCAGCTTCTTCTGGATCAGCTGGTTGGCCGCCAGGGGCTTGCCAAACTGCTTGCGGTCCATCGTGTACTGGCGCGCCATGTGCCAGCAGAACTCGGCCGCACCCAGCGCGCCCCAGGCGATGCCGTAGCGGGCGCTGTTCAAGCAGGTGAACGGGCCCTTTAGGCCGCGCACCTCGGGGAAGGCGTTTTCTTCGGGGCAGAACACGCCGTCCATCACGATCTCGCCCGTGATGCTGGCGCGCAAGCCCACCTTGCCGTGGATGGCGGGGGCGGTCAGGCCCTTCCAGCCCTTTTCCAGCACAAAGCCGCGGATAGCACCTTCATCGTCCTTGGCCCACACCACGAACACGTCCGCGATGGGCGAGTTGGTGATCCACATCTTGCTGCCGGTGAGCTCAAAGCCGCCCGGCACCTTGCGCGCGCGGGTCACCATCGAGCCGGGGTCCGAGCCGTGGTTGGGTTCGGTCAGGCCAAAACAGCCGATCCACTCGCCGGTGGCCAGCTTGGGCAGGTACTTTTGCTTGGTGGCTTCGCTGCCGAACTCGTTGATCGGCACCATCACCAGGGACGACTGCACGCTCATCATCGAGCGGTAGCCCGAATCCACGCGCTCCACTTCGCGGGCCACCAGGCCGTAGCACACGTAGTTCAGGCCGGCGCCGCCGTATTGCGTCGGGATGGTGGGGCCCAGCAGGCCCAGCTCGCCCATCTCCCGGAAGATCGCCGGGTCGGTTTGCTCGTTGCGGAAGGCCTCCAGCACGCGCGGCATCAGGCGCTCTTGGCAATAAGCCGCCGCGGCATCGCGCACCATGCGCTCGTCGTCCGTCAGCTGCTGGTCCAGCAGCAGGGGGTCGTCCCAGTGAAAACTTGCTTTGGTGGCCATCGTGGTGTCTCCGTTCCGAAGCCGCGGAGTATCCAAGGCGTGACGATTCGTGTCCAATTCAAAAAACCACTGCAACGATTCGTATCGCATATGAGCATTCCGGCCCGAACCCTGGAATTCCGTCACCTGCGCTGCTTCATGGCCCTGGCCGACGAGCTGCACTTCGGCCGCGCCGCCCAGCGGCTGGCGATGTCCCAACCCCCGCTTTCGGTCGCCATCCAGCAGTTGGAGGCCAGCGTCGGCGCCCGGCTCTTTGAGCGCGACAGCAAGGGCGTGCGCCTCACCCCCGCCGGTGAGGCCTTTCGGCCCGGGGCCCTGGCGTTGCTGGACGGTGCCGAGCAGGCCTGCGCCCTGGCCCGCGAGGTGCAGGCCGGCGAGGTTGGCCGCCTGCGCCTGGGTTTTGTGGGCTCCACCCTGCACCACGGGCTCTCCCACTGGCTGCAGGCTTTTCAGGCCCGGCACCCGCGCGTGGAGGTGGTGGTGGTGGAGCTGAACTCACAAGACCAGATCGACGCCCTGCTCAAGGACGAGCTGGACCTCGCCCTCATTCACACCGACCGCCTGCCCCCCGGCCTCACCAGCCAACCGCTCTACGCGGAACCGTTTTTGGCCTGCCTGCCCGCCGCTCATCCGGCGGCGGAGGCGGCCGAGATCACCCTGGCCTCCCTGGCCGACCACCCGTTCATCCTCTTCTCCCGCAAGGGCTCACCGGATTACCACGCCCGCATCATCGAAATCTGCCGCGCCCACGGCTTCTACCCCCGCCTGCAGCACGAAGGGCGCCACTGGCTCTCGGTGGTCTCGCTGGTCGCCCAGGGTCTCGGCGTCTCCATCGTCCCCGCAGCATTTGCGCGCGCCGGCATCCCCGGCGTGGTGTTCAAACGCCTGACCGAAGCGCTCGAACCCTCGGCGGTGTTCGCGGCCTGGCGGCGCGAGGGAGATGGGGTCTTGCGGGAGCAGTTTTTGGCGGCGTGGCGTATCGGGGCCTGAGGGCGCACGCGGGGGGTGCTGACAGTGGGCCACGGCGCTGTGCTCTGCAAGCGACTCGAAACCACCCGCCAGCCCCCTCGCCAAGGGGCCGCACGCTCAGCCGTGCGCCGGCGTGATCAAGATCTTGCCCTGCCGCTCGTCCGCCGTTGCGGCGGTGATCGCTTCCTGGATCTGCGCCACGTCATAGGTCGCCTGGATGGGCGTGCGGAGCTTGCCGGCGGCGATCAGCCCGGCCAACTCGGTCAGTAGCGCGTACTGTGTGGCCTGCGGTGTAGTGCGGAACCAGCGGGCCAGCCAGAACCCTTTGAGGGTCACGTCGCGAAACACCAGTTCGCGCGGCGACACGGTGCAGGCCTCGCCACCGAGTGCCCCGTAGTTCACGATGGTTGCGCTCTCGGCCAGAGCGCCGGCGAGTCGCATCGTGGCCTTGCCGCCCACGGCATCGATGCCCAGCCGGATCTCGGCGCCGCCCGTGGCGGCCTTCACGCGCTCGGCGAGATCGTCGCCGTCGACCAGCACCACGTCACCCCCCTGCGCCTGCACACCGGCCACGGCCGATTCGCGGCGCACGATGTTCACCGTCTTCAGCCCGCGCAATTTGGCCAGCTGCACCACGTAGCTGCCCACACCGGAGTTGGCGCTGTTCTGGATCACCCAGTCGCCCGGTTGCAGGGCCACAAACTCGCTCAGCAGCAGGGACGCCGTGGGCGGGTTCACCGTGAGCATGGCCAGTTGCTGGGGGTCAGCTTCGTTGGGCAATGGGATCAATCGGGCCGCGGGGGCCACCACATGGGTGGCCCAGGTGCCGGCACCGGCGGGCAGCAACACGGTCTGCCCGATGGCGGGGCCTTGCGTGTCGGGCCCCAGCTCTACCACGCGGCCCACGCCCTCACTGCCCCCCACGGCGGGCAACGGCGGCAACAGGCCGTACTGGCCGGTCAGCATCAAGACATCGCTCGGGTTGATCGGCGCAGCCAGCACGGCCACCAGGGCCTGGCCCTGGGACAACACGGGGCGCTCGAACGGCACGGGGGCGATCACCGCTTGCGGGATCGGGCCGCGTTCGGCGTATTGGGCTTTGAGCATCGTGGTCATGTCGGGTTCCTTGGCGCCGTGTGGCGAGTGGCTGTCGATGGGTTGAATGCTAGGGAAGACTCGTTCAAGACGGAATACGGCGTATTCGGCAAAATCTTTTGTCAAATCAGCAAATTTGAGCCGCCAAAGGGCCGAGCGATGGACAAACTGCGCGCACTGAATTACCTCGTCAGGGTGGCGGACACCCTCAGCTTCTCCCGCGCCGCCAAGGCGTTCGGGGTGCCGGCCTCGTCGATCTCGCGCCGCATCTCCGACCTGGAGGCCGAGTTGGGCGTTGAACTGCTGCATCGCACCACGCGCACGGTGCGGCTGACCGAACTTGGTGCGCTTTACGTGGAGCAAGTCCGCGCCGGCATGGCCCAACTGCACGACGCCGAAGAGCTGGTTGGCCAGCGCAGCAGCACCCCCAGTGGCACCCTGCGCATCAGCGCCATGCCCAGCTACGGCCAACTGCTGCTGATGCCCGCGTTGCAAGAGTTCTCAGAGCGCTACCCGGATATCCTGCTGGACGTGCACCTGAGCGATTCCCTGGTGGACCTGGGGCGTGACCAAATCGACATCGCCATCCGCGGCGGCCGCCAGCCGCAAGACCGGGTGGTGGCGCGTCGGCTCGACCCCAACCGCTTCATCCTGGCCGCATCGCCCACCTACCTACAAGCGATGGGCACCCCGCGCACCCTCGACGACCTGACATCCCATCGCGCCCTGATGTACCGCGGCCCGAACGCCGTGATCAAGTGGCAAGGGCTGGACGAAGACGGTTGGCGCGAACTGCCCGTCACGCCGGCCTTCATCAGCAACGATGGCGCCAGCCTGATCGCGATGGCCTGCCGGCACCGCGGCTTGGTGCTGCTGTCGGAGTGGGGTTTGGAGCGCCACCTGCGCACCGGCGAGTTGGTCCCCGTCACGCTCGATCAGCCGGTGTCCGTCGGCCGCGGTGTGGAGTCGGGGATCTATTTGCTCTACCTGCAGACGCGCTACCAAATCCCAAAGGTGCGGGTGGCGGTGGAGTTCTTGGTGCAACGCCTGGGTGCCGCGGCCGAGACGTGAAGCGTACGGCTCGATGATCTTGGCCACCCGCCGCCAATCGCAACATCCAGCGCCACGGGAGACCACCGAACCTGCCAAACTGCGCGGCTCATCCCTTTGAGGCCCTGCCATGCCGCGCACCGTCACGCCCGCCGCCCCCTTTGATGTCAACGCCCTGTGGGCCCTCGCCCGCATTGGCGAGCCCTCGCTGAGCCCGGATGGGGCGCAGGCCGTGGCCGCGGTGACGCGCTACGACATGGAGGCGAACAAGGCCCAGAGCAGCCTGTGGCTCTTCTCCACGCTCGGGGGTGAGCCGCGGCGCCTGACCGAGGCGGGCGAGAAGGACAGCGCCCCGCAATGGAGCCCGACCGGGGAGCGCATCGCCTTCATGGCCAAGCGCGAACAAGGCGGCAGCAAGGACGAAGAACCGCAGCTCTACCTGATCGCCCCGGATGGCGGCGAGGCCCAGCGCGCCGCCACGGTGGCGACAGGGGTCGAGGCCTTCCGCTGGTTCCCGGACGGCCAGCGCATTGCCTTCATCTCCTGGGTCTGGCCCGGCCTGCGCGGGGCCAAGGCACAAGCCGAGGCGCTTGCGGCCTTCAAGGCGCGCAAGACCTCTGCCTATGTGACGGACGAGCTGATGTACCGCCACTGGGACCACCACATCCCCATGGGCCGCGTGCCGCACCTGCATGTGCTGGACCTGCGCACCGGTCGCGTGCGCGACCTGATGGAAGGCTCCGAGCATTCGCTGGACTGGAAAGAACCCGGCGCGCACAGTTTTGACATCAGCCCCGATGGTCGGCGCATCGTGTTCGCGTTCGACCCCGCCGAAGAAAAGCGCAGTGAAAACTGCTTTGCGCTGGGTGAAATCGACGTCAAAACCGGCGCGCTGCGCACGCTGTTGCAGGTCGCGGGCTGGGACTTCGACGCGCCCCGGCACAGCCACGCGGGCCGCCACCTGGCCTTCATCGCCAGTGAGCGGGGGCGCAGCCACACGGCACCCGCGCAGCTGGCTGTGCTGGACGACCGGGGCCAGTGGGCGGTGCTGAGCAGCGAGTGGGACCGCGAAGTCACCGCTCCGCTGCGCTGGCGGGAAGACGACCTGGCCTTGCGCTTCATGGCCGAGGAGCACGGCCGCCAGCACCTCTGGGAATGGGCGCTACCAGCCTCCGCGGGCGAGCCCGCCGTGCTCTTCGAAGGGGGGCACGCGGCGAGCTTTGATGCTCAGGCGGGCGTGGTGGTGGTGCTGCACGACAGCGTGCAGTTCCCGCCCCGCCTGTCGGTACTCGGCGAGCAAGGCCCCGAGCGCATGGAGGCCCTGAACGATGCCGCGCTGGCCGCCCACCGCTTCGGCGCCCACGAAGAGGTGTGGGTTGACGGCGCCGAGGGCGACCCGGTTCAGATGTGGCTGGTCTACCCGCCGGACTTCGACAAGAAAAAAAAGTGGCCGGCGCTGCAGGTCATCCACGGCGGGCCGCACACCGCCTTTGGGGACAGCTGGCACTGGCGCTGGAACCACCAGGTGTTCGCCAATGCCGGTCAGGTGGTGGCCTGCGTGAACTACCACGGCTCCTCCAGCTTCGGCAACGCCTTTAAGAGCAGCATCAACGCCCGCTGGGGCCAGTTGGAGCTGCAAGACGTGGAGGCCGGCACCGACTGGCTGCTGCGGCAGCGCTGGATCGACAAGAAACGCATCTGCGCCAGTGGCGGCAGCTACGGTGGCTACATGGTGGCCTGGATGAACGGCCACACCGGCCGCGGCGTGGCGCCAGGGCGCTATCAGGCCTACATCTGCCACGCAGGCTGCTTTGACTGGCAGGGCATGTTCGCCACCGACGGCTACACCTGGTTCCCGCAGGAACTGGGCGCCGCTTACTGGGAGGACCCGGCCAAGGTGGATGCCCAATCGCCCCACGCCGTGGTGCAGCACGCCGTCACGCCCACGTTGGTGATCCACGGCCAACTCGATTACCGCGTGCCCGACGCCCAGGGTCTGGCCTACTACAACACCCTCAAAGCCCGCGGTGTGCCGGCCCGCCTCGTGTGGTTCCCGGACGAAAACCACTGGGTGCTCAAACCGCGCAACAGCCAGCTTTGGTACGGTGAGTTCCTGGCTTGGGTGGAGCGCTACACCACCGGCAAAGCCCGCATGGGGGCTTGAGAGCTGCCCCCAGGAAAGCGGCCGCCATCGACCCGCCCGCACGGGATGATGGCGCCGCCCCAGTCCCCTGAGGATCCCCCATGACCGAGCCCACCCTGCCCCCCTTTGAGACCCTGGCGCTGCGCCTGGACGGCGCCGTCGCCGTGTTGAGCCTGAACCGGCCCGACAAGGCCAATGCCATGAACTGGCCGATGTGGCAGGAGTTGCGGGCTGCCGCCCAATGGGCCGATCGCACGCCCGAGGTGCGGGCGCTGGTGCTGCGCGCCGAGGGGCCGCATTTCACCGCGGGCATCGACCTCAAGATGATGATGGGCCTGCAACAGCAAATCCAAGACGACTGCGAAGCCCGCGTGCGCGAGAAGCTGCACGGCCTCATCTTGGAGCTGCAAGACTGCCTGAGCGCGCTGGAGCGCTGCCGCAAACCCATCCTCGCCGCCGTGCACGGCGCCTGCCTGGGCGGCGGCGTGGACCTGTTGTGCTGCACCGACCTGCGCTACTGCAGCGCCGACGCCCACTTCGCCATCAAAGAGATCGACATCGGCATGGTCGCCGACGTGGGCACGCTGCAGCGCCTGCCCAAGCTGATCGGCCACCAAGGCTTGGTGCGGGAGCTGGCCTACACCGGGCGCGAGATGGCGGCCCCCGAAGCCCTGCAGTGCGGCTGGGTGACGCGCGTGTTCGATGACCGCGAAGCGCTCGACGCTGGGGTGCTGGCGCTGGCCCAGCAAATCGCAGCCAAATCCCCGCTGGCCGTGCGCGGCAGCAAACAGGCCCTGAACTACGCCCGCGACCACAGCGTGGCCGATGGCTTGCAGCAAATTGCCAGTTGGAATGCTGGCCTGCTACTGTCTGAGGACCTGATGAAGGCCTTGATGGCGGGGCGCGGCGCGCCGCCCCAATTCCGGGACTGAGCCACGTCAAGGGCGGCGGTCCACCCGGCCGCTAAGCTGGGCCCACCGGCGGATTCCCCCGCCTTTGGAGCCCCCATGCCCCACACACCGCGTGAACTCTTGGAGGGCTTGCGTGCCTACGAAGGCGGCAAGCTGGTCACGGCCGACGAGGCCCTGGCCTTGGTGCGCGACGGGGACACCGTGGCCACGAGTGGCTTTGTGGGCATTGGCTTTGCCGAAACCCTGGCGCTGGCGCTGGAGCGGCGGTATCTATCCACGGGCCAGCCGCGCAACCTGCGCCTGGTGTATGCCGCGGGCCAAGGAGACGGGGGCGAGCGCGGGCTCAACCACTTGGGCCACGCGGGCCTGGTGGCCCAGGTGATTGGCGGGCATTGGGGCTTGGTGCCCAAGCTGCAGCAGCTGGCCGTGGCCGGCGAGATCGAGGCCTGGAACCTGCCGCAAGGGGTCATCACCCACCTGTACCGCGACATCGCCGCGCACCGCCCGGGCCACCTGACGCGCGTGGGCCTCGGCACCTTTGTGGACCCGCTGCACGGCGGCGGAAAACTCAACGAGCGCACGCAAGAGACCCTGGTCGAGCGCATGACGCTGGCCGGCGAGGAGTTGCTGCTTTACAAGACTTTTCCCATCCACGTCGCGCTGATTCGCGCCACCACGGCAGACCTGGACGGCAACCTCACGCTGGAGCGTGAAGCGCTGACGCTGGAAACCCTCTCCCTGGCCATGGCGGTGCACAACAGCGGCGGCATCGTCATCGCCCAAGTGGAGCAGGTGGCCGAGCGCGGCAGCCTGCACCCGCGGGAGGTCAAGGTGCCGGGCGTGTTGGTCGACTGCGTGGTCCGGGCCGAGCGGGCGGAGGAGCACCTGCAGACCTTTGCCACGCCCTACTCCGCGGCCTTTGCCGGCCACCTGCGCGTGCCCCTGACGCAACTCACGCCGCTGCCCCCCGGCGCCCGCAAGGTGATCGCCCGCCGCGCAGCGCTGGAGTTGCGCGCCGGGGAGTTGGTGAACCTCGGGATCGGCGTGCCCGAAGGCGTGGCCGCCGTGGCGGCCGAGGAGCGAGTGATTGACCTGATCACCCTCAGCACCGAGCCTGGCGTGATTGGCGGCATCCCGGCCGGGGGTTTGAACTTTGGCGCGGCGGTCAACACGCAGGCCGTCATTGACCAGCCCTACCAGTTCGACCTCTACGACGGCGGCGGCCTGGATCTGGCGGTTTTGGGCCTGGCGCAGTGCGATGCCGAGGGCAACGTGAACGTCAGCCGCTTTGGGTCGCGCCTGGCGGGCGCGGGGGGCTTCATCAACATCTCGCAGGCGGCCAAGCGCCTGGTGTTCACCGGGCAGTTTGGGGGCGATGGCGTGCGCAAATTTGTGCGCGCCGTGGAGCACCGAACCTTCAGCGGGCCGCATGCGGCGGCGCGCGGCCAGCCGGTGCTGTACGTGACCGAGCGCTGCGTGTTGCGCCTCACCCCCACGGGCTTGGAGCTGATCGAAGTCGCCCCGGGCCTGGATGTGGAACGGGACGTCCTGGC
Source organism: Inhella gelatinilytica (assembly GCF_016093295.1). GTDB lineage: Bacteria > Pseudomonadota > Gammaproteobacteria > Burkholderiales > Burkholderiaceae_C > Inhella > Inhella gelatinilytica. The sequence goes on along the minus strand of NZ_JAEDAL010000003.1, from coordinate 5,588 downwards.
CCTGATGGACTTTCGCCCGGCCCTCAGCCCCGATCTGCGCCCCATGGAGGCCGCACTCTTCGCCCCCGAGCCCCTCGCCCTGCGCGAGCGCTTGCTGCGCCGTCCGTTGGCGCAGCGCCTGGTGTTCGATGCCCAGCACGGCGTGTTGTTCCTGGACCTGTCGCACCTTCAGATCCGCACCCTTGAGGACTTGGCGGCCCTTCAGACCGCAATTGAAGCCAAGCTCGAAACCCTTTCCCAGCGGGTGGACGGCGTCGTCAACTACGAAGGCTTTGAACTCGCGCCCGAGCTCGCCGAGCCCTACACCGCCTTTGTGGCCCGGGTGGCGCAGCAGCATTACCGCCGCATCACGCGCTACGGCCAATCGGCCTTTGTGCGGGCCCAGTTGCTGCCGGACTTGGCGCGACAGGGCTTGGCCAGCGAATGGACCAATGGCTTGGCTGCCAATCGCGACGATGCACTCAGGATCCTGCACACCACACCGCTTGGCGGGTAACGCAGCTTCAGAGACGATAAGGCGCGTGCGGTGTCAGATTTAACCGACACCACGCCCCCTCAACCCTCGCTATGGTGCGCGCCCATGCCAAAACGCCGCCTTTGGGATCTCTCCCCGCCTGTCAGCGCCGATGCCCCCATCTTCCCGGGGGACCAACCCTTTGCGCTCGAATGGACCGCGCGCCGCTCACCGCAATGTCCGGTGAACCTGAGCGCCGTCACCACCAGCCCGCACGTGGGCGCCCATGCCGACGCCCCCCTGCACTACGCCGACGGCGCCCCAGCCATTGACGCGGTCGATCTGGACGCCTACCTGGGCCCCTGCCGGGTGATTCACGCCATCGGTGTGGGCGCGCTGATTCGCCCCGAGCATCTGGCCCATGCCAGTGTGGACCTGCCGCCGCGCGTGCTGGTACGCACCGCCCAGCAAGCCGACCGCGTCTGGCGCGAGGACTTCACGGCCTACGCGCCCGAAACCCTCGCCTGGCTGGCCGAGCGCGGCGTGCGCTTGGTGGGCATCGACACCGCCTCGGTGGACCCGGCGATCAGCAAAACCCTGGATGCCCATCAGCAGCTGCGCGCGCATGATCTGCGGGTGCTGGAAAACCTGGTGCTCGACGAGGTGCCCGAGGGCGACTACGAGCTAATTGCCCTGCCGCTGCGCTGGGTGGGGGCCTGTGCCTCCCCGGTGCGTGCGGTGCTGCGTTCTTTGGAGTGATGCCATGACCCGTGATGACGCCTTGCAACTCGATGCACAGGACCCCCTGGCCCCCTTGCATGAGCTGTTCCAACTGCCCGAGGGCAAGATTTACCTGGACGGCAACTCGCTGGGCGCCCTGCCCAAAGCCACGGCCGAGCGTGTGCGCCGCGCCATCGAGCAGGAGTGGGGCAGCGACCTGATCGAGAGCTGGAACAAGGCCGGCTGGATCGACGCCCCGCGCCGCCTGGGCGACAAGCTGGCCCCGCTGGTGGGCGCCCGCACCGGCGAGGTGCTGGTGGCGGACTCGACCTCCATCAACCTTTACAAGGTGCTGCACGCCGCGCTCTCGCTGCAACAAGGCCAGCGCAAAAAGGTGGTGAGCGAGCGCAGCAACTTCCCCACCGACCTCTACATCGCGGACTCTGTGGTGCGCGCCCATGGGGGTGAGTTGGTGCTGGTGGATACGCCCGACGAAATCCCCGCCCACCTGGACGAGCGCTGCGCCGTGCTGATGCTGACCCACGTGCACTACCGCACCGGGCGCATGCACGACATGGCCCTGCTCACGCGCTGGGCGCAGCAGGCCGGCGCGCTCACCATCTGGGACCTGGCCCACAGTGCCGGCGCTGTGCCCGTGGATTTGCTGGGCAGCGCGGCGGACTTCGCCGTGGGCTGTGGCTACAAGTACCTGAATGGCGGCCCCGGCGCCCCAGCCTTTGTGTGGGTGCACCCGCGCCACCATGGGCTGAGCTACCAGCCCCTGTCGGGCTGGCTGGGCCATGCCCAGCCCTTTGCCTTCAGCCCCTTCTACCAACCCGCGGCCGGCATCCAGCAATACCAATGCGGCACGCCCGCGGTGCTGGCCATGACGGCGCTGGAATCGGGCCTTGAGGTGTTTGAACAGGCGCAAAAGCTCGGCGGCATGGCCGCGCTGCGCAGCAAGTCGCTGGCGCTGACCCAGCTCTTCATGGACGAGGTCGAGGCCCGCGTGCCGCAGGCGCGCATCGTCACGCCCAAGGAAAGCGCCCAACGGGGCAGCCAGGTCTCCTTGGCCTTGAATGGCGACCTCAGCGGCGCCGCCTACGCGGTGATGCAGGCGCTGATCGCCCGCGGCGTGGTGGGCGACTTCCGCGCCGGCGACCCGCGCCGCCTGGAGGCCGAGCCGCACCTGCTGCGCTTTGGCTTCACCCCGCTCTACACCCGCTTTGCGGATGCGTTTGACGCCGTCACGCAGTTGGCCGACATCCTGGCCACCGAGGCCTGGCGCGCCCCCGAATTCCAAAAACAAAACAAGGTGACTTGATGAGCTGCCCGCACGCCCCCAAACCCGAAGACATCGTCCACGAGGAGCGGGCGCAGCTCGATTTCTCGCAGGCCATGAGCTATGGCGACTACCTGGGCTTGGATCAGGTGCTGAGCGCGCAAAAGCCGCTCTCGCCCGCGCACGACGAAATGCTCTTCATCGTGCAGCACCAGACCAGCGAGCTCTGGATGAAGCTCGCCCTGCACGAGTTGCAAGCCGCCACCACCTGCGTGGCCGAAGACCGCCTGCCCGAAGCCTTCAAGATGCTGGCCCGCGTGAGCCGCATCTTTGAGCAACTGGTCCATGCGTGGGACGTGCTGTCTACCATGACGCCCACCGAGTACAGCGCCATCCGGCCCTACCTCGGCCCGAGCAGTGGGTTTCAGAGCTTCCAGTACCGCCAGATCGAGTTCATGCTGGGCAACAAAAACGCGGCCATGCTCAAGCCGCACGCCCACCACGCCGAGCGCTTGGCCGCCGTGCAAGCCGCGTTTGAAGCGCCCTCGCTGTACGACCAGACCCTGCGCCTCATGGCCCGCCGGGGGCTGGCCCTGCCCAGCGCCGCCACGGAGCGCGACTGGACCCAGCCCTACGCCGCGCAAGAGGGTGTCAAAGCCGCGTGGCTGCAGGTCTACCGCGAGCCGCAGCAGCACTGGGACCTGTACCAAATGGGCGAGGAGCTGATGGACCTGGAAGACGCGTTCCGGCTCTGGCGCTTCCGCCACGTCACCACCGTCGAGCGCGTCATCGGCTTCAAGCGCGGCACCGGGGGCACCTCGGGCGTGGGTTATCTGCGCAAGATGCTGGACGTGGTGCTGTTCCCCGAGCTCTGGGCGCTGCGCACCGAGCTCTGAGCAGGGCGTCACAGCGACCAAGCCCATGACGGATGGCGAGCCCGCCGTCCCCGGCCACAATCGTGGGTTGCTTGACCCCAGCCTACGGACTGCCCATGGACACCCGCACCTCCCCCGTGACCCAACGCCTGGCCGAACTGCGCCTGGCCCTGGCCCGCACCGGCTGCCAGGCCCTGCTCGTGCCCTCGGCCGACCCCCACCTGTCTGAATACCTGCCCGAGCGCTGGCAGGCGCGGCAGTGGTTGTCCGGTTTCACGGGTTCCGTCGCCACCCTGGTCGTGACCGAGCGCAGCGCCGTACTGTTTGCCGACAGCCGCTACTGGACGCAGGCCGAGGCCGAGCTGGCCGGCAGCGGCATCGAACTGGTGCGCGTGCCCACCGCCGCACCGAGCTATGTCATCGAGTGGCTGACGCAACACCTGAGCTCCGGCCACAAGCTCGCCGTGGACACCCACGTGCTTGGCCTCGCGTTTGCCCAAGCCCTGCTCAAGGCCCTGACCGCCCAGGGCATCGCCCTCGTGCACGACCAAAGTGCGCTCGAAAGCATCTGGCCCGACCGCCCCGGCCTGCCCACCGCCCCCGTGGTGGCGCTGGACGCCCCCTGGGTGGACCGCACGCGCACCGACAAGCTGGGTGAACTGCGCGCCGCCATGAAGAAGACCGGCGCCACGCACCACCTGATCTCCACCGTGGACGATCTGGCCTGGACGCTGAACTTGCGCGGCAGCGACGTGGACTACAACCCCGTCTTCATCGGCCACCTGCTGGTGGACACGCAGCAGGCCCAGCTCTTCATGGCCGAAGGCAAGGTGGACGCCGCCCTGAACGCCCAGCTCGCCGCCGAGGGCGTGCACCTGCGCCCCTACGAACAAGCCACGGTCGTGCTGGCCGCCCTGCCCGCCGGCAGCACCGTGCTGCTCGACCCCAAGCGCGTGACCTACGGCGTGCGCAACAGCCTGCCCCAGGCCGTGCGCGTGGTCGAAGCCATCAACCCCAGCACCCAGGCCAAGAGCCGCAAGAGCGCCGCCGACGCCGCCCACGTGCGCGACGCCATGGAACGCGACGGCGCCGCCCTGTGCGAGTTCTATGCCGAGTTTGAAGCCGCTCTGGCCGCGGGCGAGGCCTGGACCGAACTGACCGTGGACGAGCGCATGACCGCCGCCCGCGCCCGCCAACCCGGGTTCAAAGGCCTCTCCTTCGCCACCATCGCCGGCTGGCAAGCCAACGGCGCCCTGCCCCACTACCGCGCCACGCCGGAAAGCCACGCGGCCCTGGGCACCAATGGCCTCTTGCTGATCGACTCCGGCGGCCAATACCTGGCCGGCACCACCGACATCACCCGCGTCTGGGCGCTGGGCGAAGTCACCGCGGAGCAAAAGGCCGACTACACCCGCGTGCTGCGCGGCACCATTGCGCTCTCCCGCACCTGCTTCCCGCGCGGCACCCTGGGCCCCATGCTGGACGCCATCGCCCGCGCACCGCTTTGGGAAGCCGGCCTGGACTACGGCCACGGCACCGGCCACGGCGTGGGCTACTACCTCGGCGTACACGAAGGCCCGCAGAACATCTCCAAAGGCCTGCCCGACCCCAGCATGGCCATGGAGCCCGGCATGATCACCTCCATCGAGCCCGGCCTCTACCGCCCCGGCCAGTGGGGCGTGCGCATCGAAAACCTCGTGCTCAACGTGCCGCTGCCAACCGCGGAGAACGGCGCCTTTGGCGAGATGCTGGCGTTTGAGACGCTCACCCTCTGCCCCATCGACACCCGCCCCATCGAGCGCAGCCTGCTTCAAGCGCACGAGATCGACTGGCTCAACCGCTACCACGCCACCGTGCGCGAGCGCCTGCTGCCCCGCGTCAGCGGCGCCGCCAAAGACTGGCTGCTGCGCCGCACCGAAGCCATCTAAAGGCCAGCGGCGCTTGGCATCGAATGTGTAACAAGCGCCGCTTTTGCCGGAAGTTTTAGTGCCGGATGGCACCACAGCCCAACCACGGAAAACATCCGATGGATCCAGGACTTCAAGCAGCAACGATGCACCCGATTCGGGGCACAGGCGCCGTGATAAGCGGCGGGCTGATGAGCCCTACAACACGTTGAACTAAACCGCAGACGCGGTGGCTGCCTCAGAGGGGCGGTCACCGCGTTTGGCTTTGGGGTTTTGGCTTGTGCGGGGCCCGCAGAGTGGCCAGTCTTGGGGCTGGGGAATGTTCCTCAGCACACCAGGAGTGGGTCATG
>NZ_JAEDAL010000002.1 GCF_016093295.1 Inhella gelatinilytica | reverse complement strand
GCCGGTCACGCGGCGGAATGTTTGAGGGTTGCAGTCTCCGGTTGCCGGGGTGGATCGGGTGGCTCTGTGCGGTTCAGACCGCGAGCTTGAAGGCGTCGCCCTTGGCCAGCGCGGCCCAGGCCAGCCGTGTATTGACCCAGTGAAATCCTGCTCAGGTGTTACTGTCGAAAGGAAGACGACATGAGCACTCTGATGGAAGACGTGTATTGACCCAGTGAAATCCTGCTCAGGTGTTACTGTCGAAAGGAAGACGACATGAGCACTCTGATGGAAGACGAAATCAAACGGTGGACCGCCAAGCGCAAGACGGCGCTGGTGCTGGACATCATTCAAGGCAAGACCACCGTGGCCGAGGCCAGCCGCGCCTTTGATCTCCCGCCCTCGGAAGTCGAGGCTTGGGTCGAAGAGGGCAAGCGCGGCATGGAAAACGCACTGCGCACCAAGCCGCTGGAAGTCAAAGAGCAGTACGAGCGCCAACTGCGCGAGCTGCAAGAGGCCTACGGCGAAGCCATGCTGGAGCTGCGCGCCAGAAAAAAGCTGGCGTCCCTGCTGGGCAACGAGGACGAGAAATGATCGTCGCGCTCCAGAAGGGACTACTCCAAGACGGTGTTCAGGTCAGCCTGGTCAAGCTGTGCGACTGGTTCGGAGTTCCTCGCCGAACCTGCTACTACCGCCCCACCAAGGGCGAGCCCAAGCTGCAGGACAAGCTCGTGGAGCCCGTCAAAGCCATGATCGAAGCGAACCCCAGCTTCGGCTATCGCACCGTGGCACACCTGCTGGGCATGAACAAGAACACCGTGCAGCGCATCTTCCAGCTCAAGGGCTGGCAGGTTCGCAAGCGCCCACGAGGCCAGCGTCCGCGAATCCAGGCCTTGCCCTCAGTGGCCAAGGCGCCCAACGAACGCTGGTCCACGGACTTGTGCAGGATTTGGGCCGGACGCGATGGCTGGTGCACGTTGGCCCTGGTGATCGACTGTCACACCCGGGAACTGCTGGGCTGGCACCTGAGCCGAAGCGGCAAAAGCAAGACAGCCGAGGCCGCCCTGGAGCAGGCCTTGATCGCGCGCTTTGGCTGCCTGGGCAAGGTCAAGGAACCGTTCCTGCTGCGCAGCGACAACGGCTTGGTCTTTACGAGCCGGAAGTACACCGGGCTGGCCAAGAGCTATGGCCTGCAGCAGGAGTTCATCACACCCTACAGCCCCGAGCAAAACGGCATGGTCGAGCGGGTGATTCGCACCCTCAAGGAGCAGTGCGTGCACCGCACTCGCTTCGAGACCCTGCAGCACGCCAGCCGCGCCATTGGCGACTGGATCAACTTCTACAACCACGAGAGGCCCCACCAGGCTTTATACATGCAAACCCCCGCCGAGGCCTTTGCCAAAGCGGCCTGACCTGAGCAGAAAGTGCTGGGTCAATACAGCCGCGCGTTCTTGGCCGCCATGGCCACCACCGCCTTCCAATAGCCGCGCCGCTCTTCGACGTTTCGCACCCAGCGACTGATCGGGTCGGTCTTGTTCTTGGCCGCCGCCAGCACAGCCCGCGCGCCCAGCACCAGGAGGCTGCGCAGATAGGCGTCACCTGCTTTGGTGATGCGCCCCAGCCGCGTCTTGCCGCCCGAGCTGTATTGGCCCGGCGTGAGCCCCAGCCACGCTGCAAACTGGCGCCCGCACTGGAAGTCGTGGCCGTTGCCGATGGCCGCAGTGAGCGCGGTGGCGGTGGTTTCGCCGACACCCGAGAGGCGCATCAACCGCTTGGCCGCTTCGTTCTCGCGGGCCAAGTGCGCCAAGTGACGGTCGTACTCGTGGACGCGCTCGTCCAGCCGCCCAACTTCGCTCAGGCAATCCCCCACGGCCAGGTTGGCCCATCCGGGCAGGTCTTCCAGGTGCAAGAGGGCTTCTCGCCGCACGGTTGCGGCCTTCAAGGGCAAGACGATGCCGAACTCACTGAGCAGGCCCCGAATGCGGTTGATCAATGCAGTGCGCTGTTCGATGAAGCCTTGTCGCACCCGGTGCAAGCACAGCTGCCCCTGCTGCTCCAGGCTCTTGGCGGGCACGAAGCGCATGCTGGGGCGTTGGGCGGCTTCGCAGATGGCTGCGGCGTCTGCGGCATCGTTCTTGCCACGCTTACCCGAGAGCCGGTACGGAATCACAAACTTCGGGGCGATGAGCTTGACGGTGTGGCCCAAGGCTTGGAACTCGCGCGCCCAGTGGTGGGCGCCCGAGCAGGCTTCCATGGCGACGAGGCATGGCGGCAGCGCGGCGATGGCCTCCAGCAGCTTCGCGCGTGGCACCGTGGGCCGCACCAGCGCGGGCTTGCCCGCTTCATCCACCCCATGCAGGGCAAATACGTTCTTCGCGAGATCGATGCCGACGCAGACAATGGCCATGGACTTCCCCTTCAGAGTGAATGGATGAGATTTCGCAACCCCATCGTGGCACTTGTTGCCGTTTGCCGCTCACCGCGGCTAGCTCGGGACGGGGAAGTCCCTTTCATTCGCTAGACGGCACAGTTCATCGAAATGCGTCTACTCACCTCTGTCTTGGCTTCACTCGCCTGCAGTCTGGCCGTGGCAACCCCAACCGCTGCGCCAGTGCGCGCCGAGATTGATCTGTTGCTCTCCAAGCTGCAGGCCTCGGGTTGTGAGTTCAATCGCAACGGCTCCTGGTACAGCGGAGCCGCAGCCAAAGATCACTTGCTTCGCAAACTGGAGTACATCGAGGGCAAGAGCACGGTCCAGTCAGCCGAGCAATTCATTGAGCTTGCTGCTGCAAAGAGCAGCTCGTCTGGCAAGTCATATCAAGTCAAATGCGGCGGTGAGGCACCCGTAGCGAGCCAGATGTGGCTCACCAAGCAGCTTGGTGTCATTCGAGCCGCCGGCGGTAAGGGCAAGTCGTGAGTTCTTATTCCACGCAGCCGTCTAACTACAAGGGCTTCCCCACTGATTGCCAGCAACATCCAGCGACTTGACGCCGATGCTGAAACCCCTCGCCCTGCTCCTGCTCACGCTCCAGGCCCTGTACGCGGCGGCGGAGCCGACACAAGTCATCGTTGTCCGCCATGCCGAGCGGGCGGCGGAGCCAAGGGACGACCCGCCCCTGTCGCCGGAGGGCGTGGCACGGGCGGAGCTTCTGGCTGAGATGCTGCAGGCGGCCAACGTAACGGCCATCGTTACGACAGCCTATCGGCGCACCCAAGAAACGGCGGCTCCGCTGGCCAAGAAGCGGGGCCTTGCGCCAACGATCATCCCGGTTCGCCGGGGCGAGCTGCCCGCGCACATCGCCGAGGTGGCCGCAGCGGTGCGTCAGGCGTCGGGAGCAGTGCTGGTCGTCGGACATAGCAATACCGTGACCGAAATCGTGGCAGCCCTGTCCGGCAGCAAGCCGAGCCCGCTTTGCGAGACCAGCTTCTCGAACCTGTTCGTCCTCAGCCCGAACGCGCCCGCGCTTCAGCTCAAGTTTGGAAAACCCGACGCGGCTGCCGCGGCGGGCTGCCAGTAAGCCGAGCCCCAGGGGCGGATTGAGGGCCCTGAGGTACGGGCGGGCCGCACCGCCGGGTTCAGTGCTCGCGCAGCCGCACGCGCAACCGCGCAATGGCCTGGCTGTGAAGCTGGCAGACGCGGCTTTCGGTCACTTTGAGCACGGCCGCAATTTCCTTGAGGTTCATGTCGTGCTCGTAGTACATGCTCATGACATAGGCCTCGCGCTCGGGCAGCACCTTGATGGCCTCGATGAGGGCCTGGCGCATGCGGTGGTCGGCCAGTTGGGCGACGGGGTTGTTGGCGGGGTCGGCCACGTGACGGTCCAGGTAGTCGTCGCCATCCTCACCACCGCCAATGTCTTCCAAATAAACCAGTTGCGTGCCGCGCGCACGGCCCAGCATGTCCTGGTATTCGGCGAGGCTCACGCCCATAACGGCGGCAATCTCGCTTTCGGTGGGCACCCGGCCATGGCGCTGCTCGGCTTTGTGCAGGGCGTCTTCCAGTTCGCGCTGCTGGCGCCGGGTGCCGCGACTGAGCCAATCGCCCCCCCGCAGCTCATCCAGCATGGCGCCGCGAATGCGCTGGGTCGCAAAGGTTTCGAACTGGACGCCCTGGGTGATGTCGAATCGGGTCATGGCATCGGCCAAACCGATCATGCCGACCTGGATCAAATCGTCCAACTCCACGTTGGCGGGCAGCCGGGCCATCATTTGGTGGGCCAAGCGGCGCACCAGGGGGCTGTACTGCTTGAGCAGCGCGTTGGTATCGAGTTTGCCTTTGGCGGTGTACATCAGGTCAAAACGGGCACGGGTTCTAAGCGTGCATGATGCCTGTTCTGAGGCTCGATCTGCAGACTGTCACGAGCCAAACGGCGCAATTCCGCACTCGGTGTGGCCTTCACGCCCTCTTTGGGGTCCACCGCCGCCCAAGCCGGCAGCGCGGCGCCCAAGAAGCGTTCCGCACAGTGGGTCAGCTGCTCCACCATGCGGCGCACCAGCGCCAACCGCGCGGGCCCGGCCACCAGCAGGCCAAACACGCCGCAGCCGGCTCGCTGCTGCAGCCATTTCATGGCGGAGTAAGCCTCCGTCAGATGTTCGGGCTGGAGGTCGACCATGACGATAGGCCGGCAGGGGTGCCCACCGGTGAGCACGCGAGCCAATTCAGCAACGGGGGCGAACAGCAGGATGACGTCGGCCTGAGGGCAGGCTTGGCGCAACGCGGGCAGCAAGGCGCTGGCCGCACCGGTGGCGTCCAGGAAGTGGCCAATCAACCCCCGGGCTTCCAGATAGTTCACATCGGCCGAGAGGGGCTCAATGCAGGCTTCCAGGCGCACCCGCACCAACTCCGACGCGGGTTTGGCGGCGGCGCTGGCGTCCACCACCAGGACGTGCAGGCCGCGTTCCAAGTAGGCGCCCACCAAGGCGTCCAGCAAAGTCTCGGCCCCGTCCCACGTGCTGGGGGCGACCACCGGCACCAGCCCGCCCTCGGCCGCCCGGAACAGGCGCCGCAAGCCCGCGGCTTGGTCGGTGTGGAGCTGGGCCATGGTGGTACTCAGTGGGCAGCGAACAGCAGTTGCAGTTCTTGGGTGTCTTGGCTCCAGGCACTGGCGGCGCGCGGCTTGAAGGCCAACTGGAGCAGGTCGTCGGCGGAAAGGCGAACCCAGTCCTCCGGCACACGCTGGCCGTTGGCCACGGCTTGCAGCACCAGGCGGTGGCGAATCAGGGTGTCGAGCGCCGGGCCCAAGCGCACGGCTTCATCCACCTTGCTGAGCACCACGCCCTCGCAAGTTTTGGCTTGCCAGGCACCGACCACGTCGTCCAGGGTTTCGCCTTGTGCGCTGGCGTTGACGACCAGCAGCTTGCGAATGGAGGGGTGCGAGAGCATGTCCAGCAGTTCGCGGGTCCGCGTGTCGTGCTGGGCCATGCCGGCGGTGTCGATGAGCACCATTTTTTTGTTGGCCAACAGGTCGAGCAGATCGTCCAGCGAGGCCCGATCATGCGCCGTGTGCACAGGCACGCCCAAGATGCGGCCGTAGGCGCGCAACTGCTCATGGGCGCCGAGGCGGTAGGCGTCCAGCGTGATGAGCCCGAGCTGGGAGGCGCCATGGCGCGCGGCAAAAGTCGCGGCGATCTTGGCGGTGCTGGTCGTTTTGCCCACGCCGGTGGAGCCGATCAAGGCAAAAACGCCTTGGCGGTCTTCCAGCGCGGTGGGCGCCACCTGCAAATTGCGGGCCAGAACGGCGGCAGCCCACTGCCGCTCGTCCGCCCCCGCCACGAAGGAGTTGGGGCAGGCTTCGACGAGCTTGCGCGACAAGGCGGGCGAAAATCCGGCCTGGAGCAGGTGCTGGGCCAAGCGCGCTTGAACGGGCTGACGCTGCAGCTTCTCCATGAAGGCCAGGGCCCCGAAGCGCTGCTCGATCAGCCCCTTCATGTCTTGCAGCTCGCGCATCACGTCGGCGCGCTCGCGCTCGTTGCGCGAGGCCTTGGCGCCGTAGTCACCCCAGTCCTGCAGCGGCTGCGCGGGCGCGGCCACCTCATCTCTTAGCACCGGAGGGCTGCGCCGCAGCGGGGCCGAGGCGGGCGTCAGCTCAATGGCGGCAGCAGCGTCCGGTGGCACCGCCCGGCGGGGCGCCTGGGGACGCGTCGGAGCCGCCTGAGCAGCTTGAGCCGCTTGGGCACGAACGGCGGACCGTTCTGGGGCCAGCTCGGGTTCGACCCGCAACTGGGCGGCGGCCCAGCGCTGGGTGGCGGTTCGGGGGCTGCCTGAACTCGGCGCGGCAGCCGGGGAGCGTTCTGCGGCGCCGGCAGCCTGGCCCAGTGCGGAGGGCTCAATGCGCTGGGCACGCATGGCCTGGATCTGCGCCTGCGCCCGGCGCGCACGCTCCACATCGCTTTCTGGCGCGCGCTGCAGCTTGGGCGCGGGCTCGGGGTCCGGACGTCCTTGCATTTCGGCCTTGCGGCGGCGCAGCATGCGCTCGCGCACGTAGTCCTGGAAGGACAAGGTGCTCATGCCGAGGGTGTTCACGTCTTGCTTGACGCTGGAACCCGGCCCTTGCTCGCGAGCAGCGCGGTCTTGGATCTTGGCCAGGCCTTCGGGCTCCATCGCCAGCACCTCAATGCCCTCGGGGCAAGGCTTGGTCGCGAGCACGATGGCGTCATCCCCGTAGGCCGCACGCACAAGGTTCATGGCCTCGCGGGTGGTGGCGGCGGTAAAGCGCTTCATGTTCATGCGGCACCTCCGATGACGGAACCAATACGGATCGAGTGGGTTTCAGGCACTTCGCTGTGCGACAACACCTTCAGGCGAGGTGCCGCACGGCGGAGCAAGCGCGCCAGGGGCGCACGAATCAAATCGGGCACCAGCAAACAGGCGGGCACGCCGCGCTCTTCTTGCTGGGTGCTGGTTTCAGCGGCACGGCGGGCCAGTTGATCGGCCACACCGGGGTCCAGGGCTTGCCCGTGGGGGCTGGTGAGCGCCTGAACGATGAGTCGTTCCAACTCAGGGTCGAGCGCAATGACGTCCAGCTCTTTGGTGGGCCCATAGATTTGCTGCACGATGGCCGGCGCCAAGTGGACCCGCACCCGCCGGGCCAACTCCAGCGGGTCGGGCACGGTGGGCGCGTGTTCGGCCAAGGCTTCGACGATGGAGCGCATGTCGCGGATGTGCACACCCTCGTCCAGCAGGGCTTGCAGCACGCGTTGCAGCATCGGCAGGGCAATCATCTTGGGCACCACGTCTTCCATCAGCTTGGGCGCGAGCTTGGTCAGGTGCTCCACCAGCGCCTGCGTCTCGACCCGGCCCAGCAGCTTGGCTGCATGGACTTGCATCAAGTGTGAAAGATGGGTGGCAATCACAGTCGAACAATCAACGACCGTGTAACCCGCCATTTGTGCGGATTCCCTCTGCTTTTCGTCGATCCACACCGCCGGCAGCCCAAAGGCGGGATCCGTCGTCTGGGTACCCGGCAAGCGGGTGGTCGCGTGCCCCGGGTTGATGGCCAACCAAAGCCCCGGATAGGCCTCGCCCTCCCCGACCACGGCGCCGCGCAGCAAGAGGCGGTATTGGCTGGGCCGCAGCTCCAGGTTGTCGCGGATGTGCACCGCCGGGGGCAGGAAGCCGACTTCTTGGGCGAACTTCTTGCGCACGCCCTTGATGCGGGTGAGCAAATCGCCGTCTCGGGTCTTGTCCACCAGGGTGATCAGGCGGTAGCCCACCTCCAAGCCCAAGGTGTCGACCGGCAAGAGATCGTCCCAGGTGGCCTCGCCATCGGGCGAGGTGGGTTTGACTTCCGGGGGCGGCGGGGCGGCCTTGGCCAGCCGCTCCTTTTCGCGCAGCCACCAGCCCAAACTGGCAAGGGCGGCGGCCATCATCAGGAACACCGTGTGCGGCATGCCCGGGATCAGGCCCAAGACGCCGACCACCCCGGCCGTGACGAACAGCGAGCGCCAGCTGCCAAACATTTGCGCGCCGATCATGGTGCTGATGTCGCGGTCCTTGCCCACGCGCGACACCACCATGGCGGCCGCCACGGAAATCAGCAAGCCGGGAATCTGCGCCACCAAGGCGTCGCCGACGGCCAACAAGATGTAGCTGTCGGCTGCACTGCCGACCGACAGGCCGTGCTGAAAGATGCCGATGGCAAAACCGCCCACGATGTTGATCACCAGGATGAGGATGCCGGCCACGGCATCGCCCCGCACAAACTTGCTGGCACCGTCCATGGAGCCAAAAAAGTCCGCCTCGTCCCCGAGCTCGGCCCGCCGACGCTTGGCCTCTTTTTCATCGATCAGACCGGCAGAGAGGTCGGCATCCACCGCCATTTGCTTGCCCGGCAAGGCGTCCAGGGTGAAGCGGGCGCTGACCTCCGCGATCCGCTCAGAACCCTTGGTGACCACAATGAAGTTGATCACCACCAGAATGGCAAACACGATCAGACCGACCGCGAAATTGCCGCCGATCAGGAAGTGGCCAAAGCTCTCGATGACCTGCCCCGCCGCGCCGGGGCCCGTGTGGCCTTCAAGCAGCACCACTCGGGTCGAGGCCACGTTCAACGACAGGCGCATCAGCGTGGTGAGCAGCAGGACCGTCGGGAAGGCGGCGAAGTCCAGCGGCCGGATCATGTGCGCGGCCACCATCATCACCATCAACGCCATGGCGATGTTGAGGGTGAAGAACAAGTCCAGCACAAAGGGTGGCAGGGGCAGGACCATCATGGTCAGCACCAAGAGCACGGCAATTGGCGCCCCCAGGGCGGCCAGGACCCGACCATGGGGGCCCAGCCACGCCTGCAGCTTTTGCATCCAGTCGATCATGTCAGCGCCTCATCATCTTCATGCGGTTGCGCGTCCGCTTCGTGCGGGTCCAGGCCCTGCGGCACGGTCGGGTTGGGCGCGGGCGGCTCACGGCCCGGCTGAGCATTGCGAACCTGGTAGAGCCAGGCGAGCACTTGGGCCACGGCAGAGAACAAGCTCATGGGCACTTCGCGATCCAGCTTGGCGTGGGCAAACAACGCACGGGCCAGGGCTGGCGCTTGGAGCACTGGCACTTTGTGGTCCTTGGCCACATCGCGAATGCGCAGGGCCAGCAGATCGGCCCCTTTGGCCACCACGCGCGGGGCGGCATCTTTCGTTTCGTCGTACTTCAAGGCCACGGCGTAGTGGGTGGGGTTCATCACGACCAAGTCGGCCTTGGGCACGGCCGCCATCATGCGTTGGCGGGTGAGCTCGCGCATGCGGGCGCGCTGGCGCTGTTTGACTTCCGGTGAGCCCTCGGTTTCTTTGTGTTCCTGCTTGACTTCGACGCGACTCATGCGCAGGCGGCGCAGGTACAACTGACGCTGCAAGGGCACATCCAGCGCCGCGTAAGCCACCAAGGCCACGACCAACGCCATCAGCCCCCCCAGCAGCACCTGACCGACTTGCCCGATGGCTTGTTCAAGGGGTACGGCCATCAACTCGATGTACCGCTCCAAGCGCTGGTTCAGCACCCCCACCGCGACGGCCCCCAAAAGCAGCGCCAGCAGAACCGCCTTCAGCGCCGTACCCGCGTTTTGCCCGGAAAACAAGCGCCCGATGCCGCTGATGGGGTCGAGCAAGTTCCAGCGCGGCCCCAGGGCTTTGAGCGTGAAGTTCCAGCCGCCCAAAGCCAATTGCGACGCCACGGCGGCACCGCCAATCACGGTACCGATGAACCCGATCGTCTGGGCCAAATGCACACCCGTCTCGGCCAATGTTTGCTGCATCACCGCCGGGTGGCTGAGGGTCTGAGCATTGAAATGCAGGCCCTCGGCCATCCATTGACGCCACTGCTGCGCAGCCCCCGGCAGCCACGCCCAAGCCAGCCCAGCCAGGGCTACCAGCACCATGGCATGGGCCAAGTCCCGCGAGCGCGGCAGTTGGCCTTCCTCACGCGCCTTTCGGATCTTGCGCTGTGAGGCCGGTAAGTTGTGGTCGTGGGCGTCTTTTTCAGCCATGGAAGGAGCCCGGCGGCGTCATGCCAACCGGGTCCGTCCATTCTTCTGAGGTGCCCTGCAAACTTGAGCGAGAAAAGGCCGGGGAAAACCGCCCAGTTCCCGAAATGCAAACGGGAGGCCACAGCCTCCCGTCTGGCGTCTTCCCGCGCCGCGCGCGTCTTAGAAGCCCAGCGAGGCCAACAGATCGTCCACTTCGCTCTGGTTCTGGACCACGTCCACACGACCCTCCGGGTTCACCACGGGGCCCTGAAGCACTTCCTGGCTCACCTTTTCGCGCTGATCGGGCGGCACCACCTGCACCAGCAGCTTCACCAAGCTGTCCTCCAGGTCACTGGTCAGTTGGACCACCTTCTTCACCACCTGGCCCGTCAGGTCATGGAAGTCCTGGGCCATCATGATGTCGGTCAGGTGCTGGTCGATTTTGGCCGTCTTGCCCTCAACCTCCGTCACGAAGTTCATGACCGCCCCACTGGCTACCGCGCGAACGGGATCGGCCGTGAGTTTGGCCGCCAACTCACGGGTCGCCGAAGCGATGGCTTCGTGCTCATGCTTGGCTTGATCGACCGAGTTCAGCACCTTGTTGGCGGCATTGGCCGTCTTGTCGGCGATGTAAGTCAGGCGGCTGCGCGCATCGGGCAATCCGTCGGTCGCCACCTGCAATTTGGGCATAACGCCCAGTTGCTCCATGGTGTCGTGCAGCAGACGGGTGATCGTGCCCAGCTGCTGAAACACCGCTGGGTCCACCGTCAGCGCCTGGCCCTGGGCCAGTTTGGCGAGCTCTTCCATCTCCATGGTTTTTCTCCGTGTTGAAGAAGAAGGCTCAGGCGCCTTGCATCTTTTGAATGATCTTCTGGACCTTCTCTTCGAGCGTGGCCTTGGTGAATGGCTTGACGATGTAGCCTGCAGCCCCGGTTTGGGCGGCCAGGACGATATCTTCTTTGCGGGCTTCGGCGGTGACCATCAGCACCGGCAGGTGCTTGAGGTTGGCGTCTTCCTTGATGGCCTTGAGCAGCTCAAAGCCCGTCATGTTGGGCATGTTGATGTCGCTGACCACGAAATCAAACTTCGAGGCACGCAACAAAGTCAAAGCTTCAGCACCGTCTTCCGCTTCTTCCGCATTGGTGTAGCCAATCTCTTTGAGCAGGCCCCGCACGATGCGGCGCATGGTGGAGAAGTCGTCAACGATCAGAAACCGCATGTCACTGCTCATGGGTCAATCCTTCCAGTCTCATTCAGGCGTCGACGCCGGAGGGCTCGGGGGCTCTTCCTCGTCGCTCAAGTTTTTCAATACCGCGTCCTCGGCGTCCCGGTTCATCACGATGATGCTGATCCGGCGGTTCACAGGGCTTTCCGGGGCTTGGGCGTCAAGAAGCTTACTCGAAGCCAGGCCCTGAACGCGCAACATTCGCGCCTCGGGCAAACCCCCAGCCACCAAGTCTCGACGTGACGCATTGGCGCGATCGGCGCTCAATTCCCAGTTGCTGTAGCCGCGTGTTCCCCCGGCGAAGGCTTGCGCATCCGTGTGCCCCTCAATGGTCAGGCGATTGGGCACCTCCGCCAGCACCGCGCCGAGTTCTTGCAACAGCTCGCGCATGTAGGGCTTCACCACCGCCGAGCCGGAATCGAACATCGGCCGATTGCCCTGGTCGACGATTTGAATTCGCAGCCCCTCTTTGGTCATGTCTAGCTTGATCTGCCCGCCCAAAGAGGCCAACCCTGCGCTTTGAGAAATTTTCTCTTCGACCTTCTTCTTCAACTCTTCCAGGCGCGAGCGCTCCGCACGACGCTGCTCTTCTTTCAGCGCCTTTAGGTTGTACAACTTCTTCTTGGCTTCGGTCTCGCCTTCCTTGACCTGACCGGTTTCTCGCGACAGGTCTTTGCCTCCTCCCTTCACGACGGAAGAGGCATCACCCGAGCCCGACCCACCGAACATCGCAATCTTGAGTGGCGAGCTGAAGTAGTCCGCAATGCCCTTCTTGTCGCCCTCGGTGGTTGAGCCCAGCAGCCACATCAACAAGAAGAACGCCATCATGGCGGTCACGAAGTCGGCGTAGGCGATCTTCCATGCACCGCCATGAGCCCCGTGACCGCCCTTCTTGATCTTCTTGACAATGATGGGCTGGAGTTTTTTGGTATCGCCGGCCATGGCGGACCACCCTTACTTCTTCTTCACGTGCGCTTCCAACTCCACGAAGGTCGGACGCACGTTGCTGTACAGAACCTTGCGACCGAACTCGATGGCCACTTGGGGGGCATAGCCCTGCATTGAGGCCAGGAGCGTGGTCTTGATGCAGACCAACTCCTTGCCGGCCTCATCCAACTTCTGTTCCAGCAAGCCAGCCAGAGGCTCAGCCATGCCATAGGCCAAAAAGATCCCGAGAAAGGTTCCAACCAGCGCGGAACCAATCATGCCCCCCAACACCGCGGGCGGCTGCCCCACAGAGCCCATGGTGTTCACCACACCCAAGACAGCCGCCACGATCCCGAAGGCGGGCAAGCCACCCGCCAGCCGCTGCAGGGCGGCCACCGGCGCGTGGGCTTCGTGGTGGTGGGTCTCAATCTCGGCATCCATGAGCGCCTCAATCTCATGGGCATTGAGGTTGCCGCTCACCATCATGCGAAGGTAGTCCGTGACGAACTCGGTCACATGGTGGTCGTGGCCCACATTCGGATATTTTTGAAACAGGGGGGAGTTGTGCGGGTCCTCGACGTCTTTCTCGATGGACATCAGGCCTTCTTTGCGCGCTTTCTGGAGGATGTCATACAGCAGCGCCAGCAATTCCATGTACCGGTCTTTGGTGTATTTGCTGCCTTTAAAGCACAGGCCGACCCCCGCCGCTGCCGCTTTGACAACGGGCATTTGGTTGTTAGCCAAGAAAGCGCCAATAGCCGCCCCGAAGATGGTGGTCATCTCAAAGGGGAGCGCTTTCAAAATAACACTGATGTTGCCTCCGTGAACGATGAACACACCGAACACGCAAATCAGCATAAGAACCCAGCCGATGATGACGAACATGGGGCGCTAAAGGAAGCGATGGACCGCCCCATTGTGCAAGCAATCGCACGCCGATCGCGGCACAAACAGCCCCCTTGGCCGTCTCAATTCAAGGCTTCGGCGCGATAAAGATACAGCCGGTGCCGCCCACCCGCAGGCCAACTGGCGCTGGGTTTCACATCGGGCAGCGGAAAATCCAAGCTGAGCAGGCAGGCGCCCGGCTGAAGCTCGGCGCGGGCTTTTTCTCGCACCTTTTCCATCGATTCGGGGCGCAGGAACACATAAACCAGCGTTTCGCTGCGCCAGTCGTCCAGCCACAAATCGCCACAACGAATGGTCGCCCACGGGCAGCGCCACCGGGTCCACTGCGCCAACAGAGCGCTGGCCTCTGTTCCGGACCACACCAACTGAGGCCACTCACGGCGCAAGGCGCGCAGTCCGGCTCCACTGCCGCACCCGGCGTCCAACCCCCGCCCGCCCGAGGGAAGTTGAAGTTGCAACCCGACTCCGGACAGCGCCGAAGCGGGCGTCAAATAGAGCGGCGCTTCGCCCCATCGGTTGGGGGGATACAGCACGAGTATCAGCACCGCACTCAGCAGCCAAATCCACGCGGGGATCGCGGCACTCACCAAGCCATAGGCCACCGGCAAGCCCAATAACGTAATCCACCGGCGAGCCGGTCGGCGATGCAACCCCGCCAAACCGGCGCAGGTCAATCCGGCCAACGCCGCCCCCCATGCCCCCCCTACGCTCACCCCAACAACCCATGCCGCAGCCCAGGCCAACAGCGCCGAAAAGGGCCAAATGGAAATGGGCGGATTCCAGGACAAGGAGACAGCAGGGGCAATGCCCAGCAAGGGGCGGTGGATCAATCAATGCGCCAAGGGCTCGGCGCCACGGCCTTTGCCGGCTCGCGCAGGCGGATTGCACAGACCACAAACATAGTGCCGCGAGATCTCGTGGGGATGGGTCACGAAGTGCCCACCGCACTTGGCGCACGGCGTCAGCGTCAGCATGCCATTGTCGATGAACTTGACCAGTCGCCAGGCCCGGGTGACCGACAGCAGCGGCTCGATGCTTTGCGCCTGAGCATGTTCCAAGTACAGCTTGTACGCCTTGATCACCGTGTCAATTTCATCCAACGCGGCTGCCTTGTTCAGGTACTCGTGGATGTTCAGGAACAGCGAGGCATGAATATTGGGCTGCCAGGTCATGAACCAGTCCGTGGAGAACGGGAGCTGGCCTTTTGACGGCGAGCGGCCCGACACCTCTTTGTACAGACGCAGCAGGCGCTCATAGCTGAGGTCGGTTTCCGACTCCAACACCTGCAGACGCGCCCCCAACTGGATGAGCGTGACCGCGCGTTCGATTTGCTTGGCTTCGGAAAGGATGCTCTTGACGCGGGGCATGGTGATCTCCTTACAGGGCTTCGGAGTGGCGGCCCGCCATCAAGATCGAGGCATGCAGCTTGGACGATTGCTCGTTGACCGTGGGCTTGTGGTTACTGGTCAGCAGGTTCCACACCAAATCGTCTTCCATGCGGAAGCGGCACAGGAGCGTGCTCGAACCGGCCAGCTTCATGACCTGCGCCGGCGAGAGTTGGGCCAGCAGGTCAGCCACTTCCTCGGAAACGCCCAGGCGGTACAGGGCCTGTTCGCGATCCGCGCGAATCAGGCCCTGAGCCAGCATCAGGTAAGAAAGATTCGTTTCGCGAATTTCAGCCAGGATTTGCTCGGTGTTCACGGCTCGCTCCTTGTTGGGGGCGGCACCGCTGGGTTGCGATGCCATGGAGCGAATTCTGAAAACCCAGAGCAGATGGGGAAATCAGCCCCATTCCAAGCTCGACGTCCGTCAAAACCAGGGTGGCCTGTCAGAAAAAATCTGACACACCGGTCAGGGCCGCCGCCTCACCCCCGAGGGGACCGACGCTGCAAGCGCTGAATGCGACCCAATTCCGCCTTGACCAAGGGGAGCAATTCCGGCGCCTCGGCCAGCAGCGAGGCTCGGGCGGCGCCCCGCAGGATGCGACGCAAGGTGCGCGCGGCCTCCTCGGCCTCGCCCAAGCCCGACAGCGCAAAACCCAGGGCATACAGGCTCGGCCCGTGTTTGGGCTGCGTGCGCAGCGCCGCGCGGGCATAGGACACCGCATGCGCCAACTCGCCGGCCGACAGCAACAGCGCCGCCATGTCGCTCTGCAATTCAAAGCTCATGGGTTGGCATTCCATGGCCCGAAGAATCAGGGAAACCCCTTGCCCCAGCCGACCTCGGGCCGCTTCGGCGTACGCGGCGTTGCGGGCCGCAGCCAACAGAGCCACGGCTTCGTTCATGGACTGGCCGGGCATGGGCACCACGCCTGTCGCGGCCATGGTGCGGGCCAGTTCGTTGGGTTGGACAGTTGCGAGAGACATTGGGCACTCCTGTGGGATGAGCAGAAATCCGCCCAATGAGGAAGCACTGCGCGCCAGCGCGCGTCGGACGAATTGCAGCTGACTTTAGGCAGATGGGCCCGCCGCAAGCCGCTGAAATGAACCGCCATTGCCCCACTGCTTACCCTCAAGAAACAGGGGCGGAAATATGGCCGCTTTCACCCCCTCTTTTCAAAAGATCCCCCCTCTTGACAAGTCGTCCTAAAGTTTTTCCGGCGGCATTCCGATACAGCATCCAACGGATCTGGTGACGGATCTCGTTGCCCGGCAGACCCAGCCCCAGGGACGCCCAAGCCACACCGAAAGGTCGGCGCGGAACGCCCAAAGGCCGCCGGAGCGGGGGGCAACCTCCACTTGCGGCCCAGCCGGGCCCTGTTCATTACTGAAAGGAACGCACCATGCCCGCAGTTATCAATACCAACATCACCTCGCTGAACGCCCAGCGCAATGCAGCCTCAAGCCAGCAAGCCTTGACGGTTGCTGTTCAGCGGCTCTCCTCGGGTCTGCGCGTCAACTCCGCGAAGGATGACGCCGCCGGTCTGGCCATTTCGGAGCGCATGAATGCCCAAGTTCGGGGCATGAATGTGGCCATCCGCAATGCCAATGACGGCATCTCGCTGGCCCAAACGGCGGAAGGCGCGCTCTCCAAAGTGGGCGATGCGCTGCAGCGCATGCGTGAACTGGCAGTCCAGGCCCGCAATGCCACCAACACCGATGCCGACAAACAGTCGCTGGACAAGGAATACCAGCAACTTGGGGCGGAAATCGGCCGCGTGCTGGGCGGAACGACCTTTAATGGTCAGGCCATCGTCGGCGCCAACGCTGGGGATAAGGTGTTCCAGGTCGGCGCCAACACCACGGCCAACGACATCATCACCGTCACCACGACGGACTTCACCGGCAACGCCAACATCACGGCAGTGACCGGCGGCAACCTCACCGGTGACGCCACCGCCTTGGCCACGGTGATTGACAACATCGATACCGCGCTCGGCACGGTGAACGGCGAGCGCGCCACCTACGGTGCCGTGCAGAACCGCTTCGATGCCGTGATCAGCAACCTGATGGTGTCGTCGGAAAACCAAGCCGCCGCCCGCAGCCGGATTACCGACGCCGACTTCGCCGTGGAAACGGCGAACCTGTCGCGCGCCCAGATCCTGCAACAAGCGGGCACGTCGATGATCGCGCAGGCGAACGCCATGCCCCAGCAGGTGCTCTCACTGCTTCGATGACGCCTGGCCGGCTTCGCTGATCTCTGGCGAGGCCGGTCAACCGGCGGCCCGGGCGCCGCCGGCGCCTGAACCGGCGAGTCGGAGCCCTCCAGCACAAGGACCTCCCTGACCCCGTCCGAACCCTAACCCTTTTATTAGGGGGAAGACGGCGGTCATTTCAAGGGATCGCTGGCGGACTTGCGGCTTAAGTCGCTCTCCTCTGCGTCGAAAACCTGCCTACCGGATGCTGCATTTCGCATCACCCGCTTTGCAGTTCCTTCGGCCTTCACTTGAGAGGAAAGCGTCATGCCTGCCATCATCAACACCAACATCGCTTCGCTGAACGCGCAGCGAAACACCGCCACCAGCCAGGCTTCCTTGCTGGTCAGCACCCAGCGCCTGTCTTCGGGACTGCGCGTCAACTCCGCCAAGGACGACGCCGCCGGTCTCGCCATTTCCGAGCGCATGAATGCCCAGGCGCGCGGCATGGCGGTAGCCATCCGCAATGCCAACGACGGCATCTCCATGGCACAAGTGGCCGAAGGGGCCCTGTCCAAAGTGGGCGATGCCCTGCAGCGCATGCGCGAATTGGCGGTGCAAGCGCGCAACGCCACCAACACCGATGCCGACAAGGCTTCGCTGGACAAGGAGTACCAACAATTGGGCTCCGAGATTGGCCGCGTACTGGCCGGCACGACGTTTAACGGCAAAGCCATCGTGGGCGCAGATGCGGGAGCCCTCCTGTTCCAAATCGGTGCCAACACGACCGGCAACGACGAAATCATCGTCACCACGTCGGACTTTTCGGCGGACGTTGACATTCAAGCCGTCACCGGCTCCAACCTCACGGGAGACGTGGCCGCCCTCAAGACGGTGATCGACAACATTGACCTCGCCCTGAACAAGGTCAACGGGGAACGAGCCGTTTACGGGGCCACGCAAAACCGCTTCGAAGCGGTCATCAGCAACTTGATGGTGGCGCACGAAAACCAAACCGCTGCGCGCAGCCGCATCGTCGATGCGGACTTCGCAGTCGAAACGGCGAACCTGAGCCGCGCCAACATCCTGCAGCAGGCCGGCAACTCCATGATTGCTCAGGCCAATGCCATGCCGCAGGGCGTGCTGACGCTATTGCGCGGCTAAGCCCCTCTCCGCTGACGCGAAACGAAGGCACAAGACGTCCCGCCAGGGTGTGGGCGGGACGTTTCTCGGTTTCGGATTGCACCGGAAACCTCGGCCTTTTCCACCGATTGCGGTGCAGCGAGCGCTCCAAAAATCTGCGTCAACGCGTCGACCTTTGAGTCGGCCGTTCCCGCCGCGGGTGCGGCGACCCCGACGCAAGGAGTGCGCTCATGCCTCAGATCATCAACACCAACATTGCCTCGCTCAATGCGCAGCGCAATCTGAACATGTCGCAGAGCTCGCTGATGACGGCCACTCAGCGACTGTCTTCCGGCTTGCGCGTGAACTCCGCCAAGGACGACGCCGCCGGCATGGCCATTGCCGAGCGCATGTATGCGCAGGCTCGGGGCATGGCCGTCGCCATTCGCAATGCCAATGACGGCATTTCGTTGGCGCAGGTTGCCGAAGGCGCCTTGGCCAAGGTCACGGAAAACCTGCAGCGCATGCGGGAATTGACGGTGCAGGCCCGCAATGCCACCAACTCCGACAGCGACAAAGATTCGCTGGACAAAGAGTTTGGCGAGCTGGCCAAAGAAATCCAGCGCATCGTCCAGGGCACCACATTTAACGGCAAGGCCATCTTGGCGCAGGCGGCGGGAACGCAAATCTTCCAGATTGGCGCCAACACCACCGCCAACGACACCATTGACTTCACCACCACCGACCTCTCGGTGAATGGAACGGTAACCACGGTGGCGGGTACCGACAACCAAGGCAATGGCCGCATGATCATCGGCGCGGCTGCAGACAACGGCATGCTGGCCGGGGTCATCAACGGCATCGATTCGGCGCTGGACCTGATCAATTCCGAACGCGCCACGCTGGGGGCCCAGCAAAATCGCTTTGAAGCCGTGATTGCGAATTTGCAAATCGCCCACGAGAACCAAATGGCGGCGCGCAGCCGGATCATGGACGCGGATTACGCCCAAGAAACCTCCAATCTCAGCCGCGCCAACATCTTGCAGCAAGCGGGTACGGCGATGGTGGCGCAGGCCAACCAGTTGCCTCAGCAAGTCCTGCAACTGCTGCGCGGATAAAAAAGTCTCAAACCGGCCTAAAGTTCCCCCGGAACCGGTCGAAGTGCCTAGGGCGAACCTCCATCGGGATGTTCGCCCTTTGCATTTGTAGGAGAGTTGAGGAGTTCCACCATGGCCAGTATTACTTCCGCCGGCATCGGCAGCGGCCTGGATGTCGAGTCCCTGATCAGCAAGCTGGTTTCGGTCGAGCGCGCCCCCATCCAGCAGCTTCAAAAGCGCACCGACGGGCTCAAAACCCAGTTGTCGGCCTACGGCAAGCTGCAATCCAGCCTGTCGGCCCTTCGGGATGCCGCCAGCAAACTCACGCGAGCGGACACGTTCGGGGCGGTTTCCACCAGCAGCACCAATGCGGCCGCCGTGAGCGCCAGTGCTGTCAACGGAACGGCCGCCGGCAGCTATGGGGTGACTGTGACCCGTTTGGCCGCGGCGCAGAGCCTGGCCTCCGCCGCGCAGCCCACGGGATCCAGCACGGGAACGGGCACCATCACCATTGATTTCGGCACCTACACGACCAACAACCTCGGGGAGGTGAATTTCGACGCCGATCCGGCCCGAACCTCCCTGGTCATCCCCGTGATTTCGGGGGATGACCAGTTGGACAAGGTGCGCGACAAGATCAATGCCATGAAGCTGGGCATCGTGGCCAGCGTGGTGACCGACGCCAATGGGTCTCGTCTGGTCATGCGAGGCGTGGACCCCGGCGCCGCCAATGCGTTCCGCGTCACCGTGGCGGACGACGATGGCAATTCCACCGATGGCACTGGCCTGTCGGCTTTCGCCTACGACCGCAGCACACTCAGCCCCGTCAACACCGGCTCGATCAAACAGACGGCCGTCAATGCGCAGGCCACGATCGAAGGGGTGGACATCGAATCCGCCAGCAACACCATCAGCTCGGCCATCGAAGGCGTGAGTTTCACGCTCAGCAAGACCAGTGCGGACCCCATCACCATCACGGTGGGCCAGGACAAGGCGGCCATCAAGAAGGCCGTTACCGACTTCGCGGCCGCCTACAACGACACCCTGAAACTGCTGCGCGATCAAAGCCGCTACGACGCCGCCACAAAAACGGCAGGGCCGCTGCAGGGGGACAGCACCGTGGTGTCCTTGATCAACCAAATGCGCAACCTGGCGGGCAGTACCAGCACGCTGGGCGGCACGCTGACGCGGTTTGCCGAGATCGGATTGGACCCCAGCAGTGACGGGTCACTCAAAGTCAACGACACGAAGCTGGACGCCGCCGTGGCCAAAGCCACCGATTTGAAGGCCCTGCTCAGCGGTGAAGATGCTGGCAACAGCGCCAACAACGGCTTGGCCCTCCGTTTGCGGGAAATGGCCGACGCCCTGCTGTCCACGGACGGGCGCCTCACGAACCGCCAAAAGGGGCTGCAGGATCGCATCTCGACCAACGACAAACGTGAGACCGAGTTGGAGCGCCGGGTGGCCTTGGCTGAGCGCCGTTTGCGTGCCCAGTACACCGCACTGGATGGCAGCATGAGCCGGATGCAAGGCGTGTCGTCCTACTTGAATCAGCAGTTGTCCAAGCTGTAAGTCCCCGCGTGTACCCGACAAAAACGCCCACTTGAATGTGGGCGTTTTTGTTGGACTTGCCAGACCGAGCCACTTGTCCTGAAATAGGCGTCCAGAACCCAGCATTCCGCCGCTTTGATGGACTCAAGTTGATCGAGACCTCGCCGAAAACCTGTCATACGCAGGACACCACCATGTACGGCACCGCATCCCCCTTTGCTTCCCGTCACCAGCGCCCCAACAACGTCTACAGCCGCGTCGGGCTGGAAACCGAGGTGCACAGCGCCAGCCCGCACCGGCTGATCGCCATGCTCTTCGAAGGCTTGTTCACCGCCCTGGCACAGGCCCAAGGTGCGCTCGAAGCCCAGCAGCGCGAACTCAAAGCCCACGCACTCAGTCGCGCCGTGCGCATCTTGGACGAAGGCCTCAAGGCCGGGCTGGATCTGGAAGCCGGCGGTGAATTGGCCCGTCAGCTCCACGAGCTGTACAGCTACGCCAGTCTGCGCCTGGTTCAAGCCAACGCGCGAGACGATGGAGCCGCCCTTCAGGAGGTGCGCCTGCTATTGGAGCCCGTTCGCGATGCTTGGTCGGCCATTGCCCCCCAAGTTGAGACCCGCCGCGTGGCCGCTTAACCCCTTGCATTCAATCGCCATGAACACGCAACTGCTCAGCTATTACGAAGCCATCGAACAGGCCAGCGCTCAGATGTTGCAGGCCGCCCGAGTGGGCGACTGGGACGAGGTGGTGCGCATGGAGGGGGCCTGCGCCGTGCTGATTTCGCAACTGAAATCGGCGGCTGACTCCCAATCCCTCACCGCGTCCGAAGCGCCGCTCAAGGCCAAGATCATGCAGCGCATCTTGCTCAACGACGCAGAGATTCGGCAGCTGGCCGAGCCCTGGATGGATGAGTTGGGGCTCAAAGCCCAGCACCGGGGCCAAACCGTACACTGACGCCCCCCCAGGGAGGTCGCCCTGGGGCAGGACGACCGACTTCATGACGCTAACCGCCCCCGCCTTGAGCCTTCAGCACCCGCGAGAAATTGCCGCCTGGCTGCAGGAGTTGGTGGAGCGCGAAACGCTCGTCCGCTTGATCGCCCCGAGCGGACCCACTCTCGAGCTGCTCCCCGTGCAAGTGCGGCCCGAGTTGCACAACTGGGATTTGAGACTTCCGGGCCTGACCTTGAGTGCCCCGCCTTGGCTGTTGCAGGGTCCGGTACACGCCGTCGCCCACCAGGGCGGCGTGCAAATGGACTTCGAACTGCCCGCCGAACGTTCGCTGGTGGAAACCGGCGGATTGCCTGCCCTGCGCGTTGCGCTGCCGTCAGAGTTGCGGCGACACCAGCGTCGGCAAACGTTTCGGGTTCAGCCCGCCAGCCTGCACCACCCCCGACTGTTGATGCCCCGTGTGGGCGCACTGCCACTGCGCGTGCGGACCTTTGACCTGAGCGCGGGCGGTATTGCCTTGCACTGGCCCGACTCCTGCGAAAAGCCGGCGCCTGGCGCCTTGCTCACGGGGCTTGAATTGGAAATGGGGCTTGAGCACCGCATTCCGGTCACGCTGCAAGTCCAGCATGTGCGTGTGGAGCGGGAGCATGTTCGCGTGGGTTGCACCTTCGTGACCCTGCCCCCGGAGGGTGAGCGGCAACTGGCGCTGTACTTGAATCAGCTTCAGCGCCGTCAGCGCAATTTGCCACGCTAGCGCGATCAAACCTGCATGTTCATGATGTCGGAGTAGGCCGACACCAAGCGATTGCGCACTTGCAGGACGGCTTGGAACCCGACCTGGGCCTTTTGCATGGCCACCATGGTCTCCTCCAAACTCACCGTCGGGTTGTCCAACTGCAACTCGCGCTGAAGCTGTGAGGCCTGCAACTGTTGCTGGCTCACGGATTTCAACGCGGTGGTCATGGCCTCTGAAAAACTACCGCCTTGAACCGCGGAGGCAGCCGTCGGCGCGCTGGCAGGCAGCTTCATCCCCGCACGCTGCACGGCGGCGGCAAAGTCGAAGGGCTTGAGCTGGACCGGATTCATGATGGGCGAGAGGTTAGGCCCCGCCACACGCTCCTAAGCCTGCAAAAGGGCTGGCTTTATCGGCCTGTTTGGCGCCTACTTAAGGGGCAGATCCCAAAAAATCGGCAGCTATGGAGACCACCCTCGCCCCGACGGCCGCCACTCCCGTGGCACTTGGCACCGAGCCCGGTTTTGCCGACCGACTGAAGGCGCTGCCGCGCCGCAACCAGTTGGGCCTTTTCCTGGGCCTGCTCCTGCTGGTTGCGGTCATCGCCTTGCTGGGCACCCGCACCGGGACGGCCGACTACCGGCCCCTTTTCACGGGTCTGTCCGACAAGGACGGGGGCGCCGTCATTGCCCAGCTGGCCCAAATGCAGGTTAACTACCGCAGCGAGCCGGGCGGGACCATTCTGGTGCCTGCTTCCCAGGTGTACGACCTGCGCATGAAGCTGGCGAGCAATGGCCTGCCCAAGGGCAGTTTGGTGGGCTTTGAGTTATTGGACAAACCGTCGATCGGGCAAACGCAATTCAACGAACGCCTGAACTTCCAGCGCGCCTTGGAAGGTGAATTGACCCGAACCATCACCGCGCTGGCCGACGTGGCCGACGCCCGCGTTCACTTGGCCATTCCCCAGCAGACGGGCTTCTTCCGCGAGCAGCAAAAGCCCAGCGCTTCGGTCATGCTGCATGTGCGAGGGGGTCGCAACTTGGATCGCAACCAAATCGCCGGCATCATCCATTTGGTTTCGGCCTCGGTTCCCGAGCTCAACCCCAAGGCCGTGAGTGTGTTGGATCAAACGGGCAAGCTGCTGTCCAACAACGAAGACGGCCAGGGCGCGTTGGGCATGGACGCCCAGCAGATGCTCTACAAGCAAAACCTGGAACACAGCCTGGCCACCCGCATTCAGGCGCTGCTGGAACCCCTGGTGGGACGGGAGAATTTCCGCACCACGGTGACCGCGGATATCGACTTCTCTCAGAGCGAGCAAACCAGCGAAGCGTATGCGCCCAATCAGGGCAACACCGCCCAGCAAACCCTTCGCAGCCACGTGGTGAACGAGAGCCAGAACACGAACGTGCAACCCCCCACGGGCGTTCCGGGCGCCTCGTCCAACCAGCCGCCGGTACAGGCGACCGCGCCCGTGACCGGTGCCAGCGGGCCCTTGCAGGCCGCTCAGCAGGGCGGCAGCGGCAACACCAGCAGTCGGCGGGACGAAACCCGCAACTACGAGGTCGACAAGACGGTAAAAGTCACCCGTCTGGCGACCGGCACGGTCAAACGCCTCACCGCCGCCGTGGTCCTGAACCACCGCAGCAAAACCGACGCCAAGGGAAAAACCACCACCGAAGCCTTGCCGCAGGCGGAGATGGATCGCATCACCGCCTTGGTGCGGGAAGCCGTGGGCTTTGTCGAGCAGCGCGGCGACTCGCTGCAGGTTGTGAGCAGCCCCTTCGTGCAACCCAAGGTGGAAACCGTGGACACCCCGCTGTGGCAGCAGCCCATCGTGCGCGAAGCCATTGGCTTTGGCGCCGTGCCCGCTGCCTTGGTGCTCGTGGCCCTCATCATCGTGTTTGGCATGGTGCGTCCTGCGCTGCGCGCGGCCTACCCGCCCCCAGTTGAGGTCGAAGGCCCAACAGCGAAGCCCGGAGCAACGCTGTCTGAGGTGGTGGGGGAACAAGCCGTCCTTCCGGCGCCGGTGGAAGCCATGCCGCGTCTGGAAACGCCGCTCGATCAAACCAAGCTGCAACGCGCCCGCGCCATGGCCAAAGACAACCCCTTGGCCGTGGCCAACATCGTGCGGGCCTGGATCAACGGTGAGGAGCCCACGATATGAGCGGCATGGACGACAAGGGCGTAGAAGACGCCGCCATCTTGCTGATGTGCCTGGGTGAAGAGGAAGCCTCCGAGGTATTCAAGCACTTGCAGCCCAAGGAAGTTCAAAAACTCGGCGAAACCATTGCCAAGCTCAAGGTCGTGCCCCGGGCTCGCGTGGACGATGTGCTGGGCCAGTTCGATAAGGTGGCCGACCAGCAAAGCATGCTGGTGAGCGACACCGATGAGTACGTGCGCCAGGTGTTGCGCAAGGCCCTGGGCGAAGACAAGGCCAACCTGCTGCTCGACCGCATCCTGCAAGGCAGCGACGTGTCGTCCATTGAAAGTCTGAAATGGATGGACCCCGGCTCTGTGGCCGAACTGCTGCGCAACGAGCACCCACAGATCGTGGCCGCCATCCTGGCCCATCTGGACTTCGATCAAGTGGCCTCCGTCCTGAAACTGTGGACCGAGCGGCAGCGCAATGAGGTGTTGATCCGTATTGCCACGTTGGACGGTGTGCAGCCCACGGCGCTCAAGGACCTGAATGAGGTCATGAGCCAGATCCTGGCCGGCGGCGACCGCATGAAGAAGAGCAGCCTGGGCGGTGTCAAGGCCGCGGCCGAAATCATCAACATGATGGGCAGTGCCACCGAGGCCTCGGCGCTGGACTACATCCGCGAGTTGGACTCCGACTTGGCACAGAAGGTCATGGACAACATGTTCACCTTCGACGACCTGGAAAAGATCGACGACAAGGGCATCCAATCCCTGCTCAAAGAAGTGCAAAGCGAGTCGTTGGTGCTGGCGCTCAAGGGGGCCAATCCGGATTTGCGGGAAAAGATCTTCCGCAACATGTCCAGCCGCGCGGCCGAAACCCTGCGCGAAGACTTGGATTCGCGCGGCCCGGTGCGCCTGTCCGAAGTCGAGGCCGAGCAAAAGGAAATGCTCAAGATCGTGCGCCGCTTGGTGGACGAAGGTCAGATCGTGTTGGCCACCGGAGGGGACGACCAATTCCTGTAATGGGATTGGGGGCTCGCCATGTCATCCTTCAGCACCATGAACGCCAAGTCCTTCCCCAACGTGCCGCCCCCCCCGGGCACCGGCGCCAAACCCAGCTACGGGCGGTTCATCCCGCGCGAGGAGTTGGAGGGTGTGCAAGCCTGGCGCCCGGACTCCTTGGGGGGCGAGGCTCCGGCACGCCCCCCCATCAGCGCTCCGGCGCCCAAAGTTGAAACCCCGCCCCCCCCCCCGCCGCCCGACCCCCGGGAAATTCTGGCGGCCGCCCGCCAGGCGGGCTATCAGGATGGCCTGCGCGACGGCCAAGCCAGTGCCGAGGCTTTCAAGCAGAGCCATGCCCGCCAAGTTGCGGCCCAGGTGGGTGCCCTGGTTCGCAGCTTTGATCAGGCCTTCGCCGACTTGGAATCGCAAATGGCCGAGGCGCTGACCCGCACTGCCGTGGAGTTGGCGCGGCAAATCGTTCGCGAAGAGTTGCGCCAGCACCCTGAGCACATCGCCAAAGTGGCACATGACGCCCTGGACGCCTTGATGCTGAGTGCCCGCCACGTTCGCCTCTTTGTCCACCCTGACGACCTGCCCTTGGTTCAGGAGGGTGCGGCGGACGTCCTGAAAGCGCGCGGGGCCCACCTGTTGGCGGACGCCAGCCTTCACCGCGGCGACTGCCGCGTTGAATCCGACCTCGGGAGCGTGGACGCCTTCGTGGCCCAGCGCTGGAAACAAGTGGCGGCCCAAGTGGGCGTGTCCAGTGCCTGGAGCAGCGAGACCGATGCCCCAGAAGAGCCGAACGCATTGGATGCACCATGACGGAGCGCCTGAATCGCTGGCAGCACTTCCTTAGCGACCTGGAGCGCCACGCGGCAGACCCCTTGCCTTTTGAAGCCGCGGGCAAACTTACCCGCGTGGCCGGCTTGGTGCTGGAGGCCAGCGGTGTGCAAGTTCCCGTCGGTTCGCTCTGCGACATTCAGATGCCGGAGGCCCGGCCCGGTGACCGCCCTGCGCGCGCGGAAGTGGTGGGTTTTCATGGCGACCGCGCGTTTTTGATGCCGACCGACGAACTCCATGGCCTCTCCAGTGGAGCCCGAGTCCGGCCCAGAAACACGCCCCCCCGCCCGCCACGCTTGGGGGAGCCGCGTCACCCGTGGCGGCGCGATGCCGACCGCGGCCTGCACTTGCCCATGGGCGAAGGGCTGCTGGGGCGCGTGGTCGACGCCCATGGCCACCCCATGGATCGCTTGGGCCCACTGCACCCTGTCGTCCGTGAGCCCATGGCCCGCCGGCCCATCAATGCCATGGATCGTGACCCCGTTCGCACGCCCCTGGACACGGGTGTACGGGCCATCAACGCCCTGCTGACCGTCGGGCGCGGTCAGCGCATCGGCCTGTTTGCGGGCACTGGGGTCGGCAAATCGGTGTTGCTGGGCATGATGGCTCGCTACACGGCTGCAGACGTCATCGTGGTCGGGCTCATCGGCGAGCGGGGCCGTGAGGTCAAAGAGTTCATCGAAGACATCCTGGAACAAGAGGGGCTGGACCGTTCGGTGGTCGTGGCCGCTCCCGCCGATGCGCCGCCCCTGGTGCGCCTGCAAGGCGCCGCCTACGCCACGGCGATTGCTGAGCACTTCCGCGACCGCGGGCAACACGTGCTGCTGCTGATGGACAGTCTCACCCGCTATGCCCAGGCTCAGCGTGAAATCGCCCTGGCCATCGGCGAGCCCCCGGCCACCAAGGGCTACCCCCCTTCTTGTTTCGCCAAGCTGCCGCAATTGGTGGAACGAAGTGGCAATAGCGTGCCGGGCGGCGGGTCCATCACCGCGTTCTACACGGTGCTGAGTGAGGGCGACGACCAGCAAGACCCCATCGCCGATGCAGCGCGGGGCATTTTGGACGGACACATCGTGCTCAGCCGCGAGTTGGCCGAGGCGGGGCACTACCCAGCGATCGATGTGGAACGCTCCATCAGTCGCGTCATGCCGGCCGTTACGCCGGGAGAACACTTGGAACAAGCCCGCCGCTTCCGGCAGTTGCTGGCCAAGTACAACAAGGCGCGCGACCTCATTCAGTTGGGCGCTTACGCGCCGGGTCACGACCCCGATCTGGATGCGGCCGTTCGTCTCCACAACGACATGGCGCATTTCCTTCAGCAGGACATGCACAGTCCGGCGTCACTGGGTCAGGCCGTCGCCCAACTGGGTGCGGTGATCAAGGTCTAAGTCATGAGCACCTCGAACACCCTTGCCCTGCTGCTGGAACACGCCGAGCGCGAACGGGATGCCGCGCTTGCGGCCCATGGCGAGGCCCAAGCCGCGCTTGCACGCGCTCAGAGCCAAGCGGACGATTTGGTGCAGTACCGCGCCAGCTACCAGCAACGCTGGATCGGCGAGGCCCAGAACGGTGTAGGGATCGAGACTTTTCAGTGTGTCCACAGCTTCGCTGAGCGGCTGAGTCAGGCCCTGGGACAGCAGGGGCAGCTGATCCAGGTCTTGGAGTCCCGTTGGAACGCGACGCGCGACGCCCTACAGCAACGGGAGCTTCGCGTGGCCTCCCTCAAGAAATTGATCGAGCGCCGCCAGTCCGAGGCCTTGCAAATCGCGCAACGGCAAGACCAGAAATTGAACGACGAATGGGCGGCCCGGGCGCACCGGTCGCTCACCCCCTAACCGCGAGGCTTCCATGGCCCCTGTCATTGCCCCTCCATCCGCCTTCGATTTCCTCGCCGCCCCAACGGGAACGGGCAGTGCCGACGGCCTGAGCGACGGCCCGCTTTTCGCCGAGGTATTGGCGGCTCAACTGGAGGGCGGCGACGGGGCAACACCTGGGGCGGAGTCCTCTGCCGCGGCGCTTCAGCCCCTGTCGGCGACAGAAACAGCCCCGCCCCAAGCGGCTGACACGGTACCGGGGCCGCTCCCTGTGATCGCCGAGGTGAAAGACCCGACTGCGGACTGGACTTCGTCCACCGAATCACCCCTGGCCCGGCTGTTGGCGACCTCTGGGGAGCGCCAACCTGAGCAGCCTTCGGCCCAAAGTGCGTCGGCACTCATGCCCGTTCCTTCGGCGTGGTCTCAACCCCCTGAATTCGCCAAAGTGCCGTCCAACCCGGACCACTCTCTCCCGTTCAGCTCGACGCTCCCCACCCAGACAGGCGAACGGCCCGAACGCAACGTCAAGGCCTCGCCCCACCCGAACCCCGGCGAAGGCTTGGGCCGCGCAGGAATTCAAACCAAATCCCCGTGGAAGGCTGGCGGCGGCGCGAGCCACGTCTTGGCCGATCGCTGGATACCTGACGTAGCGACGTCGGCCGAGGAAACGCCAACACCCCTTCAACTCGCCGGGTCGAGCCTCGGGGCTTCAGGCGAACCAATTACGCAGGGCGCCGACGTCGAGAGCGGACCGCGCTCGCGACCCGACTTGCCGCCGACGCAGCCACTGACCGCACCCGCCGGGGTCCCGGGGCCCGACCTCCACGGTGCCCTGGGCGCTCCGGTGAGCCCTCAGGCGCCATTTCAACCCGTCTCTCCCACTGAACCCGGTGTCGCCGCCGCGGGTCTTTCGCTCCGGTCGGTGGGCCTCACCTCGGAACGACCGTCTGCGGCGCATCCGTCCCTGGGCCCCACAGTGGCGGCGACCCGTGCCAGAAGCGACCACCCGGCGGCCGCGGGCCGCGCAGTGGGCACCAACCTCACGGATGCGCAACCGGCCCTGGGCGAATTCGCCGGGGCGCCAATCCCGCCCATGGCAGAGCCACCCGTCAAGGGGGCGGGGCGGCCGTTCGGAACAGGCTCCGCGCCCGGTCTCGGCCCCCGTCCTGGAGCGCTCACGGCCGCGGCCAAGGCCCCGAACCCGACCACGCTGCCCGGCCCTGAGGCGCCGGCGTCATCCCCTGAAATCAACCCAGCGGTTACCGCAGGGGAAGGGCTTGGCATAGACGCCAGGGCCTTCAACCCTGGGAGTGGCGAAGGCCCCCCGCGGCCCACCCCCGCGCCCGGCAACGCCGCCTTCGAGCGCCCCGGTTCCCCGCGCGTGGAACTCCCTACCGAACGGATGGCGGCCCATCACAACCCTTCCGCCCTCCCTACGGCCGCGATGTCAGCGGTCAGCACCTTGAGCGCCGCGTTGGAAACCGCTGAGGGGTTCCGCCGCATCCGTCAAACGGCGGACCGCGAGGCCGGCCCGAGCCCCCTGCCGGCCCTCCCGGTTTCCGCGCTGATGTCGAGCCCCACCGTGCTCACGTCCGGGGCCCCAGCCCCAGTTCAGGCCGCCTTGACGGCCTCTCCCTGGAGCCCTCAATTTGGCGCCGAATTGGGCAGCCAAGTCAGTACCTGGGCGGCCGACGGTGTGCAGCACGCCCAGTTGCACCTCAACCCCGCCGAGTTGGGCCCCGTGGAAGTGCACATCCGCATCGATGGTCAGGAAGCCCACGTGATGCTCCATGCGACCCAGTCAGAAACCCGCGAGGCCCTGCAATCCAGCGTGCCGGAGCTCCAACAGGCTTTGCAGCGTGAGGGCTTGCAACTCGGTCAGACCGACGTGCGGGGCGGCCGGGGCGATCAACCGTCCGGCAAACCGGAGTTCCAGCCGCGGTCACACTTCACCCCGCCCGCCCCCAACGAAGGGGCCAACCCGTCCGCTAGGCAGCGGCAACACGGTCTGCTGGACCTTTACGCCTAAATCCCCAGCCAGATTGACCGATTCAATCCAGCAGGCGCGACCAATAATCGAAACTCGGGCAACACCCGTTTTGGACCCACACGAGGAGAACCCATGGCCAAGGCAGAAGCGGCAGAAGCGGCTGCACCGGCTGGAGGCGGCAAAAAGAAACTCATCATGATCCTGGTGATCGTGGTGCTCTTGGTCGCGGTTGGCGGCGGAGCGGCGCTCATGCTGCTGAAGAAAAAGCCCAAGGCGGACGAGGATGGTGAAGAGGCGGTGGATGACCATGCACCCCAGGTCGAAGTCGCCAAGGCCAAACCGGGCACACCACCGGTTTACATGCCCCTGGAACCCTTCACGGTCAATTTGACCGATCAAGACGTGGATCGGTATGCCCAAATTGGCATCAGTTTGGAGGTCGTCGACCAGAAGACGGCCGACACCCTCAAGGGCTACCTGCCTTCCGTTCGGTCGGGTGTCTTGATGGTTTTGTCGCGCAAGAGCGCGGCGGATTTGCTGAGCAGCGAGGGCAAGGAGCGCCTGCAAAAAGAGATCCAACGCGAAGCCGTTCGACCGCTGGGCTATGAGGTCGACCTGGACGAGGCGAGCGAAGAAGACACCGATACGGCCAAGAAAAAGAAGAAGAAAAAGAAGAAGGCGCCCTTGGCCCTGCCCGTCAGCAATGTTCACTTTTCCCAGTTCATCGTGCAGTAACGGGGGTCAAAGATGAACCAGCAGATCCTGTCGCAAGACGAAGTCGATGCCCTGCTTCAAGGCATCACGGGGGAAAGCCAGAAGCTCGAAGAGGAAGAAGTTCCAGAGGGTGGCATACGCGAGTACAACCTCGCCAGCCAAGAGCGAATCGTCCGTGGGCGCATGCCCACGATGGAAATCATCAACGAACGCTTCGCCCGCAATATTCGCGTCGGCTTGTTCAATTTCATCCGCAAGAGCCCAGAAGTCGCCATTGGCGGCATCAAGGTGCAGAAGTACAGCCACTTCCTGCGTGAAATTGTGGTGCCGACGAACTTCAACATCATGTCGGTCAAGCCCCTGCGCGGCAATGGGCTGATTGTTTGCGACCCCACCCTGGTGTTCGCGGTGATCGACTCGCTCTTTGGTGGCATTGGCAAGTTCCATGCGCGGATTGAGGGCCGGGACTTTTCGCCAACCGAACAGCGTGTGATCTTGCGCTTGGTCGAAGTCATTTGCGCGGAATATCACAAGGCCTGGCGCGGCATCTACCCGCTTGAACTGGAGTACCAGCGCAGCGAGATGCAACCGCAGTTCGCCACCATCGCTACCCCCAGCGAGATCGTGGTCTCCAGCAGCTTCACGCTGGAAGTGGGCGAAACCACCGGCACCATCTATTTCTGCATTCCCTACTCCACGCTGGAACCCATTCGCGACGTGCTCTACAGCACCACGCAAGGTGACAGCACCGAGCCCGATCGTCGTTGGATCAATTTGCTCAAGACTCAGATCCAAGCGGCCGAAGTGGAGTTGGTGGCCGAACTGGGCACCGCACCGGCAACGATTGAGCAACTGCTGGCCTTCAAACCCGGCGACTTCATCGAACTGGATTTGGAGTCCATGATCAAGGCCAAAGTCGACGGGGTGCCGGTGTTCGACTGCCACTACGGCACCAGCAACAACCGCTATGCCGTGAAGATCCAAGAAATGTTGACCGGGGCCGATCAAACCTGGCTGGGGGTACGCAATGACAACTGACGATTTCGCAAGCACACCCGCCGACGATCAGGACGCCTTGGCCGCCGAGTGGGCCGCCGCGCTGGCAGAGTCTTCGGCCGCGCCCCCCGCCGTCGCCGACGAAGTGCAAACGCAGCCGGAGCAAGTCGCTCCGGCAAGCTTCAACAACTTCGCCCCCACGTCGCTCCCCAGCACGGGCAACGACATCAACATGATTCTGGACATCCCCGTTCAGCTCACCGTTGAACTGGGTCGTACACGAATCCCGATCAAGAACATCCTGCAATTGGCGCAAGGCTCCGTGGTGGAACTGGATGCGTTGGCCGGCGAGCCCATGGACGTGCTGGTCAATGGTTACCTGATCGCTCAAGGCGAAGTGGTGGTGGTGAACGACAAGTTTGGGATTCGATTGACCGACATCGTCACGCCCAGCGAGCGCATGCGACGCCTTTCAAAGGCCTGAAGAAGGGGGGCAATGCCCCGCATTCCCGGCGATTGCCCCCGGTCTGTGACGCCAAGAATCGGCGTCATGGGCAATTCCTTCGCTCCCGCACTGTGGTTTCTGCTGGTGTTGGCGGTCATTCCGCTGGCCCTGTGGATGTTCAAACGCAGCCCCATGGGTCGCCTGCACGGCGGCAGCGGATTGCGCATGGTGGGCGTGCTGGCGCTGGGGCCGCAGCAAAAGCTCATCACCGTCGCGATCGGTGAGGGCGAGCAGGTTCGTCACCTGCTGCTGGGCGTCACGCCCCAGTCCATTCAGCTGCTGCAGGAGCTCAAGCCCGGCGAGGCCCCCTCCCCCAGCGAAGCCCCGCCCACTTTCGGTCAACTGCTGGCGCGAGCCCGAGGGGGCCAGCCATGAGGAAGTGGCCAGCGGCTCTCATCCTGCTGGGGCTCAGCGCAAACGCCTGGGCGCAAAACGCGAATTTGCCCCTGCTCATCGGCCAGGGCAGCAGCGGCACGAGTTATTCCGTACCCATTCAAACCCTGCTGTTCTTCACCGCGCTGGGTTTCCTGCCCGCGGTCATTTTGATGATGACCGGGTTCACACGCATCGTCATCGTGCTGTCCCTGATGCGTCAGGCGCTGGGCACGCAGTCGGCACCGCCCAATCAAGTCATCATTGGTTTGTCACTGTTCCTGACGTTCTTTGTGATGAGCCCGACCTTGGATCGGGTCTACAAGGAGGCCTGGGAGCCCTACTCCAGCGGCCAAATCGCCTTCCCTGAAGCACTGGACAAGGCCCAAGCACCCATGCGGGCCTTCATGCTCAAGCAGACCCGGCAGAGTGATCTGGCGCTCTTTTCCAGATTGGGCAAGGTCAGCCCCAACATCAAACCCGACCAAGTTCCCTTCACAGTGCTGGTCCCAGCGTTTGTGACCAGCGAGTTGAAGACCGCATTTCAGATTGGCTTCTTGATCTTCATTCCCTTTTTGGTGATCGACATGATCGTCGCCAGCGTGCTGATGAGCCTCGGGATGATGATGCTGTCCCCCGTTTTGGTGGCCTTGCCTTTCAAGCTGATGTTGTTTGTGTTGGCCGATGGCTGGAACCTGCTCATCGGTTCGCTGGCCGCCTCCTTCCAAACCTAGCCGCACCATGGACGCTCAACAAGTTTTCACCTTCAGTCAGCAAGCCTTGTGGATGTTGCTGACCGTGGCAGCGCCGCTGCTGACCGTGGTCTTGGTGGTGGGGGTTGCGGTGTCCGTTTTGCAAGCCGCGACACAGATCAACGAAGCCACGCTTTCCTTCGTTCCGAAAGTGCTGGCGGCCATGGCCACACTGGCCGCTGCCGGCCCCTGGATGCTCACCACACTGGTCGAGTACATCCAGCGGGTCCTGAAAATGATCCCCAGCGCCGTCGGGTAACGGCCATGGCCCGCGATTGCCGCGCCGCTGCTCGTCAGCCCGACCGTTGCCGCCCGAGTTGGTCATGATTGGGTTCACCGAAGCCCAGATCCTGGCTTGGCTCAACCCGCTGCTCTGGCCCTTTTTGCGCTGCCTGGCTTTGCTGTCCGGCATGCCCCTGTTCAGCCAACGCGCCGTCCCCATCCCCCTGCGCATCGGTTTGTCCCTGTTCTTTGCTCTCGCCAGCCAAGCCTCGCTTCCACCCATGCCGGTGCTGCCGCTGGACAGCCCCTCGCTGCTGGTGCTGTTGATCACCCAACAGCTCTTGATCGGCCTCTCCATGGGATTTGCCGTCCGCCTGGTGTTTGCAACGCTGGAATTCGCAGGCGAAATCGTGGGCTTGCAGATGGGCCTGAACTTCGCTGGCTTTTTCGATCCGGGCACCGGCATGCAGGGTACGGCCACCGCCCGATTTTTCGGCACCCTGGTGGCGTTTCTCTTCATCGCCACGAACGGGCACTTGCTGCTGATCCAGGCGCTGGCCCAGAGCTTTCATGTTTTCCCAGTCGGGCAGGAGCCGTTTGCGTTTCTGCGCCTGGCCTCACCGCAATCGTGGGGGGCAGAGATCTTTCGCGCAGGGCTGTGGATCGCCCTGCCAGTCGTCGCCCTGTTGCTCTTCGTCAATCTGGCGCTGGGCGTGATCTCCCGCGTGGCGCCGCAAATTCACGTGTTTGCGGTGGGCTTCCCGCTCACCGTCACAGTGGGCCTGCTGGGTTTGGTCGCCACCCTGCCCCTGATGCAGACCCCATTGGAACAAACCCTGGCGCGCCTGCTTGCCGCCTTTGCCTGATCAGCGCACTTCGCGCGCCAGCTTCAAGACCTGGGCCGACACCTGCAGGCCCCGTCGCTGGGCTTCGCTTTGATTCACGCTGAACGCCAAGCCATGGGGTTCGGTCAGCAGGGCAATGGAGGCCCCGGCCCGCCACGATTCCGCGCTTAAGCCAACCACAAGCACCGAGGCGGAGCCCAAGCCCTGAACCCAGTGGCGCAACGCGGCCACGTCGGAGTGGCCCAGCACCAGCACCTGACACTGTGTGCTGGCTTCCCGCGGCGACTCGACCCGCCGATACCGAACCGTGGCGGCCCCGAGGGCTCGACCGTCCAAGCGCCGCAGGGGCTCTTCCGTCTCACCCAAGCGCGCGCCACACACCACGAGGTCCCCCAGTGCTGACGGCCACTGCGTAAACTGGGCAAAGCGGTACACAAAGGCCGCCCGCAATTCCTCTTCCGATGCGGCACCCGCCCCGCCGCCCGCGAGGCACAGCAGGAGGCTCAGACTCAAGGCCCGACAGCTCAGGGACGGAAGCGCCATTCCACCCCCATGTGGGCCTGACGCCCGTGCTGTTCAATGGGCGCACCCCCTGAAACCGCCGGTGCATCCCAGTAGCGCCGGTCCGCCAGGTTCCGAACGCCAAGGAACACATCCCATTGCGGTTCCACGTGCCAGACGACGTTCGCATGCCACACGCCATAGCCGGCGATCCGTTCGTCATCGACACGCCGCGCCCCCACCGCCTCACCGTGGACCGAGAGGCGCCACGCCTCACCCAGCGGCAAAGAAAACCGAAGGCGTGCCAAAGCGGTCGGGCTGTTGCTCAAACGCTCCCCCCCCGCGTAGCGAGACTGCTGCACCGCCACGCTGGCCTGCACACTGGCTCCGCCCCGCCAACGGCCCTCCACTTCCCATTCCAAACCACGGCTGCGCACGGGAGGACTGGCGCTGTAATAGGCGTCGTCCGGCCCGGCATCGATGAGGTTGCGAACGCGCCCGCCGTACACCACCCATCGCCCGCGCCAGCGTTCGCCCAGCGGGGCTTCCCACGCCAGCTCCAGGCTTCGAACCCGTTCTGCCGGCGGCGGTGCCAAATCCTGAGAACTGTTGTGCAGGCTTTCCGACCGATTGGGCGCCCGGAACGCGCCGCCATAGCTCAGCTTGAGTTGCCGGCCCTCCGCGGGTGACCACACGTAGGCGACCCGGGGATGGGTGCGCCACCCTTGCCCCTGCAGCCGATCCGCTCGCCAGCCCAGAACCCAACGCTGGTTGTCACTTTGGCGCCAAACGTCCTGGACCCAAAAGCCCCAACGCTGATGGCGCGCGTCGTCCGCGCTGTCGTCGTCGCCCAGAACAAAGTACCGGATCCGTTGCATCCGGTCGTTTTGCCCTTCCACCCCCAGCATCCATTCGTGCTGATCCGTCCACGCGCCGCCCGCCCGAGCCTCCACCAAGTCCCACAGGCCCAGGGTTTCGAATCGAAAAACCCCCTTGCGCCCACTGCGACTCTGAAACGGCTCGTCGTATCGGTAAAGCAACTGTTGACGCGCAGCGCCCAACTGAAGCCAGGCGCTGTCACCCAGCGGCTGCTCCCATTGCACCTGTCCCCAATGAATGCGGGTGCGATCCACAGCCTGGGCCAAACCCGCCGGGACGGATATGCCCAACTCGACCGGAAAACCTTTGATGCGGTCCACGGCGCCCAAGCGTGCCCGCAGGCCCCCCTGAATCCAACGCAGGTTCAGTTTGTCCGCCCGATCCTCGTTCAGGCGCTGTTGATCCGCCACGGCGTAGGCCGGCAGGGCGTCGAAGAGTTCTTGTCTGCGCGCACGCATCCGCGTGGCGGAGAACCCCCATTCCGCACCGGAGTCCAGCCGGTGTCCGGCACTCAGGTGGGTGGTGAAGCGCTGCGGGCCATCCCAACGCCATCGAACCCGCACGGCTGCGGACGGATCGGCCCGCCGGGTAAAGACTTGCACCACCCCCAAGAAGGCGTTGTTGCCGTACAGCGCCGACCCCGACCCCGAGGTGAACTCCACGCGCTCGATCTCGCTGACGTCGACCACAAAGTCTTCGTCGACCTGCCCCGCGTCATAAATGTTTTCGTTCAGGCGCAGGCCATCGAGCAAGAACAGAATCCGTGCGTTCAGGTCTCCTGGTCGGCCGATCCCACGGACGCCCATCTGCGTAAACAGGTCGTCCTGGGCCAAATACAAACCCGGGAAGAGACGCAGCACATCGGCCAAGGTGCGAAGACCCAGCCGTTGAATGTCTTGCCGGGTGACGACCCGGGTCACGCCAGGCGCTTGTGCGCTGCTTTGCGCCAGGCGCGCTGCCGTGCTCACGGCGACATCGGCGCTGGGGCGATCTGGCTCCTGACGCAGCAAGTCCTCCAGCGATGGCCCACTGTCTTGCGCTGCTGCAACCTGAGCTGCCAGCCCCAGGACCAGACTCCAAGCGAATCGCGCCCTAATCGTTGTCATGTCGCGCCATCCGAAAACAGTGCTTGCCTGCCGCTTTGGCTTCGTACATGGCGGCATCCGCGCAACGCAGCAGGGTCGCCGCGTCGCGGCCATGACGCGGCGCAATGGCCCCACCCACACTTGCCCCCAGCGGCATCACCCGTCCACGAATCGACAACGGTTCTCCCACCGCCTGGATGAGCCGCTCTGCCAAATGCTCCATCGAGGGTTCGCTGCCCAAGGGTGCGATCAGCAGGGCGAACTCATCGCCCCCCAGCCGGAACAAGGTGTCGCTGACCCGAAGCGAATGATGCATCCGCTGGGTCACCTCCACCAGCACCTCATCGCCAGCGTCATGGCCCAGAACATCGTTGATGGCTTTGAAGTGATCCAGGTCGATGAACATCAGGCCCAGTTCATAGCCACCTTGCTGCACATGCACCACATGGCGCTCCAATTCCAAGTCGAATGACAAGCGATTGGGCAACCCGGTTAGGTGATCGCGGTGGGCCAGGCGGTGGAGCTCATGCCCCGCTCGTTGCTCGTGCTCCAGCTGAGCGCGCAAATCGGCATGCCAAGCCTCGATGCGACCCAGCATTTCATTGACGCGCCCTGCCAGTCGCCCCACCTCGTCCTGCCGCACCACGGGGGCTCGCAAGCTGTAATCCTGCGATTGGGCCACTTGCTCGGTGAGATCTGTCAAGGCAATGAGGGGCGATAGCGCCCGCCGCTGGACGGCTCTCAGGGCCGCGATGGCCAACGCCCCGGTCGCACCAAACAAGGCCAAACTGCCCAGCCAGATGCGCAACATCACCCGCTCCAGGCCTTGCAGGCTTTCAACCCATACCAATTCACCCAGCCGCTCGCCTTGCACCATCACCGGCATGCGCCGTTCGTAGGACTGACCAAACCCAGGCAACCAACTGGGGTGCGCTGGCGCCCGGGTGCGCTGCCACTGGGCATACACGCGACCGGCTCGGTCCTGGACCGTAACCGCCATCAAATCCGCGCCCCGGCGACTGACCAACTCGTCCAGCAGGGCTTGTGCTGCGCGCGAGTCCTCGAACGCCAGCATGGGCGCAACGTTCTGTGCCATCACGCCAGCCGCCGCTTCCGTGGCCTCTTGCTGGCGCTGCCGGGCCAACAAAAAAACCCAGGCTTGAGTAAGCAGAAAACTCAGCGCCAGGGCCCCTGCCATCACCGCCAGGTTCAGGCGCGTCAAGCGCCGAACCAGGGAGTGTTGGGTAAAGCGGCCCATGGTGGTCAGCCTTGAACCAACCCCTGCCGGATCGCGTACACCGTCAGCTCAGAGTTGTTGGACAGCCCGAGTTTTTCGAGCACCCGGGCGCGATACACGCTGACCGTCTTGGGGCTGAGCACCAATTCTTCGGCAATGTCCGACAGTCGCTTGCCGGAGGCGATCAAGACCAAGGTCTGCAATTCGCGGTCGGAGAGCTTTTGATGCGCCTGCTCCGGCTGGGGCGCCGTCAGGTTCTCCACTAGCATTTGGGCGATCTCAGGCGTCACGTACTTGCGCCCTTGCGCCACCATGCGCACAGCCTGCACCAACTCCGCCGGGTCCCCACCCTTGTTCACATAACCAAAGGCACCGCCCCGCAAGCAGCGAATGGCGTATTGCTCTTCCGGGTACATCGACACCACCAAGGTCCGCGGGGCGTCCGGTTCGTCCTTGAACACGTGCAGTACATCCAATCCGCTTCGACCGGGCAGGTTGATGTCCAACAGCAACACGTCAGGGCGCGACCCCGTACGCAACCACTCGCGCAAACTGCCGTAGTCGCTTACTTCGCCCACCACATCGATGTCCCCGGCGTCCACCAAGGTATCGCGCATGCCGCGCCGAATCAAGGCATGGTCGTCACACAACAGCACGCGAATCATGCGCCGTCCTCCGCCCACCACGCGGCGTCTTCCGAACCCCGCAGCTCCCAATTGCCATCCCGTGGAATGGACAACACCAACTGAACCCCGTGTCCGGGACGTGAACTCAAATCCACCCAACCTCCCACACTCGCGGCCCGCTCTTGCAGCCCGCGAAGCCCAAAGTGACCCGGCCGGTCGGCGGCATCCGCCTCCATGCCCCGGCCATTGTCATGAACCTCCACCCCCAAGACGCCAGAGCTTTGATGCAGTTCGACGCGAACTTGAGTCGCCTGCGCGTGCTTGGCCACGTTGTGCAAGGCCTCTTGGACGAAACGGTAGATCACCAGAGACAACTCGGAGCCGACCGTTGGATCGTCCAC
Organism: Inhella gelatinilytica; assembly: GCF_016093295.1. GTDB lineage: Bacteria > Pseudomonadota > Gammaproteobacteria > Burkholderiales > Burkholderiaceae_C > Inhella > Inhella gelatinilytica. Next base: position 605,818 of record NZ_JAEDAL010000002.1, on the reverse strand, counting down.
CAAGCCCTCACATTGAATCGCAATGGCATGCCGACGTTCGAAATCCTGCACCAACCACTGCAAGGCCGCCACCACCCCCTCCTGCAGGATGGGCGGGCGCAAATCCGCCATCAGGCGGCGACTGGCCTCCATGGCCATGGTGAGGGTTTCAATCGCCCGCTGGCTGCGTCGTCGCTGCGCATCGTCAGCCGCGTGGCGTTGAATCCCCGCCAGTTCAAACTTCAGGGCGGTTAAGGCACTGCCCACATCATCATGCAGTTCGCGAGCCAGTGCCGCCCGCTCCGCTTCAATGCGCTGCTGCAAATGCGCCGTGAGTTCCTGCAACTGACGAGTGGACTTGCGCAGCGCTTGATCGGCGGCACGCCGCGACCGTTCGGCGTGAGCAGCCCGCACGGCCTGCTGCAACGCCACCCCGAGGCGGGCCAGATGGCCTTTGAGCAAATAGTCCGAGGCCCCCTCCTTCATGGCGGCTACCGCGACTTCCTCACCAATCTCCCCCGAGACCAGGATGAAAGGCAACACTTGATCCTGCGCACGCAAGCGCTGCAACAACTCCAATCCACTGGTATCGGGCAGTTGGTAATCGCACACCACGGCATCCCATGGCTGCGTCAAGGCCTGCTCAAATGCATCGCGCGTCTCCACGCGAGTCCAGTGCACGGCAACGCCCGACTGTCGAACCAGGGCCTGGATCATCAAATGATCGAGTTCAGAGTCCTCGACATGCAAGACCGTCAAGCCCGGTTGCGCTCCGAGCCCTTCAGCCGTGTCCGGGATCCCCTGCATTTGCTCCAATAAAGCCATCGGCCGAGTATGCCGCGGCAACCCTTTTGCGACACCCGGCAAAGTGCCTGTGGTATCTGGCGCAGCCAAAAGGGATTACCCTAGGCAAGAAACGGTGAATGTCCGCGCGGCTTCGAGTAGGCTAGCCTTCAGTGAACCGCTCTGCGGTCGTGTTTAACCGCTCCACTGGAGGCCCCATGCAGGGAAACGATCCATCGGACGCCCCGCTCGATGCAGAAGCGTTTGGCGCGTCCGCCGGCGAGGCCCGCTTCACGCTGCTGGCTGCGGCTGAAATCCAGGATCACCTGATGTCCGTCACCAATGATCTGGAGCGCTTGCAGCGTCTGCTGGATGACGCTGGCGAGGCGCTCTCCGTGAATTTCTTTGGCGCATCGGGAGAAATCCAATCGTTGGCACAGCGTGTGTCCCAGGGCCAGCCCTTATCGCCCGGAGAATTCGCCCAAGCGCTTCAATATGTAGCGGGTGCCGTAACCGCTTTGCAGTTCCAAGACATGTCAACGCAGCTGATCGCTCACACCAGTCAGCGTCTTCGGGCCTGCGCTGACAAACTGGCCCGTGAAGCCTTTGGCACCGATGATGAGGACGGCGAAGCTTTGGTAATCGAAGCCCCCAACCGCCCGAACCCCGTAACCCAAGACGAAGTCGATGCCGGCTCCGTCGAATTGTTCTAAGTCTGTAGAAAACGGAGAGCACACGATGCACTCAATCCTTGCGGTGGACGATTCCGCCTCGATGCGCCAGATGGTCGCCTTCACCCTGAAGAACGCTGGCTTCAACGTGGTGGAAGCTGTCGACGGTCAAGACGCCTGGGAAAAGGCCTCCCAACGAGATTTCGACTTGGTGCTGACGGACCAAAACATGCCGCGCATGGATGGCATCAGTTTGGTCAAGAAGTTGCGCGAAAACCCCAAATTCAAGACCACGCCCATCCTGATCCTGACCACCGAATCCAGCGACGCCATGAAACAAGCCGGCCGTGCCGCCGGCGCAACAGGCTGGTTGGTCAAGCCCTTCGATCCCGCCAAGCTGATCGAAGTGATCGGTAAAGTGATTCGCTAATCGACGTGTGACCGGGAGCCTCCATGGGTGAAATGACCAACGAAGGTGCCAACCTCGGCGCAGGCATTGACCTCAGCCAGTTCTACCAAGTCTTCTTTGAAGAGGCGGGCGAGAACCTCGACAACATGGAGCAATTGCTGCTCAATGTGAATGTCGAAGCGGCCGATGACGAAGAACTCAACGCCATCTTCCGCTGTGCGCACTCCATCAAAGGCGGTGCTGCCACCTTTGGTTTTTCGGATGTGGCGGAGCTCACCCACATCATGGAGACGCTGCTGGACAAACTGCGGCGCCATGAGTTGCAGCCCACCACCCAGATGGTGGACATCCTGCTGCAGTCGGGTGACGCCCTGCGGGGCCTGCTCGGCCGTCATGCGGGCACGAGCAGCGAGCCGGTCGAAAGCGAGGGGCTCGTCGCGTCCATTCGCACTCTGGTCGACGGGGGCACATTGGAAGGCGGCGCGGCCCCCGCCCCCGCACCCCGGGCAGCGCCTGCCGCGGCTCCGGCCGCCGCGCCCACCCCCGCGGCGGCCCCGACGGCGGGAGGCCCGAGACAGCTGGAATTGGTGGTCGGTCCGCTGAGCAATCCCGCTCAGGCCGACAACCTGGTCGAGTTGTTCAAAGAAATCACGGACCTCGGGACCATCGAAATGCTCGATGGCGGTCAGGCCGCCGACGGCATGCGACGCTTCAAGGTCACCACGACCAGCAGCGACAACGAATTGCTGGACCTGTTCACCTTCCACGTAGCGCGCGAACAGGTGAAGTTGAGTCCCATCGGTCCCGGCTACGGCTTTTATTCGGGGGCGCCGGGGGCGCCCAAAGAAGAAAAGCCGCAAAAGCAAGAAGATCTGGGCTACGGATTTTTCGACGATGCCCCGGGCGCGCCCGAAGTGGCCGCCCCGGCAGCCGCGGCCGCCCCCGCAGCAGAAGCCGCCAAGCCAGCAACGGCCGTGGTTCCGACGGCCAAACCCGCCGCCGCAGCCCCCAAGCCTGCCGCGGGCGGCACCGACCAAAGCACGCTGCGGGTCTCGATCGAAAAGGTGGACCAGCTCATCAACCTGGTGGGTGAGTTGGTGATCACCCAAGCCATGCTGGCGCAAAACAGCCGCAACGTGGACCCGGGGCTATACCAGCAGCTCACCTCGGGCCTGGCCGACTTGGAGCGCAACACCCGCGACCTCCAAGAAGCGGTGATGTCGATCCGCATGATTCCCATGTCGGTCGTGTTCAACCGTTTCCCCCGCATGCTGCGGGACCTCGCCGCCAAGCTGGGCAAGAAAGTGGAACTGGTCACCCAAGGGGAAGCCACCGAGTTGGACAAGAGCCTGGTCGAGAAGATCACCGACCCGCTGACCCACTTGGTGCGCAACAGTTGCGATCACGGCATTGAATCGCCTGCGGACCGTCTGGCCAAAGGCAAGCCCGAACACGGCACGATCACCCTGGTGGCCAGCCACCAAGGCGGCAGCATCGTCATCGAGGTTCGCGATGATGGGCGGGGGTTAAACCGCCAGAAGCTGATCAGCAAAGCCCAGGAAAAGGGCATTGATGCGCACGAGGGCATGAGCGATTCCGACGTCTGGAATCTCATCTTCGCGCCTGGTTTTTCAACGGCCGATCAAGTCACGGATGTGTCCGGTCGAGGCGTGGGCATGGATGTGGTGAAAAAGAACATCACCTCCCTGGGAGGGCATGTCGAAATCGACTCGGCCGAGGGCTACGGGATGAAAGTCTCGGTGCGCCTGCCTCTGACCTTGGCCATCATGGACGGCATGAGCGTGGGGGTGGGAGACGAGGTATACATCTTGCCGCTGTCCTCGGTTGTCGAAAGCTTCCAAGTCAAGGCCGACACCATCAAGACAGTGGCCGGTTCTGGCCGCGTGGTCGAGGTGCGGGACGAGTTCATGCCGGTGATTGAACTTGAGAAGGTGTTCGACGTTCCACGCTTTGACTTCGAGCATGTTTCCACCATCATGGTCGTGGTCGAAGCCGAAGGGGGGCGTGTGGCCCTGCTGGTGGACGAGTTGCTGGGTCAGCAGCAGGTCGTGGTGAAAAACCTGGAGGCCAACTACCGCAAGGTTCACGACGTCTCGGGCGCCACCATCATGGGGGATGGCCGAGTGGCCTTGATCCTGGACATCGGCGCCCTGGTTCGCAAGTCACGTCACTAATCTCAAACCCTCAGGGTGCCCCATGAATTTGATGCAAGCTCCCGCCAACGCCATGACGGCACCGGCACAGTCGCGCCTCGCCGCAACCGGTGAGTACCTCACCTTCCGGCTGGGTACCGAAGAGTACGGTATGGACATCCTGAAGGTTCAGGAAATCCGTTCGTACGAACAGCCCACGCGGATCGCCAACGCCCCCGATTTCATCAAGGGCGTGGTGAATCTGCGCGGGGTCATCGTTCCCATCGTGGACTTGCGCGTCAAGCTGCATTGCGCCAGCGCCGAGGTCAATGCGTTCACGGTGGTCATCGTGCTGAATGTGCGCAATCGGGTGGTGGGCGCGGTGGTGGACTCGGTGTCCGATGTGCTCGAACTGAGCCGCGATCAGATACGGCCCGCCCCCGAAATGACGGCGGCCGCCGTCAACACCAGCTACATCACCGGCATCGCCACGGTGACCGATCGCATGCTGATCTTGATGGACATCGAGGGTTTGATGAGCAGCGCCGACATGGGCCTGATGGAAAGCATCGCCTGACACTTGCCTCCATCTCCACATGGAGTGAATATGGGGGCCTTGGGGCCCCCGATTTTTTAGATCTGTATGGCAAACACCCAATCCACCCTCGCACGACGCGTCACCCTCATTGGCATCGGTGCGGTTGCCGCCGTGTTGTTCTTGACCAGTGTGCTGCTCAGCTTGCTGCTGATGCGCAATGCCAACCGCGCCGTCGAAACCTGGGCGTCCGATCGCGGTCAGGCCATGGAAGACACCATCACGGCCATCAACGACACCGCCCGGGCCTTGGTCAAGCGCAGCTATGGCTCATTCCGTCAGGAATTCGGGCCGCAGTTCCAGCTCAATGAAGAGACGGGCGAACTGCGCGATTGGGGTCCCAAGCTGAACGAGAACTACAGCGCGGTGGACAAATTTGCCAACACCACAGGGGGTGTTGCGCAGGGCTTTGTGCGCAAGGGGGATGACTTCGTTCGCATCACGACCTCGGTCAAGAAGGCCGACGGCGGACGCGAACTGGGCGGCGCCCTGGGAACCCACCCTGCCCGCGCAGCGGCGCTCGCGGGTCAAGCCTATTCCGCACCAGAACTTCTGCAAGACCGGGCCTTCATGGTGCACTACGAGCCGCTCAAGGGTGAAGACGGCAAGGTCATCGGCATCCTGTCGGTCGGGTTTGATTTGGACGTTTTCAACAACGCCCTGGGCCAGATGGTCAAAGACATTCACTTCTTCGACAGCGGCGGTGTGGCGGTCGTACAAAACGCACAGGATGCCGCCAATTCCCGCTTCTACGCGCACCCGACAGCCCGCGGCAAGAAAGTGGCCGACGTGTCACCCGCGCTGGCCAAGGCGTTGGCAGCCATCGACCCCGAGGCTCACCAAACCGTTATTGATGATTTGCCCGAGATGCTGGGGCATGGCGGCGGCGGGTATTTCGGCGTTGCCCACGCCAGCAAGGCCGCGGGCGTCTTGGTCGTCGCCCAAGTCAAACGCAGCGAAGCCATGGCCCAGAACTGGTCCATCCTGTTGCCGTTCTGGGGACTTTTGGTGGCGGCCACGCTCGCGCTCGGATTTGGCCTGTTCTGGCTCGTCAGCCGCTGGGTGGCCCAGCCCATGGCCAAGCTCTCAGCCGCCATGGACGCCGTTTCCAACGGCGACCTGTCTCAGTCCGTCACCAGCTCCCGTCAAGATGAAATCGGGCAGCTCATTCGAGACACTGAATCCATGCGCGCCCATCTGGCCAACACGATCGGCACGGTGCGCCACTCAGTCGACTCCATCGGCGTGGCCAGCCGTGAAATCGCAACCGGCAACCAAGACTTGAGCCAACGCACGGAACAGACCGCGTCCAATCTGCAGGCGGCCGCCGGTTCCATGGAGCACCTGACCGGCACCGTGCGGCAAACCGCCGATTCGGCGCGGGTGGCCCAACAGTTGGTGAGCGACACCTCGACCGCAGCCGCCCGGGGCGGGTCGGTGGTGGGGCAGGTGGTGCAAACCATGGACGAAATCAGCGCCAGCTCGCGCAAGATCAGCGACATCATTGGCGTGATTGACGGCATTGCCTTCCAAACCAACATCCTGGCGCTGAACGCAGCGGTCGAAGCCGCACGCGCCGGCGAACAAGGGCGGGGCTTTGCGGTGGTGGCTGGCGAGGTCCGAACCCTGGCCGGCCGCAGCGCCGAAGCCGCCAAAGAGATCAAGACGCTGATTAACACCAGCGTTGAAAAGGTCGAAACCGGGGCTCGGCTGGTTCAAGACGCCGGTTCCGCCATGAATGACATCGTCTCTGGCGTGCAGCGGGTCTCGGACATCATTGGCGATATTGCCGCCGCCTCCACAGAACAAAGCGACGGCATTTCGCAGGTCAATCAATCCGTGGTGCAACTGGATCAGATGACGCAGCAAAACGCAGCCCTGGTGGAGGAGTCTGCTGCGGCCGCCGAAAGCCTGCGCGATCAGGCCCAACGCTTGGTGGAGGCCATTGCCATCTTCCGGACGGGCACCGATTCGCCCGGGATGAGCAAGGGCGTGGGTACCTCCCCAATCAAGGCGCCCTCGCCCTCGCTCAAACCCCCTGCAATGACCAAGGCCCGCACCCCGGCGCCCAAGTCCACCCCGGGGGCGGGCAGCGCCACAAGCCCCCGCCCCCCCTCCCCCGCACCCACCCTTCGTCCCGCCGCTGCGCCGAAGGCCGCTGCGCCCAAGCCCCCCCCCGCTCCGGCCGCCAGGCCGGCCCCACCGCCTGCGGATGACGACTGGGAGACCTTCTAAGTCGCCAGCACCCCAACCCAGGGCGTGAACGGCACGCCAGGAGACTCTCGATGCAGTCCAGTTTGCAGAAGCGTTTGCTCGCCTTGTGTACCGGTGTCGTGCTGTTGGCCCTCTTGGCTGCCACGTTGGCCAGCTACTTTGATGCCCGCAGCCATGTGCAGGCCCAAACCCTGGCGCGGCTGAATGAAGTGGCTCGGGGGCAAGCCCAATCCATCGGCGGCTGGGCCACGGTGCAGGGCAATATCTTGAAGTCACTTCAGCCCGCGGTGGCTTTAGAGAACCCTCGCCCGCCCTTGGTTCAGGCCGCCATCTCCGGCAGCTTGGACTTCGCCTACATCGGCCACGCCGATAAGCGCATGCTGATGCACAAGGACGAAAACCTGCCCGCCGATTTCGACCCGACCGCCCGCCCCTGGTACAAGCTCGCCGCCGCCGCTTCGGAGGTGGTCCTCACCGAGCCCTACCTGGATACCGCCACCCAGCAGCCCGTCGTCACCTTCGCCTACGCGGTCAAAGAAGGCACCGAAACCAAGGCCGTCATCGCGTCCGATGTATTCATGACGGGTGTGGTGTCCATTCTCAAAGGCATTCGACCCACGCCGTCTGGCTTCGCTTTCTTGGTCGCAGCTGACGGGCGGGTCATGGCGCATGCCAATCCCAAAGTGATTCTTCAACCTGCGACGAATGTGGCGCCCGAGCTGACCGTCGCGGGCTTGAAAGCTGCAGGGGCCGACCAGGGTTGGTTAGAAGCTCACAGCGCAGATCAGTCCCTGTTGTTTCGCAGCGCCCCGGTTGCAGGGACCCCGTGGACGCTGGTTGTGGCAGCCGATGCGTCTGAAGCCTTGGCGCCGCTGCGCTCGCTGCTGTGGAAGGCCATCGGCGTGGCCGTGGTGATGATTGCGTTGGCCGGTTTCCTCATTGCCAGCGTCGTGCGCCGTCTGTTTACGGGCCTCGAGCGGGTGCGGGATGCCATGCAAGACATCTCCGCTGGGGGTGGAGATTTGACCCGTCGACTGCCGGACAGCGGCAACGATGAAGTGGCCCACATTGCGCAAGGCTTCAACGACTTCGTGGGCAAGCTTCAAGGCATCCTGCAGGACGTTCACAGCGCCACGGGGTCAATGGGCGTGGCCTCCAGCGAAATTGCCACCGGCGCGCAGGACCTGTCGCGGCGCACGGAACAAACGGCCTCGAATTTGCAGCAAGCCACCTCGTCCATGGATGGCCTGACCGCCGCCGTGCGACACACGGCCGACGCGGCCACCACGGCCAATCAGCTGGCCAGTGCCGCGGCCACCTCGGCTCAAAAGGGAGGCGCTGTCGTGAATCAGGTGGTCGCCACCATGGACGACATCCACACCAGTTCCCGCAAGATTCACGACATCATTGGCGTGATCGACGGCATCGCCTTCCAAACCAACATCTTGGCGCTCAATGCGGCGGTCGAAGCCGCCCGAGCCGGTGAGCAGGGTCGCGGCTTTGCAGTTGTGGCCGGCGAAGTGCGGTCGCTGGCCGGCCGCTCTGCCGAAGCCGCCAAAGAAATCAAGAGTTTGATAGGCGCCAGTGTCGAGCGGGTCGAGGCGGGCTCCAAACTGGTTCAGGAGGCCGGCGTGACGATGGAGGAAATCGTCTCCGGCGTGCAGCGGGTGTCCGACATCATTGGAGAAATTACCGCCGCAGCGGGGGAGCAAAGTCACGGCATCGCCAGCGTCAACACCACCATGGTGCAACTGGACCAAGCCACGCAGCAAAACGCCGCGTTGGTCGAGGAGTCGGCCGCAGCGGCGGAAAGCCTGAAAGAGCAAGCCCACCGCTTGAGCGAAATCATTTCCGTTTTTAAGGTGGGCCAACGCCACCGCTAGCCAGACGCTCGCGGTCGGTCACTCCACCGTCGCTGCGCGCAGCGTGGTGACCACAGGGCGCTGCAAAACACTGCGCAGCGTCCAGCTGCCCACCCCCCAGGCCAACAGCGCGCCGGCCCCCGCAGTGGCCACAGGAATCCACAACTGGGGCCGCCAGTTCAACTCCAGGACCGTCGTCGCCAGTACCGCGCTCACCCCCAGCGAAAGCGCCCCCGCGAGCGCCCCAGCCAGCGTCCCAAGCCCCAACAATTCGAACCGCTGAACCCGCTGCAGGAGCCGATTGCTGGCGCCCATGGCACGCATCAAGGCGAAGTCCCGAACCCTCGCCTCGCGCGTGGCGCGCAGCGCCCCGACCAAAACCGTCGCCCCTGCCGCGAGGGTAAACAAGCTCAGGCCTTCAATGGCCAAGGTCACTTGGTCCAACACGGTCTGGACTTGGGCCAGCTGGGCCGACACATCCACCACCGTCAGGTTCGGGAATGCCGCCACCAGCTGCCGATCCAGGCTGCGGTCCGGCGGGGCTCGAAACGTCGCGAGCCAGGTGGTAGGAGGCTCGGGCTGGGGGCTGCGCTGAAACAGCACAAAAAAGTTCAGCCGCATCGAGGACCACTCCACCCGACGAAACTGGATGACTTGCGCTTCGACCCGTTCTCCCGCCATGTCAAAAGCGAGCCAATCGCCGACCTTGAGCCCCAAATCCCGGGCAAGCCCCTCCTCCACACTGAGACCCTCACCCGTCCAGGCCCCCTCGAGGGCCTGGTTGTGCTCTGGCACCGCTGCGGCGTGACTCAGGTTGAACTCGCGCTCGGCCAAGCGGCGCCCGCGCTCGTTCGGGAGCCTCCAGTCCGAAACGCCCTTTCCGTTGATGGCCACCAAGCGCCCACGATAGGTCGGCGCCAGGTCGATGGGTTTCACACCGGCCGACTCCAGCGCCAGGCGAAAGGCCGGCAACTGATCCGACTGGAGATTGATGACAAAACGGTCCGGCCCCAGACTCGGACCCGAGGCCCGCCAACTTTCCATCAAGTTCGTCCGCACCGTGGCCAATAGCGTCAGCGCCAGCAGGCCCGTTCCCAATGCGGCCACTTGCATCAGCGCCATGCCCGGTCTGGCCGCCCCCTGCCGGGCGACCAGACGGAGCGTGACCGATCCGCTGGCGGACCGGGCGAGCCGTTTGAGTCCCTGCCACACCAGCGCAGCCACCGCTGCGAACACGCCCAGTGCGATCGCGAACCCACCCAAAATCACCAGCGCGACGGTTCTCTGTCCCGCCACAGCGGCCAGCAGGCCAACAAAGCCCGCCCCGCCCAGCACCGCCACGCCGACAGCTGTCGGCGTTGTGCGCAAACCTTGACCACGGCGCAAAATTTGCATGGGACTCACACGGGCCAGTCGCAACACCGGGGGCAAGCCAAACGCCAGCAGGACGGTCAACCCCAAACCCATCGGCAACAACGCGCTGCGCCAATTCGCCAGCGGCAACTCGCTTGGAAGCAATCCACGGAGCGCCAGCACCAACCCCTGTTGGGCCAGCCACCCCGCGAGCAGCCCCACCAGACACGCCGCGGTGCCGACCAGCAGCAACTCCAGGGTGTAGGCCCAAGCCAACGTCCGACTGCTTTGCCCCAGCACCCGCAGCAGGGCACTTTCATTGACCTGTTGCAGGGCGTACTCGCGCGCAGCCAGTGCAACGCCCAGCGTCGCCAGCAGGGCGGCGAGCAGCGACACCAAACCGAAAAACTGGGTGCCGCGACCCAGCGCCTGTTGCAGTTCAGGCCGTCCGCCTTCCAAATTCTCCAACCGCGCGCCCCGCCATTCGCCCCGCTCCAATCGCGCTTTCAGCTCAGCCTGCCAGCTGCGCAAGGTGTCCGCTTGATCCAGCGACGCCACCAGGGCCCACCGATAGCCCACCCGGCTGTTGGCCTGAACCAGGTTCGAAGCGGCCACGTCCGCACGCGCCATCATCACCCGGGGGGCAAAGTTCAAGAAACCGGCGCCTCGGTCCGGTTCCTGCTCGATCACCCCGGCCACGAGAAGCTCGACGTCCCCCAGGCCCACTCGATCCCCCACGTGCAATTGCAGGGCGTCCAGGACCGCAGGATCCACCCAGACCGTTCCGGGGTCGGGCCCGCCCACAGTTCGTCCGTCAACCAGACGCAACCTCCCCCGCAGGGGGTACTGGCGGTCCACCGCCTTCACGGCCACCAGACGCGTTGCCCCCCCCTGATCGTCCCGAGCACGGGCCATCGACGGGAAGGCCAGGGTCTCCGTTTGCCCCAACCCCAGACCAGCCGCTTCGGTCTGCCACGCGGGCTGCACAGGCTGATCACTGGCGATCACCACATCGCCGCCCAGCAGCTGCGCGGCATCCCGGACCATCCCGGCGTCGATGCGGGCCGTGAGCAAGGTCACCGAGGCCACGGCGGCCACGGCCAGCACCATGCCCAGCGCAAGCAACCTCAGCACCCCCGATCGGATATCGCGCAGCATGCGCTGCCAAGCCCAGTGCAGTGTGTTCATTTGGCCATTCAATCGAGGTGTCGAAGCGAAGAGTCAGCTGGCGAGCATCATTCGGGTGCGACGGTATCCGTAAGGCAATAGCCGTGTGCCAGGGCACGAAATGCATCCAACTGGGGATCGACACCGGTTTCCTCCCGGAGCAAGTCCGCAACGGGTTCTGCCACCGCCAACGCTGCACGCGCATCCAAGAAGAGCAAGCGCACCCGCCGAGCCAACACGTCTTCGACCGTTCGGGCCATTTCCCAGCGCGCCGCAAACCGCACCATCGCCTCACTCAACTCGGGGTGCAGCCACCGATCCGCTCCAGGCAGGGACTGCACCTGCTCGATTTCGCTGCCATAGCGCGCCAGCCCCTGAATCTGGTGCAAGGGGCGCTGCAAGGGTTGCGCGCCGACAAGCGGCCACTGCGCGGTCACGCCCCCCGGGCGCCGGTCGAGCCAACCGCCCGCCATACACGCCGACAGGACGTCTTCCGCCATCGCGCGATAGGTGGTCCACTTGCCCCCCGTCACGCTGACCAAGCCACTGGGTCGCACTTCGATGTGGTGCTCGCGACTGATGCCACCCGTTCCGGTCGGGTTGCCCGGACCGGAATTGGGGCGAGCCAACGGTCTCAGACCAGCCCACACGCTCAGGACATCGCTGCGGCCGGGGGGGTGCACCAAGACCCGCCCCGCTTCGCGCAAGATGAACTCAATCTCCTCGTCGAACGCTTGCGGCTCCAAGGGCTTGTCGCGGCGCGGCGTGTCGGTGGTGCCCAAGATCACCCGTCCCATCCACGGCACGGCAAAAAGTACCCGGCCATCCTCGGTTTTGGGCACCAAAAGGGCCTGCTCTGACGGCAGAAATTGGCGATCGACGACCAAGTGCACGCCTTGGCTGACCGTAACCAGGGGCTCGGGCGGTCGGCCTTGATGGTCGCGCTCGCGCAAGTCGTCGACCCACACGCCGGTGGCGTTGATCACGCATCGGGTGTTCAGCGTCAACCGCGAGCCGGTCTCTGCCTCCACCGCTACCACCCCCGCCACTTTGTCCGCCTGCCAACGCAGCCCTTCCACGGGGCAGTGATTGAGTACCAAGGCGCCCGCCCGCTCAGCCGAGCGAGCCAGTGCCAGGGCCAACCGGGCATCGTCAAACTGCGCATCCCAATACTGAATGCCCCCCCACAGCCCGTTGGGATTCACTCCGGGCAACGCCTTTTGGGTTGCCGTGCGGCCCAACCATCGCGTGCGCCCCAAGGCCGAGCGCCCGGCCAGCAGGTCGTAGGCCATCAAGCCCAGGCCAAAAAAAGGGACTTGCCAGGGGCGGTAGGCCGGCAGCACAAAGCGCAACGGGCTGGCCAGATGCGGCGCATTGGCCAGCAGGGTTCGCCGCTCACGCAGGGCCTCGCGCACCAAACCCAACTGCCCCTGGGCCAGATACCGGACGCCGCCGTGCACCAACTTGGTCGCACGGGAACTCGTCCCTTTGGCGAAATCATCCGCCTCCAGCAGGGCAACGGCGTAGCCGCGCGCTGCCGCGTCCAGGGCCACGCCGGCACCCGTCGCCCCGCCTCCGACCACCACCAAGTCAAGCGGCGGTGCATCGCATAGGGCTTGGAGTCGTTCGGAGCGGGTCTTCATGCAAGCATCCAAGAGCTACGCGGGGCTCTAGTGTGTCGCAAAGCCCTGACCTGGGGCGACGGCCGCCTATTTGGCCGCACGCAGGCAAAAACGGCCAAAACTCCCGTAACATGCGCGGCCTCACGCGGGTGTAGTTCAATGGTAGAACGCCAGCTTCCCAAGCTTGATACGTGGGTTCGATTCCCATCACCCGCTCCAGCGCTTCCTCTCTCGAGACTTTTGGTTTCCAATTAGCGCGTGAAGCTGCTACGCGTTCTCCTCACCTGGCTCTTGATGTTGGCCCTGCCCGCGTCGAGTTGGGCTGCGTTGAACGTCCTTCCCGCCCCCTGTCCCATGCACAGCCAAGACGCGGGCATGGCGGTCGATGCGCCGGACTCCGTTCCCGATTGCTGCGCTGACGGCGCCCACGCGAGCAGGAGTGCTTGTGCCCAAAAGTGCCCGGCCACGCCAATCGCACTGCCGAGTGGGTTGAGTCCCGCGGCACACGCCCCTGCGGCGCATGGGGTCCCTCAGCCACGACCTGAAGCGGCTACCGACGGCGCGCCGTCTTCGCTTTGGCGCCCTCCGCGCCACGCCTAAGCCCCAACCTTGTCTGGTGCCAGGCCCTGAGCGGCCGGGCGGTCGGCGTCTGAGAACGCCGGTTTGCGGGAGTTCCCATGTCACCCCTGTCGTTTTTGCGCCTCCGCTTGTGGCGGTGGGCGCCCTCCTATGCCCTCGCGGCCGTCGTGCTCGCCCCCCTCCAGGCCGGGGCGTCTTCGCTGGCCTCCCCCGGCCTGAGCTTTGCCCAGGCGCTGGAACAAGCCCTGCACCACCCCCCGACGCTGATCGCCGCCCAAGCGCGCCTGGATGCCGCGCGCGCGGCAGCCCTCAGTGCGGGCGAGCGGCCCGACCCGCAGCTCCGCTTCGGCATCGAGAACCTGCCGATCAACGGCATGGATCGCTTCGCCTTGACGCGCGACAGCATGACCATGCGCCGCATTGGCGTCATGCAGGAACTGCCCAACGCCGCCAAGCGCGCCGCCTGGCGCGACAGGGCCGACGCCCAAACCCTGCGGACCCAGGCGGAACTGCAATCGGCTCGCGTCCTGGCCCAGCGCGAGGTGGCCCTGGCGTGGTTGCAACGCCACCACCTGGAACGCCAGCTCAGCGCGCTGGAAAAGCTCGAAGCCGAGAACCACTTGCTGCTTCAAACCACGCAAGCGCAGCTGGCCGCCGGTCGGGCGATGGTGGAAGACGCGCTCATGCCGAGGCGCGAAGCCTTGATGCTGGCTGAGCGGCGCGACGAACTGCACGCCCAGCGCGCCGTGGCCCACGCTACCCTCAAGCGCTGGATTGGAGCAGCCGCCGACGCCGAACTGTCCGGCCCGCCGCCGACGTGGACGCCAAACGCCGACACCTTGCACGGCACCCTGGCCGACCACCCTGAGCTGCGGGCCGCCAGCGCGATGCAGGCCGAGGCCCAGGCCGAACGGCGCGAGGCCGACGCCATGCGCAAGCCCGACTGGAGCGTGGAAGTCGTCCTCCAAAAGCGTGGGCCGGCCTATGACGACATGGTTTCGATCATGGTCAGCCTGGACCTGCCCCTCTTCCCGCGCAACCGTCAGGATGCTCAAGTGCGCGCCCGCGAAGCGCTGCTGCGTGCCACCGCAGCGGACCTCGACGCGATGCGGCGAGAACACGAGGCCGAGCTGGCCATGGGCCTGGCCGAGCAACAGCGGGCCCACACTGCGCTCAGGCGCCAACGCGACGAGGCCCTGCCGCTCGCACAGCAACGCAGCCAGATCGCCTTGGATGCCTACCGCAGCGGCAACGGCCCACTCCGTGCGGTACTGAGCGCCCGCCGCGAGCTTTTGGAAGCCGAACTCAAGGCCCTCGCTCTGGAGAGCGAGCGCGACCAATGGGCAGCCCGCTTGATGCTGACCCGCGAATGGACTGGAGCCCAACCATGATGCGCCACCCCCTTCCCCTGACCCTGTTGGCTGTGGCGCTGGTCGGTGCCGGCGTTTTGGCCGGTCGCTGGTCGGTCAAGCCCAGCGGCAATCACCCCAGTGCCAGCGCAACAGCCCCCGCCGCAGCGGCCAGCACTGAACGCAAAGTGCTGTACTGGTACGACCCCATGGCCCCGGCGACGAAGTTCGACAAGCCCGGCCGATCGCCTTTCATGGATATGGAGCTGGTGCCCAAGTACGCCGACGAGGTCGAGGGCGGCACCGTGCGCATTGACCCGCGCGTGAGCCAAAACCTGGGCCTGCGGCTCGCGCCCGTCACCAGCGCCCCCGCCGCAGCCGAGTGGGTGCTGCATGGGGCGCTGGGCTTTGACCAGCGCGACGTCGCGGTGGTCCAGACCCGCGTGGCCGGGTTTGTGGAGAAGGTCTGGCCGCTGGCGCCCGGCGACGTGGTGCACGAGGGCCAGCCCCTGGCCGAGCTGTTGGTGCCCGAATGGGCGGCCGCGCAGCAAGAGTTTTTGAGCCTGCGCACCCAGCCCGAGTTGGCCGAAGCCGCGCTGAACCGCCTGCGCCTCACGGGCTTGCCCGAGACGCAGATTCGCGAGCTGCAGCAAACGGGCCAGGTGCGTGCCCGCCTCACCCTGCGCGCCCCGCGCGGCGGCTTGATTCAAGAGTTGGACGTGCGCGCCGGCATGAGCCTGATGGCGGGCGCCACGCTGGCCAAAATCCAGGGCCTTGGCCGCGTGTGGCTGGAGCTGACCGTTCCCGAGGCCCAGGCGGCCCAGATTCAGGTGGGGCAAAGCGTGCACGCGGAATTCACCGCACGGCCCGGCCAGCCCGTCAAGGGCACCGTCACGTCCCTGCTACCGGCCTTGGACGAGGCCTCGCGCAGCCTGCGCGCCCGCGTGGAGCTGCCCAACCCCGGCGGCAAGCTGCGCCCGGGCTTCACCGCCCAGGCGCACGTGCAATCGACAGCGGGCGCCGGTGAGGCCCTGCCCGCCGTGCCCACCGAGGCGGTGATTCGCACCGGCCAGCGCTCCCTGGTGATGGTGTCCGAGGGCGAAGGCCGCTTCCGCCCCGTCGAAGTGACGCTGGCGGGCGAAGTGGGCCCCCTGACCCGCATCCGCAGCGGGCTCGGCGTCGGCCAGCAGGTGGTGGCCAGCGGACAGTTCTTGATCGACTCCGAGGCCAATCTGGCCGGCCTTCAAGCCGCGCCCGCCCGTGCAACTGCCAGTGCGGCGGGCCCCGTGCTGCACGCCAGCGAGGGCGTGATCGAGGCCCTCGACGGTCTGGAAGTCACCCTCGCACACGGCCCGTTCCCGACGCTCAAGATGGGCGGCATGACCATGCCCTTCCCGCTGGCCAACGCCCATGTGGCCCATGGCTTGAAGGTGGGGGACAAGGTGCGCATCCAGGTCAGCCAAGGCAACGACGGCCTCACGGTGCAAAAACTGGAGAAGCTGGAAAAGCCCAAGGCCACCACCACGCCAGGAGGCCACCCATGATCGCCGCCCTCATTCGCTGGTCCGTCGTCAACCGCTTCTTGGTGCTGTTGGCCACCGTGGGCCTGCTGGCCTGGAGCGTGCTGGCCGTGCGCCACACGGCGGTGGACGCCCTGCCCGATCTCTCGGACGTGCAGGTGATTCTGCGCACCACCTGGCCCGGCCAGGCGCCGCAGTTGGTGGAAAACCAAGTCACCTACCCGCTGGCCACCACGCTGATGTCCACCCCCGGTGCCAAGAGCGTGCGCGGGTTCTCGTTCTTTGGCGACAGCTTCATCTACGTGCTGTTTGAGGACGGCACCGACCTGTACTGGGCCCGCTCCCGGGTGCTGGAGACACTGAATCAAATCCAGGGTCGCCTGCCGCCCCAAGCGCGCACGGCCATCGGCCCCGATGCCACAGGCGTGGGCTGGGTCTACCAGTACGCGCTGGTGGACCGCAGCGGCCAGCTGGACCTGGCCCAGCTGCGCGCCTTGCAAGACAGCTGGCTGCGCTACGAGCTCAAAGCCCTGCCCAATGTGGCCGAGGTCGCCACCGTGGGTGGCATGGTGCGCCAAACCCAAGTGGTGCTGAACCCGGTGCGCATGGCCGCGCTGGGCGTCAGCCACGAACAGGCCATAGAGGCCCTGCGCCAGTCCAACCAGGAAACCGGCGGCGGCGTGTTGGAGTTGGGCGAGACCGAGCTCATGGTGCGCGCCAGCGGCTACTTGAAGAACCTGGACGAGGTGCGCGGCATTCCGATCAAGCTCGCCGGCCGCGCCCCCGTGCTGCTGGGCGACATCGCCACGGTGCAACACGGCCCCGAGATGCGGCGCGGCATTGCCGAGCTGGACGGCCAGGGCGAGGCCGTGGGCGGCGTGGTGCTGCTGCGCTCGGGCAAAAACGCTCGCGACACGATTGCCGCCGTGCAGGCGCGGCTGAGCGAGCTCAAGCCCTCGCTGCCAGCCGGCGTGGAGGTGGTGACCACCTACGACCGCAGCCAGCTCATCGACCGCGCCATCGCCAACCTGCGCAACAAGTTGGTGGAGGAGTTCCTGGTCGTGGCCGCCGTGTGCGCGCTCTTCCTGTGGCATGTGCGCTCGGCTTTTGTGGCCATCGTCTCGCTGCCGCTGGGCATCGGCGCGGCCTTCATCGTCATGCACGCCCAAGGCCTGAACGCCAACATCATGTCGCTCGGCGGGATCGCCATCGCCATTGGCGCCATGGTGGACGCCGCGGTGGTGATGATTGAAAACGCCCACAAACACCTGGAAGCCTGGCAGCACCGCCACCCCGGCGAAACTTTGGCGGGCGAGGCGCGTTGGCGCTTGATGGGCGACGCGGCCGTGGAGGTGGGCCCGGCGCTCTTTTTCTCGCTGCTCATCATCACCCTCTCCTTCGTGCCGGTGTTCACTCTGCAGGCGCAGGAGGGGCGGCTCTTCGGCCCACTGGCCTTCACCAAGACCTATGCCATGGCGGCGGCGGCTGGGCTGGCCGTGACCCTGGTGCCGGTGCTGATGGGGTATTGGATTCGCGGGCGCATCCCCGACGAGGGCCGCAACCCGCTGAACCGGGCCCTGATCGCGGTCTACCGCCCTGCGCTGACGGCCGTTCTGCACTGGCCCAAGACCACGCTGGCCGTGGCCGCCTTGGTGCTGCTGAGCCTGCTGTGGCCGCTCTCCCGCCTGGGGGGCGAATTCCTGCCACCGCTGGACGAGGGCGACTTGCTCTACATGCCCACCGCCCTGCCCGGCCTGTCGGCCCAGAAGGCCTCGGCGCTCTTGCAGCAGACCAACCGCATGATCAAAACCGTGCCCGAGGTGCTCAGCGTCTCCGGCAAGGCCGGCCGGGCCGAAACCGCCACCGACCCCGCGCCGCTGGAGATGTTTGAGACCACCATCCGGCTCAAACCTCGGGAGGAATGGCGGCCGGGCATGACGCCCGAGAAGCTGATCGACGAGCTGGATCAGGCCGTCAAGGTGCCCGGGCTCGCCAACCTCTGGGTGCCCCCGATCCGCAACCGCATCGACATGCTGGCCACCGGCATCAAGAGCCCCATTGGCGTCAAGGTGATGGGCGACCGGCTCGCCGCCATCGAGCGCGTGGCCCAGCGGGTGGAGCAAGTCGCCAAGGGCGTGCCGGGCGTGAGCTCGGCCCTGGCCGAACGCTTGACCGGCGGGCGCTACCTGGACATCGACGTGGACCGCGCAGCGGCTGCCCGCTACGGACTGAGCGTCGCCCAGGTGCATTCGGTGGTGGCCAGCCTGATCGGCGGCGAGATGGCAGGCGAAACGGTAGAGGGCCGCGCCCGCTTTCCCCTCAGCGTGCGCTACCCGCGTGAGTGGCGCGACACCGAGGAGCGCGTGCGCAACCTGCCGCTGCTCACCGACATGGGCCAGCGCCTGACCCTGGGCGCGGTGGCGCGCGTGGCCGTGGCCGACGGCCCGCCCATGATCAAGAGCGAAAACGCCCGCCCTTCGGGCTGGGTGTTTGTGGACGTGCGCGGGCGCGACCTGGCCGCCGTGGCGCAAGACCTGCGCCGCGCTGTGGCCGAGCAGGTCCAGCTGGAGCCCGGCATGAGCCTGGCTTACTCCGGCCAGTTCGAGTTCCTGGAGCGCGCCAACGCCCGCCTCCAGGTGGTGGTTCCGGCCACGCTGGCCATCATCTTTGTGCTCCTGGTGCTCTGCTTTGGCAATGCCCGCGAGGCCCTGCTCATCATGGCGACCCTGCCCTTCGCACTGGTGGGCGGCTTTTGGTTCCTCTACCTGCTCGGCTATCACCAGTCCATCGCCACCGGGGTGGGTTTCATCGCCCTGGCCGGCGTGGCGGCGGAGTTCGGCGTCATCATGCTGCTCTACCTGAAGAACGCCTGGGCGGAGCGGCAGCGCCAGGGCTTGCATACCGTGGAAGCCCTGCACGACGCCATCATGGACGGCGCCGTGCAGCGCGTACGCCCCAAGGCCATGACGGTGGCCGTCATCCTGGCCGGCCTGCTGCCCATTCTGCTGGGCAGCGGCACCGGCTCCGAGGTCATGAGCCGTATCGCCGCCCCCATGGTGGGCGGCATGGTGACGGCCCCGCTGCTGTCGCTCTTTGTGCTGCCGGCGGCGTTTTGGTGGATGAATCAGAATGCCGCCCAACACCCCCGCCCAGCGCCGCCCCATGCAGATTGAGATCGACGACCCCGCCCGCCCCGACGTCTACGCCCTCTTGGAAGAGCATTTGCGTCACATGTACGAACTCTCTCCGCCCGAAAGCGTGCACGCGCTGGACGTGAGCAAGCTCAAGCGGCCGGACATTACGTTTTGGTCGGCCCGCGTGGACGGGGTGCTCGTGGGGTGCGGCGCACTCAAGGCTTTGGATGCTCAGCATGGAGAAATCAAATCCATGCGCACGCCCAGCGCCGCGCGCCGCCAGGGCGCCGGCCGGGCGGTGCTGAACCACATCGTGGCCGAGGCCCGGCGGCGCGGCTACACGCGTTTGAGTTTGGAAACCGGCCCCGCCGAGACGTTCGGAGCCGCCCACCAGCTCTACGCCAGCGCCGGATTCAAAGAATGTGGACCGTTCGGGGACTACGCCTTGGACCCCTACAGCGTGTTCATGACCTTGGAGCTCTGAAGCCCCCGGCGCCATGCCCACGACTTGGATCTTTGGCTACGGCAGCCTGCTGCTGCCCGCCAGTCGCGCGCTGACCATCGGGCCGCATGGCGCGGCCTTCGCTGCGCGGGTGCGCGGGGTGCAGCGCGAATGGAGCACGGCAGCTCCCGTGCGCGGCATGACGGCCGTGAGTCTGCGCGTAGCTCCTGAGAGCGACTGCAGCGGCGTGGTGTTCGCCGTCAGCCCGGCCCAACTGGAGCGACTGGACGCGCGCGAGGCGGGCTACACACGCTTCACGCTGACGCCATCGGCCGTGCTGGACCCGCAGACGCACCAACCCCTGGCCTTACCGCACCCGGGGCCGGTGATGGCCTATGTGGCCGACCATCCGGGCCAACCCACACCCGAGTGCCCCATCGCCCAGTCGTACCTGGACGTCATCTTGACGGCCTGCCTGGAAGAGTTCCCGCACCTGGGAGAAGACTTTGCGCGGGAGTTCATTGCCACCACCCGCGGCTGGAACCGGCACTGGGTGGATGACCGCGCCGCACCCCGCTATCCGCGCCGCTTGCTCGAGGTGCCCCATCAGGACACGATCGACCGCTTGCTGGCGGAATTGGGCTGCGGGTCGTTCCACCACCGGCGCGCAGAGGGCTGAAGCCCGCCAGCCCGGGGCCGAGCGCCTCAGGCGCGGCCGGAACGCCGGCTGCGCGGCTGGAGCTTGTCCAATTCGGCGAGGTTTTGCTTGAGCAAGATCAGCAGCGTGCGGGCGTGCTCCACGGGCAGGCGTAACACGGACGTCGAGGCGCCTTCGTCGCGCAGCGGCCGCGCAGCCACCAGGGCGTCGACGCTCACCTCCACCATGCCCTTGTCATGGCGAATGGATTTCAGTCGTTGCAGCTCAATGTCATAAGGTTTCATGCGCGCAGTCTATGGAAAAACAGGATTGCGAGCATGTTAGGTGGGCCACTGGACGCGAGGCCACGTCCGGCCCGCCTTCCGCATCACCCATCAATGCGCACGCCAAACGACTTGTGTGGAGGCGAACCCATCCGCGCTGCGCTCCAAATCCGTTTGCAGGTACCCAATAACGGGGCCGGCTGGCTCTGTACGCCCTGGGGTCGCCGCGCCGTCGGGGAAACGCGACTGACCGGTCTGCGCGGAGTGGACCGCCAACAGGTGGCGGGCCGCATTCAGCTCGGCTTGCACCAATTCCACTTGCTTGCGGGCTTGGGTGTTTTGCTGAAGCAAATGCTGACGCGCCTGCTCGGCGCGTTGGGCAAATGACCGCCAAGCCCGGCGCCGCCGCTCCGCCCAGAGGGCCACCACACCGCCACCAAAAGCGAGCCCCACCGTCAGTCCGGCCATCAGCGGCGCCAGTTGCCAGTCGTTCATGCAAACCCCCTGCGTGTTGCGTGAACCGATTGAAACAGCTTGTAACTGCGCGGACATCCCACAAAAGGGGGAGTCCGTGGCCCCCAGTTGGGGGGCTCCAGAACCCTCAGGTGCCCACCGGCATCCGCATGAGCGCATCAAACGCACCCAGCGCTGCCTTGGCGCCGTCACCGGCCGCAATGACGATTTGCTTGAAGGGCACCGTCGTGCAGTCCCCCGCAGCGAACACGCCGGGCACCGAAGTCGCCCCCTTGGCGTCCACGACGACTTCGCCAAATCGGCTCAGTTCCACCGTGCCTTTGAGCCATTCGGTGTTGGGCACCAGACCGATCTGAACGAAAACCCCCTGCAGCGGCACGAGGTGCTCGGCCTCGGTCTTGCGGTCCTTGTAGCGCAGGCCATTGACCTTGCCGTCCGCGCCGGTGATCTCCATCGTCTGCGCGTGGGTGTGCACGGTGACGTTGGGCAGGCTCTTGAGCTTCTTGACCAGCACGGCATCGGCCTTGAGCTCCGGCATGAACTCGAACACGGTGACGTGACGCACGACGCCGGCCAGGTCGATGGCGGCCTCCACGCCGGAGTTGCCGCCCCCGATCACGGCCACATCCTTGCCCTTGAACAAGGGGCCATCGCAGTGCGGACAGTAAGCCACCCCCTTATTTTTGTACTCCTGCTCGCCCGGCACGTTGACATTGCGCCAGCGCGCACCGGTGGAGAGGATGACCGTCTTGCTCTTGAGCGTCGCTCCGCTGGCGAGTTGCACCTCGATCAAGCCCCCAGGCTCGGCTGCGGGCACCAGCTTGTCGGCACGCTGCAAGTTCATGACGTCCACGTCATAGGCTTTGACATGGGCTTCCAGCGCCGCCGCGAACTTGGGGCCATCAGTCTCCAGAACCGAGATGTAGTTCTCGATCGCCAGCGTGTCGTTGACCTGGCCACCGAAACGCTCGGCCGCCACCCCCGTGCGAATGCCTTTGCGCGCGGCATAGACCGCAGCCGCCGCGCCAGCGGGCCCGCCCCCCACGATGAGCACGTCGTACGGGGCCTTGGCGCTGAGCAGGGCCGCCTCACGGGCTTGGGCACCGGTGTCCAGCTTGGCCACGATCTCTTCGAGCGCCATCTTGCCCGCGCCCCAGATCTCACCATTGAGCACGACACAGGGCACGGCCATCACGTTGCGGGCCGTGACCTCGGCCTCGTACAGGGCGCCGTCGATGACGGTGGTCTGCACCCGCGGGTTCAGCACCGCCATCAAGCTAAGCGCCTGCACCACATCCGGGCAGTTGTGGCAGCTCAGGGACATATAGACCTCGAAGCGATAGTCGCCGTCCAAGGCCTGGATCTGCTCAATCACCGCAGGCGCCACCTTGGGCGGATGCCCGCCCACCCACAGGAGCGCCAGCACCAGAGAGGTGAACTCATGGCCCAGGGGAATCGCCGCAAAGCGCAGGTTCATCGCCGTGCCCTGGCGCTGCAAGCTGAACGAGGGGCGCCGGGCGTCCTGGCCGTCGGTGCGGAGCTGAATCTTGTCGGACATCGCAGCGATGTCCTGCAGCAGCGCCAGCATCTCCTGGCTGCTGCCCGAGTCGTCGAGCGTGGCGACGATCTCAAAAGGCTGCGTCACGCGCTCCAGATAGGCCTGGAGCTGGGTTTTCAGGGCGGCGTCGAGCATGGTGGGCGTCCGGTTGAGGCGAGCTCAGCCAGCAGCCCCAATCATGAGGCCGCGTGCTGATGAAAATTCAAAAGCAAAAGCATCAGAAAAAGCGCGAGAGCAGCCGTCGCGAGCGGGTCGAGGTTGGCTCTGCAGCGCACAGCCGTACTCCCGTACGGCGAGCACCGCAGGCCCAAGATCGGCCCGCGCAGTCGGCTGATCCGTGCTTTAGATCTTGCCGACCAGGTCGAGAGAGGGCGTGATCGTCTTGGCACCCGTGTCCCACTTGGCCGGGCACACTTGACCGGGGTGGGTGGCGACGAACTGGGCGGCCTTGAGTTTGCGCAGGGTCTCCTTCATGTCACGGGCGATGGCGTTGTCGTGCACTTCGGCGGTCTTGATCTGACCTTCGGGGTTGATCACGAAGGTGCCGCGCAAGGCCAAGCCTTCTTCCGGGATGTGCACGCCAAAGGCGTTCGTCAGCGCGTGGGTCGGGTCACCCACCAGCGGGAACTTGGCCTTGCCCACGGCCGGGCTGGTCTCGTGCCACACCTTGTGCGCGAAGTGCGTGTCGGTGGTGACGATGTAGATCTCGGCGCCCAGCTTTTGGAACTCGGCATAGTGCTCAGCGGCGTCTTCCACTTCGGTCGGGCAGTTGAAGGTGAAGGCTGCGGGCATGAACACCAGCACCGACCACTTGCCCTTCAGGCTTTCGTCGGACACGGTCACGAACTGGCCGTTGTGGAAAGCATCGGCCTTGAACGGGGCCACGGTGGTGTTGATCAGGGACATGAATCACTCCTCAGGGGTGGGTTGGTATGGAGTGAACTGTATCGACTGCACGCACTCGTTAGTTTTGATTAATTAAATGACCGCCATCGGAAAAGGCGATCAAACCGCCTCCAGCGCCAGCAGCTCCTCCACGCTTTGGCGACGGCGGATGAGTCGGGCCGTCGCCCCGTCCACCAGCACCTCGGCGGCCAGCGGGCGACTGTTGTAGTTGCTGCTCATGGCGCTGCCATAGGCCCCCGTGTGATCGACCACCAGCAGATCCCCCACCACCGCCGGCGGCAGGGGTTGCGGGCGCAACTCGCCGCCTTCACCCTGCGTGAAGACATCGCCGCTTTCACAGAGCGGACCTGCCACCACAGTGGGCTGGAGCGCGCCCGCGCTGCGCTCGTCCGCCGGGATCAAACGCAGGCCGTGGTGCGCGCCGTACATCGCCGGGCGCATCAACTCGTTAAAGCCGGCATCCACCAGCACATAGTCCACCGCGCCCTGACGCTTGACGGCGCGGACCTCGGTCAGCAGGCACCCCGCCTCGGCCACCAAGAACCGGCCCGGCTCGATTTCCAGGTGCAGCGGGTGGCCAAACAAGGCCTCCGCGGCGCGGCGGGGTGCATCCCAGCAGGCAAAGTAGTGATCGGTATCGACCGCCGGGTCGCCCGCGCGGTACGGAATGGACAAGCCGCCGCCCGCAGACACGGCGTGAACGTCCATCCCGGCCGCGTGGACCACCGTCAACGCCGCCAGCATGGCGGCCCCGACTTGCGCCAAATGGCCATAGTCCACCCCCGATCCGATGTGCATGTGCAGCCCCAACAGGCGCAAGCCCGTTGCTCGGATCACCGCCAAGGCTTCAGCCAATTGGGTGTGCCAAATCCCGTGCTTGCTGCCCTCCCCACCGGTGTTGGTTTTACGGCTGTGGCCGTGGCCAAAACCCGGGTTCAGCCGCAGCCAGACCGCGTGGCCCGGGCTGCGCGCCCCGAGCTGATGCAGCATGTCCAGGGAGCCGCAATTCACCACCAAGCCCTGCTGCACCACGAAGTCCAGGCTTTCGCGGTCGAGCAGGTCGGCGGTGTAAACGATCTCCGCCGCTGCGGCCTCCGCCAGCGGAGCGCGGGCGGCCCCTCCGCAGTAGCCAGCGGCCAGCGCGCGCAGGGCTTCGCCTCGACTGACGGCATCCACCTTGACGCCCAGGCTGCGCATCAGGCGCAACACATGGGTGTTGGGATTGGCTTTTTGGGCGTAGCGGATGGCGTCAAAGGCCCGCAACCGCTCGACCTGCCGTCGAATGGTGGGGGCATCCATCACCCACAGCGGGGTGCCATGGGTGTGGGCCAGGGTCTGGAGGGTGCGAGGTGAGAGATCCAGTGTGTTCATGGCTGCGAGCATGCGCCGCCCAATCCATTCAGTCCAATACTTATTTTTTGCCTGTCAATCCATTTTGGATATGCTGAGAGCATGCCCATGACCCACCGCCAGATCGACGTGTTTCGCGCCTTGATGCAAGCGGGGGGCGTGAGTGCCGCAGCCCAGGCCCTGAACAGCAGCCAACCCACGCTCAGCCGTGAGCTCGCCCGCATGGAGCAGCAACTGGGCTACGCCCTC
Source organism: Inhella gelatinilytica (assembly GCF_016093295.1). Classification (GTDB taxonomy): domain Bacteria; phylum Pseudomonadota; class Gammaproteobacteria; order Burkholderiales; family Burkholderiaceae_C; genus Inhella; species Inhella gelatinilytica. Next base: position 580,528 of record NZ_JAEDAL010000002.1, on the reverse strand, counting down.
TTTGAGCGCACTGGGGGGCGATTGCGGGCCACCGCCGCTGCCCACAGCCTGTTTGAAGTAGTGCAGCAGCACTACCAAGGGCTGGCGGCCGTGCAATCGCGGGCCCTGGCGCTGGCGCAAGCCGAAGCCCAGCCCCTGCAGGTGCTGGCCCAACCCGCGCTGGCCCACGCCCTGGTGCCCGCAGTGCTCAAAAGGTTCGCCCTGGAGCACCCCGAAGCGCACGTCGACCTCACACCTGCCGAGGGCATGTCTCTGGTGGAGGCCATGGCCGCCCAACGCTTTGATGTGGCTCTCACGGAACAGGTGCAGCCCCCGCCCGGCTGCGAAAGCGAGCCGCTCTCCGAAACGGCGGAATTGGCCGTGCTGCCGGCACACCACCCCTTGGCCCAGCGTGCGCGCCTGAGCCTGACCGACTTCGGGGGGCAACCCTTCATCAGCTTGGCGGATGACGACCCCTACCGGCGTCAGATCGACGCCGCGTTTGCGGCCGCAGGCGTCGCGCGCGTGCTGCGGCTGCAAACCCACAGCGCGGTAGCGGTATGCGCCCTGGTGGCGGCCGGCTTGGGTCTGTCCATCGTCAACCCGTTCACTGCACGGGCCTGCGCCGGCCCGGAGCTGGTCGCGCGGCCTTTGGACTGGACCTTGCCCTTTCGCTTGACGCTCCTGCGCCCGCTGCAACGCCCGCGCCACCGGCTGGCCGCCCCGTTTGAGGCGGCGCTGCGGGCGACACTCCAGGAGCCGCCTCAGGCGCCCCGCCAACGCAGGCGCACATAGGCGCCATCGTTGACCGCCCAGGCGTGCCAGAACTGCCCAGAGCGCCCCTCTACAGCCTGCCACCCCGCTTCGGTTTCCCACTGCCCCGCCCAGGACTGAATCCAAGCAATCCGCAGCAGGCTCTCGCCGCGGCGCCCCACGGCTTCCAACTGCAGTTGGCGCCCATCATCCCCGCGCCATTGCAGGCGCCCCAGCCACTGGCCATCCAAAGCCCGGCGCAGGTCGGGGCCGAGGCTCGACCGCTCGCCGCGGCTGTCCTGCCACTGCAAGAGCCCGTAAACGCTGCCCTCACCCCAGGCCCATTCGCGGTCCACGCTCAGCACCCACTGGGTGAACGCTGCCCCGCCCGACTCGCCGTTCGCCCCCTTCCAAAAGCGCGCCAGTTCCGCCCGGATGAAGCTCTGGCCATCCAGCGGCCGCAGGGCCTGCAGCACCAGGCTGTGCTGGCGCGGCTGCCACGCCTGCAAGCCATTGGGCGTCGCGCTCAAGACCGGCGCCACGCTGGGCCCGTGGGCGGCCACCCAGCGCCACTCGGCCCCTTCGGCCGTGCGCCAGCGAGCGCGCAGGGCCAGCAAGCCGCCCGGCGAAGCCGGTTGCGCCCACACCAGCCCGGGGGGAAGGGGCATCGCCCAGGCCCCGTGGGGCAGCGGTGCAGCCTCCGAGCGAGCCAGCAGCGCCTCCAGCTCGGCGGCCCCGGACTGCCAGCGCACGGTGCCGCCCCACAGGGCGCGGTGCACGGGGCGCGTCGGGTCGGTGGCATCGCGCGGGTTGACGAGATCCCCAGGGCTGACCGTGTCCGTCAAGGCCCAGGCCCACACCTGCCGCCCCAGTCGCCACTGCCACGAGCCGCCGGCTCTCGGCGCGCCAGCTCCGACTGCTTCCCCCTGAAGCCAAACTTCACCCAAACGCAGCCCCGTCCCCTGCCCCTGCCGGGCCTGAGCATCCACCCGCAGCCGGGCTTGGCGGACCCAGGACTGGTTCGACCCGTCCTGCGCGTTCGTCTCCCACTCCCACTGGGCCCGCAGGCCCGCTTCGCGCTGGCCTGACGGCGCCCACAAGGCCAGCGCCTCCATCTGGGGAGCGCTGAGTCCTTGAGCCAGCACCGAACCCGGGAGCCCCAAGGCCAGGGCGACGCTCATCCCCCAAGGCCTCCAACGCAGCGCGTTCATGCGGCCAGCTGGGCCTGAAACCAAGCCTCGGTCAGGTTCAAGCCAAACTGGCGCTGCTCGACCTCAAACAGGCTTCGCCCGCCGGCCACGCTCACCACCACCCGGTCCGCGCGCCAGCGCCCGCCCGGCCCCACCTGAAGACCGTCCTGGCGCTGCGTTTTGAGCCAGCGCCCCGCCGCGTCGAAGTAATCCACTTGGGCCAAGCCCCCTTCGGCCGTCACCTGCAACACCCGACGCCCATAACCGCTGGCGGTGCCCGCGCGCGGCTGGGCTTCGATGCGCCCGCCCTCCAGCGCGCGGTACTGCCAGTCCGCCACGGCCTCGCCCAGCAATTGACGGTTGTCCTCAAACGTCAGGTCCGTGCCCCCGAAGCTGCGCGCCTCGCGATCCCCCGCGATACGCCGGGCCTGCGGCCAACTGGGCATGCGCAGCGCCATGAGCGCGGGCTTGCCGGGCGACTGTTCGATCAGCAGGCTCAGGCCCTTGTCCAACGCCGGCTCCAGGAAGCGAACCAGCACGATGAAGCCGCCATCGGGACGAAAGCGCAGGCTGCGCTGCAAGCGCTTGAGCTCGGGCGCTTGCCCCTCCCGCTCAACACGCACGCGCACCGTTTCCTGCTCGGTCTCAACACCCAGGCGGTAGCGCGCCCACAGGTCGCGCACCGTGCCCAGGGCATCGTCCGCGTCGCGGGCCCAGGCGCAAGGGCCCGTCAAGACGGCGAGGGTCAGCACCGCTTGGCGGCGGCTGGTGCCGCCAGTCGATAGGGAAACAAGACCGCTCATGCGCTCAGCTCCGGTTGGGTTTGGGGGGCGGACGCGCGGCGACGCACGCAGTGGCGCAGCACGCCCGTCATCAAGAAGAGCACGCCAAAGGCGCAGGCCAACAGCAGCAAGATGAGCAGAAGACCGAGGCGTTGGATGGGCACAAAGCTGGACATCAACAGCAGGCTGAAGCACACGGTGTTGAGCTTGGCGTCAATCACCGTGACCTGCCCCCGCTCGGCCAGCGCCTCGTGAAGCGCGGCCTCTGCATCCCCCCGCTGGGCCAGGGCTTGGCGGAAGTCTTCCAGCAAGTAAAAGCCGAAGTCCACCGCCGCGTTGATGCCCAAGGCGGTGGCGCAGGCCGTGGCTTGGTCCAAGGGCAAGCCAAACAGGGCCATCACCACGATCACCAGGGCGTAGGCGAACACAAACGGCAGGCAAAGCGCCAGCGCTCCGCGCCAAGGCGACAGCTGCGAGCCGGCAGAGCCCCCTCGCTGAGCCCACACCAACCAGAACCAGCAAATGCCCAGCACCAGCGGGAACGAGAGCAGCACGTTCAGCGGCTTGCCTTGGCTGATGTACTCGTCGGTCTGGTGATAGGTGTGCAACCGCCCAAAGGGCAACACCCGCAGACGCGGAAACTCCGCCTGGGCCAGCTGCATCACGGCGTCGGCAAACTGCCGCAGGTCGCGCGAGTTGTCTGCCGCGTGGGCGGCGAAGACCACCACGCCATCGCGGGCCCAGAAATAGTCCGCCAAGGCCGCGTCGGCGAAGTCCCAGCGAATCAGTTGCAACTGCTCGTGGGCTTGCGCCGTGCTGGCGGGCAACGCACCCAGCCCATCGCCCACCAGGGGTAGCCCCTCCGTCTTGGCCTGCACCTCGGCAAGCTTGTCCAGCACCGAACGCACCGGCAGGGCTCCCGGCAGCATGGCCATGCGGCGCTGCAGCGCGGCCACATCGGCCAAAAACTGCGGGTCGGTCACCTCACCGCCACCGCTGGGCTGGGCCAGGAAGTTCAGGCGGGCAAAGCCCAAGCCATCCGGGCGATTGAGCAGGTGGCGGGCCCGGTCCACGATGGTGCCGGGCAGGTAGTCGATGGGGCGCTCCTGCACGGCAATCCAGCGGGCTTCGGCGGGGTGACGGGCATCGTGCACCACCACCCCCAGAGCCGCCGCCAGGCTCAGCCCCGTGAGCCCGAGGGCCAGCGCCAGCCCCCGCTGCGGGCCCAGGCGCTGCAGCAGCGCGTAAGCCATGCGCGGCACCCGCCGGACCGCCCGTTGATAGGCCTGCATGCCGGGCCAGCGCCCCGCCAACTCTTGCGGCCGTCCGCCCAGCCACACATGCATCGCCGGCAGGAGGGTCGAGACCATCAAGCGCTGGGTCAGCAAGCCGATGGCACTGAGCACGCCCACCTCCAGCAGCCCCCGAATGCCAATTTGCGGCAGGGTGGCGAAGTTCAGCACAGCAATGGCAATCACCACGTTGAAGCGGGCCTGCTGCGGACGCACGCGGCGCCAGAGTTCGGCGGCATCGGCCTCGGGGTCCGCGCGCCATTGCTCGTTGAAGGCCTCAAACGCGCGGACGAACAGCGACAAGCCCGAAACGATCAAGGCCGACATCACGAGCAGGAAGTACACGCGCTCATACACCGGGTGCCCCCAGAAGCGCAGCCCCCAGTCCGCCATCAAGGTGATGGAGCCCCGTGCCACCACAAAGGAAATCAGGATCAAGCCACTGACCTGCAGCGCCTGGCGCCAGGACCCCAGCGAGAACACCGCCGCCAGCGTGGCCAGCAGCAGGCCGAGCGTGGAGTAGCGCATCACGTCCGAAATCAGCGCGTAGTGCATCAAGCCGCGCGCCACAGACCAACCGCCCAAGGAGACATTGGCATACGCGGCAACCGGTTGAATGTCCCCCTTCCAGAGCAACCACTCCAGCTTGGAGATGCTGCGCTGCTCCAGGTGCTCGGCGATCCGGTCCACCACGCCCTGCTCGTCATAGTCGGCAGGCAGAAACACGAGGATCTGCGTGTGGTCAAACGCCGGACCCACCAGGGTGCCGAGGACGCTGCGGTCGGCCGCAACACCGGCACGCCAAGCCGCCAGGTCAAAGTCGGTCCGGGCCAGGCGCGCCGCGCTGAGCCAAGGTTCGCTGCGCAGCGTGGCCCCGTCGGCCTGGTAGTCGACGGCGTTGCGCGCCAGGCTCCACACCCTGCCCTCGGGGAACAGGGCCTGGGCCTCGTCGGTCAGCCGCAGCACCTGATCCAGGGCCGCCCGGTCCATGCCCTGCGGAAAGCTCAGCACCAGGCTGAGGGCTTCGCCCTGGTTGACGAAGCTGCGGTCTCGCGCTTCGGCATCCCAGCGGGCGTAGCGGTTGTCTGTGTCGAGCAGGGCGTCCTGCACGATGCCGGCCGACGGCACCCGCAGGTTGAGCACCGCGAAGAAACCCGTGAGCAACAGAGCCAGGGCGCAGAGCACGGCGGCCATGCGCCGCGACTGAAACAAAGAATGGGCCATGGACTGAGCTCCTTAGGCGCGGGCCAAGGGGGATGCCGCCACCGACAGCCGCGGCTCCAGGCCCAGCGGGCGCCCAAAGCAATGCGGCGCGGGCAAGCCCACGCCCAGCTCAGCAAAGGCTTCGGCCACCACAAACTGATTGAAGGCCGAGACCTCAAACCAATCTCGGCGCAGGGCCAGGCTCGAATGACGCCGGAAAATCGTGTGGTGCAGCGCCATGGCTTCGGCGAAGCAGCCGAACACCGTGCCACGCGACAGGTGAAGGCGCCGCCAGCCCAAGGGGCCCAGGCCGTAGCGCAAGCCCGCCGCGTGCGCGTTGCCCGCGTCCTGCCGCAGCACCCAGTCCTGGCAAGCAGCCAGCGCCGCGGGCTCGACATTGGCAGGCTCCGACACGTCCACCACCACCAGGGAGCCCGAACCGCGGCGCAGGCCCCGCAGGCGTTCGGCGGTGAGCTGGGCTTCAGGGCTGTGGCTGCAGGTGATCACCAAGTCCACGGGACCGATGTCCGCCAGGCGATTGCGGGCCGGCAGGCCGCTCTCAGCCGACCAATCGGCCAGCAGCTTGTCCGTCGGGCCCCACCCGACGACGTCATGGCCCAGGCCGGCCAAGTGGGCCGAAACCGCGCGGCCCAGAATCCCATAAGGCGCCACGACGAGGATGCGGGGGCGCGCTTGAGCACACAGCTTCAGGGCCCGTTCGGCATCCTGCGCCAGCAGCCAGGCCGTGCCGTTGTCACCGATGGTGAACACCAGCTCCGGGAACATCGCTTTGAGCTCGCCGCCATCCCGCCCGAACAGCCGTTTGGTCGAGGCCGCCAGCAGCACCACGCGCGCCCCCTGCTCTTGCGCCCAGCGCACGCAGTCGATGAACAGCTCACGCGCCAACTTGCGGCCGTCGCGGGTGAGCAGCTCGGCGGCTGTGATGTTGAAGCCGCGCACTTGCGCCTCAATGCCCTGCAGGGACACCCGCGGCCCACTGGCATGCTGCTCGCGCAGCTGCGGGACGGCAAAAAAGCGCTGCCGCTCGGCCTCGTCGCGCACGTTGGTGATGAAAACCACGTCCAGCCGCGGCTGCGAGCTCAGCGCGCGCCAATGGCGTGCCCCATGGCTGACGTGAAGGGCGGCCCGCCAAAGCGTGGCCGGGTGGGGGAGAAGGTGTTTCAGCATGCAGCCATGCTAGAAATCACCCCCCTTCAAGCCGATACGGTATCCACCGTAATCGTGGGTTGAATCGCTGCCCTTGGTCGCCTCAGTCCGGCACCCAGACTGCAAACCGGGAACCGCGCCCGGGGCGGCTGATCACCTGGAAGTCGTAGCCGCACTGCGCACACAAGCCCTTGACGATGAAGAGCCCGAGGCCGTAGCCCGGGTGTTCGGTGTCGCCCCGCTCAAAGGGGCGCTGCAGTCGGTCCAATTGCGCGGCCGTCAGACCGGGCCCGGTGTCCCAAACCTGCAGCCACCAGCCGCCGCTGCGCCGGCGTGCGGCCAGGAGCACGCCCCCGCGCTGGGTGTAGCGCACGGCATTCCCCACAAGGTTGTGCAAGATGCGCGCGAGGATGAGCTGCGAGCCCTGCAAGCTGCCACCCGGTGCGCGCACCCGAAGCTGCAGGCCACGGGCTGACGCCGCGGCGTGGTGACCCGCGGCCACTTCCTCAAGCCAAGCCGCCACCGAGAGCCGATCGGGCGTGGGTGGCAGCTCCGCCCGGGTTTGCTCAATCAAATCGCCCAGCAGGGTTTGGGCATAGGCCACCGTGCGGTCCAGGTGCTGGGCAATGGCCGTCGGGGCGTCGGTCCGCTTGAGCGCCTCGATGGCAAAGCGCAGCGACGCCAGAGGCTGCGAGATGTCGTGGCTGGCCCCAGCCAAGCGCAAGCCCTGCCGCTGCGCCAACTCCAGTGCGGCGCGGCGCTGCGACTCCGCCTCGGCCAATTCCTCCGCCTCGGCTAGGCGGCGCATGCGCTGCTCGGCCAGGCGCTGGGCCTGCTCGCGCGCCCGCTGCACCAGGGCCGCGGACAGAAACGCAGCTTCCAACGCCAAACCAATCTTGGGGAACTCGATGAAGTCCAGCGCCGGCAACGGGTTGCGCCCCAGCACGCCCAGGCCAAAGAGCACCACGGTCCACACCATGAGGTTCAGAACGCCCAGGCCGTAGAGCGCCGTCCCCGCGAGACCCTGGCGCCAGGCCCGCCAGGCGGCCCCCAGCGCCAAGGGCACATAGGCCAGCGCCAGGGCCACAGCCCAGGTGTCGTGAACGTCGGGGTACAAGGCCAGCAAGGCCAGCGCCATCCAGACCTGATGGGCAAGAGCCACTCGAGGTTGCGACCGGGGCAACTGCAGGAAACGCAGCGCAAAAAAGGCATGGGCCACCAGACCCAACATGCCCAGGACCCGCGGGGCCACCTGGTTCCAGCCCGCGGCCTGGGGCCACAGCGCGGCGAAGGCATACCCTTCGGTCTGCAGGAGCGACCCCACACCGGTGAGCAAGACCAGGCCATAGGCCCCATAGGCGCGGTACGCCGCCCCGGGCGCCACCCGGCTCATCACCAACACCAGCACCGCCAGGCTCAACAACACGCCGAACAGCAGGCCGTTGATCAGGTCCACCCGGCCTTGTCGGGCCCGTTCGGCATCGGGGCTGAGTAGACGCGGCTGCAGCACCCCCTCGGCATGGACCCGATAGTTCAGCCACAGGGTCTGCAAGCCCGGCTGCAGGGGCACGGGCAGCGCCAACCGAGGGGCTTGGATGGGCCGGTCCGAATACGCCGCGCCGGCATCCAGCTCCAGGAGCCGGCGCGGTGCCGCCCCGGGATGCTCGATCCACAGGGCCAGGTGCTCCACGTCCGGCACCCCCAGCGCCAATCGTCGCTCCAGGGCCTGCTGGGCCTCCAGGTCAATACGCAGCCAACGCCCGTGCACCGCGCCCCACTCTGGGCGCTCGGAGCGGCCGCACGCCGCCAGGGTTTGGGATTCAAGCGCTGCGGTACAGACCCCTGTCTGCGGGGCCGCCTGCGCCCATCCTCCATAGAATCCCAGCGCCCCCGCCAACCCCAGCATCAGCATGACGATGACGCGCACCAGCGCCCCCACTGCGACGGTACGACTGCTGCTGGCGGACGACCATGTCATGTTTCGGGAGGGCCTCAAACTCTTGCTGGGCCTGGAGCCCGGGTGGCAAATTGTGGCGGAGACGGCCACGCTGGAAACCCTTCAAGCCCTGGTGGCCGAACACCAACCCGACCTGCTGCTGCTGGACTACCACATGCCCGGCGGCGACAGCGCGGCCCTGGCGGCCTGGCTGAAGCAGCGCCACCCCGCCCTGCGCATCGTGGCCCTCACCGGGGCGCAATCGCCGGTGGTGTTGCGACAGCTGGTGGATCTGGGCCTCCACGGGGTGCTGCCCAAGGCCGGCAGTGGCACCGACCTCATTGAAGCCCTCAAGCGCGTCTTGCGCGGCGAGCACGTCATCGAGCCGGGCGTACAAAGGGCGGCCGACACCACCCAATTGGCACTCACTCCCCGCGAGCTGCAAATCACCCGGATGATTTGCGAAGGTCAAAGCAACGCGCAGATGGCCGAGCACCTGCACCTCTCGCCCAAGACCGTGGACAAACACCGCGAGAACCTGATGCGCAAGATGCAGGTCAGCAGCGCGGCCCAGCTGGTGGGCAAGGTGCGCGACTTGCGGCTATTCGAGTGAGGCCTGCCCTCAGCGCTCGATGACCGCAAACGCCGAGTGCGCGTGAATCGACTCGAAGTTCTCCACTTCAACGCGGTAGTGCCCGATACGGGGCTCTTTGTTCAAGCGCAGCGCCACTTCACGCACCAGGTCTTCGACAAAACGGGGGTTCTCGTAGGCCCGCTCGGTGACCCACTTCTCGTCCGCGCGCTTGAGCAGCGGCCACAACTCGCTGGAGGCCGACTCCTCGGCAAAACGCACCTGCTGCGCGAACGGCAGGTCGTCCCCCAGCAGCTCCGCCCGAATCGTGACCAGCGAGCGCTGGTTGTGAGCGCCGTAATCACTGATTTCCTTGGAGCAAGGGCACAGCGACTTGACCGGCACCGCCACTTCTTGCCACAGCCGCGTGTGCCCTTGGGCATCGGTCTCGACGATCCAGCGCGCCTGGTGGTCCAGCCGGCTCTCAATGCCCGACACCGGCGCCCGCTTCTTGATGAAGAACGTGAAGCTCACCTCGCTGCGCCCACTGACGGCCCCCAGGAGGTTCAGCATGTCGACATGGCGGGCCCGCAGCAGGGCGGCATCGAAGGCCAAATCGGCCCCCGCTTCCAGCCATGCCACGAAGCGCGACATGTGCGTGCCCTTTTTCTCGGCGGGCAGGGCCACATCCAGGGACCATTCCCCCACCGTGCCCTGCATCTGGGCACCCAGTTTGAGCTGCAGCGGAAAGCGCACGCGTTTGACGCCCACCTGCTGAATGGCCAAGTGGCGCTCATCGCGCTCGCTTTGCGTGTCGGGGATGGGATGGTGCAAGGGCGTCGGGCTCATCAAGCGTTTATCCATTCAGACGGGCCCAGCGCGCCCGGATCTGGCGCTCCAACCCCTCGGCATCCAGGCCGCAGCGCGCCATCAGCAGCGCCGGGTCCCCGTGTTCGACGAAGGCATCGGGCAGGCCCAACTGCAGCACCGGCACGGTCAGGCCGACCTGCTGCAGGTGCTCCAGCACCGCGCTGCCGGCGCCACCCATCACGCAGCCGTCCTCGACGGTCACGAGCAGACGGTGCTCACGCGCCAGCTGCTCGACCAGCTCGGTGTCCAGTGGCTTCACGAACCGCATATTGGCCACCGTGGCATCCAGGCGTTCAGCCGCCTGCAGCGCTGGGTAGAGCAAGGTGCCAAACGCCAGGATCGCGATGCCGCCCTGGCCCGCACGGCGCTGCTCGCCCCGGCCCCAGGGCAGGACCGCGAGATCCCGGCCGGGGTCGGCGCCGCACCCGGCCCCGCGCGGGTAGCGTACGGTGACCGGGCCGCGGTGTTGGTAGCCCGTGGACAGCAATTGGCGGCACTCCCGCTCGTCGGCCGGGGTCAGCACGGCCATTTTCGGGATGCAACGCGTGAAGGCGATGTCGTAGTTGCCGGCGTGGGTCGCCCCATCGGCCCCCACCAGGCCCGCGCGATCCAGCGCGAACAAAACGTCCAAATCCTGCAGCGCCACATCGTGGATGAGTTGGTCGTAGGCCCGCTGCAGAAAGGTTGAATAGATCGCCACCACGGGCTTGAGCCCCTCGCAGGCCAGGCCGGCGGCGAAGGTCACCGCGTGCTGCTCGGCAATCCCCACATCAAAGTAGCGCGTCGGGTAGCGCTTGTGAAACTCCACCATGCCGGAGCCCTCGCGCATGGCGGGGGTGATGGCAACCAATTGGGGGTCGGCCTCGGCTTGATCGCACAACCAGCTGCCGAAAACCTGGGTGAAGCTGGTCTTGGGCGCTTTGGCCGGCGCCTCGATGCCCTTCACGGGGTCAAAGGGCGACGGGCCGTGGTACTTCACCGGGTCGGCTTCGGCCAGTTTGTAGCCCTGACCCTTCTTGGTGATCACGTGCAGGAACTGCGGGCCCTTGCGGTGCTTGAGGTTCTCCAGCGTTGGGATCAAGGCGTCAAGGTCATGCCCGTCGATCGGACCGACGTAGTTGAAGCCAAACTCCTCAAAGATGGTGCCGGGCACAAACATGCCCTTGGTGTGCTCTTCAAAGCGGCGCGCAAACTCATAAAGCGGCGTGTTCTTCAGCACCGCCTTGGCCCCTTCGCGCACGTCGTCGTAGAGCCGGCCGCTCATGAGACGACTGAGGTACTTGTTCAGCGCCCCCACCGGCGGGCTGATCGACATGTCGTTGTCGTTGAGGATGACGAGCAAATCGCCCATCAGGCCCCCATGGGCCACGCCCGCGTTGTTCAAGGCTTCGAAGGCCATACCCGCAGTCATGGCCCCATCGCCGATCACGGCAATCGCACGGCGCTCCTCGCCCTTGAGCTTGGCCGCCATGGCCATGCCGTGGGCGGCGGAAATGCTGGTGCTGCTGTGTGCCGTGCCAAAGGTGTCGTACTCGCTTTCATCCCGGCGCGGGAAGCCGGACAAGCCCCCGAACTGGCGCAGCGTGTGCATGCGCTCACGCCGCCCGGTCAGAATCTTGTGCGGGTAGGTCTGGTGGCCCACGTCCCACACGATGCGGTCGCGCGGGGTGTCAAACACCGCGTGCAGCGCAATCGTCAGCTCGACCGTGCCGAGGTTGCTCGAAAAGTGACCGCCCGTCTTGGAAACGGAATCGACCACGTATTGGCGCAATTCGTCGGCCAAGCGGTGCAGGTCGGCCCGGCTCAAGGCCTTCAAATCGGCCGGGCTGTGAATGGTGTTGAGCAAGCTGTCCATGTTCAATGTTCTCGCGCCACGACCACATCGGCCAGCTCACGCAGGCGGCGCACCGCCAGATCCGGGGTGCGCGCCAGGGCTTCGAGCGCCTGCGCGTGCAGTCGATCGGCAAAGCGGCGCGACGCCTCCAGCCCGAGCACACTCACATACGTCGGTTTGTTGGCCTCGCCATCCTTGCCAGCTGTCTTGCCCAGCGTGGCGCTGTCTTGGGTGACGTCCAAGATGTCGTCCACCACCTGGAAGGCCAGCCCCAAGGCCTGGCCGTAGGTTTGCAGCGCCTGCCACTGTGCCGCAGGGGTCTGGCCACAGGCAGCGCCCATGAGCACGCTGGCCTCCAGCAGGGCGCCGGTCTTGAGCCGGTGCATGGCCTGCAACTCCGCCTCATTGAGCGTCTGGCCGGTGGCCGCCAAATCGATGGCCTGACCGCCCGCCATGCCGGCATAGCCCGAGGCTCGCGCCAGCAGGCGGCAGAGCTGGGCCTGCAGTGCCGGCTCCACGCCAGTTTCGGGCGTCAACACTTCGAACGCCAGGGCCTGCATGGCGTCGCCCGCGAGCATGGCCTGGGCCTCGCCGAAAGCGACATGGACCGTCGGCTTGCCGCGGCGCAGCACATCGTTGTCCATGCAGGGCATGTCATCGTGGATCAGGGAGTACGCATGGATGAGTTCCACCGCCACAGCAGCTCGCTCCGCAGCACCGCGGTCGCCCCCCACGGCCTCGCAGGCTGCCAGCGCGAGCAAGGGACGCAGGCGCTTGCCGCCCCCCAGCACCCCGTAGCGCATGGCCTCACCGAGCCCGGCCGGTGCATCCGCACGCACCCAGGCATCCAGCAGCTGCTCACATCGGGCCCGCTCCGTTTGCGCCCAGGTTTGAAAGTCCGCGCTCATGCGGATTCCTCTCGCCAGGGCTTGAGGCTGCCGTCTTCCAGCACTTTGACTTGCTGCTCGACCGCCTCCAAGCGTTCTCGACAATAGGCAAGCAGGTCCGAACCGCGTTGGTAACCGGTTAGCAGTTGATCCAGCGGCAGGGCCCCCGACTCCAGACTGCCGACCAGTTGTTCCAACTCGGTCAGGGCCGCTTCAAAGCTCGCGGGGGGGGTGGGCTTGACGCTCTTGGGCATGAACGAGCCAGACTCAGACAAAAGCGGGCGATTGTAGGTTCGGGGGCTCAGCCCCACAGTTAGACAGGCCTCCTCCCGGCCCCCTGCCCCTCGGGTTCCCCCGGATTGGTAGAATCGTCGGTCCCGCCCGCCGCTTCCCAGCGGGCATGCCTGCCCGGCTTTTGCCGGGTTTTGTACGTTCAGCGGCGCAGACTGCGCGCGGAACGGGTGTCTTGGAGGAACCCTTGGATCATGTCGGATCTGAGCCTGGCCATCGGGGCGCTGAAAAACAGTAGCACCACTCAGCTTCACGTTTCTGCTTACTTCGATCAAGCGCTGTATGAGCGCGAGATGGAGCGCATCATCCGGCCTGGACCCCGTTACGTCGGGCACAAGTTGGCCGTGCCCGAAGTGGGGGATTACTTCGCCTTGGCTCAGGAAGGTGAAGGCCGCGCGCTCGTGCGCGGACACGATGGCATCCAACTGATTTCCAATATTTGCCGACACCGCCAGGCGGTGATGTTGAAAGGCCGAGGCAACAGCGGCGCCAACATCGTTTGCCCGCTGCACCGCTGGACCTATGGACTGCAGGGTGATTTGGTGGGCGCGCCGCACTTTCCCGAAGACCCTTGTTTAAACCTAAACAAGTGGAACTTGCGGGAATGGAATGGCCTGCTGTTTGAGGACAACGGTCGCGACATCGGCGCGGACTTGAATTCGCTCCAGGTGCTGAAGGATCTGGACTTCAGCGGCTATGTGCTCGACAAAGTCGAAATGCACACCTGCAACTACAACTGGAAGACCTTCATCGAGGTCTACCTGGAGGACTACCACGTGGGGCCGTTCCACCCCGGCTTGGGCAATTTCGTCACTTGCGACGACTTGGCTTGGCAGTGGGGTGGCGAGTTCTCGGTGCAAACGGTGGGCGTCAATGCCAACTTGGCTGTGGGTCGAAAGGCCGGCTCCAAGGTGTACAGCCAGTGGCACGACCAGTTGCTGAAGTTCCGGGGCGGCCAGCCGCCGCAGCAAGGCGCCATCTGGTTGACCTACTACCCGACCCTCATGGTCGAGTGGTACCCCCATGTGCTCGTGGTCTCCAACCTGTACCCGATGGGCCCAGAAAAGACGCTGAACGTGGTGGAGTTTTTCTACCCCGAAGAAATTGCCGCCTTCGAACGGGAATTCGTGGAAGCCCAGCAAGCGGCCTACATGGAAACCTGCATCGAAGACGACGAGATCGGCGAGCGCATGGATGCCGGCCGCAAGGCCCTCTTTGCCCGGGGCGACAACGAAGTGGGGCCCTACCAGACGCCCATGGAAGATGGCATGAAGCACTTCCATGAGTGGTATCGCGCCAAGATGGCCCTTTGAACCGCGCGTCCAACAACCAGCGCCCTTCGGGGCGCTTTTTGCTGGCCTCCAGCGCGCTGCGCATGCTGGGGGCCACGCTGTTGTTCAGCTTGATGGGTTTGTGCGTCAAGCTGGCCAGTGCGCATTTCAGCGCCGCAGAAATCGTGGCGGGGCGCGGGCTCATCGGGGTCCTCCTGATCGCTGCGCTGGCCCGGCACCAGCGGGTGCCCCTGCGCACCAAGCTTCCCGGGATGCACCTGTGGCGCGGCACCATTGGCGTGGCCGCGCTGTGTTTGTGGTTTTGGGCCATCTCGGGCCTGCCCCTGGCCACAGCGATGACCCTCAACCAAATGAGCGCCATTTGGATGGCGCTTTTTCTGCTCGGTGGCGCTGTGTTGATGGGTGCGTCGCGCCTGGATCCGCGACTGCTCGCCACCGTGCTGGTGGGGTTTGTGGGCGTGGCCTTGGTCCTTCAGCCCACGTTTGAACGCAATCAATGGCCTTGGGCCCTGGCCGGGCTCGCCTCGGGGGTGCTGGCCGCCGTGGCCTACCTGCAGGTAACCGCCCTGGGGCGCGCCGGCGAGCCCGAGCTGCGCGTGGTGTTTTACTTTTCCCTGGCCGGCACAGGTGCCGGGGGCGCGCTCATGGGCATCGTGCCCTCCACGACCGAGCTCCGCGCCTGGACGTTGGAGAGTTTTGCACTCCTGGCCGCAGTGGGGCTGACGGCCTCGGTCGCGCAAATCCTCATGACCTCCGCCTACACACACGGCAAAGTGCTGGTCAATGCCAGCTTGAACTACAGCGGCATCGTGTTTTCTGCCCTGCTCGGCTGGTGGATGTTTGGCGAACAACCCGGTTGGATCGCGACACTGGGCATTGCCCTCATCATCGGCGCAGGGTGGACCGCCACCGCCCTCAGGACCCAGCAAACTTCACGCACCCTGCCCTCGGATTTGCACAATGAATGACCTCACGCCCGTGTTGATTGAAGCCAGCGCCCTGCGCGAAACCCTGCGCGGGCCCCATCCCCCCTTGGTCCTGGACTGTCGGTTCGAGTTAAGCAACCCGGCCAGTGGGCGGGAGTCCTTTGCGCAGGGCCACATCCCCGGCGCCTTTTACCTGCACCTGGATGAGGACCTGAGCGGACCCAAGGATGTGGATGGCCACTTCCGAGGACGGCATCCACTACCCACCCGCGAAGACTTTGCGGCCCGCCTCGCCGGCTTGGGCTGGCAGCCGGGTCGACCGGTCGTGGCTTATGACGCCCAAGGCGGGATGTATGCCGCGCGACTCTGGTGGATGCTGCGGTGGCTGGGTGAAACCCAGATCCAGCTGCTCAATGGCGGGTGGGGGGCCTGGCTGGCCGCCGGCGGTGATTCCGCGCGGGAGACTGCCATGCCGCAGGCCGCACCCGTGCCCCTCAGCTTGCCGCCTGAGGGCATGCGAACGACGACGGCCGACCAGGTGCAAGCGCAACTGGGTGCCGTGCTGCTTGTCGATGCCCGGGGGCCAGAGCGCTACCGAGGTGAAGTGGAACCCTTGGACGCACAACCGGGGCACATCCCGGGGGCCGTGAATCGCCCCTTCGGTCTGAACTTGCAGGCCGATGGTCGCTTCAAGCCCGCCGCACAGCTGCGAGCCGAATGGGTGCAGCACGGGGCGGTGAACGGCGCCACCGTGCACCAGTGCGGATCGGGCGTGACCGCTTGCCACAACCTCTTCAGTCAAGCCCTCGCCGGGCTGGGCGAGGGCGTGCTCTACCCCGGCTCCTGGAGTGAGTGGTGCCGGGACCCGCGGCGGCCCGTAGCGATGGGTTGACGAACCGCAAAGCGCGCGGTCAACTCACGCGGCACACTGCGCCGGCTCACTGGAGGATTGGCCTATGTACGCACGCATTTTGGTTACAACGGATGGTTCGGAAATCACGGCCTTGGCGGTTCAGCAGGCAGTGGAATTGGCGCAACGCTTGGGTAGCCAGTTGTATGCGCTCACGGTCACCGAGCCCTATCCCTACAGCCCCCTGGCTGAAACCCAGCCCATCAGCCCGCAAGAGCACCTGGATGCGGAGTTGCGCGTCGCCAACGAGCGTTTGCTGGAGGTCCAGCGCGTGGCGATGGCCGCCGGCGTGCGCTGTGAATCCAGCAGCGTCGAAGGCACCCAGCCGTGGCGTTCCATCGTCGACCATGCTGAGCGCCTCAAGGCCGACCTGATCGTCATGGCCAGCCACGGTCGCCGCGGCGTTTCCGCCCTCCTTCTGGGCAGTGAAACCCAAAAGGTCCTCACGCACAGCAAGATTCCAGTGCTGGTCGTGCGCTAAGGCACGCGTTACGCCACCCCGGCTGGGCGGCCCTCAGTGGCCCTCAGTGACCATTTGGCAGGGCGAACGTCGCCGCCAAGCCCACAGCCAGCCAGAGCAACTGCGAGGCGGTGGCGCGCCACGGCAGGCGGCGTTGCAACTGGGGAATCAAGTCGGCCACGGCCACATAGACAAAGCAGGAGGCGGCCACCACCATCAGGTAGGGCAACAGCGCCGAAAACGGCTGGATCAGGTAGTAACCCAACACGCCACCCAGCACGGCCGCAAGCCCCGACAACAAGTTGTAGGCCAGCGCCCGCGCCCGCGTGAACCCGGCGTTCAGCAGCACCAAGTAGTCCCCCACTTCCTGGGGAATTTCATGAGCGATGGCGGCCAAGGCGGTCATCCAGCCCAAATGAGGGTCGGTCAGGAACGCCGCGGCGATCAAGACCCCATCGCAGAAGTTGTGCACGCTGTCACCCACCAGCACCGCCAAGCCACCGCGCCCCGCTTGGTCTCGGTCGAAGTGATGGTGATGCGCATGACCATCCCCTTCGTGGTGGTGGGTGTGACGGTACAACTCCACCTTTTCCAGCAAGAAAAAGAACAGCAAGCCGCCCAGCAAGGTCAAAAACAGCGCATGGGTGGAGGCTGCGCCTTCAAAGGCTTCCGGCAAGACGTGGCCCAGCGCGGTCCCCAGCAGCACGCCAGTCGACAGGCTCACCAGGTGCGGCACCACACGCGACAGCAACGCCGTTGACAACCCGGCCGCGACCAGCACTGACAACACGCCACCAATCAGGGTCGCAAGCAGGATGAACGTCAGGGTCATGGAGGCAGGGCCACAGGGACAGATGAAGGGGCGCGATTGTCGCAGGCGCTGGCTTCGGATAATCCCCCCATGCATTGCCTGATTGCCTGTGCCCCCGGGCTGACGCCCGGTCCTCGTTTGACGCGTCTATTAACCCAGTGGAGCCGTCTGAGCACCGAAGTGGGCGGGGAGGCTGAAGCGTTGTACACCCCCTTTGAGCGCGTGGTGGCCCACCTCCGGGGCGTCCCCGAACCCTCACCCGCGGGCTGGTTGGCTTCAGAGCGCGGGCTGCATGGGCAAGGACCCTGGGCCGTTCTTTCCCCGCTTCACTTGGAGTTGGACGCCCAACAAGCCCACGCCCATGCTCTGCCCGCTCTCTCTTCCGAAGACGCCCACGCACTCTTGGCCGTGATCGCCCCCCTGTTCACGGAGGGAGCGGGATGGAGACTCGAGCCCCTCGGCCAAGGGGAATTTTTGGTGGGGCATGCCCAACTGGCTGACTTGAGGGTCGCGAGCCTCGAGCGAATTCAACATCGAGCCTTGACCCCGTGGCTTCCACAAGAGCGCTGGTTGCGTCGCCTGCAGAACGAAATCCAGATGAGTCTGCACCAGCACCCCATAAATCAAAGTCGCATTGAGCGGGGGGACCAGGCCATTCATTCGCTCTGGATGTGGGGCGTCAGCCCTGAGGTGGGCTCACCGGCCCCGCTGCCCCCCGAGGCGCGGCTCTGGGTCGACCCCTGTCCCGGTGACGAACTGGATGCAGGGCCGATCGCCGAGCTGGAATCGGCCTGGCGGGCTGGCCAGACCGTCCAGCTAACCCTGGCAGGAGGCGCACGCGCCCACAGCTGGATACCGGGTTCGGCGTGGCGGCGGGGTTTGGCCCGTTTGGGGTGGCCCCAACGACCGGCGACTTGGGCACAAAGCCAAGTTGAGGCCTTGGAGGTACACAACCCATGAGCACGCACCGCCTCCGCGTTCGGGCGCGTGAATCCCAGCCCCGCGCCGCGTGGGCCTTAGAGCAGCAGGGCGTCCCGCCGCTGCTGGCGCGGCTTTTCGCCGCACGCGGGGTACGCGACGCCGCCGAACTGAATCCAGAACTGGCCCAACTTCATCGACCGGACCAGCTCAAAGGGATTGCCAAGGCGGCCGACCTGCTCGCCACTGCCATTCAGGAGCAACGCCGCCTCTGTGTGGTGGCGGACTATGACTGTGACGGCGCGACCGCGTGCGCCACCTTGCTTCGCGGCCTGGCCCTGCTTGGCGCGCCGTCCGAATCCTTGGATTACGTCGTACCCGACCGCGCAGTGCATGGCTATGGTCTAACGCCCAGCATCGTCGACCTAGCCCTGGCGCAAGGAGCCGACGTGCTGATCACGGTGGACAACGGCATCGCCAGTTTGGAGGGCGTGGCTTACGCCAAGGGTCATGGGCTCGTTGTTATCGTGACCGACCACCACCTGTGTGCGGTGGACGCGGCCGGGCTGATTCAACTCCCTGCTGCTGACGCCATCGTCAACCCCAACCAGCCCGACTGCGACTTTCCCAGTAAAGCCTTGGCCGGGGTGGGTGTGGCCTTCTACTTGCTGCTGGCCTTGCGCGCCGCGCTGCGAAACCGAGGCGTCTGGTCTTCGGGTGAGCAGCCCAAGCTGGATGGCCTTCTGGATTTGGTGGCCCTGGGAACGGTCGCCGATGTGGTGCGCCTGGACGCCAACAACCGGCGCCTGGTGGCCCAGGGATTGCGCCGCATCCGTGCAGGACAGATGCAGCCGGGCTTGCGCGCCCTTTTTCAAGTGGCCGGACGAGACGCTCGACAAGCCAGCAGCCAAGACTTTGGGTTTGCATTGGGCCCACGGATCAATGCGGCTGGCCGGCTGGCCGACATGCGCCTGGGCATTGAGTGTCTACGCACCGACGATCCACAACGCGCCCATGACCTGGCCCTGCAGTTGGACCATATCAATGGCGAACGGCGAGCCGTGGAATCCCAGATGCAAGAACAGGCGCAAGCCCTGCTGGCTCGGGTCTTGCCGGTGGGCCCGCCACCACCCGCCTTGGCGCTGTTTGATGAAGCGTTTCATGAGGGCGTCGTGGGCATCCTGGCGGGTCGACTCAAGGACGCACTGCACCGGCCCTGCTTTGTCTTCGCGCGGGGCGCCGATGGACGCATCAAGGGTTCGGGGCGCTCCATCCCGGGCTTTCATCTTCGGGATGCGTTGGACTGGGTGGCCAAGCAGGAGCCCGAATTGCTCGCCAAGTTTGGCGGGCACGCCATGGCCGCAGGATGCACGCTGCAATGCGGACCTGAAGGTGTGGCCCGTCTGGGCGCCGCGCTGATGACCGTGGCCGAGGCCTGGCTTACACCCCCTCAGTTGCAGCGGGAACTGCTGCACGACGGCGGGCTTGCTGCGGACGAGTTAACGCTTGCGCTGACGGAGACTCTGGAGCAACAGGTCTGGGGGCAAGGGTTTGAGCCCCCCTTGTTCCTCGATCACTTTGAGGTGCGCGACCAACGGGTTGTCGGCAGTGGTCACCTCAAGCTTCGTTTGCGCGTCCCCTCCGGCGCCACCGAATGGGACGCCATGTGGTTCCGTCGAGATGACCCCCTGTCAACGCGCCACCCTCGCTTGGCGTACCGCCTCAGCCGCAACACCTACCAGGGTCAGACGCGACTGCAGTTGTTGATCGAGGCCGAGACCGACTAGGTTCGAACTTTGAACGCGCTGACCAGCGCCACCAACTGGCCCGCCTGGTTGCGCAGGCTTTCGGCGGCGGCCGCGCTTTCTTCCACCAAGGCCGCATTGGCTTGGGTGACCTGATCCAGCTCCACCACCGAGGCACTGACCCGCTCAATGCCTTGGTTTTGTTCGTGAGAGGCCACGCTGATTTCGCCAATCAAATCGCCCACCTGTTGAACGCGCTGCACGATGTCACCCATGGAGCGGCCGGCTTCGTTCACCTGCTGACTGCCCGATTCCACGGTCTCCACGGACTGCTCGATCAGGGTCTTGATTTCGCGCGCCGCTTCAGCGGAGCGCTGCGCCAGCATGCGCACCTCACCGGCCACCACGGCAAAACCGCGCCCGGCCTCGCCCGCACGGGCCGCCTCGACGGCCGCGTTCAGCGCCAGGATGTTGGTCTGGAAGGCCACGCCATCAATCAGACCCACGATGTCCGCGATCTTTCGCGAGCTCTGGGTGATGCCCTGCATGGTGTCCACAACTCGCGCCATGAGTGCCCCACCTTCCGTCGCCGCACTGCGGGCGCTGCCCGCCAGCGAGTTGGCTTGATTCGAAGCTTGCGCGTTCTGACGCACGGTCCCTTGCAACTCCTCCATCGCGGAAGCGGTCTGCTGAAGGTTGCTGGCCTGCGCCTCGGTGCGCTGCGACAGGTCGGCATTGCCGCTGGCAATTTCCGACGAACCAGTGGCGATGCTGTCGGCAACTTGGCGCACTTGCGACACGATGTGGCCCAAATTGGCGTTCATGCGCTCCAGGGCTTGCATCAGTTGCGCGACTTCGTTGCGGCCCCGGCTGTCAACTTCCGTCGTCAGGTCACCGGCGGCCACCGCTTCGGCCAAGCGAACCGCTTGATTCAGAGGCTTGGTAATGGACTGCAAGAGCCACCGGCCGTACCAGCCCACCGCAGCGAATGCGATCGCGACCCCCACGACCACCACCCACACCATGGTGCGGAACCGCCACTGCGCAAGGTCTTGCGTGGCCTTGGCCTCGGCCGCCCAGCGCTGACTGGCCTGAGATTGCTGCTCGCGCAGACCGGCAAGCGCCGAGGCCCAGGGGCCCGAAGCCGCGGCCCGGGCACCGTCTGCATCCCCGGCCTTGAGGGCGGCCTTGAGAGGTTCAGCGCCTTCTCGGTGCAGCCGCTCATGGGCCGATGTCAGGCTGGGGGGCAGCTTCACGCCCTTGGTGGACGCTTCCAGTCCAGCCAGGGCCGTCTCAAAGCCCGAGGCAGCGTCCGGGCGCTCGAGTGCAGTCTGAAGCTGCGATTGGGCCTCCAAGGCCGCAGCTTGCTGTCGGGCGACCGCGGCCATGGGCAACGTCCGCTCCTGGTAGATCTCGGCCGTGGAGGCCGTTCCCAAATAGGTGCCGGTCAGGCCCATCGCCGAACCAATCAAGATCACCACGGCAAAAGCCGCAATCACCGACCACAACCGCAAGCGAATGCTGAGATCTCGCATCGTTTCCTCTACTCTGAGCGCCCAAGACTGTAGTGCGGCGCAGTCTCCTTCCTTGGACGGAGGTCGTGAAATCCTGCCCGCTGACCCTTTGATAATTCGCAGATGCCTGCGCTTCACGCCCTGACCAACGCCGACCTGCACTGCCACTCCACCTTCAGCGATGGCACGTTGAGCCCCCCATCACTGGCAGAGCGAGCGGCCCTGAACGGCGTCGAGGTCTGGGCACTCACCGATCACGACGAAGTGGCGGGTATCGGACAAGCCCGCACCGCAGCCCAGGCGCTGGGCATGGGGTTCTTGGCGGGCGTGGAGATCTCGGTCAGCTTTGCGGGCCAAGTCGTCCACATCGTCGGCCTGGGCGTGGATGAAACCGATCCCCGACTCATCGAAGGCCTGCGCCAAACCCGCGGGGGCCGCGAGCGGCGGGCGCGCGACATGGCCGCCAGTTTGGCCGCGGTCGGTATTCCGGGCGCCTTTGAAGGCGCACTCAAACACGTGGGCAACCCAGAGCTCATCTCGCGCACCCACTTTGCCCGCTTCCTGGTGGAAAGCGGCCACTGCAGCGATGTGGGGGAGGTGTTCCGGCGTTTTCTCAAAGAGGGCAAACCGGGCTTCGTGCCCCACCGGTGGGCGGCGCTCGGCGATGCCATCCGCTGGATTCGAGAGTCCGGGGGGCTGGCCGTCATTGCACATCCGGCCCGTTATGACTTCACACCGACCGAAGAATTCGCCCTCTTCAGCGAGTTCAAGGCCCATGGTGGCCTGGGCGTAGAGGTCGTGACCGGCAGCCACTCCGAGGCGGAGATGCTCCGCTATGCCGACATGGCGTTGGAGTTTGGCCTCCTCGCCTCACGCGGCAGTGACTTCCACTCACCCACCGAAAGTCGCACCGAGTTGGGCAGTCTGCCCGCGCTGTCTGGACGTCTCAACCCGGTGTGGATGGCGCTCGCGGACCGGGTGCAATAAAGCCACGCCGCTGCGAGTCGCTTCGTTCAGGGCAACTTAAACGCCCCAGCGAACCGGACCGTACCAAGCTCGAACTCGACCCTGGGTGTTGTCGCTGTCGGACATCACCGCCACAAAACGCAGGGGGCCGGGAGCCTCGCCGTAGGCCCGTTCGAAATCCGTCACCACGTCACGGCGGTGGTCCCGCCACCGGCCCAATTGAGCCGACCCGCTGTCGACCACGATTTTTCGGATGCGGTCACTGCGACCATTGACCACCACCGAGTCGAGCGGCGCCTCGCGGTCCCAGACGTACATCAGCGTGGCGAAGGGCGGCGCCTCGCCCGTCAGCAACTCCGCCAAGTCAAAGAGCCCCCGATTGCGCGCACTGAGCCGATCGCGATCCCCATCGAAGCCGAGGATGACACGGGCCACGGCATCTTCACGGTCCGACTCACGGACATCCGAGGCGGGCAGCAGCCGATCCACCCACCACGAGAAGCTCACCCAAGTGGGGTGCGCCTCGGTTTCTGCCACAGGGCGCCGCCACAGGCTGGCCGCACGCTCGGACTGCGCTTCCCAAGCCACCCGGCCCTCTTTCTGGACCCGCCGGTATTGATTACGACGCTTACCCGGCAGGGGGACCTCTTGCCACCCCTCGGCCTCCTTGGCGGGGGGCGCGGGGGTCGCGCAACCGGTCAAGGCAGCGCCGAGCGCCAGGGCGCTGCGGCGCGTCAAGCCCGGCGCCAGGCTCAAAGACCCAAACAAATTGACAGACTTCATCTCGCTTTTACACACCAGAAACACTGTTTTGAGATGATGAACGCCTTGCCACTACGGAGCCCACCATGCGCACGTGGAATCAGATTGTCCGGCGAACAACGGGGCTGGTTGGCGTGGCGATCCTGTCCGCCGGATGCAGCGTCGTCCCGGTTCAGGCGTGGGAAAAGGGCCATTTGGCCCAGCGCAGCATGGCGCTGGAGGGCCATGCGCAAGAAGCCGGTCTGGCGGAACACATCTACGCCAGCCGTGAAGGTGCCTCCGGGCGCGCCGGTGTGGGGGCTTCGGGCTGTGGCTGCAACTAAGAGCGGAGTGGATCGGATCCTCGCGGCTGCCGCACTGCTCGCGGCGCTGCCCATTGCGGCAGAGCCGACCAGTGAACAAGGTCAGGTGAGCGTGCGTGTGCTGGACTATGCCGATCGCCAGCCCGGGGCCGACCGGGTGTCCGTGCGTGCCCCGAGTTTTCAGCTC
The DNA here is from genome assembly GCF_016093295.1 of Inhella gelatinilytica. Taxonomy (GTDB): domain Bacteria; phylum Pseudomonadota; class Gammaproteobacteria; order Burkholderiales; family Burkholderiaceae_C; genus Inhella; species Inhella gelatinilytica. The sequence goes on along the minus strand of NZ_JAEDAL010000002.1, from coordinate 556,980 downwards.
ACCACCCCCATCGGCGGACGGTGGAGCCTGGGGGCCTCCTTCATCCATGACGCGATCTCGGGGGCCTCGCCCCAGTTTCACACCCGCGCCCTGACCCCCTTGCGCGACACCCGCCGCGCTGGGGACCTCAGCCTCAGTCATGCGTTCGAAAATGCCGCTCTGACGCTAACCGGTGCGGCCTCGCACGAAGCCGACTACCGCTCCCAAGGCCTCTCACTGTCGGGGACCTGGAGCACTGAGGATCGCAACCGCAGCCTGGCCTGGGGCATCGGACGCAGTTGGGACGACATCCAACCCGCCGTTGTGGGTTTGGCGGGTGGCAAGAAACAGATGATCGACCTGCACCTGGGCATCACCCAAGTGCTCACCCCCCGCAGCTTGGTTCAACTGAGCGTGGGGCACAACCGCGCCGAGGGCTTTCTATCTGATCCTTACAAGCTGTTCGATGTTCGCCCCGAACAGCGTCGTGCCACGCGGGTGCTCGTTCGCCGCAACGATCACCTGCCCGACTGGGAAAGCACGTCGCGGTTGGCTTATCGGTTCTATCGCGACAGTTTTGGCATCCAGGCCCACACCCTGAGCTGGGAACTGGAGAAGTCCCTTGGCGGAGGGTGGAGTCTCACGCCGGCCTTGCGCCTTTACAGCCAGACGGCCGCCCGCTTTTATGTCGAAGTAGACCCGGCAGCGGCACCCTTTGCCACCCAACCGCCGGAGGACTGGCGTTTCAGTTCGCTGGACCAACGGCTGTCGGCCTTCGGTGCCGTGACCGCCGGGCTCAAAGTGGGCTGGCAAATCAACCCCGACTGGGGCACCGACCTCAAATTCGAACACTACGAGCAGCGCGGGGCCTGGCACGTGGGCGGTCCGGGCAGTCTGCATTTGGCCCCGCTCACCGCTCGAAGCTGGCAATGGGGCCTGACCCGCACCTTCTGAATGGCCATGCGTCCAGCCTTCCCCTTGCCTGCTGAAGACCTGCAGCGCCATCGCTTCGCCGCGATGGGCGGCTGGGGCGAAATGGTGCTGGGCGGGTGTGCGGCCGCGGTCGCGCAGATTTGGATGGCGCAAGCCGCGGCAGAGGTGCAGCGCATTGAACACAAGTATTCACGGTATCGCGAGGGCAGTTGGGTCGTCGAGCTCAATCGACAAGCCGGGCGGGCAGCCGTGGAGGCAGACGACGAGACGCTGACGCTGCTGACGTTCGCGGACACACTCGTGCAAGACAGCGATGGGCTCTTTGACCCCACCTCAGGCGTCTTGCGCCAAGCCTGGGATTTCCGGGCGGGGCGCCGGCCCCATGAGGACGAACTGCCGCCATTACTGGCTCGCATTGGATGGGAGCGTGTGGAGCGCAAAGGGCACTCGGTGCGTTTGCCCGAAGTCGGCATGGAACTCGACTTTGGCGGCTTTGGCAAGGAGTACGCGGCCGACCGAGCGGCCGTTCTGCTGATGCAGTGCGGCGCCCGCTCGGGCTACGTCAACCTCGGAGGGGATATGCGGGTGCTCGGCCCCAAACCCGATGGCAGCCCTTGGCAAATTGGCATCCAGCATCCGCGCCTAGACGGACAACTCAGTGCCACGCTGCCGCTTGAGGGCGGCGGCTTGGCCACCAGCGGTGATTACGAGCGGTTTTTTGAGCACAACGGCGTGCGCTATTGCCACATCCTGAACCCCAAGACCGGTTGGCCGGTGCGGCACTGGCAGTCGGTGAGCGTGCTGGCCCCGCAAGCCGTGACGGCCGGCGCCATCAGCACGCTGGCCCTTCTGAAGGAAGAGGCTGCCCTGCCCTTTTTGCGCGCCACCGGTTTGCCCTTTCTAGCCATTGACGCCAACGGCCAAACCCACTTACATACAGATTCCTGAGAGGAGACGGCCATGGCCACCTACCGCGGTACTTCACGAGACGACACCTGGACCATTGTGGAGAACGGGCGCTACACCATCGATGGGTTGGCCGGCACGGACACGGTGTCTTTCGGCATTCAACCGCGCAGCTACTTCATCATCACCCGCAACCTGGACGGCTCCATTCAAGTCGACACGGTGTCGGGGGCCAGCGGGGGTGGAATGCAGGCCACCCTGTACAACGTGGAGGTGCTGAAATTCGCCAATGGCGCCGACGCGGTCCGAGTGAGCGACCTGTTTCCCACGGGATGGTTGACCGGCAGTGCGGGCAATGATGCGTTCACCGCCGCCAGTGGTGTGCAGTCCATTGACGGCCTGGAGGGCGTGGATTCGGTCAGTTTTGGCAACACCCGGGGCAATTTTTTGCTCGCCCATGGCGCCACAGACTGGACCGTCACGGCCACGGCGGGCACCAGCACCACCTCACTCAAAAATATTGAGCGCCTGCACTTCACGGACCAGCGCTGGGCCCTGGATCTGGATGGCAATGCCGGGGTGGTGGCCAAGATTTTGGGCGCGGTCTTTGGGGCAGCGTCAGTAGGCTACAAAGACTTCGTTCGCATCGGGCTTGACATCATTGACGGCATGACGGGTGACCTGGTGACGCGGTACACCAATCTTGTGCAGATCGCATTGGAGTTCAAACTGGGACCGGCCGCAACCAACACGGACGTTGTGGCACTTTTATGGACTAACGTGGTGGGACGCCCCCCAACCGCAGAGGAGTCTTCTGTGTTCGTCAATCTTCTGGACTCAGGTAGTCTGACCAGGGCGAATTTGGGCATATTGGCTTCGGATCACACACTGAATTTGGCCCAGATTGATTTCGTGGGTCTGCAGCTCAACGGCTTGGCCTACAGCGGATGAAGCGCCGGGCCTTTTGCGTGCTCGCGGCCGCCGGCACAGCCTCGGCGGCCGCCTTGGAGCCGGGAACGCTGGCGCCCGATATTGCCCTGCCGCAGGCCAACTTGCCCATCGGTCGTCTTTCGGACTTGCGTGGCCGCGTGGTTTACCTCGATTTTTGGGCCAGCTGGTGTGGGCCTTGCCGCTTGTCCTTTCCCTGGATGGCCCGCCTACAAGCCAACCATCAAGCGCGGGGGCTGCAAGTGCTGGCACTGAATCTGGATGAACGGCGCGCCGATGCCGACGCCTTCCTGGCCCGCACGCCCGCAGCCTTCGGCGTGGCCTTTGACGCCAGCGGTGAGGGGGCCAAACGCTTTGGGGTCAAGGGTATGCCCAGCTCCGCCTTGATCGACGCGAACGGGCGCTTGCTGTGGCAGCACCGCGGGTTTCGATTGGACGAGGCCCCCGAGTTGGAGCGGCGCATCGTAGAAGCCTTGCCCCGACAATGAGGGCATGGCCCTCCTTTTTGACGTCCACCCCGACAACCCCCAGCCCCGCCTGCTCAAGCAAGCCGCCCAGTTGCTGCACAAAGGCGGGTTGGCGGCCATTCCCACCGATTCCAGCTACGCCCTCGTGTGCCACTTGGATGACAAGGCGGCTGCCGAACGGCTGCGCCGCGTGCGGGGGGTGGACGACCGACACCACCTGACCTTGCTGTGCCGCGATCTCTCCGAACTCGCCACCTACGCCCTGGTGGACAACAAGCAGTACCGCCTGCTCAAGAGCGTGACGCCCGGGGCCTACACGTTCATCCTGCCGGCCACCAAGGAAGTGCCACGGCGCCTCTCCCATCCCAGCCGCCGCACGGTGGGCTTGCGGGTGCCTGAGTGCACCGTCACCCAAGGCCTGTTGGCCGAATTGGGTCAGCCGCTGTTGGCCACCACGCTGATCCCGCCGGGAGAGACGGAGCCGCTGAACGACGCCGACGAGATCAGCGAGCGTTTTGGCTCGGTGCTGGACGCCATCGTCAGCAACGGCGCCTGCCCGCGAGAGCCCACCACCGTGGTCGACCTCACGGACGGGGACCCCATCCTGATCCGCACCGGCCGGGGTGATCCGGCGCGTTTGGGTTTTTAAGTCGGGGCGTCCAAGCCGGGGCGGACCCGGGGCATCACACCGCTTGGGCCGCCGTCACGATCATTTCGACGCGGTAGCCCGGGCGCGCCAAGCGCGCCTCGACGCACGCCCGGGGCGGCGCAAAACCAGGCAGCACCCAGGCATCCCACACGCGATTGAGCCCGTCATAGTCGGCCAGATCGGCCAGGTAGATTTCCACCCGCAGCAGGTGGGCGCGACTGGAGCCACATTGCTGCAGCAAGGCATCGATCAGCGCCAGCACCTCGGCCGTTTGCGCCTCAATATCGTGCCCAATCGTCGTCTCGGGTACCTGGCCGGCCAGATAAACCACGCCCTGGTGAATGGCGGCTTCGCTGTACCGCGTCGCCATTCCAACGCGCTGCACTGCACCGTTCATGTTCACTTGCCTTTCTTCTGCCCGATGCGGCTCTCTGTGCCGGCCATCAGGCGCTTGATGTTGGCCTCATGCCGCCACACCAGCAGCAACCCCATCATCGCCGTTGCCCCAACATAGGGGCCCATGCCCCAAATCAAGGCCTCGTAAAACGGAGCAAATAGCGCGGCGGCAATGGAACCCAGCGACACCCAGCGCGTGAAGTAAACCAAGATGGCAAACGTGGCCAAGGTGGCCACGCCCAACACGGGGTTCAAGGCAAAGATGACACCGGCCGCCGTGGCCACGCCCTTGCCCCCCTGAAATTTGAAGAACACCGGCCACAGATGGCCCAAGAACGCGGCCAGGCCGACCAGGGCCGCCGTGCCCTCACCCAGGCCCCAACGTCCGCCCCAGACCAGGACCGCGAGCACGGGGCCATAGCCCTTGAGCGCGTCGAACACCAGGGTCAACACCGCGGCCACTTTGTTGCCGCTGCGCAGCACGTTGGTGGCCCCGGGGTTTCCGGAGCCGTAACTGCGGGGATCGGCCAAGCCCATCAAGCGGCTGAACAGGACGGCGAAGGAAAGCGACCCCACCAGATACGCTGCCAGCACGGCAGCCCAGATAGAAAGCGAAGAGTTCATGGGGGCTTATTGTGGCGAAGCGCAATCCACCGGTCGGGCGCCCAGCACACCGACCAACACTTGGGGGTCGATTCCGACCAAAAATCCGCGACGGCCCCCATTGATGCAAATTCGCGGCAGCGTCAGGATGCTTTGCTGAACATAAACCGGAACGGCCTTGCGAAAGCCAAATGGCGACGTGCCGCCGACTTGGTAGCCGCTGTGGCGTTGAGCGACCTCCGGCTTGCAGGGCTCGACTTTTTTGCAGGGAATCTGGCGCGCCAACTCTTTGAGGCTCACCTGGCGGTCGCCGTGCATCAGCACGACCAAGGGCTTGGCATCTTCGTCCTGCATCACCAGGGTCTTGACGACGGCATGCTCCGCCACCCCCAGTTGTTTGGCGGACTCGGCGGTCCCGCCGTGTTCCACATAGTCGTAGGGATGTTCCGTGAACGGGACGCTGCGCTCCCTCAACCAGTCCGTGGCCGGCGTGGCACTCACATGGGCGGTCTTCTTGCTCATGGGCCCCATTGTCGCGGCCGCACAATGCGGCGCTTTCGTTGGCTCCCCTCCCCGTTTTTGCCCTTGTCTTCAAACACCCGCCGAAACCTTGCGTTCGCACTCGCGGTGCTGGCGTTGCACCTGGGGCTGGGCTACGGGCTGCTGACCTGGAAACGGGCCTATCCGCCCGGGCCACCGATGGTGGTGAGCCTTCAGTTAGAGGCGCTAGGGCCCCAGCCGCCCCATGCACAACGTCGTTCGAGCTCAGCCGACCTCACCATTCAACCCTTTGTGAACATCCATGATGGGCTCTGGCGCCTGGAGACTGCAGCCCGTCAGCGCCCAAGTCCGGCCCGCGACGCCGGCCAAGGCGCTCTAAGTGTCGCTGCCCTGCCGGAAGCAGCCGCTTCAGCCACCAGCGAACCCGCCTCAGCCCCGCTCAATCTGGCCCTGCCCAAAACCTGGAAGGCCGAGGAGCGCCTCAGCCCCGCCCAGCAGGCGGTGCACGACCCGCGCGCCAACAGCCCCCGCTACAGCGCCACGGAGGCCTTGGCGCGGCGCATGGCCAATCAAGCGGAAGTCATCCAACTCGCCGATGGCGGCACCATGACCCGCTATCCCGACGGACGCTGCACCCGCACCCTGCCCAACCGGGCCAATGCTCTCGTCCCCATGGACCCGCACCTGCAAAGCGGCATCGCCCATGGGGGAAACTGCTTCGATGACAAGCCGGGTTCGGCGCTGCAGCACGCGCGCCCCCGCTGAGCCCGTACGAGACCCCCCCCATGACTTACACCCCCACGCGGCCCGCGACTTCCGTCTTTCTCACCGTCCGCGGCCTGCGTCAGCACGCCTTGCACTGGCCCGGTCAGGGGCGCCCCCTCGTGCTGCTGCACGGCTGGATGGATGTGGCCGCCTCGTTTCAGTTCTTGGTCGATGCCCTGAACACCGAGCAACCGGTTTGGGCCCTGGACTGGCGGGGCTACGGGCAGTCGGCTTGGTCGGGCCAGGATGCCTATTGGTTTTACGACTACTTGGGCGACTTGGACGCGTGGTTGGACCATATTGCACCGGGCACTGCGGTGGACCTGGTGGGGCACAGCATGGGGGCCAACGCCGCCACGCTGTACGCCGGCGTGCGGCCTGCGCGGGTGCAGACGCTGGTGAATTTGGAGGGCTTTGGCTTGCCCGACATGCCGGCCACGCAAGCCCCGGATCGCCTGGCCCGCTGGCTGGACGCCCTGCGGGAGCCGACCCAGCTGGCCCCCTACCCCGATCAGGCCGCGGTGGCCGCCCGGCTGCAACGCAACAACCCGCGCCTGACGCCCGACCGCGCGGCGTGGTTGGCCGGCCAGTGGAGTGCCGAGCGCGAGGACGGCCGCCGGGTGCTGTGCGCCGACCCCGCCCACAAGCGCCCGCACGCCCAGCTCTACCGCAGCAGCGAGGTGCTGGCGTGCTGGGCCCGCATTCAGGCGCCCACGCTGTTTGTCGAGGGCGAGGACGACAGCCTGGCCGCGTACTGGGGGGCCCACTTCCCCCGCGCCGAACTGGACGCTCGCTTGGCCCACATTCCGCGTCTGGAACGCACGCGCTTGATGGGTACCGGCCACATGCTGCACCACGACGACCCCGAAGGCTTGGCCAACGTACTTCAAGCGTTTTGGGAAGGTGTCAAACCCCGCTGACAGCGCCCCAACAGGCAGGGATCAGCCCGCCTGCGTCAACCACCGTCGCGCCCGGATCAACTCTTGCGCCACGCGCCAAGGTGAACGGCCCGCGGCCCGCTCCCGCCACACCGGCCACAGGCACTGCAACAACTCGGCGGTCACCCACGCATCGCTGCTGGCGCGGTGTCGCTGCGCCGCCGCCAGTCCGTAGGCTTCCAGCCAGTCATCCAAAGTCCGCCGGCTGTTCCACTCGGGAACCAGGAGGCGGGCCAGCACCGCCAAATCCAGCCAGGGTTCGGGCCACGCCGCACCCGACTGCCGCCGCCATTCGCGATCCAGCATGCCTGCATCGAAAGCGGCATGAAAGGCCAGGCACGGCGCGCCTGCGACAAACTCGCGAAGCGCTCGGAGAGCCACCTCAGCATCCGCGCCGCCGCCCTGCTCTCCGCGACCAATGCCATGCAGCAGGATGTTGCGGCGAGCCACTTCGTCCAACACCAGGCCGTCGGGCGCCTTGAGCACCATCTCAAAGGTGTCGGCAACGCGCAGCACCGGTTGGCCGTCGATCCACTGCACCCCCGTGGCCGCGACCGCAATCAGCCGGTCATTCACCATGTCCAGCCCACTGGTCTCGACATCGATCACGACCCAGCGCTCAGCCCGCGCCGCCGCCTGCTCGGCACGTCGCTGAGCCTGCCAATCGCTGAACCAGCGCAGCCCCCACCCCCTCATGATTTGAGAAAGTCCATTTGCAGCCGCTGCTGCAGCCGCTGGGCCACCCGCAGCGACACCCGCAGGGTGCGGCGATCCAGGTCGTTGAGCTGGCTCATGGGCACCCAATTGGGGTTGTCCGGATCGGCCGGCGCCTCCAGCTGAATGCGCATGCGCAAGCTTTGCAGAAACTCAAAGGCAGCGTTCCAGCCCTCACGCTCCGGGGCTGCAACCTGCATCAACTCTCCCGCGTGGATCAACCGCTCGCGGGTGCCCAGGTGTTCCAAACCGTGAGCCAAGGCCATGATGCGCCCGGACTCCACAAACACCGCCGTGCCACCCGCCTTGAGATCCAGCCCCTCTTGACCCCTGACAGTCTGGGGGTCCAAGGCACCGCGCCAGGAGAGCGGCACCTTGCCGCGCAGCGCCGCTTCGGTGAGCAGGTGCAGGAAGCGAGCAGAAACCGGACCACGCGCAATGGCGCGAAGCGGATCGGCCAACGCCGTGGCACCGGCTAACGCCCGTGCGTCAAAGTAGATGGACGCGGCGAGCAACTCCTCGGGCGTACCGCGGGCCAACCAGGACTGGAAACGGTCACACCATTCCTCGACCGAGCGACAGCACTCTGGGTTGGAGGCCATGACGCCCCCTTTGCACAGCGGAAAACCGCAGGCTTCCAAACTGGCACAGACCGCCTGACCCAAGGCCAACCAGCGCGGCCGGTCGGCTTCGGGGTCGGCGCTCTGAAAAACGATGCCGTTGTCTTGGTCGGTGGCGATGGTTTGCTCGCCCCGCCCCTCGCTGCCAAAAGCCAGCCAAGCGGCTTGGCTCAAGTCGAGCCCCAGATGTTCGGCGTGGATGGCCACCAAGCGCTCGGTGAGGAGATCGTTCAGATGCGCAATCAAGGCCGTCAGCGTGCGCGCCCCCACCCCTTGCGCCCCAAGATTTTTGGCCAACTCCCGGATGCGCGGGGCCAAGTCCACCAACTCCGCCACTTCGTGCGCATTGCGCAGGTCAGCGCCAATGCGCTGCACCGACATTCGCGACAGCGCAAACAAATCTCGCTCCGACACGATGCCCACCAAACGCCCGTCCTGCACCACCGGCACATGGCGCAGGGTGAAACGGCTCATCATCAGTGCAGCGTCCTGGGCTGTATGCTCGACGGTCAGCGTCTTCAGCGGCGCACTCATCACCTTCGAGATCGGGGTGGCCAGTGACCGCTGCGGCAGGGTGATGCGTTCGAGCAGGTCGTCACGGGTCAGAATGCCCAAAGGGTGCTGCTCCGTATCCACCACGAGCACCGAGCCCACCCGCCGACTCGCCATGGCCTTGAGCGCCAACTCCAATGGGGTATCGGGGGAAACAGAAAGGGGGCTGGGGCGCATGAGATCGCCCAGGCGCCGTTCCATCGACTGCTCAGCCAAAGCCGCTTGGGAAGCCTGGCGAGCCTGTTCACGGCTGGCCAGGCTGATGAGTTGCAGCACCCGTTCACTCAGGTGCGCTGCCAGGGGTGGGCTGACACCCGCCACTTCGCGCACCACCTCGGCCGGAACGCGCCAGACAAACACGTCGTTTTCTGCTGTGTAGGTGGCCGTGACTTCGCGCCCCTGCATCAAGGCGGCCATGGGGAAACAGTCGCCCGACTCGTATTGCCAGCCTCCCGCCAACTCCGCGAGCCCGCGCTGCGCGCTCACGAGGCCACTTTTGACCACATACAGGTGTTGAGCGGGGCCCCGGCCCGGTGCGGTCAAGGTTTCACCCGGGGCGAAGTAGAGCCCCTCGGCCGACTCCACCAGGCGCCGTAGCGCCTCGGGGGTCATTGCATCAAAGGGGTGGTGGCGGCGCCAGAGCGCCATCTCCTGCGCCAGCAAATGGGGGGAAGGTCGACTGTTGGATGGGGACACCGCCATGCCACTTCCTTTGGATCCGATCACGCCATGGTGCCCTGGCGGGCTGTCATGCGCCTTGCGCCAAACCAAACATCCCGCCCAAGAAAAGAGCCCGGCACTGCCGGGCTCTTTCATCGAGCGTGAGCCCTTAGCCCTTGCCGAGCTTCAAGTCGGGGTAGCGCACGTGCTCCACCAGCTCTTGAGTCTCTTTCTTCGGGGCTGGGGTGATCAGGCTGACCAGGATGATGACGGCGAACCCGAGCGGCACACCGAACAGACCGGCACTGATGGGTTGAATGCCCCACCAGAGTTCGATCGGGCTGGTCACCCCGAACACGCCGCGCAGCCAGGCCTGGGTCGTCACCATGTAATAGAAGGTGATCCCGAGGCCCGCCACGATGCCCGCGCAAGCGCCCCACTTGTTGGCCCGCTTCCAGAACACCCCCAGAACCAAGGCTGGGAAGAAGGCCGCCGCCGCAAAGCTAAACGCCGCCGAAACCAAGAACAGGATGTCGGCTGGCTTTTGCGCCGCCACTGCCGCCGCCAAGAGGGCCACCACCAAGAGCAGGATCTTGGAGATGGTGACGCGCCGCGCCGTCGAGGCATTCGGGTCGATCATCTTGTAATAGACGTCGTGCGACAGCGCGTTGGCGATGGTCAGCAGCAAGCCATCGGCCGTGGACAGCGCCGCCGCCAAGCCCCCGGCGGCCACCATGCCCGAGATCACATAGGGCAGCCCACCGATCTCCGGCGTGGCCAGCACGATGATGTCCCCACCGATCTTCATTTCCCCGAGTTGGAAGATGCCGTCCTTGTTGATGTCCGCGACGGACAACAGCGTCGGGTCGACCTTGGCCCACGAGGCAATCCAAGCCGGCAGTTGATCAAACGGTGTGCCCACGAGGTTGTTGAACACCTCGAACTTGACCAACACCGCCAAAGCTGGCGCGGTGAAGTACAGCAGGAAAATGAAGAACAGCGACCAGGTGACCGACTCCCGCGCCTCCTTCACCGAGGGCGTGGTGTAGTAGCGCATCAGGATGTGCGGCAGCGCGGCCGTGCCCACCATCAAGCAGAACACCAGGGCCAGGAAGTTGCGGCGGTCCACGTTGAAGGCTTCCTGGGCCTTGGCATCACCGTTCGGGTCGCCTTTGAACTGCGCCGCATGGGCCGGCATGCCCGCCAGCGGTTTGGCCCGGTCCTCATTTGCCTTCTTGGCTTTGGCCCAGGCTTCTTTGGCCGCGGCCTCGTCCTTGGGCACGGCAGCCAGCGCCTTTTCTGCCGTCTGGATGTCCGCCACGGGGCCGTTCTCCGCCTTCAGCGCGGCCAGTTTGTCCTCGGCGGCCTTGCGGTCCGCGGCCAGGGCCGTGGGAATGTCCTTGAGCTTGGCGTCAAATTCTGCGGCCTTCTTCTTGAAGATCTCAATGACCTCCTGCTCCTTCGGGTCCGCCTTGATCTGGGCTTCCTTGGCGGTCACCTTCTCCAGCTGATAGCCATACACGGCTTGCGGAATGGGAATGCCCGTTTGCTTCACCGACAGCCAGGCCACGGGGATCATGTAAGCAATGATCAGGATGATGTACTGGGCCACCTGGGTCCAGGTCACCGCGCGCATGCCACCCAAGAACGAGCACACCAAGATGCCCGCCAAGCCAGCGAAGATCCCGACCGTGAATTCCAAACCGGTCAGCCGCGCCGTGATCAGGCCCACGCCATAGATCTGCGCCACCACGTAGGTGAAGGAGCACAAGATGGCCGCCAAAACCCCCAAGGCTCGAGGCAAATTGCCCTCATAGCGCGCGCCCAGAAAATCGGGGATGGTGAACTGACCGAACTTGCGCATGTAGGGCGCCAAAAAGAGCGCCACCAGACAGTAGCCCCCCGTCCAGCCCATGATGAACGCCAAACCGCCATACCCACCCAGGTACAGCGTGCCGGCCATGCCGATGAAGCTGGCGGCGGACATCCAGTCCGCGCCCGTGGCCATGCCGTTGTACACCGCGGGCACGCGCCGGCCTGCGACGTAATACTCGCTCGCATCGCTCGTGCGGCTCATGAAGCCAATGCCGGCGTACAGCAGCACCGTGGCCGCCAAGAAGGTCAGGCCAATGCCACTGCGCGACAGGCCCATCTGCTCGGCGATGGCCAGCAAGATCACAAATGTGACGAAACCGCCGGCGTACCAGGCGTAGATCTTGTTGAGTTGCTTCTTGAACGCCGCGTTGGCGGCTTTGGAGGAGGAGCCGGTCGCGGCCCCCGGAGTCATGCCAGCCATGTCATTCCTCCTCGGCCACGCCGTGTTCGTGATCGAGCTTGTTCATGTAGTTCGCGTAGAACCAAATGATCGCCACGTAAATGATGAGAGAGCCCTGCGCCCCCATCCAAAAGCTGAAGGGCCAGCCAAAGAAATTGAAACTCAGATCACGTGCAAAGTACGAGACCACATAGGTCACGACGAACCAGATGACCAGCAGAACCGCGGTCACCCGCAGGTTCTTCTGCCAGTACTGGCGATGCTTTTCGGTTAACTGCATGGTTCTCCTCGGCTTCGGTACTGCGTGAGCCCTTGCGGGGCAAAAGAACCAGCCCTTCAGGGGGCCGGCGGGTTGGAAATCAGCTCACGGCGCAGCGCTTCGGCCACGCCCGGTTCGAAGTTCTCTAGGTGCGACAACACCCGCTGCACGTCCCGGTCTTGAGACTGCCGGGCATAGGCCCGAGCCAGCTGGGTCCAGCCGTAGGGGCTCAAGGGCTGCAACTCGGTGTTGCGCTTAAACGCCTGCACCGCCTCCTCGGTCCGACCGAGCTGCAGCAGGGCCAAACCCAGGCCGTACCACGCCCGGTCCATCTTGGGGTCCAGAGTCACAGCGCGCTGCAGCGAATCCGCCGCCGCATGCGCCAGGCCTTGCGCCTCTTGCAAAAAACCCAAGTTGAACCACCCCGGCGCTTGATGGGGCTGAATCTGCGTCAGGCGCGTCAGGTCGGCCACAGCCGCGGCCCGATCCCCCGCTTCGGCGCGCAAGTGGGCGCGCGTGGCCAAGGCCTCCGCCAGATTGGGACGCTGTGCCAGCACCTGATCCAGCAACCGGAGTGCGGGCGCCCGCCGACCCAGCGTCAGCCACCACCACAACTGCAAACGAATGATCAACGGCACAGTTCCACTCCCACTTGCAGGCAGGTTTGAATCTTGAGCAGCGTGCTGATCAGCCAGGTGGACAACAGCAGCACCCCCGCGGCCAACGGGATGTGACGGTCCAACACCTGCTTGGGGCTGATCCATCGCGTCAGCTTTTCAAACGGGCGGGTCATCGCCCCCAAGGTTTGGTAGAAGAAGTTGCCCTCTCGCTTGGCTCCGGCCAACACGCCAAGCAACCAGCGCCCCACCAGGGCGAGCAGCGCAATTTCCGTCACCAACTTGATGGCCGTAATCGTCAGAAGCATTCAGGTCTCCATCGCGATGTCGCATGGTCCTCTCGAAGCGCTTACAGCTTTCTGACAAAACCCGCCAAACCGGGAATGCCCCCAGCAGGGCTTTCCCGGAGGATGCCCGTGCGAGAATCGGCGCCTTCCAAAGGCCCGGACCGCACGCCTGTGCAGCTTTTTTCCGGCCTCAACCACCCGACGACACCATGGACGCCGAACGCATCAATGCCTTGGGCACGTTGATCAATGACCTCCGCGCGCGCACCGACGCGCTTCGGGGGTATCTTTGACTACGACCGCAAAGCCCTTCGCCTGAACGAGGTCAACGCCGCCCTCGAAAACCCCGCTGTCTGGAACGAGCCCAAGCGCGCTCAGGAACTGGGCAAGGAAAAGCGCGAACTCGACCGCGTGGTCGAAACCATCAATCACCTGGAAGCCAACCTGGGCGACAACCTCGAACTCTTCGAGATGGCCAAGGCTGAAGACGATTTCGACTCCATCGAAACCTTGGAAGGCGAAACCGCCAAGCTGACTTCCACAGTCGAGGAGCTGGAATTCCGCCGGATGTTCAACAACCCGGCCGACCCCAGCAACTGCTTCATCGACATCCAGGCGGGCGCCGGGGGCACCGAGGCCAACGACTGGGCCAGCATGTTGTTGCGTCAGTACCTGAAGTACTGCGAGCGCAAGGGCTTCAAGGCCACGCTGGAAGACGAAACCCCGGGCGACGTGGCCGGCATCAAAAGCGCCACCATCAAGGTGGAGGGGGAATACGCCTTTGGCCTGCTGCGCACGGAGTCGGGCGTGCACCGCTTGGTTCGCAAATCGCCGTTCGATAGCTCGGGCGGTCGCCACACCAGCTTTGCCTCGCTGTTTGTTTACCCGGAAATTGATGACTCGATTGAGATCGACATCAACCCGGCCGATGTGCGCACGGACACCTACCGCGCCAGCGGGGCCGGCGGTCAGCACATCAACAAGACCGACTCGGCCGTGCGCTTGACGCACGTTCCCACGGGCATCGTGGTCCAGTGCCAAGACAGCCGCAGCCAGCACAGCAACCGCGACGTGGCGTGGCGCCGTTTGCGTTCGCGGCTGTACGACCACGAAATGAAAAAACGCATGGCCGAGCAGCAGAAGCTGGAAGACTCCAAGACCGATGTGGGTTGGGGTCACCAAATCCGTTCGTACGTGCTGGACCAGAGCCGCATCAAAGATTTGCGCACCAACGTCGAAATTTCCAACACCCAAAAGGTGCTGGATGGCGACTTGGACGCCTTCATCACCGAATCTTTGAAGCAGGGCGTGTGACGATGGCTCGCTCGCCTTCATTGGCTGCCGCTCCGCTGGGAGTGAGCCCATGAAAGTGGGCTATGCACTGGCCATGGCCGTTGCCATCGGGGGGCAGGTCCTGTACCACCTGATGCAGAAGTCCCTCAGCGCAAGCGCCCACCCGGTGCTGTCGCTGATGGCCTTCTACGCTGTGGCCGCCCTCTTGAGCCTGCCGCTGTTCCTTCTGTTCCCGCTGCAACAGTCCCTGCGTGAGTCCGTGGGTCAACTGAACGCGTCGGTCTGGGGGGTGGCGCTGGCCATCGTGCTCATCGAACTGGGCTTTTTGCTCGCCTACCGCGCCGGTGCGAGCCTGAACAGTGCTTTTGTTTTGACGGCTTCCGTGGTGACAGCCAGCTTGCTCGTGATGGGCTGGCTGCTGTTCCAAGAGCGCCTCTCCCTTACCCAACTGGCCGGGCTAGCCCTGTGCCTGAGCGGCATCGCCTTGATGTCGCGCTCCGCGGCCTGAGGGCCGCCCACTCTGACAAGGACCTCCCATGCGTGAAGGCACTGCCCCAGTCATCCACCGCCTGGACTACCAGGCACCGACCTACTGGATCGCCACCGTCGACCTGACGCTGGACCTCGACCCGGCCAAGACGCTGATCACCAGCAAGATGGCGGTCAAGCGCAACGCCACCCAGGCTCACGGCGCCTTGGTGCTGCACGGCGAAGAATTGACCCCGCTGCGCGTGATGATCGACGGCGAGCCCGTAAGCTTCCGCCAAGACGGCAATCTGCTGCACATCGACGCGCCGGACCGCGACTTTGAGCTCGTCATCCGCAACACCTGCTGCCCGGAAAAGAACACGGCCCTCTCCGGCCTGTACACCTCGGGCGGCGGCTTCTTCACGCAGTGCGAGGCCGAGGGCTTCCGTCGCATCACCTATTTCCTCGACCGCCCGGACGTGATGGCGGTCTATACCGTGCTGCTGCGCGCGGACAAGGCCAAGTACCCCATCCTGCTCTCCAACGGCAACTTGGTCGAACAAGGCGATCTGGACGGGGGCAAACACTTCGCCAAGTGGCACGACCCCTTCCCCAAGCCCAGCTACCTCTTCGCCGTGGTGGCGGCGGACTTGGTCGCACGCGAGCAGCGCGTGGTCACCCGCTCAGGCAAGGAGCACTTGCTGCAGGTCTATGTGCGCCGGGGTGACCTGGACAAGACCGAGCACGCGATGAACTCGCTGATCGCCTCCATGATCTGGGACGAAGCGCGCTTCAAGCTGCCGCTGGACCTGGAGCGCTTCATGATCGTCGGCGTGTCCGACTTCAACATGGGCGCGATGGAGAACAAGGGCCTGAACATCTTCAACACCAGCGCCCTGCTCTGCTCGCCCGCCACCCAAACCGATGCGGACTTCCAGCGCGTGGAAGCCATCGTGGCGCACGAGTATTTCCACAACTGGACCGGCAACCGCGTCACCTGTCGCGACTGGTTCCAGCTCTCGCTCAAGGAAGGCCTGACCGTCTTCCGCGACCGCGAGTTCAGCATGGACATGGCCGGCAGCCCCAGCGCCCGCGCCGTGCAGCGCATCCAACAGGTGCGCAACCTGCGCACGATGCAATTCCCGGAAGACGCCGGCACCATGGCGCACTCGGTGCGCCCGGACAGCTACACCGAGATCAACAACTTCTACACCGCCACCGTCTATGAAAAGGGCGCCGAGGTGGTGGGCCTGTACCAAACCCTGCTCGGCCGCGAGGGCTTCGCTCAGGGCATGGCGCTGTATTTCGAGCGCCACGATGGTCAGGCCGTGACCTGTGACGATTTCGCCCAGGCCATGGCCGACGCCAACCCGGACTCCGCCCTGGCCTCCCGTCTGGACGCGTTCAAACGCTGGTACAGCCAGCCGGGCACGCCGCAGGTCACCGCCCGCGGCCACTACGACGCCGCCGCCCAAACCTACACGCTAACGCTGACCCAGCGCAATCCCAAGGCCGGCGAAGGCGCAGCGCCGCAGCTCATTCCCGTCCGCATGGGCTTGGTGGGCGCCGAGGGCCACGCCCTGCCGCTGAACCTCGCTGGCCAAGCCAGCGTCGGTGCACTGGAAACCGTGCTGCTGCTGGAACAAGCCGAGCAGAGCTTCACCTTCACCGAGGTCAGCAGCCAACCTGTGCCCTCGCTGCTGCGCGGCTTCTCCGCACCGGTGCTGCTCGACGACGGCCTCACCGACGCCGAACGGCTGACGCTCTTGCGTCACGACGCCGACGCCTTCAATCGCTGGGAAGCCAGCCAGCGTTTGGCCCTGCGCCGCCTCCTGGATGCCGTGCAATCGGGTCAAGCGCTGGAGTTGGACATCGGCTTCCTGGACGCCATGCGCGCCGTGCTGCGCGACCCGCAGCTCGATCCCGCCTTCAAGGCCGAGGCCCTGCGCCTGCCGGAAGCGGCGTACATCGCCGAGCAACTGCCGGTGGTCGACCCACAGGCCATCCACAACGCGGTGGAAGCCGCCTGGGACCAGCTCGCCCTGGCCCTGCGCGACGACTGGGCTTGGGCCTTTGAGGCGCACCAGGTCGAGGGCGGCTACCGCCCCACAGCCGAGGACGCTGGCCGGCGGGCGCTGGCCAACCTGGCGCTGGCCCTGCTGGTGCGCGGCTCGGCCATGCTGGCTGACCCGGTGTGGCCGGGCAAGGCCTACCAGCAGGTCAAGGACGCCACCAACATGACCGAGCGCTTCGGTGCCCTGTCCGCCCTGGTGCAGGCCCACGCCGGCTTGGCCGATGCTGCGCTCACCCACTTCCACGAGCAGTTCGCCCACGACGCGCTGGTGGTGGACAAGTGGTTCATGCTGCAGGCCCGCACGGCGGAACGCGACGGCAAGGTGTTCGAGCGCGTCAAAAAGCTGTTGCAGCACCCGGACTTCACGCTCAAGAACCCGAACCGCGCCCGCAGCCTGCTGGTGCAGTTCTGCAACCTGAACCCCGGCGCCTTCCACCGCACGGATGCCGGGGGTTATGTGCTGTGGGCCGATCAAGTGGCGGCTTTGGACGCCATCAATCCGCAAGTGGCCGCCCGACTGGCCCGCGCCATGGACCGCTGGTCCACGCTGGCCGAGCCCTTCCGCAGCGCGGCCCAAGAAGCCCTCAAACGCCTTTCCGAGCGTCCCACCTTGTCCAACGACGTGCGCGAAATCGTCACCAAAGCCCTGGAGGCCTGAATGGGACAACGCATCAGCCTGACCCAATACCTGGTCGAGCAGCAACGAGCGAACAACAGCATTCCGCCGCAGTTGCGCCTGTTGATCGAAGTGGTGGCGCGCGCCTGCAAGCGCATTGCCATTAGCGTCAACAAGGGCGCACTCGGCGACGTGCTGGGCAGCGCCGACAGCGAGAACGTCCAGGGCGAAGTGCAAAAGAAGCTGGACATCATCGCCAACGAGGTGCTGATCGAAGCCAACGAGTGGGGCGGCCACCTGGCCGCCATGGCCTCCGAGGAAATGGACTCCATCCACCTCGTGCCCAACCGCTTCCCACAGGGCGAGTACCTGCTGCTGTTCGACCCGCTCGACGGCTCGTCCAACATCGACGTAAATGTCAGCATCGGCACCATCTTCTCGGTGCTGCGCAAGGTCAACAACCACCGCGGCGTCAGCGAAGAAGACTTTCTGCAGCCGGGCAAGCAGCAAGCCGCGGCCGGTTACTGCATCTATGGCCCGCAGACCACCTTGGTGCTCACCGTGGGCGACGGCGTGGCCATGTTCACGCTGGACCGTGAGATGGGCTCGTGGGTGCTGACCGAGGACAACGTCAAGATCCCGGCCGACACCAAAGAGTTCGCCATCAACATGTCGAACATGCGCCACTGGGACACCCCGGTGAAGCGTTACATAGACGAATGCTTGGCCGGTGAAGAAGGCCCACGCGGCAAGAACTTCAACATGCGCTGGATTGCCAGCATGGTGGCGGACGTGCACCGCATCCTGACCCGCGGCGGCATCTTCATGTACCCCTGGGACAAGCGCGAACCGGGCAAAGCCGGCAAGCTGCGCCTCATGTACGAAGCCAATCCCATGGCCTTCATCGTTGAGCAGGCCGGCGGTGCGGCCACCAATGCGCGCCAGCGCATCCTCGACCTCACCCCCACCAAGCTGCACGAACGCGTGGCCGTGGTGCTGGGCTCCAAGAACGAGGTCGAGCGGGTGACCGCGTACCACCTCGAAGCCCCTTCACAAAACGGCTAAAACTCTGACATAATCTTGGACTTCGCCGCGTGCCGGCATAGCTCAGTTGGTAGAGCAGCGCATTCGTAATGCGAAGGTCGGGGGTTCGACTCCTCTTGCCGGCACCACAAAACTCCATACGCATCAAGGGCTTGACTTCGGTCAGGCCCTTTTTGTTTTCCAACCGTGGGCCGCAGTGGCGGCCCATGAACATCGCCCAGCCTAGCCAGGCCCCTGCTCGCCTCCGCATTCCCCCGTTCCCGACTCGCCCTCGCTGTGGCGTTCGGGCTCCGTGGTGTGGAGGATTTCGTTCAGTACCGACGTGGCGTAGTTGCCCGCGGGCAGAAAGAACGTGAGCAGCAGCTGATCGGCCTGGGGCCATTCCCAAGCCATCGCCATCGGGCTCGCCACCAGTGCGCGGCGCTCCTGAGCCAAACCCGCGTGCTCCAGGCCGTCGCACAACGTGGCATGAATGGCCGCAACACCCCTTTCCAGCGCCTGCGCCTCGTCAGTGGTCGTCACCCGACCTCGGCCCCACAGCGGGCCGGTGGGGCGGCCGCCTTCGTCCATCACGTCGCCGGTCAGCGTCTTGCCCCAGAGTCCTTGCTGGATGCGCAGCGCCAGCACCTCGTTGAAGACAAAGGATCGGACCGCCGACAGGTAGAGGCCCTTCTTCTTCGGATTCCGAACGCGGATCTCGCGCGCCAGCATCGCCCGGCCTTGCTCGACGTTGCCGCCATCATGGCCAAAGCGCTGGGCGCCGAAGTAATTGGGCACCCCCTGGGCCGCCACGGCCTTCAGGTTGGACTCAATCGCCGCGCGGTCGCCGGTGACGTCGCGCAGCACGATGCGGAAGTGGTTGCCTTGCAGATCGCCCGGGCGCAGCTTTTTGACATGCCGGTTTTGGCTCAACACCTTGAACTCGGGGTGCTGAAGCTGCGTCAGGTCGGGCGTGTCTCCCTTGGGTAAGTACAGGCTGAACCACTGGCGGGTGATGGCGTAGCGGTCCTTGAGGCCGGCATAGCCCACATCCCAGGCGTTCACGCCCGCGGCTTCGGCCAGCCGCTCGGCGACGAAGGTCGTGTTGGCCCCGTTTTTTTCAACCTCCAGCCACAGGTGCTCGCCCGCACCCGAGGGCAACTGCAGCGGCAGCTCGGTCACGATGAAATCCTCGTTGAGGCGTTTCAACGTGCCGTGGGCGCCGCTGGCGGGATGGGCGTGGGGCCACGAAGGCAGGGCTGAAGTTTGCGCGGGGGTCATGGGCAGTCGGAGGGCATCAGTTGTCAGGCGAGGCCGGCGGCCCCGCCCGACCTGAAGGAGGCCGAATTGTGGGCGACATCTAGGGGCGGCGTCGCGCTTTGACCCCCCCACTGCCAGAATCCGGGCGTCGCGGCCACCCCCCCCCGTCGCGCGCCATGTCGGCTGCGCGGCCGCTGTGCCCCCGGCTTCCGGGCACCGGCCAGAGCCGAGACTGCATCACCCCCTTGGAATGAAACCGTGAGCTACACCGATCTGATCATTAGCGAGTACGTTGAGGGCTCGGGCAACAACAAGGCCTTAGAGTTTTTCAACGGCACCGGGGCCGCCATTGACTTGGCCGCGGGCGGGTATGCCATCAAGGTCTACTTCAATGGCTCAACGACAGCCGGCCTGACCATCCCACTGGTTGGCATCATCCCGCCGGGGGGCGTTTTTGTGCTGGCCCACGCCGAGGCTGTTCTGGGGCTGACGCCGAACCAAACCGTCTCGTTTGGCTGGTTCAACGGGGATGACGCCATCGAGCTGGTCAAGGGGTCGGGCACGGTGATCGACTCGATTGGCACCGTGGGCGTCGATCCGGGCAGCCAATGGGGGACCGACCTGGTCAGCACGGCCGACAACACCTTGCGGCGCAAGCCCACCGTGACCCAAGGCGACACCGCCTCCAGTGACAGCTTTGATCCCAGCCTGGAGTGGGAAGGCTTTGCGACCGACGCCTTTAGCGACCTGGGCCAGTACGCGGCCGCACCGCCGCCCCCGCCCTCGGGCATCACGGTCACGGTTTCGGCCCTGCTGGCGCTGGCCGCAGAGGCCGGCGGCGCCCCGGGTACGTTTCGAATCACGCGCAGCGGAGATCTCAGTGCGCCGCTGACCGTGGCCTACGGCCTCTCAGGATCCGCCTCCGAAGCGGACTACGGCCCCAAACTCAGTCTCAGCGCCCGCTTCGAGGCGGGTCAGAGCTTTGTAGACGTGTCCGTCGTTCCGGTCGACGACACCCTCCTGGAGGGCACCGAAACACTGACCTTGAATCTGCAGCCCGGTGCGGACTACAGCGTGGGGGCGACCGCCTCCGCCACCGTCTCGCTTGCTGACAACGACATGCCCCCGCCGGGGGCTCCTCTCAGAATTTCGGCCATTCAGGGCTCGGGCGCGCAGTCCAGCCTGGTGGGGCAAGTCGTGGTCATCGAAGCCATCGTGGTGGGCGACTTCCAAAGCGGGGGCCTGAACGGCTTTTACGTCCAGGAGGATGCCGCCGATTGGGACGCGGATCCTGCGACCTCGGAGGGGCTCTTCATCTCGGAAGGCGGCCTACAGGTGGCCGTTGCCCCGGGCGACCGGGTGCGGGTGGAGGGCAAAGTCTCGGAACTCATCTCGGGCTCCAGCAGCTTGACCCGCCTGAGTGATGTCACGTCCATCACCGTTCTCAGCACTGGCGGGCCGTTGCCGGCGCCGCAAGTCCTCCGATTCCCGGTGGCCTCGTTGGCGCAGCTGGAAGCCCTCGAAGGCATGCGTGTCGTGATCCCGGATGCCCTGACCGTCACGGGGCTGGAGGGCTTGAGCGAGTATGGGGAAGTGCTCCTGTCTTCGTCGGGGCCCAGCAACCAACCCGGCACGGACGCACGACTGGACACCTACACCCAGTTCAACGCGCCCAGCATCGAAGGATTTGCCGCCTATCAAAGCGAAATCGCCTTGCGAACTTTGGTGGTCGACGATGGCAGCACCTCGCGCTTTCCGGCCACCGTGCTGTACGGGCGCAATGGCGAGCCTTTCTCCGCCGTCAACCCGCTGCGCGGCGGCGATACCGTGAGCGGGCTGATCGGCATCT
Organism: Inhella gelatinilytica; assembly: GCF_016093295.1. Classification (GTDB taxonomy): domain Bacteria; phylum Pseudomonadota; class Gammaproteobacteria; order Burkholderiales; family Burkholderiaceae_C; genus Inhella; species Inhella gelatinilytica. The sequence goes on along the minus strand of NZ_JAEDAL010000002.1, from coordinate 535,328 downwards.
TGGATGACCGGTACGCCAGCGGCGATCTCGGCCACTACCGTCTGCAACCCACGGCGCCGGTCAGTTTCCAGGGGGACAACCCGCGTACCGCCGTGCCGGACGTGGGCGGCACCTTGAAAGTGGCGTCCTTCAACGTCCTGAATTTCTTCAACGGCGATGGCGCCGGCACGGGGTTTCCGACCGCCCGCGGCGCGGACAGCCTGACCGAGTTCCAGCGCCAGCGCGACAAGATCGTCAGTGCCATCCTGGGGCTCGGGGCCGATGTGGTGGGGCTGATCGAACTCGAAAACGACGGCTACGGCGCCACCAGCGCCATCCAGGCCCTGGTTGACGCCATGAATCAGCAAGCCGGCGCCGGAACCTACACCTTCATCAACCCCGGCCTGCCCCAGATCGGGTCGGACGCCATTGCGGTGGGAATCCTCTACAAACCCGCCGCCGTACGCCCGGTGGGGGCCGCGGCCATTCTGGATTCCAGCTTCGTGGACCCGGATGGCGGGGGCTTTAACTCCACCGTACAGCGGCCCAGCTTGGCTCAAACCTTTGAAGCCCTGAGCAATGGGGCCCGGTTTACGGCGGTGGTGAACCACCTCAAGTCCAAAGGCACCTCGGCCGGGGGCGTGGGCGACAGCGACCTCGGGGACGGCCAGGGGCTGAGCAATGGAACCCGCACCCGAGCGGCCGAAACCCTGGCCGACTGGCTGGCGACCGACCCCACCCAGTCGGGCGACCCCGACTTCCTGCTCCTGGGCGATCTCAACGCCTACGCGCAAGAGGACCCCTTGCGCGCCCTCGTCGCGGGGGCTGACAACCGGGTGGGTACGGCGGACGACCTCCTCCCTCTGGAGGGCGGCACGTCCTACTCCTACGCCTTCGACGGCCAGTGGGGCGCGCTGGACCACGCGCTGGCCACCCAGAGCCTGGCCCGCCAAGTGACGGGCGCAGCCATCTGGCACCTCAATGCCGACGAGTCGGCCAGCCTGGACTACAACGTCGAGTCCAAATCTCCGGCGCAGCTGCAAAGCCTCTATGCGCCAGACCCCTACCGCTCCTCCGACCACGACCCCGTGGTTATTGGCTTGCAACTCACCCGCAAGGGCGTGCTGCGCACGGGCACCGCGATGGACGACGTGCTACTGGGCACTGCGGACGATGACACCCTCATGGGCGGCAGCGGGGCGGACCGATTGGAGGGCGGGCCCGGTCACGATGTGCTGGACGGCGGTGAGGGGAACGACCTCTTGGTGAGCGACTCTGGAAGCGACACCCTGGACGGCGGCGCGGGCTTTGACATTGCCTTCATTGGCGGCAGCACAGCGGCCAGTTTGAACCTCAAGACCGGCATCGGCACCCTGGGCAGTGCCACCTTGAGCCTCAGCGGCATCGAAGCCATTCGTGGCAGCAGTGCAGCCGACACTTTCACCGGCTTGGACGGCCCGGACAACCTACCCGGCGAAGTCTTCAAAGGCGCCGGGGGCAACGACACCATCAGTGGCGGCAGCGGGATCGACCGCGCGGAGTTCAGCGGCAAGTTCAGTGACTACCAAATCGCTCGCAAGCCCGGAACGATGGAAATCACCGTCAGCCACAAGAACAACGGGGCGGACGGCATCGACAGCCTGAACAGCATTGAGCTGCTGGTCTTCCAAGACCGGGTCATTGGCTTCGGACAGCGGGCTGAAGAAGTGGCCCGTGTTGCCTTTGTGCTGTGGAACCCGGCCATCTACAACGTGCCGGAGCTCTTTGCAGCGGGCTTGAGCTTCTACACGAACGAGTACGCCTACACGCTGAACGACTTGTGCAAGGTGGCGTTGATCTTCCGGCCCGAGAAGACCGCGCAAGAGCTGGTGGCCACGCTCTTGGCCAACACCCCGGGCACGACCAAGACTGCGGCGCAGCTCTACGCCATCATGGATGCGAACGGGGGCCAGAGCAGCCAGACGGGCTGGGCAGCGGCGATTGAGGCCATGGCGCTGGATGCCGCAACCTCGGCCCAACTGGACCTGATGGGGGTGGCGCAGAACGGACTGGCGGCCACCTACAACTGGGGCACCCAACCGTGCTTCTGGCCGTTGGTGGGGGGATGAGTCGGGCGGCTACGCCTTTTCACCGTTTTGGCGTCAGCCCCCCGGCGTGTACCGCACTACGCGATCCCGGCCCTGACGCTTGGCGGCATAGAGGGCCTCGTCGGCGTGCTTGAGCAGGGCCATCTCGTTGGGCGGCTCGCCCACCCGGTTGTCCGCCACCCCAACACTGACGGTGACTTGCAAACGCTCTTCGCCGGTGTCGTACACCGCCTGGGCGACGGCGCCGCGCAACACGTCCGCCAGGGCGGCGGCCTTTAGGGCCGGGGTGCCCGGGAGCAGCACCACAAACTCCTCGCCGCCAAAGCGCCCCAGCACATCCCCCCGCCGGGTGTGGCGCAGCAGGAGCTGTGCGGTGTCGCGCAGCACCACATCGCCCACCAAATGCCCATGGCGGTCGTTGAAGGACTTGAAGTGGTCGACGTCGATCACCAAGCAACTGAAGGGATGGCCGTAGCGCTGCGCGTTGCTGAATTCCCGGCTCAGTTGCTCCATCAGGTAGTCGCGGTTGAACAGGCCGGTCAAGCGGTCGACGGTGGCGGCCTCGTGCAGCGCTCGCTTTTGTCGGTCCAGCAGCGCGTTGAGCTCGCGGAGCTGTGCGTTCTGTCGCGTCAGCGCCTCCTCTTTGGCCAGCAGCGCGCGGTGCGAGGCCGAGAGTTGCAGCATGGAGCGCACGCGGGCCCGCAGTTCGATGGGGTCCACCGGTTTGCGCACATAGTCCACCGCGCCAGCCCCCAGCGCGGTCTCCAGGCTTTCCGACGAGGTCATCTTGCCAGTGCACATGATCACCGGGATGTCGCGCGTCGCTGGGTGCGCCTTGAGTTGCTGGATCAGCGCCACGCCCGAGAGGCCCGGCATGTCCCAGTCCGTGATGATGAGATCGGGCCCCGCGCTCTCGGCGATGGCAAGCGCGCGTTCCGGCTGGCGGGTGCGCAGCACCTCGTAGCCCGCGGCCTGCAGCAGCTCGCTCAGCGCATTCAAGTGCGCCAGTTCATCATCGACCACCAAGACCTGCTGCATACCCGTCCACGAAGCCCAAGGGAACTCAGTCGCCCGGCTCCCCGAACACCACCACGCGATTGCGGCCTTGGCGTTTGGCGGCGTACAGCGCCTCGTCGGCGTGCTTGAGCAGCGCCGACTCGCTGGCCGGTTGACCCTGTTGATTGTCCGCCACGCCGATGCTGACGTTCACTTGCAGGTGCAGCGCGCCCTGCACACACACCGATTCGGCCACCGCCGCGCGCAGACTTTCCGCCAGCACCGCGGCTGCGGGGGCCGCCGTGCCAGGCAGCAGCACCACAAACTCCTCGCCACCGTAGCGCGCCAGCACATCGCCGCGGCGGATCTTGCCGGCCAGCATCTGGGCCGTGTGCTGCAGCACCGCGTCGCCAATCAAGTGGCCGTGCTGGTCGTTGAACGACTTGAAGTGGTCGATGTCCATCAGCAGGCAGCTGAAGGCATGGCCATAGCGCGCGCTGTTGCTGAACTCGCGCGCCAGGTGGTCCATCAGGTAGGCGCGGTTGTGAACGCCGGTGAGCCGGTCCGTCGTGGCCGCGACGTGCAGCGCCTCTTTTTGCTGGCTCAACAGCTCGTTCTGCCGCGCCAGCGCCTGCTCGTTGGCCTTGATCTGCCGGTACGAGGCCGACAGCTGCAACATGGAGCGCACGCGAGCCCGCAGCTCCAACGGCTCGGCGGGCTTGCGCACGTAGTCCACCGCGCCGGCCTCCAACGCCGTGTCCAGGTTCTCCGACGAGGTCATGGAGCCCGTGCACATGATCACGGGGATGTCCCGCGTGTCCGCTTGCGCCTTCAGCTGACGAATCAGCTCAATGCCGGTCAGCACCGGCATGTCCCAGTCGGTGATGATCAAGTCCGGCTGGCTGCCCTGGGCAATCGCCAGCGCGCGCTCCGAACGGCTGGTGCGCAGCACCTGGTAGCCCCCCGCTTGCAGCAGCTCGGAAATGGCGTTCAGGTGCTCGATCTCATCGTCCACCACCAGGATTTGCGGCATGGTCACTCCCGAATGGGCTGGGTCAGCGGGCACGCGGCACTATGCACCCGCCGATCACTAAAGGTTTAGATCATTTGGGAGGCTCGTTGACAACAGTCGGATCGGTGCTGGTGTACACCTGGCCCTGGGCATTCTTCACTTGGAGGCAGAAGTTCAGTTGCTCCTGGGTGGTGGCCGTCGCCCGGTCCACGATGAGCACGCTGTTGCCCGCCGTGGTGATGGTCATGTCCGACGGCACGGCGCCACTCACCGTGTACCCGCACACCGTCCAGCCGGCAACGGCCGAGGTGTAGGTGACCTGGGCGGCGCCCTGGCCGTCTTGCTCCTTCACGTTGCCGTTGTTGTTGGCCGGGGCGTTGGTGCCGGTGGAGTACGTGAGGTTGACCGTGCCCGCGTTGGCCACTGCGACGGACACGATGCTGATGGTGGTGTTGGGATTGCTCATGATGCAGATCGGGGTTGGGAGCGCCCCCGGTGCCTGGGGCACATCGGGGCGAAGCCCGCGACGATAGGGCAAACGCCGGCGCTCATCCCTTGGTGGAGACCCCGGAAAACGCCCACCCCGCGCCCGACCCACGGCCGCTATGCTCGCGCGCCCGTTCTGCGCCCGTTCTGCGCCGGTTTGACCCCGGCGCCCTCGGCCCGCACCCCCCTCCCGGAGGCCCAGCATGACCCACCCCCTGTTCCCCCGCGGCCTGTGCGCTGGCCTGGGCACCGTGCTGCTCGCTTGGGGCCTTGCGGTTCACGCCGCCCCCAGCGCCAAAGCCCCGCCCGCCCCTGCCGCCGGCAGCGCGGCCCCTGCCGCGCAGGCACCCCTGGCCCCGCCGCTCGAAGCCGGCATGCCGCTGCTGCGCACTTTCCGCCCCGCCGATTACGGGGCCGACGGCCAGAACTGGGCCCTGGCCCAGGGGCCGGACGGCGCCATCTACGTGGGCAACAACCGCGGCGTGCTGCACTTTGACGGCCAGCGCTGGCGCCTCACCCCCGTTGCCAACCAGTCTGCGGTGCGCTCGCTGGCGGTGGATGCCAGCGGCCGCGTGTACGTGGGCGCGGTGGGCGAGGTGGGCTACCTGGCCCCAGGGGGCGATGGGCAGCTGCGCTACGTCTCGCTGCTCGATCAACTGCCGGCCGAAGCGCGCGGCTTTGCCGACGTTTGGGCCACCCTGGTCACGCCCGAGGGCGTGGTGTTCTCCAGCCCGCAAAGGCTGCTGCGTTGGCAGGAGGGCCGCTTCCAACACTGGACCCCCGCGCAGCACTTCGGTGTTGCCGCTGGGAGCGCGAACGGCACCTACGTGATCGAGGCTGGACGTGGCCTGCTCCAACTGCAAGGGGACCGACTGACCCTTTTGCCAGGTGGGGAGCGTTTCCACAACTCCACACGGCTCGGGCTCGTCGCCTTGCCGAGCGGTGACACGCCACACCCCCACCTGTTGCTCCACAACCCAGACCACGGCTTCCTCCGTTACGTACAAGGTGAGTTCGTATCGTGGAGCACCGACGTGGATGCCGCCTTGCGCGCCGATGGCATCCAGGGCAAGAGCCTGCTGCGCCTGGCCGATGGGCGGCTGGTGGTGGGCACGCTCAAGGGCGGCGTGTACCTGCTGGACGCCCAGGGCCGCTTGCAGGCCCGCTGGGGCAAGGCCGAGGGCCTGGCCGACGCCAGCGTGGCCGCCAGCCTGCTGGACCGCGATGGGGGTTTGTGGTTGGCCCAAGGCAACGGGCTGACGCGCCTGGGTGTCGCCGATCCGCTGAGCCGCCTGGATGCACGCCACGGGATCGACAACACCGTCGAGAAGCTGCACCGCCACCGGGGTCAACTACAGCTCGGCACCTCGCAGGGGGCCTACGGCTTGCAGCCCGGAGTCCTGCCCCGTCTGCAAGCCTGGGCAGAGACTGGGCAGCAAACCCATAAGCAAACGGGCGATTTCCTATCGGTGGGCGACACCTTGCTGGCGGCCGGGGCGTTTGGTGTGCACGCCCTGCAGGGTGAACGCCGAACCCTCATCCTGGACGTTTATGGAGCCAAGGCCTTGGCCGCCCCGCGCGACCACCCCGGCTGGGTGGTGGTGGGCGTCGAAGAAGGCATCGCCCTGCTGCACTTCGACGGCCAGCGCTGGCGCGATGCCGGGCGGGTGCCGGGCCTGAAGGACTCGGTGCGCACCCTGGTGGAAGACGCCGAGGGCCGGCTCTGGGCCGGCACCTACAACAGCGGCCTGTTGCGGCTGGATCTGTCCGGCCTGCGCGCGGACGGCACACTGGGCGAGCTGCCCGTCACCCGCTATGGCACCGAGCATGGCCTGCCCAGCCTGAACTACAACCTGGTGTTCGCCGTGGGCGGGCAGCCGGCCTTTGCCACCAGCGCCGGCATTTACCGCTTCGAGCCCGGCACCAACCGCCTGGCGCCGGACCCGCGCTACGCCGCCCTCTTCGCCACACCGCGCACGGTCTATGTGCTGCACGACGACCCGGCGAACGGCCTGTGGGCTTACACAGAAGACCCGGCCACGGGCCTGAAGGAGACGGGCTTGATCCGCCCCGACGCCCAGGGCGTGCCGCAGTGGAACGCCCGCCCCCTGCGCGCGCTGACGGGGCAGGAGACCTTCAGCATCCATGCCGATGGCGACGGAGTGGCCTGGTTTGGCGTGGGCGATGGCGTGTTCCGCTACGACGGCCGGCAGGCCCGCTCGGAATCCCCGCCGTTTGCCACGCTGCTGAGCCGGGTGACCGGGGCAAATGGCCGCGTGCTGTTTGGCGGGCATGGCAACGCCGCCGCCCTGGAGCTGCCCTACGCCGAAAACGCGCTGCGCTTTGAGTTCGCCGCGCCCAGCTTCGACGGCGAAGCCGCCAACCGCTTCCAGGTCAAGCTGGAGGGCAGCGATGCCGACTGGTCCAACTGGAGCGCCGAGAGCTACAAGGACGTCAACAACCTGCGGGAGGGCCGCTACGTGTTCCGCGTGCGGGCCAAGAACCTCTACGACACCGTGGGCCAGGAGGCGAGCTACACCTTCCGTGTGCTGCCGCCGTGGTACCGCACCGTCTGGGCCTACGCGGCCTACGCGCTGCTGCTGGGGCTGCTGGGCTGGGGCCTGCTGCGCTGGCGCCTGCGCCGGCTGCTGGCGCAAAAGGCTGCGCTGGAGACCACGGTGGCCGAGCGCACCGAAGCGCTGCGCAGCGCCAACGCGCAGCTGGTGGCGCTGGACGGCTTCAAGCGCCAGATGATGGGGATGATCGTCCACGACCTGAAGAACCCGCTCTCCATCATCCTGAACACCTTGGATTCGCCCTCGCTGATGTCGCGCCTGGCGCAGCTGCGCCAGTCCTCGCGGCAGATGCTGAACCTGGTGCTGAACATCCTGGACGTGCAGAAGTTCGAGGACACGCAGGTGGTGCTGGACACGCGGCCGCTGGCCCTCGCGCCGCTGGCCGCGCAAGCGGTGGAGCAGGTGCGCCTGTTGGCCGAGCGCAAGAACCTGACGCTGACGCTGGACGTGCCGCCCAGCCTGGGCGTGCGCGGCGACGCCGAGATGCTGGAGCGCGTGCTGGTGAACCTGCTGACCAATGCGGTGAAGTACACGCCGACCAACGGGCGCATCGTGCTCAGCGCGGCCCCTGAGGGCACCGAGGGCCACGAGCAGGTGCGCGTGGCGGTGCAGGACAGCGGCGAGGGCATCCCCGCCGACCGGCTGGACGCCGTGTTTGCGCGCTTCGGCCAGCACAACGCGCGCGACTCGGGCCAGGTGCGCTCCACCGGCCTGGGGCTGAGCTTCTGCCAGCTGGCGGTGCAGGCGCACGGCGGTCAGATCGGCGTGGTGTCGGAGGTCGGCAATGGATCAACCTTCTGGTTCACGCTGCCCGCCACCGCGCCGCTGACGGCCGAGGGCCTGCCCGCGGAACACAGCACGGGCACAGGCACCATGACCCACACCACGGTGACGGATCTCTCCACGCCGGAGCTCGACGCGGACGAACGCGCACGCCTCGCCCCCTGGGTGGCCGCCCTGCGCCCGCTGCCGATCTACCGCTACACGGACTTGCGCGGCGTGCTCGACCGCCCGGACTTCCCCTCCAGCCCCGGCATCGACGCCTGGAAGGCACGGCTCTTGGCGGCCATCGAGACGGAGAACGAGGGGCTCTTTGAGGCGCTGCTGGCCGAGCCCCCCCAGCGCGGGCGCGCGGGCTGACGGCCCCCCCAATTGAAGGCCCCCTTTTGGGGGGTTGGTCAGGCACGGACGGGCTCGGCACAGTGCGATGCCATGAAAGCCAATCGCAGCCCCCTCGAATCCCTGCTCGCCGGTGAATTTCGCCGCGTCCAGGACACCACCCGCGCCCAACTCGACGGCCTGGACGTGCAGGACTCGGACTTCCACGAGTGGTTGCAGGCTGGCGGCGCCGACCGGCGCAAGAGCCCACGGCGTCCGGGGGCCTACGTCGCCCCCCCGGGGCCAACGCCCGAGCGCGGCTGACGCCCTTCAGGCCTCCGGGCCCGGGGACGCCAACTCGGCCCGCACCCAATCCGTGGCGGGTTCGATCTGCTCAAACAGCCGAAAGGCCACGCCGTGTTGGCTGAATAGTTTGGCGAAGCGCTCCACCATGAAGGGCAACCCCTCGACGGCAGGGGCAGCCACCCAGGCCACGGCCCGCAAACGCGAGCCGCGGGCCAAAAAAGACTCAAAACCCTGGGTGTAGATCTCAAACGCTTCGGGCGACATGAGCACACTGTCGCGCCAGGTCACCACGCCGCCCACACGGGACATCTGAGCCCCCCAGCGGGCATAGGCCGCGTCCCGTGCCTGTGCGTAGCACCGCAGCGCCTCCGCGTTGAACGGGCCTTCGTTTTCCCAGTGCAGCAACCCTTGGAGCAGGCGCGCCCGAAACCGCCCATGCGCGGGGAAGGCGCCCGGACGCTCAAAGGTGGCGGAGTCGATCAGGTCGTCGGCGGTGGACATGTCGGTGCATCCTCCTCGCCCCCGGCACGCCTTGTCAATGCGGGCTTACTGGCCCGCCACCTTGAGCCGTGTACCCCCCGCACGGCCCCGGTCTGGACGCGCAAGGGTTGAGGCTGGGCAATCAAATACTGTATAAATACACAGCTTTGTTACCCCCCCCCACAGCGGCCGCCACCGCCCATTGAGAAACGCCGATGTCCGCCCAACCCGCCTCCCCCACCGCCGTGCGGCCGACCTGGGCCGCACCGGGCACGCAGGCGCCACGGCCCGTTCGAGCACTCACGTCCGACCCCTGGCAGGACGACCCCCGGCTGTGGCGCGCCACCCAGTTGCGCAGCCACCCCGCCCCCTGCTGGCCCAGCGGCTTTGCCGCCCTGGATGCCGAGTTGCCCGGGGGCGGCTGGCCCACCCACATGGTGTGCGAGCTGCTGATGGAAACCCCCGGCAGCTGCGAATGGCGCTTGCTGGCCCCGGCCTTTCAGGGCCAAGCCACCCCAGCGCCGCGGCCTTTGGCACCCAAGGCGCCCACCACACACCGGCCCCACACCCGCAAGGGCCATCCGCCCCCGGTGTTGCTCATCAACCCCCCGCACCGGCCGCACCTGCCTGGGCTGATGGCCCAGGGCTTGACGGGTTGGCGCTGGATTTGGGTAGCGCCCAGCGACGCGCGGCAAACATTGTGGGCCGTAGAACAGGCCGTGCGAGCCCAGGCTGCAGCCGCCGTGGTGGCTTGGTTGCCCGACCTGCGCCCCGAACAGCTGCGCCGCCTGCAGATCGCCGCCTTGGCCTCGCCGGCCCCGGTCTTCTTGATCCGCCCCTTGAGTGCTGCCGCACAGGCCTCGGCCGCCCCGCTGCGCGTGCAGGTTCGCAGCACCGCGCCGTGGGCCGTGCACCTGCGCATCATCAAGCGGCGCGGCCCGCCGCAGACGGATTGGTTTGCCCTGCCCTCCTTGCCCGACGCTTTGGCCCCCGTGCTGACGCCCCGCATGCGCCAAGTCGGACCGGGCGTGAGCACCCCGCTCACCGCCCACGTTCACGCCCATGCCCTGGGGGTGCCCCATGAAACCGCATTGGTTGGCGCTGTGTAGCCCCCACCGGAATGCCGCCCTGCCCCCCCATCTGCAACGCCTGGCCTGGTGGGCGCTGCGTTTCAGCCCTCGCGTGTGCCGCCAGAGCGAGGCCGTGTTGGTGGAGCTGGGCGCCAGCCTGCGCCTGTTTGGCGGCCTGAAGGCCCTGCACACCCGGGTGCAGGGCCAGGCCCGCGCCGATTTCGAGGTGCAGACCCTGGCCTGGGCGCCCACCCGGCTGGGAGCCCTGGCGCTGGCGCGGGGGGGCCTCGTGAACGGAATCACACGCGCCCTGCCCCCGTTGCTGGATCGCCTGCCGCTGCGGGTGCTGGACGCCGCCCAGCCCCACCAGCCCATGCTGGAGCGCCTGGGCTGCCGCCACCTGGGCCAGGTGCGGGCGCTGCCCCGCAAGGCCCTGGCGCAGCGTTTCGGCCCGGAATTGCTGGACGCACTGGATCAGGCCTATGACCCCGCCGTCGATGCGCAGCAGCCCCAGACCTGGGAGGTCGTGCCCGAGACCTTTTCAGCACAGATTGAGTTGCCCTGGCGCGTGGAGCAAGCGCAGGCCCTGCTGGCCCATGCCCAGCCCCTGCTGCGGCAGATGGAGGCCTGGTTGGCCGCCCGCCAGATGGGGGTGCTGCGCTTCAGCCTGGCCTGGCAGCACGACGCCCTGCGCCCGCGATCCAGCGGCACAGGCGGCGGCATCACCGTGGCCACCGCCGAACCCACGCGCCACCTGCCCCATCTGCAGACCTTGTTGGCCGAACGCCTGATGCAGACCCCCCTGGCCGCCCCTGTCGATGGCTTGCGTCTCCAGGCCGACGAGGTGCAAGCCCTGGCCGAGGCCAGCAACGCCCTTTTTCCCGAGCTCGAGGAGGACCGCGCCCACGAACCCTTGCACCAGTTGTTGGAGCGGCTGGGGGCGCGGCTGGGGGCGCAGTGCGTGCGCGAGCCCCTGCTGCGCGCCGACCACCGCCCCGAATGCATGCAGCACTGGCAGCCTTGTGGCCCGCGCCCGCAGGCCCCGGTGCCACTCGACGACGGCGCCGCCTATCCCCCCAGCGCGCAGCCCAGTTGGCTGATCGACCCGCCCCTGCGTCTGGTGGTGCGCCAAGATCAGCCGCAGTACCAGGGCCCGCTGCGCCTGCTGGCCGGCCCGCAGCGGCTGGCCACGGGCTGGTGGAGCAGCGCCACCGCGCCCGAAGCCGCCGCGGCGCGGCGCGACTACTACCTGGCGCACAGCCCCCGCGCGGGCCTGCTGTGGATCTACCTGGATCGGCGCACGCTGTATGCGCCCCAGTGGTATTTGCAAGGGGTCTTTGCATGAAACCCGCCCCCGCCGGGTTCCCGCCCCAACTGGGGCAGCAAACCCCCACCGCCTATGCCGAGTTGCAATGCCGGAGCCACTTCAGCTTTCTGCGCGGCGCCTCCGCCCCGGAGGAGTTGGTGCAGCGCGCCCAGGCCCAGGGCTATGCCGCGCTGGCGCTGACGGATGAATGCTCGCTGGCCGGCGTGGTGCGCGCGCATGTGGCGCTCAAACGCCTGGTGGCCGAATGGCGGGAGCGGGCGCCCGAGCGCGACCCGGAACTGGAGCTGCCCCACCTCATCTTGGGCAGCCAATTTGCCGTGCATGACGACGAAGCCGACGCCGACACCCCGCCCGCCTTCACCCTGGTGGCCTTGGCCTGCCAGCGCGAGGGCTATGGTCAGCTCAGCCAATTCATCACCGATCTGCGCCGGGCCTCGCCCATCAAAGGGCGCTACCGCCTGCCCTGGTCGCACCCGGGCTTGCGCAACCCCTTGCCCGGCTGCGTGCTGATCCTGGTACCCGATCCGCGCACCCGTGACGCGGCCCTGCTGCAGCAGGCCCAATGGCTGCAGCAGCAGGCCGCAGGCCGCGCCTGGTTGGGGGTGAACCTGCTGCGCGAGCTGGGCGATGAACGCTGGCTGCAGCGCTTGCGTCAGGTCTCCGCCCAGAGCACCCTGCCCCTGGTGGCCTGCGGCGATGTGCACTTCCATGTCCGCTCCCGCAAGCCTTTGCAGGATGTGATGTGCGCCATCCGTCTGGGGCGCCCCGTGACCGAGTGCGGCTTTGCCCTCCAGCCCCACGCCGAACGCCACCTGCGTAGCCGGGTTCTGCTGGCCCAGATCTACCCGGCCGACCTGCTGGCGGCCACGTTGAAGGTGGCCGAGCGCTGTCATTTCTCCCTCGATGAGTTGCGCCATGAATACCCCTCGGAGGGGGTGCCGCCGGGGTGCACGGCCATCGCCCACCTGCGCCAGCTCACTCACACGGGCCTGTGGCGCCGTTGGCCCAACGGCCCCGACCCCCGCTGGGTGACCCAGGCCGAGCATGAGCTGAACCTCATCGAGGAGCTGGGGTACGAGCATTACTTCCTCACCGTGGCCGACATCGTGCAGTTCGCCCGCTCGCGCGGCATCCTGTGTCAGGGCCGGGGCTCGGCCGCCAACAGCGTGGTGTGCTTTGCCCTGTTCATCACGGCGGTGGACCCTGCACGCAGCACGTTGCTGTTCGAGCGTTTCATCAGCCGCGAACGCAATGAGCCGCCCGATATCGACGTGGATTTCGAGCACGAGCGCCGCGAAGAAGTCATCCAGTACCTCTACGCCAAGTACGGCCGAGAGCGCGCAGCCCTCACGGCCGTGGTCATCCGCTACCGGGCACGCAGCGCCATCCGCGACGTCGGCAAGGCGCTGGCCCTGCCCGAGGCCTGGGTGGAGGCGTTGGCCAAGGAGCATCACCGCTGGGGCGACACCCTGTTCGCCCCCGACCGCATGGCCCCGCTGGAGGCCGAACTGGGTCTGAATCTGAGCGACCCCCGCCTCCAGCAGCTCATCCACCTGGCGCGCCAACTGGAGGACATGCCCCGCCACCTCAGCCAGCATGTGGGGGGCTTCGTGCTCACGCAGGGGCCACTGTCCCGGGTCGTGCCCATCGAGAACGCCAGCATGGCGGACCGCACCGTCATCGAGTGGGACAAGGACGATCTGGATGCCCTGGGCCTGCTCAAAGTGGACGTGCTGGCGCTGGGCATGCTGTCGGCGCTGCGACGCTGTTTTGATCTGGTGCGCAAGCTGCGCGGCCAGCCCCTCGATCTGGCCAGCATCCCCGAGGGCGACCGTGCCACCTACGACATGATTTGCGCCGCCGACACCGTGGGCACGTTCCAGATCGAGAGCCGGGCGCAGATGTCCATGCTGCCGCGCCTCAAGCCCCGCAGTTTCTACGACCTGGTCATCGAGGTCGCCATCGTGCGCCCCGGGCCCATCGAGGGCGGCATGGTGCACCCCTACCTGAGCAACCGCGCCAAACGCCCTGAAGACATCGTCTACCCCAGTGAGGCCCTGAAAGTGGCCCTGGAGCGCACCTGCGGCATCCCCATTTTCCAGGAGCAGGTGATGCAGGTGGCCATGATCGCCGCCGGCTTCACGCCGGGCGAGGCGGATCAACTGCGCCGCGCCATGGCCGCCTGGAAGCGCCCCGGTGACCTGGCCCGTTTTCACGCCCGCATCCTGAGCGGCATGCGCCAACGTGGTTATGCCGACGACTTCGCCGAGGCCATCTTTCGCCAGATTCAGGGCTTTGCCTCCTACGGTTTCCCCGAATCCCACGCGGCCAGCTTTGCCCTGCTGACCTATGCGAGCTGCTGGCTCAAGCGCCACGAACCCGCCGCCTTTTTGTGCGCCCTGCTCAACTCGCAGCCCCTGGGCTTTTACAGCCCTGACCAGTTGGTGCAGGACGCGCGGCGCCACGACGTTGAGGTGCGACCGGTGGACGTCAGCCACAGCCAGGTGGCCAGCACCCTGGAGGCCCGCCCCGGCCAGGCCCAGCCGGCCGTGCGTTTGGGGCTGGATCGCGTGCACGGTTTGAGTACGCTGGCGGCCACACGCATCGTGCAAGCCCGCGAGGCCCTGGGGCGGCCCTTCGCCCACCCCCAGGACCTGGCCCTGCGCGCGCAGTTGGATCGCCACGAGTTGCAGCAGCTGGCTGCAGCCGATGCCCTGGCCTCCCTGGCCGGCCACCGGCGCCAGCAGGTCTGGCAGGCCAGCGGGCTGCGCCGCCTGCCCCCCCTGCTCACCGGCAGCCTGCCGCCGGATGAAACCCTGGAGCTGCCCGCCGAACCCGATGGCGAGGCCGTGTTGTGGGATTACGCCGCGTTGGGCCTGAGTCTGCGTCACCACCCCTTGGCCCTGTTGCGCACTCGCCTGGACGCCCGCGGTCTGCGCAGCGCCCAGGTGCTGCGCCAAACCCCCAACCGCCGCCGCGTCTCAGCCTGCGGACTGGTCACGGTGCGCCAGCGCCCACAGACCGCCAAGGGCACGCTGTTCATCAGCCTGGAGGACGAGACCGGCACCGTGCAAGTCATCGTCTGGCCCCAGGTCTACGCCGAGCACCGCCGCACCCTGATCCACGCCCGCTTGCTGGCCGTGCACGGCCTGTGGCAGCAGCGCGATGGCGTCGCCCATCTGTTGGCCCAGCGTTTTGACGACCTCAGCCCTTGGCTGGGGCGTTTGGATCTGGGGAGCCGGGACTTTCATTGAGGGGTGGCCTGCCTAGATCACCCCCACCTCGCGGCTTGCATGCCGCTCGGAGTGATGAGGCGAGAAACGGTCCTCAGGACCGTTTCTCGTCCGCATCACTCCCACTCGATCGTGGCGGGTGGCTTGCTCGACACGTCGTAAGTGACCCGGTTGATGCCGCGCACTTCGTTGATGATGCGGGAGCTGGTTTTCTTCAGCAGGCCGTAGGGCAGCTCGGCCCAGTCGGCGGTCATGAAATCGCTGGTCTGTACGGCGCGCAGGGCCACCACGTAGTCATAGGTGCGGCCGTCGCCCATCACGCCCACGCTCTTGACGGGCAAGAACACGGTGAAGGCCTGGCTCGTCAGGTCGTACCAAGTCTTGCCGGTGGCCGGGTCCGTGCAGTTGCGCAGCTCTTCGATGAAGATGGCATCGGCACGGCGCAACAGGTCGGCGTACTCCTTCTTGACCTCACCCAAGATGCGCACCCCCAGGCCGGGGCCAGGGAACGGGTGGCGGTAGACCATGCTGTGCGGCAGCCCCAAGGCCACGCCCAGGCCACGCACTTCATCCTTGAAGAGTTCGCGCAGCGGCTCCAAGAGCTTCAGGCCCAACTGCTCGGGCAGGCCGCCCACGTTGTGGTGGCTCTTGATCGTCGTGGCTTTCTTGGTCTTGGTGCCGCCGCTTTCCACCACATCCGGGTAGATGGTGCCCTGGGCCAGCCATTGGGCGCCCTTGTGGCCCTTGTCGCCCGCCTTGAGCTTCTCGGCCTCGGCTTTGAACACATCCACGAACAGGCGGCCGATGATCTTGCGCTTTTGCTCAGGGTCGGTCACGCCGGCCAATTCTTTGAGGAAGAGCTCGCTGGCATCGACGCGCACCACATGGGCGTGGAGCTGGCCTTCAAACATGCCCATGACCATGTCGCCTTCGTTCAGGCGCAAGAGGCCGTGATCGACGAACACGCAGGTCAGCTGATCGCCAATGGCCCGGTGGATGAGCGCGGCCGCCACGGAGGAGTCCACCCCGCCAGAAAGCCCCAGGATGACCTCTTCGTCCCCCACCTGCTCACGAATCTTGGCCACTGCCTCGTCGATGTAGCTGCCCATCTGCCAATCGCCTCGGCAGCCGGCGATGTCGCGCACAAAGCGCCGCAGCATGGCCTCCCCTTTGACGGTGTGGGTCACTTCGGGGTGGAACTGCACGGCGTAAAAGTGCCGGGTTTCATCCGCCATGCCCGCAATGGGGCAACTGGGGGTGCTGGCCATGAGCTTGAATCCAGCCGGCAGGGCCGTCACCTTGTCGCCGTGGCTCATCCACACCTTGAGCATGCCGTGGCCCTCTGCCGTGGCGAAGTCCTCGATGCCGCTGAGCAGTTGGGTGTGGCCATGGGCGCGCACCTCGGCGTAGCCGAACTCGCGCGTGTCGCTCCAGCTCACCTGCCCGCCCAGTTGCACCGCCATGGTCTGCATGCCGTAGCAAATGCCCAGAACGGGCACGCCCTGCACCCACACCTGGGCCGGCGCACGCAGCTCGTGGTCCTCATAGGTGGACGCGTGACTGCCGCTGAGGATGATGGCCTTCGGGTTGAACTGACGGATGAAGTCGTCAGACACGTCGTTCGGGTGAATCTCGCAATACACCTGCGCCTCGCGCACGCGGCGGGCAATGAGCTGGGTGACTTGGGAGCCGAAGTCGAGGATCAGGACCTTGTCATGCATGGGAGTTCCCTTGAGGCAATGCGGAGATCGGGTGCTGGCGCTGATAGGCCAGGGCAAAGTAAAGCGCAACGGCCTGCAAGGCCGCGCAGAGCAAGAACGGGGCACCAATGCGCCAGTCGCCCTGGGGCAGGTCCGCCACCAGGGTCAGGAGGCCAGGGCCAATCAGCGGGCCCAGCACCGCCATCAGACTGTTCAGACCCGACACGGCGCCCATGGTGGCACCTTGGCGCGTGGCGTCGACGCTGTTGGAGATGATGCTTTGAATCGCGGCGGTGGCGGCGTAGCCAAAGACGTTGAGAACAATCAGCGCCACCAGCATCCAAGCGTGGGGTGCGAGGGCCCAGCCCAGATAGGTGACGGTGCTCGACACCAAAGCGAGCACCACCAGGCGGGGTGTGGGGAAACGTCGCAGCAATTTGGGCAACAGCCAACCCTGCACGATGACGGACATCATGCCCACGGCGAACAAGGACCAGCCGTTCTCCCGCGGGCCCCAGCCAAACTTGAAGGCGGTGAAGAGAACCCAACTGCTGTGCAGAATGAATTGCGCCAGGGCTGAAAAACCAATCACCACCACCAGCACCCCGACGCCCTTGAGCTCGGCCAGTTTCTTGAGGCTGCTGATCGGATTGGCGGTGCGCCAGTCAAAAGGGCGGCGCTTGTCCAGCGGCAGCGATTCGGGCAGCACGAAGTAGCCGTACGCCAAGTTCACCAGCGCCAAGCTGCCCGCCACCCAGAAGGGCAGCCGCAAGTCAATGGACCCCAGAAGCCCGCCCGTTGCCGGGCCGAGCACGAACCCTATCCCGAAGGCGGCTCCCAGGAGCCCGAACCGTTTGGCCCGCTCCGCCGGCGGCGTGATGTCCGCCACATAGGCATTCGCCACCGACACATTGGCCTGCATCGCACCGCTGACCAAGCGCACCGCCACCAGCATCCACAGCGCCGTGGCGCTGGCCGTCACAAAAAAGCTCAGGGCCAAGCCGAGGAAGCCCAGCAACAACACGGGGCGGCGACCGTATTGGTCCGACAAGGCCCCAAGGATGGGCGAGCCCAAAAAGTTGGCCAGCCCAAACGCCCCGGCCACCAGCAGGTAGGCCTGGGCGTGCTCGGCCTGCGTGCTCGAAAAACTGCCGGCAATCACCGGCAACACCGGAATGATCAGCCCGATGCTGATCATGTCGATCAACACGGTGGCAAAGATAAAAGCCATGCTGGCTTTGGCGTTGCGCATGCAGCGGTCCAACGAGTCCGCGGAGCCGATCTCCGCAAAAGCACAAGGCGGGGACTGGCCCCGCCTTGCACACACTTCAGTCGATCACTCGGCCCGGTAGTTCGGGGCCTCTTTGGTGATCTGCACATCGTGGACATGGCTTTCGCGCATGCCCGCCGACGTGATCTCAACAAACTCCGCCTTTTTCTGCATGTCGGCAATCGAGGCGCAGCCGCAGTAGTGCATCGACGCCTTCAAACCACCGGCCATTTGGAACAGCACCTGCACCACCGAGCCCTTGTACGGCACTTGGCCTTCAATGCCCTCAGGCACGAGCTTGCTGGTGTTGGGGTTGTTGCCACCCTCTTGGAAGTAGCGATCGGCGCTGCCTTTGGCCATGGCCCCCAGCGAGCCCATGCCCCGGTAGGCCTTGTAAGAGCGACCTTGATAGAGGATCAAGTCGCCCGGCGCTTCCTCGGTGCCGGCGAAGGCACCTCCCATCATGACGCAGTCGGCTCCGGCCGCAATGGCCTTGGCCAGGTCGCCCGAGAAGCGCACACCGCCGTCCGCAATGACCGGCACGCCCGAGCCGCGAAGCGCCGAGGCCACGTTGTCAATGGCGGTGATCTGCGGCACGCCAACCCCCGCCACGATGCGGGTGGTGCAAATGGAGCCAGGGCCAATGCCCACTTTCACACCATCCGCCCCGGCCTCGGCCAAGGCCTTGGCGGCGGCGCCAGTGGCGATGTTGCCGCCGATGACATCGATGCTGGGGAAGTTCTGCTTGACCCAACGCACCTTGTCCAGCACGCCAGCGCTGTGACCATGGGCGGTGTCCACGATGATGACGTCGACCCCAGCCTTGACCAGGCGCTCAATGCGCTCTTCGCTGTCCTCGCCAAAGCCCACAGCGGCGCCGACGCGCAGCTTGCCGTGGTCATCCCGCGCGGCGTTGGGGAAGCTGGTTTGCTTGGTGATGTCCTTCACCGTGATCAACCCACGCAGTTCAAACGCATCGTTTATCACCACCAGCCGCTCCAGGCGGTGCTTTTGCAGCAAGGCCTTGGCTTCGGCCAGCGACACCCCTTCGCGCACCGTGACCAGGCGTTCGGCGGGCGTCATGATTTCGCGCACCGCCACGTCCATGCGCGACTCAAAGCGCAGGTCACGGCCCGTGACGATGCCCACGACCTTTTTACCTTCCACCACTGGGAAGCCACTCACGCCGTGCTGTTGGCTCAGGGCCAGCACTTCATGCACTTTGACCTCAGGGCCAATGGTGATGGGGTCGCGCAGCACACCCGATTCGTAACGCTTGACCCGGGCCACCTCAGCCGCCTGCGCGGCTGCGGGCAGGTTTTTGTGCACGATGCCAATGCCGCCCTCCTGGGCGATGGCAATGGCGAGGCGGGCCTCGGTCACGGTGTCCATGGCGGCGGACACAATGGGCAGATTGATGCGAATCCGCCGGGTCAACTGGGTGGAAAGATCGGTGTCACGCGGCAACACCGTAGAGAACGCGGGGACCAACAACACATCGTCGAAGGTCAGGGCTTTGCCAAGAAGGCGCATGGGAAAGACTCCAGACGCAAAGTGGGATTATAGAAAGCTCTACGGGCAATCCCTGAAGCCGGGCAATCGGCCTACACTCAGTCCGGATTTCATCTTGCCTTGATCGCCATGGCTCAGCCTTCTTTGCTTCGTACGGTTTGTCTCGTGGCCCTGTGCAGCTGGGCAGCGGTTTCAGCGCATGCGCAGCAGGGGCAGTGGAAGTGGCGCGACGCCAACGGCAATGTGCAGTACAGCGACCGCCCGCCGCCCGCTTCCATCCCCGAAAAAGACATCCTGGCTCGCCCGTTTGGGGCGCGCACCGCCGTGAAGCTGCAAACCTACGGGGAGAAGGCATCAAGCCCGCAGGGAGGCGCCAGCGCGCCGCCGACCAAGAAGGCGGAATCCAAGCCCAACATGTCGCCCCAAACCGAAGCGCGCCTCAAAGAAGAAGAGCGGCAAAACGCTGCGGTGCGGGCTGAAAACTGCAGCCGCGCCCGTCAGCAGTTGACGTTGTTGGAGTCGGGGGCGCGCATCTCGCAGACCAACGACAAGGGCGAGCGAACGATCTTGGATGACCCGGCGCGTGCCGCCGAAATCCAAAAAATGAAGGCGGTCATCGCCGCCGAATGCCAATGAGCCACCCCCGCGCGGCGGTCAGCGGGGCGTCCATCGCCTGACCAGTTGCGCAGCTGCCAGCGCCAGCAGCAAAGCCGCAGCGGCAAAGCCAAACAGGCCCCGAGGCCATCCGGCATCCAGCAAGGCGCCCGCCAGCGGAGCCGCCACAGCGAAGCCCAAATCCAGGCCGGAGTACACCGTTCCGACCACCCGCCCCGTCGCACCCGGTGGGGCGGATTGTTTGACCAATAAGTCCCGCGACGGCCCCGCCAAACCGGTGCCCAGCCCCGCAAGCGCCACCAGCGCCATGGCCCCGCCCAAGGGCAGACCGGGCACCATGGCCAACACGAGCAGCAGGGCGGCGCCACTGAGCGCCCACGCAATGTGGCGCTCCAAGCGCTGGGAGCGCCCAACCCAAAAGCCGCCGAGCACCATGCCCAGGGCGCTGCACAGCATGTAGGCCGTCACCACCAGGCTGAGCGTGGCCGCGTCTTGTTTGTGCAGCGCCGCCAGGGCAGCGGGCGCAAAACTCTGAAGGGCCGCCAAGGCTGCCGTGGTGAATA
This sequence comes from Inhella gelatinilytica, assembly GCF_016093295.1. Lineage (GTDB taxonomy): Bacteria > Pseudomonadota > Gammaproteobacteria > Burkholderiales > Burkholderiaceae_C > Inhella > Inhella gelatinilytica. The sequence continues at coordinate 515,018 of NZ_JAEDAL010000002.1, read as the reverse complement.
GAAAGAACGAAAAGCACAACCAGATGGACGGCAGCCGCAGAAACGCAAAGGGGTGGGGCTCGGCGGGGCCTGCCGCCGCCCGCCGCACGGGCTCCGTGCGCAGCGCCTCACGCTGGCCGACCAGGGCCGCCATCATGAGCAGCGCCCACAGGGCCGCCACGGCATAGACCCACCGCCAGTGCCAACCCGCAGCCAACACACTGGCCGCCAGCACCGGCATCAGGGACCAGCCCAAGTTCCCGCTGATGCCATGGACGGAGTACGCATGCCCGAGGCGCGCGCGGTCCACCCGCTGGTTCAGGATTGAAAAATCCGCGGGGTGCATGGGTGCATTGCCCAAGCCCGCCAACGCAGCGGCCAGCACCAGCCCGCCGTACCCCTGCGCCAAGCCCGCAGCCAACGCACCCAAGGCAAAGAACCCCATGGCGGCGATCAGCGCGGGCCGGGCCCCGAGACGATCCACCCAGAACCCGGAAATCGCCTGCCCCACCCCCGAAACCGCATAAAAAACGGTCACCAGCAGCCCCATCTGGGCCCAACTCAGCCCAAAGCTTTGGGCGAAGACCGGGAACAAAGGCGGCAGCAGCAAGTGAAAAAAATGGCTTGTCCCGTGGGCCAGGCCAACCCAGGAAATGGTGGACCAATCGGCGCGGCGCTGAGCGTCCGGGGACAGAGCAAGAGTCGTCATGGGCAAGGCCGGGCCGAACGGCCCAATAATCAGGCGCGCCGTGTGGGCGGGATCAGCAAGGTGGGGAAACTCACCGGCAGGGTCTCCGGAAAATCGCGGCTGTAGTGCAAACCGCGGCTCTCATGGCGCATCAGAGCAGAACGCACGATCAACTCGGCGCAATCGACCAGATTGCGCAATTCCAGCAAGTCGCGGGTGACCCGAAAGTTGGCGTAGTACTCCAGGGTTTCGGCCCGCAACAACTCGATGCGGTGCAGCGCCCGCTCCAAGCGTTTGGTGGTCCGCACGATGCCCACGTAGTTCCACATCAGGAGGCGCAACTCGTCCCAGTTGTGGGCGATGACCACCTGCTCATCGGCGTTGTGGACCTGACTTTCGTCCCAAGCCGGCAAGGCCGGGACGGGGGAGGGGATGTCCCGTCCAATCCGCGCCGCGCACGTGCGACCGAGCACCACACATTCCAGCAGGCTGTTGCTGGCCAATCGATTTGCCCCATGCAACCCGGTGTACCCGGTTTCGCCCACAGCAAAGAGGCCGGGCAAGTCCGCACGACCGTCCAAATCGGTCACCACACCCCCGCAGGTGAAATGCACCGCGGGCACCACCGGGATCATTTGCCGAGCGATATCAATACCCAGCTGCAGGCAACGGGCGTGAATGGTCGGGAAGTGGCCCTTCAGGAAGTCCTCCCCCAAATGCCGGGCATCGAGCCACACGTGGTCCACGCCGTGCTTCTTCATCTCGAAGTCAATGGCGCGGGCCACGATGTCACGCGGGGCCAATTCCGCGCGCTCGTCGTGGTCGGGCATGAAACGGTGCCCGTTGGGCAGTTTCAGGTGCCCGCCCTCCCCGCGCAGCGCCTCCGTAATGAGGAAGCTGCGTTCCTGGGGGTGGTAAAGACAGGTCGGGTGGAATTGGATGAATTCCATGTTGGCCACCCGGCACCCGGCACGCCACGCCATCGCCACGCCGTCACCCGTGGCGGTATCCGGATTGGTCGTGTAGCGATAAACCTTGCCCGCGCCCCCCGTGGCGAGCACCACCGCTCGCGCCGTCACCGTTTCCACACGCCCCGCATCAATATTGAGCGCGTACACGCCATAGCAGCGCGTGGGTTCATCGCGCTTGAGGTGGCGGCTGGTGATCAAGTCCACCGCCATCCAGCGCTCCCGCAATTGGATATTGGGGTGGGCAAGGGCCTTGGCCAGCAGGGCTTCGTGGATGGCCTTGCCGGTGGCGTCCGCCGCATGCGCAATACGGCGCACGGCGTGGCCCCCTTCGCGGGTAAGGTGCAGGCCCAGCGGGCCTTCGGTATCCGGGGTGAAGGGCACGCCCTGGTCGAGCAACCAAGTGACCGCGTCAGCACTGCGCTCGGCAATGAATCGGGCCGTGGCCTCGTCCACCAGCCCCGCTCCCGCATCGGCCGTATCCCGCACGTGGCTGTCGATGGAGTCGTCACTGCCCAGCACACCAACGATGCCACCTTGGGCCCAGGCGGTGGCCGCCTCGCCCAATTGGCGTTTAGCCAGGACCCAGACGGGCATGTGGTCGGCCAGATGCAATGCCACCGTAAGGCCAGCCAAACCGGCCCCAACGATGACCACGGGAGTTTCAGCGACAGCAGCAGTCATGCCCGCGATTGTGGCGGGTGCCCCCGTCGATTCGAGCAAGCTCGCGCTCAGGAATTCGAAGGCTGGGGATCGTTCACCCGCCGCACCCGCCGCACCAGCAGGGGCTGGGGCAGGAACTGTTCGGCCCCGCCCCGGGCATGCAAAGCCCGCACCACCTCCATGCCTTGGACCACCCGACCAAAGGCCGCGAAGCCTTGGCCATCGGGCTGGCGACGTCCGCCGTAATCCAGCTCCGGTTGGTCGCCTACGCAGATAAAGAACTCCGAGCTGGCGCTCCCGACCGCCAGGCGCGCCATGGAAAGGGTGCCGTCCAAGTGCCTCAGCCCTGTTTGCTGCGTGCTTTCGTGCGCGACGGGAGGCCGCAAGGGGCGACGCCCCGGCGGGGCATTGATGCCCCACTGCACCACCTCAATCTGGGGCGGACCCGCAGGCTGATTCTTTCGCGTCACGATGCGGTATACCGAGGCACCATCTAGCGCCTTGGCCTCCACATAGGCCAGGAAGTTCGCCACTGTGAGCGGTGCCCAGTCGGGGTACAGCGCCACCACGAAAGCCCCGAGCTCCGTCTCCACCCGTACCCACATCTCACGGGGGGCGGGGCGGAAGGCCGCATGTGAGGCCGTTTTAGCGGGCGGGGTGGTGGATTGGGGCGCTGCGAGTGCCACCCGGCCCAGCACCGTGCACGCCCCTGCGCTCAGGGCAGCGTGTTTGAGGGCTTCTCGCCGCAACAACCCCATGGTCAATGAACCACCCGCTCGAAGCGGAACTCGCCCGCTTCGACGTTCACCGGCACGATGTCCTTGGGGCCGAACTTGCCTTGCAGGATCAGCTTGGCCACGGGGTTCTCGATGCGCTGCTGAATGGCACGCTTCAGCGGCCGGGCCCCAAACACCGGGTCAAAGCCCACTTTGGCCAGTTCGTCCAAGGCTGCCTCGCTCACCTCCAGCTTCATCTCCTGCTGCGCCAGGCGCTGCTCCAGGTGGCGCAGTTGAATGCGAGCAATCGACTTGATGTGCTCCTGCCCCAGGGCGTGGAAGACCACGGTCTCGTCGATGCGGTTCAAGAACTCGGGCCGGAAGTGCGCCTTCACCTCGTGCATCACCGCCTCGCGGATCACCTCCTCGCCCTGGCCGGCCAGCGCCATGATGTGCTGGGAGCCCAGGTTGCTGGTCATGACGATGACGGTGTTCTTGAAGTCCACCGTGCGGCCCTGGCCGTCGGTCAGACGACCGTCGTCGAGCACCTGCAGCAGCACGTTGAACACGTCCGGGTGGGCCTTTTCGACCTCGTCCAGCAGCAGCACTGAGTAGGGCTTGCGGCGCACAGCCTCGGTGAGGTAACCACCCTCGTCATACCCGACATAGCCCGGGGGCGCGCCGATCAGGCGGCTGACCGAGTGCTTCTCCATGAACTCGCTCATGTCGATGCGCACCATGTGGTCCGCACTGTCGAACAAGAACTCCGCCAGGGCCTTGCACAGCTCGGTCTTGCCCACGCCCGTGGGGCCCAAGAACAGGAACGAGCCCAGCGGGCGGTTGGGGTCGGAGAGGCCGGCGCGCGAGCGACGAATGGCATCGGCGACGGCCACCAAGGCCTCCTCCTGGCCCACCACGCGCTGGTGCAGCTTGTCTTCCATCTGCAAAAGCTTGTCGCGCTCGCCCTGCATCAGCTTCGAAACGGGGATGCCCGTGGCCCGCGCCACAACTTCGGCGATCTCCTCGGCCCCCACCAGGGTGCGCAGCAGCTTGGGCTTGGCGCTCGCGGTGGCCTGGCCCTCTTGGGCCTGCGCCGCGGCCAAGCGCTTCTCCAGTTCGGGTAGCTTGCCGTACTGCAGCTCGGCCACCTTGGCCAAATCGCCCTTGCGCTTGAGGTCTTCGATCTGCACCTTGGTGCGTTCGATCTCTTCCTTCACGTGGGCCGAGCCTTGGGCTTGGGCCTTTTCGGCCTTCCAGACCTCTTCCAGGTCGGCCACCTCGCGCTCGAGCTTGGTGATTTCCTCGGCGATCAGGGCCAGGCGCTTTTGCGAGGCCTCGTCCTTCTCCTTCTTGACGGCCTCGCGCTCGATCTTGAGCTGGATCAGCCGGCGGTCCAGCTTGTCCATGGCCTCGGGCTTGGAGTCGATTTCGATCTTGATCTTGGCCGCGGCCTCGTCGATCAGGTCAATGGCCTTGTCGGGCAGGAAGCGGTCGGTGATGTAGCGGTGCGAGAGCTCGGCCGCCGCCACGATGGCCGGGTCGGTGATCTCCACCCCATGGTGCACCTCGTACTTTTCCTGCAAACCGCGCAGGATGGCGATGGTTTGCTCCACGCTGGGCTCGTCGACCAGCACCTTCTGGAAGCGGCGCTCCAGGGCGGCGTCTTTTTCGACGTACTTGCGGTACTCGTCCAGCGTGGTGGCGCCGATGCAGTGCAGCTCGCCGCGGGCCAGCGCAGGCTTGAGCATGTTGCCGGCGTCGATGGCGCCCTCCGCCTTGCCGGCACCCACCATGGTGTGGATTTCGTCGATAAAGAGGATGACGCGGCCCTCCTCCTGCGCGACTTCTTTCAGCACGCTCTTGAGCCGCTCTTCGAACTCGCCGCGGAACTTGGCCCCCGCCAGCAGCCCAGCCATGTCCAGCACCAACACGCGCTTGTTGCGCAGGGAGTCGGGCACCTCCCCCGCATGAATGCGCTGCGCCAAGCCCTCGACGATGGCCGTCTTGCCCACGCCGGGTTCGCCAATCAGCACCGGGTTGTTCTTGCTGCGGCGCTGCAGCACCTGAATGGCCCGGCGAATCTCGTCGTCGCGGCCAATCACGGGGTCCAACTTGCCCTGGGCGGCGCGCTCGGTGAGGTCCAGCGTGTATTTCTTCAGCGCCTCGCGCTGGCCTTCGGCCTCGGGGTTGTCGACCTTGTCGCTGCCGCGCACGGCTTTGAGCGCTGCCTCCAGGGCCGCGCGGTTCAGCCCATGGCCGCGCGCCACCCCCGCCAGATCGGTCTTGCCATCGGCCAGGGCCAGCAGCACCATTTCGCTGGCGATGTATTGGTCCCCCTGCTTGGCCGCCTCGCGTTCGGCACCTTGCAGCAGCGCAATCAGGTCCCGCCCCGGCTGCACCCCTTGGTCGCCCCCTTCCACTTGCGGCAAGCCGCTCAGCAGCCCTTCCACCGCGCCTTTGAGGGCCGGCACCTTGACCGAGGCGCGCTCCAGCAACGCCCGCGGCCCATCCGGCTGCGCCAGCATGGCGGCGAGCAGGTGGGCGGGCTCGATGTAGGGGTTGCCGCGGGTAACGGCCAAGCTCTGGGCGTCGGCCAGGGCTTCTTGCAGACGGGTCGTGAACTTGTCAGGGCGCATGGTTGAACTCCTCCTGATCCCGACATGGGGCAGTCTTCGCCGGTTTCAAGCCCCTTTTCGCTGCCCTTGCGAGAATGGCGCCATGGATATTCACCAGATCTCGGTCGTCTACGACCGCAATGAAGACCGGCTCCTGATGCGAATCCGCAGCCGGCAGAACCAGTTGTACCCGGTGTGGATCACCCGTCGCTTGGCCATTCGCCTGTGGCCGGCCTTCAATGACAGCCTGGCAAAGATCAGCTCCGCCGCCCTGGCCTCGCAGGCCACCCTGCACCCCGAAGCCCGGGAGATGCTGGTGGAATCCGCGCGGGCCGAAAACTTGAAGAAATCCGACTTCAAGACCCCGTTTGACGAAAGCAATCTGGAGCAGCCGCTGGGCCCGCTGCCGCTGCTGGCCCATGAGGTGCAAATGCAGATGCAACCCGGTCAATTGGGCTTCAGCGTGTTGGACGCGCAAGGCCGCAAGCTCGGCCTGCAACTGGCCCAGTCCATGGTGACCGCGGTGCGCGAGCTCATGCTCAAGGCCCTGCGTGAATCGGAGTGGGGCATCGAGGACCCGCCCGCCGCCGCCACCCAGGCCGCACCGGCGGTGCCGGCCCCCAGCCGTTTGCTCAACTGAGGCTGCGGGCCCGTGCGTCCCGCCGCTCAGTGGAAGAACGCATAGGCCACGGCAATCGCCGCCACCAGGGCGACGAAGTCAGCAAAGAGTCCGCAGGCCAGGGCGTAGCGCGTGTTGCGGATGTTGACGCTGCCGAAATAGACCGCCAACACGTAAAAAGTGGTCTCGGTCGAGCCCTGGATGATGCAGGCCAGTGTGCCCTGGAATGAGTTGACTCCGTAGGTCGTCATCACGTCCACCATCAAGCCCCGGGCCCCACTGCCGGAGAGCGGGCGCATCAAGCCCACGGGAAGGGCCGCAACCCAGTCGGTGTTGAAGCCCAACGCCCCCACGACCGAGCCCACTGCGCCCACGAGGTAATCCATGCCCCCGGTGGTGCGAAACACCGAGATCGCCACCAGGATGGCGATCAGGTAGGGAATGATGGTCACCGCCACCTGGAATCCGTCCTTGGCGCCGTCGACAAACGCCTCGTAGACGTTGACGCGCCGCAGCACGCCCACAGCCACAAAGAGCGCAATGACGCCCACGATCACCAAGCTGCCAATCAGGCCGATGGTGCGGGCCACCTCCGCAGCGGGCAGGCCGGCGAGCCACGCGTAAAGCCCCGCCATCAGCCCGCCGAAGCCCAGAAAAAAGGCGGCCATGGGCGCATTGAGCAAGGGGATGCGCTGCAGGCGCGCCACCACGATCAGCGCCGCGCAGAACGACACGAAGGTGGCAATCAGCGTGGGCAGGAAGATGTCCGCCGCATTGAAATTCGTCAGGCCCTGACTGGCCGCCATGCTCTGCCGGATGGCGATCACCGAGGTGGGGATCAAGGTCACCCCCGCCGTGTTCAGCACCAGGAACATGATCATGGGGTTGCTGGCCACCTCCTTGTCGGGGTTGATCTCCTGCAACTCGCGCATGGCCTTGAGGCCCAGCGGCGTGGCGGCGTTGTCCAGGCCCAGCATGTTGGCGCTGAAGTTCATCACCATACTGCCGCTGGCCGGGTGCCCCCGGGGGATGTCCGGAAAGATGCGCCGGAACAGCGGGTCGAGCGCGCGCGCAAACAGCGTGATCAAGCCAGCCCGCTCGCCAATCTTCATGATGCCCAGCCACAGGCTCATGACGCCAACCAGCCCCAGCGAGATATCAAAACCCGTCTTGGCCGTGTCGAAGAGCCCCGTGAGGATCTTGGTAAAGATGGTGACGTCGCCCTGAAACAGCTTGATCAGCGCGACAACGAAGCCCACCAGGATGAAGGCGGCCCAGATTGCATTGAGAACCATGGGCGGCACTGTAGAGCGCGGGCCGCTCACCGCCCATCGCGGAAACGCCAGCGCCCATAAGACGCGGTTGGGTCTGCGCGTTCGGCTTTAAGCCCAACGGGCGGCCAGCACGAAGCCCAGCGCGGTGAGCAGCAGCGAGCCCAGCAGGTGCAGGGCCGCGAGCCCCAAGCCCGCCGCCCAATCTCCCTGCTGCAGGAGGTTCACCACCTCGGCCGAGAAGGTCGAAAACGTCGTCAACCCGCCCAGGAACCCGGTCCCGAGTGCCAAACGCCACAACGGGCTCATCTCCGGCCTTTGGGCCAACCACCCCAGCAGCACCCCAATCAACAAGCCGCCCAGGCCGTTGGCCGCCACGGTGCCCCAGGGCCACGCCGCGCCAGGCCGGTTCCACGCCAGCGCCAAGCCCCAGCGCAGGAGTGCGCCGCTGCCCGCCCCCAAAAAAACCGCCAGGCCCGCCACCCCGGTATGCAGCGCGAGGGGCGCGCTCATGCCGCGTTGCTCAGGTTCAGGCCCCAGCGGGCCAGGGCGGCATCGTCGGCCTCGCGCGCATCCACCCACTCCGCACCCCACGGGCCATGTTCTTTCTTCCAAAACGGGGCTTGCGTCTTGAGGTAGTCAATCAAGAACGCGCAACCGTCCAGACTGGCTTGGCGGTGCGGACTGGCGGTCAGCACGTAGACGATGGGCTCCCCCACCGGCAAGCGCCCCACCCGGTGCCAAATCTCCGCATGGGTCAGGGCGAAGCGCTGTCGCGCCTCGTCAACCATGCGCCGGATGCACGCCTCGGTCATGCCGGGGTAGTGTTCCAACTCCAAGGCTTGTAGGCCGCCGCCCGGCGCGTCCCGCACCACGCCCAGGAAACTGGCGATGGCCCCCACGTCAGCCGCCACGGCCTGACGCCAGGCTTCGCTCAAATCCAGGGGCTGATCGCAAATGTGAACGCTCAATGGGATTTCCTCCGCGCCATGCGCGCCGGGATTCGCGCTTGGAAACGGTCCGACGCGCTCATGCGAGAAATTGTGGCACCCCACGGGGCTCCCCTTCGCTGCACAATCGGCCCATTCCCTCCTTCCAGAGGTGAGCCATGCACTTTCATCACCAGCCTCCCCTGATCCGCTACGCCGCGGCCCACCGCGACCCCCGCAACATCGTGCTGCACTGCTGGGGCGTGCCCATGGTGATGATGGGGATCAGCTTGTTGCTCCTGGACTGGGCCTATACGGGGTGGGCGGTAGCCAGTGCCGCGTCGGGTTTTCTGCTGCAAGCCGTGGGCCACTGGTACGAAGGGCGGCGCCCCGCCCTGGGCTGGATCAACTGGGCGCTCGCCCCCGTCTTCGTCGGGCTGCAGGCCGCGCATCAGTTGGGTTGGGCGCAGGCGCTGTGGAGCGAGGTGGAACACCGCGCCGGCCCGCGCCGCCTGCGCGACATGGCGCTGTAGACAAAGCAGCGTCAAAACCCCGCAGCCATGCAACGCGCCGCGGCGGCCCTGCCCGCGGCTTCTTAGGCCTTGACCACCTTGGGCAGCTTGCTTGAATAGTCCTTGCCCAGTTGGGCCACCGCCGCGCCGACCTGGCGCGCCAGCGCGCGGTAGCGCTGGGCCACCTCGCTGGCCGGCTCGGCCACCACCGGCGGCATGCCGGCGTCGCTGAGCTCCCGCACGCGGCGCAGCAGCGGCAACTCGCCCAGGAAGGGCAGGCCCAATTCTTCGGCCAGGCGTTTGCCGCCGTCGGCCCCAAAGATGGGCTCACTGTGACCGCAATTCGGGCAGCAGAACACCGACATGTTCTCCACCAGGCCCAGCATGGGCACGCTGACCTTCTCAAACATGCGAGCGGCCTTGCGGGCGTCCAGCAGGGCTACGTCCTGCGGCGTGGTGACGATCACCGCGCCCGTCACCGGCACCCGCTGGGCCAGGGTCAGCTGAATGTCGCCCGTTCCAGGCGGCAGGTCCACCACCAGGTAATCCAAATCGTCCCAGCGGGTTTGGCGCAGCAGTTGCTCCAGCGCTTGGGTGGCCATGGGCCCACGCCAGATGGTGGCCTGGTCTTGCGCCACCAAGAAGCCGATGGACATCAGTTGCAGGCCATGCGCGCTCAAGGGCTCCATGCTCTTGCCGTCCGGGCTGGAGGGCTGGCCCTGGGCGCCCAGCATCGTCGGCACCGAAGGGCCGTAAATGTCAGCATCCAGCAAGCCCACGCGCGCCCCTTCGGCCTGCAAGGCCAGCGCCAGGTTGGCCGCGGTGGTGCTTTTGCCCACCCCGCCCTTGCCTGACCCCACCACGATCAGGTTTTTGACACCGGGGATCAACTCCAGCCCCCGCTGCACGGCATGGGCCACCACGCGGGTGCTCAGGCGCACCTCGTCCGCGCCAAGGGCGGCGGTCAGTTCGGCCTGCAGCGCCGGCCACTGACTGGCCGCCGGGTAGCCCAGCGTCAGCGCCACCACCAAGCGTCCGTCCGTTTCTTGGACGGACTGCACTTGCTTGCTGGCGACCCAGCTCTGGCCGGTGCCGGGGTCGATCAGGGTGGCGAGGCGGTCCCAGGCGGCTTGTTCACGGGGCGTGGTCATGGTCATGTTCCTGCGGGCGGGCCATCAGCGGCCAAACGGGGCGGGAGTGTAGGCGCCGGGTTTCGGCCAGCGCTGCGCCGCCCCGAGTGCCCCCGAGCCCGCCGTGGGCTCTCCGTGAAATCCCTGATTTTGAGCATTTCGATATTTTTATCTACCGTTTTGATGTTCAAGCCTTATGTTTTGTAGCAATTTCTACGCTTTCGATTAACACGGCGTCTCGCGACACTGGCATCCATGTCAGCACAAGCCCTCAGCATCATGAGCACCACCACCACCGCCCGCCGCCTGCAAACCACCTTTGTCAGCGTGTCCGACATGGTGCAGCTCATCCAGCGCAAAGGCCTGTCGGCCTGCCTGACCGGCATTGCCGACCGCATCGAACGCGAGTTCCGCCGCTGGGAATCGTTCGACAAGAGCGCTCGCGTCGCCTGCCACTCGCAGGACGGCGTGATTGAGCTGATGCCCATCGCTGACGACCAACAATTCAGCTTCAAGTACGTCAACGGCCACCCCAAGAACACCCGCTTTGGTCTGCCCACCGTGATGGCCTTTGGCGTGCTGGCCGACGTGCCCACCGGCGCCCCGCTCTTCCTTTCCGAGCTGACGCTGACCACCGCCATCCGCACCGCCGCCACCTCGGCCCTGGCCGCCAGGGTGCTGGCCCGCCCGAACAGCCGCCGCATGGCGCTGATTGGCAATGGCGCCCAGGCCGAGTTCCAGGCCCTGGCCTTCCGCGACATCGTCGGCGTCCGCGAACTGCGCCTCTTTGACGTGGACCCGGCCGCCACCGCCAAGCTGGTCGCCAACCTGCAGGGCCAAGGGCTGACGCTCACCGTGTGCGCCAGCACCGCCGAGGCCGTCAAGGGCGTGGACATCATCACCACCGTCACCGCGGACAAGACCAACGCCACCATCATCACGCCGGACATGATTGAGCCCGGCATGCACGTCAACGGCGTGGGCGGCGACTGCCCGGGCAAGACCGAACTGCACCGCGGCGTGCTGGAGATGGGCAGCGTGTTCTGTGAATTCGAACCGCAGTCGCGCATCGAAGGCGACATGCAGCAAATGCCCGCCGACTTCCCGGTGACCGAGTTCTGGCGGGTCCTGACCGGCCAGGCGTCGGGCCGCGTGAGCGATGCCCAAGTCACCGTGTTCGACTCCGTTGGCTTCGCCCTCGAAGACTTTGCTGCGCTGGCCTTCATGAAAGACGCTGCCGAGGAACTGGGCATCGGCCAGCCCATCGAGCTGGTGCCGAACAACGAAAACCCAAAAGACCTGTTCGGCCTGCTCAAGACCCGCCCCGCCCACTTGGCCCTGGCCGCCTGACCGCCACAACACCCGTCAGGGACAACAACAAGGGGCTTCAGCCCCTTTTTTGTTGCGCCGAACAGGCCCACTGCTCCCCATCGCGCCCGCCGATGGCCCAGCCCGCGTCAACCTCGCGGCGGCCCCCGCCCGTTAACGCCGGACCGCCCGGCTTGGGCGGATGGAGTTCAACATGACCCCCTTGTTCGGCATCACGCGGGCTGCGCTCGCCCTCGCGGCCAGCGCCGCGCTCACCGGCTGCGTGGTGCTGCCATATCGCTACGCGCAGTCGGACCGCTACGACCCCTACCCCAGGCCTGAGGTCCGCGTCGTCATCCCGGCCCCTGTCCTCGTCGTGCCCCACCCGCACCGCCGCTGGTGGCAGCGCCGGCACCCGCGCTGAGGGATCTGCGGGGCTCCCTCATGACTACACAGTAATAAAGTGCCAGGCTGGGGTTGTAAAGACTCTCATTCAGCTCGACTCGGCAGCAAACGAGCGTAGCCACGGCTCCAGGTGGGCAATGTCAAAGCTTCCAGTCTCGAACATATTCAGCATCTCGGCGTGGATTTGCAGGGGTGCGCGTTGCAAGCGCCAGCCGTTGACCCGCAAGAACACATCGGCTGCTGCAAAGGCGATGCGCTTGTTGCCGTCCACGAACGGATGGTTGATGGCTAGGCTTTCCATCAGGGCGGCCGCTTCCGCCACGATGTCGTCGTAATACCCCGTCTGCGGCCGAAAGAGCGCGGCCTCCAGCGCGCCGGGGTCGCGCAGGCCCAGGGCGCCGCCGTACCGCTGCATCAACACTGCGTGCAGGGCCAGCACATCGGCCACGGTCAGGAAATCACGCGGCACGGCTTACTTGGCCAACTCGCGATACAGGCTGTCGAATTCGTCCAAGCTGGCCGCGAACGCCGCCATCACATGGCGACGCGGGCGCTCCTTTTGCTGCCGGTCAATGTAATCGCGCAGGGCTTCATCCAGCACAGCCTGGAATTGGCGCCCTTGGCTTTCGGCAATCTGGCGCAGCGCAGCCAGCACATCGGGCGCCGCTTGGGACGAAAACTTTTCGCGGACAGCACCCATCGCGGCCTCGTCGTCATGATTCATCTTGATGCTTCATGATAAATCAAGCTTTGGCAATTACCGAACCGTCTCACCCCGTCAATCCCACTCCCGCCGCCCCACGATGCGGGGCAGCCTGCTCACCGAAACGTCGCCAACAAGATATTGGTTTCGGTGTTGGCAATACCTTTGATCAGCCGCACGCGCTCCAGCACTTTGGAGAGTTCGGCCATGGACTCGGCGCGGAGTTCGGCCAGCAGGTCCCAGCGGCCGTTGGTGTCGTGCAGGGACTGCACGGCGGGTTCGCCCAGCAGGGCGGCGGTGACGGCGCGGGTTTGGTTGCCTTCGACGAGCACGCCCATCCAGGCGCGGATGTAGTCGGGCTCGGCCTCGGGTTTGAGGCGCACGGTGTAGCCGACGATGACCTGCTCGTCCTCCAGCTTGCGCAGGCGGTTGGTAACGGTACCGCGCGAGACGCTGAGCTTGCTGGCCAGGGTGGCCACGCTCATGCGGGCGTCCTTGCGCAGCAGGGCGATGAGTTGGCGGTCGAGTTCGTCCACGGTCGGTTCAGCCTCTCCGGCTTTCAGCCGCTCAACGGAAGCGGTCGGTGTCGCGCGCCAGGTAGAACCACTCCTGCCCGGCGCGCGCCTTGGGGTTGGGGAAGACGATGGCGCCATCGTGCTCGGCGTAGACGGCTTCACCGTCCTGGCCGTGGCCGATGAGCTCGCCAGCGCGCACGCGGTCAAAGCTGACCCAGGGCTTGATGAATTGGTCGTCCGCGTGGGCTTTGTCGCGCACGTGGACGAGGCTCAGGCCCGCCATGCTTTGCACGGGCGGCGCCTCGCCGGCGATCAGGCCCAGGTGGAGCAGCGTGTTGACGATGGCGCGGTAGGCCACCTCGGGCGCTTGGGGGTCGGCGTGCTGGCCGCACTCCAGCGTCAGGGCCCAGCCGCCCAGGGCGCGCATTTGTTCGGTGGTGCCCACGCCATAGGCTTCGTCCAGGTCCACGGTGGCGGCCACTTCGGGCGCCAGGGCGGCGGCCCAGGCGCGGCGCCGGTGCACGCCGTCGGCATAGGTTTGCAGCCAGCCGTCCACGCCGCGCTGCACGCCCAGCACCTTGGCCAAGGCCAGTTCCTTGGCAGCATGCTGGAAGGGTTGCAGGGCGTCCGCGTTGTTCTCGGGGCCCACCATCACGAAGGGCTGGCCTTGGGCTTGGAAGCTGTGCAGGTCCAGCAGCACCTCATGATCAGCCAGCAGCGGGCACAGCCAGTTGGCGATGTGGTCTTCGTACTGCTGGGGGTCGGTGGTGGGGCGCAGGCGGCGGTTGAGGTTGCGGTCGCCGTTGCGCTCGCCCTTTTCGTAGGCCTTGGGGTTGGTCACGGGTACGAAGGTGACGCGCCCGGCCTGCAACTGGCGCTCGCCGCGCTCGAACTCGCCGATCAGGCGGCGGATGGCGAGCGTGCCGCAGACCTCGTTGCCGTGCACGGCCCCGGTGACGATGAGGCGGGGGCCCGGCGCGGGGCTCTCAAAACGGGTGAACTGGAAGCTCTGCATGGGCGCAGTGTGCCATCGCACCCACGCCACAAAGCGGGGCAGGCAGCTGTCCTTTTCGCCCTCACACATGTGAGCCGGTTATGCCCCGTGCGCTTGCATTCATTGGTCGAGCAGGGTGCCTTCTCGTAGGCTCAAGGCTCTGGATTTTTAAAGTGATCGACGATGGGCCAACAGGTGCTGGTGGTGGGCGGAGGGGTGATCGGCGTGACCACGGCCTGGGCTCTGGTCGAGGCCGGCCATCACGTCACCTTGTTGGAGCGCCATGCGCAATGGGCGCAAGGGGCCAGTCAGGCCAATGGCGGCCAACTGAGCTACCGCTATGTGTCACCCCTGGCAGATGCGGGCGTGCCCTTCAAGGCCTTGAAGTGGTTGATGGACCCGGATGGGCCCCTGCAGTTCCGGCCGGAGGCGGACCGACATCAATGGCAGTGGCTCCTGCGCTTCCTCTCCAAATGCCGAGGCTCGGTGAACCGCTCCACCACTCAACGCTTGCTGGCTCTGGGTGCCTACAGCAAGCTGGCGTTTGGCGACTTGTCGCTCGATCTGGATCCAGAGAGCATCGCCCTGCGCAGCCCCGGCAAGCTGGTGGTGTACCGTAATGCGGGCGAATTTCTGAGCGTCCGCAGCCGCCTGCAACCCGGCGGGCCGGAGCAGGCGCTGGACCGCGCCGCTTGCGTGGCGTTGGAGCCCGCTCTGGCCACGGGCGCCGAACAATTGGCGGGCGGGGTGTTCACGCCGGGTGAGGCCGTGGCCGACTGCCAACGCGTCACGCAGGCGTTGGCGGCGCGTTTGCAGCGCCACCCGCGCTTTGTCGGCCGTCTGTGTGCCCACGTCGACCGCTTGGGGTTGCGTGATGGGCGCACCCGCGGGGTCCACACCGACGCGGGCTTTGTCGGTGCGGATGCGGTGGTGCTGGCGGCCGGACTGCAAAGCCGCGCCCTGGCGGCGCCCTTGGGCATCGACCTGCCGCTGTATCCGCTGAAGGGCTACAGCCTGACGGCGCCCATCACCGCCCAACACCGACCGCCCGAAGTGAGCGTGACCGACTTCGAGCGCAAAACCTTGTACGCACGCATCGGCTCGGAGTTGCGGGTCGCCGCGATGGTGGACTTGGTGGGGGAAAACGAGGCCATCAGTCCCAAGCGCATTGCCGCACTGCATCGCAATGTGCGCAGTCTGTTTCCCTTTGCCGCGGACTACGACAACGCTCGCCCCTGGGCCGGTTTGCGGCCCGCCACCCCGGGCGGCACACCCATCTTGGGCGCCAGCCCGGTGCCCGGTTTGTGGCTGAACGTGGGCCACGGGGCACTGGGCTTTACGTTTGCCTTCGCCTCGGCCCGCATCGTGGCGGAACTGGTCTCCGGCCGCACGAGCCCGCTACCGCTCGATGGGTTGACACTGCAGGCCGCATGAACGCCCAAGAACTGGCTGACGGCTTGCGCCGCGCCATTCAAGACTTGAACTTCGGTGCCATCGGCGACCCGCTCGCCGGTGGGAGCCCGCTGCGCCACTTTCCGAGCTTGGACCTTGCGGTTGTGGGCTTTGTTCCCGGACAGGCACCGGTTGCAGCCAATGTGCTGTTCTCGCGCGATCAGCCCGAGGGCTTGATCGCCACACTGCCCGCCACTTTCGGCCCAGTGCAAGGCGTGGAGTTCTTGGCCGACGTCCAAGACGCACAAGGGGTTTCGGTGGCCTGGCTGCCGGCCAGCGACTGGAGCACCTTGCCCCGGCACAGGCTCTGGGGTCAAGGCGCGGCGATGCGAGCGCCCTACCCTGCCTCCCTGCTCAAACTGATGGTGGCGGTGGGGGTGGCCTGGGCTTGCCAGCAGCAGCGGGGCGACTGGGACGAGGCCTGGAGTTACCAAGGGCAGGCCCGGGCCCTGCGCGACTGGCAATTCGACATGCTGGCCGTGAGTTGCAACCACGCCACCTCGGCCCTGGTGGCCTGGCTGCACCATGCGGGCATGATTCGCCGCTCCGCGGGGCGCGAGGTCCACAACGAAGTGCAGGCGCTGTTGGATCGGCTGGGCCTGCCGACGCTGCGGTTGCACAACACCCAGCCCGATGGCGGCTGGGGGAATGCAGCCGGCGCGGGCGTGGGCCAGATTCACATGACGGCGTGGGACACCGCCCGCCTGCTGTGGTGGCTGGACCCCGACGCACCGCCAGCGCCCTGGCTGGACGCAGAAGCGCCGCGGCTTCACGCCGAAGGCCGCGACGCCGTGCTGGCCGGTCTGCGCGAGCAGGGCTTGGACACGATTCTCAGCAGCGGCACGCTGGCGGCCGTCCCCGGTCAACCCGCCGGACTCCCCAGTGAGCTGAACCGCCGTTGGTGCCAGCCCGATGGGAACTGGGTGGCGGGTGAGCACCAGTGGCCCGCCCCGTCTGGGCCGCAAAGCCCAACGCCGTCCGTGCGGTTCGCCCACAAGATTGGAAACACCGAAAACTACGCGTCAGACGCCGGCATCGTCCGGTCAATCCAGCCACTGGGGCGGCATTACATCGTGGCCTTTCTGAGCAATTTGGGCACGCGATATGCCCACCACCCGCTGGCCTGCGGCCCCAAGCAGTTGGCGAAACTGGGCGCCGAAGTGGACCGACTGATGCAGCGGCTCCATGAGTCGCGCCCCGGGGAGGCTCGGCCATGACGATCCGTGCCCTGGAACCCGGCGCTTGTCTGGGGGTCATCGCGCCAGCTGGCCCACCCAAAGCAGGAGCACTGGAAGCTGTGCCCGCTCAGGTGGCGGCACTGGGCTACCGCGCCAAGATTTTTCCGGGCTGCGCGGGCCCAGCGGAGTTGGGGTTTCTGGCCGCCAGCGATGCGCAGCGCGTGGCCGATGTGCACGCCGCCCTGCTCGATCCCGAAGTGGACGCCCTGCTGTGCCTGCGCGGGGGTTACGGCTGCCTGCGCGTGGTGGATCGCATGGACCGGGAGCTTTTGCGCAGCCATCCCAAACCCCTGATCGGCTACAGCGACATCACCACGCTGCTGGCCTTGTGGGCGCAAGAAGGTCTGGCCGGCTGGCATGCCCCCATGCCCGCCTCCGATTGGGGGCAGCCGGGTGGCGAAGACGACCGGGACCGACTGGGCGCCGCACTTCGTTCGGGCTGCGGGCCTGGCTGGCACCGACAGAGCCCCGAGTTGCATCCGTTGAGTCGCCGGGGCGTGGCCGACCGGGAGGTCTGCGGTCCCCTGCTGGGCGGCAACTTGGCGGTCTGGGCTTCGGGACTGGGAACGGGCACCTTGCCCGACCCACGGGGGGCCTTGCTGTTCTTTGAAGACATCGGCGAAGAGCCCTATCGCGTGGATCGATTCCTCACCCAGTTGCGTTTGGCGGGCCATTTGGACGCCGCCGCGGGCTTCGTGGTGGGCCGTTTCAGCGAGGCCCCGGATGCCACCGCGGTTTTGGCTGCCCACCTGCACCCGCTGGGCAAACCCGTGCTGGCCGGGTGGCCGAGCGGCCACGGGCAGCCCAACTGGCCCTTGCCCATCGGGGTGCGGCTGACATTGGACGTCCACCATCGGACCTTGCGCTGGCCGTAAGCCCCCGCCGGCCTTCGCCGTGTGGACCGCGGGCTGCGATCAGGGCTGCCGCGCGATCCACTCGGCCACCGCATCGAGTACCGCACGGCCGCGTTCCGGCAAGTTGGGGCTGTCGTGGTTGACGAGGGCCGCCATCACCCACGGCCGTCCGCGCTGGTCCCACACATAGCCGGCCAATCCCACGGCGTCGCGCAGGGTGCCCGTTTTCAGGCGCGCGCGCCCTTGCGCCGCGCTGCCCTTGAGACGCCGGCCCATCGTGCCGTCTTCACCCGCCACCGGCAGGCTGGTCAGCAACTCGGGCAAGTGCCGCTGCTCCGTCCACACAGCCTGCAATAAATCGGCCAACTGGGTGACGGAGACCCGCTCGCTGCGCGACAGCCCCGATCCGTTATCCAGAACCAGGCCCTGGGCATTCAAACCACGGCGCTCAAACCAGTCCTGCACCGCA
This sequence comes from Inhella gelatinilytica, assembly GCF_016093295.1. Classification (GTDB taxonomy): domain Bacteria; phylum Pseudomonadota; class Gammaproteobacteria; order Burkholderiales; family Burkholderiaceae_C; genus Inhella; species Inhella gelatinilytica. The sequence continues at coordinate 496,990 of NZ_JAEDAL010000002.1, read as the reverse complement.
CGCGCTGCAGCCGCCTGCGTGGATTCATCCCCTTGTGCGCGCGCCGACCCCAGGCGCAAGTAGAGCAAGCGGGTCTGCGCGTTGTCACTGCGCTTCATCAGGCCGCGCACCACCTCCGCCAGCGGGCGTTCCACGTGGCGAGCCAGCACGGTCGACTCTTGCGGCGTGACGCCCTGCTGAACCGGCGCGTCGTCAGGCCACTCGCCGCCCAATTCCTTCCAGAACTGACGCAAGGCCTTCTCCCACAGCACCTGCCGGTCCACGAGTTGCAAGAGCTGACTGACCTTGCAGTCTCTTGGAAAGGCTCCCTTCAAGCGAACGGTGACGGACTCACCCGCTCCTGGCACGACCTCAGGGAGCCTCCAGCCGTCTTCCCAATCTGAGCAATTGCGGGCCACCAAGGTGATCTGGGCGACGTCCACCGCAATCCCCGGCAGGGCAGGGCTTAGGCGGGCCCGCAGCCCTTCGGAGCCTTCACTGCTCAGTTCCAGTCGCTGCAGACTGCCGGCCAATTGCAGGGCGTCAGGAATCACGTTGTACGGAAACTCCGGGGCTTCATCAAAAGGCGCCAGCCCGAGGTCGAAGCGTTCGGGCCGGAAGGCGCTGCGGTCCAACACCACACCGCCCTGCAACACGCGCACGCCCTGCTCCCGAAGCTCGCGCAGCAACTGATGCAGCTCACCGTACCCCAGGTCGGCCGACCCCAGCCCGCGCACGTAGAGCGGCGTGGCCAACACGCCCTGATCGTTGGGGGGGTGCAAAACCCGAAGTTCGGTAGCGGCCCGTGCATTGGGGCCCAGGGTTTCGAGCGCCACCACGGCCGTGACGAGCTTCAGGGTTGAACCCGGCGACATCAGTCGGCCCGCCTGTACCCGCAGCCCCCTTGAGCGGTCGTCCAGCGGGTAGGCCACCACGGCCAGGCTGTCGACCGGCAGGCCCTTGTCGGCCATCACCGTGTGCACCGCCACCGGCAACCCCACCCGCTCGGGCACCGACGCACAACCGCTGAGCACCAGTGCCACCGCCCCGAGCACCCCCGCCACAGACCTATGTGTTTTCAAGGCCACTCCTTGTCAGTCGCGCTGCAGCGCGTGCCACGCCAGCGCTACATCCGCTAGCCCAATGCCGACGCTCTTGTACAGCACGATGTCCTCCGCCTCACGCGCCCGGGGCGTCACCAGCCATTGGCCCAGTTCCACGACACGGTCGGGGCGCAACACGCCCGCGGCAGCGCGCACCAAATCACCAGCCTCGGTGCGGGCGCAGCCTTCGTGCTCCACCAGCACCCAGCGCGCGCGCTCTATCAAGCGGTCATCGACCTCGCGGGCCACCGGCTTGCTGGAGCCGATGGCCGCCACCAGCGCGCCGGGCTGCACCCAGTTACCGTCAAAGAGGGGCTCCGTCGCGCGGGTACAGGTGAGCACCACCGGCGCTGCCGCGGCTTCACGCGGCGAGACGGCACGAACGGGCAGCGCCAGGGCCTCGGACCAGCGCTGGGCGACCGCCTCGCCGTCGGTGCGAGCCGCCACCCACAACGCGTCGAATCGCCCGAGCGCCGCCAGGGCGCGGGCGTGGGCCCACGCCTGAACGCCGCTGCCAAAAATGGCCGCCGTACGGGCCTCAGGGTGGGCCAGCGACCGCACAGCCACGGCCGTACAAGCGGCGGTGCGAACCTCCGTGAGCGCGTTGGCCTGCAAGCTGCCCAAGGTCTTGCCGGTGGCGGTATCGAACAGCGAGATGACAAAGTCAAACTGACCATTGCGCGTGGCGTAGACCTTGGTGCCCAAAACCTGCGGCAACATCGCCCCCATTGCCGACACCATGAGCGCCGCCCCATCCGTACCCGCCAGCACTGCGCGACTGCGCGGCAACACCGCCGCCTCGCCCCGCCCCAGCTGCTCAAACGCCGCCTGCAGCACTTCAAACGCGTCGGGGAAGTTCAATCGAGACGCCACTTCGAAATCGCTCAACACCTTCACACCCACCCCCGGAGCAAAAGCGGGCATCGTGCCAGCCGCCACCGCCGCCAACGCATTCCATTGCGTAAAGGGTGGCCATTGGCCCGGAATACCAATTCCAAAAAGTTATGAATTTCCACCAAAGCTTGATCGCTTTGGCGCCACAAAACAGGGTGCCCCCTCTGTAGCCCCAGGCGGGGTTGTGGTGATGATTCGGCATCTGCTCGTTTCCCGAGCGTCAACTGCATCTTTCCAGAGGAGCCTCCATGAAACTCACCCCCATCGCCGCCGGCTTGGCTTTGCTTGGGATCATGTCTGCCCCCTTGGCGCAAACGGCGCCCAAGGCGGACGACAAAAACAAAGACACCAAGAAGCTGGAACGCGTGGTGGTGACAGGGTCGAGCATCAAGCGACTGGCCGACCAGGCCGCGCTTCCGGTGGAAACGCTGAATCGCTCACAAATCGAGCAATTGGGGGTGTCCAGCGCCGAAGGCCTGATCAATCTGCTCAGCGCCAACGTGGCGGGGGCCAACAACCCGGTGTCCACCAACACCGTGTTTGGCGCGGATCAGGACCGCCTAACCGGCGGCGCCAGCCACGCCAACCTGCGCGGCCTGGGGCCCACCGGCACCTTGGTGCTGCTGAATGGTCGCCGGGTGGCGACCCACGGCATGAGCGGCGGCTCGGTGGACTTGAACTCCATTCCCATGGATGCGATTGAACGGGTCGAAACACTGAAGGACGGCGCCTCGGCGCTGTACGGCACGGACGCCATCGGTGGGGTGATCAACTTCATCACGCGCTCCAACTTCCAGGGCTTGGCTCTGCGCGGCAGTTACAGCACGCCAGAGGCCGATGGGGGCGGCCAGCGGTCGCGCCTCAGTGCCACGGGCGGTGTGGGTGACCTCGACAAGAACGGCTACAACCTGATGGCGACGCTGACGGTCGACAGCGACAAGATTCTGCGCGGCATTGACCGCCCCTGGGCGACTGGCTACCAACCGGATATGTACCTGACACCGGACTCCACCAGCTCGGCCCACGCCAACATCATTGCCTCCGCTGGCACCGCGCTGACCAGCGCCGGCACGGTGGTGGGCACCACGGACACGACCAAGTACACCAACCTGAACCTGCTGGCGATCCGTGGACAGTGTGAAACGCTGCCTTACACCGTCCCCCTGGCGCCCAACACCACGATTTGGGACAAGTTCGGCTACACCAATGCCAACTCCAAGTACCGCTGCACCCGGGACTATGGACGCATGTTCATGTTGACGGCGCCCAAAGACGCGACCAACGCCTTGCTCAAAGGCACGTTTGACCTGGGCGGCCACACGGCTTCCCTGGAGTTGGTCGCCTCGCGGACGGAAGTGGATGGCGAATACGCCCCGTTCCAGTTCAGCACCAGTTCCAATGCGGTGACCAATTACCCGGTCAATGGCCCCTACTACTTGAACCTGCGGGACTTGGTTGGCGCCGCCCAATTTGACCCCACCAAGCCCATCGCCTACCGCCTCAACATGATCGATTGGGGCTTCCGCAAGAACACCAATCGCACCGACAACTTGCGCGTGCAGGCGACGCTGGAAGGTCAAATCGGGCGCTTTGATTACGACATCGGTCTGGGCTATGGCAGCTCGGAGTCGTCCACGCTGCTGCAGCAAGGCTATGCCGATACGAACAAGCTGATCGCGTTGCTGTCCTCGGGCCAATACAACCCCTTCCTGTTGCCGGGTCAAACGCAATCCGCCACGACCCTGAAGGCCATCGAAGACATGCAAGTGCGGGGGCGCATCTTTGGTGGCGAGACCTCGGTCAAGCAGGCCGATGCCAAGATTTCGGGCAACTTGGGCACCTTCATGGCAGGCGATCTGGACTTCGCCCTGGGTCTGAATGCCCGCGAAGAGAGCTATGCCTTCTCCGGCACACAGACCTACACCTGTGTCAGCAGCTTCACCCCCGCGAATGCCGCCCTGCCCAATTCGGTCATGGGCTGCGCGGGCAACGCCAGTTCGCCCAAGCTCAGCCGAGCCATTGGCGCCGTATTCGGAGAGTTGCTGGTTCGCCCGCTGAAGAACTTGGAGTTGACGCTGCAGGCCCGCCATGACGAGTACGAGTCCATCGGCGGCACCACCAATCCGAAGGCGGCGTTTCGCTTCACGCCCACCCAAAGCCTGATGATTCGCGGCTCCACGAACACCGGCTTCCGAGCCCCCACGCCGCAGCAAATCAAGCTGGGCCAGGTCGAGCTGCAACTCACGGGCGCCTACCGTGACCCCGTGCTCTGCGCTGACACGGCAGCCCCCAAAGACGCCACCCAGTGCAACCGCTCCGGTCTGCCCTACCGCCAAGGCGGTAACCCAGACTTGACGCCGGAAACCTCCAAGCAGGCCACACTCGGCTTTGTGTTCGCCCCCACCCGTGATTTCCAGGCCTTTGCGGACTACTGGCAAGTCAAGATGGATGACCGGATTCGTCAGCTCAGCGTGACGAACATGATCCAAAACTACGACTTGTTCAAAGACAACTTCGTGCGCGACCCAGCGACGGGTGTCGTGCAGTACGTTCAAGCGGGCTGGGTCAACGCTGCGAGTAGCGAAACCAAGGGCATCGACTTCGGCATGCAATACCAAACGGAGGCCCTGGGCAGTCGCATCAACTGGTCATTCGGCGGCACCAAGATGCTCAGCCACCAAGAGCGCCTGCTGAAGAGCGCCCCCATGGTGGAGTACGTCGGCAAATGGACCAACACCAACCTGTACCTTCCCTGGCGCGTGAACGCCAGCGTGGGCGTTCGCAATGGCCCGTGGGCCAGCACGCTGTCGCTGAACTATCGCGACGACTACGAAGACGAGGATCGCAGCGGCTACACCGCGCTGACGCCCACCAAGCGTCAAATCGCGTCGTACACGACGATGAACTTGGTGGGTTCATATAGTGGGATCAAGGGGGTCACGATCACTGGGAGCATCCTTAACCTGTTTGATCGCCAGCCGCCCTTCACCTGGCACAACGTGGACGGCGTGATCGGTGCAGGTTGGGATCCACGGGTGGCCGATCCGCGTGGCCGCGTGTGGAGCCTGTCCGCCCGTTGGGATCTGCGCTAAACCTGAGACCCTGCGGCACTCGGTCTCGGTGCCGCAGGTCTTGTCGATAAGCCCTGGTTATGCCACCGGCCCCCGCCAGCATTGGTCGTGGGGCCGGTCTCTCTTTAGAGTGGCAGATCCAAAGCGCCCCATTCCGCCCGACATGCTTCGAACCGAAACCCCCAGCCCCTTACATGGCGCGCTGGACACTTACGCAGCCGACAAACTGGTGCGGACCTTCGTAGAAGACCAGTACGAGGCCGTGCGGGCCGTCGAAGCCGTAGCGGACGACTTGGCCCGGGCGGTCGATGCGGCCGCGCCACGTCTGCAGGCGGGCGGGCGGCTGATCTACGTCGGCGCCGGCACCTCCGGCCGCCTGGGCATCCTGGATGGCGTGGAGTTGCTGCCCACTTTTTCCTGGCCCCCTGAGCGCGCCCTCGGGCTCATCGCTGGTGGCCCACCGGCACTGTTCAAAGCCGTGGAAGGTGCGGAAGACGACGCTGAGCAAGGCGAGCGCGATGTTCAAGCTTTGGCCCCCACCACGAACGACGTGGTGATCGGCGTAGCGGCCAGTGGCGGCACGCCCTATGTGCTGGGAGGCCTAAAAGCCGCGCAGGCGGCCGGGGCCCTCACCCTGGGCCTGGCCAACAACCCGGGCGCGCCCGTCGCAGCGGCGGCCGACATTGGCATCGTGCTGGACACGGGCCCAGAGGTGATTTCTGGCAGCACCCGACTGAAGGCCGGTACAGCACAGAAAATCGCCCTGAACACCTTGTCCAGCTGTCTGATGGTGCGTTTGAACAAAGTGCACGGCAATCTCATGGTGGACCTGCAGGCCACCAACGCGAAGCTGCGCAAACGCGCACTCTCACTCACCCAGCGGGCCAGCGGCGCCCCCTTGGAGGCCGCAGAGGCCGCGTTGGCGGCCGCCCATGGGCATGTCAAGCTGGCGGTGCTGATGCTTGGTAAGCAACTCAATGCCGCCGACGCGACCGCCCTGTTGGCCCAACACGCAGGCCACCTGCGCGCCGCGCTGGACGCCCCGTGAGCGCGGTCCGCAGCCCCTGGGCCTGGATCCCCAGCCTGTACCTGTTGCAGGCCTTGCCCTATGTCACGGTGATGACCCTGTCGGTCGTCATGTACAAGAACCTGGGTCTGTCCAACATCGACATCGCGCTGTACACAAGCTGGCTTTACTTGCCCTGGGTCATCAAGCCCTTGTGGAGCCCCCTCGTCGAACTGCTGGGCACCAAGCGGCGCTGGATTGTGGGCTTGCAGTTCCTGATTGGTGCGGCATTGGCGGGTGTGGCGTTGACCTTGCCCCTCCATTCGTTCTTTCAGATGTCCCTGGCCGTGCTGTGGCTGATGGCCTTCGCCTCGGCCTCGCATGACATCGCGGCCGATGGCTTTTACCTCCTGGCCCTGAAAACCCACGAGCAAGCCGCGTTTGTGGGGGTGCGCTCGGCCTTCTACCGCCTGGCCAACATCGCCGGCCAAGGCGGACTGGTGTATCTGGCAGGCTGGCTGACCGAACGCAACGGCAACGCCCAAAGCGCCTGGGCCACGGTCATGTTGTTGCTGGCAGGCCTTTTTGTGGTGGTGGCGCTCGTCCACCTCTGGGCCCTTCCACAGCCGGCCACCGACCGCCCAGCCCCGCGTCAACAGGGCTTCTGGGGCGAATCGATGCGGGTGTTTGCGGACTTTTTCCGCAAGCCCGCCATCCTCGTCATCGTCGGTTTTTTGCTGCTGTACCGCTTTCCCGAGGCGCAGCTGCTCAAACTGGCCACGCCCTTCTTGCTGGATCCGGTTGCGGAGGGTGGCCTGGGGTTGACCACCCAGCAGGTGGGCATCGCCTATGGAACGGTAGGGCTTTCTGCCCTCACCCTGGGTGGGCTCCTGGGGGGCTGGGTGATTTCGCGGTTCGGACTCAAGCGAGCCTTGTGGCCGCTGATTCTGGCCATGCACGTGCCCAATGTCGTGTTCCTGGCCATGGCGTGGTCGCAGCCCAGCAATCTGTGGATCGTCAGCAGTGCCCTGGCGGTGGAGCAATTCGGCTATGGGCTCGGGTTCACGGCGTACCTGATGGTGATGATTTTGGTGGCGGACGGCCCCCACAAGACCGCCCATTACGCCCTGTGTACTGGGTTCATGGCCCTGGGCATGATGGTTCCGGGCATGTGGAGCGGGTGGCTTCAGGACCAGTGGGGCTACCTCTGGTTTTTTGCTTGGGTGTTGCTGGCGACCCTGCCCTCCTTTGCGATGACCGCGCTCCTCAGCATTCCCGAAGGCTTTGGAAAAAAAGCGTGAAGGCTCAGCCCCGCAAGATGCCCGCATGACGTCACAACGCCTGCTTTCCCTGGATGCCTTTCGCGGTTTCACGATTGCCGCGATGCTGCTGGTCAACAACCCCGGCGACTGGGGCCATGTCTATGCCCCGCTCTTGCACGCGGCGTGGCATGGCTGGACCTTTACGGACTGGATTTTTCCGTTCTTTGTCTTCATCAGCGGCATCTCGATGACGCTGAGCCTGTCCCGGCGCGCGGCGCTGGGGGACGACAAGCTCAAGCTCACCCTGGCCACGGTTCGCCGAGGCGCCCTGATTGTGTTGATCGGCCTGCTGCTCAATGCCATTCCCGCCTTTGATTGGGAGGCCCTGCGCTGGCCGGGCGTGCTGCAGCGTTTGGGCTTGTGCACGATGTTCGCCGCCCCACTGGCGGTTTATTTGGGGTGGCGGGGCCAGGCGGGGGTGGGCCTGGCTCTGTTGATGATCTACACGGCCATCATGATGGGCATCGCCGTTCCCGGCGCGGACGGGGTGGTGCGCACCGGCTCCCTTGAAAAGGGGCAGGACGTGGCCTCCTACGTGGACCGTCTGCTGATGGACGGGCATTTATGGGCCCAAGCCAAGACGTGGGATCCTGAGGGCCTGCTCAGTACCCTGCCCGCGGTGGTCAGCCAGATTGCGGGCTTGCTGGTCGGACAGCGCTTGGCCACGTCGAGCCCTGCGGGGGAAAAGACCGCGTGGCTGTTTGTCGGCGGTCTGGCGCTCCTGTGGGCCGGTGAGGTGGTTGCGGCCTGGACGATGCCCATCAACAAAGCCCTGTGGACCCCCGCCTATGTTCTGGCCATGGCGGGATGGGCCTGCTTGGTGTTTGGGGGGTGCCATTGGCTGCTGGATGCCCAGCCTGATGCCCAGCAGCGGCAGGCCTGGGCGGTTCGATTGCGGCCACTCGTGGACTTCGGTTTGAATGCCCTCTTTTTGTTCGTCGCCAGTGGTCTGGTGGCCAAGATGCTGGCCTTTTGGAAACCCGGGGGCCAGAGCTTGAAAGCCTGGATTTATGGCGCCCTTCAAGCCACGGGCTTGGCCCCGGTGAACGCGTCGCTTGCGTTTGCGCTGGGCTTTGTGCTCCTCTTTTACGGGCTGGCAGCCGGGATGGCGCGCCGGGGTTGGGTCATCAAGGTATGAAACGCCGCTCGTTGCTGCTCTCAGCCCCCGTTCTTCTGCCCGGTTGCGCGGTCCTGGAGAGCCCGGTTCCTCAGGTGCGGGTGGCCTCCGATTTGATGGCCCCTGCCCTACCGCGCGAATTCCGGGCGGCCTGGGTGGCGACGGTCGCCAACATCGATTGGCCCAGCCGCAAAGGACTGGATCGTGAAACGCAGCTGGCAGAAATTCGTGCCACGGTTCGCCAAGCACGAGACCTGGGGTTGAACGCCTTGATTCTTCAGGTTCGAACCAGCGCCGATGCGCTCTACGCGAGCCGACGAGAACCGTGGAGCGAGTACCTCACGGGAACACAAGGGGGGGACCCCGGTTACGACCCCCTGGCGGTTTGGATTGAGCAAGCTCACGCGGCGGGCTTGGAGCTGCATGCCTGGTTCAACCCCTACCGAGCCCGCCAATCGGGGGCGCAAAGTGCACAGGCCCCAGACCATCTGTCGCAGACGCAGCCTCAATGGGTCAAACGCTATGGCAAGCAACTGTGGATCGACCCCGGCGAGCCGGGTGCAGTGGCGCACACCTTGGCGGTCTTTCGTGACGTCCTCAGCCGGTACGCCGTGGACGGCGTTCACATCGACGATTATTTTTACCCCTACCCCGAGAAAGACGCGAATGGGCAGGAGGTGGACTTCCCGGACGAAGCCAGCTTTGCGACTTATGGCGGCGGACTCGAAAAAGCCGACTGGCGACGCCGCAACGTCAACCAGTTGGTGGAGAACCTATTCCATCTCATCCGAGAAGTGCGGCCCACGGCCCGGCTGGGGATCAGCCCTTTCGGTCTGATGAAACCCAGCGAACGCCCACCGGGCATTCAGGGCTTCAGCCAGTACGACAAGCTGTATGCCGATGTCGAACTGTGGCTCGCAAAGGGCTGGCTGGACTACTTGGTCCCCCAGCTCTACTGGCCGCGTGCCCAGACGGCCCAAGCCTTTGGCCCCTTGTTGCAGGGCTGGATGCGACTGAACCCCTTGGGGCGCCCCATTTGGCCAGGTCTCTACACCAGCCGCATCACTGAAGGCCCGGCCGGGGCCGAATTGCAGTCCGCTGGGGACACCCGCGGCTGGATGCCAGACGAGGTTGCTGGGCAGATCGCGCTCACGCGCGCTGCCGTCCCCGATGGGGGGCACGTGCACTTCAGTTGGGTGGCCCTCAAGCAGAATCGACGCGGCATCGCCGATCATTTGAAGGCGAAAACGTATACCCAGGCAGCCGTTCCCCCTGTTCTGCCGTGGCTCTCGGATCAGCCCCCCAGCGCGCTCAGCCTGGAACGGGTGCACGATCTGACGGGCACTGTGCGCTGGCAGTTGCGCGGTGCCGAGGAAGGCCCGCTGCGCCGCTGGCTGTGGTGGCGGGAAGGCGGGCAATGGCGGGGCCAGCTTCAGGGCGCCGGGCCGTTCGAGTGGCCCGAGTCCGCCGAGGCGCTGGTCGCCTGCGCGCTGAGCCCAACTGGAATTGAAGGGCCACGCCAGGGGTGGATCCGGTGGTGAGCACCGCCGCCGCGCCGCGCCCGCTGGCCATTGGATTGGATGCCGGCGGTACTCACACCCGCTGGGCGGCGGTCGACCCTCAGGGCCGTTTGTGTGCCGAAGGCGAGGTGGCGCCCCTCAGTGGCCTGATGTTGGCCGACCCCAGCAAGCGCGCCCAACTTCAGTTGGCTTTGCGAGAACTCTCGCAGGCCTTGGCCATCCATGGGCAGGCAGCGGCGGTGTATGGCGGCATCACGGGCGTGGCGGAGCCCGAAGGGCCGGCGGCCCAAGCCTTGAACCAAGCCCTCGCCGAGGCGCTGGCCCTGCCCATCGGCCGCGTGGCCTGCCACAGCGACATGGACATTGCGTACCGAGCGGCCTTTGCACCAGCCGAGGGCTATCTGGTCTATGCGGGCACCGGCGCGATTGCCGTGCACCTGGACGCCCCCGGGGTCCTCCACCGCGCGGGCGGCCGGGGCTATTTACTGGGCGACGAGGGGGGTGGGTTCTGGATTGCCCGCGAAGCCTTGGCCGCGATTTGGCGGCGCGAAGATGAAGCCCCAGGGAGTTGGATGAACTCTCCCCTTGCGCGCCATGTCTTTGACCATCTGGGCGGCTCCGATTGGGCCCGCTCCCGACAGTTCATGTACGCAGGTGATCGCGGCGCCGTGGGGCGCTTGGCCCTGGCCGTCGCCGCCGCCGCCCCCGAAGACCCCCAAGCCCGAGCGCTGTTGCGTCAAGCGGGCGGCCAGTTGGCCCGGCTGGCGCTGGCGCTCAGCCACCGCTTCGGTCCCAAACCCGTCTTGGCGGCCGGGCGTGCCCTGCTGTTGCACCCCCTGGTGCTGGACGGTTTGCAAGAAGCCTTGCCCCCCACCTTGCCCCTGCGCAGTGGGCAACTGCAAGCCCACACCACGGCCGCCCAGTTGGCCCACACCCTGCTGCGATTCCGATGAAACGATTCTTGCTCTGCGCCCTCGCGGGCCTCACGTTGACCGGTTGCGCCGGCCTGCACATTGACACCACGCACACCTCAAAGAACCAGGACAGCCGGGTGCTGTTCCTCGTGATGCACTACACCGTGGGCGACTTCAACAGTTCCTTGAAGACCTTGACCGAACCGAGCCGTGCGCCCGTTTCCAGTCATTACCTGGTGAGCGAATCCCCGCCGCGTATTTACCGCCTGGTGGACGAAAGCCAGCGCGCTTGGCACGCCGGGCCCAGCTACTGGAAGGGTCACAGCCAGCTCAATGCCAGTTCCATCGGCATCGAAATCGTTAACCGCGGCGGCCGCAAGAATCCCGATGGAACCTGGGACTTTGCCCCGTTTCCACAGGAACAGATTGACGCCGTGATTGCGTTGTCCCGCGACATCATGGACCGCCACAAGATTCGCCCCGATCGCGTGGTGGGCCACGGGGAGATCCAGCCGCGCAGCAAACAAGACCCCGGCCCCTTGTTCCCCTGGCGCCAGTTGGCCCAAGCGGGCCTCATTCCCTGGCCCGATGAGGCCCTGGTGGCGCAACTCAAGCTGCGCTACGAGCAGCAACTGCCCGATATCGCTTGGTTTCAAAACAAGCTGGCCGAGCATGGGTTCGCGGCCAGCCGCAGTGGCGAAGACGACGCCTACACCCGGGATCAACTGATTGCCTTTCAAATGCGCTACCGCCCCGCCCGACATGACGGGGTGGCCGACGCCGAGACGGCCGCCCTACTGGATGCCTGCACCCGGCCCGACGGCCTGAAGTTCGCCCGACCGCCCGAGCGTGCGCCCTACACCAGTCGTTTCTAAGGCACGGCCATGCGGTGGTTCCTGCAAAAACTGGCGCTCTTGCTGCCCACAGTGCTGGGCATCACGCTGGTGGCCTTCGGGCTGATCCGATTGATCCCGGGCGACCCCATCGAAGTCATGATGGGCGAACGGCGCTTGGACCCGGCCACCCATGCCGCGCTGATGAAGCAACTCGGCCTGGACCAGCCGCTGTGGCAGCAGTACCTGAATTACCTGGGGCAGGTGCTTCAGGGTGACCTGGGCACCAGCATGGTCAGCCGCTCGCCGGTGTCGCAAGAATTTGCCGTGCTCTTTCCGGCCACGCTGGAGCTGGCCGCCTTTGCACTGGTGCTGGCCGTCGGCCTGGGCCTGGTGCTGGGTATGGCGGCGGCCCTCAAGCGGGGCTCTTGGCTGGATCAAGGGGTCATGGGCCTGGCCACCGCCGGCTACTCCATGCCCGTATTCTGGTGGGGGCTCATCCTCATCATGTTCTTTTCGGTCGACCTCGGGTGGACGCCGGTGTCGGGGCGCATCGCGGTGGAGTACGAGGTCGAGCGGCTCACCGGCTTCATGCTCATCGACAGCCTGCTCAGCGGCGAGGCGGGGGCCTTCCGCAGTGCGCTGCTCCATCTGCTCTTGCCGGCCGTGGTTCTGGGCACCTCCAGCCTGGCCGTGGTGGCGCGCATGACGCGCTCCAGCCTGCTCGAAGTGCTGCGCGAAGACTACATCCGCACCGCGCGCGCAAAAGGCCTGAGCCCTCAGCGGGTGCTCTGGGTCCATGGCCTGCGCAACGCCCTGATTCCCGTCCTCACGGTGGTCGGCCTGCAAACGGGCAGCCTGTTGGCGGGTGCGGTGCTGACGGAAACCATCTTTTCCTGGCCCGGCATCGGCAAGTGGCTCATCGATGCCATCGCGCGCCGGGACTATCCCGTCGTTCAGGCGGGGATCTTGGTCACGGCGCTCACTTTCATCGCCGTCAACTTGCTGGTGGATGTGCTCAACACCTGGGTCAATCCCCGACTGAGAGGCCCCGCATGAAAAGCCCCTTGCGTGAGTTTTGGGGGGGCTTCTCGGCCAACCGTGGGGCCCTGGTTGCCTTGATCGTTTTCACCCTGCTGGCCGGGGCCGCCGTGCTGGCCCCGTGGTTGGCCCCGCACAGCCCCATTGAGCAATACCGCGCGCACCTGCTCACGCCGCCCGCGTGGAGCGAAGGTGGAAGCTCGCAGTTTTGGCTCGGCACGGACGAGTTGGGGCGCGACCTGCTGTCGCGCCTGCTGTACGGCGGGCGCCTGTCGCTGGGTCTGGCCCTTGCGGCCGTGGTGCTGTCGGTGGTTCCGGGCGTCTTGCTCGGCCTGCTGGCCGCGTTTTACGGTCGAAGCCTCGGCCCATTGATCATGCGGGCCATGGACATCCTGCTCGCGCTGCCCGGTCTCTTGCTGGCCATCTGCGTGATCACCATCCTTGGCCCGGGATTGGTCAATACGGCCCTGGCCATCGCGATCGGCGCCCTTCCCAGCTACGTGCGCCTCACCCGTGCCGCAGCGCTGAGCGAATTGGCCAAAGACTATGTCGTTGCGGCGCAGGTCACCGGGGCGGGAACCGGGCGGCAAATGCTCATCCATGTCCTGCCCAACTGCATGGCGCCCCTGATCGTCAACGCCTCACTGGGCTTTTCTACGGCCTTGCTGGCGGCAGCGGGCTTGGGCTTCCTGGGCCTCGGGGTGCAGGCGCCCACGCCCGAATGGGGCAGCATGCTGTCCAGCGCGCGCGACTACATCCAGCGCGCGGGCTGGGTGGTCACCCTGCCGGGTTTGACGATTCTGGTGGCCGTGCTGGCCGTGAACCTGATGGGCGACGGCCTGCGCGACGCCCTGGACCCCAAGCTGAAGAAACTGCAATGACCGCGCCGCTGCTGGACCTCCATCGACTCTCGGTTCGCTTCGGAGCCTTCCAAGCCGTCGACGAGTTGAGCCTACATGTGCAGCCCGGCGAGGTCCTCGGCCTGGTGGGCGAGTCCGGTTCGGGCAAGTCCGTCAGCATGATGGCCTTGATGGGCCTGATCGCCGCTCCCGGCGAGGTCCGGGCCGAAACCCTGCGCTTTGGCGGACGCGACCTCTTGGCCTTGCCGCCGGCAGAGCGCCGCCGCGTCGTGGGCCGGGACGTGGCCATGGTGTTCCAAGACGCCCTCACCGCCTTGAACCCCAGCTATACCGTGGGCTTTCAGATCGAAGAGGTGCTGCGTCACCACCTCGGGCTGCGCGGCGCCCAAGCGCGCCACCGGGCGCTTGAGTTGCTGCAACAGGTGGAGATCCCAGATGCGGTGAACCGGCTGAAGGCCTACCCCCATGAGCTGAGCGGCGGCATGAACCAACGCGTCATGATCGCCATGGCCATTGCCTGCCATCCGAAGTTGTTGATCGCGGACGAGCCCACCACGGCGCTGGATGTGACGATCCAAGCCCAGATCCTGGACCTGCTCCAACGCCTACAGCGCGAGCACGGCATGGCCTTGATCTTGATCACTCACGACTTGGCGGTGGTGGCCGAGTTGGCGCAACGGGTGGCGGTGATGTACGCCGGTCAATTGATCGAATCCGGCGCCGTGCCCGACTTGTTCGAGCACCCCCGCCACCCATACACCCAGGCCTTGCTTGCCGCCCTGCCCGAGCACAACCGCGGCGCCCGCCGCCTCTCGGCGTTGCCTGGCATCGTGCCCGGCGTGACCGACCGCCCCTTGGGTTGCCTGTTGGCGCCCCGCTGCCCCCGAGCCCAAGCCAGGTGCGGGACCGAGCGCCCCCCGCTGGTCCATCAAGTGCGCTGTTTTTTCCCTGAACCCACGAACGCCCACCCCACGTGATAGACACCCCCCTTCTTCAAGCCGAGCAGCTGGCGCGCCACTACACCGTGCGCCAGGGGTGGTTCGGACGCCGCCAAACCGTGCAGGCATTGGCCAGCGTCAGCTTTCAGCTCGCCCCAAGCCGCACCCTGGCCGTGGTGGGCGAGTCCGGCTGCGGGAAAAGCACCTTGGCGCGCCAACTCACGCTCATCGAAACCCCCAGCGGAGGCACGCTGCGCTTTGAGGGAAACGACCTGAGCACGCTGGCACCGGCACGCCGTCACGCCCTGCGTCCCCGTGTGCAGATGGTGTTCCAAAACCCCTACGCGAGCCTGAACCCCCGCCATAGCATTGGGCGCACGTTGGCTGAACCGCTGCTGCTGCACACCCAGCTCACCCAGGCCGAGCGCCAGGAGCGGGTGGCGGCCGCGCTCACCCAGGTCGGCCTGCGCCCTGAGCACGCCGCGCGCTACCCACACATGTTCAGCGGCGGTCAGCGCCAGCGGGTGGCCATCGCCCGCGCCATGATGCTCAAGCCCGCTCTGGTGGTGGCAGACGAGCCCGTCTCCGCCCTGGATGTCTCCATTCAGGCGCAGATCCTGAACCTCTTTATGGACTTGCAGGAGCAAACCGGCACTGCCTACGTCTTCATCTCCCACAACCTGAGCGTGGTGGAGCATGTGGCCGATGACGTGATGGTGATGTACCTGGGGCGCACCGTCGAGCTGGGCCCCAAGAAGACAGTGTTCGCCCAGCCGCTGCACCCGTACACCCAGGCCTTGATGAGCGCCACCCCCTCGCTCAGCCCGCGCGAACGCAGCGCGCGCATTCACCTGCAGGGCGAATTGCCCAGCCCCTTGAACCCGCCCAGCGGCTGCCCCTTCCACCCGCGCTGCCCGCAAGCGCAACCCCGCTGCGCCGCCGAGCAGCCCGCGCTGCGCGAGGTGGCCGGGCGGCAGGTGGCCTGCCACGTCGTCTGACTGCGCCGCTTAGGCGCGCCAGACCCAGCCCAGGCGGTTTGCGCCCAGAGTCAGCAGCACCCCGGCAACCGTGAACAACAACCCCTTGAGCAGCGAGAGGGCGGGGCCCGCCGCCAGGCCCGTCCAGGCCGCATGCAGACCACCGAGGTGCAACAGCGGCAACAGACACAGGCTGCCCACAACGTAGGCGAGCAAGGGGTTTCGACCCAGACCGGCCAGCCCCTCCCGCAGCGGCCCGCGCACACCCTGGAGCGCGAGCAGCAGCAGCAGGCTCAGCGCTGCCGTCACCACCAGATAGCTAAAGGTCGATGGATCTTTGCGGATGCCGCCCTGCAGCGGCTCTAGCAACAAACCCAGCATCAGCAGGCCCGCGGCGAGCGACCAGGCTTGGGACACAAACCCTTCCTCGCGCCGTACCCGCACGGCCCCCCAGGCCAGCAGGGCCGCGCTGAGTGCAAAGTTCCACCCGCTCTCACGCAGGTAGAGGAGTGTCAAGTTGCTGCACACCAACGTCAGCGCAATGCTCGGTAGCAGCCGGTCGACGCCCGCCGCAGCGCTGCACCCGCACGCGTCCCGCCCCACACGCAGCAAGCCCTCGCCCACGGCCATACCGGGCACCACGATCAGCAGGTACTTCAAAAACACGAACTGGTAGGCCCAGGGGGCCGGGGTCGCCTGCAGTCCGCGCGTCCAGGCCGTGGGCGGAGCCAGCATGACAGCGACCACCGCCACCAGCAAGGCCCAGCGCCAAGGCTCACGGCCACTGCCAACCCGGGTCACGCCCCAGATCAACGTGCCCACGCAGGCCATGACGGCCAGCACCGCAAGGATGATGTCGTTTTTCGTCGTGATGCCGAGGTGGCTCCACAGGCCCAAGACGGCCACCCCGGCCAGCACACGACCCCAATATGGCACCCGGCGCACCAGCATCAACCCAAGCAGCCCGAAAGCCGCCAGCGAGAGCAGGCCCTGGTTTTTGAACTGGTGAGTCACCAGCGCCAAAAAGAGCAGCAGGGCGCCCCGACGCACGGCCGTCCAAGCGACTGCCACCCCGGTTTGCCCGCGCAGCGCCAACGGCAGCGCCGCGCCGAGCGCAAACAAGAACATGGGAAAGACCAAATCGACCCAGGAAATACCGGGAATCGAGCCGTCGAACTTGTGCAAGGGCGGCGGCACCTGGACGTGGTACATCCAGGCGGGCAAGCCCGCCTGGGCTCCAAAGCCCACGCTGCCGCTGAGTACCATGCCGAACACCGCCAGACCGCGCAGGGCATCCAGCGCCGAATCACGGGGCGGGTGAAACGGGGCTGCGGGGCTCATTCGATCAGCAGTGCATTGGCGATACGGCGCAACTGGGGCTCGTTGGCAGGGCGTTGCATCACCGACACACCGTGCAGCAACAGGCTGCTGGAGCCCCCGCCATCCAGATTCAGTCCCTGCCAAGCACCCAATTCGCGCAAATGGCGTGCCGTTTCCGCCAGGCTGAGGCCGGGCACGCCCGCGCGACGGCCCTCGACCAGCAACAGGACGAGTGTCTGGCCGTCGGCGCTCAAGCCCAGGGCCGTGCGCGGGTGGGGAGCGGCGCACAGGGCGGCGCACTTCGCATCGTCCGCCGCGGTGCGGGGTTGGCCATCCCGCAGCAGCCAGGGCGTCCCCCCCAGCACTGTGTGCGCGGTGCTGGGGAACTCAAAAGGCGGGTCTACGTCCAGGGTGCAGCGCTGAGTCGCCCCCTCACCCTGACAGGCCAGCAGCGGACTGGTTTGAGGGCTCAGCGGCTCGGGCCAGGCCT
The DNA here is from genome assembly GCF_016093295.1 of Inhella gelatinilytica. GTDB lineage: Bacteria > Pseudomonadota > Gammaproteobacteria > Burkholderiales > Burkholderiaceae_C > Inhella > Inhella gelatinilytica. Next base: position 479,605 of record NZ_JAEDAL010000002.1, on the reverse strand, counting down.
GCCCCTGACTGACGGTGTGGCCGCGCGCCTGAAAGCGGCGATCAAAGAAGCTGACATTGACAGCCGCAAGCGCGGTGCCCGCACCCTCGAAGGCGTCCAGCACCCTCCCGCGCTCGGCGTAGGCGCTCAAGCGAAGGCGCCGTTGGCGCAAGTCCACTTTCACGGCCAGCATCCCGGGCTCGGCCCGCCATTGGCTGAGGCCGGGCGCCAGCGGTGGCCCGGCCTGCCACCCTGCGGGGGGTGCGACTCGCGGAGTAACGCAACCCGCCAGACCCAGCACCGCCACCAGCACCGCAACCTGCTTGAGGCCCCGCTCCAGCGCAGCCCGACCGCCCCCGGTCAACGGCCACACAGCGCCGCCTCCAATTGCGCGCGCGACGGGGCCACGGCGCCCACGCCCGCACACGCCAGGGCCGCATTGGCCACGGCGAACGCCAACTGGCGCGCAGGCGGCTCGCCGTCCACCAAGGCCCGCAGCAAGCCCGCCAGGCTGGCATCGCCTGCGCCCACGGTATCCACCACACGCACTGGCCACGCCGGGGCGTGCAGTTCAACCGCGGGGCTCAGCAGCGTGGCCCCGTCGGCGCCCCGGGTGTAGAGCCAGGTCGCCTGCGGGTTGCGCGCCCGCAGGCGCTGCAGGGCCAAGGACGGGTCGTCGTGGGGAAAGTAGCCGCGCAGGTCCTCGTCACTGAGCTTGATGACGTCAGCGCGCTCAATGAAGCGCAGCAGACGCGGCAGGTCCTGGGCGCCCATCAGCGCCCGGTGGTTGGGGTCGAAAGCCAGCCGCACGCCCTGCTGCTTCAGCTGGTCGGCCCACGCCTCAAGCCGTGTTCCCAGGGGCTCGCGCACCAGGCTGATACCGCCGAATTGCGCCCACTGCAGGCCCGTGAGGGCGGGCAAGGCGGTCGGGTCGAAGGCCAGATCGGCGGCACTGGCACCAATAAAAAAGTAATTCGGGGGGTCGAGTTGGTCCACCACGGCCAGCAGGGGCGCGGCCTCAACCCGGCGGATGAAGCGGGTGTCCAACCCGGCCTGTTCACTGGCCTGCCACAGCGCGTCACCGAAGGAATCAAGGCTCAAACAACCCGCCCAGGCCGACCGCAGCCCGAGCGCCGCACAGGCCCGGGCCACATTCCAGCCCGCCCCTCCAGGCAGGGCTTGGAAGCCCTGGCCGCCGGTGGTGACGAGGTCTGTCAGGGCCTCGCCAAAGCTGATGAACTGCGGGCTCACAGCCGGCGCCTTGCAAAGGGCCGCTCCGGAGCGAGCGAGCGAGGCGCCGGCGACTGGGGCTCCTCGTTCAGCGCCAGCAGCACCTCGTGGCAGGCGCCCATGGTGTGGTAGTCGGTCTTGCCCGCTGGCGATTTTTCGTCGCTGAGCTTGCGGTTGTCGGGGCTCAGGATGCGAAACCAGGCCCCGTGCTCATGATCGACAAAGTGCTGCCAGCTGTAGGCCCAGATCTGCTCGTACGCGCGGAGGAAGCGGTCCTCGCCCGTGGCTTGAGCCAACAAGGCGGCGGCGGCAAAACTTTCGGCCTGCACCCAAAAGTACTTGTCGGCGTCGCAGACCTTGCCGTCTTGCCCGAAGCCATAAACCAGGCCACCGTGCTTGGCATCCCAGCCCTTGGCCCAGGCTTCGTCGAAGAGTTCGATGGCGCGCGGCACCAGCCAGGCTTGCGGCTGTGCGCGGTGCAGGATGAGCAGCAGCTTGGCCCATTCAGTGAGATGGCCAACCTGGTAGCTCCAGGGGCGGAACAGGTTGGCGGGGTCGTGGCGGTTGTAGCTCCAGTCGGGCTGCCAGTTCGTGTCGTAGTGTTCCCAGATCGACCCCCCGCAGCGTTCGGCTTGCCGCACGCAGATGTTGTGGGCCAGCAGGGCGGCACGGTCGAGGTAGCGGGCCTCGCCGGTGGCCTCATGCGCTGTCAGCAGGGCCTCGCAGCTGTGCATGTTGGCGTTCTGGCCCCGGTAGGGGCTCAGGCGCCAGTCGGCATCGGCTTCGTCGGCGTAGAGCCCGTGCTGGGGCTCCCAAAAGCGGTGCTCCATCAACTCAAAGGTCTCGGCAATGCCCTCTGGCGCGCCCGCCACGCCGGCCAGCGCGGCCTGGGCAAGGGCCAGCAGCACAAAGGCCAGGCCGTAGCAGTGGTTCGTCGGGTCCAGCACGTGCCGCGTTTCGTGATCGAGCAACCAGGCATAGCCTCCGCCGGGCTGGCGGTGCACCTCCCGCACATAGGCCAGGCCGTGCGCGGCGCGGCGCTGGTCCTCGGGGTCGCCAAACGCGCGATAGGCCATGGCGTGGTTGAAGACGAAGCGCGTGCTGCTCACCAGATGGCGCTGGCGGCGGTCGTAGACCGTGCCATCGTCCTTGAAGAAATGGAAGAAGCCCCCCGTCGGATCCAGCGCTACCGGCGCGTAGAAGGCCAGCGTGTGGCGAATGTGCGCCTGCAAAAAGGCGGGGGCCCAGAAGTTCGGGGTCATGCGCAAGCCTCGACGAAGGCGTGGGTGACCAGCTCCGTGCGCGTGATGGCCGTGCCGACAGTGACCGCCCATGCGCCCAGCGCCCGGGCCTGTGCCACCTGGGCCGGCGTGTTGACCCGCCCTTCGGCCATCACGCGCGGGTGGTGCGCGCTGAGGGCCTGCAACAGCGTCCAGTCGGGCTCCGCGGGGACTGGCCCCCCGGTGTAGCCGCTCAGCGTGGTGCCGATGATCTCGAACCCCAGCGCCGCAGCGGTGTCGCCGTCCTCGCGCGTGGCGCAGTCGGCCATGGCCAGCGCGCCGCGCGCATGAATGGCCCGCAGCAGGTCGACCACGGGAACCGGACGCTCGCGTGCCGTGCCGTCCACGGCGATCACATCTGCCCCCGCGTCGGCCAAGGCTTGCACGTCAGCCAGCAGCGGGGTGATGCGCACAGCGCTATCCGCCAAATCGCGCTTGACGATGCCAATCAGCAACGCGCCTGGTAGGCGCCGCCGCACGTGGGCCAGGCGCGCAGCGCCTTCAATGCGCAGCGCGCGCGCGCCGCCCGCCAGAGCCGCCTCGGCCAGCCGCGCCACCACCTCATCGTGGTCCAAAGGGCCGTTGTCCACCGGCTGGCAGCTCACCACCAGCCCACCGCGTAGGCGTTCGTCCAGTTCTTGCCGTGTCAAACGTCATCTCCCAAGGCGCGCTGCGGGGCACGCAGCACGCTGACTTCAAAGCGGTAACGGTCGGCCCGGTACAGGGTGCAGGCGAACTCCACCATCTCGCCCGTCTGGCTCAGCACCAGGCGCTCCACCAGCAGCGCCGGTGAAAACGGCGGCACTTCGAGCAGGTCCGCCTCGTCCTCGCTCAACACCGTGGCCTGCACCTGCTGTACTGCGCTGCGGATGGTGATGCCGGCCTGCTGCAGCAGCTCGTAAAGCGACCCGTTCTTGAGCTGCTGGGCATCGATCAGCGGCACACGGCTTTTGACCAGATACACCGTCTCCAGCGCCATCGGTTCGTCATTGGCGCAGCGCAGACGACGAATCTCGATCAGGGCCGCGCCCGGCGTGAGTTTGAGCTTCTGGGCCAGTTTGGCGTTGGCGCCCAGCTCCAGGATCGACAGCACCTCGCTGGACGGCGTCAGACCGCGCTCGCGCATGTCCTCGCTGAAACTCATGAGCTGTAACTGCTTGATCACCGGCTGGCCACTCACGAACGTGCCAGCGCCCTGTTTGCGCTCCAAAAGCCCGGCCTGCTCCAGTTCCCGCAGGCAGCGGCGCAAGGTTTCACGAGCCACCGAAAACCGCTCGGAAAGCTCCCGCTCGGGCGGCAGCCGCCCCCCCGTGTGTTGCTGCACCAGGTTCAGCAACTGGTCCTTCAACTGCTGTCGTTTCAGGGCACGCTCGGAAGCCATGTTCGGTACCTTATTGGTCTATTTTCCAGGATATTACCTGAGTCATAGCAACCACATATAGCCAGTCTCATACGGAAATAACAATACCATTTAGTAGACCATTGCTTGATCCAGAACGCAAGTTCGGCTATGGTGCCGGGAAAAATGAAGTCGCTCGCCACCCCTCTCCTCTCACTGTTGTCAACCCTGGCACAGGGCCAAACCCTTGAGTTTTGGACCATGCAACTGTCGCCGCATCTGGACAGCTACGTGCGGGGTCTGATCGAACGCTACGAGGCCCAGCACCCGGGCCAGCGCGTGCAGTGGCGCGACCTGCCCTGGTCCGAGATGGAACGCAAGGTGTTGACCGCTATTGCCGCCGGGCAGGCGCCGGACGTCGTCAACCTGAATCCGCAATTCGCCGCCAAGTTGGCCGAATTCGGGGCGCTGGCAGACCCCGAGGCACACCTGCCGCCCGCCGTCGTGCAGTCCTACTTGCCCGCCGCCTGGGCCGGCAACCGGCTGGCGGGCAAAAGCTTCGCCTTGCCCTGGTACCTGACGACCAATCTGACGCTGGTTCACCGCGGACTGCTGCAAAAGGCCGGTGTCACCGAAGTGCCGCGCAGCCCAGCGGAGCTCCTGGCCGTGGCACCCAAGTTTGCAGCCCATGGCATGCACGCGTACTTTCCAGCGCTGGATGGGGCTCACCCTCTGGAGACCCTGGTGTCATTTGGAACCCCACTTTTGGACGCCAAAGGGTGTCCAGGTTTCGTCAACGAAAAAGGCGCAGCGGCTTTTGATTTCTATCGCGAGCTCTACCAGCGCCGGTACGTGCCACGCAACGTGGTGACCGAGGGGCACCGCAAAGCCGTGGAGCTGTTCGTCGCCGGCGAGCTGGCGATGGTCTCCACCGGCATGCAGTTCCTGCGCTTCATCAAGACCAGCAACGCCGCCTTGTACGAGCAGATCGACCTCGCGCCACCGCTGGCAGGCGCGGGCGTGGCGCCCAACCTGGCCCTGATGAATCTGGCCGTGCCCACGGCCTCACGCCAACGCGCAGCGGCCTTTGAATTCGCCGCGTTCGTGAGCAACGCCGAAAACCAACTGCGCTTTGCCCAGACTGTGCCGGTCCTGCCCTCAACCCGCGCCAGCTACGACGACCCGTTTTTATCCACCACGCCCGCCAGCACTGAGCTGAGCGATCGGGCCCGCGCGCTTTCTGCCGCCACCGCACTGCGCGGCGCCGTGCTGGTGCCCCCCATGCGCGCCTACAGCAAGCTGCGCAATGCCTACACGCTGCAATTGCAGGCGCAAATGCTGGGGCGCCAATCACCGCAAGCCGCACTGCAGGCCGCCGGCCGCCAATGGGCTGCTCTGCTGGGCTGCGCCGCGCCATGAGCACGCCCCCCACTTGCGTGCTCGCCGCCGACCTCGGCGGCACGTCGACGCGCGCCGCCCTGGTGGACTCGACAGGCCAACTGCTTCGCCTAGCGCAAGGCACGACGCCCGCTCAGCAAGGGGCCGCCGCCGTGCTCGCAACCCTTAAGACCCTGCTGATCGAAGCTCGCGGCGACGCACAGCCGCAAGCCCTGGGCCTTTCCCTGGCTGGGGTGATCGACCCAAGCGCGGCGCGGGTTCTGGACGCCACCGACGCCCTGCCAGGCTGGAAGGGCACGGCCCTCTATCCCGCCTTGGCCGAATTGGGCTTGCCGCTGGCCGCACGCAACGATGTGCACGCCGCCCTGCTGGGCGAAAGGTGGCTGGGTGGCCTGCGCGAGTGCGATCACGGCGCCCTGATGACCCTGGGCACAGGACTGGGTGCCGGCTTGTTAATCAACGGTCGGCTGCACACCGGCAGGGGTCACCTGGCCGGCCACCTGGGACGCACCGAAGTGCTACACGAAGGGCAGCGCCTGCCGCTGGAAGCTCTGCTCTCTGGCACCGGCCTGGCCCGATTGCACGGCAGCGCCGCCAACGGCCACGAGGTGCTGGCACGCGTGCAGCAGGGCGACACCCGCGCGCAAAGCGCCCTGCAGACCTGGGTAGGACACCTGGCACTGGCTCTACACAATCTGCACTGGCTTCTGGACCCCGGCCGCGTTCTGATTGGCGGCGGCCTGATCGAGGCGCGCACCGCTTGGTGGCCGCTCTTGCAGCCGCTGCTGGACGCCTTGCCCCTTGAGGTCAAGCCTGCAGAGCTCGGCGCCCGCGCGGGTCTGCTAGGCGCGGCGCATCTGGCATTCACGGAGGCGGCATGAGAGAGCAACCCTGGGTGCCCTTGCTGTTCCTGCTGCCCGCCTGCAGCCTTTTGGGTGGCCTGGTGCTTTATCCCGCAGCTCAAGCGCTGTGGCTGTCATTCACCGACTACAACATGATCGGTCCGACCCACTTTGTCGGGCTGTCCAACTACGCTCGGCTGGGCGCCGACCCGTTCTTCTGGGCCTCGCTGAGAAACAGCCTCCTGTACTTGGTCGTTGTGGTGCCGCTGCTGGTGTTTTTGCCCATCGTGCTGGCCGTGGGAGTGAACGCAAGGTTGCCTGGCATCAAGTTCTTTCGGGCACTCTTCTACTTACCGGTGGTGACGTCGTTGGTCATCTCGGGGCTGATCTGGAAGTGGGTCTACGAAGAGAGGGGCCTGCTCAACTACGCGCTGATGGCACTCGGGTTGGTGGACATGCCCATCGCTTTTCTGACCAACCCCGATACAGCCCTGTTTGCGGTGATGGCGGTAACGCTTTGGAGCGGCATGGGCTACTACATGGTCATCTACCTGGCCGGGTTGCAGGGCATTCCGCGCAGCCTCTATGAGGTGGCGCAACTCGAAGGCGTCAACGCGTGGCAGCAGTTCTGGCACATCACGGTGCCGCTGCTGCGGCCCTCCATGGCCATCGTGGCCGTGATGTCCTCGATCGCGGCCATGAAGGTTTTTGAAGAGATCTACGTGATGACCCAGGGCGGGCCCATGGCGGCCTCCAAGACCCTGGTGTATTTCATCTACGAAACCGCCTTCGTCGAGTTCGAGATGGGTCTGGCCAGCGCTGCGGGCATGGCGCTGTTCGTCATCACCCTGTGCCTGAGTTTGGTGCAGCTTCGACTGCTAAAGAAAAAAGCATGAGCCGCCTGCTGCGCCACTGGCCGCGCTATCTCGCCCTGTGCGCCTGGGGGTTGTTCACCATCGGGCCCTTCCTGTGGTTGCTGTCAACGGCATTAAAGGGACCGGCCGACCTGCTGTTTGCGAACCCGCCGCAGTGGGTGCCGGCAACCCCCACGCTGCAAAACTTCGAACGCGTGCTGGACAGCCAGCCCATGTTCAGCTATCTGGGCAACAGCCTGGCGGTGGCGGTGCTGGCGGTGTTGTGCAATGCCTGCTTCGCGTCGATGGCCGGCTACGCGCTGGCACGACTGGAGTTCCGGTCCAAGCCCCTGGTATTTGGCGCGCTATTGGCCAGCATGATGCTGCCCTTTCAGCTGTTGATGATCCCTGTCTACCAACTGGCACTGACGCTCGGACTGCGCAACACCGTGCTCGGGCTGGTTCTGCCGCACGCCTGCACGGCCTTTGGGGTGCTGTTGATGCGCCAGGCGTTTGACAGCATCCCCAAGGCGCTGGAAGAGGCTGCAGTGATGGAGGGCGTGGGCCGCTGGCGCATTTGGGCTTATGTGTGCCTGCCCCTGGTGCGACCGCAACTGGCTACGCTGGCGGTGTTCACCTTTATCGCGGCGTGGGGCGACTTCCTCTGGCCGCTGATCCTGACCGATGACCCGGCGCGCTTCACGCTCCCGCTAGGTGTAAACCGGTTGGCGGGCTTGCTCTCGCTGGACTGGCGCCTGGTCGCCGCGGGCGCGATCTTCTCCCTGATCCCGGTGCTGGCGATGTTCGCGCTGAGTCAACGATTTTTCATCGATGGGGCCCTCAAGGGCGCCGTAAAGCAATGACCCTACCCACGCCCTACCGGGTTTCGGTCGTCATGCAGACGCACTGGGACCGCGAGTGGTACTTCCCACAGCAGACCTTTGCCAGCCGTTTACTAGCGGTCATGACGCGCATCTGCGACCAACTCGATGACGGCCGCCTGCAGCATTTCCTGTTCGACGGCCAGGTGGTCGCGCTGGAAGATCTGCTACTTGAAGCCGAGCCCGCGCTGGCCGAACGCGTACTTGCGCACACACGAGCTGGGCGCATCGCGCTGGGCCCCTGGTACGTGATGGCGGATGAGTTCCTGGTCAGCGGCGAGTCCCTGTGGCGCAACCTGGAACTTGGCATGCGCCTGGCCAACGGATACGGCTGTTGCCAGAGGGTTGGCTACCTGCCCGACAGCTTTGGCCACATTGCGCAAATGCCACAACTGCTGCGCCAGCACGGCGTGGGTTCGGTCGTGACCTGGCGTGGCGTGAATCTGCGCCATGCCGAATTTCGCTGGGCGGCGCCGGATGGCTCGGCAGTCGATGCGATCTATCTGACTCAAGGTTATTACCAGCATCCGCTGAATGTGCCGGACTGGCAGGGCGCGCTCACCCAGTACCTGGAGTCCATCGCACCTCGCTCGCTCAGCGGCAAGCTGCTGCTGACCCAGGGGGGCGACCACCTCACACCGCATGGGCAGCTCGCCGAGCGCATGGCGGCCTTCAACGCCAACCAGGACCGCTATGAGCTCGTGCAGGAGGGCCTGCAGCAGCATCTGGAGGCCATCGGCGATGTGCAGCGTCCGACCCTGCAGGGCGAACTGCGCGACAACGCGCAGAGTTTTGTGCTACCCGATGTGCTGTCCACGCGCCGCTACCTGAAGGAGGCGCATCAGCGCCTGGAAGACAGGCTGCTTGGCGAGACCGAGCCGCTCTGGGCCTGGCTTCAAGGTGTCAGGCCGCCGGCGCGCGCCATCGAGCAGAGCTGGAAGCTGCTGATCCAGCAGCAGGCGCATGACTCGATCTGCGGCTGCAGCGTGGACGAGGTGCACACCGAGATGGAGAGCCGCTTCCAGCAGCTCGATCAACGCCTGGCCAGCCTGCGCGGCCGAGCGCTGCACGAAGCCGGCTTGCAGACGCCGCTGCAGCACGAGGGCGAAGGGGCGAGCGTGTTCGCCGACGACACGCAATTCACGCTCTTCAATCCCCTGCCGCTGGCTCGGGAAGGCTGGCAGGCGCTAGAGCTGTTCCTGCAAGGCCCGATCCCCGAGGCGGTTCGCGTTCTCGACGCCGAGGGCAATCCGCTGCCCTTGCATTGGCTGGACCTGCAGCCGCATCGCGAGCTGCGTTCACCGCTAGACGATTTCCCCGAACCCGTTATCGGCCACCGCCTGGGTCTGCGCTTGGGCCTGCCGCTGCAAGGCATGGCGGCACAGGCCCTGCGTCTGCAGGCCTGTGCGCCCACTGCGGCCGGGTCGGCCTGCTTGCAGGCCGCCGAGCTGCTCGAAGCGCAGGCGCTGAACCTGGAGCTCGGCGCCGCTAGTTTGAGCTGCGACCCCGCCGGTCGCCTGTTCTGGCAAACCGAGGCCGGGCGGATGCAGATCCTGCTCCACACCGAGCTCGACGCCGGCGACAGCTACAACTTCGCGCCGCCGCCGCATGCCGATCGCCGCTGGCATCCGCAATTCCAGCCGCGCTGGCTGCGTCGCAGCGGTCCCTTCACCTGGCTGGAACTGGACTTCCAGTACCAGCAGGCGCGTAGCCTGGACGAAGGCCGCCAAGGCCCGCACGAGCGCGAGCTCAAGGTGCGCGGCAGCCTCAGCCTGCTGCTATGCCGGGGTCAGCCCTGGGTCGAGGCGCAGATCCGCCATTTCGGCTGCGCCGAGGACCAGCGTACCCGCCTGGTCTTTGCCGCTGGCGAGCGGCTGAGCGAAAGCGCCGCCGACACCGCCTTCCACTGGACGCGCCGGCCGGTGCGCCTGGCCGACTACCCAGCCGAGGCGACGAAGCAGCGCGAGACCGAGATCGTCGTCAACCCGTCCTTGAGCGCCGTGCAGGCCGGCGCCATCGCGGTCGCGCACCGCGGCCTGCAAGAGTTTGAGATCGTCGCCATGCCCGATGGCAGTCAGGCACTGGCCATGACCCTACAGCGAGCGGTCGGCTGGCTGTCGCGGCGCGACCTCGTCACCCGTGGCGCCGGTGCCGGCCCCGACCTGGCGACGCCGGACGCGCAACGCAATCACTTCGAAGGCACCAGCTTTGCATTCGCGCTGGATGCCGGCCTCGCGCCCGACACGCTACTGCAAACCAGTCTGCGGCGCCGACGCCCACTCCTGGCTCTGCCTGGCCATCGCCAGCCTGCCTGGCGCGAGCCCCTGGCCCTGCCCGACGCGAGGCTAATCCCCAGCAGCCTGCGTCGCATCGGCGACGAGCTGGAACTGCGCCTGTGGAACGTGCTGGACACGCCGCTGCCCGGTGCTCTGCCCGGATGGGCCCGCGACGGCGGCGAAGGCGAGGTGTTGCCCCACCAGATTGCGACCTACCGGAGTGCCGCATGACGCACACCCTCATCGGATTGCCGGTGGACGGCCGCCCCGTGGTGCGCGCTCAGGTGCAGCAATTGGTCGCCCTTGCCCCGGGTTTTGAACTGCGTTGCCCCGCCGTGCAGGACCTGGGGAACTTCCGCTTGCCCGCTGACCGCGACGATCTGGCGCATTGGCTGCGGCACCAACGCGAGCAGGCTGATGCCTGGGTACTCAGCCTGGACATGCTGGTCTACGGCGGCCTGATCCCCAGCCGGTTCATCGACGACGACGAAGCCACATTGCGCAAGCGACTTGCCCTGCTGGGCGAGCTCAAAAAACCGGGGGTGCCGCTGGTGGCGTTTGCTGCCACGATGCGTATCTCCAACAACTGCGTCGCCGATGAGGAGAAGCCCTACTGGAACCCGTATGGCAGCGACCTCTGGGCCTGGAGCTTCCACACCGACCGGTATGAACAGACGGGGGACATCCAGAGCCGGGCGCAAGGCGAATCGGCGGCCGCCCGCGTGCCCGAGGCCATTCGTGCCGATTACCTCGCCACCCGGGCGCGCAATTTCGCCCTCAACCGGGCCACGTTGGACCTGGTGGAAGCCGGCGTGATCGACCGATTGATCCTCCCCCAAGACGACACCGCCGAGTACGGCTTCAACATCGCTGAGCGCCGTGCCCTGCAGGCCGAGGTGGCGGCGCGCGGCTTGGGCGATCGGGTGCTGGTCTACGCCGGCGCGGATGAAGTCATGCACACGCTATGTGCTTGGGCCGTGGGCCAGCTGCGGGGCGATGCGCCGCTGCGCATCGCCGTGCAACCCACCGATTCCGCGCACTGGCAGCGGCTGATGCCGTTGTACGAAGACCGGCCCCTGCCACTGGCCCTGGCAGCGCAACTGCGGGCCGTGGGCGCGGTGGCGGTTGAGCACGATGCCGAATTGATGCTGCTGCTCCACACCCAGGGTCTGGACCAGGGCGACTGGGCGATGCGCAAGCCCCTGCCCCAGCGACCGGGGGTGGATGCAGCCGCCTGGGCTTGCATCACCCAGCTGCCAGTCGCCGTGGCCGACGATGCCCACGCCAACGGCGGTGACCCGCACTTTGTGGCCGAATTGGCGGACCACCTACCCTTGCCCGCGCTTGCGGGCTACGCAGGCTGGAATACCTCCAGCAATCGCATGGGCAGTCTGCTGGCTCAACTGGTTTTGGCGCGCGGGCGCTGGAGCACCTCTGAAAACCAAGACGTAGTGGCTCTTCGGCTGGCCGAAGACCTGGTTTGGCAGGCCGATCTGCGTCAGCGGCTGCGTGCCACACAAAATGAGCAAGACACGCCCCCGGCCGCGCTGGCCGTCGCCGCTGAGAGCCTGATGCTGACCGTCGGCAACGCCTGGCTGCAGCGCCAGGGCTTTGTGCAGCGAATCCAGCGCGCCTGGCTGCCCTGGGCGCGCAGTTTCGAGATCGGCCTGGAGGTTTGTCGCTAATGAAAACCGACCTCCTCATCGTCGGTGACAGCCTGGGGGGCGTGCTGGCCGCGCACACCGCTTGCAGTCAGGGCCACACGGCCGTCCTCGTGACCCAGCACCCCTGGATCGGCGGCCAACTCACCAGCCAAGCCGTGCCACCCGACGAGCACCGCTTGATCGAGCACGGCGGCTGCACGGCCAGCTACCGCGCCTTTCGCAACGCGATGCACGCACATTACCGCGCCCAAGCCGGCTTTCAGGACCGAGCCGCGCTAACCGAGGGCTGCAACCCCGGTGACGGCTGGGTTTCGCGACTGTGCATCGAGCCCGCCGCAGCCCATGCCTACCTGCGCGAGCTGCTGCAGCCCCACATCGACAGCGGGCATCTGCAGTTGATGGCCGGCGAGGCCCAAGCGGTGCAGCGCGAGGATCGCCGCATTCACTCACTCACCATTGCCGGCCAGCAAGTGAGCGCTGCCTATGTGCTGGACGCCACCGAAACCGGGGAGTTGCTGCGGCTGGCGGGCCTTCCCTATCGGCTGGGGAAGGAGGCACAGGCCGACTGGGCCGAGCCGTTGGCACCCGCCCGGGCCGAACCGCTCGACCAACAGCCCGTCACCTGGGTACTGGCGCTGCGCCGCCAAACCACGCCCGGGCCGGTGGTCCAGCGCCCGCCCCATTACGAGCACTGGCGCGCCTACGTGGTGCCGCACTACGGCCACAAGCTCTTCAGCGACGCCCTGCCCGGCAGTCAGCCTGGCGCGGTGGCACATCTGCCCTTCTTCGCCGACGGTGCAACCTTGGATTGGTGGCGCTACCGCCGCATCGTTGCCGGCCACCAATGGCAAGACGAACGGGAAGAGGTCTCCCTCGTCAACTGGGCGCAAAACGACTACGCCGCGGTCCCGCTGCTGGACGGCCCCGAGAGTCCAGAGGCCGTGGGTACCGCTGCCCGAGAGCTCAGCCTGTGCTTTTTGCATTGGCTGCAGACCGAGGCCGACGGCCGGGGCTACCCAGAACTGCAGCCGGCGCCCGACATCACCGGTACGCCCGACGGCTTGGCCCAGGCCGTCTATGTGCGCGAATCGCGCCGCCTGATCGGCCTGAGCACGCTGACCCAAGTTCTGCTGGCCACGGGCTCGCTGGAGCCCATGCACCACCCGCGCTCCGTCGGGATCGCTTGGTACAACCTGGACATCCACCCCACCGTGGTCAGCGGCCACGGTCTCAACGCCAAAAGTAGGCCCTACGTCCTGCCCCTTGGCTGCTTCATCAGCCCCGAGATCGACAACTTGCTGCCGGCGTGCAAGAACATCTCCGCCACCCACCTGGCCGCCGCCAGCACCCGGGTGCACCCCACCGAATGGATGGTGGGCGAAGTGGCCGGGCTCATCGCCAGCCAAGCCCTGCGAACCGGCCGCCACCCGCGCGCGCTGCACGACGACCCGCTGGCCGTGCGGGCCTTGCAGGAACGGCTGCAGGCGGTGGGCATCCCCACGGAGTGGGACCCCGACTTGATTGCCCTGCTATGAAACCCGTGATTGAACTGCGCGGTCTGCGCAAATCCTTTGGCGCCACCGACATCCTAAAAGGCATCGACCTGGTGCTAGACGAGGGCGAGTTTCTGGTCTTCGTCGGCCCCTCGGGTTGCGGCAAAAGCACGCTGCTGCGCGTCATTGCCGGTCTGGAAGCCGCCGAATCCGGTCAAGTGCTGATCGACGGACACGACTGCACCCGTGCCCATCCCAGCGAGCGCCAGCTCGCCATGGTCTTTCAAAGCTACGCGCTTTACCCGCACATGACCGTGGCGCAAAACTTGTCGTTCGGTATGCGCATGCGCGGCCTGTCTGCGGCGGAGATCGCCGTCAAACTGGAGCGCGCCGTGCGCACGCTCAAGCTCGAACCCTTTCTGCAGCGCAAGCCCGGCGAGCTCAGTGGGGGGCAGTGCCAGCGCGTGGCCATTGGCCGCGCCCTGGTGCAGCAGCCTCGCGCCTTCTTGTTTGATGAACCGCTCAGCAACCTGGACGCCGAGCTGCGCCTGCACATGCGCGTGGAGCTGGCGGCTCTGCACCGCGAGCTGGGCAGTTCGATGATCTACGTCACCCACGACCAGGTCGAGGCCATGACGCTGGCCGACCGGATCGTGGTGCTGCGCGATGGGCGCATCGAGCAGGTCGGCGCGCCGCTGGACCTGTACCGCAACCCGGCCAATGCCTTTGTGGCCGGCTTCATCGGCTCGCCGGCGATCAATTTTTTCCCCGCCGCAGCCCTGCCCACCCGCGCCCCCGCCGGCGCGGTGCAACTGGGGGTACGACCCGAACACTGGCACTGCGTGAACCTTGGAGAACCGGATGCCGTACCAGCGCGTGTCCTGCATGTAGAGCGTCTAGGACCCCTGAGCTATCTCTACGCCGAAACCCGTCAACTCGGCCGCCTGTGCCTGCAACTGCCGGGTGACCTGCGTGTCAACGTGGGTGAGCAGCTGGCCGTGCAACCCCAGCCCGGCTGGGTGTACGGCTTTGACGCGCAAGGCCTTCGCGTCAGCGCCGACAAGTGATTGAACTTCGACACGGCCACTGCAGCGCCCGCATCAGCTCTCGCGGCGCTGAGCTGCAAAGCCTGCGCCGCCGCGACGAGGAGCTGTTGTGGCAGGCCGACCCAGCGGTTTGGGGTCAGCACGCGCCCTGGCTCTTCCCCTTCGTTGGACGGCTTCGCGCTGGCGGCTTCACGCATGGGGGTAAACATTACCGGATGCCGATCCACGGCTTCGCCTCGGGGTTGGACTTTCGCGTCGTCCGGCTGCAGGTCGATTCCGTCTGGCTAGAAGCTGCGGACGACGCGTTCACCCGCGAGGTCTATCCCTTCGCCTTTCGGCTGCGCATTGGCTACATGCTGCACGACGATGGCCTGGCCATCGCCGTGGAGGTCTGGAACCGGGGGGAGGAAACGCTGCCATTTGCGCTGGGGGCCCACCCGGGCTTTGCGCTACCGGGGCCGCTCAGCCATTGGGCCTTGCAATTCGACCAGGCGGAAGCCGACGAGGTCTGGCGCCTGACCCCGGGCCCCGACGCCTTGCTGGCGGCGACGGCCGAGGCCTTCACCTGGAGCGCGCCGGGCCGACTGGACCTACGGCCCGACACCTTTGCGCGTGACGCACTGATCGTCAAGCGCCCGCGCTCCCGTCGGGTGGCGCTGCTGCGGCACGGCCGCCAGCACCTCGCCGTGGAATGCGTCGGAGTGGACGGCATGGCGCATCTGGGCCTGTGGGCACGGCCCAGCGCGAGTTATGTGTGCATCGAGCCTTGGTGGGGTCACGATGACGATGCCCACGCGCCAGCGGCCCTTCTGGACAAGCCGCAGGTACAGCACTTACCCCCCGACGAAACCTGGGCGCGGGCACTCTTCATCCGGCTTTGACCCTGGCGGCAATGGACCGCTTCCACCTTGCCAGCTTCGATCCCGCGACCGTCAATAAAAAAGCCCGGCCGAGGCCGGGCGTCGCGAAGCAGACCGAGGCCGCTTACAGCTTGCCGCGCAGTGTCAGGAAGTACTGCTTGCCGCTTTGGTGCCAGTAGCCCGGCGCGTTCTCGGTGATGAAGTAGGTGTGGCGAACCGGGTCATTCAAGTTGTTGCCATCCAGCGTCAGGCTGAGCTGGTCGTTGATCTGCCAGGTGGCTGAGGCAGAGATCGAGCCCGAACCCTTGTAGTAATGCACGCCGTTGTTGGGCGTGTTGGTGCCATTGCCGACGAAGCCGATGGCGTAGTCCGAACGGTGGTTCCAGGCCAAGCGCGCCGAGAACCGCTTGTTCTCAAACCACAAAGTGGCGTTTTTTGTGACTTTGCTGGTCCCGAGCAGCGGCGAGCCGTCTTCATCTTGGGCATCGACGTAGGTGCCATTCAGGCCAAAACCAAACCCAGCGCCCAAGGGCATGTCCAAGGCGGCTTCCATGCCCGCAACCGACGCCTTCTTGCCCACGCGGCTGGTCACCGTGTAGATGGAAGGGGAGTTGGTCGAGGTGTTGAAGTACTCCACCTGCGAGGTACCCGCCTTCACGTAGTCCTTCAGTTCCTGCGAGAACAGCGCCGCCATCACGTAAGCACGCGGTTTGAAGTACCAGGCGTAGGACAAGTCGGCGTTGTTCGCCGTGATGGGTTTGAGGTTCGGATTACCCGAGCTGCCCGTGAGCAAGGTGTTGTTCAGGCTCACCGCGCCGGCCAACTCGTTGTAATTGGCACGGCCCAGCGTGCGGCTGGCGCTGGCACGCCAGATGTGGCCACCACCCGCGTCGTAACGCAGGTTCAGGCTGGGCAAGCCCGTATTGCGGTCGGTTTGCACGCGCTGTGGCAGGTAAGTGGCAAACACCGAGCCGACGATGGCGTCTGGAACAGCGCAAGGTGCCAACGGTGCACAGGAGTTCGCGCCGCTTGCTGGCAGCGCCTGGTACGACAACGAGTCCAACTTGGTTTGCGCCATGCGCAGGCCCACGTTGCCGCTGAGGCGGCCGCTCTCGAACTCGCCCATCAGGTACAGGGCGCGGTTGTCTTCCTTCACGGTGTAGCCGCTGGTCCAGGTCTTGCCATAGACCGGATCCCAGTAGACAAACTGGCTCGCGAAGGCACTGATCTGGGCCGGATCAAAACGGAACAGCTCACGCGGGAAATTGGCATTCAGGCCGGCCGCAAAATCACTCGGGTAGGCCGTCGCCGGAACCGGCAACTGACCCGGCGCCACGATGGGGGGCTGCTGCACGCCGCCCACCACCGGGCCGCGATCCACCAGCAGGCCGCCGGTCACACTGAAGAACGGCGAGGGCGACACGGGGGCGCCATTGCGGTCTTGTGCGTTCCAGCGCGGCGCCACCACGTCATAGGAACGCGTGTGCTCGGCCGAGCGCGCACCGAACTTCAGGGTGTTGAAGAAACCCCACTCCCCGCGCCACTCACCGTCCAGGTGCAAGTACTGTTCCTGGTCCTTCGAGGCCACCTGGGCACCCGTGTTCGACAACTGGGAGAAGCTGTTGGTGGCACCGAGGTTCACTGGCGCACCCGTGCTGGTGCTGAACCCGTAATCCGTCGGCCGCGTGGTGTTGATTTGGTAGTCGAACCGCGCCGGGTTCAGCAAGCCAAACGTCAGGCTGGGCTGGGCGTTCGTGACGCCGCTGCCCTTGGTGGTGCCGACGCGGCCTTTGAGGGTGAGACGGTCGGTGACATCGATCCGGCCGTCCACATCGACGAACTGGCTCAGCGACGTCGCACCCTGGCGTTGGTTGTGGTCGAACTGCATCCCCACCACGTTGAACGTGGCCGGTGAAGCCGGGTTACGCACCAGCGTGGCCTTAGTGATCACGTCGCCTTCGATCACCGGGTTCTGAATCAAATAGCCGTTGGCGCCTTGGTTGACCAAGGTACCGGGCAGGGCGAACGCCGAGCTGTTGTAGTTGTCGGCCTTCAGCGTGGAGCGGAAGGCGCTCACATTCAGCTCGCTGTTTCGCGTGGGCTTGAGCTGCAAGCCCAGGGCGCCGCCTTCGCGGTCGCGCACGCCCTCAAACAGGGCCGAGTTCAGGCTACCCGGCAGGCGCTTGCCCACCAGCGCCGGGTTGGCCAGACCCGCGGCCGAGTTGGCCGCCACGTTATTGAAGCTGAAGGTCTCTTGGCCGTCGCGGCGCAAGTGGCGCTTTTCGCGATAGACCTGCACCAGGGCGCCGAAGCTGCGGTCAGCATTGCTCCAGGACAGCAGGGCCGAACCTTGCGGGTCCGTCGTGCCGGGCAGCGTGGCGTTCACCACGCCCAACGACACATGGGCCGACAGGCCCTTCTTCATGTCAAAGGGCTTGCGGAATTGGATGTCCACCGTGCCTGCAATGCCACCCTCGGTGATGTCCGCCTGGCCGGTCTTGTAGACCACGGCCTTGCCGATCAGGTGCGAGGGCATCAGACCGAAGCCGACCGAGCGGCCCGAGCTGCCCTGGTCGCCCACGTGCCAATCACCGCTGGACAAAGCATGGCCGTTCAGCGTGGTCAGGTTCAGGTTGGGGCTGGAGCCGCGGATGGCGATGCGCTCGGCCTCGTCCATCGCCAGGGCGCCGCCGAACTGCATGTTCAAGCCTGGCAGGCGCGCCAGCGAGTCAGCAATGTTCTTGTCCGGCATCTTGCCCACGTCTTCTGCCGTGAGGACCTCGACGTTGGTTGCGGCCTTCTTCTTGGCGCTCAGGCTGGCCTCGAGCGAGGCGCGGATGCCCGTCACCACCACCTGCTCCAACTCCTTGGGTTCGTCTTTTTTGGCTGGGGCGGTCTGCGCAAGTGCCAAGGAATGAAGCAACGCCAGCGAGGCGGCTGCGGCTATCGGAGTGAGACGGAGGGTTGGCATGCGGGCTCCTGATTCAATACGGCTAAAAAAATGGCGCAGGGCTGCGCCGACAACGTAGACCATTGTTCATACCAATAGACCGATTTCCTCAAGACCAACCCTAACTCTCTCCCCCAGCAAAACATCTGAAATTTCGCCGCTCCCCCTAGGCAATTGCCTGCGGTTATGCACCATAGCCACATCGCAATGCGCTCAAGTAGGAGCCACAACCAATAGACCAAAAGCAAAATCATGTAGTCCAATGGTCTGCATTAATCCATGTTCACGCCATGAACCTCTTTCGCCTGTCAAGCGTTTTGTTCGCGCTCGTAACCGCCTGCTCCCACGCCCACGCAGCCGAGCCCGTGCGGGGCGTGTGGGTGGCCGGGCCTCAGCACAACCCGTTTTGGTCCAGCCGCGACGCCATACGCGCCGAGCTGAAAACCTTCAAGGCCGCGGGCTTGAACAGCGTCTACGCGGTCATGCTGCTGCCCGGACGAACGCTCTACCCTTCGGCACGCATGGCCCAGATTACCGGTGTGCGCCAGCTGGAGAGCCTGGGTGAGCGCGACGTGATGCAGGAGTTGCTTGAAGAAGCCGAACCCCTGGGGCTGCGCGTCATCGCCTGGCTGGAGTTCGGCTTTGCCTCCCATTTCCGTCCGGGCCAGCAACCGGGGCTGCTTCAATTCAAGCCCGAATGGACAGCTCGTCAGCGCGACGGGAAGCCGGTGGTCAAAAACGGATTCCATTGGATGAATGCCTTTGACCCCGAGGTTCAGCAGCTGCTGATTGACCTCAGCGTCGAACTGCTGCAGCGCTACCCCAAGCTCACCGGCGTCCAGGGGGACGACCGCCTACCCGCACTGCCCGCCAGCGCCGGGTACCACCCAGCGGTGCTCCAGGAATTTGGATGGCGCCCCGGCCAGCCCCTGCCAGCCGATCAAGACCCCGCCTGGCTGCAGTGGCGAGCGGATCAACTGACGGCCTTTCTGGCACGGTTTCGAGCGGCGCTCAAAGCGGTGCGGACCGATGCGGTGCTGAGCCTCTCCCCCAGCCCCTACCCTTGGGCGTTGCACGAGTACCTGCAGGACTGGCCAGCGTGGATGCGAGCCGGCCTGGTGGACGAATTGCTGCCCCAGCTCTATCGCCGCGACGGCGCGTCCTACGAACGCTTGTTGGCCGAAACCAAAGCCCACATTCCGGAGGGTCAGCAGCAGCGCGTCTTCCCCGGCCTGCTGCTGGCGCTGGGGCCCAACACCATCCCCAGCCCCTCGCTGCTGCAACAGTGGCTGACCGCCAACCGGACCGCGGGGTTTGCAGGCGAGGTGCTGTTTCACAGCACGGGTGTGGCCGACCGCGCTGCCGTACTGAAACAGGCCTACAAGCCATGAGGGCCGTCCTGCTCACGCTCGCGCTACTGAGTGCCAGGGTGAACGCCAGCGACTGGGCCGACGGCAGCGGCGTGGACATCGAAGTGCGCCCAGGCGTGATCTACCACCAAGCCAGCGGCGAAGACCTGAAGCTCGATCTCTACCTGCCCTTGGACCGCAAACGGCCTCGGCCACTGGTGATCTGGGTCCACGGCGGCGGCTGGGTGAGCGGCGCGCGTGAAGTGGCCAATCTGCGCTTGCTGCCCTGGCTGCAGATGGGTTGGGCCGCGGCCAATGTGTCGTACCGCTTGGCGCGCCAAGCCACCGCCCCAGCCGCTGTCGAAGACGTGCGCTGCGCAGTTCGCTGGCTGGCGGAGCGGGCCAGCGAGCTCGGGTTGGACCGCACGCGCATCGTGCTCACCGGCGGCTCGGCGGGCGGGCATCTGGCCTTGGCCGCCGGCATGCAGCCCGTGCCCAACCGCTTCGACCGGGCTTGTGCCATGAACGGCCCCGGGCGCTGGCGTTCCGGCGAACAGGCGCCCGTTCAGGTGGCCGCCATCGTCAACCTGATGGGCATCACCAACCTGCCGGCCCTACTGGAACCCGGTACCGCCGGCCGGGGCTATGCCATCGAATGGTTCGGCAGCCTGCCCGATGCCCAACGTGACGGGCTGGCGCGGGAGCTCTCGCCGGTCAACCTCGTGGGCCCGCACACCCCGCCCATCTTGAGCTTTCACGGCGATGCCGACGACATCGTGCCATTCGATCAGGCCCAGCAGCTGCATCAAGCCCTGGCAGCCCAGAATCGACCGGCGCAATTGGTACCCATCCCTGGCGCCAAGCACGGGTTCAGCCGCGCGCAAATGGTCGAGGTCATGGCCCGCACCCGCGACTTCCTTACCCATCACGGGGTGGGTGTCGCGCCTTAACGACCCAGCCAGACGGGAGCGCGCACCAACCCTGCATTCAACTGCGCGAGAACCTCCGCCAGTCCATCGATAAAGGCCTTGATCTTGGGCTGGCCGCGTTTGCCCTTGGGGTAGACGGCCCACAGCTCCTGAGCGCCCCAGGCTTCGCACTCGAAACGCCAGTCGTCCAGGCAGGTCTGCAGGCGGCCTTCGCGCAGATCCCGCGCCACCACCCAGTCAAAACAGGGCAGCAGCCCTTCACCGGCCCGCAGCGGCGCAAGCAGCAACTCGTCACTGTTGCAGGTGACGGGGCCCTGCGGCACCACCACCACGATGCGCGGCCCGTTGACAAAGCGCCAACGGCTATCCAGCCCCTCGCAGTGAAAAATCAGGCAGGGGTGGTCCGCGAGGTCCTCCGGCTTTTGAGGTTTTCCCATGCGCTCGAAGTAGGCCGGCGCCCCACACAGGCGCACGCGATTGGCACCCAGGGCCCGGGCCACGAGGTCCGCGCTGGGGCCTTGGTCGTGACGCAACACGACGTCGAACTGCTCGGCCACCGGGTCGGGGTCGTCATCCCGAAGCACCAGATCCAGCGCCACCTGGGGGTGCCGGCGCCGAAAGTCCACGGCGTAGTCGGCCAGTACGGCATGTCCGAGCATGAAGCTGGCCGCTACGCGTAGGGTACCGCCCAGTTGCTGCCGCAGGGCAGCGCTTTGGTCCTGGGCCTGACGCAGGTGTTCACGCATCTGCCGCGCAGCCAGAGCATAGGCCCGCCCGGCCTCGGTCAAACGCAAGGGTTTGGAGCCATGCTCCACCAATTCTTGGCCCGCCTGGCGCTCGAGCGCACGAATCTGTTTGGACAAGGCCGACGAGGTGGTACGCAGGCGTGCCGCGGCCGCCGCCAACGCGCCCGCTTGTTGCAATTCAAGCAAGATAAGCAAGGGATTCAGCTCAACACTCATGGCGTCATGTTGCGTCGAAATTTCCGCGGAAGCTTTGGTTTTTCAACTAGTGTTTACCCGAGCGCCAACCCCAGTTTCAAATCGCCGCCAGGGCTACCAGTCGGCACAGGGCGGGCAAGAGTATTTTTCCAATTAGGAAATTTCAAACCCCTAGCCTTGCAGCCAAGCCAGCCGCCTGGAGTTTGCATCCGGTCGCGCGGCCTCCCCCTACTGAACCGAGGAGCTTTTGCATGCGCGTGTGTCCCAAGCCCAGCCCCGTCGCCCTGTCCCTGCTACTGGCCGGATGGATTCAATTGCCGGTCCTGGCGCAGACGGCGCCCGCCCCAGGCGCCAGAGCAGAGTCCGAGAAGAAGGAGGCCACTCAAGAAACCAAGACCACCAAGCTTGAGGCCATCGTCGTGACCTCCAGCAAGCGCCGCGAACTGGCTCACCGGCTTCCCTACAACGTGACGGCCATCGGCGAGCAGGCCCTGCGCGACGAGGGCATTACCGACCTGAAGAAACTCATCCAGGCCAGCCCCGCCATCGAGGCGCCTCCCAACAGCGCGCGCTTCACTGACTCGGTGACCGTGCGCGGCCTGAACGTCAGCTCGGTCAGCGCCAACAACATTGAGTGGTTCGCCCGCAGCACCCTGTCCACTTACCTGGACGACACGCCGCTGCCGATGGTCGGCATTCGCATCAAGGACATCGCCCGCGTCGAAACCCTGCTGGGGCCACAAGGCACCTTGTATGGCGGGGGAGCCCTGGGGGGCACGGTGCGTTACATCACCAACAAGCCCAAGCTGGGGGCTTTCGAGGGCCGCATCAACGCCGGCCTGTCGCAGGTCAAAGGCGGCGCTTTGTCCAGCGACACCGACCTGATGCTCAACGTGCCGCTGGGAGAAGACGTGGCCCTGCGGGTCTCGCTCGCCAACCTGGATGACGGCGGCTTCACCGACCGGTTCGCGGGCAAGCCCCCAACGCTCACCTCATCCATCACCGCCAAGCCCGACGCCGGCCAGGTGCTGTACGAAAACGACGATTGGTACAAGGCCAAGACGGCCCGCGCCTCGCTGTTGTGGCAGGCCACCCCGGATCTGGAATTGCGCCTGACGCACACCTGGCAAGACGGCACGGCCCATGGCACCAGCGGTGCGCAACTCAACCCGGCCAGCGGCTCGCCCGCACGCTACCTAGCGGCGCCGACTTGGGACCAACAGACCGTGCTGTCACCCTATCCGGAGTTCACGGATCGCAAGATTTCGCTCACCAGCTTTGATCTCGACTGGCGACTGGCTGGCATCGGTCGTCTGCACAGCAGCACCGCCACCTATCAGGACACCCGCGTCGGCCAGGCGGATTACTTGGCAACGGGCTCGTTCTTCTATGGGGACCTGGGCTATTCGCGCTACCGCCTGGGCTCGTCGAGCTGGAGCGGCAATACGGCCTTTATCACCTACGACAACCGCAACAAGGGCTGGACGCACGAAACCCGCGTGGTGTCGGACCCCGGTGTGTTCAGTTGGATTGCGGGCGTCTACTTCTCCGACCAGGAGAAGAGCAACCAGTTCAGCGAATGGCTGCCGACCCTGCCCACGCGCAGCACCCGCGCCGGCGAGGGCTACATGGAGAACCTGGGCAGCCAGTACAAGGAGTCGGCCCTCTTCGGCGAGCTGAGTTGGGCGGGCATCGAGCGGCTCACACTCACCGCCGGCGCGCGCCTGTTCGCCTATGAAGACCAGGCTTCGACCCAAGTCGAGGACTACGCCTTCGACCTCGTGACCGGCCAGATCAAGAACACCGAAAAAGAGTCCGGAAAGAGTTACTTCAAGCTCAACGCCAGCTACCAGTTCACCGACGACCTGCTGGGCTACGCCACGTTCAGCCAGGGCTTCCGTCGCGGCGGCGCCAACGGCTTCCGCGGCGTGGGCAACAAGGAAGTTAATCCGTCTGTGCGCGGCTACGCTTCAGACAGCACCGACAACTTGGAGATCGGCGCCAAGGGCTACCTCCTGGACCGTCAGCTCTACGTGCAGGCCAATGCCTACCGCATCCTCTGGAAAGACCCGCAGACTTACTTCAGCCAGGACATCGACGGGTTCCCGGTTTGGGGCACCACCAATGGTCCCGATGCGCGCAGCGAGGGCTTTGAATTCCAGGCGCGCTGGAAGCCGGTCTCCAGCATCGAGCTGGGCATGGCCAGCACCTACACGCGCGGCGAGTGGGACGACACCAAGGAGGTCTGTCTCTACGCCAACAACTCCGAGTGCCGCACCTACACCAAGGGTGGCAAGCTTGGTGGCTCCGCGCCGTGGAAGCACACGCTGCGGGCGAGCTGGCGTGGCGAATGGGCCGGCCACGCCATCAGCGCCAGCCTGGGCGCCCGTTACGTGGGCGTCAAGGCCAGCGATCGCGGCGACCACCCCGACGACAAGCCCTTTGAGTACAAGAGCTACACCACCTACCGCGGCAGCGTGGGCCTGAGCCAAGGCAACTGGAACCTGAGCCTGTGGGTGGACAACCTCACGAACGAGCGCGAGCTGGTGTCCTTCCAGGGCACATCCGCCGTGGCCAGTCGTGTGGGTCTGCGCGCTGTCTACCTGACGCCGCGCACCGTCGGCCTGAACCTGGGCTGGCGTTTCTGACCATGAGCCTGCGTCGGCGCCACCTACTCGCTGCCCTGCCCGTACCGGCGTGGCCGTTGTCCGCTCTGGCCTCGCGGCCTGATGTGGACACGCGCCTGCGGGCCGTGGTGCAAGACCCGGATGCGCCCTTGATGGGCCTGTCGGTGCGCTTGCAGGTCGGGGCTCGGGCGGTGTATGCCGCGCAGTTCGGCTGGCAGCAGTGGCAGCGCACGGCGCTGCACCGCGACACCCGGTTTCGCATTGCGTCCGTTTCCAAGCTGGCCGTCGCGCTGGTGATGGCGCGCTTGCATGCCGCTGGCAAGCTGGATCTGGACGCCGATCTGGCGCCATGGATCCCGGGCGGCCTGCAGCATCCAGCGCACCCTGATGTACCCATCACGGCTCGCCTGCTGCTCAACCACCAGACCGGCCTGCGGGACCCAGAGCAACCCCGGCAACCCAGCACCGCAGCGCTACGCGCCGCGATTGCCAACCCGGCGCACTGGCACGCCAACCGGCCCGGCACCCGGTTTTCTTACTGCAACTTCGCCTTTGGCGTTCTGGCCACGGCCATGGAGGCCGCCTGCAACCAGCGTTTCGATCGCCTGATGCAGCACTGGCTCTTCACGCCCCTGGGCATCCACCCTTACTACGACCCTTGCGCCGTGTCTCCGGCGCAGCGCAGCCCGCTCGCCACGCTCTACCGCCAAGTCGACAGACAGTGGGTAGCGCAGGCCGATGAACCCGGGCCCACCGGCGCCGCCTGCCCGCTGCGAGCGCAAGGCGAGCAGCGCCCCGGTGACAACGGCACCGTCTTTGGCCCACAAGGCGGCCTGCGCATCTCTTTGCCAGAGCTCGGTCAGATCGCCCAACTGCTCACCCAGCGCGGTCGCTGGAAGGGTCACGACCTGATCCCGGAGCCGCTCTTCGACAGTTTGCTGCAAGCCAGTTGGACCCAGACGCCGGGAGACGCCGCCGACACGATGGGAGGAATTTTTCAAAGCTGGGGCGTGGGCCTGCAACGCTTCACCGACCAGCGCACCGCGCAGGGCGGCGACCGCCTACACAGCCAAGGTGGCTGGCAGGCCTGGGGGCACCTGGGCGAAGCCTACGGGTTGCTTTCCGGTCTGATTTTCCAACCGCAGCGCGCCGGTCAGCCGGGCTGGGCCTTGATGTACGCCCTCAATGGAACCAGCCAATCCCTTGAGCACGCCGCCGGACGGCACTCCAGCTTCAGCCACTGGGAGGAACGGATTCTGGAAGTCCTGCTGGACACGCTGCCCGAGAAACTGCCCAGGACCCTGGCATGAGCGGGGCCCTCGCGTTCGAAACCCACAGCGCCGAAGCGATCCCGGCGGCGGAGCGTCACGCGCGCCCGCTGGATTTGTTCCGCCTGCTGTTTGGGGGCTGTAACACCTTTGCCACCTCGGTGCTGGGCAGCTTTCCGGTCTTCGTCGGCTTGTCGGTTCAGGACGGCCTGTGGGCGCTGCTGCTGGGTTTGCTCGCTGGCAGTTGCGCGCTGGCACCCATGAGCCTGTTCGGCCCACGCAACGGCACCAACGACCCAGTGTCGTCGACCGCGCATTTCGGTGTCTATGGCCGGCTGATCGGCTCGGGGCAGCTGCTGCTCACGGCCATCGTCTTTTTCTCGTTGGCGGTGTGGAGCTCCGGTGATGCTCTGGTCGGCGGCGCCCATGCCCTGGCGGGCCTGCCCGTGAACGCGCTGACTCAGAGCGCGGCCTACACCCTGATGGCAGCCATCGTCGTTGCCATCTGCATCTACGGCTTTCAGCTGATGCTGTGGTTCAACCGCGTGGCCGTCCTGGCCACCACCCTGCTCTTCGGGGTCGCCCTGATGGCCTTCGGCTCCCAGATCGACCTGAGCTATGCAGGCAGCGTGCAGCGTGGCGACGCCGGCTGGTGGGCGGCGTTCGTCGCCACAGCCACCGTCGCCGCCAGCAACCCGCTGTCTTTCTCCGCCACCCTGGGCGACTGGGGCCGCTATGTGCCGCTAGCCACACCCCGCCGACGCCTAATGGCCGCCGTGTTGCTCGCGCAGGCCGCCACCCTGTTGCCTTTGCTGTTCGGTTTGTTCACCGCGGCCATCATGGCCACCACAGCGCCCGAAGTGGTGGCCACCGGCGACTACATGGGCGGTTTGATCGCCATTTCACCGGCCTGGTTCCTGCTGCCCCTGTGCCTGATCGCCCTTATCGGTGGCATCGCCACCGGCACCACCGCGCTGTATGGCACGGGCCTGGACCTGGCCAACCTGTTCACCCGCCACCTCAATCGCGCCCGCGCCACGCTGATGGTCGGCCTGCTGGCCGTCGCGGTGATCTTCGTTGGGCGCTTTGTCCTGAATCTGGTCGAAAGCGTGGCCGCCTTTGCCGCACTGATCGGTGCCTTCAGTTGCCCCTGGCTGGCCGTCATGGTCATTGGCTACTGGGCGCGGCGTGGCCATTATTTGCCCGATGAGTTGCAGGCGCTGAGCCGTCGCGTCCGGGGGGGACAGTATTGGTTCTCTCGGGGCTGGAACCTGCGCGCACTGGCCGCGTGGACCGTGGGCAGCACGGTGGGCCTGCTCTTCGCCCAGGTGCCCGGAAAGTTCACTGGGCCGCTGAGCGCCTGGGCGGGCGGCATGGACCTCAGCGCGCCGACCTCGCTGCTCAGCGGCGCCACCGTCTACCTGCTGCTGTTGTGGGGCTACCCCGAGTCCGATCAGGTGCAGGGCCCCCTGGGCCACGGACTGCGTCGGCACCAAGACCCTCGGCCCCAAAACCGTCTTCCCCGCCATGACTGAACGCCCTGCCTTCAACCAACCGCTAGGCGGCAACGTCATGCCCCGCTTTGGCGGCATCGCCACCATGATGCGCCTGCCCCTGGCCACCGGCGCCCAAGGCCTGGACGTCGGCTTCGTCGGCGTACCGCTGGACATCGGCACCTCCAACCGTGCCGGCACCCGGTTCGGCCCGCGGCAGATCCGCGCCGAGTCGGTGCTGCTGCGCCCCTACAACATGGCCACGCGCGCCGCACCCTTCGACTCGCTGCAAGTGGCCGACCTGGGTGACGTGGCCACGAACCCCTACGACTTGAAGGACTCGGTACGCCGCATCGAGGTGGCCTTCACCGACATCGTCGCCACGGGTTGTCGGCCCATTACGCTGGGCGGGGATCACACCATCGCCTGGCCCATCCTGCGTGCGCTCAAGGCGCGGTATGGCCGTTTGGCCGTGGTGCATGTGGACGCCCATGCGGACGTCAACGACACCATGTTTGGCGAGGAAATTGCCCACGGAACGCCGTTTCGTCGGGCGGTCGAAGAGGGCTTGCTGCAATGCGAGCGGGTGACCCAGATCGGCCTGCGCGGCACCGGCTACAGCGCCGAGGATTTCGACTGGTGTCGACAGCAGGGTTTCACCGTGGTGCCGGCCGAGGACTGCTGGCACCGCTCATTGGTGCCGCTGATGGCCGAGGTACGCGCACGGGTGGGCGACGCCCCGCTGTACCTGAGTTTTGACATTGACGGCCTGGACCCTTCGTTTGCGCCCGGCACCGGCACGCCGGAGATTGGCGGGCTCAGCGTCATGCAGGCACTGGAGATCATTCGCGGCCTGCGCGGCCTGAACCTGGTCGGGGCCGACGTGGTGGAGGTCTCGCCCCCCTACGACCCAGCCGGCACCACCGCTCTGGTGGCCGCCAACCTGGCCTACGAAATGCTCTGCGTCATGCCGGGCGTGGTGTACCGATGAGCGCCACCCCCCACCTGCCCAGCGCCCGCTTGGGCCGCAAGCACTACCAGAGCGACACGCACACACCGGTACTCAGCGCCTGTGATGGCGCGCTGCTGGCCTACCAAGACTGGGCGACGGCCGAGCAGATCGACGCTGCAGTGGCTGCGGCGCGCACAGCAGCGCCCGCCTGGCGGGCCACGGCCCCCACCCAGCGCGCGGCTTGGCTGCGCGCCATCGCCCAGCAGGTGCGGGGCGAACATGCAGTGTTGATCGCGCTCCAGATGCGCGTCAATGGAAAGCCCCGCCTTGAGGCCGAACTCGACCTGGACGATGTGGTCGCCTGCTTGATCTACTACGCAGGCCTGTGCGAGAGCGGCGAGGCTTTCGCCACCGAAGCAGTCACGCTCCCACGGGCCGATCTGCGTGGCCAGAAACGTTGGGAAGCCGTGGGCGTGGCCGCGCTGGTCGTGCCCTGGAACTTTCCCATGGTGACCACGGCCTGGAAACTCGCCCCCGCCTTGGCCGCCGGCTGCACCGTGGTGCTCAAACCCTCGGAGCTGACCGCGCCGGCCGAGCATGCGTTGCTGGACCTCATAGAACGCGTGGGCCTGCCCGACGGGGTCGTGAACCTGGTGGGTGGTGGCGCGGCCGTGGGCGGCGCCCTGGTCGCCCACCCGGGCGTGGACAAAGTCTCGTTCACGGGCAGCACCGCTGTCGGGCGGCAGGTCATGCGCGCCGCGGCGGAGCATTTCAAGCGCCTAACCCTGGAGTTGGGCGGCAAGTCCGCACTCATCGTTCGCGAAGACGCCGACCTGGCGCAAGCCGTCGAGCTGGCGTTGGCCGGTGCCTTCACCAACGCCGGCCAGATGTGCTCTGCCACCTCGCGCATCCTGGTGCACCAGCACCGGTACGCCGAGTTGGTCACCGCCCTGTCCGCCGCGATCGGCGCACTGCAGGCCGGCCCGCCGGAGGCTGAGGGCTGCGCGCTGGGCCCCCTGATCAGCGCCGCGCAGCGCGAGCGCGTGCAAGCCCTCGTCAAGCGCGGCCGCGCAGCCGGCGCTACGCGCCTGGCTAGCGGCCGGGTGCACAACGCTGCCGACGCCGCCGGCTGCTTCATGGCGCCCGAGCTGTACACCCTCACAGACAGCGACAACCCACTGTGGCAGGAAGAAATCTTCGGCCCCGTGGCCTGCGTGCAAGCCTGCGCCAGCGACGGTGACCTCATCGCCGCGGCCAACGCCACGCCCTACGGCTTGGTGGCGACCGTCTTGACGCGCGACGCCACTGCCGCCGCCCACTTCGAACGCGAGCTGCGCGCCGGGCTGGTGTGGGTTAACACACCGCAATTGATTTTCCCGCAGGTCTGCTGGGGTGGCCTGGGGGCCAGCGGCATCGGCCGCGAATTGGGCCTCGAAGGCCTGCGCGCGTACCAAGAACTTCGCCACGCCGTGTTCGAGGGACCCGCCTGATCGTCAACTCTTACCCACTCTGAAGGACTTTTTACCGTGAGCAAATTGATTGGCGACATCGTGCGCCTGGGTCGCGGCGTCGGCGCGCACGCGGTGCTGAACTACGGCATGGACGAAGAAGACTGGTGTGCCGCGCGCGGCAAAGCCAGCGGCTTCACCGTGGGCTGGTGGGAAGGGCGCGTCGGGGCAGTCGATTTTCCGGCCACATCCTCCGACGAGGTGGTCTGGCTGGCCGAGGGCCACATCGCGCTGACCGACCTGCAAGGCGGCCGCATTGAGTTCCGCGCTGGCGACGCCTACCTCCTGCCCGCCGGTTTTGGCGGGCGCTGGGAAACGCTGCAAGACGCCAAAAAACTCTACGTGCTGCTGGACCCGGCCTGACTTCCCTTCTTCAATCCTGCCCTCCCCATGACCCGCACGATCCAGGCCCTCCCGCCTCTTGCCCGGCAGCCGATCGATCGCCCCTGCCTGAGCAAGGCCTTCCGCAGCACGCGGCTGATGCCGTACTGGCTCGACAGCCCTGACGCCCCGCCGCCGACCGAACCGCTTCGACAGAACACCCGCGCCGACCTGCTGGTGGTCGGTGGCGGGTTCACCGGCTTGTGGGCGGCCATCCAAGCCAAGGAGCAAAACCCGAATCTGGATGTTGTGCTCATCGAGGCGGGGCGTGTCGGCCATGGAGCCTCGGGCCGCGCGGGCGGGATCATTTCCACGTCCATCATGCACGGCCTGCCCAACGCCGTGCGCGTGTTCCCGCAAGACATCGAGCAACTCGAGGCATTCGGTCGCGACAATCTTGACGGCTTTGAGGCCACACTCGTGCGCTACGGCATCGACGCCGACATCGAGTGGAGCGGCGAGATGACTGTGGCGGTAGATGACGCCCACCTCGCCGCCCTGCGGGACGACTACGAGCTGCACCGCCGCTATGGCCACCAGGTCGAATGGCTCGACCGTGCGCAACTGGCCGAACAAATCCGCTCGCCCCTTTTCGCTGGCGCCCTGTGGTCGCGCGAGCGCAGTGGCACCGTACACCCGGCCAAGCTGGCCTGGGGCCTGCGACGCGTGGCCCTGCAGCTCGGCGTGCGGCTGCACGAAATGACACCGCTGATGCGCCTGCGCGACCGCGGCGCCACCGTCGAAGTGACCACCCCCGGCGGTCGCATCGTGACGCCCCGCGTGCTGCTGGGCAGCGGCACCGCCCACATCGGCGTGCGCGACATCCAGCGCCGCGTCGCGGCCGTGCGCGACCACGTGCTGGCCACCGAACCACTCAGCGCCGACCAAATGGCCCGCATCGGCTGGGCGCAGCGACAGGGTATCTACGACACCCGCACGCAACTGAACTACTTCCGCCTCACGCGCGACAACCGCATCATCTTTGGCGGCCTGGTCAGCTACCACTACAACGGCGACCCCAACCCGCCCGAGGACGCTCAAATCGCCACCTACCACCGGTTGGCGCAGGCTTTCTACCGCACCTTCCCGCAGCTTCACGACGTGCAGTTTTCTCACGCCTGGGGTGGTCCCATCGATTACTGCTCACGCGGCTCAGTTTTTGCCAAACCCTACCTGGGCGGCAAGGCCGTGTTCGTAGCCGGCTACACCGGCTTCGGCATCGGTGCCAGCCGCTTCGGTGCACGCATGGGCCTGAACATGCTGCTCGACCACCCCGGTCCCGAGCGTCAGCTCGACATTGCCTGTCTCAGCCCCACGTGGATCCCGCCCGAGCCGCTGCGCTGGTTGGGCGCGCGAATCACCTTCCATGCCTTTGATGGTGCTGATGCCGAAGGCGGCTGGAAACGCGCCTGGATTCAAGCCATCAAAGCCCTTGGCTTTCCCATGTGAGCCTCACCATGACTCCCGTCGCCCCAACCTCCCCCGTCAGTCCCCAGACCCGCAATGCCGACTGGCTGGCCCGTCGCCAGGCCGCCACCCCGCGCGGCGTGGCGGTACTGGAACCCTTCTTTGCGGCACGCGCACTCAACGCCGAACTCTGGGACATCGAAGGCCGCCGCTTCATTGACTTCGCCAGTGGGATCGCCGTGCTCAACACCGGCCATCGCCACCCACGCGTGCAGGCGGCCCTGCAAGCCCAGCTCGACCAGTTCCATCACACGGCCTACCAGGTCGTTCCCTACGCCAGCTACGTGAGCCTGGCCGAACGCATCAACGCCCTCACGCCCATTGAAGGGCCGAAGAAAACGGCCTTCTTCACCACCGGCGCTGAGGCGGTAGAAAACGCCATCAAGATTGCCCGCGCCGCAACCGGACGCAGCGGTGTGATCGCCTTCGATGGCGGATTCCACGGCCGCACCCACATGGGCATGGCCCTTACGGGAAAGGTTCTGCCCTACAAGCGCGGCTTCGGCCCCTTCCCGGCTGAGGTTCTCCACGCGCCCTTCCCCAGTTCCATCGATGGTGTCGACACCGAGCACGCCCTGCGCGGTCTCAAAATGCTGTTCAAGGCCAGCATCGACCCCGCCCGAGTGGCCGCCTTCATCGTCGAACCCGTGCAAGGCGAGGGCGGCTTCCGGCCCGCCCCCGAAACCTTCATGCGCGGCCTGCGCGAGCTGGCCAACGAGCACGGCATCCTCCTCATCGCTGACGAAATCCAAACCGGCTTTGCCCGAACTGGCCGCTGGTTCGCCACCCAACACCACGACGTACCCGTCGACCTGATTTGCTTTGCCAAGAGCCTGGCCGGCGGCCTGCCCCTATCCGGCGTGTGTGGGCGCAGCACCGTGATGGACGCCGCTGAACCCGGCGGCTTGGGCGGCACCTACGCCGGCAACCCCCTGGCCGTGGCTGCCGCCCATGCCGTGCTCGACGTCATTGCCGACGAAGGCCTGTGCGAGCGCGCCGACCAACTCGGGCAGCGTCTGCGCGCCCAGTTGAGCACGCTCCAGCCCCACGTGCCCCAACTGGCCGAGGTGCGCGGCTTGGGCAGCATGCTCGCGGCGGAGTTCCGCGCGCCCGACACCGGCGAACCCGACGCCGCTTTTACCCGCCGCGTCCAAGCCGCGGCCCTGCAGCGCGGCCTGATCCTGCTCAGTTGCGGCAGCCACGGCAACGTCATCCGCTTCCTGCACCCCCTGACCACGCCCGACGCCGTCTTCGACGAAGCGATGGGCATTTTGGCTGACGCACTAAGAGCCGCATGAGCACCCCCGCCCCCTTGGCGCTGCTGCGCGAAGCCGCCCTGCTCGACGGCCATTGGGTCCAGGCTGACGACGGCCAAACCTTTGATGTCCACGACCCCGCCACCGGCCAACGCCTGGGCCACGTGCCCTTGATGGGCGCAGCCGAAACGCGCCGCGCCATCGACGCCGCCGCCCGCGCTTGGCCAGCCTGGCGCCGCCGCACCGCACGCGATCGCGGCCACCTGCTGCGCCAACTCGGGCAACTGATGCTCACGCGTAGCGACGAACTCGCCACCCTCATCACCCGCGAACAGGGCAAGCCCCTGGCCGAAGCCCGCAGCGAGGTCGCCTACGCCGCTGCCTACCTCGACTGGTACGCCGAAGAAGGCAAACGCGTGTATGGCGAAACCATCCCCACCCCAAGTGCCGATCGCCGGCTGCTTGTCTTCCGCGAACCCATCGGCGTCTGCGCCGCCATTACGCCTTGGAACTTCCCGCTGGCCATGATGGCGCGCAAAGTCGCCCCGGCGCTGGCCGCAGGCAACCCCATCATCGTCAAGCCCGCCGAAAGCACACCCTTCACCGCTCTGGCCCTGGGCCTACTGACCGAAGAGGTCGGCTTGCCCCCCGGTCTGTTGCAGGTTCTGACCGGCGAGCCCCGCGCCATCGGCGCCGAACTGTGCGCCCACCCCACCGTGCGCAAGCTCAGCTTCACTGGCTCTACCCCCGTGGGGCGGCTGCTATTCGCTCAGTCTGCCTCGACGATCAAGAAACTGTCACTGGAGCTCGGCGGCCTCGCCCCCTTTATCGTCTTTGACGACGCCGACCTGGATGCCGCCGTCGAAGGCGCCCTGGCCAGCAAGTACCGCAACGCCGGCCAAACCTGCGTCTGCAGCAACCGATTCTTCGTGCAGACCGGCGTGTACGACGAATTCGCCGACCGCCTGCGCGAGGCCAGCGAGCGATTGGTGGTGGGCAACGGTCTGCACTCAGGCGTTCAGCAAGGGCCCTTGATCAACGCCGTGGCACTGGCCAAAGTGCAGCATCAAGTCGACGACGCGCTGGCGCGCGGCGCCCGCCTGCTCACCGGCGGGAAGCGCCACGCGTTGGGCGGCAATTTCTACACCCCCACCGTCTTGGTCGATGTGCAACCCGACATGGTGATAGCCCGCGAGGAGACCTTCGGCCCGGTCGCCCCGCTGCTCCGATTTACCAGCGAGGATGAAGCCATTGCCCGATCCAACGACACCGAGGTCGGCCTCGCCGCTTACCTGTACAGCCGCGACATTGGCCGCATCTTCCGCGTCGGGGAAGCGTTGGAAGCCGGCATGGTCGGCGTCAACACTGGGCTCATCTCGACTGAGGTCGCGCCCTTCGGCGGCGTCAAGCAATCGGGCTTGGGGCGCGAGGGCGGGCGTCAAGGCATTGACGACTATTTGACGACCAAGTACATGGCGCTGGCGGGTCTTTGAAGGAAAGCATAACCCATGGTTATGCGACTAAGCCGAGATGGCACGCGGGGCGCAAATGGCCTTGACCACAATCAGCACCATGCGCGTTTTGCTCGTCGTCTTTTTCGCGGTACTGGCCGTCACCGCCCAGGCCGCCAAACCCCTGGTCTATTGCACGGATGCCAGCCCTGAGGGGTTCGACCCGGGGCTGTGGGACAGCACCAGCACCAGCAACGTCAACAACCAAATGTTTCAAGGGCTGCTGGGCTTTCAGCGCGGCGGCACGCAGTTGGTTCCCAAGTTGGCGACCGGATGGGAGGTGTCGTCGGACGCCACGGTCTTCACCTTCACGCTGAGGCCAGGGGTGGCGTTTCATCGCACCGACTGGTTTACCCCCTCGCGGGCCTTGAACGCAGACGACGTGCTGTTCACGTATCAGCGCTTCATCGATCCTCAGCACCCCTACAACCAGGCGTTCCCCGCCAACTTCATCTATCCGCAAGCCTTGGGGCTGGCGCGGCAGATCGCCCGCATCGAAAAGCTGGACGCTCATCGCGTTCGCTTCACCCTGCGCGAACCCAACGTCACCTTCCTGAGCACCTTTGCGATGTCGTTTGCCGGCATTCAGTCCGCCGAGTACGCCGCCCAGCTACTGCGAGAGGGAAAGGCTTCCCAAATCAATCGTCTGCCCGTGGGAACCGGCCCGTACCAGTTCCGGCGCTACGAAAAGGATCATGTGGTGCGCATGCAAGCCCACCCCGGCTATTGGGGCGGGCGACAACGCACCGAAGCCCTGCTCTACAGCATCAGTCGCGAGCCTGCGGTGCGGGTGCAGAAACTGATTGCGGGGGAGTGCCAGGTCACCAGCCCCATCCGGGATGTGGATGTCACCTCCGTTCGCGCTCGCCCGCAGGTTCGGTTGGAAAAGATTCAGGCGCTGAACATTTCCTACCTGGCCTTCAATCTGAAGCGCCCGCGGCTCAGTGACCGTCGCGTGCGAGAAGCCCTGGATATCGCCATCGACCGCGACGCCATCTTCAAGGCCATCTTTCCGCGCGGCGATGCCCTCCAGGCGGTCAGTGCCTTCCCGCCGTCCATTCCGGGCTACAACCACGCGCTGAAGAACGAGTTCAACCCTGAACGGGCACGCCAGTTGCTGACTCAGGCGGGGCTGGGTGAGGGTTTTGAGTTGGACTTGTGGGCCCTGCCCGTGGCGCGGCCCACCAACCCCAATGGGCAACTCCTGGCGCAGTTGATTCAGCACGATTGGGCCCGTATCGGCGTGCGGGCCCGCATCAAGACCTATGAGTGGGGTGAGTACCTCAAGCGCGCCAACAACGGGGAGCACGACATCTACATGAGCGGCTGGAGTGGCGACAGCGGCGATGCCGATGACTTTTTGACCCCCAACCTGAGTTGCGCGGCCAACAAGACGGGCGTCAAGTTTTGCCATCCGGACTTTGAGCGCCTGATCGACGAAGCCCGTCGCACGACCGACCCCGCAGCGCGAAACCGTCTTTATGAAGAGGCCCAAGCCCTCTTCAAACGCGAACGCCCATGGATCACCCTGGCGCATTCGACGATCTACATTCCAGTGCGCAGCGACGTCCAAGGATTCACCATGGCGCCCAACGGCAGCGTTGACTTTGAAGGGGTGTACAGAGAATGAGACTGCGGCACATTGAGGTCTTCCACGCCATCATGCAGGCCGGCTCCATCAGCGGCGCAGCGCACGTGCTGCACATCTCCCAGCCGGCCGTCACCAAGGTGCTGCAGCACGCCGAACTGCAGCTGGGGTTGCCGCTGTTCGACCGCGTCAAAGGCAAGCTGGTGCCCACACCCGAAGCGCACCGCTTGTTCATTGAGGTCGACAAACTCAACCGCGACCTGATCAGCATTCGTCGACTCGCTGCCAGCCTGAAGGCGGGCGAGTCCGAAGAGCTGCGGGTGATTGCAACCCCCGCCCTGGGCGCTTCGGTGCTGCCCGCGGCCATGACGGCGTGGTCCAAGTCCTACCCCAACAACCGCTGCCGGTTGGGCACCCACCACACCCGTGAAATCGTCAGCAGCCTGCTCGTGGGCGAGGCCGACCTCGCCCTCTCGCTGCAAGACCCCCGTCACCCTGGCATCCAGGCCGAGGTGCTGGCCAGCGGGCCGCTGATGGCCCTGTGTCCGTTGGCCAGTCCCGAAGCCCGGGGGGACGGTCCCCTGGCCTTGGCAGACATCCAAACCGAGCTCATCGCCATGGCCGAGGACGACCCCTTGGGCAGCTTGGTCATGGCCGCCTTCGCGGCCAGCGGCATGGAGCCCGCCAGTCGGTTCACCGTACAGACCTATCAGCTGGCACGCTCGCTGGTCGAGGCCGGGCTGGGCTTGAGCATCGTGGACCCCTTCACGGCCGCTGCGGCGGACCGCAGCCGGGTCAAGGTCCGCCCCCTCAAGGCCAGCAGTCCCGTGCAGCTGATGCTGCTGACCGCTGCCAATGCCCCACTGCCCCAGGTCGGCCGCCGCTTGGTCAAGCAAATCGCGGATGTCACCCGCTTGCGGCTGGCCACCCTCGGCGTATGACCGCGTCCTCGGCCCCGCCGGCTGGCCTGCTCTGCGAGGACATTCCAGGGCACCCCGACTTTCGGTCGCTGCTGAGCCTGCCGATGATCGACCTCGACCTCCGCTACGCCAGCCGCGACAACTTTGTCGGCCGCGCCGTATACGGCGGTCTGGACTGCGCCTGGCTGCGTCGTGAAGCTGCCGATGCGTTGGAACAAGCCGCCCTGTGGCTGGCCGGGCACAAACCGGGCTGGCGCTTGAGGGTACTGGACGCGCTGCGCCCCCAGCGGGTCCAAGAGGCTTTGTATGCCGAGCTCGCCGGTACGCCACTGGCCCTGTACTTGGCGCACCCGGAACGAGGCTCGATTCACAGCTTCGGCATGGCCGTGGATGTCACATTGCTAGACGAGGCCGGCGCCGAGATCGACATGGGCTCCTCCTTTGATGAAATGGATGCAATCTCGCACCCCGAGTTCGAAGCCGAGTTGTTGGCGCAGGGGCGGTTGCGACTGGAGCATCTACAAGCCCGGGGTTGGCTGCGGGCCGCCCTGCGCCAAGCGGGTTTTCACGGCATCACCACAGAGTGGTGGCATTTCGATTTCGGCGACCGCACGCAAGTGCGCGCCACTTTGCCTCGCGTTCTATGAGCCTCCTCTCTCGCCGCTCCGCACTCGCCCTCACCGCCGCAGCCAGTCTGCCCCTCAGCACTGCGGCCTCGACCCCGCCCGCCTTGCTGCGAGCACCGCGCCTCAAAGCGG
Organism: Inhella gelatinilytica; assembly: GCF_016093295.1. Classification (GTDB taxonomy): domain Bacteria; phylum Pseudomonadota; class Gammaproteobacteria; order Burkholderiales; family Burkholderiaceae_C; genus Inhella; species Inhella gelatinilytica. The sequence continues at coordinate 442,565 of NZ_JAEDAL010000002.1, read as the reverse complement.
GTGACACCGTCGGACTGATCAGCCCCGCCCACGCCACTTACGAGCGAGAACCGGTGCAAATTGCGACCGAAGCGCTTCAGGCCCTCGGGTTCAAGGTTCGACACGGTCAACACGTTCGCGCGCGCCACGGCCATTTGGCGGGCACCGATGCACAACGGGTGGAGGACATCAACCGCTTCTTTGCCGACGACACGGTGCACGGCCTGATCGCCCTCACGGGCGGCAGCGGCGGGACTCGCATCCTGCCGGCCATTGACTACGACCAGATTCGCCGCACCCCCAAGTTTTTGGGTGGTTTTTCAGACCTGACCGCCCTGGTCAACGGCATCCATCAGCAAACCGGTTTGATCACGTTTCACAGCCCAACGGCCCTGTCGCAGTGGAATGCGTTCAGCGTCGATCACTTCAAGGCGTTGGTGATGCAGGGCAGCCTCCCGCTGCTCAAAAACCCCACCGGCGAACTCGGCGACCATCTGGTCCAAACCGGCGATCGGATTCAAACGCTGCGCCCAGGTAAGGCGCGCGGTCGGCTCATCGGTGGCAACCTGGCCGTACTCACCGCCATGGCCGGCTCGGCGTACTGGCCAAGGTTTCATGGCGCCATCCTTTTTCTTGAAGAGATCAACGAGTACATCTATCGCGTCGACCGCATGCTCTCGACCCTGCGCTTGACCGGTGCCCTGAACCAAGTCGCCGGCGTGGTGATCGGGCAGTTCACCAAATGTGAGCCCGGCGAAGGCTTTGGCGCCCTGACGCTGGACGAGTTATTCGACGAGTACTTCCTGCCCCTAAACGTACCCGTTTACCGAGGCGCCATGATCGGCCACATCCGGCGCAAGTTCACCGTGCCCGTCGGAGCCCTGGCCGAGATAGATGCTGCAGCCGGAACGCTGCAACTGCTGGAGCCCAGCGTCGTCTAGCTCCGCCACCAGGGCTGGAGCCCATCAGAAATGAAAAAAGCACCCAGGGCTCGCGCCGCTAAGTGCTTGATTCATTGGATCTTTGGTGGGCCCTGTAGGATTCGAACCTACGACCAACGGATTAAGAGTCCGCTGCTCTACCAACTGAGCTAAGAGCCCCCGAATTTTCCGCGGCCCTCGCCCGAAAGCAAGGGTGGTGGGTCGTGCAGGATTCGAACCTGCGACCAACGGATTAAAAGTCCGCTGCTCTACCGACTGAGCTAACGACCCGAACCAGGAAAGCCCAGCAGTATAGCCAGGTTTCCCCTAGGGATCAAGCGAGCGTCGAAGCTTTTTGCTGCAAAGCCAAGCGCACCCACTCGGCACTGGCCGCCAGACCGAACGAGGCGGTCACCATGACGCTGGATCCGTAACCAGCGCAGTTCAATGTGCCATCCACCGCGCAGTTGGGGCCGTTTTGCTCCGGCCGCTGAACCGACTCCCGCGAGAACACCGCCCGCACCTGGATGCGACCCTGCCGGGGCGCGCCATGCTCACGCCGCAGACGAGCTCGCAAAGAAGCCAGAAGCGGATCGTGGGTGGTGTCGGACAGATCGGCCACGTCCAAAAGCTCTGGGCGCTGCTTGCCCCCAGCCGCCCCAACGGTGACAAAAGCTAGACGCTCACGCCGTGCCCAGGCCGCAAGCGCCGCCTTGGCGCGAACCTGGTCGCAAGCGTCAATGACGCCATCCAGGTTCAAACCTGCGATCAGACCGGGCCAGTTGTCCGCTTCTACAAAAGCATCGAGGACCTGCACATCGCAGTCAGGGTGGATATCGGCGATCCGCTGCTTGAGTGCCTCGCCTTTGTGCAGCCCAACGGTCTGCCCCACCGCCTGAACCTGCCGGTTGATGTTGGACTCGGCCACATGATCCAGATCGATCAGAACCAATTGCGCAATGCCCGAGCGGGCCAGCGCTTCAGCGGCCCAAGACCCAACGCCCCCCAAACCCACAACAGCCGCACGCAACTGCCTGAGGCGGTCGTAGCCCGCGTCCCCATAGAGGCGGCGCAGCCCCCCAAATCGCCGTTCGGTGTCTGCCCCCAAGGCCGCCATCGGGCCCAGTTCAGGGCCCGCGCTCACTTCAAACTGGCGCGGCGCTCTTTGGCCGCTTGCGCGGCTTCAGTGCCGGGGTGAGCTTTGATCAGGTCATCTAAAGTCTTGCGGGCGCCTTTGATGTCTTTGGTTTCCGCTTGGCAATTGGCCACCGCCAGCAGCGCCTCGGCCACGCGAGGATGCTGCGGGCTGCCCTTCAGGAACTCGCGGAACGTGCCCATGGCCTCTTTGTAAGCCCGCTGACCATACTGGGCATTGCCCAGCCAGAACCGAACGATGTCGGTGTAGCCGCTGACGCTGTAGCGCTTCAAGAAGAATTCAAACGCCTTGCTGGCATCGTCGAAATCCCCCCGACGCAACAAGCCCATGGCCGCCTCGTACTGGCGCTGCTCTTCGGGCTCGACCTTGAATTCTTTGCCGTCGAGGCTGATTTTTTGCGGCTCCAGGGGCTTCAATCGCCCATCGAAGCTCTGCAGCTGGTCGGCCAGGCGGCGCTGGGTGTCCGCCAGATCCCGCACCAACTGCTCGTTGGCACCTTGCAGGCGCGCCAACTCGCTGCGCAGCATCTGGTTCTGATTGATCAGATCCATCAGGCTGCGGCGCAGGGTGGCGAGCTGTTCGTCCTGCTCGGCCCCCTGCTTTTTCTGCGCTTCCTCAAGCTGCGCCACCTTGGCGCGCAGGTCGAGGATGGCCTTGCGCGCCTCATCGTCAGAGAACAAGGCCGCTTGGGCGGCCCCGCCGAAGCCCGCGAGGGCCAGGGCGATCGTTAGAGCGAAGGTCGAGGCGCGCAGGTTCATGCTCACTTGTCCTTGACTTCAACGCGGCGGTTCTTGGCCCACACGGCTTCGCCCGTGCCTTCAGCGGCCGGACGCTCTTTGCCGAAGCTGACCGGCTCGGCTTGAGCAGCGGCCACGCCTTGCAACGTCAGCTGTTGCAGCACAGCTTCAGCGCGCTTTTGGCCCAGGGCTAGGTTGTATTCACGGCTGCCGCGCTGGTCGGCGTGACCTTCCAGGCTGACCTTCTGGGTCTTGATCAAGTTCAGACGCTTGGCATGGGCTTGCACGGCCGGGCGGAACTCGTCCTTGACCACATAGCTGTCGAAGTCAAAGTAAATGACGCGCTTGTCGGCCACGGCATTGCGCTGCTCGGTCGCCAGATCGACCGTCGCAACCTTGGTTTCAGCAACAGGCTGGGCCGGCGTAGCGGGTTGGGGCTTGGCTTCCACCACGGGAGCCTTGGTGGGCTCTTCCAGCTTGGTGGTGCTGCAACCAGCCAGCACAGCGGCGGCCACGGCGGCCAGGGCGAAACGGGTCGTGTTCATTTCGATCTCTCGTACGAGGAATAGTCTAGGGAATGGGCCTTGCGGCCCGCGGAAAACCTGCTATTGTCGCCGATCCCCCAAACCCAGCATTCTTATCGGGTGAAGGGTCCCCAAGCCGGCTCGCGCACATCCGCGCTGGTGACCACCAGTTTGGCTTTCACTCGCCCGTCCAGGGTGGACGTCATCAGCACATCCTTGCCCTGGCTGCGGGTGGCGTACACCAAGAGCTTGCCATTGGGCGCGAAGCTCGGCGACTCGTCCTCGACGGTGTCGCTGATGACCCGAACCGCGCCCCCGTTGGAGAGGTCCATGACACAGACCTTGAACGCCCCATCCAGTCGCGAAACAAAGGCCATTGACTTGCCGTCGGGGCTCAGCGTCGGGCTCACGCTGTAAGGGCTGTTAAACGTCACGCGCTCGGCGCTCCCGCCCTCCGACGGCATGCGGTAAATCTGCGGGCCGCCGCCCCGGTCGCTGACGAAGTAAATCTTGCTGCCGTCGGCGCTGAAGGTGGCTTCGGTATCGATGGCCAGGCTCTGCGCCAAGCGCTTCAGGCCCGAACCGTCGCGGTTGATCACAAAGAGTTGGGTGCCCCCCTCTCGCGACAGCGACACCACCACCCGACGGCCATCGGGCGAAAAGGCCGGCGCGCTGTTGCTGCCCCGGAAATCCGCCAACACCAAGCGCGAACCCGTGGCCAGGTCCTGCAGATAAACGACCGGCTTGCCCGTGTGGAAGCTCACGTAAGCGACCGTGCGGCCGTCCGGCGCCCAGGCGGGCGAAATAATGGGTTCGGGGCTGGTCACGGCCACCTGGCCACCCTCACCGTCCGCGTCGGCAATGCGCAGCGCGTACTGTCGGCCCGCCTTGGTGACATAGGCCAAACGCGTCGAAAACACGCCGCGCTCACCCGTCAGTTTTTGGTAGATCGCGTCGGCCACGCGATGGGCGGCCAGTCGAATGTCCTCGGCCACCACAACCTGGCTCTCTCCGCCCAAGTCCTTGCCGGTCACCACGTCCCACAGGCGGAATCGCACATCCAGCCGTCCATCGGCCAAACGGGTCACCGAGCCCCCAACCAGGGCGTCGGCTTGCGCGGTGCGCCAGTCTGCAAACGCGGGGCTGCTGAGCTCTGTCACGGGCGTGCTACCCGCCTCGATCAGCTTGAACTGACCGCTGCGCTCCAGGTCCGCGCGCACGATGGCGGCCACACCCGTTTTTTGTTCATCCCGAAATTCCGCAATGGCCACCGGCATTTGCGTCGCACCCACGCCGGAAATTTCCACCCGGAACTGGCCCCACGCGGGCAGGGCCAGGGCCCCCAAGGAGCCCAAAGACCCCAATACAACACGGCGCTTCATTGCGTCTTCACCTACACAAAGCAAAACGCGCGGGATTGTGCCGCTTGGGAACAATGCATGACGAAAGGAATCGTTACATGACCGCCATTTGCCGCTACCCCGTGCCCGACGTGGCCACGCTGCCCGACGACCTGCGCACCCGCATCCTCGAGGTGCAGGACAAGGCCGGTTTCGTGCCCAACGTCTTCCTGGCATTGGCGCGCCGCCCCGACGAGCTGCGCGCCTTCCTGGCCTACCACGACGCCTTGCTGCTGCGCGAGGGCGGCCTCAGCAAGGCCGAGAAGGAAATGATCATCGTGGCCACCAGCGGTGCCAACCGCTGCCTCTACTGCGTGGTGGCGCATGGCGCCATCCTGCGCATCTATGCCAAGGCGCCGCGCCTAGCGGATCAACTCGCCACCAACCCGCTCAAGGCCGAGGTCAGCCCCCGCCAAGCCGCGATGCTCGCGTTTGCGATGAAAGTCTGCCTGGACGCCCAATCCATCTGCGAGGCCGACTACGCCGCCCTGCACGCCGCCGGCCTCGACGACGAGGACGCCTGGGACATCACCAGCATCGTCGGCCTCTTTGGCATGAGCAATCGGATCGCCAACACCATTTCGCTGATGCCCAACGACGAGTTCTACCTCATGGGGCGCGTGCCCAAGGTCAAGGGCTAGCCAGGCTGAGTGCCTGAGAGAATGCAGGAGCCCCGCCCGGGGCTGTTGCCATTTCTGCTCCTGCGATGACCCTTCTCCCTTCGATTGCGCTGGGCAAACGCCACCAAGCGCCGCGGCCCCATGGCTCCGCCGACGCGCTGCTGCTGGCGCGGTTCTGCCAGAGCCAAAACCAGCATGTGACCGCCGTGGTATGCGCGGAACCCGGCGACGCGCAGCGACTGGAGGCCGAGCTGCCCTTTTTCGCACCGGGGCTGCGGGTCGCCGTCTTCCCAGACTGGGAGACCTTGCCTTGGGATCGCTTCAGCCCCCACCACGACCTGATTTCAGAGCGCCTGGCCACGCTGTGGCAGTTGCTGCAATCCCAAGGGCGGCCACGTGAGCAGCGCGAAATCGACGTGGTGCTGCTGCCCGCCACCACGGCGCTGACCCGCTTGGCACCGCCCAGCTTCTTGGCGGGCACGACCTTCCACTTCAAGAAGGGGCAGGCCCTGGACGAGGCCGCCTTCCGCAGCCAACTGACTTTGGCGGGCTACCAGAACGTCAGCCAAGTGATCAGCCCGGGTGAGTACGCGGTACGCGGCAGCCTGATCGATCTCTACCCCATGGGCTCGCCCGTGCCCTACCGGGTGGACCTGTTTGGCGACGAGATCGACTCCATCCGCGTGTTCGACCCCGACAGCCAGCGCAGCCTCTACCCTGTACCCGAGGTTCGGCTGCTGCCGGGGCGCGAATTCCCGCTCAACGAGGGCTCGCGGCAGCTCTTCCGCGGCCGTTGGCGCGAGCACCTGGACGGCGACCCCAGCAAGGCGCGGCTCTACAAGGACATGGGCGAGGGCCTGGCGGGCGCGGGCATTGAGTACTACCTCCCGCTGTTCTTTGAGCAAACCGCCACCTTCTTCGACTACCTCGGCAAGACCGCCGCCGTGGCCCTGCTGGGCAACGTAGACGAGGCCCTGCAGCGGTTCTGGCAAGACACCCGCGACCGCCATCGCTTGCTGTCGCACGACCCCGAGCGGCCCATCCTGCCGCCGGAGCAGATCTTCTTGCGACCCGAGGAGCTGTTTGCCAGTACGCACCCGCTAGCGGTGCTGACACTGAATCAGCGTGAAGCCGTCGATTACGCGCGGCCGCTGCCCGACCTCAGCATTGAGCGCGGCGCCCAAGAGCCGCTGGCCAAGCTCGGGCGGCATCTGGACACCACACCGCACAAGGTGTTGCTGCTGGCCGAAAGCGACGGCCGGCGCGAGAGCCTCTTGGACCTGCTGCGCGAGCACAAGCTCGACGCACCCTCCTTCAAGAGCCTGCAGGAGTTCGACGAGTCCGGGGAAAAGTTTGCGCTGATGGCCGCGCCCCTGGCGGAAGGTTTCTTCTGGCGCGAGGCCGGCCGTGAGTTGCAGTTGCTCACCGAAACCGAGCTATTCGCCACCGCGCCCACCACGCGCCGCCGCCGGCGTCAGGAGCAGGCGAGCAACGTCGATGCGCTGATCAAGGACCTCAGCGAGCTCAAGGTCGGCGACCCGGTCGTGCACGTCAGCCACGGCATCGGGCGCTACCAGGGTCTCAAGCACATGGACCTGGGCCAGGGGAATTCCGAGTTCCTGCACCTGACCTATGCGGACGACGCGGTGCTCTACGTGCCGGTGGCGCAACTACACTTGATCCAGCGCTACACCGGCGTCAGCGCCGAAGAGGCGCCCCTGCACCGCTTGGGGTCAGGCCAATGGGAAAAGGCCAAACGCAAGGCCGCCGAGCAGGTGCGCGACACGGCCGCCGAGTTGCTCAACCTCTACGCCCGCCGCGCCGCCCGCGAGGGCCATGCCTTCCGCTACAGCGCGCACGACTACGAGGCCTTTGCCGCGAGCTTTGGCTTTGAGGAGACGCCCGATCAGCGCGCGGCCATCCACGCGGTGGTGCAGGACCTGATCAGCCCGCGACCGATGGACCGGCTGGTGTGCGGCGACGTGGGCTTCGGCAAGACCGAGGTCGCCCTGCGCGCGGCCTTCGTGGCCGTGATGGGCGGCAAGCAAGTGGCGGTGCTGGCGCCCACCACGTTGCTGGCCGAGCAGCATGCGCAAAACATCACCGACCGCTTCAGCCAATGGCCAGTCAAGGTGGCCGAGATGAGCCGCTTCCGCACCGCCAAGGAGATCAAGGCCGCGCAGGAAGGCTTGGAAAACGGCACGATCGACATCGTGGTGGGCACGCACAAGCTGCTCAGCCCGGACACCAAGTTCGCCCGCTTGGGGCTGGTCATCATCGACGAAGAACACCGCTTTGGCGTGCGCCACAAAGAGGCCATGAAGGCCCTGCGCTCCGAGGTGGATGTGCTCACACTCACCGCCACACCCATCCCGCGCACGCTGGGGATGGCGATGGAGGGGTTGCGCGACCTGTCGGTGATTGCCACCGCACCCCAGCGCCGCTTGGCGATCAAGACCTTTGTGCGCGCCGAGGGCAAGGGCGTGATCCGTGAGGCGGTGCTGCGCGAATTGAAGCGCGGCGGCCAGGTCTACTTCCTCCACAACGAGGTCGAGACCATCGAGAACCGCCGTCAAGACCTGGAGGCCCTGATCCCCGAGGCGCGCATCGCCGTGGCCCACGGTCAGATGCCCGAGCGCGAGTTGGAGCGCGTGATGCGCGATTTCGTGGCCCAGCGCCACAACCTGCTGCTGTGCTCGACCATCATCGAGACCGGCATCGACGTGCCCACGGCCAACACCATCGTCATCGCCCGCGCCGACAAATTCGGCCTGGCCCAGCTGCACCAATTGCGCGGCCGCGTGGGCCGCAGCCACCACCAAGCCTATGCCTACCTGATGGTGCCGGACCTGGAGGGCCTGACCAAGCAAGCCCAGCAGCGGCTGGACGCCATTCAGGCGATGGAAGAACTGGGCAGTGGCTTCTATCTGGCCATGCACGACCTGGAGATTCGCGGCGCCGGCGAGGTGCTGGGCGAAAAGCAGAGCGGCAACATGATGGAGGTGGGCTACCAGCTCTACCACGACATGCTGGCCGAGGCCGTGCGGGCGCTCAAGAGCGGACGCGAGCCCGACCTCGCCAACCCGCTGGCGGCCGTGACCGAGATCAACCTCTTCGCCCCGGCCCTTTTGCCTGATGCGTACTGCGGCGACGTGCAAACCCGCTTGTCGCTGTACAAGCGCCTGGCCAGCGCCAGCAAGGCGGAACACATCGACGCCCTGCTCGAAGAAATCACCGACCGGTTCGGCACCCTGCCGGCGCAAGGCCAGACCCTCTTTGACACCCACCGCCTGCGCGTCTTGGCCCAGCCCTACGGCGTCAGCCGCATCGACGCGGCCCCGGGCGTCATCAACGTGCTGTTCCGCCCCAACCCACCGATTGAGGCGCTCAAAGTGATCCAGTTGGTCCAAAAAAACCCCAGCATCAAACTGGTCGGCAACGACAAGCTCAGAATTGACAAGTCGCTGTCCGATCCGGCGGATCGCGCGCAGTGTGTGCGCGAGGTGCTGCGCCTGATTGGTCCACCCAAGATAGAGACTCCTGCATGACTGAACTGTCCCCGGGTTTGATCCTGCGCGGCGATCGCCCGCGCCTCTCGCACTTCCGCTTGGCGGCGTTCGACATGGACTCGACGCTGATCGCGATCGAGTGCATTGACGAGATCGCCTTGCTCGCCGGCATCGGCGACCAAGTTGCGGCCATCACCGAGGCGGCCATGCGAGGTGAAATCACCAGCTTCCGGGACTCTTTGAGCCGGCGCTTGGCGCTCCTCGCGGGCCAGCCGGCCAGCCTCCTGGAGCGGGTGTTGCGCGAGCGGCTGCAGCTGAACCCCGGCGCCCGCGAGTTGTGCGCCGCCCTCAAAAGCGCGGGCCTCAAGCTGGGCTTGGTGTCCGGCGGTTTTACGCCCTTCACGCGTCACGTGGCGGCCGAGCTCGCCATGGACTGGGTGCGCGCCAATGAACTGGAAATCGTCGACGGCCGGCTCACGGGCCGGGTGGTGGCGCAAAGCTGGGGCGATGTGGTGGACGCTGAGGAGAAGCGTCGGTTTGTGCTGCAGGCCTGCGAGAGCTTGGACTGTGCCCCCGATCAAGCGATTGCCGTGGGCGATGGTGCCAACGACCTGCTGATGATGGGGGTCGCCGGCCTGTCGGTGGCCTACCACGCCAAACCCGCCGTGCGAGCGCAGGCCAAGGTCTCGATCGAATCGGGCGGGCTGGACCGCTTGCTGGAGGTTTTCGTCCCATGATGGCCCGGTTCCGAACGCTGGCACGAGGGCTGACGGGTGCCGCGCTCGTCATGGCCTGCTGCGCCCCCCGCGCCGCAGCGCCGGCCATGGTGTTTGTAACGCCCACCAACTTGATCGAACCCTTGGTCCTGATTGAGAGTCGGCAATTGCGGGGCGGTGTGCTCAAGGATGTGGGTGAAGCCCTGGCCCGACGCATGGGGCGTGAAGCCCGCTTCCTGCCCATGCCGGGCAAGCGCGTGAGCGAGGCCCTGAACAGCGGTGAAGCCGATCTGGTGTGCTACGTGCTGCCGGGCTGGCTGGATGGCGACTTGCTTTGGACAGGCCCGGTGATTCCCGTGGCGGAAGTGGTGGCAGCACGAGACGATGCGCCGCCCATCAACCGGTTCGAGGACCTCGCCGGCCGACGGGTGGGAACCGTGCTGGGCTACCGCTACAACCACTTGCTGGCCCAGCCCAATCAAGACCTGCCGTTTGAACGGTTTGACGCGCCCGACACCCGCAGCAACTTGGCCAAACTGGCGCTCGGGCGCATGGGCTACGCCATCGTCGAAGAATTGCCGTTGCGGCACTACTTGCGCCACAACCCACAGACCAAGATTCGCTCCGTGCTGGTGCTGCGGCAGTACACCACCCAGTGCGCGCAATCCAAGCGCTCAAGCCTGGACTTTCAGCAGGTGCAAACCCATCTGGCCGCCCTGGTACGCGAGGGCGAGATCGATCGCATCCTGTCCACCTATCGCTGATCGCTGGGCCGGGTGAGGGGCGGCGGCGCCTCGGGCTGCGCCCGCATCCACAGCGCGACCGACAAGCAGGTAATGCCCGCGCACAGGGCGGCCCACCACGGCGCACGCCAAGCGGCCAGTGCCACCCCCAGGCTCATCATGGCCCAGGCTGTGGTCTTGGCCCGCCGGGGGATCACCCCGTAGCGCCGCCAGTCCAACACATAGGGCCCAAGCTGGGGATGCGCTACCAGCCACGCCTCCCACCGCGGGCTGCCCTTGGAAAAGCAGAAGGCCGCCAGCAGCAGGAACGGAACACCCGGGAGCAGGGGCAGGATCACGCCCGCAATGCCCAAGAGCGTGCAGGCCCACCCCGCCAGCAACCACAGGGGCCGAGCCCAGGTCCAGTCGGACGACGTATCGGGCAACGAATCGCGCATGGAAGGATCTTCGCACTCCACGAGCGCGTGACGAGTGCGGCACACTACCTCACCATGGAGTGGACGTATCGACGCACCGGACGGGGCCTGTGGCTTGCCGCCGCACAGGTTTTGACTGTGTTGGCCGCACTGGCACCCCTGTCCGAGAGCGTTGCGCGCGAGCCCAACATCGTCGTTTTCGTGGCGGCCTCCAATCACACGGCGCCCCTGTCGCGTTTTGAAGAGGGTGCCTTGGTGGGCGGCTTGGTCAAAGACCTGGGCGACGCCCTGGCCCGGCGAATGGGGCTGCAAGCGCGGTATCTGGTGCTGCCCAGCAAGCGTGCGCCCGCGGCCCTGCGCAATGGCGAAGGCGACCTGTTGTGCTACACACGCCCCGAGTGGATCGGGAGCGATTTTCAATTCACCAGGCCGCTCATTCCCAACGCCGACGTGGTGGCGGCCCGTGCGAGCGCCGCCCCGCTGAGTTCTTTGCTGGCCCTGCGCCAGCGGTCCGTGGGAACGGTCCTGGGCTATCGATACGCCGAAGTGGAAGCCGCGCTGGGCAGCGACTTCAAACGCGACGACGCGCCCACCATGGAAGCCAATCTGAACAAGCTCGCCATGGGGCGAATGGATTACGCCGTGACCGACCGCCTGGTGCTGCGCGAAGCCATTCGGCAAGGGCAACCGCTGCGCGAAGAATGGGTCTTGACCCGCTACGCAGCCCCATGCGCGCTGTCCCCCCGATCCCCCCTGCGTCTCGCCACCCTTCAGACCGCCCTGCAAGCCCTGGTCGACAGCGGCGAGTGGGCCCGCATCCTGGCCGTTTACGGCCTCACCCCCTGAACTGCCCATGAGCGCCGTCATCACCTGCATCGAAGACCTGCGTCGTCTCGCCCAGCGCCGCGTGCCGCGCATGTTCTATGACTACGCCGACGCGGGCAGTTGGACCGAGTCCACCTACCGGGCCAACGAGGCCGACTTTCAGGCGCTCAAGCTGCGCCAGCGCGTGGCCGTCAACCTGGAAAACCGCAGCGTGGCGGCGAGCCTGGTGGGGCAGCCCGTGCGCATGCCCGTGGCCCTGGCGCCCACCGGCCTGACCGGCATGCAACATGCCGACGGCGAGATGCTGGCCGCGCGTGCCGCCGAGCGCTTTGGTGTGCCCTTCACGCTCTCCACCATGAGCATCTGCTCCATCGAGGACGTCCGGTCGGCCACCGAAAAACCTTTTTGGTTTCAGCTGTACGTCATGAAGGACCGCGCCTTCGTCGAGGCCCTGATCGACCGCGCCAAGGCGGCCCAGTGCAGTGCCTTGGTGCTGACGCTGGACCTGCAAATCCTCGGTCAGCGCCACAAGGACCTCAAGAACGGGCTGTCCTCGCCCCCCAAACCGACGCTGGCCAACTTGATCAACCTGGCCACCAAGCCGCGCTGGTGCTGGGGCCTGGCGCGCACGCCGCGACGGGGCTTTGGCAACATCGTGGGCCATGCCAAAGGCGTGAGCAACACCACCAGCCTCGCCTCGTGGACGGCCGAACAATTCGACCCGGCGCTGAACTGGGGCGACGTGGAATGGATCAAAAAGCGCTGGGGCGGCAAGCTCATCCTCAAGGGCATCTTGGATGAGGAGGACGCCCGCCTGGCGGTCGCCAGTGGCGCCGACGCGCTCATCGTCTCCAACCACGGGGGGCGGCAACTGGACGGGGCCGAGAGCAGCATCGCGGTGCTGCCGCGCATCGTTCAGGCCGTGGGGCGAGACATCGAGGTCCATGTGGACGGCGGCATCCGCAGCGGCCAGGACGTGCTGAAGGCCTGGGCGCTGGGGGCCCGCGGCACCTACATCGGCCGCGCCTTCCTCTATGGCCTGGGGGCGATGGGCGAGGCGGGGGTCACGCGCTGCTTGGAGATCATCGAGCGGGAATTGGACCTGACCATGGCCTTTTGCGGCAAGACCCGCCTGGCCGACGTGGACCGCGGCGTGCTGGCGGCGCACGCCCTGCCCGCCTGGGCCCAGGCACCGGGCGCGTGAGGGCCTCAGGCGCCGAGTGGGCGCGGGATTTCGCCGCCTTCACGCTCAAAGAAGCCCAGGCCTGCTGGTTCGCCTTCCTGTTCTTCGTGGCCGTGTTTGCCGTGCCGCGCGAGGGGCTCCTGGGAGTGCCGCGATACGACGTGCTGCTGATCTGGGCCTTGCTGGTGCAGGCCCATTTGGTGTGGAGCGGCCGTGAAACCTGGGACGAGCTCAAGGCCATCACGCTGTTTCACCTGCTGGGCTTTGCGCTCGAAGTGTTCAAAACCTCGGCCGCCATCCGCTCCTGGAGCTACCCCGACTTCGCCTACACCAAGCTCTGGGGCGTGCCGCTGTTTTCGGGCTTCATGTACGCCGCCGTGGGCAGCTACATCATCCAGGCGTGGCGGCTCTTTGACCTGCGCGTGCGCCACCACCCGCCCTACGGGCTGGCGGGCCTGGCGGCAGGTGCCCTGTACCTGAACTTCTTTACCCAGCATGCGATCGGCGACTACCGCTGGGTGCTGGCCGCCTTTGCCTTGGGCCTCTATGCCCGCACCACGGTGGTGTTTCGCCCGCGCGAGCGGGACTACCGCATGCCGCTGGTGCTCGCCTTCGTGCTGATCGGCTTCTTCATCTGGCTGGCCGAGAACCTGGGCACCTTCTTCGGCCTCTGGGCCTATCCCCATCAACTGGGCGCCTGGGCCCGGGTGCACATGAGCAAATGGAGCGCCTGGACGCTGTTGGTGATCATGAGCTTCACCCTGGTGGTGCAGCTCAAACACATCAAGGCGCGCATCCACATCCCCGAGTAACGGGCGCCAAGGTTCAACGCCAGCGCTGCGCCTCGATCTCGGCCGACCCGGTGCCGCCGGTCAGCATCAGGTGGCCTTCCTGAATCGTGGCTTGCAGTTGCATGCTGCGCTCGGCCAAGGCAGTCAGCCCGGCCATGGCGGCATGAGGCAGCCGCCAGACCTGCAGCTTGTCCATGCGCGTGAGCTTGCTCTCAATGCCCTTCCACCAGACCTCGGCCGTGGGGCCATAGGCGTAAACCACCACGCTCTCGGCCTTGCTGCACGCCTTACTAAGCGCCTTGTCATCGGGCTGACCGACCTCGATCCACAGCCGCTTGGCGCCGGTGAAGTCCGTCAGCACCACATCCGGGTCGTCGGGGTCACACAGCCCTGCCCCAAAGCTGAGCGTGGCGTCACCGTTGCAGCGCGTTTGCAGCTCATGGGCATGCAAGGCCAGCGCCACGAGGCGCACCATCATGCGTTCGTCCGTCTCGCTGGGGTGACGCGCCAGCGTCAGGTTGTGGTCGGCGTAGTAGCCGTGGTCGATGTCGGCCACGCCGAGCGCCGCCTTGTACACAGTGGATTTGAGGGCCATGCGGACATTGTCGCGGCGCAAACAGATCTCGAAACCCTGTGCACAGGGCACGATTGCCTCATCCACAATCAATCCCATGATTCGCATCGCCCTACTGGCGCTCGCCTGCGCCGCCATGCCCACCGCTGCGCAACCGCTGTACAAATCCATCGGCCCGGATGGGCGAGTGATTTACAGCGACAAGCCTCCAACCGATGGCAGCAAGCCCAGCCAACTGCACCTCAAGGTCGCGCCGCCCTCCGCAACACCGCCCGGTGCAGTTGGAAAGGCGGCGGACAAGAAACCGGACAGCCCAGGGCCGGCGCTCGGGATGGTGCGTCTGTACACCACGCAATGGTGTGGCTACTGCCGCCAAGCCCGGGCCTACCTATTCGCGAATCGGATTCCCTTCCTGGAAATCGACACCGAAAATCCAGATGGGGCCCTGGAGTACCGGCGCGTTCGACCCGGCAGCAAAGCCGTGCCCTACCTGGTGGCGGGAGACCGCTCCACAGCAGGATTTACCGCCGCGTCGTACGACGAGTTCTTCTCTGCCTTTCGCCGTTAAGGCGGCGCCCGTCCACGACGCTGGCGGAAACGCTCAATTCACCAACCCGAGCCACTGCCCAGCGTTTTGGTAGCGCTGGTAGAGCGCTTCGGCCATTTCCGCAAGGGGAGCACAGGCGCTGTTGCGGCCGTTTTGCAGCAAGGTGTGCGCATAGGGCGCATCAAAAAGCATGCGGGTCGCCTCGACCCCTTGGCCCTGCGTTTGCATCAGTCGAGCAAAGCGCTGCAGTTCATTCAAACTGGCCGGCGCCCCCAGCCCACCCAGGCTGAACAGCCCGTCCAGCCGCGCGTCGAACCACGGAGCACCCGGCGCATCAGCGTCCGGTGCAGCGGCTTGGGAGAGGAGATCGATGACCATGGTCAGGATGCTGCCGCGCTGGCCGTCAAACTTGAGCCGGAAAAAGCAGGGAATTGCCGGCCAATTTCCTGCAGGGGTTTCACCCCGTTGATTGCGTCCTGAGGCCGCGCCCCCCTTTCGACAATCGGCGCGTCGTTCACCCTGATTGCCGTCGCCACCATGCGTTGCTCTCTCACCCTGCCCCTGCTGGTTTTCGCCCTTCTGAGCGCATGTGGCGGCAAGGGCGACGGTGAAGCGGCCACCCCACCCGGCTCCAGCGCCAGCGCGCCGCCCCCCACGCCGCCCATTCTTTCGGGCGTGGTGTCGGTGGGTGCGCCCGTCGGGGGCGCGACCGTGAGCGTCGTGGACGCCAAAGGCGTGGCGCTGGGCAAAGTCACGGCCAATGCGGTGGATGGCAGCTATCGCCTGACGTTACCGGCCGCCAGTCCCGCACTGCCTTTGCTCCTGCAGGCCCAAGGTGTCGACGCGGCCGGGCTGCCCGTCCTGTTCCACACGCTGGTGCCCACTGCGGCGAACAGCGCCACGACGACCGTTCACCTGACACCGCTGACTCAGGCGGTTACAGCGTTGGCGCTGGGCGATGACCCGGCTCCTTCGTTCGCCAAAGCCGCCGATGCCGGCCTGGTCGACGCCGGCAAGCGGGTGGCCGATGCCGCCACCTTCCTAAAGAGCTTGCTGAAGTCGCCGCTCACCGACGTCAAGATCACCGACGCCAGCAAGCTGGACCTGATCAGCGATGCCGGATTTGCCACCAGCAAGAGCAGCGCCGACCTGCTGCTCGAATCCACCCGCGTGTGGATCGACCGCGAGAGTGGCAAGCTCGCACTGGCGAGCAAATTTGTCCCCAGTCCGGCGGCAGAGGTGGAAGTCAAGCTGAGCACGGCAAAAACCGAGCTCGCCAAGGGTTCGACCGGGGTGCCGGCCAGTGCCGTCACCACGACGGCGGTGGTCACGAGTGCGGCGGCCACCGTCTTGCCACCTGCCACCACGCTGGACGGCATCGTGACCACGCTCAACCCGCTGCTGGCCCAAACGGGCGCCAGCGCCACCACCTTCAGCGGCAGCACCGCGCTGACGGGCTACACCCAGCATGAGGGCCGAACCTTGGCCGATCTGGCCAATTTGCTGCTGGCCTGGAACAACCGCGGGCTGCAACTGGGGCCTTTGCAGATCTTGGGCTGCCTGGACGAAGTCATCACCAAAGGCAATTGCCTGCGAGTCGCGGTGGCCAGCGCGGTCACCGACCGCAGTGGCAAGGTCCAAGAACGCCTGATCAATGCCGCCACCTACAGCGCCACCACCAAACGCTGGTCCCTGGTGGGCAACGGCAAGGGAGTCGGCTTTGCCGTTGTGCCCTTCAGCGCCCAACACTACCTGTTCGACGGCACGGTTGATGCCAGTGCGGGGACCACACCCGGCAAGGGTGTTGAAGTCCGGCTGACGGGACAACCGTCTGGAATCAGCTCAGCTACGGTACAGACCGCCATCGGCTTCGCCCTGCCCTTGGCCACCTGCCAGCAAACGCTGTTGTGCGTGGCCCCCGTCGGTGCCGTCTCGGTGATCCCCACCGGGGGGCCCAGCGATCAATGGCTGACGCCCGGCACGATTGGCTGGCTGGGGGGTGCCGATGCAGTACGAGGCGCCCTCTTTCGCGCCGGCTATTCCACCGTCGGTGGGGCCGAAACCGCGCAAAGCTACTTGCCCACTTCGATGGAACTGGAGCCAACCACCGCCCGGCACCCGGTGCTGGAAGGCCTTTCGACCGAGGCGCCGCTGGCCCTGACGCAGCTCATGCAGGGCGTCACGGTGAAATGGAGCACTTGGGCGGCAGCCCAACCGGACTTGCGAGTGCTCCGGGTTCGCGCGCTCTTGCGCTACTCCAATGGCGTGTTGCGCCAGGAGGTGGTGGTGGAGCCGGGGGCGACGCAGGCCGCGATCCCCGCCTTTGGGGCCGTGCCCACGCGCACCGTGGCGGAGGTGTGGCTGGAAGCCGCCGACGGCCAGGGGCGCCGACACTACAGCCGTTATCTGGTCAAGGTGTGATCCGCCTGGGCAACAGGCCCGGGCCCATCGCGCTCAAGTCTTGGGCAGGGTGACGCCCTTTTGCCCTTGGTACTTACCGCCCCGGTCGCGGTAGCTCGTTTCGCACACTTCGTCGGACTCAAAGAACAGCACCTGGGCGCAACCCTCGCCAGCGTAAATCTTGGCGGGCAGCGGCGTGGTGTTGCTGAACTCCAGCGTCACATGGCCCTCCCATTCGGGCTCGAAGGGGGTGACGTTCACGATGATGCCGCAGCGCGCGTAAGTGCTCTTGCCCAAGCAAATGGTGAGCACATTGCGCGGGATGCGGAAGTACTCGACGGTGCGGGCCAGCGCAAAGCTGTTGGGCGGAATGATGCACACGTCGGATTCGATGTTGACGAAGCTCTTTTCGTCAAACGCCTTGGGGTCCACCACGGTGCTGTACACGTTGGTGAACACTTTGAACTCCGGCGCGCAGCGGATGTCGTAGCCGTAAGAGCTGGTGCCGTAGCTCACGATGCGCCGGCCATTGACCTCGCGCACCTGCCCGGGCTCGAAGGGTTCAATCATTCCGTGCTGTTCCGCCATGCGGCGGATCCACTTGTCGCTCTTGATCGTCATGGCTGGGTGCTCCGGTCAGGGGCGCGCATTGTCTCAGGGCAGGGCCGCTTCGGTCTTGGGGCCGGGCACGCGTTTGCGCGCCATCAAGCTCACGAGGGTGGGCACCACGAACAGGGTCAGCACCGTGCCCAGGCTCATGCCGCCCACGATCACCCAACCGATGGGCTGCCGGCTTTCAGCCCCCGCCCCATGCGCCAGGGCCAAGGGCAACGCCCCCAGCACCATGGCGCCCGTGGTCATCAAGATGGGCCGCAAGCGGTGGACGCTGGCTTGCAGCACCGCGTCTTGCAAGGCCAAGCCTTCGCGCCGCAGCTGATTGCTGAACTCCACAATCAAGATGCCGTGCTTGGTGATCAAGCCCACCAAGGTGATCAAGCCAATCTGGCTGAAGGTGTTGAGCGTACCGCCCGATAGCTTAAGCGCCAGCAGCGCCCCCACCAGGGAGAGCGGCACGGCCATCAGGATGATGAAGGGGTCGATGAAACTCTCAAACTGCGCCGCCAGCACCAAGAAGATGAACAACACCGCGAGCGCAAACACCGTGTTCAAGGCGCCGCTCGATGCCCGGAATTCACGGCTCACGCCGGTGACGTCCGTGGCGTACCCGGGCGGCAGCACCTGTTTGGCGATGCGGTCCATCTCGGTCAGCGCCTGGCCCAGTGCGAAGTCGGGGGCCAGGTTGGCGGTGATGACCACCGCCCGGCGTTGGTTGAAATGGTTCAGCTCACGGGGGCTGACCGTCTCGCGCACCTGAACCAAGCTGCGCAGCGGAATCATCGCGTCGCCCCGGCCCCGGACAAAGAGGCGTTCGATTTGGTCCGGCGTGGTGCGGGCGGCCCCGTCCAGCTGCACCATCACGTCGTACTGTTCGGCCTCCCGCTTGTAGCGGGTGACATTGCGGCTGCCCAGCAAGGTCTCGATCGCCCGCGCCACTTGGTCCACGCTCACCCCGGCGTCTTGCGCGCGGTCCCGGTCCACCTCCAGCACCAGTTCCGGCTTGTTCAGCCGCAAGTCGGAATCGGGCTGAACAAAACCGGGGGTTTTGGCCATTTCGGCCAAAAAGGCCTGCGTCACTTTGCCCAGGTTGCCCCAGCTGTCATTGGCGATCAGCACATAGGACAACGGGCGCTCGCGGAAGCCTTGGCCCAGGCTGGGCGGCGTGATGGGAAACGCCGTCACCCCCGGCAACTGGGCGATTTGGGGCTGCAGGTGCTGCGCAATGTCGCGCGTGCTACGCGTGCGCTGGTCCCAGTCCACCAAGCGAAGAATGGTCATGCCGCTGCTGACCTGCCCGCCGCCAATGAAGGCAAAGGCTCGCTCCAATTCCGGGTATTGATTGCCCAACGCCGCCACGGCATCCAGGTAGCGCGCCGTGTACTGCAGCGTCGCCCCGTCCGGCGCCGACACCGGCATGATGATGACACCCCGGTCTTCAATGGGCGCCAGCTCCCGCTGGGCGCTGCTCCACAGCCACCAGCTGGCGATGCCGCTGGCCACCATCACCACCAGAACCCCCCAGCGATGACGCAAGCTGAAACCCAGCGCCCGGCGATAGCCGTGGTCCAGCCCCTGCAAGGCCGCTTCGATGAAGCGCTCGAAGCGACCAGGCTGATGGGCTTTCAGCAAGACGCTGCACATCATCGGTGTGAGCGTGAGCGCCACAAAACCCGACACCACGACGGCGCCGGCCAGCGTCAGCGCAAATTCGGTGAAAAGGCGCCCCGTGCGCCCCGGCGTAAAGGCCAGGGGGGCAAACACCGCCGCCAGCGTCAAGGTCATGGCAATGACTGCAAACCCGATCTCGCGGCTGCCCTTGATGGCCGCCTGAAACGGGGTCATCCCCTCTTCGATGTGGCGGTAGATGTTTTCCAGCACCACGATGGCGTCGTCCACCACCAATCCGATGGCCAACACCAGGGCCAGCAAGGTCAGCGTATTGAGCGTGAAGCCCGCCAGACTGATGAGCGCAAAGCTACCGATCAAACTCACCGGAATCGTGACCAGGGGAATGATCGAGGCGCGCAGGGTCCGCAAGAACACGAACACCACCAGCGCCACCAGCACCACCGCCTCGGCGATGGTTCGGTACACCGACTGCACCGACCGCTCAATGAAGATGGAGCTATCGGCGGCCAACTCGGGCTCGATACCCTCGGGCAACTCGGCCTGGATCTGGGGCAGGATTTTTTGCACACCCGCACTGACTTCCAGCGGGTTGGCGGTAGCCTGTTTGATCACCCCCACACCGACCGAGGGCACGCCATTCAGGCGCACACGCGAGCGCTCGTCCGCCGCGGACTCCTCCACCCGCGCCACATCGCGCAACCGCACCACCGCCCCATTGCGCTGGGCCACCACCACTTCTTCAAACTGGGGCACGGTGTTGAGATCGGTGCGCGCGGTCACATTGAATTCGCGCTGCTCGCTCTCGATCCGCCCGGCCGGCACCTCCAGGTTCTGGCGGCGCAGCGCGTCTTCCACGTCCTGCACCGTCAGCCGATAGGCCGCCAGACGGTCTGCGTCAATCCACACCCGCATCGCGTAGCGCCGCTCGCCGTTGATCTCCACGTCGGCCACACCGGGCACGGTCTGCAGGCGCGGGCGCACCAA
Organism: Inhella gelatinilytica; assembly: GCF_016093295.1. Classification (GTDB taxonomy): domain Bacteria; phylum Pseudomonadota; class Gammaproteobacteria; order Burkholderiales; family Burkholderiaceae_C; genus Inhella; species Inhella gelatinilytica. The sequence goes on along the minus strand of NZ_JAEDAL010000002.1, from coordinate 422,294 downwards.
GCGGCTGACGATGTCCGTCACCTGCATGGGGTCATAGGTGGTGGACTTGAACGCAATCCGAATCATGGGCGAAGCGTCGGCCTCGACTTTGGAAATCGTCGGCTCATCGGCCGCGCTGGGCAAGCGGGCGCGCACACGCGCGACCCGATCCCGCACTTCCGCCGCCGCGTCATCGGGCTGTTTGGTCAAAACAAACCGAACGGTGATCTGACTGCGCTCGCTGCGCGAAATGCTGGTCAGTTGCTCGACGCCGTCAATCCCCGCGATGGAGTCTTCCAGCACTTTGCTGACCTGACTTTCGATCACTTCCGAGCTGGCGCCCGCCAATCGCGTGGAGACGGTCACCACCGGCTCATCGATGCGGGGGTATTCGCGCAAGCTCAGCTGCTTGAACGACACCGCACCGATCAGGACGATCAACAAGGACATGACGACGGCCAAAACCGGCCGGCGAATGGAAATTTCAGCCAACTGCATAGATCAAGGCTTTCCGTTGCTGGCCTTGGCCGCTGCTTTGGGCGCCGAGCCCAGTGACTGGAGATCCACGGGTTTGATCGGCGCCTTGTCGCCCCGCAGCCGCTGCTGCCCGGCACTCACGACTTGATCACCGGCCTGCACGCCCTCGAGCAGCTCGACCCAGCCCGGCTTGCGTGCGCCCACTTTCACGGGAACCCGATGCGCCTCGGCCCCCACCACCCGGTACACAAACAGCTTGCCCCCTTGGGGGACCAGGGCTTCTTCGGGCACCCAAAGGGCCGCCTCGCGGCGCCCCAGTTCCAAAGCCACCCGAACAAACAGCCCGGTGCGCAACCCAGCTTTGGTCTGGGTCAGTCGCGCGCGAACCAGCAGCGCCCGCCCATTGGCATCGGCTTGCGTGTCGACCGCTTCGACGAGCGCCGCCAGCGGCTGTCCTGGCAGGGCATCGACGGTGACTTGGACCGGTTGGCCCACCTTCAGACGCCCGGCCAACTGCTCGGCCACACGGAAATCGGCGTAGAAGCGACGGGTGTCCTCCAGGCCCACCAAGTCCGCGCCTTCTTTGACGTAATCGCCCACGCTGACCAAACGAATACCCGCCACCCCCGCAAACGGGGCCCGAACCTGATAGCGCTGGACCTGCGCCTGGGCCAGGGCCACCTGCGCTTGCGCCACTTGAGCCGCCATCTGCGCCTGCTCCACAGCACTCGGGCTCACAAAACCCTGCGCCTGCAACTCCTCTTGCCGCCGCACCTGGCTTTGCGCCGTCGCGGCCTGCGCCTGCGCCTGCTGAAGTTGGGCTCGAACCACCGAGTCGTCCAATTGCACGAGGACAGCGCCCGCGCTGACCTTCTGACCGTCTTTGATGGCCAGCTTGACGATGCGGCCCTGCACTTCCGGTCGCAGCATCGTGGTCTGCTGGGCCCGCAGGCTGCCTACCGCTTGCGCGGCCTCCAGGGCATCGTCACGGCGCACCGAAGCCACTTCGACGGCTGCAGGCGGGGGTGCCTTGCCCGCCCCCGCTCCCGCGCCACCACCGGCAGCCTTGGGCGCAGCCGACGGCCCACTCGATTGAGCCCACACACCCGCCACCACCACCACGGCGCCCAGCGCCCACACCACTCGCTTCATTTATTTCCCACCTTTTAGGGCCAATTCCACGCCCCGGTTGGCCAATTCATCGGCCCGCTCATTGCCCTCGTGGCCCGCATGGCCCTTCACCCAGTGCCATTTGATTTCATGCAGCGCGGCCAACCCGGCCAGGCGCAACCACAACTCTTGATTCTTTACGGGCGCCCCCGCGGCCGTCTTCCACCCACGGCGCACCCATCCTGGCAGCCACTCGGTCATGCCCTTGAGCACGTACTCGCTGTCGGTGTACAGCTGGATCTTGCAACTGCGTTTGAGTGCGGCCAGGGCTTCGATCACCGCCGTCATCTCCATCTGGTTGTTGGTGGTGGACGGGGAGCCGCCGAACATCTCCTTTTGGTGACCGCCGGCAATCATCCACACGCCCCAGCCCCCTGGGCCCGGGTTGCCCTTGCAGGCCCCATCGGTGTACAGCGTCACCTCCGGCTTTTTGATCGCGACCGTGGCATTCATGATTTGCGGATTCCTTCGCGTGAAGAGCGGCTGGGCAAGGCGACTGCCGCCGCCGGACGCCGTCCGGGGCCCGACCGAGCCAAGCCCACCAAGCGCATGCCGTGCACGCGCTTAACAGCCTGAATGAAATAAACCGCCCCAAAAACGGGCCACCAGGTGGGGCCGTGGCGGTCCATGAACTGCCAAGCCTCCAACCACGGCGCGCGTGACCAGGGCGGACGGTAGCAGCCAAACTGCGCTTGGGTGACATCAAAACTGAGCAGTCGCAGCCAATCCCGCAATCGGCGATACCCAATGCGTTCGCGCCCGGTGGCACGGTTGTCACGCCACTGCTGGGGGTGCAACCCCCACAGGCTGGCGGGGTTCAGCCCCAACAAGAGCAGGCGTCCCTCTGGCCGCAGCACGCGCGCCGCCTCCGCCAAACGGTGATGCGGATCCGGTGCGGTTTCCAGGGTGTGCGGCAGCACCAACAGGTCCAAGCTGTCATTGGAAAAAGGCAGCGCATCGAAGGAACAGTGCAGGTCACCCGCCGATTCGTCTGCCAACCACCGGTTGGGCATGCGGTTCGCGCGCAACCCCTCCAGGGCGGGCCAACCCAGCTGGACCGCATGAAAACCAAACAAATCCGCGACCGCTTGATCCAAGCGCGCTTGTTCCCAGGCCAGCAGGTAGCGACCTCGGGGTGACTCCAACCAGGAGGCAACTCCTAAAATAGCGTCCTCCTGCGCTGTCATGGCTCCGCCACACCCCGTGCTTTCGCTGATTCCGGTCCCCGCCTTGGCGGACAACTACATCTGGTTGTTGCACGACGGCCGCAATGCCCTGGCCGTGGACCCGGGTGAAGCGGCCCCGCTGCGCAACGCGTTACAGGCCTTGAGCCTGACTCTGCGGGCCATTCTAGTGACGCACCATCACGGCGATCACCATGGGGGTTTGGCCGATCTGAAGGCTGATGCTGGAGCGGATCTGCCCGTTTTTGGCCCCAGCGCCGAGGCGATCGCAGGGGTCACCGCGCCCGTGCGCGACGGCGACCGCCTGCACCTGCTCGGTCACCCCGTCGACGTCCTGGCCGTCCCCGGCCACACGTGGGGCCACGTTGCCTACGTCGTGCAGGCGCAGCCCCCCGTTCTGTTCTGTGGCGACACGCTGTTCGGCGCCGGCTGTGGGCGGCTGTTTGAGGGCACTCCCGCGCACATGTTGAACTCGCTGGAGCGGCTGGCCAGCCTTCCCCCCGAAACCCGCGTCTGCCCGGCCCATGAATACACAGTCGCCAACCTGCGTTTCGCGCAGGCCGTAGACCCCGCCTCCCGTGCCGTTGAAGCCCGCCTGGCGTCTGCTTTGGCGCAACGGGCCGCCGGCGCGCCCACGCTGCCGTCAACCCTGGCGCTGGAATGCGCCACCAACCCTTTCTTGCGCAGCCGTGATGCCACGGTTCGCACCGCCGCCCAACTTCGGGCCCCTGCACCTGCGGAATCGGACGAACCTGTGGCCGTCTTTACCGCACTCCGCCAGTGGAAGAACCAGTTTTGATGAACGCTCTGCGCGGCGCCCTGGAGCGCCCAACCCCCCTCGCCCTCGGTCTGGCCCTGCTGCTCGGCGCTTGCGCAGCACCCGGCCCAGGTCCGGCCGACGTCAGCAGCCCCAGCCGCTACTGGGGCCAGCCGCTGGATCCTGCTGGGGCAGCCTCCGCGACCCCATCCGGGGTGGCCGAGGCCCTACCGGCCTTGCCGCTGACGCCTCAGGCCTTGGAGCAGGCCGCCGCCCGTGCGGTGGATGACTTGAACCCTGACCAACCCATGGTGGACTTTCAGTCCCCCGAGGCCCAGCAAGACCTGTGGCAACGCTTGCGAGCGCGATTGGTGCTCGATAACTTGGACGGCCCACGGGTCGACAAGTGGGAGACTTTCTACGCCAAGCGGCCGGACTATGTGGACCGCATGCTCGAGCGCGGCAGCCGCTACCTGTTCCACATCGTTCAGGAGGTGGAAAAGCGTGAGCTGCCGATGGAACTGGCCCTCTTGCCGTTCATCGAATCGGCCTTCAACCCGGAAAGCCAAAGCCACGCCAAGGCCGTGGGCATGTGGCAGTTCATGAGCGCCACGGGCAAAGACTTTTCGCTCAAACAGAACCTATTCCGGGACGACCGGCGAGACGTGCTGGCCAGCACCCGCGCGGCGTTGGACTACCTGGCCCAGCTGGGGCGACGGTACGACGGCGACTGGCAGTTGGCGCTGGCCGCCTACAACTGGGGCATGGGCAACGTGGACCGGGCGCTCAAGCAGCTGGAACGCCAGCGCAAACCGCGCCAGTACGCGCTGATGAAGATGCCCAACGAAACGGCCGACTACCTGCCGAAATTGCAGGCGGTGAAAAACCTGGTTCTGCGTCCCGACGGTTTTGGTGTCCAGCTCCCCCCGTTGGCCAACCATCCTTACTTTTTGAGTGTCAACATCGCGGGTGACCTGGATGTGGAATTGGCGGCGCAATTGGCCGGCCTGACGCCCGAGCGCTTCCGTCAGTTCAACCCGCAGATGAACAAGCCTCTGATCTTGGCTGCGGCATCCCCTCAAGTGCTCTTGCCTTATGAGAACGCCGAGCGCTTCGTCGGCGCCCTGGCCGATTACACCGGCCCCAAAGCCAGTTGGACCGCGTTGCAACTGCCCAAGACCATGAAGCCCGCCGAGGCCGCCAAGTGGGCCGGCATGAGCGAGGCCGAGCTGCGTGAGATCAACCGCATCCCGCCGCGCATGAACATCAAGGCCGGCTCGACCCTGCTCGTGCCGCGCACAGCCCAGCGTGACCACGATGTCTCTGAGCACCTGGCCGACACCGCGGCCTTGGCCCTGGCACCCGATGCGCCGGCTCGGGTGGCCACCAAAGTGACGGTGCGCGCGGGGGACACGCTGAGCACCGTGGCGCGCCGTCACGGCGTCACGCCCGCCCAGATGGCCGACTGGAACAAGCTGAGCCTGACCACACGCCTCAAAACGGGGACCCAGCTGACGGCCTACCTCGCCCCAGCCAAGAAGACGGTGGCCAGCGCCAAGCCCAAAGCCCCCGCCAAGGCCAAGACCCGCCCCGCCAAAGTCACCCAGACCAAGGCCACGACCCAGCGCGCCAAGGTCAAGGGCTGAGAGGCAACAGTAGCCTATGCCCTACTTCCAGGTTTTGTTGCACGGCGACGGCGTGCGGATTTCCGGCGAAGACCCGAAATGGGACATCGTCGGCTTCTACACAACTCGAATCGTTCGGGCCGCGGACAACAAGAAAGCCATCGAAGCAGCATGCGCCTCGGTTCAGAAGGAATGGCTCAAACGTGAATGTGTCGCAAATAACTCTGGTGGTCCGCCAATCCTGACGGTCGAATCCATTGAGCCGTCAACAGTCTGGGCTTGGTTACGCGCTCGCAATATGGGGCACTCGTTTTACGGTCCAGATGAGGGTCAGACCTGACGCAAGTCGGCGCAACGCTACCGCAAATGCGTCGGCGACATCACGCCATTCCGTTAAACGAAAAACAGCGCCACGCTCAGGCCCACGCCCACCGACCACACGATGCTGCGCGCCAGCGCGCGGTCCGTCAGGTAGCAGGCGATGTAGCCCACCCGGGCCGCCACAAAGGCGGCGGCCAGGGCATCGACCGTGGCTTGCGGGGCCTGCGCCTGCTGGGCCACCAGCACGCCGGCGATGAACAGCGGCAAGGCCTCGAACCCGTTGGCCTGCGCCGCATTGGCGCGCGCGCTGCGCCCCGTCTGCTTGGCCAACCAGGCGCGCGGGTCGTGGTTGTCATAGCCGCCGTCGCGGCGGCGCTTGCCAAAGCCCGGTGATTTGGCGATACCGCCGCAAATCACCGGCAAGGCGCAGGCGGCAAGGATGCACAGGTTGGCCAACGTGGTCATGGGCGGTTCCGGCTGGAGTGGAAAGCTGCGGATGATCGCACCAGGCCACAAGCCCCTTTGCGCCTCAGGGGGGCCAGGGTTGGCCGGGCTTGTGCTTGCCTGAGATCAAAGCCGCCACGAAGGCCTGGGCCTCGGCCCAGCGCTGTTGCAGGCATTCGGTGGTGCGGCAGCCGGGAAGAACGTAGCGACGCATCTCGCGTATTTGCGCGGGACTCAGCCCCTGAGCAACCATCCAGCGCTCGAGGTTCTCAAATCGCCGAGCCCAGTCCTCCAAATCGTGCGGTTGAAAAACTTTCACCCTCAAATGGGCGCTGGCCAACAGGTGGGTCTCCGCCCACCGGCGCTCGTCGTCCACACAGCCAATGCCGCCTACGCAGAGGAAATTTTCCTGCGCCGCCTGCTCGCAGTTCCCGATCTCTTGGCAGGCCGCAAGCGCCAACGCCTTGTGCAACATGGCGTCGTCGGCTTGCCCCTCAAGCAAGGTACTGCTGGACCAACCGATCCAGTCAAACGGAACCGTCCAGACGTGAGGCATTACCCCCGCAAGCAGCGCTGCCGACCCTTGCGACTGCGCAAACGCGATCGCCGCCAATCGCTCCTCCGCTTTCAGGGTCTGCCCCCGAAATACTCGAATCAGCAGCACTGCCGCCTTCGAGTCCGGGCCGGCATCTAGCAGACGGAACTCCCCCTTTCGCGCCTCCCTCGCACCCTCACATCGCTCAACATATCGCTGAACTCGCTCCCGCTGAGCAGCCGTCCACCCTTTGGCGAGTTCGGCATAGGACGACCCTGAGCGGATGGCGAGGGTTGCAAACTGCGCCTGATCGTCACACTCCCGCGCCATCTGGTAGGTGGCAACGATGTCCTGCAACGCCCCACTCACCCGCGCCTGATGCACCCGCTGGCGCAGCGTCAGGCTGTAGTTGCGGCGGTAGGCCTCGCGCCAACGCACAGCGGGTGTTTCGGTACTGGTATTTGCCGCGCTGGCCGCAGCGGCGGGCGTAGCGGCTGCAGCCGGCTCCACCGACCAGACCGGCTTGGGCGCATACGCCGCCCGGTCCTCGGGGGTAGCGGGGCCAAGCACGACGGCAATCGTGATCAGCAGCAAGGCCACAAATCCCGCCGCGATCAACCAACGGCGCCAGCGCAGGGCCCGCATCTCAGCGCCGATCCGCCAGGGCGTGGGCCAGGGTGCCCAGGTCGACGAATTCCAGTTCGCTGCCCACGGGCACGCCGCGGGCGAGCCGGGTGACGGACAGGCCGCGGGACTTCAGCGCCTCACCCAGCAAATAGGCGGTGGCCTCGCCCTCGGCGGTGAAGCTGGTGGCCAGGATGACCTCGCGCACCCCGCCGTCCAGGGCCCGCGCGATCAGGGCCTCGCCGCCGATGTCCTTGGGGCCCCGGCCATCGAGGGGGCTGACCCGTCCGCCCAGCACGAAGTAGTAACCGCGGTAGCTGCCGCTGCGCTCCAGCACCGCCTGGTCGGCAGGGCTTTCGACCACGGCGAGCAAGCCGAGATCGCGCGTGCCATCGCTGCACACGGCGCACACCGGCGCCTCCGAAAACCCATGGCAGCGCGTGCAGGTCTGCACCCGTGCCAAGGCCTCGGTCAGCCCCGCGATGAGTTGCTGCGCGCCCGCGCGGTCGTGCTGCAGCAGGTGGTAGGCCATGCGCTGGGCACTCTTGGGCCCCACCCCCGGCAGGCGCCGCAGGGCTTCAACAAGCTGATCGAGCGCGGCCATTAAAACCCTTGGATCGGTTTAAGTCGTTGGGATGCCGTAGCGAGCGGCCCGAGTTGGCGTCGAAGCGCGGAACCGCACTGGCGTGCGGTGAGCACTGCAGGCGCCAAATCGGGCGGCGCAGTAGGCAGACCAATGACTTAAAAGGGGAATTTCATGCCCGGGGGCAACGGCAGGCCGGCGGTCAGCTTGGACATCTTCGCCTCGCTCGTTTCAGCCGCGCGGCGCACGGCGTCGTTGAAGGCGGCGGCCACCAGGTCTTCCAGCATGTCTTTGTCGTCCGCCAGCAGGCTGGGGTCGATCTGCACACGGCGCACGTCATGCTTGCAGGTCATGGTGACCTTGACCAGACCGGCGCCACTCTGACCCTCGACCTCGATGCTGCCCAGTTCTTCTTGCGCGCGCTTGAGGTTGTCTTGCATGGCCTGGGCTTGCTTCATCAAGCCGGCCAGTTGGTTCTTCATCATGATGGGGTCCTTCTTAACTATCCAGCGGGCGCACCGAGCCAGGCACGATGCGCGCGGTTTCGAAATGGCGCTTGAGCGCCGCAAATTCAGGGGATTCGGCCACGTCGCTTTCGGCCTGGCGCTGTCGCTCGGCCTTGGCTGCCGCGTCACGCAGCGCGGGGCTGTCTTGCACCGGGCCGACGCCCACGGTCAGCTGCACCACCCCGCCCGCCTTTTCAGCCAGGGCGGCTTCCAGTTTGGCAGGGCCGGGGGCCATGCCCAGTGCCTCGGTCGTCACTTGGAGGTGAACCACCCACGGCAAACTTTCTTGCTCCAGACGCAAACATTGCGCCTGCAGGGCCAGGGTACGGGCCAACGCGGTGATGGGCAGATCCGCCACCAGGGCCGCCCAGGCGGCGCCCAGCGGCGTGGGCACCAGGGCTGGAGCCCCATCGCCCGCGGCTGAGCGCTGCAGCGCCGCCGGAGCCGGAGCGGCCGGAGCCCCGTCCAACGCCGGCGCGGCCCGATCCAAATCCACCGGAAGCTCCGCTTCCATCGCGGCACTCGGTCCTTCTTCGTCCTGGGGCGGTAGGTCCACCCAGGGCGGCGGCTCATCTTGCGCCGACCCGGCCGGAACCGGCGCAGCACTTTGAGGCGCCGCAGGCGGCGGACTGGGGCGCGGGGCCACCGGACGCGTTGGCAATGCGGGTGAAACCGGTTCCGGCACCCGCACGGGCTGAACCGGCGTGATGGGTTCCACCGGGCGGTGCGCCGTTACCGCCGGGGCCGATGCCGCCGGGGCTGGCGCCTGGGCTGCCGCAGCTGGTACCGGCACATTGAGTCGGGCCGCGAGCTCGCTGCGCTTGAAGGCCGCGGCGCTGGGCGCGGGCCCGTCGCCTGCCGGACGGAACGCCAACACGCGCAAGAGCAACATCAGCAGCCCCGCGTGCTCGTCGGCGCTGAGCGGAAGTTCGGCCCGCCCCTGGAGCAGGAGCGAATACGCCAGTTGCAGCAGGTCGGCAGGCCAGGCTTCAGCCAAGCGCTGGGCCTCCGGGGTGTCGGGGTCTTGGCCATCCAGCGCCTGCGGAGCGGCTTGGGCCAACGCAATCAGTTGCAGCCAGCGAGCCAATTCATCCAGCGCCCCGGGCGCGTGGTGCCCGGCCGAGCGCAACCCGTCGACGCCCTGGACCAAGGCCAGGGCATCGCCCCCGGCCAGCGCCTCCAGCAACTGCAACGCCTGAGCACGGGGCGTGGAACCCAGCATGGCCAAGACCTGGCTTTCCGCGACCTGCCCGCCCCCATAGGCGATGGCTTGGTCGGTAAGGGACAGGGCATCGCGCATCGAACCGCGGGCAGCTCGCCCCAGCAAGCGCAAGGCCCCCGCCTCACTGGCAATGCCCTCGGCCCCCAGCACAGTGCCCAAGTGCTGCGCGACCAGGGCGGGAGGCAGCGGTCGCAAATTGAATTGCAGGCAGCGACTCAACACGGTCACCGGGACCTTTTGGGGATCCGTCGTAGCCAGCACGAACTTCAGGTACTCCGGCGGCTCCTCCAGCGTCTTCAACATGGCGTTGAAGGCATGGGTGCTGAGCATGTGCACTTCGTCGATCATGTAGACCTTGGTGCGGCCCACAACCGGCTTGTAAACGGCTTGATCGAGCAGCTGCGAAATCTCTTCCACGCCCCGATTGCTGGCCGCGTCGAGTTCCACGTAATCCACAAAGCGACCGGCGTCGATGTCGCGGCAAGCCGCGCACACCCCGCAGGGCTCCGCTGTCACCCCCCCTTGGCCATCCGGGCCTTGGCAATTGAGCGCCTTGGCCAAGATCCGCGAAACCGTGGTCTTGCCCACGCCCCGCGTGCCCGTGAACAAATAGGCATGGTGCAGCCGCCCGGTTGCCAGCGCGTGGCCCAGCGCCTGGGTGACGTGTTCCTGCCCAACCAGCTCAGAAAAGCGGCGCGGACGGTAGTGGCGGGCGAGGACTCGTGCGCTCATGGCTGTGCGGAAAGTAAGGGCGGGATTCTAGGCAGGCGCCACCGGGTCGGGGCTGGCTATGCTGATCGTCTTGCTGTTGTACCGATCACATCATGCTGTTACGCGCCCTGCCCCTTGTGTTGTCCGTGGTGACGTCAGCTCATGCCGCCGATGGCATGTGGCCCCTGGATCGCTTGCCCCACCGAGCGCTGGCCGACCATTTGGGGCAACCAGCATCGTCCGCCTGGGTTGCCAAATTGCAAGGCGCGGCGTTGAACCTCGACGGCGCCTCGGGCAGCTTTGTGTCCAAGGACGGGCTGGTGCTGACCAACCACCACGTCGTGAGCGACTGCATCGACCGCTTGAGCACGGCCCAGAACGATCTCGCCGCAGCAGGGTTTGTGGCCGCTGAACGAAGGGATGAACGTCCCTGCCCGGGCATGACCGCCCGCTTGCTGCTCGATATTCAGACGGTTGAGTTGCCCAGCGACAGCGTCGGGCGACGTGCTGCGCTGCAAAAACTGGAAGCCGAGTGCCCCAAAGGGCAGCACTGCGAACTGGTGTCCCTTTATGGTGGCGCGGTGCAGCAGCAGTACCGCTACCTGCGTTTCACCGATTTGCGCTTGGTGATGGCGCCGGAGACGCAGGCGGCCAATTTCGGTGGCGATGACGACAACTTTGCTTATCCGCGCTTTGCGTTCGACTTCGCCTTGCTGCGTGTTTACCACCAAGGGCAGCCCTGGCGGCCTGCGCAGTGGCTGCGACCGGCCGCTCAAAACCCCAAGCTCGGCGACGCGATCTTTGTGCCGGGCCATCCTTGGCGCACCGATCGATTGCTCACGGTGGCCCAACTCACCGCTTTGCGCGATGCCCAACTGCCCGCGGAAATCACCACCGCCGAGCACGAACAGGCCGTGCTGCACCGCTATGCCGCGCGCAATGCCGAGTCGGCTCGCCAAGCGCTGGAACCCATCAATGGGCTGGAAAACGGCTTGAAAGCGAAACGGGGGGAATGGTCCGCGCTGAAAGATCTCGAAATTTGGGAAGCCAAGGTAAAGGAGGAAGGTCTGTTGCGCCGTCGAGCGGAATCGGACGCCCCCTGGCAAGTGGCCGAACAAGCCGCTCGCGCACAGCAACGCCTGATCCGCGAGCTGTTGGCCATGAAGCCCCAATACAACACCGCGCTGGACGATGCCCTCACCCTCGCCGCACTGCAGGCCGAGGCCGCAAGGCCGGCGGCCCAGCGCTTGGAAACGTATGACGGCGCGACCGCCTCCCAGCTCGCCGAGGAACTGCGTGCCCCCCACCCGTTTCACGCCGAACTGGAAACGCTTCGCCTAACGGCCTTCATCGAACGCGCCCACACCGCCCTTGGTGCCACCGACCCGTTCGTGCGGGCCCTGTTGGGCCCCCACCCCACCGCGCAGGCGGCCGCGAAGGCCTGGCTGGCTGGCACGCAGGTGGGCGATGCCAAACAACGAGCCCGCTGGCTGGCCCTGAAGCCCGCCGAGTTCGGGCGCGTGGCCGACCCCCTCATTCAGCTGGCCCGCGCGTTGCATCCGCTGCGCCGCGCCGTGCTCGAAGCCTATGCCCGGGAGGTCACCCAGCCCTTGCGCACCAATGCCGATGCGCTGGCCCAGGCCCGCTGGAAGGTCCTGGGCGACGGCAGCCCGCCCGATGCCACGGGCACCCTACGACTGTCTTTCGGCCGCGTCGCGGAGGTTGTGAGCGGCGGACAGCGCCAACCTTGGTTCACGACCTTGGATGGCTTGTGGGCCCGCCATGATGGGTTTGGAGGCAAGCCCCCCTTTGACTTGGCGCCCCGACTGGCCGCCCTGCGACGCGACCTGCCGGGTTCAACCCCCCTGAACTTCATCTGCACCGCCGACATCATTGGAGGCAATTCCGGCTCGCCCGCGGTCAACGCAGACGGCGACTGGGTGGGGGTGGTGTTTGATGGCAATCTCGACTCTCTGGCCGGACGCTTTGCCTTCGACGAGCGGGGCAACCGGGCGACCGTGGTTCACCAGGCGGCCATTCGCGTGGCGCTGCGACAGCTTTACGCCGCCGCTCACTTGGCCCAAGAGTTGGGGCTGTAACCCCCACACACGGGCCCACGCCTGGGCGACCTGCCCTCACTGGGCAAAGTGTTTGCGGATTTGCGCTTCGAGCAGCTGTCGGGCGCTGTGTTCCGTGCTGCCTTGGAGGGCCTGTCCGATTTCTTCCGACAGGCGCTCAAAAACCGCCATCACCGCCGGGTCGAAGTGGCGGCCCGAGTCCTGGCGCAGGATCTGCATCACTTGACCAAAGGGCAAGGGCTCTTTGTAGGGCCGCTTGGACGAGAGGGCATCGAACACATCGGCCACCGCAAAGATGCGCGCCGACAGTGGAATGGCCTCCCCCGCCAGGCGCCGTGGGTAGCCCGTGCCATCCCACTTTTCGTGGTGGCCCGCAACCACTTCGTTGGCGCCATCCAGCCACCCCATGCCCGTCACGATTTCCTCGCCCTGGCTGACATGGGTGCGCATCAGGGCCATTTCTGCGTCATCCAAGCGCGCCGGCTTCAGCAAGATGGCATCGGCAATGCCGATCTTGCCGACATCGTGCAAGAAGCTGCCCGCAATCAACGCCTGCATCGCACTCCCGGTCAGCCCAAACTCCTCCCCAATACGGGCCGCAATCCAGGCCACCCGGTAGTTGTGCGCGCCCGTGTCGGAGTCCCGCTTGGCGATGGCACGCCCCAGGGCCTCCATCATGGAAATATGCGAGTCCAACACCTCCAGCGTCTTGCGTTCGTTCTCAGCCGACAAGGTGACCACGATGGGGTAGATGGCCGCGCCGCACAGCAACGCACTCAAGCCCACGATCGCCGCCAACTTCACGGCTGCGGCCTGAACACTTTGGCGCTGCCAGGCGGGCACGATGCGGACGCCTTCAAAGTAACCACTGAGCTGCTGCGACGTGGGCGAGCGCAACGGGATGAACACCCGCAAAGCCCAATGATCGGCCCCGACCGTGAGGCTTTCGTACGAGGCCGCTGCATAGGCCGGCCTGCCGTGGTTTGGCATCAGTTTTTCAACCGATTCGCCCAGCGGCGTCAGGGATTCGGCGAGTTTGGCTCCGCCAGCGTCGTAGATCTCGGCAATGTCAAAAAACCCGCCCGACAAGTTCATCACCGCCACCTGAGCGGCCACGGCCGCGTTGGCCGCGGACCAGTCGGCCGCGCCATAGTGGCGCAACAACCGGTTGGACTCCTCCACCGCCAAGGACACCACTTCGCTTTCAGCGTTGGCCCGCGCAACCCACCACGCCAACGGTGCCACGATCGCGACCAAAAGCACGGTCACCCCCGCGATGCGGGCTGCGGCTCGGCGATTGAAGCGGTTCATGACCAGAAGCGGGTGCATGAAACCAGGATAGCCGAGGGTGACCCGCCGCGGGAATGCCCGAGACGCCGCGCCGCGCGGCCGGCACCAGCGGCGCCTGAGACAATCGCGGGTTTTCGCGCACACGCCCCTGCACGCCCATGAGCCAAACCACGCCCCTCACCTACGACCAAGCCGGCGTCAATTACGACCTGATCGACCCCCTGAAGGTGAGCGCCCAGCGCGCGGCCGCCAGTACCGCCGCGCAACTCGCCGGCCATGGGTTCAGCGAGGTGCAGGCCTCGCGCGGCGAGTCGGCCTACGTGGTGGATGTGGGCCCCTTCTACATGGCCTCGATCGTGGAATGCTTGGGCACCAAGACCCTGGTCGCCGATGAAATGGCGCGCCTCACCGGCCAAAGCCATTACGACGCGATTGCCCAGGACACCATCGCCATGGCGGTGAACGACTTGATCACCGTGGGCGCGACGCCGCTGGTGGTGCAAGCCTATTGGGCCGCCGGCGGCAGCGACTGGTTTGGCAATGCCCCGCGTGCCCAGGCCCTGGTGGCCGGCTGGAAGGCCGCGTGTGACACCTGCGGCGTGGCCTGGGGTGGCGGTGAGACCCCAGCGCTGGCTGGCATCGTGGAGAACGATCGCATCGACCTGGCCGCCTCTTGCACCGGCCTCATCAACCCCAAAAGCCGACTGTCGGTGGGCGACCGATTGGGCGCCGGCGACGCCATCGTGCTGCTGGCCGCCAGCGGCATCCATGCCAATGGCTTATCGCTGGCACGCAAGCTGGCGGAGCGCCTGCCCCAGGGCTACTTGACCGAGATTGAGCCGGGCCTGACCTACGGCGCCGCCTTGCTGGCCCCCACGCCGCTGTACTCGCCCGTCACCGAGGCGTTGTTTAAGGCAGGGCTGACCGTGCACTACAGCGCGAACGTCACCGGCCACGGCTGGCGCAAACTGTTGCGTCACCCGGGCCAACTGACCTACCGCATCCACACCGTCCCCCCCGTGCCGCCGGTGCTGCGCTTCATGCAGCGGGAGTGCCACCTGGATGACCGCGAGGCCTACTCCACGCTCAACATGGGCGCGGGCTTTGCCCTCTTCGTGCCGGCCGCGCAAGCTGAGGCGGTGGTCAAGGTCGCGCAGGACTGCGGCATCGCCGCATGGCACGCCGGCCAAGTCGAAGCGGGGGCCAAGCGCCTGCTCATCGAGCCGCTGGGCATCGAGTTTTCCGACGCCGACCTGCAACTGCGCTGAGCGGCAAAAGCAGCACGCTCTCCGCATAGAATGCGCGCTGACGGGCCTCCCCGCATGGGAGCGCGCCCAACCGGGTCAGGTGGGGAACCAAGCAGCCCTCAGCGTTGCAACCAGTGCCGGGGGTAAGGCTCGTCAACCCACCTTGCCACCGCCCCGTGCGGCTGGCCCGCTCAAAGCCCGGTCCACCCGGGCTTTGCCGCTTCCGGGCCGACCGCCCGATCGCTCGCCATAGTTCAATGGATAGAACGGACCCCTCCTAAGGGTCAGATGCAGGTTCGATTCCTGCTGGCGGGGCCAACAACCCCCAGGCCCGCATCGTCACTTGAATCGCATGGCGCGCCACAGCAGGGCCACTGGCACCAGCCCGACGGCCACGATGGCGAGCGCGGGCGCGGCGGCTTCGGCCAATCGCTCATCCCGTGCCAGCTGGTAGGCGACCACGGCCAGCGTATCGCTGTCAAAGGGGCGCAGTACCAGGGTTGCGGGCAGCTCCTTCATGACGTCCACAAACACCAGCAACGCGGCAGCCAGTGTGGCGCGAGACAGCAGCGGTGCGTGCACCTCGCGCGCCAAGCGCCAGTTGGAAGCCCCCAGCATGCGGGCACTTTCGTCCAAACTGCCTGGAATGCGGGCGAACCCCGCGTCAATGGACTGCAAGGCCACACCGCCAAAGCGAACGGTGTAGGCCCACAGCAGCCCGAGCGCCGTCCCCGTCATGAGCGGAGCCGCCTGGGGCCACACGGTCTGCACCCAGCCAATGGGCAGCAGCAGGCCCACGGCGATCACGGCTCCGGGGACGGCGTAGCCCAGGCCAAGCAGCCGATTGACCGCCGACATCAGCCGCGTCGGCAGGGCCGCCGGATCGGTTTGCAGGCGGCGCGACACCGCCAGGGCCACAGCCAACGCCACCGTCAACACGGCCGCCAGCAGCGCGAGTTTCAAGCTGGTCAAGGCCCATTCGGGGTAGCGAGCCCAGGCCTGAGCCCCTTCGCCCGAAACATGGCTTTGCCAGGCCATGCGGGCCAACCAACCGGCGGGCAAGAAGAATCCCAGTGTGACCGGCAGCGCGCACAGGGCATTGGCAAGCCAGGCGCGGTGCCCACGCAAGAGGGTCAGGCCCTGGGCTGAATCTTCGGCCCGACTCTGGGCCCGGGGGCCCGCAAACCGCAACTGCGCTTGCGCGCGCTGCTCCAGCGCCAAAAAGAGGCTGACCGCAAGCAGCAAGAGGGATGCCAGTTGGGCCGCAGCCAACCGGTCGCCCTGCACCAGCCAGGCCTTGTACACGCCGGTGGTCAGGGTGCTGAGCCCGAAGTAGCTGCCTACCCCGTAATCCGCCAGCGTTTCCATCAGCGCCAGTGCCATACCGGCCACCAAGGCAGGTCGCGCCAGCGGCAGCGCCACGGTGGCCATGCGCCGCCACACGCCCGCACCCAACAGCCGAGCCGCCTCCATCAACGGGCCCGCACGCTCCGACAGCGCCGTTCGCGTGAGCAGGTAGACATAGGGGTAAAGACACACGCTGAAAAGCAACATGGCGCCTGGCAGGCTGCGCACATCGCCCCACAGTGCCCCTTGCAGTCCCAATTGCTGACGCAGCGCCACCTGGACCGGCCCGCTGAATTGCAGCGCATCGGTGTACGCATAAGCCGCCACGTAGGCCGGCATGGCCATCGGCAAGAGCAGCGCCACATCCCACCAGCGGCGCCCCGGGAACCGAAACAAACTCACCAGCGCGGCCGCACCGCCCCCCAGGGCCACCGAGCCCGCGGCCACACCGACCGTCAAGAGCGTGGACTGGCTCAAATACCCCCACAGCACCGTGTCCGCCAAGTGGCGCCACTGAGCCCAACCCGCCGCGTCCAAGCTCGCCCAGGCGCCCATGACCGTCAGGACGGGCAAGGCCAAGCCCAGACCCACCGCGGCCCAAATCCAACCCAGTGTGCGCTGCATCAACAAATGAGAACAAGGTGCATTTGCATCCAGTCATTATCATGGCCGCATGTTTCTGACGCTGGATCAAGTCAATCTGCAGTACACCCACAAGGGGGGCGCCGTCGCGGCAGTTCAAAACGCGTCGCTGCGCTTGGGCCGAGGCGAAATTGGGGTGCTCATTGGCCCGTCGGGCTGTGGCAAGACCTCGTTGTTGCGGGCCATTGCCGGCCTGGAGCGCCTGCACAGCGGCAGTATTCACTTGGGCGGCGAGGCTCTGGCCGTCGCCAGCCAGAACGTCCATCGGCCGCCCGAGGACCGTCGTGTGGGCTTGGTTTTTCAAGACTTCGCCCTCTTCCCCCACTTGAGCGTGGCCGACAACGTCGCGTTTGGCCTGCGCCACCTGCCCCCGGCGCCGCGCCAAGCCCGCGTGGATGAAATGCTGGCTCTGGTGGGGCTGGAGCATGCCCACAAGCGCATGCCGCACCAGCTTTCGGGGGGGCAGCAGCAGCGGGTGGCCTTGGCCCGGGCCTTGGCGCCCGCGCCCGCCTTGCTCTTGCTCGACGAACCCTTTTCGAGCTTGGATGTGGATTTGCGGGAGTCGCTGTCCCAAGACTTGCGTGCCATCCTGAAAGCCAGCCACACCACCGCCCTCTTTGTCACCCACGACCAGGCCGAAGCGTTTGCCATCGGTGACCGCGTGGGCGTCATGCAGTCCGGCCATCTGGAGCAGTGGGACGAGCCCTATACCGTCTACCACCGGCCCGCCACCCGGTTTGTGGCGCGCTTCATCGGCCATGGCGTGTTCTTACCCGGTCACTTGGAGGGCGAGCACGGGGCGCAAGTCCGCACGGCGTTGGGCCTGCTGGACAACGCGCAAGACTGCCCGGTGCCCAGTGCCTACCCCGATGGCCGCTGCGAAGTCTTGCTCCGGGCCGACGACGTGGTGCACGACGATGACGCCCCCGTCCAAGCCTGTATTGAGCACAAGGTTTTCCGCGGTGCGGAATTCCTGTACACCCTGCGCCTCCAAGATGGCACGCGCCTAGTGGCCACCGTGCCCTCTCACCACAACCACCACGTGGGCGAGTGGATCGGCATCCGCACCCAGGTCGACCATGTGGTGACCTTCGCCACCCCAGCTTGAATGGCGTGTAATTGGCCCCAGGTTCGCCCCTGTGTTCGGGCGGTGCGCATGTAGCCACTGCCTATACTGAACCTGCAGCAGTTTGCGGCCCCTGCGCCGCGGAGAAAGGGACGCCATGGGCGCCAAATTAAAGGTTTTTGGTTGGATCAGCGTCGGCGCCGTCGCCGGGGCGCTGGCCACGCTTCAATTGAGTGCCAACGCCCGCGCCACGCAGGGCGGCCTGCCCTTGGAAGAGCTGCAACAACTGGCGGCCGTGTTTGGCCTGGTCAAAGCGGAATATGTCGAGGCCGTGGATGAGAAGAAGCTCATCAACGACGCCATTTCGGGCATGGTGACGGGGCTGGACCCGCATTCCGTGTTTTTTGACAAAAAGTCGTTTGCCGAGTTCAAAGAAGGCACCTCGGGCAAGTTTGTCGGGGTGGGCATTGAAATCGGCATGGAAGACGGGTTGGTGCGCATCGTCTCGCCGATTGAAGGCTCCCCAGCCTTCCGGGCGGGCCTCAAGAGCGGCGACCTCATCACCCGCATTGACGACACGCCCGTCAAGGGGCTCACGCTGGAACAGGCGGTCAAGCGGATGCGCGGCGAGCCCGCCACCAAAGTCAATCTGAGCGTCTTCCGCAAGGCAGAAAGCCGCAGCTTCCCGGTCACCATCGTGCGCGAAGAAATCCGCATGCAGTCCGTGCGCGCCAAGATGGTTGAGCCGGGCTACGGCTGGGTGCGCATTTCGGCCTTTCAAGAACGCACCGTCGAGGATTTCGCCAAGAAACTGGGCGAGTTGTACGCCCAAGACCCGAAGCTGAAGGGCTTGGTGCTGGACCTGCGCAGTGACCCGGGCGGCGTGCTCGAAGGGGCCATTGCGGTCAGCGCCGCGTTCTTGCCCTCAGGGGTGGAGGTGGTGTCCACCAACGGCCAGTTGCCGGAGTCCCGGTTCAGCTACCGCGCCACTCCTGAACACTATGCCCGTCGCGGCGCCGACTTCATCCGCAAGCTGCCACCCGCCCTGAAGACCGTCCCGCTGGTGGTGTTGGTCAATGAGGGGTCGGCCTCGGCCAGTGAAATCGTGGCGGGCGCACTGCAAGACCACAAGCGCGCCACCATCATGGGGGCCCAGACCTTTGGCAAAGGTTCGGTCCAGACCGTCCGGCAACTCAGCCCCGACACCGCCGTCAAGTTAACAACGGCGCGCTACTACACGCCCAGTGGCCGTTCGATTCAGGCCAAAGGCATCGTTCCGGACGTCGCCATCGACGAGACCGCCGAAGGCAACATCATTGGGGCCCTGCGCACGCGGGAAGCGGACCTGGAAAAGCACCTCAGCAGCAGCAACACCGCTGCCGAGTCCGAGGAGACCAAGGCCCGCGAAGCCGAGCGTCGCCGCCTTGAGGAAGAGCTTGCCAAGCGCACCGAGCCGCTCAAGCCCCTGCCGGAGTTCGGCGGCGACGCCGACTGGCCCTTGCAGCAAGCGCTGAATCAGCTCAAGGGCAAGCCCGTGGTGGTGTCCAAAGCCCCCCTGGAACGTAAGGCCGAAGCGCCGCAAGCCGCGAAGTGAGTGGCGCTCCAGCCGAGCTGACGGACACCCAGTTGCTGCGCTACGCGCGGCACCTGCTGCTGAACGAATGGGGGGTCGAAGCCCAGGAGCGCGTGCTGGGCAGCCACGCCCTCGTGATTGGGGCCGGCGGTCTGGGCTCCCCAGCGCTGCTTTACTTGGCCAGCGCAGGGGTGGGGCACATCACCGTCGTTGACCCCGATACGGTCGAACTCAGCAACCTGCAGCGGCAAATCGCCCACGCCGACGCCCGGGTGGGGTGGAGCAAGGTGGGCTCGGCACAGAGCGCGATCCACGCCCTCAACCCGGATTTGCGCGTCACCGCCCTGCACACCCGGGCCGATGCCCAGAACCTGCCGCAGTGGGTGGCACATGCCCAGGTGGTGCTGGACTGCAGCGACAACTTTCGCACCCGTCAAGCGGTGAATGCCGCCTGCGTGGCCGCCGGCAAACCCCTGGTGTGGGCGGCCGGCGTGGGTTGGGATGCCCAGGCATCGGTCTACGACCCGGCCGCAGCCCAGTGCCCGTGCTATGCCTGCTTGTTTCCCCCCGAGGCCCCCGTGCAAGACACCCATTGCGCCACGCAGGGCGTTTTTGCACCGCTGGTGGGGATTGCGGGCACCCTTCAGGCGGCTGAGGCCCTCAAGCTCTTGGCCGGTTTGCGCAGTGGCTTGGCCGGTCGCTTGTGGCTTTTTGATGGACAAAACTGTCAAACCGACCAGGTGGGCGTTCAAGCCAGCGCCAACTGTCCGGTGTGCGCACCCCATCGGGCCAGCACCGCCCACCCCTGATCTATGCTCAGGTCGCCCCCTTGGGGTTGAACTGCAGGAGTACCGCCATGTCGCCCCGTCGTGACCTCAAGGAACGCAATTTCCCCAGCGCCGAAGAAGAGTTGCGCTTGGCGCCCCCCCCGCTGGATCGACTGGCTGAGGCGGACACCTACCGACTGGCTTTTGCGGACCCCGGCTTCCTGCTTCGCGATGAGCTGCGCCCCGTGCGCATGCAATTGGAGTTGCTCAAGCCCGAGTTGGTTCAGCAGGAGCAAGGCATTGAGGCCACGCTGGTGATGTTCGGCAGCGCGCGCATTCCCGCCCCCGACAAAGCGCGGGCCGAATTGGCGGCGGCCCAAGCTGCCCGCGACCCCGCAGGAGAAAAACGGGCGGAAAACGCCCTGGCCATGAGCGCCTATTACGAGGAAGCGCGCCGACTGGCCGAAATCGTGACGCGCGAAACCCAGCGCTGTGACACGCCCATTTATGTGGTGACCGGCGGGGGCCCCGGCATCATGGAAGCGGGCAACCGCGGTGCTTATGAGGCCGGAGGCAAGAGCATCGGTTTGAACATCGTGCTGCCCCACGAGCAATACCCCAACCCGTACATCACGCCCGAGCTCTGCTTCCGCTTCCACTACTTTGCGATGCGCAAGATGCATTTCCTGATGCGATCGGTGGCATTGGTGTGCTTTCCCGGGGGGTTTGGCACCTTGGACGAGCTGTTTGAAGCCCTCACCTTGATTCAAACTGGCAAGTGCCGCCAGCGCCCAGTGCTGATGTTCGGCCGTGCGTTCTGGGAAAAGGTTCTGAACTTCGAGGCCCTGATCGAGACCGGCATGATCAGCGAGGGCGATGACAAACTGTTCCGCTTCGTCGACTCGGCTGAAGAAGCCTGGGCTGTGCTGCAACACGAATACGACTTGACCGCCGGGGCGCAATGCCCGGTTTGAGACTTTGGAGACTGTGGGTATGACTGCGATGCGTTCCGTTTCTTTGATTGGCGCTCCGACCGACATCGGTGCCGGCGCGCGAGGTGCTTCCATGGGGCCTGAAGCCTTGCGGGTGGCCGGCATTGGCCCGGCCTTGCAGGCCCGGGGCGTGGACGTGAAGGATTGCGGCAACCTCAGCGGCCCCCACAACCCCTGGCTGCCCCCCGTGGACGGCTACCGCCACCTGAGCGAAGTGGTGGCCTGGAACCAAGCGGTGCACGACGGGGTCTACGCCGAATTGCAGGCGGGCCGCATGCCCATCCTGCTGGGAGGCGACCACTGCCTGGGCATCGGGTCCATCAGCGCGGTGGCGCGCCACTGCCGCGCGGCGGGCAAGAAGCTGCGCATCCTGTGGCTGGATGCGCACGCCGACTTCAACACCTCGGCCCTGACCCCCAGCGGCAACATCCACGGCATGCCCGTGGCGACCCTGTGCGGCTTCGGCGCCCCCGAGTTGGTGCGCATTGGTGGCTTCTCGGAGCAAAGCCCAGCGATCAGCCCCAAGTGGGTGCGCCAAATTGGCATTCGCAGCGTGGACGAAGGCGAACGCCGTTTTGTGCACGAGCAAGAGCTCGAAGTCTTTGACATGCGCTACATCGACGAGCAAGGCATGCGCCAGAGCATGGAACTGGCCCTGGCCACGATGGACGCCAACACGCACCTGCATGTCAGTTTCGACGTGGATTTCCTGGACCCGGCCATCGCCCCCGGCGTGGGCACCACCGTCCCCGGCGGCCCCACGTATCGTGAAGCCCAGCTCTGCATGGAAATGATTGCAGACACCGGGCGCCTGGCCTCGCTGGATGTCATGGAGCTCAACCCCGCGCTGGACGAAAAGAACCGCACGGCCCTGCTGGCCGTGGATTTGATCGAATCGCTCTTTGGCAAGAGCACCCTGATGCGAAAGGCCTGAGATGAGCGACAGCGTGACCCCTTCTGCAGCCCCTGCGCCCACGGCGGCGCCAGCCCTGGTCGAACAGCGCGTCGAGCGCGAACATGAGCTGACAGTGGGCGGCCGCACGTTGCGCTACCGGGCCGTGGCCGGCCTGCTGCCGCTGCGCGAGCCCGAGCTCAAAGACGGGGTCCGACAGGGCGAGCCGCTGCGCGCCCAGGTGTTTTTCACGGCCTACACACTGATCGACTCGGAGCCCAACCGTCCGCTGGTGTTTGCGCTCAACGGCGGGCCGGGCTCGAGCAGCGTGTGGCTGCACCTGGGCCTGCTCGGGCCCCAGCGCGTGGTGTCCGATGACATGGGCTACTGCGGCGCACCGCCCTATGCCCTCGAAGCCAATGCCGACACGCTGCTGACCCACGCCGACCTGGTGTTCATCGACCCGGTGGGCACCGGCCACTCGCGCATGGCCGAAGGGCAAAAAGAGACCGAGTTCCATGACTACCAACGGGACTTGGACGCCATTGCCGAGTTCATGCGCCTGTACCTGAGCCGTGAGGGCCGCTGGGGCAGCGCCAAATACCTGCTGGGCGAAAGCTACGGCAGCACCCGGGCGGCTGCTCTGGCGCGTCAATTGCAGGAAAAGTGCGAGCTGATGCTCAATGGCGTGGTCCTGGTCTCCCCCGCCATGGACTTCCAAACCTTTGCCTTTGACCGCGGCAACGACTTGCCGCACATCACCTTCTTCCCCACCTACGCGGCCACCGCGTGGTACCACCACAAGCTCTCGCCCAAACTACAGGCCCTGACCCTGCAAGAGGTCGTGCGTGAGGCCGAAAACTTCGCGCTCGGCCCCTATGCGCAGGCCCTGCTCTTGGGCGACCGACTCGCAGGCGCCCAGCAGCGCAAGGTGGCGCAGCAGTACGCCCAATTGACCGGGCTGGAAGCCGCGTTTGTGGAACGCTGCCGACTGCGCGTCACCGACGAGCGCTTTTTCAAAGAACTGCTGCGCGATCGCGGGGAGGTCGTCGGCCGGCTCGACAGCCGTTTTGTCGGCCATGACCTAGACGATGCCGGGGAGAAGGCCGAAGACGACCCGAGCTACACCAACCTGGCCGGCGCTTATCGCGTCGGCATGCAGCGCATCCTCAAGGAACAGCTTGGGTGGAGCGGCGACGCGCCCTACCACCTGCTGGCCCCGCTCTACAAAACGTGGGGCTGGAAGGGCATTGAAAACCAATACCTGAACACCAGCGACCTGCTGCGCCAAGCCCTGCACCACCAGCCGGAGTTGCGCGTGCTGGTGGTGTGTGGGGACCTGGACCTCGCCACCCCGCCGGGGGCCGCGCTGCACAGCCTGGCCCACATGGGCCTGCGCCCGCACCTGCGGCCGCAGATTCAGGTCGAACACTTCCCCGCCGGGCACATGATGTACGTGCACGCCGAATCGCGCGAGCGGCTGGCGCAGAACCTGAGGGCCTTTGTGAGCTAGCCCGATTAGGGTTCACCCGCCCCCAATTCAACGGGGTGGCATAGCGTTGGAGCTTTGGGAAGATTGCGTTGGCTTCAAGCCCATTTAGGAGAACGGTGTGGACTTGCGACAGTACTCGATCAAAGCTCGACTCTACTTTTTGGCCGGTCTGGCCATGCTCGGCATGGTGGTGGTGGGCGGCGATGGACTTTGGGGCCTCACCCAGGCCACCAACAAGTTCTCTCACTACATCGACAACGACGTGGAGTCCCTAACCCAACTGGCCGGGGTTCGTGCCGGTGTTGGCAATCTCAGGCGGTATGAGAAAGACCTGCTCATCAATTTCGACAATCCCAAAGCTGTCGAAAAATACCGCAAGGATTGGAGTGAGACCTACGAGAAGGTTGACAAGGGCCTCAAGGCCATTGCGGCACTCGACATCGCCCCAGATGCCAAAGCCATGCCCCTCAAGATCGCCGAGCAACTGCAGGCCTATCGCCAGGGATTCGAGGGCATTGGCGAGCGCGTTGCGAAAGGTGAGTTCACAGACACGGTCAGCGCCAACAAGGCGACAGAACCTATCAAGGCCCCCGTTCGGGCTATCGACAAGGAACTCGGCGAGCTCACTACGCTCATCGATAAGCACTCGGCCGAAGAAGTAGCGACACTCAAAGACCGGGCCGCACAAGTACGCCGAGATTTGCTGCTGATTCTGGTGGGAGGCATTGCCGTCATCGGCGTTTACACCGCCTTCAATTTGCGCTCGATCTTGGCCCCACTTTCAGAGGTCATGCGGGCCACCGAGCGCATTGCACAGCGTGACTTGAGCGAACCCGTGGAGGCCCGTGGAACGGACGAGGCGGCCGCATTGATGCGGGGGGTGCAGTCCATGCAGGAGTCCCTGCTGGACGTGGTCGGTAACGTGCGCAGCAACACCGAAAGCATCGCCACGGCCGCACAAGAGGTGGCGGCCGGCAGCCAAGACCTGAGCACCCGCACCGAGCAAGCAGCCTCCAACCTGCAGTCCACGGCATCCGCCATGGATGAACTGACGGCCAGCGTCAATCACAACGCCGAGTCCGCCCGTCAAGCCAATCAGTTGGCCCGCGAATCGGCCGAGGTGGCCCAGCGCGGCGGGCAAGTGGTCACCCAAGTGGTCGAAACCATGGGGCGCATCAGCGCGTCTTCCAACAAGATCAGCGACATCATTTCCGTCATCGACGGCATCGCCTTCCAGACCAACATCCTGGCGTTGAACGCCGCAGTCGAGGCCGCCCGCGCGGGCGAGCAAGGGCGGGGGTTCGCGGTGGTGGCCGGCGAGGTTCGCACCCTGGCCCAGCGCAGCGCCGAAGCGGCCAAAGAAATCAAATCCCTGATCGTCTCTAGCGGCGAAGCGGTGGACAGCGGATCGGCACTCGTTCAGCGCGCGGGCCAAACCATGGCCGAGATCAATGCCTCCATCGACCGGGTCAGCGCCATCGTGTCCGAGATCAGTAACGCCACGTCCGAGCAAAGCGCCGGCATCAATCAAATCGGTCAGTCGATTTCGCAACTTGACGAAATGACGCAACAAAACGCGGCGCTGGTGGAAGAGTCAGCGGCGGCAGCCGCCAGCCTGCGGCAGCAGGCCGACGAACTCAGTCGCGCGGTGATGGTCTTCAGGCTGCGCAGCGCCTGACGGCGCGAGGCGCTGGTCCCGGACGAGCCGCCCCATCGAGGGCTGACGGACAAGCGGGCTTTCAGGGCGCCGGCGTTACCACCCGCCCGGCCACCCCGATCTCGGCCCACAGCGGCCCGGCGCTGGCAAACACCAGGGCGTCCAGCCGGCGCGCCAGCGGCACGCCTTCCAGCCCCTCGGCAGCCGGGTCCAGCACCAGCCAATCGGCCCGTGCCCCCGCCTGCAAACCCCATTGCGCGAAGCCCGCTGCGCGGGCGCTACCGGCCAGCATGGCGTCGAACAACCGTGCCGCGCTGCTCGCCTGCTTGCCAGGCTGGCTGGCCACATTGCGCTGGCGTTTGACCAGGCGCTGGCCGTACTCCAACCAGCGCAGCTCCTCGCGCCACTCGCGCCCCACTTCGGAGTCACTGCCCACCGTCAACGGCACACCGGCATCCAGGTAGCCGGCGAGCGGTGCCAGGCCGTCGCCCAGGTTGGCCTCGGTCGTCGGGCAGATCACCACGCCCGCGCCCTGCTGCGCCAACAACTCCACCTCGAAGGCTTCTGCGTGCGTGGCGTGCACCAGCTGCCAGCGCGCATCCAAACCCTGCGCCTTGCACAGCCACTCGATGGGCCGCATGCCCGTCTGGGCCACGCAATCGCGCACCTCGCCCGTTTGCTCGGCGGCGTGGATGTGGATGGGCAGGTCGGCCTCCCCCAAGCGTTTCATCAGCGCCGAGATATCCTCGGCGTGTGCCCCGCGCAGCGAGTGAAAAGCCACGCCGGCGTTCAGCGTGGCACTGGCTTGAGCATTGATGCGCCGCTGGGCGTGGAACACCCAATCGGCATCGGTCTTGAAGCGGCGCTGCGTGTCCTTCAAGCCCTTCACCCCAAAGCCCTGGTGGGCGTAGAGCACCGGCAACATCGTCAGGCCAATGCCCGCGTCCTGGGCGGCTTCCACCAGCGCCCAGGTCAAGGCCAGCTCATCCTCGTACGGCTTTCCATCGGGCTGATGCTGCAGGTAGTGGAACTCGCACACCTGTGTGTAGCCCCCGCGCAGCAGCTCTTTGTAAAGCCGCGTCGCCACGCTCTTGAGCTCGTCCGGCTGGATGCTCAGCGCCACCCCGTACATGGCCTCCCGCCAGCTCCAGAAGTCGTCGCTGTCGCTGTCGCGCGTTTCGGCGAGGCCGGCCATGGCGCGCTGGAAGGCGTGGCTGTGGGCGTCCACCAGGGGTGGCAGCACCGGGCCCTTGAGCGCCCGGGCATCCGCCGGTTGCGGAACGCCCGGCGTGATGGCTTGCCAGCGGCCGGCGCTGTCGATTTCGAGAAGGACGTTGTCTTGCCAGCGGCCGTTGAGCCAGGCGTAAGGGGTCCAGAGTTTTTGTTGCATGGTCATGCTGGATTACTCATCAAGAGGCCGCCGGGATTCCGCCCCGGCTGGCGGGTCACTTTCTTTGCTGCGCCAAAGAAAGTGACCAAAGAAAGTTGCTTCAATACCCGCCTTCGGTCTCGGACCTTCAGGCGATGGCACGGCCAACTCATCCTGACACCCGCCCTCCGCTGCCTTCTGAGGCCAGGACTCCGAAGGCGCCGGACTTCGCCGGCGTCCTTGGCACCGAGGCCTTCGACCGCCGCGCATCGAAGACCAAAGCCCGAATGCAATGTTCTTGGATGGGGCGCAATCAATCGGCAAAACCTTGGCTTAGTCGGGTTGCTGGCCTGAGATTCAAATTAAAGGCCTGACCCCGAGAAGTGGACACCGAGAAGGACACAAAAATCCAACCATTAGTAAATCCCCGAGTAGGTCAGTCGCGCAGCATTGTTAAATTACTTGCCGTTCTTACCCTTAACAAAAAGGAACTCAGTTGCGCTACTTAACCCTCTGGCCCATTGTTTCGGTACTTGCTCTTGCTGCCTGCGCCTCCGCTCCTTCCAAGCCAAAACACGATCGCGCCTTGAAGCCGACCTCCAGCTCTCACGCCTCGCTGACAAGCCACCTTGATCGGGTAATCAAGGGCGGAAGTCTAGGCTCCAACTGGTGCGCAAGTTCAGTACGCTTTGAGCAAGAGTTCTTTGCACCGACAAAATATGAAATTCTTGAAAGTGGAGACAGACCCTCGCGTTACGACGACGAGGATGGTGCCTATTCCACGAGCTACCCCGTACGTGTCTGGTCTAGCAACGCGGGAGGTTCGCCGATCGTCAATGACTGGCTAATTGCATTGAAATGGTCAGAGGTGAGGTACGCACAGCCCGGAAACCTTAGCTGGTGTATCTATCTCGTGGCAGATCGGGCTAGGTAACGGCTCGGCTCCCGTGCCTTAGCCGCTCACTTCACCGCGCGGTGAGGCCACTAAAGAATCACGCTGGAAAGTATCCACTTTCATCGGGTTTCCGCAACGGCCTGGGCACGGCTCAGGCCGTTGCCATTTCGGGGCAAGGAGGGGGTACAAGGGTCTGCCCCCCGGTTCCGGCTCCAAGTTCAGGCCTTAGAGAGACTCGGGGCAGGTCTTTAATTTAAAGAGTCGGCACAGGTCGCAGCCGCATCGCCTCGAAGCACTCCCGGGCTCTGTCCTTCGCCGCTCGATGCCAGAAGGCCTCGGTGCCAAGGACGCCGGCGAAGTCCGGCGCCTTCGGAGTCCTGGCATGGGCAGTCAAAGGAGGGAAGGTGTCAGGCTGAGCCAGCCGTGCCATCGCCTGAAGGTCCGAGACCGAAGGCGGGTATTCAAGCGCCTTTCTTTGCCCCGCGTTTCTTTGGCGCAGCAAAGAAATGCGGGTCGGGTGCAGGGGTGAAGCCCCTGCGGGCTCAAGGCACGGCAGTTCAATCACCGAGCTGCACCCAAGTAGGCCGACAACATCGTCTCCAACACAGGCGCCAACTCCGCTGCACGGTCTTCCAAGTACGGCCGCGGCGCCACATGGGCCTTGTCCTCCAGCATGTAAATCGCCTGCACCATCTCCATTTGCAGCGCATGGACGCCCTGCTCGGGCTGGCCGTAGTGGCGCGTGATGTGGCCGCCCTTGAAACGGCCGTCCACCACCTGCGTGTAGCGCGTTTGTCCTTCGAGCACCGCGGCGACTGCCGAACGCAACGCGGCACCGCAACTGGCGCCGTTGGCGCTGCCCAGGTTCAGGTCGGGCAGGCGGCCTTCAAACAGCCAGGGGAGCTCCGATTCAATCGAATGCCCATCCCACAGCAAGGCCACGCCATGCGCGGCTTTCAGCCGGTCCAACTCGCCGCGCAGCGCTTGGTGATACGGCCGCCAATAGGTGTCGAGGCGGCGCTGGCGCTCGGCGGCGTCGGGCTCCTGCCCGGGCCGGTACAGCGGCTGGCCTTCGAAATCGCGGGTGGGGCAGAGCTCGGTGTTGCTGGCGCCGGGGTACATGGGCGCGTCGTTGTCGGGGCGGTTGAGGTCGATCAAATAGCGCGAGAAACGCGGCACCAAGAGGCTCGCGCCCAGCCGCTCGGCGATGGGGCGGTACAGCCGCTCCAGGTGCCAGTCGGTGTCGGCGCTGGTGAGCGCCTTGTCGATGTAGCGGGGGTGCTGATCCACCGGGATCTCGAAACCCACGTGGGGCAGGCTGATCAGCAGCGGGCGCGTGCCCTGCCGCAGCGTAAAGACTTCACTCATGCCAACTCCCGGTCCGGCACACCGCCAAACACACGATTGATCAAGGGGCGCCCGCCCAGCCAGTAGCTGAGCTCGCGCGGGTGGTCCACGTCCCAGACGCAGAAGTCGGCGCGCTGGCCGGCGAGCAATTGGCCGCGATCGCTCAGGCCCAGGGCGCGCGCGGCGTGCAGGGTGAGGCCGCGCAGCGCTTCTTCCGGCGTCATGCGGAAATGGATGCAGGCCAACTGCATCACGGCCAAGAGCGAGAGCACCGGCGAGGTGCCGGGGTTGTGGTCGGTGGACAGCGCCATCGGTACGCCTGCGTCCCGAAGCAGCGGGATGGGCGGCAGCTTGGTCTCACGCAGGCAGTGGTAGGCGCCCGGTAGCAGCATGGCCACGGTGCCGGCGGCGGCCATGGAGGCCACGCCTTCAGCGCTCAGCCACTCCAGGTGGTCAGCACTCAGTCCGCCAAAACGCGCCGTGAGCTGGCTGCCCCCTTGGTCGCTCAACTGCTCAGCGTGCAGCTTGACGGGCAGGCCCAGGGCACGCGCCTGCTGGAACACGCGCTCCACCTGCGCGGGAGTGAAGCCGATGTTTTCGCAGAAGGCATCGACGGCATCGACCAGACCTTCGGCATGCAGGCTCGGCAGGTCGTCGCAGCAGGCCGCCACGTAGTCATCCGCCCGGCCTTCAAACTCCGGCGGGATCGCGTGCAGGCCCAGGTAGGTGGTGCGCACCTGCACGCCCTGCCCTGCCAGGCGGCGCGCCACGCGCAGCATCTTGGCCTCGTGCTCGCGGCTCAGGCCATAGCCGGACTTGATCTCGATCGTCGTCAGACCCTCGGCCTTGAGCGCGGCCAGGCGCTTGGCCGCCGGGGCCAGCAGCGCGTCCTCGGATGCCGCGCGGGTGTGCGCCACGGTGGAGCGGATGCCGCCGCCCGCGCGGGCGATGGCCTCGTAGCTGGCGCCTTCCAGGCGCAGCTCAAACTCGTGCGCCCGCAGGCCGCCGTAGACCAGGTGGGTGTGGGCGTCGATCAGGCCCGGCGTGACCCACGCACCGTGCAGCGAGTGCTCCTGCGCGACGGCGGCGTCACGGGGCAGCTCGCTCAGGCGGCCGACCCAGGTGATCTGCTCACCTTGCGTGAGCAGGGCACCGTCTTCAATCGCCCCCCAGGGCTCATGGCCGGACAGGGTGGCGAGGCGCGCCTCGCGCCATAGCGTCAGTTCTTTCATGCGTCAAAGCTCCCGGTCAGGACATGGCGGGCGCCGGGGTGCACCAGGCGCACCCAGGTCACGGTGCCGCTGGGGCTGCGGCTCACGCGCTCGATCACCAGGCAGGGGTCGCCCGGCTGCAGCCCGAGGGCGGCGGCCTGCTCAGTGTTGGCGGCGGCGGCCTCGATCTGATATTGCGCGCCGGTCAACGGCGCCACCTGCAGCAAGTAGGCGGTGGGGGTGAACAGCTTGAAGTCCTGGGCCAAGTAGTCGGGCGCGCAGGCCGGGTTGACCAGGCGCTCCTCCAGCTGCAGCGGCAGGCCGTTCTCGCGGTGCAGGATGTGGCTGTAAAACAGGCGCACGCCCGTTTCCAGGCCCAGCAGCTGCGCCTCACCCCGGCGAGCGCGGCGCTCGCCCATCTGCAGGATCTCGGCCTCGTGGCGGTGGCCGCGCGCGGCGATCTCCTCATGGATGTCGCGGATCACCAGGGTGCCGGCCACACGCTCCAACGGTGCCACGAAGCTGCCCGCACCCTGCTGGCGGCGGATCAGACCCTCTTGCTCCAATTCGCGCAGCGCGCGGTTGACCGTCATGCGGCTGACGCCAAATTGCGCCACCAACTCGGCCTCACTGGGCAGGCGATCGCCCACCGTCCAGTGACCGCTCTTGATGCCATCGCGCAGGTGGGCCTGCACGACTAGATACATGGCGCCCCCAGGCGGCTGTGCCGCCGCCACCCGAGGGGGTACGAAAGCTTGGGAACGGCCCGGCGCATTCGTCCGCGGTTCTGTCTCGTGATTTGCCATGGCTGCATTGTGCAACCCCTTGACGCAACTTGTCTAGACAACTTACGATGGCGTTATTCCATCGCTTGGAGATCCTCCATGTCCACTTCCCGCGTTGTCCGTGCCCCACGTGGCCCCTCGCTCACCTGCAAGAACTGGCTGACCGAAGCCGCCTACCGCATGATCCAGAACAACCTGGACCCCGAGGTGGCCGAGCGCCCGGAGGACCTGGTGGTGTACGGCGGCATCGGCAAGGCCGCGCGCAATTGGGAGGCGTTTGACCGCATCCTCGAGAGCCTCAAGACGCTGGACAACGACCAGACCCTGCTGATCCAGAGTGGCAAGCCTGTCGGCGTGTTCCCCACGCACCCGAATGCGCCGCGCGTGCTGCTGGCCAACTCCAACCTGGTGCCGCACTGGGCCACCTGGGAGCACTTCAACGAGCTGGACCGCAAGGGCCTGATGATGTACGGCCAGATGACGGCCGGCAGCTGGATCTACATCGGCACCCAGGGCATCGTGCAGGGCACTTATGAAACCTTTGCAGAGGCCGGCCGCCAGCACTACGGCGGTTCGCTCGCCGGCCGCTGGGTGCTGACCGCGGGCTTGGGTGGCATGGGCGGCGCACAACCGCTGGCCGCCACCTTTGCTGGGGCGTGTTCGCTAACCATCGAGTGCCAGCAGTCGCGCATCGACTTCCGCCTCAAGACCCGCTACGTGGACGAGCAGGCCACGGACTTGGACGACGCGCTGGCCCGCATCGCCAAGTACACCGCCGAGAGGAAGGCGGTCTCGATCGCCCTGCTCGGCAACGCCGCCGAAATCCTGCCGGAACTGGTCAAGCGCGCCAAGGCGGGCACCGCGATCAAGCCGGACATCGTGACCGACCAGACCTCGGCGCACGACCTGATCAACGGCTACCTGCCGATCGGCTGGACCGTGGAGCAATGGCAAGCCGCCGCGCTTGACGCCAGCCAACACGCCGACCTGAAGACCGCCGCCGCCCGCGGCTGCGCCGTGCACGTACAGGCCATGTTGGACTTCCAGGCCATGGGCATCCCGACCGTGGACTACGGCAACAACATCCGTCAGGTCGCACTGGATCAGGGCGTGAAGAACGCCTTTGACTTCCCCGGCTTCGTGCCCGCCTACGTGCGCCCGCAGTTCTGCGAGGGCCGCGGCCCCTTCCGCTGGGTGGCCCTCTCCGGCGACCCCGAGGACATCGCCAAGACCGACGCCAAGATCAAAGAACTCTTCCCCGAAGAGGCCCGCGTGCACCGCTGGCTGGACATGGCGGCCGAACGCATTGCCTTCCAGGGCCTGCCGGCGCGCATCTGCTGGCTGGGCCTGGGCCAGCGCCATCTGGCCGGCCTGGCCTTCAACGAGATGGTGGCCAAGGGCGAACTGAAGGCCCCGATCGTGATCGGCCGCGACCACCTGGACTGCGGCTCGGTCGCCAGCCCCAACCGCGAGACCGAGTCCATGATGGACGGCTCGGATGCCGTGAGCGACTGGCCGTTGCTCAACGCCATGCTCAACACCGCCGGCGGCGCCACCTGGGTCAGCCTGCACCACGGCGGCGGCGTGGGCATGGGCTACAGCCAGCACAGCGGCGTGGTGATCGTGGCCGACGGCACGCCCGAGGCCGCCGAGCGCCTCAAGCGCGTGCTGTGGAACGACCCCGGCACTGGCGTGATGCGCCATGCCGACGCCGGCTACGAGATTGCCAAGACCTGCGCACACGAACGCGGATTGAACCTGCCTTCAATTTGAGTTCGAATCAGCGGTCATTTCGTCGACGGGGATGGTCATGCGTGTCTTTGCCCTCTGGATTGGCCTCTTGATGCTCGCTTGTGGATCGAGCCAAGCGCAACCCTTGCGCCTGGCCGCCAATGAACGGCTCGCAGAACAGTGGGTGGCCGCCACCATGTTGCGCGCGATCTACGCCAAGGCGGGGTTGCAGGCCAAGGTTGAGCCGCTTCCTCCCGCGCGCGCCAACCTGGAGACCCTGTCCGGTCAGCGCGACGGTGAAGTGGCGCGGATCGCCGCCTATGGCGACCGCAATCCGAGCTTGGTGCGGGTGGAGACGCCCTACTACCAACTGACCAGCCAGGCGTTTTGGTTGAGAGTTCGTGCAGCCAGCATCAAAGATCGCAAAGACCTCGTTCATTACAGCGTCGGTGCGATACGGGGGGTCGCGCATTCGAGTGAACTTACGTTGGAACACCCCTCGGTCACCTTGACCAATGAACCCCTACAAATGTTCCGCATGTTGCTGGGGAGTCGTTTCGACGTGGCCCTGGACACCGGCATTAACGGAAAGTACCTAATCGCCAAGAACGGCTGGCAAGACATTGAAAGTTCGACGGACCTGGCCAAACTGGATCTGTACCACTACCTGCATCCGAAGCACGCCAAGCTGGCCCCCCGCCTCAATCAGATCATTCGGCAGATGCGGGAATCTGGGGAACTTGACCACATCCGGCAGCAGGCCGAAGCCGAGTTGCTGAAAACCCAACTCGACCAATTTTCTGGAAAGTAAACATGAATCTCTCGCTCTCTACTCTCGTCATTCGCCCAGGAGCCCTAACCCTCGACCAACTGCGCCAAATCCAGCAAGGCGGGGTTCGCCTGGAACTCGGGGCAGAAGCCTGGGACGACATTGAACGCGGCGCGGCCGTGGTGCAAAAGGCCGCCGCAGGCGATGCCGCCGTCTACGGCGTCAACACCGGCTTTGGCAAGCTCGCGAGCAAGCGCATCGCCAAGGACGAGCTCGACACCCTGCAACGCAACCTGATCCGTTCGCACTGCGTTGGCGTGGGCGCCCCCATGAACGAGCGCGTGCTGCGCCTGATGCTGGCCACCAAGCTGGCCTCGCTGGCCCGTGGCGTCTCGGGCGTGCGCCGCGAGGTGGTGCAGGCGCTCTTGGACGTCTTCAACGCCGGCCTGACCCCCTACGTGCCCTGCCAGGGCTCGGTGGGCGCCTCAGGCGACCTGGCGCCGCTGTCGCACATGACGCTGGCCCTGATGGGCGAAGGCGAGATGCTGGTCGATGGCCAACGCAAGCCTGCCGCCGAGGTGCTGGCCGCCGCCGGCCTCAAGCCCCTGCAATTGGCCGCCAAGGAAGGCCTGGCCCTGATCAATGGCACCCAAACCAGCACCGCCTTGGCGCTGGATGGCCTGCTGCGCTTTGAGGTGATCTACGCCTCGGCGGTGGTCAGTGGCGCCCTGAGCCTGGACGCCGCGCGCGGCAGCGACGGCCCGTTCGACCCCCGCATCCACGCCGTGCGCGGCCAGCCGGGCCAAATCGAGGTGGCCGCGGTGTACCGAGAGCTGCTCAAGGGCAGCGCCATCCGCGCCAGCCACGCCGAGGGCGATGACCGCGTGCAAGACCCCTACTGCCTGCGCTGCCAGCCCCAGGTCATGGGCGCCTGCCTGGACCAAGCCCGCTACGTGCGCGACGTGCTGCTGCGCGAGGCCAACGCCGTGACCGACAACCCGCTGGTGTTTGCCGACAAGGACGGCAGCGCCACCATGATCAGCGGCGGCAACTTCCACGCCGAGCCCGTGGCCCTGGCCGCTGACGCGCTGGCCGTGGCCATCGCCGAAGTTGGCGCCATCGCCGAGCGCCGCATCGCCATGCTGATCGACACCGGTGTCTCGCGCCTGCCGGCCTTCCTGACCGAGAACGCCGGCCTGAACAGCGGCTTCATGATTGCGCACGTGACCGCGGCGGCCCTGGCCAGCGAGAACAAGAGCCTGGCCCACCCGGCCAGCGTGGACAGCCTGCCCACCAGCGCCAACCAGGAAGACCATGTCTCCATGGCCACCTTCGGCGCACGACGCCTGGCCAACATGCTGGACAACACGGGCAACATCGTCGCCATCGAGTGGCTGGCGGCCTGCCAGGGTTTTGAGTTCCTGCGCCCGCTGAAGAGCTCGACCGCTCTCGAATCCGCCCACGCCACGCTGCGCGCCCAGGCACCGGCTATGAACACCGACCACTACCTGGCGCCGGACATTGAGGCGGCCTTTGCGATGGTGCAAACCGGCGCCCTGGCCACCCTGGCACGCAGCGCGGGCGCGCTGCGCGTGTTTGGCTGATCCTCGGTAGGCCCCGCGACGGGGTGCGGCGGGTTCAGCCCCGCGCCCCGTCGAAGCAACCCAGCGCCAGCGCCGCCGCCATCCGCCAGTGCGGACGCGGGCGCAGGTGGTCCTCCTGGTCACAGGCATGGACCAGCTTGATCACGTGTTCGTCCCATTGCGCCAAGGCCAGCGCCCGCAACTGCGGCCATTCGGGGACTGTGGCTTCGCGCAGCGCTTCGGGAACGCCCCGCCCCGGCAGGGGCCATCGCGCCGCCAAAGCGGCCGCCAGCGCCCCGCGCCCGATCGCACGCTGCACCTGGGGCGTGTCTGGCACCCACGCCTGGACGACCCGCAGCGCGCGCAGGGCTGTGATCATGTGCAACACGGTGAAGTTGCGGCTTTGCAGGTAGAGGCCGCACGCGGCCTCGATCAGTCGGTCGCGCAACGCAGGCACCGACGACTGCGGCGCCAGGGCGTCGGCCCAGCGCTGGTAAATCGCCGTGGGCTGGGCCTCGCGCATCCGCAACTGGATCAAGGGGGCCGCGCTCGTCCAGCTGGGCAACTCTGGCAGCCACTGCGCCATCCACGCGTCCAACCCCCACAGGTCCTTGGCCGGGACTTGCGGTTCGGCCAGACGCTCCCACTCGCTGGCCCAGGCCGCCAGCGCCGCACCCAACTCCAGGGGCGTGCCCCCTTCCACGGCGTGGCCCAAGCGAATCAGGCCATGGAAGGCATGGGCGTGCCACCCCACCATCAAGGTTGGAACCGCCGCGCGCAGCACCGCCTCCAGCCCCTGCTCTTGCAGCGCACGGAGGAAGTACGCCCGCAGATCCGCCTCCTGGTCACGGCGGCCCAGCGCTTGCCTCCAGGTGGCGTCGGTCAAACCGCCCGCGGCTGACAAAGCATGCAAAGGCTCCAGGCGCGGCGCATCGTGGTCCCACTGCGCCTGCAGCCGCTCGGCCCCGGCCCCCAGCGCACTGGCCGCGTGCAGGGTCATGGGCAAATGGTTGGCCATTCCATCGTCGTAGACCGCCGCGAACACGGCCCCTTGTGTCAGCAGCAGGTGCAGCGCAGCGGCAGATTGGGGCGCGTGGGCCGGGGTTTCGAGCGTCGTGAACATGAAAAAGGCCTTGATTGCATTCAACAGGAAAGTGCATGATGCAAGTTCAAGCGAACTTGAAGTCAAGGGGCTGAGCTTCTGACCCTGAACCGAACACCACGATGCCCCTGAAGACCTCCGACCCCCTGTTGATTGGCGAAGTGGCGCGCCGCAGCGGCGTGCCCGCCAGCACCCTGCGCTACTACGAGGACCAGGGCTTGCTGCAAAGTCAGCGCAGCAGCGGTGGGCAACGGCTTTACGCCCGCGCCGACCTGCGCCGCATCGCCTTCATTCGCATCGCCCAAAACCTGGGGCTGAGCCTGGAGGCGATCCGCCTCACCCTCGGCCAATTGCCGCAGGCCCGCACGCCCGATGCCCAAGACTGGGCGCACATTTCCAAGGCTTGGCGTCCGCTGATCGACGCCCGCATTCAAGCGCTGACCGATCTGCGCGATCAACTCGACAACTGCATCGGCTGCGGCTGCCTGTCGCTCAAGCGCTGCCAGCTCTACAACCCGCAGGACAGCGCCGCCGCCACCGGCTGCGGGGCGCGCTTGCTGCCTGAGTCGACGCAAGGGTCTTCCGAGTCCGCGGCGGGCGCCCGCAATCGGGGGGCGCCCAATCACCGAAGCTGACCGCCCTGTGGCGGTGCTACGCTCAGCGTTGGACCGACTTCTGTACCTGAACCTCCATGGTGATGCGCATCCTGATTGCCGACGACAGCAAGGTATCCCGCACGGTGATTGCGGGACTCATTCGCAACCGCCTACCGGACGTGGAAATTCTTGAGGCCGGTGACGGCGCCAGCGCGCTGGAGCACGCCTCGACCTCGACCCCGGACCTGGCGGTTTTGGACATCAACATGCCCGGCATCACCGGACTGGAAGTGGCCGAGCGCCTGCGCGCGGCGGGCTCCCCGATCAAGATGGCCATCCTGACCGCCAACGTTCAGGAAGCGACACGGGCCAAGGCCGACGCGTTGGGCGTGCCGCTCTTTCGCAAGCCGGCCAAGAGTGAAGTCATCGACGACATCTTGAAGCTGCTGACACCATGAGCATCGAACTGGGAGAGTTGGAGCGCGATGCGCTGGGTGAAGCCTTCAACATGGCCTTGGGTGAGGCCGCCGCCAGTTTCTCGGAACTGGTGCAGGAGGAAATTCGCATCACCGTGCCCCATGTGCAGGTGGTGGCACGAGCCGACTTGGTCAGCCAACTGGGGGATTTATCCATCCCCGGGCTGAGTGAACGCTTGACCGCCATCACCCAGGCCTTCCACACCCGCGACCAAAGCCTGAACACCGAGGCGTGGCTGGTCTTCAGCGAAACCAGCGGGTTGGACATCGTGCGCCGCATGCTGGGGGAAGCAGAGATGCCCCTGGACCAAATCACCGAGTTGGAGCAGGACGCCCTGGGTGAGATGGGCAACATCATCATCAACGGCTGCATGAACACGCTGGCCACCATCCTGGGCTCCGAGTTGGTCGGCGGCCTACCGGAAGTGGCCCAGTCGCCCGCGGCCCAACTCTTCCCCCAACAGGAAGAGGACGGGGTGGTGCTGGTGGTGCGCATCGGGCTGAGCTTGCAGTCGCAAAACATCACCGGCTATGTGCTGTTCCTGATGGACCTGCCCTCCCTGGATCTGATGGTGCAGCGGGTACGGGCTTACTTCGGGCTGGATGCGGGCGCTTGATGCTGGATTTGCTGGATCACCTGGACAGCGGTGTTTTGTGGCTGGACGCGCAAGGGCGCATTGGGGTAATGAACCGCTGGCTGCGCGAGGCCGCCTGCGTAGAAGGCGACCCCTGCGGCTTAACGCTGGAGGAGGCCTTTGGCAACGGCATCAGCCCCAAGTTGCTCAAGAGCGTGGAGCTGGCCTTGCGTTCGGGGCGCGCGAGTTTGTTGTCGCATGCGTTTCACCCCACCCCACTGCCCTTGTGGCCACGTCGCGGTGATCGCAGCGAGCGGCTTCAGCAAGCCGTGGCGGTGGAGCCCGCCCACTGGGCCGGGCAGGCAGGCTGCGTCGTCACGGTGCGCGACCTGAGCGAGGTCACGCGGCGGGAAAGCTTGCTCAAACAGCAAGCCCTGCGGCTGAGCATGGACCTGGGCGAACTGCGCCGGGCCCAGGATGAGCTCAAACGGCAATCGGCCCGCTTGCGGGAGGTGGCCCGCCTGGCCCCCGTGGCCTTGCTCGAAACCGACTTGCAAGGCCACCTGCTCTACTGCAATGACCGCTTTTTGGCCCTGTGGAATGGGGCCCAAGGGGGCGTGCTGGGCCGTCACTGGTCGTCTCTGATGCCCGCAGCCGCCGCCCTCGCCTTTGACTCGGTGTGGCGACAACTGCCGTCGACCTCCGAGCCCATTCAACGGGACATCAATCTGGCCGCTCCGGGAGAGCCGGAGCGCTGGATCCAAGTGGAAGCCTGCCCCCTGACCAACCTGGATGGCGAGCGTTTTGGGGTCTTGGCCAGTCTGGTGGATGTGACCGAGCTTTACCGCCGGGCCCAGCGGCTGGAGCACCGCGCCCTGCACGACCCGCTCACCGGACTGCCCAACCGGGAAAAGCTGATGCAACGCCTGGAAGGGGCCCTGGCCGCAGCCAAGACACTGGGCCACGTGGTGCCGGTTATCTTCATGGACTTGGACGGCTTCAAGCAAATCAACGACGAGCATGGCCACGCCGCTGGAGACGCCCTGCTCCAGGGTTTGGCACAGCGCATGCGGCGAACCGTTCGCGGCGAAGACGTGGTGGCGCGGCTGGCCGGTGATGAGTTCGTGTTGGTGCTCTCTGACAGCCCCACCCAGGAGCAAGTGGACAAGGTTATGGGCAAGATGGCGACCGCGCTGTCAGAGCCCCTGCGCTACGGTGACAAGCAGCTGCGGGTCGGGTGCTCCTGGGGCATGGCCTGTTATCCCCATGACAGCCCTGATGCCAAGGGTTTGTTGATCTTGGCCGACGAGCGCATGTACGCCCACAAACAGGTGCGCAAGGACAAGCGCCGCGCGGATTCCACCGCTCAGTAACGGCTGCCCCGCCCCCCGGCCAAGCGCAAATACACCTGGGCCAGCCACGCCACCGCTGCACGGCGCAACCAAGCCCCCACCCCGCCCCCGATCCGATGCGCAGGGACGGGCTGAGCACCAGTGAGCGCCCGCTCAAAGGCCTCATGCACTTGGTGGTTTACGGCCGCATCCCGCACCACCACATTGGCCTCCAAGTTCAGCAACAAGGAGGTGGGGTCCAGGTTGCTGCTGCCCACCGTGACCCATTGCTGGTCCACCAAGGCCACTTTGGCATGCAAAAAAGCTTCGTGATACTCGTAGACCTCGATGCCCCGAGCCATTAATGCCCCATACAGCGCCTGGGCGGCCCAGGCCGCCACGGCGTAGTCCACGCGTCCTTGCAACAGCAGGCGAATCCGCACCCCCCGCCGTGCGGCCCGACCCAGCGCCCGAAGCAATCGCGCGCTGGGATAGAAGTAGGGGCAAATCAATTCGATGCGCGCTTGGGCCTGCTCTATGGCGGACCAGTATTCCCGCTCAATCGCATGGCGGTGGCGCAGGTTGTCGCGAACCACCAACCGGGGCCCCGTCACCGGGGTCGGAGCCCGATCGTCGGGTCGCCCCTGACCCTGCCACCACTGTGTCATCCAGCCTCGCGCGCGAACCGACCACTGGGGCGACGCCAAAAAGCCCCGCAATTCGTCCGCCCACTCGCGCCCCAACCAGGCCCGGAGCCACACACGCCGGACAACGGCGCTCACCGTTGGCACCACCTCGCCCTCCAGCGCCACGGCAAAGTCCAGCCGTGGGCGCTCCAGCGCTCCATGCGAGAGGTCCGTGTGATCGTCAATGAGATTGATGCCGCCCACAAAGGCCACCGCGGCGTCCACGACGCACAGTTTTTGGTGCAAGCGCCGCAGCTGCCCCGGTTGAAACCAATGCCACCAGCGGTCCAGGGGGCGGAAGACGGCCAGGGCAACCCCCGTGTCTTTTAACTGCGCCTGCCACCACCCGAGCGCGTGGCGGGACCCAAAGCCATCGACCACAACGCGCACCCGCACACCGCGTTTTGCGGCTCGCCGCATGGCCTGCACCACGCCCAGTGATACCGCATCGGTGTGCACGATGTAGCTGGCGAACCAAACGTCGTGGTGCGCCCGGTCCATGGCGTCAATCAGGGCGGGAAAGAGTTCGCGCCCGCCCTGCAACAGCCTGACCGCCGGTACGGGTTCGACAGCGGCGTTCAAAGCCCCTCCAACTCCACCACCAGGGGCAAGTGATCACTCATGTGCACCCACGGACGCCCCTGGGGCACGTGGGTGGCACAACACCGCAATCCGCGCACATACACCCGATCCAACGCAAACAAAGGAACCCGCGCCGGAAAGGTGGCCCTTCGCTCGCCATTCCAATGCGCCCGCTGCAGCCCCAACCGGTGCATGGGCGGATCCAGGCGTTCACTCCAATCATTGAAGTCCCCCGCCACCAAAACCGGCGCCTCACGGGGCACCTCACGCTCCAGGTAGTGCCCCAAACGCTGAATCTGCCGCAAGCGGCTGGCGGCCAGCAAGCCCAAATGCACCACCACCACATGCAGCGCCAACCCGTTCCAATCCACCAGGCTATGCAACAAGCCCCGTTGCTCCAGTCGGTGGTCTGAAACATCGTGTTGGTTGACCTGCAAGATGGGCCAGCGAGACAGCAGGGCATTGCCGTGCTCCCCCCCCCGCGTGAAGGCGTTGCTGCGGTACGCCACGGCGAACCCCTCGGGCGCCAGGTACTCGGCTTGGGGCGCCTCCGGCCACCCTTGGCGCGCAAAGCGCCGCGCATGACCATCGTGATACGCCCGAACTTCTTGCAGCGCCACCAAGTCGGCGTCCAAGTCGCGCACCCCGTCCCGCAAACTGTGAATGTGGAGGCGGCTGGCGGGCCCCACGCCGCCCACGCCCTTGTGGATGTTGTACGTCGCCAAGCGCAGCCGCCTCATGCGCCCTCCGCCACCACCACCCGATTGCGGCCCATCCGCTTGGCCTCATACAACGCCTGATCCGCGGCTTGGAGGAGTGCTGTGGGGTCACCATCCACCCGGCCGCGCCCGGCCGCCACACCCACGCTGATGGTCAGCACGGGGGCCGCAGACGACTGGGGATGCGGCAGGGCCAAGGCCTCGACCGCTGCTCTCAAGCGCTCGCCCACGGCCTGCGCTCCCTGCGCTTCCGTTTGCGGCAACAAACACACCATTTCCTCGCCGCCATAGCGGGCCGCCATGTCCACGGGGCGCAGCATGGAACGCTGCAAGGCCGCTGCCACTTGGCGCAGGGCCTCGTCCCCCGCCAAATGCCCGTACTGGTCGTTGTAGCGCTTGAAGTGATCGACGTCGACCAAGGCCACCGCCACCGAATCCCCTTGCCGCGCGGCGTGTCGCAATTCAACTTGCAGGCGTTCATCCAACGCCCGGCGGTTGTGCAAGCCCGTGAGCCCATCAATGAAGGCCATCCGCCGCAGCGCGTCGGCCTGGTGCTTGAGGGTCAAATGGGTGCGCACGCGAGCGCGGACCATCGGGGGGTGGATGGGTTTGTGAATGAAGTCAACGGCCCCAGCTTCTAGGCCAACGGTCTCCACCTCCACGTTGCCATGCGCCGTCACAAAAATGACGGGGATGTCGCGGGTCCCTTCCTGTGCCTTGAGTTGGCGACACACGCTGAGCCCGTCATCGTCGGGCAGTTCGAGGTCCAGCAGAATCAAATCCGGTCGCTGATCGTTCGCCACCTTCAGAGCCTGCGCCGCGGTCGTGGCCGTGAACACTTGGTGGTCCCCCGCAAAGAGGCGATAAAGCGCCTGGATATTCAGGGGCTGATCGTCCACCACCAGCAGGCGCGGGCGCGGGGCATCAAGGGTTGAATCGGGTTCGCGGCTCATGCAAGCAATTCGTCGAAGTCGTTCGTTCAGTCGGTGCATCCACCCGCCAGCCGGTCGCGCACCCACTGGGCAGCGGCGGCAAAGTCAAAGTCATGGACCAGCGTTTCCAAGTCGTCCAGCTTACGCCCGCGGGCCACCGGTTTGAGGTGTTCCAGCGCCTCCACGGCCGCCGCGTCCGACTGCTCGAGCAAGCTCAGCAAGCCCCGCAGCCCGTCACCCCATAGGCCGTCGTCCTGCGGGTCGTTCTCCACCGCCTCCACCGTTGAACGGCCGGGCGGCATTCCTTGCAGGGTGTGGGCCAGGGCGATCAGACCGGGGCGATACGGGGCGAAGGCGGCCTGAATCTGCGACCACGCCTCGGGCACCGGCAAAGCGCCCGAGGCCGCCACCGCGGCGCCCAAGGCCTGCGCCACGGTTTCGGCCCCCAAGGTGGCAGCGTTGCCCTGCAGCGCATGCACCCGCCGGCGCCACTCCGGCCCGTCGTTCGGCGCCGCTGCTTCAAAGTCCTGAATGAAGGCGGTGAGGTAGCGCCGATAGAGCGCGGACTGCCCGCCCAGCCGCGCCAGCCCTGCCGTCCAGTTCACACCCGCGCGCCGCGTCGCTTCCGTCAGCCCGTCGCCGTCGGTGCCACTCGCCGCGCGCTGGGTTCGCTCCGCAGGCGGCGAATCGGCGGTTAGCCCCCGCCCGCACACGTGCGCCAACCGGTCACGCAACGATTGCCAAGCCACCGGTTTGGTCAAACAAAGGTCCATGCCCGCTGCCAAGGCCGCCTCGCGTTGGGACTCGCTGCTCTGAGCCGTCAATCCCACGATGGGCAATGCCACGCCCAACCCCCGCAACGCTTGGGTGACCTGCAGCCCGTCCAACCCCGGCATCTGAATATCCAGAATGAGCGCATCCCAGGGCCGATCGCTCGCCGTCGCCCCGTCGAATGCGGCCAAGACCTCCGAGCCATCTCGCACCGCCTGAACCCACGCGCCCTCCTGCTCCAGCAACTCCGTCATTACCTGGCGGTTGGCCCCATGGTCGTCGGCCACCAGCAGGCGCAAACCGCGCAAGGGTCCGGGCCCGCTGGGCGGTCCGGCGCTGACGGTCGACACCCGGGACACTGGGCTTGCCAAGGACGCCGCCACAGGAAAGTCCAGTTCGAAGAAAAATCGACTCCCGACCCCGACTTGGCTTTGGACCAGCAACTGTCCACCCATTTGCCCGACCAAGTGGTGGCTGATGGCCAGGCCCAGCCCACTGCCCCCAAATTCCCGCGCGGTGGCGCGATCCCCTTGTTGGAAGCCCAAGAAGATGCGGGCTTGATCTTCTGCAGGAATGCCCCGACCGGTGTCCTCCACCTCGAAGGCCAATCGACACCCCGACGCCGACCGGGCGCGCACTGCCACGCGGAGGTCGATCCGACCGGTCGACGTGAACTTCGCGGCATTGCTGCCCAGGTTCAGGACGATTTGGCGCAAACGCAGGGCGT
This sequence comes from Inhella gelatinilytica, assembly GCF_016093295.1. Classification (GTDB taxonomy): domain Bacteria; phylum Pseudomonadota; class Gammaproteobacteria; order Burkholderiales; family Burkholderiaceae_C; genus Inhella; species Inhella gelatinilytica. The sequence goes on along the minus strand of NZ_JAEDAL010000002.1, from coordinate 378,926 downwards.
CGCCCACGAGCGCCTCGGGCACTTCGGGGTCCACCACCACGGCGCACGCCACGGGCTTGCTGCCGATGGCGGCTTGGATCAAGGCGCCCAATTCCTGCAACAACGGACGCAGCGCAAAGGGGCGACGCTCCAGGCCCAGCGAACCCGACTCCATCCGTGTCAGATCCAGGGTGTCGTTCACCAACTCCATCAAACCATGGGTGGCCGCCTGGGCGTGGCTCACGTGCGCTTGTTGCCGAGCGGCCAAGCCGGAACGGGCCAACAAGGTCAGCCATCCCTGAATCGCGTGCAAGGGGTTGCGAATTTCATGGCTCATCTGGGCCATGAAGCGGGTCCGCGCTTGAGCCGCTTGCTGGGCATGGGCGCTGGCCTGGAGCCACTCCGTCAGGTCCAGACCCATGCGGATAAAACTGCCATCACTCAAGCGGCGCTGGCTCCAGCGCCAAACACGACCATCGCCCAAATGCCAATCTGTCGACTCGGCCGAAGCGCCCCATAAAGCCTGCTGCGCTTCGACCCACATCAACTCCCGCCCTGCGGCCAAAGGCACCCAGCCCCGTTCGGCCACTTCCGTGAGCAGCGCGCGAAGGGAGCAGCCAGGCTCCAAATATTCCGCCAGGGCTGGCCATTGCGCTCGAAAGGCTTCGTTGCAAAAACGCAAACGCCCCTGCGGGTCATAGTGAGCGAGCACCACACTGAGTGCGTCAAGAGCCTCTCGAGCCAGACCGCTTCCCAAAGGGCCAGCTGGAGCGGCAACCGGGTCCCGCCCCGTATCTTGAACAGATCCGCGTACCCCAACCGGACGCCCTCCCGACGACAGGACTTCACCCACCACCCGCAAGCGCAACCGACGATCCTTGTGCGTCAGGGCATTCACCAGCATGTCGAAACCCTGGCCGCGCCGCTGGGCTTGGTCCAACGCCGCGTGCAGACTCAACTGAGCATCCGGCGAAAACAGACCCAGCCACTCCGGCAAGGTAGGGGGCGCGTCTGCCGTAGGGAATTCGAAAAGAGCCGCGGTTTCGTCGGTCCAGTCAAAGCGTCCCGCAGGCCAAGTCACTGACCATCCGCCCAGCCCCGCCAATCTAGCGGCGTGCTCAAGCAAAGGGGAAGGACGAGGCGAATCGGCGGACATCCCTCAATCTTCGCCGGACCTCTTCACCCGCAGTGACGGGAACAGCCCGGGTCTTTCAGGCCGGTTCGCTGCGGCAGCTGCAAGATCGCCTCGGCATTGGAGGGAGAGAAGCAGGCATCCGCGGCCTCTCGCCAAGCCTGCCACCGATAGCGCAAGTGCTCTCTCGGATTCAATTGCACCCGCGTGCCCTCGGGGACGCACAGCGCCAACACGCGCTCGAGGTTGTGGGTCACGCCCGGAGCGTACCGATGCGCCCACCGGGGGTAAATCTCATACCGGTTTTCCAGTGCCCAATCGGTCAGGTCGCCAGTCTGAATGCCGGTCTCCTCTGCTACTTCACGGCGCGCCGTCATCAGCCAGTCTTCATCGAGGGCTTCCTTGGATCCCGTCACCGACTGCCAGAAGCCCGGCGCATCGGCCCGTTCGATCAGGAGCACTTGCAGGTCCGGGGTGTGAATCACCACCAGCACCGATTCGGGAATTTTGTAGGGCATGTCGGCTTATACCGCGCGTGTCAGTGACCCTTCTTGCCGCGGGTGGCAACCTCGGGGGGAAGGTCCTTCGCCGCCAATTCCCGCACTTGATGGACCAACTGGTTGTGGGCATCCAAGAAGGCAGCCGCAATGACCTTGCCTTCATTGCTGTTGGCCCACCCCGCCCCAGCGGCACCACCGAGCTTGCCGACCATGAGACCGCCCACCCCCAAGTCCGTGACACGGACCGAGCCCGTGGCGGCGGCCACTTGCTCGGTGGTCTCGCTGTCCACCAGCAGCAAGGTCACCTGCGCTTCTTTGAGTTTGATCTGCTCGGCGGCGCCCACGAAATTGCGCAGCACCGGAATTTGGCTCAGCACTCCCCCCATCTGGCGCCCCGCCTCCATCTCGCTGAAAGTCAAGGAGGGGGTCAACATGTACTGGGCTTCGTACCCCTTGCCTTTGGCCACGGTACTGCCCTGCTTGCGCAAGAGCCCGGACTCTTTGAGTTCGTGCTCCTGCACGATTTGCTTCAAGCCCATGTTCCGGTCCACCACGCGAAAGCAGCCACTTTGCTGGGCCAACAAGCGCACCAACGGTAAGGGGGTTTCCGGCAATCCGCGGGCCCCACCATAGACATAACCGTTGGGGTTCTCCACCAGGGCCAGGGTGGCCACAGGGGACTCGCACTTCATCAACTCCTTGGCAGCGTTGTGTGCGCCCGCCGGCCCCCCAGACCCCGTCACAAGGGATCCCCCCTGCCCCAGTTCGGCCCCCTGCTTCCCGCAGCCAATCAGCGCCAGCGGCAGGACCAACATCAAGACGTGTTTCATACGATTTGTTACGCAGTCAAAAAAAAGGGCAGCCGAAGCTGCCCTGAGGGAGACGATGGAGGCATCAAGCCGCCGCGGCCGCCGCGTTGCGCAAACGGATGTGCAGTTCGCGCAACTGCTTTTCGTCCACGTTGCTGGGTGCGCCGGTCAACAGGCACTGGGCGCGCTGGGTCTTCGGGAAGGCAATCACGTCGCGAATCGACTCGGCCTTGGTCATGAGCGTCACCAGACGGTCCAGACCAAAGGCCAGGCCACCATGCGGGGGCGCGCCGTACTGCAGTGCATCCAACAGGAAGCCGAACTTGATGCGCTGGTCTTCTTCACTGATGTTCAATGCAGCGAATACCTTGGCTTGCACGTCGGCGCGGTGGATCCGCACCGAACCGCCGCCCAGTTCCCAGCCGTTCAGGACCATGTCGTAACCCTTGGCAATGCAGGCGCCCGGGTTGGTGGTCATCAGGTCCTCGTGCCCATCCTTGGGCGCCGTGAACGGGTGGTGCACGGCGTTCCAGCGATTGCCTTCGTCATCGAACTCGAACATCGGGAAGTCCACCACCCAGAGCGGGGCCCAGCGGTCTTCGAAGAGGCCCTTGGCCTTGGCGAATTCGCTGTGGCCCACCTTCAAGCGCAAGGCGCCAATGGCGTCGTTCACCACCTTGGCCTTGTCCGCGCCGAAGAAGAGGATGTCGCCATCCTGCGCGCCGGTGCGCTTGAGCACCTCGGCAATCGCCGCGTCGTGCAGGTTCTTCACGATGGGGGATTGCAGGCCGTCACGGCCCTTGGCCACTTCGTTGACCTTGACCCAGGCTAGGCCCTTGGCCCCGTAGATCTTGACAAACTCGGTGTACGCGTCGATCTCGCCGCGGCTCATCTCCGCGCCGCCGGGCACGCGCAGCGCCACAACACGGCCGCCCGGGGTGGTGGCCGGGCCGCTGAAGACCTTGAAGTCCACATCGGCCATGCAGTCGGTCAGCTCGGTGAACTCGAGCTTCACGCGCAGGTCGGGCTTGTCCGAACCAAAGCGATGCATCGCGTCGGCGTACTTCATCACCGGGTAGTCGCCCAGTTCCACATCCATGGCTTTGCGGAAGACGTGGCGGATCATGCCCTCGAACATCGAGCGGATCTCTTCTTCCGTCAGGAAGGAGGTCTCAATATCGATTTGGGTGAACTCGGGCTGGCGGTCGGCCCGCAGGTCTTCGTCGCGGAAGCACTTGGTGATCTGGTAGTAACGGTCGAAACCGGCCACCATCAAGAGCTGTTTGAAGAGCTGGGGGCTCTGCGGCAGGGCAAAGAACATGCCGTCATGCACGCGGCTGGGCACCAGATAATCGCGGGCGCCTTCGGGGGTGCTCTTGGTCAGCATCGGCGTTTCGATGTCGATGAAGCCGTGCTCATCCAAGAACTTGCGCACCTCCATGGCCACGCGGTAGCGGAGCATCATGTTCTTTTGCATCGCGGGGCGGCGCAGGTCCAGCACACGGTGCGTGAGGCGCGTGGTCTCGCTCAGGTTCTCATCGTCGAGCTGGAACGGCGGCGTCACCGAGGGGTTCAGCACCACCAGTTCATGGCACAGCACTTCAATCTTGCCGCTCACCAGGTTGCTGTTTTCGGTGCCTGCCGGGCGGGCCCGCACCTTGCCCTTGACCTGCAGGCAGAACTCGTTGCGAACGCCTTCGGCCGTTTTGAACATTTCGGCGCGATCCGGGTCGCACACGATCTGCACCAGACCCTGGCGGTCGCGCAAATCGATAAAGATCACCCCGCCATGGTCACGACGACGGTGGGCCCAGCCCATCAAGGTCACTTCTTGGCCCAAGAGGGCTTCACTCACATCACCACAGTAGCTCGTACGCATTGCTTTGCTCCTGGTCAGGCCTCTCGGCTGACCGTCACTCAATCAAAAAAGGGGAATGGCGATGACCCTGGCTGAACCCGACGCCGGCGGGCTCAGCCGATCGGATTGGGGTCGCTCGGCGCTGCCGCTGCCGCCGGGGCCTGGGAGGCGGCATTCGGCGCCACCACCCCCATGGAAATGATGTGTTTGAGCGCCGCATCCACGCTCATCGCCAAGGGCCTCAATTGGCTCTTGGGCACCATCAAAAAGAAACCCGAGGTCGGGTTCGGGGTCGTCGGCACGTACAGGGAGACGTGCTCACTGCCATCCCCCAACAGCGGCGCCACTTCGGCGGCCGGGGTTCCGGTCACAAAGGCGATCGTCCAGGCCCCGGGGCGCGGATATTCGACCAAGACGGCCTCGCGGAAAGCATTGCCCTTGCTGGAGAACAGGGTGTCGCTGACTTGCTTGACCGAGCTGTAAATGCTCTTGACGATGGGAATGCGATGCATCAACGCATCCCATTGCTTCAGCCACCACTGTCCGAAGAAATTGGCGACGAATACGCCCGTGGCCAGGAGCAGCAGCAGCAGCACCAACACGCCCAGGCCGGGAATCTCACGCAGCCCCCGGAGCGCATCCCCCCACGGCGGCAGCACCTTGGCGGCGGCCCCCACCACGGTGGCAAAAATGCCATCCATCATGCCCAACACAGCATGCAGCACCCAGACCGTGATGGCCAGGGGCAACCAGACCAAGAGGCCGGCAATCAGGTATTTGCGCAGGGTGGACACCACATTCCTCAGTGACAGCCCGAACCGCTGCACGCGCTGCCGCAGCCTGCGGTCGCTGGAGCCGGTGCACTGGCCGTTTCAGCTGACGGGCTCGCGGCAGGCGTCGAAGTCGACCCCTTGAAGTCGGTCGCGTACCAACCCGAACCTTTGAGTTGAAAACCTGCAGCCGTGAGCTGTTTGGCAAACGCTTCTGCGCCGCACGACGGGCAGGTCGACAGCGGGGCATCCGACAGTTTTTGCAGCACATCCTTGGCATGGCCACAGGCGCTGCAGCGGTAGGCATAGATGGGCATGGGAAAACCCTAAACCGAGCAAACCGGCTATTTTAAGGGTGCGGCTGCAAGTGGTGGTTGACGTGCTCGTGCCGGTTGGTCAGCCATTGCGGCGCCAGCGAGCCCACCAGCATGCCCAGGAGCGCGGCGAGCAAGCCCGCCAACTGCCCCGGGAAGGCCTCACCCCAGGTGGTGACTTGGGGCATGAAAACAATCCAGGTCCCCACGCCCGCGACCAACGAGAAGATCGCCCCTTGCGTGCTCGCCTTGGACCAATACAAGCCGAACACCAAGGGAATGAAGGCGCCCACCAGGGTCACTTGGTACGCGGAGGACACCAAATCAAAGATGGGCGTGCCCTTCATGGCAATGGCGTAGGCGAGCACCAAACCCGCGAAAACAATCAGCGTCCACCGCATGGCCCGCAACTGCTGCTTGTCGCTCATGCCCGGCCGCAGCTGCTTCAAAATGTTTTCCACAAAACTGGTGGAGGGGGCCAACAGCGTGGCCGAAGACGTGCTCTTGATGGCCGAAAGCAGAGCGCCAAAGAACAAGATTTGCATGATCAGGGGCATCTTGCCCATGATGAATGCCGGCAGCACGCGCTGGTAGTCGTCCTTGGCCAGGGCCAGCGCCTCATCGCCCATCACCACCACGGCCGCCGTCACGATGAACATGGGGACAAAAGCAAACAAGATGTAGCTCGCCCCGCCGATCACCGCACCCCGCTGAGCGGTCTTGGCATCCTTGGCCGACATGACCCGTTGAAACACGTCTTGCTGCGGAATGGACCCCAACATCATAGTGAGCGCCGCACCGATGAACATGGCCACGTCGGTGAAGGTCGGCGGCGGCAGGAAGGTCCACAAGTCTTTGTTGGTGGCCAGGTCAATCACCTTGTCCGCCCCGCCAGCCAAGTCCGCGGAGAACACCGCAATGATCGACAGGCCCACAACCAGCACAATCATCTGGATGAAATCGGTCCACGCCACGGCCAGGAAACCGCCGATCACCACATAGATCAGCACCGCCAGGGTGCCCACGATCATCCCCGTGGTGTCGCTCATGGCGCCACCGGTCAACACATTGAAGACCAGACCCAACGCCGTGATCTGCGCCGCCACCCATCCCAGATAACTCAAGATGATGGCCGCGGAGCAAAACACTTCGACACCCTTGCCGTAGCGCTGGCGGTAGAAGTCGCCAATCGTCAGCAGGTTCTTTTGGTACAGCTTGGCCGCGAAAAAAAGCCCGACCAGGATCAAGCAGGTACCGGCCCCAAACGGGTCTTCCACGATCGCCCCCAGCCCGCCTTGCACGAACTTGGCGGGAATGCCCATCACCGTTTCTGCCCCAAACCAGGTGGCGAAGGTGGTCGTGATCACCATCACCAACGGCAAGCTGCGGCCCGCGATGGCGAAATCCGCCGTGTTCTTGATGCGGGTACCCGCCCAAGCCCCAATGGCCAGGGTGCCCAGCAGATAAAGGACGACAAAAACGATCAGCGTGGTGTTCATGGCGTGCGACAAAGAGACGAACAAGCGCCGCGGGGACCTCGGGTCCGCGCGGCGCGGCCGAATTATGGGACCGTCAACCGGATTCGAGCCCCCGTTTAGACCCTCAGCCCCAAAACCGCAGGGCCAAAGCCGCCACGGCCATGCCGGCCACGAAACCCGCGCCGGCCCACAACGCGGACTGCAGGACCCGGTTCGTGCGACGCAGTTCGCGGATCAAGGCCTGTTGCTCGGCCTGGCCCTGCCCCTGAGCTTGAGCTTTGAGTGCGTCATGCAGCAGGCGGGGCAACTCCGGCAGGAACTGCGCCAAGCGTGGCGCCTCTTTGCGCAGGACCCGCGCCAAGGCTCGGGCGCCGACTTGCTCGTCCATCCAGCGCTCCAGGAAGGGCTTGGCCGTGGCCCACAGGTCCAAATCGGGATCCAGTTGGCGCCCCAGCCCTTCCACATTGAGCAAGGTCTTTTGCAGCAAGACCAGTTGCGGCTGAATCTCCACGTTAAATCGGCGTGAAGTTTGAAAAAGCCGCAGCAGCACCTGGCCCAACGAGATGTCCTTCAGCGGCTTCTCGAACTGGGGCTCACAGACGGTACGGATCGCCGCCTCCAGCGCATCGACCCGCGTTTCGGCCGGCACCCAGCCAGACTCCACATGCAATTCCGCCACGCGCTTGTAGTCTCGACGGAAGAAGGCGACAAAGTTCTGCGCCAGATAGTCCTTGTCGGTCTCGGACAGCGTACCGACGATGCCGAAATCCAAGGCCACGTAGCGCTGGAAGGTGGCCGGCTCCACGCTCACCAAAATATTGCCCGGGTGCATGTCGGCGTGGAAGAAGCCATCGCGGAAGACCTGGGTGAAGAAGATGGTCACACCGTCTCGGGCCAGCTTCTTGATGTCCACGCCGGCGTCTCGCAACACGTCCACCCGGCTGATCGGCAACCCGTGCATGCGCTCCATGACCAGCACCTCCGTGGTGCACAGGTCCCACACCATTTCGGGCACCAGCACCAGATCCAAGCCTTCCATGTTGCGGCGCAACTGGGCGGCATTGGCGGCTTCGCGCACCAAGTCCAGTTCGTCATGCAAGTACATGTCGAACTCGGCCACAACCTCGCGGGGCTTGAGGCGCCGCCCATCCGCACTCAGACGCTCCACCCAGGCCGCCACTATGCGCAGCAGAGCCAGATCATCCTCAATGATGTCCAGCATGCCGGGGCGCAGCACTTTGACTGCCACTTCACGACCGTCGTGCAACTGTGCGAAGTGAACTTGCGCAATGGATGCCGACGCTACGGGCTCGGGGTCGAAGCGCGCAAACAGGGCCTCCACCGGCCGGCCAAAAGCCCGCTCAATCAGGCGCTGGCTTTGCGCGGCCGGAAAGGGCGGAACCCGGTCCTGTAACTTGGCCAATTCCTCGGCGATGTCCAAAGGCACCAGGTCTCGTCGCGTCGACAACACCTGCCCAAACTTCACGAAGATGGGGCCTAAACGCTCAAGGGCCAACCGCAAGCGAACGCCCCGCGGCTGATCCCAACTACGCCCCAAGCCCATCAGTCCGCGCAGCCACCGGGCCTTGCGATGCCCTTGGAAACCCGAAAGGGCCAGGTCATCCAGACCGAAGCGCAGAACCGTCCAGACGATCAGCGCAAGACGCAACAAGCGACGCATCAAGGACGCCGCTGCAGAAAACTCTGCACAGCCGCCCGCACCTGCGTGGCCATTTGTTCCAACATGTGGGCGGGTGCGGGCCCAACAAACTGGGCCACATCGTCGGCCGGATCCCAGCGGAGGTTGTCAAACAGCCAATTCACCACCCCGGCCAGGGCGGCGTCGCCGCGAACCGAGATGCCCTCGCGCTGCCCTTTGATCATCGCGAAGGCACTCTGCAGGGGGTTGGAGGCGTCCACCTCAATGCACAGCGCGGGCTCCCCTGGCTCATGGGGCTCGATGCGTTCGAACAAACCGGCGGGGGTGATCCGCACATGCAAATCCGGCAGGCTGGGCGCCCACGCTGGCGCCCCGCCGACCGACACCGCCAAGCGCCGGCCCACAAAGTCTTTGAGCTTGCCCATGGCCACCGGTTCGCGGCTGGTCACGTGGTTGAGCCAGAGGATCAATTGTTCCTGGAGAGCGGGGGCAAGGGATTGAATCAGCATGGGAGGGGATTCTAGGGAGGCCCCGGCGCTACGATGCGCGCTTCGTTCGCGCTCTTTCGCAACGGCCGTGCGGGCCGTTCCCCGACTTCATGACGATTTTGGTCACCGGCGGCGCCGGCTTCATTGGCAGCAACTTTGTGCTGGACTGGGCTGCCCAGACCGCCGAAAAGGTCATCACGCTGGACGCACTGACCTACGCAGGGAACCGCGACAACCTCGCCAGCCTGGCGGGGAACGAGCGTCACCATTTCGTGCACGGCGACATCGCCGACCGGGCCCTCCTCGATCAACTCCTGGACACCCATCAGCCGCGCGCCATCGTTCATTTCGCGGCGGAGAGCCACGTCGACCGCTCCATCCACGGTCCCGGTGCGTTCATCAAGACCAATGTTGAGGGCACGTTCACCTTGCTCGAAGCGGCCCGCGCCTACTGGACCCGGTTGGGGGAGGATGTTCGCAGCGACTTTCGCTTCCTGCATGTCAGCACCGATGAGGTGTACGGCAGTTTGACGCCGGATGCCCCGGCGTTCACCGAAACCCATCCGTTCGAGCCCAACAGCCCCTACAGCGCCAGCAAGGCCGCCAGCGACCATTTGGTGCGCGCCTGGCATCACACCTACGGGTTGCCCGTACTCACCACCAACTGCAGCAACAACTACGGCCCGTTCCACTTCCCCGAGAAACTGATCCCGCTGATGATCGTCAACGCGCTGGCCGGCAAGCCCCTTCCCGTCTATGGCGACGGTCAGCAGATCCGCGATTGGCTGTACGTCAAAGACCATTGCAGCGCCATTCGCGCCGTACTCGCCCGCGGGCGAGTGGGTGAAACCTACAACGTTGGGGGCTGGAACGAGAAGGCGAACCTCGACATCGTCAGGACCGTTTGCGCCCTGCTGGACGAATTGCGGCCGAGCAGCGAAGGACCATACGCCCGCCTGATCACCTACGTGAAGGACCGCCCGGGCCACGACCGCCGCTATGCCATTGATGCCCGAAAGATCGAACGGGAGCTCGGCTGGCGGCCGGCAGAAACCTTCGAAACCGGGATCCGCAAGACCGTGCAGTGGTACCTGGATCACCCCGCTTGGGTGGCGCGCGTGCAAAGTGGCGCCTACCGTGATTGGATGGAAAAGCAGTACGCGTAATGAAGATCCTGCTCTTGGGGGCGAACGGCCAAGTCGGTTGGGAGCTGCAGCGTGCGCTGGCCCCCTTGGGTGAGTTGCACGCCTGGAATCGCGAACTCGGCGATTTGGCTCAACCCGACGCGTTGCTGTCGCGCCTTCAGGCCCTCGCCCCGCGCGTCATCGTGAATGCCGCCGCCTACACGGCGGTCGACAAGGCCGAATCAGACGCCAACTTGGCGCGGCAAATCAACGCCGAAACCCCCGGTCGCTTGGCGCAATGGGCGGCCCACACGGGCGCGGCGCTGCTGCACTACAGCACCGACTATGTTTTTGACGGCAGCGGGTGCGCACCGCGAGATGAAACGGCGGCCACCGGGCCCTTGTCCGTCTATGGGCGGACCAAGCTGGCGGGTGAGGATGCCATTCGCGCCAGCGGCTGCGCGCATTTGATCCTGCGCACCTCCTGGGTCTATGCCGCCCGGGGCGGCAACTTCGCCAAAACCATGCTGCGCTTGGCTGCAGAGCGCCCGGCATTGCGTGTGGTGAACGACCAGGTGGGCGCGCCCACCGGCGCCGAACTGCTGGCCGACTGCGCGGCCCATGCCCTGCGCAGCTTGCTGCTTCGTCCCGAGGTCGGGGGCACCTACCACTGCTGTGCAGCGGGCGAAACCAACTGGGCCGAGTACGCGCGCTGGGTCATCGACTTGGCCAAGGCCCAGGGCCAAGCCTTGCAGTGCAGCGAGGTACAGGGCATCCCCAGCGCCGAGTACCCCACACCGGCCCCGCGTCCACTGAATTCGCGCCTGGACTGTCGCCGCTTTGAATCCACTTTTGGCCTGCGTTTACCCCCTTGGGAGCAAGGGGTGCGGCGCCTGTTGACCGAGATCCTGACATGACGACTTCGCGCAAGGGCATCATCCTCGCCGGCGGCGCTGGCACCCGCCTGCACCCGGCCACGCTGGCCGTCAGCAAGCAATTGCTGCCGGTGTACGACAAGCCCATGGTCTATTACCCGCTGAGCACCCTGATGCTGGCGGGGATTCGGGACGTGCTGCTCATCTCAACACCCCAAGACACCCCCCGATTCAGCCAGCTCTTGGGCGATGGCTCGCAGTGGGGCATGACCATTCAGTACGCCGTGCAGCCCAGCCCTGATGGTTTGGCGCAGGCCTTCCTGATTGGGCGCGACTTCATTGGCCGCTCGCCGTCCAGCCTGGTGCTGGGCGACAACATCTTTTACGGGCACGACCTACCGGTCTTGCTGAAAGAGGCGGATGCCCGCCAGACGGGCGCTTCGGTCTTTGCGTACCACGTCACCGACCCCGAGCGGTATGGTGTGGTGGCGTTTGACGGCCAACAGCGTGCCGTGTCGATCGAGGAAAAGCCCCAGCAACCCAAGAGCCACTACGCCGTGACGGGGCTCTATTTCTACGACACCCAGGTTTGTGACTTGGCGGCGGACTTGAAGCCCAGCCCACGGGGCGAGCTCGAAATCACCGATCTGAATGCGCGGTATTTGGCGCAACAGCAGTTGCATGTCTCCATCATGGGTCGGGGCTACGCGTGGCTGGATACGGGGACGCACGACAGCCTGCTTGAGGCCGGGCAGTTCATCGCCACGCTGGAGAAGCGCCAAGGGCTCAAAGTCTCGTGCCCGGAAGAAATCGCCCACGCCCAACGCTGGATCGACAGCGAACAACTGCTGCGGCTGGCCGCACCGCTGGCCAAAACGCAGTACGGCCAATACCTACAGGGCCTCACCCGCCAGCACCCATGAACGTCATTCAAACCCACCTGCCCGGCGTCCTGATCCTGGAACCCAAGGTCTTTGGCGACGCTCGCGGCTTCTTCCTGGAAAGCTGGAACGCGGCCCGTTTCAATGCCGCCGTCGGCGCCGACGTGCGCTTCGTCCAAGACAACCACAGCCGCAGCACCCAGGGCGTGCTGCGCGGCCTGCACTATCAGCGCAGCCCGCACGCCCAAGGCAAGTTGGTTCGCTGCGTTGCCGGCCGGGTTTTCGACGTGGCGGTGGACCTGCGCGCCGGCAGCGGCACATTTGGGCAATGGGTGGGGGTCGAGCTCAGTGGCGACAACCACCGTCAGTTGTGGATTCCGCCCGGTTTTGGTCACGGCTTTCTGACCCTGAGCGAGTCCGCCGACTTTCTGTACAAGGCCACGGATTACTACGCCCCGCACGCCGAAGGCTGCGTGCGCTGGGACGACCCGGACATCGGCATCACCTGGCCGGAGGTCGGCCAGCCGCCGCAGTTGGCAGAGAAAGATTTGCGGGGGGAGTCCCTCCGGGCAATGACCCCGTTGGCCTGAGGCCGATCAGTAGGTTTCGATCGCGCCGGGCTGCGATGAGGGGGGCAATCCCTTCATTGGGGTCGAGGGCTCTCGGGTCGCGGGAATTGCCGCTGGGGCCGCTGGGGCCTGCAGCGGCTGAAGGGTGGCCGTGGCCCGCAGGTTGGCCAGTTCCTGTTGCCAGCGGGCTTTGCGCCATCGCTCGATGAGCTGCGCTTCAATCTGCGGTCGGGCTCGCTCCAAGCTGATGGGCTGTGCACGCGCACTAACCACCCACCACACCTCAAGCCCTTTGGCCGTCGGCACCAAGTGCCGCCCTTCTTCGGCCAGTGTGGCCAGCGCGTTCCGCAATTTCTCCGGCAACTCAGGGCCCGTGGCCACGAGTTGGTGCGCTTGTACCTTGACCCGCTCCGACTTCAACGCCGTCATGAGTTCGGGCAAGTGCTTGGCGGCGAGGACTTTGCTCTGCACCGCCGAGCGGCGCTCCGAAGGCAGCTCCAGGTCCAAGCGGCGCAAGTTGTACAAACGCCGCTGGGCATACAGCGCCGGGTGGGCGTCGTACAGGGCCTGCACCGCCCCTGGCGCCAACGTGGGCACTTCGGCCTCCACGGTCTCCCGCAGCGCTTGACGCAACACCTCGGCACGCACCGCCTCCAGTCGCTCCAGCACCCAGGGTTCACGATGCAAACCCAAGCTCACCGCGCGTTGGGCGGCCAAACGCCGGTCAATCGCTTGGTCCAGCGCCTGACGTTCGGTGGAAGCCGGCCACAGCGTCCGCTCAATCGCAACATCGCTCTGGGTCAACACCTCGTGGTTCACCACCATCACGGCATCCGAGGGCGCCTTGGGCTGGCAGGCGCCGAGCGCCAGCAAGCCCGCGAGCACCCAGCCCGAGGGTCGCAGGGCAGCGCGTTGCCTCAGCACTTCACGCCAACGTGAAGCGCCACCACGCCCCCTGTCAGCCGGTGCACATCCACATGACCGAAACCGACGGTTTTCATCATGCCCTTGAGCGTGGGAGCATCCGGGTGCATGCGAATCGACTCCGCGAGGTAGCGATAACTCTCGGCATCGCCCGCAATCCACTGACCCAGGCGGGGCAGCACCTCGAAGCTGTACCAGTCATAAGCTTTTTGCAGCGGGGCGACCACTTTGGAGAATTCCAAAACCATCAGGCGCCCGCCGGGTTTGAGCACGCGATTCATCTCCGCCAAGGCCTGCTCTTTGTGCGTCATGTTCCGCAGGCCAAAGGCCACACTCACCAAATCGAACTGGCCCGAAGCAAAAGGGAGAGCTTCAGCATCGGCCAACAGGCTGGGGGTCAACACGCCGTCGTCCAGCAGACGGTCCCGTCCGGTGCGCAGCATGGCTTCATTGATGTCGCTGTGCAGCACCAAACCGCGCGGCCCCACCCGGCGGGCAAAGGCTCGGGTCAAGTCCCCGGTCCCCGCAGCAATGTCCAGCACCCTCTCGCCGCCTTTGAGACCCGCAACCGCCACGGCATAGGCCTTCCAGGCCCGATGAGCACCGGCGGACATCATGTCGTTCATCAGGTCGTAACGCGACGCCACCGAGTCAAAGACGCTGCGCACACGGCGCGCCTTGTCTTGCTCATCCACCTGCTGAAAACCGAAATGCGTCTTGCTGCTCATGATTCATCCACCCCGAAAAAACGGGGTCGTCAGTGTAGTCGGCGCAAAAAAAAGAGCCCCGCCGAGGCGGGGCTCTTTCCTGGCCACCCAAAGGCTTACCAGGTCAGCTTCAAGGTGTAGGTGCCCGTACCACCGCTGTAGTACTTAACCCGAACATAGCGCGCAATCGTCGTGGTGCCCGTGTTGGTCACGCTGACGGTGTCGGTCGAACCGGCGCCATTGGTGCTGGAACCAATCTGCGTCCCCGCGCTGTTGTAGACATACAAGTCATAGTCCTTGGTACCGCCGTTCAGCACCGAGGTCAGCGTCTTGCCCGCCGGCAGGTTGACGCGGAAGTAATCCGTGTCGGTGGTCGAGGACAGGCTGCCGTTCACGGTGATGCCGCTGGTCGACACCAGGTTGGCCGTACCGGTCGTGTTATTCGACTCGGTTTCGTTCATCGTGGTGGCCGGAGGCGGCGTCGTGCCGCCGCCCATCACCGCCGTCACCGCCGCGTCGGCATTGATGATGCCGGTGCCGCAGCCGCTGCAGGTGGCCGGGAAGGCGCGCGCCGTGGTCTTCAGCGTGCTCTCCACCTCATCCGGGGTGATGGTGGGCTTCTTTTCGTACAGCAGCGCCGCCACACCGGCGACGTGCGGGGTGGCCATCGAGGTGCCCTGGTAGTAGGCGTAGTTCTCGGTGCCCGGTGCCTTGGTGCCAGCGTTCAGCGTCGAGTAGATACCGTTGGCCGAACCCGTGCTCATTTCACCGCCCGGGGCCGCCACGTCGATCAGCGTGCCGTAGTTGGAATACGAGGCACGGCCGCCGGTCGGGCCCACGGCGGCCACGGCGATCACGCCGGAGCAGTTGGCCGGGCTGGCGTTGCTGACATTCATGTTGTCGTTACCCGCCGCCACCACCACTGTGGCACCACGCGAACGGGCGCTGTTGATGGCATTTTGGCTGGTGGTGTCGCAAGCCCCGCTGCCGCCCAGACTGAGGTTCAACACCTTGGAGGGCGTGGCATTGGCCGGCACGCCGGAGACGGTGCCGCCCGACGCCCAAATCATGGCGTCGGCGATGTCCGAGGTGTAGCCGCCGCACTTGCCCAGCACGCGAAGCGGCTGGATCTTGGCGTTGAAGGCCACACCGATCACGCCCGCACTGTTGTTGCCCTTGGCGGCGATGGTGCCGGCCACGTGGGTGCCGTGCCAGCTGCTGTTGCTGGCGGGCGAGCCCGTTCCGCATTCGCCCGCAGCGATCCAGTCGCCGGGGTCGGCCGGGTCGCTGTCGCGGCCATTGCCGTCGTTGGCCACGGCCGTGTCATTGATCATGTCGTAGCCGGCCACGACCTGACCCGTCAGGTCGGTGTGGGTGCGGATGCCGGTGTCGATCACGGCCACGGTCACGCCCGCGCCCGTGGCTTTGTCCCAGGCGGTGGTGGCGCGAATGCCCCCGTTGCCCGAGCCCATTCCCCAGAGCTTGCTGAAGTCCGTGTCGTTCGGGGTCATCAAGGCAAACATGCGGCGATCGGGTTCGGCGTACTCGATGTCGGCGTCCTCGGCCATCATCTGCGCGGCCATGGCTCGCAGGTCAGCCACCGACGCGTTCTTGTTCAGCTTGAAGACCTTGGCGCCGAGGCCGTTGGTCTTCAATTCACTCATACCCAGGCCGCGCTCGGCAGCAGCCCGCATGGCCACGCCTTGCGAGTTGGCTGCGCGCACGTCCGTGCGACCGTCCTTGTACTTGACGATCAAACGGTCGGTCGTGTTTTGAGCCGACACGGTTTGCAAGTCCGTACCGCCCGCATGGGCGAGCGTGGCCAGGGTGGCCGCCAAGGACAACAGGGCCCGCTTCGGGGCCTTCTTCGAAATGGACATTCAATGCTCCAGGAAAATCACGGAATGCCCCGGGGTCGGGGCGTGGCAGACTGCGGAACGGGAATACCGACACACTGCACAATGGGTGGCTGGGCCACCGCGCTCCCAAACCAACGCCCATCCAGGCGCGCCGATCGGTCACTGAAGGCTTGCGTCAGGCCTCACTTCAATTCAGGGTTCGCCTGTTTCAAAGTGGGTCGCAGTCTAGGATGTCAATCCTTCTTTTGGCGTAACCACCGGTAACAAAATGATCCGGACGTTCCCCAACAGGGAATTTCCGACACTCATTTAGGGGGTTCCGCCAAGGCGCCGGCACAAGGCCCTGAGCACCTCGACGCGCCCCATCAACCCATGTTGCTCATAATTTGGGGTTAGCGCATTGAGGTTGCCCGAGCGCACTGCCACAAACCAGCGGGCCTAAGCGGGTTTGCGACCAATTCGACCGAGGGCTTGCCCGGCCTCTACTCGTCGAGACCAACCCCCTTTCGGGTGTCCTCTTTGGCAGTTGGTTACGGTCGAATGTGATCTGATCCATGTCCCATATGACCCCGCTGTGATCACCTCCCGCGTCTGTCCGGGTGACGCGAGGTTCGGCAGACCCTTCCGCTCTCCGGCTTCCCCCCCCACCGCCCACTCACCATGAAACCCGAACGCCACGAATACCCATTCACCCAGAGTGATGTCGACTGGCGACGTCAACTCGACCCCAGAGCCTACGCGGTCACCCGCGAAGGGGCGACCGAGCGCGCGTTCACCGGAGCTTTTTGGAACCATTGGGCTCGCGGAGACTATCGCTGCGTGGGCTGCGGATCCAGCCTGTTTCGGTCCGCCGACAAATTTGACGCGGGCTGCGGATGGCCCAGTTTTTTTGAGGCCGCACCGGGCGTTCAAATTGAGCGCATCGAAGACCTCAGCCATGGCATGCATCGAATCGAAGTCCGCTGCGCACGCTGTGGCAGCCACCTGGGCCATGTCTTCGACGATGGCCCGGCTCCCACGGGGGAGCGCTACTGCATCAACTCGGCCGCTTTAAAATTTGACCCCTCCCCCTGACCCCACAGGCCAAAAAGGCCGGCGATGCCGGCCTTTTTGGTGCGCACGATGAAACTCTTGCTGGACTTCTTTCCCCTGGCGCTCTTTTTTGTGGTCTTCAAGACGGCTGAAGCCCACCGTGAGCAGGCGGCACTTTGGGCCAGCCAGGCGCTGGGCTGGATCGTGGTGGGGGGCCAAGTGGGCGCCACGGAAGCTCCGGTGTTGTTGGCCACCGTCGCGGTGGTTCTGGGGACCCTGATTCAGGTGCTGGTGCTCAAACTCCGCCGCGAAAAAATCGACACCATGCTCTGGATCAGCCTGGCTTTGGTCTTGGTTTTGGGTGCGCTCACCGTTTACTTTCGCAGCGAAACGTTTATCAAGTGGAAGCCCACAGGACTGTATTGGGCCATGGCGTTGGGGTTCTGGATCAGTGTGACCTTTTTCAGACTCCATCCGCTCCGCGCCATGCTGAAGGATCTAACCCTACCCGATGCGGTGTGGAACCGCCTGCTCTGGGCCTGGATCGGTTTCTTCAGTGCCATGGGCGCACTGAACCTCGTCGTGGCGTACCAATTCGACACGTCGACCTGGGCGAACTTCAAGGTTTTTGGCGCCACGGGTTTGTTCCTGATCTTCACCCTGGCGCAGGGCCTATACCTCTCGCGCCACTTGCCTGATACCCCTTCGGACCCCCAATCATGAGTCTTCCCCCATGGGCTGAGCCCCTGCGCGTCGCCCTGGACGCCACAACGTTCGAATTGATCGATGACAGCGCAGCCCACGCGGGGCACGCGGGCGCCAAAGAAGGGGGCCATTACAAGCTCCGGGTGGTGAGCCCGCGCTTTACGGGACTGAGCCGCGTGGCGCGCCACCGCCTCATTTATGATGCTTTGGGCTCTTTGCCCGCCCAGCGCATCCATGCGCTGAATCTTCTGGCCCTGGCCCCCAACGAGGACTGAGGCCTTCTTTTTTGACCCCTCTCGCGCTTATTTGGGCGCGGTGTGTTGAGACTGTTCCCATGAAATTGTCTTTGCTCGCTCTGCTGCTGTCGGCCTCTTTCGCTGCTCAAGCCCAGAACATCACCACGGTTAACGGCAAGCCCGTGCCCAAGGCCCGTGCAGAAGCCCTGATCCAGCAAGTGACCAAGAACGGTCAGCCCCGCACCCCTGAGCTTGAAAAGCAAGCCAAGGACGAGGTGGTGCGCCGTGAAGTACTGATCCAAGAAGCCGAGCGCCGCGGCATCCCCGCCAGTGCCGATTTCAAGGCTCAGATGGAACTGGCTCGCCAAGCCATCATGATGCGCGAACTGCAAACCGCCGTGGCCAAGACCAGTCCGGTGACTGACGCCGACGCCGAAGCCGAGTACAACAAGGTCAAGGCGGCGCAAGCCGGTATGGAATACCGCGCACGCCACATCTTGGTGGAAACGGAAGCCGAAGCCATCGACATCATCAAGAAACTCAATGGTGGCACCAAGTTCGAAGACCTGGCCAGCAAGAGCAAGGACCCGGGCTCGGCGGCTCGGGGCGGTGACTTGGACTGGGCCAACCCCAACAGCTACGTGCCCGAGTTCAGCCAAGCCATGATCGCCCTGAAGAAAGGCGAGTTGACCCAGAACCCGGTGAAGAGCCAGTTCGGCTACCACGTGATTCGCTTGGACGACACCCGTGAGGCCCAGTTCCCGCCTTTTGCTGATGTGAAGGGACAGGTTCTGCAGCGCCTGCAACAAATGCGCTGGGCCGAGTTTCAAAAGAAGTTGTTCGACGGCGCCAAGACCGATTACAAGTTCGACTGACCCCCCGGACACCATGAAAAAACCGCCCTCGGGCGGTTTTTTTCTGGGTGGAGCCCCGGCGACAGCCTCAATGCGAGACCAGTCGACCGCCCTCAAGACGTAACTGACGCGCACACCGCGCGGCCAACGAGGCTTCGTGGGTCACAAGGATCAGCGTCGTACCTTCCGACTCGTTCAGCGAAAACATCAGGTCGATGATCCGGGCGCCGGTGGCCGCATCCAAGCTGCCGGTGGGTTCATCCGCCAGCAACAACTGCGGGCGCACCACAAAGGCCCGCGCCAGCGCGACTCGCTGCTGCTCGCCGCCGGACAACACCCGGGGCCGGTGGGTCAATCGCTCCTCCAAACCCACGCGCACCAGCATTTGACGTGCCTGCTCGGCTGCATCGCGAACTCCCCTCAACTCCAAGGGCAACATGACGTTTTCCAGCGCGGTCAGGTGCGGCAGCAACTGAAAGTTCTGAAAAACGAAACCCATGTGCTGGCCACGCACGGCCGCCCGTTGGTCCTCATCGAGTTCGAACAAGGCCTGCCCCGCCACCCGAACCTGTCCCCCACTGGGTGAGTCCAAACCCGCCAACAAGCTCAAGAGCGTGCTCTTGCCCGAGCCCGATGCCCCGACGATGGCCAGTGTGGTGCGCGCGGGAACCTGGAACGAGAGCTCATGCAGAATCGTCAATTCGCCCTGGGCGTCAGGGACACGCTTGGTCAGGGCTTGAACTTCCAACAGAGTGGGATCGGACATGGTGAATCGGCGAAACTGGATGGCCCACTGTAGCGGCCTGATCGCGGTCACTGGTGCCCAAGGGGCTCTGCCCAAGCGCCGGCATGTGGTGGTGGTCGGCGACAGCCTTTCGGCCGAATATGGCATCGCCCAGGGCAGCGGATGGGTGCGACTGCTGGAGCGCCGCCTTGAGCGCGAACGCCCCGGCACCACGGTCTTCAATGCCAGCATCAGTGGCGACACCACGGCCGGGGGGCGCAGCCGTTTGCCCGCTTTGCTAACCCAACAGCGCCCCACCCACGTTTTGATTGAGCTCGGGGGCAACGATGCGCTACGCGGACTGCCACTGAGCCACACCCGGGACAATCTTCGCCAGATGATTCGCGCGGTCCGTGCGGCCGGTGCTCAGGCTGTGTTGATTGGCATGCAGGTGCCACCCAATTACGGCAGTCGTTACACCCAGGATTTCGCCGCCTTGTTTGGCGAGCTGGCCCGCGAAGAAAAGGTTGCGTGGGTGCCGTTCTTGCTCGCTGGGGTCGCGGACCAACCGAATGCCGACGCGTGGTTTCAGGCCGACCGGATTCACCCTCTCGCAAAAGCCCACCCCGTGATGTGTGACACCGTGTGGGCCGTCTTACAGAAATTCTTGTAGTCAGCGTTCGCGTTCGCGACGTTTGTCCTCACGCTCCTTGTCTTTTTCTTTGCGCTCCGGCGCTTCGCGGCGGGTCTCGGGGCGCTCGACACGCGGCGGGTCCATTCGAGTGGGCCCGTCGACTCGTCGCGGCTCTGAACGCGGAGCTTCGAAACGAGGCTCTGGCGCGCTGCGAGGCCGGTCCATATCACGCTCCGGTCGCTCGAATCGATCCTGGCGTTCAGTCCGCTCCAAACGTTGCTCCGGGCGTTGCTCGTTGCGTTCGGCGCGTTCACGGGCCGAACCACCCCACAATGGAGCCGGGCTGGAATTCGGCGCCGGCGCGAGGGGCTCATCGACACGGGACCGCTGCGGCAGCGGCAGGGGCTGAGCCTCAAATCGAGGCTCGACTCGGGGGGTTTCTGGGCGCGCATCCCGGCGCATGTCCGGGCGCGTATCCTCCAAACGGGGATCCGGGCGAACGAAGTCGCCCCGTGCTTCTCGGGGATCGCTCCGGACCTCCGGGCGCGGCGCAGGGCGAACGGTGGGACGCTCACGCTCCGTCCCGTCGTCGTCACGGCGTCCACCCGGCAGCGGTACCCGGGGCACCGTCGGCGCGACGGGGTCACGGCCTTCTCGTCCGAGTCGGCTGTCGCGGGCCTCGTTCCCGTCGCGCGGATCGCGACTCCAACGCCCTGGGTTCTGCGGGCGTTGCCACTCATCCGCTGACTGGGCAGGGCGCTGAGGCATCGGACCCCCATGCGCCGGCCCATGCTGCAGCGGTGCCAGCTCCCGTACGACCTGCTCGTCACGAACCGCGATCGGGCGGCCCAGGCCCTCCCCACGGCCGCGGCCTTCGGGCCGCTCATCAAAGGCACTCACGGCCCCCGGAACATGGCGATGAATGGGAACCACCGGCTCGTGAGGGCGGTGCGGGCGATGTTCGACGCCCGGATTGAAACGGCGCCAATAGTCCGGGCTGTGTCGGTACCACGGCACATAGACCTCCCGGGGGGCCAGAGGAACCCAGGCCACGGGCGGAGCCCAGCGACTGCCCAAGCTCACACCAACCGACACGTTGCCAGAGCCCACCCAAGCGACCAGCGCCGGGGCGAAAACAGGGCGAGGAACCCGGTGTCCCGGAGACCAGCACCAGCGGTTGCGCCAATACACCCAGCGCCCATAGTGTGAGGTGGCATAGCCCCAGGGCAGGTCATCGACCCACGTCCAGCCCCAATGACGACTCCAGTGCCAGCGCCCATAGCGATAGGGCGCCCAGCCCACTTCGACGCGCAACGGGATCCACACCGATCCGTATTCCGTCGACGATTCCCAGCGGCCATGACGATCCAACTCATCGGCCCCGGTCAAGTCGGGAGACACGTACCGGTAGGCCACCCGCTCGCTCTCACGCTCGCCCCGGCCGAACCCCAGCTCACTCACCAACCACTGACCGAAGGCGTCATGACGCAAGAGGCGACTGCGCTCGGCCCGCGGCCCCCCGTCCCACCAAAGTTCAGCCTGCTCCGGCGCATCCAGCCAAACCGGCGCATCGGCACTGCCTCGACCCTCGAACCGCATCCGCCCCTCAAAGGCTTGCGCACGACTGCCGCGACCCAACTGGTCGATGCGGTAGGCGCCGGGTTGCTCGAAGAGAAAACGGCCATCGCGGGTGCGCACTTGCGCTTCGCGCGCCGCCTCAGCCCCCACCCAGCGCACGGCCAGCGCCCCCTGGTCCAGCGCCAAATCCATGCGTTCGTCGTCAAAACGCAGAATTTCGAACTGGCTGGATTCGCTCAGCCACAAACTGCTGGCCCCCACCCGCAGCCCAACGCGACCTTGGGCGTCCACCCGCACCCGGTCGCCTTCCGCCAGGGACTGGTTGCGCATCAGGGGTTGCCATTCGCGCTGATCCGGGTCAAACCACCAGGCTTCGCCCCCCACTTCGGTCACCCGCAGCACACGCGTGGGGGGATCTGCCCAAGCTGGCGCGACTAGGGCCAGTAGCAGCAACGCTTGAAACCAGAACCAAACCCGCAGGGGTTTGGGCAGGGATTTGGACATGATGAACCCTCCAAGGCTCAAAAGAGGCGTGCGATGGCACCCCAACGCGCCACGCCCCGGTCCGGTGCACCGATCAAGTACCGGGGAACAGGACCTCAGTGAATCCGAACCGGCGGAAGTCGCGCACTTTCATGGGGTAAAGCACGCCGTCCAAGTGGTCGCATTCATGCTGCACCACCCGCGCGTGAAAACCGCGAGCCTCCCGCTCCAACCAAGCCCCTTGCGCATCTCGCCCACGATACCGAACGGACATTGGCCGCTCCACCACACCCCGCAGGCCCGGCACCGACAGACAACCTTCCCAGCCCTCTTCATGGCCCTCGTCGGCCAGCACTTCGATTTCCGGGTTGATTAACACGGTTTCCGGTACGGGTTCTGCCTGGGGATAGCGGGCCAATCGCTCAAAACCAAACAGCACCACACGCCAAGAAACCCCAATTTGGGGCGCCGCCAACCCGGCGCCACCGGCCGCTTTCATGGTGTCGCGCAGGTCTTCAATCAGGGTGGCCAACGCGACCGTACCAAACAGCGCGTCGGGCAGCGGTTCGGCCACCTGCAAGAGCCGCGGATCTCCCATTTTCAGAATTTCTCGAATCGTCATCCGCTACGCTCCCATCATGACTTCAGCGTCCATTCTTCCCGATCACACCCAATTCGTGGGCCACGGCATTTACGCCATCGACACGGGGTTTTACCGCCCCCGATACGACGCCGCCTACTTGGTCATCGAAGCCGGCCGGGCCGCGTTCATCGACTGTGGCCCGCGTGCTGCCATCCCACGTCTGCTGGAGGCCCTGGAGGCGCTGGGCGTTGCGCGCAATGCCGTGGATTGGGTCATCCCAACCCATGTGCACTTGGACCATGCCGGGGGTATGGGCCAACTCATGGCCGCGCTTCCCTGCGCCACGCTGCTGGTTCACCCGCGCGGCCTGCGGCACCTGGTGGACCCCACCCAACTGTGGGCGGGTGCGCTGGCGGTGTACGGCGAAGCGGAGATGCGGCGCACGTATGGCGAGTTGCAGCCGGTCGCGCCGGATCGCTGCCAAGCGAGCCAGGACGAACAAATCATCGAATTGGCGGGCCGGCCCTTGGTCCTCATCGACACCCCGGGACATGCCCGGCACCACCATTGCATTTGGGATGCCCGCAGCCGCGGGTGGTTTACCGGTGACACCTTTGGCATGTCGTTTCGCGAGTTTGATGTCGACGGGAAGCCTTGGTCTCTGCCCTCCACCACACCCGTTCAGTTTGAACCCGAGGCCATGAAGGCCGCCATCCGGCGGATGCTTGAGCGAAATCCGGCCTGGATCTTTCCGACCCATTACGGCCCCGTCGCCGAGCCCCAGCGTTTGGCCACCCTGCTGACCGGACTCATCGATGACATGGTTGCGTTAACTCGGGGGCCGGCTCGTACGCACACCGATTCCGAGCGCCGCTCCGCCTTGTTGGCGCTTTACATCCAGAGCCTGCGCTCCCATGGTTGCCAGCACAGCGACAGGGAGCTGGCCGATCTCCTGGCCGGTGATGTGGCCCTCAATGCGCAAGGTCTGGCCATCTGGGCAGAGCGCGAGGCGACGCGCTAGGCCGACTCGGAATCCAAGGCTGTAGACGATTTCGCCGGGCTCTCGTCCAAACCCAGCTCCTGCAGCTTTCGTGTCAAGGTATTGCGTCCAATGCCCAGCCGCTTGGCCGCCTCCATGCGAGCCCCGCCCGTGTGCTGAAGCGCGCACAGCAGGAGCGTGCGCTCAAACTGGGCCGTCAGCAGGTCCCAAACTGGCGTGCGGTCTTGACGCAGGCGGGTCTCCACGTCCTGACGCAGCAGGGCTTCCCAACCCGCAGCTGCCGATGGCAGGGCCGCCTCGGCGACCTGAAGGGCAATCGCTCCCGCAAATGCATCCGGCACCGCCGGCAAGCCTGCAGGCGGGGGGCGATCATGACCCACTCCACTCGGATCGCGAAACTCGGGCGGCAAGTCGGCCTCGGTCACAACCGGGCTGGGGGCCATGACGGTCAGCCAATGGCACAGGTTTTCCAGTTGCCGCACATTGCCGGGAAACTCAAAGGCCAGCAAGCGAGCGAGCGCGCCGTCGGACAGCCGTTTGGCCTCACCCCCCAGTTGCTCTGCACTCCTTGCCAAAAACGCCCGCGCCAGCAAGGGGATGTCCTCACGACGCTCGCGCAACGGGGGTATCCGCAATCGGATCACGTTGAGGCGGTGGAAAAGGTCCTCCCGAAAGGCCCCCTCTTTGACCCGCTGCTCCAACTGCTGGTGCGTGGCGGCAATCACCCGAACTTGCGCCTTCAGCGGCTCATGTCCGCCGACGCGGTAGAACTGACCATCAGAGAGCACCCGCAGCAAACGGGTTTGCAACTCCAGGGGCATGTCCCCAATTTCGTCCAGGAACAGCGTGCCCCCGGCCGCCTGCTCGAACCGCCCCCGGCGCAGGGTTTGTGCGCCGGTAAACGCCCCCCGCTCATGCCCGAACAGTTCGCTCTCGAGCAGGTCTTTGGGGATGGCGGCGGTATTGATGGCCACAAATGGCCCTTGGGCGCGAGGACTGTGGCGATGCAATGCGCGCGCCACCAGTTCCTTGCCGCTGCCGCTTTCCCCCGTAATCAGGACATTGACCGGGCTCGCGCTGAGTCGCCCGATCGCCCGGAAGAGCTCCTGCATGGCGGGAGCTTGCCCCAGCATCTCCGGAGCGCTCGCCGCCTCTTCAGGTGTCAGCACATCGACCTGCTGCGCCAAAGCGCGCTCGACCAGCGCCACGGCATGCCCCACATCAAAGGGTTTGGCCAAGTGGTCGAACGCGCCCCCCTGGAAGCTGGCCACGGCACTGTCCAGATCAGAAAAAGCCGTCATCACAATGACCGGCAGGTCGGGGTGCTCCGATTTGATGCGAGCCAGCAGCGCCAAGCCCGATTCACCGGGCATGCGAATGTCACTGAGCACCAAGGAGGGGCGTTCTCCGGCCGCCAGGGCCTCAAGCACCGGCGCCGCGCTCGCAAAACTACGGGTGGGCCAGGCGCCACGGGCGAGAGCCTTTTCCAGCACAAAGCGGATCGACGGGTCGTCGTCCACGATCCAGATGGGTTTCATCAGGTCAGCGGCAGCAGAAAACGAAACACCGTGCGACCCGGTTCACTGTCGCACACCAGGGCCCCCTGGTGCGCCTGCACGATGGTTTGCGCCAAGTGCAGACCCAGACCCGTGCCATCGGCTCGTCCTGTCACCAAGGGGAGGAAAAGCCGATCGCGCAAATCCGGCGGTACGCCGGGGCCGTTGTCTTCCACAAGCAATTCCAAGGCCAACTTGCAAAGGCGCTTGCCGAGCGTGACTTGTCGCGCCACCCGAGTGCGCAGTCGGATGTGCGCGGGGCGGCCTTCTTGAATCTGAGGTCCGAGCGCTTGGGCGGCGTTTCGAACCACGTTCAGCAGGGCCTGAATCAACTGCTCGCGGTCCCCCGAGAACTCGGGCAGGGAGCTGTCGTAGTCTCGCAGCAGCGCCAGCCCCTGAGGGAACTCGGCCTGAACCAGGGCGCGAACTCGCTCACAGACCTCATGAATGTTGACGGGCTCAAACCCCCGAACCGGTCGGTGCGGCTCCAGCAGTCGATCCACCAATTGCTGCAGGCGGTCGGCTTCATGAACAATGACTTGGGTGTACTCCAGCAAGGGACTTGCCCCCCCCAACTCCAAGGCCAGCAACTGAGCCGCACCCCGCAACCCGCCCAGCGGGTTCTTGATTTCATGCGCCAGATTGCGGATCAATTCTTTGCTGGACCGCTGTTGGTCTTCCCGCCAAGCCTCACGTTCGTGTCGGGCCTGCTGGGTGGATTCCACCAACTCCAAGACCAGGGCGCTGCCGCCCGCCGCCGCCGACACCAGAACCCACACTTCGAGAGGGTCTTCCGGAATGGGGCGCAGCAATTGGGCCTCGAACCGCATGGTGTCAAAGCGTCGGGCCCGCACGGCTCCGAGGGCTTCGCGCACAGCCTCCGGTCGGGCAAACCAGTCCTCAGCCAAGCGCCCCTGGGTGGTGCGCCGAGACAACCGGACTTGGTCTTCAAAAGCGGTGTTGGCAAACAGCACGCGACCCGGGGGGTCGACCACCAGCACCAGGGTGGCCAGGCTGTCGAAGGCGGAAAAGTCAGGCGTCAAGGCAGCTTGGCAATTTCACGCTTGAGCGCTTGAATGTCGGCCTCTTGGCGGGTGATCGCCGCCTTCATTTCGGCCACCCGCTGCTGGTAGAGCGCCAGATTGCGCTCGTAGCGTTCGGGCTCCCCATCACGGTAGTCCTTTTTGAGGGCTTCAAGCTTGGCTTCCGCGTCCGCCAACTCGCCCTCCAGCACGCGGCGGCGTTCGCCGTCTCGTGCACGCTGTGCCTCATCGATCGGCTTGGATTCCCGCTTCTCTGCCGCGGGGACCGGTTTGGGCTTGGGCGGGCTGACCACGGAAACCGACGCGCCCTCAATGGTCGTGCAGCCTTTCTCTTTGGCCTCTTTCGGCGTGAGCTGATCCGTGTAGAGCACCGGCGGCCCCGGGCACTTGTAGACCACGGACTGAGCCTGGGCAGAGCCCGTCGCCAACAGGAGCACAAAAAGAGGCAGCTTCATGCGTTCGATTGTGAGGCAAAGAAAAAGGGAGGGTCGATGCCCTCCCTTTCACGCTGAGATCCCCGCAGTGATCACAGTGCGTAGTACATGTCGAACTCCACCGGGTGGGTGGCCATGCGGAAGCGCGTGACCTCCTGCATCTTCAAGTCAATGTAGGCATCGATGTAGGCATCGGTGAACACGCCGCCCTTGGTCAGGAAGGCGCGGTCTTTGTCCAGGTACTCCAGTGCTTGATCCAGGCTGTGACACACGGTCGGGATCTTTGCGTCCTCTTCCGGCGGCAGGTGGTACAGGTCCTTAGTCGCGGCTTCGCCGGGATGGATCTTGTTTTCAACGCCATCCAAGCCGGCCATCAGCAGCGCGGCAAAGCACAGGTAGGGGTTGGCACTGGGGTCCGGGAAACGGGCCTCGACGCGGCGACCCTTGGGGTTGGCCACATACGGAATGCGGATCGACGCCGAGCGGTTCTTGGCGGAATAGGCCAGCTTCACCGGAGCTTCGAAACCAGGCACCAGACGCTTGTAGCTGTTGGTGCCGGGGTTGGTGATGGCGTTCAGCGCACGGGCGTGCTTGATGATGCCGCCGATGTAGTACAGGGCGAAGTCGCTCAGACCGGCGTAGCCGTCACCGGCGAACAGGTTCTTGCCGTCCTTCCAAACGGACTGGTGCACGTGCATGCCGCTGCCGTTGTCGCCGACCAGGGGCTTGGGCATGAACGTGGCCGTCTTGCCGTAGGCATGCGCAACGTTTTGGATGATGTATTTCTGGAGCTGGGTCCAGTCCGCGCGCTGCACCAGCGAGCTGAACTTGGTGCCGATTTCCATCTGACCGGCGTTCGCTACCTCGTGGTGGTGAACCTCGACGGGAATGCCCATCTGCTCCAGGATCAAGCACATCTCCGAGCGCATGTCTTGGCCGGAATCGACCGGCGGCACCGGGAAGTAACCGCCCTTGACCGTCGGACGGTAGCCGCTGTTGCCGTGCTCGTACTCTTTGGACGAGTTCCAGGCGCCTTCTTCCGATTCAATCTTGAAGAACGAGCCGGACATTTCATTGCCCCAGCGCACGCTGTCGAAGATGAAGAACTCGGGTTCGGGGCCGAAGAACGCGGTGTCCCCCAGGCCGGAGGCCTTCAGGTAGGCCTCGGCGCGCTTGGCCAGCGACCGCGGATCGCGCTCGTACGCCTTGCCGTCCGCCGGATCGATGACGTCGCAGGTCAAGATCAGCGTCGGCTCTTCAAAGAAGGGGTCGATATTGGCTGTGTTGGGATCGGGCATCAGCAGCATGTCGCTGGCTTCAATGCCCTTCCAGCCCGCGATCGACGAACCGTCGAAGGCGTGACCACTGCTGAACTTGTCCTCATCAAACGCAGAAACCGGCACAGAAACGTGCTGCTCCTTGCCCCGGGTGTCGGTGAAACGGAAGTCAACAAACTTGACCTCGTTCTCTTTCACCATCTTCATCACATCGGCAACGGTCTTGGTGGCCATCCAAACTCTCCAGTGGGTACGGCGGTTGTGTCATGCAAGCCGGCAGGCTTGCGGCATTTCTCTCCATGCAGCGATCGTGCCAATCTGCAGCCCTGGGGAAAACGACGATTATGGGCAGACTGGGCCGCACTGCCCAGGGGCAGCGAACAACCTATCGCACCAAGTCGGTGCAAATGGTTGCACCAAATTGGATCAAACCCTGGCGCAATGCGGTGTAGGCCGCGTCCAACTGCTGACCATCGCGCCCCGCTTTGACGCCCAACTCAATGCAGCGCCCCCATTCGGGGTGGTCCACACTCGGCAGGCTGAAGACTTTCACTGGGGCGAATGCGGCCTCCACGGCCTCCATCAGCGGGGTCAGTTGCGCCTCCATGGCGTCTTGCACGATGCACGATCGCTCGCGCAGCGAGACAGGCTTGGGTCGCCAGCCATACACGGTGTCCAGCACCCAAGCCATCATGGGGTGGGCCATCACCGGAAACCCGGGAACAAAGTGCAACCGCCCCATGGAGAACCCGGCCACCCGGTTGTAGGGGTTGGGAATCACCGTGGCGCCCTCGGGGAACACGCCCATCTCCAGGCGCCGCTGCATGTCCGGATGATCATCGGCCACCACCGATTCGCCCCGCTCCTGGGCCATTTCCGCAGCTCGCTGGCGGATCAGCGCTTGAGCCTCGAAGTGCGGCCGAAGGGGCCGTCCCAACGCCAAGGCCGCGGCTTGCCGCGTGTGGTCGTCTGGCGTGGCCCCAATCCCACCGCAGCAAAAAACCACATCGCCACTGGCAGCGGCGGCGCGCAGGGCCGCCGCTTGCTGGCTCCGGTCATCGCGAACATAGCGGGCCCAATCCAACTCCAGGCCTCGCTCGGCCAAGAGCTCAATGAGCTTGGGCCCGTGCGCGTCCTGGCGCTTACCGGAGAGCAATTCATCGCCAAAAACAATCAAGCCAATGCGCATTCAAATCTCCACAGGCGCGGCCCGCAACTGCTGCAAAGCGGCCAAGCCAAAGTGCGCAAACCACAGAGCCGCAAACGCGAAAACCAGCATGTAAAGCCAGATGGCGAACGGCAGCAGCAGAGGCGCCAACACGATCGACAACATGCCGAAGGCAAACACGAGGGCCGGTGCCGCCCCCAAAAAGCCGCACACCACCCCCATGCCCCACAGGACCCAACGGTGTTGCCGCATCAGCAGGCCGCGCTCCTCGGCACTGGCATGATCCGCCAACACGTCGTACGCAAACACGCGGTAGGTCAACCAGCCCCAAATCAAGGGCGGCGCGACCAGAGCGACTGGGGGCAGGAGCCAAAACGGCATGGACAGCAGCAACAGCGCCAGCGCCAGCACCGTTGCCCCCAGTGAACCCCAGACGCCCAGCCAGAATTGCCCGCCCTGGCGACGTTCCAGGCCCGCAAAGCGGCGCTCGGCCACCAAACGCGTCAGGGCCGGCGTCATCAAGGCCGCGACCAAGACGATGGAAAGTCCCATCACCAACGGCAGCGCCAACGCGAGGGTGATCACCGGCGCGATCACGCTGCGCCAATCACTCGCGCCCCAGCGCTCAACCCAGCGCAGCGCCGCATCCACCAAGTGCCAGTCCTCGAGCAACGCCCGCACCGCCGTCACCGCGGACTCCCAAAAAAACCATCCCAAAACCAGGGTGCTGGCCGCCGCCAAAGCCAGCGGCAACAACGACCAGCCCATCACCCGCGGATGCAGGCAATACGCCGCAGCGCGCCAGGCGGAGTCCAAGGCCAAGGCACTGGCGTGGGGCCGTCGTACCGGAACAGGGTTGTGCATCACATCCTCAACGCGCGCCAAAGGCGCCGCAAACCAAGCCATTGCTGGGCCATCAAGCCCGCACCGTAGTCTCGTCCACCCCATTCTGGGAGTTGATCCCGAATGCCGGTGGCGGGGTAGGCCGAGTCGAAGCGGGCCGTACCGAACCCTTGGTCCCACCACGGCAGCAGCACCCCGAAGTTGTGCCCCCCCAGTGTGCCCGGACCGTCCGACTCATGTCCCACCCCAATGGCGTGATGCAGGCGATGGAACCGAGGGCTGACCCAAAATCGCTCAAGGAATCCAAAGTGCAGTCGCAGGTTGGCGTGTTGCAGGCTTTCAAAGGTCTGCGTGACCAGGGTCAGCGCCATGAACTGGGCCGGCTCTGTCCCGAGCACCAGACCCGCTCCGGCAAAAAGCGCCGCCCCGAGGAAATCGTCCAAGAAATGATTGCGGTTGTCGGCCCAGCGGCCCATCTGTCGCTGGCTGTGGTGCACAGCATGCAAGGCCCACCACCAGCCCCACGCATGTTGCGCCCGGTGAATCCAATAGCCCAAGAAATCAAAAACCACCAGGTACAGCGCAAAGGCAATGCAGGGGCGATCCGTGACCCCCGGAACCCATCCTTCCAAATGCCAGGGCTGCCACCCCCACAGGCGGGCTTGGGCCGCCACGGCGTCCACCACCGGATCCAGCGTAAAGAACAGCAGCAACCTGAAGAGCCCGAGTCGCTGAATCAGGGTGTAAACCCAGTCAATCCGAACGGCACGCGCATCGGCCCAGTGCTCAACGGGGCGCCAGCGCTCCAACGCGCCCAGCCCCAGCGCAATGAGCACCAACTGCAACGCCCCAGCCAACAGCCAGACCGTTCCGTTGTACGCCTCAGCGGCCACCGAGGCGGCCCCCAGGGTCTGCAACAGCGGAAGCACCACGGCCTGGAATATCGCCGCCGCTCCGTGGTCGAACGCCTCCAGCAATCGGTCCATCAGCGCCTCAAAACGGTGCGGTATTGCGGGTGATCGCGCAAGGCCGCAAAACAAAACCCCCGGGCCTTGAGGCCCCTGATCAACGGCTCTAGGGCCTCCGGCAGCAAGGGGGGCTGGCGGCTCCAGATGCCCAGGTGCGCCAACACAATGTCCCCGGGTTTCATCCGTTCGATCGCCTGGCGCAGCAACTCCGCGTTCGTCGCACGACTGGAGGCCCAGTCGTCTCCCAGCGCGCGAGTCCACGGCACGTGGGTCCAGCCACACCCTGCCGCCTGGTGCAGCAGGCGCGGCGAGGTCAGCCCCCACGGCGCACGAAAAACGGGGGCGAGGGGCTGACCGGTGTGGGCCCGGAATCGATCCGCCACACGCTGCAGATCCGTGCAGTAGCCGGCTCCATCCCAAGTGGCCCATCGCGGCGCTTGGACGCCGGCCTGAAGGCGAAAACGCATGGCGCCGTTGGGCAGGTCACGCTCCCAAATGGCATGCTCCCACGTGTGCGAGCCAAAGTCGTGTCGGCCTTGCTGAGCCAGGCGTCGCCAGAACGGCATCCAGTGCTCGTCCAGACTGTGTCCGCCCGTTTGCGTGGGCTCTGCCGCCAAGAAAAACGTGGCCGGCACCTCATGCCGATCCAAAACCGCCACCACCGCTTCGGCGATTCCCATGTGACCCGTGTCAAAACTTAGATAAATCGGTCGGTCGCACCCAGCCACGGCCGCGGTGCCGGCTGTGCTCACGAGCAGCGCCGCAGCACGGGCCCTCATCGGCGCGGCAGGTGGTCCAAGGTCCAGACCCCGTGCGGTGATCGCCCCACTTTGATTTGGGCCACCACCTTGCGCTCCTGACGGTCAATCACGCTCAATCGCCCCGCCCAGCGGGACGTCACCAGCAAGGTTCGCCCATCCGTCAGCAAGTCCATGTCGTCGGGGCCATCCGGTGCGGGGTAGGTCTCTACGAGGGTCCAATTCTTGAGATCCAGCTTGGAGATCGTGTTCCCAGCCCGATTGCTGACCAACACATGCTGGCCGTCGCCCAGGGACCGGAACGAGTGGGCCCCCTCGCCCGTATCGAAGTGACCGGCCAGCTTGGGCGGCTCGCCCCCACGCAACTGCCAAATTTGAACGGAACGTGCGCCGGTTAGCGCCACCAACAGGTGGCGTTCGTCCGGCGTCAGGTAGATATCCGCCGGTGTTTTACCAACGGGTACTTTCCATAGGACCGACTGCGAGGCCAGGTCAACGGCCAACAACTCATCGCTGTCCTGCATCGACGCATACAGCGTTCGGCTGGCGTTATCAATGAACAAATGGCTGGGTGTGCGGCCGCTGGGGATGCGCTTCACGAGTTCAAAGGGCTGCTCGGCGTGAACGCCCTTCCAGCGGTAGAGGTCCACATGGTTCAGTCGGTTGGCCGCGGTGACAAACCACTTCATGTCCGGCGAAAACCGCAGGTGATAGGGATCCGCGATGCCCGAAACCACCCGCTGGACCTGAGCGGTGCGGGGGTCGATGAAGGTCAGGGAATCTGCCCGCGCGTTGGCCACGATGAGACTGGTCTCATCGGGTGTCAGGTAGAGGTGGTGGGGCTCTTTCCCCACCGGGATGCGGGTGCGCTCCCGCCAGGGATCACGGTCGATCACCGAGACGGAGGCGCTCAGGGAATTCAGCACAAAAACGGGCGGTTTGGCGTCCTGCGCCCGCCCGCCCCCGGCAGCCAGCACGGCCGCCCACAAAACCAACTGAAATTTCATGGTCACGCAGCCCACCTGATGCGCAGGCCGCCACCTTCCCTCGTTACTCGTCGTCGCCGCCCAGCACGCCACCCAAAAGGCCGCCGGCGCCGAACCCACCCAGTACCGAGCCTTCTTCGCGGCTGCCCCCCATTTGCGGAGCCGCAGCGAAGATCCGCGAGGCCAGGCGCGAGAACGGCAAACTTTGCAGCCAGACCTCGCCTGGCCCGGTCAGCTTGGCAAAGAACAAGCCCTCGCCCCCGAACAGGGCCGTCTTGATCTTGCCCACGTACTGAATTTCAAAGTTCACATTGGGCGTGTGGGCCACCAAACAGCCCGTGTCAACCAGCAAGGTCTGCCCGGGTTGCAGCGTGCGCTTCACAACCGTTCCCCCGGAATGGACGAAGGCCAGACCATCGCCCTCCAGTTTCTGCATGATGAAACCCTCGCCGCCAAAGAAGCCGACCGAGAGTTTTTGCTGAAAGTGAATGCCAATCTGAACCCCCCGCGCCGCGCACAGGAAGCTGTCTTTCTGACAGATCACCATGCCGCCCATTTGTTTGAGGTCCATGGCAATGATCTTGCCCGGGTAGGGTGCTGCAAAGGCCACGCGCTGCTTGCCCGCGCCGTTGTTGGTGTACACCGTGGTGAACAGCGACTCACCGGTGATCAATCGTTTTCCCGCCCCAAGCAGCTTGCCGAAAAAGCCGCCCTGGTTCTGGCGACCATCGCCAAACACGGCATCCATGCCAATCGCGGCGTCCATGAACATCAAGGAACCGGCTTCGCCGATGGCGGCCTCGCCGGGGTCGAGTTCGACCTCGACGAATTGCATTTCAGCGCCCTTGATTTCGTAATCAACAACGTCCATCGACATGGGAATCTCCGCAGAAAAACTAAAGCGGCGGCGATGTTAACGGGCCCTTCAAGCCCCTGCGGGCAGTGGCAGCCGCACCTCGAAACACGTTCCCTGGCCGAGCTGGCTGCGCACGGCGATCTGTCCGCCGTGCTTCTCGACGATTTTGCGCACGATGTCCAGACCCAAACCGCTGCCCTCTCCCACGGGTTTGGTGGTGAAAAACGGCTCGAAGATGTGGGGCAGCACCTCGGGCGCAATGCCTGCCCCCGTGTCGATGAAGGCAACCATCGCCTGATCGCCGTCGCGAACCACGCGCACGGTCAATCGCCCCTTGAAGGCCATGGCCTGCAGTGCGTTGTGTATCAGGTTGGTCCACACCTGGCCCAGCTCATCAGGCCAACACATCAGTGGGGGCAACTCCCCATACTCCCGGCGCAAGTCGACGCCCCGCTTGAACTGCCCCGAGTAAATGGTGAGCACGGTTTCAAGGTTGGCCACCAGATCTGTGGCCACCGCCGCCTGCCCGTGCTCCATGCGCGAGTAGGACTTCAGGGCAAAAACGATCTTCCCAACCCGCTCAACCGCCGCATTGATGTGGTCGGCATTACGCGCCAGCGTCACCAGGTCGAGCGCCGCAGCCAGCACCGCCGTGGATTGCTCGTGCGTGAGCAGCGGTAAGAAGCGCTCGAACTGATCGTGAATCTGTAGGTGCACCAACTGCGCCGCACGCCCTTGATCGGCGACCAAACCCACCTGCTCCAGGGCCTGGCGCGTGCTGCGAATGCGCTCGCGCTCCTCCCGGCTGCTCAGCAAGCCCGAGGTCGCTCGCGCCACTTCCACCAGACGCTGGAACAACAAGGTCTGCGGGGCGTCCAACCAGGTCAACACCAAGGGCAACTGCGTCAAAACCTGCTGCAAGGCCTGCACGATGTTGGCGCCACTGGCTTTGACGGCCCCCAAGGGCGTGTTGATTTCATGCGCCACCCCCGCCACCAACTGCCCCAAGGCGGCCAGCTTTTCTGACTGAATCAAGTGGGCCTGGGTCTGCCCCAGGTCCTTGAGTGCGGTGGCGGCTTGCTCGCGGGCCGCCTCGGCCGCCGCATAGGCCGCGGCGTTGGCCAGCGCGATCGCCGCATAGGGGGCGGTGGAGCGCAAGATCTCAATTTCCCGCTGCCCAAACGCCTCCAAGCGGTAGCTCTGGATGCAAATGACCCCGATGCGACGGCCATTGGCCACCAAAGGGCGCAGCAGAGACGAACGAATCGGCCGGCGTTCCAGCCCCGGGAGCTGCGGCGCCGCACTGGCCTCGGTCTCGTGAAACAGCAGCAATTCGTCTTCTGCCAAAAAAGCGCGCACGGTCAGCCAGCGCGTGTCGCTCAGCGGCAGGCGGGTGGGCGTGGCGACCTCCCCCCCTTCGGCGTAGTGGATGTACTCCAGCGCATCCCCCTCCGGCACCAGCAGGGCCACACCATAGGCATCCAGGTCCATCATCTGGCCCAGGAAGTGGCCCAGCTTCACACACACCGCCTGTAGATCCAAAAAGGTCGTGAGCTCCAGCCCCATCTGCCCCATTTGCTGCAAGGTCTTGGCCGAAGCGGCCAAGGCCAAGTTGGCTTCCGACAGCGCCTGCGTTCGCGCCTCCACCAAGTCCTGCAAGTGGTCACGGTGAGATGCCAACTCTTGTTCGATTTTTTCCTTCTGCGCCAGGTGGTCCGCCAAGCCTTGCTGCAGCTGATTCACGCCGGCAACCAATTGCCCCAGCTCATCGGCGCGCTCGGCGCGGTCGAGTTTCAATGCGATGTGCAGCCGATCGGGGCCCAGGCTGACCAAGTGCTGCGCGATGCGGGTGACGTGGTCGGTGACTTCGCGGCGAAAGAGCAGCAACAAAAACGCGGCGAGCAGGAGCGTTTGCGTAAGCTGGGTGATCAAGATATCCAGCGCATCCCCCTGCAAACGGCTCCAGAGCGTGCGCTCGTCCCCGAGCAACTGCAACACACCGACGCGGGTGCTGGGGCCTTGGGCATTGGGCTGATAGTTCAGGGCCACCGTTCGATGGGGGGCCAGCGTCGAGCGCTGCCACCCGGGGCGCTCCAACTGCAGCACGTTTTCCCGACTGCGGGCTCCGGGATCGTCCAACTGCAGTCGCACTGCCCCCACGCCATCCACCCGAAGTGCCCCCTGCAAGTGGGCCATCAACGACTCGCGGTCGATCTCCCAGATAGCCTTGGTCAACGTGGGTTGATAGGCCACTTCAATCAGCGTGAGCTCGGCCTCCATGGCCCGCAACTGGTTGTGCCACGCCATCCAGGTTCGAATGCCCGCCGCGACCAAGGAGAACAACAGCCCGAACACCAAAATCCAGATTGCTAGGCGCACCGCCAGCCGTTGCGGCCAGCGCAACCGCTCATCGGCCGGTCGGGCGATGCGGCGCGCCAACCACCGGGGGCCTCGGTTGGGGCGGGCGCTCACGGCATGGGGGCCACGCAGACCCGATTGCGACCCAAGGCTTTGGCCTGGTACATCGCGCCATCCGCTCGCCCCAGCAGCACATGGATCTCTTCGCCCGATGCGTGTTGGGTGACGCCCAGGCTCGCGGTCACTGGGCCACTGGCCGTCACGATGTCCGCTTCAATGCGTGCACGCAGCTTGTCGGCCAACACCTGCGCCCCCTCCAGCGAGGTGTCCCGGCACACCAGCAAGAACTCCTCGCCGCCCCAGCGCCCGGCCACATCCAATTCGCGCACGCAGGCGGTCAAGACCCTCGCCACATCGATCAGGACTTGATCGCCGGCGCCATGGCCCAGGCCATCGTTGATGCGCTTGAAGTGGTCAATGTCCAGCAGGATGACGGAAAACGGATGATCAAACCGTCGGGCCCGGGCGGCCTCCTCCCGCAGCACGCGATCCAGCGCATGGCGATTGGAAAGCCCCGTCAGGCGATCGGTGTGAGCCAGGCGCTCCAGTTCAACGTTTTTTTCCTGGAGCTGCGCCGTGCGGGCACTCACCTCGGCCTCCAGGCGCTCGTTGGCGCTGCGAAGCACTTCGTTTTGGTGTTCGATCTGCCGCGCTTGGGCATAGGCCAGCAACGCTGTCTGCGTGGTCAGCACCAAGTCATCGCCCTCAAACGGCTTTTCGATGAAGCGATACAAACCGGCTTCGTTGATGCAGCGCTTCACCCCGCTGAGGTCACTCTGCCCCGTCAGCAAGACCTTGATCATGGCCGGATCGCTGCGATGCAGGCGAACCAGCAGCTCATCCCCCCGCATGCCGGGCATGAGGAAGTCGCTGATCACCAAGGCAATGGGCGTGCGCCGGGCCGTGTAGTCTTCCCACACCTCCAGCGCTTCGGCCCCGGATTCGGCAATCTCGATCCAGTGCCCCTCACCCAAACGGCTCACCAAGAGCGCGCGCAGGGACTGTAGCAAGGTGGCGTCATCGTCGACGCACAGCACAACCGACTCCACCGCGCCTCCCTGTTGTATTTGGCACCCTGTGTTTTGGTCGACTCTAGCAGTGGGTTGGGACTTTCCAGAATTGGGAAGACCCCGGGGCCCTGCACAACAGCGCAAGTCCGCCGGGGCCCCGCCCCAACAAGCCTCGGGGGCTTTAGCCCATGTGCAAACCGCCGTTGCAGGAAAAGTCGGCCCCAGTGGTGAAGCCGCTGTCCTCGCCCGCCAGCCAGCCCACGATGGAGCCGATTTCCTCGGGTGTCCCCAATCGCTTCACAGGAATGGTGGCCACGATCTTGTCCAGGACTTCCGGCTTGATGGCGCGCACCATGTCGGTGCCGATGTAGCCTGGGCTGACGGTGTTCACCGTCACACCCTTGCTGGCCAACTCCTGCGCCAGCGCCATGGTGAAGCCGTGCATACCGGCCTTGGCTGCCGAATAATTGGTTTGCCCCGCTTGACCCTTTTCGCCGTTCACCGAACTGATCTGGATGATGCGACCCCAGCCTTTTTCCACCATGCCCGGAACCACCTGCTTGGTGACGTTGAACATGGAATTGAGGTTGGTATCGATCACCGCCTTCCAGTCGTCGGGCGACATCTTGAGGAACATGCGGTCGCGGGTGATGCCCGCGTTGTTGACCAGCACGTCAATCGTGCCGTGCTCTTCCATAGCCTTGGTGAACGCTTGCACCGTGGACTCCCAGTCCGCCACATTGCCGGCCGAGGCGTAAAACGTGAAGCCCTCCGCCTTTTGCTCTTCGATCCACTTTTGGTGGTCGCGGCTGGGGCCACAACCGGCGATCACCTTGAACCCCATGGCATGCAGCTTGCGACAAATGGCCGTCCCAATGCCCCCCATGCCCCCGGTGACATACGCAACTTTTTGACTCATAACGTTCTCCAACTAAAACCCGTGAACTGTGCCGTCCGAAACCTACACCCAAATGACAGGGCGATGCCCCCGGATCCTCCCGCAGGTCGCGATCAGGCGGGTTGCTTGACGTAGCGCCCTGGCGCGGGCTCCAGGGCTGGGTAGGCCTTGCTGCCCACCTGTCGGGGTGCCGTTTTCAGGGCACCGCCTTGCTCGGCCAACCACGCCGACCAGTTCCGCCACCAACTGCCGGGCACTTCAGTGGCGGTCGCCAGCCACTGCGGGGCCTGAGCCGGGAACGACGCTTCCGCGTTCACCCAATGGCTGCGCTTGTTTTTTGCTGCGGGGTTGATCACCCCTGCGATGTGACCGCTGGCGCCCAGCACGAAACGAACCGATCGCGAAGGTCCGCCGCGCAACAACTGCGTGCTGGCGTAAGCCGCCTCCCAGGGCACGATGTGGTCCTCCCGGCTGCCATAGATATACACCGGGCAGTCGATACGGCCCAGGTCCACCGGCTCGCCGCAAACGGTCAGACGGCCGGGGACCTTCAGTTCGTTTTGCAAATAGGTGTGGCGCAAGTACCAGCAATACAGCGGCCCACTCATGTTGGTGCTGTCGCCATTCCAGTACAGCAAGTCGAAGGCCGGCGGGGCCTCCCCCTTGAGGTAATTGCTGACCACATAGTTCCACACCAAGTCATTGGGGCGCAGGAAACTGAAGGTCTGGGCCAGCTCAGCCCCTTTGAGCAGAGCCGGCCCTTTGGGGGCGGAGGCGCCAATCGTCGCTTCCCGAAGCCGCACCGAAGCCTCATCCACAAAGATGTCCAGCACCCCGGTGTGCTCGAAGTCCAGCAAGGTGGTGAGCAAGGTCAAGCTGGCCGCCGGGTGTTCGCCCCGGGCAGCCAGAACCGCCAGGGCCGTCGCCAGGATCGTGCCCCCCACGCAAAAGCCAAGCGTGTTGACCTGTTGGGCTTTGGTGATGGCGCGCACCACCGACAGGGCCTGGATGGGCGCGTTCTCAATCAGGTCGTCCCAAGTCCAGTGGGCGCAGCTGGCATCGGGATTGCGCCAGCTGACCACAAAGGTGCGGTGCCCGTTCTCCACTGCGTAACGGATCAGCGAGTTTTCGGGCTGCAAATCCAAGATGTAGAACTTGTTGATGCACGGTGGGACGATCAGAAACGGGCGCTCGTGCACCTTCGGAGTGAGCGGGGCGTACTCAATGAGCTGAAAGAAGTCGTTTTCGTACACCACGCTGCCGACACTGGTCGCCACATTGCGCCCCACCTCAAAGGCGCTGTCATCGGTCTGCGAGAGCTTGCCCTTGCGCACATCCGCCCACAGCAATTGCAACCCCTTGGCGATGCTCTGCCCCTGGGTATCCAGGGCCAGTCGTTGAGCCTCGGGATTGAGGGCCAAGTAATTGCTGGGCGCAGCCGCGTCCACCATTTGCTGGACGGCGAACTGAATCCGCGCCTTGGTCTTGGCATCCCCCTCGAGCGCATCCGCCATTTCAGACATCGTGCGTGCGTTCAGCAGGTACAACTGCGCCAGGAACTGCGCGCCAGCATCCTCGGACCATGCCGCATTGGCAAAGCGGCGGTCTCCCAATTTCGGGGCCGCCTCACCCTGCGCCTGCAAGCTGTGGTTCCACAACGCGGTGGCCTGCTCCAGGTAACTTTGCTGCAAGCGGGCCCAGGCTTCAGCCGGCAACTGAATGTTGCGCCAAGCCTCCAATGGGGCGGCAAACGATTCGAAGTCAGGAAAGGGGAAATGGGCATTCATGGCTGCGGACAATCGTCGGGCCCCGACTCGACGGGGCGGGGATTCAATCAATGTACCTTGTCCTGTTCGCGTGGCTGTTTGTGACGGTCTTGATGGCCTTGGCCGAAGCCACATCACCCCAAGGGTCGATCGTGGGTGCCGTCGTGACCCTGGTGGGCTACGGTTTGCTGCCCTGCGCCCTGCTGGCCTACCTCCTGGGTACCCCAGGGCGCAAGCGACGTCTACGTGAGGCGGATGAACGCGCCGAAGCGGCCACTCACGGCGCCGTCCCGCCGGAACGAAAAGAAACGTGACGCGTCACTGACGGTGCAACGCGGCTCGGCCTGAAGGGCTTGAACGCCCAGCGCCGTCAATCGCTCTGTGGCCAGCGCCTGCAGGTCCGCACGCCAGCGGGGGCTGCCATCTGCACCGGCTTGGAATCGAAAGCCCGATCGCTCCTGCCCCGGCGCGCCGCCAAACGCCCGCAGCACGGGCTCCCCGACCTCGAAGGCCTCGGGGCCGATACACGGACCGAGCCAGGCCTGAAGCTGGCAAGCCGGAACGGCCTGACGCAAAGCTCGGGCCGTGTTTTCCAGCACGCCGGCCGCCAAGCCGCGCCAGCCGGCGTGAGAAGCCGCCACGGCCCTGGCCCGCCCTTGTGCATCACGGGCCACCCACAACACCGGCAAGCAGTCGGCCACCAGAATCGCCAACCACGGACCCGCCGCCGTGCACCACTGCGCATCGGCGCTCTCACCGCCGCCCGCCGCCTGCACGACCTCGGCCCCGTGAACCTGATCCAAATACAGGGGCTGCCCCCCCAGCGCGCGGGCCACGCGCGCCCGGTTCTCTTGCACGGCCTCGGGTCGATCCCCCACATGGGCGCCGAGATTCAAGCTCGCCCAGCCGCCTTCGCTCACCCCTCCGGCGCGAGTCGTGTATCCGGCCAGGACGCCAGCCCCCAGCGGGACAGGCGTCAGCAGCGTGGCCTCACTCGGCATCGGGGACCTGGCTGGGGTGCGTCTGGGCAAAAGCCGGCAGTGCCATACAGGCTTCAAACACCGCCAGGACCGCGCTCAGGTGGTCGATCCGAGCCGCAAAGCGCTGGGCGTTGAACACCTGGGGCACCAGCACGCAGTCGGCCATGCCGGGGGTATCCCCCAAACAGAAGCGCCCACTGCGCCCCTCCGTACGCAAGCGCTCTTCCACCACGGCCAGCCCGGCTTCGACCCAGTGCCGGTACCACGCGTTCTTGGCCTCCTCGTCCACAGCCAACTCCGCCTTCAAATACTTCAGCACCCGCAAGTTGTTCAACGGGTGAATTTCGCAGGCGATGTCCAAGGCCAAGGAGCGCACGTAGGCCCGCTCAAATGGGTCTTGCGGCAGCAGCGCGGGCGTGGGGTGTGCCTCCTCCAAGTACTCCAGGATGGCCAGGGACTGGGTGATGCGCTCGGAGCCCACCCACAGCGCAGGCAACAAATGGGCCGCCCCCAACTGCGCGTGTGTCAGTTGTTCACCCCGGACCAGGTGAACACCGTGGTACTGACAAGGCAGGTTTTTGAGGGCCAACGCAATGCGCACCCGCCAACTGGCGGAGGAACGGAAGTAGGAGTAGAGGTTCAGGTCCATGGGTGACAGCATGGCACACTCGACCGCATGCTTTCGCTTCGCCGCTACCGTCACTGCGCCGCCTGCGGGGCCCTGGTTCAGTACCGAGTCCCCACCGAGGACAACCGGGAACGCGCCATCTGTGTCGACTGCGGCCAAATTCATTACGAAAACCCCACCAACGTGGTGGGCACGTTGCCGCTGGCCCCGGACGGGCGGGTGCTGCTGTGCCGTCGCGCCATCGAACCGCAGCGGGGACTCTGGACCTTGCCCGCCGGCTTCATGGAACTGGGGGAATCGGTGGCGGAAGGGGCGCTGCGCGAAACCCTGGAAGAAGCCGGTGCACGCGTGGCATTGGACGGCCTGCTCAGTGTGCTGAGTGTGCCGCGCATTGGGCAAGTGCACTTGTTCTTCCGCGCGCGCTTGTTGGATCTGGATTTCGCTCCCGGCCCAGAATCTCTGGACGTGGCGCTGTTCGCCTGGGACCAACTGCCGTGGGACACGCTGGCCTTTCGCACCGTTCGCAAGACGTTGGAGCATCAGCAAGGTGGGGGGGCCGCTCTGCTGATTGACACCCTATAGGCCCTCCCCTCGCGCCCGCTTCAAACGCATAGCATCCCACCATGAGTGAACTTGTCGACCACCTGGCCACCGTGATGCGGGTGCGGGACATGGAACAGTTGGACCGCGCCTTGGTGGTTCTCCTGGGCGACACCCTCTCCCCGCGGGAACTGGGGGTTTCGGTTCGCGCCGCTGCCGATTCTCAAACCGACTGGACACTTCGCGCGCAGTGGCACGGTGCAGGGGGTGACGGCACGCCGTCCGCTGTCTCAGCCCCCTGCCCCGCCGGTTTACAGGGCCTCGTGGCTGAGGCGGCCCGAACCCAGCGGTGGCAGCAGGGGGAGCCCACAGAGGCCGGAACCTGGGCCGCTTTTCCGCTCTTCAACGATTGGGATGGCCAGGGGGTCTTGTGGCTGCGCACGACCAGCCCCTGGAGCGCACGGCGTCTGAAGCGCTTGTTCAGCTTGCTCCGGTTTTACGGCAACTTCCGCGATTTGGTCTCGGAAAACGAGCGGGACACCCTGACCGGCCTGTTGAATCGCAAGACCTTCGACGCGGGCTTCGCGCGGGTCGCCATGGCCACGACGTTTTCACCCCTGGACGCCAGCGGAGCCGAAGCGGATCAACGAGGGGCCAGCGGGGATGCCCCCTGTTGGTTGGTTGTCAGCGACATCGACCACTTCAAGCGGGTTAATGATCAGTTTGGTCATTTGATCGGCGATGAGGTGTTGCTACTGAGTGCCCGCCTGATGCGTCAATCCTTCCGCTTCAGCGACAAGGTGTTTCGTTTCGGGGGTGAGGAGTTTGTGTTGATGCTGCACAACGCCGAACCCGAAGGTGCGCGGCGAGCGTTAGAAAAGTTCCGCGAACGCATGCAATCTCATGAGTTCCCCCAGGTTGGGCATGTCACCGTCAGTTTGGGCTACACCCGCATTCAGCCTGATGACACCCCAGATTCGGCGTTTGAACGGGCGGACAAGGCCGTCTATGTGGCCAAGCAAGAGGGACGCAATCGCGTCTGTTGCTTCGAAGACTTGGTTCGCGCGGGTCGGCTCCCCGCGCCCGAGAAAACCGGCAGCGTGGATTTTTTCTAAGGCCCCTGACGCTGAGAGCTGGCCTGGGCCTCGGCCGCCTTCCAGGCGGACGACTCCCGCAACTGGGGCAAGGCGGCCCACAGCTTGCTCACGCGGGGCCCATTGGCACGCGCAAAGGGAATGGCAAACGCAAGGTGATACGAGCGCTCCAACAGGGCCGGCTCCAAGCGCACCACTCGGGCCGCCAAGTCCGGCTCCGACCGCAGCAAGGGATCGGCTTCGGTGCGCAAAAGCGCCGCCGCGTCCACCCGATTCAACGTCAGCATGCGCAAGGCCGAAGGCGAGCCCGGCACCTGCGTCCCCACCGTCACCCCTTCAGCCTGCAAATGATTCACGACCGAGTACCCCGCAACGGCCGCAACACGCGGCTCAACCGGTCCCTTGAGCAGCCCAGCCTCCCACCGCCAGGGCTCGAGGGCACGCACGTACCAGTGGTAGGCATCGGACCACACCCGGGCTTGGTCATCCAGCTGCCCGCCCTTCATGGGGAACTGCGCCCATTGCGCCCGCTCCAGGGAGTAGCTCAGCCCCAAAATGCCTTGCATGCGCCCTTCGCGGACTTCCGTCAGGCAGCGACGCCAGGGCAGAACCTCCGCTTCCACCGCCACACCGGCACGCTGGGCCAGAAGTTGGGTCAGCATCACATCCAGTTGCCGGACGCGAGGCAGCGGCAGCCCGGCCTCCAGCCAGAGCCGCTCCGGCAACGCCGTGGACTCGGCCATGCACAAGCGAATGGGTGGTGGTACAGAAGCCAGGCTCAAGCCACCCCAACTCAACACCAACAGTACAACCCAGCGCCCCAAGCTCCGAAACCAGAGCAGCGGCTCTAGGCTGTAACGGGGGGCATGGTTCGGTGGCACAGGCGGGGCTTGGCGGTATGTGCCCCATGCTAGCGGCTTTGACGGCGGCGTTGGCGCCGGACGCTACTGCGGCGCGCGCCGGTCCTCGATCACCCGCCCGTCATTGGGCAGACTGGGCACGAACTGCACCTCGGCCCGCAGCTTGGTCACCTCACGCACCGCCTCCGCCACCCGGTCGCCCAGGAAGCCCGCGGGCGCCTCCGTCTCCACCATGACGCAAAAACGGTCGTTGGCCAATTCACCCTCGACCACCCAGCGCATGCGCCCGGTGATCTCGGGCACGCGTTCGCGCACCTGTTGCACATGGGCCGCGTGCACAAAGAGCCCCCGCACTTTGGCGGACTGATCGGCCCGGCCCAACCAGCCGCGCAGCCGCTGATTGGTGCGTCCGCAAGGGCTCTGGCCCGGCATCAGGGCCGACAAGTCGCCCGTGGCGTAGCGAATCAAGGGGTAGTGGGTGTCGAGCCGTGTGACCACCACCTCACCCACGTCCCCTACCGGCACCGGGTCGCCCGAGCCCGGCCGCACGATTTCCACCAGCACGCCCTCGTCGATCACCAGCCCCTCCCGGGCAGACGTTTCATAGGCGATCAGACCGCAGTCCGCGGTGGC
The DNA here is from genome assembly GCF_016093295.1 of Inhella gelatinilytica. Taxonomy (GTDB): domain Bacteria; phylum Pseudomonadota; class Gammaproteobacteria; order Burkholderiales; family Burkholderiaceae_C; genus Inhella; species Inhella gelatinilytica. Next base: position 334,454 of record NZ_JAEDAL010000002.1, on the reverse strand, counting down.
GTAGCACTGGTAGGCCTCAATGCCGTGAGTGCGCACCCAATCCCGCAGCGAGGCCGGGAAGGCCTCCCCGCTGACCAGGGCCTTGCGCAAGGTCAGCGGCGCACTGCCCGCCCGCTCCAGCAAAATGCGCAGGAAGCTGGGCGTGCCCACATACGCGGTACAGCCAACATCGCGCGTGGCTTGCAATTGCAGGTCGGTCTGCCCCACCCCCGCGGGCAGCACGGTGCAGCCCAAGGACAGGGCGGCCGATTCGAGCATGGACCCGGCCGGGGTCAGGTGGTAACTAAAGCTGTTATGGACGCAGTCCTCAGCAGTCACCCCAGCGGCCACGAGCGCCCGGGCCAGGCGCCAGGGGTCGGGCGCGCGCCCTTCGGGCTCATAGATCGGCCCGGGAGATTGAAAAATTTTGGCCGGTCGCCCGCCATCCAGGACCAACCCGCCCAAGGGGCGCCGCAGGCTTTGGCGCTCAGCAATGTCCGCTTTGCGCAGCACCGGCCAACGTGCCAAGTCGCCCACGGACTGCAACGCAGCCCCATCCCGACCGGCCAGGACCTCGCGACCATAGTCAGACTGCGTCTGCACCTGCCGCAACAGGCGGCGCAAGGCCTCCAATTGCTGGGCCTGTCGTTCCTCGGGTGCGCGAACTTCGAGCGCATCCAGGTGTCCAGAGGTCATGCGGGCATCCCTTTTCCGTCGATCGAGCTCATTCATCCTCGCGCCAGCGGGCGAGTCGCTTTTTCACTTCGTCCAGCCACTTGCGCTGGTCGGCAGCGCTCTTGAGCACCGTGCGATCCCACTCGGGCGTGTGGACCTGCAGTCGACGCGCCAGGCGCATGTTCAGTTCGACCTCTCCGGCGTCCCACTCCAGCACCCGCTTCCCGCCCCATTCAAAGGCGTTTTTCCGCTCACTCAAACCCAAGTCACGCAGGGCCCGCTTGAGACTCACCAGCGCCTCAGCGGCCCGAAAGGGCGGCGGGGCAAAACCCCAGGTTTCGTTCGAACCCTCACTCATGCGAGCTCCTTCAGGCCAGCCAGCGTTTACGTCGCTTGTAGGACTTCACGTCACGGAAGCTCTTGCGCTCGCCCCCCCCCATCCCCAGGTAGAACTCCTTCACGTCCTCGTTGTTGGCCAGCGCGTCCGCGCTGCCCTCCATGACCACGCGACCGTTCTCCAGGATGTAACCATCGTCGGCGTAACGCAAGGCCATGGTGGTGTTCTGCTCGGCCAACAAAAAAGTCACCCCTTCTTTCTGGTTCAGGTCTTTGACGATGCCAAAGACTTCTTCCACGATTTGCGGCGCCAAGCCCATGCTGGGCTCGTCGAGCAGAACCATGCGCGGGTTGGCCATCAGCGCGCGACCGATCGCGCACATTTGCTGCTCGCCCCCGGAGGTGTATGCCGCTTGACTGGTGCGGCGGGTTTTGAGTCGGGGGAAATAGGCATACACCTTGTCCAGTGACTCTCTCACCGCCGCCTTGCCATCCCGGCGCGCGTAGGCGCCGGTGAGCAAGTTTTCCTCGATCGTCAGGTGCGCAAAGCAATGCCGGCCCTCCATGACCTGGACCACCCCGCGGTGCACCATCTGAGCAGGGGTGAGCTTTTCAATGCGCTCGCCCCGCAGCTCAATGTGACCCTTGGTGACCTCCCCCCGCTCGCCGGCCAAAAGGTTGGAGACCGCGCGCAAGGTGGTCGTCTTTCCTGCGCCATTGCCCCCCAGCAGGGCCACGATGCGCCCCTCGCCCACCTGTAGCGAGACCCCCTTCAGCACCAGGATCACGTGGTTGTAGATGACCTCGATACCGTTGACATCCAGCAAGGTTGAACTCATGGGGCGCGCTCACTCTCAGCTCTGGCACTCCGCCGGAGTGCGGCGGGTCAGTTTCTTCTCCGCGGCGTATTTGTCCGCCGCCTGCTTGACCATGGGCTTGAGGATGGCCTCATCCGCCTGCAACCAGTCACTGCTGAACTTCCAGGCCTTGCCATCCCAGGTGTGAACCCGCGCCCAGGCCGAGCCCATGTGGTCCTGACAGCTGGTGGACACGGGGCGCATCACGCCACCGAAGCCCATACCATCGAGTTTCTTTTGATCCAGGGCGAGGTTTTCCAGCCCCCAGCGCACCTGCTCACCACTCATGACCTTGCCCTTGCCATAGCGCTCCTGGGCGCGTCGCACCCCCTCCACGGCCAGCATGGACGAGATCAGGCCGCGCATGTACAGCACCTGGCCAACTTCATCCTTCGGCCCTGTGCCTTGGCCCTTGGCGTGTACCTTGTTCAGAATCTCTTGCACCACCTTGGCATCAGGGTGCACCCCATGTTGCATGGTCAGCGCGTTGTAGCCTTTGGCCCCGTCACCCACGTCCTTCACATCGGGCTCGGCACCGGCCCACCAGACGCCGAACATCTTGTCGCGCGGGAAGCCGGTGGCTTGCGCCTCCTTGAGGGCGGCCGTGTTCATCACCCCCCAACCCCAGAGCAGGAGGTAGTCGGGGCGGTTCTGGCGGATTTGCAGCCAGGCGGATTTCTGTTCCACACCGGGGTGGGCCACCGGAATGAGGTTCAGATCGAAGCCATGCATCTTGCTGCGCTCAGTCAGCATGGGGATGGGCTCTTTGCCGTAGGGGCTGTCGTGGTAGACCAGGGTGAATTTCTTGCCCTTGAGCTTGTCAAACCCGCCCTCTTTCTTGGCAATGTGTTGGATCAACACGTCCGCTGCCATCCAGTACGAGCCGATGAGTGGGAAATTCCACGTAAAGACGCCACCGTCCTGGCTCTCACTGCGGCCATAGCCGGCAGTGATGAGCGGAATTTTGTCCACCGGGGCTTTTTCTGTGAGCGCAAAGGTCACGCCGGTAGACAGCGGCTGGAACACGGTGGCCCCTTTACCCTTCAGGCGCTCGTAGCACTCCACCCCGCGATCGGTGGCGTAGCCAAATTCACACTCTTCGTAGGTGATCTTGACGCCGTTGATGCCCCCATTGGCATTGATCAGTTTCAGGTAGTCCAAATACCCGTTGGCCCAGGGGGCACCGTTGGGCCCGTAGGCGCCCGTGCGGTACACCAGCACCGGGAAGAACTGCTCCTTGGCCTGAGCCTGAGCCGGAAGCTGTGCCAGGGACAGCGAAGTGGCCAGCGCAGCGGCGGCCAGGGTCTTGAGCATCATGAATGTCTCCTTCGAAGCTTCAATGCGGAAAGGGCCACAGGCGCAACTTCTCTTTTGCCGTTGCCCACAGCCGCGCCAAGCCGTGGGGTTCCTTGATCAGAAAAAACACAATGAGCACGCCAAACACCATGGTTTCCACATGGCTGATGAGCGCGGTGTCCACCTGCCGCCCAACCCACTCGCCGAGCAAGGGCAAGCCTTGGTTGAGGGCGATGGGCAAGATGACGATGAAGGCGGCCCCCAAGAACGCCCCAAGGATGGACCCCAGGCCGCCGATGATGATCATGAACAGCAGTTGGAACGAGCGATCAATGCTGAAGGCAGCGGGCTCCCACGCCCCCAAGTGGACAAACCCCCACAGGGCACCGGCCACACCAATGATGAAGCTACTGACGGCGAAGGCCGACAACTTGGCGTGAATGGGCCGAATGCCAATCACACTGGCCGCGACGTCCATGTCCCGCATCGCCATCCAGCTGCGGCCGATGTGCCCGCGCACCAAGTTCTTGGTGGCCAAGGCAAACAGCATCACCAAGATCAAGCAGAACCAGTATTTTTGTTGCGGTGTTTGCACCGGCAGCCCAAACGCCGTGAGCGCGCCCACACTGACCGAGCCTGAACTCGAGTCCAGCGTGAACCACTTGATGCGCAAGAACGTCCAGTCAGCAAAGAACTGGGCCGCGAGCGTGGCCACGGCCAAATAAAGGCCTTTGATCCGCAGCGAGGGCAAGCCAAAGAGCATGCCCACCACCGTGGCACAAAGGCCGCCCAGCACCAAGGACAGCGGGAGCGGCAACTCCGGGACCCGAGCAAAGAAGTTGTAAGCCGCATAGGCCCCAACCGCCATGAAGGCCCCAGAGCCCAGGCTAATCTGGCCGCAATACCCCACCAGCACGTTCAACCCGAGCGCCGCCAAACTGAGGATCAGAAAGGGGATCAAGATGGCGCGCAGCAGGTATTCATCCGCCAGCAGAGGAACCCCCACCAAAGCGAAGGCCAGGAAGGCCAGCAAGACGAATCGATCCTGCCGAATCGGCAGCATCTGCTGGTCCGCCGCGTAGGAGGTTTTGAACTGGCCGTTTTCGCGATACAGCATGGCAGGCCCTCAAACCCGATCAATGATCTTTTCGCCGAACAAGCCCTGCGGACGCACCAGCAGGAACAGGAGTGCCAGCACATAGGCAAACCAAATCTCGATGCCGCCGCCCAGCATGGGGCCCAAGTAGATCTCGGACAGTTTTTCGCCCACGCCAATGATCAGCCCGCCCACGATAGCGCCGGGCACCGACGTCAGCCCGCCGAGGATCACCACCGGCAGCGCCTTGAGGGCAACCAACGAGAGCGAGAACTGCACCCCCAGCTTGCTGCCCCAAACAATGCCGGCCACCAGCGCCACAAAGCCGGCCACGCTCCACACAATCACCCAGATGCGCTGCAGCGGGATACCGATAGACTGCGCCGCTTGGTGGTCGTCGGCCACGGCCCGCAGGGCGCGACCCGTGCCGGTGTACTGAAAGAACGCGGCCAAACCCGCGACCAAGGCCGCTGCGATGCCCGCCGCAATCAAGTCCTCCTGGCTGATCAAAACGCCCCCGGGGAACACCGACTCCAACAAAAAGATCGGGTCCTTGGGCATGCCCACATCGATCTTGTAGATGTCCGAGCCGAACACCGTTTGACCAAAACCGTCAATGAAGTAGGCAATCCCCAGCGTCGCCATCAACAGCGCGATGGGCTCCTGGTTGACCAGTTTTCCCAGCACGTAGCGCTCCACCACCCAGGCCATCACCACCATTAACGCGAAGGCCCCCAAGATCGCCAACAGGTTAACCATCAGCAGGCTCTGCAAGCCAGTCCACTGCGGAATCCATTCGCTGAAGCGCGCCATGGCCAGCGCCGCGAAAAGCACCATGGCGCCTTGCGCGAAATTGAACACCCCGCTGGCCTTGAAGATGAGGACAAAGCCCAGGGCAATCAGCGCATAGAGCATGCCGGCCATCAAGCCGCCGAACAAGGCTTCGAGAAAGAACTGCATATCAGTGGCGCCTGGCTGTCCAAAGCCGCTGAGCGCCCCCTTGGTGGGGGACGAACGAAAGTGAGGCTGGAGGTCGTTTCATTTCAGTGCCCTGCCCCCAGGTAAGCGGCAATGACTTCCGGATTCGTCCGAACGTCGTCTGGCGTGCCGTCGCCAATCTTTTTGCCGTAGTCCAGCACCACCACACGGTCGCAGATGTCCATCACCACGCCCATGTCATGCTCGATCAGCACGATCGTGGTCCCAAATTCATCGTTGACGTCGAGAATGAAGCGGCACATGTCCTGCTTCTCTTCCAGGTTCATGCCCGCCATCGGCTCATCCAGCAGCAGCAGGCGCGGCTCCATGGCCAGTGCACGGCCCAAATCCACGCGCTTTTGCAGACCGTAGGGCAGACGACCCACGGGGGTCTTGCGCCAGGCCTGGATTTCCAGGAAGTCGATGATGCGCTCCACGCGCTCGCGGTGCGCCAACTCTTCGCGTCGAGCCGGCCCGAGGTGCAGGGCCTGCGCCAGCAACCCGGTCTTCATGCGCAGATTGCGCCCAGTCATGATGTTGTCCAACACGCTCATGCCCTTGAAGAGCGCGAGGTTTTGGAAGGTCCGGGCGATGCCCATCTCCGCGACTTGGCGCGGATTCATGGCATGGAAATGCTGGCCCCGCAGCGTGATTTCGCCTTGCTGGGGCCGATACACGCCATTGATGCAATTCAGCATCGAACTCTTGCCGGCTCCATTCGGGCCAATGATGGCGCGCACTTCACCTTCGCGGACATCAAAACTGATGTTGGTGAGCGCCTTCACCCCGCCAAAACTGAGCGAAATGCCCTTCACGTCCAGAACGACGTTCCCCACGTTCCGGCTCATTGGACTACCCTCCGCGCCCCGCGCCGCGGGATTCGCACTTGGGAACGACCCGGCGTGCTCATGCTGCCCCCTTGACCACGGGATAGGTGGCGGTATCCAAAATTTTGAGCGTGGCCGCCACCGACCCGACACGACCGTCTTCGAACCGAACCTGGGTCTCAATGTGCTGCTCGGACTTGCCGCCATAGAGCGCATCGACCAGCACCGCATATTTTTCGGCGATATAGCCTCGCCGCACTTTTCGCGTGCGGGTCAGTTCGCCATCATCGGCGTCCAACTCCTTGTGCAGCACCAAACACCGGGCGACCTGACAGCCTGCCAGACGTTCATCGGTTGCCAAGTCGGCGTTGACCTGCTCCACGCAGTCGCGCATCAGTGCCAAAACCTCGGGCTTACCCGCCAAATCCACATACCCCGCGTACGGCAACCCGCGACGCTCCGCCCAGTTCCCCACGGCCTCAAAGTCGATGTTCAGCAGCACGCAGACCTGATCACGACCATCCCCGAAAGCCACCGCTTCTTTAATTTGCGGGAAGAACTTCAGCTTGTTCTCGATGTACTTCGGGGCGAACATGGCCCCGGTGGCCAAACGCCCCACATCTTTGGCCCGGTCGATGATCTTCAGGTGCCCATGCGCATCCAGGAAACCGGCGTCCCCTGTGCGGTACCAACCTTCCTGGGTCAGCACCTCGGCAGTCGCCTCGGGATTCTTGTAATACCCCTGCAGCAGACCGGCGGATCGAACCCAAATCTCGCCCCCTTCTGCCACTTTCAATTCGACCCCGGCGATGGGCACACCCACCGTATCCGCCCTCACCTCATGGTCGGGTTGAAGACAGACAAACACCGCCGTCTCTGTTGAGCCATAGAGCTGTTTGAGGTTGACCCCAATGGAACGGAAAAACGTGAACAAGTCCGGCCCGATGGCTTCGCCCGCCGTGTAGGCGACGCGAACCCGACTCAGTCCCAAGGCGTTGCGCAAGGGACCATAAATGAGCCAGTCTCCCACCTGATAGCGAAGGCGATCCACCCAGCCCAAAGACTCACCCGCCATGCGGCGGGGCCCGATCTCACGGGCCCAGGCCATGCAGCGGGCATAGAGCCAGCGCTTGGCGGCGCTGGCGTCCTCCATGCGAATCGACACGCTGGTGAGCAGCCCCTCAAAAACCCGGGGCGGCGCGAAGTAGTACGTCGGGCCCACTTCCTTGAGGTCAATGGACACCGTCGAGGGTGACTCGGGGCAATTGACCACATAGCCACAGGCCAACCACTGCGCAAAGGAAAAAATGTTCTGGCCAATCCAAGCCGGCGGCAAGTAGGCCAAGACTTCCTCGTGTTCGGTCAGCCCATCGAAAGCCTTGCCCACCTGCGCCCGATCCAGCAAGCTGGCGTGGGTGTGCACCACCCCTTTGGGTTTGCCCGTGGTGCCGCTGGTGAAAAATAGCGCGGCCACAGCATCCGGACGCGTCTGGGCAACTTGCCCGCTCAACCACTCGGGGTGGTGGGCATGGTCCGCCGCGCCACGTGCCACCAAAGCATCCAGCATCTCCAGGCCAGGCTCTTGATAGTGGCGCAGGCCCCGCGGGTCATCCACCCACAAATGCTGCAGGGCGGGCACTTGGGGGCGGATCTCCAGCAGTTTGTCCAACTGCTCTTGGTCCTCCACCACCGCGTGGCCCACCTCAGCCAGCTGCAAGGGGAAGACAAACTCCTCAGCCACCGCATCCTGGTAGAGCGGAACGGGTATCGCCCCCAGGGCTTGTGCGGCCAACATCGCGGCATACAAGCGCGGTCGGTTTTCACCCACCACCACCAGGTGCTGGCCCCGACTCAAGCCAGCCCCCGCAAAACCATGCGCCAGCGCCCCGACCAGCGCGGCCAACTCGGCCCAGGTCAGGGTTTGCCAAATGCCCAAATCCTTTTCGCGCAGGGCCGCCGCCGCCGGACGCGTGGCCGCGTGGTGCAACAGCAATTGCGGAAAAGTAGCTCCCATGCACTAACTCCGTTGACTGGCCCAGCAGGTGGACAGGTTGGCGCATTGTGCGAATGACTTTGACGCCATGTTGTCGTATTGGCGACATTTCAAGGGTTTCATCCGGGCAGGACTAACCCCAAGTCGCGGCACCGCCCCTGCCGCAGCACACCGGGGATTGACCCAACTTGCCGGCAAACCTCCAGCAGCGTTCAATCCCCATTCCAATTGGTCGCACCATGTCTGAACTGCAACCCCTACGCCAGCGCGCCCGAACGGCGGAATCTGCCGAGTTGACGGCCATCCCGTGGTGGCCCCTGCTGGAGCGCGGTCTTCAGGACTTGGTTGCACCCCACATTCACATCGCGCAGGCCGAGCCGGGAGAGCGCATCTGCCGCGTCGGCAAAGCGGCAACTTACTGGTTTGGGGTGGTGGATGGCCTGCTCAAGATGAGCAATGACGATTTGGCCGGCGCCCCGCCCATGACCTTTGCGGGACTTCCCCCCGGCGGGTGGTTTGGAGAAGGCACGCTGCTCAAGCGGGAGAGCTACCGCTACAACGTTCAGGCCTTGCGTCGCTCGGTGGTGGCGGGCCTCCCCATCGAACAGTTCGACGTCCTGCTGGGGCACTCGATTGCCTTCAACCGGTACGTGCTCAATCAGCTCAATGAGCGGCTGGGGCAGTTCATTGCGGCGCGTGAAACCGACCGCAGCCAAGATCCCGACCACCGCGTGGCACGCAACCTGGCCGCTTTATTCCACCCTCAGCTGTACCCAGGTGTGGGCAGTTTGCTGCGCATCACTCAGCAAGAGCTGGCGTACTTGGTCGGGCTCTCCCGCCAGCGCGTGAACGTTGCCTTGCAGCACCTTCAAGATGCGGGGCACATCCGCGTGGAGTACGGCGGGGTTCGGGTGCTGAGTCTGGATGGACTGCGCCAGCACCGACCGACGCGAGTGAACTGAAACCCCCGCAGTGAATCCTCGTTTCCTGACAACGAGCAGGTTCGCACGGGCCCATCCGGAACACTTTGCGGGGCACAAAGCCCCTACCATTGCGACATGAAACACCGCCGGACCTTTGCCCTGCTGCTCAGCGCGGGGGCACTTTCTGCCCACGCCCAGGGCACTTCAAGCCCCGCTCTGGCCGACCAACTGGCCAGTTGCCGGGCCATTGCCGACGCCACCAAACGATTGGCTTGCTTTGATGCCATCGCCGGACCACCCGCTGGGTCCGGGCAGTGGGGCGCCCCCGTGGCGCGGACCGGTGCCCAGTCACCCGGCAAGGCCGACAGCCCCCACAGTGCAACCGCGACGCCATCCCCCGAGCAGAGTTTTGGCCTGCGCGGCGGTGACACCAGTTCGGTGCAGTCGCGGATTCAGGGCTCGTTCGATGGTTGGAAACCCCGTCAGCGGTTCCGCCTGGCCAACGGCCAGTTGTGGGAAGTCACAGACGGCAGTTCGGGCCACTACCTGACCATGCACGAGCCGCAAGTCAAGATCGTGAAGGGGGCTTTGAGCGGCTTCTACATGGACATCGAAGGCGTCACCCAACGCCTGACCGTGCGCCGCATCGAGTAAAGCCCCGCCCCTCAGTCCAAGGCTCCAAGGACCCGCGCGCAGTCGCTGAGCGGGTCATCGAGGGGCACGCGTCGCTGCCGACCCGACACCGCACTCAGGGGCACCCGTACACAGCGGTCGCCCTGCAGCGCAATCGTGTGGCCGAAAGCGCCATCGCGCAGCGCTTGGGCCGCCGCCACCCCAAAGCGGGTCGAAAGCACCCGGTCAAACGCCGTGGGCGCGCCACCCCGCTGCAGGTGCCCCAGCAGGGTCCCCCGCACCTCGGTTCCCGGCAGGCGCTGCGCCAGCGCATCGGTCAGTGCCTGACCGATGCCTCCCAGTCGAGCCACGCCACTCCCGGTCTGCCAAAACTGCGTCCCATCGCTGAGTGTGGCGCCTTCCGCCACGCACACCAGTGCGTGGCCCTGTTCTTGAACCCGGGCCTGCAACCGAGCCGTCAATCGATCCAAATCAAAGGGTTGCTCGGGAATCAGGATGGCATCGGCGCCGCCGGCCAAGCCCCCCTCCAAGGCAATCCACCCCGCATTTCGCCCCATGGTCTCCAGGACCATCACGCGCTGATGACTCTGTGCCGTGGTTTTCAAGCGCGTCAAAGCCTCCGCCACCACCGCGACCGCCGAGTCGAATCCAAAACTCCGCTCGTTGTGCTCAATGTCGTTGTCAATGGTTTTGGGCACCCCCACCATCGGAACCCCCAAGCGGGAAAACCGGTCGCCGATGGTCAAGCTCCCATCCCCCCCGATCACAACCAGCGCGTCAATCCCGTGTCGCGTCAAGCAATCCAGTGCCTGCCCCGAGGCATCGTGGCCTTGCCAGGCAAACGGGTCGGCGCGGTTGTGCGTCCCCAGCACCGTGCCCCCTTCGTCCAGCAAGTCGCGCACGCTGGCCGCCGTCAACGGCTGCAGACGATCGGCCATCAAGCCCCAGAAGCCGCGCTGAATCCCCCAGACCTCGGTGGCCGCGTCGGCGTGCAACAGCGCCAAGGTGACCGCCCGAATCACCGCATTCAGCCCGGGGCAATCCCCGCCCCCTGTCAAGATGCCAACCCGCATGCATGCCTCCGCTCTGTAGACGTGGGACTCTAAGCCAGGGCAAGCCCGCTCCCTGGTCCGGGGCCGGTCCGGTTAGCGTGCCATCCTTGCGCCTTTGCAGTTTTTTGGCCTCCCATGGACAGCTCCCCCTCCGAATCGCTTCGCCCCCGCCTGGACCAGCTGCGTGCGGCCTATTTGCAGGAGCCCTATCCCAGCTATTCCGCGCGCCGCGACCGCCTGACCCGCCTGCGAGACTTGCTCCACCAGCATAGCGACGCCTTTGCGCAAGCCATCCGCGAAGACTTTGGTCACCGCAGCGTGCATGAAACCTTGCTGACCGAAGTTTTCGTGGTCGAAGCCTCCATCAAGCATGCCCTGCGCCACCTCAAGCGCTGGATGCGGGTGCGGCGCATGCCCACGGCCCTGCACTTTTTCCCCGGCCACAACCGCCTGATGCCCCAGCCCAAGGGCGTGGTCGGCATCATTTCGCCCTGGAACTACCCCATGCAACTGGCGCTGGCTCCGGCCGTGGCCGCATTGGCGGCGGGCAATCGGGTGCTGCTCAAGCCCAGCGAATTGACCCCCCGCTGCTCGGAGCTACTGGCCAAGGCCGTGGCCGAGCACTTTGATGCCGATGAATTCCAGGTCGTTCTGGGCGATGCCAGCGTGGCCGCCGCGTTTTCCAAGCTGCCCTTTGACCACTTGTTCTTCACCGGGTCGACCCCGGTTGGGCGATTGGTCGCCCAGGCCGCCGCCGCCAATCTCACCCCGGTGACCCTGGAGTTGGGTGGAAAAAGCCCAGTGGTGGTGATGGCGGATGCGGATCTGCGCCAAACAGCCGAACGTGTGGCCTTTGCCAAGCTCCTGAATGCCGGGCAGACCTGTGTGGCACCGGACTATGTTCTGGCACCTCGCCATCAGGTTGAGCCCTTGGCCCAAGCCGTTTTGGCGGCCATGCGGCGCCACTACCCCACCTTGGCGCAGAACCCAGACTACACCGCCATCGTGGCCCCTCGCCATTACGCACGACTGCAAGGCCTGCTCAAGGAAGCCAAGGACAAAGGCGCTCAACTGCTGCGTTCCCACGACGAAACGCTGGACCCGGCTCAGCGCAAATTGCACCCGACGGTGGTGCTGGGTGCCACCGAAGACATGGCACTACTGCGCGAGGAAATTTTTGGCCCCGTGCTACCCATCCTGCCCTACGACCGCGTTGACGAGGCCATTGCGCAAGTGCAGCGCAATGACCGCCCGCTGGCGCTCTACATCTTCGGCAAAGACGACGCACTGCGTGAGCGCATCTTGCGCGAAACCCACGCCGGAGGAGTCACCAGCAACGACTGCATTTGGCACCTGGGTCAAGAAGATCAGCCATTTGGTGGCGTGGGAGCCAGCGGGCAAGGCAGTTATCACGGTGAATGGGGATTCAAGACCTTTTCATGCGAAAAGCCTGTCTTCCACAACCCGAGTTTGGCGGGAACTCGCCTGTTTTACCCGCCCTATGGGGCCCGCTTCACGCGTCTCCTGAACCTGCTGCGAAAGCTCAGTTGATGCAACGCCGCCGCCTCCTCCAACTGGGTCTGGGTTCAGCTGCCGTGCTCGCGCTTGCGGGGGGCGTCGCCGCGTTGTGGGCGCCGGGCCTACAGGGCCCACGCCTCACCGCCGGGGGCCGTCGTGCCATGGGGGCGGTCGCGCGGGCCGTTCTCGAAGGCTCTTTGCCCCACACTGACGAGGCGCTGAACCAGCACCTGGACCACCTGGAAAGCCTATTCGCCGCCTTCCCCCCCGCCATTCAGGCCGAGCTGCAGCAACTCATGGGCCTGCTCGTGAATGCGCCCGGTCGATTGGGTGTTTTGGGTCAATGGCGCCCGTTAGAAGCGCTGGACCTGGCGACCCTACAACAGCAACTGGAAGGCCTACGTCGCAGCCGTTTGGGCCTGCGGCAACAGGTCTACTTTGCCCTGCGCGACCTGCACTGCGCAGCCTTTTTTGCCCAGCCGCAGTCCTGGGCGGCCCTGGGCTACCCCGGCCCCCGAACGGTGGGCTGATCACGCCATGACAAGCATTCCCGATCCCATTCAGGCGGGGCTGGCCCGCGGCTGGCCCGTTCGTGGCGGCGACTTCAAGGCCCCTCCTGCGGAAACCACGGTGGACGTGGCCATTGTGGGCAGCGGCGCCGGTGGTGGTGTGACGGCCGAGATCCTGGCGCGCGCCGGCCTCAAAGTGCTGATCATCGAAGAAGGCCCCCTGCGCAGCAGCCGCGACTTCAAACAACGGGAAGCCGACGCCTACCCCCAGCTGTACCAGGAATCCGCGGGGCGCAAGACCGCGGACAAGGCCATCACCATCCTGCAGGGGCGCTGCGTCGGGGGCAGCACCACGGTGAATTGGACGAGCAGCTTCCGCACGCCCCCAGCCACGCTGCAGCACTGGAGCGAGCGCCTGGGGTTGCAAGGCCTGGATGCGCAAACCATGGCCCCCTGGTTCGAACAGGCCGAGCGGCGACTCCATATCCAAGATTGGGAGGCCGAGCCCAACGCCAACAACCAAGCCCTCGCCCGCGGAGCCCAGAAGCTGGGGCTGGCCGCGCCGCGGATTCGTCGCAATGTGCACGGCTGTTGGAACCTGGGCAGCTGCGGCATGGGCTGCCCCACCAACGCCAAACAGTCCATGCTGGTCACCACCCTGCCTGGGGCCCTGGACGCCGGCGCTGAACTCTGGGTCCAAACGCGGGTGGAGCGACTGGCCCATGACGGCCATACCGTGCAGGCCCTTCATTGCGTTCCCGTCGATCTGAGCAGTGCACCCAAGCCCGGCGCTTTTGTGGTGCGGGCGCGCCACGTGGTGCTGGCAGGGGGGGCCATCAACACGCCAGCGCTGCTGCTGCGCTCCAACGCCCCCGACCCGCACCAGCGGTTGGGGCGCCGCACCTTCCTGCACCCAACGGTCATCAGCTCCGCCACCTTTGAAGAACGCGTCGAAGGCTGGTCGGGGGCACCTCAGACCGTCTACAGCGACCACTTCCTCGAAACCGAGGCCATTGATGGCCCTTTGGGCTTCAAGCTCGAAGCCCCGCCCCTGTACCCCGTCATCATGGCCACCACCATGGCGGGATTCGGTCGGGAACAAGCGAAGACTTTGCAGCAGTTCCCCCACACCCAGGTTCTGCTGTCCTTGCTGCGCGATGGCTTTCATCCTGACAGTCCGGGTGGTCACGTGACGCTGCGCCGCGATGGCAGCCCCACGCTCGACTACCCCATCACGGCGACGCTGAAAGACGGTATTCGGCGGGCCTTTTTGACCATGGCAGAAATTCAGTTTGCCGCAGGCGCTCGGGAGGTTCAGCCCATTCACGAGGACGCCCGGCCCTACCGAAGCTGGCGCGACGCGAAAGCGGCGATCGGTGCGCTGGAGCTGCGCCCGCTGAGCACCCGCATCGTGAGTGCCCACGTGATGGGAGGCTGTGCATTGTCTTCAAGTCCCGAGCATGGGGTGACCCAAACCAATGGACAGCATTGGCAACTGAACAATCTCAGCATTCACGACGGCAGCCTGTTTCCCACCAGCATCGGAGCCAACCCGCAGCTGTCCATCTACGGACTGGTGGCTCGCCTGGCCACCGGCTTGGCTGAACGGCTGGGCCATCCTGTGGCAGCCTGGGCATGACATGAAACGCCCCCCAGTCTCGCTATCGCTCGCCACCCCCCAGGGGGGCGCTCAGTGGCTTCGGACGGCCGGGCGCCACTGACATGAAACGACCCCCAGTCTCGCTATCGCTCGCCACCCCCCAGGGGGGCGCTCAGTGGCTTCGGACGGCCGGGCGCCACTGACATGAACACGACGACCCCTGCCTCGGACTGGTCGGCCACTTTGGTGACCGAGTCCGACCCCCATGCGGATGCAACGCCAGAACGCTCGGCGCCTCCAAGCGGACGCGGCTTGATGGACTTCCCCACCTACCGGCAGCACGACGCACTGGCGTTGGCGGATGCGGTGCGAGCCGGTCGCAGCAACGCCACCGAGTTGCTGATCCTCGCCCTCAGCCGCCTCAAGGCTGTTCAACCGAAGCTCAACCCCGTCGCCCGCCGGCTGGAGAAAGAAGCCAGCGCGCAGATTCAAGCCGGCCTCCAAGGCCCCTTGGCCGGCGTGCCGTTTTTGCTCAAAGACGCCGGGCACGACGTGGCCGGTGTGCCCACCACGCTGGGCAGCCAGGCCTTCAACCAGGTTGCGGCCGAGGACAGCCACTACACCCGGCGTTGCAAAGCTGCCGGCTTGGTGATCTTCGGCAAGACCAACAGCCCGGAGTTGGCGCTCAAGGGCGTGACCGACCCGGCCCGTTACGGACGCACCTCCAACCCCTGGGACCCCGCCCGCACGCCCGGAGGCAGCAGCGGTGGCGCTGCGGCGGCCGTGGCCAGCGGCGTGGTCCCGATGGCCGGCGGCGGTGATGGCGGCGGTTCAATTCGCATTCCGGCGGCGTGCTGCGGCTTGGTGGGGTTGCGCCCTTCGCGCGGCCGGATTTCCGAGGGTCCCCAAGCCGGGGAAGTTTGGCTCGGTTGCAACAGCCAGGGCGTGATCACGCGCAGCATTCGCGACAGCGCCGCCATGCTGGACGTGCTGAGCGGCCCCGAGCCCGGCGACCCCTTCCAGATCGCGCCACCGAGCCTGCCCTTCCTGGACCAACTGCAACAGCCGCTGCGCCGCCTGCGCATCGGCTGGAGCACCGCCTCCCCCCTGGGCACCCCCGTGCACGGCGAAGCGGTCGAAGCCGTGCAGCGCACCGTCCAGTTGCTGCAGCGGCTGGGCCACGAGACCACCGAAGCGGCCCCTGACATCGACGGCGGGGCCTTGGCGCGCAGCTACTTGCAGCTGTACTTCGCGCTGATTCCGGCAGCCGTCGACACGGCCGTGGCCCGTGGTGCCCGCCGCCGCGACTTCGAACCACTGACCCGCATCATGGCCACCTTGGGCCGCTGCCAGTCGGCCGCCGCCCTGGTGAGCACGTTGGAGCAATGGAACGGTTTTTCTCGCGCCTTGGGCCGATTCCACAGCCGCTTCGACCTGTACCTGACGCCCACGCTGGCCTCGCCGCCGGTCCCGCATGGCACGGGGGACCCGCCCCCTTTGCAGATGGCGCTGCTCAATGGGTTGCGCGCCACGGGGCTACTCGGTGTACTGGCACGTTTGGGTCTGCTCGACAGCGCCATCGACCAGATCGCCCGCGACAACCTGCGTCATGTGCCCTTCACGCAACTGGCCAATGTCACTGGCACGCCCGCCATCAGCCTGCCCTTGCACTGGACCGCCGAGGGCTTGCCTTTGGGCGTCCAATTTCACGGCGCGCCGGGCAGCGAAGGCTTGCTGCTGCAACTGGGCGCAGAACTCGAAAAAGCCCTGCCCTGGTTCGACCGCTTACCGCGTGACTAAGCGATATGCCAGGGGCACGGCGTGACCCGCCAGCATGGCGCCCCAAACCGCCAGCTTGCCCTCCACCGACCAGATCGCCAAGCCCCCGATCAGGCCAGTCAGTCCGCCGAGGGCACTCTGCCACCACAGCGTGCGCCAGGTATCACGGGCCAATAGCGCGCGCCACATCAATCCTTTGGCCACAAGAACCAAGATCAGGGCAACAAAAAGCGGTGCCGCCAAGAAATTGGCGACATGCCACAGCGCGTTGAAGAAGGACATAGAGGCAATCGAGTTCTGGTTCAGTGCAAGACCTAGCCCGCCCGAGGAACGAAGCGCGGCACCTCCGGAAGCAGCACATCGATCACGCCATAACGCCCCGGGGATTCAAACCAGGTGTCTGGATAGGTGGCTTGGGGCTGCGTGCCCAGGGCGCGCTCAAGGGCCTGGTGAATTCTCGCTTTGAGTAAGGCCTCGCTTGGGCCGGTGGCCTCCTGCCCGGTGTCGACAGCACTCAGCGCTTGGTGCACCGCCGTCACGATATCCGTACGGTGCTGCGCCAGATGGGTCCGCAGCCCAGGGGTATCGAAACTGCCCAGCACCACCTGAATGCGTGGGAGCGTCAAGGTGCCGGAGGGCCCCCTCACGACCAGCGGTGTCAACAGCAGGTCCAGGGTGCGCTGCTCACGGTCCCGCCGTGCCTCGTGCTCGGCGCGCCCCTGCAGCGTCGGCGACGCCCGCAGCAACTCGGCTTTGCGGGCCAACAATGCTTTGCGCCGGGTCTCACTCAGACCTGACGCGGAAAGTTCTTGCCGCAAAGCCAACCAGGCGTCGACCGGATCCGGCGCAGGCCCCCAGTTCGATACGGCCCACCCCACCAACGCCGCCCCCACCGGAAGGGCCCACCACCACCCGCTTCGGGCTATGCGCGGGGAAACGGGCTCACGTATCCGATTCGGCGTTACCGGACTGGCGCTTGAAACGGCGGGCGGCAGGGAGCGGTCGTTCAGTAAAGTCTGGTCATACGCTGCGCGCCGAATGGGGTCCGAGAGCACCTCGTAGGCGGCGGCAATCGCCGCTGCCCGAGCGGTCGCAGTCGGCTCTCCCCCGTGCCGGTCCGGGTGATGGCGCTGCATCAGGCTGCGATAGGCCGCCCGCAACACCGCCGGACTGGCCTTGGGGCTGACCTCCAGCGTGTCGTAGTGGTTCACGCGGGGTCTTTCAAACGCACAAAGGTGGTCACGCTGCCATCGCGTTCGCGCACCGCAAATCGCTCCGGCTCCGCGATCAGGATTGGCGTGGGATCGTGCGTCAGCCCCCCATTCGGAGCCCGCACCGTCCACACCAAATGCGCCCCCTCCAAGCGCCACAAGCCAAATTGCAGCGCCTTGCCCTCGTCGGACAAAATTTCCCACTCCCCCTTGTCCGTCAACACCAAGGGGCTACTCAGGCGAGACGACTTCCATCGACCCACGAATTGCGACGGCGTGTAGGCTGCCCCGCACCCGACCAACGGCAGCCAAGACAGGAGCCCAAGGAGCCCCAGGCTCGCCCGCCGTTTCAAGGCGCCTGCAACCGCTCACGCAGCTGCTTGAGTTGCAACTCCAGCCGACGGCGCTCGATTTCGCTGGTGACGTACTGAAGCTCCAGGGCCACTCGCTCAATCTCAAACTTCAACTGCCGCTTGCGCTCCACTTCCTGCTGCTGCTCCCGCAGCCCTTCCAACGCCCGACGGGTCGCTTCCTCGCCAGCCCGCTGGGCCTCGACCTCCCATTGCCGTTGAGCCTCCTCGGTACGGCGCTGCTCAGCCGCCACCTGACGCTCGGCGTTTTCTTTGCGCAGGCGCTCCGCTTCCAGCAGGCGGAGTTCATCCATGTTGGCGGGCCGCACACCATGGGCTTGGTAGTAGTCCTGCAATGCGGCTTGATTTTCCAGAGCCTCGCGTTGGGCCATCTGTTCCCGAGCATTCATGAGGGAACAGCGGCTCAACCCAAATCCCAGCAAGGCCATCAAGCCCAGCACGGCAAAAAACCGCAGCGCCCGTTGTGCCCAGGGGGCGCGGTCGCTCCACCCCAACGGCGGACGCCGCGCGGCGCCGCTTTCCAGTTGGGCACGGGCCAACAAGGCCTCGGCCCGCAGCGACAGGGCATCCGCCTGCAAACCCAAGGCATCTGCGCGGGCCGCCGCCGCACCCGGTGCTGGGGACGTCGGTTCGGATGGCCCTGAAATCAGGGCCGAACCCTGGCTTGCGGGGGCCAAGTCAGCGTCATAACCCGCCCGCGACACGGGGTCGGTCAGTGTCGATTGGGCCGTTCGTAACAGCTGGAATCGTTCGTTGAATTCCTGTGAGCTCAGTTGCGCCCGCTGCGCTTCCAGCGCTTCGACGGCTTGGCGAAACGCTGCCCGCACCTCGGCCATGGTGGCCTGCTGGGCCACCCCCAGCAATTCATACAGTGTTGGTTTGTTCTGCATCCCCTGAACCTTCATCCGCTCCGGAACCGGCGCGGGCGCCATTATTGCGAGCCCTTGGGCCCGCCACCCCCCGCGCCGGCCCGCCCTCAGCGGGCGAGCTTGAACGGCGCCGGTGGGGTATTCCGGCGCTGGGGCTTCCAGGTCTTCAGTCGTTCCAACACGTTGGCAATGGCGGCTTCGAGTTGGCTGTCGCGCCCCGTGTTGACGCCCGCCGGGTCCAGTTGAACCTCGATGTCCGGCGCCACGCCCTCGTTCTCAATGCGCCACTCGCCTTCGGGCGTATAGAAGCGGAAGAAGGGCACGGCCAGGCTGCCTCCATCGATCAACGGCGGGTTGGCCGAGATGCCGATCAGCCCCCCCCAGGTGCGGGTGCCGATCAGCGGGCCTTGGCCGGTGCGTTTGAAGGCATAGGGCAGGAAGTCGCCGCCAGACCCCGCATCCTGGTCGATCAGCATGGCCTTGGGACCATCGAGGAAAGCCCCCGGTGTGTGGAAGGGCAGGCCGTCCCGGTCCTTCCAGCCGCCCAAGTACGGCCGGTTCAACAGTTCGATCACGTAATTCGCGGCCTGGCCGCCGTTGTTCTTGCGGTCGTCCACGATCAGCGCCTGCTTGTCGCTCTGGCCGAAGAACTGGCGATTGAACTGGCTGAAGCCGCCGCCCGCAGTGTCCGGCAGGTAAACGTAGCCCACGCGGCCCCCGCTGGCCTGCTCGACCCGCTGACGGTTCTGCTCCACCCAGGTCCACTGGCGAAGTGCGCCCTCGTTGGCGATGGGCTGGACCACAATCTTGCGGCTGTTCTTGCCCTCCGGGTCCGTGGCCACTGTCAGGGTGACCTGCTGCCCAACCTGCTGTTCCAGCAACTGGTACAGGTTGCGCGTGCCGCTGAGCTCCACCGCGTTGACCGCCAAGAGGTACTCCCCTTCGCGCGCGGCCTGGCCCGGAACGGCCAAGGGTGCCTTGAGCTGCGGGTTCCAGGCATCGCCGCCGTGCACCTTGGCGATCCGCCAGCGGCCGTTTTCGAAGCGAAAGTCCGCCCCCAAGAGGCCCACCGGCACAGGCGCCTCGCGGTGCAGGTCGCCGCCGCTCAGGTAGTTGTGGCCCACCTGCAGCTCCCCCATCATGTCGATGAGCAGCTCATTCAGGTCCTCCCGGCGTCGCACATGCTCGAGCAGCGGCAGATAGCGCTCGCGGATGGCCGCCCAGTCGATGCCATGCAGGGCCGGGTCGTAGAAGAAGGCCTTCTCCATCCACCACACCTCGTCGAAGATCTGGCGCCACTCGGCCCGTGGGTCGATGCGGGCACGCAGACCACTCAAGTCGATGGCCTTGGCCTCCCCAGCCTTGTCGTTCGCGTCGGCGATTTCCAGACGGCCGCGACCGGCCCGGATCAGCAATTTCTTGCCATCGGGGCTGAGCTCAAAGCCCTCCACGCCCCCCCGCACCAGCTTGGCCTTCTTCTCTTCAAAGTCGAAGCGGTACAGGTCAGCCGAGGGTGGCGCCTCGCCCGCTTCACGGCTGATGCCGGGCTGGCGTCGGTCCAAGAACCACAGCGCGCCGTCATGCGCCACGGCCAGGGCCTCGTTGTCCCGCTCGGCCACAGGCAGGGCGACGATGCGCTGCGCCAGACCTGCGACATCGATACGAATCGCCTTGCTGTCGGGTTTGGCATCCGCCTTTTTCGCGTCGTCCTTCTTGCCCTCCTCTTTTTTGGGCTCGTCCTTCTTCGCCTCGAGCTTGTGAGCCTCCTCATCACCCGCCTTGGGCAAGAGCGGCGAGCTGCCGTCTGCCGCCAGCACGGCAGCGAACAGGCCAGCGCGCAGCGGGCGCTCCTGCGTGGACATATCCAGGCCCACGCGCGTGGGGCCGGCATTGGTGGAGGCACTGAAGAACAGCAGGTCGCCCTTGCGCGAGAACACCGGCGACTCGGCGTGCACCAAGGGGTCGCTCACCGCATGGACCTGGTGACTGGTCAGCTCATGGAGGTAGATCCGACCCAGGTGGTTGGCGCCGGTCAAGGTGTAGGCCACCCAGCGGCTGTCGGGTGAGAACACGGCGCCAAAGTTGCCACGCCGCGGGTTGGTGGCCAAGCGGGTCAGCGTGCCGGCAGGCAGTTGCAGGGCGTAGAGGTTCAGGCGTTGATCCTGCAGCAGCAGGCGTTGGCCGTCGGGCGACCATTCCAGCAGGCTGAAGTAATCGTCTGCGGGCAGGGCCACGGTTTGCGCCGCACCCTCGCCCGTTTGGCTGCGCAGCACCAGCTGATGACGGCGCCCAGGGGCGTCGCTGAGGTAGGCAATACGCTGGCCGTCGGGGCTCCAGAGCGCGTCCTTCTCACGCACGCCCGAGGTTTGCGTCAGGTTGCGCGGCGAGCCGTCCTTGATGGGGAGGGTGAACACCTCGCCCCGGGCGCTGACCAGCAAGCGCTTGCCGCTGGCGGACAAATGGGCATCTTCGAGCGCGCGGCCGGCCTCCTTCCACTGCTCGCGCGGGGCTTCCACGGGCAGGCGCACGGGCCATTCAGCCTCACGGCCGCTGGCCAGGTCCAGGGTCTTCAAGCGGCCGCCCACCTCATAGATCAGCGTGTTGCCCTGGGCATCGACGGACTTGACATCCCACACCGTCTCCCGCGTCAGAGGACGCAAGGCCTGGGTCTTGGTGTGATAGGCCCACAGGTTGGCCGCCCCGTTGGCGCCGCCCTGCGCCTCGCCATCGCGGTCAGAAATGAACACCACCTCGTCGCCCACCCAGACCGGGCCGATGTCGCTGGCGTTGACGTGGGGCACCGAGCTCCAACGCCCCGTCTTGGGCTCAATGATCCAGACCGGCGGCGTGGAACCGCCGCGGTGCTGGCGCCAACCCGCGGTGGGCAGGTGGGCCGCCCGCGTGGGTCGATAGGCAAGGCGCTGCCCATCGGCGCTCCAGCGCCCTTCAACCGCGACGGCCTCCATCACCTTGCGCTCAAACCCACCGGTCAGGGGCACTTCGTAAAGCTGGGCTGATCGGCTGTTCAGCACCTCGCGGCTGCTGGCGAACAGCACGGCTTTGCCGTCGGCGCTCCACCCGTTGACCACGTCCGCACCGGGGTGCCAGGTCAGCCGACGGGCCTCACCGCCCTCGACGGGCATCACGTACACATCCGTGTTGCCGTCATAACTGGCCGAAAACGCGAGGTGGCGGCCGTCGGGCGAGAAGCGCGGCGCAAACTCCGACGCCGCATGGTGCGTCAGGCGGCGCGGCTGGCTGCCGTCGCGCTGGGCCACCCACAGGTCGCCGCCATGAACAAATGCAACGTGCTGGGCTGACAGCGTGGGCTGGCGGAGCAGGTGCGTTGCACCTTCGGCCCCCACAGCCAAGGAAGCGGCACACAGGGCCGAAAGGGTCCACAAGGTCTGGATCAGGCGCATGGGGCGTTCCACGAGAAAACCAAAACCGCCCACGGTACCAGCGAAGACCCGCCATGCCGAAGGCCATGCACGCCCATCGACTGCAACGCGCGCGATCCAGATCAAGATCGGGCATGGCGCGGAAATTTAGAATTCAGCCCAATGTCCGTCTTCACCCTCGGCCTCAATCATGCAAGCGCCCCGTTGTCGCTGCGTGAAAAGCTGGCGTTTTCCCCCGATCAACTGGTCGCTCACGTGCAGACGCTGCAAAAGCGCCTGCAGTCAGCGCTGCCCGGTGCCCCTGCCGAGGCGGCCCTGCTGTCCACCTGCAACCGTACCGAGGTTTACGTCGCGGGCGCAGCGGAACTCAGCCATCTGACACTGAATTGGATGGCCGAACACGCAGGTCTGGCTCATGAGCAATTGGTCGCCCACACCTACCTGCACGCCGACGGCGAGGCGGCCCGGCATGCGTTTCGGGTGGCTTCCGGACTGAATTCCATGGTGTTGGGCGAAACCCAAATCCTCGGCCAGTTCAAACAGGCTGTGCGTGAAGCCGATGCGGCCGGCACCCTGGGGGCCACCTTGCACCAGCTGTTCCAGCGCAGCTTTCAAGTGGCCAAGGAGGTTCGAACCAGCACAGAGATCGGTGCGCATTCCATCTCCATGGCCGCGGCGGCCGTGCGTTTGGCGGGGCAGCTATTCGAGGACCTGCGGCAAATCAAGGTGCTGTTTATTGGGGCTGGCGAAATGATTCAACTCGCCGCCACCCACTTCGCGGCCCAGCATCCCGCCAGCTTGGTCATCGCCAACCGCACGGCCAGCCGCGCCGAGCACCTGGCCCACAACTTGGGCGGTCGCACCCTGCCCCTGTCCGAAGTTGAAGATCACTTGCACCTCTTTGACGCCGTGATCAGCTGCACGGGAAGCCCGTTGCCCTTGATCTTGCGTCCCATGATGGAGCGAGCGCTGAAAGCCCGCCGACGCCGCCCCATGTTCTTGGTGGATTTGGCCGTGCCCCGGGACATTGAAGCAAGCGTGGGAGAGCTGGACGATGCCTACCTGTACAGCGTCGACGATCTGGCGGCGCTGGTGCAAACCGCCAGCGACAAGCGCCAAGCCGCGGTTGCCCAGGCCGAAGCCATCGTGGATCACGGGGTGCAAGCGTTTGCCCAATGGCTGAGCCAGCGGCACAGCGTGCCCCTGATCCAGGCGCTGCAGCATCAAATGGAGGACTGGCGGCAGCAAGCACTTGCCAAAGCCAGACGACAGTTGCACCGGGGCGATTCACCCGAAGCCGCACTGGATAGTTTTGCCCACCAGTTCAGTCACAAGCTCATGCACGGTTTGCTGGTGGAACTGCACACGGCGCAGGGTGAGGACCGGGCGCAGTTGGAGCGCTTGTTGCAACGCCTGTTTTTGCGCAGCAGCGAACGCTGAACCCCATGCGCGACGCTTTGCGACAGCAGTTCCAGCGACTGGAACTGCGACTCTCTGAACTGGACGCCCTGCTCGGGGACCCCGGCGTGCACGCCGACCCGGCCCGCCTGCGCAAACTGGGCAAGGAGCAGAACGAGGTTTCGACCTTGGTCACGCAATGGCGACGGTTTTTGCAGCGCGAGCGGGACCGCGACGCAGCCCAGGAGTTGCTCCAAGATCCGGACATGGTGGAGATGGCCCAAGAGGAACTGGCCAGCGCCAACGCCGAGCTTGACGCCCTGCATCAGCAGCTCCAGTTTGCCCTGCTCCCTAAAGACCCGGACGACGAGCGCCCAGCCCTGCTGGAGATTCGCGCCGGCACCGGCGGCGATGAATCGGCCTTGTTTGCGGGCGACTTGGCCCGGATGTACTTGCGCTATTGCGAGCGTCAAGGCTGGCGCGTGGAGGTGATGAGCGCCAATGAGTCCGATTTGGGCGGCTACAAGGAGGCGGTGTTTCGCATCGACGGGGACGGCGCTTACGGGCGCCTGAAGTTCGAAAGTGGCGGCCACCGTGTGCAGCGCGTTCCCGCCACCGAAGCCCAAGGCCGCATCCACACCAGCGCCTGCACGGTCGCCGTGTTGCCCGACCCTGGCGAAGCCGCCGAAGTGGAGCTCAACCCCGCCGAGCTGCGGATTGACACGTTTCGGGCCAGTGGCGCCGGGGGCCAGCACATCAACAAGACCGATTCCGCCATCCGCATCACGCATTTGCCCACAGGCATCGTGGCGGAGTGCCAGGACGACCGCAGCCAGCACCGGAACAAAGCCAAGGCCATGGCCGTGCTGCTCGCTCGCTTGCGCGAACGCGAACGGATTGCGCGAGAAGCCAAGGAAGCGGCAACCCGCAAGAGTCTGGTCGGCACCGGTGACCGCAGCGACCGCATCCGCACCTACAACTTCCCGCAAGGCCGCCTCACGGACCACCGCATCAACCTCACGCTGTACAAACTCGCCATGGTGATGGAGGGCGATTTGGACGAGGTGATTCAATCCCTGCAAGCCGCCCAAGCCGCTGACCAGCTCGCCGAGCTGGAAGAGGGCCGCCGGTGACCCTTCAGGACGCGCTGCGGCAAGCCGCCGCCCAAGGCGTCCCGCGCTTGGACGCCCAGTTGCTGCTGGGCCACTTGCTGGGGCGTCCGCGAGAGTGGCTCATCGCCCATGACACCGACCTACTCAGCCCCGAACAGGCCCAGGCCTTCGGCAAGCTGTGTGCCCAGCGCGCCGACGATGTGCCGCTGGCCTATTTGGTGGGACACAAGGAGTTTCACGGGCTGCGGTTGGCGGTGAGCCCCGCCACCTTGGTGCCGCGCCCGGACACCGAAGCCTTGGTTGAGTGGGCGTTAGAGCCGCTCGGGGTGCCGCCCACAGGGGCGGTTCTGGACCTGGGAACAGGGAGCGGTTGCATTGCGCTGGCGCTCAAATCGAGTCGCCCCACCTGGACCCTCACCGCGATCGACCAGAGCGCTGACGCCATCCACCAAGCGCGAGCCAACGGCGCCCATCTGGGTCTGCCCGTCGAATGGCTAACCGGCAGCTGGTTTGAACCGGTCCTGGGGCGCCGCTTCGACCTGATCCTCTCCAATCCGCCCTATATCGCCGAAGCGGACCCTCACCTGGAGGCGCTGCGTCACGAACCGCAGAGCGCGCTCACCTCGGGCCTGGACGGTTTGGATGACCTTCGCTCTCTGGTCGCCCAAGCCCCACACCACCTCAATCCAGGCGGGTGGTTGCTTCTCGAGCACGGCCACGATCAGGCCGAGGCGGTGGCCGAATTGCTCCGTCAGGCTGGTTTCCACGACATTCAGCACCGCACCGACTTGAGCGGAATCCGTCGCTGCACCGGCGGCCGCGGGCCCAGCGGTCGGTAAAGCACCACAAAACGAAGCCTTTTGTGACACGCGGCGAAGCCCTGCGCGCTAGCATCAGACCATCCCCACCCCGTCAAGGAGTTCACCATGCGCGCAATCGGCTGGGCTCTGGTCATGGCCGCCCTGAATGGCCATGCCGCGGACGGACTTCGGCTTCCGGGCCATGAGCCCGATCTGCGTTGGCAAGCCCGGGCGCAAGGCTGGGCCCCTTCGACCGATTTGGCTCAGGCCCCCAGGCTCCTGGCTCCCGCTGTGCTGGGGGACTACTACCTCAGCGCCTCCGGACAAGGTCTGCGTCTCAGTGGCGGCCTGATGGCCCCCGTCCCGCGCCACGACTTCCGACCGGGGCTGCGGGTTGAAGCCCCTTCCCATCAACCGTATCTGGGCGTGGGATATAGCAACACCGGCCTGGGCTGGGGGGTCAGTGCGGATTTGGGCATTGCCCTGCAAGGCGCCGGCCTGAATCTACGGCGTGTGGACGATAGCTTCGCCCCAAGCTTGAACGCCCCTTGGCGAGGTGTTCAGCTGCAGCCCATGGTGCAGATGGGGCTGTTCTATCGTTTCTAGAATCTCGGGTTAGCCGCCACCCCGGCGGAAATCAAGGATTCACCATGGATGCAGTGCAGCAGCGCATCGACGCGATGGTCAAAGCCAACCGCGTGATGCTGTTCATGAAGGGCTCGGCCCAGTTCCCGATGTGCGGTTTTTCCGGCCGTGCCGTGCAAATTCTGAAAGCCTGTGGCGTGCAGAACTTTGAAACCTTCAACGTGCTCGAAGATCCCGACGTGCGCCAGGGCATCAAGGACTACGCTCAGTGGCCCACCATTCCCCAGCTGTATGTGAACGGGGAATTCGTCGGCGGTTCGGACATCATGATGGAGATGTACGAATCCGGTGAGTTGCAACAGTTGCTCACCCAGTGAGCCTTCAGCGCCTGGTCGTGGGCATCACCGGCGCGACCGGTGCGGCCTATGGCCTGGGCGTGCTGCGACGTGCACGCTCGCTCGGGTTGGAAACGCACCTGATCGTCACACCTGCCGGCGTGCTCAATGTGCACCATGAACTGGGGCTCACGCGTCTGCAGCTCGAAGCCGAGGCGGATCACGCCTACGCCCCGGCGGATGTCGGGGCCTGTGTGGCCAGCGGAAGCTTTTCGACCGCGGCCATGATCGTTTCGCCCTGCTCGATGAAGAGCCTGGCCGCCATCGCACATGGGTTTGGTGACAACTTGCTCACCCGTGCCGCCGATGTGACGCTCAAAGAACGGCGCCGCTTGCTGCTGATGGTGCGCGAAACCCCCTTCAATTTGGCACATTTGCGCAACATGACGGCCGTCACCGAGATGGGTGGCATCGTCTTCCCCCCCCTGCCGGCGTTCTACCTGAAGCCCGACTCGGTTCAGGCGCTGATTGACGACAGCGTGGAGCGCGTCTTGCAGCTGTGCGGGATCACGTCAGCCTCGCCGCAAGCGTGGGGCGGGCTCAAAGCCGCCACGAATTAAGCCGTCGGCCAGCGCCATTGGCGCTGGGCCCCCCACACCAAGTTGGGGTAATCCGGCTTGCCACGACTGCCGTTGTACCGGCCCAGCGCAAGAAAGAAGTCGCCCCGTTCCAG
Organism: Inhella gelatinilytica; assembly: GCF_016093295.1. GTDB lineage: Bacteria > Pseudomonadota > Gammaproteobacteria > Burkholderiales > Burkholderiaceae_C > Inhella > Inhella gelatinilytica. The sequence continues at coordinate 307,588 of NZ_JAEDAL010000002.1, read as the reverse complement.
ATCGAGGTAATGGCGCAGGATCACGCAGCCAAAGCGCAAATTGGTCTGCATGTGGAAGAGACGACCCGCATGCCCATCGCCAATCACGCGGGCCCAAAACGGCATGACCTGCATGTAGCCCCGCGCGCCCGCGGTGCTGATGGCGTACTTTCGAAAACCACTCTCCACCTGAATGAGCCCCAGGACCAGGCTGGTTTCCAGCCCCGCGCGTCGGCTCTCATACCAAACGGTTTGCAGGAATTCGATCCGCGTTTGGGCCTCCGGCAGTCGCTTCTTGAGCCGCTCGCTCATCTCGCCCAGCCAGTTCAGGTAACCCAACCGGTCTTCCGTTTTTTCAAACTTGGGCTTGGGCGGCGCCGCCTGCGCAATGGCCGCACTCAGGGCCGAGCGCACGGCATCGACCAGCGGCTCTTCGAGCTGGGCCCCGGCCCAGCTCTTGGGCACGCCCAGCGCCAGCAGAGCCCCCAAGGCGAAGCGTCGGCGGTCAGCGCTCATCGCCGCACCAACCAAGCTTCGGCGGGCAGCCGGCGTTGGCGCAGAGTCGCCCAGCGAGACAAGGTCATCAGCGCCGCCCACAGCAGGGTGGAGAAAAGCACCGACTCCGCATTTCCAAAGCGCCAGCCCAGCCCCAACTGGGTCCAGACCCCCACGGCAACCGCGGAGCTCAACAAGTAGGGCGTCAAGGTCTGACGACCGGCGTCAACCAGCGCTTGTGGGGCACCCCGATGCGGCCAGCGCTGCACGAACCAACTGACCCAGCTCAACAAACTCAGCGGCCCCAGTACGGTGGACAGCGGCACCAGCCATGCATCGGCACGCCCCGCATCGGCCTGCAGCGCGGTCACTGCCGCCACACCCACCCCCAAGTTCAGCAGGACCAACGGCCCCGCCCAGCGCGCACAACGCTGGCGAGCCGCGGACCAGCGACGGTGCCGCAGCCACCCCAGCCGCTGCGCCAGGACGCCCAAACCCATCAAGGCGAAAACTTCTGGGCCCAGGAACAAGGTACCCAGCAGCAAAGAAGACAGATAGTCGAAAGCGTTGGCTTGCCACCACTCGCCCAGGGAGGGATGGTCTGCCAGGGAAAGCGACGAAGGCGCCACCGGAATCGACGGGAAAACCGCCAGCATCAAACCCGCCAGCAACAGGGCCACGCCCCCGGCCACCTGCGTGGCCCGGACCACAGAGCGCAAGCGGCGCGGCGCCCAGCGCAGTACCACCAAGCCGATGAGCGCATAGGCACTGAGGATGTCGCCCATGTACAGCAAGAAACCATGCCCAAGCCCGAGCGCCAAGAGGCCGTACAAGCGCCGCCGCGCCTGTGCCGGCGAACGGTGACGCAGCGCCAAGCTGAGGCTGTATCCGAACAAGAACATCAGCAGCGGATAGCCCTTGCCTTGCAAGAAAGCGGCCACGGCGCCACTGGCCAGGTCCCCCAACACGGTGCCATCCGGGCGCAAGTGGGGCCCACCCATCGGCAAGTTAACGTAGCTGGTGAAGTTGACCACCACCACCGGCAGCAGCGCCAAGGCGCGCAGGGCATCGATCGCGGCCTCACGCCGCGCCGGTTTTGCCCTCAAGCGCTAAGACGCTCGCGCACCCGCGCGAGCACCGCATCCACAGCCACTGATTCCGCCTGGGCGTCCCGCCGCCCTTGCACCTCGGCCACCCCCTCTTTCAATCCCCGGTCGCCCAATACCACGCGCAGGGGCGCCCCGATGAGCTCCCAATCAGCAAACATGGCGCCCGGACGCTCGCCGCGGTCGTCCAGCAGTACGTCCACGCCGGCCGCTTGCAAAGCCTCGTAAAGCTTGAAGGCTTCGGCCCGCACCAATTCGCTGCGGTCCATGCCAATCGGACAGATCACCACTTCAAACGGCGCCATGCTGGTTGGCCAAATGATGCCGCGCTCGTCGTGCCCTTGCTCGATGGCAGCACCGAGCAATCGCGTGACGCCGATGCCGTAACAGCCCATTTCGAAGTGGCGCGGCTTGCCGTCATCGGCCAAGAAGGTGGCGTTCATGGCCTCGGAATACTTCTTGCCGAGGTAGAAAACATGCCCCACCTCAATGCCGCGCTGGATAGCCAGCACGCCCTGGCCGTCCGGCGACGGGTCGCCCACCAGCACATTGCGAATGTCGGCCACCAGGTCCGGCTCCGGCAGGTCGCGCCCCCAGTTAGCGCCGGTGTAATGGTGATCCCATTGGTTGGCGCCGCAAACAAAGTCACCCATCGCCGCCACCGTGCGGTCAGCCACGATCTTGACGCCCTGGAGACCAATGGGGCCGAGATAACCCGGCTTGCACCCGAAGTGGGTTTCAATTTCAGCCACCGTGGCGAAGCGGAAACCCTCCTTGAGGCCTTCGACCTTGCCGGCCTTGACTTCGTTCAGGTCGTGGTCGCCGCGCACCAGCAGCAGCCAGACCTGGGTGGCGGTGATTTCCCCCGCTGCGTTCTTGGTGTCGGTGGCCAGCACCAGGCTCTTGACCGTGCGTTCCAGCGGCAAGCCGAGCAAGGCCGCCACGTCGGGGCAGGTACTCTTGCCCGGGGTCGGCGTCAGTGTCAGGGCTTGGCTGGCGGCCGCACGCGGCGCCGCGGGGGCCAACGCCTCCGCCAGTTCGATGTTGGCCGCGTAGCTGCTGGTCGGGCAGTAGACGATGGCGTCTTCGCCCGTCTCGGCAATCACCTGGAACTCGTGCGAGCGGTCGCCCCCAATCGCGCCCGTGTCAGCCGCCACCGCGCGGTACTCCAAACCCAGGCGGTCGAAGATGCGGCAGTACGCGGAGAACATCGCGTCATAACTCTTTCCCGCCGCCTCCGCATCCCGATCAAAGGAATATGCATCCTTCATCGTGAACTCACGGCCGCGCATCAGCCCGAAGCGGGGCCGGCGCTCGTCGCGGAATTTGGTTTGGATGTGATACAGATTCTTGGGCAACTGCTTGTACGACCGCAGTTCCTGTCGCGCAACATCCGTGATCACTTCTTCGCTCGTCGGCTGAATGACGAAGTCGCGTCCGTGGCGATCTTTCACGCGCAGCAACTCCGGCCCCATCTTGTCGAAGCGGCCGGTTTCCTGCCACAACTCAGCAGGCTGCACCACCGGCATCAGCATCTCAACCGCGCCGGCACGGTTCATCTCCTCGCGGATGATGTTTTCCACCTTGCGAATCACCCGCAAGCCCATGGGCATGTAGTTATAGATGCCAGCCCCCAAGCGCTTGATCAGACCGGCCCGCATCATCAGCTTGTGACTGACGATCTCCGCATCTGCGGGGGCTTCTTTCAGGGTCGAAATGAGGAACTGGCTGGCTTTCATGGGGCTCAAAACACAAAGGGCTTGCCAGCAGGGTGCCGACAAGCCCGGTTGGGGTCAGGGGCGTCAGGTTTCTACTGCCTCGCTTCGCGGCCTGGAGAGGCACAATCGGGACAGTTCAAAAATCTGAGGTTGATTATGCTCGACCGTGAAGGCTTCAGGCCCAACGTCGGCATCATCCTGCTCAATCACAAGAATCAGGTGTTCTGGGGCAAACGCATCCGAACCCATTCGTGGCAATTCCCCCAAGGCGGTATCAAGTATGGGGAGTCGCCTGAGCAGGCCATGTTCCGCGAGCTCCACGAAGAGGTGGGGCTGCTGCGTGAGCATGTGCGAATCGTGGCGCGCACCCGGGATTGGTTGCGCTACGAGGTGCCGGACCACTACATCCGCCGCGAAGCCCGGGGCCACTACCGGGGGCAGAAGCAAATCTGGTTCTTGCTTCAGCTCCTCGGTCACGACACCGACCTAAACCTGCGCGCCACCGACCACCCCGAGTTCGATGCTTGGCGCTGGAATGATTACTGGGTGCCGCTGGAGTCCGTCATCGAATTCAAGCGGGGCGTTTACCAATTGGCTCTGCAGGAGCTGTCGCGGTTTCTGCCACGCGCGCAAGCCGGCAATCGGTTCTTGCGTTCAGGGTCGCGGGACCCGCGACCGCGTGAAGGCGCACCGCGTTCACCCTACGGCGCAGTGGCACGCTCGGCGCATGCGCAGGATGTTGCCGCTCAGCAGGGTGATGCTGCGCTTACGGAGCCGCCATCTCCGTCTGTAGCAACACCAAGTTGTCCCGATGGATGAGCTCGGGCTCGGCGACATAGCCGATGAGGCCCTCAATGTCTTGGCTGGCCCGGCCCATGAGCAGCCTGGCTTCGGCCGCGGCATAGTTGGCCAGACCGCGTGCCAACTCAATGCCGGCAGTGTCCAGAATGGCAATGACATCGCCGCGATGGAAGTCACCGGCCACTTCGCGGACCCCAACCGGTAGCAGGCTGCACCCACCGCCCAGCAGCGCGCGCGCAGCGCCAGCATCCACCACCACGCGCCCTTTGAGCTGCAAATGGTCGGCCATCCAACGCTTGCGCGCTGCGAGCTTGGGAACCGCGGCATGCAGGGCCGAACCAATGGCTTCGCCACGGGCCAAACGCACCAAGACGTTGGGTTCACGGCCATACGCAATCACCGTGCTGGCACCGCTACCCGCTGCGCGCTCTGCCGCCAGTACTTTGGTCAGCATGCCCCCCCGACCGAGAGACGACCCCGCCCCCCCGGCCATCCGCGCCAGCTCGGGATCTCCAGCCTGCGCATGGGTGATCAGCTCAGCGGTGGGGTTCTTGCGCGGGTCAGCGTTGTAGAGCCCCCGTTGGTCCGTCAGGATCACCAAACAATCGGCTTCGATCAGATTGGTGACCAGGGCCCCCAGTGTGTCGTTATCGCCGAACTTGATCTCGTCATTCACCACCGTGTCGTTCTCGTTGATGACTGGCAGGACACGGTGCGCCAAAAGAGTCAGCAGAGTCGAGCGCGCATTCAGGTAGCGCTCTCGATCGGAAAGATCGGCATGGGTCAACAAGACTTGGGCACTGGCCCGTCCGAGCGCGCGAAGACTGGTTTCGTAAATCTGGGCCAGGCCCATTTGCCCGACCGCTGCAGCAGCCTGCAAGGCATGAACCTCTTTCGGTCGGGTGCGCCAGCCCAATCGCTTCATGCCCTCCGCGATGGCGCCACTGGAAACAATCAGCGCCTCGATCCCATCCTCCGCCAAAGCGCTGAGCTGCCGACACCAGTCGGCGATAGCCACGGCATCCACCCCCCGCCCCTCGTCTGTGACCAGACTCGAACCTATCTTGACGACGATTCGGCGTGCGCCGAGCAGGGGGAAAGAAGGACTCATGCGTCAAATCGGATGTCGGATTCAGGGCTCGGAGGCGCCTTTTGGGAGGCCACGAAGTCATAGAGGTCGCGAAGCAAGCCTTCGCAGCCTTCACGGGTCAGGCCCGAGATCACGTAGACCGGCCCCTTCCACTTGAAACGTTTGAGAAAGTCTTTGACTTTGGCGTCGCGCTCTTCGGCCGGCACCATATCCACCTTGTTGAGCACCAACCATCGCGGTTTCGCATGGAGCTCGGCGTCGTACTTTTTGAGCTCCGCCACGATGGCTTTGGCCTCGGCCACGGGGTCGACCCCTTCGTCCAGCGGCGCAAAATCAACCAAATGCAGCAACACCCGGGTCCGCTGCAAATGACGCAAAAATTGGTGCCCCAATCCCGCGCCTTCGGCAGCCCCTTCGATCAACCCCGGAATGTCGGCCATCACGAAGCTCTTCTCGGGGCCGACTCGCACCACCCCAAGATTGGGATACAGGGTCGTGAAAGGATAGTCCGCAATTTTCGGACGAGCGTTGGAGACCGCCGCAATCAGCGTGGACTTGCCTGCATTCGGTTGGCCCAGCAAGCCCACATCGGCCAGAACGCGAAGTTCCAACTTGAGGCTCTTGATTTCACCGGGCCACCCCGGAGTTTTCTGGCGGGGCGCGCGATTGGTACTGCTCTTGAAATGCAAGTTGCCGAAACCGCCGTCGCCCCCCTTAGCCAGCAGAACTTTTTCATCCGGATCCAACAACTCCGCAATGACCTCGTCGGTCTCCAGGTCACGCACGATGGTGCCAACCGGCATGCGCAGCACGATGTCTTCTGCCGCTGCGCCGTTGCAGTCCGACCCACGACCCGCCTCACCATTGCGGGCTTCGTGGCGGCGCGCATAGCGATAGTCGATCAAGGTGTTGAGGTTGCGATCTCCGACGGCATACACGCTGCCGCCTCGCCCCCCGTCACCCCCATCCGGACCGCCAAACGGAATGAATTTTTCCCGCCGGAAGCTGGCACACCCTGCACCACCGTTGCCGGCAGCGATATCGATGGTGACTTCATCTACAAATTTCATGGGCTCTCTCCCGGCAGCCGTCCGACATCCTAGGCCAGGACGGCACAGCGCCCCGTCAGGGCTCGCTGCAAAAAAGACGAAGGCCCCGCAAGCGGGGCCTTCTGCTTCAGTGCGATTGGCGCAGGTTCAGTTGAACTCAGGCCGCAACAATCGACACCGTATGGCGACCCAACTCGCCCTTCACCGCGAAGCTCACCTGCCCATCAACCAGCGCGAACAAGGTGTGATCCTTGCCGATGCCGACGTTGGTTCCAGGGTGGAACTTGGTGCCACGCTGACGAACGATGATCGAGCCGGCCGAAATCATCTGACCGCCGAACGCCTTGACGCCGAGCATCTTGGGCTTTGAATCGCGGCCGTTTCGCGTTGAGCCGCCGCCTTTTTTCTGTGCCATTGCTGACTCCTGTTCTAGCTGAAGGCTCAGCCGTTCACCGCGCTGATGGCCAGCTCGGTGTACTGTTGACGATGCCCTTGGCTCTTCTTGTAGTGCTTGCGACGACGCAACTTGAAGATGCGCACTTTGTCGTGCTTGCCATGAGCCACCACCGTAGCCTTGACTGTTGCACCCGCAACCAAGGGCGTGCCAACCTTGAGCTCGGCGCCGTTACCGACAGCCAACACCTGGTCGATCACAATCTCTTGGCCAACGTCCGCAGCAATCGCTTCTACTTTGATCTTTTCGCCAGCCGCAACTTTGTATTGCTTGCCGCCGGTTTTTATGACCGCGTACATGTTAGACCTCTCAAATGAACTCCCCGCACCAGAGCAGGAAGCCTTCTAGTCTATCACAAAGCCGATTTGATCGCTAGGCCCTCCGAGGCCCCGGACCCGCTCCTCCCTATAATTTTCGTTTTTAACCGCCACCACCTCGCCGTGCACCCACTACCCAGCGCCGAAGACCATGCCGAAACACTGGCCGCGCTCGGCGCCGAAATGGAAGCTGTGGATCGACTGATTGCCCAGCGACTGCACTCGGATGTAGCGCTGATCAATCAGATTTCTCACTACATCGTGCAGGCGGGCGGGAAGCGGATGCGGCCCAAACTGCTGCTGATGGTGGCCAACGCCCTGGGCGATCCCAAAAACCAGCGCCACGAACTCGCCGCGGTGGTCGAATTCATTCACACCGCCACGTTGCTGCATGACGACGTGGTCGATGAGTCCACATTGCGACGCGGCAAGCAAACCGCAAATGCCCTGTTCGGCAATGCTGCCAGCGTGCTGGTCGGCGACTTTTTGTATTCCCGCGCCTTTCAAATGATGGTCTCCTGTGGACGGATGCGCGTACTTGAAGTGCTTGCCGACGCCACCAATGTGATCGCCGAAGGTGAAGTCCTGCAGTTGCTGAACATGCACGACCCCGACACCACCATTGAGCGCTACCTGCAGGTCATCCGCTACAAAACCGCCAAGCTATTCGAAGCCAGCGCACGACTCGGCGCCATCCTCGCGAATGCCTCCGCAGAGCAAGAAGAAGCCGCCGCAGCCTATGGCCGCAGCCTAGGCACCGCCTTCCAGCTCATCGACGACGTCTTGGACTATGAAGGGGATGCCGCACAACTCGGGAAAAATGTTGGTGACGATTTGCGCGAAGGCAAACCCACCCTGCCGCTGCTCTTGGCCCTGGAGGAATGCAGCCCCGGCGACGCCAGCCTCTTGCGGAACGCCATCCTGAATGGGGAAGTGGAGCGCCTGAATGACGTTGTGACCATCGTGAAGGCCAGCAACGCACTCCAGGCTACCCGCGATGTGGCACGCCGCGAGGCGGAAGCCGCATCAACAGCACTTTCGCGCCTCCCACTTAACAAGTGGACAAAAAGTCTGCTAGAATTTTCGGCTCGTTCGGTGATCAGGACAAACTGAGTTACCCATTTGAGGTGCAATGCCTCGAAAGAAAGAACGGAATCGGGGTGTAGCTTAGCCTGGTAGAGCGCTACGTTCGGGACGTAGAGGCCGGAGGTTCGAATCCTCTCACCCCGACCAGGATTTATCAGGGTATCTTCCATACCCTGACGCAGCGGGTTAACCCCCGCGCGACTCAATGTCGGTTTACAGTGTTTCTCTGCCCCAAACTCGGGCTCATTGGGAATTCATGCAAGCCGAACAAACACCCGTCGAAAGCAGTGGCGCCCTGTCCGGCGCCGCACGCATTCTGGTCAACGCCGGAAAGCTGCAGGCGCGCGCCGCGGAAGATTTGGTCCGGCAAGCTCGCGAGAAGAAGCAGAGCTTTGTGGCCACCGCCATTGCAGCCGGGACCATTTCCCCCCCCGAACTGGCGCGGACTCTGTCCACCGCCCTGGCGATCCCGCTTCTGGATCTCAATGCCGTCGATCCGACCCGGCTGCCACGGGACATTCTCGAGTCCAAGCTCGCCCAGCAATACCAAGTGGTCGCCTTGGGACGCCGCGGAAATCGCCTCACCATTGGCGGTGCGGACCCAACCGAGCAAGAAATTACAGAACGGATCAACTTCGCCACACAGCTTCAATCAGAGTGGGTGATTGTTGAGTTCGACAAACTCTCCAAGTATTTACAAAACACCGGTAGCAATGCCAACGACGCGCTGGAGGCCATTGCCGGTGAAGACTTCGACTTCGACATCGCCGAAGAAGAAGTCGAAAAGAAAGAAGAATCTTCCGACACGACAGATGTCGAAGATGCCCCCATCGTTCGCTTTCTTCAGAAAATGCTTATCGACGCCATCAACATGCGTGCGTCTGATTTGCATTTTGAACCTTATGAGTACCACTACCGTGTCCGGTTCCGAGTCGATGGGGAATTGAGAGAGATTACACAGCCGCCCATTGCCATCAAGGACAAACTGGCCTCTCGGATCAAAGTTATTTCGAGAATGGACATTGCCGAGCGTCGGGTTCCTCAAGATGGGCGCATGAAATTGAAATTTGGCTCGAAAGCCATTGATTTCCGGGTCAGTACCCTGCCAACGCTCTTTGGCGAGAAAATAGTGATCCGTATTCTGGATCCCTCGTCCGCCAAATTGGGCATTGATGCCCTGGGGTATGAGAAAGTCGAAAAAGATAGACTGCTGCATGCGGTCCATCGGCCCTACGGCATGATCCTCGTGACAGGCCCCACTGGATCCGGCAAAACCGTTTCTCTCTACACCTGCCTGAACATCATGAATCAGCCGGGGGTCAACATTTCGACCGTCGAAGACCCGGCCGAAATCAACTTGCCGGGCGTTAATCAAGTCAACGTCAATGACAAGGCTGGATTGACATTTGCCGCCGCATTGAAATCATTTCTGCGCCAGGATCCGGATGTGATCATGGTCGGCGAAATTCGTGATCTGGACACAGCAGACATTGCAATCAAGGCCGCACAAACTGGCCACTTGGTGCTGTCAACTTTGCACACCAACGACGCACCGACCACATTGACGCGCTTAATGAATATGGGTGTTGCCCCATTCAATATTGCTTCTAGCGTCATCTTAATTACCGCTCAGCGTCTCGCACGTCGGCTTTGCGAGAGTTGCAAACAGCCCGCGGACTACCCCCATGATGCAATGCTCAAGGCGGGTTATAGCGAACATGACTTGGATGGAACCTGGAAGCCCTACAAAGCAGTTGGGTGCTCGGCATGTAACAGTGGTTACAAAGGACGGGTCGGTATTTACCAAGTGATGCCCATTTCGGAAACCATGCAGTCCATCATCCTGAATGCGGGCACCGCACTTGACATCGCCAGACAGGCTCAGAGCGAAAATGTGCGCGACTTGCGACAGGCCGGCCTGCACAAAGTTCGCCTCGGTGTGACTTCTCTCGAAGAAGTCCTCTCAGCCACCAACGAGTAAATTTTTGATCCGTTCTAGATCATCGGAGAAATGATGGCCACCGCAGCAGCCAAAACACCAGACCATGTTTTCGAATGGGAAGGCAAAGATCGCAACGGAAAAGTACAGCGCGGGGAGACGCGAGCGGCCAGTGAATCGATTGTATCCGCTCAATTGCGGCGCAAAGGATTGGTTTCCGTCAAAATAAAGAAACAAAAAAGCGGCGCAGGCAAAGCCATTAAGCAGAAAGACATTGCCGTTTTTACACGGCAATTGGCCACCATGATGCGCGCGGGGGTGCCTTTGCTTCAGGCTTTCGATATCGTCGCCCGAGGCTCAACCAATCCCCGCTTGACAAAGTTGCTGAACGACATCCGCCAAGATGTTGAAACAGGGACCAGCCTTTCCACGGCATTCAGAAAGCATCCACTATATTTTGATGCTCTGTATTGCAACTTGGTTGAAGCTGGTGAATCTGGCGGGATATTGGAGGCCCTGCTGGATCGATTGGCAATTTATCAAGAAAAAACCATGGCCATCAAGAACAAAATCAAGGCCGCGCTAACTTATCCGATTGCAGTTTTGGTAGTCGCATTTGTAGTCGTTGTGATTATCATGATATTTGTAATCCCTTCATTCAAGCAGGTTTTCACATCTTTTGGCGCTGAGTTGCCCGCCCCAACCCTGCTCGTCATGAGTATGTCTGAGTTTTTCGTCACTTACTGGTATATTATATTTGGGGTCCTGGGTGGAGGTATTTATTTTTTCCTCCAATCCTGGAGAAGAAGTGAAAAAATGCAAAGAACAATGGATCGTCTACTCCTAAAAATGCCGATTTTTGGCGATCTGGTTTACAAATCCGCGGTTGCCCGTTGGACGCGAACTCTATCTACCATGTTCGCTGCCGGGGTTCCACTTGTAGAGGCCCTTGATTCGGTCGGCGGCGCATCGGGCAATTCGGTTTTCCTAGAAGCCACACAGAAGATACAGAAAGAGGTGTCGACCGGCACCTCGCTCACCGCGTCTATGCAGGGAGTGGGAATTTTCCCAGTGATCGTTCTTCAAATGTCAGCTATTGGCGAGGAATCCGGCTCACTCGACCATATGCTTGGCAAGGCCGCCGAATTTTTCGAAGACGAGGTCGACGAAATGGTAAAGGCACTATCGAGTCTTATGGAGCCGATCATCATCGTGGTGCTAGGTACTATTATTGGCGGAATCGTGGTATCGATGTATCTACCGATCTTCAAACTTGGCCAGGTTGTTTAAATGGAATTTCTTCCGGACCTGACGTTTTCAGTCTGGGTGGCCGCTGCTATGGGTTTTTGTATTGGGAGTTTTCTCAATGTCGTGGCTTGGCGACTGCCCAAAGTTCTGGAGCGCCGGTGGCTGGAAGAAGCGAGCCACCATCTGAGCAACGCCCCCCTGATCACCGAGTTCGCGGGCCTTTCGGCGGCACAAAGCACCTCGACTGCGACCCAAGCGGAACGGGTGTTCTCGGCACTTGAATCGCAACCGCCCTTCGGATTGGCCCAGCCGGCTTCTCACTGCCCTCAATGCAAGACCCGACTGCGTTGGCGTGACAACATTCCCGTCTTGGGCTGGCTGGCCCTTCGGGGCCGGTGTGCGCACTGTGGCGCCAAGATTCCCGTCCGATATCTGGCAGTCGAACTGGGCACCGGCGTGCTTTTCGGTCTCATTGCCTGGCGCTTTAATGAGCAACCCATTGCGCTGGCTTGGTGCGCGTTTGCTTCGGTTCTTCTTGCGGCGTCCTTGATCGACTGGGACACGACCCTTTTGCCGGATGACTTGACCTATCCACTGCTGTGGGGGGGCCTGTTGCTGGCGTGGCTGGGGTGGACGATCCCGTTGGACTCAGCCCTCCTTGGCGCCATGGGAGGCTACCTTGCGTTGTGGTCGATCTACTGGATCTTCAAACTGGCAACGGGCAAGGAAGGCATGGGCTATGGCGACTTCAAGCTGTTGGCCGCCTTGGGCGCTTGGCTGGGTCCCCAAATGCTGTTGCCCATCGTCTTGGGTGCTTCGGCCATTGGGGCTGTGGCTGGCCTCACCATGAAGTTCAGCGGGGCCCTGCGAGAAGGCGTCTTCGTGCCGTTTGGCCCTTTTTTGGCCGGCGGCGGCTTGGTGGTCATGTTGGCCGGGGCGCCTCGGGTGATGGAGTGGATGGGCTGGGCTTGAAGTCATGCGCATCGGCTTGACGGGTGGGATTGCCAGCGGGAAATCCACGGCAGCGCGGTGGTGGCATCAGCAATCGATCCCGGTGATCGACACCGACGCTCTTGCGCACAGCTTGACGGGCCCCGGGGGCTCGGCCCTTCCGCAACTGGTAACCCGCTTCGGGCCCGATCTGGTCAGCACCAAGAACGGAATGGATCGCCAAGCAATGCGGTCCCTGATCCTGGTCGATCCCCGAGCGAAACGCGACCTGGAAGGGGTGCTCCACCCACTGATCGCCGAGGAGGCCGATCGATTGGCTGCCAACCACGATTGGGTGATTTTTGACGTCCCGTTGCTGACGGAGACGGGCGGCTGGAGACCCCGCGTCGACCGGGTTTTGGTCGTGGACTGCTCGGAAGCCACGCAAATCCGTCGCGCGAGCTCCCGCGCGGGCTGGAATCCCACGCAAGCGGCTGACGTCATCCGCCTTCAAGCCTCACGCCAAGCGCGTCGCAACGTCGCGGATGCCTGTCTTTTCAATGACACCGATGACCTTCAAAGCTTGCACCAACAACTGGCCTTCGTGGCCCGAAATTGGGGTTGGGTTGTGAAAGAATTCAGCCCCTGATTTCTGGGGCCCTTGTGCTGCTTTACGAATTCCCGCTCAACGAAACGATTCGCACGCTGTTGCGGCTTGAAGACCTCTTTGAGCGACTGGGAGCACTGGCTGAGCGAACAGCGGCCTTGGACCACCACTTTGCGCTTCAAACGTTGTTTGAGGTCGTTGATGTGTGCGCACGCTCGGACCTGAAAGCCGAACTCGTCAAAGAACTGGATCGCCAAAAAGCCTTGCTCAATAGCTATCGCGGCAATCCTGCCGTGTCGCAAGGTGCGCTTGACCAAATCATTGGTCAGATTGAGTCGGCCTCCCAGGGTGTCCTGGGTCTGACCGGGAAACCGGGGAGCGAGTTGGCCGCGAACGAATTCCTCAGCACGCTGCGTTCTCGGTTGAATGTGCCCGGCGGGACGTGTGAGTTTGATTTGCCCGGCTACCACGCATGGCGGCAGCGGGCCCCGGAAGAGCGACAGTCCCAACTCTTCGCATGGATGCAGTCAGTCGCACCGATAGCCCAAGCCGTGCGCTTGGTTCTGGAGTTGCTGCGCCAAAACGGACATCCCCAGAAGGTCGCCGCTGTAGCCGGCCACTTCCAGCAAACCTTGAGCGGCCAAAAGGCCCATCAGTTGTTGCGTTTGCGAATCCCGCCGGAGAGTGCGGTCATACCGGAAATCAGTGGTCACCGACTGATGATTTCGATTCGACTCATGCGGGTCGAAGAAAATCGCTTGGTGCCGTTCAAAGATGATGCTTCGTTCGAAGTGAGCTTGTGCTCATGAGCGGCGTTCGAGAGGTGCCGTGCCCAAAATGCGGCCAGTTCGCCGTGTTTGCCCCGTCAAACCCCTACCGGCCATTTTGCAGTGCACGTTGTCGCGAACATGACTTGGGCGACTGGGGCAACGAGCGCTTTCGGATTGAAGTTCATCCGGAGCCCGAGGCTGAGGGAACCGGCGTGATGCCCCAGCCGCCGGAAGAAGCTATCTAGGGTTCAGAGCAAGCCGCGCTCCCGCAACTGCCCCTGAAGCGCCTCAGACGAGGTGAAAAGAATCGCTTCCCAGCCGCTGGCTCGCGCTGCTTCCACATTGATCGGATGGTCATCGACAAGCAAGCAGCCCCCCGCTTGTGCATGGAACCGCTGCACCGCACGATCAAAGATCCGGGCGTCAGGTTTACACAGTTTTTCGTCACTGGAGAACACGCCCGTTTCAAACCAATCACCCAGCGGGTAACACCGCTTGAGCAGTGCCGCCAGTGGCGCGGGCATGTTCGACAAAAAAGACAACGGCACCCCCGAGTTCTTTAACTGCACCACCAACTCGACCACACCCGGCTGCGGAATGAGTTCATCTGGCACCGCATCCAACAGCTGCTGCATCTCCGCTCGAGCCCAGCCAGTGCGCGCGCAGACGTCTTCAATCAAGGTCGATTCTGAAATCAGCCCCTGGTCAAAGCGCCCCCAATCTCCCTGATAGGACTGAAAGAGGTCCTGTACCGTCTGCTGCAGTTGCTCTTCAGTTTCGGCTCGGTGCGGCCACACATGTTGAACCAAAGCCCGGGGGCGCCAACGGAAAACCACACCCCCAAAATCAAAAACAACGCGTCGGGTCGCCGTCACCTCAACGCCCCCAGGCCCACTGCAGGCCTGCAGCCGTCGAAGGATCGAGGCCTTCGACCGAGGCAGACTCCCACCGCGGGAGCAATTGGCTGCACAAGGCTTTGCCGAGTTCCACGCCCCACTGATCAAAGCTGTTGATGCCCCAAATCGCCCCACTGACAAAAACTCGGTGCTCGTAAAGCGCAATCAGTGCACCCAGGCTGAACGCATCCAGTCGGTCCAACAGGAGCAAAGTCGACGGCCGGTTTCCAGAAAAGGTGCGGTGGCGCGCCAGAACGTCCAGACTCAGCTGCGCATTGGCCGTCGGAGCGACCTCACCCAACGCCTGCTCGGTGGTCTTGCCCTCCATCAAGGCTTGCGCCTGCGCCAAGCCATTGGCCAGCAACTTGCGATGCTGGTCGGCCAACAAGTCAGCCAATTCGCCCTCGGGCTGCACAGCGTACTTGGGCTCCCGAACCAACAGGAACTCCACCGGAATCACATCCGTCCCCTGGTGCAGCATTTGAAAGTACGCATGCTGCCCGTTGGTGCCCGCCTCCCCCCAAACCACAGGGGACGTTGCAAAGGGCAAGGACCTCCCCGCTTGATCCACCGACTTGCCGTTGCTTTCCATTTCAAGCTGCTGCAAGTACGCCGGCAGACGGCGCAGGCCTTGGTGATAGGGGGCGACGGAACGACTCGAGAAGCCCAAGCCGTTGCGGTACCACACGTCCAAGAGGCCCAATTGCACCGGCAGGTTGTGCTCCAGCGGTGCCTCAGCAAAGTGACGATCCATCGCATGGGCACCAGCCAGGAATCGACGAAAGGCCGCGCCACCGATTGCAATCGCCAGCGGCAGGCCAATCACCGACCACAGCGAATACCTGCCCCCAACCCAGTCCCAAAAACCGAACACCCGTGAAATACCAAAGTCTGCCGCGGCCACAGCATTGCTGCTGGTCGCCGCGAAATGGGCCGCAACATCCCGGCCCCCAGCAGCCAAGAACCAAGCGCGTGCAGCCCTTGCATTCGCCAAGGTTTCTTGCGTGGTGAAGGTCTTCGAGGCCACGATGAAGAGCGTGTTCTCGGGGGCCAACAGGGGCAGCACCGCGGCCAAATCATGGCCATCGACGTTGGAGACGAAATGCAAGCGCAGTCCTGGCTTGACCTCAGCCGCGAGGGCTTGCACGGCCATCGCCGGCCCCAGGTCGCTCCCGCCAATACCCATGTGCACCACATCCCGAATGGGCCGGGCGCGCACCTCTTCTGCAAAGGCCAGCATGGCCTCCAGGGCCTCGTGCACCGCCGCATTGAAGGGCGTCGTGCTCCCCTCGGGAGCGCGCAGCGCCGTGTGCAGGACGGCTCGCCCTTCGGTTTGATTGATGGCATCGCCGCGCAGCATCGCGTCCCGCTGCGCCTCGACGCCGCGCTCACGGGCCAAGGCCATCAAGGTCTGCGCCACCGCCTCATCGATCAAGTTCTTGGACAGATCCGCCCGGACGCCAGGCGCTGAAATCGTCCATCGATCCACACGAGCGGCATCCTGCAAGAACAACTGGCGAAGCGACAAATCGCGCGGCAGCGCCATGAGCGCGGACCACGCCGCCGTTTGATCGGCACGACCCATCATCAGGCCCCCTCGATCAAGCGGTCCAACTTGGCCGAATCGACCGCGAACAAGCGGATGCCCTCGGCCAGTTTCTCCGTCGCCATCGCGTCGGCATTCAAGGCATAACGGAAGCCCGGCTCGTCAAAATGGACTGGAGCCAGGTCCTGTGCATCGCCTCCCGTCCCCAACCGCCGCACCAGAACCCCCTCCGCTGCCTGCAGTTGCGCCAGCAAGTCGGGCGAAATGGTCAGCAGATCGCACCCCGCCAAAGCTTGAATTTGTTGCAAATTACGGAAACTGGCCCCCATCACCTCGGTGGCGATGCCGTGCCGCTTGAAATAGGCATAGATCCGGGTAACGGATTGAACCCCCGGATCGTCCACCCCTTGTGGCTCCACCCACGAGCTGCCAGCCGATTTCTTGTACCAGTCATAAATCCGGCCCACAAAGGGCGAAATGAGCGTGATGCCCGCGTCACCACACGCCACGGCCTGGCAAAACGCGAACAGCAGCGTCAGATTGCAATGGATGCCCTCCCGCTCCAATTCGGCTGCGGCTTGGATGCCCTCCCAGGTTGCCGCCACCTTGATCAGCACCCGGTCACGCCCCACGCCTTGCGCTTCGTAGAGCGCCATCAGACGCCGAGCCCGCTGGACGGTGGCGGCCCGATCGAACGAAAGGCGCGCGTCCACCTCGGTGGACACACGCCCCGGAATGTGACGCAAGATTTCCGTGCCAAACCGCACCAGAACACGGTCCACTTGCTCATCCAGGGGGGCATGGCGATGGGCCGCCACAGTGTCAGTCAACAGCGGCGCGTATTCGGGCTGTTGGACCGCTTTCAAGATCAACGACGGGTTTGTTGTCGCATCCCGAGGGGTGAACTGCGCAATTTGAAGAAAGTTGCCCGTGTCGGCCACGACGGTGGTGAAGGCCTTGAGCTGCTGTAGCTGGTTCATAGTCAAAAAGTTCCCCAAAACGCACCTGCGCCCTGTGCGCAACCGTGCAGTATTGACGCGAAACCCCATGTAACCGCGAATTAGGTGTTTTCCCCTCCTTCGAACTAGGGATGTCCCCAGGAGGGGCGCGAAAACATTTCCTCACAATCCGCCCCCACGCACTCGGCAGCGTACCCAACGCCGAGCCCACCCAAATTCGGGGGACAGACCTCCCCTCGACCGACCCGACGGAACCCATCCATGAAGCGTTTGACCCCGACTTTCCTGCAGACCTTGCTGACCACCGCGGGCGTGCTGGCCCTCTCTTGCGCCGCCCATGCTGCGAACGACACGACTCGCGTGATCGTGTCCTTCAAGAAGGGTGGGGCTGCCCCAGTGAAAGCCGCTGTTGCGGCCGCCAAAGGCCAGATCAAGCATGAAATCTTCGGCATGGACGCCATGGCCATCGAAGTGCCGGTTCAAGCCCTGAAGGGCCTGCAGAACAACCCGCACGTCGAATATGTGGAAGAAGATGCCAAGCGCTACCCGATGGCGCTGACGACCCCCTCGACCGGCACCCCCTACGCCCTGGGCCAACAAGTGCCCTACGGCATCAAGATGGTGCAGGCTGACCAGCTCAGCGACGACCTGGCCGGCAACCGCAAGATTTGTATCATCGACTCCGGCTACGACCGCAGCCACCCGGACCTGGACAGCAGCGCCAACGTGACCGGTGAATACGACAGCGGCACCGGCTGGTGGTACACCGACGAAAACCACCACGGCACCCACGTGGCGGGCACCATTGCCGCCGTGAACAACGCCGGCACCGGCGTGGTGGGCGTGATGTCCAACAAGAAGATCAAGCTGCACATCGTCAAGGTGTTCAGCGCCGCCGGCTGGGCCTACTCCTCCAGCCTGACCACCGCAGCCAACAAGTGCAAGGCCGCGGGCGCCAACGTGATCAGCATGTCGCTGGGCGGTGGCCGTTCGAGCAAGACCGAGCAACGCGCCTTTGATACCCTGTACAGCGGCGGCATCCTGAGCCTGGCCGCAGCCGGCAATGATGGCAACACCGTGGTCAGCTACCCGGCCGGCTACAGCAGCGTGATGATGGTCGCCGCGGTGGACGAGAACAAGCAGTGGGCCACCTTCTCGCAGTACAACAGCGCTGTTGAGATCGCCGCGCCGGGCGTGGGGGTTCTCTCGACCGTTCCGATGGGCGGCGGCCGTGAGTCGGCCCTCACGGTCGGCAGCACCAGCTACACCGCGGGTGGCATGGACGGTTCGCCCCTGGCGACCCGGACTGGGGCGTTGGCCGACTTTGGCATCGGTGACACCGTTCAAGCCGGCGCCATGACGGGCAAGGTCTGCCTGATTCAGCGCGGCACCGTGGACTTCGCCACCAAGGTCAGCAACTGCCAAAACAGCGGCGGCGTGGGCGCCATCGTCTACAACAACGTCTCCGGCGCTTTCGGCGGCACCTTGGGCACCACCGTCACCACCATCCCGTCGGTGACGGCGTCGATGGAAGACGGCACGGCCATGAAGGCTCAGCTGGGTCAGTCGGCAACGGTGGCGGTCACCCCGACCAACTACGCCTACTACGACGGCACCTCGATGGCCACGCCGCACGCCTCGGCCGTCGCCGCCCTCGTGTGGAGCCGCAACCTGAGCTGCACGGCCGCTCAGTTGCGCAACTCGCTGAACAAGAGCGCTGAAGACCTCGGCACCGCTGGTCGCGACACCAAGTACGGCTTTGGTCTGATTCGCGCCAAGGCGGCGGACGACCGCATCAAGAGCCTGGGCTGCGGCAACTAAGCCTTTCACTTCCAGCTCCGAACCCCGCCCCGGCGGGGTTTTTCTTTTTCCAGGAGCCAGGTTCGCCCCACCCCCAATTGACGCGCCGAAGAAACCAATGCATGATTTTGTCCGTAACAAAATTACATGCACTTGCGATGTCCTTCGACTTGGTTTTCTTTGGTGGCACGGGCGACCTGACCTGGCGCAAGCTGATGCCGGCGCTGTTCCAGGCGTTTCGTCATGGCAAATTGCCCGCGGGGGGCCGCATCTTGTCGGTGGCCCGCGACGAGCAATCTGACGCCCAGTACCGGACGTGGTTACATGAACGCTTCCGCGACGTGGAAGGGGCCAAACGCCCCACCGACGAGGAGTTCGAGCGCTTCGCCGCGGCGGTGTTCTACCGCCGCATGGACTTGAGCCAGCCCGAGCATTACACCCACCTGAAAGAGTGGCTGCAGAACCGCCCTGAGGGCCCAGCCGGCACCGTGGTGTTCTATCTGGCCACCAGCCCCCACCTCTTCACCCAGATTTGCGAACAATTGGGCGCGGCAGGCCTCAACCATGAGCGGGTGCGCGTGGTGCTGGAAAAGCCGCTGGGGCACGACCTGGAGTCGGCGCAGGCCATCAATCAAGTCGTGCGCTCGGTCTTCAACGAAAGCCAGGCCTTCCGCATCGACCACTACCTGGGCAAACCGTCGGTTCAAAATTTGATGGCGCTGCGCTTTGGTAACGCGCTCTTCGAGCCGCTGTGGCGGCGCGAAAGCATCGCCAACATCCAGATCACCCTGGCCGAAGGCCTGGGGGTTGGAACGCGAGGCCCCTTCTACGACCGCACCGGCGCCCTGCGCGACATGATTCAAAACCATGCGTTGCAGCTGCTGACCATGGTGGCGATGGAGCCTCCGTCCTCGAGCGATGCCGACGCCATCCGCGATGAAAAGCTCAAGGTGCTGCGCGCACTCAAGCCCTTTACGCCCGAGTCCGTGGCCCGCGACGTGGTTCGGGGCCAATACCGCGCTGGGCATGTCGAGGGCAAGGCGGTGCGGGGGTACACCGACGAGTCGCAAGTGCCGCCAGACAGCCCCACGGAAACCTTCGTCGCACTGCGAACGGAGATCCAGAACTGGCGCTGGGCCGGCGTGCCGTTCTACCTGCGGACCGGCAAACGCCTCGCGGCGCGCGACGCTCAAATCGTCGTGAATTTCCGCCAAGTGCCGCACGCCATCTTCCCCGGCAAGCAACGGGCCAACCGCCTCATCATCAAGTTGCAGCCCGAAGACGGGCTTGAACTGCAGCTGCTGGCGGCCAAGGGCAGCGCCCACGGCGAGAACTTGGCCCCGGTGTCGCTGGACTTGGATTTCGACAAGGCGTTTGCCGCCGATCGGGTGGGTGCGTATGAGCGCCTCTTGCTCGACGCCATTGCCGGGCGGCTCAATCTGTTTGTACGCAGTGACGAACAGGAACAGGCTTGGCGCTGGGTGGAGCCCATCCTGGACGCCTGGTCACGCGATACCGAAGGACCCCGCCCCTATGCCGCTGGCAGTTGGGGCCCCGCCGCAGCCAGTGCCCTCGTGGCCCGCGACGGTTTCACTTGGCCGGAGGAGGTGTAATGAGTGCACTCCTGGATCGCATCAAAGCCGCCTTGCCAGCACTCCCCCCCGCCGAGCAGCGCGTGGCCAAGTTGCTGCTGATCGAACCCCGCACGTTTGCAACCCTGCCGGTCAGTGAGCTGGCGGATCGAGCCCAGGTATCCAAGCCCACAGTGGTGCGTTTCTGCCGCAGTGTGGGGTATGACGGATTGGCCGACTTCAAGCTGAAACTGGCGGGCAGCGTCAATGAAGGGGTGCCTTTTGTGCACCGCGCGGTCGATGCCGATGACAAGCCCAGTGACGTCCTGGTCAAAGTCGTCGACAACGCCGTCGCCGCCTTGCTGCACTACCGCAACGACGCCAATGCGCCAGCAACGGGACGAGCGATCGAACGACTGGCCCAAGCCGGCCAAGACGGACGCCGCATCGAGTTCTGGGGCGTCGGCAATTCCGGCATCGTGGCCCAGGATGCGCATCACAAGTTCTTCCGCTTGGGCGTTCACAGCAGTTGGTGCTCCGACGGCCATGTGCTGCTCATGAGCGCATCCATGCTTGGGCCCGGGGACTGTGCCGTGCTCTTTTCGAATTCAGGGCGCAGCCGGGACCTGATTGATGCTGCCGAAGTGGCCCGGAAAAAGGGGGCGTCCCTGATCGTGCTGACGGCCAGTGGCTCCCCGCTGGCCCAGATGGCCCAAGCAGCCCCTCACGTGCTGCTGGCGCTGGACCACCCCGAGGACTTTGAGCGTTACAGCCCCATGGTGTCTCGGCTGCTGCAATTGATCGCGGTGGACGTCCTGACCACGGGCGTGGCGTTGCAATTGGGCGAGCGACTGCGCCCCATGCTCGCCGAGATCAAACGCAATTTGCGCTCAAAGCGCTACGTCTGATCGGGCCAACCCGCGTACCACTCAACGCGGTGCGGGCTCCACCCACAGCAACTCTTCGACGCCATACATGCGGGCCAGTTGGCGCAACAAGGGGGGGGCGTCTTCGATCCGCAGCACCAGCCCATGTTGTGTGCAAACTCGGGCACAGCCCAACAGGACACTCAGAGCTGAAGAATCAAACGACTGCAAATCAGCGGCACTCAGGCGCACGTCCGTACCCGCTGCGGCCGTCACCCCAGCCGCTTCGGCCGCGAGGCAGGATTCCCACTGACGCGCAAGCGCAGCGGCCTGGCCCAAAACCATGGACGCCGGCAAGCGCAATGAACTGTTGGGCATAACGCGATCAGCCTTTGGCCGACTGAGCCATCGCCTTTTGATTGCGCTCGCTCAGCGTCTTGATGAGTCCATCAATCCCGTTGGCCGAGATCTCTTGCGCAAAGCTGCTGCGGTACTGCTCCCCCAGCCAGATGCCCAGGACATTCATGTCATAAATCTGCCAGCCTTTGTCGGCCTTCTCCAACCGATAGTCCAGCTGAATCGGGTCGCCCTTGCCCCGCACCTGGGTCTTCACAACAACATCGGTTTCATCAGGTGCCATCTTCAGCGGCTTAAAGGCCAACTGTTGATCTTTCACTTGGGATAAAGCGCCGGCATAGGTGCGAATCAGCAGCAAGCGGAATTCCTTCTGCAAGCGCTCCTGTTGTTCCGGCGAGGCCTGTCGCCAGTAGCGGCCCACAGCCCCGGCTGTCAGCTTTTTAAAGTTGACGTGAGGCATGACCTTGGCCTCCACCAAGGCTTGAATGCGCTGAACGTCGCCAGCCTGGATGGCCTTGTCCGCCTTCACCGCTTCAAGGGTTTCAAGCGACAGCTCTTTGACCAAGCCATCAGGCGTGCTGCTATCGGCCGCAAAGGCCGAAACCAGGGTGACCAGCGCCAGCCCCACGGAGAGCGCGCCACGCATCCAAGCTTTTTTCGTTGTCATGGAGATTCCTCTTAATTTCCCGAAGATCGGACGGTCAACGGTCGCCCCTGCAGCTGGGTGCACATCGGCAACCACGGCCCCGCACTGTTCAAGGCGCCGAAGCCGCTGAAGCAGGTTTGGTCGGTGCCACCACCTCAAAGTCGTCCTCTTCAGCCTTTTGACGCTTCTTGTAATTCGCTCGCTGAAGATAAGCATCCCGAAAGAAGGTGTACTTGTCCAAAGCAATGCCTTCCACCAATTCACCCGCCCGGAGCAAGCTGGCGCGCTGGCTGACCAATTCCAAGCCGGAAGCCATGAATCGATCAGAGGGGTGGTCAAACCACACCGACGAGCGGGCCATGCGATCGATGGGCAGGGCCACGGTGTCCCGCACCGTCGATGGCCCCATCAGCGGCAGCACCAGATAGGGCCCCCGCCCAACGCCCCAACTGCCCAGCGTCTGCGCAAAGTTGGCGCTGCGCTTGTCAATGCCGACCTCGCCGGCCACATCGGCCAGCCCTGCCAAGCCCAAGGTGCTGTTGAAAATGAACCGCGCCCCTTGCTCGATCGCCAGGCGGGGCTCACCCTGCAAGACCCAGTTCACCGCGGACCAAGCATCCGAGAGGTTGCCAAAAAAGTTCGACACCGCGGTACGAACAGGGGTGGGGGCCGCCTTTTCGTACACCATGGCCGCAGGCTTCAGCACGGTTTCATCTGCGATGTCATTGAACGCAAACACCGTGCGGTTGTAGGCCTCCCAGGGGTCCTTGGGGTGCGCTTGATGCCCAGGGGGCAGCGGCGCGGCGCAGCCTGCCACTAGCGCCGTCATCCCCACGAAGGTCCAGCGATAGGCTCTCATGGGCGATCGCCTCCGCCTTCGGCGGCTTTGTTGTAGAGGAACTGACCAATCAGGTTTTCCAGCACAACCGCCGACTGTGTTTGTTTAATGACATCGCCATGGGCCAGCAATTTTTCCTCCGCACCCGGCTCCAGGCCGATGTACTGATCCCCCAACAGCCCCGCCGTCAGGATCTTTGCGGAACTGTCCTTGGGAAACTCAAACTCTTTGCGCACCTCCAAGGTCACAACGCCCTGGTAGGTTTTGGGATCCAGGCTGATGCCTGTGACTCGGCCGATCACCACACCCGCCGACCGGACCGGTGCGCGGGCCTTCAGGCCCCCGATGTTGTCAAAGCGCGCCGTCAGTCGGTAGGTGTCGCCATTCTGAAAACTGGCCAGGTTGGCGGCTTTCAGCGCCAGGAAGAGCAAGGCGGCGAGGCCCGCCACAACGAACAGCCCCACCAAGATTTCGAGATTGCGTTTATTCATGGGGATTCAGAGATGTCTTACCGAGGGGTGGTGAACATCAGCGCGGTGAGGATGAAGTCCATGCCCAGAACCGCGAGAGAGGAGATCACGACGGTGCGCGTCGTGGCATAGGCGACGCCTTCGGGCGTCGCTTCCGTTTCATAGCCTTGATACAGCGCCACGGCGCTACAAATGATGCCGAACACAAAGCTCTTGACCACGCCGTTGCCCACATCGCGCCAAACGTCAACGCCGCTTTGCTGGATGGACCAGAAGTTCCCCGGATCGATGCCAATCAGCCCGACCGCCACCAGCCAGGCCCCGAGGATCCCGACCGCACTGAACAGCGCTGCAAGCAAGGGCATCGAGATGACCCCCGCCAAGAAACGAGGGGCCAAGATCCGCTGGCGCGGATCCAACGCCATCAACTCCAGTGCAGCGATCTGCTCACCGGCCTTCATCAGGCCAATTTCCGCCGTGAGGGAGGTTCCGGCCCGCCCGGCGAAGAGCAATGCGGTGACCACGGGCCCCAACTCACGCACCAGACTGAGGTTGACCACCAACCCCAGGGATTCCGCCGCACCATAAGTCACCAACGCGTAGTACATCTGCAGCGCAAGCACAAATCCCACGGCCATGCCGGACGCCAAAATAATCAGCAACGACCGGTTCCCGATGGCGTGAACCTGCGTCACGATCAAGCCCAGCCGCCGCAGCGCGGGTGGAATGGCCAGTAGCAGCTCAAGGAAGAAAGCAGCCGCCCGGCCCCAACCCCGAAGACTGCTCAGAACCCGCGCGCCAATGTGAGCCAACGCTGATATCACCGGGCCGCTCCTCGACCAGCAACGCCGAAATCCTGCGCCGTGGAGGGCGCGGGGTAATGGAACTTCACCGGGCCGTCGGGTTCACCCCGGACGAACTGCCGCACTTCCGGATCCGTCGACGCCATCATGTCGGCGGGCGTCCCCTGAGCCACCACACGGCCACCTTCGGCCATGAGCACCACCCAGTCGCTGATCGCCATGCACTCCGGAACATCGTGCGAAATCAAGAGCGTGGTGGCCCCCGTCACGTCGTTCAAGGTTCGGATCAACTGCGCCGCGACCCCCATGGAAATCAGGTCCAAACCCGCGAAGGGCTCGTCGTACATGATCAGTTCGGGATCCAGCGCAATGGCCCGCGCCAGCGCAATGCGTCGCGCCATGCCCCCCGATACCTCGCTGATACGCAACTGCGCCGCACCGCGAAGGCCCACAGCATTGAGCTTCATGAGCACCAAGTCGCGGATCATGCTTTCCGGCAAATCGGTCATCTCTCGCAGGGGAAAGGCGACGTTGTCGAAAACCGTCAAATCGGTGAACAAGGCCCCAAATTGGAACAACATGCCCAGTCGGCGGCGCAAACGGTACAGCTGTGCACGGTCGTGGGTATTGATCACTTCCCCGTCAAAAACCACCCGCCCTTGATCGGGGGCATGGACCCCGCCAATCAAACGCAAGAGCGTGGTCTTCCCACAACCGGAGTTGCCCAGAACCGACGTGACCTTTCCGCGCAGGAAGCGCAAGTTCAGGTCTTTGAGAATGGTTCGACCGCCGTCATACCCAAAGGTGACGTTGTCAATTTCAATCAGGGCAGAAGCTGACACAGGCGGCGACCGTCGTCCCCAAGCAAAAGGGCGTGCATTGTTGCACGCCCATGGCCGGGCATTCGGGCAATCCCGAATACCCCTAACCTCACCCCTTACGCTGCAGCGCCGCCCCCCACCAGGGAGGCATGAATGGCCGCAGCCGCCTGTCGCCCTTCTCGGATCGCCCACACCACCAAGCTTTGCCCGCGGCGCATGTCACCCGCAACAAAGACGCCCGGTACCGTGGTCGCATACGCCTGTGCTCCGTCGGGAGCTGCCGCGGCATTGCCTCGGGCATCGCGGGCCACGCCAAAGGAGTCCAACACCGTCTGTAGGGGCGCCGTGAAGCCCATCGCCAGCAGCACCAAGTCGGCGGGCCACTCTTTCTCAGTCCCCGGGACTTCCTTGAATTTGCTGCCCTGCCACTCCAATTGCACCGTGGTCAGACTCTTGATTCGCCCTTTGTCCTTGCCCGTTCCCGGATTGAAGGATTTGGTGGCGATCGAGAACACTCGCTCACAGCCTTCGTCATGACTCGAACTGGTCCGAAGCTTGAGCGGCCAATAGGGCCAGGTCAGCGGTCGGTTTTCCACTTGAGGGGGTTGGGGCATGAGCTCAAACTGCGTGACCGAAGCCGCACCGTGGCGATTGCTCGTGCCCACGCAGTCGGATCCCGTGTCTCCCCCACCGATCACCACCACGTGCTGACCTTCGGCGCGCAACTGATCCTTCAGCTTGTCGCCCGCGTTCACTTTGTTTTGCTGCGGCAGGAATTCCATGGCGAAATGAATTCCGGCCAAGTCGCGACCCGGCGCCGGTAAATCGCGTGGGGTTTCCGCCCCCCCGGTCAGCAACACGGCATCAAACTCCGCCTGCAGTTGCTCGGGCGAGACCACCACCGTCGCATCGTTGGTGACTTTGGCCCCCGGCCCTTCTTTGGGAAGCGCCCCGACCAGCGTTTGGGTCCGGAACGTCACCCCTTCGGCTTTCATCTGCTCGACCCGACGGTCGATGTGGGACTTCTCCATCTTGAAGTCGGGGATGCCGTAGCGCAGCAACCCCCCGATTCGACTGTTCTTTTCGAAGACCGTCACTTCGTGTCCGGCGCGCGCCAACTGCTGTGCAGCCGCCAGACCCGCGGGGCCCGACCCCACCACCGCCACCTTCTTGCCGGTCTTGTGGGTGGCCGCCTGGGGCTGAATCCAGCCCTCCATCCACCCGCGATCGATGATGGCGTGTTCGATGGACTTGATGCCCACGGCGTCGTCATTCACGTTGAGCGTGCAAGCGGCCTCACAGGGCGCGGGGCAAACACGCCCCGTGAATTCAGGAAAGTTGTTGGTGCTGTGTAGCACCTCCAGCGCCTGCCGCCACTGCTCCCGATAGATCAAGTCGTTGAAGTCAGGAATGACGTTGTTGATCGGGCAGCCGTTGTGGCAAAACGGAGTGCCGCAGTCCATACAACGCGCCGCTTGCGTCTTGCTGTCTGCCGCGGACAGACCAATAACAAACTCTTTCCAGTTCTTCAGACGGGTCTTGACCGGGGCGTAGCCCTCTTCCAGGCGCCCGTACTCCATGAATCCGGTGACTTTTCCCATGATCTCGTTCCTTGCGTCGCTTACTTGGCCGGGGCGCGGAGGGCGCCGGTCTTGGAGGCCTTGGCCTTGTTCACGGCCTCAGCCGCTTCGTGGGCGGCATCCTGCTGCAGATGCTGGGTCGCCATTTCCGTCAGCGCCCGCTTGTATTCATGGGGAAACACTTTGAAGAACTTGGCCCGACTGTCGGCCCAATGGTCCAACAGTTGGCGGGCCCGGAGTGAACCCGTCCATTTGTGATGGGCTTCAATCAGGCGCTTGAGGATGACTTCATCGGGCTCGGCTTTCCCCTCGACGCGGTGCCAAGTGGCGGCCGCGGCCTCTTGCTCCTCACGCGCCAACACGGGCTCCAGTGCCACCATCGCAGGGTTGCAGCGTTTGGCGAACTGGCCATCCTCGTCATACACAAAGGCCACCCCGCCGCTCATCCCCGCGGCAAAGTTCCGGCCCGTCTTGCCCAGTACCACGACCGTACCGCCCGTCATGTACTCGCACCCATGGTCCCCAGTCCCCTCCACCACGGCGGTCGCACCCGACAAGCGGACGGCGAAGCGCTCGCCGGCCACGCCGCGGAAGAAAGCCTCGCCATTGGTGGCACCGTAAAGCGCGGTGTTGCCGACGATGATGTTGCGAGCCGCATCGCCTCGGAACTCAATCGATGGGCGCACCACCACGCGGCCCCCAGACAGGCCTTTTCCGGTGTAGTCGTTGGCGTCTCCGATCAGGTACAGCGTGATGCCGCTGGCCAGGAAAGCACCAAAACTCTGCCCCCCGGTCCCCTCCATCTGCATAAAGATGGTGTGGTCGGGTAGGCCTTCGGGTCGACGACGAATCAACTCGCCGCTGAGCATGGCGCCGACCGACCGATTGACGTTGCGGGCATCGTCCATGAACTGGACCCGCTCGCCGTTCTCGAGTGCGGGCATGCACCGCTGGATCAGTTTGTTATCCAGTGCACGCTGCAAACCGTGATCTTGGGCTTCCACGTGGAAGCGCGAAACCGCTGGCGGGACATCGGGTTGATGGAACACGCGACCGAAGTCCAGGCCCTGCGCCTTCCAGTGCGAGATGCCCTTCTTCATATCGAGGAGATCGGCGCGCCCAATCAGGTCATCAAACTTCTTGACGCCCAACTGCGCCATCAGCGCCCGCACCTCGTCAGCAATGAAGAAGAAGTAGTTGACGACGTGTTCGGGTTGGCCGCTGAACTTCTTGCGCAGGGTCGGATCTTGCGTGGCCACGCCCACTGGACAGGTATTGAGATGGCACTTGCGCATCATGATGCAACCGGTCACCACGAGCGGGGCCGTGGCGAAGCCAAACTCATCCGCCCCGAGCAGGGCCCCAATCACCACGTCGCGGCCCGTCTTCAGTTGGCCATCGACTTGCAGTCGGATGCGGCTGCGCAAGCGGTTCAACACCAGCGTTTGCTGCGCTTCAGCCAGGCCCAGCTCCCAGGGGGTGCCCGCGTGTTTGATGGAGCTCCAGGGTGAAGCGCCCGTTCCGCCATCATGACCCGCGACCACCACATGGTCGGCCTTGCACTTGGCCACACCGGCGGCAATCGTGCCCACCCCTACTTCCGACACCAGCTTGACGCTGATGTCCGCCCGTGGGTTCACATTCTTCAAATCGTGGATGAGCTGCGCCAGATCCTCAATCGAGTAGATGTCATGGTGCGGCGGGGGGCTGATCAGGCCAACCCCGGGGACCGAGTGGCGCAGGAAACCGATGTATTCGCTGACTTTCCCGCCAGGCAGCTGCCCGCCCTCGCCCGGCTTGGCCCCCTGAGCCATCTTGATCTGAATTTGATCGGCACTGACCAAGTACTCGGTGGTGACGCCAAATCGGCCAGAGGCGACTTGCTTGATCTTGGACCGAAGGCTGTCTCCTGCGCGCAGCGGGTAGTCAACCTCCACCACCTTGCGTCCAATCACATCAGAGACCTTGGTGCCTTGCGCAATGGGAATCCCCTTGAGCTCATTGCGATAGCGCGCCGGGTCTTCGCCCCCCTCGCCCGTGTTGCTCTTGCCGCCGATGCGGTTCATGGCGATGGCCAGCGTGGAATGGGCTTCCGTGCTGATGGACCCCAGTGACATGGCGCCCGTGGCAAATCGCTTGACGATCTCGGCGGCCGGCTCGACCTCTTCGATTGAAATCGCCTTGCTGGGGTCCAGCCGGAATTCAAACAAACCGCGCAGCGTCATGTGCCGCTTGCTTTGGTCGTTGATGATCTGGGCGTACTCCTTGTAGGTGTCGTAGCTGTTGGCCCGCGTGCTGTGCTGCAGCTTGGCAATCGCATCGGGCGTCCACATGTGCTCCTCTCCACGGGCCCGCCAGGCGTATTCCCCGCCCGCATCCAGCTGCTGCGCCAGGACCGCATCGTCCCCGAACGCCGCACGGTGCATGCGCAACTGCTCCTCGGCCACTTCGAAGATGCCAATTCCGCCCACCTGCGTGGGCGTGCCCCGGAAGTATTTGTCCACCAGGTCCTTTTGAAGGCCGACGGCCTCGAAGATCTGGGCGCCGCAATAGGACATGTAGGTGCTGATGCCCATCTTGGACATGATCTTGGACAGCCCCTTGCCGATGGCCTTCGTATAGTTGTAGAGCGCCTTTTCTGCACTGAGCGAACCAGGCAGATCCTGGTGCAGGCCCACCAGCGTCTCCAGGGCAAGGTAGGGGTGGACCGCCTCGGCACCAAAACCTGCCAGAACCGCAAAGTGATGGACCTCGCGCGCACTCCCGGTTTCAACCACCAAGCCCACCGTTGTGCGCAGCCCCTCACGGACCAAGTGGTGGTGGATCGCTGACAGTGCCAACAAAGCGGGGATGGCCACCTGATCTCGACTGGCTTTGCGATCCGTGATGAGGATGATGTTGTGGCCACTGCGCTGCGCGTCCACCACTTCGGCGCACAGGCTGGCAATCTTCGCTTCCACCCCTTCCTTGCCCCAGGCCAAGGGGTAGGTGATGTCCAGCTCATAGCTCTTGAACTTGCCATGGGTGTGGCGAGCGATCTCTCGCAGCCGCGCCATGTCCTCGAAGCCCAAAACCGGCTGCTCCACTTCCAGGCGAACCGGCGGATTGATGGCGTTGATGTCCAGCAGATTGGGCTTGGGGCCAATGAAGCTGTTGAGTGACATCACGATGGCCTCGCGGATCGGATCGATCGGCGGGTTGGTCACCTGGGCGAAGAGTTGCTTGAAGTAGTTGTAGAGCGGCTTGTTCTTGTCGCTCAGCACGGCCAGCGGGGAGTCGTTCCCCATCGATCCGATGCCCTCCTCCCCATTCGCCGCCATCGGACTGAGCAGGAATTTGATGTCCTCCTGCGTGTACCCAAAGGCCTGTTGGCGGTCAAGGAGGCTGTCGGGGAACTCGGCGGGGCCCGTCGGGGCCACCTCGATTCGGTCCAGCTTGATGCGAACGTTCTCAATCCACTGTCGGTACGGGCGACTGGAGGCCAATTGGGCCTTGAGTTCATCGTCTTCAATGATGCGCCCCTGCTCGAAATCGATCAGGAACATCTTGCCTGGCTGCAGGCGCCACTTTTGAATGATGCGGTTTTCTGGAATCGGCAGCACGCCGCTCTCGGAGGCGAGCACCACCAGGTCATCGTCCGTCACGATGTAGCGCGCCGGGCGCAAGCCATTGCGGTCCAACGTGGCCCCAATCTGGCGACCATCCGTAAACACCATGGCGGCCGGGCCATCCCAGGGCTCCAACATGGCCGCGTGGTATTCATAAAACGCGCGCCGGCGCTCATCCATCAGCTCATGCTGTTCCCAGGCCTCCGGAATCATCATCATGGCCGCGTGGGCCAAGGGGTAGCCCGCCATCACCAGGAGTTCCAAAGCGTTGTCAAAAATGGCGGTGTCGCTCTGCCCCTCCATGCTGATGGGATAGAGCTTCTTCAGGTCCTCCCCCAGCACCGGTGACTTCATGACGCCCTCGCGTGCGCGCATCCAATTGAAGTTACCTTTGACGGTATTGATTTCCCCGTTGTGCGCCACCATCCGATAGGGGTGAGCCAGGGGCCACTCCGGGAACGTGTTGGTCGAGAAGCGCTGATGCACCAAGGCCAACGCGGAAGTCACGCGGGGATCTTGAAGATCCTTGTAATAGGTGCCCACCTGATCAGCCAGCAGGAGACCCTTGTAGATGATGGTGCGACAGCTCATCGAAGGCACGTAGTACTCGCGGCTGTGGGTCAGTTTCAAGGCCTGGATGGCCGAACTTGCCGTCTTGCGGATCACATAGAGCTTGCGCTCCAAGGCGTCTGGCACGATGACATCGGGACCTCGCCCAATGAAGATCTGCTTCAGGATGGGCTCTTTTTCGCGCACCGTGGGCGACATGGGCATGTCCCGATCCACCGGCACATCCCGCCAACCCAGCAGCACTTGGCCTTCGGCTTTCACGGCCCGCTCCAGTTCTTGGATACAAGCCAGTCGCGAGGCGTGCTCTTTGGGCAAGAAGATCATGCCCACTCCGTACTCGCCAGGTGGCGGCAAGGTGACGCCTTGCAATGCCATCTCAGCCCGGTAGAACTCGTCCGGGATTTGAATCAGGATACCGGCCCCATCGCCCATCAGCTTGTCCGCGCCCACGGCCCCCCGGTGATCGAGGTTTTCAAGGATCTTCAAGCCCTGCTCAACGATGCTGTGCGAACGCTGGCCCTTGATGTGGGCCACAAAACCCACGCCACAGGCATCCTTTTCAGCCTCGGAACGATACAAGCCCTGTTCAGCCAAGGCCTGGCGTTCATCGAGGGTTGCGGTGGCGAGAGCGGCCGCGGTTTCAATAGTTTGGGTGGCAGACATGCAAGGCTCCAACACGGATTGGGCTGAAGCCTAGCGCCTGAATTCCCGTAACACCCCGGAAACAAAAAGGGGTCAGAGTGCCAATATCAGCATCCGAAGGGTGGCTTCGTCATTTATTGGGGACAGAGTCAAGACGGGGGCGTCCGACGGGTTGTGGCGTGAGGGGACGCTGCAGTTGCGCCTCCCAAACCGCCGCCTGCCTCGGGGTCATCAAGGGCCACCCGCTGTGAACGTGCCGACGGACCCGCGCCAGCACCTGGGTGTCCTGGGGGGCCAACAATCCCTTTCGCACCCTGAGTTCACGGTCGAATGGTGTATTTCCCAACGCCCAAAATGCGGCATGTTCCGCAATCAAGGGGTCTCGCCGTTGGCCGAGATGGTGCGCAGCACTGGACCATGGATAGTCTCCTGCGCACTCCACCAACCCGCCGCGAAGTGGGTTCTGCTCCACGTAAAGCATCATCGTCTCGAAGAAGGCTGCCGCCTCAATCACCGTGGTACGGAACCGCCCTTCCCAAAGCGTCCCCGTGCGTCCGTGGCGTCGATTGAAGTGGCCCACATACCGCCGACCCAGGGTCTGCATGGTGCGAGCCAAACCTACGGACGTGCCCGGTGTGGCGAGCAGATGCAAATGAGTCGGCATCAAGGCGTAGGCATGGACCTTCAGATCATGGAGTTGACTTGCCTCTCGCAACGCGGCCAATAGGGCTTGTGCGTCCTCCGCGTCATGAAAGATCGTCTGGCGGTTGTGCCCCCGCTGCAAGACATGGTGCACTTCTCCAGGGATAACCAAACGGGGCATGCGGGCCATGGGGGCTTCTTAGATTGACTCCGACCCCATTTTGCAGCCCGCTTGCTCAATCCACGACGAACAGGCGTTCACCCGTGATGCGACGATGCTCCCGAATGGCGAAGCGGTCGGTCATCCCCGCCAAATAGTCGGCCACCGCGCGGTGCGGGTCAGCATCCAGCGGTTCAGGCACGCCCACCGCCACATAGTGCGCAAAGAGTTCCTTGAGCAGACGCTGGGCCAAAGTCCGTTGCGCCTCAACTTCGGGATGCCGATACAACGCCGCAAACAAAAAGGACTTCAAGGTGCGAAGCGCCTGCTCAAACTCCGGCGAATAGCCAACCAGCGGCGGCAAGTCCCGCACCGCTTCAAGTGAATCGGGAGCCGCCCGACGCAGCCGCTCGGTCGTGGCCCTCACCAGATCCGAAGTTCCGCGCTGAAGCAACCGTCGAAGCATGGTGTACAGCCGCACCTTCGGTGTCAACGCTGTCCCCTCTGCGCGATCAACGTCTTCGATCAACGCTCCCAGCAAAGGCTGGTCCACCAAGGCGTCAAAGGGCAGCAATCCAGATCGGACGCCGTCATCAATGTCATGGGCGCAATAGGCAAGTTCGTCCGCCAAATTGCTCAACTGCGCCTCCAAACTGGGTTGTCGCCGTACCAAGAAGCGCGCGGCGACACCCCCGGGTTCCAGAACCTCCAGTTCCTCGGCATGGCGCCGGCTGCAGTGCTTCAAGATGCCCTCGCGGGTCTCAAAACACAGATTGAGCCCGGGGAACTTTGCATAGCGCCGCTCCAGCCAGTCCACCACGCGCAAGCTTTGGAGGTTGTGCTCGAAGCCACCGTGGTCGGCCATGCACTCGTTCAGCGTATCTTGACCGGCATGCCCAAACGGCGTGTGCCCCAAATCATGGGCCAGCGCCAGCGCTTCGGTGAGGTCCTCGTTCAGACGCAGGTTACGTGCCATGGAACGAGCCAGTTGGGCGACCTCCAAGGAGTGCGTCAGCCGGGTCCGAAATAGATCGCCCTCGTGATTGAGAAAGACCTGGGTCTTGTAGACCAACCGTCGAAAGGCCGACGAATGCACGATCCGATCGCGGTCGCGCTGGTAGTCATCCCGATCCGCAGCGGGCGACTCGTGAACGCGGCGGCCCCGACTGGTCGATGGGGCGCAGGCATAAGGGGCCAACATCTCAGCCCCGCATGGCCCTGACCGTGTCATCGAGCACCTGGAGCACGGCTTCATCCGCAACGCTGGCAAGAGCAGCCTCGCCCCACTTAGGGATCACCACGTACCGGATCGCCCCAGCGACAGCCTTTTTGTCCGTTCGCATCCAGGCTAGCAATTGCTGTGGGCTCCACCCTTGCACTTCGGTCGGCAAACCGGCCGCAGCGAGCAGACGTTCAAGTCGGTCGAGATACGAATTGTCCAAGCCCAAGTGCGCCACCGACAGCCGAGTCGCCATCAACATGCCAATACCCACCGCCTCCCCGTGCAGCAAAGCTCCATAGCCCAAACCCCGCTCCAATCCGTGGCCAAACGTGTGCCCGAAATTCAGAACCGCCCGAATGCCGTCTTCCCGCTCGTCCATGGCCACAATGGCCGCTTTGATCTCGCAACTCCGTCGCACCGCAACGCCGATCGCTTGCGGATCCCGAGCGACCAACCGTGGCATGTTGGCTTCAAGCCACTCAAAAAATGCCAAGTCTGCGATGGGGCCGTACTTGATCACTTCCGCGAGCCCCGCAGCGTACTCCCGAGCAGGCAGGGTGCCGAGTACCGTCGAATCCGCCCAAACGGCAGCGGGCTGATGGAAGGCGCCCACCAGGTTCTTGCCCTGCGGCAAGTTAATGCCGGTCTTCCCCCCGACGGAAGAGTCCACCTGCGCCAAGAGGGTCGTTGGGACCTGTAAAAAACGGACGCCGCGCATATAAATCGACGCCACGAAACCCGTCAGGTCCCCAATCACCCCGCCACCCAACGCAACCAACAAGACGTCGCGCCCCGCGCCCATTGACGCCAGCTCTTCACAGAGCCAGCTCACACACGGCCAGTGTTTGCTGGATTCCCCATCGGGGACTTCGCGAACCTCCACGCGCTTGAAAGCGGGCCAGAGGGCGGCCTCCAGCGCCGCACCGTGCAAGGCGTGTACCGTGGGGTTGGTCACCACCACCGCCAGCGGGCTCTTCAGGTTCGGTGTACGAGCAATCCGCTCTGCCCAACTGCCGGCACCGATCTCAATCCCATAGGAACGTTCAGCCAAAACCACTTCGAGCCGGGGAATGCCCTCCACGCTCAGATCGAAGTCAGAGAGGCGGGGGGAGTCGAATCGCGTTGGCTGGACTGTCATGGCTCCAGTGTAGGAGCCACCGGGGCATGCCCCGCCAACTCCAGCTGCATACATATCCACTGCACGACGGCTGCCACCGTGGGCCGTTGAGCCTCGACGGTGTAATGCGCCGATTGACGATAAAGCGGATCCCGCACACCAGCCAGATCGCGCAGCTTCGCCAACGCATCACCGCCTTGCAACAGCGGCCGCTTGGTGTCGGTTTTCAGCCGACGCGCCAATTCTTCTGGTCGCTGCTTGAGAAAAAACACCAAGGATTGCTTGCGCAGCAACTGCCGATTTTCGGGTCGCAAAACGATCCCACCACCTGTGGCCAAGACCAGCGGTCCGGGCCGCTGAAGGCAATCAGCAAGTACCTCGGTCTCTAAGTCTCGAAAGGCCGCTTCGCCGTGGGCAGAAAAAAAATCGCGAATAGGCATACCCACTCGCGATTCGAATACCTGATCGGTGTCCACCTGCGCCCAGCGGTAATGCTGGGCGAGGTGTTTGGCAACGCTGGATTTTCCGCTGCCGGGCAGGCCGATCAATGCCAGCTTCAAGGGCAACTGATCATTCCAGTTGGAACTGCTCGAGTGCTGATGAACTGCGAGAACGTTGTGCCTGTTCCAGTAATAGGGCTGCGCAACGTAACCGTGGCGACGCCTTCATCCGCTTTTGACAGGTCGAATTTATAACTTAAGTAAACGCCGCTGGGACTGCCCGTGCTGGGCACAGGCGATCCGCCCACAACCGCCACCGTCAAGCCTTCCGTACCACTTGCCGTAACGGTCGTACCCGCAGCCATCGGATTGAATGCAATGGCATTCGCGTCCGCAGCGAGGAACGAGAGGCCTCCCGCAACCCCTTGGCCATACAGCTTTGTGGTCCCGGTCGGGAAGATTGTCGTGGTAGAGGGGACTTCGTTCCCGTCATAACCCGTCAATCGTGTAATCGGAACCGGGCAACTACTACCCGCATCCACGTA
Organism: Inhella gelatinilytica; assembly: GCF_016093295.1. Classification (GTDB taxonomy): domain Bacteria; phylum Pseudomonadota; class Gammaproteobacteria; order Burkholderiales; family Burkholderiaceae_C; genus Inhella; species Inhella gelatinilytica. The sequence goes on along the minus strand of NZ_JAEDAL010000002.1, from coordinate 271,900 downwards.
GCTGCCCTGCGGCAGGCGGGTCCCCCACACTGGATTGGCGGCAGACGTCGAAAGAATGGTCTGCGTCGCGCGTCGGACGTAAGCCCGCATCGAAGCCGTACATCGACTGCCCGTGTTCAGGGACGGGATGGAGGTACTCAGCCACAGCAACGAAGAACCCGGTGCTTCGCAGGACTTGTAATCGACATTGGGCAACTGCAGGGAAATCAGTTGATCTTCGGTCGAGTTAAAGCCGGCAGAAATTTGGTTTCCGCTGGTGTACACAACGTTGAACAATCGATCGATAAACACATCGCCAAGATCCTGGAAGGGCTCGCCCGTGTCGAACTGGTTATTGCCGTTCAAATCCAGGAAGCTCTTTTCGCCCAAGGCATAAGCCAGGATCGTGATCCGCCCATCGCGGGGGCGCGGCTCCGAACTCACGTAATTCACGGTTGCGCGAGCCAGGCCATCGCCCCCGACCTTGATGAAGCCAGTGGGTTGAATCTGACCGCCGCCCTCCGCCACAAAGTTAATCGCCGTGTCTTGGGGCACGGGGTTGGCCAAACGGTCAGACGCGATGATGGTGTAAGTGTTCGAAGTACCGTCGCGGTCATAACCCTCGATATTGATTGCTTGTTGTGACAACGAAAAATTCAACTGCGAGGGCAGCCCCACGGCGATAGAAAGCCCACTGGACACAGTCGAAATATTCGACACCGTACCGCCGCCGCACTGGTCATTCGCATCGTTGACCAGGGTCGCCCGCACCCGAACCGGCGTGGGCACCGTTCCGGAATTGATGCGAAGGAAGAAGTCCCCGTTGGCGTCGGACTTCCGCCGAACAGGCGCAGTTCCATCTTCCATCAACAGGCCACCAGCGAAGCTCACCAATTCAAATTGGGCGCAACGTGCGGGCAGACCATTGCCATTGGCATCCTTGACTTGAAAACGAACCGTCGAGTTCTCGGTGTATCCGGAGCCCTTCAGATAGATCGTAGCCGGCGTCGCCGATGTGAAGTTGATGGCGGACACCGCCGGGGACGTCAGACCAATCGTTGCGGTGGCATTCGCCGCCGTTCCTGCCACACTGATCTGCAAACTGTCGGTGGTTCGCACGGCCCCGCAACCCGCATCGCGGTAGGTAAACCGAGCGACTCCCGTCGTGGTCGAAACCGTAGCGGGCAACAGCGTCGCCTTACCTTCACCAATACAACTGCTGGTTGCGGAAACAACCACCGGTTCGGCCGGCACGGTTCCCGTCAGGTTAACCGTGACTTCGGCTTGTCCATAGGCAGCGACTTGCGCCGGCAAAGCGGGATTCACCAGCACCGAGCCGATCGCCACGTTGGTCGCCGTCAACTGGAACCCTGCGTTCGCAGCCAATGCGGTTCCGTTCAGCGTGGCGCGAGCGACCACGGTATCTGCCCCCGAAGTACTGGTTGTAGCCGGCCGAAGCTGAACCGCAGCCGCGCCGTTGGCATCCGTCAACGCGGTCATCGCACTAAAACTGCCATAGCCCAAGAGGGTAGAGAAGCTCACCACCACACCGGGCACCGGGGCACCGCCATCGGTTCGCAAGACAGCCCGTGCCGTTGCAGGGCTTCCGCTGGTGACCGTGGTCGTTTTGTTGCCATTGATGTCCAACAACTCCAGGTTCAGCGTACCGGCCGCGATGGAGTTCACCCGGAAGGGTGCACTCCCCGTCACCGTCACCCCATCCACCTCCGAGGTAACCACGAGCTCGTCAGCACCACTTGCCGTTGAGCTCTTGGCCTGCAGCTGAACAGTCACTTGCCCTTGACCGTTGGTCAAATCGGTCATGCGACTGGCCTTGCCGATGTCATATTTGGTACTGAGATTGACAACCGTATTCGCAGCCCGCAAGTCGTTCGCTTTAAATACCGTAACGATGGCCTCGCCCGGCTGCGTGGCCGTCACGGGGTTCGTCGGCATCTGAATCACGATTCGAGCCGCCGAGGTCGTGCTCGTGGTCACGCGCAATGTACGGCTGGCCACGAGTTCTACCCCGGCGACCGTGGCGCGGACTTCCACAACCTCCGCGCCGACAGCCGTCGGCGCGGCCTTGACCACAGCAGCTTGCGCAACACCGGCGGCAGTCGTGACATCGCTGGGGCGATCGGTCGTTGCGATGCCGTTCAGGGCTCTGAAATTAATGACTGCACCCTTGATTGGCGCCCCAGCGGCATCAACCAAAGTCGCCGTTGCGTTGATGGACTGACCTGACCCCAACTCTTCCGGCAGGGCCAGACTGAGAGTGCCAACAGTGGCAGAGCCCGTTTGGAAATTCGCACTGGCGCTGACATCGGCCCCCTGCACCAGAGCGGCTGCGCCAATCGAACCCGCACCTGAAGTTCCGGCGGGCACCGTTGCCTTGACAACAGCCTGACCCAAACTGTTCGTGAGCGCACTCGGCGCACTCAATTGAACGGCCTTCAAGGTCGAGGTGAAGTTCACCACCGTGTTCGTGATCGGAGCGCCTGCGCTTGATTTGAGCGTCGCGATGACATCCACCTGAGCACCGGGCGTCAAGGTACTGGAGCCCAAGGTCACTTGCACGACAGCCGGCGCACTTGCATTAACTTGATAGCCGATTTTGGCTGTGTAGGTCTTGTCGCCCTGCTTAATGGTTGCGGTTAGGAAGTCTGCGCCCACAGACGTGGTCGTCAATGGCGCCAGAACCACAGTCGTGCGACCGCTTGCGTCCGTCAAACCAGAGGGTGCGCTGACTTTGCCCACGCCCTCCCCCACCGCAAAACTCACCAAGACCCCGCTGGCTGGCGCGCCAGCTGCGGTCGTCACCGTTGCGGTTGCAGTGGCCGGATTGGCCTGGGAAACAGAAGAAGAAGTTAGCACCAGAGAAACGCTCAGCGCATCCGTGCCTGGTGTCGTTCCACCTCCTCCACCGTTGACCGGCGCCCCCGGTGCGCCACCACCCCCCCCGCAGGCGCTCAGCAACAGAAGCCCGGACAGGAGCAAGATCGAAGCAACGGCTCGATTCCAAGCCTGAGACATTGCACTTACAAAGCCAAACATTGCCTTACCCCTTGATTACTGCAAACCGGCTCGATCACTGACCACTTTAGGAGTCAGGAAAATCAAGAGCTCCGTTTTATTCGCCAGTTTAGACTTATTACGGAAAAGCGCACCCATGTACGGAATGTCACCAAGAACAGGCACTTTGCTAACCGAATCAATCTCTTCTTGCGTGAAAATCCCACCAATTACAACAGTTCCACCATTCTCCACTAGAACTTGTGTTTTCACATGTTTGTTGTTGATGGCATAGCCCGCCGGAGTTAGAACCCCGCGACTATCCTTATTCACATCCACATCCAAAATCACACCGCCTTCCGGCGTGATTTGGGGCGTCACTTCCAACTTCAACACAGCTTTCTTGAAGGTAATAGCTGTCGCACCCGATCCAGTAGCTGTTTGATAGGGAATTTCCTCACCCTGCTCAATTAAAGCTTTAATCTTGTCAGCGGTAATGACACGAGGACTCGATACTATTTTCCCTTTGCCATCAGCCTCCAAAGCCGATAGTTCGAGATTCAAAAATCTATTAGCCGAGGCGCTAAATAGCGTCGCCGCGATCGAAGCCGCATTAACATTGTTAATAGTCGTCGCCGGGAGATTAACGAACTGCGTGTTACCAAAATCGACAGAACCTGTCTGTCCCGTTTGATAACCAACCCCACTGTAGGTTCCACCAAATGTCAAATAATTCCCACCACCGACCGAGTATCCAGGAATACCACCCTGCAACCCTCGAGCGTCCGATGCACCCAACTTCACGCCAAGGGATTTACCGAATTTATCATCGGCCTCAACAATACGCGCTTCGATAAGAACCTGCCGAACTGGTATATCAATACGCTGGATCAGGCCCTGAACCTCTTCCAACTTTGAAGCAATATCGGTTACAAAGATCTGATTAGTACGCGGCTCGAACAGAACGCTGCCCCGGGAAGAAAGCACCCTCGCCGTCTTATCCGCCCCTGTGCTAGAACCGCCTGCCCCACTAACGACTGTTCCCGTTAGACCCTTCGCCACATCCTCTGCCTTGGTGTAGTTCAACACAAAGGCCTGGGTTCGCGTGGGCTCCAACTGGGCAACAGCAGCCTTGGCCTCGAGATCGGCTTTTTCACGGGTTGCCAACTCTTCCTTAGGAGCAATCCAAAGCACATTGCCACTCTTGCGCAACCCCAGCCCTTTTGCTTGGAGAATAATCTCCAATGCTTGGTCCCAAGGCACATCCTTCAGTCGAAGAGTGATAGAACCGGTAACCGTATCGCTGGTCACCACATTGAACTGGGTGAAGTCTGCGATAACTTGCAACAGTGCGCGGACCTCAATATTCTGGAAATTGAACGAAACTTTTTCACCAGAAAATCCCGATCCCTGCGTCAATTTATTAGGGCTTGGCTTTACCGAACGAACCTCCAAAACAAACTGGTTATCACTTTGGTACGCCGAATGCTCCCAGTCCCCCTTGGGCTCCACGACAATTCGCACGCGGTCATTAAGCTGCGATGCAACCATGCTCTGAATCGGGGTTCCGAAGTCCACGACATCAAACCGCTTCCGCAGGTTGGCAGGCAGGTTGGTTTTGGGGAACTCCAGAACCAAACGCTGACCTTGCTGCTGAATGTCGACACCCACTTGGGCGCTGGGTAAGCCAACAACCACACGACCAGCGCCATCCACACCGCGGCGGAAGTCCAAGTCGCGAAGCGCTTGCACGGCATCGTTTTGACTCGGTGCGAAATGCTGAACTGGGGCGGCAGCCGACGCACCAGCACTGGCCGCCGAATCCAGCACCAAAATCAGCGCCTTGTCTTGGATTTCCGCCCGGTAACCGGAGGCTTGGCGAAGGTTCAGGACCAAGCGCGCTCGATCAGCCCCTTGAGCCACCGCTGCGGACTGAACATTGCCTTGCCCAATTTCGACAGAATTTCGACCGAGCCCATTGACGACGCCCGGAAGATCGATGGCGATTCGAGCAGGTGACTGCATCGTGAATCCCCGGGGAACCTCGATCAGCGGCTTGTCGAATTCAATTCTCAAGATTTCAGAGCCAGCTTGCTGATTGGCTTGAATTGAGCGAATGGCGTTTTGCGCCCAAGCCAGTCCAGGAAGGGTCAAGGCTGCCATCAACAGCGCAGTTGCACATCGCTTCACATGGTTCTCCTGCTTTGTTTTCATCGTGCTGCCTCCTGAAGAGTCAGCGTACTGATTCGCTCTACCCAGTCCCCGGCGGGATCTTGGACGATCTCACGGATCGTGATCTCAGCCTCATCCACTTTCATGATGCGGCCAAAGTTTTGTCCCACATAATTTCCCGGCTTGACGTAATAAAGCAAGCTATCAACCTTCAAAATCGCCTGTCGAACTCCATCCCGGTACATGCTGCCAACCATGTGCATGGAGTCGAGCGGATAGGCCTCCAGAGGTTCCGCTCGACGATTTTTCTCCTGAGCAATAGGCGAATTGGCTTGAACAACGTCTGTTTGATTGGCCACATTCAATTTCTGAAAGCTGAATGGCTCGACGGCGGATAACTCGGAGTAAGGTTGCGGCGTAAATTTCTTCGGCGCGCTGAGCGGCTTCACAGTCGGTCGGGCATTTCGACGTTCCGTCTCAGCCCACTGCTGCAAGGAATCCAAGTCCGATGCGCAGGCAGTCAACAAGACCGTTACACCGCACAGCAGGAATCGTCGGTTTGGCTTCATTTCTTTGCCCCCGCCGCTTTGGCAGCCGCCTTCGCCTTGGCCGCCTGCGCCACTTCAGACGGATCAAGATATCGATAGGTTCTGGCAATTGACTCCATCATCAACAGCCCACCAGGGTCCTTCGCTTGATAAGGAGCTATCTGAAAATTGTGCAGCGTAACAATTCGAGACAGGTTGGAGACATCGGATACGAAGGCGCCAAAGTCGTGATAGCGGCCAGCCACCTTGAGGGCAATTGGCTGCTCAGCGTAGTAGTCTTTAATGACCTCCGAGCTAGGCTTAAACAATTCAAACTGCAAACCACGCCCCACGCCAGCTTGATTGATGTCCGACAGAAGCGCATCCATTTCCGCCTTCGCCGGAAGCTGCTTTTCAAGCTGACTAACGTACTCCTCAACCTGACTTTTCTGTTTGCGCAACTCCGGAAGATTCGCCGCAGTCGCCGCCTTCGCGACGAAATCGGCCTTCAATTTTTCTTCGTTAGCAATCTCAGACTCAAGACGCGCTTGTTCGTCAGATAGCACAAGAAAGTAAATCCCAACCAGGGTGGACAAAGCCAGCAAACCACCAACCGCCAGTTTTGGCAGCAATGGCCAATTCTCAGGCTTATTGGGGTCAAGGCCTTTGAACTGCTCAAGTGCACTCTGAAGGCGCTTCGCCATATCCGGTTTGATCGCTTGCTCCGCCATATCAACCTTTCTTGGGCTGCTTGTCAGCCCCACCCCCGGACTCACCCTGCGCACCTTTCAACGTAACTTTTACCGAAAATTCGAACAATCGCTTCGAACCTTTGATATTGGTGGTCACGTTTGTAAGTTTGACCTCCTGCAGAGCGGGCTTTTCGATCCACTGCGCATCGCGCCCAATATTCCGAAGATATTCAGAAACTCGCTCTTGCGTATGCGCCAAGCCGGTAAGCAAGATGCTGCCATCAGTTTGCTTCAGGGCCGTAAGGTAAACACCTTCTGGCGTCAGCCTCGCCAGTTCATTCAGAAGATGAACAGGGGTATTGCGCTCCGCCTGCAGGGCTTCAACCGCCTTCTGCCGTTGGGTGAGCGCATCAATTTCCTCGCGCAGCGTTGCGATGTCCTTGATCTGCTCGTCCAGAGTCTTGATCTGACTGGTCAAGAAGGCGTTTCTCGATTGCTGATGGTCAATCAATGACTGAAGCAGGATCCAGCCCAATGCACCCAATGCGACACCCGCCGCAAGCGACAAGCCAAGGCCGGCAAAAAAGGCCTGCTTTCGCCACTTTCGCCGCTCTTCCCGATAGGGAAGTAAGTTAATGAGGATCACTCGTAGAACCTCCGCATTGCCAATCCGCAAGCTGTCAAATAAGCCGCAGATTCACGTTGAATCCGACCTTCCCGCACCCCTGCACCCATGATCATGCGGTCAAATGGATTGACCACCATACACGCAAATCCAGTCAGGTCGGTCACGCGGTCTTTCAATCCGGGCAGCGTGGCCGTTCCACCGGCCAGCATCACATAGTGGACCTTGTGATGCGGCGTGCTCGTGAAGAAGTACTGCAGAGCACGCCCAATTTCTTGCGATAGGCTGTCAACGAAGGGCTCCAGCACTTGACCTGGGTAATCTTCCGGCAAATCGCCGGACAATTTTTTGGTTTCCGCCTCTTCGAACGAGAGTCCGTACTGCCGCGCAATCAATTGGGTCAACTGCCCGCCGCCAAAGGCTTGATCGCGGTCATAAAGCAATTCCTCATCGCGTAGCACCTTCAGGCTCGTGGTCTCCGCACCAATCTCAAAAAGGGCGATGAGCGCATCCTTGCCACTGTCCGGCAGCGCCTGAATCAGGCGCCCCATGGCCATTCGGGACGCGTGGGACTCAACATCCATGATCACAGGCTTCAGCCCAGCACTTTCCGCAATCCCTTGCCGGTCTTGGACCCGGTCTTTTCGCGATGCAGCGATCAGCACTTCGACGTCGCCAACAGACGTGGCGCTGGGGCCCACAACGCAGAAGTCCAGGCTCACCTCATCCAGAGAAAACGGGATGTACTGGTTGGCCTCTGCCTCAACCTGCACTTCCATTTCTTCCTCGCGAAGCCCAGAGGGCAGCATGATGCGCTTGGTGATGACCGCAGACGCAGGCATCGCCAAAACGGCTTGCCGAGTGCGGGTTCCGCTTCGCGCCACGACTTTGCGAACTGCGTCGGCGACTTCGTCGAACTTTTCGACGTGCCCATCCGTGATCCAGCCTTTTTCCAACGGCTCAGAGGCGAAGCGTTCCAGGACCATCTCGCCAGCCTTGTTCTGACTCAGCTCCACCAGCTTCACACTGGAGGAACTGATGTCCAAGCCCAGCATGGGCGGGCTTTTTCGCCCCAGCAAGCTGTCAAAAATTCCCATGCCTTCACCCTTACCCCACAAGCGGGGACTTAAGAACTTACTTGCATGCTAGCAGTAAACCTTTTGTGGCCCGGTCAAAAAACCGGTAAGCAGGGGTTAACCACGTTGCGCAAGCGGTACGCTCCAGACCCTGGGTGTAACGCCGTGTGACGGCACCCAGCACTGCCCCCGCAGACAGGGGGTTTCTATAATTTCATCCCATATGCCTTCCAAACCGTCGTCCCTCCCGAGCCCATCAGAACAGATTCCTCGATGGAGAAAGTTCGCACTGGGTTTCACCGGTCTGATCGCCGCCGGGATCGTGGCATGTGGACTGGGCGCGGCCCTCATTCTGGTGACCGCGTATCCCAACTTGCCGGACGTCTCCGGGCTTTCGGATTACCGGCCACACCAGCCCCTGCGTATCTGGTCGGCTGAAGGCAAGTTGCTGGCTGAATTTGGGGAAGAGCGACGCCAGTATCTGGCCATAGAGGAGATTCCTCAGGTCATGCAGGACGCCATCCTGGCCATTGAAGATGCGCGCTTCTACCAGCACGGCGGCGTGGACTACTGGGGCGTCCTCCGAGCCGGTCTGGCCAACTTGCAGGAGTCTCGCAGCCAAGGGGCCTCGACCATCACGATGCAGGTGGCTCGCAATTTCTACTTGAGTTCGGAAAAAACGCTGTCCAGAAAGCTGTACGAAATCCTGCTGGCACTTCGAATTGAATCAACGCTCTCCAAACGCAAGATTCTTGAAATCTACATGAACCAGATTTTTCTGGGGCATCGCGCGTATGGATTCGCAGCCGCCAGCGAGGTCTATTTTGGAAAGCCGCTGAAGCATATTTCAGCCGCCGAGGCCGCCATGCTCGCCGGCCTACCCAAGGCGCCTTCGGCTTACAACCCCATCGCCAACCCCAAGCGCGCCCGCATTCGCCAGCAGTACATCTTGGATCGCATGCTGGAGAACGGCTTCCTCAATGTGCAGCAGCACACGGCGGCCAAGAGTGAGACGCTGAAAATCCGGACCGCCTCGCCTTCTCAAGCCGGCGCAGATTACGCCGCCGAGGCAGCCCGACAGCTGCTGCTGTCTCGCTACGGCGACGAGTTGTATTCGCGCGGCTTGAGCGTGACGCTCAGCGTCCGCCACGACGAGCAGCAGATGGCGTACAAGGCGCTTCGCAAGGGCTTGATGGAGTACGAGCGTCGTCAGTTCTATCGGGGCCCAGAAGCCCATGTGGACCTGCCCGCAGACCCCAAGCTCGTCGACGCGCGCGTTGCCGAGGTGCTGGCGGACTTCCCAGCGAACGGCGAGCTGTTTTCCGCAGTGGTCTTGGAAGCTAGCCCCAAAAAGGTCGTCGCGTCCCTTCAGACCGGCGAGGTTCTCACGCTCACGGGCGACAGCGTCAAACCCGTTGCGAGTGGATTACAAGAGAGGGGCGACCCCAAGGTTCAAATTCGACGAGGCGCTGTGGTTCGGGTCATCGCCGATGGCAAGCTCGGGTGGGTGTTGACCCAGGTGCCCGAAGTCGAAGGCGCGCTCGTTTCCTTGGATCCCCGTACGGGTGCGATTCGAGCCATGGTTGGGGGCTTCGATTTTGCGAAGAACAAGTTCAATCACGTCACCCAGGCTTGGCGTCAACCCGGCTCCAGCTTCAAGCCGTTCATTTACTCCGCCGCACTGGAGCGGGGGTTTACGCCTTCGACCGTGGTGAACGATGCTCCCTTGTTTTTCGACGCGACGACAACGGGCAGCCAACCCTGGGAGCCCAAAAATTACGACGGAACCTTTGAGGGGCCCATGACGCTGCGCAAGGCGCTGGCCAAGTCCAAGAACATGGTGTCGATTCGGGTGCTCCGCTCCGTCGGCACCCATGAAGCACAGTCCTGGATCGGTCGGTTCGGGTTCCCCGCGAACAAGCATCCGGCCTACCTGACGATGGCCCTGGGAGCGGGATCGGTCACGCCCCTCCAAATGGCCGAAGCCTATTCAGTCTTCGCCAACGGCGGGCACCGCATTGAGTCGTCGCTGATTCAGAAAATTGTCGACGACCATGGCAAGGTTCTCTTTGAAGCGCCGCCCGTCACGTTGGATGAGGCGAACCGGACACTGGATGCACGGAATGCCTTCCTCATGAGCAGCTTGCTCCAAGAGGTTACAAGGTCTGGAACGGCGGCCCGAGCCCAAGTCGCATTAAAACGCACCGATCTGTATGGAAAGACCGGCACCACCAATGACTCCATGGACGCCTGGTTTGCCGGTTATCAACCGGAGTTGGTCACCGTGGTTTGGGTGGGATACGACACGCCGCGCAAACTGGGAAGCCGGGAAACGGGCGGAGGATTGGCCCTGCCCATTTGGATCGATTTCATGCAATTTGCACTACGCCAAACCGCGGTCGCCGAAATTCCCCCTCCCGAGGGCGTGGTGTACGTCAATGGCGAGTGGTACTTCGACGAATTCGTGGCCGATCGGGGCGTCACCCGCATCGAAAACGATGACCCCAGCCTGCCCAGCCCGGCCAATGCCGAAGAGAAGAAAGGCGTGCTCGATTTATTCAAGCAACCGTGAACTGCAGCGCCCTGCCGGCTTGTCGGCTCATGTGTTCCAAGAAGACCTGCTCGAACCGCTCCCCGGACTTGGTGTCACGCCACTGGTCATCCCGCCACCGAAAGTGGAACCCCCCCGCTTGAGCCGCCAGCCAGACCTCGCTGAGCGGTGGCTGTTTGTTGACCACCAATTTGGTGCGATTGGGCAAGGTCAATTCCAGCACGCCGCCATTTCGGCTGGCATCCACATCCAAGTCATCCTCCTGCAACCAAGCATCCGCCTGGGCCTCCAGACGACGCAGCAGCGTTTCAGCCCGTTGGTGGTAGTCAGCGTCTTGCATGGTTCGAACCTCTCTAAACTGCGGGCATGCAATTGTTTTACCGGGCGCAATGCCCTCGCCCCAACAGGCCCATTCGATGGACCTCCCTCATGACCCTTAGCCTGGCCCTGAGTCTTGCGGCATGCGGTCAAAAAGGCCCCTTGAAGCCCCCCAGCAGCTCGCCCACCCAGCAGCCTCCTTCGAAAGGCGCTTAAATCCGTCCCTCTTCAATGGCATGGCAGGCCACTTGAGTGCCGCCCTGATGCCGCAGCACGGGGCGCTCCGCGCTGCAGCGCGCGGTCGCATGGGGGCAGCGGGGGTGAAAGCTGCAACCCGAAGGGGGATTGAGCGGATTGGGCACCTCGCCCTGTACGGCCACCCGTTGCCGCCCGGTCATGTGAATGTCTGGGATGGCGTCCAGCAGCATGCGGGTATAGGGGTGCCGCGGCTGGGCAAAGAGTTCCGACTTGCCGGCGACCTCGACGAGGCGCCCAAGGTACATCACCCCAACCTGATCCGCCATGTGACGCACAACCGCCAGATTGTGCGAAATGAACAGGTAGGTCAGCCCGCGTTGGGCTTGGAGCTCCTTCATGATGTTCAGAACTTGCGCCTGAACCGACACGTCCAGCGCACTGGTCGGCTCGTCACACACCAGGAATTCCGGCGCCGTCGCCAAGGCCCGCGCGATCGAAATACGCTGGCGCTGCCCGCCGGAGAACTGGTGGGGGTACTTGCCCGCATCCACCGAGCTGAGGCCCACCATGGTTAGCAGCTCCCCGACGCGCGCCTCGACATCGGCTGTGTTTGTCAGAACGCCTTGCTCCAACAGGGGCTCAGCAACGATCGCCCCCACTTTCCAGCGGGGATTCAAGCTGGCATAGGGGTCTTGAAAAATCATCTGGAACCGGCGCCGCAAAGCGCCTGCATCCTGACTGCCGAGCCACTCCCGGGTATCGCGCCCATCAAAAGCCACCGTCCCGCCTGTCGGGTTGTAGAGCCCCACCAGCAGGCGGGCCACCGTGCTTTTGCCGCAGCCCGACTCGCCCACCAGCGCCAAGGTTTTCCCGCGCGGAATGTCAAAACTAACGCCATCCACCGCATGAACATACTGCTTGGGCTTGCGCTCCAGAACCCGATTCAGCCATGGCGGAGAGACATCAAACCGCATGGACAATTCTTTGACCTCAACCAGAGCGCTCATGCTCGCCCCTCCGCGTGATGCAGCCAGCAGGCCGCTTGCGTCTGCCCCACTTCCACGAGCGGCGGCAACGCCTCCCGACAGCGGGACAGGGCCTGAGCGCAACGGGGATGAAAGGCACAGCCCTGCGGCATGGCGTTCAGACGCGGCATGGCGCCGTCAATTTGCTGAAGTCGTTCGCGATCTTCATCGACGGCAGGAATGGAGCCCATGAGTCCAATGGTGTAGGGGTGAGCCGGGCAATGAATTACCTGATCCACAGGCCCAATTTCCACCACACGGCCGGCATACATCACCGCCACCCGATCACAAGTCTCGGCGATGACGCCCATGTCGTGCGTCACGAGCATGACGGCGGCCCCATGGTCTCGACAGACCCGCTTGAGGAGCTGGATGATCTGCGCCTGAATGGAGACATCCAGCGCCGTCGTCGGTTCATCGGCCACGATGAGTTTGGGTTCGGCCGCCAAAGCCAGTGCAATCACAACCCGCTGCCGCATGCCGCCACTGAATTGATGCGGGTATTGGTCAATGCGGGCTTCAGGCGCCGGAATACCCGTCTGGCGCAACAGGTCAATCGCTCGCGCACGGGCCTGTGCGGCACCGAGGGGCAAGTGGGTCTGGATGGTTTCGACGAGTTGCTGCCCCACGGTGAACAGCGGGTTCAGGGACGTCAGCGGATCTTGAAAGATCGCGCCAATTTTCTTTCCTCGCAAGTGACGCATCTCGGCAGAGGACAGCTGATCAATTCGCTGCCCATCAAACCAAATCTCGCCACCACTCACGCGCCCCGGCGGCTCCAACAATCCAATGAGGGCGGCACCCGTGAGCGATTTCCCCGCACCGGACTCCCCCACCACGCCGAGGATTTCACCCGGTGCAATGTCAAACGTCACCCGATCCAGCGCGTGCAAAACGCCATGTCGTGTCGGGAACTCCACGCACAGTTCGCGCACCTGCAACAAGGGCTCTTGAATCGAATCCATCAACGCAACCGAGGATTGAGGGCGTCCCGAAGCCAGTCGCCCAGCAAGTTCACGGACAAGGAAATGAGCACCAACATGGCCCCCGGAAAGATGGTGATCCACCACTGGCCGGAATATAAAAACTGGCTACCTTGCTGAATCAAGGTGCCCAACGATGGATTGGTCGGCGGCACCCCGACGCCCAAGAATGACAAGGTCGCCTCCGTGATGATGGCCAAGGCCACCTGCAGCGTCGCCAGCACCAAGACCGGCCCCAGCACATTGGGCAGAACGTGGCGGCGCATGATGCGCAAACTACCCACACCCACCAGCCGGGCGGCCTGCACGTACTCCTTGTTGCGCTCCACCAGCGTGGAGCCGCGTACCGTCCGCGCATACTGAACCCACCCGGTCAGCGAAATGGCAACGATCAACACGCCAAACGCCAAATTCTCGCTGGCATTGGGGAAAACCGTCTTGGCCACCCCGTTGATCAGCAGCGCCACCAAGATCGACGGAAACGAGAGCATGACGTCGCACACCCGCATGATCAGGGCGTCGATCTTGCCCCCCAAGAACCCAGCGAGTAGTCCCAGGGTGACGCCCATCGACAGCGACAGCGCGACCGACGCCAATCCGATAAAGAGTGAAATCCGCGCTCCATAGAACAGCGCCGACAGGATGTCGCGCCCTTGGCCGTCTGTGCCCAACCAGTACTGCGAACTCCCCTCGGGCATCCACACCGGCGGCAGGGTGGCGTCCATCAGCACAATCGAGGCCAAATCCAGGGGATTGTGCGGCGCGACCCACGGGGCAAAAACGGCGCAAAACACGCAAATCGCGAGCACGGCACTCGCGCCCAGGGTGACGGGTGATCGGGTGTAGGACCACCACAAATCGCTGGCAAAGAAACGCTGCCAGCGGCTGCTTTCAGATTTCGCTGCGCTCATGATCGGGTCAATGGGCGCCCTGCGCTCGCAGGCGCGGGTCCACCAGGAAGTACAGCAAATCAACCACCAGGTTGATGACGACAAAAATTAGCGAAATCAGGCAAAGGTAGGCCGCCATCACCGGGATGTCGGCGAACTGCACGGCCTGAATGAACAGCAGACCCATACCGGGCCACTGGAAGACCGTTTCGGTCACGATGGCGAAGGCAATCAGCGAGCCCAATTGCAGCCCCACGATCGTGATGACCGGCACCAGGGTGTTGCGCAAGGCATGCCGGAAGTGGATCACCCGGTCCGCCAAGCCTCTGGCCCGGGCGAATTTGATGTAGTCCGTTCGCAGGACTTCCAGCATTTCCGCCCGCACCAGCCGCATCACCAAGGTCAGCTGGAACAGAGACAAGGTCACCGCCGGGAGAATCAAGTACCGCGCACTGTCCCAACTGTGCAGACCCGTGCTCCAAAACCCCAGTTGCAGGACTTCCCCACGGCCATTACTCGGTAGCCACTGCAAACCGACAGCGAAGACCATCATCAGAAGCACGCCCATCAAGAAATTAGGCAGGGAGACGCCGACCAAAGAGATCGCCATGATGGCTTGGGAGAGCGCCTTGCCGCGCTTCAACGCGGTGTACACCCCCAGCGGTACGCCAACCATCAGCGCCAACAGCGCCGCACAAACCGCCAACTCCAGTGTGGCTGGCAACGCCTCGCCAATCAGGGTCGACACCTTGCGGCCCTGTCGCAGGGACAAGCCGAACTCACCTTGCGCAGCATTGCCGACAAAGTGCACAAACTGCACCGCAAAGCTGCGGTCTAGGCCCAGATCGCGGCGCAGTTGCTCGCGCTGCTCCGGCGTCGCATCTTGACCCAGCATGTTGGTCAGCGGGTCCCCCACAAACTGGAACAGGCTGAAGGCGATCAAGGCCACCGTCAACATAACCAGCAGGGCCTGCATCAATCGGCGAAGGATGAAAACCAGCATCGTCGGCGTCGCAATCCAAAAACAACACGGCCGCCCAAAGGCGGCCGCGCATCATGCCAGAAAGCCGATCAGAAACGGTGGCGCACGCCCGTCATGTAGCCGTTACGGCTGCGAGCGCCGTTGGCAAAAATCATCGTGCTGGTCGAGCTCATGCTCACACGGTCGTACTCCACATACCAGTCCGTGCGCTTGCTCAGTGCGTAGTCACCCACCATGGAGTACAGCTTGTAGTCCGTCTTGGGTGCGCCATAGTGGTTCTGCGACACGTCGTAGTACTGGGCGCCCAGATTGAACTGCGGAGTGATCTGATAGGTGGCCCCGAAGCTGGTCATCGTGCGGTCCTTAGCGGTTGCCGCATTCACCAGCGAGGCGCCTTTGAAGAACGCCGTCGCATAAGCGCTACCCAATTCGTAGGCCGCATCAAACTTGTTCTTGGTGCGGGACACGTTCAGGTAGAGGCCACCCGAGGTGTAGGACGCACCCAGCACCGTGGCCTTGGCATCTTTACCCGACGTGGTCTTGCTGTTCAACACGCCAGCACCCACCGAGAAACCGCCCATCACATAACGCGCCATACCGCCGGTCGTCTTCTCGCCCAGCGTCACCGTGCCCTTTTCGCTGGCGCTGTACTGCAGCTCAGCGGTCAGGCCGCCCGCCGTCAGCGCGTACTTGAGCATGTTGCTCTGACGGCCGCTCAGCAAGTTGCCAATTTCCGGCTTGAAGTTCTCGATGTAGGGCGAATAGCGGTAGGAGGCATGGTTGCCCGTCGTCAAGTCGAACAGCACGTTGTACTGGCGACCCAGAGTGACCCGGCCCATGGGGGTCAACAGACCCACCCAGGCTTGACGCCAAAACTCGGTGGCGGCCTGGCCGCCTTCGTCAGAGCGGAAGCGGTGCTCCATATTGGCCAGGGCCCGATACCCGCCACCCAGGTCTTCCGTGATATCCAGACCCATGCGACTCTCCGACAAACCGCCGGGGATCACCGAAGTCACCGAGCTCTTGTCAGCGCCCTGATTGGTTTCGATACGCACCGCGGCGTCCACGATTCCGTACAGCTTGACGCTGGATTGAGCAAACGCGCCGGCACTGGCCAGGGCCAGCGTGGACAAAGCAAACAAAGCCTTCTTCATGTCGAAAAACTCCATGGGGTTGGACTGAAACTGCCGCGTATTGTGGCGAGGCGTCTGTAGTGGCAGACAGCGCTGTCGCGTCGCCCCAACAGCGATGTGCAGAAGCCTTCGTACAGATCAAGAAAAAGGCCGCCCCTCGGGGCGGCCTGCACCGGATCCGTCAACCCGGTCAGAACGAGTGGCGAACACCCACGTCAAACGAACGAGAAGTGCCACCGGCCGCCGGAGCCTCAACACCCGAGGAGCGCGTGCCCTGCACACTGAACTTGGCCGTGCCGTCGTTGTTGATGCGAGCCAGGGTCGTGTAGAGCGTGGTGCGCTTGGACAGGCTGTAGTCGTAGCCCATGCCCAACAACTTGGCATCCTTGTCGGTCCCGCTGCCGCTGGCGTTGGCAATGGACACCACGAAGCGACCCGAGCCCATCTTGACCGCACCGCCGATGCCGAAGATGCGCTGATCCGCCGTGCCGTATTTGTTCTTGGTGAAGAAGCCCGTCAGGGACAGGTCGCCCACGGCATAGGCTGCGCCCACCGTGGAGCTCTTCAATTTGGTGCCCACGCCATGCTCGCCAAACGCGCCGGCAATGTGCAGTCCACCGGACTTGTAGCCGATCCGCCCCACGGCGCCTTTGTTGCCCGGCGCAGTGGATTCGTCAAACGCGTAGTCAAACCCACCGTAAAAACCACCCGACAGCGGAAGCACATAGCCCACTTGGTTGTCCGCACGGTTGATCACACCCGTGGCCGAACCCAGGCCCGAGAAGATACGCGTCACGTTGGCGGCACCACTGGTGGCCATCGGATCAAATTCGTCCACGATCAGGCGGTCAGCCCACTTGTGGCGGCCGAGTCGGACTTCACCAAACCCGCCCGATAAACTGACCGTGGCACGGCGGCCCCAAAACGGCGAACCGCTGGTGCCGTCGTCCGGATTCAGGCCGGATTCCAAATGGAAGCTGGCTTTCATGCCACCGCCCAGGTCTTCAACGCCACGCAGACCGATGCGCGAAGCGGCGCGCCCTTCGTCCAGCACCAAGGTGGCCGAACCCGCGCCCTTGATGTTGCGAACACTCACATCGATGTTGCCGAACAACGTCACCGAAGACGACTGCGCCGCCACCAAACCCGAGAACAAGCCCAGTGCAGCCAGGGTCAAGATGTTCTTCTTCATTCATCAACTCCTAACAAAAACGAGCAAACCGCTCCGATGCGAAGAATTGGAGCAGAAGCCCATACAAACCCCATGACAGTTCCATGACACGTTGCTTGCGGGCAACGGCGCGTCAAACAGCCTCTTGCACTTCCCAGGAGGTCGTCAGTTGGGCGGTATGCCCAAGCATGGCCAAGGCCGAACAGTATTTTTCCGTCGACAACTTGACCGCCCGCTCCACCGCGTCCGCCGGGACCGCTTTCCCGAGCACGCGGAAGTGCAAATGGATGGCGGTGAACACCTTGGGGTCGGTCGTCGCCCGTTCGCCTTGCAGCTTGACATCGCAACCGGTGACGGCGTGGCGCCCCCGCTGCAAGATCAGCACCACATCAAACGCGCTGCAGCCGCCGGCCCCCACCAGCATCATTTCCATCGGTCGGGGCGCCAGATTTCGGCCACCCGCTTCGGGGCTGCCGTCCATGCTGACCCAGTGACCACTCCCCGTCGCAGCATGAAAACTCATGCTGCCCGGTCCATTCCAATGAACAGTGCATTCCATTTGGCGAAGCTTAAACCGGCATCATTCGGGTTCGCTTCGCTGATTGGAAAGACCTCATGGCACGCCCCGCGTTGACCCCCCCGGCAGACAGTTATTTGCAACGCGTGCTGCGCGCCCGCGTGTACGAGGTGGCCAAGCAGACGCCGTTGGAATGGGCGCGCAAGCTCAGCCGGCGCTTGGACAACAAGGTCCTGCTCAAGCGCGAGGACCAGCAGCCTGTGTTCAGCTTCAAGCTGCGTGGGGCCTACAACAAGATGGCGCAGCTAAACCCCGAGCAACTCGCGCGCGGCGTCATTTGCGCCAGCGCCGGCAACCACGCCCAGGGCGTGGCGCTGGCCGCCCGCAAGCTCGGGTGCAAAGCTCGCATCGTCATGCCGGTGACCACACCGCGGGTCAAAAGCGAAGCGGTGTCCGCGCTCGGCGGCGAGGTGGTTCTGCATGGCGATTCGTACTCCGATGCCTACCAGGAGGCCGTCCGGCTGCAAGCGCAAGAGGATTGGGTCTTCGTACACCCCTTCGATGACCCGGACGTCATTGCCGGCCAAGGCACGGTGGGTCTCGAAATCCTTCAGCAACACCAGGGCCCCTTGGATGCCGTCTTCGTCGCCGTGGGCGGCGGGGGCCTGATTGCTGGCGTGGCATCTGTGGTCAAGGCCATACGACCCGAAACCCGCGTCATCGGCGTGCAAATGACCGACTCTGACGCCATGCTGCGTTCTGTGCGCGCAGGGCGCCGCGTGGTGCTCGATGACGTGGGCTTGTTTTCCGATGGTACGGCGGTCAAGCAAGTCGGCGCCGAGACACTGCGCGTGGCCAAGAGCCTGGTGGATGACTGGATTTGCGTCGACACCGATGCAGTCTGCGCCGCCATCAAGGACATCTTTGAAGACACCCGCAGCATCGTCGAACCCGCGGGAGCCATGGGGGTGGCGGCGATCAAGCACCACGTGGCCAGCACCGGCTGCAAGGGCCAGACCTTTGCCGCCATCACCTGTGGCGCCAACATGAATTTCGATCGCTTGCGCTTCGTGGCCGAGCGAGCGGAGGTGGGGGAACAGCGCGAGGCGCTTTTCGCTGTGACCATTCCCGAGGAGCGGGGCAGCTTTAAGCGGTTTTGCGGGCTGATCGGTAAGCGATCGGTGACCGAGTTCAACTACCGCATGGCCGATCCGACCCGAGCCCACATCTTTGTTGGCGTCAGTCTGAGCCGGCCCGACGACGCCGAGCGATTGCTCCACACCTTCCGCAAGCATGGGTTCGACGCGCTGGACCTGACGCACGACGAGCTGGCCAAGCAACACCTTCGTCACTTGGTGGGCGGACACAGCCCCCTGGCACAGGACGAACGCTTGGTTCGCTGCGAATTCCCCGAACGGCCAGGAGCCCTGATGCGTTTTCTGGACGCCATGCACCCGAGCTGGAACATCAGTCTGTTCCATTACCGCAATCAGGGCGCGGACTACGGCAAGGTGTTGGTTGGGGTGCAAGTGCCCACGCGGGAACGCACCGCCTTCCGGCGGTTCTTGGACGGGCTGGGCTACCCCTATCGGGATGAAAGCGACAACCCGGCCTACCAGCTCTTTCTCCGCTGAATCAGAGGCGGGCTTTCGCGTCGTGACGCCGGCCTGGCGGCGCGTCGGCGGGTAAGGGACCTGCCGCTGGTGCCCCATTCACCAGCCCCCCTTGCGCTCCAGGTTGGCCGGACACCACCGGCTCAGGCGCCGCAGGGGACGGGGGAATGCCCACCGCTGGAGCCGCCTCCGGCATCACCGGAGACAGCGCCGGCGCCGGGGGCAAGCTGCCCGGCACAGCGGCCGCCGGAGGCTCCAAGCGCAACTGCACCTGGGCCACACCGCCTCGGCCCAACTGAACGCCGTGGGGCTCAACCTTCATCAGTTGCCACTCCGCATCCAAGCGCTGCCCCACCCGGATCGCCCGCGGCGGTTGACCGTCCAGACTCAAGACCGCGAGGCCTTCCACCGCCTGTCGAGCCACGTCACGCGCCGCGACCAACCCCAGCAACTGGAAGCGCGCATCAGCCGGCAGGCTGGGCGCCGTCGCCTCCGGCGCCGCCGCACCCAGCAGCCGATCCAGCGACACGGGCCCCGCCCGCTCGGCCACCGGCAGCGGCGCCGCCACCCCGGGCGCTCGGGGCCAGAGCTTGAGGGCGTAGGTGCCGGCACTCAGGCCCACCAAGCCCCACACCAGGAAAGCAGCGATGCGTTCATTCATGAGGCCGGATTATCATGACCCGATCCCTCTTCCTGGGCTTGACCCCGTCCCTTTGATATGCGTGTTTTCTCTGCCCAGCGCTCCCTGTCCCGCGGCTTTACCCTGATCGAACTGCTGGTGGTTCTCACCATCATCGGGGTGCTGGCGGCCCTTGTGGTGCCCAATGTGCTGAGCCGCACGGACGAAGCCCGCGTCACCGCCGCCCGCAATGACATCGCCCAGCTCATGCAGAGCCTGAAGATGTACAAGCTGGACAACCTGCGCTACCCCACCGCCGAACAAGGCCTGCAGGCCCTGGTGCAAAAACCCACGTCGGGCCCTGCCCCCAAGAATTGGCGTCCGTATGTGGACAAATTGCCCAACGACCCCTGGGGCAATCCCTATCAATTTGCCAACCCGGGTCTGAAAGGCGAGGTGGATGTCTTCAGCCTCGGTGCCGACGGGCAGCCCGGCGGCGAAGAGTTGAACGCCGACATCGGCTCTTGGCAGTAAGTTGGCCATGCGCCGCCCGCGCGGCTTTACGCTGATTGAACTGCTGGTGGTAATGACCCTGATTGGCATTGCCACAGCCGCCGTTTCGCTGGCGCTGCGCGACCCGGGCGTGGCCCAACTGGAGCGCGAAGGCGAACGCTTGATCACCTTGCTGGAAATCGCTCGCGCCGAAGCCCGGGCCAACGCCCTGGCGGTTCACTGGCAACCCCAGGTCGATGGCGCTCGCCCCCTGGGGGAAAGCGATGGCGCCCATTTCAAATTCGTGGGCTTGCCGCCCGCGGTCACCCTTCCCCGGCACTGGTCGGACGAGCCGCCGGTGGTTCAGATTGAAGGCCAGGCGACCGCTTTGATCTTGGGGCCCGAACCCCTGATCCCCGCGCAAGCCGTTCGGCTGCGACGCGGAGATCGACAACTGCGAATTGCCACGGACGGGCTCAAACCGTTTGCCAGCGAGTGGATAGAGGCTCCGCAGTGAAATCGCAGCAAGGCTTTACGCTCATTGAAGTGCTGGTGGCCCTCACGCTCGTGGCGGTGGCGCTGGGTGCCGGGATGCGCGCGGCGGGGGCAGTCACTGACAACGCCGAGCGATTCGAGTTGATGACCGCAGCGCAATGGTGTGCAGAGAACCATTTGGTCGAATTGCGACTCACCCGCCAGTTTCCGGGCACGGGAGAGAGCGCCTTTAATTGCCTGCAAATGGGGCGCGAATTTCAAGGGCGACTGGAAGTTCAAACCACGCCGAATCCCAACTTCCGCCGGGTGGACGCCGTGGTGGGCACGCCCGATCGGCCCAATCTGCTGCGGCTGTCCACGGTGATGGGGCGCAACGGATGACCCGGAGCGGCCTTCGGGGTTTCACCTTGGTCGAGGTCTTGGTCGCCCTGCTGATCATGGCCCTCATGAGTGCCCTCGGCTGGCGCGCCCTGGACGCCATGCTGCGCACGCGTGACATCACCCAGGCGCGCTTGGAGGCCCAGGCCCGGTTGCAGACCGTCATGGCCCAATGGCAACTGGACCTGGAGAACATCCAGGAGATCCCTGCCCTGTTGCCCGCCCTGCGCTTTGATGGCGCGGCGCTGCGACTGTTCCGCCGCACGCCCGAGGGCATTCAGATCGTGGTGTGGTGGCATGGCGACGGCAAGCTCCACCGCTGGGCCTCCGCCCCGCAAACCCAGATGAAGGCCCTACGCGAGGTCTTGGAAGACAGCCAACAACTGCTCACCCTGGCCCCCCGGTCTTTGGTGGCCCTGGAAGGGGTTGCAGGGTGGCAAATGGCGTTTTTCTTTAACAACGCCTGGACCAATGCCCAGTCAACCGGGGGGGGTGGCGGGGCGCAAAACCCCAATGACCTGCCCACGGGCGTCCGCATGCAATTGGACTTCCTGCCCGGGCCCAATCAACCCGGCGGCCCGGTATTGCGCCAGGTGTTGGTGGGGGCTGGATGAGTGCCAGGATGAGTACCCGGACGCAAACCGCGGCCCGCACAAGGGGCGCTGCGCTGCTCACCGCCCTGGTGCTGGTCACCCTGGTGGCGACCCTGGCCGCTGCGCTGGTCGCGCGCCAACAGCGGGCCCTTGCCCTGGAAGGGGCGGACCGCTTGCGGGCGCAAGCGGAATGGGTGCTGCTGGGCGCCCTGGACTGGGCCCGCCTCATCCTGCAAGAAGACGGGCGCAGCAATGGCGGACAAGGGCCCGACCACCTGGGCGAGGTGTGGGCCGTGCCGCTGGCCGAAGCCCGACTGTCCAGCTTTTTGGCCGGGCCCGGCGGGGCCGCCGACGACGGGCCCGAGGCCTTTCTGGCCGGTCGCATTGAAGATGCGCAGGCCCGCTACAACCTGGGCAACTTGCGGGGAGAGCAACCTGACGGCGTGGAAGCCAACACCTTTCGCCGCCTGTGTCAAACCGCCGGCGTGCCATCTGATTTGATCGAAACCGCCCTCGTTCAATTGATCCGCGCCGTGAGCGTGGATGCCCAGGAGGAAGGGACGGAAGCCGCCCTGCGCCCCCGCACCGCCCAGCAGTTGGGGTGGGTCGGGCTACCGCCCTCTGCCGTGCAAGCGCTCGAAGCCTGGGTGGTGATGCTCCCCCCGGGCAAAGAGCCCAAAGTCGCCATCAACCTCAATACCGCCCCACGCGAAGTGATTGCGGCCGTGGCCCAGGTGGATCTGGCCACCGCCGAAGGGGTCGTTCAACGGCGTCGCATCAAACCGTTGACCACCGATGGTGACGTCCGAGACCAATTCAACGCGCAGACCGACAGTAAGACCATCAAGGGCGAGCGCATCGGGTGGAGAACCGAACACTTCTGGGTGACAGGGCAGCTGCGCCTGGACGGCCGCACCGTGACCCTGCGCTCGCTGGTTCAGCGCAAAGACAACAAAGTGACCACCCTGTGGCGCGAGCGATTGACACCGTTGACGCCGGGCCGCCCCGGTGAAAGCCCAGGGCTGGGGCGATTGAGCGCTCCCTAGAATCGGCGGCCCTGATTTCCGAGCGCTCATGAGCACCCTGCTGATCCCCCTGCCCCTGCGCCCCCGGCTGGCGTCCGGTGCATCGTCCCCTGCGTCCGGCCCTTCGCCGGCCGGGGAATGGCCCTGGGTGCTGCACACCCCGGAGGGCGTTCAGACGGGGCGCAGCACCCTGGCCAACCTGCCGCGTGCCGACGAAACCGTCTTGGTCCCGCACCCCTTGCAGTGCAGTTTTCACCGCACCACCCTGCCCAAGACCGCGCCCAATCGATGGCGGGCGGCATTGAGTGGCCTTTTAGAAGACCACTTGCTGGAAGATCCGGACGGCTTGCACTTGGCCGTGCAGCCCGGGGCGCTGGCCGGCGAACCCACCTGGGTGTGCGTCACACCCCGCGAAACCCTGTCGCAGCCGCTGGCCGCTTTGGAGTCGGCCCAGCGCTTCGTAGACCGGGTCTGCCCGCTGGCTTGGCCCACGGCGGACGTCGAAGCGGTGGTGACCGTCGGCGAAACGGGGGAGCCCCTGGTTCGGCTCAGCCACGCCGGAGGCGTTCTTCACCTGCCGGCCGCCAGCTGGTCCGCCCTGCAGGGTCAAGGGCCCGCCCCGGTGACCTGGCGTGCCGAACCGGAGGCTGCGGTTGCCGCGGAAGCGCTCACCGGCCAACCCGTCAGCTTGAGTCCGCGCGAAGCCCAACTGGTCGGTGCGCTGGCCAGTGGGTGGAACTTGCTGCAGTTCGACCTGGCCCCCCGGGTCAAAGGCTTGAGCCGCTTGCGGCACTGGGCGCATCGCTTCGCGCAACCCCACTGGCGGCGGGTGCGACTCGGCGTAGCCGCGCTGATCGCCGTGCAGTTGGTGGGGCTCAACGCCTGGGCGTGGCAGCAGCGCCAGGAAGTCCAGCGTCTGAAGGCCGCTCAAACGCAGGCCCTCAAGCAGGCCTTTCCGCGGGTACTGGCCGTGGCCGATGCGCCCCTGCAGATGCAACGCGAGATGGATTTGCTCCGCGCCCAGACCGGGCAGCTGGGGGATCAGGACTTCGAAGCCCTGATGGCGGCCGCGACCGCCGCGTGGCCCGAAGACCGCGGCCCCACGGAAGCGTTGAGCTTCGAGAGCGGTCAGCTCAGCTGGCCGGCCACCGGTTGGGCCGACGCTCAGGTCGAGCTCATGCGCCAGCGCTTGGCCAGCATGGGCTGGAGCCTGAACGCCGAGGCTGGACGACTCACCCTGCGCAAAGCGCGCTCTGCACCATGAACGCCTCGCCCCTCCGCTTTCTGGGCTGGCCAGTCCCCGCCGCGGTCCGTCCCGGGTTTGAAACCCTGCAAGCCCATTGGCAGCGGCTTGCACCCCGGGAGCGCCTGGGGCTGCAAGTGGCCCTGGCGGCCCTCGGTCTGTTGCTGCTGGTCAGCGTGGCCGTCAACCCGGCCTTCAAAACCCTGCGCCAAGCACCCAACCAGCAAGCCCAGCTACGGCATCAGTTGCAGGCGATGCAGGAGCAAGCCGCGGAAGCGGCCGTCCTGCGAAGCCGCCCGACCGTTCCGGCGGAGCAAGCTCAACAAGCCCTCAAAGCGGCCACCGAGCAATTGGGCAGCGGCAGCACCGTGGAGCTGCAAGGTGGCCAAGCCCGCGTGGTGCTGCGCGAAGTCGAGGGCGAAGCGCTGCGCCGCTACTTGGCGGACCTTCGCAGCACCGCGCGCGCCCGTCCCGTCGAGGCCCAGCTTCAGCGAGGCCCACGCGGCTACAACGGCAGCCTGCTGCTGCAACTGGGCAGCCAGCCTTGAACCCCCTGGCCCTGCGCCCGCCCCCCAAATCCCCCGCCCCAGCGAACGAGGCGGGGGCGCGCAGCCGTGGCGCCGCGGGCCTGGGCTTGGCGCTGGGGGCGGGGCTGGCCGTGTTGTGGCAGGCCCCAGCCGCGTGGATGGCCCCGCTGGTGGGTCAGGCCACGCAGGAGCGTCTGCTGCTGAGCGAAACCCAAGGCAGCCTGTGGCAGGGCGAGGCCCGTCTCGTCCTCACCGGCGGCGCCGGCAGCCAGGAATCCTCTCAATTGCCCGGCGCCCTGTCGTGGCGCTGGGGTTGGGAGGGCGGACCCCGGCTGCGCATCCGACTGGACGGTCACACGCCGGGCTTCGTGCCCCTGGCATTTCGGCCCGGTTGGCGCCAGTGGCGCGTGAGCCTGCCCGCCAGCCCCGAGCCCCTGCTGCGCATCCCGGCCATCTGGCTCAAAGGCTTGGGCACCCCGTGGAACACCCTGCTGCTGCAGGGCGAACTGCGCCTCAGTGCTCCGGGTGCCGCCTTGCAGTGGCGCAGCGGGCAGGGCACGCAGTGGGTTGGCCCCTTGCAACTGGACGCCGTGCAAATGGCCTCGGCCGTTTCACCGCTGCCCACCCTGGGGGACTACCGGTTGACCGTGCAATCAGCGGCACAGGGCCCAGCACTCCTTCAACTCAGCACACTCAGCGGCGCTTTACAGCTTCAAGGTTCGGGCCAATGGCTGGCCGGGCACTTGAGCTTCCAGGGCGACGCCCGCGCCGCGCCCGGCGCCGAATCCAGTTTGAACAACTTGCTCAACATCATTGGGCGCCGCCAAGGCGAGCGCTCGGTGATCACGATCGGATCATGATGAACGCAACCCTGCGCACGCCCCGGCCCCTGCTTCAGGCCTCGCTGCTCAGCTTGGCCTTGAGCCTGGCCGCCCCCAGCTTGGCCAACCCCACGCCAGCCCTGAAACCGGACACCTTGGTGGCCCTGAACTTCGTCAACGCGGAAATCGAGTCCGTGGCGCGCGCCATGGGCAACATGCTGGGGCGCAGCATGATGGTGGATCCGCGGGTCAAAGGCGCCATCACGCTGTACGCGGAGCAGCCGTTAAAAGCCAGCGACGCCTTTGCCCAGTTTCAGGCGGCCTTGCGGGGCTTGGGTTTCTCCGTGATCGAAGTGGCCGGGCTCTACAAGGTGGTGCCCGAAGCTGACGCCAAGATGCAAGCCACCACGGTTGCCGTGGATGAGCTCAAGATCCGCGGCGATCAGATCCTCACCCAGGTCTTCCTGCTGCGCCACGAAAACGCCAACAACCTGGTCGCGGTGTTGCGCCCGCTCATCAACGTCAACAACACCATCAACGCCAACCCGGGCAACAACAGCCTGGTCATCACCGACTACGCCGACAACCTCAAGCGCCTGGCCAAGATCATTGCGGCCATGGACACCGCGCCCAGCACCGATGTGGAGATCGTGCCCCTGCGCCATGCCGTGGCCAGTGACATCGCCACCCTGGTGCAGCGGCTGGGTGAAGGAACGGCCACGCCGGGTGCGCCCGGCGCGCCGGCCGCCACCACGGTGGTGGCCGACCCGCGCAGCAATGCCCTGATTCTGCGCGCGCCCAACGCGGCCAAGTTGGAGGCTCTCAAAGGGCTGGTGGCCAAGCTGGACCGACCTGCCTCCCAACCCAACGGGGGCATTCATGTCGTTTATCTGAAAAATGCGGATGCCGCCAAACTGGCGCAGGTGCTCCGGGCGGCCTTTGCCAACGCCGGGAGCAGCGCCAGCGGCAGCTCAACAGGGGTGAGCCCCGTGGTGGGCCCCACGACCATCCCCGGGGCCCCTACCGCGATGGCGCCGGTCTCCAACGCCCCGGGCAACACCACGGGCGCCAGTGCAGCGGCCACCGCGCCGGTGGCCGCGTCAGCACAGCCCAGCACCGGCGGCTTCATCCAGGCAGACCCGTCGACCAACTCCCTGATCATCACGGCCCCTGAACCGCTGTACCGCCAAATGCGGGGCGTCATCGATCAACTCGACGGCCGCCGCGCTCAGGTGTACGTGGAGGCCATGATTGTCAAAGTGGATGCCAGCAAAGGGGCACAGTTCGGCGTGCAGTGGCAAAACCTGTTCGGGACGGACAAGAACACCGGTGGCTTGGTGGGCACCAACTACGGCACGGGCGGCAACAACATCGTCAACCTGATCGGCGCCGTCGCCACGGGCAACACCTCGCAGGTGACCATCCCCTCGGGTCTGAATCTGGGCATTGCCCACAAGCTGGGCGCGCAATTCACCCTGGCGGCCCTGGCCAATTTCCTCGAGGCCGAAACCGGCGCCAATGTGTTGGCCACGCCCAACTTGGTGGCGCTAGACAACGAAGAAGCCAAGATTCACGTCGGCCAGAACGTGCCGTTCCTGACCGGCAGTTTTGCCAACGCCGGTTCGGGGACGGGCAGTTCCATCAACCCGTTCCAAACGATCGAGCGCAAAGACGTGGGTTTGACCCTGCGCGTCAAGGCGCAAATCGGGGAAGGGGGCGCCATCCGCATGGTGGTGTTCCACGAAAACAGCTCCGTCGTGCCCGGGGCCTCCACCAGTACCGGCCCCGTGACCGACAAAAACACCATCGAAACCACGGTGACGGTGGACGATGGCGGCATGCTGGTGCTGGGTGGCCTGATCAAAGACGAGTACACCGACGGCCTGGATGGCGTGCCGGGCTTGTCCAAAGTCCCCCTGGTGGGGGCTCTTTTCAGGAGCGAGAACCGCAAGCGCGTCCGCACCAACTTGATGGTCTTCTTGCGCCCCACGGTGCTGCGCACGGCCGCGGACGCCACCGGCGTCAGCTTGGACCGCTACGACTGGATCCGAGCGCACCAGCAAAAGGCCCAACCGAGCGACAGCGCCGTGCTCCCGAATACCGGCGCGCCCGTTCTGCCCCCCGCCGCCACCAAGCCCTTGTCAGGCCCGGTGGCGCCCTGATATGAAACAACCCCCAATCTCGCTCTCGCCCGCCACCCTGCAGGCCGCGCCGGTCCAGCGTCCCGGCTCTTCGGCAGGCAGGCCTGGCCCACAGGGCCATCCCAGTCCGGCCTCAGCCCCCCACGGAGGCGCTCAGTGGCTTCGGGCGTCCGGGAGCCACTGATATGGCCACTCGCTACCCCTTGCCCTATGCCTTTGCCAAAGCCAAAGGCCTGCTGCTCGAGGACACGGGCTCCGAGTTGGTTCTGAGTGCCGCTGCGCCGCTGGACGCCGCGGCGCTGGCCGAGGTGCAGCGGCTCTACGCGCTGGACCGGATCGAACTGCAGGAGGCGGAGGCCCTGCGCGCCCGGGTCAGTGCGGTCTACGCCGGCAACGAGAGCAGCGCCGCCGCTGTGGTGGGCGAAGTGGAGTCGGCGGTGGATTTGAGCCGACTGCTGCAAGACCTGCCAGCCGTCGAGGACCTGCTGGAGGCCGCCAACGACGCACCCATCATCCGCATGCTCAATGCGCTGCTGACCCAAGCAGCCAAAGACGGGGCGAGCGACATCCACATCGAGCCCTATGAACGCAGCAGTTCGGTGCGTTTCCGGGTCGACGGCTCGCTGCGAGAGGTCGTGCAGCCCAATCGCGCGCTGCATGCGGCCCTGATCTCCCGGCTGAAGATCATGGCGGAGTTGGACATTGCCGAAAAGCGCCTGCCCCAGGACGGACGCATTTCCCTGCGCATCGGCGGCCGCGCCATCGATGTTCGAGTCTCCACCCTGCCCTCGGCGCACGGCGAACGGGCGGTGCTGCGCCTGCTGGACAAGAGTGACGCCAAGTTCAATTTGGAGTCGCTGGGCATGGATGGTGCGGTGCTGGATCAGTTCAAGAAGCTGGTCGCGCAGCCGCACGGCATCGTGCTCGTGACGGGTCCCACCGGTTCGGGCAAGACCACGTCGCTGTACGCCGCCCTGCAGACCATCGACACCGCGACCACCAACGTGCTAACGGTGGAAGACCCCATCGAGTACGAGTTGCCCGGCATCGGCCAAACCCAAGTGAACGCCAAGATCGATTTGACGTTTGCCAAGGCCCTGCGCGCCATCTTGCGGCAAGACCCGGACGCCATCATGATCGGCGAGATCCGCGACTTTGAAACCGCACAGATCGCCATCCAGGCCTCACTCACCGGTCACCTGGTGCTGGCCACGCTGCACACCAATGACGCGCCTTCGGCCGTGACCCGCCTGACGGACATGGGGGTTGAGCCGTTCTTGCTCAGTTCCAGCTTGCTGGGGGTCCAAGCCCAGCGCTTGGTCCGCAAGCTGTGCCCGAGTTGCCGCCGGCAAGACGAACAGGGCCACTGGCACCCGGTGGGCTGCCCGGAATGCGGCCACACGGGCTACAAGGGCCGCACCGGCGTATATGAACTGATGGTCGCCGATGACCAGGTGCGCACCCTGATTCACAACCAGGCCTCCGAGTCGGAACTCTGGGCCGCGGCCCGCGCCAAAGGCATGCACTCGATGCGCGAAGACGGCGAACGTCTGGTCCGCGCCGGCATCACGAGCCTGGAAGAAGTGATGCGCGCCACGCGCGACTGACCGGGATCGCCGCGCCACCATGCCCGCCTACAAGTTTGAAGCCCTGGATGCCGACGGCCGCATGCAAACCGGCTTGATTGAGGCCGACCACCCGCGCGCCGCCCGCGCCCTGTTGCGGGAACGCGGGTTGACCCCGCTGGGGGTCGAGGTTGTCACCCAGGTGGCAGACTCACCCGGTGGCCTTCAATGGCGCCGCCGCGCCTTCAACCGGGCCGCTTTGGCGGTGTGGACCCGTCAGCTGGCGGGGTTGGTGGGAGCGGGTTTGCCACTGGAGCGGGCCTTGACCGCGCTGGCCGACGAGTGCGAGCACCCCAAACAGCGCGAGTTGATGGCGCAAATCAAGGCTGAGGTGAATGCGGGCTCCAGCTTCGCCCGCGCCCTGGGCCAAGCCCCCCACGAATTTGACGACGTGTACCGCGGTGTCGTGGCCGCAGGGGAATCCAGCGGCGCGCTGGGCCGCGTTTTGGAATCGCTGGCCGATGATTTGGAGGAGCGTCAGGCCCTGCGTGCCAAAGTGATCGGCGCCATGGCCTACCCCGCGATCGTCAGCGTGATTGCGGTCGTGATCGTCACGTTCTTGCTCACGTACGTGGTGCCGCAGATCGCCCAGTCGTTCGTCACCACCAAGAAGGCCCTGCCGGCCTTGACCGTCTTCATGCTGGCCTTGAGTGCCTTCTTGCGCCAATGGGGCTGGGTGCTGCTGCTGGGCTTGCTGGGAGCCGGGGCCCTCTTGGCCCTGGCGTTGCGCGACGAGGCCTTTCGGCGCCGCTTCGATGCGGCCTGGCTCGGTTTGCCCCTCTTCGGTCGCTTGGCCCGCGGCTACAACGGGGCCCGCTTTGCTGCCACGCTGGGCATGTTGGCCGGCGCGGGAGTGCCCATCCTCAAAGCCCTGCAGGCCGCCGCGGAAACCCTCTCCAACCGTGCCATGCGCGCCGATGCCCTGGATGCACTCATCCAAATTCGCGAAGGCGCGCCCCTGGGGGCCGCGCTCGGGTCGAAGAAACGCTTTCCGGGCCTGTTGGCCATGTTTGCCCGCTTGGGTGAACAAACGGGCAAGCTACCCGAGATGCTCAGCCGCGCCGGTCAGCAATTGGGCGCCGAAGTTCAACGCCGCGCCTTGGCCGCGGCCACCTTGCTGGAGCCGCTGCTCATCGTGGTGATGGGCGCCGTGGTCATGCTGATCGTGCTCTCCGTGCTGCAGCCCATCATCGAGTTGCAAAGCTCCGTGCGCTGAGGGTTTGCCTCAAATTCGGTCGAACTGGGTCAAGGTCAAAAACCGAGAGGCTTCCTACAGTCGCCGGGATTCTTGAACCCCAAGACGCCCGGGAGGCCCCATGTTTGTCCGTCGCCGTGACTGTTTCGCCCTGCCGCTGGCGGGCTTGTTTGTTGCGCCCTTTGCAGCCCAAGCCCAGGTCCGCGACCTGAACGATGCCATCAACAAGGCGGGCCGCCAGCGCATGCTGAGTCAGCGTTGCGCCAAGGCTTGGCTGGCCATTGGACAAAACGTGCGCAAGGAACAGGCCGACAAGGTGCTGGCCGACTCAATGGCCCTGTTTGATCGGCAACTGGTCGAGTTGCGCGCCTTTGCCACCGCCAGCGCCCCCCGCGCCACGTACAGCGAGCTCGACGGCGCGTGGAGTGCCTACAAACTGGCCCTGGTGGGGTCGGCCCCCAACCGCGCGGGGGCTGAGGCGCTGCTCGCAGCCAGTGGCAAGGTCCTGTCCCTGGCACACCAGGGCACCGAGCAACTGGAGCAGCTCAGCGGCAAAGCCGTCGGTCGCCTCGTCAATTTGGCCGGCCGGCAACGCATGCTGAGCCAGCGCATGGCCGCCGCCTACCTGGGGGCGAGCTGGGGCGTTCAAGGCGATACG
The DNA here is from genome assembly GCF_016093295.1 of Inhella gelatinilytica. Lineage (GTDB taxonomy): Bacteria > Pseudomonadota > Gammaproteobacteria > Burkholderiales > Burkholderiaceae_C > Inhella > Inhella gelatinilytica. Next base: position 240,621 of record NZ_JAEDAL010000002.1, on the reverse strand, counting down.
CTGACCCGCGCGGTGACCCAGGCCCAAACCGAGTTTCAGGCTGCACACGCCCAGCTCAAGGCCGCCGGCGAAAACACGCAGACGATTCGCCACGAGCTGGAAGCGGTCGAGCAACAATATGCGTTCTTCGAAGCCGCCCTTCGCTCGCTCAAAGCCGGTCAACCCGATGCCCGTGCGCAGGGGGAGGTCTTCACCACCAGCGAGCGCATCCTGCAACTGATGGACGGGGTGACGTCGCTCTACGCCAAGCTTTAACGACCTGCCCATGCAACTGCCGCACTACCAAGCCAACGGCCCGATTGACCCCCTCAGCGACGAAGAGCTGGGCGAGTTGGACGACGCGCTGACCGACCTTCCCCGGGGTGACGCGCTGAACATTGAGGCCCTGGACGGATACCTGTGCGCCCTGCTGCTGGCCCCTCAACCCGTGGCGCAAGTCGCGCCAGAGGTTTGGATGCCCCCAATCTGGGGTGGCGACGCGCCCGATCCGTTTGCCAGCGGCAAGCAGCGCAAGCGCGCGGTGCTGGCCATCTTGCGCCATTTGCGAGCGCTGGACGCCGATCTGCACGACCACCCCGAGCGCTGGGAGCCCATCCTCAGCCTCGCGGAGGACGAGCGCGGCGAAAGGGTCGATGCAACGGACTGGTGCGCCGGCTTCCTCTTGGGCATGGCCGTCGACGCGCCCGGCTGGTCTGCACGCACGGGTGAAGCGGCCTGGCAAGAGCTGATGGCGGCCGTGCAATTCCTGGGGGCCGATGACGAGGCGTTGTCGGAGGCCGACCGGCAGCGCCGAGCCGACCTGCCCGAAGTGGATGCCCTCAGCCGCCGTGTGCCAGAGTGCGTGCTCGCCTTGGCGGCGAACTGATCAACGCAGCGATCGCCACAGGTTGACCGCGAAGAGCACCAGGCTCAACCACACCACCGTCGACCCGATGCCCAGCAGCGGGCCGGCCCAGGTGTTCCCCAACAAGAAGAGCGCCAGCCCTCCCATGAACACCGGGAGCCCCAGGTTGTGCAGCCAAAAATGAACCTGGGCCAACCGGGTGCCCGCCGCTTGCGGGTAGTGGGTGTAAATCAAGCCGGCCAGCGCCAGCGTGACCCAGCCAAGCACGCCCAAATGGGCATGGACCGGAGCGAGGGTGAATTTCTCGGTCATGCCCATGCCCAGCCCCAGGGTGATGGCCACCACCAGGTACAGCGCCGCCAGTTTCAGCAATCGAATGGACATGAAAAATCTCCAGGCAGGGGGTTGGAAGCGAGCGAGCCTAGCGGCCCACGCCTCAGGGCGCGTCGGGATGATCCCGGGGGACCCGACGCAGGTACTCGGACCCTGGGCGCCCTGTCAGGGGTTTGACCATCACCCGGACGTCTTGGGTGCACTGGCCCATCACCAGCCCACACCGGACGCGCTGCTCGTGGTAGCCCCGGCGCTCCCAAAACCGCTCAGCCCGCACATTGCCCCGCACCACGCCCAATCGCAGCCAGTCGGCCCCTGCGGCGTGGGCCCACGCCTCCAACGCTGCATACCACCGCAGCGCGTCACCCGAACCATGACGCGCGGTGGCAACGATGAACAGACCCAGATGCCAAACACCCGCCGCCATCAGGTCCGCCACCATTTCGGCCACCGCGACCCAGTCCCCCTGCTCATCGGGCACGCCCAACACCCAGCGCTGCCGATAGGGCATGGCCGGCGGCGGTGCGTCGTGAAACAGATCCTGCGCCGCCTGAGGACCGGGCTTTAACCCTTCCACCACCTCGAAGTACAGGGGGTTGGCTTCGACGAAACGCTGCAATGCAGGCAAATCAGTCACATTCACTTCCAGCCAGGGGCCGCGTGGCTGTTCCCCCGTGCGAGGCCACGCTCCTTCACTCGCCATGATCGGTCCGCGCCAAGGTTTGTGCGGTATCAAGGGCCAACAAGAGGCTGGTCCGGTGCTCGCGCGCCACTTCACGCCAATTCAAACCCGTGAGCGCCCCTTCCAACGCCCACAGCAAGTTCAGCGACGCCCGGGGCTGGGCCCGCTTCACGCGCACGAAGGCATGAACCGCCCCCAAGCGCCGCAATTCCGAAACTGAATCAATGCCAGCGGCCACCAACCACTGGGCGGACCGTGGCCCCAGGTTCGCCAACTCGTGCAACGCGCCGCCCGGGTTGGCGATGGGTTCGTGACTCAGCCCCAGTTCTTTCACGCGCCGCTTCATCCGAATCTGACCGCATAAATCGGCGGCAAATGCGCCGAAACAGTTTGCCAGCGGTCGCCGCCATCGCCACTGGCCCACAGGCTGCCGGTGGTGCTGCCCATCAGCAGGCTGGTGCCATCGGCACTCACGTCCAGGCCGTGGCGGTAGACCAGGTCGTAGCAGTGCTGCTGCGGCAGGCCGTGGCGCAAGGTCTCGAAGCTGTGGCCGCCGTCGCGTGTGCGGGTGACGCAGAGGGCGGCGTCCACCGGTATGCGGCGCTCGTCCTTAACCGCCGGGGCAAACCAGGCGGTGTTGGGGTCCTGCGGGTGGGCCGCGACCGCAAAACCAAAGCTGGAGGGCGCGGGCTTGAGTTCCTGCCACAGAGCCCCGTGGTCGGCGCTGCGCCAGATGCCGCAGTGGTGCTGGGTCCACAGCACGTCGGGGGCGGCGGCGCAGCGCTGCACGCGGTGCGGGTCCTGAATGTTGGGGTCGCCCTGGCGCTCGGGCGGCATGAAGTCGGCTCGCATGCCCTGGGTGTGCACGCTCCAGCTGGCGCCGCCATCCCGCGTGCGCCAGACGCCGCCGCAGCTGATGCCGACCAGCAGGTCGTTCGCGTCCTGCGGGTGCGGGCAAATGGAATGGATGCCGGGCTCGGGGTAACCGCCGCCGAACCACTCCAGGCGCTGCGGCAGGTTCCACAGGGGGTCCACCAGTTGCCAACTCGCGCCGCGGTCGCGTGAGACGAACAGGCCGCCGGGCAGGGTTCCGCACCAGAGGCTGCCGTCCACGGCGCGCTCCAGGCTCCAGATCAGACCGAGCTTCCAGGGGAAGGGTTGCTTCGGCTCCTCGGGTTGCGCCGGGTAGGCGGGGCAAGCCAGCTCCCGCCAGCTCGCCCCGGCGTCGTCGCTGCCGTGCAGCTTGACGCCAAAGTGCCCGAGGTTCAGCGCCGCGAGCATGAAGCCGCTGGCATCGGGGGGCAGGACCATGCTGACGGGCTCCGCCAGAAAGCTGACCCGCGCGATCGACCAGGCGTCGGGGCCTTGTCGCTGCAGTTCAAACAGGCCTTTGCGGGTCGCCACCCAGGCGCGGTCGTCTCGTGTCATGACTCACTCCAGTTCAGCCGCCACTGAGCGCCTGCAGCACGTGGACGCGGCTGTCGGGCTGCAAGGGCTGGTTCAGGTCCAAACAGCGGCGCCCATCGACGAACACCGCCACATGAAAACGCAACGCCCCTTGGTCGTCCAGCACGTAGCCGCGCAGCGCCGGGTTGACGGCAAAGGCAGCCTCCAGCGCAGCCCCCAAGCTGTGCGCCGCACAAGCCACACTCGGGGTGGCAGTGAAGCGGCGCAGCTGGGGGGTGAACTCAATCTGGGGCATGCCGCATGCTCGGCGCTTTCTCTTGCTGAGACAAGCAGGACAATGCCGCATGACTTCCGACACCGAAGCCCGCGTCACCGAGCTGGAGATCAAGGCCAGCTTTGCCGATGACCTGCTGGAGCAGCTCAACACCGTGGTCGCGCAGCAGCAGCGCCAGCTCGACGCCCTACAACGCGAGCTGCAGGCCCTGAGACAGCAGCTGCGCGATCAAGACCGGCCCAGCAGCCTTGGGTCCCAGGCTGACGAGCGACCGCCACACTATTGATGCTGCCGTCTGGGTGCGGCTACGGTCGAAACCAAAGATCGGCCTCGTGAACCGGTGTCTTGGGCGGCAAGCCCGGGTTGTCCAACTCAATGATGTGCCGTGCTGCCAATTGAGATCGTTGCAGATCCGCATCGTGCTGCTGCTGGAACAGCCTCTCGAAGCGACCACTGCGTTGCATGTCCCGCAGACCGGTTTCCAGAGCATCCGCCAGTTCAGGTCGATCTCGGCGCACAAAAAAGTAAATCGGTGCCCGGTAATGCAGCGCCAATGTGGGCTCCACCGCCAACGCCTCCCCTCGCCGACCCACTTCCCGCCACACCTCGGCAACTGATCGAGGAAATGCATCCACTTTCCCCTGGACCAGCAACCCGAACAAAGACTCGTAGTGGGACGAGGTCACGACCGGTAGACCGTTGGCACGAAGAATTTCCGTATCCGGCCAGTGGGCCGCTTGGGCCAATCGGAATCGCCTCAAATCACTCAACCGGGTGACCTGGGAGAAGGCATCCGCCTTGTCCGGTCGAACCAGCAACACCCGCCATCCAAACAGCCCCTTGTGCAGGGGGATTCGCACCGGCAGCAGCGCCCGCTCACGCTCCAGGTTTGTCATGCCCCACCCCACGTCGATGAGCCCCGAGGCATTGGCCAACTCGAGCAACGTACGGGACTGCACCATCACCGAAGCACTGGGCAGCAACTGGAAGACCGATCGGCTGCTTTCCAGTGCCGCCCGAAGCACTTGAAGGGGGTACCAGGTGGCAGGGTCAAATTCGCGCGACGGCCGGGGAAATCGAATCAGGCCCAAGTTCCCGGGCCCCAGGGGCATTGACCCGGCCCAACCACAGCTCGCCACCAAGCCCAGCGTTAAGACATGCCGGCGCATCGTCAGGTCTAAAAATGAATGCCACGCATCATCTGTTGCAAGGCCATGGCTTCCGGGCTGAGCTGCGGCTTGGGCTTGGCAAAGCGCTTCAGTTTGGACACCGGGCCCGCGGGGGCTTCAGCACGGGCCGCATCGCTGTCCGGGAACATGCGGAAACTGGTGTTCATGACGATTTGCGCCACGCGCGGCGCCACCGCGTGCAGCACCTCGCCGGTCTTGCCCAGTCGCGTGGCGATGCGAACGGGTTTTTGGATGCAAGCCTGGGCCACCATGTCGGCCGCCTGCTCGGGGCTGAGCGTCGGAACGTTGTTGTAGATCTGGGTGGGCGCGATCATGGGGGTGCGCACCAAGGGCATGTTGATGGTGGTGAAGGTCACGCCTTGATCGGCGTACTCACTGGCCGCACAGCGGGTCCAGGCATCCAAAGCGGCTTTGCTCGCCACGTAGGCTGAGAATCGCGGGGCATTGGTGAGCACGCCAATGGAGCTGATGTTGACCACATGGCCCTTGCGTTTCTTGACCATGCCGGGCAGCAGACCGAGCGTGACCCGCAAGCAACCGAAGTAGTTGAGCTGCATGGTGCGCTCGAAGTCATGGAATCGGTCGTAGCTGTTCTCAATGGCGCGTCGGATCGAGCGGCCCGCGTTGTTGATTAAAAAGTCCACACCGCCCAACTCCGCGTCGAGCCAGGCGATCAGTTCCGCGCAACTCTCAGCGCTGGCAATGTCCGCACTGCGGGCCAACACCTTGGCGCCCCGACCGGCGGTCGCTTCGATTTCCTCCACAGCGCTCTTGAGTTTGTCCTCATCACGCGCGCAAATCACGGTGATGGCACCCGCCTCGGCGAACTTCTTCGCAGCGGCCAAACCGATCCCCGAACTGCCCCCGGTTACCAGGACCACCTTGCCCGCCACGGTGCCGCGCAACGTGCGGTCAATGTGCAGATCCGGGTCGAGATGCCGCTCCCAGTAATCCCACAGGCGCCAGGCGTAATCGTGCAAGTCGGGGCACTCAATGCCACTGCCCTCCAGAGCCTTGAGTGTCTCGCGGCAATCAAAACGCGTGGGGTAGTTGATGAACGGCAACAAGTCCTCGGGCAGCCCCAGGTCATCCAACAGGGCGTCCTTCACGCGACGCACGGGGCTCAGCGCCAGCAGGCCTTTGCGGATCGGGTTCGGAATGAAGCCCAGCAGTGCCGCGTTTACAAAAACATTCATCTTGGGAGCATGGGCCGCCCGCCCCAAAATGTCCAAAACATCGCCCACCCGATAGCCCTTGGGATCGACCAGGTGGTAGCACCCGCCCCCCCGCTTGACCTGATGACTGAGGTGGTCCAGGGCGGCGACCACGAAGTCCACCGGCACGATGTTGATCCGCCCGCCCTCCAAACCCACCATGGGAAACCAGGGCGGCAGCCACTGGCGCAAACGCTGGATGGGCTTGAAAAAATAGTAGGGGCCATCGATCTTGTCCATCTCACCGGTTCGGGAGTCCCCCACCACCATGGCGGGTCGGTACACCGTCCACGGGCGTTTGCAGTGGTCGCGCACGAGCTTTTCGGACTCGTGTTTGGTTTGAAAGTACGGATGCTCCAGCCCTTCGGCCTCCGCAAACATATCCTCCCGAAACACCCCTTCGTAGAGCCCCGCCGCGGCGATGCTGGAAACATGGTGAACATGGCCCGCCTCCACCGCTTGGGCCAATTCGAGGAAGTGCCGGGTGCCCTCAATGTTGGCGGCTTGCTGGCTCTGCGCATCGGCCGTCATGTCGTAGACCGCGGCCAAGTGAAACGCGTGATCAATCTGGCCTTTCAGAGATTTGAGCGCGCTGGCCTCCACGCCCAGCCGCTTGCGCGTCAGGTCCCCAAACACTGGCACGGCGCGCGTCTTGCTCACCCCCCAGTACGCCCACAGCGACTCCAGTTTGTCGCGACTGGACTCCCGGATCAAAAAGTACACCACGCTGCCCCGCCGGGCCAGCAAGCGCTTGACCAAGCGCTTGCCGATGAAGCCCGTCGCACCCGTTACGAAATACCGCATGAAGGCCTCCTGTACCGCGAACGCAACCGCTCGACCTTCGGATCATTGTCATCACCGGACGGCGCTTGTGCGCCCGCGTTTCCCCCCGGTTTGCCCCCTGGGAAACTTCGCTTTGGCATAGAGCCCCCACACTAGGAAGCGCCCCCCCCAAGCGCAGGGCCGCCGCCTATAGTGAGCCCAGCGTCGCGGTAGGTGCTGCGGCGATCCCCCCGTGTCAGGAGATTTCAATGGTCAAGAAACTGCAGAAGATGGCAAACAAGAAAGCCGCAGCCCCGATGAACGGCTTCAACCCCGCCGCCCTGCTGGACGGCCACGTGGCGCAAGGCGTGCGTGATTCGGCGCAGCAAATCTGGGCCGCCGGTTTGGCCGCTTTTAGCAAGGCACAAGGCGAAGGCACCAAGGTCTTTGACACCTTGGTGAAAGAAGGCATGACCCTGCAACAAAAGACCCAAACGCTGGCTGAAAAGAAGTTTGGCGCGGTCGCTGAAAAGATGACCGGCGTGGCCACGGAAGTGGGCGCCAAGGCCGGCCAGCATTGGGACAAGCTGGAATCGATTTTTGAAGAGCGCGTGGCTCGCGCCTTGAAGAGCTTGGGCGTGCCCAGCGGCAAGGACATCTCGGCCCTGATCGCCCGCATCGACGCACTGTCGACGGCCGTCGGGTTCGCGCCGGTCAAGCAAACAGTGGCCAAAAAGCCGGCAGCCAAGCCCGCGGCCAAACCCGTTGCCAAGGCAGAACCCAAAAAGGCAGCCGCTGACAAAGCGCCCGCCAAAAAGGCTCCGCTGAAGAAGGCGGCCGCCAAGCCCGCGCCGGCTAAGAAAGCCGTAGAAGCCAAGGCCGCTCCGGCCAAGAAGGCGACTGTGAAGAAGGCAGCCAAGCCCGCGGTGGTCGCCAAGCCGACGGCCGCACCGGCCGCCGACGCGCCGCAGGCCTAAGTCCATTGCCCGGCACTCCAAGCTGGGCAGGGCAGACCGCGCCGTGAAAACCGCACCCTTTCGCTGGGACGGTTTCACGGCGTTATCGTTTAGGTCTTGTCACTAGGCCTTGGCCACCATCCACGCTCTACAGTGCATTCATGACGACTCGAAGCCGACGCTCCAAACCTGCCCCCCGTATCGGCTTGGCCTTGGCGGGCGGCGGACCCTTGGGTGCCATCTATGAGGTCGGTGCCCTGTGCGCGCTGGAGCAGTCCATCGAAGGCCTTGATTTCGCCGACTGCACCAGCTACATCGGCGTGAGTGCGGGCGGCATCATTGCTTCTTGCTTGGCCAACGGCCTTACCCCCTCCCAGCTGTGCGCGGGCTTCATTGAGAACAGCTCCGCAGCCCCCGATCACTTCGACCCGAAGGTCCTGCTGCACCCGAACTGGGAAGAACTCAGCCGGCGCCTGCACAAGCTGCCGTCCTTGGCCGGTGAGGCGTTGTGGCGCGTCTTGGTGGAGAAGCGGTCGGCCCTGGGAGCGCTGGAGCTGCTCGGCGCGGCCCTGCCCACGGGCTGGCTGAACAGCGATCAACTGGCGAGACAGTTGCGGGATATGTTCCAGCGTCCGGGTCGCAGCGACGACTTCCGCGACCTCAAGAAACGCCTGCTGCTGGTTGCCACCGATTTGGACTCGGGCGAAACCGTGGCCTTCGGTCGTCCGGGCTGGGACCATGTGCCCATCAGCCGCGCCGTGCAGGCCAGCGCGGCGCTGCCGGGCCTGTATCCCCCCGTTGAGATCGACGGCCATTTTTTGGTGGACGGCGCCCTCAAGAAGACCGTGCATGCCAGCCTGTTGCTCGAAGAGGGCTTGGACTTGCTCTTCATGGTCAACCCGCTCGTGCCGTACGAGGTGAGCGGCGGGGACATGCACCTGCGGGCCAAGCCGCGCATTCCCAAACTCGTTGATGGGGGCATGCCGGTGGTGCTGAGCCAAATGCTCCGCTCGCTGATCCATTCGCGTCTGGAGTTGGGGATGAAGGCCTACACCAAGAGCCACCCGAAGACAGACATCGTGTTCTTCGAACCCGATCACCGTGACGCGGAGCTCTTTTTGGCCAACACGTTCAGCTACCGTCACCGCCGGGAGCTGGCCGAACACGCCTATCAAGCCACCCGCGCCGACCTGCTGCACCGAGCCCCCAAACTGGCGCCGGTGTTGGCCCGCCATGGTCTGACGCTGCAGGTGGACCGGCTGATGGATCCAACGCAGGTCCTGGTGCGGGTGTGGGATACCCCCAGCCACACCCCGACCGAGCGCGCACTCCTGCAACTCGATCAGGTCCTGAACCTGCTGGAAAGCCGAATCGAGCAATCCGGCTCGCTCAATGCCTAAAGGGGCGAAAGGGCTGGGCCCTTTTAGAGTTCACATTCGGGTTCTTATCGGGGCAACCCCCTCCCTGGGGGGGTGATTGGAGACGCTACATTCGCCGCGCAGCGCCGTCACGGAAAAGGCTGGACATGCGTGAGTTGAAAAAACAAGTGCTCGGTGGATTGGGACTTCTCTTGATCGCCACCGCTCAAGGGCAAACCCTTTCTCGAATTCAAGGCGGAACCCTCACCGTGGGCTACCGCGAAAACGCCATGCCGTTTTCCTACAACGTGCCTGGGCAGCGGGATCCGGTGGGGCTTTCCATCGACCTGTGCCGCGCCGTGGCACAAGGCTTGAAGCAAGAACTCAAGCTCGCCAACCTCAATGTGCGCTTCGTCCCCGTCGCGGCCAACGACGCCGAGAAGGCGGTGAACAGCGGCAAGATCGATTTGGAGTGCGCCACCAGCACGGACACCCGGGCGCGCCGCGACAACGTCAACTTCAGCCACCACATCTTTTTTGCAGGCGTGCAGATGATGACCCGCGTCAACGCTGGCATCAAAGACTGGCCGGACATCAACAAGCGCACCGTGAGTTTCACCCAAGGCACCACAGCCAAAGCGGTGATGAGCCAACACAAGCTCACCAAAGGGTTGGCGTACAAGACCCTCGACGCCAAAGACCAGGCGGAGTCCTTCACGCATCTCAACAGTGGGAAGGCTGACGCCTGGGCCTTGGGGAACGTGTTGCTGGTGGGCATTCGTGCCCAAGACCGCAACCCGCGAGCCTGGGAAATCGTGGGCGAGCCGCTGTCGGTCGAACCCTACGCGCTGATGATTCGCAAAGGGGACGCTGACTTCCAGCGCGCCGTGAACAAAGAGCTGAGTCGGATCTTTGTCACGGGCGAATACCAGAAGATCTATGAGCGCTGGTTCCAGAGCCCCATCCCGCCGCGCAACGTCAACCTGAAACTGGAGCCGGGCCTGCTGCTTCGCGCCCAGATGCGCAACCCGAAGTCGGCCATCGCGGACTGAGGCGGTTCAATCCACAACAAGAACGGGCGCCGCGGCGCCCGTTCTTGTTGGCCGCTCCGCAGTCTCAGCCGAGGTAGCGCGCCCGCAAGTGGGCCTGGAAGTGCGCCGGGTTGAGCGCTTCGCCGCTGGCGCGTTGCACCAGCTCCGGCGTTTCCCAGCGCGAGCCCTGGCTCCAGACCTTGGCCTGCAGCCAATCGAACACCGGTTGCAGCTCGCCGCGGGCAATGCCAGCGTCCAGCCCAGCGATGTCGCGACGCATGGTGGCAAACCACTGGGCCGCATACATGGCCCCCAGCGTGTAGCAGGGGAAATAGCCAATCAGGCCCTCGGGCCAGTGCACGTCCTGCATGCAGCCGTTGCGGTAGTTGCCCACGGTGTCGATGCCGAGCAGCTCCTGCATCTTGGTCGCCCACAGGTCGGGAATGTCCTCGCACTCGATCTCGCCCTCGACCAGCGCCTTTTCGATTTCAAACCGCAGAATCACGTGGCAGGGGTACGTGACCTCGTCCGCATCGACGCGAATGAAGCCGGGCTTCACGCGGGTCAGGAGCTTGTGCAGGTTTTCGGGCTCCCACGCAGGTTGGGCGCCCAGGTGCTTCATCAGCAAGGGCGACAGCTGCTGCGCAAAGCCCGGATGGCTGCCCAGCTGCATCTCGAAACTCAGCGACTGGCTTTCGTGCAAGCCCATCGAACGTGCATTGGCGATCGGCAGGCCCAGCCACTCGCGCGGCAGGTTCTGCTCGTAGCGGCCATGGCCCGTCTCGTGGATCACCCCCATCAGTGCGGGCAGGGCGTCGTCCTCGCTGTAGCGCGTGGTCATGCGCACATCCTCGGGCACGCCGCCACAAAACGGGTGGGCGCTTTCATCCAAACGCCCCGCCTCGAAGTCAAAGCCCATCAGCTTCATGGCCGCCAAGCCCAGCTCGCGCTGCGCCGCCTTGGGGAAGGGGCCCACGGGTTGGATGACCGTTTCGTTCGCTTGCTGGGTTTGCACGGCCTTGATCAGGCCGGGCAACCACTGGCGCAGGTCACCGAAAACGCGCGCAATCTCGCTGCTGCGCATGCCGGGTTCGTACTGGTCGAGCAGCGCGTCGTACTTCGACAGCCCCGTGGCTTGGCTCAGGCAGGCCGCCGCTTCGCGCGTCAGGCGCACCACCTCTTTCAAATTGGGCAGGTGCCCGGCCCAATCGTTGGCCTTGCGCTGCTCGCGCCAGGCGTGGCCGCTGCGCGATGTGGCCAGACTGAGTTGCTCCACCAGGGCCTGCGGCAGGGCATTGCTGGCGCGCCAGCTGCGCTTCATCTCCCGCACCGAGGCGCGTTCGAAGTCACCCAGGCTCTCGCCTTCGGCTTGCTGGAGCAGGCCCGCCAGTTCCGGGGCCGTGGCCAGTTCATGCAGCAAGCCGCCCATCTCCGCCATCGCCGCGGCACGCGCCTCGTTGCCCTTGGGTGGCATGAAAGATTGTTGGTCCCAGGACGCAATGCTCTGCAGGTGCGAGAGCTTGTGCAGGCGTTGGTAGCGGCGAACCAGTTCGGTGTAAGCAGTCATGTTGGAGCGCAAGAGGGCGAAAACCGCATTCTCGGGGCAGCGCCCTGGCGCGGCAGAAGTCACCGCCAGCCGCAGCGTATGGGCGGCCTGTATCGCGGCGATGATGCAGGCATGCAGTGCCCCTCCCCTCATTCCGCCGTTGTGATTGGCGGTGGCCCCGCGGGCCTGGCCGCGGCTGAAGTGCTCAGCGCCGCGGGCTGGACCGTGGATCTCTTTGACGCGATGCCTTCGGTGGGCCGCAAATTCCTGCTCGCAGGGCGCGGGGGGCTCAACCTCACGCACTCCGAGCCTTTTGAGCGCTTTCTGAGCCGTTTCGGCGCGCGAGCACAGCCCCTTCACCCGGCCCTGGAAGCTTTCGGGCCAGACGCACTGCGGGCCTGGGCCGCCGATTTGGGCATCAGCACCTTTGTCGGCACCTCGGGCCGGGTGTTTCCCACCGACATGAAGGCAGCTCCCCTGCTTCGCGCGTGGTTGCACCGGTTGCGCGAACAGGGCGTGCGTTTTCACATGCGGCACCGCTGGCGGGGCTGGACCGACACCGGCGATCTGCGCTTTGACACCCCTGCGGGTCCCGTGGAATGGCCGGCCCAGCCCACCCTCCTCGCCCTGGGCGGCGCCAGCTGGGCGCGCCTGGGGTCAGATGGCGCCTGGGTGCCCTGGCTCGCCGCACGCGGCGTGGCAGTGGCGCCGCTGCAGCCCGCCAACTGCGGTTTTGATGTGCAAGGCGGTTGGAGCGACTACCTGGTTCAGCACCACGCGGGCCAGCCCATCAAGCCGGTTCGGCTCGCCTTCCAAGGCTTTGACCAGCAGGGTGAGTTCGTGCTGACCGCCACCGGCATCGAAGGCAGCTTGGTCTACGCCGCCAGCCGCCCGCTGCGCGAGGCCCTGGCCCGGGACGGCACGGCCACGCTGCACCTGGATCTGCTCCCGCAAACCCCGCCCGAAAAGGTGCGCAGCCTGCTCCACCGGGGCGTGGGCAGCAAATCCTTCGCGAGTTTTCTCAAGAGTCAATTCAAGCTGCAGGGGCTCAAGACCGCCCTGCTGCACGAAGTGCTGGGCCCCGCGGTGAAGGACCCCACGCGCTTGGCCGAAGCGCTCAAAGCCCTGCCCCTCACCCTGGTGCGAACGCGCCCCATCGACGAGGCCATCAGCACCGCCGGGGGCGTGGCCTGGGCCGCGCTGGACGAGGGGTACCAACTCAAGTCCTGCCCACGCATCTTCGTAGCGGGCGAGATGCTGGACTGGGAGGCCCCGACCGGCGGCTACCTGCTCACGGCCAGCTTGGCCACCGGACGGGCCGCGGCCGCGGGGTTGATGCGCGCTTGCGCGTAGGCGCGCTTGCGCGTAGGCGCGCTCAACCCGTGGACAGCGCCCCCGGGAACAAGCCCATCAAAACCGCCGTCATCAACACGTAGCGGGCCAGCTTGCCTATGGCCATATAAACCAGGCAAGGCCAAAACGGCAGGCGCAGCCAGCCCGCGACGGCACACAGCGGGTCGCCCACCAGAGGCAACCAAGACAACAAACAGGCCTTGGGCCCGAACCGCTGCATCAACTGCAGCAGGCGGGGGTTGCGCGGCGCGTGGTGGCGCCAGCGCTCATAGCCGCGCTCAGCCCCCCAGCCCATGGCCCAACTGATGCCCCCGCCGAGGGTGTTACCGGCTGTGGCCACCAAGACAGCGGGCCAGAACAGGCTGGGATCGGCCTTGACGAGGGCGAACACCACCGGCTCCGAACCCATCGGCAGCAAGGTGGCGGACACCAGGGCGATCAAAAACACGGCCGGCAAGCCCACCGTGGGCAAGGCGAACCAAGCCAAAAAGGCGTGCAGTTGGGACAAGAACCAAGCTTCCATGGTGGCGGCATTCTGACGGGCTCCGCCCGCGCCCAGGCAACCAAAGGCACCCAGGTAAACTGTTGCCCTTTTTTTAGGCAGCCCTTCCTTGCTCTCCACCCCGCTCTCCCTTGGCCCCCACACGCTGCCCAACCGGCTGTTCGTGGCGCCCATGGCCGGGGTGACGGACCGCCCCTTTCGCAAACTGTGCAAGCGCTTGGGGGCCGGTCACGCCGTCAGTGAGATGGTGACCAGCCAGAAGGCCCTGTGGAACAGCCTCAAGACCAGCCGGCGCGCGGACCATCAAGGTGAATCAGCCCCGATCGCGGTGCAGATCGCCGGCGTGGACCCCACTCAGATGGCCGAGGCCACGCGCTACAACATCGAGCGCGGGGCCCAGATCATTGACATCAACATGGGCTGTCCAGCCAAGAAGGTCTGCACCAAGTGGGCGGGCTCCGCGCTGATGCAGGACGAAAGCCTGGCCCTGGCCATCGTCGATGCGGTGGTGGACGCGGCCGGTGCTGTGCCCGTGACGCTCAAGATGCGCACCGGCTGGTGCCAAGCCCACAAAAACGCGCTCTCCTTGGCCCGCAAGGCCGAAGCTGCAGGCATCCAAATGCTCACCATCCATGGCCGCACCCGGGAGCAGGGCTACGGGGGCGAAGCGGAGTACGACACGATTGCAGCGGTCAAACAGGCCCTGTCCATTCCGGTCGTCGCCAATGGGGACATCGACTCACCGCAAAAGGCGCGGGCCGTACTGGCCGCCACCGGCGCCGACGCCCTGATGATCGGCCGCGCCGCGCAGGGGCAGCCTTGGATCTTTGGCGACATCCTCCACTTTCTGGCCACCGGTCAGCACCGTGAGCGGCCCCGCGTGCCCGAGGTGCTGGCGTGGCTGCTCGAACACCTGGACGAGCACTACAGCCTGTACGGCGAGTTCACCGGCACCCGCAGCGCCCGCAAGCACATTGGCTGGGCGCTCAAAAGCCTGCCCGCCGGCGAAGACCTGCGCCAACAGATGAACCAATTGGAAACCAGCGCCGCGCAAAAAGCCTGGCTTCAGAGCACGCTGGATCGCCTGGGGCAGCAGTTTGAGCGCTGGCCTGCGGCCAACGAGACGGCCCCCCTCAGCCCTGACCTGCTCCCCGAGCCAGCGCGGGCGTGCGCCTGAGCCCGAACCCACAAGAAGAAGACCCGATGACACCCAAACCCCTCGATGCTTGCGTGCGCGAGAACCTCGATGCCTACTTTCGCGACCTCGACGGCGAGACCCCGCACTCGCTGCACGAGATGGTGGTCAAGCTGGTGGAAAAGCCCCTGCTCGACGTGGTGATGGCCCGCTGCGATGGCAACCAAAGCCGCGCCGCCGAATGGCTTGGCATCAACCGCAACACCCTGCGCCGCAAACTCGCCGATCACGGACTGCTCTAAGCCGCGCGAAGCCACTCGCGCCCCTTCCCTTTCCTCAACTTCATCCGCATCACCATGGCCCTGACCGCCCTGCTGTCCGTCTCCGACAAGACCGGCATCCTCGAATTCGCCCAAGGGCTGCACGCCCTGGGCTGCAAACTGCTCTCCACCGGCGGCACCGCCAAGCTCTTGATGGACAACGGTCTGCCCGTCACCGAAGTGGCCGAGCACACCGGCTTCCCCGAAATGATGGACGGCCGCGTCAAGACACTGCACCCCAAGATCCACGGCGGCCTGCTGGCGCGCAGCGACGTGCCCGAGCACGTGGCCGCCATGCAAAAGCACGGCATCACCCGCATCGATATCCTGGCCGTCAACCTCTACCCGTTTGAGGCCACCGTTGCAAAAGAAGGCTGCACGCTGGAAGACGCGATCGAAAACATCGACATCGGTGGCCCTGCCATGGTGCGCAGCGCCGCCAAGAACTGGAAGGACGTCGCCGTGCTGACGGATGCCGCCCAGTACGCCCAGGTGCTGGCGGAGCTCAAGGCCGGCGGTCTGCAAGCCACCACGCGCTTCCAACTCAGCATCGCCGCCTTCAACCGCATCGCCCAGTACGACGCGGCCATCAGCAACTACCTCTCCAGCGTGCAGGGCGATGGCAGCTTGGCCGAGTACCCCGGCCAGATGAACAGCAGCTTCATCAAGGTGCAAGACCTGCGCTACGGCGAGAACAGCCACCAAACCGCCGCGCTCTACCGCGACCTCTACCCCGCCCCCGGCTCGCTGGTGACGGGCAAGCAGTTGCAGGGCAAGGAGCTCAGCTACAACAACATCGCCGACGCCGACGCCGCCTGGGAGTGCGTGAAGAGTTTCGAAGCGCCCGCTTGCGTGATCATCAAGCACGCCAACCCCTGCGGCGTGGCCGTGGCCGCCACCCCGGCCGAGGCCTACAGCAAGGCCTTCAAGACCGACCCCACCAGCGCCTTCGGCGGCATCATCGCCTTCAACCGCCCGGTGGACGGCGCCGCAGCCGAGCTGGTGGCCAAGCAGTTTGTCGAAGTGCTGATGGCCCCGGCCTTCACCGCTGAAGCTCTGGCCGTCTTTAAGAGCAAGGTCAACGTGCGCCTGCTGCAGATCGAGCTGCCCGCCGGTGGTGATACGCCCTGGCTGCAAGGCCGCAACGCCCAAGACGTCAAGCGCGTGGGTTCGGGGCTCTTGGTGCAAACCGCCGACAACCACTTCCTGAAGCGCGAAGACCTGAAGGTCGTCACCACGCTCAAGCCCACCGAGCAACAACTGGACGATCTGATGTTCGCCTGGAACGTGGCCCAGTACGTCAAGAGCAACGCCATCGTCTTCTGCGGCGGCGGCATGACCCTGGGCGTGGGCGCGGGCCAAATGAGCCGCGTGGACTCCACCAAGATTGCCGCGATCAAGGCCGCCAATGCCAGCTTGAGCCTGCAGGGCTCGGCCGTGGCCAGCGACGCCTTCTTCCCCTTCCGCGACGGCCTGGATGTGCTGGCCGACGCGGGCGCCAGCTGCGTCATCCAGCCGGGCGGTTCGATGCGCGACGAAGAAGTCATCGCCGCCGCCAACGAACGCGGCATCGCCATGGTGTTCACGGGCGTGCGGCATTTCCGGCATTGAGCTACGGCGGCACTGGGCATCGGGGCGGATCACTGCCCCGGTGTCGACTCAACAAAGTCAGGGGGAATCGATGAAGAACACGTTTTTCGCGATCGCGGCCGCCACGGCCGTGGGCTTTTTCGCACCAGCAGTCGCTCAGGCGCAAGAAAGCCCAGCAGCGCCCGCGCCAATGCAAACCAAGGTGCTCACCTTGCAATTTGAGGTTCACAACTTGACGGGCGGCGTGTGCACCGAAACAACAATTCGCAACGTCCGCGTGCCCGACCTGTGGCCAGAGGGGATCAGCCTGCACTACTCCACCGAGCTAAAGGCTGGAAAGTCCGTTGGGCAGCGACAGGTGAGCATCAAGTACGGGGAAGACAAGGGTGATCCGAGCCAAAAGGAACAATTGAGGCGAAATTTGCGATTGGTAGTCAACCATCTGACCCACCACACGGACAAGTGGAAGTGCGAAGGCGATTTTTGGTTGCAGGCTGAAGTTCGCCCGGTGCCCGTGGCGCCGTGAGACGCAAGGCAAACATGAGCGACATGCTTCAACTTCGTTGCGCGCGAAACGCGCTCATCACGGCGGCTTTGGCCCTTGCTCTGGGGGGCTGCGCCGTGACCCCCGGCGCTCAAACCCACTCAACAGAAGCCGCTCGCAGTCAGCAGGCGGCCGACGAGTACCGACGGGCAGGCGCTACAGGGGCCGGCGAAACGGCGCAACAACGGGCCAATGTCCAGGCTCGCGAAGCCTCGCGCGCTTGCTCCGGTGTGCTGGAGTGCGTGGTCGAAGTGCTCATTTACTCTTGGCTGCGTAGCCCGGACTCGCCTTCGGGCAAGAAGTAACGCGGTCGCCGAGCCGCCTCGACATTGCGGCGACCCCTTTCAGGCGAACGGAAACCGCCCCGCACTCCAGCGCAGCCGACGCTGCAGCCCAGCCCAATCAAACCCGGGCCCCGGGTCACCCTTGCGGCCGGGGGCAATGTGCTCGTGGCCGGCGACCCAACGCAGGGGGATCACCTGGCGCAACGCCCGCAGCAGGCGCACCAACGAGCGGTATTGCGCCGGCTCGAAGGCGTGGCCCTCCAGGCCTTCGAGCTCGATGCCGACGGTGAAGTCGTTGCAGTTCTCGCGGCCCAGAAAACTGGAGCGGCCCGCATGCCAGGCCCGCGCTTGCACTGGAACAAATTGCAGGCAGGCGCCCTCGCGGCGGATAAAGAAGTGGGCCGACACCTGCAAGCCGCGCAGGCTCTCAAAGCTCTCATGGGCGCTCAGGTCCAGCCGGTTCAGGAACAAGTCTTCGACTTCCGGCCCACCATACGAACCGGCCGGTAGGCTGATGGAATGCAACACCACGCCCTCGACCGCGACCCCGTGCGGACGGGCGTTGTGATGGGGCGAGGGGACGCGCCGGGCCGGGGCCCACCAACCGTCCGCCCAAGTCTGCTGGGGCCGATCCACCGCGCTCACGCGCTGCTTTCCGCGTCATCCACCTGAATGCCCAGACGCGCCATTCGGTACCGCATTTGGCGCAGCGACAGGCCCAGTCGGGCGCCGGCCGCAGTTCGGTTGAACCGGCAGGCCGCCAGAGCGCGCTGCAGCACGCGGCGCTCGACTTCATCCAGGTAGTGCTGCAAATCACTGGGCAAGGGCTCTTCTCCCGGGGCGGGGCTGGCCGGCGTCACGACTTGCGCCGGGGCCAAAACGCCAAAGCCGGAGTCGTCACCGCTCACCCCATCGGGCAGGTCCAAATCGTCGGCCTGCAACTCCGTGGCCCCAGAAAGTGCCAACGCCCGATGCAACACGTTTTCGAGTTCCCGCACGTTGCCGGGAAAGGCATAGCCCTGCAATCGGGCCAGGGCACCGGCGCTTAACCGGGGAATGGGGCTGACCCCCGCATCGTGAGCAATCCGCGCCAGCAAGGCCGCGCTGATCGCCGACAAGTCCGAGAGCCGCTCGCGCAGCGGGGGCACCCGAATCTGGATGACATTCAGGCGGTAATACAAGTCTTGACGGAAGCGGCCGGCCGCCACTTCGGCAGCGAGGTCCTTGTGGGTGGCGCTCAAGATTCGCAAGTTCACTGGCACCTCGGCCACAGCGCCCACCGGCCGCACGCAGCGCTCCTGAATGGCGCGCAACAGCTTGCTCTGCATGGCCAGGGGCAAGTCCCCGATTTCATCCAGAAACAACGTGCCCCCTTGGGCGGCCTGGAAGAAGCCCTCACGATCTTCATTGGCCCCCGTAAAAGCGCCTTTGCGGTAGCCAAAAAACTCGGCCTCCAGCAGGGCTTCAGGAATGGCCCCGCAGTTCACCGCCACAAACGGCTGGCTGGCCCGCGCGCCCTCGCCATGAATGGCCCGCGCCACCACCTCTTTGCCCGTCCCCGATTCCCCTTGCAAGAGCACCGGCGCCATGGAGCGACTCACCTTGCGAATGAGTTCACGGACCTGCGTCATGGCGGGCGAATCCCCCGCCAAGCGGTCCAACGCCGTTCCGCCCACGCGCGCGGGGGCGGGGCCCTCCCGGCGCGATGGCCGCGCAGGCCCATCCCGTCCGATGGCCGTCGCCACGACGCTGCGGAATTGCCGCAAGTCGACGGGTTTGGTCAGGTAATCAAAAGCACCTGCCTTTAACGCCTCGACTGCGTTCTCGGCGGAGCCGTGCGCGGTAATGACGATGGCGCGCTCGGTGCGGTTCTGACGCTCCAGCCATGCCAAGACATCCAGGCCCGTCCCATCGGGCAAACGCATGTCGGTGATGACGGCGGTGAAGCGTTCGTCGGCCAACAGGCCCAAGGCTTCCGCCACGGTTCCCGCACTCAACACGTCATGGCCGTCGCGCAACAGCGTCAACTCGTACAGCGTGCGCAAGTCGGGTTCGTCATCGATGACCAGGAGGCGTTCAGCGGGGCTCATGGTGTCGCATTGTCAGGCGGCAACACCACGTCGAACGCATTGCCCGCGACCCCTTGCCACACTGCGGCCTGATAGCGGATGGCCGCGCCATAACGCTCACACAACTCGCGGCAGATGTGCAACCCGAGCCCGGAGCCCCGGCTGCGGGTTGAGTAAAAGGGTTCAAACAAATAGCGCTCGACTTCCGGCCGAATGGGCGGGCCCGGATTGAAAACCCGGATGCGCGCCGCGCCCCCCGCCGACACCGGTTCAACGGCCAGACCAATCCAAGCCCCGGCCCGTCCTTGCCCATCCAACGCCGCTTCTTGGGCGTGCCGCCACGCGTTGTCCAAAAGGTTCACCAACACCCGCCGCCAGTGCTCCGAATCAAATCGGCCCTTCACAGGCTGATCCGGGCGGGTTAGGCGCAGGCTCACCCCCACCGTCAGACCTTGGGTTTGCGCCCACTCCTGCGCCACCTCGGCCGCCAAATTTCCCAAATCCAAAACCGGTACGGTGGCATCGGGGGCGGCGGCCAACACCATGACGTCGTCGACGATGCGCTTCAAGCGCGCCACATTGGCCGACACCAGGCCGGTGAGTCGCTGCGCCCCGGGGTCGGCCAAGTCCTCGGCCAGCAACGCATTGGCTTGAGAAATCGCGGCCAGCGGGTTGCGAATTTCATGGGCCACGCCCGCCGACATGCGGCCCATCGCCGCCATGCGCTCTTGGCGCATGCGCGCCATCAAGGTGGCGCGGTCCTCCAGCAACAGCACACAGCTGGAACCGCCTTCCGCCGAGGCACTGAGGCGACCCCGCACCCGCAGGGCGCGCGGGGGGGCCTGGGCAAAATTCAAGGCCACATCGCGCGCCGCAAACGAGCCCTCAAAGGTGTCCTGTGCGGCCTCCACCAGGCCCTGCCAGGCCGGTTTTGCCGTCAACTCAAACGGCGGCGCCGGCGCAGGATCAACCTCCCCCAGCAAGGCCCGAGCGGCGGGGTTGGCGGCCAGAACCCGCCAGTGCGCGTCCAACACGAGCACACCCTCCTGCATTTCATCAATCACCAACTGGTTCAACGCCGCCTGCTGACGGGCCAGAGCCAGACTGCCGCGGGCGCTGCGCTGTTCACGGGCCAACCGCTGGGCCATCTCTGAGGCGAGCAGAGAAACGGCGAAATACCCGCTGCCCGCCAGACCGGCCTGCAAAAAGGACTGGGCGTTGTCCCGCCCCGCCAGATCGGCCCACAGCAGCCCCCCCAACAGGCCCAGCGTGGCCATCGCCGCGGTCCCCACGGCAAGGCGGCGAGTGCTGAGCACACCCGCCGACAAAATAGGCAGCACATAGAGTGCAGCCACCGGCAAGCCCCCTTCGGCAAACGCGGGCTGCAGCACCGTAAAGGCCACCACATCGGCCCCAATGCTGCCCCACCAGTGCCGACTGCGCAGGCTACGCAAAGCCGACGAGGCCACCCCTTCGCGCAGGGGCGGCCACAGGGCCACCCACAGGACCCAAACGGCGTACAAGCCGCACGTGGCAATCACCGCCGGGGGCAAGCCTCGGTTCAGCCACACCCCGCTGAGCACAGCCAGCAACAGCACACAGCCGAGCGCAGCCCGCGCCGCCATGAACGTAGTGAAGAGCCGACGAAACGCGCCTTCCGGGTCGTTAGGCTCCGGCCGGACGTCCCAGCGCGAATCCAGGCCCGAGTCGTGATCCAACGGCGCGCCCCAAGTCACGGCTGACGGGACTCGAAGCGCTCGCGGTGTTCCGCACAACAGAACACACCGCCACGCCCGGGCAAGGCTTGACTCTCGGGCAAGTGGACGCCGCATTCGGCGCAGCGGCTCATGGCCTCCGGGCTTGAAGCTCGCGTTGCCGTAGAGGGCGGCGACGGGGGGCGGGGACTCATCTTGCGCCACAACGTCCAGAGGATCCAGAGCAGGCCCAGGACCAGGGCAATGCGGATGATCATGCTCAAGCTCCCCGGCGCAACAGCACTTCCAGCACAAAACGGGTGCCGACATACGCCATCAGTAACAAGCCGGTGCCCGCGTACAGCCAGCGTTTGGCCTTGCCCCCCCGCCAGCCCAGCCAATGCCGCCCCGCCAACAGGCCCACCAATACCGTCCAGGCCAAGAGCGAGAACACCGTCTTGTGGTCCCACCGCCAAACGGCGCCAGAGAACCCACCCAGCGCCAAGGCCACCGTCAGCGTCGCCACCCCGGCCCCCACAAACTGAAAGGTCAAGCGCTCCAGACGCAACAGGGGCAGCCCCACAACCGGCGCGCCTGCCACGGGGTGCCGCATCTGGCGCTCAGCCCGTGACAACAGGATGCTGTGCAACACGGCTGTGGCCAAGATCCCGTAGGACACCAAGCCCAGCACCCAATGCAAGGGCGCCCACGGCGTCGGGGCCGGGTGCACTTGCCCGGGAAACACCACCGCCAAGCCAACAGCCACCGCGGACCCCAAGGCCAGCGCCCGGCGCATGAAGTGCAAGGGAACGAAGCGGCTCTCCAAGAGCACCACGGCCCACAGGATCCAAAACATCAGCGACAGCGCCGGCGCAAAGCCAAAACGTGCGCCCGCAGGGAATTGCCCCACGCCGCCGATGTCCAGCACCAGCGCCACACCTTGCGCAACCCACGCCACCCAGAGTGCCGGCATCCACTTTTCATCGTGCGGACGCGCACCCCAGGCCGCGAGCAAAAAGCCCAGCACCGCAATCGCACTCGAACCTGTGAGCCACATGAAATTCAAAGGGCGCAGGCCCTCCCTAAAATCAGCGCTTTAGTTTACGGGCGCCCTCTCCCATTCGCGCCCCCGCACCCCATGGCCAACGCCCTTGCCGATCGCCTCAGTCGGCTGGTCAAAACGATGCGCGGCCAGGCCCGCATCACCGAAACCAACGTCCAGGAGATGCTGCGCGAAGTGCGCATGGCCTTGCTGGAAGCCGACGTGGCCCTGCCCGTGGTGCGGGACTTCATCGCCCGCGTCAAGGACAAAGCCCTGGGCCAAGAGGTGGTGGGGTCGCTCACGCCGGGCCAAGCCCTCGTGGGCATCGTGCACAAAGAGCTGGCCGCCACCATGGGCGAGCTCGATGACAAAGGCCAGCTCAAACCCGGGGCCAGCGACATCAACCTGCACACCCAGCCCCCCGCCGTCATCCTGATGGCCGGCCTGCAGGGCGCGGGCAAGACCACCACCACTGCCAAGCTGGCCAAGCACCTGATCGAGAAGCGCAAGAAAAAGGTGCTGACGGTTAGCGGCGACGTCTACCGCCCGGCGGCCATCGAGCAGCTCAAGACCGTCACCAAGCAGGCCGGTGCCGAGTGGTTCCCCTCCACGCCAGACCAAAAGCCACAAGACATCGCTCTGGCGGCCCTGGACCACGCGCGCCGCCACTACTTTGATGTGCTGCTGGTCGACACCGCCGGCCGGCTGGCCATCGACGAAGCCCTGATGGCCGAAATCCGCGACCTGCACGCGGCCGTCAAGCCCGTCGAGACCTTGTTTGTCGTCGACGCGATGCAGGGCCAGGATGCCATCAACACGGCCAAAGCCTTCAAAGAGGCACTGCCCCTGACCGGTGTGGTGCTCACCAAGTTGGACGGCGACTCGCGCGGCGGGGCGGCCCTGTCGGTGCGCGCCATCACCGGCGTGCCGATCAAGTTCGCCGGGGTGAGCGAGAAGATTGACGGGCTAGAGGCCTTCGATGCCGAGCGTCACGCCGGCCGGGTGCTGGGCATGGGCGACATCGTCGCCCTGGTCGAAGAGGTCACCAAGGGCGTGGACCTGGAATCGGCCAAGGCCATGGCCGAGAAGCTCAAGAGCGGCGACGCCTTCACACTCGACGACTTCCTGCTGCAGTTGCAGCAAATGAAGAAGATGGGCGGCCTCTCGAGCCTCGTGGACAAACTGCCCACGCAGATCGCCGCCAAAGCCGGCGCGGGCGAGATGGAGCGTGCCGAGAAAGACATGCGCCGCATGACCGGCATCATCCATTCGATGACGCTGCAAGAGCGCCGCAAGCCCGACATCATCAAGGCCACGCGCAAGAAGCGCATCGCCAAGGGCGCGGGCGTGCAGGTGCAGGACGTCAACCGCTTGCTCAACCAGTTCGAGCAAATGCGCGACATGATGAAAAAGATGAAGGGCGGCGGTCTCTTCAAAATGATGAAGAAGCTGGGCGGCATGAAAGGCGGCATGCCGGGCCTGCCCGGGATGTAATCCGCAGCGCAGAAAACAAACGGGGGCCAAGGCCCCCGTTTGTTTGATCAGCTCAGCAGAGGCTTCTGCGAGTCCGCTACGGCTCAGCTCAGCAGAGCCTGCGCGAACTCGCGTGCGCTGAAGGTCTGCAGATCCTCCAGCTTTTCCCCCACGCCGATGAAGTAGACGGGGATGGGGCGCTCGCGGGCGATGGCGGCCAACACGCCGCCCTTGGCGGTGCCATCCAGCTTGGTGACGATCAGGCCCGTGAGTTGCAAGGCATCGTCAAAGGCCTTGACCTGCGTGAGCGCGTTCTGGCCCGTGTTGCCATCCACCACCAGAAGCACCTCGTGCGGCGCGTCAAGCTGGGCTTTGGTGATCACGCGCTTGATCTTTTTCAGCTCTTCCATCAAGTGCAGCTGGGTCGGCAAGCGGCCGGCGGTGTCGGCAATGACCACGTCACAGCCGCGCGCCTTGCCAGCCACCACGGCATCAAAGGTCACGGCAGCCGGGTCTCCGCCTTGCTGGCTGACGATGTCCACCCAGCCCGCACCTGCAGCCTGCACGCCACTGCCATCCGCCCGCTGAGCCCAGACCGCCAACTGCTCGCGCGCAGCCGCACGGAAGGTGTCGGCCGCCGCCATCAGCACCTTTTGCTCGGCCTCCAGCAGGTGGCGCGTGAGCTTGCCAATGCTGGTGGTCTTGCCTGCACCGTTGACACCCACCACCATCATCACGGTGGGCGCGTGACGGCCAATCTCCAGCGGCCGCTCCAGCGGCCGCAGCAGCTCGGCGATCGCGTCCACCAGCAGCGCCTTGACCGCTTGAGGCTCGGTGACGCGGGCCTCGCGCACCCGGCGCTTGAGGTCGTCCAGCAGCTGTTCGGTTGCCTTGACGCCCGCGTCAGCCATCAGCAGGGCCTCTTCCAACTCTTCGTAGAGCGCGTCGTCGATCTTGGTGCGGCTGAAGACGCCGGCCAAGCTGCTGCCCGTCTTGCGCAGCCCCGCGCTCAACCGGGCCAGCCAGCCCGCGCGCGGCGTCTCCGGTTTGGGGGCCGGGTGGATGGACGGGGGCACCATCGGCGGGGGTGTTGCCGGGGCAGGTGGCGGCTCCTCCATCGACGTAACCAGAGCCACGGACGCCGGCGGTGTCATGGCAATCGGCGCCGGCCCGCTCACCGCAGGAGGCAGCGATTCCACCCCCAGCGGCAGCGTGACCGGGGGGGCGGCCGGGCCCTCACTGGCCGCCACCTGATCGCACGACGGTTGTGCGAGCGGCTCACCGGCGCCATCGCGCTGGGTAAGTTCGGGGACGGGCACTTGAGTCTGCACACCCGTTGCCCCAGGGGCGGACGGGGGCGTTGAGGCCTCCTGAAGGGGGCGCTCCGGCCCTGTCGGAGCGACCTTGGGGAGTGCATCCGCAAATGCCACCTCCGTGAAAACCGAAGCGCTTTCAGCCTCGGTGGCGGGCTTTTTCTTGAAGAAACTGAACATGAACCTTCCGCTTGGCCGCATTTTTCGCGGCATCAACAAGGGACTTGCAAATCCCTGCGCAATTTGCGCTATAGTAGCGGGCTCTTGGCGCTTTAGCTCAGCCGGTTAGAGCGACGGAATCATAATCCGCAGGTCCGGGGTTCGAATCCCTGAAGCGCCACCAAAATAAGAAGCCCCGCTGGTAGTTGCCGGCGGGGCTTCGTTCCATCTGCTGCCGCTTTTGGCTCTCCCACAGCCCCTGGATGTACCCCATGACCCGCTGTTTTGCCTTGGCTTCCCTGCTGCTGGCCCCCAGTTTGGTGCTGGCCCAAGCCCATCGCCCCTTCACGGCCGACACCTTGCGCGGCACCCTGCAATTTGGTCAACCGCCGGAGGTTCGCCTCAACGGCCAGCCGCAGCGCCTCTCGCCCGGGAGTCGAATCCAAGGCGCCAATGGGATGGGCGCGATGTCTGGCGAATTGATGGGCCAAACCCACCTCGTGCACTACACGCTGCAGTCCGATGGCCAAATCAAGGATGTGTGGATCTTGAATGCCGTCGAGCGCACCAATGCCCTGTGGCCCGTGAGCCCTGCTCAGGCAGCGCAATGGCGCTTCGACGTCGCCACGCAGACCTGGCACCGGCCCTAAGGTTCGGGCCCCGGCAACGCGCCGAGCCGCCCCCCTCTCTTCGCTGTTTTTTGATTGCTTGCCCACCCCGGCCGCCCGCCCGCGTGCGCCGACTCCGCTGGAACGACCATGAACGACACCTCGACCAAGAAGGTTTTCATCAAGACCTTTGGCTGCCAAATGAACGAGTACGACTCGGACAAGATGGTGGATGTCATGCGGGAGGCCGAGGGCTATGAAAAAACCGACGACCCCGAACAAGCCGATCTGATCCTGTTCAATACCTGCTCCGTGCGCGAGAAAGCTCAGGAAAAGGTCTTCAGTGATTTGGGCCGGGTTCGCCACCTCAAAGCCAAGGGGGTCAAGATCGCGGTGGGCGGCTGCGTGGCCTCGCAAGAAGGGGCCGCGATCATTGAACGTGCGCCCTATGTTGATGTGGTGTTTGGCCCCCAAACCCTGCACCGCCTGCCGGAACTGTTGACCCAGCGTGACGCCGTGGCACGCCCCCAGGTCGACATCAGCTTTCCGGAAATCGAAAAGTTTGACCACCTGCCTCCTGCCAAGGTGGAAGGGCGCAGCGCCTTCGTTTCCATCATGGAGGGTTGCAGCAAGTACTGCTCGTACTGCGTCGTGCCCTATACCCGCGGGGCAGAGGTCAGCCGCCCGTTCGAGGACGTGCTGGTGGAGGTCGCGGGGCTGGCAGAGCAGGGTGTGCTGGAAGTGACGCTGCTGGGGCAAAACGTCAATGCCTACCGCGGCAAGATGGGCGACAGCGGGGAAATTGCGGATTTCGCGATGCTCTTGGAGTATGTGGCCGAGATCCCGGGCCTTCAGCGCATTCGCTACACCACCAGCCACCCCAATGAGTTCAGTCAACGCTTGATTGATGCCTACGCCAAGGTGCCGCAATTGGTGAACCATCTTCACCTGCCGGTCCAGCACGGTTCGGATCGCATCCTGGCGGCCATGAAGCGCGGCTACAGCGCGATTCAATTCAAGAGCATCGTGCGCAAGCTTCGGTCCATTCGTCCGGACATCCGCATCGCCTCCGACTTCATCGTGGGCTTTCCCGGCGAGACCGATGACGACCATGCCAAGACCATGCAATTGATCGCTGAAGTGGGTTTTGACGCATCCTTCAGTTTTATCTTCAGCCCCCGCCCGGGCACGCCGGCTGCCAACCTGCCCGACGACACGCCCTATGAGGTGAAGGTGGCCCGGCTCCAGCAACTGCAAGCCGCCATTGAGGCGCATTCGCTGGCGATCTCGCAAACCTTGGTGGGCACGACTCAAAAGGTCCTGGTGGTGGGCAACGCCAAGAAAGACCCCAGCGAGTTGATGGGGCGCACCGAGTGCAATCGCATCGTCAACTTCAAGGGCCACGCCCGTTTGATGAACGAACTGATCGACCTTCAGATCACCGACGCCTATACGCATTCGCTGCGGGGTGCCGTTCCGGTCTTGGAAGAAACACCACTCTGAGGCTCGGTACCGGCGGCTTAGGATCCGGCCCATGCGCCTAGCCGATCTCATGGGCCCCCTGTTGGGCTTCGTTGCACGCGCGATAACGGGCGCCCAGGGTCATTGGCTGGGTTGTCCCCCCTCCAGCGAGCAGCGCATTTACATCGCCAATCACCAGAGTCACTTTGACTTGGTGTTGATTTGGGCTGCGCTGCCCAGCGAGCTTCGCCCCCGGGTGCGGGCCATCGCCGCGCGCGATTACTGGACCAAGAGTCGATTCAAGACCTGGCTGACCACCGACGTGTTCAATACGGTGTACGTCAGCCGCACCCGCAGCAATCCGGATGAAGACCCCCTGGAGCCCCTCATTGAGGCCCTCCATGCGGGCGATTCCTTGCTGATCTTTCCTGAGGGCACGCGGTCCGCCTTGGGCGAGCCCCTGCCCTTCAAGAGCGGCATCTATCACTTGGCCGAACAGTTTCCGGAGGTCAAGATCATCCCGACCTGGATCGATAACGTCCAGCGGGTCATGCCCAAGGGCGAGGTGGTGCCAGTCCCCATTTTGTGCACGGTGACGTTTGGAACCCCCACACAGATTCAACCCGACGAAGACAAGAAGTCCTTTCTGGAGCGCACGCGATCCGAGATGATGGCGCTGAAGCCTGGAGGGTGGAAAAAATGACAGCCCTCATCACGCCCCAGCGGGCGGAGACCCCATGGGCGATCTGAAGTACTGGAGTCCGGCCGACCAAATCGCGCTGCTCTTCGCGATGCTGTTCGGTTTGTTGATGCTGGTCACCGCGGGCGGCGTGCTGTACCGCGCTCGCCATCCCCGCGAAGAGCTCAGTGTCAACCCCCGCAGCGCCCGAGCCCAGTTCCGGCGCGACTTGAACGCATCGTGGGTTGGTGCCCTGCTCTTTTGGTTGGCTTGGATCAGCGGCCCCGTGGGTGCCACCATCCTGTTCGGTGGGTTCAGCTTTTTTTGCTTGCGTGAGTTCATCACGCTGCAGCACACCACCCGCAGCGACCATCGCACGTTGATCGCGGCCTTCTTCATCATCTTGCCGCTGCAATACATCGTGGTGGCCCACCGTCGTTTCGATTTGTTCACGGTGCTGATCCCGGTTTATGCGTTTTTTGCGATCCCCGTGATCAGCGCGTTCTCGGGAGACAAGCTGCGGTTTCTGGAGCGCAACGCCAAAATTCAATGGGGCATCATGGTGTGCGTTTACGGGCTCAGCCACGCGCCCGCACTGCTGCTCCTGGAGTTCCCGCGCTACCCCGGACGAGGCGCGTTCCTCCTCTTCTTCTTGGTGACCGTGGTGTCCGTCGCGCAGATCGTCCAAGAAGCGGTCAGCCGCTCCATCCGCAGCCGACCGACCGTTCGAGCCATCAGCCGTTCGTTCAGCAAGCGAGCCTGGTGGAGCGGCGCCCTGGCGGGCGCCTTCGTCGGAGCGTTGCTGTACTGGGTGACGCCCTTCAAGGCAGGCCAGGCCTTTGTCATGGCCTTCATTGCGGCGGGTTCGGGCACGCTTGGGGCCCTGGTCATGAAGGCCATGAAGCGCGAAGCGGGCATCCACTACTGGGGCAACCGCAGTGGCATCACCGGTGCGGTGGGCTTGTTGGACCGCACGGCAGCCTTGTGCTTCGCCGCACCGATTTTTTTCCACTCGGTGCGGTGGTACTTCAAGTTGTCGGTTTGATGCGCATCCTCGGCATCGATCCTGGTCTGCAAACCACGGGGTTCGGCGTCATCGAAGCGGACGGGCCAAGATTGGCCTATGTGGCCAGCGGCACGATACGCACCACCGGCGCGGGGTGCGGCGTCGCCACCGGAGACCTTCCCGGGCGGATTCGCATCCTTTTTGAAGGGGTGCGCGAAGTCATTCAGACCTACCAGCCGACCTGCGCTGCAGTCGAAATCGTGTTCGTCAACGTCAACCCACAGTCCACCCTGTTGCTGGGCCAGGCGCGAGGCGCGGCACTGGCCGCATTGACCAGTGCGGGGCTGGCCGTCAATGAGTACACGGCCCTGCAGATGAAGAAAGCGGTCGTGGGTCACGGCCACGCCAAGAAGGAGCAAGTGCAAGCCATGGTGCAGCACCTGCTGAAGCTCCCCGGTTTGCCCGGCAAAGATGCCGCAGACGCCCTGGGCCTGGCCATTGTTCAGGCCCATGCGCAAACCAGCTTTGCCGCCATGAGCGCCAAAGGGCAACTGCAACGTCGTCAGCACGCGCAGTACAAAGGCAGCCGCACCTACTAAGCCGAGTCCCGCACGGGGGCAGTCCATCGGCCCTAGGATGCCCGTCCCTGCACGGAGTAGCCGGCCGGCTGCGAACCCCTTTCAACTGAATGAACCCCACGTTTCCCGCGACCCTGGGCGGCTTGCTGCGCGCCTTCATCTGGCAGCACCGCATCGCGTATGGCGGCGCGGCGCTGATGCTGACTGGGATCAGCCTGCTCCTGGTTTGGATTCCCACGCAGGTGGGCCGCATCGTGGACGGTTTGATGACCCACCAATTGACCGGCCCTGCCTTCTATCGGCAGCTGATGTGGCTGGCGGGCGCAGGGCTGATGGTCTATGCGCTGCGCGTGGGGTGGCGGCTGGCGCTGTTCGGGGCCTCATACCGGCTCGGGCAGCGACTTCGGGTGCAGCTGTTCGAGCGACTGGGCTTGCAAGGCCCGCTCTTTTTTCAGACCCAGCGCGCCGGGGACTTGATGGCCCTGGCCACCAACGATGTCGACGCCGTGGAGACCGCCAGCGGCGACGCCATGCTGGCCGCATTCGACGGCACCCAGACCTTGCTGCTGGTGATGGCCACCATGGTGTTGGTCATCGACTGGCGCTTGGGCCTGGCCGCCCTGCTGCCCTTCCCTTTCATGGCCTGGTCTTTTTGGCGCATTTCGACCCGCGTACACGAGGCTTGGAGCCAGTCGCTGGCGGATTTTGGGCACATGAGCCGGCAAGCGCAGCAAAGCTTGAGTGCCGTGCGGACGGTTCGCGCCATGGGGCTCGCCGCACAGGAACAGGCGGCCTTCAAACGCTGGGCCGAAGCGTCAGGCGAGGCCGCCTTCCGGGCCCAACGCTGGGAAGCCGCCTACGAACCGGCCGTCGGCATTTCGCTGTCGGCCGCCACCGTGGCCACCCTGGGCTGTGGTGCCTGGCTGATCGCTCGGGGCGAA
The DNA here is from genome assembly GCF_016093295.1 of Inhella gelatinilytica. Lineage (GTDB taxonomy): Bacteria > Pseudomonadota > Gammaproteobacteria > Burkholderiales > Burkholderiaceae_C > Inhella > Inhella gelatinilytica. The sequence continues at coordinate 210,273 of NZ_JAEDAL010000002.1, read as the reverse complement.
CTGTCCGTGGGGCAGCTCACGGCCTTTGTTTTGTTGCTGGACCGGTTGATTTGGCCGATGTTTGCCGCGGGCTGGGTGCTGTCGCTGCTGGAGCGCGGGCGGGCCGGCTGGACGCGGCTGGCCCCCATTCTTCGGGCCGAGCCCTCTCGACTGGATCAAGGGACAGCCGCCCCGGTTCAACAAGCCCGGCTCCAGGTGCGGGATCTGCACTTTGTATACGACTCGCAGCAACGCGCCACCCTTCAGGGCATCGACTTGGACTTGCGGCCCGGCCGCATGCTCGCGGTCGTGGGGCCAACTGGCAGTGGCAAGTCCACGCTGTTGCGCTTGCTGTTGCGCCAGTGGGAGCCCACCGGGGGGACCATCGAACTGGACGGTCGCCCCCTCCCTGACTGGCGGTGCCGTGCGCTGAGCGCCGCCATCGCTTGGGTGCCCCAAGAGCCCTTTCTGTTTTCGTCCAGCGTGTCCGACAACATCGCACTGGCGCGCGCGGACGCGAGCCAAGCCCTCATTCAAGCTGCGGCCCAGGCGGCCGCTCTGCACGACGACTTGGTACGACTTGCACAGGGCTACGCGACTGTGGTGGGTGAAAAGGGGGTTTCTTTGTCCGGGGGGCAGCGCCAGCGCGTGGCCATCGCCCGGGCCCTGCTCAGCGACGCCCCCCTGACCCTGCTGGACGACGCACTGTCCGCCGTCGACACCGGGACGGAAGCCCGCATCTTGGAGGCCTTGCGTGAAAGGCGGCGCCAACGACCCACCTGTGCACTGGTGGTGGTCACGCACCGACTTTCCGCCGCCGTGGACGCCGACGAGATCGTGGTCCTGCGCGACGGCCGCATCACCGAACGGGGAACCCATACCGAACTGATCGCATTGGGGGGCTGGTATGCAACCCAATGGCGCTACCAACAACTCGAGGCCTCACTCGAAGACGGGGAGCCCACATGAACACCGCAGCCAAGGACACCGCCCAATCGAGCGCGGGCGAAGCCGCCCGCCTGCTGTGGGCCACGGCTCAGCCCGAGCGCCGGGCGATTGCTTTGGGCATTTTGGGGTTGACGGCCGCCGCCGCCTTTGAGGCCTTGGGGCCCATCTTGGCCAAGCGGCTGATTGATGACTACCTGTTACCCAAGTCGTTTGGGGACGGCTCCGCCATTGCGGCGCTTCTGGCCGCCATTTTGGGCTGCGGACTGGTGGCCAGTTCGGTTCGATACCTTCAGCTGACCCGGATGGCCGCCATTGCACGCCGGTGCGTGCTGCGGTTGCGTGAAGACGTGTATGCCCATGTTCTGGCCTTGCCCATGCGGTACTTTGACCAACAGATCACGGGCTCGTTGGTGAGCCGGGTCACCAACGACACGGAATCGGTCAATCAGCTCTACCGCCAAGCGCTGTATGTGATGCTCGACTCCAGCATCGTCGTCCTGGCGGCTTTGGTGGCCATGGCCTGGCTCGACTGGCGTCTGATGCTCATCATCGCGCTGCTGATTCCGGCCATGACCGCCGTCATTTGGGGCTATCAGCGGTTGTCGGCACCTGCCGTTGCACAAGCTCGGGCACTCAAGAGCGACATCAACGCCCAAATCGCTGAGAACCTCAACGGCTTGGCCGTCCTACAGGCCAGCGGCGCACTGGGGCGCTTCCAGGCGCGCTTTGCAGCGCACAACGAGCGGCACTACCAGTCCCGCACGCGGGAATTGGCCGCCAACGCCTGGTTGTTGCGGCCCGCCTTGGATTTGCTCAACGTGGTGTTGATGGTGGCCTTGATCTTGGGGTTCGCGAACAGCCAAGCGGCTCAGGGGCTTGAAGTCGGGTTGCTTTACGCCTTTTTGGCCTACCTCACACGGGTGGTCGAGCCGCTGATTCAAATCACTCTGCAGTTCGGTCAATTGCAGCAAGCCCTCGTAGCGGCCGCCCGGGTCGGCGTGCTGCTGCAAGAGCCGTGCGAAGCCCTGCCTCGCTCGAGCCGACGACTTCATCAAGGCGCACTGACTTGGGACGGCGTGCGTGCCGGGTACGGTGATGGCCCCGATGTGCTGCACCCGTTCACCGATACGGTCCAGCCCGGTGCGTTCATCGGTTTGGTCGGTCACACGGGCAGCGGGAAGAGCACCTTGCTGTCGCTGTTGCTGCGTTTTTATGCACCGCGAGGCGGCGTCATCCGGCTGGATGACCAGGACCTCGCGACCCTGGACGAGGTCCACTTGCGTCAGGATGTGGCCTTGGTCCCCCAAGAGCCCCAAGTCCTGGCCGCCAGCGTCTGGGACAACTTGCGGATGGGGCGCGCCGAGCTGAGCGATGAGCGGCTGGTGGCGGCAGCGAAGGCCGCGCGCTTACACCCCCTGCTCGAGGCATTGCCAAGGGGCTACGACACCGGGCTGGGAGAGGGGGGCGTCCAACTGTCCACCGGACAAAAACAGCTGCTGGCCATGGCCCGCGCATTGGCCGGATCCCCCAAGATCCTGTTGCTGGATGAAGCCACGGCGAATATCGACAGCGCGACTGAGGCCGAGCTGGGCGAGGCCCTTAACGCGCTGCGCGGGCAGGTCACCATCATTGCCGTGGCCCACCGCCTGTCAACCATTCGGGCTGCGGATGCCATCTGGGTGCTGCACCACGGCCATCGCGTAGAAGCGGGCCGCCATGCCGACCTGATCGCGAAACCTGGCGGCGTGTATCAGCGCCTGGTTCAGCTGCAGCAGCTCGAGGAGCGCGAAGAAGCCTGAACCGGGGACGGCTCAAATCCCCAGCAGGCGCTCAAGAATCAGTACCGCGAAGAACCCGCCCGCGGCGATCAGCGTCCACTTCAGAATCCGCACGCCCAACCGCTGCCATCGGGGGTCCCGTTTGATCAACGCGGTCACAAAACACCCCAGGGAGACCGCCAGGAACAGACCAAACACCACACGGAACAGGATCATCATGAGGGGTCTCGTTTCACCAAGCTGGAGCGAGTTCGGCAAAACCGGCGGGCGCGTCGTTGGCCCCCTCAAAACTCACCCATTCCCAGGCCTGCGGGTCGGCCAACAGGGCCCGAAGCAACTCGTTGTTGAGTGCGTGCCCCCCCTTGAAACTGGAATAGGCGGCCAGCAGGGGGTGCCCCACGACCTGCATGTCGCCGATGGCATCCAGGATTTTGTGTTTCACAAACTCGTCGTCGTAGCGAAGTCCCTCGGCGTTGAGGACCTTGTCTTCGGTCACCACGATGGCGTTGTCCATGTTGCCACCCAGCGTCAAGCCGCGAGACCGCATCAACTCGATGTCGCGCGTCATACCGAACGTGCGCGCCCGTGCGATCTCCGCTTTGTAGCGGCCCGAGCCCATGTCAAAGGTGTACCGACTGCCCGTGGCCGCCACGGCCGGATTGTCAAATTCAATCTCGAAACTCAGGGTGTAGCCGTGCAGGGGCTCCAGCCGCGCCCACATCAGACTCCGGCCTTCACCGCGCCGCACCTCGACGGCCTTCTTCACACGCAGGAACCGTTTGGGCTGACGTTGCACCGCAATGCCAGCTGATTGAAGTAGATAAACGAAGCTGGAGGCCGATCCATCCAAAATGGGCACTTCATCCGCACTGATGTCGATGAAGAGGTTGTCCAAGCCCAAGCCGGCGCAGGCCGAAAGCAAGTGCTCAATGGTCTGCACCTTGGGCGCGCCCGGGTCGCCGCTGGGGCTGATCGTGGTGGCCATGCGCGTGTCGCAGACGGCAGCCGGATTGACAGGAATCTCGACGGGGGGCTCCAGATCGGTGCGCCGAAAAACCAGCCCGGTGCCTTCGGGAGCAGGCCGGAGCACCAGTTCCACGCGACGTCCACTGTGGATACCCACGCCCACAGCCCGGGTGACAGATTGAAGGGTTCTTTGCGCCAACATCGTTGCAATTGTCGTCAATGGCCCAGAAAAAAGCCCACGCACTCGGCGTGGGCCCTTGGGTTCACAGGGTCTTCTTGGGATCAGTCGGCTTGCTTGCGCAGGAATGCCGGAATTTCAATCTCATCCAACCCTGAGGCGGACAGCGCATCGACCTTCTGCGAGGCACGGCCATAACGCCAAACGCTGGGCATGTCGCGGTTCTGGAAGTCTGAGCCGCCAACCCCCATCGTCAGCCCCGTGGGCAGCCCCACGCTGGGCGTGGCCACGGCCTGGGTCAAGATCGGCAGGTTGTCCGTGCCGGTCCGCAGCCCCGCGTCGGCCACCACATGCATGGTGGGACGTTGCGCCGCGGCGCGCTCGCCGCTCAGGCCCGTGGCAATCACGGTAATGCGCAACTGATCGCCCAATGAATCGTCGTAGGCCGTCCCGTAAATCACGTGAGCATCTTCGTGAGCCAAACGCTTGATCGCGTTCATCGCGGCCCGCGACTCCGACAACTTGAAGGTCGCCCGCGACGCCGCAATCAACACCAAGACGCCCCGAGCCCCCGTCAGATTGACGCCATCCAGAAGCGGGCAGGCCATCGCGGCCTCAGCCGCCTTGCTGGCGCGGTCCGGACCGCCGGCCTGCGCCGTTCCCATCAAAGCCTTGCCCGGCTCCTGCATAACGGTGCGTACGTCTTGGAAGTCCAGGTTCACCAGACTGGGCAGGTGAATCACGTCCGAAATGCCCCCGACGGCATTTTTCAAGACGTCGTTGCCAAAGGCGAAGGCCTCATCCTGTGTGGCATCTTCACCCAACACATCGAGCAAGCGGTCGTTCAGCACCACGATCAGCGAGTCCACATTGGCTTCGAGATCCGTGAGCCCCGAATCGGCCTGTTTGTTGCGGCGCGAGCCCTCAAAGTCAAACGGCTTGGTCACCACCCCAACCGTCAAAATCCCCATGTCCTTGGCGATCTTGGCGATCACGGGGGCCGCCCCGGTCCCGGTGCCGCCACCCATCCCTGCCGTGATGAAGAGCAAATCGGTGCCGTCGAGCACCTCGCGGATGCGGTCTTCGGCTTCGTGGGCCGCTTCCTTGCCGCGCTCCGGAATGGCACCTGCACCCAGGCCACTGCGACCCAACTGAATAATTTGGTCAGCCCGTGACTGATTGAGCGCCTGCGCGTCGGTATTCGCAGCGATGAACTCAACCCCATGCACACGCTCTTCAATCATGTGCTCGACGGCATTCCCGCCGCCCCCACCCACGCCGATCACCTTGATCCGGGTGCCTTGGTTGAACTCTTCGATCATCTCGATGGGCATACTGACCTCCATGAACTGCTGAATTGTCGCGTAAAAGTGCAGGAAATTCCAGGTTCGTCACACTTTTTTCGCAAACAAACCCAAGGAACTAACCCTCAAAAGGTGCCGGAAAACCAGTCTTTGAAGCGGTGCATCAGGGTTTTCATGGAGCCCGCATGCTGGGCCGCCTTTTGCCCCCGGGTGCGGGCCAACCGCCCCTCCTCCAACAAACCCATCACCGTTGCGCATCGAGGATTGGCAGCCATATCAAATAAGGGCCCGCTATAAGTTGGATTGCCGCGTCGAACGGGCTTGAGGAACATATCCTCCGCCAACTCAATCATTCCAGGCATCACGGCCGATCCACCCGCTAAAACAATCCCCGAACTCAAAAGCTCCTCATACCCCGAGTCCCGGATGACTTGATGCACCAGAGAAAATATTTCCTCAATCCGGGGCTCAATTACGCCAGCCAGAGCTTGCTTGGAGAGCATGCGCGGAGCTCGGTCACCCAGGCCGGGTACTTCGACCTGCGCCAAGGGGTCGGCCAACATTTGCTTGGCCACGCCGAATTCCACTTTGATTTCTTCCGCATCTTTGGTCGGCGTGCGCAAGGCCATGGCGATGTCGGAGGTGATCAAATCGCCAGCGATGGGGATCACCGCCGTGTGACGGATGGAGCCCCCGGTGAAGATGGCCACATCCGTCGTGCCCGCCCCGATGTCAACCAGCGCGACACCCAGCTCTCGCTCATCCGGCGTCAGGACCGAAAGTGCGCTGGCGCTTGGGTTTAGCACCAGTTGTTCAACTTCCAAGCCGCACCGGCGAACGCACTTGACGATGTTCTCGGCCGCAGACTGGGCGCCGGTCACGATGTGAACCTTTACCTCCAGTCGGCCACCACTCATGCCAATGGGCTCCTTAACCTCATGGCCATCGATTACAAACTCTTGAGGTTCGACCAATAGCAGGCGTTGATCATTGGGAATATTGATCGCCTTCGCGGTTTCAACCACTCGCGTGACATCCACCGGCGAGACCTCTTTGTCCCGCACGATGACCATCCCGGTGGAGTTTTGCCCGCGGATATGGCTTCCCGTAATCCCCGTAAAAACCCGGGTGATCTTGCAGTCGGCCATCATCTCCGCTTCTTTCAAGGCTTGCTGAATCGCCTGAACGGTGGCATCGATATTGACCACCACGCCGCGCTTTAATCCAGACGAAGGGGCCATTCCCAGTCCAGCCAGGCGCAGATCACCGCCCGGCATAACCTCGCCGACGACGGCCATGATCTTGGACGTTCCGATATCCAGGCCAACGACCAGGTCCTTGTATTCCTTCGCCATACTAGGGTTTCCTCTTATTCGACTTGAGGTTGGGATTCACGGTCACGCCGGCCAGTTTGAGGGCATACCCTTCGGCGTGCCTCAAGTCCGCGCTGGCGACTTGGGTTTGGAGTCGGCGGGCAACGGCCAGACTGTGCTCGGCGAAACGCCGATAGCGGGTGGTCAGTTCTTGAGGCTCGCCCCGGCCCAACTCCACTTGGGCGCCGCCTTCCCACGCCAGCCGCCACGATCCACGGCCGGTGAGCTCCAGGCGGACCACCCGTTCGCCCAAGGGCTGGCTGACCGCCTGAAGCTGCTGCCAGAGTTGTTGGACTTTGGGGGCCGTGCCTTGCGGGCCCGCCAAAACAGGCAAGGCTTCGTCTTCCACGTCACCCAAATTCGCCTGAAATACTTCGCCATAGCTGTTCAGCAGCGCGCGCTCGGGGGCAGCCTCCCCCCAATCACCTCGCCCGTCCCAATAGGCTACGGGGCGATGTTCCTCCAGGGTGACGCGCAGTTGCCCGGGCCAGACGCGTTGCACCCGGGCGTGTCGTACCCACGGCACCGCCTCGAAGGCTTGACGGGCACGCTGCAAATCCAGCGTCAGAAAATTGCCCCGGAGGTTGGGCAGCGCATTCGCACGCAAGGTGGCCAAACTGTTGCGTTCCACATCCCCGTCGATGCGGATCAGGCGCCAGTCAAATACCGGGCGTTTCGCGACCCACACCGCCGCGCTTCCCGTGAGCAACAGACTCCCCACCAACGCCAACAGGGGCGCCGTCAGCACCATCCAGCGCAAATCACTGGACGGGTGGGACGTGGGAATTTCGCTCATGGCTGAATCAGGCCCGGCTGTCCAAGCGCGCTTGGGCGAGCAGCCACAGGCACAGCGACGGGTAGGGCAACCCCACTTGGGCGGCGGCTTTGGGGACCAAGGAGTGCGAGGTCATGCCCGGACTGGTGTTCATTTCCAGCAAAAACGGCTTTTGATCGCTGCGCCGCAGCATCAAGTCAGCCCGCCCCCACCCGCGGCAGCCCAGCAAGCGGTAGGCCTTCAGAACCAAGGCCTGCACTTCAGCTTCGAGTGTCGCGGTCAGGCTTCCGAAAACATACTCCGTCGCATCGCTGATGTATTTGTTTTCGAAGTTGTACTCCCCCCCCACAGCGCGGATTTCCACGACGGGCAGCGCCTGGGCGGCAGGTCCATCGCCCAGGACTGCACAGGTGAGCTCCGGCCCATCGATGCAGGTCTCGAACAACAGTTCATCGTCGTACTGCAGCGCCAGGTCCACGGCGCCTTGCATGTCCGAATACCCTTTGGCTTTGCTGATCCCGATGGAGCTGCCCTCATGCGGCGGCTTGACCATCACGGGCAACCCCAAGGTGTCCGGAATGGCGCGAATGCGCTCCCGCGTGAGTTCGGCGCGCGACAGCGCCAAGTGCGGTGGGGTCGACAAGCCCTCAGCCAGCCAAATGCGCTTGGTCGTGGTCTTGTCCATGGCCATGGCCGAAGCCGCAACTCCAGAGCCGGTGTACGGAATGCCCAGCCATTCCAGCGCCCCCTGCACGGTGCCATCTTCGCCCCCTCGCCCGTGCAGAGCGATGAACGCACGGGTAAAGCCCTCGTCTTTCAAGGCCTGTAAAGGGCGCTCGGCCGGGTCAAACGCCTGGGCGTCAACACCCAGGGATTGCAGCGCAGCCAGCACCCCGGCCCCGCTCATCAGCGACACCGGGCGCTCAGCACTGGTACCGCCGAACATCACCGCAACCTTGCCCAGAGCCCGCGGGTCGATCGAAGAAAGGTCAAACATAGTCAGAGTCAGATCTTGGAAGAGAAGTGTTCGGCCACGCGTTTGGGCAAGCTGCTCATCGAGCCCGCCCCCATGCCAATGACCACATCGCCGTCGCACGTCATCTGGGCCAGCGCCGCGGGCATGTCGGACACGTCCTGCACAAAGAAGGGTTCTTTGCCTGCCAGTCGCAAGGCGCGCGCCAAAGCCCGTCCATCCGCCGCGGGAATTGGGGCTTCGCCGGCGCTGTAGACCTCGGTCAGCAGCACGGCATCGGCCTGGCCGAGCACGCGCACGAAGTCCTCGAAGCAGTCGCGCGTGCGGGTGTAGCGGTGCGGCTGGAAAGCCAGCACCAGGCGCTGGCGCGGGAAGGCGCCGCGTGCGGCGGCAAGCACGGCGGCCATTTCCACCGGGTGGTGGCCGTAGTCGTCAATCAGGAGGAACTGCCCGCCACTGGCGGTCGGCCACAGGCCATGGCGTTGGAAGCGCCGGCCCACGCCCTGGAACGCCGCGAGGGCGCGCTGGATCGGTGCGTCCTCGATGCCAATCTCGGTGGCCACGGCAATGGCGGCGAGTGCATTGCGCACGTTGTGCTCGCCGGCCAGGTTCAAGGTGATGGGCAGGTCGGGCAGTTGCGTGCCATTGCGGCGCTGGCAGGTGAACTGCATCTGCCCACCGCTGAGCGCCTGGATGCCCACAGCGCGCACATTCGCATCCTCGCCCAGGCCATAGCGCACCAGCGGGCGCTCGATGCGCTCGATCACCGCCTGCACACCGGCGTCGTCGCTGCACACCACCGCCGCACCGTAGAAGGGCATGCGGTGCAGGAAGTCGATGAAGGCCTGGTGCAGGCGCTCCACCGAATGCCCGTAGGTGTCCATATGGTCTTGGTCGATGTTGGTGACCACGGACAGCACCGGGCTCAGGTTCAGGAAGCTGGCATCGCTCTCGTCGGCCTCGACGACGATGAACTCGCCCTTGCCCAGTTGCCCATTGGCCCCCGCGGCATTGAGCAGGCCACCGATGACAAAGGTCGGGTCCAGGCCCGCCTCCACCAGGATGGAGGTGACCAGCGAGGTCGTCGTCGTCTTGCCGTGCGTGCCAGCGATGGCGATGCCCGACTTCAGTCGCATCAGCTCGGCCAGCATCACGGCCCGCGGCACCACGGGCACATGAGCGGCCCGGGCCGCCAGCACCTCGGGGTTGTCGGCCTTCACCGCCGTGGACGTAACTACCGCCTGGGCGCCGCCGATGTGCTCGGCCGCATGGCCGATGTGGATCGTGAGCCCCAGTTGGGCCAAGCGGTCGGTTACACCGCTGGCCGTTTGGTCGGAGCCGCTGACCGCAAATCCCAAGTTGTGGAGAATTTCCGCGATACCGGACATGCCAGCACCGCCAACGCCGACGAAGTGAATGCGTTTCACTGCGTGTTTCATGCGCGAACTCCGGAGTTCAGGGCTTCAATCGCATCTGCCACACGCTGGGCCGCCCCCGGTCGATGCTGCGCCCGAGCGGCCTCGGCCAGGGCCAAGCAACGCTCGCGACTCAGCTCGTTGGAAAGTAGCGCGGCCAGTCGCTCTGGCGTGGCCTCGGCCTGCGGCAAATGGAGAGCCGCGCCCTGGGCCGCCAGATGCCGGGCGTTGTCGCGCTGGTGCGCGGTGGTCTTGACGACCAGGGGCACCAGCACCGCGGCCACACCGGCTGCGCAGAGCTCGCTCATCGTGATGGCGCCAGCGCGACAAATCACCAGATCGGCAGCAGCCAGCTCGGCCGCCATGTCGTCGATGAAGGGGCGCACTTCGGCGTGCAGGCCGCGTTCGTCGTAATCCGCCAGCACGGCAGCGAGGTTGGCGTTACCGGTCTGATGCACCAGCTGGGGGCGCTGTTCGGGCTTGAGCAGGGCCAGCGCGGCCGGAATGGCTTCGTTGAGCGCCTTGGCGCCGAGCGAGCCGCCCACCACCAACACGCGCAAGGGGCCGCTGCGGTCGGCGAAGCGCTCGGCCGGCGCGGGCAGGTTCTCGATCGCCGCGCGAACCGGGTTGCCGGTGACCACGCCTTGTTGAATCTTCTCGACGCCCTGGAAGCCAAAGCCGAACGCGACCCGGTCGGCCACCGGCAGCAGGGCCTTGTTGGAGAGCAGCAGACCGGCGTCGGCATTCACCAGCACCAGCGGCTTGCCCAGCAGCGCGGCCATCAGGCCGCCGGGAAAGCAGACATAGCCGCCCATCCCCAGCACGGCGGTGGCGCGGCGGCGGCGCAGGATGCCGAGGCAATCCCAAAAGGCCTTCAGTAGGCGCAGGCCGCCGAACACAGTCTCGATGAAGTTCTTGCCGCGCAGTCCGGAGAAACGGAGGGTGTCCAGCTCAATCCCCGCCTTGGGCACTAACTGGTTCTCCATGCCGTGCGCGGTGCCCAGCCAGCTGATGGACCAGCCCCGCCGCTTCATTTCGGCGGCCAAGGCCAAGCCGGGAATGACGTGGCCGCCCGTTCCGGCAGCCATGATGACCAAGTGGCGTTCGCTCATGCTCGACCGCCCCGCATGAGTTCCCGGTTTTCTAAATCCACACGCAACACCACCGCCAACGCGATCAGGTTCATCAAAATGGCCGAGCCTCCGAAAGACAGGAGCGGCAGGGTCAATCCCTTGGTCGGCAGCGCGCCCAAGTTCACCCCGATGTTGATGAACGCCTGCCCCCCCATCCAAATGCCCACCCCTTGCGCGTACAGACCGGCAAAGACCCGGTCCAAAGCAATGGCTTGGCGCCCAATCAAGATCACGCGCCGGGTCAACCAGAAAAACGCCAGGATCACCACGCCCACACCCAACAAGCCCCACTCCTCACCAATCACGGCGAGCAGAAAGTCGGTGTGGGCTTCCGGCAAGTAGTGGAGCTTTTCCACCGACCCACCCAAGCCTTGACCGAACCACTCACCGCGTCCAAAGGCAATCAAAGAGTGGGTGAGCTGGTAGGCCTTACCCGCGGCGTACTTTTCGTCCCAGGGGTTCAGGTAGGCAAAGATGCGCTCGCGGCGGAACTCGCTGAAGGTGATCATCAGGACAAACGCCCCCACCAGCACCAAGAGCACCAAGCTGAACATGCGACCGTTGACCCCGCCCAGGAACAGCACGCCAATCGCGATGGCAGCGATCACCATGAAGGCCCCCATGTCGGGCTCGGCCAACAGCAAAAGCCCCATCACACCCAAGGTGGCCAGCATCGGGCCCACCGACTTCCAGAACTGCTCCCGCAAGTCCATCTTGCGCGTCATGTAGCTGGCGGCATAAAGCGCTATGGCGAATTTCGCCAGTTCAGACGGCTGGAAGTTCATCACGCCCAACGGAAGCCAGCGGCGCGCCCCGTTCACGCCCTTGCCCACACCGGGAATCAAGACAATCACCAGCAGGACCAAGGCCCCCAGCATGAGCCAGGGGGTGATCCGCTCCCAGAACTTCACCGGAACTTGGGTCGCTGCCAGCGCCACACACAGCGCGATGCCGATCGCCAGCAGATGGCGGGACAAAAAATGGGTGGAGGCGTAGCGTGCAAAACGGGGGTTGTCCGGCAGCGCGATGCTGGCGGAATACACCATCACCAGCCCCAGCGCCATGAGGCAGACCACCACCCACACCAGGAGCAGGTCGTAGCCGTACGCCCGCGTGGGACGACTGTCTCGGATGTGGATGCCATCCCGTACGGGCAGCGTGAACCCCTCGTCACCGCTCTTGGGCCTGAACGGGTTCCATCCCCCAATCCCGTTCACAGGATCTCTCCCCGCTCGGCCGCCAACTCGCGCGCGGTGGCCACAAAGACCTCCGCTCGGTGGGCATAGTTGCGGAACATGTCGAGCGAAGCGCAAGCCGGACTCAGCAACACGGTGTCGCCGTGCTGCGCCTGCTCAAACGCCCACCGCGTGGCCGCCTCCAAGTCGGCATGCCGCTGAAGCGGCACCGCCGTGGTCTCCAAACAATGAGCCAGGGTTTCAGCGTCTTTTCCAATCAGCGCAACGGCCCGCGCGTAACGCGCAACGGGCTCGCGCAGCGGGCTGAAGTCTTGCCCCTTGCCGTCACCACCCAAGATCAGGCTCAATCGGGCCCCTTCTCGGTCGGCCCCCAGGCCCGCAAGCGCCGCTACCGTGGCCCCAACATTGGTCCCTTTGCTGTCGTCGACGAAGTCCACACCCGCCAAGGTTCCCACCCATTCCACGCGGTGGGGCTCGCCCCGGTATTCACGCAGGGCGTGCAGCATCGGTGCCAAGGGGCACCCAATTTCGGTAGCCAGGGCCAGTGCGGCCAAGGCATTCGCGCTGTTGTGGCGCCCGCGAATGCGCAGGGCATCGGCCGGCATCAGCCGTTGAATCTGAACCTCCGGGGCCTCTGACCGCCCCCCGCGCTTGACCCGCACTGGCGTGTCGTCGGTCGGCACCGCCCGCGCCAACCACGCAATGCCTCCGGCCTCGACCAAACCAAAGTCCCCGGGGGCCTGGGGCTCATTCAAGCCGAAACGACACACCCGCCGAGGCGTCCACTTGACCGTGACTTTCAGCGGCTTGCCGCGCGCCCCGACGGGCGGGGGGGGCGCGGTGGGAACCATGGACTCCACCCAGGCGTCGTCTCGGTTCACCACCATCAAGGCTTGCGTGCCGAACACCCGCGATTTCGCCGCGGCGTACGCTTGCAGATCACCATGCCAATCGAGGTGATCTTGCGTGACATTGAGCACCGTCGCCGCACTCGGTTCAAACCCCTGGACCCCGTCCAACTGAAAGCTGGACAACTCCAGCACCCACACATCCGGTAGCGCCTTGAACTCGGGGGGCTTGGGCGGCGGCGGTTCAATGGGCAGGGCTTGATGGTCCAGCATCGCATCAAGCTGCTCCAAGCTGATGTCAGCTTCCGCCGCTTCTGCGGACTGCGTCGCTTCGTCCCGCAGCACCGCCGTGTCGGGGATGGGGAGGTCAAGCTGCTGAGGGGGTTCCAGCACCGGCGCGTGCCCTTCCTCGCGAAGGGCGGCGCTCAGCGTATCCAGAAGGGTGGGGCCAATGTTGCCCGCTACGGCCACGCACAGGCCGGCGGCTTCGCAGAGTTGTCCCGTGAGCGAGGTCGTCGTGGTTTTGCCATTGGTCCCGGTGATGGCCAACACAGCAGGGGCGTACCGCCACTGATGCTTCAGCGCCGCCAGGGCCTCCGCAAACAGATCGAGTTCCCCTTGAATGCGCACCTGCTGTTCTCGCGCGCTCGTCAAAAGCGCTTGCAGGCGGACATCCCGGGGCGAGAGCCCCGGCGATTTGAGGATGCGCTGAGCATCTTGCACGTCATCCGCAACAAGCGCCCCACGCAGCCGCTCCGCGCGGGGCACCAACGCAACCAGTGCCGCATCTTGGGGCGCGGCCTCTCGCGAGTCCCACACCCGAACCCGCGCTGCACCCTGCCAGGCAGCCCAGGCGGCCATGGCCAAGCCGCTGTCGCCCAGGCCCAGCACCAGCACGGATTGATTGCGCAGGAGGTCAAGCATGTCAGCGGAGCTTCAAGGAGGCCAGGCCCACCATGCACAGCAACATGGTGATGATCCAGAAGCGGATCACGACTTGTGTCTCGGTCCAACCCTTCTTTTCGAAGTGGTGATGAAGCGGCGCCATGCGGAACAGGCGACGGCCTTCCCCGTACTTCTTCTTGGTGTACTTGAACCAGCTGACCTGCAGCATCACGCTGAGCGTTTCTGCCACGAAGATGCCGCCCATGATCGCGAGCACAATTTCCTGGCGCGTGATGACGGCAATGGTTCCCAGCGCCCCACCCAGGGCCAGGGCGCCGACGTCACCCATGAAAACCTGGGCCGGGTGGGCGTTGAACCACAGAAAGGCCAATCCGGCACCGGCCATCGCCGCACAGAAGATCAACAGTTCACCGGCCCCAGGAATGTGCGGCAGGAACAGGTACTTCGAGAACACCGAAGAGCCCGTGGCATAGGCGAACACGCCGAGCGCAGAGCCCACCATCACCACCGGCATGATGGCCAACCCATCCAAGCCATCGGTGAAATTCACCGCGTTGCTGGCGCCCACAATCACGAAGTAGCTGAACAGCATGAAGCCCCAAACCCCCAGCGGCATGCTGATGGTTTTAAAGAAGGGCACGATCAAATCTGCTTTGGGCGGCAGGTCGGTCGAAAAGCCCGAACTCACCCAGCGAAAGAACAATTCGGCCACGCGAATGAAGCTGGTCTCCGACACCGAGAACGCCAGGTAGATCGCGGCGAGCAGACCAATCAGGCTCTGCCAGAAAAACTTTTCGCGACTCCGCATGCCTTCCGGGTTTTTGTTGACGACTTTGCGCCAGTCATCCACCCACCCGACGGCCCCAAACCCGGTGGTCACCAGCATCACCACCCAGACGAAGCGGTTGTTCCAGTCGAACCACAGAAGGGTGGAGGCGGCAATCGCCAGCAGCACGAGCACGCCTCCCATCGTGGGCGTGCCGCTCTTCTTGAGGTGGCTCTGGACACCGTACTCCCGAACCGGTTGACCGATCTTCAAGGACGTCAGGTAGCGAATCACCCAGGGGCCAAAGGCCAGACCAATGAGCAACGCCGTCATCGCCGCCATCACGGCGCGAAAAGTGATGTATTGGAAAAGGCGCAACCAGCCCCAGTCGGGTTGCAGACCTTGCAACCACTCGGCCAACAGAATCAGCATGCCGCGTTCTCCGTACGGGGAGTGGCGCGCGCCAGCAGCGCGGCCACGGTTTGTTCCATGCGCATGAAGCGCGAGCCCTTGGCCAGAACACTGACCGCGCGCGGAGCCTCCATCGCCACGGCGTCAGCCGCCTGTCCCGCATCGGCAAAGCACCGCGCGTGGGTGCCGTAAGCAGCGGCGGCCGCTCGCGCGGCAACCCCGACACACCACAGATGCTCAATGCCCCGCTCACGGGCCAAAGCGCCGACTTCGGCGTGAAAGGCCGGGCCTTGGTCACCCACCTCCCCCATGTCGCCCAAAAGGAGCCACCTGGGGCCCGGCAAACCGGCGAGCAGCTCAATTGCCGCCCGCATGGAATCGGGGTTGGCGTTGTACGTGTCATCCACCAACGTCCAGAGCCCTTCGGGTCCCTGCAGTCGGTGAACTTGTGAACGTCCCTTGGCGGCTTTGAAGTCCTCAAGGCCACTCTTGACCGCCAGCAGCGGTGCCCCCGCCGCCATCGCACAGGCCGCCGCAGCCAAAGCGTTGCGCAGGTTGTGTAGGCCCGGCATGCGCAGTTCGAGGGGCATCTCCCCCCCGGGCGTGTGCAACGTCACCGCCCAATGTGTGTCTTGCCACAGCGCGTCAGCCGTGAGGTCCGCAGCCCCCTGCAAGGCAAAGGTCAGGTGCGCGCGTTCGCCCGCCAACTGCCACCAAATGGGTGCACACACATCGTCGGCTGGAAACACGGCAGTCCCCTGGGCCGACAGCGCGTTCAAGGCACAGCCGTTCTCACGCGCCGTGGCCTCCACCGTGGCCATGAACTCCTGGTGCTCGCGCTGGGCGTTGTTCACCAAAGCCACCGTGGGAGCGGCCAACAAGGCCAGCGGCGCGATCTCCCCGGGGTGGTTCATGCCGATCTCGACCACTGCTGCCCGATGCCACAGGCCATCCTCTTGCTGGCGCAAGCGCAGCAGCGTCAACGGAACGCCAATGTCGTTATTGAAGTTGCCTGCTGTGGCCAGGGTCGCCGCCTCGCCCACCCAGGCACGCAAGATGCCGGCCACCATTTGCGTGACCGTGGTCTTGCCATTGGAGCCCGTCACCGCGATCAGCGGCAGGCTGTGGCGCGCGCGCCAAGCCCCGGCCAGGGCCGCCAAGGCCAACCGGGTGTCCGGCACCTGGATGCCATTCCAACCCGCGAGCCCCCGCTCGGCCAGGGCCGCCACGGCGCCCGCTGCAGCCGCCTGCGGCAGGAATTCGTGGGCATCAAAGCGCTCGCCCCGGAGAGCCACAAACAGATCACCGGCCTGCAGGCTGCGCGTGTCGGTGTGCACGCGCTGAAAGGCGAGGCTGGCATCACCGAACAATTCGGCAGCCACACCGCGTTCGCGCAGGGCCTGAACCGCCTCCGCCAGGGTCCACATGTTCATGACGCCCCCTTGGCGCTGTGCGCCGTCCCCCTGAGGGGGAGCGAGCGCCTTCGGAGCGGCCGTGCGGCGCTCATAGCCCGGCCCGCTCGATCAAGGCCGCACGCGCTTGCTGGGCATCGTCAAACGGGTGCTTGACGCCCTGGATCTCCTGATAGTCCTCGTGGCCCTTGCCGGCGATGACGATCAGGTCCTCGCGCGCCGCGCCGAGCACGGCCGTGCGGATGGCCTCGGCGCGGTTCTCGATGGCCTGGTGTTCGCCACCGACCCCTGCGGCGATGTCCGAGAGGATTTGCGCCGGGGCCTCGGTGCGCGGGTTGTCACTGGTGAGCACCACGGCGTCGGCCAGCCGGGCAGCGATGGCGCCCATTTGCGGGCGCTTGCCGCGGTCTCGGTCGCCACCGCAGCCGAACACAACGTGCAGCTTGCCCCCACGCGCGGCGGCCAGGGGCTTCAGGGCCGAGAGCGCTTTGTCCAGCGCATCGGGCGTGTGGGCATAGTCCACCACCACCATCGGCAGCTCGCGGCCCGTGCCAATGCGCTGCATGCGGCCGGGCACCGGGGTCACCGGGCTGCAGGCGGCAAGTGCCTCATCCAGCGGGATGCCCAGCGCGCGCAGCGCGGCCAGCACACCCAGCCAGTTGTGCAGGTTGTAGTCGCCGATCAGGCCGGTCTGCACCGTGCGGTGTTCGCCGCCTTCCATCACGTCAAAGGCCAGGCCTTGCGCGGTGTAGCGCGGGTGGGCACCGCGCAGGCGTGCTGCGGCCGCCGTGCCCACGGTCCAGAGGTCGGTGCGACCCTGCAACTCGGCGGCCCAGGCGGCGCCCTGCGCATCGTCGACGTTCAACACCGCGGCCTGCAGGCCGGGCCAGTCGAACAGCTTGCGCTTGGCCGCGGCATAAGCCTCCATGCTGCCGTGGTAGTCCAGGTGGTCCTGCGTGAAGTTGGTGAACTGCGCCACCTTGATCTGCACGCCGCCCAGGCGGTGTTCCTCGATGCCAATGCTGCTGGCTTCGATGGCGCAGGCGGCAAAGCCAGCCTCGCGCATGCTTTTGAAACCCTGCTGCAAGCGCACCGGATCGGGCGTGGTCAGGCCGGTGTATTCGATTGGCAGGGCCGCCGCGCGGCCATCAGGCGCCGGTGGCTCACCCACCCCCAGGGTGCCCACCACACCGCAGCGGCGCCCGGCCAGGCTGAGCGCCTGCGCGGTCCACCAGGCGGTGCTGGTCTTGCCATTCGTGCCGGTGACGGCGATGACGTCCAGTGCCCGGGTGGGCTGGTCAAAGAACTCGGCGGCGATGGCACCGGTGTGGCGTTTGAGTTCGGGCAGCGCGGCCACGCGGGCGTCGTCGAAGCCGAAGGCCTCCAAGCCTTCAGCTTCGACCAGGCAGGTGGCGGCGCCCGCCGCCAGCGCTTGCCGGACGAAGCTGCGGCCGTCGCGCACATGGCCAGGCCAAGCCACGAAGGCATCGCCCGGGCGCACGGCGCGGCTGTCGCTCACCAGCGTTCCGGTGCACCACTCGCGCAGCCATCGCGCAGCAGCATCAGGGGATTTGAGGCGGGTGATGGTCATGAGTGAACTCAAAAACTTTCAAGCACGGGCGTGAACTTGGTCGCCGTATTCATCGCCACGATCTGGCTTTGAACATCCAAATCGGGCGCCACATTCATGAGGCGCAACGTTTGGGAAACCACCTGGCTGAACACCGGAGCCGCCACCGCACCGCCGTAATGCACCCCATTGCTGGGCTCGTCCACCATGACCGCCACGATCACCCGTGGCTTGCTCACGGGCGCCAACCCCACAAACCAGCTGCGGTACTTGTTGCTGGCGTACCCGCGGCCTTCCTGCTTGTGGGCCGTGCCGCTCTTGCCGCCCACGCTGTACCCCAGCACCTGCGCCTTGGGCCCCGTTCCCTGCTCCGTGGTGGCCATTTGGAGCATGGTGCGAATTTCTCTCGCCGTCTCCGGCGAAAACACCCGAGCTCCCCGAACGGGTTGGTCCGACGGCAGCTTGTTCAAGGTCACGGGCAGCACTTCGCCATCATGGGCAAAGACGGTATAGGCCCGCGCCAGCTGCAACAAACTGGCCGACAAGCCGTAGCCATAGCTCATGGTCGCCTGTTCAATGGGGCGCCAACTTTTCCAAGGCCGAAGCTTGCCGCTAACAGCCCCGGGGAACTGCAGCCCCGGCCGTTGCCCCAGCCCAATGCCGCTGTACATCTCGTGCAGCTCGTGGGGCTGGAACATCATGGCCATCTTGGTCGTGCCCACGTTGCTGGACTTCTGGATGACCTGCTGCACCGTCAAGGCGTCATAGCGGTGCACATCGGTGGGGTGCCAGCCGCTGATATTGATGCTGAACGGGTTGGCATTGATCACCGTGTCCGGCTGAACCTTGCCACGCTCCAAAGCCAAAGCGGCAATGAAGGGCTTCATGGTCGAGCCCGGTTCAAACACGTCAGTCAAGGCGCGATTGCGCAGCTGATTCCCTGTGAGGTTCTTGCGCGTGGCCGGGTCGAAACTCGGGTAGTTCGCCAACGCCAAGATCTCCCCGGTTTGCGCGTCCAGCACCACGCACGACCCCGCCTTGGCTTTGTGCTCGGCAACGGCGTCGCGGATGCGTTGATAGGCAAAGAACTGCACCTTGGCGTCCAGCGACAGCTGCACGTCTTGACCGTGCTGCGCGGGGAGCGCATCCCCCATGTCCTCGACGATGCGACCCAGCCGGTCCCGGACGACGCCACGCCGACCGTCTTGGCCCTGGAGTTGGCGCTGGAACGCGAGCTCAATGCCCTCCTGCCCTCGATCCTCCAGGTTCGTGAAACCCACCACATGGGCCGAGGCTTCACCTTCCGGGTAGCGGCGGCGGAACTCGCGGTCCTGGTACACGCCTTTGATCTTGGCCGCCTTCAGCGCCTGCGAGGTCTCGTCGTCCAGTTCGCGTTTGAGCCAAGCGAATCGACCTTCGATGTCCAGCTTGCGATCCACCTCATCACGGCTCAGCCCCAAGATCTTGCTGAGGCGGGCTCGGTCATCGCGCGAGACCTCCTGCGGCACCGCCCAGGCCGAGGGCACCGCCACGCTGGCCGCCAGCAGGTGGCCATTGCGGTCCTGAATGCGTCCCCGACTGGCGGGCAATTCCAGTGTGGCCGCGTAGCGTTGCTCGCCTTGGGCCTGGAAGAAGTCCTCAGCCCAAACCTGAACGTAGACCGCGCGGCCCAGCAAGCCCACGAAAGCTGCCCCGATGGCCGCAACCAACAAGCGGGAGCGCCACACGGGGGTCTTGCTCTTGAGCAGCGGGCTGCTGCCATAGCTCAGCGACGCCGAACCGTCGGGCTTGGAGGGGAACAGCTTCATGGTTGGGAGGCGGCCGACGCGGCCGGCGAAGAAGCAGTGGCCAAAGTCACTGCCGGGCTGATGGGGCGCATGAGCAATCGCTCGCGAGCGAGTTGCTCCACGCGCAGGTTGGTGGCCTCGTTTTCACGTTCGGCTTGAAGGTGGGCCAAATCAGCCTCCAGCTTCCGGGCCTCGAACTTGCTGCGCTCGAACGCAGCAAAAGTCCGACGGTGTTCGTAGCTCTGCCGCACCTGCGCCAGCGCGGACAGCACCAGGGCCACCAGCAGCAGGACATTCAGGCGCAACCACATGGTGCGCCCTCAATTCACACGCTCCGCCACCCGCAGCACAGCGCTGCGGGAGCGAGGATTGGCCGCCACTTCGTCGGCACTGGGGTGTATCCGGGCGATGGCGCGCAACGGCATGGCCCGTGGCGGCGCAAACGGTGCACGACGGTCGGGTTCGTCCTTGCTGTGCGCCTGGATGAAGCGCTTGACCATTCGGTCTTCCAGCGAATGAAAGCTGATGACGGCCAAACGTCCGCCCCGGCTCAGTCCCTCAAGCGTGCGGTCGAGCGCGCAGCGCAACTCTTCAAGCTCACCATTGACGTGAATCCGTAAAGCTTGAAACGTGCGGGTCGCAGGGTCCTGCCCCGGCTCTCGGGTCTTGACGACGCGCGCGACCAACTCAGCGAGCTCTCGGGTGCGGGCCAATGGGGGCCCTGATTCGCGGCGAGCCACAAGCGCCTTTGCAATCGGCCCAGCAAACCGTTCTTCCCCGTAGTCACGAATCACCTCTGTCAGTGTGCGCACGTCGGCGCGGTTCAGAAAATCGGCCGCCGACTCACCCTGAGTTGGGTCCATGCGCATGTCCAGCGGGCCGTCCATCCGGAAGGAAAAACCGCGTTCGGCTTCGTCAATTTGGGGGCTGGAAACCCCCACATCCAGCAGCAAGCCCTGAACCGGGCCCACGCCCAAGTTCCGCACCACCTCCGCCCAGTCGGAAAACTGGGCGTGATG
The DNA here is from genome assembly GCF_016093295.1 of Inhella gelatinilytica. Lineage (GTDB taxonomy): Bacteria > Pseudomonadota > Gammaproteobacteria > Burkholderiales > Burkholderiaceae_C > Inhella > Inhella gelatinilytica. Next base: position 189,536 of record NZ_JAEDAL010000002.1, on the reverse strand, counting down.
GATGGAAAACCGTGGATCACTGACCGAGCGCCCGGCCGCCAGCGCGGCGGGATCACGATCCAGCGCGATGAGGCGGCCTTGCGGGCCCAACCGGGACAGCAGCAAACGGCTGTGGCCACCGCGGCCAAACGTTCCATCCACATACACGCCGTTGAGGTCGGCCTCGGTATGCAGCAGGGCGTTCACCGCCTCATGCAGCATCACCGTGAGGTGCGGACGCGCGGCGCTGGCTTCGGCGCTGGGAGAGTCGATCACCGGCGCCACGATCAGAAGTTCAGTTCGGCGATGGAGGCCGGCATGGGCGAGGCCATCGTGGCCGCCTCGTGATCGGCATGCACCTGGGCATCCCAGAGCTCGAAATGTGAGCCCACGCCCATGAACTTCAGGTCGCGCTGCAGCTTTGCGAAGCTGCGCAGTTCGGGCGCGATCAAGAAGCGGCCGGCGGCGTCCAACTCAACGTCCTGGGCACTCCCCAACAAGAAGCGTCGCCACGCCGCGGCCTCTTGCGGCAGCGCCAGCAAACGCGCCCGCAATTCAAGCCAAATGGGTTGGGGATAGAGCTTGAGACAGCCCTCAGGGCTCTTGACCAGGGTGAGCTGCCCGGCGCATTGCGCGGCCAAGGCATCGCGAAAGCGAGTGGGCACAGCGGTGCGGCCCTTGGCATCCATGGCCAAGACCGACGTCCCCTGAAACACCCCACCCGCCGGATCGGCCACAGCACCCTCGCAATCCACAAAAACCCACTTTTCGCAACTTTACCCCCTGCAATTACCTTCGTCACACCGCAACCCGTAAAAAAGTGCTTGGCGTATCAACGACTTACCGCCGCGACCGTCGTCACAGGAAATCAAAAAAAAGTGATTCAGATAAACAACTTGGAGTGCGCTAAGCAAGTGAAGCTTGAGAACGCAAGGAGGCCAGCACCCCCTCACATCAGTGAAGACCCCAGGGAAAGCTCAACGGGGAAACCACATCGAGAAACACGTGAATAAGGGGGGCAAATGTGTTGCCAGCACTCCGTTTCCCGCCCAACATCAAGACAACTCGGAGCACGCGATGAATCGCCGACTCGGCCTTATGGTGTTGGGATTGGGGCCCACCCTGTGTGCGGCAACGCCGCTCTTGCGCTTCGCAGAAGAAGGCAATTGGCCCCCGTTCACCCGGGAACGGGGAGGGCTTGCACAAACCGGCCTGTCACTGGCACTGATCCGTGAGATCGGTCGCCGGGCCGGGTTCGCGGCCAGACTGGAGCTTTTCCCCATGAAACGCCTCTTGCTTGAGCTCCAGCAAGGGCGCCACGACGGAGTGACCGTCATCTCGCGCAACCCAGAACGTGAGGCGTTGCTGGCTTTTAGTGAGCCTTTGTTCCAAAAATTGGGCTACGTGTACTTCCGCGCAGGCGAGACCCTTGCTTGGGTTCAGTTCGCAGACTTCAAAGGCTTGCGCCTCGGGGTGACACGTGGCCACAACCTGGGCGAGGCCCTCGATCGTGCCATTCAGGCAGATCGGCTCAGCGTCGATGTCGGAGGCTCAGACGAGCAAAATTTCATCAAACTCATTGCGGGCCGCGTGGACGCGGTGTTCGCCAATCATTGGTCAGCCCTGTTTCTTCTGCGGCAGGATCGGTTCAAGGGCTTGATTGATCGTGCACCCAAACCTTTTTTCACTAAGGACTATCACGTCGGCATCAGCCGCCGTTCCAGTCATGCAATGGCCTGGCTGCCAGCCATCAACAAGGCCATCCAGTCCATGAAGTCCGATGGCAGTTTGGATACCCTGCTCGTCGAGCACTTGAATCCGGCCGCGAGTCCTACAAAGACTCCTTGATGATTCGTCCCCCCGAGGGCTGGGTGGGTCGCGCATTCATCGGATACAGCTTGCCAAAGATGGCCAGTTGCTGAGCACCGATCGGCACGGGCTGACGCAGCACGAGCCAGAGCACCCCTTCGCTGCAGGGGGGCGTGGTCAGGCTGCCCATGAAGGTGTAGTAGGCGCGATCCGTGGGCAGGAGTTGGCCCACATCGATTTCATCTGGCGCCCACTGAAGCTGCAGTTTCTCCAGAGGCAAGCTGTTCAAGACCTGCTGAACCTGCCCTTGATCCTGCCCGCGTTCCAGCAAGACGGCCACCACCGCCAGCTTGCCTTCGGGGTCCTTGTGGACCAAGTGGGCCACCATGTCGAACGCACGGCCGTTAATCCGCTCTTCGCTGGGTTTGTGGAAGTGAAACTGCTGCAATTCAAACCGGCGGCCCGCAACGGACAGAAAGTTGCCCGGCTCCACATTGGCCTGGATCGCATGGCCGGTGTCGATCACACTGAAGCGGCTGACCCGATAGTCGAACTGAATCCGCTCCAAATCCACCTTCAGCGTGTCGCGAATGTCGATGGGGGTTTGCCGTGTGCCCAGCGCGCACAGGCGGTTCTCGGGGCTGAGTTCCCCCCAGCGATCGGGAGCGCCGTCGCCGGCATACCCCCAGGCATGCCCGTCGGGTTTGGCGGCCGCCTTGGGCGCCGTCTTGCCGCCAAGCGTCGCCGCACCGCGGTTCTGCACCTTGAGCTCCGCGGCCTTGTCTTGCTCCAGCTTGTCAGCCAGGCGTTGGCGCAGGTTTTTCGGCGGCTCCTCCGCCGGTGCTCGCACACCCGTCAACCCCAGCAACAGGGCGAGCATCACCACTGAACGGTTCTTCATGCTGCAGCTTTCGGCAGGATGCCCACAGACTTGAGGCAGCCGATGCGGCGGGGCTTCAGTTACCCATCAGTTCGTTCAAGGCTTGCTGGTAAGGCAAGGCCTCCCGCACCGCACCAATCGTGTCCCAAACCCGGTCCACCAGCGCCGGGGCTTTCTGCGCAAAAGGCAAGGCGAACACCAGGTAATACGCCTGCGACACCAGCGCAGGCTCCATGCGCTCCAACTCGGCCGCCAACTCGGGGCGCCGCTGCAACACCCGGTCCGCTGCCAAGGTTTGCAGCGCGGCCAACTCGACCCGGCCTTTCTGCAGCTTCACCAACACGGCTTCGCTCAGGCGATTGCCGTCATCCACGGTGAAGCCTTGGTTGCGCAAGCGCCCCACGATGGAAAAGCCCGACTGGGCCCCGACCGATTCGGGCTGCCGGTTCATGCGCGCCCCGTCCCAAACCAGCAAGCTGCTCTTGCGACGGTAGAAGTGGTAGCTCTCGGTCAGCATGCGCCGCTCCTCGTCCACCTGACCGTTCTTCATCGGGTAAGCCAAAAACGTCGCCCGTTCGGCGCTGTAACTGGCCTTGAAGCCCCCGTCCACCTGCCCCTCTTTCATCGAGAGCAGACAGCGCCGCCATGGCATCCGCTCCACCTGGAAGCGCACCCCGAGTTTTTGCTCCACCATCCGCAGCATCACGCCATTGGCCCCGCCCCCCTCTCGCACCAGCCAAGGGTGGGCGTCTTCATCCTCGGCACACAAGCGGAGGGTCACCCCTTGGGCGCTGGCCACGCCACACCAGAGCGTTATCAGCAGCCAGCCTCCACAGAGGTGATGAAGGAATTTCATGGGGCCCAATATAGCGATCCGGGCCGCACACGCAAGCGCTTGAATCCCCAGTCAGGACGACCCAGACTGCCCTTGCCGTCGAACCAGGCGCCAAGACAGCAGCCCCACGGTGAGCGATGCCGCAGACGCCAAGGCCAGCCCAACCAAGGAATGCATGACCAAGGGCACCAAGGCGCCGGCCACCAGGGCATTGGCCGCGGCCGCGATGGCCGACTGCAGGGACGAGGCCATGCCCCGGCGGTCCGGCGCCTGGTCCAAAACCATCAGCGTGACCACCGGCACCATCAAGGACCACCCCAGGCTGAAGCAGCCAATCAGAGGCAAGCTCCATCGAGCCGCCTGCGGAGCCAGACTCACCAACGCCACATTGGCCACCGTTGCGGCCACCATGATGCGAAACCCGCGGCGCACTTGTCGCTCCGGCGCGATGCGGCCCGCCAAGCGGCCGCTCCAGGCTGCGCCCCCCATGATGCCGCCGATGCTGCACAGGAAAAACCAGAAATACTGGGTCGGCGCGAAGGCCAAGTGATGGCCCAGAAAGGTGGGGGCGGCCAAGACATACAGGAACATGCCGTTGAACGGAATGCCGCTGGCCAGCACGAGCAGCAAGAACCGAGGATTGCGGACCAACCCCGCGTATCCCGTCATCAGGGGGCGCAGTGCAAAGGGTTGCACCGAGGCTGGGGGCAGGCTCTCCGGCAAGAGGCGGGCATTGACCACGGTCATCAAGCAGCCGATGCCGGCCAGAAACCAAAAAATCGCGTGCCAATCGGCGTGAACGTAGAGATAGCCTCCCAAGACCGGCGCGATGGCCGGGGCCACACCAAAAAAGATGGTGACTTGGGACATCACGCGCTGCGCCTCGGAGGGCGGGAAGAGGTCCCGAATCACGGCGCGGCTAACCACCATGCCGGCGCCGGCACACATGCCCTGCAGCGCCCGGAAAAGAATCAGCGTTTCAATCCGCTGCGACAGGGCACAGCCAACCGAAGCCAGCGTGAACACCACCAGTCCGCCCAGCACCACCGGCCGACGCCCCAAACTGTCGGACAAAGCGCCGTGGAACAAGTTCATCACGGCGAAACCCAGCAAATAACCCGAGAGGGTTTGCTGCAATTGCACTGGAGTGGCGCCGGTGGAGCGCGCAATGCCCTCGAATGCCGGCAAGTAGGTGTCAATCGAGAACGGACCCAACATGCCCAGGGTGGCCAGCAACACCGCCAAGGTCCAGCGCGGGTGGCGCCAAAGACTGGCGGCTTGAGGATGCATGCGACGGGGGTCCAGTTACGAGATAGGGTGTCGTGAAGCCGTTCGATAAGCCGGATTTTGTGAGGCCTGTTGCCAGACCTTGACCGTCATTCCTCTGGGCCGGGGCTCACACCCCGGCTCGATGCCACCTACCCGCCGGCTCCGCGAGTCACGTCAACGCCGGCCTACTTGGTGTTGCTGCGCGTAGAGATTGCCCGTTTCACCTTGGGCGGGACGCCGGCAAGCGCCGGCGGGCCACCCAAGGTGCTGTGGGGTTTGGGTTGCACCCAAAGCCGCCGCTTGCGCGTCGGCTCCCGGCTCGCACCGGGCCCACAGACCACCCTCAGGCGGTTTCGCGAGGTTGCAGCTTGCACCGCGTCCACGCTACCCACTCAAACTCGTCTCTGTTGCTCTAATCCTCGGCTCGCGCCGGAGGGGTGTTACCCCCTACGCTGCTCTGTGCAGTCCGGACTTTCCTCCAAGGCACCCTTTCGGGTCTTGCCTCAGCGACGGTCTGAACCACTTCACGACCGCTGCATTGTCCGGTACTTCGCTTAATCCTGGCTTTCTTCCCGGCCTTTCGGGTCCCGTTTGGCTTTGGCCGCCAGTTCCGGCTCCAAACGTTCGGCTTCTTCCAGCAGTGCGTCGACCGAACGCAGGGGAGCCAAGCGCCACTCGGGCGGCAGCAGTCCGGCCATGTAGGGCGGCCGCCAGCGGTGTTGCACCCCCTCGTCGCTGACCCAACTCATGCCCATCCAGACCAGGAAGCCCAGCAGCGCGGCACCGCGAACCCACTGTTGCCGCCGCGGCAATGCCAATTGGCCCTGCCAAACCGCGAGCGTCGCCAATGCGATGGGGCCCAACCATTCCGCCACACTCAGCAAGGCTGGCCAGGAGCCCACAAAGGCCAGCGCCGCCAAGGCCTCGTCGGCTGCAGCCGCCAGCACGACGACCCAGAGCGTGCGCTGCAAATGCGCCCCAAACGGAAATCGCCGCTGGAACACCTGGGTCACCAGGGCCCACACGCCGGCCCACAGCAAGGCGCCCAGCCCCACCCCCAGCAGGGGGCGGGCATAGTCGACCAGGGGCGTGCCCGGCTCCGATCGCAACCACTGCTCCCCCCCAAACCACAGCAAGCAAATCAGGATCAACAGGGGCAGGATCCCGCGGTGCGCCCACCGGTGGTGCGCCACGGCTTGCACCGGCGGGGTCTCTGGAGCCACCGCCGCCGCCGCGTGTCTCAGCCGCAGGCGCGATTGCCCCAGTTGGACCACGGTGTCGGCCTGCCAGTCCACGGTGGTGCCCCCGCGGAGAGGGTGGGTGCCAAGCCATCCCCCATTCAGACTCGGCAACAGCGTCAAACGAGCCACCGGGGTGGCTTCCACCCGCATCTGGGCATGAACCGCCGCCACATGCGGGTCGTCCAACACCACATCGCAGTCCAAACTGCGGCCCACGCACAGCGTCGCGCCACCCTGCGCATCCGCAAAAACCGGCACCGAATGGCGAGCAACGTCCCCATCCATCACATCGATCAAGGCCAAGGGCTTCATGACTGCCCCCCTTTGCGGCCATACCCCGCGATGAAGTGCCGGGCCAGTTTGAGGGCAGACTCGAATCGAACGCCCCGGGCATCAAATCGACCCAGCAGCCCCTCGGTTTCGCGGTCCACGGCGGTGATCAGCACCGTCACATCGTGCACGCCCGGCATTTTTCGATAGGCCTTCAGGCAGACCACAGCACGGGCTGGCAAGCCTTGGGCATCGATGAAGGACTCCGAGCAATGCGGGGCGGTTCGGTGCCGATCGTTGGCGCGCCCCAGGTTCTCGTTGCGGAAACTCTGGCTGTATTGACGGGCAAAGCGCCAGGCTCCCAGCGCCTTGCCGTCATAGACCTCGTGCTGCACTTCCAAGTAGCCCGTCTCCAGCCCCTCACCCACAAAGAGTGCGTGGTCCTGACGACACTGACTGCGAGAGAACTGCAAGCCCTTGCTGCGGGGGTCCGCACTGCGGCCCCAACAACGCAAGAACTGCTCCTCGGGAATGGGCATGCGGTAGTGCGCATGCCCCCAATCTCCCCAGGCCTGCGCCATAAACGCCTGGACCAGCTCGTCGGTGTAGCCCAGCAGTTGATCCCGCACCTGAGGCCACGCCGGACCGGTCAGGGGTTTGGCCTCCCGCGAGCGCTGCCAAAGCCCCTCTGCAAACCGTCCGGGGATCAGGAAACTCATTTGCTGGGAAAACAGCATCGTCGACACATTGACGGCAACTACCCGCCCCCGGTCATCGAGCACCGGCCCCCCGCTCATGCCAGGGTTGAGGGCGCCGGCGTAATAGATCAGGTCATCAAAACTGCGCTCCACCAATCCGTTGTAGTTCCCTTCAACGATGGCAAAGGCCACATCGTGGGGATGGCCCAGCGAGTAAATCCGGTCGCCCTTGGCCAAGGGCTCCTGCGCTGGCCGGAAGCTCAGCGGGGCCGGCCACGTCAGCGGCTCATCCCGTTCCCCCACCGCCCGCAGCAGCGCCAAATCGCGACGCACGTCAATGGCCACGATCTGCAACTTGCCCTGCCGCCCATCCGCCGTCTTGAAACGAAGGCGGTAGCGCTGGGGCTCCAAGGCGGCCTGACTGACCACGTGGTAATTGCTAACCAGCAGGCCAGAAGCCTCCACCACAAACCCTGAGCCCACGCTGGCCTGGCTGTCTTGTTGCGCCAGCAGCGTCCGCACCTGAACCAAGTTGGCGCGGCTGGCGTCAAACAGCCGGCGGGCCGTGGCGGACAGCGGCGCCGCATCGGGCGCCTCGGCCTGCGGCTCGGGCTTGGGCGGGGTTGCCTGGGCCGCAACACCGCCCGCCAATCCGGCCACCACACACGCCAGAACCCAACGCCCCCAAAACCCCCAAGAGCGCACCCCCACCGGTCGATCGATCATTGAATTCCTTGAACAGAAACACCCCCCGCTTGCCTCCGCAGCGGGCGGAACACCGAGGCCTCATCGTAAAACGACGATTCCTCGTTCGCGGGCCACCAGCCGGGCACCCCCAACACTGGCAGCGGGAGAAAGGGCTTGGCCCGCCACTGCTCGGCACTCAAGGTCAGCGGGTCGCCCAGCACCACATGGGCGCACAAACCCTTGCGCGGCGCCAGGGCCAATTGCTCCAGCAGCGCGTGGCCAAACAAACGCGGGCGACTCTCGCGCCACAGCGGCCGAAGTGCGACAAACATCGTGCACCAATCGCGCCGACGCCAGGCCGCTTCGATCGCCCGCGGACAGTCGGGCCACCAGGCCCCGTTCTCGTCGAAGAGCGTCAGCGCATCGCGCAATGGCCCGCGCTGGCCCCCCACACCCCGCGCGGCAATGGCCTCAGCCTGCAACGCGTTGAGTCGCAGCTTGCGCTGCGGCTCGGCGCACCAAATCAGCCCATTGAGCGCGTCGTGAGCGTTGTCGCGCGTGGGCACTTGGCCCGTGCGAGCGATGTAGGCCTCGTAGGCCTCCCCACTCGGCAAGTCGGTTTGGGCAACGAAGCGGCGCGGCGCCAAGTGGGCCGCGTTGAGCCGTTCGGCCACGCTGCCTACCGTGCCGACGCGAGACCAGGCCCAGCGCAAGGGGGCGCACCAAGGCGCTTCAACAAAGGTGGGCGGCAGCACCAACTCAGGGCGTCGCTTTGCTGCGTCGCCGACGCGGGGCCGGAGCCGGGGCCGGGGCCGGTTCGGCCGCCACCGGCTCGACAGGCAGCGCTGCCGGCGCCGCCGCCTTTTTGCGCGGCGCTCGCTTCTTCGCCGTGGGCGGCGGCGCAGGAGGGGCCTCGGCCATCAAATCGGCCACCACCTCGGCCACGCGGTCCTCGACGGCCGCGATTGGCAGGGCGACCACGACAGATTCGGCCGAGGGCTCGCGCGCCAACTCCGATGCCCCTTCACTATCGGCTGCCTTGGAGCGGCCCCGTCCGCCTCGACGCCGGCCCTCACCCCGCGGTTCTCGCGGCTCACGGGACTCCGGCAACTTCCGCGGTTCGGCCGGCTCTCGCAGCCCCTCCAATCGGGGCGTGTCGACCTCCGTCTGCACCTCCGTGCGCCGCTCGGGCTTGGACTCGCGCTTCTCTCGCACCCAAGCCACCGAGCCCTCGCGCCGAAGCTCGAACAGATTGGTCGCCTCCAGCAAGCGGCTGAAGCTGGCGAATCCGTAATTGCGCGGATCGAACGGGGCTTGGTTGCGGATGTACTGGCTGACATTGCCCGCCATGGCCCACCCCTCATCGCCGCCCGCGGCCTGAACCGCGTGCCGCAACAGCGTCACGAGCTTGGCGTCCTGGCGCAGTTGGGCACCGCTCATGCGATGGGGCACATTGGCGCCGCTGCTGCCGCTGTCCACCTTGTCCAGGTACAGGAATTGCGAGCAGGCATTCACAAACGGCTGGGGCGTTTGGCGGTTGCCGAAGCCATACACCGCCGCCCCTTTCGCGCGCAGGTGCATCACCAAGGGCGTGAAATCAGCGTCCGAACTGACGATGCCAAAGGCATCGGGCTTGTCGGTGTACAGGAGCTCCAGCGCATCAATGACCATGGCCATGTCGCTGGCGTTCTTGCCCTTGCTGTAGTCGAACTGCTGCATGGGGCGAATGGCGTGCTCGTGCAGCAGCTTCTCCCACCCTTTGAGGGCGTCCTTTTTCCAGTTTCCATACGCCCGACGCACATTGGCGACGCCCAAGGTCGCCAGTTCGGTGAGGATGAGGTCGATCTTGCCGGCCGGGGAGTTATCGGCGTCGATCAACAGCGCAATGCGCGCGGGACGTTCGCTGTTCATGCCTGCAACTTCCAGTTCAAGGTGTCGCCGCCCCGTAGGGGCTTGATGATCGTGTCGCCAAAAGCCAGGGTCTCCGGCACTTGCCAAGGCTCGCGCTTGAGCGTGACGGTTCCTGTGTTGCGCGGCAAGCCGTAGAAGTCCGGGCCGTGGTGGCTGGCGAAGGCCTCTAACTTGTCCAGCGCCCCGAGGGCCTCGAAGGCTTCGGCGTAGAGCTCCAGCGCAGCGGGGGCCGTGAAGCAGCCGGCACCGCACACGCTGCTCTCCTTGAGTTGCGCTGCATGCGGTGCGCTGTCCGTACCCAGAAAGAACTTCGGACTGCCGCTGGCCACGGCCTGCAGCAGCGCTTGGCGGTGAACCTCGCGCTTGAGCACCGGGAGGCAGTAGTAGTGCGGGCGCAACCCCCCCGTGAAGATCGCGTTGCGGTTGTAGAGCAGGTGCTGCGGCGTCACGGTAGCGGCCGTGAAACGGTCGCTCGCCGCCACGTACTGCGCGGCCTCTTGGGTGGTGATGTGTTCAAACACCACCTTGAGCTCAGGGAAGTCGGCGCGCAGGGGCTGCATCACCCGGTCGATGAAAACCGCCTCGCGGTCGAACACATCGATCTCGCCGTCCGTCACCTCGCCGTGCACCAGGAGCAGCAGGCCCTCGCGCTGCAAGGCTTCAAGCGTCTTGTAGGTCTTGCGCACATCGGTCACACCGGCATCGGAATTGGTGGTGGCGCCGGCCGGGTAGAGCTTGACAGCCACCACACCGGCATCCCGGGCTCGTTTGATTTCATCGGGCGCCGTGTTGTCGGTCAGGTAAAGCGTCATGAGCGGCTGGAAGTCGCTGCCGGGACCTTCCGTGGGGCGCGCCGCCAGGATGCGCTCGCGGTACGCCACCGCTTGCGCCGTGGTGGTGATCGGCGGGCGCAGGTTGGGCATGCAAATGGCCCGCGCAAACTGACGCGCGGTGTAGGGCAATACCGATTGCAGGGCCGCCCCATCGCGCACGTGCAAGTGCCAGTCATCGGGGCGGGTGAGGGTCAGGGAGAGCGGAGCGTTCATGGCGTGATTGTCCGCGCGCGCCCGCCCGCACCTCGGACAATCAAGTCCCTTGATTTCGCCCGCCCACCATGAACCGCCGAACCCTGTTGTGCCTCGCCCCGCTCTTGGTGCTGCCCCCGCGGACCCTCGCCCAAGACGCGGCCTCCGTCACCCTGGACCAGGCCCGCGCTGCCGTGGAGGCCGGCCGACGCCTGATTGACGTGCGCGAGCCCAGCGAGCACGCCACGGGGATTGCCCCCGGTGCGCAGCGCCTGCCCATGAGCGAACTGCCCCAGCGTCTGGGTCAATTGCCCAGCGCGAAGGATGAGCCCTTCTTGCTGATTTGCCGCACCCAGAACCGGTCCAAGCGGGTGGCCCAGCAACTCAAGGAGCTGGGCTACACCCGGGTGCAGTTCGTCGAGGGCGGCATGGCGGGCTGGGCCGCGCGCGGCTGGCCCCTGGAGACGCCGCCAAAAACCCCCTGAGCCACGGGCGAGAAACGAGTAGTTTTGGTACGGCGCCCCAGCCCAAAACCCTGCCATCGATCAGGATTTCCCTGGCAATAGGGAAACCACCCGCGCCAAAAGAAGGAGGGAAGCTCGACCATGCGTCCGCATGTAGGAATCTAGTTTTCCTACATTTCGGACCTGACAGCGCCGCGTCGGGCCCCGAGGCCCAAGTGAATGTGGCGCCGGACCGAGACCCCCATGTCCTTGAGACTTGACCGCCTGTGGCCCTGGCTGAGCCTGCTGGCCACCTTGCTCTTCACCCCGGCGCACGCCGCCCTCAACAGCCTGAATTTGGGCGCCAAGTACGACGCGACAGCGACCAACATCAACTTCCGCGTGTACTCCTCGAGGGCGACCCGGATCGAGGTGTGGCTCTACAAGACCCCGATGGGCGCTCAGGAAGTGGTGCGCTACGTCATGACCAAGGATCCCGCCACCCAGGTGTGGAGCAAGACCGCCGCGGTGAGCACGCTGAAGAACAGCTATGGTCTGACGGGAACCGTCTACTACGGCTACCGCGCCTGGGGCCCGAATTGGACCTACTCCAGCACGTGGACCAAAGGCAGCAACACCGGGTTTATCAAGGACGTCGACGCGGCGGGTAACCGCTTCAATCCGAACAAGCTCTTGCTCGACCCCTATGCCACCGAGATGAGCCATGACCCGGTCAGCGGCAGTTGCACGGATGGCACGCTGTACGCCAGCGGGGCCAGCCACCGCGGCAAGGACAGCGGCGCCTGCGCGCCCAAAGGGCTGGTTCTGGCCGCCAACACCGGCAGCACCGGCACCAAGCCCACGCGGGCTTTCAAGGACGACATCGTGTACGAGGTCCACGTTCGGGGCCTCACCCAAAACGACAGCAGCGTTCCGGCTGCCGTGCGCGGCACGTACGCCGGCGCCGCGCTCAAGGCCGCTTCGCTGGCCGCTTTAGGGGTCACGGCCGTGGAATTTCTGCCCGTGCAGGAAACCCAAAACGACCAGAACGATGTCGACCCGACCTCCACCGCCGGGGACAACTACTGGGGCTACATGACCCTCAACTACTTCGCCCCGGACCGGCGCTACAGCAGCGACAAAACCCCGGGCGGCCCCACACGGGAATTCAAGGCCATGGTGAAGGCGTTCCACGACGCCGGCATCAAAGTCTTCATCGATGTGGTCTACAACCACACCGGGGAAGGCGGTGCCTGGGGCGGCACGGATGGCCTCACGGTCTACAACCTCCAGTCTTGGCGCGGTCTGGACAACCCGACCTACTACTCACTGACCAGCGACTACCAGTACAGCTGGGACAACACCGGCGTGGGCGGCAACTACAACACCCGCAACCCCACAGCACAAAACTTGATCGTCGACTCCCTGGCCTGGTGGCGCGACCAGTTGGGCGTGGACGGCTTCCGCTTTGACTTGGCCTCGGTACTGGGGAACACCTGCCAGCACGGGTGCTTCAATTTCGACAAGATGGACGGAGCCAACGCCCTGAACCGCATCGTGCAAGAGTTGCCCCCGCGGGCGGCGGCCGGCGGCACCGGCATTGACCTGATCGCCGAACCCTGGGCCATCGGCGGCAACAGCTACCAGGTGGGCGGGTTTCCCAGCGGATGGGCCGAATGGAACGGCAAGTTCCGGGATGCCATTCGCAAGAAGCAAAACCAGTTGGGTGTGGAAACCGTGTTGCTGTCCGAGATTGCCAGCCGCATGGCCGGTTCCTCGGACCTGTACCAGGATGACGGTCGCAAACCCTGGCACTCGGTCAATTTCATGGTGGCCCATGACGGACTCACGCTCAAAGACCTCTACAGCTGCAACGGCAAGAACAACAACCAAGCTTGGCCCTATGGCCCCAGCGATGGCGGCGAAGACAACAACCACAGCTGGGATCAGGGTGGCAGCGCCCAAGCGCAGCGCCGTGCGGCCCGCACGGGCCTGGCCCTGAGTGTGGTCGCGGGCGGCGTGCCCATGTTCACCGGCGGTGACGAGACCCTGCGCAGCCAACTGTGCAACAACAACACCTACAACCTGGACTCGGTGGGCAATTGGCTCAACCCCAGTGCGAGCACCGATCAGACGAACTTCCGCAACTTCACCCAACGCCTCTTGGCCTTCAAGAAAGCCCACCCAGCGCTGCGGCCGGCGGACTTCTACGTAGCGAATGACACCAACGGCAACGTGATGGAACAGCTGCGTTGGTTCAAACCCGACGGTACGGTGGCGGACACGGCCTACTTCACCAACACCGCCAACCATGCGCTGGCCTGGCGCCTGGATGGCACGGAATTCGGGGACCCGGCCTCGGCGATCTACATCGCCTGGAACGGCTGGTCTGGCGCCGTGAACTTCACCCTCCCGTGGCCAGGGGCTGGCAAGAGTTGGTACCGCGTGACCGACACCGCCACGTGGGCCGACGGGCCCGACACCTTTGCCAACCCGGGTGGCGAACCGTTGATCGGCGGGGAAACCACGGTCTATGGGCTGCAGGAGCGCTCGCTGCTGATCCTGATCGCCAAGTAAGACCGGGCCGGGGCGCTCACTCCCCCCTCGGCGCCAGCCGGGGGAGTTCGACCCAAAAGGTCGCCCCCTGCCCCGGTTGACTCTCGACCCGGATGCTGCCGCCCAGCTTCTGCACCACCAAGTTGTGACAAATGTGCAGACCCAGGCCGGTTCCCCCCTTGCCCCGCTTGGTGGTGAAGAAGGGTTCGAACACGCGCTGGCGCTGGGCCTCGGTCATGCCCGCCCCGTTGTCGCGCAGGGACAGCAGCACCCGATCCGCATCCAGCGCATGGGCCTGCAGCACCAAGCGGCCCGGCTGCTGGGGCTCGAAAGCGTGGAGCAAGGCGTTGTCCACGAGATTGGTGATCACCTGCCCCAACGCCCCCGGGAAGCTGTCCATGGGCAGCCCGGGTTCCAGCTCGCTGACCCACTCAATGGGGCGCCGCTTCCAGCTGGGGCTGAGGCTTTCCACCAACTCCGTCAGGTAAATCCCCAGATCAAATTCGCGACGCCCATCGGAGGTCCGATCAATCGAAACCTCCTTGAAATGCGCGATCAATTCAGAGGCGCGGTCCAGGTTGCGCTGCAGCAAGACCGTTGATTCCTCGGTTTCCGCCAAGAAACCGTCCAGGGCTGAACGCGAGAGTTTCTGTGCGCGCCACGCGCCCTGCACTTCGCGGGCCCGCTCCATCAGATGCGAGCTCGCCGTCACCGCCACGCCCAGCGGGGTGTTGACCTCATGAGCAACCCCCGCCACCAACTGCCCCAGTGACGCCAGCTTGGCCTGCTCAACCAACTGGTCTTGGGCCGTGCGCAAGTCATCCAATGCCTGCTCGGTGGCCTGCTGCGCGGCGGCCACCTGCTCAAAGGCACGGGCATTGCCGATGGCGATCGCGGCGTAAGCGGCCAAATTGCGAAAGATGGCCAGGGCATTGGCGTCATACGCCTGCGTCAACCGGCTTTGCATGGTGACGATGCCGATGCGCTGGTCGTTGAGCTGCAGCGGCCGGAACACCAAAGAGCGCATGGGTTCGCCCACGTCGATCCCATCAACTTCCGGCGCCGTTTCGCTTTGCGCCTCATCCAGCACATCCAACTCGCGGTCTTCACGAAACGCCCGGGCGCTCAGCGAGTGCGGGTCGTCCAAGGACACGGTGTCCCCTTGAACCAGCTTGTCTTCGAAGTAGTACAGGAACCGCAACTGCCGCGATTCGGCTTCCAGCAGGGCCACACCAAAGGCGTCAACTGGCAAGAGCTGGGCCAGCTGGCGGTGCAGGGTGGCGCAAATGGCCTGCAAATCCAATTGCGCCGTCAAGTCGCGCCCCGTATCGCCCAGGAGGCGCAGGGTCTCGGCGCTGCGGGCCAGGGTGGCGTTGGCCTGGGACAGCTCGGTGGTGCGCTGAACGACCTGCCCCTCCAAGGCTTGCTGACGCCGCTGCAAGGTGCGGGTGCGGCGATTCACCCAAAAGCTCAACAAGGCCAAGCCCAGCAGCACCGCCCCGACCTTCGCCCACCCGGTCTGGTACCAGGCCGGGTGAACGGTCAGCGGCCAGGTTTGTTTGGCGGTGCCGCCACCCGGCCCCCAGACTTCCACCTCAAACCGATACGCCCCCGGCGCGAGATGGCTGAACGCCGCCACCCGCTGGCTGCCATCGGTTTCGGTCCAGTCGTCACTCAAACCGACCAGCCGAAACCGGTACCGCAATCGTTCCGGCGCATTGAACTGCAAGCCGGCAAATTCCACGTGGATGGCCCGTTCGCCCGGCGCGAGTTCAAAGGCCGACTGGGCACTGGGCCGCCGGTGACCATCGACCCGCAGCTCCGTGATGACCAAATGGGGCACGGTTCGGTTGGCCTGCAAGTGCTGCGGCCGCACCACCAGCACCCCCCCTCCGGCACCAAAGAGCAACTCGCCTTGCGCCGTCCGTGCCGCGGCATCGATCCAAAAGCTGCGCAGGGCCAGGCCTTCCCCCGCGCCAAACGCCCGGACTTGCCCGGTCTGGCCCTCGACCCGGAACACCCCATCCGCGGTGCTGCCCCACACCTGGCCCGAGTCGTCCAGCACCAGCCCCCCGACGTTGTCGTGCGGCAACCCGTCGCTGCGATCCAAGCAACGAAACCGCGTGACCGTTCCAGGCTGCCGCTCGCACACCCCCCCACCCAGGGTCGCGACCCACAGGTGTTCTTGGCGATCCACCGCCAACGACACGATGTCATCGTGGGCCAGGGACCCCGGCAGCCCGGGTGCACGGGGAAAGACCTCAAACCGGTCGTCTTCGATCCAGCGCGCCAAACCCTCGTTCGTGCCCACCCACAGGCGGCCCTGGGCATCGTGGCGCAGCGTGTTCACCCGGTCATGGGGCAGGCTGTCGTGGCGCCCTGGATCGTGGGCCATCCAACGCATGGCCCCGCCTTGCCGCCGAACCAAGCCCTCCAAGGTCCCCACCCACAACTGCTCGCCGTCCCACAGCAGGGCATCGACGCGCGGATGTCGGCGGGGCGTGGGCAGCGGCACGCGTTCGGCGCTACGGCGCGCCCAGTCCACCCGATAAAGGCCGTGCAGCGTCCCGACCCAGAGCACGTCCCCCTCCCATGCGGTGGCCAGCACCCGCGCTCGCTCCAGGGGTGGAGCCTCCTCGCCCCGCGGGGTGAACACCAGCCGCTCGTGGCGCACCCACCCATTGACAGGAACCTCCAGGCGACCCAACCCACTGGCCCCGTAGCCCAAAAGCCACTCGCCCTCCTTGCGGCCCGGACCGATGTGCACCACGTTGCGGTCGGCCAGCCCCGTTTGCCCCGTGGGGCTGGCCACCAGGTTCAGAAAGGCCGAGGCACTGGGGTCGTGCCGCCCCACGCCCTGATCGCCCCCGACCCAAATCAAGCCCGCCCGGTCCCGCATCAGCACGCGAACGCCGTCAGAGGCCAAACCACCGCGCAAGCCCGGGTCATGGCGAATCACCCCCCCCGCGGGCATGGGCCAGCGCGCGATGCCTTGGCCATAGCCCGCGGCCCACATTTCGCCCGGGCGCGCCTGAACCAAGGCGGTCACTTCGTGCCGCGCCAATTGCGGATGATCCGCGCGCCAAAGCGGTTCCAGCCCGCTCTCGCCGTGCACACGGGCCAGCGGCCGCCCGTGGGCCCCAACCCAAACGGCGCCCTCATCGTCCACGCCAAGGGCGGTCACCTCCTGCGCGTCACCCACGGGCTGGGCCACCCCTTGGGTCGTCAACCGGACCAAGCCCCGGCTCCCGCCCACCCACAGGGTGCCATTGGGCGCCAACGCCAAGGCCCGCAACCCCGTCTGCAACCGCTCGCCCCCGTCGCCAGTTCCGACCCAGGGTTCCATGCGACCCTGCTGGTAGCGCCACAAGCCCTGGTCCCCGGCCAGCCACACGGTGTCTCCCTGGACCTGCAGGGCTTGAACCCCACGGGGCCCCCCGACGTTCTCCATCTGGTCCGAGCCCGGTCGGTAACGCAGCAAGCCACCGCCCCGCGTGGCCACCCACACCCCCCCTTCGGGCGCCGCGGCCAGGGCCTGGATGTACAAGTCGCTCAGCCCGCCCTGGGTTGGGTCCCGGGTAAAGAGGCGCAGCCGATATCCGTCATAGCGGGCCAGCCCGCCCTGGGTGCCAATCCAAATGAACCCCTGGGCGTCTTCCGTCAAGGCCGTCACGATGGGGTGGGGCAGCCCGTCGTCAAAACTGAGGTTGCGGAACCCCGGCGTCGCCAATGCGGACCAGTCGGGTTCGGCCCGGGCGGCCCCACCGCCCATCAGCAGCAGTGCCAGGATCCAGGCCCCCCAGTCGCGCCAGCGAAAGGCCCCCGAACAGGCACGGGCCCCCAGGCAGCACAAGCTGCCCGCCGCCCCCTCCCGCCGGAACTCCGCTGCCGCCATCCACCGCCTCCGCGTCGGATTCTTGAAGGCTCATCTTGCAGGAACTTGGACGCGCTGTCTGCCCGAACCCACCCTCAGGTGTGCAAGATTCCGGCCTCTGCGGCCCGTCCACGCAACAGTCGGTGGCCCGGTCCGGGCCGAGCGGCGCTCAGTGATCCAAGATCTTGGAGAGAAAGTCCCGGGCCCTCGCGCTGCGAGCGGCCGGATCGCCAAAGAACGCGTCCTGGGTGCAGTCTTCCACGATGCGCCCGCCGTCCATGAACAGCACGCGATGGCTCACCTTCTTGGCGAAGCCCATCTCGTGCGTCACGCACATCATGGTCATCCCCTCCTGCGCCAGTTGCACCATCACGTCCAGCACCTCGCCCACCATTTCGGGGTCCAGCGCGGACGTGGGCTCATCGAACAGCATGACGATGGGGTCCATGCACAGCGCGCGGGCGATCGCCACGCGCTGTTGCTGACCGCCGCTCAACTGCCCAGGGAACTTGTCTTTGTGGACCGACAAGCCCACCCGATCCAGCATCGACAAGCCCCGCTGCCGGGCCTCATCCGGCCCCCGGCCCAGCACCTTCATCTGCGCCAAGGTGAGGTTTTGCATGACGTCCAGGTGGGGGAACAGCTCAAAGTGCTGAAACACCATGCCAACCCGTGACCGCAGCCGGGGCAAATTGACGCCCGGTGCGGTCAGCGACTGCCCGTCGATGCGGATGTCCCCCTGCTGAATGGGCTCCAGCGCATTGACCGTCTTGATCAACGTGCTTTTGCCCGAGCCCGAGGGGCCGCAGACCACCACCACCTCGCCCTTCTTCACTGTGGTCGTGCAGTCCGCCAGCACCTGGAAGCTGCCGTACCACTTGGAAACGTTTTGAATCTCGATCATGGCAGATGCCCCGTTCAGCGAATGATGGCCACTCGAGCCTGCAGCTTGCGCACGGCCAGGGAGAGGCTGAAGCAGAGCACGAAGTACAGACCTGCCGCCATCAAATAGGTTTCCACCGGCCGGTTGAAATTTCGACCGGCGGACTCAAAGCCCTTGAGCAGGTCATAGGCGCCAATGGCATAGACCAGTGAGGTGTCCTGGAACAGCACGATGGTTTGGGTGAGCAGCACCGGCAGCATGTTGCGAAAAGCCTGGGGCAACACCACCAGCCCCATGGTTTGTCCGTAGGTCATGCCCAGCGCATAGCCAGCCTGTTGCTGGGCGGCAGGAACGCTTTGAATGCCCGCCCGCAGGATCTCAGCAAAGTAAGCCGCCTCAAACAGTGTGAACGTGATGAAGGCCGACACCTCGGGCGCGTGGGCCGCCCCCCATTCGCCCGCCACCGTGCGGTACAGCTGGTTCGGGATCAGCAGGAAAAACCACAGAATCACCATCACCAGCGGCACCGAGCGCATCAAGTTCACATAGGCCGTCGCCGGCTGCGCGAGCCAAGCGCGTCCGGACAGGCGCATCAACGCCAGCACCGTGCCCAGGGCAATGCCCCCCAGAGCCGCGACCCCCGTTAGCAGCAGTGAAAACCACAGGCCATGCAGCACCCAGGCGCGCAGGAACTCCGGATTGACGAAGCTGAAGTCAAGCGTCACCGGCCGCCCCCCGCCACCCCGGGCACCCGCACCCGCCGCTCAATGAAATGGGCCAGCAGGAAAACCGAGAAGGCACTGACAAAGTACAGCGCCGTCACCACGGCATAGACCTCCATGTGCTGCGAGGTCTCTTCGCCCACTTGGCGGGCGAACTGGGTCAACTCCAGCACTGAAATGGCGAACGCCACCGAACTGTTCTTGACCAGGTTCATCCCCTCACTGGTCAGCGGCGGAATGACCACCCGAAACGCCACGGGCAGGAGCACATGCCGATAGGCTTGCACGCGGGTCAAGCCCAAGGCCAAGGCCGCATGGGTTTGCCCTCTGGGCAAGCTCTGAATGCCCGCTCGCACTTGCTCGGAGATCCGGGCCGAGCTGAAAAGCCCCAGCCCCACCCCAGCCAGCAGCCAACTCGGCCACGCCTTGAGGGCCCCAACAAACGCCGGCGCCACGAAGAACCACAGAAAAAGCTGAACGATCAACGGAATGTTTCGGAACAACTCCGTCCAAACATTGCCCAACCCAACCGCGGCGCGGCTGGGCGTGGTGCGCAGCACCCCCATCAGCGACCCCAGGCTCAGGGCCACCACCAAGCCCACCGCGCTGACCACGGCCGTCCAGCCCCAGGCCGACAGCAACCACGTCAGGTACGTCTGGCCGCCATCCTGACCCAAGCAGGCGCCCACCGTGCCGTCCACGGTGTCCTTGCACCAGAGTTCCTGCCACTCAAACGCCATCACACGCTTTCATTCCACCCCAAGCTCAGCGCCTGCTGGGCGCTGAGATACCGCCGTCAAGTGGCCGCCGTGGAACCGGCTTCGCCGGGCCACCAGCGGCGCCCCCTTGAGAGGAAAGCGGCAGCGCCGCTTCGTGGGTGGGTCACTTCTTGACGTACGACTCCATCGGGTTGTCGTTGGGGTTTGCCCACGCGGCCTTGGTGGCGTCGTTCAGGGCCAAGCCGATGCGCGAATTGGTGGGCGGGATAGGTTGGAGGAACCACTTCTCGTACATCCGCGCCAGGGCCCCGGTTTTGATCAGGTTGATGATCGACGCGTCCACCGCCTTCTTGAAGGCGGGATCGTCCTTGCGGAACATGATGGCGATTGGCTCCACCGACAGCACCTCGCCCACGATCTTGAAATCTGCGGGGTTCTTGGCGCGGGCAATGTTGCCAGCCAGGATGGAGCCGTCCATCACGAAGGCGTCGGCGCGGCCCGACTCCAGCAGCAGGAAGCTGTCGGCGTGGTCCTTGCCAAAGACTTCTTTGAAATCCACCCCGGTCGCCCGCTCGTGCTTGCGCAGGTGCTGCACGCTGGTCGTGCCCGTGGTGGTGGCCACGGTGCGGCCGTTGAGCTGGTTGATGCCGGTGATGCCCGAGTTGGCCTTCACCGCAATGCGCACCTCTTCGACGTAGGTGGTGATGGCAAAGGCCACGTCCTTCTGGCGCGCGAGGTTGTTGGTGGTGGAGCCGCACTCGATGTCCACGTTGCCGTTCTTGACCAGCGGAATGCGGTTCTGCGAAGTCACCGGTTGGTAGCGGATGGCAAATTCGGCCAATCCCAGTTCGCGCCGCAGATCGGCCAGCACCCGGTTGCAGACCTCGACGTGAAAGCCCGTGAAGCGGCCGTCGCCAATGGTGTAGGACAGCGCCCCCGAGGACTCGCGCACGCCCATGGTCACCACGCCCGTGCTCTTGATCTTCTGAATCGTGTCTTCAGCCTGCGCCCCCACAGCCGCGACCGCCAATGCCACTGCGCCCAGCGCACTTGCCAACGTCTTCATGCCCGCTCCAATGCTGACCAACCAGAGAAGGGGCAACGATAGCGCCCGGGGCAGCATTTGCAGGGCATGCCCCGGGATAACCCGAGGCAAATTCAAGCAGCGCCCTGCGCCACCAACGCATCCCACAGCGCCATCGCGGCCGGCTTGTTGCGCTTGCGCAGTTCGGGCTTCTCGCGGTACAGGCGCAGGGCAATCTGCAACTCAAATTCGCCCGCCGGGGCGGCGGGCACGAGGCGCCGCGCCCGGAGCTCACGCTTGACCGAGCTGGCCGGCAAAAACGCCAGTCCGTGCCCCTCCAGCGCCATGGCTTTGAGGCCTTCCGCCATGTCCGTTTCATAGCTCGGATCCAGGTACAAGGGCACCCCGGCATCTTTCAGCACGATTTCCACCAGACGGCCCAGGTACGCCCCCTCCGCATAGGCCAGGAACGGGATTTTTTGTCCCTTGTGCCCAGGCAAACGAAAGAGGGCCTGGCCGTCGGGGTCCGGCCGCGCAAAGGCCGCCAGCGTGTCATGGCCCAAACTCAGCATGTCAAAGCGGCCGGGGTCCAGCTGTAGCGGCTGGCTCTCGTGGTGGTAGGCCAGCAGCAGATCGCAATGGCCTTCACTCAACTGCAAGACCGCATCGTGCACGTTCAGCGCATTGAGCCGACTTTTGAACGGCTCCATGTGCTTGCGCAACTCCATCAACCAGTGCGGGAAAAAGCTGAACGCCAGCGAGTGCGGCACGGCGAACTCGATCATGTCCTGCCCAGCACCCTGGTGGCTGCGCAGCATGTTGCGCGTCGCCTGCAACTGGCTGAGGATTTCTTGCGCCTGTGCGAGCAGGGTTTCACCGGCCGGTGTCAGGCGCGTGGGGTAGCTGGATCGGTCCACCAAATCCATGCCCGCCCAGGCTTCCAGAGCCTGAATCCGGCGCGAGAACGCCGGCTGGGTGACATGCCGCGCTTGGGCCGAACGCGAGAAGCTGCGCGTCTCAGCGAGGCTGACGAAGTCTTCAAGCCATTTGGTTTCCATAGGGCCGCAAGTTTAGGTCGCCCCAGGATTCAGCCACGGCCCTCGCTGGCCTGCAGGGCCCACATCCGGGCGTAAGCCCCCTCCGCCGCCAACAACTCGGCGTGGCGCCCGCGCTCCACCACGCGGCCGTGTTCCAGCACCAGGATTTCATCGGCATCAACCACGGTGGACAGGCGGTGGGCGATGACCAGCACCGTCTTGTTGCGGCCCACGGCGTCGAGCTGGGCCTGGATGGCGCGCTCGTTGTGTGAGTCGAGCGCCGAGGTGGCCTCGTCAAAGATCAGGATGGGGGGGTCTTTGAGCAGGGTGCGGGCAATGGCCACGCGCTGCTTCTCGCCCCCGCTGAGCTTCAGCCCGCGTTCACCCACCCGCGTCTCGTAGCCCTGGGGGGTGCTGGCCACAAAACCATGCAACTGGGCGGCTTGGGCCGCGGCCTCGATCTGGGCGAGCGTGGCGCCCTCTCGGGCATAGCCGATGTTGTAGGCCAGGGTGTCGTTGAAGAGCACGGCGTCCTGCGGCACGATGCCCAGGCTGCTGCGCAGCGAGTGCTGGCTCACGCTGCGGATGTCCTGCCCGTCGATGGTGATGCGTCCCGAACCCACGTCATAAAAGCGGAACAGCAGGCGCGAAAGCGTGCTCTTGCCCGCGCCGCTGGGGCCCACGACGGCCAGCTTCTTGCCTGGCGGGATCTCAAAGCTCACGCCCTGGAGAACCGGCCGCGCCGGGTCGTAGGCAAAGTGGACGTTCTCAAAGCGCACGGCCCCGCCGGTGACCTGCAGTGCCGGGGCGTCGGGCGCATCGGCCACCTCGCGCGGGCGCTCCAGCAGGGTGAACATCTTGTCCAGGTCGGTGAGGCTTTGCTTGATCTCCCGGTACAGCACCCCGAGGAAGTTCAGCGGGATGTAGAGCTGGATCATGAAGGCGTTGATCATGACCAAATCCCCAAGGCTGAGCCGCCCGGCCACCACGCCTTCGGTGGCGCGCCACAGCATGGCCACCAGGGCCAGGGCAATGATGGCCTGCTGCCCGGTGTTCAACAGCGACAAGGTGGTCTGGCTCTTGAGCTGGGCGCGGCGCAGCTTTTCCAGGGCGGCGTCGTAGCGGCGGGCCTCGAAGTCCTCCTGGCCGAAATACTTGACCGTCTCGTAGTTCAGCAGGGAGTCGATCGCCTGGGTGTGGGTGGCCGAATCCAGTTCGTTGAGCCGGCGCCGGTACTGCGTGCGCCATTCCGTCACACCGATGGTGAAGGCGATGTAGACCGTCAGCGCGGCGCCTGTGATGGCGGCAAAGGCCCAGTCGAACTGGGTGGCCAGCAGGGTGAGCACCAGGGCCACCTCGATCAGCGTGGGCACGATGCTGTAGAGCGAATAGCTGATCAAGGCATGCACGGCCCGGGTGCCGCGCTCGATGTCGCGCGTCATGCCCCCCGTCTGGCGCTCCAGGTGGAAGCGCAGTGAGAGCTCGTGCAGGTGGCGGAAGACTCGCAAGGACACCTGGCGCGCCGCGCCCTCGGTGGCCTTGGCGAAGATCAATTCGCGCAGTTCGGTGAACAGCGAGGTGGACAGCCGCAACCCCCCGTAGGCCAGCAGCAGCCCGAGCGGAATCACGAACGCCGGATTGGTGGCCGCGCCACTCAAGCCGTCCACCAATTGCTTGAGCAACAAGGGCACGCCCACGTTGGCCAGCTTGGCGACCACCATGAAACCCAGCGCCACGCCCACACGCCAGCGGTACTGCCAAAAGTAGGGCAACAGTTTGGACAGGGTCTCGCCGTCGCGGCGCTGGGAGGGGGCGGGGGTCAGGTCGGTGCGGCGCATCGGGTCGGCTCAAAACAGCAGCGCTGCATTCTCCGCGCCTCGTTCATGCGCAGGACCCTGGGCTCCCGCCCCCCTCACATAGACTGGGCCATGCACCCCTCCTCCTCTGCACCCCGGTGGTGGGCCCGCCCGCCGCAAGCCCTGACCCAGTTGCTCAAGCGCGGCCTCGGGCTGCGGGTCTTGCTCGCCTCGCTCGTGGTCGCCTGCATGGTGGTGATGGCCACCGCCCAGCTGGGCATCAACGTCTGGCAGGGTCGGGACCGCTTCACCCAAGACGCCCAGCGCAGCGCCCAGCAGGCCAGCCAGTTGATCGAGGAGCGCATGCGCGGCCTGCTGCAGCCGGGCGCCACCGTCGTGCGCCAAGTGGGTTTTGACCCGCTGGCCAGCGCCACCCATTGGAGCGCCCGCCTGGCCCGGGCCCATGTGCTGACCGCCGAGTTGGACGCCAACCCACTGCTGGCAGCGCTCTACGTCGGCTATACCGACGGCGAGTTCTTTCTGGCCCGCCCACTGCGCACGGCGGCCGAACGCACCCGCTTCGAAGCCCCGGCCGCCGCAGCCTATTTGCTCCAGACCCAGGACCGCGACAGGGATGGCGCCATGCAGGGCCGCTACCACTATCTCGACAGCACCGGGCAGCTGCTCGTCAGCCAGGAACGCCCCACCTACCGCTACGACCCGCGCACGCGCGACTGGTGGGCGCCGGCGCTGGCCCAACCCGGGCTCGCCGTGAGCGCACCCTACCTGTTCTTCACCACCCGCAGCGCCGGCCTGACGCTGAGCCAGCGCAGCCGCGAGGGCGGGGCCGTCGTCGGCGCCGACCTGCAGCTGCAAGACCTCTCCCGAACGCTGGGTGGTCTGCGCAGCACGCGCGGCACGCAGATGGCCTTGATGAATGCCCAAGGTCAGGTGTTGGCCTTCACCGAGGCCGCACGGCTCGAAACCCGCGTGGGCGACAAGGTCCGTCTGGCCACGGTGGCCGACTTGGGGGCCCCCGCCCTGGCCCCCCTGCAGGCCTTGACCTCGGAGCAGGCGCATACCTTCACGGCCGCCGACGGCGAGGCCTGGGTGGGCATCCGGCTGGCGCTGGAAGTTGGCCTCGGCCCCGGCGTGGAGTTGCTGGCTGTGACCCCGCTGGAAGATCTGGTGGCACCGGCCCGCGCCCGCGCGCACCGGGCCCGCTGGATTGCCACCGGCCTGGCCCTGCTGCTGCTGCCGGTGGGTTGGTGGGCCGGCTCCCTGCTGGCGCGGCGCCTGGATCAACTGAGCGAGCGCACGCAGCGGCTGACGCACTTCGACTTTCGGCCGGCCCCGTTGACGCGCAGCCCGGTGTGCGAGGTCAACGAGCTGAACCAGGCCATCGAACGCATGGGCGGCACCATCGGCGCCTTCTTGCGCCTGAGCGAACAGATGGCGACCGAGCCGGAGACGGAGCGCATGCTGCAGCAGGTGTTGGACCAATTGGTTCAAGCCACCCACTGCAGTGCGGCCCAGGTCTTTCTCTGGCATCGCGACGCCCAGCAGATGCAGCACGCCGCCAGCGCGGGCGCGCCCGAGCAGGTGCTGCCCGAGGCCTTCGCCTACCCCAGCGGCCGGCCCGCGCGGCAGACTGCACGGGGGGAAGGCCGCAAGCAAATGGACCTGGAGCTGCACGGCCGCGATGGGCGCCTGCAAGGCCTGCTCGTGTTGGAGTTCCCGGCCGACGAGGAGCATGGCGACCCCGCTTTCGTGAGCTTTGCACGCCAGCTCAGCGGCATGCTGGCCGTGGCCATCGAGACCCGGCAGCTCATCAAGGCCCAGCGCCAGCTGTTTGATGCCGTGATCCGCCTGATGGCCGACGCCATCGACGCCAAGAGCCCCTACACCGGCGGGCACTGCGACCGCGTGCCGCGCCTGGCCACGACCCTGGTCGAGCGCCTGTGCGCCGAGCAGGAGGGCCCCTTCGCCAGCTTCCAACTCAGCGAAGCCCAGCGCTACGCCTTCCGACTCGGCGCCTGGTTGCACGACTGTGGCAAGGTCACCAGCCCCGAACACATCGTGGACAAAGCCACCAAGCTGGAGCTGATCTACAACCGCATCCACGAGGTGCGCACGCGCTTTGAAATCCTGTGGCGTGACATGGAGATGGCTGCGCTGCGCGGCGAACTCGACACCGCCGCGTTGCACGAGCGCCAGCGGCAGCTGCGCGAGGACTTTGCCTTCGTCGCCCAGTGCAATGTGGGCGGGGAGTTTCTGGCGGATGCCGCCATCGAGCGCTTGCACCGCATCGGCGCCCAAACCTGGCTGCGCCATTTCGACGACCGGCTCGGCCTGTCCGAGGCCGAGGCGAGCCGCCTGCAGGCCGCTCGCCCCGAGGCCCCGCCCCTGCCGGCGCCCGAACCGCTGCTGGCCGACCGGCCCGAACACCGCGTGCCCTGGGGCGAGACCCGCCCGCCCGTGGCCAAGGACGACCCCCGCAACCGCTACGGCTTTGACATGCGCCTGCCCGAGCAGCAGCAGCACCAGGGCGAGCTGCACAACCTCAGCGTGCGCCGCGGCACGCTGACGGACGAAGACCGCTTCCGCATCAACGACCACATCGTCCAGACCTACATCATGCTCAAGGGCCTACCCTGGCCAGAGGACCTGGCGCGCGTGCCCGAGTACGCCGCCTCGCACCACGAAAAGCTGGACGGGCAAGGCTATCCGCGGCGGCTCGGCGCCGACCAGCTGGGTGTCGAGGATCGCGTGATGGCGCTGGCCGACGTTTTCGAAGCCCTGACCTCGGCCGACCGCCCCTACAAGACCCCCAAGACCTTGAACGAGACCCTGCGCATCATGGTGCAGATGTGCCGCGACCGGCACCTGGACCCGGCGCTGTTCCGCTACTTCCTGCACAGCCGGCTGTGGGACGAATTCGCCGCCGAGTTCCTGCTGCCCGAACAACGCGATGCCGTGGACATGGCGGGCCTGTTGGCCCTGCTGCCCGAATCCGACCCAGTCGGACCGAAAGAATGCTTTGCACCATCGCAAAGCCCCGCCGCCCCTTGAACGGTGCATCCGCTCTAGGATGGCGGCATGACTGAAACCGCCAGCCCCTTCATGCACCCCGCCCAACTGCCCAGCGAGCGCGAGCTGGTCTTGCGCGTCATCCCCCTGCCCGCCGACGCCAACGCCAATGGCGACATCTTCGGCGGCTGGATCATGGCCCAGGTCGACTTGGCCGCCTCGGTGCTGCCCACGCGCATCAGCCGGGGCCGCGTCACCACCGTGGCCGTCAAAGAGTTCATCTTCAAGCAGCCCGTGACCGTGGGCGACCTGCTGAGCTTCTACGCCAAGGTCTTGCGCATCGGCCGCACGTCCATCACGGTCCAGGTCGAGGTGTTTGCCGAGCGCAACCCCGAGAACCCGCAAGTGGTCAAGGTGACGGACGCGGAGCTCACCTTCGTCGCCATTGACAACCAGGGCAAGCCACGCCAGCTGCAATTGCAGGCCTGAGCCCCATGCCGCACGAGGTGCTGATCCTCGGCGGCGGCGCCCTGGGCTGTGCGGTCGCCGCCGCCCTGGCCGCTCGCCCGGACTGGGGCGGTCGCATCACGGTGCTGGAGCGCGACCCACAGTACCGTCAGGCCTCCTCGGCGCTGTCGGCGGCCTCGATCCGGCAGCAGTTCAGCACACCGCTGAACATCGCCCTTTCCCAAGTGGGCCTGGACCTGCTGCGCCGTATCGGGCCTGCAGCCGCCTTTCAGCCCCGGGGCTACCTCTACCTCGCCGGTACGACCGCACAAGCGGACACCCTGCACGAGTTGCACGCCGTGCAGCGCGCCGCCGGTGCCCCGGTGCAGTTGCTGGACCGTGCAGCCCTGACGGCGCGCTGGCCCTGGCTGCGCACCGACGACCTACAACTCGGCCAATGGGGCGCTGAGGGCGAAGGTTGGTTTGATGGTTGGGGGCTCCTGATGCACTTCAAGCGCCAGGCGCAAGCCGCCGGCGTGCAATTCGTGACCACCGAGGCCCTGAGCCTGGAGCGCCATGCCGACGGCAGCCTGGCCCGGGTCCACACCCCACAAGGGCCCTTGCAAGCCGACACCGTGGTCCTGGCCTGTGGCGCTTGGTCGGGGCAACTCGCAGCCAGCGCGGGGCTGGACGTGCCGGTGCACGCCAAACGCCGCAGCGTCTACGCCTTCACCAGCCCCGAGCGCGCGCCGGGCTGCCCCTTGGTCATCGACGCCGACCCGCAAACGGGGCTTTGGTTCCGGCCCGAGGGCGAGGTGTTCCTCTGTGGCGGTCCGCCCCTTGGCGCCGACGACGACGACCTGCCGCTGGACCCCGAGCCCCACTTGTTTGAGGAGCGGCTGTGGCCGGCCCTGGCCCACCGGGTGCCGGGCTTCGAGACGCTACGCCCAGCCCGCGCCTGGGCGGGCTATTACGAAATCAACCCCTTTGATCACAACGGCTGGGTGGGGCCCCTCCCCGAGTGCCCCGGGCTCTTGCTGGCCTGTGGCTTCTCAGGCCATGGACTGCAACACGCCGCCGGTGTGGGGCGGGGTGTGGCCGAATGGATTGCCACCGGCACCTATCAAACCCTGGATCTGAGCCCCCTGGCTCCCGCGCGCTTGCGTCGGGGCGAACGGCTGGTGGAGCGCAACGTCATCTAAACGCCCCTGGTGCCCGGGCTCGGAGCAATCCGGGCGTTTGACCGGACCGGGTTGAGGCTCCGGATTACCAGGGTATGCCCCGCTTGGAGCCACCGAAGCTCGCGTCCTAAGCTCAGAGGTGATGAGGCGGGAGGGGCGTCATGAAGGGCGTTGTGTTTACCGAGTTTTTGGAGATGGTCGAGGCTCGATTCGGCGCGGATCGCGTCGACGACATCCTGGACGATGCTCAGCCCGCGTCGGGTGGCGCCTACACCGCGGTGGGCACCTACCCTCACGGTGAAATCGTCGCGCTGGTCCAGGCCTTGGCGGTACGGACCGAAACCCCGGTGCCCGCGCTATTGCGGGCCTTCGGCGAGCACCTGTTCAGTCGTTTTGTCCAGGCCTATCCCCGTTTTTTTGTGGGCATGACCGATGCCCTGGTGTTTCTGGCCGGCATTGAGGATGTCATTCATGCCGAGGTACTCAAGCTCTACCCCGACGCCGAATTGCCGCGTTTTCACGTTGTTCTGCACGAACCCCAGCGCCTCGTCTTGGACTACGAGTCCAGCCGTCACTTCGAAGACCTGGCAGAGGGGCTGATGCGGGGCTGCGTGGCGCACTTCGGGGGCGGAATCCAGGTCCACCGGGAGGCGGTCGCGCCAGCCCATCGTGTGCGTTTTGTGTTGGAACGAAGCTGAGACGGATGGACCCGGATCGTCCCGACCCCCGCTGGCAGCGACGACTGGATCGCGAGCGCCTGGCCCGCAAGGAAGCCGAGCGGCTGTTGGAGGACCGCAGTCTGGCACTCTACGAAGCCAACCGCGCGCTCACGGCCTTGGCGGGCAACTTGGAAACCCAGGTGCAAACTCGCACCGCCGAATTGCGGCAAGCACTGGAATTGGCCGAAGCGGCAACCCGGGCCAAAAGTGCCTTCCTGGCCGTGATGAGTCACGAGATTCGCACCCCCATGAATGCCGTGTTGGGGATGGCGGAACTGCTAACCCTCAGCCCCCTGGACGACGAGCAGCAGGAGCACCTGCGAACGCTGCAGCAGGCAGGACAGTCGCTGCTGGTGTTGATCAACGACATCTTGGATTTTTCCAAGATCGAAGCCGGCAAGCTGGACCTGGAACACCGGGAGTTTTCCTTGCGCCGCGAACTGGAGGCGACATGGGCCCTGTTTCTTCCGACCGCACAGGCCAAGGGGCTGCAACTGGAGCTGGAGGGCTTGGGCTCCTTGCCGGACCCTGTCCAGGGGGACAGCACCCGCTTGCGCCAAGTACTGGCCAACCTGCTCTCCAACGCCATCAAGTTCACTGCCCAGGGCACCGTCGCCTTGCGGGTCGGGGCCGCACGCGAGGCGGCAGACCACTGGACGCTGCACGTGGAAGTTCAGGACACCGGACCCGGCATCCCGGTGGACCGCCAGTCGCGCCTTTTTCAGGCCTTTTCGCAAGTCGACACGTCCACGACCCGTGAGTTTGGGGGCACGGGCCTTGGACTGGCCATTTGCGCCAGTTTGTGTCAGGCCATGGGGGGCGCCATTGGCGTCGACAGTGCGCCGGGTTCGGGCAGCCGGTTTTGGTTTCACATCCAACTGGGCAACGGTACGACGCAGTCGGCGCTAGCGTCGCATCCGCCCGCCGCTGGCCCATCACAAGATTGGGTGAATTGGCGGGTTCTGGTGGTGGATGACCACCCCGTCAATCGCATGCTGGCGCAGCGTTTGCTGGCCAAGCTGAACCTCAAGGCGGATCTCGCAGAGGACGGCCGACAAGCCCTCGCCGCCGTCGAGCGCCAGGCCTACGACGTGGTGCTGATGGACATGCAAATGCCCGTGATGGATGGCATGCAGGCCACCCGAGCGATTCGGGCCCTGTCGCTGGCATCCCAACCGTTCATCATCGCGTTGACCGCCAACGCCTATGAGGCCGATCGCCAGGCCTGTCTGGCCGCCGGCATGGACGACTTCATGAGCAAACCGTTTTCGCTGGACGGTCTGCGGATCCAACTCAACGCCCTGCGGCCGCACGATCGCGACCCCAAACGCTAAGGGCCTTGGGGCGGTTGGCCCTCACCCATCCCCTCATTGGGCCGGCAGTCCCTCAAGCGCGACGGCTCACCGCCCACACCCCAGCCAGCACCATGACGGTGCCGGCCAGCATGCCGGGGGTGAAGACTTCGCCCAACAGCCAGCTTGCCAACAGCAAGGTGCTGAACGGCCCCACCATGCCCACTTGCGCGGCCAGCGGCGCGCCCAGGCGCTGCACGGCCGCCATCACTGCGAGCACCGGCACAAAGGTACACAGGGTGGCATTGAGGAGCGACAGCCCCAGGACAGGTGCCGGCACCCAGGCGGCGTTCAACGGCTTGAGCAGCACGAACTGCAACAGACACAGGGCACAGGCCACCGAGGTGGCGAGCCCGGTCAGGCGCAGCGTGCCCAAACGCCCCACCACCTGGCCACTGCGGCTCAGGTACACCGCGTAGCTCAGCGCACTGCCCAGCACCAAGGCACTGCCCAGCGCCGTGTCCCCTCCAGCGCCCAGGTTCACCTCTTGGCCGAAGGCCAGCACCACACCGGCGTAACTCACGCCCAGGGCCCACCCTTGCCGCGGCTGGACACGCTGCCCCTGCATGAATACCCCGAACAACAGCACCATCGTCGGGTTGAGGTAGAGGATCAAGCGCTCCAGCCCGGCGCTGATGTATTGCAAGCCAGCGAAGTCCAACGCACTGGCGAGGTAGTAGCCCGTAAAGCCCAGGAACAGCACATCGCGCCAATCCGCCCGCGTGAGCTTCGCCTGCCCTCGCCCCGCCCACCACGCCAGCGCGAGGAAAAGCGGCGCCGCCAGCACCATGCGCCACATCAGCACGGTAACCGCGTCAACGCCATGGCGGTAGGCCAGCTTGGCGATGATGGCCTTCCCAGAAAACCCAACGGCGCCCAGCCCCGCCAGCGCCAGGCCGACCCCGACAGAGGACGGTTTCGCGGCAGTCAAGGTCGAGCCTTCAAACCAGGCGCGCCGCCCCTTCGCACGACGTCAGCCACCTGACGAGCCACATGCTGACCCCACAGCGCATAGCCCGCCGGGCCCGGGTGGAAACCATCCTCCGCCATCAGCCCCCCCATCTCGCTCAAACCCGGGGGCATGCCCAGAACCTGGATGCCCTCTCGACGAACCAGTACCGCCACCAGCGTTTGATTGAGTAATCGCGCCTGCGCGCCCAGCACCCAACGCAGCGGAGCCGGCAGCAGCGGAAATCGGTGCAGGGGCGGCACAGCGCAGTGCACCCAGTGCACTGCGCCCGACTGGGCGTGCACCATCGCTTGCAGCGTCAGCAAGTTCCGCAGCGTTCGCGTGGGCCCCACTTGACGCACCACATCATTGACACCCAGCACGCTCACCCACACGTCAGCCGGTTGCAGGTTCTGCTGCGGCAGGGCGGCCACGGCGCAGGCGGAAGTCCAACCCGTTGACGCCACCAACTGCCAGTGAACCGGCCGCTGCAACGTCTGGTGCAACTGATGGGCGACCGTGACGGCCAGTGCTTGGTCCTGATGCAAGGCCCCCACACCGGCCGCCGAGGAATCACCCACGATCAGCAACCGCAGCGGTGATTGCCGCCCATCGTCCGCCCCCACTTGGCCCAGTCTCGGCCCTGGCGCTTCGGGCAACTCGAGGGCACGCCGGCGCACTCGGGCGCCCTGAATTAGGAGCACCGGAGCTAGCAGGAGCTTGAGCGCCAGCAAAACGCCGTGAAGCGCCCAGTGGCGCAGCGCAGGGGAAGGTGAAGCGGGCATGACGTGCAGCTTAGGGGCTCGCGGTCACAGGTCGATTCCAGCCGCCCTCAAAATGCCGCGATGGCAAGCCCCCTCCCCCCGCCCGGCACCCCCGTCTCCGCCCTCCCCACCCCGACCCTGGTCGTGGACCTGGATGCGCTGGAGCGCAACATCGCGGCATTGGCCGCCTTCGCTCAAGCGCGCGGCCTGCGGCTGCGGCCCCACGCCAAAACGCACAAGTGCGCCGCCATCGCCCGGCTGCAGCTGGCCGCGGGCGCCGTGGGGGTTTGCGTTCAGAAGCTCAGCGAGGCTGAAGCCCTGGCGGATGCGGGGATCGACCGGTTGTACCTCAGCAACCAGCTCATCGACCCAGCCAGGCTCGGCCGCGCGGTGGCGCTGGCGCACCGGGTGCAACTGGCCCTTGCCGTCGACTCGCCCCTGGGTGTGGAGCGGCTGGCCACGGCTTGGCGTGCCGGTGCCCAACCGGCGCTTGATGTGTTCGTGGAAGTCGACATCGGTCAAGGCCGTTGCGGCGTGCCCCCCGCGCAAGCGGGCGCCTTGGCCCTGCAGGTGGTGGCGGCCGGGCTCCGCTTCGCGGGCCTGCAGGCCTATCAAGGCAAGGCCCAGCATGTACGCAGCGCCGCCGCGCGCAGCACGGCGCTGGCGCACGCCGCCGCCCTCACACGCGAGGCCGTGGCCAGCGTTCAGGCTACGGGCCTCCGTGTGCCCCTGGTCACCGGGGCCGGCACCGGCAGCTTTGTGCATGAGGCCGCCAGCGGCCTCTGGGGCGAACTGCAATGCGGCAGCTACATCTTCATGGACCGGGATTACGCCGACAACGAACCCGACGCCGAAGCGCCGCACTTTGAGCACGCGCTCTTCCTCAAAGCCCAGGTCATTAGCCGCAGTGAGCACCACGCCGTGCTGGACGCCGGTCACAAAAGCCACGCCATCGACTGCGGGCTCCCCATCACCTGGCCCCAGCGCTGGCCCACCGCCAATGGCGGCGACGAGCACCTGATCCTCCACCCCGACGAAGCCCCTCTGCCCGCGTTGGGCGATACCGTCTGGCTCATCCCCGGCCACTGTGACCCCACGGTGAATCTACACAACCACCTGGTGGCCGTGCGCGGCGGGCTCACCCAGGGTCAGGTCGAAGCCGTGTGGACCGTAGACGCGCGAGGGTGTGTGCAGTAGCGGGCCCCTGTGGCCCCAAACGCCGCCTTCAAACGGCCCGAGCCCACCGCAACCCTTGCGGCAAGGCCGGGGGACCGAACAGAAAGTGCAACACCCTGCGCCGCCCGTCACTGGTCGATTTGGAGGAGGCGTGGAGCAGGAGCGGCGACATCAGCAGCGCATCCCCCTCATCGGCTTCCACCAACACCTCCGGGACTTCAGCCCGGTCAGGCGCCATCGCGTCGGCATCCAACACGCCACCAAGGTGAGTGCCTGGCCACACCCGTAAGGCCCCATCTGCTGCATGGCAGCGATCCACGTGAAGTCGCACCGCCACCATCTGCCCCATCACCTCGGGTGGACCGAGAACGAAGTGGGCCCCCTCCTTGATGGACCAGCCTCGTAACCCCTGGGCGTGGACCCGTTCGGCCACGGGCAAGTTCAAGTCCTGATGGGGTGAGACCAGCCAGTTCGTGGTTGAAGACTTTTCAAAGTACGTGCATTGCACTGCGACATGAGTGGCCGGAATTAATGCCGCCAATGCCGCGTGCTGGCGCACCCGCAGCGCCAAGTCCCGACACCAAGGAGTCTCCAGCAAGCAGCGTGTGCCGGCAGCTTCCCGGCCTCGGACACCGAGCAACTCCACCTCAGGCCACTCACTGGGCCGAAAAACAGAACGCACCAGGGCGAAACCAGGGGCCCAGTCGAGCGATCGGAACAAATCTGTCACACCGAGCCACCCACCCCTTCCAAACGGCAGGCCCTTGCGGCCTCCATCCACTGACCGCCGCGATCCAAGCATCGATCTTGGTCAAACACTCGCGCGATGGGCGGAAGAACGACGACAAGCAGCACGGTCACCAGCAGGACCTTCATCGCAAACGCCCAAAAGTGGCCCAGCCGGCTGGCGCCGAAGTGCCTTTCAAGCTGAGCCAATGACGCCCGCTGGTCTGGGTCTAGCGGCGCTATGCAATAGCGGCTGTTATCGCCAAAGGGCTCTTCGATTCCATACCGCTCCGGGCCGATACGGAACTCGCAAAACAGGTCCTTCCGCAGCGAGCACGGCAGGATTTCCACACCAGGACACGACGCCGCAATGCGTCGTGCCAGGCGCCGGCCCAGCAAGGCGCTGATTTCGAAGGATCGGAGGTTCCCTTGTTCGTCGAGGTATGGATAGGTCCGCATGGCGTCACAGGAGAAGGTGCACGGTGATTCTCTGGCCACGGCGCGGCGTAGCAGGTCCCTCTGACAATCTCCAACTTGACCCCAGTCCAGAAGACCGCTCTTCAATCTGATCGTGCGCGCGCTGCTAGCCACCCTCGACCACCTCCCCACCCGCCCCCAGAACACCCAGCGCGTCTTTCACGGGCGCGGGGGCTTGCATCCGGGGTGCGAGCACTTGGCCTTGGATTGGTTCGGCCCCGCGTGGTTGCTCACTGCGTTTGAGCCGCTGAGCGATGGTGACTTGGCGGTGTTTCAAGCGTCGCTGGAGTCCACCTGGCAGCGCCTCGCGCCGGGGGAGCCGCTCACCTGGGTCTACCAAGGCCGCCGCATTGATGAAAGCGGCCAGCAGAGCGAGACCCGCTTGATGGCGGGCGCGCTGCCCGAGCCCCACGTCGTGACCGAGGCTGGGGCGCGCTACGAGGTGCACCTGCTGCGTGGGCAAAACCACGGGCTCTTTTTGGACATGGCCGAAGGGCGGCGCTGGGTGCGCGCCCATGCCGAGGCCACGCCAGGCCTGAAGGTGTTGAACCTGTTCGCCTACAGCTGCGCGTTCTCCGTGGCGGCCTTGATGGGCGGCGCGGCCGAGGTGATCAACGTGGACATGGCCGCCGGCCCGCTGCAACTGGGCCGCCGCAACCACGTGCTCAACGGCGTGCAGGGCCGCGCGCAGTTCCTGGCGCACGACGTCTTCACCTCCTGGGGCAAGATCAAGCGCCTGGGCCCCTACGGACTGGTGATCTTGGACCCACCCAGCTTCCAGAAAGGCAGCTTTGTCGCCACCAAGGACTACGCCCGCCTGCTGCGCAAGCTGCCCGACCTCGTGGCCCCCGGCGGGCACGCCCTGCTGTGCCTGAACACCCCCAAGCTCGGGTCGACCTTCCTGACCGAGTTGCTCGCCGCCGAAGCGCCTGACTTTGAGGTGGTTCAGCGCCTGCCCAACCCAGCGGCATTTGCCGACGCCGATGTGGAGCGGGCGCTCAAGGTGATGGCCGTACGCGCCACGGGCGAACCGACAGCGGCAACCCATGGGGGCCCATGAATGACGACATCGCCAATTGAAGGCATGGCTGAGCCGGCAAGAATCTGGATGCCGGCGGCCCGATTGAGCGCCGCCCCCCACACCAGGATCTCGCCATGCTGACCCCCCGCCTCGCCCAAGACCGCGGCCACGCCGACCACGGCTGGCTCAAAACCGCGCACAGCTTCTCGTTTGCGGATTACCACGACCCGGCCCACATGCAGTTTGGCCCCTTGCGGGTACTGAACGACGACCGCATCGCGCCGGGCATGGGCTTTGGCACGCACGGTCACAAAAACATGGAGATCGTGAGCTACGTGCTCTCCGGTGCGCTGGCGCACAAGGACTCCATGGGCAACACCAGCTCGATCCATCCCGGCGAGGTGCAGCGCATGAGCGCCGGCACCGGCGTGCTGCACTCCGAGTACAACCACAACGCGTCCGAAGAGACCCACTTCTTGCAGATCTGGATCCTGCCCGCCACCCCCGGCGGTGCACCGGGCTACGAGCAAAGGGCCTTCGATTGGGCCGAGCGGCGCGGCCGCTTCCGCCTGGTGGCCAGCCCCAGCGGCGCGGATGGCTCGGTACGGCTTCAGCAGGACGTCAAGCTCTACTCCGGCCTCTTTGACGGTAACGACGAGGGCCAAACCCTGGCGCTGGACCCGCAACGGCTCTACTACGTGCACGTGGCCAAGGGCGCGCTAAGCGTCAATGGCCTGCCCCTGCGCGCGGGCGATGGCCTGCGCGTGCAAGCCGAGTCGCAATTGAGCTTTGACGCCGGCAAGTCCGCCGAGGTGCTGCTGTTCGACATGATCGATCTCTGACCGCCCCGCATTTGAACCCCTGGAGGAACCTGACCATGAAAATCGCCGTCTTCGTTGGGAGCTTGCGCAAAGACTCCATCAACCGCCGCCTCGCCCTCGCACTGGAAAAGCTGCTGCCCAGCGGCGTGACGTTTGCCTACGCCGACATCGGCAGCCTGCCGCTGTTCAACCAAGACGAGGAGAACAACCCGGTGCCCAGCGTGACGGCCCTGCGCGAATTGGTGGCCAGCGCTGATGGCGTTTTATTTGTCACGCCAGAGTTCAACCGCTCCATTCCCGGCGTGCTCAAGAACGCGCTGGACCACGGCTCCCGC
The DNA here is from genome assembly GCF_016093295.1 of Inhella gelatinilytica. Taxonomy (GTDB): domain Bacteria; phylum Pseudomonadota; class Gammaproteobacteria; order Burkholderiales; family Burkholderiaceae_C; genus Inhella; species Inhella gelatinilytica. Next base: position 152,880 of record NZ_JAEDAL010000002.1, on the reverse strand, counting down.
CCCGCTGGCAAAGGCGTGTGGCGCAACAAGCCCGCGGCCGTGCTGGGTATGTCCCCCGGTGCGGCCGGAACAGCCATGGCGCAGCAACACCTGCGCAACGTGCTGGCCTTCTTGAACATGCCCACGCTGGGCCAGCCGGAGATGTTCCTGCAAATGCGCGAGGGCATGTTCGACGACAACGGCGCGCTGGGGGAGGCCAGCGCGGCCCATGTGCAGAAGTTCGTGGACGCCTACCTCGCCTGGGTCACGCAGTTCCAACCCCAGTAAGGCAACGCGGATGAAAACTTTGCACCGCTTGGGCGCAGTCGCCGCCTTCCTGGAGGCGGCCATTTACGTCTCGATGTTCGGCTTTTATGGCGCTTACTGGAACTATCCCGCCACGGGCACAGCCGTAGAGAAACTGAACTACCTGACCGACCACCTGGCGGTGCTTTATGGCGTGAATGTCATGGGGTTCATCGTGTTCGGGATCGCGCTGGCCGCTTTGGTGCTGGCCGTTCATGACCGTTTGTCTCCCGAAGCGCCACAGCTGATGCGCGCCGCCTCGATGTTCGGCGTGATCTGGGTGACGCTCGTGATGGCGGCCGGAATGATCGCCAACGTCGGCTTGATGACCACGGTCGATCGGCTCAGCGGCGACCCCGAACGGGCACTCACCTTGTTTTCCACGCTGAATCACGTGGTCGAAGGCCTGGGAGGCGGTAACGAGATGGCTGGAGGACTGTGGGTGCTCTTGTTGAGTCTTGCGGCCCTGCGGGGCGGGCTGCCCAAGGCACTGGCCTATTTCGGGCTCGGGGTCGGCGCCGCGGGAATGGCCACGACGATTCCTGCCGAGGCGATCAAAGAGACCTTTGGCTTGACCCAGATCGTGTGGTTCATCTGGCTGGGCTGCGTCCTGCTTCGTGCACCTGACACCCAGACGCGCCCGCGCTGACCCACCGCCGCCGGCGGCCTGAACGTCCCACTCCATGACCCCGCACCGCTTCCTCCAAGACATCCAGCGCAACCGCTTCAACCGCGCGCTGCTGGCCGCCTTACCCACGCTCGAACTGCAGGACGCTTGGCTGGTGGCCGGCTGTCTGTTCCAGACCGTCTGGAACCTGCAAAGCAACCGCGACCCCGAGGCGGACATCAAGGACTACGACCTCTTCTACTTCGATGCCAGCGACCTCTCCGCCGAAGCCGAGGCGGCCGTGCAGTCCCGGGTACAGGGAGCACTGGGTCACCTGGGCGTGCCCATCGAAGCCAAAAACCAGGCCCGCGTGCACTGCTGGTACGAAGCCTGGTGTGGCCACCCGTATGAGGCCCTCACCTGCAGCGAAGACGGCATTGCCCGCTTTTTGGTGCCCTGCACCTGCGTGGGCGTGCAGTCGCAAACGGACGGCACGCTGCGCTTGGCCGCCCCTTATGGCCTGGACGACCTCTACGCCGGGCGCTTGCGGCCCAACCCTTTGATCGACCACCGGGCGCTGTTTCGGGCCAAGGCAGCGAGTTACCAGGCGCGCTGGGCGTGGCTGCAGGTGTTGGAGGGTGAAGCGGCTGCGATATCGACCTGAGCGTCGCTGCGGGGCACCCAGAACCCGGTCAGGCCTGCTGCATGTCAGCTGAGTGAAGCACGTGCACACCACTGTGCTGCTCATGCGCAGCCTGCACCAATGCCTGCGCCACCGCCCCCGCCGCCACCGGGCGCACGGCGCGAGGCAACAAGCGGCTCAGGGGGCGCAGCAGGGTTTGGCTCAAACCCTCGGCCCAGCGGGTGGGCTGGCCCAGGGCGGCGCGGTCGCCCAGCAGCAGCGAGGGGCGGGCGACGACCACGGTGGCAAAGCCGAGGGACTGGACGGCGGTTTCGACCTCGCCTTTGACCCGGTTGTAGAACACCCGGGAGTGGGCATCCGCACCCAGTGCGGACACCAGAAAGAGCCGCTGGGCACCGGCCCGCCGCGCGGCACGGGCCGTGGCCAGCACGGCGTCGAAATCCACGGCACGAAAGGCGGCTTCAGATCCCGCCTGCTTGATCGTGGTCCCGAGGGCGATGAAGCAGTCGTCCACCGCCGGCAGGCGCGACAGGTGGGCGAAGTCCACCGTCAGGGTGTGGAGCTTGGCGTGCTGCGGCCCGCCAGTGAGGGGCCGGCGCACCAGGGCGTGCACAGCGCTCCACCCGGGGTCGGCCAGCAGCAAGTCCAGCAGCGCGCGGCCCACCAAGCCGCTGGCGCCAGCCAACAAGGCAGTGCGCGGGGCCAGTTCTGCCTGTGCGGCGGCGTGCATGGGGCAGCTCAGGCGCTCACTGGAATTTGGAGAAGTCCGGGGCGCGCTTTTGGAAGAAGGCCTGGAAGGCCTCCATGGCCTCGGGGCTGCGCAGGCGCTGGCCAAAGATTTCGGCTTCTTCGCGGATGACTTGTTGGAGGGCTTCGCGGCCAGGGGCACGCATGAGCTTCTTGCTGGCGCGCACCGCGGCGGGGGCCAGGCCATTGAAGCGCTCGGCCATGCGGCGGGCATGGTTCACCACCTCGCCCGCAGGCAGCACCGCGGAGGCAATGCCAAAGTGCTCGGCTTCCGCGCCGGTCATGGGGTCGCCGAGCAGCAACTTTTCGGCGGCCTTGACGTGACCCAGCAGCTGGGGCACGACCAAGCTGGAGGCAAATTCGGGCACCAAACCGAGTGCCACGAAGGGCATGGCCAAGCGGGCATCGTCAGCCACATAGACCAGGTCGCAGTGCAGCAGCATCGTGGTGCCGATGCCGATGGCCGCGCCGGTCACCGCCGCCACCACGGGCTTTTCACAATCCAGCAGGGCCTGCATGAACTGAAAGACGGGCGCCTCGGCATCGCGCGGCGGGCGGGCCATGAAGTCTTCCAGGTCGTTGCCGCTGGTGAAGATGCCCGGCTGACCGGTGATCAGCACGGCGCGAACGGCCGGGTCGCTGTTGGCCGCCCGCAGGGCCTCGGCCATCTCGCTGTACATGGCCTGCGTGATGGCGTTCTTCTTTTCGGGGCGGGCGATTTCGAGGGTGGCCACGCCATTGAGGGTGGCGGTCTTGATGCTCATGGGGGTTGGGCTCCTGAGAGGCGCTGCAGTTGCTGCAGCAGAACAGGCCAGAGTGTCGCCGCGTGCTGGGGCCGGAAAAAGCCCAAGTGCCCGATGCGGCCGCCCGGCGGCGGGGTCAGGGTCATGAACTCCCGTTCACGCGCGCCGGCATAGCCGTCGTACAGCGTGCGCAAGCTGGTCTCGCTCAGCATTTCATCGTCGGCCACGTGAAGGGTGATGAAAGGCGCCTGGAAACCGCGGTAATGCTCGCGCAGACCCGGGTCGTCCAGCAGGTAGCCAGGCTGGCTGCACCAGCGCTTCCAGTCCTGAATCACGCCCAGCGGCAAGTCCCCGATGAGTTTGAGCTTGGCGCCGGGGAAGTAGCCGTACAGGCTGGTGGCGAGCGGAACGCCCCAGCGCCAGAACCAGCGCGCTCGGCTGCGCTGCGGCTCGGGCTGGTGCGCCCAGTAACCACTGCCGGCCGCAATCCCCACCAGGCCGGCCAGACGGTCCCGTGAGGGCAGCAAGCCCGGCAGCTGACCGCCCAGCGAATGCCCGATGAGCAGCAGCGGCGCACCGGGCACCTGCGCCTGCAGGTGCAGAAGCGCAGCATCCATGTCCTGCACCCAGTCTTTGACCCCAGCTTGAAACCCCCGCAGGCTGCGGGCGTGCCGGGCCGGGCGCGAGGCACCCATGCCGCGAAAGTCAAAAGTCTGCACCGCAAAGCCCTCACCGGCCAGCCAACGGGCCAGCTCGGCGTAATAGCCCTGGGTCACGCCCATGGCGGGCGCCAGCAGCACCGCCGCCCGCGCGGGGCCTTCCGGGGTGAACAGACGCGCGACCAGGGTCGTGCCATCGCCCGACTGAAATTGAATGTCCCTCATGTCGTCTTGGCGGGCGGGATGTGAATCTGCTGCCAGTGGTCGGCCAGGTGCATCAGATGGGCGCGCGTGTACTGCGCCTTGTCCAGCTCGCCGTAGGCAAAGTGCGGCTTGAGCGGCCCCGTCCAGCGCTCAAACGTGTTGAGCGCGTCCAGCAAGCGGGCAATGCTGTCTTTGAGCAGGGGCGCTTTGTCGAGTAGGGGCGCCCCGGGGATGGGGTCGGCCAGGTTGTGGCTCATGGCCCCGCGCAGGTTGAAGACGGCGAAAGCCGTGTTGCCGACGACGGCGCGAAAAACCGCGCCCTTCATCTCGGGATAGCCCTGCATGGAGAACTCGATGCTCTGGGCCAGGTGCTGCAACAGCTGGCTCAGCGTCCAACTCGGGTGCTGCAGCTTGGGCTCACCAAAGCCCAGATCGAGCACCCGCTGCTTGGCCTCTTTGATCGTGGCAAAGGATTCCAACTTGCCCATGCAGCCCCCCAGCAAGGGTGCGCCGACCCCCGTGATGACGAAGTGGCGCCGCCGCACACTAATCCCTCAGTTTGAGTCGTGCAGATGGCGTCGCGAGCGGCCCGAGAGTCACTTGAGCAGCGCAGCCGTACTCCCGTACGGCGAGCAGCACAAAGCGGCTATCGGGTCGCGCAGGAGCCAGATGCATGGCTCAAACGATTTCGATGATGCCGGCCGCCCCTTGGCCGGCGCCGACGCACATGGTCACCATGCCGTACTTGCCGCCCGTGCGACGCAGGCCGTGGATGACCGAGGCGGCGCGGATGGCGCCGGTTGCCCCCAGCGGGTGACCCAGGGCGATGGCGCCGCCGTTGGGGTTGACCTTGCTGCGGTCCAGTTCGATGCCCTTGCTGTCCAGGTCGTTCAGCACGGCCAGGGATTGGGCGGCAAAGGCCTCGTTCAGTTCCACCCAGCCCAGGTCGCTGGCCTTGAGGCCGGCCATCTTGAGCGCAGCCGGGATGGCTTCGATGGGGCCGATGCCCATGATTTCCGGCGGCACGCCGCGCACGGCGAAGCTGACGAAGCGGGCCAGCGGGGTGAGGTTGTAGCGCTTGAGCGCGGCTTCGCTGACCAGCAACAAGCCGCCCGAACCGTCAGAGGTCTGCGAGCTGTTGCCCGCCGTTACCGAGCCCATGCCGGTGGGTTTGCCGGTCGAGTCCTTCGGCGCGGCGAACACGGGCTTGAGCTTGGCCAGTCCTTCCAGGCTGGTGTCGGGGCGGGCCCCTTCGTCCAGCGACACCACGCGGCGCTTCTCGTTGATGCTGCCCTCGGCCAGGTTGGGCGTGCGGTCGATGAGCTCGAAGGGCGTCATCTCGGCGCTGAAGTAGCCGGCTTGCATGGCAGCCACGGCGCGGCGGTGGGACTCGACCGCAAAAGCGTCTTGCGCTTCACGGGTGATGCCCCACTTCTTGGCCACCAGCTCGGCAGTCAGACCCATGCCGTAAGCCACGCCAAGGTTCTCGTCGCGCTCAAAAATCAGCGGCGAGAGGCTGGGCTTGTTGCCGCCCATGGGGATCATGGACATGGACTCCACCCCGCCGGCAAAGACCACATCGGCCTCGCCCACACGGATGCGGTCCGCCGCCATTTGCACGGCGGTGATGCCCGAGGCGCAATAGCGGTTGATGGTGACGCCGCCCACGCCGTGGCCCCAGCCTGCCAGCACGCTGGCGACGCGGGCGATGTTCATGCCCTGCTCGCCCTCGGGGAAGGAGCAGCCCACGATGGCGTCTTCAATGGCCGCCGGGTCCAGACCCGGGGCTTGGGCCAGGGCGGCCTGCATGACCTTGACGAGCATCTCGTCCGGCCGGGTGTTCTTGTAGTAGCCGCGACCGCTCTTGCCGATGGGGAGGCGGGTGGCGCTGACGATGTAGGCGTCTTGCACTTGCTTGCTCATGATCATTCCTTTCGCTTCAAGCCGCAGGGGCCTGAGGTTTCTTGGGCACCCAGGCCCAGACAAATTCACATTCGATCGGCTGCTCGCCGGCTTCATCGGTCACGGTGACCGCCACATTCACTTCGCCCTTGGTCTCGCGCGACAGCAGCTCGCGCTGCTCGGGCTCCAGGTGCGCCACGGCGGTGAGCGCCCCCTGGCTGAGCTTGCGAAACCGCACCCGCAGGCCCTTGCACAGCGGCAGGCAGTCGTCGCGCACGTTCATGCCCACCACCATGCCCGTGGCCGTCTCGGCGACCAAGGTCATGGCCGCGGCGTGCACCCCCTTGATGTGGTTTTGCACCGGCTTGCGGTTGGGCACGCTGACGCGGCAGCGCTCTGGCGTGAGCTCCAGAAAGTTCAGCGCCGCCGTGCCGGTAAGGGGCACGGCCCGGTGCAGCGCCCAGTTGCGCGCCACGCGGGCCACCCCACCCGGCAGCCGGTTAAACCGCCCGATCAGGCGTGCCATGCGGTTGGGAGAAGCAGTCACCGCGCAGCCTCAGTTGCGCACCGGCTTGCCGTCTTGCAGCATGCCCATGATGCGTTCTTGCGTCTTGGGGTTGTCCAAGAGCGAGCAGAAGTGCTTGCGTTCCAGCGCCATCAAGTACTCCTCGGTCACCATCGAGCCGGCCTCGACCTCCCCCCCGCAGACCACATCGGCAATCAGGCTGGCCAGCAGGTAGTCGTGCTGGCTGACGAACCCACCATCGCGCATGTTGGCCACCTGGCCCTTGATGCTGGCAATGCCACTGCGGCCCGCCACCGGGAACACCGCTTTGTGGGGCGGACGGTAGCCGGAGTCGGCCATGGCTTTGGCCTGCGTCAGCGCAACAAACAGCAACTCGTCCTTGTTCGGCACGATGAGGTCGCTGTCCAGCAGGTAACCGATCTTGCGCGCTTCGTGGGCGCTGGTCGCCACCTTGGCCGTGGCCGCGCTCAAGAACCCGTCCTTCAAGAAGGCCAGGATGTCGGACCCCGAATTGCCCGCCGCCGCCATCTCGGCCGCACGGCGCGCGATGTAGGTCAGGCCCCCCGCGCCGGGCAGCAAGCCCACGCCCACTTCCACCAGGCCCACATAGCTTTCGACGTGGGCCACGCGGCGCGCACAGTGCACGGCCAGCTCACAGCCCCCGCCCAAGGCCAGGCCGCGCATGGCGGCCACCACCGGCACGTTGGCGTAGCGGATGCGCAGCATGGCGTCCTGCAGCTTCTTCTCTTCCGGGGCAATGCCCTTGGAGCCGTGCTTCATGAACACGGGCATCAGGCTTTCCAGGTTGGCGCCCGCCGAGAACACGTCGTCCGGGCTCCAAATCACCAGGCCCTTGTAGCTCGCTTCGGCCAGCTCGACGGCCTTGAGCAAACCCTCGGTCACCGCGGGGCTGATCAGGTGCAGCTTGGCGGTGATGGAGGCGATCACCACCTCGCCATCCAGCGTCCAGACCCGCACCTCGTCGTTCTTGAAGAGCTCGGTGCCGCTCTTGAGCGGATCGGCCGCGCCACTGCCCACGAGGCTTTCGGGGAAGTGCTGGCGGGCATAGACCGGCAGATCGGCACGCGGCTTGAACTGGCCCTCGGCGGCGCTCCACGAGCCCTCGGGCGTGTGCACGCCACCGGCTGCAGCCACGGGGCCTTCGGTCACCCAGGCCGGCAGCGGGGCATTGCACAAGGCTTTGCCCGCGGCGATGTCCTCGGCAATCCACTGGGCCACCTGCGTCCAGCCGGCTTCTTGCCACAGCTCGAACGGGCCCTTTTGGTTGCCGAAGCCCCAGCGCATGGCGAAGTCCACTTCGCGCGCGGTGTCGGCGATGTCCGCCAGGTGCACGGCGCAGTAATGGAAGCTGTCGCGCAGGATGGACCACAGGAACTGGGCCTGCGGGTTGGTCGACTCGCGCAGCAGCTTGAGCCGGTCGGCGGTGGGCTTCTTGAGCATGCGGGCCACGATCTCGTCGCCCTTCTTGCCCGCCGGCACGTACTCGCCGGTGGCCGGGTCCAAGCGCAAGATGGCCTTGCCGTCCTTCTTGAAGAAGCCCGCCTTGGTCTTCTGGCCCAGGGCGCCCTTTTCGATCAACGCGGCCAGCACCTTGGGCGTGGCGTAGCAGGCGTAGAAGGGGTCGGCTTGCAGGTTGTCCTGCATAGTCTTCATCACGTGGGCCATGGTATCCAGGCCCACCACGTCGGCGGTGCGGAAGGTGCCCGAGCTGGCCCGGCCCAGCTTCTTGCCGGTCAGGTCGTCCACCACGTCGTAGCTGAGACCGAACTTCTCCGCTTCGATCATGGTGGCCATCATGCCGGCCACGCCCACGCGGTTGGCGACGAAATTCGGCGTGTCCTTGGCGCGCACGACGCCCTTGCCCACGCTGGTGGTGACGAAGGCCTCAAGCTGGTCAATGATCTCCGGGCGTGTGGCGGCGGTGGGGATCAACTCCACCAGGTACATGTAGCGCGGCGGGTTGAAGAAATGGATGCCGCAAAAGCGCGGCTTGATTTCTTCCGGCAGCACATCGCTGAGCTTGGTGATGGACAGGCCCGAGGTGTTGGAGGCCACGATGGCGTGCGGGGCGACGAACGGAGCGATCTTGGTGTACAGATCCAGCTTCCAGTCCATGCGCTCGGCAATCGCCTCGATGATGAGGTCGCAATCCTTGAGTTGCTCCAAGTGCTCTTCGTAGTTGGCCTGTTGGATCCGGCCGGCATCGGCGCTGTCGCCCAGCGGCGAGGGCTTGAGCTTTTTCAGGTTGTCGACAGCCTTTTGAACGATGCCGTTCTTGGGGCCTTCTTTGGCCGGCAGGTCAAAGAGCACCACGGGCACTTTGACGTTGACCAGATGGGCCGCAATTTGCGCCCCCATCACGCCGGCACCGAGCACGGCGACTTTACGAACTTGGAATCGACTCATCTTGCTTCCTTGCTTGTCAATCATTCGAGGCGTTGCCAGGTCTGGCTGCGGCCAAACAACGGGGCACCGATGTAGCCCCGAACTTCCAAACGCTTGCCGCCTTCCAGCGGCTTGAGGCGCACCCGGTAGGTTTTGCCGTCATCGGGATCCAAAATTTCGCCGCCGGCCCACACGCCCTCACCATCGGCTTTGACGCCCCGCATGATCTCTAGCCCCACGATGGGTTTGTCCTTGCGGTCGTCCTTGCACAGGTCACATTTGGCGTTGGGGGGCGCTTTGGGGTCGAGTACTTTTTCGACCACCGCGGAATAGACCCCGCTCTGTTCTTGAATGCGAACGTGGGACTTGACGGTCTTGCCATCGTCGTCAATCGTCCGCCACAGCCCGGCGGGGGTCTGCTGCGCCCACGCTGCGGCGGTCATCCCCCCCAGCGCCAGCGCGGCCATCAAGACTTTCATGGCATCTCCCGAAAGAACCCCAGCACGGCTGGGGCGAGGTTTCAGAACAGGGCTTCGTCCATTTCCATCAGCGGCTTCAGGCCCGCCCGGCAGGTGCGGATCAGGCTGGCCGTTTCGGGCAGCAGCTTGGCGAAGTAGAAACGGGCCGTGGCCAGTTTGGCACGGTAGAAGGGATCACCGGAAGCCTCCTTTTCCAAGGCCACCTTGGCCATGCGGGCAAAGAAGTAGGCAAAGGTCATGTGGCCGACCACGCGCAGGTAGTCCACGGCCGCCGCGCCGACTTCGTCGGGGTTACCGAAGGCCTTCATGCCGATTTCTTGCGTCAGCTTGTTGACCTTGTCGCCCAAGTCGGCCAGCGGGTTGACGAACTCCTGCATGGCCTCGTTGGTGCCCTCTTCCTCGATAAAGGCGGCAATCTTTTTACCGAACTTCTTCAGGGTGGCGCCGTTGTTGCCCAGCACCTTGCGGCCCAGCAGGTCGAGCGATTGGATGGTGTTGGTGCCCTCGTACAGCATGTTGATGCGCGAGTCGCGCACGAACTGCTCCATGCCCCACTCGTGGATGAAGCCATGGCCGCCGTACACCTGCATGCAATGGCTGGTGGCGATCCAGCCGTTGTCGGTAATGAAGGCCTTGATGATCGGCGTCAAGAGCGCCAGTTCGGCCTCGGCTTCCTTGCGCTCGTCTTCGTCATCGCTGCTGATGGACTTGTCCGCCTGCAGCACGGTGTAGGCCTGCAGGCAGCGGGCACCCTCGGCGTAGGCCCGGGCGGTGAGCAGCATCTTGCGCACATCGGGGTGCACGATGATGGGGTCGGCCGGTTTGTCCGGTGCCTTGGGACCGGAGAGCGAACGCATCTGCAGCCGGTCTTTGGCGTAGGCCACGGCGTTTTGGTAGGCCACCTCGGTCAGGCCCAGCGACTGATTGCCCACACCCAAACGCGCGGTGTTCATCATCACGAACATGGCGGCCAGGCCCTTGTTGGGTTGGCCCACCATCGTGCCAATGGCGCCATCCAGCGTCATTTGGCAGGTGGAGTTGGCGTGGATGCCCATCTTGTGCTCCAGCCCCGAGCAGAAGATGGGATTGCGCGCACCCAGTGAACCGTCCGCGTTGGGCAGGAACTTGGGCACGATGAAGAGCGAAATGCCTTTGCTGCCCGCCGGGGCATCCGGCAAGCGCGCCAGCACCAGGTGGACGATGTTTTCGGCAAGCTGGTGCTCGCCCGCGCTGATGAAGATCTTGCCGCCGGTGATCTTGTAGGTGCCATCGCCCACCGGCTCGGCCTTGGTGCGCAACAGGCCCAAGTCCGTGCCGCAGTGCGGTTCGGTCAGGCACATGGTGCCCGTCCACTGCCCGCTCGTCAGCTTGGTCAGGTAGAGCTGTTTTTGCTCCTCCGTGCCGTGCGCGTGCAGGCACTCGTAGGCGCCATGGCTCAGGCCCGGGTACATGGTCCAGGCCTGGTTGGCGCTGTTGAGCATCTCGTAGAAGAACTGGTTCACCAGCAGGGGCAGGCCCTGGCCTCCGTAGGCGGGGTCGCAGGCCAGCGCGGGCCAGCCGCCGTCCACATAAGTCTGGTAGGCCTCCTTGAAGCCCTTGGGCGTGGTGACCTCGTGGGTGGTCTTGTCGAGCTGGCAGCCCTCTTTGTCGCCACTGAGGTTGATCGGTGTGATGACCTCGGCGCAGAACTTGCCGCCTTCTTCCAGAACGGCGTTGATGGTGTCGGCATCGATGTCCGCATAGGGCGGCAGCATCTTGAGCTCATCCACCACGTTCAGCACTTCGTGCAACACAAACTGCATGTCGCGCAGAGGCGGGGTATAGCTGGGCATGGTGGTCTCCTTGAGGGGTGTCGGGGAATCAGCGGGACTTGCGGCGCGCAGGCGCCGCGGGTTCGGCGGCCATTCCGGCCGGGGTGATGCAAGACTGAATCACGCGGTCGAAACCACGCGCAGCCCGATCCAGTGCGCCCTCGCTGCGCAAGAAACGCGCGTCGTGGTGCAGGGAAAGAATCAGGCCGTGAAGTTCGAAGAGGACTTGGGGCACATCGCACTCGCTCGCCAGGTGCCCTTCATCGCGGGCCAATTCAATGGCCTTTTGCAAGGCGGCATGCCACGCCTTGACCATGGTGACCAGGGCATCGCGCACCGGGCCGGGACGGTCGTCAAACTCAACGGCGCCACTGATGTAAATGCAGCCGCTTTCGAGTTCGACAGCCACCTGACGCACCCAGCGCTGAAACATCGCCCGCAATCGGGGCAGACCGCGCGCTTGCCGGATGGCGGGAAAAAACACTTCTTCTTCAAAGCGCTGGTGGTATTCGGCCACCACGGCAATCTGCAACTCTTCGCGCGAGCCGAAGTGGGCGAACACACCCGACTTGCTCATGCCAATCAAATCCGCCAGCGCGCCTATCGAAAGCCCCTCCAGACCCACATGGGCCGCTTGGCTCAGGGCGGCATCCAAGATGGCCGCCCGCGTTTGCTGCCCCTTTTGCAAAGGCGCAGCCACCCGGCGGTCGGGGGCGGAAGCCAATGCGGAGGTGGGACGAGAGGCCATGGAGATGTTCAACTTTGCGGACACAGAATAAAACGAACGGTCGTTCTATTTTTGGCGCATTGCACCCCGCCGGCAAGGACAAATTCGCGCCACCTCTGGGGAATCGCCTCTAATCCAGCCCCGGGAAAGACCGGGGGAACCCGCAGTTTTTTCCGCACGAGCGGCGCCCCAGCGGTCAACCCACGCCCGGCACCCGTCGTTGAGTCCCTCTCACTCTGGGGAGTTTCTATGCCATCGTTCGCACCACGCCTGAGCCTGACCGTCTTGATTGCCGCCCTGTTGTCAGGCTGTGCCGTCCACCACCATGCCGACACCCGCTATCGCGGCGAAGTGGCCCGGGTGGCGCAGGTTCAAGAAGGCACGGTGATTTCGGTGCGGGCCGTTCGCCTGCAAGCCCAACCGACCGGAGCAGGCACGATGACCGGCGCCATCGTGGGTGGCGTGGCGGGGTCCTCCGTCGGCGGCCATCGCGAATCGCTGGCCTTCGGTGCCCTGGGCGCGCTCCTGGGTGGCGTGATTGGCAGTGCCATCGAACGTGACTCGGGCCAGCACCAAGGGGTTGAACTCATCATCCAGCTGCGCAATGGCGAACGCATCGCGATCGTGCAGTCAACGGGCGAAGAGCGCTTTGCACCAGGCGATGCCGTGATGCTGATTCACCAAGGCCGCAGTGCGCGTGTCACCCGCGCGCTGGCACCCGTGGCCCCAGAAGCCACCCGTCCGGCGCCCTCACCCGGCCAATAACTGACCCTTGGCGCCGGGGAACTGCGCCATCGCGCTGGCCAGCCAGGGCAGTTCCTCCGCCAACAACGTGCCCAGGGTGTGGGGCGGGTTGGCCACAAACATGTGGCTTCCCATCAGGCCGAACCCGCCGCCTTGCGCAGGTGCCACCGTGAGTTGGGCATCCAGCCAACCTTTCTTCACCACCCCCTGCACCGCATTGCGCAAGCGCTGCGGCAGCTGCTGCGCCTCCACCAACTGGACTTGCGGAATCCACACCGCCACCACGGCATCGGGAAAACGGGTCAGGATTTCGCGCACCGAACCCAACACCCGCGTGTAGTCCGTCTTGATTTCATAAGGCGGATCCATCAGCACCAGCCCCCGGCGGGTGGGTGGCGGCAGCAGGGGCTTGAGTCCATTGAAGCCGTCACTCAAGTGCACCTTGACGCGCTTGTCGTCCGCCATCAATTTCTCCAGTGAGCGCATGTCCTGCGGTTGCATCTCAAAGGCGTGCAGCTCGTCCTGGGGTCTGAGCAGTTGGCGGATCAGGCTGGGGGAACCGGGCACCTGCTTGAGGACCCCCGGGCCATTGAAGACTTCAACCTGGTCCAAATACGCAGCGACGCCTTTGGGCAAATCCTGCCGCTCCCACAGGCGACCGATGCCGTCCACCCACTCCAACTTTTTGTTGGCCTCGACGCTGCGCAGCGAATACCCGCCCGTGCCCGCGTGCGTGTCGATTACGCGGTAGCCCTTTTCCTTTTGGTTCAAATGTTGCAACAAATGAACCAGAACCAGATGCTTGAGGACATCGGCGTGGTTCCCGGCGTGAAAGGCGTGGCGGTAGGCAAACATGGCTGCATTCTCTCCGCAGCGCCACCCTTGCCCACCCCTGTCAACGCGGCAGCGCCAGACCCCGTTGTGCAGCCCATGTCGGCACCTGCCGCCTGCTCAACGGTTCGGAGCTCCACCACGAACCTTCTTCTCACGGTGACCCACCATGAAAAAGTCTGCTGCGATTTTTGTTGTTGCCAGTGTCCTGAGCACCTTGACCCTGGCCCAGACCCCTGCACCGGCAGCACCCGCAGCCCCAACGGCCAAGCCTGCGACGGCCGTAGCACCCGCACCGGCTGCGATGCCGGCTAAGGCCGCGACCCCTGCCGCGCCAGCAACGCCCGCCAGCGCCGCCACCCCCGCCAAGGGCGCCGCGCCGGCCACAGCGGCGGCTTCGGCAACGCCGGCCCAGCCCGCTGCACCTGCCGCTGCGGCCCAGGCGGCCAAGCCCAAGGCCGAAAAGGCAGACAAAGGCGTCAAGCAGTAAGCCGCTGACACTCACTTAGAAGGCCGGCACTCGCCGGCCTTTTTTGCGCCGCCGTCAGAGCGGCTTGCGAACCAAGCGGAAGTCCGGCTCTTCACTGCAGGGCTCGATGCTGAAGCCCAGTCCTCTAACCAAGCGCAGCATGGCGGTATTGGCTTTCAAGACCAACCCATCCAGGCGCTGCAAGCCCTGCTCCCGCGCCGCAACAAAGAGGGACTCCATCATGCGGGACCCCAAACCCTGGCCAGCAAACCCGTCGGCCACCAGCAGTGAGAACTCGGCACTCTCACCGTCGGGTTGGCTGGTGTAGCGGGCCACAGCCGCGATGCGTTCGGGCTGATCCGGCGCCTCGCGATACAGCGCCAGCAAGGCCATCTCGCGTTCGTAGTCGATCAAGGTGAACTGAGCCAGCAGGCGCGGCGGCAGTTCGGTGAGCGTGGCGGCAAAACGGTTGTAGCGACTCTCGGGCGAGAGGCTTGCCACCAAGGCCTGCAGCCGTTCTGCATCGTCTGGTTGGATGGGCCGGACCTGGCAGATACGCCCATCGCGCAGGGCCAGCGGGTGCGCCAGGTGGGCGGGGTAAGGGCGAATCGCCAAGTGGGCATAGGAGGGGGTCACGGTGGCCGGGGCTTCGGCGGCCAGCACGATGCGTGCATCCACAGCCACGACCCCATGCTCATCCGCGAGCACCGGGTTGATGTCCATCTCCCGCAACTGCGGTAACTCACACGCCATCTCCGACACGCGCAACAACAAGGCTTCCAGGGCTTCCCATTGCACGGCAGGGGCGCCGCGCCAGGCGTCCAGCGTCACGGCAGTGCGGGTGCGCATCATCAGTTGGCGGGCCAAGAAGCGATTGAGCGGCGGCAACTCCATGGCGCAGTCGCGAATCCATTCCACTTGGGTGCCCCCAGCCCCAAACACCACCACCGGACCAAACGAGGGTTCGTGAATCAAGCCCACGTGCAACTCCCGCGCCCGAGACTTGCCCGCCATGGGCTGCACAGTCACCCCCAAATCCACCACACCCGGCAGGGCCCTTCTGACCTGCTCGAGCAGTCGGTCATAGCCCGCATGCACCGCGCGGGCATCACGCAGGTCCAGCATCACCCCGTTGACCTCGGTCTTGTGGGGCAGCGAATCGCTGTCGATCTTCAACGCCACAGGGAACCCCAGTTGCGTGGCAATGAGCATGGCATCGTGCGCGCTGCGCGCCCTCAGGGTGCCAGTCACGGGAATGCGGAACGCGGCCAGCAGGGCTTTGCTCTCCACTTCGCTGAGCACACTGCGGCGTTGGGCCAAGGCCGTGTCAATGAGCAGGCGTGCGCCTTCCAGATCCGGCGGCGGCAGCGGGGAAAGTGGCGACGGCGTCTGTTGGAGCAGGTGCTGATGCCGGTGGTAGGCCGCCACATGGGCCAGCGCCCCCACAGCGGCCTCCGGCGTGCGAAAACAGGGAATCCCCGCCGCCCCCAGGCGGGTGCGGGCCTCAGCCGCCACCCCTTCGCCCATCCAGCAGGCCAAGACGGGCTTGCTGAGTTCCGGCTTGAGGTCCAAGAGTGCCTGGGCGCAATCCGCTCCCGGGCTGTCCAGCAACGGAGCGTGCAGCACCAAAACCGCGTCGGTATCGGCGCGAGATTGCGCCGCGAGAACGGCCGCGGTATAGGCTCCCGGTGTGCCGCCTCGTGAGAGGTCCTGCACCGCCGTGACCGCCAGGCCCACCCGCTCGGCCCAGTCCGCCGCGAGCACGGCCGGCCCGCCCCCGTTGCTCACCAACGCCAAGCCTTTTTGGACCGGTCGGCTTCCACGCCCCAGCACACCCAAACACTTCGCCACGGCCAACAACTCGGCCGATGCGTTCACCCGCACGGCACCGGCCCGACGCAGGGCGGCATCGAACACGTCGTCATGCCCCGCCAGTGCTTGGCTGTGTGTCTGTGCCACGCTGCGCCCTTCCTCGCGGCGACCGGTCTTGAGAACCACGACGGGCTTGGCGTGCGCCGCCAAGCGCAAGGCGCTCATGAACGGCCGCGCTTGCGTCAGGCCTTCCAGATGCACCACGATGCTGTGCGTGTGCGGGTCCACCGCCAGGTACAGCAGCAGCGCCGCCAAATCCACCCCCGGATGCGGCCCCAAGGCCACCACCGTTGAGAAGCCCACCCCGCTGGTGCGCGTGCCATCCAGCAACGCCGCCGTGAGCGAACCCGACTGAGAGAGAACCGCCAAGCCCCCAGCCGGCACCAAGGGGCCCATCAAACTCGCATTCAGGCCCAGACGGGGCGTCATGAGCCCGCTGCCATTTGGCCCGGCCAACAACAATCCTTCGCGACGCGCCAGGCGCTGCAGCGCCACCGCCCGGTCGGCGGAGACACCGGAGCCCACGATTAGTGCCGCGCGACAACCGATGCGACTGGCCAGTTCCACCCCGGAGAGCCACTCGGATTCAGGGAGGGCCAGGATCGCCAAGTCCGCCCGCGATTGCGCCAAGTCCGCCAGGCTGCCCCGCACGTGCGCATCCAAGATCGCACAGGGCCCTTGAAAGGGCTGGGCGCTCAGCTGCGCCAGCAATTGCTCGGCTTCGGCCGTGCGCTGCCCCTCGGGCCCCGTCAACACGACCACAGAGCGGGGGGCCAGCAGGGCACTCAGGGGGTGCGCATTCATGCCGGGCTCCTCAGGCCTCGACGAGCACGCGCACGTGAGCCCCGGCGCTGCGCGCCAACGCTGAGAGCGAATAGCCCCCCTCCAGACAAGAGACGATGCGGCCCCGCGCGGAGGCGCGGGCCTGCTGCAGCAGTTGTTCGGTGACCCATTGGTAATCGCTTTCACTCCAACCCAGGTTGCCCATGTCGTCCTCGCGGTGGGCATCAAACCCCGCCGAGATCACGAGGAGTTCAGGCTCAAACCGCTGCAGCGCGGGAAGCCAGTGCTGGCTGACGGCTTCCCGCATGGCGCCTCCTCCGCTGCGTGCTGGCAGGGGCGCGAGCACAACATTGGACGCGGGCGGCGCGGCGTCGCGGAAGGGGTAGAGGTCGTGCTGATAACTGGAACACAGCAGCACCCGGTCGTCCCCGGCCCAGATGTCTTCGCTGCCATCGCCATGGTGCACATCAAAGTCGACCAAGGCCACGCGTTGCACGCCATGAACGGCCAAAGCATGGGCCACGCCCACGGCGGCGTTATTGAAGAAGCAAAAGCCCCCCCCAGTACTGCGCTTGGCATGGTGGCCGGGGGGGCGCACCGCGCAGAAGGCATTGGGCGCCTGGCCGCTCATTACCAAGTCCACGGCCCGCACCGCTGCACCCGCCGCGCGCCGAGCCGCCCGCAGGGTGTAGGCGTTGACCAGGGTGTCGGCATCCAGCCGGGCGTAGCCGCTGGCAGGGCTCAGCGCCTGAAGCTGGGCCAACCACAGCCCGCAGTGCACCCGCAGCAGTTGCTCATCGGTCACTTCCGGCGCCTCTTCCGCCTGCATGCAGTCCAAGAGCCCCTTGATGAGCAGGTGATCGTTGAGCACTGCCAGTCGCTCTGGGCACTCGGGATGGTCGGGGCCCATTTGATGCCGCTCGCAATCGGGATGGGTCAGGTACGCCGTCAGCATGTCGTTCTCCCTTCAGGCGAAGAATCTCACCATGCCTCCATTGCGCGAGCCTGACGTCGCGCGCCCTCAGCCGGTCGCCCAGCGCGCGGCGAGTCCGGCACTTTGCCAGCGACGACCCTCCGCGTGCACGATGACACCGTCGACCGGGGTCGAAGACAGCCAGCCCGTGCGCTCCCCGCCCCCCACCATCAGGGCGGCCCCCAAGCCATTAAGGACCCGGTAGTCGGCCGCCAACAGGCTCAAACCACGCACCCCTTCGGTCGGCCAGCCCGTGCGGGGGTTCAACACGTGGTGGTAGCGGCGGCCGTCCCGCACAAAGCTGCGCTCATAGTCACCCGACGATGCGATCCAGCCGTCTTCCAGGCTCACCGCCCCCAGCAACTGCTGCGGCGCCATCGGGTCGCGCAGGCCCACGCGCCACGCGCGCCCATCCAACCGCCCCATGGCCCCGATGTCGCCCCCGCCATCCACCAGCGCATCGCGCACGCCATGGCGGCGCAGCGCTTGCAGGCCCGCGGCCAAAACGGGCAGCTTGGCAATGCCCCCCAAATCCAACCGCATGCCCGCACGGTTCAGCAGCACCTGCGAGCCGTCGATTTCGATCGCCCGCCAATCCACCGCAGGCCGCTGCTGCGCCAAGCGCCGGGCGCTCGGCACATTGGTCGTGGCCCCCGCCTCGAAGTGCCAGTCCCGGTAGGCCCCGACCGTCACGTCAAACGCGCCGTCCGTTTGCTCGGCACGCTCACGCGCCGCACGCAACACGGCAAGCAACTCGACGGGTACCGTAACCGGTGCACGCCCTGCAGCTCGCGCCAAGGCCGCCACCGGGTTGTCCGGCCGGTAGCGGCTGAGCAGGGCCTCCAGGCGTTGCATCTGGAACCAACAGTCCGCCAACGCCGGGGCCACGTCGTCGCGCCGCCCCGGCACCAACACCCGCACGTGGGTCCCCATGAGGGCCCGCGTCTCCCGTTGCAACTCGCTGGTGGCCTGGGCCCAACCCGGCGCAAGCAGCACCGAAACGCCGGCGAAGGCGCGACGCGTCAAAGTGGGCGTCATGGGCTTACTTGGACTGATTGACCATGAAATCCACCGCGGCTTTGACCTGTTCATCGGTCAACGCCGTGCCGCCGCCGCGCGGGGGCATCATGCCCTTGCCACCGGTGAACCCCTCGATCGCGTGCTTGTAAACGACGTCCATGCCCTGGGCGATGCGCGGGCCCCAGTCGGCCTTGTCACCCGGCTTGGGAGCTCCGGCCACGCCGGCGCTGTGGCACATGGCGCAGGTCTTGGCATACACGCCCTTGCCCAAATCGTTCTGAGCCCCAGCCGCTGCGGGCTCAGCGCTGGGGGTTGCAGCCCCCGGCGTCGGCAGCGCGGCGGGCGGCACCTCCTTCTTGCCACAGGCGGCGAGCGCCAACACACACAGACCCAGGGTGAGGACGGTTTTTTGCATTCGAAGCTCCAAAAACAGTTCGATTCATTTTGGGAGGGGGCCCGCCTACAGCACACCGAATGCATCAAGAAAACCGCAGCTTCATCAATTGGGATGGCATCGGCCAATTGCTTGAATTAAGTCAAAGCGGCAAACCCAAAAGAAGCGAAGGATGCACCCCGTCTCTGCCCAGGCTCTTCCTGTACAGAGCCTTCAAACACAACCTAGGTGAGAACCATGACGGACAAAATCCTTGACACGACCCCCGAGGCTCAACCGGAACTCGGCCGTCGTCGTTTCTTCAACACCACGGCGTTGGTCGGCCTGACCGCAGGTTTGGCGGCTTGCGGTGACAAATCCGCGGGCACGGGCGCGGCACCGGCTTCGGCTCCGCTGGCCCACGCGGGCGGCGGCGCCAATGCCTCGCACCTGAAGCCGGGTGAACTGGACAGCTACTACGGGTTCTGGAGCGGCGGCCACACGGGGGACGTGCGGGTGCTGGGCATCCCCAGCGGGCGCGAAATCCTGCGCATCCCCTGCTTCGTGCCCGATGCGCTGGTGGGTTGGGGCCACACCAACGAGTCCAAGAAGATCATGGGCACGAAGGCGGATGGCTCGCTGCGCTACACCGTGGGCGACACGCACCACGTGCACCTGTCCTACAAGGACGGCAACTACGACGGCCGCTACGCCTGGGTCAACGACAAGATCAACAGCCGCGTGGCGCGCATCCGCCTGGACTACTTCGTCTGCGACAAGATCACCATGCTGCCCAATGTGCAAGGTTTCCACGGCATCTTCCCGGACAAGGCCGACCCGGTCGACCCGAAGATCAACTACACGACCCGCGTGTTCTGCGGGGGTGAGTTCAGCATCCCGCTGCCCAACGCCGGCGTGGAAGACGAGAAGCAGTACCGCTCGCTGTTCACCTGTGTGGACGCCGAGACCATGGATGTGCGCTGGCAGGCCCTGATCGACGGCAACTGCGACCTCGTGGCCACCAGCTACGACGGCAAGCTGGCCGCGACCAACCAGTACAACACCGAGATGGGTGCCAAGTTCGCGGACATGATGTCGGCCGAGCGCGATGCCTGCGTGTTCTTCAACATCGCCCGCATTGAAGAAGCCGTCAAGGCCGGCAAGTTCAAGACCATTGGCAGCTCCAAGGTGCCGGTGGTGGATGCCACCCGTGAAGCCAACAAGGATGCCAAGACCGCCCTGGCGGCCTATGTCAGTGTGCCGAAGAACCCGCACGGCGTGAACGCCAGCCCGGACGGCAAGTACTTCATCTGCGCCGGCAAGCTCTCGCCCACCGCCACGGTGATCGAACTGTCCAAGGTGCTGGACTACTTCGACGGCAAGCTGGAAAAACTGGACGGCGCCATCGCCGCCGAAGTCGAACTGGGCTTGGGCCCCTTGCACACCGCCTTTGATGGCCGCGGCAACGCCTACACCACGCTGTTCCTGGACAGCCAAGTCGTCAAATGGAACGTGGACAAAGCCATCGCCTTCCACAAGGGCGACAAGGCGGCCAAGTACGTGGTGGACCGCATCGACGTGCACTACCAGCCGGGCCACATCAACGCGTCGCAGTCGGAGACCAAAGCTGCCGACGGCAAGTTCCTGGCCGTGGGTTGCAAGTTCGCCAAAGACCGCTTCCTGCCGGTCGGCCCGCTGCACCCCGAGAACGAGCAGTTGATCGACATCTCGGGCGAAAAAATGGCGCTGTTGGGCGACCACCCGGTGCGCGGCGAGCCGCATGACTTCGTGTTCTTCAAGCGCGACCTGCTCAAGCCCAAGATGGTCTACAACCTCGACGACTTCCCGCATGCGGTGAAGGACGTCAAGGACAGCGGCGTCACGCGCAACGGCAAAAAGGTCACGGTCAAGATCGCCTCGGTGGCGCCGGCCTTCGGCCTCACCGAGTTCAAGGTCAAGAAGGGCGACGAAGTCACCCTGATCCTGACCAACCTGGACAAGGTGCAGGA
This sequence comes from Inhella gelatinilytica, assembly GCF_016093295.1. Taxonomy (GTDB): domain Bacteria; phylum Pseudomonadota; class Gammaproteobacteria; order Burkholderiales; family Burkholderiaceae_C; genus Inhella; species Inhella gelatinilytica. The sequence goes on along the minus strand of NZ_JAEDAL010000002.1, from coordinate 132,067 downwards.
TTTGACGCACGGCTTCGCCATCCCGGGCCACAACGTGAACTTCATCGTCAACCCGCAGGAAACCGCGTCGGTGACGTTCACGGCTGGGGACCCTGGCGTGTACTGGTGCTATTGCACGCACTTCTGCCACGCGCTGCACCTGGAAATGCGGACGCGCATGATTGTCGAAGCTTGACCCCCCCGAAGCGCCTTCGGCGCCCTACGGGCCAGGTTGAGCCAGTGGCTCAACCCCTCGGCTGGCACAAATGGCCCACTGGGCCCTTTGTGTCCTGCCTCGGCCCCCTCATGGGGCGCCGCTGGCGGCCTGGCAAAGCCAGTTCCGCGGCGGCCGCTTGAGCCCCGAGGCGCTTCTCAACGCCAAGATGAGATGGGAGGGCTTGTGAACCGACTCGAGCCCGGAACACGAGCTGAATGACGATGCCGGTAATGCACTTCCTCGCGGCCCTGGTGGCCGCGTTTTTTCTTCTGACGGGCACGGCCCGTGGCCAAGCCTATGAGGCCAAGCTGCCGGACGATTTGGCCAGCCACCCGAATCTGTGCGAGCGCGTGGACTGCGCCGCCGTGTTTCCGGGCGCCACGCGTTTTTCCGCTCGCAAGGGGCAGCCGCCCTATGTCGAGGCCTTCGACGCGCAGGATCAGTTGCTGGGCTATGTGATGCTCTCCACCGACATCACCGATACGCCGGCCTACTCCGGCAAGCCGGTGGTGACGCTGATTGGCATGGACAAGGTCGGCCGGTTTGTCGGCTTCAAGGTGCTCAAGCACTCGGAGCCCATCCTGCTCTTGGGCATCCCCGAGTCGGCGCTCACACAGTTTCACGACCAATACAAGGGCCACGCCGTCAGCGAAACACTGGAGGTCGGAGGCGGCGGTGGCAACGCCACGCACCTGGACGCAATCTCCGGCGCCACCGTCACGGTGATTGCCCAGAACCAAGTCATCACCACCTCGGGCCAAGCCGTGGCTGCGCAAGTGGGCATCCTGCCGCCCACGGTGCGCGAGCCCGCCCGCTTCAAGCTGGCCGGCAAGTTGCCCCGTTGGGCCGACCTGGTGGCCGAAGGCGCCGTGCAGCGCCTGACCGTCACGCCCCAGCAAGTGGGCTTGCCCCCTGGGCCCGAGCCCTTCATTGAACTGTGGTTCGGCAACCTGGACCACCCGGAAATCGGTCAAGCCCTGCTCGGCAAAACCAATTGGGAGAGCCTGCGCAGCCGCTTGCAGCCGCACGAACACGCGCTCTTCATCATCCGCACCGCCGGTCAGGAGAGCTTCAAAGGCTCGGGTTTTGTGCGCGGCGGCATTTACGACCGCATCCAGATCAAGCAAGGCCGCGACCTCTTCACGTTCCGCGACACCGATTACCTGAACCTGTATTCCCTGGAAGCCGCTGGCAGCCCGACCTACACCGAGGCTGCGATCTTCATCCTGCGCTCCAAGGCCTACTCTGCCGCCCACCCCTGGAAGCTGAACTTCCTGGGCAACCGCGTGGACCGGGCCACCGGCCAGCGCAGCTTTGCCAACTTTGAGCAGCCCTATTGGCTGGCCGATGAGCGTCTGGACGGCGGCCGCCCGGCGGTGGACGAAGGTCACACCTGGAAGAAGGTGTGGGCCGCGCGCCCGCTCGCCCTGGCCGGCTTCATCGTGCTGCTGCTGGCCACGGCGGTGGTGTACTGGCAGCGCGAGCGCCTGACGCGCCTCTCGACCCACAAGAACAAGTGGCCCGTCAACGGCTTCAAGTACACGGCCTGGGCCCTGTCCATCTTCTTTGTGGGCTTTGGCGTGTTGGCCCAGCCCTCCATCACCCAGGTGCTGACCTGGTTCCACTCCCTCTTGTTCCAGTGGCAGTGGGAGCTCTTCCTCTCCGACCCCTTCATCTTCTGCTTCTGGGTCTTCATCATCCTCACGACCTTCATCTGGGGTCGCGGGTTGTTTTGCGGCTGGCTCTGCCCCTTTGGTTCGCTGCAAGAGGGCTTGTACAAGCTGGCGGGTCTGCTGGGCCTCAAGAAGCTGCAACGCAACCTGCCCAAACCGCTGCATGACAAGCTGAAGAACCTGAAGTACTGGATCTTCTTTGGCCTCTTTGGCGTGTCGCTGGTGTCCATGACCACGGCCGAGGTGCTGGCGGAGATCGAGCCCTTCAAGACCACCTTCCTGGTGGGCGTGCTCAACCGCAGCTGGCCCTATGGCCTCTTTGTCGCGGCCATTCTGGGCGTGGCGCTGATCGTCGAGCGCCCGTACTGCAAGTACCTCTGCCCGCTGGGCGCTTCGCTGGCCCTGCCCTCCACCTTCCGCTGGTTCGGGCTCCGACGCAAGGCCGAGTGCAACACCTGCAAGGCCTGCGCCAAAGGCTGCGGCTCGCTGGCGATTGACCCCGCCGGCCGCATCGACCACCGCGAGTGCCTGCACTGCCTGGATTGCATGGTGCTCTACACCGATACCCATGCCTGCCCGCCGCTGGCCAAGGAGCGCAAGCAGCGCGAACGCGACGGCCAGCCGCTGACGGCCATCGACCGTCAGGGGTATTTCATTCCAATCATTCCGGTTGCGACCACTGCTTCCACGATTGCGCCGGAGCGCGACCCGCGCGCCGCCACCCCGCCTGTGGCGCCGCCGCACTTGGCGCGCGAGCGCAGCCTGGCCTGGCTGCTGGCGGAGGCGCGTCACCACCTCTTTCCCTGGAGCGCCAAGGGCTGGCGCACGGCCAAGGCGTGGCAAGTTGCCGGCATCGGCCTGGCCGTAGCCGCCACGCTGGCCTGGGTCTTGGCCTGGAACAGCCGGCTCTCGGCTGCCGCCGTCGTGGGGTGGTGGATCGGTTGGTCGGTGTACGAAGTGCTGCTGCGTAAGCAAGGCATGAGCTTCGTCAAGGACGGGCCGTGGTGGAAAGCGCACTATCGCCAAGCTGGATGGATGGACATGGTGGCTTACGTGGGATTCAAAAATTTGCTGATTGGTGCGGTGCTGTATCTGGGTCTGCAGGCCCTGGGCCGCCTGCTGCCGTGAAGCCCCCCTCGGCGCGCTGCTGGGCGCGATTCAGCCGAAACCTCCGAGCCACAGGGTTCGCTGGGCTGCTCGCGGCCTTGGGGTCTGGCGGCGCGCAAGCCACCACCTGGCGGGTGCAACCCGGGCAAGATCTTCAGGCGGTGCTGGACCGCGCCGCGGACGGCGATGTGGTCGAAGTGGCGCGGGGGCGCTACGAGGGCAATTTCGTCATTCCCAAGCGCCTCACCCTCAGAGGGCTGGAACGCCCCACCCTGAGTGGGGGTCTCAAAGGACACACGCTCAAGATCGCTGCGTCCGAGGCGGTGGTGGAAGGCCTGCTCGTCACCAATTCCGGCGATTCTCTGGTCGACCAAAACGCCGGCATCTGGGTTGCCCCCGGCGCTCATCGGGTGGTGGTGCGCCGCTGCGGCCTCTCCTACAACCTGTTTGGCCTGTGGATCGAACGGGCCAACGACGTCACCGTCGAGGGCAACACCATCACCGGCAAGCGCGACTACAACTCCTCACAGCGCGGCAATGGCATTCAGCTCTACAACACGCGCGGCGCCCGCATCCTGAACAACGAGATCAGCTTTGTGCGCGACGCGCTGTACGTCGACGTCTCGCACGACGCCATCTTCCGGGGCAACAAGCTGCACCACAGCCGCTATGGCACGCACTACATGAACAGCTATCGCAACCTCTGGGAGGGCAACGAGAGCTATTACAACCGGGGCGGCCTGGCCCTGATGGAAGTGCGGGACAACGTGGTGCGCCACAACAAGACCTGGGGCAACAGCGACCACGGCATCATGTTGCGAACCCTGACCGACTCGGTCATAGAAAACAACATCATTGCCGGCAACGCGCGCGGGCTGTTCATCTACGACGTGGAGTACGCCACGCTCAAAAACAATTGGGTGATCGACAACCAAATTGGTGTGCATCTGGCCGCGCTCTCCACTCGCAACACCGTGCAGGGCAATGCCTTCATCGCCAACCGCGAACCGGTGAAATACGTCGGCACGCGTGACGAGCGCTGGGGCGGCGCCAAGGGCGAGGGCAACCACTTCAGCAACTACCTCGGGTGGGACCGCGACGGCGACGGCGTGGGCGACCTGCCTTACGAGGCCAACGACCTGGTGGACCGCCTCTCCTGGCGCCACCCCAGTCTGCGCCTCCTGATGGGCAGCCCGGCCGTGCAGTCGCTGCGCGTGGTGTCCCAACAATTTCCGGTGCTGCGCGCGCCCTCCGTGGTGGACGCCCACCCGCGCATGCAGCCCCCCGCTTCAAACTGGAAGGAATGGCTTGGACGCCACTTCAGCAATTAACGCGGTCGCCGCGAACCGCCCGATGACCGCCAGGGCACCCATCGCCCTCCAAGGCGTGCGCAAGGCCTTCGGACCGCTGGTGGCCGTGGATGGCGTGGACCTTACGGTGCCGCGCGGCGAACTGTTCGGACTGATCGGCCACAACGGCGCGGGCAAGAGCACGCTCTTTCGCATCATGCTGGGCCTCACACCCGCCGACGCGGGCGAGGTGCAGGTGGCTGGCTGCGCCGTGGGCAGCCCCGCCTGGCAGGCGGCCCGTGCGCGCATTGGCTACTTGCCCGAGCAGCTGGCGCTGTACGACAACCTCAACGCCGTCGAGACCCTGACCTTCTTTGCCCAGCTCAAACGCGCCGACGCCTCCCAAATCGAACCCTTGCTGGCGCGCGTCGGTCTGTCCGCCGCTGCCGGGCGGCCCGTGCGCACCTATTCCAAGGGCATGCGGCAACGGTTGGGGCTGGCCCAAGCCTTGCTCGGGACGCCCCAAGTGTTGTTCCTGGACGAGCCCACCAACGGCCTGGACCCCCAAGCCATTCGCGAGTTCTATGAGCTGCTGGATGGCCTGCGCCGCCAGGGCGTGACGGTGATCATCACCTCGCACATCTTGGCCGAGTTGCAGCAGCGCGTGGACCGGCTGGCCATCCTGGCCAGCGGGCGCATCGTGGCCCAAGGCAGTGTGCAAGAGCTGCGCGAGGCTCTGGCCCTGCCGCTCACCGTCAGCCTGTGGGGCGAGCCCAGCGTGTTGGCCGCCGCTCAAACCGCCGTGGGCGATTGCGCCACCGCGCAGCAGGACGGAGCCGGTCTGCACCTGCGCTGCGAGCGCGTGCACAAGATGGAGGTGCTGGCCCGCCTGGCGCCGCTGGCCAGCCAGCTCGCCGACCTGCAAATCCATGAGCCCTCGCTGGAGGACCTTTACTTCGGAGTGGCCGCATGAACCCGACCTTGACCCTGGCCAGCAAAGAGCTGCGTGAGCGCCTGCGCAACCGCTGGGTGTTGGCCATTGCGCTGGTGTTCACCGCCTTTTCGCTGCTCATCACTTACTTTGGCGGGGCGCAGCAAGGCCAACTGGGGCCGCAATCGCTCGCCACCACCATCACCTCGCTGGTCAGCTTGGTGATTTACCTGCTGCCGCTGATCGCTCTGTTGATGGGCTTTGACACCATCGTGGGCGAACGCGAGCGCGGCTCGCTGGAGCTCCTGCTCACTCACCCCATCAGCCGCGGGCAGTTGCTGATGGGCAAGTACCTGGGGTTGGCCGCGGCGTTGACCTTGTCAACCTTGGGCGGCTTCGCCCTGGTGGGCGGACTGCTGTGGCGTCAATTTGGTGCCAGCGCCACGCTACTGCATTACGGCGGCTTTGTGGTCACCGCCACGCTGATGGGCCTGAGCTTTTTGAGCCTCGCGCTGCTGCTCTCCGTCTTGAGCCGTGAGCGCACCCGGGCGTCAGGCCTGGCCATCATGCTGTGGTTCGGCTTCGCGCTGGTGTTCGACCTGGCCCTGCTCGGACTCTTGGTGGGCACGGGCGGACAGATTCCCGGCTTGAGCGGGGACCGTTTTGCGTGGCTCCTGCTGCTCAATCCGGCGGACGTTTTCCGGATCGCCAACGTCTTCACCCTCGATCAGGTCGCAGGGCTGACCGGTCTGGGCACGCTGATGCCCCCTCAATTGGCCAGCCCGTGGATCATGGGCAGCGCCCTGCTGGCCTGGATCGTTGCGCCGCTGCTCCTGGCCCTCTGGAAGTTCAAACCATGAAAATCAGCCGCCGCCACTGCTTGGCCTGCGCCGCCCTACCCTGGCTGACCGCCTGCACCCGCGAGAGCGACAAAGGCCGCCAGGGCCCGCAAGAGGTCAATCCCGCCACCGCTTGCGATCTGGACGGCATGCTGCTGGCCGACTACGCGGGCCCCAAGGCCCAGCTCCATTACGCTGACGACCCCAAACCCGTCTTCCTGTGCGACACGGTGGAAATGGTGAGCCTCTTGCTCAAGCCCGAGCAGGTTCGCCCCCTCAAGGCCGCCTATGTGCAAGACATGGGGAAAGCCGATTGGGATCGACCCGTGGGCCACTGGATCGACGCCAAGACGGCCTTCTTTGTCCATGGCAGCAAGCGCCACGGCAGCATGGGGCCCACACTGGCCACTTTTGCGGAGGCGGCCGCCGCCGAAGGCTTCGTCAAAGCGTGGGGCGGCAAGATCTTGCCCTTCAGCCAACTGACCGCCGACCTGGCCGATCTCAGCGGCGGTGCGCTGCACGACAGCCGGATGTAAAACCGGCCTGCAGACGGAAGGGAAGGCCCGCGCGGCGCGGGCCCTCTTCTTTACTTCCGGCCTTCGAAGCGGTTCTCCACCAGCGGCTTGGCGTCCACCTGCGGCACGTGACACGAGTTGCACTGGTAGCGCGCCATGTTCAGGCCCTTGTTGCCGGTGGCGTCCACGTGGCTTTGCGGTACCGCCGGCGCTTTCTTGGCGGCCGCGCTGCTGGGGCTGTGGCAGTCCATGCATTGGTTGTCGCTGACCGTGATCTCGTCGAAGTTGTCGATGGCATGGGGGATCAGCGGCGGCTGCTCTTTGTAGCTGCGCGCGATCCGCTCCTGGCCGCCGCCGGGGCGTTTGCCGACATAGGTCTTGTCGTTGGGGGCCACGTCCACGGTGTCGGCGTTGCTGCCGCGCAGGGTGGAGACTCCGGCGAACTGCGCGCATCCATAGACCGCCGCCACCGCAGCCGCCACCAGCATCCAGCGCATGGGCAGGTTCTTCATGATTCGTCCTTTCGTGTCTTCAAGGGTTGGGGCCCACACGGCCCGTGCCGCGCCAGCCCATTTCAAACACATCCTGCGGACAGCGGTCGATGCACCGCCCACAGTTGCTGCACTGCCCGGTGTCGATCAAGCGCGAGCCCTCGCCCTTGAGCACCGGTTTCAAAATTTGAGGTTCCGGACACACGCGGTAGCAGTCCCCGCAGTCGTCGCAGTCCTCGCGCCGCTGGGCGCGCACGCGCAGCAGGCTGCGGCGCCCCAGCAGGCTGTAGAACGCCCCGTGCGGACACAGGTGGCCGCACCAAGCGCGAGGCACCAGAAGCAGGTCCGCCAAGAACACCGCCACCACCACGGCCCAACCCAGGCCCAGGCCAAAGAGCAAGCCGCGCTGCAGCATCGAAACCGGGTTCACCAGTTCCCACACCACCGTGCCCAGCAGCACAGGCAACCCCAGGGCCAGCGCGAGCAAAGCCCAGCGCGCCCGACGCGGCAACCGCACGCCGGTGCGCCAGCCCCAGCGCTCACGCAACCAGGCGGCGCTGTCGGTGACGGCGTTGACGGGGCACACCCACGCGCAGTAGCTGCGTCCGCCCACCACCGCATAAAACACCAGCACGATGGCGGCGCCCAGCGCGGCTTGCGCCTGCGGGGCGTGGCCCGCCATCAGCGTTTGCAGCCACACAAAGGGGTCGGTCAGCGGCACGGTGTGCAGTACCTGGCTGGCGCTCAAATTGCCTTGCAGCCAAGTGATGCCCCACCAAGGACCGGCCAGAAAGAGCAGCAGCACGCTGATCTGGACCGCCCGACGCGCCAACAAGAAGCGCTGTCCGCGCCAGCCCGTGGTCAGGACGCGTGAGGTCATAGCCGATCCCCCTTGAACGCCTTCAGCACCGGCGCGCTGGCGGCAGGCGAACCCGGCTGCGACGCCCCGTCGGGCAGGTGGTACTGGTGTTCGGGTTCGGGGGCGGCCAAGCTGCCGCCCGCCTTCTTCTTCTCTTCCCAGCCCAGGCGGTAGTGGGGCGAAGCCGCCCCTTGGGCCAAGGCAATGGGCAGCACTTTGATGGTGGGCACGGGCAGCGGACAGGCCTGCTCGCACTTGCCGCAACCGGTGCAGGCCTCGGCATGCACGGTGGGCGTGAACACCGCGTGTTTGCCCGTGCGGCGGTTGCTGTGCTCCTCCAGCGTGATGGCCTGGTCGATCAGCGGGCAGACGCGGTAGCAAATGTCACAGCGCAGACCCAAGTGATTGAGGCAATGCTCGCCGTCGATCAATACCGCCAAGCCCATGCGGGCGTCCTGAATGCGCTCGATGTCGCGATTGAGTGCGCCCGTGGGGCAGGCGCGTGCGCAGGGCACGTCCTCACACATTTCGCAGGGGATCTCGCGCGCCGTGAACACCGGCGTGCCCACGGGCACGCTCTCATCCAGCGTGGCCAGCCGCAAGGTCTTGTAGGGGCAGGCGCGCACGCACAGGCCGCAGCGCACGCAAGCCGATTGAAACTCCGCCTCGGGCAAAGCGCCCGGCGGGCGCAAGGCCTGCGGCGGCAGGGCCCGCGCCTGCTTGGCCTGCAAGCCCAGCAGCCCGCCCACCAAACCCGCGCCACAAGCCAGGCGGGCGGTGTCTTGCATCCAGCGGCGACGCGCCAGTTGCTCGGGGCTGCGGGGTTCGGTCACGGTTTTTTCCCGATCAAGCCTTGACCACCTTGGCCGCGCACTTCTTGAAGTCCGTCTCTTTCGAGATCGGGCAGGTGGCGTCCAACGTGAGCTTGTTGACCAGGCGGTGCTCGTCAAAGAAGGGCACGAAGATCAGGCCCTCGGGCACCTTGTTGCGGCCGCGGGTGTGCACGCGCAGCTGAATTTCCCCGCGGCGCGAAGCGACCTTGACCGCATCGCCGTGCTTGAGCCCGCGCTTCTCGGCGTCCTTGGGGTGCATCCAGACCACCGCGTCGGGGAAGGCCCGGTACAGCTCGGGCACGCGGCGCGTCATGGTGCCGGTGTGCCAATGCTCCAGCACGCGGCCGGTGCACAGCCACAGGTCGTACTCGGCGTCGGGCTTCTCGGGCGGGTCCTGGTAAGGCAGCGCGAAGATCACCGCCTTGCCATCGGGCTTGCCGTAAAAACGCAGGCCCTCTCCGGCCTTCACATAGGGGTCATAGCCCTCGCGGTAGCGCCACAGGGTTTCCTTGCCGCCCACCACGGGCCAGCGCAGGCCACGCACCTTGTGATAGGCGTCGAACTCGCCCAGGTCCTTGCCTTTGCCCAAACCGAACTTGCGGTACTCCTCGAACAGGCCCTTTTGCACGTAGTAGCCGTAGAAATCGGTCTCGTCGTTGCTGTACCCGCTCCAGGCGTGAGCGTTGACCTTGGCCGCGTCGGCCTTCGGGTACTTGTTGACCTCGCCGTTGGCAAACAGCACGTCGTACAGGGTTTTGCCCTTGTATTGGGGAGACTTGGTCAGCAACTCGGCCGGCCAGACCTCATCGGTCGTGAAGCGCTTGGCGAACTCCAGGTATTGCCAGAGGTCGCTCTTGGCCTCGCCCGGCGCCTTGATCTGCTGGCGCCAGAACTGGCCGCGCCGCTCGGCGTTGCCGAAGGCCCCTTCCTTCTCCACCCACATGGCCGAGGGCAGGATCAAGTCGCCCGCCATGGCGGTCACCGTCGGGTAGGCGTCCGAGACGACGATGAAATTGCGCGGGTCGCGGAAGCCCGGGTAGCGTTCCCCATTGATGTTGGGGCCGGCCTGCATGTTGTTGGTGGTGGTGGTCCAGTAGAAGTTCAGCACCCCGTCCTTGAGCATGCGGTCTTGCTGCACGGCGTGGAAGCCCACCTCGCCACGCAGCGTGCCGGCCGGCACGTTCCAAATCTTCTCGGCCACCTCGCGGTGCTGCGGGTTGGCAATCAGCATGTCCGCCGGCAGGCGGTGGGCGAAGGTGCCCACCTCGCGCGCGGTGCCGCAGGCGCTGGGCTGGCCGGTCAGGCTGAAGGGGCTGTTGCCCGGCTCGCTGATCTTGCCCACCAGCAGGTGGACGTTGTAGATCATGTTGTTGACCCAGGTGCCCCGCGTGTGCTGGTTGAAACCCATGGTCCAGTAGCTCGTGACCTTGGTCTTGGGGTCGGCGTAGAGCTGGGCCAGGGCTTCGAGCTTGTCCTTGGGCACACCACTGAGTTGCGCCGTGTACTCCAGCGTGTAGGTCGATACAAACTGCTTGAACTCGTCAAAGCTGATCGGGCTGCTGGCCATCGGGTTGCCCTTGGGCTTGCCATCGGCGCCCGCGTAGCCGTTGTTCCCGGCCACTTGCTCCAGCGGGTGGTTCGGGCGCAGGCCAAAACCAATGTCCGTCACACCCTTGTGGAAGTTGACGTGCTTCTTGACGAAGTCCTCGTTCACCGCGCCCGACTGGATGATGTGGTTGCAGATGTAGTTGAGGATGGCCAGGTCGGTGTGGGGTTTGAAGATCAGCTCGGCATCCGCCACCTCGCAGGAGCGGTGCGTGAACGTGGACAGCACATGCACCTTCACATGCGGTGCCGTCAGGCGGCGGTTGGTGATGCGGCTCCACAAGATGGGGTGCATCTCGGCCATGTTGCTGCCCCAGAGCACGAAGGCATCGGCATGCTCGGCGTCGTCGTACACGCCCATGGGTTCATCGGCGCCGAAGCTGCGAATGAAACCAAACACCGCAGAGGCCATGCAGTGGCGCGCATTGGGGTCGATGTTGTTGGAGCGCAGGCCCGCCTTCATCAGCTTGTTGGCGGCATAGCCTTCCCAGATGGTCCACTGGCCCGAGCCGAACATGCCCACCGCCGTCGGGCCCTTGGCCTTGAGGGCGGCCTTGCACTTCTCTTCCATGATGTCGAAGGCCTGTTTCCAGCTGATGGGCTGGAACTCACCGTTCTTGTCATAGCGGCCGTCCTTCATGCGCAGCAAGGGCGTGGTCAAGCGGTCTTGGCCGTAGGGGATCTTGGCCAGGAAGTAGCCCTTGACGCAATTCAGGCCCTTGTTGACCGGCGCATCCGGGTCGCCCTGCGTCGCCACGACCTTGCCGTCCTTCACGCCCACCAGCACTCCGCAGCCAGTGCCGCAGTAGCGGCACACCGCCTTGTCCCAGCGCAGGCCATCGGGCGTGGTCGCAGCCGTTGCCGCGTGCGGCAGCGTCATTCCGGCCACCGAGGCGGCCGAGGCCGCCGCGTGGATCTTGATCACTTCACGGCGCGACAGCGCCAAGGTCTTGGACATGGACGACCTCCTCGTCAGGTTCAGCTTCAAATTGGTTAAAGACCAACGCCACGTTCAGCACCCCAGGCAGGGTGCGCACGCGGTCGTGGGTTTCGGCTCCGGCGCCGTCATCGGACTCCACGGTCACGATCAGGCGCCCTTCAGGGGCGGTGGCATGAACCTCCACGCCCGGGATTTCGATCAATCGGGCCTGTACTGCGGCCAACTCGGCCGGCAGCGCCTCCACGATCAGGCTGGCAATTTGCATGGGCGATCCCTTGAAACCATCTGCTGCAACGCAGCAATCCCATTTGGCGCTTAGGGCTATTTCATTTCCTTGACTTGCGTCAGGTTCGAGAGCGCCCGTCGCCATCGGGCAACAAGCCCGCGGCTTGATGGACTTCAAGGAGCCGGCCTTGCCCACCCCGCACACTGGCAGCATGTCACTGAACCGTCGCCAGTTCTGTCAGGCCGCAGGGGGCTTGGGCAGCCTGCCCCTCGCCGTACCCGGCCTCGCCCGCCCCGCCCCGCCAGCCCCGGTGCCACGACCCTCGGTGTGGTGGCGCGACCGCCAGGGCGCAGTCGAACTGAGCCTGCCCGACCTGACGCCAGTCCGGCGCCTGGCGATGGCGGGCCCGTGGCGCGCCAGCCCCACGGGCTTGTGGGGCATCGACGCCGGTCGGTTAACCCAATGGGGCCTCGCCGGCACCGAAGCCCAGCGCGTTCCCGCCGCGCCGGGGGATCGCCCGCTGTCCCTCGTGTGCGTCAGTGCCACCGGCGAGCAGGTTTTGACGAGCGACGGCCTGCGCCTCCACCTGTGGTCCACAACGGCGCAGCGATGGGTCGCCCACTACCCTTGCCCCGCCCAGGGTGTGGTGGCGGCGGCCCACCCCGTGCGGCGCAGTTTTGTGCTGGCACCGCAAGGGGTCGAGGCCTTGTGGGAAATCTACCTGGACCCCCAGGCCGAAGACTTCTACACCGGCACGGTGCACGACTTTCAGTTTGGCGAGGGCGTGCCCACCCGGGGCCACCTGGGCTTGCGCCCCATGCCCATGCCCACGGGGCTAACGGCCTTGGCCGTCCATCCCCAGCACTTTCATGTGCTGGCCCGAACCCGTGCGGGCGAAGCCCTGATCGTCAACCTGGATGCCCGCCGCCCCTTGCGGCCGCGCCGGGCGGTTCACGCCTGGGGCCTCAGCACTTGGTGCACCTGGCAAGGTCAGGCCGCCTGGGCCCACCTCACCCCAACGGGATTTGAGGTCGTGGGGCTGGACGACGCGGCAACCTGGGTGCAATGCCCGCGGCCTGCCCGGGGCCTGGTGGGCCAAGCCGACCGTGAATTGCTGTGGCGGGCCGACGAGGACCGCTTGCAGGCCTGGCCCGAACGTGCCGGCCGGGCGCCCATTGCGCGGGCGGGCGCACAGCTCGTCACGGCGCGGGCCGTCGGAGACCTGGTGCTGGTGCTCTGGCGCCAGGCCGAACAGGCCTGGTTGACCTGCCACAGCGCGAGTGGCGGGCCGGCGCTGGCCGAAACCCCCTGGACGCTGCCCGCCGGTCCGCCGTTCCTCCACGGGGACGAATTTCAAGGTCTCGGCGTGGACCCTGGGCTCTAAAAAACCGCTGGCATTTCCACCTGCCTTGGCGCACTATTGCCCCAGGCCCGGTGGTTTTCGGGCATCAATGAGGAGGCTGCCATGAACCTGCCCCGCATTTCCGACGCCCTGACCATGGGCACCATGATTGCACTGACCTTGATCAGCCTGTTCATGGTTTTGACCTTCGAGCCGGCGGTTGCGCCGGAGCCTGAAGTCCCCGTGCAGCTTGCCCCCGTTCAAGTTCAGGCACAAAAAGATCCAACCCCCAAACTGCCGCCGGTCACGATTCAGCGCTGAACGCCCGACTGCAGCTCAAGCCGCCGACCAGGTGTCGGTGGCTGTGTTGGGGCGTTGGTGCCACAGCCAAAAGGCTCGTGCAAGGGACAAGCCCCACAGACCCGCCGCACTAATCCAGGCCGCCCAAAAACTGTGGCTGAGATGGTGGGCTCCGCGGGCCCACTGACCCAGTGACCCCATCACGCCCAGCCCGGCAACCACCCCAAATGCCACCAGGGCCCAGCGGCGCTGGTGGCGCCACCACGGCCAACACAGCCCCCACAGCGCAAAGGCACCGCCCGCGTGTCCGCTGGGAAAGCAATGACCCGGCCCGCCATCGGCCCGGCCCCAGGCCCAATGAGAGACCCATTCAGCCTGCCCCCCGAATTCCGCCAGGTCCCAAGGGCAACTGGTCAGGCTGTGGGCCTTCATGAAATTCACCAAAGCGGAAACGGCCAGCGCTGCGCCCAACCCCACCAACAGTTCGCTGCGCGTCGGGCCAGCACGATGCGGACGAACCACCAGCACCAGGATCGCGACCACCGCCAACCCCATCACGCCACGAATGCCGTTGTGCAGCAAGCCTTCAGCCCAAAACGCATGTCGCGCGGCAAAGCCGTTCGCGTCGGCCCACCAAGGGGTGGTCAGCGCGTCCAACCGCAAGGCATCCCACAGGCCGATCAGGGGCAACGCCAGCAGCAAGGCCCACGCCACCCGGGTGCGCGCAACCGACTTCATGGTGCGCAGGCTGCCAGGGCGTCCCAGCGCGGCTGATAAAGACGGGTCCTCACATCCAACAGCGTTAGCGCCGTATGGAACAGGTGTTCATGATCGGGCCGCAAGCGGCTGGGCAGCGTTTGAAGACAGAGCTCCGCCCAGCCGCGCGACCGACGCCACCCCTCGCCCACCCACATCAGCCAGGGCACATCGGTCTGTTCGGCGGGCGCAAAAGCGTAGGGCAGGCCATGCAGATACAGGCCTTTCTCCCCCAGCGATTCCCCGTGGTCCGGCGTGAACCACAGGGCCACGTCCATGTCGGTCTGCGCCACTTGCAATTGCTTCAAGGCCTGCGCCAGCAGCGCATCGGTGGCGTGCAGCGCGTTGTCGTAGGCATTGCGGATGGCCTCGCGGCTGCAGCGCCCCAGGTCGTCGCTGCGGCACTCGGGCTGGAAAACAGCGTGCTCCGGCCCATAGCGCCGGTAGTAGGACGGGCCGTGGTTGCCCAGCATGTGCAGCACCAGCAGGTGCGTACCAGACCCGGCCTGGCGCACAGCGGCGATCTTCTCGGGCAAGCCGGCAAAGAGCTGGGCATCGCAGCCACCCTTTTTGCACTCGATGCGGCGCTCGGGCAGGCCTTCGCACACGCCCTTGCAACCCGATTGCGCATCCCACCAGTCCACTTGCACGCCCGCGCGGGCCAGCACGTGCAGCAGCGACTGCTGCGTGCGGATGCGGTCCTCGTCGTAGTCGCTGCGGCCCACGGGGGCAAACATGCAGGGCAGCGAGGTTTCGGTGTCCGTGCCGCAGGTCTTCATGACCGGGAAGTACACCCACTCCGCCTGCGCCTGGGTTTGGGGCGCAGTCACCCGCTCGCCGCCCTCGGGCAGCAGGTACCGGCCCCAGTTGGCGGCGCGCACGGTTTCACCGACCACCCAGACCAAGAGGCGCGGCCGCGCGGGCGCCGGGCCCGCCTGCGCGTCCTCCCCGATCGGCTCGCGGGGCTTGCGGGCTTCCTGCAGGCCTTTCCAGACGCTGCGCGGCATGGAGTACAGCGGCGCCACCGGCAGCATCTGGTAGCGCAAGCCTTTTTGGTTGCGCATCAGGGACGAGAGCGGTTGGAACATCGCCAGCAGCAAGGCCACGGCCACGCCCAGGGCCACGCCCCACAAGGCCATGCGGCGCCAAGCCAGACGCCAGAAGGAGGCGTGAGCGGGGCCCTCAACCCGCACCCAGGCCAGCACCAGCAGGATGGGCAAGGCCCACAAGAGCTGGCGCAACAGGCCCCAGCCAATCAACTCGCGCGCCTCCTGCCACTCGGTCTGCAGCACGTTGCGCATCATGGCCGGGTCCAGCACCACGCCGAGGTTGTGCGTGTAGTGGCTGCTGCAGGCCGCCACGACGGTCAGCAGCGCCAGCAGCGCTTGGGTCCAGCGCACCCCCAACAGCGGGGCCACGAGCAGGTAGTGGATGGCCGCCAGCAGGGCCACCACGGCGGCCTGCAGGCCCCAGCCCGCCTCCAACTCCTGCCGCAGGGCCGCCAGCACTGGGCGGTTGAACAACAGGGCCCAAGCCAGCGCGACCACCAGCAAAAGGGCTTCGGGCGAGAGCGTAGGGCGCGCCCAGCGACGGAACGAGAGGAGCCGATCAAACATGGGCGACGATTAGATCTCAGCGCGCTTGCCGGAGTCTTAAGAGGGCCGGTGCGAGCCGGCCTCGCTTAGGGAAGCCAGAGGTGAAAGCGCGTTCCGCCACCCGGGCGCGGCCTCAACGCCACCCAACCCCGCTGCTCTTCGCGCCGGTGGGCGCGCGCCACCGCGGCGCACAGCTCCATGCCCAGCCCCGTCGAGCTCTGGGCGCTCGGGTCCGGGCTGCCCAAGCCCGGCCCATCGTCTTCCACGGCGAAGAGCACCCCCCCGGCGTCCGCGCCGACCGACAGCACCACCTCGTCCCGCGCAAAGCGCCACGCGTTGTGCAGGGCAGCCTCCAGGGCGAGGCGCACCAAGCGGGCATCGAAATACCAAAACGGCGGCAGCGCGCCATCGGTCACCAGTAGCAGCGGCGCGCCTTCGGGGCGGGATGGCATGTGCTCCAGCGTGCGCAGAAAGCCGGACGGCGATTCGTCCTCCAATTGCGCCTGCAAGGCTTCGTGGCCGCCGCCGTAGAGCGTGAGATAGGCCACCAGCCGCTGCCGCAGCTGCGCGCAGTGGTGGTGAGCGCGCTGGGCGCGCGCCGTGTCGGGCGCCTCCGCCAAACAGGCCAATTCCGCTTCCAAATTGCCAAGCTGGTTTTTCAGGTCGTGGACCAGTAGCGCCATCAGCTCGCGGTTCACGCCAATTCCTTGCTGATGGAAAAGCCGCCCTCACGGCTGAGCGTGGCCAAGGTCTCGCGCAGATAGCGGCGCATCTGCGCCACGCGCTCATGGCCCGGCAACAGCTTCTCCAGCCGGGCCAGGTAGTCACGCACCCGGTCCACGCGCGAGGCCTCCAGGCACTTGTTGAGGCGCAGCCACATGCAGTTCATCTGCGTGCATTCCAGCAGCACCGTCGTGTTCTCGGGGTAATCCGCCAATTCGGCCTCGATGGCCACCAGCGCCTCATCCAGCTGTCCACTGCGCAACAGGCGCTTGGCTTCAAAGAGGCGCGTTTTCAGGCTCTGGCTGGCACTGGCGATCAAGGCCTGGGCCTCCTCGCCTTTTCCATGGTCCGTCAGCGCCCGCGTCACCAAGCGCTGCGTGCGCAAGTCTTCATGGTCGGCGCACAGGGCGCGCTGCATCAGGCCCAGCGCCCGCGCGTCTTGGCCGGTGGCCAAGGCGGCCCGTGCAAGGGCCAGCGTCGCAAAATCGCCCTTGCGCGTGCCCCCCATTTCCAAGGCCTGATTGGCGGCCGCCAGACCTCGCGCGGCCTCGCCGGTCTGCACCCAGGCCTGTGCTTTGATCGCCAATGCCACCTGGTCAAAGGCGGCGCCGCGGGTGCCCCGCGCATGGGCCTCGGTGAGCAGCGTCAGCGCCTCTTTGCCCTCCCCTTGCTCCACCAGGGCCTGGGCCAACACCAGCGCATCTTGGGGCTGGGCCATCACCGAGCCCTGCCCACCCTTGTAGGCCTTGGCGTAGGCTTGCCTGGCCACGGCCAAGTCGCCCTCGCGGTAGGCCGCCTCCCCCAGCAGCCGCTGACGCCGCGCCGACGGGACCGCCTGCACCGCCTGCTTGAGCGTCTCGACGGCCGCGGCGGTGTCGCCCAGCCGCTCCTGAGCATCGGCCAACAAATCAAACGCGGGCAAGCACCGACTGCCATCCGGCGTCTGGAGCACCGCCAGGGCGAGCTCGCGACACTGCTGAAAGGCGCCCGCGGCTTTGTGAGCGCGCATCAGCCCCACCTGAGCCCAGAGCAACCCAGGCCGCAGCTGTAGCGCCTGTTCATACACGCCGCGGGCCTCGTCCACCGCGCCCAGTTGCAACTGCAATTGCGCCTTGTGCTGCAAGGCATGCATGAACCAGCGGTCCTTGCGCGCCAGAACCTCGTCCGCAGCCTGAACGGCGGCGAGCCAATCTTGTTTGCCCAGCGCCTTCGTGATGGGCAGCAGGGCCTGTCGCTTCTCGAGTTGCGTGCGCAGCCGCTCCTCGATGTCGCCCGCCGTGATGGGCTTGAGCAGGTAGGCGTCGGGCACCTGCTCGCTGGCCGACGCCACCGCGCTGTAGTGGCTCTCCGCCGTCACCATGAAGAACAAACAATCCGGGGGCAGCAGACGGTTCTCACGCAGGTGCTCGAACAGTTGCTGGCCGTCTGTCTTGGCGTTGAGGTTGTAGTCACACAGGATGAGGTGGTAGCGCTTGCCGCGAATGTGGCGCAGGGCGTCGTCGGCCGAGCTGACGGCATCCACCCGATCAATCCCCACCATGTGCAGTTGGGTGCGCAAGGTCGTCTGCTGCGTGGCCATGTCGTCGATGACCAAGGCATCGAGCTCGGCATAAGGATGGTTCAGACGCATGGACTCCCCAGCTCCCCTTCTTGTGGGGAGGAGCTTACGCTGATCGCGGAGCCTGCCGCCCGCGTTGTGGGGCCTCGGACCACCCGGATTCCGGGGGTTCGGCGCCCCATCGGCGATCATTCGGGCTGCGGCCCCTTCACAGCACCATGACCCCCTCCCAACACCCCCTGAAAAGCCACGGCGGTCTGATCCGCGTGTGGCGCGCGTTCGGCTACTCCCTGCAAGGCCTGCGGGCTGCGGTGCAGCACGAAGCCGCTTTCCGGCAGGAGCTGGTGATCGGCATCCCGCTGATCGCCGCTGCGCCCTGGCTGGGGCGCAGCCTCGGGGAGGTGCTGGCGCTGATCGGCGCCGTGGTGCTGGTGTGGATGGTGGAGTTGCTCAACTCCGCGCTCGAAGCCCTGGCCGATGCCATCAGTGTGGAACACCACGCCCTCCTGGGCCGAGCCAAGGACTTTGGCAGCGCCGCCGTGCTGATGGCGCTGCTCCTGTGCACGGGCGTGTGGGGTTGGGTGATCGTCGAGCGCTGGGCTTAAGGCCCGGTCTGGCTCAACGCGCCGGCTTGGGCCGGTGCAGGGCGCACAGTTTGTGGCCGTCCGGGTCGCGCACATAAGCCAGGTACATCGCGCCCGGCCCTTCACCGCGCAGCCCCGGCGGCGACTCGATGGACGTGCCACCGTGGGCCACCGCTGCATCGTGGAAGGCCTGCACCTGCTCGGGAGAGTCGCACTTAAAGCCGATGGTGCCGCCATTGGCCACCGTGGCCGGCTCGCCATTGATGGGTTCGGTCACGCAAAAGCTGGCGCCGTCGTGCCGGTAAAAAAGCCGCTTGTGGCCGCTGCTGGCCGTGTTTTGCACCGCGGCGCCGGCTCCGAGCACGCTCAGGACCGCGTCGTAAAAGCGTTGCGAGCGGTCGATGTCTTGGGTGCCGACCATGATGTGGCTGAACATGGGTTACTCCTGGGCTGAAAGGAAAGCGGGCCACGCAACAGGCGATCCCGTGCGGGCCAACGGGGGCATTGTGGTTCGAAGGCGCGCCCGAGCGCCCGGCCAGCAGCTCGCTACCCTTGGGCGGGCCGGGGTTTCTGAATGCGATCCAAGGTCAGACTCCACAGGGCTGAGGAGCGGTCAAACGCCGTGTGTGCGGCGGGCACGCCGTCCGCGCCATCGTCAAAACGGCGTTCGGCCCAGACCTGAAAGCGCTGGGCGGCCTTGGGGTGAGCCCCCCAAAAGCCTTGCCAGGCGCGCACGGTGTCCAGGGCAGCGGTGGCCCACAGGCCGTCCGCCATCCCGGGCGCCACGGTCTTGGGGTCGAGGCAGCGGGCCAAGCCAATCAGCGGCGTCTTGTGGGCGGTCTCCAGCGCGCGGCTGACCAGGTACAGCCAGGAGCGACCGTAGGCGCCCACGCGGTCGGCGCGCTCGTTGGCCTCGGAGAGGGCGTGGATCCACCAGCGCGCGGGCCGGAGCGTGCCGGCCTCGACCGCGGGCTTGAAGGTCTCCAGCGCAAAGGCCGGCGTGCAGGCCGGCGCAAAGAGGTGCAGGCTGGCAGCCGCCAGGCCCAGGGGCTTGAAGCGGCGCAGCAGGTGGCCCAGCAACAGGGCGCCGTCGGAGTGCCCGACCAGGTGGATCTCCAAGCCGGGCACGGCGGCGGCCAAGGCCTTGAGGGCTGCCGCCACTTGCCGGCCGGCGCCCTCGGGGTCTTCGCAAGCCCGTGCGGCATCGGCCTGGGTCTGGGCCCACAGCGCCCCTCCGGGGGCTCGCAGCTCAGCCTCCAGCAGGCGGTCCCCCCGCTCCGAGGGCTCCTTCAAACCGGCGCGGGCAGCGACGGCATCGGCGTAGACCGGCGCGCCCTCCAGCCCCGTGGCCCGTCCCACCACGAACAGCGGGTAGACACCGCGGGCCAGCGCCTTGGGGGCGAGCGCCCGCACCCGCGCCAGCGCCTCGGCCTCGGTCACCGGGCCGCCCATCGCATAGACCAGGACTTTCTTGCGGCGCTGCGAGCGCAGCCACACCAGCGGGTGGGCATAGGCCGTGGCGCGCACGGCTTGGCGCGCGTCCGCCGCGGTGATGTCGTTGCGCAGCGGCAGGCCGCGATTCATCAGCACCGTGTGCCGCAAGGCTTGATCGGGTGCCAGCTCCCCAGCGCCGGCTGACACCGCGGTCGGGCTGCTGGGCGACGGCAGCAAAAACCGTGCGGCGCGCGCGCCGGCCCCGAGCAGGCCCACGCTGTGGCGCGGCACGCCCAGGGTGAAGGCCCAGGCATCCACCCCGTGCAGCAGCCAGTCTTCATAGGGCAGCAGCGCGCAACCGTGCGCGCCCCAGTCGGGGCCCCAGGAGTTCTGCACCACAAAACCGCGGGCGTTGTAGCCCACCAGCGCAAAAGCATGGGTGCCGCCCTTGCCGGGCGTCGGCGAGCTGCTGATGGTCGGCAAGTCCGCGTGTCCGCTCAGCTGGGTTTGCGCGTCCACGCCCCAGCCGTCGTGCACCACGGCCGAGGCCAGCAGGGCGCCGCACTCGCGGATCGCCGCCTGCACATCCACGATGGCGCGCTGGTCCACCCGGTAGTACACCCCCAGCACGCAGGCGAGCGCATCCACATCCCAGTTGCGGCGCGGGTCGAGTGGGGCCGTCGGGTCTTCGAGCGGCGGCGCAGCCCCCGGCTTGTGCCCCGGCGCGAGGTAAGGCCAAAGCGACTCGCGGCACACCCCGTGCCGGTGCCAGCCTTTCAGGGCGCCGCGGCAGCTGGAGCCCTCGTAGTCCTCTCCCGGCCACTCGTCGTAGAGCTGGGCCACGCGGTAGAGCATGGCTGGGCTGACGCGCGGCGGGGGCTCGGCAGCGTCCGCCTCGTGGGCACGAAACCGCAGGGTGTTGATGACGGCCGCCAGGCCAAACCCGGTGCAGGCACCGTCCTCCCCCTGGTTCAGCACATGGCCCGCCTGGGCGTAGCGCGGCAAAAAGGCGGCCAGCTCGGCATCGCTCGGAAAACACGGAGGCAGGTTGCCCAGGGGCGGGCGGTAGGGCCGGTCGCGCAGGTCCAGGCGGTCCGGCCGCACGTCCAAGGCCAGCCGGCGGCCGGCGATCGTCATTTGTTTTTTGGGCACAGGTCCTCCCAGAATGTCGTTCAACCGCCCCGTGCGCGGGGGCTCACCACTTGCAACCCTTGTTGCGCAGGGCCTCCAACGCCATCGGCCCCAAGGCCAGCAGGCCTTTTTCTTGATGGGCTTTGCGGCAGTCCTCCCGCTGCGCGTCCTCCACGGCCTTTTCCATCTTGTTCTTGCGCTCCGGCGGCAGGGCCGGCAGCAGCTCCAGAAGACCCGGGCTGCGACGCGGACCGGCGGCGCTGCTGCGCGGCAAGCTGAGGTTCAACGGCGGTGGGGGCGCACTGGCGGCCGCCGACGGCGCCGTGGCCACATCATGTCCCACCCGGGGCCCGGCGTCGGGCCCACCCGCGGTGGCCCGAGGCCCCGGGTCCTGACTGGGCTGTGGGTCGCCACGGCTCAGCGCCGCTCCGCCCGGGGCCAGCGCTGCCGGCGTCTGGGGGACGGGACCGCCCACGGGCGCTGGCGGCACCCCCGCCGGGCTGGGCGCCGCGACCGCGGGGGGCGCCGCACTCGGGACCGGCGAGGCAAGCACCGGTGCCGGTGCCACCTCCGGCGGGGTCTCCAAACGCGGAACGGCTGGCGACAAAGCGGGGCTGGGGCGCGCCGTGGGCAGCGCCTCCAGTCGGGGTTGGCGCAGGGTTTCCAGCACGGGGCGCAGGGGCGTCACGGCCGGATCGTTCAAGGTGCGCAGCACGGGCTCGGGTTCGGACACGGCTTCGTTGGGTTCCGGCGGCAGGGTGGGCGGGGGCGAAAGGGCCGTGGCACGCGCAGGCGGCAGACTCAGCGCACGCAGGCGTTCCACCGCGCTGCGCGGCCGCGGCTCGGCCGGCGCCTCCAGCCAGCGCGGCACCGCGGGCGTGGGCGCCGAGGCCGCTGGTGTGGCCGAAGCAGCCGCTGCGGCAGACGCCGCGGCCTGAGCGGCAGCCTCGCGCTGCGCGGTTTGGGCTTCGGTCACCGCCAGGCGTTGCCGCATGTGCGCCAGCTGCTCGGCCAGAGCCTGAGCATCCAGCAAGGTCGGCGCCACCCCCCCTCCCGCCCGCTCCACGCCAAGCGGGCGCTCGCGCACCTGGGGGGCATCGGGCGTTAACACCCGCAGCACCGGCTCCACGGCCGGCACAGCCTCAGGTTCCGGGGCCGGCACCGGCGGGGGCACTTCCGGCTTCGCCGACTGCGGCTCGACCTGGGCAGATGGCTCAGGGACCGCCAAGCGCGGCACTGCAGGCGCAGTCTCTGGCGGCGCGGTTCGCTGGGGCGTCACCGGCCCACCCAAGCGGCGGGGTTCCGGTCCCGGCGCTTCAGGGGGCGGTACCGGGGGGGCTGGAGGCTGCGCCGAAAGGGCCGGTGCGGGCCGGGGGGCCGGCCCCTCGCCACGCCCGCCGCCGTCGCCCTCCGCGCGGTCGGGGTCCGGCCGAACTTCCTGCGGCCTCCAGCGGCCTTGGCGCCGAGCGCCAGGCGTATCAGCCGCGACCTCGACCGCCGGTCGCACCACACCGCCGTGCCGCGGGGTGGCCGCTGTTCCCGTCGGGCCATCGGGAAGCACCTCGGGCACCTCCGTCTCGGCCCGCCCCCGGGGCGCTGTGCCCCAGCCTTCCAACACCATCACCAGGGGCCCGCCCCGGCCGCTGCGCGCGGGGTCGGCGGGGCCCGTACGCAACCCCACGCTCAGCGCCAGCCACACGTGCAACAGGGCCGACAACCAGAGCGCCCGCGCCAGCAGGCTGGGCTGTCGTCCGAAGACGACGCCCTTGGGGCGGGTGGGGGCATGCAGGCGCTTGAGCAACACAGGGGCGATTGTGCGCATCCGCACTGGCCCCATCAGTCCTCGATGTATTGCTTGTATATCTGCGCCAAACGGCCGCTGGCGCGCAGCTGCTTCAGCCCCGCATTGAAGTCATCGCGGATCTGCGCGTCGCGGAACACCGGGCGGTAGTCCTCGGGGCGGGCCACCGTGAAGCGATGGGCGGTCACCGGCAGGATCTTGATCCCCTGCTTGCGCACTTCCTGCGTGAAGTACTGAAAGATCAGGCGGTCGCTGAGGACCACGTCCACCCGGCCCACCATGAGCAAACGAACCTGGGTCGCCTGATCGTTAACCTCCGAGAGGCCGCCCACCTTTTCCAGCGGCCCCAACCACTCCGGGTAGCGCTTCGCCGCCCCCTGGAACGACACCACCCGCAAGGGCAACAAGTCCGCGGGGGACTGAAGGCTCAGCCCGCGCTCCTTCAACGTGAACAGCACGTTGTCATAGAGCACGGCGCTGTCGCCGTAATGCCCGCCTTCCGCACGCAAGTCCTCGCCCAAATCCGTCATCGCTGCATCGACCCGCCCGGCCTTGAAGGCCAAGGGCACGCGCACAAACGGGAAGTACATCGGAATCAGCCGGTGTCCTTTCAGCGCCAAGGCCTCACGGTAGGTCTCGATTTCAATGCCGGAATTGGTCGCCGGAAAGCTAAAGGGCGGGATCTTTTCGCCAAAGGCCATCCGCACGTCGGCGGCGTGCGCGTCGACACCCAGACACCCAACGGCCACGGCGGCAACACAAGCTAAGAGCTTCAACTGGGGGCCCTTTCACTGCAACAAGGGACGGCACTGTGCAGTGCGCTTTGTATCCCAAGACCGCGCCGCAACAAAGGCCCGACTGGGCGCCCGGATCGCCTCACGCCGCCCGGTAGTTGTTCTGCATGGTGTAGCCGCGGGCGTAGAGCGCAAAAAGCAGGGCGGCCAGCAGCGCAAAACCGGCGAAGAAGAACATCTGGAAGGCCGTGACGCCAAAGCCCGCGCCTTGGATGGCCGCCGTGACCGCCGGGCTCTTGACGCTGCTGTTGGCCAGCAGCACCCACAGGTTGCCGACCGTCACCGACAGGTTCCAGAAGCTCGTGATCACGCCCTTCATGGCCAGCGGCGCTTGGCTGTACGCGAACTCCAAACCCGTGGCGGAGACCAGCACCTCGCCCATCGTCAAGATGGCATAGGGCAGCACCTGCCAGACGATGCTCACGCTTTGGCCGCCATCCAGCCACAGCTGCATCCCGCCCACGACGATCCAGGCCACACCGGACAGGGCGATCCCCAGGCCCATGCGGCGCAGGGGTGTGACCGCCACCCCGAGGCGCTCCACCAGCGGGTAGAGCACCAGGTTGTTGAAGGGGATCAGGATCATCACCAAGAGCGGGTTCAGCGCCTGCATCATGGAACTCTGGAACCACTCGGGTTTGCCCATCTGGTCCGCTTGCAGCACCCAGGTCGAGGCCTTTTGATCGAACAGCGACCAAAACGGCGTCACCAGCGCAAACAGCACCAAGAGCCGCAGCACCGCCCGCGCGCCATCGACCGCCTCGGCCGGGTGCTGTGTGCCCACTTTGTGCAACTGCAGCGCGGCACCCACGCCGCCAAAACCCATCACCAACACCAAGGCCAGGCACACCGCGGCCACCAGGCCCAGTTGGGGGATGGCAGTCAGGCTCCACACCGCGCCGCCCACGCCCAAGAGCGCCACCGCCGTGCCGGCGCCCCCCGCGCGCAGTGCGCTCAGCACCACCTTCAAAAAGCCATGCGGGTTGCCGTCTCGCTGCACCGGCGTGTGCACATAGCGCTTGCGGCCCAGCCAGAAGATCAGCGTGGCCAGGCCCATCAGCAGGCCCGGAATGCCAAACGCCACGCTCGCGCCCCAGGTCTTGAGCACCACCGGCATCAGCAGCGAGGCAAAGAAGGAGCCGAAGTTGATGATCCAGTAGAAGGCATCAAACACCTTGCGCGCCAGCGAGCGGTTGCTCTGGTCGAACTGGTCCCCCACGAAGGAGCTGACCAGCGGCTTGATGCCGCCCGAGCCCAGCGAGATCAAAAAGAGCCCGAAGTAAAAGCCGCGCAGGTTGTTCTCAAACAGCGCCAGGCAGGCATGGCCCGCGCAGTACACCAGGCTGAGCCAGAAGATGGTGTTGTATTTGCCGAAGAAGCGGTCCGCAATCCAGCCGCCCAGCAGCGGGAAGAAGTACACACCAATCACGAAGGTGTGGAACACCTCCTTGGCCTCGGCCTTGCGCAGCTCCTCCGGCACCGAGAGCAGCAGGCTGGACATCAAGAACACCGTCAAGATGTTGCGCATGCCATAGAAGCTGAAGCGCTCACACCCTTCGTTGCCAATGATGAAGGGGATCTGCCGCGGCATGCGCGGCGTGGGTTGCTGGATGTCGGCCATGGTGGTTGAAGCAAGGCCCGGCCCAGGCCCACGGCCCGCCCGGCCCTGCGGGCTGGAAAAGGCGTGGAGTGTAGAAAACCCTTGTGTTTTCCCGGCACCTCGTGCGCTGGCCAAGCCACTTGGCCACGACGGACAGGCACCTACTTCATCAGACTACCCAAGTCGAGCCGGATCTCGGTAACCCGCAACGTGGGCTTGTGCCTTCCAAAGCACAATGGATTTCAAAACTTCGATTTTCGCCCCGCCGCTCTGGGCGGGATCACAGAAAGCCCCTGTTTGGTCTTCGCAGTTGACCTGCTCAAGCTGCGCTGGCTAACCCGATGAACTTATACGATGCGAAGCTGCACCATGCCCCTCTGGGACTACAGGATCGAAACCGTCAAAGGACTTTTCAAGTCCAGGAATCGAAAGCTGAGAGAGCTGCAAGCCGTGTGCGAGGGCCTTGGAAACGATGGATGGGAACTGGTGGATGTCACCTACGACTGGTTCGTTGTGCAGTACGTCCTGTTCCTCCGAAAGCCCAAAGAGCCCACCGGTTTAACTTGAACCCACTATGCCCCCGCGGCGTCAAGTGCGATGCTGCCCTTGATTTCGTTTCGAGCGCGAGAGCGCCCGCCAGCCGAGCCGTTCTGAGCCACTTTCCTGACATCTCCCCCGCATGAAATCCCAGCTTGTGCTTCGTTTTGAACCGGATTCGGATGGCGCAGGCGAGCTCTTCGTCACCGCCAGTTGCGAGCGCTTTGCCGGCGCCGGATCGGCCTGGTTCGCGCAGGACGAGGTCCGCGCCTTTGGTGAGAAGTTGCAGTCGGGCTTGACACTCACGCCGGGCACGGAATGGCGACTCGAAGGGGGCTACTGGGAATCAGGTAGCTCACCGCCCCGCTTGCGGGATGTGTTGGTCGGGCTGCGGGTGTATCCGATTGGTCGTACCGGCCAGATCGGCATCCAGGTGCGGCTGGGCGATGGCACGCATGAACAGCAGCGGCCAGAGAGCCGCGGCTGGGCCAGCTTTGAGCTGCCGGCCTGCTACGAAGACTTGCACCGCTTCGGTGCCCAGATGCAGCGCATCGTCGAGTCCTCGGATGCCACCGCGAGCCTGTACCCCGATGAGCCCTGACCCGCTGACTGAACCCATGAAATCCCTCCGTTGGCTTCTCGCCCTGTTGGGCCCCGCGCTGGGCCTCATCGTGGCCTTTGTGGGCGCCGTGCTGTTCACCCACGCCCTCACCCGCCTCTGCCCGCCGGACCTGCTGGTGTCGGGCGTCTGCACGGCGGCTTGGTACCCGGCGGCGGAACAAGCCGCCTACGCGCTGGCGGCGGGCCTCGGCTCGTTTGCCTTTGTGGGGCTGCCAGCCCGCACCGCGCCGGACTACCCGGTTGAGGTGGCCTGGATCGCCCTGCTGGCCGGTGGGGTGTTCGCGGCCCTGTTTGTGTGGCAGGCCGGGAGCGAGTTGATCCCCGCGCTGCTGGCCGCACTCGTGGGTGGCGGTGTGGCCGCGGGGCAGGCGCTGCGGCGGGCGGCGCGGGGTGAACCCGGCGCGGATCTCAAGTAGCCCTTCATCGACTCACCCATCCGCACATGCAACACCTCGGCTCCCTCGCCCTCACCCTTGCCGGCACGTTCAGCGCGTTGGCGGCGCTCGCGCACTTGGCTTGCATTGCCATCGGGGCGCCAGCGTACCGGGTGATGGGGGCGGGTGAGCGCATGGCGCGGGCGGCGGAATTGGGGCAGTGGCAGCCCACGGTGGTCACGCTGGGCATTGCCGCCTGCTTGGGCGTGTGGGCGCTGTTTGCGTTCAGTGGTGCGGGTTGGGGGCCCAGGCTGCCGCTGGCCAAGTGGGGGCTGGTGCTGATCACGGGCATCTATCTGGCGCGCGGTTTCGCCTACCCGGTCATCCAACCCCTGTTCCCCGGCAACAGCACCACGTTCTGGGTGATTTCGTCCGGCATTTGCTTGCTGATCGGCACCACGCATCTGGTGGGTGTATGGACATCGTGGCGCGATCTATAGACGCCCAACCGCTTGCACTCCGTGTCGGCGCCGCCATCGTTTCGATCGCCACCCCAGGTCACGCAGAAAAGTACCAATTTTTGGCACATTTTTGCCACCAAATAGGAGTGCGCTGATGAGCCGAAATACCTCCGTCACCCTTGGGCCGCATTTCGTGAGCTTCATTGATGCCCAGGTCCAAGGCGGTTGCTATGGTTCCGCCAGTGATGTGGCCAGGGCGGGGCTGAGGCTGCTGGATGAGCACGAGGCCAGGGTCAAGGCGCTGCAAGAGGCACTGAGCGCCGGCCTGCAATCGGGCGAGCCCCGCGCGTTCGATAGCGCAGCCTTCCTGGACCGCATGCACGCACGGCATGGGTAAGACGTACCGGCTCTCTCCGGCGGCCGAGGGTGACCTGGAGGCATCTGGCTCTACACGCTGAAACACTGGTCACGAGCACAAGCTGACACCTACCTGCACGAGCTTGTAGCCGCCTTTGAAGGACTCGCCGCAGGCACCAAGCAGCGGCGGCCCGCAGATGTGTTGCCGGATTTCATGAAGTACCTGTGCGGGTCGCACGTCATCTATTTTCTGAACGGCCCCGCCCATCTGGATGTGATCCGCGTCCTGCACCAGCGACAGGACGCCGAGCGGCATTTTTAGCCGGGGCGAGGGCCACCCGCCGTGCTCGCGGTTGGGGCCGTCGCTCTCAGCACCCCATCAGGCGAATCAGCCCCGGGCGCCCCACCGCTGCCTCAAGCGCATCGGCCAAGCGGTCCAGCGCGGTGTCGAGCAGCGGCACTTGTGCACCAAACAAGGCGCGCAAGAAGGCGGGTTGTTCCAAGAGACCGTGGGCGTACAAGCCCAACGCCGAGCCCTGCTGCCAGCCGATGGGGTGGCCATCGTCGGCCCAGGCCACGGGGGTGGCCTGCGGCAGGCCCTCGGTGCGGCCGCAGCGGATCTCATAGCCTTCGGTGGCGACCCCGTTCAGCCCCGCCCACGGGCCGTGCAGGCCTGCGAGGGTGAGGCGGCCCGTGCGCAGGCGTTTGGGGGCTTGGTAGTGGGTGTGGAGGGGCAAAAGGCCCAAGCCCGCCTGGCCCGCATGGGGCACGCCATCCAGGCCCTCGGGGTCGGCCAGGGTCTGACCCAAGAGCTGCAAACCGCCGCAGATGCCCAGCACCGGCTTGCCCGCGGCGGCATGCGCCTGCACCAGCGTGTCCAGCCCTTGGGCACGCAGCCACGCCCCATCGCCACTGGCTTGCTTGCTACCGGGCAGGATCAACCAATCGGCGTCCTCTGCGTGCGCCCGCTCGCGTGCCCACACCAGGCGCACGCCGGGCAGTTGGCTGAGGGGCAAGAACTCGTCCAAGTTGCTGATGTGCGGCCCGGCGAGGATGGCGATGCGCAGGGCGTCTGAGGCGCCACCGCGAGCGGGCTCAACGCCGTAGAGCCCATCCTCCTCCGGCAAGCCATGGTGGCGTAGCAGGGGCAGCACGCCCAGCAAGGGCACGCCCGTGCGCGCCTGCAAGAGAGCCGGCCCCGGCGCCAACAGCGTGGCGTCGCCGCGGAACTTGTTCAGCACCCAACCGCTCAAGAGCGGGCGCAGGTCGTCGGGCATCAAGGCCCAGGTGCCGTGTAGGTGGGCGAAGGCACCGCCCCGGTCGATGTCCGACACCAACAGGGCCTGCGTGGGCCCGCACGCCTGGGCCCAGCGCGCCACGCCGAGGTTGACGAAGTCGTGGTCAGCCAGGTTGATCTCGGCAGGGGAGCCGGCGCCCTCCACGATCAGCAGCTCGTGCGCGGCGTGCAGCCGCTCAAAGCCCGCGCGAGCGGCCTGTGCCAGGTGGTGGCTGCGCTCGCGCCAGGGCACCTCCGCCAGCTCGCGGGCCACGCGGCCGTTGAGCACCACTTGGCTGCGGGTGTCGGCCTCGGGCTTGAGCAGCACCGGGTTCATGTCCACCGTGGGCCGCACGCGCGCGGCCAGGGCCTGGAAGTACTGGGCGGAGCCGATCTCGCCAAAGCCCTCACCCCCGTCAGAACCGTCGTTCGGCAGGGGCACGACGCGGGCGTTGTTGCTCATGTTCTGCGCTTTGTAGGGCGCGACCTCGTAGCCGGCGTTGGCCGCCCAGCGGCACAGCGCCGTGGCGAGCAGGCTCTTGCCCGCACCACTGCTGCAGCCCCAGACGATCAAGGTGCGGGCGGGCACGGGGGAGCCTCCAGGTTGAGGTGGATTTGCGGTCGGCCGCAGCCGCCGGTTTCGACGCGCACGGCGTGCCCGAAGACCGCCTCCAGCGCCCGTTGCAGGGCGGGGTCTTGCGGGCCGCCATCGGCCACCACCGCGCCGGCGCTGAGCACGACCACGCGGTCAGCTTGCAGGGCCAAAGCCAGGTCGTGCAGCACGCTGACCACGCCACGCCCCTCCTGCGCCAGCTCGCGAAAAAGCCGTGCGAGCGCAACTTGGTGCGGTGCGTCGAGGTGGGTGGTGGGCTCATCCAGCAGCAGCAGCGGCGCCTCGGTGGCGAGCGCCCGCGCCAGCAACACGCGCTGGCGTTCGCCGCCACTGAGCTCGTGCAGGCGGCGCTCGGTCCAGGCCTGGGCCTCGCAGCGCGCCAAGGCGCGCTCCACTGCCTCGCGGTCACGCACGCCGGGCACACCGGCCAAGCCCAAATGGGCGATGCGCCCCAGCTCCACGGTCTCGCGCACGCTGAGCTCGCCGCTGGTCTCGCCCTGCTGGGCCATCCACGCCAAGCGCTGGGCGCGCTCCGGCGCGCTCCACTGCGTCAAGGCCTGCCCGGTCAACTGCACGCGCCCGTGCTGGGGCTGCAGCAAGCCTGCCAGCGCACGCAGCAAGGTGGACTTGCCTGCGCCGTTGGGCCCGACGATGGCGGTCCAGCCGGGGCCGATCTGCAAATCGACGCCGCGCAACACTTCGCGCCCGCCCAGTTCAATGCGTAAAGCCTTAGCGTCGAGCATGGCGAGATTCGATGCAGACCATCAAGATCAGGAGCAGGCGCCCCTGGGTGCTTCGGGGGTGCCTCATCCCAACCCCCAACGGCGCAGCAGCACAAAAAGATAGCCCCCACCCAGCACCGAGGTCACCACCCCCACGGGCAGCTCCTGTGGCGCGATGAGGGCACGGCTGAGCACGTCGGCCCACAGCAACAGCACGGCACCCATGGCGCTGCTGGCCACCAGCAGCCACGCGTGCAGGCCACTGGCGTGGCGGCGCACCAAGTGGGGGGACACCAAGCCCACAAAGCCCACCAAACCGACCTGGGACACGGCCAATGCCGTGCACGCGGCGAGCAAGGCCACCAAATGCAGGCGCAAGCGGCCCAAATCCAGCCCGAGGCTGGCCGCGCTGTCCTCCCCCAGGGTCAGGGCATCCAGCACACGGGCGCGGCCCCGAACGGCCCAGAGCAAGCCCGCCAGCCCTGCGGCCAGCAAGAGCACAGCGTCCCAGCCGATGAAGCTGGTGCTGCCCAGCATGAAGGCTTGCTTGCCACGCAGCGCGTCGGGCGAGAGCACGGTGATGAAGTCGCTCACCGCGCCCAACACCACGGCCACCACCACACCAGCCAGCAACAAGCGCAGCGTGTGCAGCGCACCGGCCGCCAAGCTGAGGGTGAGCAGCACCCCGGCCAGCGCACCGCCAAACGCGGCGCCGACGAGGCCCACGCGCTCGATCCACGCCAAGGTGGCCAAGCTGAGCGACAAGCCACCCAACGTGGCGCCGGCCATCACCAGCACCACGGCCAGGCCCGCCCCGGCGGCGGAGCCGAGCAAATACGGATCGGCCAAGGGGTTGCGAAAGAGGCCCTGCGCCAGCGCGCCGGCCAGCCCCAACAGCCCGCCCACCAGGGCCGCGCCCAGGGTGCGGGGGGCGCGGATCTGGCCAAGGATCAGCGCGCCTTGGTCGCCTTGCAGTTGCCGCCAGAAATCGGTGGGCGAAAAGCCGTGCTGGCCGGTCAGCAAGCCCGCCAGGATGCCAAAACCGAGCAGCAGCGCCAGACCCAGCGCCAGCCGCTGGCGTTGGTGGGCTGAGGGGCTGAGCCCAGGCAGGTTCATGGCAGTTTGGCCAAGCAATCGGCCAGCAAGCCGGCCGCGTCACCCAGGCGCGGGCTGGGCCGCACCAGGATCTCGTAGGGCACCGACTCAAAACCGCACAGGCGCCCGTTCTTGACCGCCGGGATGGCCGCCCAACCGGGCCGCTTCTTCAGCGCCGCTTGCTCCTTGGCCGTCCCCAGGATGAGCGCCGGCCGCGCCTGCACGATGAATTCCGGATTGAGCTTGGGAAAGGGCCCCAGGTGTGTGGGCACGGCATTGGGCAGCCCGAGCTGCGCCAGCGTCTCGCCGATGAACGAACTGGCGCCAGCGGCATAGGGGCCCCCGCCGATTTCAAAGTAAACCGATTGGCCGCGCAAGTGGGCCGGCACGCGGGCGCGCGCCGCCGCCACCTGCTGCTGCACGCGCGCCCACAGGCGCTCCGCGCCCTCGGGTTGACCGACAAGCTGGGCCACCAGGCCCAAGGAGCGACGCACATCGGCATGGCTTTCCGAGCGCAGGCGCAGCACCGGGATGCCGAGCGCCTCCAGCCGATCCAGCGAGCGCGCGGCGACCGAGGCCAGCACCACGTCCGGCTTCAGGGCCACGAGCGTCTCGATCTGCACGTCGTCCAAGCCGCCCAATTGCGGCAGTCGGGTCACCGCCGCCGGCCAGTTGGAGTAACGGTCCACGCCCACGAGGCGGTCGGTGGCCCCAAGGGCGCCGACCGCCTCAGTCAACGAGGGCAGGAGGCTGACGATGCGCTGCGCGGGCTGCTTGAGGCGCAGCGTGCGCCCGCTGTCGTCGTGCAGTTCCAGCGGTGCCGCCGTGGCCAGCTTGGCCAGCAGCAAGACCCCAGCCAGGCTCAGCAGTCGCAACCAGCTCAAACTTTGTGCGCGTCGCATCGTTCGACTCCCTGCTTGCCTTAGCGGCCCCAGCGCAGCACGACTTGCCACTCCCGCCCCGGCTGGTTGTAGCCGGTTGCGGTTTCGTAGGCTTTGTCGGCCACGTTGTTGAGCTTGAGGCCCAGCGCCCAGTCGGCATTCAGGCGCCAATCGGCCCGCAAGTCCAGCACGGTGTGGCCCGCCACTTCCAGGGTGTTGGTAGCGTTCTCGTACCGCTTGCCCGCGTGACGCAGTTGCCCCCCCAGCGTCCAATCACCCCAGCTGTGCTCGAGCCCCAGACGCAGGTGCGTCTTGGCCCGGCGCGGCAGCAACTTGTCCAGTTGGGCCGTCCCTTGGCTCGCGTTGCGCGGATCCAGGTGGTCGGCTGAGGCGTTGAGCGTCCAGCCCGCCCAGCTCAGGTCATAGCTCAGGCTCAGGCCTTTGATCCGGGCGCGCGGGATGTTGGTCGGGGCCGGGCCGCTGCTGATGTAGCCCCGGATGCGGTTGTCAAAGGCGGCCACGCGCAGTTGGTGGGCGCCTTGGGCCCACTGTGCAAACAGCTCTTGGTGGCGGCCTTCTTCGGGTTGCAGATTGGGGTTGCCAAAGCTGGGGTAATAGAGCTGGTTGAAGCTCGGCGCCACAAAGCTGGTGCCCAGCGAGGCGCCCAAGCGCCAAGCCTCGCTCAAGGCGTAGCCGTAGGCCGCCGAGCCGGTGTTTTGGTGCCCGAACTGCGAATTGCGGTCGTGGCGTGCGGCCAGTTGCCAGTGGTGGGCGCCCGCGGCGCCGGTGAGGCCGGCCGCGTAGGCGTCGATGCTGCGGTGGCTGACCTCATAGGCTTGGCCCGGCCGGGTGACGTCTTGCTCCAGGCGCTCGGCCAGCAGCAACACACGGCCCAAGTCGGTTTGCAGCTGGTTCTCCCAGGCAATTTGCTGTTGCGTGGTGCCGGTGACGCCCAGGTCCATCCACGGCGAAGCGGAGACCTGCACGTCGGACTCGTCCACCGACCGCGACACCCGCACCTGGCTGTGCCAGCGCCCGCTCACGGTGCCGCCCACTTGCAAGGCCAGCACGCGGCTGTTCATCTGCGTGCGCGAATCGGCCCCCGGGCCATCGTCGTACTGACTCTTGCCGCGCTGGTCTTGGCCCAGCAGTTCCGCCCGCCAATCCCCGCCCAGCTTGACGCCCAGGCGGCCGGTCAAACCACGCTGGCGCAGGCCGTCGCGGTCGGGGTTGTGGCTGCCAAAGCGCTCACGCGGGTTGGTGGCTGAGAAGCCCTCGTCGCGCAAGGTTTGCAGGCCCAGGCTGGCGTCCACCGCGCCTTCGGCCCAATTCAGGCCTGCACTGCCTTGGCGCAAGCCGTGGCTGCCCACCGCCACACGGCCATGGGCTTTGAGGCCCGCACCGCGCGCCTTGCGCGTGAACACCTGCACCACACCGCCCACGGCGTCGCTGCCGTAGAGCGCTGACAAGGGACCGCGCACGATCTCGATGCGCTCGATGGCATCCAGCGGCAGGTTGTCCCAAATAGGCAGGCCGAGCGTGGCCGAGCCGTAGCGCACACCGTCGATCAGCAGCAGGGTGTGGCGGGCCTCCAGGCCGCGCAGCGAAACCGAGGCCGTTTTGCCCAAACCGCCGTTGGACCAAAACTGCACGCCTGGTTGGGCGGCCAGCACCTCGGCCAGGCTGCGGCCGGCTTGCGCCTCCAGGTCCGCCCGATCGAGCACGGTGACTTCGGCCAGGGCTTGGTCCACGCGTTGCGCCGCCCCGCGGGTGGCGGTGACGCTGACGGGGTCCAAGGTGGAGGTTTGGGCGTTGGCCAGCGGCGTGGCCAAAGCGAGGGCAGCCGCAGCGGCGAGGGCCACGGCAGAGGGTTGGGCGCGCAGGCCCGAGACAAGAGAAGACATGAAGAAAGAACCAGCAGACATCGTGCACCGCTGCTTCCCCGCAGCCGCGCACCTCATGGCGCCACCGCTCGCGCGGCGCACCCCCCAGTTGGCCGGTATCCGGGCTGACGGAACAACCCCTGTGTCCTTCCCAGATCGTGCGATCCAGTGGCTTCGACAGGAGCGGAAGGCGCGAGGCCTTCGTCCGCTTACCGTTGCGGGGGCAGCTCAGTTTGGGGCGGCTCACCGGGTGGTGGGAGCCCTGCTGATTCCCGTTGAACGGCGACCCCAGGCTTGAGGCCGCGCGCACCAACAATGGGGTCAGTTTAGCGGAGGCGGCTGCCGTGGGCCCGCTGCGAGGCCGCGTCCAGGATGTGCAGGCGGCGCAAAGCGCGCGTCAACCAGCGCTGCGGAAAGTGCGCTGCCGCGCCCGCGTAGACGCTGTACTTAACGAGCTTGCCCAGCCATAGAGCTGCTACCACCGCGGCCATGGGCAAATTGGTCAAGGCCGCGAACGCCAGAGCGGGCGTGAGCGGCAAAGGCAAGGCCGCAATCGCCAACAGGGCCCAAACCCCCCAGTCACTGAGCCAGCGCGTGGCATCCACCCAGGCCGCGGAGCGCATCAGGTCGGGATAGCGTTGCGCCAGCGCGTCCCAGCCCATGTGATGGAAGGCCCAGTACAGCAGGGCCGCCCCCAGGGCAGCCCCCAGGCTGGCGCCCCCCGCGATGGCCCACCAGCGGCGCGGCGCCATCAACACCGCCGCCACCAAGAGGGAGGCAAAGGGCACAGACATGGACAACGTTGCCGCCAGCGCCACCCCGGCCACGGTCAGCGGGAAGCGCGGGGCATCCGCCTGCCGCAACAAGGCTTGCAGCAAGCGGGTTTCAAGGGAACTGTTCAGCACCGGGTGATTCGCTCAGGCGCGTTGCGCAGGGCTCAGCGCTGAATCTCCGTCACCATGAACTTGCCACCCTCCCGGACAACACGGAATTTCAGCTTGTCGCCCACCTGGAGACCATTCAGCAGGGCCGGCTCTTTGACGTGGAACACCATGGTCATGGGCGGCATGTCCATGTGCTTGATGGGGCCGTGCTTCAACTGAACTTTGCCCGCAGCCAGCTCAAGCTTGCGCACTTCGCCGTCCACCCATTCGTCCGTCGCGGCAGGCGCTGCGGCCTCGTGCCCTGCGCCATGCGAATGGGCGTGGTTATGCGCCTGAACGGTGCCCATGGACACCCCGCACAGCAAGAAAGCAAATACCCACTTCATACGATCCTCATCAGCGGTAGGTTTGAAACACGCGTGTGCTGCCGTCGCGGCGCACCAACAGCACTTCATAGGGGTCGTGCCGACCGCCATAGGCCGGGCCGTCCATTCCGGGCGACCCGACGGGCATGCCGGGAACTGCCAGCCCCAGCGCGTCGGTTTGGTTTTTGAGCAAGCGCTTGATGTCCGCCGCGGGCACATGCCCTTCGATCACATAGCGCCCAATTTGGGCCGTGTGGCAAGACCCCAAAGCAAGCGGCATTTTGAGGCGCTGACGCGCTTCATCGTTGCCGTCCTCATGCACTTGGATGTCGGAGAAGCCCTGCTGACGCAGGTGCTCAATCCAGTCCTTGCAGCACCCGCATTGCGGGCCCTTCCAGACCACCACCTTGGGCAAGGCCCCTTGTGCCCACAGGGCCGGGGCCATTCCAGCGCTCGCCAGCGCCATCCATGCGGTTCGTCGTTTCATCCGTCGTGTCCTTGTTCCACGGTGCGCCCCGGCGCCACCGACACGGCGGAGATTTCACCACCAAGCCCCCCTTTGGCAAGGCTCGAGGGTTAATGCAGGTCAAGCCGGCAAGAAGTCACCCACGCGGCGGCGGGCCGGCAGCAACGGAGCCATCCACCCGGCCGGCTCCAACTCCAGTTCGATTCCGCAAGGCAGGGCTTGCGCACAGCCGCTCATGGCCAGCAGGTCCACCGTCTGGCCCGGGTTCAGCATCAACTCGTATTCCAGTTCGATGTCTTGGGTCCCCCCCTGCCACAGGATGGGCTCGCCAAACACGGCACGCTGCCCATTGACCAACAGTTCCAACCACAACTCGGCCCCGCCGCTGCTGAAGGCGCGGGCGCGGGTGGAGACCCGCACCACATGGGCGCCCTTGCGTTCGGCCACGTAGCGGGCCCGTAGTGTGGATGCGATGGGGGCACGGCCCCCGAGTGCTTGTCCGTCCATGACGACCTCCCCGGCTCGGATGGCCCGACTCTGTCACTCCCACCCCCATTGCGGCACCCCCCCAAAAGGAGGAAATCCACCGATTTCAGGGGGTCAAAACGCCCCGCCGACCCCCTTCACTCAGGGGGCCAACACCCCAGCGTCGGTCACCACGATGGGCAAGGCCTGGTCATGCGGCGCCACCGCGAAGTCCACCTGCGCGCTCTGCCAGGCCACGCCCACCGCCGTCACGCCGGGCCGGGCCGCCAGCCAGCGGTCAAAGTACCCTCCTCCGTAGCCCAGGCGATAGCCATCCGTCCGGTAACCCACACAGGGCACCAGGACCACGTCGGGTTCGACACCCGCCCCCACCGGGGCAGGAATGCCCATTTCATCGGTCTGCGAGGGGGCCTGCCCGTCCCACCGCCGGAATTCCATGCGCCGCCCCTCACGAAACGCAAAGGGAAGCGCCACCGTCACCCCCGTCAGGGCATGCTGCCGCCAAAACGCCGGGGCATCGAATTCGCCTGGCAGGGGCCAATACAGGCCCAGACACAGCGGCTCCAACTGCGCCAACACCGAAGCCAAGTGCCCCGCCAACGCAGCCGGCGCTTCGGGGTGATCCGTCAGCCACAGTTCACGCGCGGCTTTGAGGTGGCGACGCAGCGCGGCGCGATCCATAGTGGTCAGGTTCATATCACCATTTTGAGCCTGCCCGTTCTCGCCGCAGGGCCTCGGTTTCTGGTGTTCAATGACACCCATGTTGAAGAAGTTGCTCTGGGCCGCCCTGGCCGCCTTCCCCTTTCAGATCCATGCCCAGCCCGCGGATGCCCTGTTGGACGCTGCCCGCGAGGCTTGGCGCAAACGCGATGTGCCGGCCCTGAGCCGGCTGGCGGACCAAGCCCAGCAAGCCCAGCACCCCTTGGCCCCCTGGGTGGACTACTGGCGTACGTTCAGCCGACTGCCGGCCACCACGGTGGCCGATGTCGAGGCCTTCTACCAACGCTGGCCGGGCAGCTATGTGGAAGATCGCCTGCGCAACGACTGGTTGCTGGAACTCGGGCGCCGCAAGGACTGGGCCGCCTTCGCCGC
The DNA here is from genome assembly GCF_016093295.1 of Inhella gelatinilytica. GTDB lineage: Bacteria > Pseudomonadota > Gammaproteobacteria > Burkholderiales > Burkholderiaceae_C > Inhella > Inhella gelatinilytica. The sequence goes on along the minus strand of NZ_JAEDAL010000002.1, from coordinate 94,832 downwards.
GGACTACCCGCGCTTTCGCATGGACGACGACCGCGAAGTGCATTGCCACGCCCTGCATGCCGAACATCGTCTGGGTCGCCCCGTCAAAGACGCCGACAAGCGTCCGTTCAAAGACCGCGCGCTGACCGCTTGGTTGGCGCAGCGCGAAGCCGACGAAGGGTGCCAGTCACTGGCCGAAGCCCTGGTGGAGACCAAGGTCTTCGGGACCGACGACATTCGGCGCAAGATCAACAGCACGGTCGAAGCGGGTCGCACCAAGGCGTTTCGACAGACGCTGGGGCTGCTCAAGAAGCACGATGAGCAGTCGCTGGAACTCGCCTACGACAAACCGGCGCTGTACCTGCAGCGCAAGGCCCGGCCCAAAGGGCGCTGGCACCAAGAGGAGATCGCCGTCGCGCTGGTGCGCCAAGCGGCGCAGAGCACCGAAGGGCCCGCCGAGCAACTGGAAAACCGCTGGGCCGAAGTCCTGCCCCCGGCGCTCAAGCAGTGGGTGTGGTCGCAATTCGGACGGCAAGCGGCATCGCGCCTGCACGAAGACGCCGCCAGTTATTACCGCAAAGCCCTGGCCGTGCGCAGCCAAGTGGGCGATTGGAGCGACGAAACACTGAGCGCTGGCGCCCGGGCGGCCCTGCGGACGAACAGCGGCAGTGGCGACTGGGACCTGCTGCGAACGCTGGTGAGTGGCATGCCCGAGAGCCTGCGCAGCGATCCCACGTGGCAGTACTGGCATGCCCAAGCCCGTTACCGCAGCGCGCCGGAAGGCGAACGCGGTGAACCCGCCCGTCGGGAGGCCCGCGGGGCCTTGTTGCAGTTGGCGTCGCCCCTGCACTTTTACGGACAACTGGCGGCAGAAGACGTGGGCGCCAACCTCGCCCTGCCCGCCGTGCCCGCCCCCTTGACCGAGGCCGAGCGCCAAGCCGCCACCCAACACGCCGGTCTGAGCCGCGCCCTGCTGCTGATCCAAAGCGGCCTGCGCAGTGAAGGGGTGCGCGAATGGAATTTCAGCCTGCGCGGCCTGGGTGATCGGGAGTTGCTCGCAGCAGCCCAGCGCGCCTGTGACGCGCAGGTTTGGGATCGTTGCATCAACACCAGCGAAAAAACCAAGCACGAGGTGCACCTGGGGCAACGCTTTCCCACGCCCTTCCGCACCCAGGTCCAAGAGCGCGCGCAGGCCGCCGGACTCAACCCGGCCGATCCCTATGGCCTGATCCGCCAAGAGTCGCGCTTCATCTTGGACGCGCGCTCCGGCGTGGGCGCGTCTGGTCTGATGCAACTCATGCCGGCGACGGCCAAGTGGACGGCCAAGAAAATTGGGCTGCCGTATCAGGGTGGACAGATCGCCGACATGGACACCAATCTGCGCTTGGGAATGGCTTATTTGCGCCTGGTGCTCGACGACTTTGGCGGCGCCTTGCCCTTGGCTGCGGCGGCCTACAACGCAGGGCCCAGCCGCTCCCGCCGCTGGCGCGAAGGCCCGGAAATGGACGCTGCCGCGTGGGCCGAGACCATTCCGTTTACCGAGACGCGGGACTACGTCAAGAAGGTGCTGGCCAACGCCACGCTCTACGCCCGCCTGATGGGTCAACCCCAGGCGCTGCTTCGCGAGCGGCTGGGCCAGCGCATTGGACCGCGACCCGCGTCAGCCCCGCCGGCCAATGGAGAGTTGCCATGAACGTCCTCGTTCTCGGAGGCAGTGGGTTCGTCGGGCGCGCCCTGTGTGAACAGTTGCAGCGTGCGGGGCACCGCGTCACCGTCCCCACGCGGCGCGACCGCCAAGCCCGCCCCTTGTTGACTTTGCCCGCCGTCACCGTGCATCGCGGCGATGTGCTGCGCGATGAAGCCTTCTTGGCGCAACTGCTGGCGGGGCAGGATGCCGTGATCAATTTGATTGCCATCCTGCACGGCAGCGCGGCCGACTTCGAGCGCATTCAGGTGCAGTGGCCGCACCGCTTGGCCCGCGCGTGCCTGAAAGCCCAGGTGCCGCGCCTGCTGCACCTCAGCGCCTTGGGTGTGGAGGGTGCAGAAGCCTCGGGTTCGCATTACCTGATGGCCAAAGCCCGGGGGGAAACCACGCTGCGCGCCCAAAGCGGCCTGCAGTGGACGATTTACCGCCCCTCGGTCATTTTTGGCGCAGAAGACCAATTCATGAACCTCTTCGCCGGCCTACAGCGCGGGCTGCCGGTGATGGCGCTGGGGGGTGCCACGGCACGCCTGCAGCCCGTGTGGGTCGGCGATGTGGTGCGTGCCTTGGTCCACGGGCTCACGCACCCGGAGACCATCGGTCAAACCTACGAGCTGGCCGGCCCCGAGGTGTTCACGTTGCGGGAGTTGGTGCAGTTGGCAGGGCGCTGGGCCCACTGCCCGCGACCGGTTCTGGCCTTGCCCCCCGCGCTCGCTTGGTTACAAGCTTGGGTGTTCGAACACCTGCCCGGGCCCTTGCTCAGCCGCGACAACCTGCGCTCGCTGCGTGTTCCCAATGTCGCCACCGGCCACTTGCCGGGCCTGTCCGAACTCGGGCTCCCCGCCCACAGCCTCAAGGCCCTGGCGCCCACTTACCTCAAACCCCGCGCTCTCGCATGAAACTCGTCATTGCCAACAAGAACTACTCGTCGTGGTCCATGCGCCCCTGGGTGCTGCTGAAGCATTACGGCATCGCGTTTGAGGAGGAGGTGATCTTGTTCGATCACTTCCAGCCGGGCTCCCAGTTCAGCGCCCAAGCCGGGCAGATCAGCCCCACGGCCCGCGTACCGGTACTGGTGGAAGACGACGGCTTCACCACCTGGGACAGCCTGGCCATCGCCGAGCGCGTAGCCGACCTGCACCCAGAGCACGCCGTGTGGCCGCGCGAGTCCAAAGCGCGGGCGCGGGCCCGCAGCCTGGCCGCCACCATGCACAGCGGCTTTGGGGACCTGCGCCGCCTGTGCCCCATGAACATCGACTGCGACCTGCGCGCCGTGGGCCAGCGCCTGCTGGCCACCGAACCCGGCTTGCGCGCCGACCTGGCCCGCCTGGAAGCCCTGTGGACGCCCGAACTGCAAGCCCACGGTGGCCCTTACTTGATGGGCAGTGCATTTGGCGCCGTCGATGCCTACTTCGCGCCCGTGGCCATGCGCCTCACACGCTACGGCCTGCCGCTGAGTGGGGCGTGCGCTGCTTATGTTCAGACCCTGGAGACCACCCCGGCCGTTCAAGCCTGGGTGGCCGATGCGCTCGCTGAAAAGCGCTTTGTGCCGGACGACGAGCCTTATCGGGCGAGCGCGGACGAGCCGGCTCGATAAATAAGCAGGTCTGCCCTAGCACCCAAAAATCGCCGGGCCAGTCGTCAGCTTTTAAGATTTGTTAAAAATTGACACCATCAGTTCGCTAAATTTTTCAAAGCCACCGTCAATCATCGGCGACACGTATTCCTCAACCGCAGCCCTTCCCACGTCATCCGCAACGGTTGACGCCAGCTTTTTACAAACAGCGACAATAAAGCCCTTGACGGAATTTTCCGGCACACCCGCAGCGATCATTGATGCAATCGCTTCTTTTTTGTTGGCATCCGGAATTAAGAAATCTACCAAATCCGCATAAGCGTCTACGCCAAGGATAATTATATTCGGCGAGAACGATCCATCGGTCAGCCTGCCTCGCTCCTGGACTTTCGCACGGATGTAGTCCGAAACCAAGGGTCTCTCCACTGCCAATGCAAGAGAGTCACCCCGCTTCTGCAGCACGGGCCGCCTCAAAATAGCTAGGGCCTCCTCATGTAGATCCGCCTCCGATTTGGTGCGCAACTCATGGTCATATATCAGCCTCCTGGCTTTTGTTCGTGAAATCCTCAAGCCAGAAACCAACTCATAAATTTGCGGATTGTCCGGGAGTGCGCCAATCTGTATAAAGGCACGAAACACGGCCAATTCAATCTCGCTCTTTGAATGCACACCAAATGCGGGGGTTATCAAAGTCGACAGCATCGCCTTCAAAACACTCCTCATATTTTCAGGACTTTGCCGATCAATCACATCGATCAGATTCATTCCCACTCAACCTCAACCAAACCATACCGATTAAATAAAAGGCCGCGAACCCGATGACTGCCCTGGGTTCGGCGGCCTGCAACCCCCTATCAACGAACAACGACCGGTGATCCTGCTTCCAAGTAGGCCGCCAACTGCCCATAGGCCTGCTCAGCCTTTTTCTTGTTCGAAAAATCAATACCCGTTGAGCCGAAATCACCATCCAGCCTCAGCGTCCAAACCCTACGCTCGCCATCCTTGTCACCCAGAAAAGGAACTTTTTTCCATCGTGCATCCAACCCGATTTGCGTCACTTGGTCTGTCTTGATGACGATCCGATCCAAGTATTGCATCCAGAACTTCGGTCGAACGTAATCAAACACGCCATTCGCAGCCAAGCCGCCCCCTGGGAAGGAGATCTCCCCCAGTTCTAGATCCAATCGAACACCGGGCAAAAGTGCACGTATCCGGTACATCAACAGAGAATTTATTACAAGAGCCAAACCGCCACAGACAAGGCCCGCAATTAGTCTTTCAAGAAAACCATCCTTTGGCTTATCGATAATTCCCGCCAAAAAAAGCTCGAACAAAAGTGCAACAATTAGCGAAACACCAAATATCAAAACACCCTGCGGATCAGTGACAGCAAATCCACCTTGTTCCGCATTATTTTTGCCTTTTAGAGCATCCATTTAACACCTCCACTCAGGAAATTACTTCATCGACTTGCTTGGCTCTTCGCGGCATCAAAAACGGAAGCGCAATCCCAGCCAAAAGGCCCCCATAGATCAATAGCTTACCCAGCCACAGTCCCAATTTCGCTGAAAGCTGGCCAGCCTCATCCTCAGCCCCAGCACTCTCAGAGGCGTTGTCGCTCGTAGGTGCGGATTGCACATCAACACCTTGCGCCACCATAGGAGAGGTGGTGGTACTCGAAGCAGGGTTCGCTTCTATTGCTTGGCTCGCCACGGCCGCTGGCCCGGCGGAGTTGGAAGTCTCGCCTGCCGGCGACGGTGCATGTGGCGCATCGCCAATTGGATGTACTGATGCGGAGGAGCTTGCAGCTTCGGAAGCTTGAGCTACAGGAGCAACAGTGGTGACCGGCTGCTGCGATACGCTTTTAGCCTGTTGCTCTGCCAGGGCCGCACGTTCAGCAGCAACTTTGGCCTGGTGCTCGGCGGCAGCGGCGCGCGCCGCATCGACTCGCGCCTTTAGTGCTGCAGCAGCGTTCTTGTAAACGCGCAATTCACATTGCTCATTCCGGGAGCAAGATTGAACGAGCGACTTTAATTGGAATTGTGATTCTGAATTCAGGCCCAATTCACGGAAATGCTTTCCGTAGCGCATATTTGCTTGACGCACGCAACTTTCTGTGTTGCCGCCTTCGTTCAAGCAAACCGAATAGAAATCTGGATCCGTATACTCAGGCAAGCTCTGCGCATTTGCTGCGCCGAGTGCAACTAAAAGTATCCCCCCCGCAATTACCCTCATATAACCCTCTCTGTTTAGAACTGGTGACCTGCCCACGAAACATTGGTTCTGGGCACTACTGCGGTGAAACCGGCGCCCAGAGCGGGCTGCATGCTATCGACAATGCAAGGCACACTTTGCAGAAGTTCCACCTACTCCTTTGTGTGGAATCAAATCCTTTCGAAGTACTGGGTGCGTAGATGCAAATTTTTCAAGTCGGCGGCGCCGTTCGAGACCGTCTGCTCGGCCGCCCCGTGAACGATCACGATTGGGTGGTCGTGGGGGCCACGCCAGAGCAGATGGTGGCGCGCGGGTTTCGGCCGGTGGGCAAGGACTTCCCCGTCTTTTTGCACCCCGCAACCCACGAGGAATACGCGCTGGCGCGCACCGAACGCAAGAACGGGCGCGGATACAAAGGGTTCGCGGTCTACGCGGCGCCCGAGGTCACGTTGGAAGAAGACCTGGCGCGACGCGACCTGACCATCAATGCGATCGCCCTCGATGCGCAGGAGCGCGCCATTGACCCGTTCGGTGGACAGGCGGATTTGCACAACAAGGTGCTGCGCCACGTCAGCCCCGCCTTTGCCGAAGACCCGGTGCGCATCCTGCGGCTGGCGCGGTTTGCGGCGCGTTTCACCGATTTTTCGGTGGCTCCAGAAACCCTGTCGCTGTGCCAAACCATGGTGCAAGAGGGCGAAGTCGACCACCTGGTGGCCGAGCGCGTGTGGCAAGAGCTCGCTACTGGGCTGATGGAGGCCGCCCCCGCGCGCATGCTCACCGTACTTCGGGACTGCGGGGCGCTCAAACGCCTGGCCCCGGAGCTCGACGCCTGCTGGGGCGTGCCCCAGCCCCTGGAGCACCACCCCGAGGGCGACACGGGTGCGCACCTGGAACTCGTGCTCACCCACACGGCGACCCACCGCTTGCCGCTCACCGTCCGCTTTGCGGCCTTGGTGCACGACCTGGGCAAGGCCCTCACTCCGCCCCATGTGTTGCCCCGGCACATGGGCCATGACCGGGCGGGGCTCCAACCGCTGGCGGCGCTGTGCGAACGCTGGAAAGTTCCCACCGATTGCAAAGAGTTGGCCCGACTGGCGTGCGCCGAACACATCCATGTTCACCAAAGCCTGGGGTTTGGGGCCGAGGCCGTCCAGCGCCTGCTGCAGCGCTGCGATGCGCTGCGCCGCCCAGGGCGCTTTGCTGAGCTCATGCAGGTGTGCGAGGCCGACGCGCGCGGGCGGCTGGGCCTGCAGGACCGCCCCTACCCCCAGGCCGAACGCCTGCTGCTGGCCCTGGACGCGGCATTGGCGGTCGACACAGCCGCCGTGACCGCCCCACTACTGGCCGCTGGCGCGAGTGGCCCGACGCTCGGACGCGCTGTCGATTTGGCGCGCCGCGAGGCCATCACGATGGCCCTGAGCCCGGGGCGCTGAGTTCACCAGCGCCAGCGCGCGAGACGCGGCGGTACCGACCACACACAAAGTGGGCTCGTCCGCACCAAAGGCCGCCACGGTGGCGGGCAACTCGCCCAGTGTGGTGCTGATGCTGCGCTGACGCGGCGTGTGGGCGGCCACCACGACGGCGGCCGGCGTGCCGGGGCCCAGGCCGCCGGCGAGCAGGGCCGTTGTCCAACCCGCGCATTGCGCCTTGCCCATGTAGACGACCAAGGTAAGCCCACTTTGGGCCAAGGCGGCCCAATTGGGGGCCTCGCAGCCGGGTCCGGAGTGCCCGGTGACCAGCACCACGCCGGGGCTGCAGCGGCGGTCCGTAACCGAGACCCCCGCGGCGGTGGGGCCAGCCAACCCACTGGTCAGGCCGCTGACCACTTCCACCGGGATTCCGGCCGCTTGCAAGGCCTCCACTTCCTCTGCGCCCCGGCCAAACACAAACGGGTCGCCGCCCTTGAGTCGTACCACGCGGCGGCCCGAACGGGCTTCTCGCACCAGGAGCCCATGGATAAAGGCCTGGTCGGTCGAGGGCTGCCCGCCGCGCTTGCCCACACGCACCAAGCGGCCGCGCACCAGGGCCAGCACCCGCGCATCCACCAAGTCGTCGGCCAGCACCACATCTGCGGCTTGCAGGCGCTGCAGCGCCCGCACCGTCAGCAACTCGGGATCTCCGGGCCCGGCCCCCACCAGGGCCACCGGGTGGACGGCAGACGGCGTGTTCATGCGGGGACTCCTTCTTGGATCAGACGACGCAAAGTGGGCAGACATGACCCGCACTGGGTACCGCACCGAAGCTCATGTTGCAGCGTGCTCAATCGGCCGTCGGTGCGCGCCAGGCAGGCGCGGATGGCGTCCTCACGAACGTCAAAGCATTGACAGACCTGCGGCGCGCGCGGGGTGTCGAGCCGGTGCAGCGGTGGTTGACCGGGGCTGAGCAGCCAGCGCTCCAAGCCCGCAACGGGCTGGCGTGCCCGCCACAGGGGCTCAAGCCAGGCGGCTTCGTCCCCTTCACCCACGCGAAGAAATGCGGCGATCTGGCAGTTGGCGCCCTCGCCGCGCAGACGCAAGCGCCGCAAACGCCCCCGGCTGGGGTCGGCGTACTGGTGCCCCCCGGGCCCGTCAAAGCCCAGGGCCAAGGCCAAGCGGGCCACCCAGGCGTCATCCGGCAGGGTGGCGGCCGCCGCCTCAAAGGCCCAGCCCACCTCGCCGTCCGTCTCGCTGGGCACGGGCACGCAGTGGGCATAGGCCCAGCCCCCTAAGCTGGCGCGCAAGCGCGCGTGCAGCGCGGGCCCCTCGTCCGCCGACACCCAGGCACAGGCGGTCACCCGCCAAGGCAGGTTCGCCGGACTGATGGACAGTGCAGCCTGCTTCAGTGCCGGCTGCCCGCTATCGGGGCAGCGGCGCCGCTGGGTCAGCCCGTTGACGCCCAACCCGCTGAGCACCTCAGACCCCCAATGCATGGCCACGTCGGCTTGGCTCAAGCCCAGCCGGTCGTCACAGCGCAGGGGGAGCACCGTTTCCCCATGGCGAGTGCGCAGTTGCACCAACTGGCCCTCGGCCAGCCGGCGCCGCTGGGCGTCCTGTGGGTGCAAGCGCACGAACGGCGCACCCTCCAGTCCAAAGAGTCGCGGCACACGCCCGGAGCGGCTGAGCCCATGCCAGTGGTCCCGCAAACGGGTGGTGGTGAGCTGAAGGGGGAACTGGGCATCCGCCCTTTCGGCCAGGGGTCGGAAGGGTACGCATTGAAACCGCGCCCGCCCGCTGGGGGTTGGGAACCACCGATCCGTGTAGAGCCGGGCTTGTGGCCCCTGCACGAAGGGCCAAGTCTTGGGCCCCCGTTCGTCCAACAGGGCGTAGCTCAAGCCGGTGATGTCCAAGTCCCGGCCGCGGGTGCTTTCTCGGTGTTCATTCCACAGCGCTTCGGGGCTGTCCGTACGGGCAAACAGCGACGGGCGGTGGGGGTTGAGGACCGCATCCAGCCTCAAACCCACCTCCCGGGCAATGGCCCAATCCGCGCGCGCCTCACCGGGCGGCGGCACCGCCGCCCGCACGCGGCTGATGCGGCGCTCGCTGTTGGTCACAGTGCCCTCTTTCTCCCCCCACGTACTGGCAGGCAGCAGGACATCCGCAAAGGGGGCCGTGGCGGTGTCGCCAAAGGCCTCCTGCACGATGACGAGTTCGCAACGCGTCAGGGCTTGGCGAACCAAGGCCTGATCGGGCAGGCTCTGTGCCGGGTTGGTGCAAACAATCCAAAGGGCCTTGATCTCGCCCCGCGCGGCAGCCTCAAACAGCGACACGGCATCGTGCCCCGGCCCGGGGAGCCGCTCCAACCCGCTCAAGCCCCACAGCTTGGCCACGTCCACCCGGTGCGCGGGGTTGGCCGGGTCACGGTGCCCCGGCAGCAGCGTTGCCATCCCCCCGGCCTCCCGCCCCCCCATGGCATTGGGCTGCCCAGTCAGCGAAAAGGGGCCCGCGCCGGGCTTGCCAATCTGGCCGGTGGCCAAGTGCAGGTTGATGAGTGCGGTGTTGTTGGCCGTGCCGCTGGCGCTTTGATTCAGCCCTTGGCAATAGAGGCTCAGGCTGCGAGGCGACTGAGCAAACCACTCGGCCGCCTGCCAAATGTGGGCTTCCGGCACACCACAGGTCTGGGCCGCACGGGCCGGCGTCCAGTCGCGCACCAGGTCTTTGAGTGGCGCCCATCCTTCGGTGTGGTGGGACACAAAGCCTGCATCCACCCACCCCTGCCAAATGCAAGCGTGCAGCAAGCCATGGAACAAGGCCACGTCGGTGCCCGGCTGGAGGGCCAGGTGCAAGTCGGCCAACTCAGCGGTTTCGGTCCGGCGGGGGTCGACGACGATCAGTCGGTGGCCCGGCTGGCGAGCCCGAGCCGCTTCGATGCGGCGAAAGAGAACGGGGTGTGCCCAGGCCGGGTTGGCGCCGGCAATCAGCAAGCACGCGGCCTGCTCCACATCTTCATAACTGCAAGGCGGCGCATCGGCCCCGAGGCTTTGCTTGTAGCCCACCACCGCCGAACTCATGCACAGGCGGGAGTTGGAGTCAATGTGGGGCGTTTTGAGCACACCCCGTGCCAGTTTGTTGAAGGCGCAATAGTCCTCCGTCAACAACTGCCCCGAAACATAAAAACCAATCGCCTCCGGCCCGTGCTGGCCATGAATGCGCAGCAACTCACCGCACACCCGGTCCAGCGCCGCCGCCCAGCCCACCGGCTTGGGCGGGCCGCCGCCCCGGTCCTGCAACACAGGGACCCGCAAGCGGCTGTGCGCCCGGACCTGCGGTGTTGCGGTGAGGTGCAAGGTTTGCCCCTTGGTGCACAGCCGCCCGAAGTTGGCCGGGTGGTCAGGGTCGCCCCGCACGCCCGTGATCTGGGCGCCGTCGTGCTCGATGAGCACGCCACAGCCCACACCGCAGTACGGGCACGTGCTTCGGGTCTGGGTGGGTGGGGCCATGGGCTCAGGCCACCCCGAGGGGAATGCGGGCCGCCGCACAAGGCCCGGCCACGGGCGGCTGCAGGTCCAGGGCCAGGGTTGCCAACTCCTCGCTCAGCAATTGCACGGCCCCCTCGACCACGCGCACTTGAAAGGCGGGCGTTGTGCCCTCATCGGGGGCCTGGGCCCGGCCCGTGTCCAGTCCAATGGTCCAGTTGTGCAGCGGGCAGGCCACGCCCCGACCAAAGACGATGCCCTGACTCAGGGGCCCACCCCTGTGCGGACAGCGGTCCAACAGGGCAAACACTTCGTCCGCTTCATTGCGGAAGAGGGCCACATCCATGCCGCGGGGACGGGCCACACGGCGGGCCCCCAGCACGGGGATGTCCCGAACGTCGCAAACCGTGACCCAGCTCATACCGCCACCTTTTCAAATTGCCGCAAGTCCACCCGAGCTTTGTCAAATTCCACCCAAGGGTCGGGCTCCCCATCCAGGGCAAACTGCAATTGCGCCCACAGCGCTTGGCGGCCTGCGGTGTCGTCCAGGATGCGCCGTTTCACGTAGTCCAACCCCACGCGGTTCACGTAATGCACGGTGCGTTCGAGGTACCAGCCCTCCAAGCGATACAGCTGCAAGAAGGCGCCGCTGAACTCGAGCACCTCGTCCGCCGTCTTGACCTTGCAGAGGAACTGCGCGACCTCGGTCTTGATGCCCCCATTGCCGGCGATGTGAATCTCCCAGCCGGAGTCGACGCCGATCACCCCCACGTCCTTGATGCCCGCCTCCGCACAGTTGCGCGGGCACCCGCTGACCGCCAGCTTGACTTTGTGAGGGGCGTACATGCGCCACAACTGGCGCTCCAAGTCCTTGCCCATCTGGGTGCTGTCTTGTGTTCCAAACCGGCACCACTCCGAACCCACGCAAGTTTTGACGGTTCGCAGGGCTTTGGCGTAGGCGTGCCCGCTCACCATGTCCAGATCCTTCCAGACGGCCGGCAGGTCTTCCTTTTTGATACCGAGCAAGTCAATGCGCTGGCCCCCCGTGACCTTGACGGTGGGGATTTGGAACTTGTCCACCACGTCCGCGATGCGCCGCAACTCGCTGCTGTTGGTTTCGCCGCCCCACATGCGCGGGATCACGCTGTAGGTCCCATCCTTTTGGATGTTGGCGTGGCTGCGCTCGTTGATGGCGCGGCTTTGCGGGTCGTCCTGGGCCTCTTTGGGCCAGGTGCTGATCAGGTAGTAGTTGAGGGCCGGTCGGCAAGTGGGGCACCCGCTGGGCGTTTTCCAGTCCAGCGCCCGAAACACCTCGGCCCGCGTCAGCAAGTGCCCCTTGACGATGGCCTCCCGCACGTCTTGATGACTGGCGTCCGTACAGCCGCACAGCGCTTTTTTCCGGGGGGCGGCGGAGTAGTCGCCGCCCGCCGTCGCCATGATGAGCTGCTCCACGAGGCCGGTGCACGACCCACACGAGGCGCTGGCCTTGGTGTGTTTGCGCACCTCGTCCAGCGTGAAAAGGCCTTTTTCCTTGATGGCCTTGCAGATGCTGCCCTTGGTGACGCCATTGCAGCCACAGACTTCGTCGCTGTCCTGAAGCGTGGCGGCCTTGCTCTGCCCTTGGTGCCCCGCATCGCCCAGGTTGGATTCCCCGAACATCAAGCGATCGCGAATGTCTGCAATCGTTCGGCCCTCGCGCAGCAGCTTGAAGTACCAGCTGCCGTCCACGGTATCCCCGTACAGACAGGCGCCCACCAGCTTGTCGCCCTTGACCACGAGCTTCTTATAGACCCCGGCGAAGGGGTCGCTCATGACGATGGTTTCGGTGCCCTCACCCCCCAGGAAGTCGCCCGCGCTGTAGAGGTCGATGCCGGTAACCTTGAGTTTGGTGCTGGTCTGGGACCCGGTGTAGCGACCGATGCCGAACTGCGCCAAGTGCGTGGCGCAGACCTTGCCTTGCTCAAACAGCGGCGCCACCAAGCCATAGGCCACGCCGCGGTGGGACGCACACTCGCCCAGCGCATAGATGCGCGGATCGGTCACCGTCTGCAGGGTGTCGGTGACGACGATACCGCGTTGGCAGTGCAAGCCCGCTTGCTCGGCCAGTTCCGTGTTGGGGCGAATCCCGGCGGCCATCACCACCAAATCTGCGGGGATCTCTTCCCCCCCCTTGAACTGCACGGCCATCACCCGCCCGCCAGACCCGTTGAACTTGTCACCGATGAGGGCTTGGGTCTGCGTTCCGGTACGGAAGCGCAGCCCGCGCGCCTCGAGCGAGCGCTGCAGCAACTGCGCGGCGGTGGCGTCGAGTTGCCGCTCCATCAGCCAGTCGCCCAGGTGCACGACGGTGACTTGCATCCCCCGCAACATCAAGCCATTCGCCGCTTCGAGTCCCAACAGGCCACCGCCGATCACCACCGCATGGCGGTACTTGGCCGCCGCATCGATCATGGCCTGCGTGTCGGCGATGTCCCGGTAGGCCACAACGCCGTCCAGCGTATGGCCCGGCACCGGCGGGATGAACGGCAGCGAGCCCGTGGCCAAGAGCAAGCGGTCGTAGTCCGCCGAGGTGCCATCCTCGGCGACCACCCGACGGCGCACCCGGTCAATGTGGGCGACCTTTTTACCCAGATGCAAACGAATGCCGTGCTCTTGGTACCAAGAGACGGGGTTCAGAACGATCTCGTCCAGCGTCTGCTCGCCCGCCAGAACGGGGCTGAGCAAGATGCGGTTGTAGTTCGGGTGCGGCTCCGCGCCGAACACGGTGATGTCGTACAGGTCGGGCGCCAGCTTGAGCAACTCTTCCAGCGTGCGCACGCCCGCCATGCCATTGCCCACCAGCACCAGATGCGGCTTTTTCATGCGGCCTCCGGATGGCTGTGACGGGTGTACAGAAAGTCCAAGACCGCGCGGCGCGCCGCCATGTAGGTGGGATCGGTAGCCAGATGCACGCGGTCGCGCGGTCGCGGCAAGTCCACACGCAGAACCTCCCCGATCGTGGCGGCGGGGCCATTGGTCATCATCACCACGCGGTCCGACAGCAGCACCGCTTCATCCACGTCGTGCGTCACCATCACCACCGTGCAGCCGGTGGCGCCCTGTATCGCCAAGAGCTCATCCTGCAGCTTGGCGCGGGTCAGGGCATCCAAAGCCCCGAAGGGCTCGTCCATCAGCAGTACCTTGGGCTCCATGGCCAAGGCGCGGGCAATGCCCACGCGCTGCTTCATGCCGCCGCTGATCTCCCCAGGGCGCTTGGTCGCCGCGGGAGCCATGCCCACCAGCTCCAGCGCCGCTTGGGCCCGCGCTTTCAGTTGCGAACGGCTTTCCCGGCGACCAAACACGCTCTCCACCGCCAGCAGAACGTTGTCGAAACAAGAGAGCCAAGGCAGTAGCGAGTGGTTCTGAAACACCATGGCGCGATCCGGACCCGGCCGGGCAATCTCCCGCCCATACCCAATCAGCACGCCACGGGTGGGCTGAACCAGGCCGGCCATCAGATTGAGCAAGGTGCTCTTGCCACAGCCGCTGTGACCAATCAGCGCCACCAACTCGCCCGCTTCAATCCGAAGGTTGATGTCACGCAGCGCGTGAAAGGGACCGCGCGGGGTGGAAAAGACCATTTCCACGTTCTCAACATTCATCATGGGACACCCTTTTGGCCAGCGCCATCAGCAGTTGTTCAAGCAGCAACCCCACAAAGCCGATCACAAAGATGGCAATCAGGATGTGCTGCACATTGAGGTTGTTCCATTCGTCCCAAACCCAGAACCCGATCCCGACGCCACCGGTCAGCATTTCCGCGGCGACGATGACCAACCAGGCCGTGCTCACCGACAAACGAACCCCAGTCAGCAAGTAGGGCAGAACCGCCGGGAACAAGATGCGCGTGATGACGCGCCACTCGGAAAGATTCAGCACCCGGGCCACATTCAGGTAGTCCTGCGGCACGCGCTGCACGCCCTGGGCCGTGTTGAGGATCATGGGCCAGATGGAGCAGATAAAAAGCGTCCAGATCGCCGCTGGGTCAGCGCTTTTGAACACCAACAGGCCGATGGGCAACCAAGCCAACGGACTCACGGGACGCAACAAACTGATCAGCGGCCCCAGCATCTGAGCCAGGAAGCGGAAGCGCCCGATGGCAAATCCCAGGGGAATGCCCACCAGCGCCGCCAGACCAAAACCCAAGGCCACGCGCTGCAAGCTGTTGAGAATGTTCCAGCCAATGCCCACATCGTTGGGGCCCTTGCGATAGAACGGGTCAGAGAACAGGTGCAGGGCAGCGTCGAACGTCGCCCGTGGGGTGGGAAACGCCCCGCCCTTTTGCGTCAGGAGCGCCCACACGCCCACCAACAAGGCCAGCCCGAGTACGGGGGCGATCCAGCGCAAAACCCACCGCGGCGGCGCGGGCCGGCGGCGCTCGAGTGGAGATTCCGAGGTCGCGGCCGGCACGTGGCGCGCCTCCCGCACGGCGCCCGACGCTTCGGGCGCATGAAACACAGCTGCCACCATGGCCAACTCGCTTTCTCGGCTTCAGGCCGCTTTGATCTTGAAAGAGTCCGCGTACTGGGCGGGCGCCTTGCCATCCCACACCGTGCCGTCGATGAGCTTGCTGCTGCGCAGGCCACTCTTGGGGACGCTGACTTTGAGTTGGGCTGCCGCTTGGGTATAGAGCTCGGTCTGGTTGATGGTCTTGGCCACCCCCAGGTAATCCGGGTGGCTCTTGAGGAGGCCCCAGCGCTTGTGCTGCGTGAGGAACCACATCCCGTCGGAAAGGTAGGGGTAGTTCACCTCGCCGTCATCAAAGAACTTCATGTGACGCGGGTCGTCCCAGGTCTTGCCCAGCCCGTTCTGATAACGCCCCAGGATGCGCTGATTGATCGCATCCACCGCGGTGTTGACGTAGCTCTTCTCCGCAATGGTTTCGGCCATTTGCTGCTTGTTCTTCAAGCTCGCATCAATCCACCGCCCGGCCTCCAACACCGCCAGGATGGCGGCCCGCGCCGTGTTCGGGTGCCGGCGCACAAAGTCGAGTGACGCGCCCAAAACCTTCTCAGGATGGTCCGGCCAAATGTCTTGGGTCGTGGCTGCGGTGACACCGATGCCATCCAAGATGGCGCGGTGGTTCCAAGGCTCCCCCACGCAATACCCATCCATGTTGCCCACCCGCATGTTGGCGACCATTTGGGGCGGCGGGACGGTGATGACCTTGGCGTCCTGAAGCGGATTCACGCCATGGGTGGCCAACCAGTGATACAGCCACATCGCGTGGGTTCCCGTCGGGAAGGTGTGCGCAAAGGTGTACTCGCGCTTCTCCCGCGCCATGAGTTTGGCCAGCGAAGCCCCGTCGACCGCGCCCTTGTCCGCCAAAGCCTTGGACAGGGTAATGGCCTGGCCGTTGCGGTTCAGAGTCATCAGCACCGCCATGTCTTTCTTGGGGCCACCGACCCCCAGATGAAGGCCATAGACCAAGCCATACAGCACATGCGCCATGTCCAGATCGCCGTTCACCAGCTTGTCTCGGACGGCCGCCCAACTGGCTTCTTTGCTGAGCACAAACTTGATGCCGTGCTTGCGATCGAAGCCCAGCACCGAGGCCATCACCACCGACGCGCAGTCCGTGAGCGGGATGAAGCCCAATCGGACTTCTTCTTTCTCCGGGCGATCGCTGCCCTGCGCCCACGCCTGCGGCATGACCTGGGTGGCGGCGGCCAGGGCACCGGTGCCCAGCCAGTGGCGACGACTGCGATCAGCAGGGGGAAAGGTGGGGGTCATGCGTAGTCTCCAGAAACAAACAAAAAAAGGCGTCTCAGCAGACCGTCGACGAGCGCTCGGTTTTTGCCGATTGCCCTCAACAGTTGCTGGACGCCTTTGCCCAAGACCCCCGCCCACAGTGCCGAGGTCTCCTTCGTCATTGCAAGCCTTGTGCCAACCCGTTTCAAGGCCAACCTCGGGCCTCGTTGCGGCCGTTCGCAGGGCGCTTTGCTCCAAGCTGGTGCATTTCGCGACACAGGTTGGGGCAGGTGCACGGTTCAAGAGCGCAGCAACTTCGCCGCCTCCACCACACGCTCCGCCACCTGCGCCAGCGTTTCACAGCGGTCCATGGCCAATCGCCGCAAACGGGCGTAGGCTTGCTCTTCGCTCAATCCTTGCTCTTGCATGAGCAGCCCCTTGGCGCGCTCAATTTGCTTGCGAGCCGCCAGTTGAAGCTGGGCGCTTTGCAATTCCTCGCGCAGGGCGCGGTCTTGGTCAAACCGTGCGCAGGCCACTGCCATCACGGCCTCCAAGCGCTCCGGCCGCAAGCCCGCCACCACATAGGCGCTGACCCCGGCCTTCAAGGCGTCCCGAACGGTCACGGCCCGCGCGTCCTCTGAAAACATGAGCACCGGCCGCGGCAGGGAGTCATGCAGCGTCGCCAGGTGCTCCAGGGTGTCGCGGCCGGGCGCCTCGGCATCGACGATGACGATGTCAGGCCGTTGTCGCTGGACGGCCTCGAAGATGCGCGTGGCTTCGTCCAGCACCGCAACCACCTCGTGGCCCTGCTGAATCAGCGTTTCAGCAATCAAACGCACCCGGTGGGCCCCGTCGTCGACCACGAGCACCCGCAAAGAAGAAAACGTCGGTTGGTTCACCCCCTGCGGTCTTGCAGGTTCCATGCCAAACCTTCGTGGCCACCGTCAGCCTGAGTCGCTAAAGTGGCGGCTGGTCCCAGCCCCCTTCTTGGAGCCTTCATGAAAGCCCGTTCCATCCTCGACACCATTGGCAACACGCCCCATGTGCGCATCAACCGGCTCTTTGGCGCCCAAGCGGAGGTGTGGATCAAGGCCGAGCGCGCCAACCCCGGGGGGTCAATCAAGGATCGGATTGCCCTGGGCATGGTCGAAGCCGCGGAAGCCGCGGGCCTGCTCCGCCCGGGCAGCACCATCGTGGAACCCACATCCGGCAACACCGGCGTCGGTCTGGCCATGGTGGCCGCCGTCAAGGGCTACAAGCTGATCTTGGTGATGCCCGACAGCATGAGCGTCGAGCGCCGCCGCCTGATGCTGGCCTACGGCGCGAGCTTTGAGCTGACCCCGCGCGAGAAGGGCATGAAGGGCGCCATCGCCAAGGCGCAAGAGCTGCTGGAGAGCATCCCCGGCTCGTGGATGCCCCAGCAGTTCGAGAACCCCGCCAATATTGAGATGCACGTTCGCACCACCGCGCAAGAGATCCTGCGGGACTTCCCGGACGGTCTGGATGCGCTCATCACGGGCGTGGGCACGGGCGGCCACTTGACCGGTTGCGCGCGCGTGCTCAAGCAGCATTGGCCGCAGTTGCAAGTTTTCGCGGTGGAGCCGGCGCAAAGCCCCGTCATCAGCGGCGGGCAGCCCTCGCCCCACCCCATCCAGGGCATCGGCGCCGGCTTCATTCCCGTGAATCTGGACACCAGCGTGCTGGATGGCGTGATTCAAGTCGAAGCCGAGCCCGCCCGCGAGATGGCGCGCCGCTGCGCCCGCGAGGAAGGCATGCTGGTGGGCATCAGCAGCGGCGCCACGCTGCGCGCCATCGAACAGCAACTGCCCAAACTCAAACCCGGCGCCCGCGTGCTGGGCTTCAATTACGACACCGGCGAGCGCTACCTGTCGGTTGAAGGGTTCCTGCCGGCGTGAACTCCCCCGTCGACAAGCCTGAGAGCAGCGACGCGGTCGCCCCCCACCACGGCGTGAAAGATGCCCCCGCCGGCGGCCAGGGCGCGCTCACGGCCCAAGGCGTTTACGACGCCCCCGCCGGCGGCCGGGGCGCCGTGAAGGCGGCCTTCGACGCCTTTCAGCAGCAGGGGATTCCGCTGAAGGTGGTGCGGAGCTTTTTGAAGGCCAACAAGCCCAATGGCTTTGATTGCCCGGGCTGTGCCTTTCCGGACCGTCCCGGTAGCTTCGGGCCCGACAGTTGCGAACAAGGCCAGAAGGCCATCGCCTGGGAGATGACCCCCAAGCGGGCGGATGCGGCATTTTTTGCGCAGCACACCTTGACCGAGTTGCGCCGATGGCGTGATCGGGATATTGAAGCGGCCGGGCGCCTGACCGAACCCCTGCGCTACAACGCCGAAACGGATCGATTCGAACCCCTTCCCTGGCCCGAAGCCCTGCGACTGGCCGCAACGGAATTGCGCCTGCTGGAACCCACCCGCGTGGCCTTCTACGCCTCAGGGCGGGCCAGCAATGAGGCGGCGTTCTTGTGGCAGTTGCTCGCGCGGGCATACGGATCGGCGAATCTGCCCGACTCGAGCAATCTGTGCCACGAGCCCTCGGGCGTGGCGTTGAAGGCCCAGATCGGCGTGGGCAAGGGCACGGCCCAGCTCAGCGACTTTGAGGTGGCGGACTGCATCTTGGTCATCGGCCAAAACCCCGCCACCAACCACCCCCGCTTCATGGGCACCCTGCATGCAGCCAGCAAGCGGGGCGCCACCGTTTTGGCGCTGAACCCGCTGGTGGAGCGCGGCTTCGTCAATTTCGCCGACCCGAAGTCGATCCGCGAAATGCTGACCGATCGCGGCCATCAAGTGGCCAAGCGCGTCATCCCCGTCGCCGTGGGCGGGGACCAGGCCGCGCTGCTCGCCGTGATGAAACAGTGGCTCGAATGGGAGGAGGCGGGCCGCGTCGTCTTTGACCATGCCTTCATCCGGGAGCACACAGAAGGTCTGGAAGCGGTGCTCGCCCACCTGCGAAACCACCAGTGGGCAGACCTCGAGGCGGCCAGCGGCCTGAGCCGGACCGCGCTGACCGAACTTGCAGACGAACTGGCCTCCGCACGCGCCACCCTCGTCACCTGGTGCATGGGGCTAACCCACCATGAGCACGCGGTCGCGACCATTCAGACCTTGGTGAACCTGCAACTGCTGCGCGGCATGATCGGGCGGCCCGGCACCGGCGTCGTCCCGGTGCGCGGACACAGCAACGTGCAGGGCGACCGCACCATGGGGTGTACCTACGCGGTCCCTGATCGCTGGCTGGACAACCAGGAAGCCGCCCTGCCCGGCCTGCGGTTGACGCGCGCTCGGGGCCTAGATGCCGTGGGCGTGGCGCAGGGGCTTCTGAATGGCTCGGTGCGGGCCCTGCTGAGCCTCGGGGGCAACTTCGGCGTGGCCGGGGCCGATGCCCCGCGGGTGCTGGCAGGCATCTCCGCCAGCGATTTCACCCTGCACATCGCCACCAAACCCAACCGCACCCACCTGCACCCCGGTCGCACCGGTCTTTTGCTCCCCTGCCTGGCCCGAACCGATCTCGACCGGGCCCCCGACGGCCGGGTGCAAGTGGTCAGCGTGGAAGACTCAATGAGCATGGTGCACGCCTCGCGCGGCATGCAAGAACCCTTGTCGCCCGACATGCTGGGCGAGCCCGCGCTGGTGGCCCAACTCGGCCATGCGCTCTTGCACGACGGCAGCATTCCGTGGCGCGAATGGGCGGCCGATTACGCGCGCTTGCGCGATGTGATCGAACAGTGTCAAACGGGGGTCTTTGATGGGTTCGAGCACTTCAACCTCAAGCTGAGCCACGACGGAGGCTTTTGGCTGCCGAACCCGGCCGCGCACCGCCAATGGCGGACGCCCACGGGCCGGGCCCAGCTCACCCCGCAGGCGCTGCGGGTGAACGGGGTCCGAGAGCGGGCCTGCGCCCGTTTGCCCGCCAGCGAACACGCCCGCGTTCTGCTCTTGATGACGGTGCGCAGTCACGACCAGTTCAACACCACGGTGTACGGGCAGGACGACCGCTACCGCAACGTGTTCGGCACCCGCGAGGTGGTGTTCTTGAGCCCCGCGGAATTGCAGCGCCTGGGCTTGCACGCAGGGCAAAAAGTCGACATCGAAGGCCTGCCCATCGACGATGGCCGCACGCGCTGGCTGCGTGGGTTTGAGCTGCGGGCCTTGGACATGGCCGCCGGCTGCGCCGCCGCCTACTTCCCCGAGGCCACCCCCTTGGTGCCCCTGGGCCTCGTCGCCGAAGGCGCCCGCACGCCCGCGGCCAAGGCGCTGCCGGTGCGCTTGCATCCGGTGGCATGAGCCAACCCTCCGCGCCAAGCTGGGCCCTGCCCCCGCTCGACGCCTTTGCTGACGGGCAGAGCGCCGTCTGCGCGCTGGGCGGCACGGGCCAGCCGGCGCGCGAGCCCTTGGTTGAAGAGGCGCCCATCACCCTGGTGTTCAACGACAGCGTGGCGCTGACCCTGATGGCCACGCCGCTGCTGGCCGAAGAGTTGGCCCTCGGCTTTTGTTTGAGCGAGGGCTTGGTGGAGCGGGCAAGCGAGGTGGGCGAGCTGCACGCCGTGCCCACCGGCGCGGGTTTGAGCGTGTTCGTGGAGCTGCCCGAGCACCGGCTGGACGCCCTGCGCCAGCGGCGTCGCCTGGGGGCGGCGCCGGGGGGCTGCGGCCTGTGCGGCATCGAAGACCAGCGCAGCCTACTCACCCTGCCGGCCGGGCGGCTCACCCCCATCGAACTGGCGGAAGGTGCGCTGGCCCGCGCGCTGCAAGCGCTGCCGCGCCACCAACCGCTCAACGCCCGCACGGGCGGGGCCCACGCCGCCGCGTGGATCGATGCCCAAGGCACGATCCACACCGTGGCCGAAGACGCCAGCCGCCACTGCGCGCTGGACAAACTCATCGGCCGCCTGGCCCGCCACGGCCTGAACCCGGCCGACGGTGGCTTTCTGGTCACCAGCCGCGCCAGCTACGAGCTCGTCCACAAAACCGCCCGCGTGGGCTGCGGCCTGCTGGCCGCCGTCAGCGCCCCGACGGGACTGGCCGTGCGCGCCGCCGAGGCCTGCGGCATGGCGCTCTATGGCTTTGTGCGCGAGGGGCGGGCGACGCGGTATGCGTGAGGGGAAATAGACATACGAAGGGTCTGCCCGCTTATGGCGTTCCGATGCATGCCGGTTCGCTCACAGTCAGCCTCGACACCCGGTTTTTCTCGTCAACCGCGAAAGTGACACGCAACACGCAGGAGGGGAAATATCCCGTCGTCAGCGTGCAATCGAAGTGCTCTCGGGCAGCTCCCGTGACGTAACAGCGATAGCCCCGTTGGGCGAGCTTCTGTTGCGCCTCCCAGTACCTCGTGCCATCTTGTAGGCCGATTGATGCCAGTTCCGCTGCGCTCATACTTTGCGGGGTGCTGCAGGCCACCAGAGCAAAAGGGGCCAGGAGGCCCACCCATAAGCCTGCGCTGACCTGCCCACCCGCCATTCGCTCCGTCTTTTGCCAAGTCATGGAGTTGGACCTACCTCGAAGGAAAGGCCCACTCTAAACGCGCTGCCCCCTTGTCATCGCATCGTCGAATCAACTGGGCCGGACAACTGCAGCCGCCGCCGCATCACCGGCCCGCCATCGTCCAACCTCAGCTGCCCACTGGGCTCAAAGCCCAGCGCGCTGAGGGCTTGGACGAGCGGCTCGGCGTCGGCCCGCACGCGGCCCGCGCAGGCTTCGGCTGCCTCGCCCAGGAAGGAGAGGTAAACCAGTTGTCGCGGCAGCAGGGCCGCCAAATGCGTGCGCCAGGCGGGGCCCAGCTGGGCTTCGGCGGCGGCCGGGTCGCCTTTAAAAAAGCGCGCGCCGAAGGCCTCCCAAAACGGGCTGCGGCCGGCCGCATCGCGCCAGCCCGGCAACTCCACCACCAGCTGGCTGCCATGCTGCGCCGGCGCGGCCGCCGCTTGGCGCTGCGCGGCCTCCACCGCGGGGGCGGGGTCGAGGGCGTCCGGGCTGAGGTGCAACTCGGTCTCGCCCGTCAGGTCGTTGCTCAGCAAAAGCGTGGTCTGGACGCGGAAGAGCTGGAGCTCCGCGGCCGCATGCACCACACGCCCCAGGCGCAGGTGGTAGCGCGGCAGGTCCAGGCCCAGGCGCGGGGTGATGCGGGCAAGGGTCAGGTCCTTCATGCTTCGCCCTCCACAGGATCGAGCGGCGCACAGAGCCAGCGCTCGCCGGCTTGCCCTTCGGCCCGGGCCACGGCCGCGGCGCTCAAGTGGGTGCCGACGGTGCCCAGCAGCGCGGCAAAGCGGCCGCGCTCGGGGCGCACCAGCAGGCTGGGAACCCCGGCCGCCGGCGGGGCGACGCCTTGGGGCTGAACCGTGTGCCAGCGCGCATGGCGCACCGTGCGCAGGCTGGCCAGGGGGGCATCCACCGTGGGGCCGCCGTCGAAGATGTCCACATAGGTGTCGGCGTCAAAGCCTTCGTCGGCGAGGATGGAGAACGGCAGCTCCCCCACCGGGTGCAACTGCCCCAAGGCCCACTGCGCGGCTTCGGGCAGCAGGGCCACGTAGAGCGGGGACGGGGGCATGAGGTCGGCGATGAAGGCCTTGCTGCGCCCGCCCACCACGGACTCGGCCTGCGGGTAGTCCATGCCGAAGAAGCGCCGGCCCACGGCGTCCCAGAAAGGGCTTTGGCCTTGGGCGTCCACGACGCCGGGGTTCTCCGCCGCAATGCGGCTTGAAAAGCGCTCCGCGTGGGCGTGGATGAACAGCAGGCGGGCTCGCGACAGCAGCTGGGCCGCCGGGCCCTGGTCGTACTCCGGCGCCAGGTAGAACGAGGTCAGCAAGGTGCAGCCGGTGAGGTCGTGGCACAGGTGCAGCGTGTGCATGCGCTGGGTCACGCCCAGGGCCTGGCTGGCGTGCACCACGAACTCGTTGCGGTAGCTGTAAAAGCGGTCGTAAAAGCCCGCGCTGGCGGCGATGCCGGAGCAGCCCACCACCGCGCCCCGCTGCAGGTCTTCGAGCACGAAGAGGTAGGTCTCCTCCCCGCTGGCGTCGTCTGCGCTGGCAAAGCTGTGGCGCGAGGCCTGGATGCGCGCGGCCAGCCGCGCTTCGTCGTGCGGCAGCGAGCTGATGCCATCCGCGCTGGCGGCGGCCATGCGCATCAGCGCGAGCAGGTCGGCCGGCGCCACCGGCCGCAACAGGAAGTCACTCATGAGTCGGAATCTCCTCCGCGCCGGCGCCGCGCAACCGGCGTTCGTCCCGCGGGGTGTGGCCGAAATGGGCCCGATAGGCATTCGAGAAGTGCGGGCCCGAGGAAAAACCGCAGGACAGCCCGATTTGCAGGATGGACTGGCTGGACTGCTGCAGCAGGCGGCGGGCGCGTTGCAGGCGTAAATCCAGGTAGTGGCGCAGGGGCAACACGCCCAGGTGCTGCTTGAAGACCCGCTCCAGCTGCCGGCGCGAAACGCCCACCAGCCGTGCGATGTCTTCGGTGGGCAGGGGCTCACCCAGGTTGGCCTCCATCAGGGCCAGGGCCTCGGCCAGCTTGGGGTGGTTGGCGCGCGGCTCCAGCGCACGCTGGCGCTCGTCCCGCCCGCGAAAGCCGCGCACGCCCAGCGCCCAGGCGAGCTCGGGACCCAGGCGCTCACCGTGGCGCTGCACCAGCCACGCGGCCGTCAGGTCCAACGCGGCGCCCCCACCCGCAGCGGTGAGCCAGCGGCCGTCCAAGCTGATCTCCCACAAACCCTGGGCCCAGGCCACCCCAGGGTGGCGGTGCGCCAGGGTGTCCAACAGCGCCCAGGAGGCGCAGGCCCGCTGCCCATCCAGCAAGCCAAGGCTGGCCAGCACGGAGGCGCCGCCGTCCACCCCCGCCAGCACCGCGCCTTGCGCGGCCCAGCGGCGACACAGGCGCTGCCACTCGCGCACCACCGGCCCCTCCTCCAGCGCCGAGGGTGAGCCCAGCAAAAAGGCCGCGGCCCAGGGGGCGTCCGCTTCCAGATCGGGGGACACCGTGGCCACGCGGGCCCCGCCGGTCGCCGCCACCAAGCCGCCCCCCAACAAGCGGAGCTCGTACTGGCAGTCGTCCAGCAGCTCGTTGGCGGCCGTCAGCGCGTCGTGCACCCCCGCCAGCGCCTGGAGCGAAAAGCCCGGCAGCAAACAGAGGGCGACGCGCTGCGTCTGCATCACCAGCCGATCCAGTGTGGAATGGCCAGCAGCACCAGGGCCATGACCAGGTAAAGACCTTGCAGCGGCAGCATCCACCGCACCCAGCGCCCGAACGGCACACCGGCCAGCGCCAGCACCCCCACGGTGATGCCTGAGGTCGGGATGATGGGCGTGGTCAGCTCGCCGAACTGGAAGGCCAGGACGGCGGTCTGCCGCGTCACCCCCACCAGGTCGGCCAGCGGCGCCATGATGGGCATGGTCAGGGCCGCCTGACCGGTGCCGGAGTGGATGAAGAAGTTGATCACCGACTGAATCGCAAACATCTTGTGGGCCGAGAACACCGGGCTGCTGGACTCCACCAGCGGCGCGAGCGCGTTCAGCAGCGTATCGATGATTTGGCCTTCGCGCATCAGGATCACCGTGCCCTTGGCCAGCGCAATCACCAGGGCCGTGCCCACCAAGTCCTTGGCCCCTTGCACAAAGGCGCCAATCCACTCGTCCGTCGCGAGCCGCCCCACCAGGGCCACGCCGATCGCCATGGCAAAGAAGAGCGCCGCGATTTCGTCGATGTACCAGCCATAGCGAACCACGCCGACGATCATGGCGCCGAGCGTGAGCACGAAGAGCGCCAGCACCGCCTGGTGCCGAACGCTCATGCCGCTGAACTGCTCAAAGCTGGCCAGGTCCAGGGTGCGGCGGCGCTCCTGGTCCATCTCGTAGGTGGGGCTGAGTTGCGGCGCGCGCTGCACGCGGCGCGCCCACCAGACCAGAAAGCCAATGGTCAGGCCCGTGGCAATCGCCCAGCAGAGGGCCCGAAAGCCAATCCCCGAGAACATGGGCACGCCGGCGATGCCCTGCGCCACGCCCACGTTGAAGGGGTTCAGAAATGCCGTGGCAAAGCCCACCTGGGAGCCCACGAAGGGAATGGCCACGCCCGTCAGCGTGTCATACCGCAGCGCCAGCGCCAGCGGGATGAAGATCAGCACGAAGGGGATGGCCTCCTCCGCCATGCCAAACGTCGCGCCACCCAGCGAGAACAGGGTGACGAACACCGGAATCACCGCCGCCCGCACCAAGGGCGAGCGCGAATGGGCCTTGGCCACCGACTTGATCAGCGAGTCGATCGCCTCGGTCTTTTGCAGCACGGCAAAAGCCCCGCCCACGATCAGCACAAAGCCGATGATTTGCGCGGCCTCGACAAAGCCCCGGATGGGCGAAGTCAGCAGCGCCACCAGGCCCTGAGGCTTGGACTCCACCACGTGGTAGGAGCCCGCGACGATGATCTTTTTGCCCTCGACCAGCTGGGTGTCGAAGCGCCCGGCGGGGACGACCCAGGTCATCAGGGCGATCAGCGCCAGCAGCGCGAACAACAAAACGTAGGTATTGGGCAGGCGCAGCTTCATGGTGAGAGGAGCTTTCCAGAACGGATGGGAGTGGGCCCGGCCACCTTGGCCAAGCGCATGCCCCGTGTGGCATAACGCCGAGCGGTGCGGGCAAAACAACGGCCGGTGGCGCGGGCGTGCAAGGGGGTGCGGGCGTCGGTCAGCGGGTCGATGACCTCCACCACCAGCTGCCCCGCCTCGACCCAGTCCCCCGGTTGCACGGCAAAGACCAGCACGCCGGCGCAGGGCGCCACCACGGCATCCACCCCCTCCAGGGGTGTGGCCCCACAACCCGTTGGCAGCGGCGGCACGGGGCCGTCCAGGTGACCTTGCTGGGTCAGGTAGTCCATCAGCGCGCTCGCGTCCTGCGCCGCCAGGGTGTGGGAGACCTCGGTCTCGCCGCGCAACTCCACCGTGCCGCCCACACAGCCCAGGGCGATAGGGTGGCGACCCGCAAAGTGCGTGGCCAGCTCCCACCACGGGCGGGTCAGGGCTTCGTCGAAGGGGTCACCGCCGGCCAGGTCGCAGGTCAGCAGGGCCTGGGCCCCCAGGTAGGCCGCAAGCGGCTGCAGGGCGGGCACGTTGGCCGTGCCCGTATAGACGTGCAGCACGGCTTGGTTGTCGCAGTGCAGGTCCAGCACCAGATCGGCGTCCAGTGCCAGGCCTTGCAGCAGCTTCTTCAGCGCTTCGGCTTCCGATTGCGGCTCCCAGGCCTCCAGCTCGGCCCGCGCGGCTGCACGGATGCGCCGGGTGTTCTCGGCCGCGTCCGCCGTGAGCTGCCCCTCCAGCCCGCGCTTCAGGGCGCCTGTGAGGTCGCGGAAGTCGCGGTTGAAGTTCAGCCCGCTGGCCAGGTCAAAGCGCCCGAGGGCCGAGCCCTGCAAGTCCTGGCTCAGACCAATCGGGTTGGCCATGGGCACGAGCACGATCTCGCCGGGGATGGCGCCGGCCGCCTCGGCCGCCGCGAGGCGTTCGATCAGGTGCTGCGCGACCAGCAGGGGCGGGACTTCGTCCGCGTGCAAGGCAGCTTGCAGGTAGGCCTTGCGGCCGGTGGCCTGGGCCCCGAAGTGCAGGCTGCGCAGACGGCGCTGCGTGCCCACGCTGCCGGCCGGCAGTTCATGGAATTGGGTGTGCATGGGGAGGCAGGCACGAGGCCTGCGAAACGTTTAACGGAAGGGTCAACGGGAGGGAGCAGCTGGCTCAGGCGGGGCCCAAGGCTGGACCAGGGGCTGGACCACGCGCACGGGGCGCACGTCGAGGCGAACCTTGAGCAGGGTGTAGTCCTCGCCACCCCGGGCCCCGGTGAACCAACCGACCGTGCCGGGGCCCGTGTAGAGGCGGAACTCAAAGCCCAGCTCGGGCGCCTCATCGTCCGGGCGCGGGCGGGCCCGGTAGGCCAGGCCGCGCACCTCGGGCAGGCCGCCCTCGATCAGGTGGGCCATGGCGGTCACCACGGTCTGGTCGCCCAGAATGTCCAGGAAGTACGGCTCGCCCTGCAATCCAGGATTGAAGTCGGGAGCTGCGGGGTCCAGCCGGGGTTCGCGCAGCTTGTGGGCCGAGGGCGTGGTGACGCCCGTGCCCAGGTGGTGGCGGTCGCCGCTGTCCAGGTAGCTGAGCACGGCGCCCTTCAGGTTGAAATGGGGCTCACGGGCGTCGCGCACGGCCTCGCGCAAATCCACCAGCAAGGCCCCTCGTTGGCCGATGACCTCCACCTCGCCCTGCTTGACCACCACGGCCGAGTTCTCTTCGACCCCCAGGGCCACGCCATAGCCCAGCGCCTGCATGGCCGGCAGCAGGCGCCCGATGCGCCCGCGCTTCAAGAAGTGCTGGTCGATGAACAAGTCCGGCCCCACAAAGCCGAGGCCGCGGTCGTACTCCTGGCCCGCGCGCCAGCGGCCTTTGAGGATCTGGTGGTTGTCCTGGGCGTCGCGGAACATCATGCGGCTCATGATGGCCGCGCCCGCGCTGGTGCCCGCCACCACGCCGCCTCGGTCGAACACCTGACGGATGGCTTGGAGCATCGGCGTCGCCTCGCCGCCGGGCTGCAGCGTGTCCACGATCAACTCCTGCGCCCCACCCGAAAAGAACACGCCCCGCGATTGGCGCACCTGCTCGATCAGCGCCGGGTCGTTCAGCTGCTGTGGGAGGTCCACACCCTTGAGCTTGGGGGCCACCGGGATGAAGCGGGCCTGCGCCCCGCGGCGCTGCAGCGCCTCGACGATCAGCGCGCCGCTGCGCGCCGGGTTGCCGGCGGCGGTGGCAAAAACGGCGATGGGCGCGCCGCGCCCTCCGGCCTCGTCCACGATGCGCTGCCACACCGCGTCGTTGTCAAAGCGCAGGGCGCCGCCTGCCACCACAGCGGTCTGGGCTTGCCCCCACAGCGGCCAACAGGTCAACAGCGCGACCAGGGTTCGGATTGCGTTCATGGCCGGCATGTTGTCAGCCCCACGCGTCGCGGGCCAGCGGGTTGCACCGCAGAAGGCGCTCATTTACAGGGCACTTGCAAGTGCATGTCGCAATCCCGCAAGTCAGCCAGCCGGACTTGCAGGCTTGCGACGCCCACTTGCGGCGAAGCGACCCCGGGGGGCCAACCCTGTAGGGCCGCGCCGGCCGCGTTTCTAGAGTCGTGGCGTTCTCCACCTCTTACCCCTGAACCCCGCCATGAACCGACCTGTTCCCCTTCACGCCATCGCCCGCGCCGCCCTGATGGCGCTGGCCTTACCCCTGGCCCATGCTGAAGACGTCAAGCTCGAACGCATCGAGGTCACGGGCTCCAGCATCAAGCGCATCGACGGCGAAACCGCCCTGCCGGTGGAAGTCATCAAGCGCGAGGACATCGCCAAGTCCGGCGTGACCACCGCGGCCGAGCTGCTGCAAAAAATCACCTCCAACGTGGGCGGCCTGACCGATGGCGCCAGCGTCAGTGACCAGATGGGCGGCCAGCGCGGCTTCAACGGCGCCAACCTTCGCGGCCTGGGGGTGTCCTCGACCCTGGTGCTGCTCAACGGCCGCCGCCTCGCCAACTTCGCCAGCCCGGGGGACAACGCGGGCGTGGACCTGAACACCATCCCCGCCGGCGCGATCCAGCGCGTGGAAGTGCTCAAAGACGGCGCCTCGGCCATCTATGGCACGGACGCCATGGGCGGCGTGATCAACTTCATCACCCGCAAGGATTACCAAGGCGCAGACCTGAACCTCTATGCGCTGGACACGCAAGAAGGCGGGGCCAAGAAGACCACGCTGACGGTGTCAGGCGGCGTGGGCGACCTGCGCAAGGACGGCTTCAACGCCTTCCTCAACCTAGACGTGCAAAAGCTCGGCGAGCTCAATGCCACGCAACGCGACTTCATTCGCGAATACAACCTGCCCGGCCGCCTGCCGCCGCAAACCTCCAGCAACTCGTTCCCTGCGAACGTGGACTTGACCTCGTCGCAGCTGACGGCGCTGAACAACTTCGTGCTGGCCAACCCGAACACCGCGCTCAAGGGCAGCAACGCCAACGGCACCTGGAACCCGGGCGGCCCGAACTCGGGCTCGCGCCGCGTGAACTTTGGCAAGTCCGCTTGCACGGGTGCCCCCAACCCGAATTCGGTCGTGGCCCTGGGCCTGGGCGGGCGCGAAGGCTGCTCCTACGACTACGTGGCCGGCTCGGAGATCTACCCGGCGGCGGACAAGGCCAGCGCCCTGGGCCGCGTGACCTTCCAGGTGGCCCCCGACCACCAGCTGTTTGCCGAGCTGCTGCTGACCCGCGCCGAAACCGACTACGCAGCCTCGCCGGCGACGGCGCGCTTCCGCACCGCCTCGGGCATCACCCTGCCCGCCTCGCTGCAAGCTGCGACCGGCATCACCACCCCGGTGGACTTCCGCTTCCGGTTGGAGGACGCCGGCAAGCGCGTGAGCCGCGTCGAGAGCGAGGGCAGCCGCCTCGTGGCTGGTGCCCAAGGCCACTTTGGCGAGTGGGACTACGACACGGCCCTGAACTTCAGCCGCAATCAGGTCACCGACACCGACTTGTCGGGCTGGGTGTCGTTCTCCAAACTGGAAGCCGGCTTGAAGGCCGGTCAGTACAACCCCTTCCAGGCTCCCGCAGACCGCACAGCCGGTCAAGCCTTCATGAATTCCATTCGCCTGGACGGCGGTTCGCGCCGTGCGGAAGGCCGCGCCACCAGCCTGGACGGCAAGCTGACCCGTGCGCTGGCCGAATTGGACGGCGGCGACGCCATGCTGGCCCTGGGGGCCGAGTTGCGCCGCGAAGAGGTGGCGTTCCGCGCCTCCGATGTGCTGAAGGCCAATGACATCACGGGAGACCGCTCCAGCTCGGGCGCCTTGCTCTCGGACACCGACCACCAGCGCAATGTGGCGGGCGTTTATGCGGAAATCAGCGCCCCCTTCACCAAGCAGTGGGAGGGCCAGTTCGCCCTGCGCCATGACCGCTACCAAGGCGTGAGCGATGCCCGCACGGGGCTGACCTCGCCAAGCCTCTCCACCACCAACCCCAAGCTGGGCCTGAGCTTCCGCCCCAGCAAGAGCCTGCTGGCCCGCGCCTCGTTCGGCACCGGCTTCCGCGCGCCCTCGGTGGCCGAGTTGTTCCTGCCGCTGCGCTCGGGCATCACCGCCAGCTTTGTGCGCGACCCGGTGTCGGGCGAAGTGGCGCAGATGCCGGTGGACCGCGCCTCCAACCCTGACCTCAAGCCCGAGAAATCCAAGCAGGCCAGCGTGGGCGTGGTGTTCGAACCCACGCGGGAGTGGAGCGGGTCCATCGACTACTGGACGATCCGCAAGACGGACATCATCAGCGAGATCGGCGAAGAGACCATCTTCACCAACCCGGTCTACTACAACGACCCCAAGATCGTCGCGCGCTTCTCGGACGGCTTCGTCAACTACGTCAACGTCAAGAAGGAGAACCGCGGCAAGCTGAATACCTCGGGGATTGATGTGGCGCTGAACTGGCGCGGCACCGCCACCGAAATCGGCCGCTTTGCGGTGAGCGCCGCCGGCACGCTGGTCACCGAATACAAGTTCGCCACCG
Organism: Inhella gelatinilytica; assembly: GCF_016093295.1. Classification (GTDB taxonomy): domain Bacteria; phylum Pseudomonadota; class Gammaproteobacteria; order Burkholderiales; family Burkholderiaceae_C; genus Inhella; species Inhella gelatinilytica. The sequence continues at coordinate 64,190 of NZ_JAEDAL010000002.1, read as the reverse complement.
ACCCGCGCTCGCCCCTGGTGGACGGCTTGGGCAAGTTCAAGGACGACAAGGCCGTTCAACGCTGGCGCCACAAGGTGAGCGTGGACTGGGACCGCGGCCCCTTCGGCCTGACGCTGAGCAACACCTACCTGTCGGGCTACCGCGACCAAAACGTGCCCGGCCTGGCCGCGCCGGAGTGGAACGACCGCGATGTCGAGGCCTACTCGCTGTGGGACTTGACCGGCAGCTACAAGGTGAGCCCGCAAATGCGCCTGCGCTTTGGCGTGCTGAACGTGGCCAACACCGCCCCACCGTTCACCAACCAAGCGCGGTACTTCCAGGTCACCTGGGACCCGACCTACGGGGACCCGCGCGGCCGCAGCTACTTCCTGAGCTTCAGCTACTCGATGCGCTAAGCCCGGGGCACCCCGCCTCCAAGCCGGCCCACTGGGCCGGCTTTTCTTTTGGCAAGGGTGGGGAAAGCGGCCGGTTGACCCGGTTCAAGGCCCAACCCAGCCCGGCTGCGACAATTCACCCATGACTGCCCTAGCCTGGAACGACGAGTTGGTGCTGCAACAACCGCACATCGACGCCGATCACGAAGAGTTTGTGCGCCTGCTCAACGCGCTCGCGGACGCGGCCGCAGCGGCCGACGGCGAGGGCGCCTTGCCCGCTTTTGACGCGCTGCACGCGCACGTTCAGGCTCACTTCGCGCGCGAAGAGGGCTTCATGGCCGCCACGGGCTTTTCTGCGGACAACTGCCACACCAAGCAGCACCGCATGGTGCTGGACCTGATGCGCGACGTACGCAGTTGCGCCGTGGAGCGTCAGGAATGGGAGCCCATGCGCCATCTGGCGCCCGCCCTGGCCGAGTGGCTGCCCCAGCACGCCGACATGATGGACGCCGCCCTGGTGTTCACAATGAAAAACCTGGGTTTCGACCCGGACCACCCCACGCCGGTGGCCCCCGCCCCGGCCGAGGCCGATGCCGGCTGCGGCAGCGTGGGCTGCAACTGACGGTCAGCCGGGCGTCGCCGCCGACGGACCGCTGACCACGCTCAAGCCTTCCGGCAAGCCCTCACCGCTCGGGTGCAGGTCCGCCAGCGCCTGAACCGTCCACTTCCCGGCGTCCACCACGCCAACCCACCGGTTGCGGCCCCCTCGCTTCGCCTGATAGAGCGCGGCGTCCGCCAAATCCACCACCACGGTCCAGCCCGTAGTCCGTGGGTGGAGGGGCAGCAGCGGATAGCAGGCAAAGCCGATGGAACAGGTGCGCAACAGGGTGCGCCCCTGCGGCAACTCGAAGGGGCGCTCCGCCACCGCCCGGCGCGCCCGCTCAGCCAACTCGGCCGCGCTGTGTCGGTCGCTGGCCCGCGCCACCACCAAGAATTCTTCGCCGCCCCAGCGGACCAGGTAATCCGACTCGCGGAACACCTCCTGCAGACGCTCACGCATCTGAACCAGCACGGAGTCCCCGGCGGCGTGCCCGTGTTGGTCGTTGACCTGCTTGAAGTGGTCGATGTCGATCATGAAAAAGCACAAATCGGCGTCCGCGGCCGCACGCCCCTGGCGCAAGGCCTCTTCATGCTGGCGCAGCACCAAACGCAGGTCGTCGTCCAAACGCTCCATCAGGAAGCGGCGGTTGCGCAGCCCCGTGAGCGGGTCACTCATCGCCGCCTCTTCGAGGGCGCGGGTGGCAGCTTCCAGGGCTTCGGTGCGTTCCTTGACGCTCTGTTCCAGCACCCGTTGACGCCGGCGCAAGAGCACGGTGCGCACGTGCACGATGGCGGTGATGCCCAGCACCGCCAGCAGCCCCATCGCCAGCCGTGCCCAAAGGGTCTGCCACCAGGCCGGCAAGACTTCGACCTCGATGGTCAAAGCGTGCGGGCTCCATTGGCCATTGCGGTTGGTGCCTTGAATTTCGAGCACATAGCGGCCGGGGCTCAAGCCGCCGTAGCTCGCCCGGCGCTCCCCCGCGTCGGCCTTCAGCCACTCCGCGTCAACCCCCTGCATCCGATAGCGATACCGGTTGCGGCCCGGCAGGCTGAAGTCAATGGCACTGAATTCAACCTGGAAGCTGCGGTGGTTCGGTTGCAACTGCAGGCGGGGGCTCAAACTGCTCAGGGGGCGGGCAACGCCGTCCACCCACAGTTCGGTGGCCAGGACCTTGGGCTGGTACGCCCAGGGCGCGAACCGCAAGGGGTCCAGCACCATGAGGCCCCGGCTGCCGCCAAAGAGCATGCGGCCATCCTGCAATCCCACGTACGAACGGAACCAACCGGTTCCGATGTCCACCCCGTCGGCGGCGCTGAGTTCCACCACCCGGTGGTCGGCCGGGTCGAACATGCCGCGGTGCGTCCAAATACGCCCGCGGCCATCCTCCAGCAAGTTGGCACCAAACGACTGGCCATTCAGCCCTTGTTGCTGCTGGCTGTAGGACTCAAACCGCGCTTTTTCACCGCTCCATTCCACCAGCCGGTGTAACCCCGCCGAGGTGTCAATCCACAGGTGCTGGCGCGAATCCACCAGCAGGCCCAGGACCGTGGGGTCCTCCAGTTCAGCGCCCGGTTCCGCCACCACCTTGCGCAAAAACCGTTCCCCAGGCGCCCACTGGAAGAGCCCGCCTTCGCCCCCCACCCACATCTGGCCGTCGCCCGATTCCGCCAGCGCATTGATGTCCCCTTTGAGGACCTCCCCTTCACCCAGGCGGAGGCGCTCAAAGGCCTCCTGCCCGGGCCGCCTGCGGTAGACCCCGTCTTGCGTGCCCGCCCACACCGAGCCATCGGCACCGCCGCGCATGATGCGCACCCGCCCCTTACCCAACGCAAACACCCGCTGGAAGCGCCGGGAGGCGGCGTCGAACTGCACCACCTTGTCGTCCGCCGCCACCCAAACCTGGCCACGCCCGTCATAGGCAATCCCGCCCACGCGCCCACCCGGATAGCCGCCTTGTCCGCGGGGAATTTCTGCCACAACGGTCAGGTCGGGCCCCAGAACGGCCACCCCGCGTTCGTTGGTCCCGACCCAGATCTCGCCGCTGGGCAACTGAACCAGGCTGCGCGCATCGAGCACGCCCAGCACCGAGTCTTCGCGCGACTCAGCTCGACGCACCCAAATGGCATGCGTGTCGGCGGTGTGGCGCTGCAACCCGCCCCCATAGCTGCCGATCCAAAGCACCCCACTGTGGTCCAGGGTCATGGCCCGCACTTCGGACCCGGCGGGGCCCCAGGGCCGGTGCACACTGTGTCGCAGCAGTTGCAGGGCTTGGCCCGTGCTGCGCCGGCGAATTTCCACCCCGTTGCCGCGCCCCAGCCACATCTCGTCGTTGGCCATGTCTTGGAACACATGGACGGGGCCCGCGCCGCTGTCGCCGCGGTCCAACCACTCCACAGCACCGGCACTGCGTCGCAGCACCTCGCCCCGTTGCGTGCCGACCCACAAGCGCCCCTGCGGGTCCTGGTGCAACGCATTGATGTAGCGGCCTTTGAGTGCCAAATCGTCGTCCGGGCTCTCAAATCGCGCCCCGCCCGGCTTGCGAACAGCCAAGCCGCCCCAGGTGCCGGCCCAGACCTGCCCTTGCTTGTCCAACATCAGGGTTTGGATGCGGTCATCCGGCAAGCCTTGCTCCACCCCCCAACGCGTGGTGCGGAAATCGACGGGGTTGACCTCATACAGCCCCCCGCCCACCGTACCGGCCCAAATCTGCCCCTGGGCGTCTTCGAGCAGGGCACGAATCGTGCCGCGGAACGCCCGGCCCGATTCCTGCCCGCGGAGAAAGTGCCAGGTTTCGGCCACCGGGTCGTAGACCGCCAGCTCTTCGTTGTCGGTGCCCACCCACAGCCGGCCGTCCCGGCTGGCCATCAGGCTGCGAACAAAGGTGCCCACACTGCGCCGCCCCCGGGTGCTGGGCACGCTGATGGCCTTGAATTCGTAACCGTCGAACCGCACCAACCCCAGGGCGGAGCCGATCCACAGAAAGCCTTGGCGGTCCACCACCAAGGCCGACACCACCCCATCCGAGATGGACCCCGTGTCGCCCACCGCCTCAAAGCGCGGTTCGGCGAGCCCCGCGGCCGCAACCGGCAAGGCCCCCCCCGCAAGCCCTATCCACAGGGCCGCCAGCCATGCAAGCATGTCGCGGTTCATGGCACCAGCCTAGCGCAGGCCCGCCCCGCCGGCACTCGGGACTTTCGCCGTCCGGGGCCAATCTTGCGGATCAGGACTCGGGTTGCGGCCCAGAAACCACAGTCAACCCGTCGGGCAGCGTTTCGGCACTGAGATGCAACTCCGCCAAGGCGCTGGCGCTCCAGGCCCCGGCATCCACCACGCCGGCCCACTGATTGCGACCGCCCCGCTTGGCTTGATACAGCGCCGCATCGGCCAAATCCACCAGCAGGTTCCAGCCCGTGGCCCGCGGCTGGTCCGGCAACAAGGGGAAACAGGCGAAGCCAATCGAACAGGTGCGAACCAGGGTCCGTCCCTGGGGCAGCTCAAAGGGCCGGTCAGCCACAGCCCGCCGGGCCCGCTCGGCCAGCAAACTGGCGCTGCGCCGGTGGCTGGCCCGCGCCACGACCAGAAATTCTTCGCCCCCCCAGCGGACCAAGTAGTCCGACTCACGGAAGACCTCTTGCAACCGCTCCCGCATTTGTTTCAGGACCGAGTCCCCGGCCGCATGCCCGTGCTGGTCATTGACCTGCTTGAAATGGTCCACGTCAATCAGGAAGAAGAGCAAGTCCGCGTCTCGCGGTTGCTGCCCTTGGCGCTGCGCCTCTTCATACTGCCGCACGACCAAGTGCAAATCGTCGTCCAACCGTTCGGTCACAAAGCGGCGGTTGTGCAAGCCGGTGAGCGGATCGGTCTGCGCCGAGTTTTCCAGCGCCCGGGTTTTTTCCTGCAGCGCATCCGACAGCTCCCGCAGCGCCTGCGTGCGCTCCTGCACCCGGAACTCCAATTCGGCTTGGCGACGACGCAGCCACCGCGTGCGCAGTTGCACCACCAGCAAGAGCCCCCCCAGAACCAGCACGCCCCCGCCAAGGCGCGCCCACCAGGTCTGCCACCACGCCGGCCGCACCACGATGTCCAGCTTCAGTTCGTTGGGGCTCCAATCCCCCACACGGTTGCTGCCCTGCACCTCCAAGCGGTAGCGGCCCGGCGCCAAGCCGCCATAGGCCGCCTGCCGCGCCGTGGCGTCGGATTCCACCCAGTCCTTGTCCACGCCCAACAGGCGGTGTCGGTACCGGTTGCGCCGCGGGTGGCTCAAATCCATGGCGACAAAGTCCAGCACGAAACTGGTCTCGTCCGGCTCCAGCACCAGCTTGGTCTGCAGACGCGCCAAGGGCACGTCCTGACCGCGAATGCGCAGCCGGCTGGGCTGCACCGCGGGCTGAAACTGCCAGCGGCGATAGCGGGTGGGATCGACCACCAGCAGGCCCCGACTGCCCCCGAACAGCAGGCGTCCATCTTTAAGTTGCACGTAGGAGCGGAACCAGGCGTTGCCGTGGGCCGCCCCTTCCGCATCACGCAGCGGTTCAAACCGATTGATGGCGGGGTCGTACACGCCGCTTTGGGTCCAAATGCGGCCGCTGGCATCGGCCAACAGGTTGGCACCAAAACTGCCACCGTCCGCGCTGTTGGCGGCCTCCACCGGCAGCAGTTCAGCGCGCTCGCCCGTCCACCCGTGGAGGCGATGCAAGCCGGCCGGCAGATCGACCCACAACTGCTGGCTGGCATCAAAGAGCAGCCCCAGCACGTCCTGTCGCAGTTTGTCGCCGCCCGCCACCGCCTGTAACTCGCTTGAGCCAGGGGCCAGCGTGTGCAACCCCTGCTGCCCCCCGAGCCAAATGCGCCCGTCCAGGGCTTGGACCACCGCGTTCACCGTCCCGGACAAGGGCTTGCCGCCGCGCAGCGTCAAACGCTCAAACGCCTTAGCACCAGGGCGCAGTCGGTACACCCCATCGTGGGTGGCGGCCAGGGCCGTGCCATCCGCCTGGATCAGCAGGCGGCGCACCCAGACATTACCGAGCGAATAGACATGTTGCCAGCGCCCTTGCGCCCACACAAAAATACGCCCCTCGATCCCCACCCACACCCGGTGGTCGGGGCCAAGTGCAAGGGCCACCACGTCACGTTCAATGCGCTCGGGCAGGTTTTGGGTCCGGAGCACTCGGAGCTCAGAGTCCAGCACGGCTATGCCGCGCTCGGCGGTGCCCACCCAGATCTCACCATTGGGCAACTGCAGCAGGCTGCGTACATCGACGCGCCCCAGCACGCTCAGCTCCTTTTCATCGGCCTGACGCACCCAATAGGCCAAGTGATTGGGTAGGTGCCGTTGCAAGCCCCCCCCGAAACTGCCCACCCACAGCACACCGGCCGCGTCTCGCAACATGGCCCGCACATCGTTGCCCGCCAAACCATAGGGCCGAATGGCGCGCGGACGCAGCGCCTGCAATCGTCGACCGCTGCCCAGTTGTCGGATGTCCACCCCTTGGCCACGCGCCACCCAAATCTCGCCCGCGTCCATGACCGCAAACGCGGCCGGAGCCCCCAGCGGGGATTCGCCCCGATCCAGCCAGTCCAACTTGGCGCCCTCCGGCGTCCACCGCAGCAAGGCGCCCGCACGGGTACCGATCCACAGCCGCCCCAGCGGGTCCTCGAAGAGCGAGGTCACCGTTTCGCCCGGCAAGGACAAGGGGCCGGGGGCCGGCGCAAACCGCGGTTGCCCGGGCCCGAGGTAATCCAGCCCGGACCACGTCCCGGCCCACACGCCTTGGTTGCGATCGAAGAACAGGGATTGCACCCGCTCATCCCGCAAGCCCTGCCGCACTCCGTAGGCCTCCAACTGACCCGTCTGCGGGTCCAGTCGCTGAACGCCATTGCCCAGCGTGGCCACCCAGATGCGGCCCTGCGCGTCTTCTGCCAAGCCTCGAATCGAGCCCCGGACAAACGAGCCGGCTGGTGCGGGCGCATAAACCGTCCACCGCTCGGTCAAGGGGTCATAGGCGAACAGGCCTTGATGATCCGTGCCCACCCACAACTGGCCTGCACGCGACCACAAGAGCGAGCGCACGAATTGCCTGGAACCTGCCTGGGGGTCGATCGGCAGCTTCAGCGACTGCAGTTCGTGACCATCAAACCGGGCCACCCCCGCCGCGCTGGCAATCCACAGAAAGCCGCGGTGATCCGTGGCCAGCGCCGACACCACCACATGCCCGAGCTGCGTGGATTCCGCCACGCTCTCAAACAAGGGCTCGGCCAGAGCAGGCCGCTCAAACTCGGCACGGGCCAGCCCGCCGACCAGCAGGCCCCACAGCAACCCGCCCCAGAGCCCGAGTCGAACGGCCCAGCCGGCCGCGCACCGCAGCATCAGCGCAGCGCTTGGTTGAGGCGGTCCAGTTGCGCCGCGCCGGGGCAGAGCGCCGACTCGTCAAGCCGGTTCAGCGCCCCCGGCACCATCTTCAGTTGCTGGTGCAGGTTGCGCGCCTGCGGGTCCACGTAGAGCAGCCCGGTGGGCAGCTCGCCCTGGCCCTGCAGCGTTTGGATGGCGGTCATGGCCGCCAGGCGACTGGTGGCGTCGTGCCCTTCATGCAGCTTGCGCAGGCGCAGCGTCGTGCCATCGGCCTGGGCGAGATCAAAGGCTTGCCCCGGAGCGGGTGCCGCCGTTTGCTCCGGAGCCAGGTCGATGAAGTCAATGCGGTTCAGGGCGATGTTGTGCTCGCGCACATGGTCGTAGGAGCGCGTGCTGCCGGCGTGGTTGTTGAACGCGACGCAGGGGCTGATGACGTCGATGAAGGCCGCGCCGCCGTGGCGCATCGCGCCCTTGATCAAGGGCACGAGCTGGGCCTTGTCGCCGCTGAATCCGCGTGCCACATAGGTCGCCCCCAGCTGCAATGCCAAGCTCACCAAGTCAACCGGCGAATCGATGTTCATCGCGCCCTTTTTGCTCTGGCTGCCCTTGTCGGCCGTGGGCGAGAACTGGCCCTTGGTCAGGCCATAGACGCCGTTGTTCTCCACGATGTAGACCATGGGCACGCCGCGTCGCATGGCGTGGGCGAACTGCCCCAGGCCAATCGAAGCGGAGTCTCCATCCCCACTAACCCCCAGGTACAGCAGCTCGCGGTTGGCCAGCGAGGCGCCGGTCAAGCAGGAGGGCATGCGCCCGTGCACGCTGTTCAGCCCGTGGCTGGCGGAGAGGAAGTAGTCCGGCGTCTTGCTGGAGCAGCCGATGCCGCTGAGCTTGGCCACGCGGTGCGGTTCGATGTCCAGCTCCCAGCTGGCCTGGATGATGGCCGCGCTGATGCTGTCGTGCCCGCAGCCCGCACACAGCGTGGAGATGCGGCCCTCGTAGTCGCGCCGGGTGTAGCCGACCTTGTTCTTGGTCAGCGTCGGGTGGTGCAGAACGGGTTTGGCGATGTAGGTCATGCCTTCACTCCGATGGGGGCAACAGCCAATTCATGGACTTGCTTGGTGATGGCGGCCGCGATGAAACGGGCGGTGATGGGCGTGCCGTCGAAATGCAGCACCTTGCGCAAGCGCGCCGGGTCGATCTCGAGCTCGTTCACCAAGAGCGTGCGCAGCTGGCCGTCGCGGTTTTGCTCGACGACAAACACGCGGTCGTGCGCCAGGATGAAGTCCTTCACCGCGGTCGCAAAGGGGAAGCTGCGCACCCGCATCGCGTCCAGGTGGATGCCCTCCTCCGCCAGCGCCGCAAGCGCCTCGTCCATGGACGGCGCCGTGCTGCCAAAGTGAATCACCCCCAAGCGCGTGGGCTGGGCCGCCGGCTTGACGAGGGGCTGCGGGGCGATCTTGGCGGCGGTCTGGAACTTGCGCTGCAAACGGTCGGCGATGTAGTTGTAGTCGCTGCCCGCCTCGCTGTAGACCGCCTGGGCGTTGTGCGTGCTGCCTCGTGTGAAATAGCTGCCCAGCTTGGGGTGCGTGCCGGGCAGCGTGCGGTAGGGGATGGAATCGCCGTCCAAGTCCTTGTAACGCGCAAACTCCTTGCCCGCCTCCAAGTCGGCGGCGGAGAGCACCTTGCCACGGTCGTAGCGCCGCGCATCGTCCCAATGGAAGGGCTTGCACAGGCGCTGGTTCATGCCGATGTCCAGGTCGCTCATCACAAACACGGGGGTCTGCAAGCGGTCGGCCAGATCCAGTGCCGTGGCACTGAACTCAAAGCACTCGTGGGGGTCCTCGGGGAACAGCATCACGTGCTTGGTGTCGCCGTGGCTGGCGTAGGCGCAGGAGATCAGGTCCGACTGCTGGGTGCGCGTGGGCATGCCCGTGCTGGGGCCGCCGCGCTGCACATTGATGATGGTGAAGGGAATTTCCGCGAAGTAGCCAAACCCGAGGAACTCGGTCATCAGGCTCACGCCCGGGCCCGAGGTGGCGGTGAAGGCGCGCGCGCCGTTCCAGCCCGCGCCCAGGATCATGCCCACGGAGGCAATCTCGTCCTCAGCCTGAACGATGGCGTATTGGGCTTCGCCCTCCGGCGTGGTGCGGAATTTCTTGCAGTAGCTCTGGAAGCTTTCGGCCACCGAACTGGACGGGGTAATGGGGTACCAGCCACAGACCGTGGCACCGCCATAGACCATCCCTAAGGCACTGGCGGCATTGCCCTCGACGAAGATCTGGTTGCCCACCTTGTCGGCCCGCTTCACCTTGAGCCCCATCTGATGCTGGCCCAGGTGCTCGCGGGCAAAGCTGGCCCCCGCGTGCAGGGCCCGCACGTTGCCGTCCAAGAGTTTTTCCTTGCCCTTGTACTGCTCGGCAAAGAGCTGCTCGATGACACCCAGCTCCACACTCATCAACTCGGCCAGCGCGCCCAGCACCATGATGTTCTTGAACAGCGTGCGCTGACGGGCATCCTCGTAGGTGCCGTTGCAAATCGCGGTCACCGGCATGCCGATCACCGTGATGTCGCTACGCCCGCAATCGATGGCCTTGGTGCTGTCGTAGAACAGGTAGCCGCCGGGCTCGATCTCCTTGACGTCAGCCGCCCAGGTTTGCGGGTTCATGGCCACCATCATGTCGATGCCGCCGCGCCGGCCCAGCCAGCCGGCTTCGGTCACGCGCAGCTCGTACCAGGTGGGCATGCCCTGGATGTTGCTGGGGAAGATGTTGCGCGGCGCCACCGGCACGCCCATGCGCAGGATGGCGCGGGCAAACAGTTCGTTGGCCGAGGCCGACCCCGAGCCGTTGATGTTGGCGAACTTGATGACGAAATCGTTCGTCGCTTCGATGCGCTTCACTTCGCGCCTCCCAATTCAAAAGTGCCCCGGCAGGCCGGACCGGCCTTGGTGGTGAGCAGCGAGAACTTCTGCATGTCCCAGGCGCCCGTGGGGCAGCGCTCGGCGCACAGGCCGCAGTGCAGGCACACGTCTTCGTCCTTGACCATCACGCGCCCGGTCTTGAGCGACTCGCTGACCATCAAGCCCTGATCGGGGTGCAGGCGTGGCGCCCGCAACTCGAGCTCGGTCTCCGTCTCGGCATTGGCCGTGAAGCTGATGCAGTCGGTCGGGCAGATGTCCGCGCAGGCATCGCACTCGATGCACGTCTTGGCCGTGAACACCGTTTGCACATCGCAGTTCAGGCAGCGCTGAGCTTCCTTCAGCGCGGTCTTGGGGTCGAAGCCCAGTTCGACCTCGACCTTGATGCTCTTGAGCGCCGCTTCGGCCGCGGCCCAGGGCACCTTGTGCCGTGAATCGTTGACCGGTGCGTTGTCGTAGCTCCACTGGTGGATGCCCATTTTTTGGGACATCAGGTTCACGTGCGGCGGCGGACGCCGGGTCACGTCTTCGCCGTGCAGGAAGCGGTCAATGGACACCGCGGCCTCGTGGCCATGCGCCACCGCCGTGATGATGTTCTTGGGGCCGAAAGCGGCATCGCCGCCGAAGAACACGCGCGGCAGGGTGGACTGGTGCGTCACCGCGTCCAGCACCGGCAAGCCCCAGCGGTCAAACTCGAGCCCGATGTCGCGTTCGATCCAGGGGAAGGCGTTCTCCTGCCCCACGGCCACCAGCACCTCGTCGCAGGGCACGTCCACATCCGGCTGGCCGCTGGGCACCAAGCTGCGGCGACCGTTCTCGTAGACCGACTGGACCACCTCGAAGCGCATGCCCACCAGCACGCCGTTTTCGATCAAGAAGGCCTTGGGGGCGTGGCAGGGCAGGATGTCAATGCCCTCGTGCTCGGCGTCTTCCTTCTCCCAAGGTGAGGCCTTCATGTCCTCGTAGGTCGAGCGCACAAGCACCTTGACCGACTCCGCGCCCAGGCGTTTGGCCGAGCGGCAGCAATCCATGGCCGTGTTGCCCCCGCCGAGCACCAGCACCTTCTTGCCCACCTTCTCGACATGGCTGAAGCTCACCGAAGCCAGCCAGTCGATGCCGATGTGGATTTGACTCTTGGCGTCCCAGCGACCGGGCAGGTCCAGGTCGCGCCCGCGCGGCGCGCCGGTGCCAACAAAGATGGCATCCCAGTCCTCAGCCACCAAGGCTTTGAGCGAATCGATGCGCTGGCCACCGCGGAACTCCACGCCCAAGTGGGTGATGTAGCCCACCTCCTCGTCGATCACCGACTCGGGCAGGCGAAAACGCGGCACCTGGCTGCGCATGAAGCCGCCGGCTTTGACCTCGGCGTCAAACACCGTCACGGCGTAACCCTGCGTGGCGAGGTCTCGCGCCACGGTCAAGCTCGCCGGGCCGGCGCCCACGCAGGCCACTTTTTTGCCGTTGCGGGCCGTCTTGGGCAAGGGCACGGGCATCAGGGCCCGCACGGCGTCATCCTTCAGGTCGGCCGCCACTCGTTTCAGGCGGCAAATCGCCACCGGCTCGGGCTTGGCCAGGTTTTCCTCTTCGACGCGGCCGCGGCGGCACGCCGGTTCGCAGGGCCGGTCGCAGACACGGCCCAGGATGCCGGGGAAGACGTTGCTCACCCAGTTCACCATGTAGGCCTCGTCAAAACGCCCCTGGGCGATGAGTCGGATGTATTCAGGAACCGGGGTGTGGGCCGGGCAGGCCCACTGGCAATCCACGACCTTGTGGAAATAGGTCGGGTCGCTCACTTTGGTTGGCAGCACGCGTCGCTCCTGCGGCGTTTAGAGATAACCCCCTATTTCAGCAGCAAAGCGTGCCCTTCGCTTTGACCTTGATCTAGGGGTTACCAGAGCGTTACGTTCCGCCCCCCTCACGGAGGGTCCTGCCCGAGCCGGCCTGCTCAGAGGCGATGGCTGCGGTCGCCGCGCACGAAACCCAAGGCATCGAACGCCTGCGCCTCGGGCGCCAGGGCGATGACTTTGAAGAGCTCACCCATCTCATGCTCGGTCAGCAGTTTCTGCGCCATGGCGCGGCCACGCAGGTCGGCCGCAGCCAGCAAGTCCCCCAGGCCGCAATTCAGCAGAAAGTGAGCTTGGGTGGTGTAGCCCAGCACGGTCAGCCCCACGTCCTGAGCCGCCAGGGCAATGCCGGTGAAGTTCACATGGGCGGTGATGTCCTTTTCGCCCACTTGGGTCAGCGGATCCGGATCGGCTTGGTGCAGGTGGTGGCACATCAAGGTGCCACCCTGGCGCGCGGGCAAGTAGTACTCCTGCTCGCCAAAGCCGTAGTCGATGAGAAACATCGCCCCACGCCGCCACGCCGCCCCCAAGGTGCGAACCCACGCTTCGGCCTGCGGGTGCACCTCGGTGACGGTGCCGGGCAGCCAGTCGTCACGGTCAAGGGGCGGACGCAGGTCCGTAGGACGGTCAGCCCAGGCAAAGCCATCCGGTGCCCCCGTCACGCCGCGCTCGGCCCAGGCCTCGCCGTCGAAATGCAGCAGTTTGACGGGCATGGCGTCCAGCACCTCGTTGCCGATCAGCACGCCTTCGACCGCCTCCGGCAGCGTGTCCCGCCACTGGACCTGGTCGCCAAAGCGCGCCAAGCGCTCCTGCTGGCGCCCGCGCAAGCTGCCTGACAGGTCGACGATGGTGTAGCGGCTCGGTACAGCGCCCAAGGCGGCCAGGGCGTCCAGCACGCTTTCAGCCAGCGCGCCGCTGCCCGCGCCGAACTCCCAGAGTTGGTCCACGCCGGTCGCGGCCATGGCCTGCGCCACTTGGCGAGCCAGGGCTTGGCCGAACAAAGGACTGAGCTCGGGGGCGGTCACAAAGTCACTGCCGCTTTGCGGTCCATGCCCGAAGGTGGGCCGCCCGCTGCTGTAATACCCCAGGCCCGGGGCGTACAGCGCCTCGGCCATGAAGGCGTCAAACGGGAGCCAGCCGCCCGCTTGGGCGATCCGCGCCCGCAGGCGCTGGGTCAAGTCATTCATCGCCATTCGCCGATTTCCCGCTCAGGGCATCCAAGGTGTCGGCGGCCCGGCACCAATCGGCCCAGGCCTTGGCTTTTTCCGCCGGGTTGCGCAGCAAGTAGGACGGGTGGTACGAGACCACCACCGGCACACCCAGGGGCCCAGGGTGCACGCGGCCGCGCAAGCTGCCCAGCGCCCCTTCCTGGCCCAAAAGGCTTTGCACCGCCACCCGTCCGAGCGCCACGATGATGCGCGGTTGCAGCAGTTCAATCTGGCGCAGCAGGTAGGGCCGGCACGCCGCCAGTTCTTCCGGCGTCGGGGTGCGGTTGCCCGGCGGGCGACATTTGACGGCGTTGGCGATGTAAACCCCGTCCTGCCCGGCTTCCGGGGCGCGGCTCAAGTTCAGTGCCGCCAGGATGGCGTCCAGCAGCTGCCCCGACGGCCCCACAAAGGGTTGGCCTTGCAGGTCCTCTTGCTCGCCCGGGCCCTCGCCCACGATCAACCAACGGGCCCCTTGCACGCCCGCGCCGGGCACGGCCTGACGGCGGCGCTCGCACAGGCCGCAGGCGCGGCAGGCGTGAATCGCGGCCTTCAGGCCCTCGGCGTCCAGACCCGCCAACTCGGGCACAGGCAGCGCGGGGTCAGGTGTTGGGTGCGTAAGGGGTTGGGGCTCCTGCACAGGCCGTGCAGGCAGCACATCTCTGGCCGGGACGAGACGAGGCGCCGCCACCGGCGCCGGCTGCGGGCGTTCGGTCGCCACGGGCTGGGTGGCAGGAGTCGGCGCCGCCATAGGCCGCGGCGATTCGCGCCCCTCCCGCAGCGTGGGCCACCAGTTCAGCCCCAGGGCGCCCAGCATGGCGCGCTGGCGCGCATCCCAGCGGGGTTCGGTCATGCCAGCGTCCCCCAATCCAGGCGCATCACCCGCGCGTCTTCCCGGGCGTTGTCGCCATCGGGGTAATAGCCCTTGCGCAGGCCCACGTCCCGGTAGCCCAGGCGCTGGTAGAGCGCGATGGCCCGGTCGTTGCTGAGCCGCACTTCCAAGAACATCTGCGTCACCCCCTGCGCCCGTTCCTGGGCATGCAGGGTTTGCAAAAAATCAGAGCCCAAACCCCGCCCCCAGTGCGCGCGGGCCACGGTGAGGTTGAGCAGGTGGCATTCGTCCAGCACGCGTTGCGCCACCAGATAGGCCAGCAGCTCGCCCGACAGCGGCTCACGCAAGCCCCACACCGTGTGACCGGCGGCGATGGAGTCGATGAAATTACCGCGCGTCCACGGGTGGGCGTAGGCCGCCTGCTCGATGCCCAGCACCTCGTCCAGGTCCGTGACCTGCAGGTCTTGGCGCACCAGGCGCCAGGCGGCGATGGCGCTCATGCCTTGAACCCCGCCGCGCTGCGCTCGGCCGTGGTCAGGGCGACCTTGTCGCGCACATAGAGCGGCAGGGCCAGCGCGGCATCGCGCCAGTCAGCCCGCGCCCAAGCCTGCACGGCCAAACCCACCAGCGCCTGGGCCCGGCTCACGCCGGGCGCCGCATCGAGCCCGGCGCCCGGCACCAGGGCCACGCCATTCCCGCAAACACCCGCCGGTGGGTGTTCCTGCCACGCGGCGGCCAGGGCCTCCGGCGTCCACAGCGCCGGCTCGGCTTCGGCCCGCCAGGCGCTCCCGTCCCAACCGTACGGGGCGGCGTAGAGCTCGCCCATGCGCGCATCCATCACCACCCAGCCGCGCTGCCAAGCGGCATCGGCCTGCCGGGCGGCCTCGGCCACCAGGGCCAGGCTGTCCAACTCCAGCACGGGGCACTCCCAGCCCAGAGCCAGGCCCTGCACCACCGCACACACCGCCCGCAAGCCGGTAAACGCGCCCGGGCCACGGCCATAGGCCAAACCCGCCAGATCCCCGCCCTGCAGGCCCGCCTCTTGCAGCAAGGCCATTGCCAGCGGAATGAGGGTGCTGGAGGCCTGGGCGCCGCCCGGTGCATCGCGCCACCAGCGGCGGCCGTCGGCATGCACCAGGGCCAGCGCCAACTGGTCGGTGGCCCCTTCGAGCGCCAGCACGGCACGGCCGGTGGCTTGGGGGGCAGAAAAAGCTGGGGTGTTCACCCCGGCAGTTTAGGTTCCCTACCATCACGCCCATGCGCGCTGCCTTCCTGCTCCTGGCCCTCGCCGGCTCCCTCACCCTGTCGCCCCCTGCCGGTGCGGCAGACCGTGCCGCCCTGCCCGCCGCCGTGCGCCAAGCGCTGAAAGAGGCCCAACTGCCACCCGAGGCCCTGTCCGTGTGGATCGCCCCGGCCGACGGTGGCCGGGTGCGCTGGGCCTGGAACGAAACCGTGGCGCGCAACCCCGCCTCGCTCACCAAGTTGGCGACCACCTTCGCCGCCCTGGAGCAACTCGGCCCCGCTTGGCGCTGGAAAACCCCGGTCTGGCTGAATGGCAAGCTCGATGCCGCCACCGGCGTGCTGCAGGGCGATGTGCTCATCCAAGGCCGAGGCGACCCCAGCCTCAACTTGGAGCGCCTGTGGTTGCTGGTGCGTCGCCTCCAGGCCCTGGGCGTGCGCGAGATCCAAGGCGATGTGCTGCTGGACAGCAGTGCCTTCGCGCCCGACCCCCAAAGCCCTGCGGATTTCGATGGCGAGCCCTGGCGCGCCGGCAATGTGCGCCCGGACGCCCTGCTCTTCAACCTCAAGGCCCACAGCCTGACCTTGCGCCCGGACCCCGCCGCGGGCGTGGTGCGCGGCACTTGGGACACGCCCGCCTGGCCCGCGCCCGAACCCGCCCCGCTGCGCGCCGGCCCCTGCACCGACGCCCGTGGCGCGCTCAAGGCCAATTGGGTTCATCGGATCCATGGGGTGGACGAGGCGCCGGGCCCGCTGCGCTTCACAGGCGCCTACCCCGCCAGCTGTGGCGAACAGGTCTGGCCGCTGGCCGACCCCGAACCCGCGCAAGCCAATGCCCGACTCTTCGACGCCCTGTGGCGCCAGAGTGGCGGCAAGCTCACCGGCTGGGTGCGCAATGCGGCGGCGGGGGCCGAGCTAACGGCCCGCGCCCCGGCCTTGGAGCACGCCTCGCCGCCCCTGGGCGAGGTGGTGCGCGACATCAACAAGTTCAGCAACAACCTGATGGCCGAACAGCTCTGGCTCACCCTCGCGCTGCAGTCCGGGGCCGCAACGCCCATCAGCGCACAGCAAGCCCGCGAACACCTGCACACCTGGTTGCGCCAGCGCCTGGAGTGGGACGCGCCGGGCTGGCAGCTCGAGAACGGCTCCGGCCTGGCCCGCGGCTCACGGCTCTCCGCCCAGCAGATCGGCCAGCTCTTGCAGGCCGCCTGGGCCAGCCCCGTGATGCCCGAATTCGTCGCCAGCCTGCCGCTGGCCGGCGAAGACGGCACGCTGCGCCGCAACCCCGAACGCTTCGGGCCCGTGCGCGCCCGCGCTCACCTCAAAACCGGCTCGCTGCGCGACGTCGTGGCCGTCGCCGGCTACATGCACGGTAAAAACGGCCAACGCTGGGTGGTGGTGGCCCTCATCCAGCACGACCGCGCCCAGAGCGGACGCGGGGTCTTGGATGCGGTGCTGCGGGGGCTGGGGTAGTCGGCCCCGGTTCGGGGGCATCAAAGAAAACGCCGCTTGAAAAGCGGCGTTTGGCTGATCCTGGCGCCCGCACCGGGCGCTCCCGTCAGAACGGGTTGTTCAGCGCGCGGGTCACGGCTGCGTTGGCGATCTGCTGCTGGCCGCCGGCACCGAGGTGCAGCGCGTCTGCCCACAGCCAGTTCTTGCCCACGGCTTCGGCGACAAGGGTGGATGGGGTGCAGTTGGGCAGCGCCGTGGCACACGCGACGTGGGTCACGTTGTCGTACCCGTAGAACGAGGCAAATTTGACGATTTGCGTGATGGTTTCATCGGCGAGCACCAGGCCAATCAGACGACCGTCTTCGATCAGACCCATGCGCAACCCGAGGTTGAACGCCTTGGCCATCTCCTGAAGCAGGGTGCCGCGGTCGGCGCTGGCGGCCGTCTCGGCCAGACCTTGGGGCGTGGTGCTGGGGTCCAGCACGGTCAGCACCAGGATGCGACCGTTCAGGTTGGCCAGGCGGTTGACCTGCTCGGCCAAGGCCTTACCGCGGGCTTGCGCCTGGGTCGTCAGCTCCGCAGCCGTTTTTGCCGGGTATTGCAGGTACAACTCGATCAGGTCGTGGAAACCGCCCTGGACAGTGATCAGGTCCTTGGGGCCGACGGCGCCAGCGGCCAGTTGGGCATCAATTTGCGCTTTGACATCCGCCACCTTGGCGCCCGCTTGCCCCCGCAAGGTGACCGCCACGGCCAGGCTGCTGGGGTTGCACTGGCTCATGCCCAGCTTGAACTGGGTGGCCAAGGTTTGAATCCACATGGGGTTCAGGGCGCAATCCACCGCGCCCGTCCCGTCGGTTTTCAACCCGTTGATGCCGTAGCGCTTGCCATCGGCCGTCAGCACGCTGAACTCGTCGCCGAAGCTGAGCAACCGCGTGGGCGCGAAGGGCTCCACCTGGCTGCGGCCTCCACCACAGGCGGCCAGCACAGCCAAGCTCAAAACCGCGAGGCCGCGGCGCAAAGGAACCCAATTCATCGTCAATGCTCCAGTCATCATTCGGCTTCTCACCCGGCCGCTGCGGCCCGACGCAACCGGTCCAGCACGCCGGCCCATCGGGGGTCATCGGCCGGCGGGGCCTCGACCCAGATTTCCTGCGCGCCGGCATCATCCAAGGCGCGCAAGGTGGCAAACAGGTGCTGGGCGGCGGTATCGGGGTCGGCCGGGAAGGCCGCCCACGGGCCCGCGGCCCAAGGGGTGCGGGAATATACCGTCAGGCCAGCGGGGTGCGGCCCGGACAGGGCGCGCTGCAAATCGGCCCCCGCCCACAGTCGCACCCGGGCGCGCGGCGCATAGTGCGCCTCCAGCGTGCCGGACGCCTTGGGCGCCTGGGCGTCGGGCGCGACCAAGGGCTCGCCCAACACCGCCTCAATCTGCGCGGCATCCACCATGCCGGGGCGCAACAGCACGGGCCGTCCCCGGCTGCAGTCCACGATGGTCGACTCGATGCCCACGCCGCACGCGCCGCCATCCACCACCGGCACCGTGCCGTCGAACTCTTGCAGCACATGGGCCGCCGTGGTGGGGCTGACACGGCCGAAACGGTTGGCGCTGGGCGCCGCAAGCCCGGGCACACCCAAGGCCACCGCCGCTTCCAGCACGGCGTGGAAGTGCGGGTGGGCTGGGCAGCGCAATCCCACGGTGGCCTGCCCCCCAGCCGCCGCCTGGGCCACACCGGCGCGGCGCGGCACGATGACGGTGAGCGGCCCCGGCCAGAACGCGGCCGTGAGCTGTTGCGCCAGCGCCGGCCACTCGCCCGCAAAGTGCTGTGCCGCCGCGGCATCGGCCACGTGCACGATCAAGGGGTGATCCGAGGGCCGCCCCTTGGCCGCGAAGATTTGGGCCACGGCCGCGTCATCGTCCGCTCGCGCGGCCAAGCCATACACGGTCTCGGTGGGCAGGGCGACGATGCCACCGGCCGCCAATCGCACGGCCGCTTCGTGGGGGGTGAGGGTCAAACCAAACCGTCCTCGGGCAAGCCCAGTACACGCGCCGCCGCCAGGGCCTGCCCGCGGGCTTCCCAAGCCGTGGGCGCGGTCACCGTCAGGTGGCCCATCTTGCGGCCCGGGCGCGGGTCGGCCTTGCCATACAGGTGCAGGTGCATGCCCTCCAGCCGCAGCACAGCAGCCCAGTTCGGCTCGCGGCGGTGGCCCTGGGCGTCAAACCACAGGTCCCCCAGCAGGTTCAGCATCACGCAGGCGCTGTGCAGGCGCGGCTCGGGCAGCGGCAACTGGGCCATGGCCCGGACCTGCAACTCGAACTGCGAATGCGAGCAGGCATCGATGCTGTAGTGCCCACTGTTGTGGGGGCGCGGCGCCATCTCATTGGCGAGCAGGCGGCCATCTTCCAGCACGAAAAACTCCACGCACAGCACGCCCACGTAGCCGAACTCGGCCGCCAGGGACTGGGCGAACTGCTGGGCTTGGGCCTGAAGCTCCGCCGCAATGCCCTGGGCCGGCACCGCGGTGGTGGCCAGAATGCCGTTCACATGCCAGTTGCGCTGCACGGGCAGGGTGACCATTTGCCCGTCCACGCCCCGGGAAACGATGACACTCAACTCGGCGGCCAGCGGCAGCCGCTGCTCCAGCACGCAGGTCACCCCGCCCAGTTCGGCGAAGGCGGCCGCCAGTTCCGCCGCGTCATTCACCCGGCGCTGGCCCTTGCCGTCATAGCCCATGCGGGCCGTCTTCAGGATGCCGGGCAGCAAGGCCGGATCCACCCCCGCGCAGTCGGCCGCGCCGCGCAACACAGCGTGCGGCGCGCAGGGCACGCCGGCTTTCTGGAAGTGGGCTTTCTCAGCCGCACGGTCCTGGCACACGGCCACGGCGATGGCCGCCGGCGCCACGTCGATGTCTTGCGCCAAACGCGACAGCGCCGCCGCCGGCACGTTTTCAAACTCGGTGCTGGCCGCCGCGCAGCGCGAGGCCAACTGCGTCAGGGCGCCGGCGTCGTCGTAGCCCGCTTGCAGGTGTTCGTCGGCGGCTGCGCCCGCCGGGCTGTGACGGTCTGGGTCCAAGACCGCCACGCGGTAGCCCAGGGCCTGGGCGGCGTGCACGGCCATGCGGCCCAACTGGCCGCCGCCCAGCATGCCCAGCCACTCGCCGGGGTGCAAAGGGTTCAGGGTCGGGGCGCTCATGTCAGCTCCTGGGTCATGGCCCGCGCAGCTTCGGTTTGCCGGGCGCGGAAGGCGTTGAGCTTGTCCAACAACTCGGGCTGCTCGCCAGCCAGCATGGCCACCGCGAACAAGGCGGCATTCGCCGCGCCCGCCGCGCCAATGGCAAACGTCGCCACCGGAATGCCCTTGGGCATTTGCACGATGGAATGCAAGCTGTCTACCCCCTGCAGGTGACGGCTGGCGACCGGCACGCCCAAAACCGGCACCGGCGTCTTGGCCGCCAGCATGCCAGGCAAGTGGGCCGCCCCGCCCGCACCCGCGATGATGGCGCGCAGGCCCCGTCCGACCGCGCCCTCCGCATAGCGGAACATGTCGTCCGGCATGCGGTGGGCGGAAACCACCTGCGCTTCAAACGGAATGCCGAACTCAGTCAGAATGTCGGCGGCGGCCTTCAGGGTGTCCCAGTCACTGCTGGAGCCCATCACCACGCCGACCAGGGGTTTTGCGCTCATGGCGCTCCTTGCAGGGGACGTCGAAAGACTTGAATTTTAGGCACTCCCCCTCACCTGCCCCACCTTCTGACCTCGCCTGCCGTCCAGCCCGACCATGATCGACATCTCCCTCGAAAACTTCGAAACCGAATTGATTGGCGCCAGCATGGCTGCGCCCGTGCTGCTGGACATCTGGGCCCCCTGGTGCGGCCCCTGCAAGGCGCTGGGCCCCATCCTGGAAAAGCTGGAGACCGAGTACGCCGGCCGCTTCACGCTGGCCAAGCTCAACAGCGACGAGCAACCCGAGATCGCCGGTCAGTTGAGTGCCGCCTTTGGCGTGCGCTCCATCCCGTTCTGCGTGATGTTCGTCGGCGGCCAGCCCGTCGACGGCTTCGTGGGCGCCCTGCCCGAAAGCCAAATCCGCAGCTTCCTGGACAAACACGTGCCCGGCGAGGGCGCGCTGGCTGCCGAAGTGGAAGTGGCCCAGGCCGAGGCCTTGCTCGACGAAGGCGCCACCGACGACGCCCTGGCGCACCTGATGGCTGCCGTGCAGGCCGACCCCAAGAATGAGGGGGCGCGGTTTGACTGGGTCAAGGCCCTGATTGAGGCCGGGCGCTGGATGGATGCCGAAGCCGCCTTCGAGCCCGTCGCCGCGCAAGCCTTCGACCCCATCACCCCGCACACCCGCTTTGCCGCGCTCGGGGCCTGGCTGGCCGCCGGCCGCGCGGCAGCGAGCAGCCCTGCGACCGCGCAACTCGAAGCCGCCATCGCCGCCAACCGCCGCGACTTCGACGCCCGCTTCGCCCTGGCCCAGCAGCATTTCGCGGCCGGGCGCCTGGTGGACGCGCTCGACGCCCTGCTGGAAATCGTGATGCGCGACAAAGAGTGGAACGGCCAGCTGGCGCGCAAGACCTACGTCGCCATCCTCGAAGTGATGACCAAACCCCAAGCCAAGCCCGCCGCAGGCAAGGGCACGGCTGACAGCAAGCTGCAACTCACCGGCCACGCCGCCACCGTGCCCAGCGACCCGGTGCTGGACCAATACCGGCGCAAGCTGTCGATGGCCTTGTTCTGAACGCCACCGCCCCAACAAAAAACCGCGCATCTGCGCGGTTTTTTGTTTGTCGGCCCGTTCAGAGCCCAGCGAGCCTCAAGCCCAGCCACACCGGCAGCCCCCCAAACAGCGCCAGGAGGCCCAGGCGCTCCAGGGCCAGGCGGGCGGGCTGGGCCCAGGCGGGGCGGAGGTGGGCAGTGAGCCAGGCGGCGCCTTCGATGCCCACACGCAGGGTGGCTGCAAAGGCCGTGACGCCCCAGATCCAGGCGGCCCACCACAGGGCAAAGGCCAGGGTGTAAGCCCGCAGGCCGTAGCTGTGAAACTCCCCCAGCCAGGCGCCATAGGCGATGTGTTGGTGCAGCAAAAAGGCGGGGATGGCCAGCCCCAGCGGCAGCAACGCAAAGCGCAGGGCCGGCGATGCCAGCCCCCCAGGCGGCCATGCGGCGCGGGCCGCCTCAAAGGGGGCCTGCGCGGGCGCGAGATTGAGCGCAGGCTCCGCGTCGAGAGCGGCTGCCGCCCCCTGCCCGGCCAAGTGCCACGCCGGGCCAGCGCGCCAGTGCAGCGTCTGGCCGCTGAGGGGCAAGGGCCAGCGCCAGCGTGTCATGCCCGCCAAGTCGCTGAGAGGCCGTTCCAGCTGGTGCGTTCCCCGGCTCAACTGGAGCCGGGGTTCGGCCGCCGCGCCCTCCCTGGAACCCCAGCGCAGGCGCGCGCCAAAAGCTGCGAGCAGGCACAGCGCCACCGCCTCGGGCAGCACCACGGCCGCCACGAAAGCCCGCAGCTGGCCCCAGCTGTTGGCGCGGAAAGCCTCGTCCGTCAGCCACGCGGCTGCCAAGACCAACACGGCCACGCGGGCAAGGGTGCGCAGCGCCAGGGTGAGCCCCCAAGCCCAGGTGGGCAGCACGGCGACCTTGACGCCAGCGGCCGTCATCGCCCCGGCGGTGGCCGGGGTCACGGGGCGAACCAAGCGCCGCAGCAGGGGCCCCGCCGCCAACAGCAGCAGGCCGGCGAGCGCCGTCGGGCCCACCCAGTCACCCCAGCGCACCATCAGCGTGGGAACGGGCTGCGGCACGGGCAAGCTGCCCACCACCAGGGCCCGTTCGTTCATGCCGGTGCCGGCCCGCACCGTGCCAGTGGCGTCAATCAGGCCACTGAAGCCGTTGGTGGTGACACGGAACTGCGGCAGCCGGGTCTCGATGCTGCGAAAGGCCGCCACGGCTTGGTGCAGTTCGGCGCCTTGCGGCACGCGGCTGAACCAGCTGTCGTTGGACATCGTGAGCAGGGCCTGCACGCCCAGGCGGGCGGCCGCGATGGCGAGGCTGGGGTCCACGTCGTCGCGGCAAATCAAGGCTTGCACCGGCACTTCGCGCCCGTCGCGCAAGCGCAGGGGCAAGGGGCGCGGGCCATTGCCCGGCTGCCAAGTGCCCAGCCAGGGCAGCAGGCCCCGCAGGGTGGGGCCGTCCAGCCAGGGCGGTACATATTCGGTCAGGGGGAACGGCCGGGTCTTGCGATAAAAGCCCAGCAGGCCGCGACCGGGCTCTACAAAGGCGGCAGCGTTGTACTCGCCCTCGCGGTCACGGTCGTAGGTGCCGAACACAAAAGGTACGCCCGCCGCGTTGACGATGGAGACGATCTCGCGGTCCAACTCCGCCCCGGCCTCGCTCTTGGGCTGGGCGAAGGTGGTGGGGTAGACGGTCTCGCTCCACAGCACGGCGTCGGCCCGCTGGCGCTCGACCGCGTCGTGGCTCATGGCGTAGTGCGTGTCCAGCACCTCGCGCACCACGGCATACGCGCCTTGCGCGCGGCGGCGCGCCTCCAGGTCGGTGATGTTGGCTTGCACCAGACCGATGCGCAGCTGGGGCTGATCGGCCTCGGCGGGCCGCCCCGCCAGCGTGGCCGCGCCATAGATCGCCAGCAAGAGCGGAATGGCCCCGGCCACCGCCAGGGGAAAGCCCCAAGCCCGCGCCCCAGCCCGGCGGCGTTGCCAGGCCGCGGCCAGCGCCTCGTTCAGGCCCAAGGCGAGCAGGCTCAGGCCCGCCACGCCGCCCAAGTCGGCCGCTTGCCGCAGCCACAGCGAGGGGTACAGGCCGTGGCCCAAGCTGTCACCCAGCATCTTGGGCCAGGCCCACTCGCACGCCACCCAGGCACCGGCCGCTGCCAGGGCCGCCACGCCGGCGCCGTGGTGGCGCTGCACGGCCTGCCGCACCAGGGCATAGGCCAAGATTTGGGGCTGGAACACCGGCGCGAGCAGGAGCAGCAGCGCCAGGCCCCAGCCCGCACCGATTTGCGTGTACTGCCCAATGGCCACGCCAAACCAGGAAAACGCTGCAGCCGTGTACACCACCGCCACCGCCCAGGCCGCGAGCCCCGTGGCCCGCCAACCGGCGTGGCGCTGCAGCAGCAGCACGGCCGGCACCCAGCCGACCCCCAGGAGCGGCCAGGCCAAGCCCCCCTGAGCACACAGGCCGAGCAGCACGGCCAGGGCAGCGAGCAAGCCCAGGTCGGGGAGGCGGGAGAGCAGGCGTTCGCGCCAGGTGCGCGCAGGCGTCGTCGTCATCGGAGTCACGGCCGGACTGGGGGCAAGGGCGGGGGAATCACGATGCGCCGCAGGGGCAACCCGGGCGGGGCGGATTCGGGCGGGACCACGCGGTCCGGCGGCAACGGGAGGGGGCGCCCCCAGGCATCGACCGGCTGAAAGTCCGGCGCATAGCGCAGGATGGCCTCGACCGCTTGGCCGTCATCGGTGGTTTGGTGGTGGCGGACGTAGCCGGGCGGCAGCGGGAAGTCCGGCGGCACTGCCAGCCCCACCAAGATGGGCTTGGTGCCTGGGGGGTTGAAAGCCGCCAGGCCGGTGCGAACCCCCGCGGCGCGCAGCCGCTGAATGACCTCGCCCATCGTGGGCTCCTCGCCCGGGCGCAGGGGGCCGACCACATCGGCCAGGTCACGATCGGTGCGATCCGGAGCGGGGGCCGTGGGCAGCGCCGGCCCCAGGGGACGGCTCGAAGCGGCCGAGGCCATCGGGGCTGCCGCGAGGGGCCCCGCGGCCTGGGACGGCCCGGGACGGGGCGGCGGGGCCTCCGTGGGCGGGTCGGGTTCCGCCCACCCCAACCAGACCGCCGCCACGGCGCCGGCCACGGCCAGCGCCAGCCAGCCCCAGGCCGGACGCCCCAGCATGCTCAGGGCGTGGCCGGGTTGTAGGTGGAAATGCGCCAGCCCATGCGCTCATGACCGAGCTGGTTCCAGATCGGGTTCTTGCCCGACGTGAAGCTGATGTAGCGCGCCGCGCCCGTGCCCGTGGTGCCACCAAACAAGCCCGCCGTCACGGTGCCGCCGTTGTAGGTGGGGTGCACGTCGTCCGACTGGATGTAGTCGTAGCTGCTGCTGGCCGACAGCATCTTGGTGTTGGCGTCGCGCAGCGTGGACTTGAGGGTCGAGGTCAGCCGGGTGACGTAGTTCAGCTCGGTTTCGCCGCTTTGGTAGCGCAGGCCATCGGCATCAACCAAGCCGTCGCCATTGCTGTCGTAGTCCGCGCCCATGTACTCGGCAAAGTTGTCGGCGCACTTGAAGCCCTTCAGGCGCGCGTATTCGCACATCCAGTAGTTCATCTTGGCCAGGTAGGGCAAGAACTTGTCGCGCAGGTTCACCGTGGCGCCCGTGGTGGCGTCTTTGCAGCTGCTTTGCACGTTGTCCGCAGCGTAGCCCGGGTAGTAGACGTTGCTGATGACCTTGAGCTTCACGCCGGCATAGGCATTGGCGTTGATGTAGTCCATCGCCTTGGCGACGTTGGTCTTGCAATTGGCCAGCGCCGTGTCCATGACGCCGTAATTGCAGGTGCCCGTCTGGTCCTTGAAGGCCGTGCGCGCTTGCAGGCCGTCGTTGCCGCACATCTCAAAGGTCACCACGCGGGTGTTGGTGGCCTGCATGTAACTGCGCTCGGCCACGATTTTGTTGGCGTAGACATCGGACGCCACGGCGCCAGACTTGGTACGGCGCACGCTCTCGATGTCAGCATTCCACAGGGCCGACAGGTATTCGGCGTCGACCGTCGGGGCCGAGTACTTCGCGGCGCTGGTGGTGGAACCGTTGTAACCGGCGTAAATGGAGTCGCCATAGGCCACGACCCGGTACTTGGCCGTGGTGCCGGCGCGGTCGATCGTCCAGGAGACGTTTTGGTTCAAGGTGCTGGCCAGCGCTGGGCCGGTCACCACCAAGCCCAGCAAAACGGGCAAAACACGGCGCCAAACGCGATTCATGCGAGTCATCGTCAAGGTCCTCAGGGGGTTGGAAAACCGGCCGCGCTGACCTCAACAAGCTTCAGCGCCTCGGATCACCGCCTGGAACCAATGCCGATTCCGCATGACCCGATGAAATTGGATGTAACGCTATCGCAAAGCCATTCGAACGAAGGGAGCAAATTCCCGCATCGGGAAAACCCGCCGCTGCATCGCAGGGTCGGTTCAACGCCCGTGTTTACTGGGCGTCCGGCAGCGAGTGGGGCGCCAGCGCGGCCCGCCAGCGCGCTTGCAGCGTGCGCCATTCCGACCAGGCACTTGTCGCTTTTTCGCACTGGGCCTGCGCCAGTTCGCTGAGCCCCAGTTGCCCATAGACCTGGGCCACCCGAGCGTGGGTGCACCCACGGTCATCCGCATGGCAGTGCGGGCCGATTTCCAGCAGGGCTTGATCCGCTTGGGCGCGGGCCATCGTGGGGTCACCCAAATTGACCGCACACCAGGCCCAGTCGGCGCGCAGCGCCGGACTCAAGCGCCCCAAGGAGAGGCGCTGCGTGTCGTCCAGGTTGTGGGGCATCAACACCATGGCCTCGGCGAAACGTCCCGCCGACACCAGCATCTGCGCCCGCGCCAGGGGTGTGAGCTCGCGCAAACCGGCCACGCCCATGGCTTGATCGAAGTGCGAGACGGAATCGACCGCCGCCAACGGCACCGGGGCTTCGCTGCGCCCTTCCGCCAATTCGGCTTCGCGCACACAGGCCACACGCAGCGTCGCACTGTTGTACATGAGGGCGGAAATCAGGGCATCGTCCCCGCAGGCCGCGGCAAAGCTGCGGGCCCGGGTGTACCAGGGCTGCGCGGTTTCATACCCTTGGTCCACGCCACGCGCCAAGTGCCAAGCCTGACCCACCACCATGTGCAAACGCGCCAGGGCGGGGCCATGCTCGGGCGCCCCCAACGCCAGGCAGCGCTGAATGGCGTCGGCGGCGTCTTCGGGCCGGTGGTCGGCGAAGGCCAGGTGCGCCAGAAAGGCCAGGGCCTCAACCCGCACCTCCAGACACTCGGCCGCGCGGCCTTGCTCTTCCGCCCGCACCAGCCACCCCACGGCCCCCATGTCGTACTGCGTGTAGTAGGCCACTTGGGATTCGGCCCAGCACAACCAAGCAGAGAGCCGCGCATTGGGGCTGGCAAACGCCACTTGGTGCAGTGACGTGAGTTCGGAGCGGGCGCTGTCCTGCTGGCCCAGGCGAGCCAAAAGGCCCGCCCGCCGGGCCCGCAGGCAATGGGCCCTTAGGTGCTGGTGCTCGCGCTGCGCCACGGCCAAGTCCTGCTCCAGCTTGCGCAGCAGGCGGGAATTGGAGCCGGACAGCTTGATCATCAGGCGGTCAGGCGCTCCAGGGCCTTGCGATAGGTGGCCGCGGTCTGTTCAATGACCTCGGGCGGCAAGGCAGGTGCGGGGGCGGTTTTGCCCCAGGGCTGGGCCTCCAGCCAGTCGCGCACGAATTGCTTGTCGTAGGAGGGCGGGTTGGCCCCCACCGCGTAGCCCTCCACCGGCCAGTAGCGCGACGAATCCGGCGTCAGCACCTCGTCCATCAAGGTCAAGGTGCCCTCGGCATCCAGGCCGAACTCGAACTTGGTGTCGGCAATGATGATGCCCTGGGTCAGGGCGTAGGCCGCGGCCCGCTGGTACAGCTCGATGGACACCGCGCGCACGCGCTCCGCCATCTCGCGGCCAATCAGCGCCACGCAGCGCTCGAAATCGATGTTCTCGTCGTGATCGCCCATCTCAGCTTTGGTGGCGGGCGTGAAGATGGGTTCGGGCAGTTTGGAGGCGTTCTGCAAGCCGGCCGGCAGGGCCACGCCGCATACCGATTGCGTGGCCTGGTACTCCTTCCACCCTGATCCGGCCAAGTAGCCGCGCACCACCGCCTCGATGGGCAGGGGCTTCAAGCGCTTGACCAGCATGGTGCGGTCCCGCACCTGTTCAACCTCATCCGGCGCGACGACCGACAGCGGGTCCTCGCCCGTCAAGTGGTTGGGCACCACGTCCTTGAGTTTTTCGAACCAGAACAAGGCCATCTGGGTGAGCAGCGCGCCCTTGCCCGGGATGGGTTCCCCCATCACGACATCAAAGGCCGAGAGGCGATCACTGGCCACCATCAGGATGCGGTCTTCGCCCACTGCGTAGTTCTCCCGCACTTTGCCGCGGGCCAACAGGGGCAGGGAGTGCAGGGAAGACTGGTACAGGGCTGCGGACATGGCAAGACAAGTGCGGTGCAAAGACCGCTATTGTCACAGCCCGGCCAGGCTTTCGACGAAGCGAGGCTTGGCGCGGTACTCCAGCCGCAGCCAAGCCAGCCACAGGCGGCCGGCCTCGTGGGGCATCACCGCCAAGGCCGCCCGAACGGTCTGCAGCGCTGCCGCATAGGGCGTCTTGGCGCCCAACATTTGACGCGCCAACACGCTCTTGAACAGGGTGGCGGCGGACTCAGCCGATGACGCCGGCAGGGCGCGGGCCAAGCGCAACAGTGCCGAGATGGGCACGGGTGCACCGGTCTGCAACCAGGCCCAGGCCCGATCGAACTCCGCCTCGTCGGTCCAGATCTCCACCAGCAAACCCGCCAAGCCTTCGGCCAGGAAGGCGCTTCGCTGGGCGGCGTGCAAATCCATCAGGCGCTGCCACAGGCCCGCGCGGAACGCCTGCGGGTCACGCCCGCAGCGTTGGGCGGCCTGCACCAGGGCGTGGTACTCGGCGTTGGCTGGGTGGTCTTCGAAGTCACGTTGGCGCAAAGCGAGCGCTTCATCGTCCCACCCGTCACGCTCATAGGCGGCGATCAGCAGCCCGCGCAGCCGGCGATCGTCGGGGTGGGCCTTGCAGGCGGCCTCCGCGGCCTGCAGGGCTTCGCGCGCCTGACCGAGCTCCACGAAGGCCTCGATCAGCCGCACATGGTCGTACGGCCGCTCCAGCCGCTGACGCAACACCCGCAGACGCTCCGCACCGTCGCCCAGGGCCCTCAGCAGGCGCAAGTAATCGTCTTGCGGCCCCCAACCCGTAGACCGCTCGCCGGACGGCTCGGCCCGGCTGGCCTCCCACGCGGCAGCAAATTGCGTGCGCAGCTTGGCGGCCGGCAACGGGCCGGCGGCGGCCAGTGCTTGATCCAGGGGCAGATAGCCGCACTCGTCCACGCGGTAGAGCTTGATCAGGCGCTCGGCAAAGCTCGCGGGTTGGGGCCCCAGCTGCTTGAGCGCCTGAAGCCAGAGTTGCCCCACCTCGGTGATGAGTCCTTGTATTTCGCCATTGGAGTCGTCGGCCGTTTCCAGGAGCTTCCACAATTTGAGCCACGCGTGTTCAGCCGCCCCCAGGGCCAGCGCCGGGTCGGCGTCCGTCCAGCCGGCCAGCAGGCCCAGCACGCTTTCGGCCTTGCGCACGTAGGCGCTGACGCGACGCCATTCGTAAAGATCCCGCGGCGCCGTCAGCACGCTGGTCACGAGCTTCTTGGCCTGAGCCAAATCCTCCACGGGCGTGCTGCTGCGCTGCCACAGCTGCAGCTCGCGCTTGAGTTCGGGCACTTTGGCGGCCCAGGCCAGCAGACGCTCGGCCAGGGCGGGTGCACCTTGAGCGCGCACGAACACGGCCCAGTCGGGTTCGTCCGGTGGCCCGGGGTTCGCGGCGCTGGCGGCTTCGGGCGCCGTCGGGCTCGTCAAAGCCTCCCCACTCAGCGCCTGGCGCCAGACCAGGGCCAGCGCGGCTTGGTGCTTGCAGGCCTCGCCGCCGGCCGCATGCGGGCAGTCGCAATCCCCGCGCAAGGCGCCGCCGGGGCTGTGCGTCAGGTGGGTGCGGTAGAGCGAGCCCCCTTGGACGCGCCCCTGCGCTGCACTCAGGCTGCCTTGTTGGGACCATTCAAACTCGCGCACCTTGGGCGTCAGCGCGGCCCCCCGCTCCAAGATGTGCGGCGCCCAGTGGCGCAGCAGCCCAGCGTCGCTCAGCGCTTCCAGCAGCGCCTGGGTCTGGGCCTGCATCAGGCCAGTGCGCCGAGCACGCCCAAAATCACCACGCCCACCAGCAGCACGAGCAAGTGCAGCATCAGCAGCGCACTGGCCCGCAACACCGTGGCCCACCACGCCCCGCCGTAAACCCGCTGGAGCGCCAGCAGGGGGTAGGCATTGGCCCAGAACAAGGCCGCCAGACCAAACAACCAACCCGGCAGTTGAGCCAGCAGCAGCACGCCGTACCACGCCGCGTGCAGGTGCAGGGCAAACACAAAGTGGGTGCCAAAGGGCTGGCGTCGGCTGCGGTACAGCAGCGCCAGCAGGCCGGCATAAAACGGCAGGCTGCACAGCACGGCATAGGGCGCCAGGGCCAGCATGCGCGCGCCCACCCGCTTGAGCTCGGCCTCGGTGTCCGCTTTGAAACGGGTCCGCGAACGCTCCAGCGCCCCCGCCAGCGCGGGCGGCAGTTGACGCACAAAGAGATCGAACTGCTCGTCGTCGCTCGGGCCCTCGGTCGACGGTTCGCGTCGGCGCTGATCCGTCGCCCCTTCAGCCTGCGCTTGGGCTTTGGCCTGCGCCAGCACTTCTCCGACCCCCTGCGGCAGCTCAACCGTCGCGGCGCGCGCGGGCGGCTTGACCTGAATCAGCGAATCGTCGCCCGGCACCAATTTGAGGGCGATAAAGAACACCAGGCCCAGGGTCAGCACCAGGCGCAAGGGCAGCACGTAGCGCTGTTTGCGCCCAGCCAAATACTCCAGCGTCAAGAACCCTGGGCGCGCCATCAAGGCCCAGAGCGACTTCCACAACTTGCCCTCGAAGGCCACGTAGTGCAGCAGGAACTCGTGCACAAACTCCCACAACGAGGGCGGGTGATTGGCCGTGTCCTGCCCACACTGCGAGCAGAACTTGTCCCAGGCCGCGAGGCGGTGGCCGCAGTTGGGACAGGCCGTCTGCATTGAAGCTGACACTGGGCACTCCGAGGGAATGTCAAAACCGGGATGGTACGGGCGCAAAAAAGGCGCCCGGTGGGGCGCCCGGTTGCGGACCCACCGGGGTGGGTCCGGGTCGAGTTAGCGCACCACCTGAGCCAACTCGCCCTTGGCGTAGGCGGCGGCCATGTCAACCAGCGTGCGATTGGCCTGAGCCCGGCCCTGGCCTTCGCATCCGAACTCCAGGTAGCGCTGCTTGCAGATGGCCTGGGCGGCCGCCCGGGCGGGTTTGAGCCACTCACGGGCGTCGAACTTGTCCGGGTTTTCGAACATGAACTTGCGGGCGGCACCCGTCATCGCCAAGCGGATGTCGGTGTCGATGTTGATCTTGCGCACGCCGTGTTTGATGGCCTCTTGGATCTCCTCGACCGGCACGCCATAGGTTTCCTTCATCTGACCGCCGTACTGGTTGATGATGGCCAGCAACTCCTGCGGCACCGACGAGGAGCCGTGCATCACCAAGTGGGTGTTGGGAATGCGGGCGTGGATCTCCTTCACGCGGCTGATGGCCAGGATGTCTCCGGTGGGCTTGCGGCTGAATTTGTAGGCACCATGGCTGGTGCCAATGGCGATGGCCAGGGCATCCAGCTGCGTGGCCTTGACGAATTGAGCGGCTTCCTCCGGGTCGGTCAGCATCTGGGCATGGCTGAGCTTGCCTTCGGCGCCGATGCCGTCTTCTTCGCCGGCGTCGCCGGTTTCAAGGTTGCCCAGGCAGCCGAGCTCGCCCTCAACCGAGACACCGACCTGGTGCGCCATCTCAACCACGGTGCGTGTGACGTTGACGTTGTAGTCAAAGTCAGCCGGGGTCTTGCCGTCCTCGCGCAGCGAGCCGTCCATCATGACCGAGCCAAAGCCCAGGTCGATGGCGCCCTGGCAAACCTTGGGGCTGGTGCCGTGATCCTGGTGCATGACCAGCGGAATGTGCGGATAGGCCTCGGTGGCGGCTTGGATCAAGTGCTTGATAAAGCTTTCACCCGCATATTTGCGCGCTCCCGCGCTGGCTTGCAGGATGACTGGGGCCCCGACCTCGTCGGCGGCCATCATCACAGCCTGGACCTGCTCCAGATTGTTGACGTTGAAGGCGGGAATGCCATAGCCGTGCTCGGCGGCGTGGTCGAGCAGCTGGCGCATCGAAACGAGAGGCATGGGTGGGTCCTGAGAGTGTGAAAACCGGGGCGCGCGGACTTGGTAACCGCGCCGTAACTGGCTCCGATTCTAAAAGCCCGCCCACCGAGCAACTCCTCCAAACGAAGGGGTGACTTCGTATCCACTTGCGCTTTTGCGCAATGTTTATTTATCATTCGACGCTCGTTTATCACCCTTCTTGATCAGGAGACTCCATGCCGCAATTCACGTCCCCGCGCCCAGCGCTGAATTTGAAGCCCCGCAACCCCTGGGTGGCCCCGGCCGCCCGGCGCAAAGCCGGCGCGCACCAGCCCGCCGCCCCCCGACAGACGGACCGCCGCGAACTGGCGCGCCAATTGCGCGAGTTCTGGACACCCCCTCGAAGCACCTGAATCGCTGCTCAGCAGCCGGAGAAACCCATGCACACCCTCGCCCTCAGCGCCCGCGCCAGTGGCCGCTCCCTCCCCCGTCAGCTCCTGATCCACACCCTGCACGCGGCCAGCCGCCGCTTGGATGGATTGGCCGCACGCTTAGCCCGTCCCCTGCCCGTTGAAGCGGCTCCCACCGGAGCCCTGGAATACCGGGTGGACCCCCGCACGGGGCACGGTGTGCTTTTTGAGGACGGATTGCGCCGTTTCACCTTCTTGCAAGGTCTCGAACGCCTGTAATCCGCACCGCGGGCGCCTAAAAGCGCCCGAATGTCACAGCGCCCCCCTTGTCGAAGAACATGGCGGGGCGCTGCCCTTTATCATCCGGCGACCTGCCGCTTCAAGGTTCGCCCGATGGATCTCCCGGATCGACGCCTGCTGGAACGCCCGCTCGGCAGTTTGAGCGCTTGGGCACAGCACTTTGCTTCGCAAGAAATTCCCGTCCTGGCCAGCAGCGCGGAGGCCTTGGAGCAACTCCGCGCCGATGAAGACAACGTCGACGCCCATTCGATTGGCGAAACCTTCTCGCACGACCCCCTGATGTGCCTGAAGGTGCTGGTGGCCGCGGCCAGCTTGGGGCGGGAGCGGCGCAACGCCGATGCCGAAACCATCACCAGCGCGGTGGTGCTGATGGGCATCACCCCGTTCTTCGCCAACTTTCCTCCTCAGCCCACGGTGGAGGCCTGGTTCGCCGATCAGCCCAGCGCACTGGAAGGGGCCATGGACGTGCTCCATCGCTCGGAACGCTCCGCCCGGTTCGCCCTGGCGTTTGCCGCCCACCGCATGGACCAAGATGCGCAGGTGATTCACACCGCCGCCTTGCTGCATGACTTTGCCGAGGTGCTGCTGTGGTTCCACGCCCCGACGCTGGCCAGTGAAATTCGACGCCTGCAAACGGCGGATCCGACCCTGCGCAGCGTCAAAGCCCAGAAACAAGTGCTGGGTATCGAACTCTCTCTGCTCGAACAGGCGCTGATGAAACTGTGGCACCTGCCACCGCTTTTGGCCCACATCACCGACGACCGGTGTGAGTCCGACCCTCAGGTGCAAACGGTGCGCTTAGCCGTGCGCCTGGCCCGCCACAGCGCTCGAGGCTGGGACAACCCAGCCATTCCCGATGACGTCAAAGACATCGGACAGCTGCTGAACCTGGCGTCCACGCCCACGCTGCGCTTGCTGCAGGACATTGCCGGGGCCCCGCCCACTGTGCGCGAGGGATGAACGGTGGACCGGTGAGGAGTTGCGGTGAGTAATGCCCGCACCGAAGCCATTCTGGACGCGCTGGAACACGTGGAGCACCAACGCGCTCGGCGTGCGGCACACCCCGGTTTGGCCGCGCGCACGGAAGACTTGAAACGCTTCCAGCAGGCGCGATTTCGACAGGCCTATCAGGACCTGCTGCATAGCCCCCGGTACGCCGGGGCGGCCGGCTTCTTTTTGGACGAGCTGTACGGCCCTCGTGACTACAGCCAGCGGGATGCGCAATTCCGCCGCATCGTCCGCCCCCTGGTGCGCTTGTTCCCCAAGGAAGTGGTGACCACGGTGCAGACGCTGGCGGAATTGCACGCCCTGTCCGAAGAGCTCGATACCGAAATGGCCCTGGCCCTGCGCGAACCTGCGAACGCGTCGGCCTACGTGGCTGCCTGGCAGCAGGTGGGCCGCGCGGCGCACCGCCAGGCCCAAATTCAGCTCACGTTGCAGGTGGGGCAAGCCCTGGACCGTTACACCCACAAGCCACTCTTGCGACAGGCCCTGCGCATGATGCGAGGCCCCGCCGCTGCCGCTGGTTTGGAAGACCTGCAGCGTTTCCTGGAGTGCGGGTTTGATACCTTTCGCGCCATGCAGGGCGCCGACGAATTCTTGGCACGGGTTCAGCAGCGCGAAACGGCCTGGGCGCAAACGCTGTTCCAAGGCGACCCCGGCGGCGACCTGCGCCGATTGATGCACCCTGAAAGCGAAGCCCTGACATGAGCTTGCCCGGATCCGCGGCGGATCGCCGACGTGCCTTGCGCGATGTGCTGGTCGAACTGCGCCAAGAGTGGCCCGACCGTCTGCAACGGGCCGCTTCGTTGCAAGAGGTGTTGCGCGTGTGGTTGTTGCAACGGCCCGAACAGCGCATGGGCGCCTATTGGCCCATCAAGGGGGAATTCGACCCGCTCCCCGCGCTTTACCGCTGGAGCGAAGACCACCCCGAGCGCCGCATCGGCCTGCCCGTGAAACACAAAGACACGGGCTTGTTGAGCTTTCACGTCTGGTACCCCGGCTGCCCCATGGAGGAAGACGCTTTCGGCATCCTCAAGCCCAAAGACACCGAGCAATTTGAGCCTGAATTGCTGCTGGTCCCCTGTTTGGGCTTCGGCGCGGGGGGCCTGCGGGTGGGCTACGGCGGAGGGTTTGTCGACCGAACGCTGCGCCAGCGCGAGCCCCACCCGGTGACCTGCGGCCTGGCCTACAGCGTCAGTTGGGTGCCGGGATTGGAGCCCCTGGAAGGCGACCGCCCCCTGGACACCCTGCTCACGGACGAGGGGGTGGTGTGGGGGCGTTGAACGCAGGCGGCGGCACGGCGTAGGCCTCGTGCAGGTTGTTGCGTGGCACCGGCGCCACCCGCGGCAAACGCACGGTCACCCGCGTGCCCTCACCCAAGGTGCTGCGGACACTGACTTCCCCACCCAGCAGCCCCGTGACCAGGTTGTAGATCAGGTAGCCGCCGAGCCCACTCCCGCCCTGACCGAGCCGCGTGGTGAAGAACGGCTCGAAATACCGCGCCTGCGCGGTGGCATCCATGCCCACCCCGTCGTCCTCCACCCAGAGCGTGACCCACGCCTCGACCGACTCGAAACCCACCCGGATGCGCCCGGCAGTGCGCCCTGAGAAGCCGTGCACCAAACAGTTCTGAACCAAGTTGGTCAGCACCTGCTCCACCGCCCCCGGGTAGCCGTCCAGTTCGGGGTCTCCGGATTGCTCGATCTGCAGTTCACAGTTGGCGCGTCGCAACCCGGTCGCCAGCGCCTGCAACACCGCCTGGATGACTTGGGCCACATCAAAACGCCGCCGCCTCAAGCTGGACTGGTCGACCGCCATTTCCTTGAAATGTTCGACCAAATTGGCCGCACGTGCCGCATTGCGCAAGGTCAGGTCGGCGAGGTCGCGCACCGTTTGCAACTCTTCGAGAAGTTGCGAGCGGCGCAAGGTGCCGCCCCCCTCTTGCACCTGGCTCTGCAGGCTCCCCACCCGGTCTTGCAAACTGCTGGCCGCCGTGGTCACCACGCCCAAGGGCGTGTTCAGTTCATGCGACACCCCGGCCACCAAGCGCCCCAAGGCCGCCAACTTCTCCGCTTCGGCCAGGTGATGCATGGCCTTTTGCAAGCCGTCGTTGGCCAATTGAAGCGATTCCGTCCGCTCGACCACGCGAGCATCGAGCTGCCGGTTCAAACCCGCCAGCGCCCGGTTGCTTTCGCGCAGCCGAAAGGCTCGGTCCAGCAGCAACACCGCCCCCAACACCAAGAGCCCGCCCAACACGGCGATGGCCAGGGCCAGCCCCTGATTCGGACCGCTGCGCACATCGGTCTTGATGCTCCAGCGGAACCGCCACTGCCCCCCCGGAGCCGGCTCCAACTCGGTGTAGGACAAGAGGGATCCCGTCTGCGTCTCCCCGCTGACCGCATGCGCGACGCCCTGCGCATCCAGCCAGTCCAACTGCAGCAGCACGCCCGCCGGCCAATCGACTGACTGCAACTGGCGCAACATGCCCCCCACATCCAGCAGCAAGACCACCCATTGATCCGCGCCCTGCGGCAAGGCCAAGGGGACGCTGCCATCGGTGAGCGGGGCCAGCCCGCCCAGGCGACGCTCCGGCGGAGCCGCACGGCGAGCCAGCTCAGCCCACTGATCCGGTGTCACGTTCTGAGACGCCAAACGCTGCCACGCCTGCCCGGCCGCCCCCTTCAGGGCCACGGCCGCCAAGGCAATGTCGCCATCGGTGTCTTGACTCAGTGCCTTCAAGTCCGCCAAGAACGCGGCCTCATCGGGCCACCCTTGCGCTTGAGACAACAACCCCAGGCTGCGCAACAGCTGACGGCGGTGCTCAACCCAATTCAGCGTGAACTGCTGAAGGCGACTGGTGCTGCGGTGTACCTCCTGCTCCCACAGGGCGCGGGCCTCGTGCTGGGCTCGCAGCACCAAAAGCATCAAGGCGGCGGCGCCGACCAGCGCCACCGCCACGAGCACGACCCAGCGATGCGGGGTTTTCAAGGCGCGAACACCACCTTTACCGAGGCGTCCACGTCCGCCTTATCAACATAGCCAATGGCGTTGGGATTGCCCGCGAGCAACGCCTTCACTTCCGCCGCTGAGGTCAGCTCCTTGGGCGCGATGCCCTTGCCGCTAAAGATCAGCCGCGACCAAATGGCCTTGACTTGCGAGGCCTCCTTGCCCAGCACTTTGGCATAGAACTCATCCCGCACCGGAGGCGCCAAGGCCACCAGCGTGGCCTGCCCCAAGCCTGGGGCTTCTTTGGTGGCCCCCAGGTACAGATCCGTCACGGCGGCCTTGTCCAGCTTGGCCAGCGGGCTCTTGGCTGACACCACGACCACCACGTCGGCCATGGCGTCACCCGCCATCAAGGCAAGCACCAGGGCGATCGGTTGCACGACACGAATTGCCATGTTCGTCTCCCTTAGAAAACAAAGTCCAGGTTGACGGACAAGACGTTCATCTTGCCGTCCCAGGCCGGCCCGATGTAAGTCCCGATGGGGCGCGTGGTGGGGCTGTAAATCACGCTGTTCATGCCCAGAAACGGAGCCCGCGTGTTCTTGATGGATTCCCACTGCAGCTTGAGCGCAAAGTTTTCTCGGACCTCCCAGCGCACCCCCAACTGCCAGGTGTCGCGATCGTTGGGGTTGCGCAAGTAGTGCTCAAACGCCGCGTTGGCGGCTGCGGCAGAAGCCGGCGCCGCCGGATGGGTTTGCAGGCCCAGGGGCCCTTCGGTCACCTTGAGCCCGCCAACGGCGGCATACGGCGTGAAGTCGCCCACGCGATACCCCAGCTGGGCATACCAGCCTTGGATATCCGGCACCAGCGCGCTGTTGGACAGACGCCGCGTCCACTCCGCCTGAACAAGCCAATCACCCTGTTCAATCGTGCCCGCCAGTGTGTCGATGTGTCCTTTAATGTCCGTGAACGCAAAGCGCGCCGGCAGCACCGTGGCGCAGTTGGTGCAGGCCGTGGCCCCCGAACTCAGTGCGTTCAGAGCCGCCTGTGTGGCAGGCAGCGACCCGTCCAACCTGAAATCTGACCGCCCCCAACGAACGGTCCACGGGCCCTGGCTCCATTTCAGTGCCAACGAACTGGTGCGCTTGACATCGATCTTGCCGCTGGTCAAGTTCAACTCGGTCTTGCCAAAGGCGGCTTCAAAGGAAAGATTGCCACCGCCGACGGCCTTGGCCCAATTGACGTTGACCCCGTCCAGGCTGGTGATCGGGTTGATTTGATACACCGTCTGATTGGGACGCACCGCAGTCTGGGCGTACCCCACATTGCGGGTATCGGACAACAAGAACACAGGGGCGACCACACGCCCCCCCTTGACGGTCCAATCGGCCGAAATATCCCAACTCGCGTACAACCACTCCACGCGCGGTTTGAAGCGTTCGGTTACGTCGTCTTTGGAGAGCACCTGCAACACCCCTCGCACCGGCCCACTGGGATTCAGGGTGAACTGGCCCGTGAGTTGCGAGTCGCCGTCAAAGCGCCACTCTTTGTTCGAGGTGTATTGCGAAGTGCGCTGGTCGGACCGAGCCCCTGCCACCGGGTCATCGCCGCGATAGGCCGCCAGCGTGCCAAAACCGTCGAACTTCAACCACGGAGTCAGCTCCACCGCCGACGCCGGAAATCCTGCCACCAGGCCCAAGCACAGGGGCCACCAACGAGGGGAACGCGTCATCTCACACTCCTTGTCTCGGAAACAAAAGGGGATTCGCCGGAAGGGCCAGCATCGTCCTTTTGACCGGTTTCTTCAATCCTCAGTGCTGGGTTTGTGCCGCCTGAATGTCGCATCGGCAAGACACCACTCGCGCCGCCGCTGCGCCCCGCCAGGCGGCACCGCCGGCCCAGCGTCCATTGCAGAATGTCCGCATGATGAACGCCCACCACCCCGACCTGCCGGCGCTGTACCGGACCCATCTGGATCAGCTACAGGCGCGCTGCGCCGAGCTCTTGCCCCTGCATGGGTTCGATGGTCTGGCCATCGCTTCCGGGGTGGAAAAGTTCGCCTTTCTGGATGACAAGGCCTACCCGTTCCAAGCCAATCCGCATTTCTTGCACTGGGTGCCGCTGCCCCAGCATCCTGGGTGTTGGCTGCTGATTCGCCCGGGCCGGCCCCCGCTGCTGATTTATCCGCAAGCCGAGGACTATTGGCACGCCCCCCCGGCCCCGCCGAGTGGTTACTGGGTGGAGGCGCTGGAAATTCAGGTGGTGCGTAGCCTCGAAGCTGCAGCCGCGGCTCTGCAGGCGGCGGCTCCCGCGCGCTTGGCGGTGATTGGCGAGGCCGATGCCGCCGTGCCGGGTGGGCCGGTGGCGCACAACCCCGAAGGCGTGCTGGCGGCCCTGCACCATGCCCGGGCCTACAAGACGGACTACGAACTGCAGTTGATGCGGGCCGCCAGCCGGCGTGCAGCGGTAGGGCATCTGGCGGCACGCGCAGCTTTTGAGGCCGGCGGGGCCGAGTTCGACATTCACTTGGCCTATCTGGCGGCGAGCGGCCAGAGCGAGCGCGAATTGCCTTACGGGAATATCGTCGGCTTGGGCGCCCATGGCGCGGTCTTGCACTGGCAATTCCAGGATCGGTTGGCCCCCGCGCAGCCCACCACCCTGCTCATTGACGCAGGCGCCCAATGCGCCGGCTACGCCAGCGACATCACCCGCACCTGGCTGCACCCACACGCGCCGCAAGGGAGTGCGCGGGACGACTTTGCGGCCCTGCTGGCGGGCATGGAGCAGTTGGAGCTGGCCCTGGTCGATCAAGTGCGCGCAGGCACCGACTACGCGGCCATTCACCTGGACGCGCACCAGCGCATCGCCACCTTGCTGCTGGACGTGGGACTGCTGCAGGGCCTCAGCGCCGAGGCCGCCGTGACCCAGGGCGCGACACGCCCGTTCTTCCCGCATGGCATCGGCCACTTGCTGGGCTTGCAGGTGCACGACATCGCCGGCCTGCAAATCGACGCGGCGGGTACGCGCCGCGAACGCCCGGCTGGCCACCCCTATTTGCGGCTGACCCGTCCCCTCGCGCCGGGCATGGTGGTCACCATCGAGCCCGGGCTGTACTTCATTCCGCTGTTGCTGCGCGAGCTGCAGGCCAGCCCCCTGACTGCCCACGTCAATTGGGCGCGGGTGGAGGCGCTGAAGCCCTTTGGCGGCATCCGCATTGAGGACGATGTGGTCTGCCGCGCAGAAGGGGCGCCGGAGAACTTGACGCGAGACGCCTTCCGCGCCCTCAGCGGCTGAAGTCGTTTAGCCCCTTGGTTTGAGGGGGATCAAAGCGAAATCCTTCTTCATGATGTAGCACACCGCCCGGCGACTGCCGGAGCATCGCGTCCCAACAAAAGCGCGGGGAGGACGTCATGCAATCGTGGTTGGATCGGATCAACACACGCACCAAGTTCGCCTTGGTGGGCCTGCTCTTGGCTTTGCCCTGCCTGTGGCTGGGTCATCGCCTCGTTCAATTGGAGTGGGAGACCTGGCAGGTGGCGAGACAAGAGAGCCAAGGCACGGCCGTGGCCTCCCGGTTGGTGGCTGTCCGGCTCGCCCTGATGCAACACCGCGGCCAGTCAGGGCTTTGGTTGGCGCGTTCGGACGCTTCGATCGCCCCCATTCATGAGGCCCAGCAGCAGCTCACACGTGACCTGGAGTCCGTGACGGCCGCGCTGCAGATCCCCGAAATTCCGGCGCAGACCCGAGCACGCTGGCAGGAAGAAGCAATCGCTTTGAAGGGCTTGCTCGGCAGCGTTTCCCGACGCGAACTCACCCCCCAACAAAGCCAAGACTTGCATCGGCAACATCTGCACCAGTTGGCGCAGTTTTCAGCGCAAATCCTTCACGAGACCCTGCTGTCCTATGACCCCAGCGTCGACAGCTATCACTTGATCATCGCAAGCTACGAGGTGATGCCCGAGCTGCTGGATCGCCTCGGTCGCATTCGCGCGCGCACCACGCTGGAGTTGGCGGGAGCGGCCGCTTCGAACGGTCCGGCCGCCGACGGCCAGCACGACATTCAATCGCATCAGGAACGCCTGCAACACCATTACGAGCTGGCCACAGACGCCAACCCCGATCTGGCATCGGTCCTGACGCCCAAGCTGTTGGCAGAAACCACGGCCAGCGTCTTTGACCTTCGCAAGCAACTGCTCGCCGCCCCCCAGGGCTCCACCTCACCGGCCGCTGCCTTCTCGGCCCTGTCTCAGCCGCTCAAGCGCCTGCAAGAACAGTCCGCCCGTGCGGAGGCGGCATTGGCCCAGTTGCTCAAGTCCCGAGCGAATTCGGCTCAGCGAACGCTGTTTTTTTATGCCTGCGTCGGTGGTTTGCTCCTGGTGACCTCCATGTGGCTGGGCCTGTGCTTGGTGCGATCCATCACGTTGCCCGTGGAGCGTGCCGTTCGCGCCGCGCGCGGCATTGCTGCGGGTGACCTGCAATCACCGGTGCCGCAGCAAGGCTCCAACGACATGGGGCAGTTGCTGTTGGCACTGGAGGAAATGCGAGGGCAACTGGTCAAGGTCTGTGTGGCCGTGCGGCAAAGCGCGGAGCAAGTGGCTTCGGCCAGCGGACAAATCGCCGCCGGCAACTCCGACTTGTCCACGCGCACGGAACGGCAAGCCAGCGCGGTTCAACAAACCGCCGCCACGATGGAGGAGTTGGGCGGCGCCGTCCGCGACAACGCCGACCATGCCCATCAAGCCCGCGGCTTGGCGACGCAAACGGTTCAGCAGGCCGAAGTGGGTCTCAAAGTCGTCACCGACGTTGTGGAGCAAATTCAGGCGGTTCATC
Source organism: Inhella gelatinilytica (assembly GCF_016093295.1). Taxonomy (GTDB): domain Bacteria; phylum Pseudomonadota; class Gammaproteobacteria; order Burkholderiales; family Burkholderiaceae_C; genus Inhella; species Inhella gelatinilytica. Next base: position 22,865 of record NZ_JAEDAL010000002.1, on the reverse strand, counting down.
ACAGCTCGCAGCGCATCAGCCAAATCATTGGGGTGATTGATGGCATTGCCTTTCAGACCAATATCCTGGCGCTGAACGCGGCGGTGGAGGCAGCACGCGCGGGCGAGTCCGGGCGCGGTTTCGCCGTGGTGGCCAGCGAGGTTCGCAGCCTGGCGGGTCGCGTGGCGGAAGCGGCAGCGGAGGTCAAGCACCTGATCGGCGCCATGGCGGATCAAGTCTCGGGAACGACGGGCCACGCCCGCAGTGCCGGGGATGTAGTAACCGAGGTGGTGCGGGCCATCCAGCACTTGGGCTCGCTGGTTGCGACCATCAGTCATGCCAATCAACAGCAGAGTGACGGGGTGCTGCAAGCCAGCCGCGCCGTGAACGACATGGACCAGACCACCCAGCAGAACGCCGCGCTGGTTGAGCAAAGCGCAGCAGCGGCCGAAAGCCTGCGGCAGCAAAGCAGCGAGCTGCTCAATGCCGTGGGCGTCTTCATCCTGCCCACACAGGCCTAACTTCCCACCGCGTCGGGCCGGGCCACCCTCAGTAGCGGAACTCGCCCCGCAGGGACCACACCACAAACGTGCGCTTGCGATCCAGCGTTTGGGTTCGGCTGGTGCCCACGTCCACCTGCGTGAGCACCTCGGTGGGGTAGGCCAGCACATTGGCGGTGGAAAGCCGCCAAACGATGCCATCCCGGGCCTCGCCGCTGTGCCACTGCAGGTAAGCGTCCAGCACGCGGCGCGGGCTGTCTTGCCGCGCCAGCAAGGCAGTCTGTTGCACCCGCGTCAGGGGAACGTAACCCCAGTTGAACCCCCCGCGAACCCCGTTCGGCCACAAGTAGTCCGCCCCGAGGTTGGCCGTGCCGCGCGGTTGCTGGTCGAGCCGGTTGTCCGGACCCGGCACCCCGTCCACTCGGGAGGCGAAAACCGCCAGGTTGCCGCGCACCAAGAGTCCGCCCAAGACCTCGGGTGCGGAGGGCCACAGCTCATCCAGCCGCGCCTTGGCCTCAAGTTCCAGCCCCGCCGTCCGAGCCCGATCCAGATTGCGCGGGCGGCTCACCCAGCGCGGGCGGTCGTCCCAGGGCACGACTTCCTGCACGAGCAGCCGGCGAATCAGCCCGCGGATCTCCCGCACGTAAGCGCTGACCATCAGCACGCCGCCGCTGTCCAGCCAGTGCTCCCAGCTCATATCCAGACCCGTGGCCAGTTCCGGCAGCAACTCAGGGTTGCCAGCGCTGTCCGGATGGGTTTGGGGGTTGAGGCCCTGCGGGTAGCTGGCATTCACCACCGGCTTGGCGATCAGGTCGTTGAGCGCGGGCGCCCGGTAACTGCGCGTCAAGCTGGCGCGCACTTGATCGCGCGGCCAAAAGCTGGGTTTCCAAAGGGCATGGGCCAGGGGGGATGCCACGCGGCTGACGGTGAGGCTGGGGGGCACTACCCCGCCCCCCGCCCCCTGCGTTCGCAACTCCTCCCAGCGCCACCCCAGGTAAATCGACCACTGCGGGTTGGGGCTCCACTCGTCTTGGGTGTAGGCCGCCCGCCGGCGGGTGCGCGCCGCCAAGGTGTCGCCAAATTCGTCCAAACCGGCCTTGGGCGCCCCGTTTTCCAGCGTGGCGCGCGTTTGCACGCGCTCCCCCCACTCCCCTTCCACCCCGCTCACCCACTGGTGCTCACGGTCGGTTTGAAGGCTCCACTTCGCGGTCAAGGTGCGGTTGTCGTCCTGGGTGTGCGTGCGGTCGTCTTGGGTGCGCACCGCTTGATCGAGCAGAAACTCCTGCCGGTGGTTTTCGCTGTCCCAACGGGTGCGCCCCGTGCCACTGCGAAGTTCGAATCGCTGCGCCGGATCGGGGCGCCACAGCCAGCTGGCATTCAATCGGAGCAAGGCGCTCGAGCCTTCGTTGCGCCCTTGAGCCGCGTCGTAGCGGCTGTTGCCCCAGACCCGCACATCGGTCGTGCCGTCGCTCCCTGAGACAAAGGCCACCGGCGAGAGGTGCAGTTGCTGGGTGTCGCTGAGCTTCCAGCGCAGGCGACCACTGCCATTCAGGCTGCGCGTGCGCCCCCGGCTACCGCCGATCTGGCCGCTTTCACCGGTCACTTGCCCCGTGTCCAATCGCTCACTGCGGTAGCGCACATCGACATCGTTGAAGCGCGTTGCGGCATTCCCACTCAAGGTGAATGCCCCCACCAGGGCATCGTTCCAACCGCGTGCATTGCGCGTCCAATTGAAGTCACCCTGCGGGTCACCGTGGTCCCCACCCAGGCCCACGCGCAACTCGCTGGCGCTCTTGACCAACGGTTCCCGCAGGAGGATGTTGATCGTCCCCGCCACGGCGCGGGCCCCGGTTTCAGCCGTGGGCGCGCGCAAGATTTCAATGCGCTCGATTTGATCGGGCGAGAGCTGGTCCACGGAAAAGCCCGCTGGCGCCCGTTCGCCGTCAATCAAGATTTGGGTGAAGCCGCCTCCAAGCCCGCGCAAGCGAATATCGCCCCCGCGCCCGGGGCGCCCCCCGAGCGTGACCCCCGGCAAACGCCTGAGCACATCGCCCAGTTGCGTATCACCATAGCGCGCCAAATCCTCGCGGTCGATGACGATCTTGCTGGCCGTGCTGTTGCGGCGGCGACTGGCCGCCGTGGGGCTGCTGGTCACAGTCACCTTGTCCAGTTTTTCCGTCGGAGCAGCAGCCGGCTTCTGGGGAGCTTGCGCGCCTACCGCGGTCGGAGCCGCTGGATCGGGCGCCGCCGCGGCCGCCAACCGCGCCACCCCCATGACCGCCACCGCGATCCACACTCTGCCGTTCATGGTGCCATTGTGGTTGGCGCCGTAGGCGCGCCGACGGGCCTCACCCCTGCCAAAACCGACACCGCCCATGGCCAAAAGTTGGGGGGCTCAAAACCGCATTTCAGCGCGCAGGTTCCAGGTGGTGAAGCTGGGCTTGCGGTCGGTGCTCACCAGCGGGCCCGCGCCACTCTCAATCACCGTCTGACTCAGACTGTCCAGCGGTGCCAAATTGGAGAGGCCCAGTCGCCACGTGAGCGCGCGACTCTGCACCCACTGCACATAGGCATCGACCACCGAGCGGCGGCTGGTGCGGCTGGTGAGGGTCTCCGTTTGCTGGATCAGGATCTCCGGGGTCAAACTCCAGTTGGCGCCGTAGCTCCAAGCACCCATGCGGTAATCGGCCCCCACATTGGCGCTGAAACGCGGCTGGGCATCGATCCGGTTGTGCGGGCCGGGGATGCCCTCCACCTGGGAGGTGAAGAGGCTGACGTTGGCGCGCAGTTGCAGCGGCAGGGCCTCCACCGCCCACAGTTCGTCCACCCGGGCTTTGAGCTCCAATTCCAACCCTGCCGTGCGGGCGTCACCCAGGTTTCGCGGCCTCGCAACATAGCGCGGTGCGGCGTCCCATGGCACGGATTCCAGCGATATGACGGAGCGGATCAAGCCCTGGATCTGGCGCGCAAACACGTTGGCTGACAGCATGCCGCCCTTGCTGAGGTAGTGCTCCCATCCCAGCTCCAGGCCGGTGGCCAACTCGGGCTTCAGCGCCGGGTTGCCGGCCCGGTCCGGTGTCAATTCGGTGTTGGCCCCGCTGGGGAACTGGTTGTTGATGGAAGGGCGCGCGATCAGGTCATTGAGGTTCGCGCCCCGGTAGCTACGCGTCAGGCTCATGCGAAGCTGGTCGCGCGCCTGGGGGTTGGGCTTCCACAGGGCATGCACCAGCGGAGACCACACGGACGAGCGATTGCGCACCTCGCCGACCAGCGCACCGGCATCGCCTCGACTCTCGATACCTTCCCACCGCAGCCCGGCATGCAAGTTCCACTGTGATGTGGCCTGCCATTCATCCTGGGTGTAGAGCGCCAAGCGCTGCGTACGCGCACGGAGCTCGTCACCGAACTCCGACAGTCCCGGCTTGGGTTGACCATTTTCCAAGGTGGTGCGAGCGTTGTCGCGCTGGTTGCGCTCCAACTCCAAGCCACTCACCCAGTTGTGTTCGGTCGCCGTTTGCTGGGTCAATTTAAAAGTACCGTTCAGCACCCGATCGCGGTTGGTCGACTGATCGTCCTGGATCCGCACCGGGGTACCGGCCAAGGTCTCGAACCGCTGGCCGTGGGACGTCAACCGGGTCTGACCGCCGCTCAGCCGGCCATCAAACCGCGTCGTTTCGCTCCAGCGCTTTTGATAGTTGCCCGCCACGCGCAGGCTGTTGAAGGATCCATCCCCTTCGCTGTGCACCGCGTCATAGCGCGAAAGCCCCGTTTGAGCCCATTGGCTGCTGTTTCGAGTTTGCGCCACCACCCAAAAGGGCATCAGCATCAACTGCTCGCCCTCGCCCAACCGCCACTGCAATCGGCCGTTGGCGTTCAGGCTGTTGCGACGCTCTTCACTGTGGCCCTGCTGCGTGGTGAGCAGCGAACCCGGACCTTGTTGGCGCGTGTCGATCAGATCGGGGCGTCGCTGGGACTGCCCCACCACCGTGAGCGAGGTGTTCAGCCCCCCGGCCAGCGTGTCATTGCGGGTCCAACTGAGGTTCGCTTGTGGCGCGCCGTGGTCGCCCCCCACGCTGGCGCGCATTTCGTGCAGATTGCGGGCCAGCGGCTCGCGCAGGATCACATTGATGGTGCCCGCCACGGCGCGCGCCCCAGTCTCCGCCGTGGGCGCGCGCAGGATCTCGATCCGCTCCACTTGATCGGGTGGGATTTGGTCCAGCGAGAAGCCGGGCGGCATGCGCTCGCCGTCGACCAGAATTTGCGTGAACCCGCCGCCCATGCCCCGCATGCGGATCTCACCGCCGCGCCCTGGGCGCCCCCCCGGGGTGACACCCGGCAGGCGTCGCATCAAATCGGTGAGATTGCCGTCGCCAAACCGCAGCAGATCGTCGCGGCTGATGATGATCTTGCTGGCCGTGCTGGCACGGCGGCGGCTCTCGTCGGTGGCCCGGCTGTTGACTTCGACCTTGTCCAGTTTCTCCGGCGTCTCTTTGGACTTGGGATCGGGATCTTTCGACGTCGGCGTTTGCGTTTGCGTTTGCGCGTGGAGCGCCGTGGCAGCCCACAGGCCACAGGTCAAGAGGAAGCGTCGCATCCGGTCAGTGTCTCCCGCCACCCAAAGCCCTGCCAAAAGCCAGCGCCGGGCTTTGCGCTTCTTTACCCAAGCAGGCCCACCACCTGCCCTGCACCGTCCGAGCGAGCCATCTCCAAGCGCTGGCGAGCCGTTACCAGGAGACTACCCAAATCGTCACCGTCGTCGGGGGCAACGGCTAGGCCCGCGCAGGCGTCAACTTCAATAGGCGCACCTTTAGCCAGCGCGATGGGCTGCGCTTTCAGGCGCTCAAGCACCTGCTGGGCCGCCTGCATTGCATCCGCACCCAAGGTACCAGGGAGAACCACCACAAAGGTCGCCCCATGATCTCGGATCACCACATCATTTCGCCGGACGGCCAGCTCCAGACATCGCGCTGCATGAGCCAGCACCCTGTCCCCGACTGCCCGTCCATACGTCTCGTTCGCCACACCGACGCTACGCACATGCACCAAAACCAAGCTGGTTGGCAGTTGCCGCATTTGATCCAAGTGCAAGAGGTCAGGCACAACTTGCTCCAGGTAACGCCTGTTGTAAACCTCCGTGAGCGGATCCCGCAGCAGTTGGGCTTCAATCTGTCCCAACTGGCGCTGAAAGGACAAGAACGCCAGCAGCTCACGCCCCGGCAAAACCGTCCTGGGTTCACCATGGTCGCGCCTCAGGATCACCAAGCTCAACCAGGCCAGACTCGCGAATGCAACGGCCATTAGAGACTTACCCTGCACCGCAGACAGGACCATGTGGAACGTAAAAATCTCCGAACCCAACGCAAACGCGATAAAGAGCACACTGTCGACCGCAGACACGATCAGCAGGGTCAGGAACAAACTCAACCACCGTCCCCAGTTCAGTCTCTGAAACGCATTGACCAGCAACACGCTCGCCGAAAGTCCAATGATCAACAAGCCATTGCCGATGGCTTCCACACGAGCACTGCTATTGAGCACCTCAACGTCAATGTGGAGGGGTTGTCGTATTTCCGGCGCGCTCAACAAATTGGTCAGCAGTGGTCCGAGTAGCGCGAAAGCTGCTGAGACACCAGCCAGCGTCCATACCAATTGCCGCGCCGCGCCCAAGCCACCGCGCAAATAAACCACCTGAACCACGGTGAGCGCGTTCATGTAGCTGAGCACCGACCCCAATCGCATGGCCCCCACACCGGGAAAGTCGATCACCGTCGGCGTGAGCACAAAGATCTTCAAACCCTCCAGAGCCCCCATCACCAGCATCAACGGCCCCCAACCCAGGGCCCGTTGCAGGGCCAGAGCCCCCATGCACAGCGCAAACAGGGAGGTCGCCAGGGCCAGCAGGAGCGCGAGAGTGGTCATGCGCGGGCCAGCCCCAAGCGTCGACCGATTTCGAGCACCAACTCGCTCTGGTTCAGCGTGTAGAAATGCAGGGCCGGCACACCACCGGCCATCAAGCGTTCACACAAGCGCGTCACCACATCCAGCCCGAACGCACGGATCGAGGCCGAGTCGTCCAGGTAGCCCTCCATCTTCAGCGCCACCCAGCGGGGGATGTCAATACCATCGCGCTGGGCAAATTGGGCAATGCGGTGGTAGTTGTGGAAGGGCATGATGCCGGGCACGATGGGTTGGTCAACCCCGAGTTTTCGCGCCTCGTCGACGAAGTGAAAGTACGCCTCGGGGTTGAAGAAGAACTGGGTGATCGCTGCACTGGCCCCCGCTTTCATCTTGCCGGCGAAATGCTGCAAATCCTTCGCGGCGTAGCGGCACTGCGGGTGCGTTTCCGGGTAGGCGGCGACTTCGATCTGCCAATCCGCGCCTTCGGTGTCGCGAATGAATCGCACCAGTTCTTCGGCGTAGCGGAATTCGCCCAACCCGGCCGTGCCGCTGGGCAGGTCGCCGCGCAGCGCCACGACGCGGCGGATGCCCTGGCTGCGGTATTCGGCCAGGATTTCGCGAATGGATTCGCGTGTGGCCCCAATGCAGGAGAGGTGCGGCGCGGCCTCATGGCCTGTGGCCGCAATGGCTTTCACCGTGGTCAGCGTCTTTTCGCGGGTCGCCCCGCCTGCGCCATAGGTCACGCTGAAGTACTCGGGCTGGAGCGCCGCCAGCGCTGGCACGACCTGGTTCAGCAGCTTGTCATGGCCAACGGGGGTGTTTGGAGGGAAAAATTCGAAACTGACCGGGGTGCGCATGAACGCGTTCCTTAAGTACGGGTCGCGAGCAGAAAGAACTCACGGTTGCCATCGCCGCCCGCAATGGGACTGTCGAAATAGTCATCGACGCGCAAGCCGACGGCGCTGGCGGCCTCACGCAGTTTGGCCTCGACCTTGGGGTAGCTGGCTTCGCTTTTCACCAGCCCGCCCTTGCCGATGTCACCCGGCTGCAACTCAAACTGCGGTTTGACCAAGAGCAGCAGGCGTGCACCGGGCTTCATCAGCGCCGGCAATTGGGGCAGCACCAGGGTGAGCGAGATGAAACTCAGATCGCCCACCACCCAGTCGAAGCCCTCATCGGGCCCGTGGCCGTCGAGGTCCCCGACGCTCAGCTCACGGGCATTCAGGCCTTCGAGCGTGGCGATGCGGGCCTCACCGCGCAGACGGGGGTGCAACTGCGTGTGGCCGACCTCCACGCCCACCACCCGCTCGGCGCCGCGCGCCAGCAGCACCTCGCTGAAACCGCCCGTGCTCTGACCCAGGTCCAGGGCCACGCCGCTGGGCCGCAGATCGGCGTGCGCGAGCGCGCCCTCTAGCTTGAGTCCGCCACGAGAGACCCAGCGGGTCTCGGCGTCGTCCTCGATCTTGAGCTCGCACTTCAGCGGCAATTCATCGCCGGCCTTCTTGGGCGCGGCCCAGCCCTGCGGCCCCAGCCACCGCACGGCCCCGGCCGCAATCAGCCGCTGCGCGGCCGAGCGACTGGGCGCCAGGCCGCGTTGGACCAGCAGGACATCGATGCGTTCGGTGAGGTTCATGCCTTGGTAGCTTCTCGTTCAAGGGCAAAAAACTCCGGAGCCGCGAGTTCTCTCACTGCCGCCCGCTCGGACAGCAAAAATCCGGCTGCGCCCGCAAACAATTCTTGGACTTCGGGCGGGACGTTGCTGAGGCAAACGGTCCGATAGGAAAACAACCAAGCGCCCCCGACCCTGCCGACAAGCTCACAACTCATGCGGTAGTCAGAATGATCCAGGCGTACCTGAGCAGCATGCGCGTTCGCCAGGCGCATTGCGTCTTCTAGGGGCATCGGCAACATATTGATTTCCTGAGGAACAAATCAGGCGCCGACAGGAGCGGCGCCTATCTACCTCAATACCTATACGTGTCGGCCTTGTAAGGACCGGCCTTGTCCACGCCGATGTAGGCGGCCTGGGCGTCGGAGAGCGTCGTCAGCTCCGCATTCAGCGTCGTCAGCTGCAGGCGCGCCACCTTCTCGTCGAGGTGCTTGGGCAGCACATAGACCTTGCCCACGGCGTAGCGGTCCTTGTGCGCGTACAGCTCCACCTGGGCCAGGGTCTGGTTGGCGAAGCTGGAGCTCATCACGTAGCTCGGGTGGCCGGTGCCGCAGCCCAGGTTCACCAAGCGGCCCTTGGCCAGCATGATGATGCGCTTGCCATCCGGGAACACGACGTGATCCACCTGGGGCTTGATCTCGTCCCAGCGGCAGCCTTCCAGCCCAGCGACGTCGATTTCGTTGTCGAAGTGGCCGATGTTGCAGACGATGGCGTTGTTCTTCATCTTCTGCATGTGGGCGCGGGTGATGACGTCCTTGTTGCCGGTGGCGGTCACGAAGATGTCGGCCTTGTCGGCCGCCCAGTCCATCGTCACCACGCGGTAGCCTTCCATCGCGGCCTGCAGGGCGCAGATGGGGTCGATTTCAGTCACCCACACCTGGGCCGAGAGCGCACGCAAGGCCTGGGCGCTGCCCTTGCCCACGTCGCCATAGCCGGCCACCACGGCAATCTTGCCGGCCACCATCACGTCGGTGGCGCGCTTGATGCCGTCCACCAGCGATTCACGGCAGCCGTAGAGGTTGTCGAACTTGCTCTTGGTGACCGAGTCGTTGACGTTGATGGCGCGGAACAGCAGCGTGCCCTTGGCCGACATCTCGTTCAAGCGGTGCACACCGGTCGTCGTCTCTTCGGTCACGCCGATGATCTCGGCGCTCTTGCGGGTGTACCAGGTGGCATCCACGGCCAGCTTGGCCTTGATGGCGGCAAAGAGAATGCGCTCTTCTTCGCTGCCGGGGTTGGCCAGCACGCTCTGATCCTTCTCGGCTTTCTGGCCCAGATGCAGCAGCAGGGTCGCGTCGCCACCGTCGTCCAGGATCATGTTCGGACCTTCGCCCGGCTCGTTCTTGGCGCCGAATTCAAAGATGCGGTGCGTGTAGTCCCAGTAGTCTTCCAGCGTCTCGCCCTTGTAGGCGAACACCGGCGTGCCCTTGGCGACCAGCGCCGCAGCGGCGTGGTCTTGGGTCGAGAAGATGTTGCACGAGGCCCAGCGCACTTCGGCGCCGAGGGCCTGCAGCGTCTCAACCAGCACGGCGGTCTGGATGGTCATGTGCAGGCTGCCGGTGACGCGCGCGCCCTTGAGGGGCTGCGTGGCGGCCAGTTCCTTGCGGATCGCCATCAGCGCCGGCATTTCGCCTTCGGCGATGGCAATTTCCTTGCGACCCCAGTCGGCCAGCGACAGGTCGGCAATCTTGTAATCGGGGTGGGACATGGCGGGCTCCTCGTTGAATCATTCAAAGGGCCGCCGAAGCGAGGGATGAACCGGCAAGACTCACCCACGTCGTTTCAGCGGGTGAGCGCCGTTGCAGCAGGGTGTCCGACCCTGGCCTTCGAGCCTGGCCGGTCAGCAACCGGTTGCAACGCTCCTCGAAAGCAGAAGCCACGATTCTAAAGGCCGAGAAACGCGGCCATGGCCCTCAATTCGTCGTCCAGCGCATCGTCAAAGGCCGGCTCCTGCGGCCGGCGCTCCACAAAACCCAGCTCGTGCTGCAGGCGCCCGGCCACCACCTTGAGGTTGGCCCAGCCAATGACCTGGTCGCGCCAGAGCAAGGGCAGGGCGTAATGCCCCCGAACCCGCTTGGCCGCCGGGGTGTAGGCCTCGAATCGGTAGGCCCAGCCCCACAGCAGCTCAAAGCGGCGACGGTCCCAGACCACGGGGTCGAACGGCGCCAATAAGCGCACCTTGGTGGGGATGCGCCAACCCTGGCTTGGGTCCTCGCCCGCGGGCCAGTACCAGTCCACCCCCTCCACACGGCGGTGCGCCAACCGCGCCTTGGCCCGGGCCAGGGTGGTGCTGCGCCGCTCGCGCCACTGCGGAGCAGCAGCCGAAAGCATGCTGATGAGTTGGGAGAGGCTGGCGGCGGGCAACGGGGCGTACTTCTGCACCAGGGCGTCGGCCAGCGCATCCATGGCGGCCTGCGGGTCGGCAGCGGGCGTCCACACCGGACCCAGGGCATAGCAGCGGGTGCCGCTGTCGCGCCGCACCACGTCCAATCGGCTGCGGTAGTGCAAGCCATCCAGCAACTCGGTCGACAACCGGCTGCTGCCCCCAAACCAGTTCTGCACCGTGCCGTGGTTCAACGCGGCATCCACGTCCGCCGGATGGGCTTCGCCCAGGCGCGCGACTTCGGCCAGCACCGCTTCGGCTTGGCGCCAGCGCGCCGGGTCCCACACTCGGCGCGCGGTGCGCGGGTGCATCAGGGCGCGCAGCTCCGGCGTGACAAAGCCGTAGTTGATGAAGAAATCCTCTTGCAGCGGCAACTGGGGATAGCGGCGCTCCAAGTCCCCCGCGGCATACCCCTTGACCCGATGCCGCAAGGTCAAGTCTTGAGCCCGAGCCGGGGCCCGCAGCGGATCGGCTTGCACAAAACCGCCCAGGCGTTGCACCGCCCCCACCAGCGTGGTGGGGGCGAAAAGGCTGCGCGCCACCGCATGGCGCCGCAGGTCACGAAGCGAGAGCTGGGCCATCACCCTCCCAAGAAAGTTTTCGAAGGCACAGGGTTTTGCGCCCCCTCAAAGGAGGGGCAGGATAGCGGCCGACAACCGCGCCCGGCTCGGGGCACCGCCTCCACAATGCGGGCCATGCAAATTTTTTCAACAGACAACCTCCAGGTTTTGGAGGGGGGTTGGCTGTCGTCCAATCGAGTGCTGATCCGCGCGGCGGAAGGCGAACCCGGTGCCGTACTGGTCGACAGTGGGCACGGCCTGCACTCGCAGGCCTTGGTGCAGGAGCTGCAAGCCCTGCTGGGAAAGGAAGCCCTGCACGCGGTCGTCAACACCCATCTGCACGCGGACCACTGCGGCGGCAACGCCCGCTTGCAGCGCCAGTTCGGCGCCGAGACCTGGGTCAGCGCCGAAGAAGCGCGCATGGCCCGCCAGTGGGACGAATCGGCGATGAACCACGTCCTGGCGGGGCAATACTGCCCGCGCTTCAAGGTTCACCGGGCCCTGGCCCACGGTGACAGCTTTGAGGCCGGAGGCGTGTTGTGGGAGTCGCTGGACGCGGCCGGCCACGACGAGGCAGGGCAATTGCTCTTTGACCGCAGCCGCGGCATCTTGATCAGCAGCGACTCGCTGTGGGAACACGGCATGGCCCTGGTGTTTCCAGAGTTGATGGGGCGCGATGGGTTTGAAGCGGCCGAACGCACGCTGGACCGCATTGAGCGCCTGCCGGTTCGCTGGGTGATCCCGGGACACGGTCAGCCCTTTTCCGACGTGGCCCATGCCTTGCGAGAAGCGCGCGCCAAGCTGGCGCACTGGCGTCAAGACCCCGCCGCCCACGCACGGCACGCCCTGCGCGCCCTCTTGAAGTTCCACCTGATGGAGGTGGGGCGAGAACCGGTGGCCGCCACCCTGGTCTGGTCGGCCGGAGTGCCCGCCATCCGGTCGCTGTGGGAGCGCTGGGCCCCCGCCGACAGCGCCAGCCCAGCCGCCTGGAGCGAGGTGATCTTGGAAGAGTTCCTGCAGCGCGGCTTGGCCCGGCGCGAGGACGACGAGGTCGTGGATGTGTAAAGAAAAAAGCCCGCGACTCGCGGGCTTTTTTGTTCAGGCCTTACAGCCCCGCTGCGGCACGCAGTGCCGCCGCTTTGTCCGTGCGCTCCCAGCTGAACTCGGGTTCTTCTCGACCAAAGTGACCGTAGGCTGCTGTCTTCTCGTAGATCGGACGGCGCAGGTCCAGCATCTCGATGATGCCGCGCGGACGCAGGTCGAAATGCTGCTTCACCAACTCGGCAATCTTGTCGTCGGCGATCTTGCCCGTGCCCTCGGTGTAGACCGTGATGTTCATAGGGTGCGCCACGCCGATGGCGTAGGCCACCTGGATCTGACACTGACGCGCCAGACCGGCGGCCACCACGTTCTTGGCCACATAGCGCGCGGCGTAGGCCGCTGACCGGTCCACCTTGGTCGGGTCCTTGCCCGAGAAGGCCCCACCGCCGTGCGGGCAGGCGCCACCGTAGGTGTCCACAATGATCTTGCGCCCGGTCAGGCCGCAGTCCCCTTGCGGGCCCCCGATGACGAAGCGGCCGGTCGGGTTGATCAGGTACTTGGTGTCCTGCAACCATTCCTTGGGCAGCACGGGCTTGATGATCTCCTCGATGACGGCCTCGTAGAACTCAGGCTTCATCTTGTCCCCCAAGCTCATCTCGGGGGCATGCTGGGTGGAGAGCACCACGGTGTCGATGCTGTGCGGCTTGCCGTCGACGTAGCGCATGGTCACCTGGCTCTTGGCGTCGGGGCGCAGGAAGGGCAAGCGGCCGTCCTTGCGCAACTGGGCCTGGCGCTCGACCAAGCGGTGCGCGTAATAAATCGGTGCGGGCATCAACTCGGGCGTCTCGTCGCAAGCGTAGCCAAACATCAGCCCTTGGTCACCGGCCCCGGTGTTCAGGTAATCGTCGCTGGCGTGGTTCACGCCCTGCGCAATGTCATTGCTCTGCTTGTCGTACGCCACAAGCACTGCACAGCCCTTGTAGTCAATGCCGTACTCGGTGTTGTCGTAGCCGATGCGCTTGATGGTGTCGCGCGCCACCTGGATGTAATCCACATGGGCATTCGTTGTGATTTCGCCGGCCAGCACCACCAGGCCGGTGTTGCACAGGGTTTCAGCCGCCACGCGGGACAGTGGATCTTGTTTGTAGATCGCGTCGAGAATGGCGTCCGAGATTTGGTCGGCCACCTTGTCGGGGTGTCCTTCGGAAACCGATTCCGAGGTGAAGAGGAAATCGCTGCTGGCCACTTCTAAACTCCTTTCGTCCTAGTGCAACGGGCGTTGCCGGATTCGAGGGAGTCGCGGCGAACGCTTTAGCGGCATTTGTGGGAGCCCTTTCGGGCCCGGTCGCCCCGCAAGTTGTCCTTTTAACTCGGCGACCCAGGGATTGTGCACCGTTCCATGTTCTTGTTGCGTTGGATGTCCCGCTGGCCCTTGGGGCTTTTGCACGGTTTGGGCGCGCTGGCCGGGTGGTTGGCCTTTTGCCTGTCGCGCTCCTACGGGCGTCGCCTGTGGCAACACGCCCGCGCCGCCGGCGCGTCGCGCTGGCAGGCCTGGCAAGCGGCCGCCGCAGCCGGCAAGATGCTGTTCGAAATCCCCTGGCTGTGGCTCCGCCCGGTCGCCACGCCCCTGGGCCGCTGGGTCCAATGGGAAGGGGTGGAGCGCCTGGATGCCCTGCTGGCGCAAGGCAAGGGTCTGCTGCTGATGACGCCTCACATGGGCTGCTTCGAGATCACCGCCCAGGCCTTTGCGCAACGCTATGGCGCCCAGCATCCCATCACCGTGCTCTTTCGCCCCGCCAAAAAGCCCTGGCTGCGTGAACTGGTGGCCGCATCCCGCAATCGACCGGGTCTAGAAGCCGCGCCGGCCACCCTGGCCGGTGTGCGGCACATGCTGCGCGCGCTCAAAGGCGGGCAGTGCGTCGGACTTCTGCCCGACCAGGTACCGCCCGAGGGCCTGGGGCTCTGGGCTCCCTTTTTTGGTCGACCGGCCTACACCATGACGCTGGCAGCCCGGCTGCTGCTGCAAACCAAAGCACCGGTCGCCCTGCTGTGGGGCGAACGACTGTCCTGGGGGCGCGGGTTCTGCATCCACGTGCGGGAGTTTCCGGCTCCGCCACCGGAGGCCACGCTGGACCACGTCACACTCGAAATTAATCGCGCGATGGAAGGTTTGATTCTCGAAGCGCCCCAGCAGTACCTGTGGGGCTACAACCGCTACAAAGGCCCCCGTCCATTGGACTTGGGGGACTTGTCATGATGGGCCGACTGGGGGCGCGACTGGCCATTGCGCTGCTGTGGTTGCTGCACTGGCTGCCCCTGCCCGCACTTGCCGCCCTGGGCCGGGGGCTCGGGGCCCTGCTGTGGCGCTTGGCACGCTCGCGCAAACGCATCGCCCTGCGCAACCTGGCCCTGTGCTTCCCTGAAAAATCCGAGGTCGAGCGCGAGGCCCTGGCGCGCGCGCACTTTGGTTGGATGGGCCAGTCCATCCTGGACCGCGGCCTGCTGTGGTTCGCCCCCCCGGAGCGACTGCTGCGCCTGATTCAGGTGGAGGGTGACATCCACCAAGGCGCACACAGCGACCGACCGGTGATGTGGCTGCTGCCGCACTTTGCCGGCCTGGAGTGGGTTGGCCCCGCCCTGACGTTGATGCAGACCAAACCGGCAGTGGATGTGTACCAGCATCAGCGCAACGCCGTTTTCGACGCTCAACTGATGCGGGGCCGGGGGCGCTTCGGACAGAGTGCCTTTGTCAGCCGCCACGAGGGCATTCGCCCGGTGCTCAAGAAGATCCGCGAGGGCTATGGCTTCGTCAACGCGCCGGACATGGATTTCGGGCTCAAGGACTCCGAGTTCGTGCCCTTCTTCGGCGTTCAGGCCAGCACCCTGCTGGCCCCGGCCAAGATGGCCGCCAGCCTGAACATGGTGGTGCTGCCGCTCGTGGTGACCATGCTGCCCCAGGGCCGTGGCTACCGCATCAGTTGCCCCCCGCCGCTGAGTGCCTACCCTTCGGGGGACGCGCTGACCGATGCCCGCACCCTGAATACTTGGCTGGAAGCGCGCATTCGGGAGCAGCCCGCGCAGTACCTGTGGGTGCACCGGCGTTTCAAGACGCGCCCAGCGGGCGAGCCGCCCGTGTACTGAGGGCGCCGACAATCCGGCCATGCAACTCCCGTTCACCAAGATGCACGGCGCCGGCAACGACTTCGTCGTGCTGGACGCCACCACCACGCCATTTGACCTCAGCCCCGAGCAATTGCGCCGTTTGGGCGACCGCCGATTCGGCGTGGGCTGCGACCAGATCCTGGTGGTGGAGCGCCCGGCTCCCGGGGATGACGTGGACTTCCGCTACCGCATCTTCAACAACGACGGTGACGAGGTGGAGCACTGCGGCAATGGCGCCCGCTGCTTTCTGCGTTACGTCACAAGCCGCGGGCTCACCGCCCAGTCGGTGGTACGAGTGCGCACCGTGAATGCCGTGCTGGAGCTGGCCCTGATGCCCGACGGCCGTGTGCGCGTGGACATGGGTCCACCCCGCCTGGTGCCGGAAAGCCTGCCCTTCGAAGCGGGCAGCCTGCGCCCCGACCCTCGCGGCCTGTGGCCGTTGCAACTGGTCGATGGCGTGCACGTGGACGCCGCCCTGATCTCCATGGGCAACCCGCATGCCGTGCTGTTCGTGGACGACGTGGACAGCGCCCCCGTGACCCTTTTGGGCCCCCAAGTGCAGGCCGACCCGCGCTTCCCTCAGGGCGTGAACGTGGGCTTCCTGCAGATTCAAACCCGGGCCCGCGCGCGCATTCGCGTCTACGAGCGCGGCGCGGGCGAAACCCTCGCCTGCGGCACCGGCACCTGCGCCGCGGTGGTCGCCGGCATCCGCGCCGGTCTCCTGGACCCCGCGGTGGAGGTGCAGGCCCGCGGCGGCGACCTGCGCATCGAATGGAGCGGTCAAGCCACGGACTCCGTGTTTCTCATCGGCCCCGCCACCCTTGTTTTTGAAGGAACGATTTCACTGTGAGCGCAGCACCCCTGGACGGCATCACCGAAGCCGACATCGCCAACTACCTGGCCGCCAACCCCTCGTTTTTCGAGCGCCACGCCGAGCTCCTGCACCACATCCAGCTCTCGCACCCGCTGGGCCACCGCACGGTGTCCCTGCAGGAGCGGCAGGCCGAGATGCTGCGGGAGCGCATCAAAGGCCTGGAGCGCAAGATCATCGAAATGATCCGCGCCGGCACCGAAAACCTCGGCCATTTCGAGAAGCTGCAGGCCTGGACGCTGGCGCTGATCCAGGTGCAAGACCCGACCGACCTGCCCGCACGCCTGCAGGCCGAGTTGCGCGACCGCTTCCTCATTCCCGCCACCGCCCTGCGCCTGTTCCACGACGGCGGCTGCAGCGACGAGGTGCGCCAGTTCGCGACCGATTTGCTGGAGCCCTACTGCGGCGTGCACGAAGCCGGCAGCGGCAGCACCGAGCCCGCGCAGTGGCTCGCGAGCGAGGGGCAGGCTGTGGCCTCCCTGGCCCTGATCCCGCTGCGGCGTGCGGGGCAGCGCGAGGCCTTTGGCCTGCTCGCCTTGGGTTCGCCCGATGCGACGCGCTACAGCGCCGAAAAGGGCACGGAGTTCTTGATCCGCGTGGGTGAGGTCGCCAGCGCCGCCCTGGCCCGCCTGGTGCCCGCAAACGACTGACCCGGCCATGCCGCTGCCCGAGCACGCCGGCGCCTACCTGCAGCACCTGCAGGTGGAGCGGCGTCTGGCGGCGCGCAGCCTGCAGCTCTACACCGCCGCGCTGGAGCGGCTGCAGGCCGCCTGCGCAGCACAAGGCCTGACGCCACTGGCCCTGCGGCCCACCGGCGCCCGGCAGGCGGTGGCTGAGCTGCACGCCGGCGGCCTGGGGCCGCGCAGCCTGGCGCTGACGCTCTCGGCTTGGCGCGGCTTCTTCAAATGGCTGGCCCACCAGCGCCTGATGGAGCACGACCCGCTCCTCGGCCTGCGCCCGCCCAAAGCGGCCCGCCCCTTGCCCAAAGCCTTGGCCGTGGACGACGCCGTCGCGCTGGCCGAGCAGCCGGCCTCGGGTGACGACCCCGCCGCTTTGCGCGACCGCTGCCTGATCGAGTTGCTCTACGGCGCCGGGCTGCGGATCTCCGAAGCCCTGGGCCTTGACCTTCGCCCCGGCGGCGCGGGCTGGATCGACCGCGAAGCCGGCGAGGCCCACGTGTTGGGCAAGGGCGGCAAGGCGCGCAGCGTGCCCCTGGGCCAGGCCGCCCTCGCCGCCCTGACCGCCTGGCTGGCCGCCCGCGCTCAGTGGGCCCAGCCGGAAGAGCCGGCCCTCTTGCTGGGGGAACGGGGCCGCCGGCTCTCAGCCAGCCAAGCCCGCGCTCGCCTGGCCCAGGCCGCGCAGCAGGCCGGCCTGCCCACCCATGTGCACCCCCACATGCTGCGCCACAGCTATGCCAGCCACCTGCTGCAAAGCAGTGGCGACCTGCGCGCCGTGCAAGAGCTGCTGGGGCACGCCAACATCCGCACCACCCAGGTCTACACACGGCTGGACTGGCAGCACTTGGCCCAGGTCTACGACGCCGCCCATCCGCGGGCCAAGAAGTAAGCCGCAAGCCTTGCCGCGACAATGGCGGCATGAAAGTCATCAAACTCCGCGAGGGCAAAGAGCGCTCGCTCTTGCGCCGCCACCCTTGGGTCTTCGAGGGCTCGATCGCCAAGGGCAAGGCCGATTTCGGCGAAACGGTGCGCGTGGAATCCGCCGGTGGCGACTTCCTCTGCTGGGCGGCTTACAGCCCGAGCTCGTCCATCAAGGTGCGGGCCTGGAGCTGGGATGAAACCGAGCGCGTCGACGAAGCCTTTTTTGCGCGTCGCATTGCCGCCGCCCTCGCCTACCGCGAGCGCCTCGCGGTCGACAGCAATGGCGTGCGCCTGATCCACGGCGAGGCCGACGGCCTGCCCGGGCTCATCGTCGACCGCTACGACGACCTGCTGGTCGCGCAGTTTTTGGCCGCCGGCACCGAGAAGTGGAAGGGCGTGATCGCCGATGCCCTGCTCGCCGCCACCGGCCTCACGCGCCTCTATGAGCGCAGCGACTCGGGCGTGCGCCAGCTCGAAGGCCTCACCCCCGTCAAGGGCTGGGTGCGCGGCGAGGGCAACACCGAGGTCATCCTCACCGAGTCGAGCTGGAAGCTCAGCCTGGACGTGGCCGAAGGCCACAAGACCGGCTACTACCTGGATCAGCGCGACAACCGGCGCGAGTTCGCCCAGTGGGTGCGCCGCCTGGGCGCGCAGTCGGTGCTGAACTGCTACAGCTACACGGGCGGCTTCTCCATCGCCGCATTGGCAGGCGGCGCCACCGACGTGACCAGCGTGGATTCGTCCGGCCCCGCCCTGGCGCGGGCCACGCGCCACGTGGAGCTCAATGGTTTCAACCCGGACCACCACCGCGCCCTGGACGCCGACGTCAACGCCACGCTGCGCGGCTTCCTGAAGGAGGGCCGGCAGTTCGACGCGATCGTGCTCGACCCACCCAAGTTTGCCCCCTCGGCCGCGCACGCCGACCGCGCCAGCCGCGCCTACAAAGACATCAACCGCCTGGGGCTCAAGCTGCTCAAGCCGGGCGGCCTCTTGTGCACCTACAGCTGCTCCGGCGGCGTGGGCCCCGAGCTTTTCCACAAGATCGTGGCCGGTGCAGGCATGGACGCCTTTGTAGACGCCTACATCGTGGACCGCGTCGGCGCCGCCGCGGACCACCCGCAGACCCTGTGCTTCCCCGAGGGCGAGTACCTCAAGGGCTTGCTGGTAATGCGCCGTTAAGCCGGATCGGGCAGCGGCAGGCGCGGCTCGAATTTGGCGCGCTTGGTGGCGAAGAAGGCCTTGACGTTGCGCACGTTGGCATCCTGCGTGAAAAGACGCTGCGCCAGCGCGGCGTAGGCCTCCATGTGGCGCGTGGCGATGACCAGGAGGAAGTCCGGCCCTGGCGAAACACGCCAGCACTGCTGCACCTCGGTGCACGCCACGGCGCGCGCCTCAAAGCCATCCAGGTGCTCGGCGCCCTGGCGGTCGAGCGTGACCTCGACGAGCGCGGTCAGCACCGGGCCCAACTGGGCGGGCGCCAGCAGCGCCACCTCGCGCTCGATCACGCCCGCCTCGCGCAAAGCCTTCATGCGCCGCAGGGCCGTTGCGGGCGACAGGCCAGCCCGTTCGGCCAGCTTTTGGTTGGTCAGGCTGGCATCGGTCTGCACCAAGTCCAGCAAGCGGCGGTCGGCATCGTTCAAGATCATTCTTTCTTTCAGTTTTACTGTCATTTTGAATGAAATCTGCAGCGAGTCTAGTTCATGCAATTTTCTGTCGTGATGAGACAAATTTAGACAGCACATTTCAAACCGACACACCTAGCATGGCGCCCTCACACTTCATGCGCCGCGTGGGCGGCGACTCATCATGTGCGGCATCGTCGGCGCGGTCAGCAACCGGAACATCACCCCCATCCTGATCGAGGGCCTCAAGCGGCTGGAGTACCGTGGCTACGACAGCTGCGGCGTGGCCGTGCACCAAGGCGGCGCACTGCGTCGCGCCCGCTCGACCAGCCGGGTGGCCGAACTGCAAGCCCAGGCCGCCAGCGATGGCATTGCCTCCGGCACCGGCATCGCCCACACGCGCTGGGCCACCCACGGTGCGCCGGCCGTCCGCAATGCCCACCCGCACTTCAGCCCAGGCGCCCACGCGCCGGCAGATGCGGCCGGGCGCGTGGCCGTGGTCCACAACGGCATCATCGAAAACCACGATGAACTGCGCGCCGAGTTGCAAGCGCGCGGCTACCAATTTGTCAGCCAAACCGACACCGAAGTGATTTGCCACTTGGTGGATTCGCTCTACACCGGCGATCTGCTCGAAGCGGTGCAACAAGCGGTTGGGCGGCTCAAAGGGGCGTATGCCATTGCCGTCTTCCATCGCGACGAGCCTGAACGCGTGGTGGGCGCCCGCGAGGGATCCCCGCTGGTCTTGGGTGTGGGGCAGGACGCCGCCACGCCGGAGCGCTTTCTGGCCTCAGATGCGATGGCCCTGGCCGGCATCACCGAGCAAATCTGCTACCTGGACGAAGGCGATGTGGTCGACCTGCAGTTGGGCAAACACTGGATCACCCACCTCAGTGAGAGTGGCCGCTTCGAGCAGGTGAGCCGCGAGGTCAAGACCGTGCACGCCCACAGCGGAGCCGCCGAGTTGGGCCCCTACCGCCACTACATGCAGAAGGAAATCTTCGAGCAGCCCAAAGCCATCGCCGACACGCTGGACGCCGTCGAAACCATAGGCCCCGAGCTACTGGGCCCGGGCGCCGGCGCACGCCTCAAGGCGGTGGACCGCGTGCTCATTCTGGCCTGCGGCACCAGTTACTACAGCGGCAGCACGGCCAAGTACTGGCTGGAATCCATTGCCAAGATCCCCACCAGCGTGGAGATTGCCAGCGAGTACCGCTACCGCGACTCCGTGCCCGACCCGCGCACCCTGGTCGTCACCATCAGCCAAAGCGGCGAGACCGCAGACACCCTGGCTGCGCTCAAGCATGCGCGGAGCCTGGGCATGGAACACACGCTGACCGTCTGCAACGTCGCCACCAGCGCCATGGTGCGCGAATGCGCGCTGCAGTTTGTGACCCGCGCCGGCGCCGAGGTGGGCGTGGCCTCCACCAAGGCCTTCACCACGCAGTTGGTCGGGCTCTTCTTGCTCACGCTGGTGCTGGCCAAACAGAACGGCCACCTGAGTGACGCCGACGAAACCCGCTACCTCAAGGAACTGCGCCACCTCCCGCTGGCGGTGCAGGCCGTGCTCGCCCTGGAGCCACAAATCGTGGCTTGGTCCGAAGCCTTTGCGCGCAAAGAGAATGCCCTGTTCCTGGGCCGCGGCCTGCACTACCCCATCGCCCTGGAGGGCGCGCTCAAGCTCAAAGAGATCAGCTACATCCACGCCGAGGCCTACCCCGCCGGCGAACTGAAACACGGCCCGCTGGCCTTGGTCACGGCCGAGATGCCGGTGGTCACCGTCGCCCCCAACGACGCCCTCCTGGAAAAACTCAAGAGCAACATGCAGGAAGTGCGCGCCCGCGGTGGCCAACTTTTCGTGTTCGCCGACGCCGACAGCCGCATCGAGAGCAGCGAAGGCGTGCACGTCATCCGCATGCCCGAACACTACGGCGCCCTTAGCCCCATCCTCCACGTGATCCCGCTGCAATTGCTGGCATATCACACGGCCTGCGCACGGGGCACGGATGTGGACAAGCCCCGCAACCTGGCGAAGTCGGTCACGGTCGAATGACGGTGACCGTCTGCGGCGGGTTGGGCCTCAGCGGAGCTTGGACGCGATTGGAAAGGGAGTGCCGACATGTCGCGCCCTCTTTCTATGGAAACCCTACATGACCTGCCCCCTCCCAGCCGTACCAACCTGAACGAGAGAAGTCCGTCCCATCTGGAGAATGACGGACATGAGAACCAGCAAGTACAGCGAACAGCAGATCATTGGTTTTTTGAACCGCGCCACCGCCGGTGAACCCGTGGCCGAGCTTTGCCGCAAGGAAGGCTTCAGCCAGCCCACCTTCTACAAGTGGCGCGCCAAGTACGGCGGCCTGCAGGTCAGCGAGGCCGTGCGCCTGCGTGAGCTGGAAGGCGAGAACGCCAAGCTTAAAAAGCTGCTGGCAGAGGCCATGCTGGACATCAGCGCGCTCAAGGGCGTCTTCGGGGTAAAGCGCTAGCCCCACAGATGCGCAGGGACGCGGCGCGTCGCATGGTGCAGGAGCACCAGTTGAGCGAACGCCGCGCCTGCCGTCTTGTGGGGCTGAGCCGAGATGCCTATCGCAACCCGCCCGAAGCGAGCGCGGAGAACCAGATGCTGAGCCAGAAGATCAAGGCCATCGCGTTGGAGCGAAGGCGCTTTGGCTACCGGCGCGTGCATGACGTGCTGCGCGCCGACTTTCCTGGCGTCAACCACAAGCGCGTTTACCGCCTCTACAAGGCAGCCGACCTGGCGGTTCGCAAGCGCAAGAAGGCCAAGCGCCCGTTGGGCCAGCGCACGCCGCTGATGGCGACCAACAAGATCAACGCCGTCTGGAGCATGGACTTCGTCTCCGACAGCCTGTGCAACGCAAGGCGCATCAAGTGCCTAGCCGTGGCCGACGACTTCAGTCACGAGTGCGTGCAGATGGCCGTGGACTTTGGCATTGGCGGGCAGTACGTGACCAGGCTCTTGGACGAGGCCGCCCAGTTCCGCGGCTATCCCAAGGCGGTCCGCACCGACAACGGACCGGAGTTCACCAGCCGCGCGTTCTTGGGCTGGTGCGAGCGCCACAAGATCCAGCACATTCTGATTCAACCAGGCCGGCCCATGCAGAACGGATACATCGAGAGCTTCAATGGCAAGTTCCGGGACGAGTGTCTGAACGAGCACTGGTTCGAGACCCTGCCTCAGGCACGCGAAGTGATCCGGGCCTGGGTCCAGGACTACAACGAGGTGCGACCCCATTCGAGCATTGGCCGCATGCCACCGAGGCGCTTCGCGCGCCTGCATCGCCAGCAAGCTGGCACAGATCAAAACCCAACCCCCAACGAAGTTACCCTTCAACCCCGGACTCTCTCCGAATGACTGGTATGGCGGATGGGGGCAGGTCATACACGTCGACCTGGGTTCCGCGGCATTCAAACCGCCATTAGAAAGGCACAAAGCAAAAACCCCCACCAGGCTAGCTGGAGGGGGTTTTTGGGGATATTAGCCTGACGATGTCCTACTTTCACACGGGCAATCCGCACTATCATCGGCGCTGAGGTGTTTCACGGTCCTGTTCGGGATGGGAA
>NZ_JAEDAL010000023.1 GCF_016093295.1 Inhella gelatinilytica | reverse complement strand
GTGCTCAGCGAACCGGCCCCAATCGCGTTGGAAATTCAACTGCAAACCCATTGATGAATGGCTGCGCCATTCATCAGGGCTGAATATTGCTTGCAATTAGTGGGGAAGCCCTTGTAGTTTGAGTTCAGCGGCGCGCTTTAGCGCGTCCGCTGGAACGAATTGTTAGCCGTTTGGGGCTTCGACATGTTTCTTGAAGTTGTTGAGGATACTCTGCCAACCTTGCCTCTGCTGTTCTGCAGAATTCTCATCTTCCGCATCGAACGTTTCGGCTAGCCTTGTCCCCTTCGTGGTTTGTGAGAACTCGATGGTTACGAGTCTGTTGTCCCCGAGTTCGAAGTGCAACGATTGCTGCGGCACGACCTTGGTGAAGACGCCTTCGAAATCAAAACCGAAAGATCCATCTTTAGCCTCCATGCGGTACTTGAATTTGCCCCCAACTTTCAAATCAACTTCAGCGCTAGGACAGCACCACTCATCAATCGCAAAGTTCCATTTCGTTATGTGATCGGGAGTTACCCAAGCATCCCAGACGCTTTTGGGTGGTGCTGCAACTTCGGTTTCGACTGTGATCTTCATGGTTAACTCCGGTTGTTGATGTTGGTGACGGCTAACATAGAAGCTGATCGGCGAGCGGCGGCTTACCGACGCGAGTCGGTTCGAGCACCTGGTTAGCCAACAATGTTCGCAAGGGCAACCGCTCCAATAAGTACAACCGGACTAAAGAAGAGCATATAGCGAGCCGCCACAATCATTCGACTGACACCGGCCGGATATGACTGCTTGGGAAGCTCACTATCAAACAGCATTTTTCCAATAGCAATTGAGTTGCTCATTCCAACGTCTGACTTTGCGCCGAGTTTTGCAAAGTAGTCGTGATCAATAGTTCGCAGCCTCTTCATGGCAATGCGAGCTACCGTGTAGTAGATCGCAACGTACAAAGCAGCTAGGGAGATCCAATCTCTCGCTTCCATTGCATCCTTTGTTGGCTAACAATCAGCGTTTATCTGCCGCGCCACGAACATGGCGAGCGGCCTGAGCGGAAATCGCGGCAGATAAACCATGTTGGACTGAACCGTCGCGGCGACGGTGGCGGGGGCCTAGGGGATTGGA
>NZ_JAEDAL010000022.1 GCF_016093295.1 Inhella gelatinilytica | reverse complement strand
CTGATCCGTCCCGAGCGCTGCCAGATGGCTGGAAGTGAAGGACTGCAGTTCCTTCGAACCGAAGGCACCAAAGTCCTCGGATGCCAGACCCACTACTTGGGCCGTTGACAAGCTCGCAATCTGGCTGGAATTCAGCCCCTGGAGTTGGTCGGAGGTGAGGGCGCTGATGTCATCCGAATCCAAGCCCTTCAATTGCAAAGTGGAGAGCTTGCTCAAATCAGCAGACTCCAGCCCCGCCAGTTGCGTGGTGTCAAGAGCCGCCAATTGGGCCGAGGTCATCCCAGCAAATTGGGCAGAAGTCATGGCGCCGATGTCGTCGCTGTTGAGTGCCGCAACCCCCGCCGTTCCCAATGCCGTAATTTGGGCACTGGTCAATGTCGCCCACTGGCTGGAATCCAATCCGTCCAGCTGCTCCGTTCCCATTGCCGCAATTTGGGCTGTAGTAAAGGCCCGCAGGTCCAGGGAGCTGAAGGAAGTCAAATCATCTGACTCCAGTCCCTTCACCTGCGATGTGGTCAAGCTGGCAATTTGCGAGGAATTCAAGCCGTCCAATTGGTCGGTTGTCAGCGCAGCAATGTCGTCGGAGTCCAGACCGCGCAATTGAAGTGTGGTGAGTTGCCCCACTTGTGCTGAGGTCAGGCCGGCGAGTTGGTCAGTCCCCAGCGCACTCAATTGCGCCGAGGTGAAGGACCGCAACTCCGTCGAATTGAAGGCGGCGAAGTCTTCGGACGACAAGCCCACGACTTGAGCCGTGCTGAGGCTGGCAATTTGACTGGAGGTCAACCCATCGAGTTGATCCGAAGTCAAAGCTGCGAAGTCATCCGAATCCAAGCCCTTCAGTTGCAGGGTGCTCAGCTTGGACAAGTCGGTGGACTCAAGCCCGGACAGTTGAACCGTGTCCAGTGCAGCCAGTTGCGCGGACGTCATACCGGTGAACTGTGCCGAAGTCATCGCCGCGATGTCATCGCTGTTCAACGCTGCTACCCCGGCGGTGCCCAATGCCGTGATTTGGGCACTGGTCAAGGTGGCCCATTGCGACGAATCCAACCCGTCCAACTGCTCCGTTCCGAGCGCGGCAATCTGGCCCGTTGTCAAGGCACGCAGAACAGATGAGCTGAACGAAGCGAAGTCATCCGATTCAAGCCCCTTCACCTGCATCGAGGTGAGGCTCGCAACTTGGGTCGAAGTCAGTCCGGCCAACTGGTCAGTGGTCAGAGCTGTGATGTCGTCAGACTCCAGACCCTTCAGTTGCACCGTCGTGAACTTCCCGAGATCAGCGGACTCCAAGCCCGCCAATTGCGTCGTGTCCAGCGCCTGCAATTGGGCGGAGGTGAGCCCAGCGAACTGCA
>NZ_JAEDAL010000021.1 GCF_016093295.1 Inhella gelatinilytica | reverse complement strand
GCCGGCGGCACATCCGTACAAGAGCCATGCGCCACCTCGGCGGCCATGCCGATGCTCTCGCCCAGCGTCGGGTGCGGGTGGATGGTCTTGCCGATGTCCACCGCGTCAGCGCCCATCTCGATGGCCAGGGCAATCTCGCCAATCATGTCGCCGGCGTGCGTGCCGACGATGCCGCCGCCGACGATGCGGTGCGTCTCGGCATCAAACAGCAGCTTGGTAAAGCCTTCGTCCCGGCCGTTGGCAATGGCGCGTCCGCTGGCGGCCCAGGGGAAGAGGCCCTTTTCAACCTTGCGGCCTTCCGCCTTGGCTTGGTCCTCGGTCAAGCCCACCCAAGCGACTTCGGGATCGGTGTAGGCCACGCTCGGAATGACGCGGGCGTTGAAGGCGGAACTCGCCAGCTTGGCGTCGCCCTTGAGTTCCCCGGCGATGACTTCCGCCGCCACGTGGGCCTCGTGCACGGCCTTGTGGGCCAGCATGGGTTGACCGACCAGATCGCCAATCGCGAAGATGTGCGGCTGGTTGGTGCGCATCTGGATGTCGACGTTGATGAAGCCGCGCTCGGTCACCGCGACGCCGGCTTTGTCAGCGCCGATCTTCTTGCCATTGGGCGTGCGGCCCACGGCTTGCAGCACGAGGTCATAAGTGCCTTCGCTCTTGGCGCCGTCCAGGCCCTCGAACTGCACCTTGATGCCCTCGGGCGTGGCTTCGGCCCCCACGGTCTTGGTCTTCAAGAGGATGTTGTCGAAGCGCTTGGCGTTCATCTTCTGCCAGACCTTGACGAGGTCACGGTCGGCGCCTTGCATCAGGCCGTCCATCATCTCGACCACATCCAGGCGTGCGCCCAGCGTGGAGTACACCGTGCCCATTTCCAGCCCGATGATGCCGCCGCCGATGAGGAGCATCTTCTTCGGAACCGCCTTCAGGGCCAGGGCGCCGGTGCTGTCGACGATGCGTTCATCCTGCGGCAAGAAGGGCAGGCGCACGGCCGAGGAGCCGGCGGCGAGGATGGCCTTTTGGAAGCGGATGGTCCGCGTAGCCCCCGTCTTGTCCTGCGCACTGCCGGTGGTTTCTTCGACCTGCAGGTGGTGGGGATCGAGGAAGCTGCCGTAGCCGCGCACGACGGTGACCTTGCGCATCTTGGCCATCTGCGCGAGGCCGCCGGTGAGCTTGCCAATGACCTTTTCCTTGTGGCCGCGCAGCTGATCGATGTTGACGGTGGGGGCGCCGAACTGAACCCCCAGGTCAGCCAGGTGGCTGACCTCATCCATGACGGCGGCAACGTGCAACAGCGCCTTGGAGGGGATGCAGCCGACGTTCAGGCACACGCCCCCCAGGGTGGCGTAACGTTCGACCAGGACGACTTTGAGTCCGAGGTCGGCGGCGCGGAAAGCGGCCGAATAACCGCCCGGGCCGCCGCCCAGGACCAGGACTTCGCAGTCGAGGTCAGCACCGCCGGTGTGGATGGCGGTGGCGATGGGGGCGGCTACCGGTAC
>NZ_JAEDAL010000020.1 GCF_016093295.1 Inhella gelatinilytica | reverse complement strand
GGTGACGATCAGCTCCGCCCAGTCAGCATTGCTCAGCGTCTTGAACGCATCGTTCAAATAAAACGACACATTCTGCGCAGCGGTACTACCAACACCCACCGCAACCTTGGATTGGTCGCGCAAGGCTGCCAGGCCATTCACGCCGGGCGCCGCGTCGTACAGCGCCTTATACAAACGAGCGATGTCACGACCCAGGGTGTCGGTACCGAAATTGATTGCCATAACGTTCCTCTTCGTTCAGTTAGGGACTGCCAAAAAGCAGTGATTGCTCAAGCCGCAAGCAGTGTGCGCGCCGCCCAGCTCCGGCCTTGTGATGCCGGTCACATAAGGGCTCCGCCTCAGCACCGTTGACCTACCCAGTAGGCGCAACCACGGATGATAGGTGAGCCCAGCACTCCTCTCGCGACGACGCCCCTCCTGAATTCGGGGGAATCGCAACAGAACGGGACAGGGGTTTCCCTAGAAACGATCAGGAAGAGATAGCGCACTGGGTCTCATCGCATGTCTGAGGCAGGCGTTTGCTGTCAAGCATGGAAGACGCTTGAAGGCCTTGCCATTTAAGGCTTTGCGGGATGTCGAACTGCATTGAGTCGACACGCCATTCCCAAAACGAAAAAGCCCCCGCCGAGGCGGGGGCCGACCATCGGGTTTGGCCAACCAAAGTCAGCCGAAAACCCTCATGTCATCGTCAGATGAAGTCAGCGCCATCCACACCTGCAGCACCGCCCACACCCGTCAACACAACAAACGTGTCATTGGCATCAATCACGCCATCGCCGTTCTGGTCGATCAGGACCCAGGTGTTGCCCGTGCCGTTGGCGTTGTACTCAACATACACAGTGGTGCCGCCACCGAATGCAACCGCAGCGTTCGCCAAGAAGGCTGCTTCGTTGTTGGCCGTCCCATCCACTTCCATGTAGGTAACAGCCACAGCCACGTTGATCGTGTCGGCGCCCGTCGTGAAGTCTGCAATGGTGTCAGCCGTCGCCAGCGTGATGCCGGAAGCGCCAGAACCAATCACAAACTCGTCGGTACCAGCACCGCCGCTCATCACATCAGCGCCCGTGCCGCCGGTGATCGAGTCGTTGTCGGCACCGCCGTAGACAGTGTCGTTGTTGGCACCACCCACGATGGTGTCGTTGCCATCAAAGCCGTAGTACAGGCCAGCACCCACAACCGGAGCTTGCGTGTCAGCCAGATTGGTTCCGACGACGACCATGACCTGATCGCCATCGGCGTTCAGGACGGCGGTGTCGGCGGTGCCATCGGTGACCACCAGGTCGTACTGGGTTTGCGTGCCCAGAGCCACCAGGTTGATCGCCGTCGCAGCACCATCATTCACCGCGCCTTGGATCGCCGCAAACGTCGGAGCCTTGAAGGTCAAGACATCGCCGTCATCCGGATCGTTGGCCGTGATCGTGAAGCCTGCCGCCGTCGAACCATCAAAGGTCACGACCGGAGCGTCGTTGGTACCCGTGATGGTCACCACCACGTCTT
>NZ_JAEDAL010000001.1 GCF_016093295.1 Inhella gelatinilytica | reverse complement strand
ACCGCCGCGTTGGCCGCCACCGGCGCATCATTGACCGGGCTCACCGTGACGTTCACGGTGTAGGTGTTGCTGCCGCCCTGGCCATCGCTCACCGTGTAGGTGAAGCTGTCCGGGCCGTTGTAGTTCGCCACCGGCGTGTACACGTAGCTGCCGTTGGCATTCACGGTCACCGTGCCATGGGCCGGGTCGCTGGCCTTGGCGTAGCTCACCGCATCGCCATCCACATCGCTACCCGTGGGCAGCGTGCCATTGACCGCCGTGTCTTCGTTCGTCGTGACCGCCGCGTTGGCCGCCACCGGCGCATCATTGACCGGGCTCACCGTGACGTTCACGGTGTAGGTGTTGCTGCCGCCCTGGCCATCGCTCACCGTGTAGGTGAAGCTGTCCGGGCCGTTGTAGTTCGGAGACGGGGTGTAGACGTAACTGCCATCTGCATTGACCACCACCGTGCCATGGCTTGGATCACTGGCCTTGCCGTAGACCAGCGGGTTGCCTTCCGCATCCGACGCCGTCGGCAGGCGGCCACTGAGCGGTTGGTCTTCGCCCGTGACACCCGTTCCAGGGGCCGCCACCGGTGCGTCGTTGGTTCCGATGACCGTGATGGTCAGCAGGGCCGTACTCTGGGCGCCATGGTCATCGGTCACCGCAAAGGGAATGCTGAGCACGCGCGTTTCGCCGGCTCCCAGTGCCTGGTAGGCACTGACGGACGGATCAAAGCTGTAGCTGCCATCGGCATTGAAACTCAACCCGGCCGGTGCGGCACTGGTCAGGGAGTAGGTCAAGATGGCCGAGGTGTCGCCATCAGTGGCGTTGACCCGCCCCGACACGACCGCTGCATCTTCATTGGAAGTCAGACCTGCGGCCTGGGCCATCGGGCCATCGTTGCTGCCCGCAATGCTCACACGGATCGTGGTCGACGTGCCGTCAATGGTGGTGACGGTGAAACCCTCGGCAGGCAGACTCTCGCCCAAGCCCAGCGCCTGAACCGCCGGATCGGCGTTGTTCAGGTTGTAGGTCCAAACCCCCGTCGCACTGATGGTGAACGTGCCATGTTCCCCAACCACGGTTTGCGCCACAAAGGCAGCCTCACCCGCGTCCGGGTCCACCACGGTGAGGGTGCCGCCGGTTCCGATCCGAATATCTTCCTGCGTGGAACCCGAGGCCGCACCGGGAGTTGCTTCGCCAATGATGGCGCGATCCGCCACGGCCGTGACGTCAAACGTCAGGGTGTTCGGGGTTGTTGAGAACACCCCCTGGCTGTCCTGCACTGAAAACTGGAAACTCGCGTAGTCCGTGCCATTGGCATCAGCGGCTGGAATGAAGACCAAGTTCCCCAGTTGATCGGCCGCAATCACCTGCCCCGCCGTGACGGCAACGCCACTCAGCAGCAGGGTGCCTGCTCCAGGCAAGGTGTCGATGCGCACCGCCTGCAGGGTTTGGCCCACGTCCGCGTCGGCAAAACCAAACACAATCGCCGCCAATCCAACGCTGCCATCCTCAACCAAGGTCAGTCGATCGTCGGCGCCCGTTGGCGGGGCATTGCCTTCCGTTCCCGCGCCTCCCGCCGTGCCGGACCCGGTGGTCCCGGATCCGCTGGTTCCCCCAGTCGAGGCCGGATTCACCACCTCATTGACCCGATCCAACCGAACCTGCGGCGCCACTTCCCCGCCTGGCGTTCCCCCCGCACCCGGCGCACCAGCAGCCGGCGCTTCGAAGGTCAGCTCCCCGTCGCCCGCCAGTACAGGATCAATCTTGGCGGCCGGCGCCGCCGCCACGGCCACCATGCGCGGCTCCGACAGCTCCACCAAACCGTCTTGGGAGGTCAGGATGACATCTCCCTTGTGCACCACGTCGCCCAATTTGAGGAGCTCCATGCTGCCGTCGACCCGCCGAATAAAGGCCTTGCCTTGCAAGCCAAGAACGATGGTGCCGGTATGTTTGGTAATGACAGGCATGTGAGTCTCCTAATTCGTGCTGGCGTCCAAACGCCAGTGGCCATGCGCGGGATCAACGCTCGCGCAGCGCGTTGTCTTTAATCTTCAGAACGGGCTTGAGCAGGTAGGCCAAGATGGTCTTGCTGCCCGTCAGCACGTCCACCTCGGCGGTCATACCCGGAATGATGGGAAGCTTGTCGCCCAACTTGCTCTTGAGCGTGCGCACCCGCACCACATAAAAGGCATTGCCCTTTTCATCCACCACAGTGTCAGGGCTGATGTTCTCGACCACCGCCTCTAAACCGCCGTAAATCGAGAAGTCGTACGCAGTGAACTTCACTATTGCGGGCTGTTCGGGGTGGATGAAGGCAATGTCACGCGGCAACACCTTGGCCTCCAAGACCAAGGCGTCATCCAGCGGAACGATTTCAACCAGGTCTTTTCCGGGCTGGACGACCCCCCCCACCGTATTCGCCAGCAAGCGCTGGATGCGTCCGCGCACTGGGCTGCGAATCTGGGACTTGTCGACCTTGTCATTCAAAGCCACGGCGCTCTCATTGAGCGCGTTCAAGCGACCCAGGGTTTCCGCCAACTCTTTTCGCGCCTCGTTGCGGAACGTGAGCTCGGTTTCGGCCACTTTGCGCTGCGCCTCTCCCACGGCCGCGGCCACGCGCAGGATTTGTGCGGCGGACTGCTCCGCCTCACCGCGGCTGCGCGCCACATCGCGCTCCAACTTGATGATGTCGACTTCCGAGACGGCGCCGGACGCCAGCAAGGGCCGTGTGCGGCTGAGCTCAGCCTGCGCCAACTCCAGCCCCCGCTCCGCCGCGACTTTGCGAGCGCGCATTTCACCCAGCTCTTGCTGCCGCTGCTGCAACTGCTGGCTCATGATGGACACTTGGCCAACGAGTTCCGCCCGACGCATCTCGAACAGGCGCTTCTCTTCATCCACAACGCGCTGATCGTCCGGCTCGGTCGCCACCGGGGGCAAGAACTCCGAGCCCTCGGCGAGAGCCTTCAAACGGGCCACACGAGCCTGCAGCGACAAGCCCATCGCTGCGTTTTCTCGCGCACCCGACGTCGCCCGTGTTTCGTCGATCTTGAGCAAGACCTGGCCCTTGTCGACCACATCCCCTTCCCGTGTGAGGATGGCCGTGACCACCCCGCCGTCCAGGGACTGAACCGCTTGCAAGCTGCGCGACGAGACGACCTTGCCTTCACCGCGAGTCACCTCGTCCACGCGGGCAAAGGCGGCCCAGATCAGCAAGATGGCCGTGACGCCCGCCGCCGTCCGGACCAAGCGCCGCGCGTTGCGGTGGGTCCGAGCCTGCAGCCACTCCTGCGCCTCTTCCTCAAAGTTGCGAACGGCCGGTGACACCACGGCTGGTGCGCGGTCATCGGCCCACCACAGAGCGGCCACCCGGCGCCACCACGGACTGGCGGCAGGTGGGGCCGCGTTCGGCAGCGAATCCGGTGGAAGCGGTGCACTCATGATTGGGCCTTCGCAATGCGCCCAGCCGCCAGGGCTTCCATGATGCGATCCCGCGGTCCATCGGCCACGATGCGCCCGCCGTCGACCACGATCACGCGCTGCACCATGGCCAACATGGAAGTCCGGTGGGTCACCAGCACAACCGTCCGACCTTGTGCAAATTGGGCCATGCGCTGCGTGACTTGCGCCTCGCTGCTGAAGTCCATCGCACTGGTGGGCTCATCCAGCAACAGGACGGGGGCGTTGTGCACCACAGCCCGCGCCAGACCCACACACTGCCGCTGGCCGCCCGACAGCAAATCACCGCGCTCACCGACCTTCATGTCCAAGCCCCGGGGATGCCGTTTGACGAAGTCGGACAAGCCGGCAATCTCAATGGCCTCGATCAACGCGGTATCGGTGGCATGCGGTTGCCCGAACAAGATGTTTTCGCGCAGCGAGCCATAAAAAAGGTTCACCTCTTGGGACACATAGGCCATGTTGCGACGCACGTCGGACATGTCCAACTGCCGCATGTCCACACCGTCAAGCAAGACCGCACCCGACGTCGGTTGGTACAGCCCCAGAATCAAGCGCTGAAGCGTGCTCTTGCCGGAACCCACCCGGCCAATGATGGCCACGTGCTCACCCGGCGTCAGCGTGAAGCTCACACCATCCAGCACCTTGTCGTCCCGCCCCGGGTAGGCAAACCCAACGTTACGGAACTCCACCTGGCCCCGCAGCACCGGGCGCTCCAGCTTGACCTCGCCCTGCCCACGTTCTTGCGGCTGCGCCATCAGGCGCTCCAAGCCATCCAGGGCCGTGCGCGCGTTTTGGTACTGCAGCATCAACCCGACCAGGGAGCCCGCTGGGGCCAGCGCCCGCGAGGCCAGCATCGAACACGCAATCAAGCCCCCCATGGTCAACTGCCGATCCGCGATCAGGTACACCCCAATGACCACCAACACCACCGGCGCGAGCTGCATCAGCGTTTGGGTGCCATTGGTGGCGCGCGCCATCAGCTCGCGCATGCGCACTTGGGTGGCACTCAGGAACGCATTGGTCCGTTCCCATCGGGCTTGCACCAGGCCTTCGCCACCCTGCGTCTTTACCGTCTCCAAACTGGCGATGGCCTCCACCAAGGTGGCATTGCGCTGGGCGCTGGCTTGGTAGGTGGTCTGCGCCAAACTTTGCAAGCGCGCTTGCAGGGCCCAACCCAAAGCCAAGATGGCGGCACCTAGCACCAGCACAGGAATCGTGAGCCACGGCGAGATCCACAGCATCACCAGCAAAAAGAGGACCGTGAACGGCAAATCAATCAGGGCCGTCACCGTGCCCGCGGCAATGAAGTCCCGAACCTGCTCAAACGCGCGCAAATTGGAGGCAAAGGAGCCCACCGACTCGGGTCGGCCCTCCAGGCGCATGCCCAGCACGCGCTCCATGAGGACCGCGGACAGGCGCACATCCACCCGCGCGCTGGCCTCATCCACAAAGCGGCTGCGCAGCAAGCGCAGGAGCAGGTCGGCCCCCAATACCAACAACACCCCGAGAGCCAGCGCCCACAAGGTATCGAAGGCGGCATTGGGCACAACCCGGTCGTACACCGTCATGGTGAACAGAGGCACCGTGATGGCAAACAGGTTGATGAGCACCGCCCCCAACAGCACATCTTTGTAGAGCCCGCGCTGCTCGAGCAGCGCCCCCCAAAACCAGTGATTCGCCCAGGGGTGCTCGGCCGGCGCGGTCACCGACGGTTCGGTCGAGGCGCGCGCGTCAAAACGGAAACGCGGACGCACAAAGAGCGTGAGCCCCGTGTACCGGGCTTCCAACTCGGCCAACGAAAGCGTCACCTCACCCGCACCCGATTCGGGCAGCAGCACGCGCGCGGTTTGCCCGTCATCGCTCCACCCGCCCAGCACGCAGGCCCGGTTGTCCTGCAAGAGCAAGATCACCGGCAAGGCCACCCGGTCAATGCCCGTCAGGGCCATGCGCTGAATCCGCGCCGTCAACCCGGCACGGTGTGCGGCGCGCTCGGCCAAGGCCAAGCTCAGCCCTTCGCCCGTCTGCGGCAGGCCCGCGCTAAGCGACGCCCGAGAGGCGGGCAGGCCATGCATGCGGCACACCTCGACCAGACAATCCAGCAGCGGGTCCGGTCGCGCCAAGTCCTCCCGAACCAGGGATCCTGGGGTGGAGGACTTCGTGGGGTTCAAAGCAGGCTATCCAGGGAGGTCACAGCGGTCGGGCACCGGCCGGGGGCGGCCTCTGCGGCCTGCCAGCCCTGGGCGCCTTCGTCTTGTTGCACCCGGCTCAGACCCAACACCCGGGTCAATTGCCCAAGCGCAGCATGCGTGCGCACCGCCGCCAGGGCCCGGTCGAACTGGGCATTGGCCAACGCCCGCTGTGCGACATAGGCCTCGTTTTCCGCGTTGAGCATGTCCAGCAGACTGCGTTGACCAATGTCGAACTGCTGTCGGTAGGCTTGCCGGGCGCGTTCGATGGCGTCGGTGTTCGCCTGCAGCAGTTGCAACTGGTCCCGCATCTTGGTGACGTCGTTGAACGCGATGACCGCTTGCTGGGTAACGTCGCGACAAGCCTTGTCGCGCAAATCGCTGGCTTGACCCAAGAGCGCCACCTGCTCGCGCACCCGGGCACGATCGGCCCCACCATCAAACAGGTTCCAGCTCAGCAGCACTTCCGCGCCGCTGTCACCACGGCGACCCTCCAAGCTGTTGAAGTTGTGGCCCCGGCCGGTCTTGGCCTTGAACTCCACGCGCGGCTGCAAGGCGCTTTCACGCGCCTGAACCGCCGCCTGGGCGGCGCGCACGCCTTCCACGCCCGACTGAACCGCCGGGTGCTGGCTCACCGCCGTGCCGGCCAGCGCTTGCACCGTCGCGGGCAGCTGCGTATCCAGCACGGCCAACGCGCCAGCTTCACGGCGCGGCGCCTCGCCCACCACTCGCTGATAGCGAGCCACCACATCATGGAAGTTCGAACGCTCGGTGATGAGGTTGGATTCAGCCAGCGCCAGACGCGCTTGCGCTTGTTCCAAGTCCACGCCACGACCCACGCCGGCCTTCACCCGCGACTCGATGCGCTGAAGCGCCTTGCGGTGCTCGGCGACGTTGTCGGCTGCCAAACTCACCAAACGGCGGAAGCGCTGCACATCGATCAACGCCCGGCTGGCTTCCAACGCGGCAGATTCCGTCGCGTCCAAGAGGTCGAAATAGCGCGCCAAACGCTCGTGCGAGCTGCGCTTCACCTCGTGCTGCGTCCCCAACCCGTCCCAGAGCACCTGGCTCAGGGTCAAACTGACGCCTGACCGTTTCACGGTCGAGCTGGGAATGGCCTCATAGGTGTAGCGGTCTTGACCGGCATCCGCGCTCAAGCCGATCTTGGGGCCCCGCGTCGCCTTGGCTGCCGTCCATCCTTCCGTCGCTGCGCGGTAGGCATTCAAGCGCGCCGCCACCTCAGGGTGACTGGCCAGCGCCTTTTCGGCCACGCTCTTGTAGGCCGCCGCGTCCTGTGCCCAAGCAGCAGGGGCCACAGTCAAAGACAGAAGGATGGAAAGCAAGGTGCGATTCAACATCGTTTCAGGGGCGCCGTTCACGGGCACCCAGCCTTTCTGGAAAGGGTGGAAGTAGTCGCCAGCACGCACCCCAAAAGGGTCCCCGCCGGCAGCGCCATCCCGCCACCCAAACCAACCGGGGCGGAGACAAACGGTTACAAGCATTCTCAAAGACACCAGCCCCTCGAATCCCCCCGCAACGAGGGGGGATTACCCCCAGGATTTCGTGAAGTTTTTCGCACCGAAGGTCGTGCCATCAGGCGCCCGTGGTTTTCGGGTTCGGGCCGACGGCCCACCCCAGCCCGGCGGCGCCGGTTCGGCTAGGGGAGTTCAGGAGTCCCTGTTGGGGCCCCACATGGCATGATCCTTCGCCCCAATGAAACCCTTGGATGCGGGATGGGATTGCGCTGGTTGTTGTGGATGGTTTTGATGGTGTCCCTGCCCAATCTGGGGCAGGCGCAGGCGCCGCAGTTCACCTCCGTTCCGGTTCCGCGCGGGGTGGTGGCCAGCTTGGCTCAGGACCGCACCGGCTTTCTGTGGATTGGCTCGGGCAATGGCCCCCTGCGCTACGACGGCCACACGCTGCGCCCCATGGAGCTCCAAACACCCGAGCGCCGAAACCTGGGGTGGATTCGCGCCTTCGTCGCGGGCGCGGACGGGCGCATGTGGATGGGGACGGAAGTGGATGGCTTGGCCGTCTTCGAACCCGACCGCAACCGCGTCCGTTTGCTGGGCCCCGCCAAAAGCGCGCCCATACGCGCCCTGGCGCAAGACCAGCTGGGGCGCATTTGGGTCGGCACGATGGGGGACGGCCTCTCGCGCTACGACCCAGGGCAAAACCTTTTCGAGACCTTGCCCCTGCACGGGTCAGCCGGGCGGGATGGGGCCATTTTTAGCCTGCTGGTCGACCGACAGAATCGAGTTTGGATCGGGCACGGCCGGGGTTTGGCCCGCTGGGACCCTGGCAGCCCTCAGGCCCGCGCCCTGGAGGCGCTCGAACACAGCGGGGGCGTTCGCGCCTTGCTGCAAGACCCTCAAGGCCGGATTTGGCTCGGCACGGGAGATGGGCGGCTGGCTTGGATCGACGAGCGGGGGGCAGTCCAGTGGCTGGCCACACAGCGAGACGGCGACATCACCAGCTTGGCCCTGGGCCCCCTGGGGGAGCTTTGGGTGGGCCGTCGCCAGGGCCTGGACCGACTGGACTTGCACGATTTGCAGTGGGCCGAGCGCCTGCAATTCCAGCCCGGCTTGGTGAACGGGCTGGCGGGCAACGAGATCACGGCCCTGTTGCGCGACAAAGACGGGGCCATCTGGGTGGGGGGGTTCGGTCTGGGCCTACAACGGCACCGCCACAGTGCGTCCATTCAAGTCCGGGGCGCCGACACCGACCCGGCCAGCCCCCTGAGCCGCCCGGACATTCGCGCCCTGGCGGTGCGTCATGATGGAGAAGTGCTTGCCGCCACCCACCGCGGCCCCGTGGCGCGGCTCAACACCTCGCTGCTGACCACCGGTGGTTTCCCCGGGCTGCCGCGCGGGCATGTCGAGGCCCTGCTGGAAGATCCCCAGCGGCGCATCTGGTTGGCCGGTGCCAACCAACTTGTGCTGCGGGACTCCAGCGGCCAATTGATCCGGCAGTGGCAACTGGAGACCGGACGCATCAACACCCTGCGCTGGCAGCCCGATTCCGGCCTCTGGTTGGCGACCGAATCGGGCTTGTGGCGCCTAGGCAGTCTGCGCGACGACCGTCCGCAGGCCCTGCCCTTGTTGCGCCCGACGGGCTCGGCCGAGGTGTGGGCCACGGAACCCGATGGGGAAGGCGGGCTCTGGGTGGGCAGCGTGCGCGGTCTGTTGCGCTGGCGGCCCGGCAGCCCCCACTTGGAGGCCGTGCCCTCGGACCCACAAGCGCCCTTGGGCTTTGGCGCGGTGTTGGGCTTGCTGCGCAGTCCAGAGGGCACGCTCTGGCTGGACACCCCGGTGGCGGGTTTGCACCGCTTGAGAGGCTGGGACACCCAGGGCCGCGCGCAGTTTGACCGCATCAGCGAGCGCCTCGGCCACGGCGGCCGCCCGTTCGGCGCCAATCTGCGCCAGGATGGGCGCGGACGGATCTGGTCTCAGTCCTTTGTCTACGACCCCCAACAAGACCGTCTCGATACGCTGGAGGCCGCCGACGGGGCGCGCTTTGGTACGCCCTGGTTTTTCGTTCACGCGGACATGGGCGATGGACGCTGGCTGTTCGGGGGCTCCCAGGGCCTTTTGGTGGTCCAGCCGAACCGGTTCGAACCGCGCCGCGAGGCCCCCCAAGTGGTGCTGGCGGACGTGAGCCTTGAAGGGCGCACCTTGGAGCCCGACGCGCTCCAAAACGGTTTGGACTTGCCCCCCGGAACCCGCAGCCTGAGTCTGCGCTTCTCCGCTCTGGACTTTGATGACCCGGAACGCTTGCGCTACCGCCACCGGCTGGTGGGTCACGACACCGATTGGACCGAGTCCAATCCAGGGCAACCCACTCTTACCTACACGCAATTGCCGCCGGGCGAACACCGCCTAGAAGTCCAGGCACGGCTCGAACAGGGGGATTGGAGCGGTACTCCGTTTGCCCTGACCATCCACCAACAGCCAAATCTTTGGCAACGAATCGAATTCAAGGGCCTAGCAGTCTTGATTGCGCTTGGGGGGGCAGTTTGGCTTGGCCGATGGCGCACACGGCAGCTCCGCGCCCGTGAAGCCTTGTTGCAAAGCTTGGTGGAGGCCCGCACCACCGAGTTGCGGGAAGCCAGCCTGACCGACCCTCTCACGGGCCTGCACAACCGTCGCTACCTGACCCAGCGCATCCACCAGGACCTGAACCTGTGCCTGCGCTTGCGTCAGCGCACCCACGGCACGCCCACCGAAGCGGATTTGATGGTCATCCTGCTCGACTTGGACCATTTCAAGCGCATCAACGACCGCTACGGTCACGATGCGGGCGATGCCGTGCTGGTGCAAACCGCGGAACGCCTGCGCCAAGTGTT
Source organism: Inhella gelatinilytica (assembly GCF_016093295.1). Taxonomy (GTDB): domain Bacteria; phylum Pseudomonadota; class Gammaproteobacteria; order Burkholderiales; family Burkholderiaceae_C; genus Inhella; species Inhella gelatinilytica. The sequence goes on along the minus strand of NZ_JAEDAL010000001.1, from coordinate 1,074,481 downwards.
CCGCAGCACCGACAGTCTGGTGCGTTGGGGCGGCGAAGAATTCCTGATCGTGACGCGTGCCAGTTCGCGCAAGCACACGGCCGAGGTGCTAGACCGACTGCGCAGCGCCTTTCATCACCTGCCCTTCAAATTGCCGGATGGCCAGACCCTGAACGTGACCCACTCGGCCGGATTGGCCATGTTCCCACTCGACCCCGATGCTCCGTTGGCCTGGGACTGGGATCACCTGCTGCGCCTTGTGGATCAGTGCCTGTACGAGGCCAAAGCGAGCGGCCGGGATGGCTGGGTCGCGGCCACCGACTGCTATGGGCTGCACCCGGATACCTTGCCCTCCCACCATTGGATGCAGGACCCCCGCCTGAGTGTGCTTCGCTCGCAGCCGTTCCGACCCGAAGCCTGACCCCTTTTTCAACACCGAGGAGACTGTGATGAACCTGCGCACCCTGGCCCTGTTGGGCCTCACCGCCCTGGGCAGTGCCCATGCCCAAAGCGATCACGAGTTGAACCAAGTGGTGCTCAAGCTGGAAACCCCGGATCGTGCGGCCTTTGACGCGGTGTCAAGCGCGGCCCTGCCGCATTGCAAGGCGCTGAGCACCTCCATGCAACGCGGCACATCCGGCGACAAGGTGGTGGAGCGCTACGTCATCGACACCGTGTGTCCCCAAGTGCGCACGGCCCCCCAAGCCGAAGCCCTGCGCAAGGCTGTGAACCAAGCCATGGGCAAGGCCGATGGACGTTTGGACGTGACGCTGTTCTGGCAGCCGATGCCCTTTCATGCCGTCCCCGGTGCACCCGCGGCGGCCCAACGCGAACGCCGCCCCGCCCCGAAGGACGACGGCCACAAGCACTGACCCCTGACCTCACAAGAAAGCGGGCGCCTCCCGGGCGCCCGTTTGCCGTTCAGCGGCCTCTTACAGCGATGCCGCCAGCTCCGTGCCTTGGCGGATGGCCCGCTTGGCGTCTAGCTCCCCCGCTTCCAGCGCCCCGCCAATCAGGTGCACCGTCAGTCCCAAGCGCTGCAGGGGCTCCTGCAGTTCGCGCAGCGGCTCCTGGCCAGTGCACAGGACGATGGTGTCGGCCTCAATGAGCTCGGCGCCTTCGCGTTTCTCGCCCCAACTGACCACCAGGCCCTCGGGGGTAATGCGCTCGTAGTTGGCACTGCCGCGCATCTCCACGCCCTTCATCTTCAACACCGCGCGGTGGATCCAACCCGTGGTCTTGCCCAGGCTCGCCCCCGGCTTGCCCGCTTTGCGCTGCAAGAGCGTGATGGCGCGGCTGGCCGCCTCGGGCTGGGGCTTGTTCCAGCCCCCCGGCGTCAGGGCCGGGTCGCCGACGCCCCAATGCTGGTTCCACGCCGTCGGGTCCAAGGTCAGGCTGTGCCCGGCCTCCAGCAGGTACTCGGCCACATCAAAGCCGATGCCCCCAGCGCCGACCACGATCACCTTCTGGCCCACCGGCTTGCGCCCCAGCAGCACGTCCTGGTAACCCAGCACCTTGTGCGCCACCTCAGGTGCGTCCTGACCCGGAATGCGCGGGTTGCGCGGCGTCACGCCCGTGGCCAGCAGGACCACGTCGTAGCCTTTCAAGTCCTCCGCCGCCACGCGGGTGTTCAAGCGCAGGTTCACGCCCACCCGGCCCAGCCGGTGGCCAAAGTAGCGCAGCGTCTCCTGGAACTCTTCCTTGCCCGGAATGCGCTTGGCCAGGTTGAACTGGCCGCCGATCTCGGCCGCCGCATCAAACAGTGTCACCGCGTGGCCGCGCTCGGCCGCCGTGCAAGCCGCCGCCAGGCCGGCCGGGCCCGCGCCCACCACTGCCACGCGCTTTTTTACCGGGCTGCGTTCAATGCGCAGCACCGTTTCGTGCGCAGCGCGCGGGTTGACCAGGCAGCTCGCGAGCTGGTTCTTGAAGGTGTGGTCCAAGCAGGCCTGATTGCAGGCGATGCAGGTGTTGATCTCATCTCGCCGGCCCTCGCGCGCCTTCTTCACAAAGTCAGGGTCAGCCAGGAAGGGCCGCGCCATGCTGACCATGTCCGCCGCGCCGTCGCTCAGCACCTGCTCGGCCACCTCGGGCATGTTGATGCGGTTGGTGGCCACGACGGGAGTGGTAAGCCCTTCGGCGCGCAGCCCCTCACGCAGCTTCTTCGTGACCCAGGCAAAGCCCGCACGCGGCACGCTGGTGGCGATGGTGGGCACACGCGCCTCGTGCCAGCCGATGCCGCTGTTCAGAATCGTCGCGCCGGCCTGGATGACGCCGCGTGCCAACTGCATCACCTCGTCCCAGCGCTGGCCGTCGGGGATCAGGTCCAGCAGGCTGATGCGGTAAATGATGATGAAGTCCGGCCCACAGGCCTCGCGAATGCGGCGCACGATCTCCACCGGCAGGCGCATGCGGTTTTCGTACGCGCCGCCCCACGCGTCCGAGCGTTGGTTCGTATGCGTGCAGAGGAACTCGTTGATGAAATAGCCTTCGCTGCCCATCACCTCCACGCCGTCGTAGCCGGCCTCACGGGCCAGCTGGGCGCAGCGCACAAAGGCCCGGATTTGCCGCTCAATGCCGCGCTCACTCAGCGCAAAGGGCTTGAAAGGCGTGATGGGGGATTGGATGCGCGAGGGCGCGACGGTGAACGGGTGGTAGCCATAGCGGCCCGCGTGCAGGATTTGCAGGGCGATCTTGCCGCCCTCGGCGTGCACGGCCTTCGTGATCACTTGGTGGCGCTCGGCCGCCCCGCGGGTGGTGAGCATGCCGGCAAAGGGCTTGACCCATCCGGCCACGTTGGGCGCAAAGCCGCCCGTCACGATCAGCCCCACCTCGCCGCGGGCGCGCTCCGCAAAGTAGGCCGCCATGCGGTCGAAATGCTTGCGGCCATCTTCCAGGCCGGTGTGCATGGACCCCATCAAGACGCGGTTGCGCAGGGTGGTGAAGCCCAAGTCCAGGGGCTCTAGCAATAGGGGGTAGGTGCTCATTGGGGGATGGTAGGCGCAGCCTTCCCGTTTGATGCCCCCCGTCCCTAGAGGGCCGCCCCGATCGAATTGCCGGGTTTACCCGCGTCGCCCGCGACCTCGCGGCGAAACACCCCAACCCCACGCCCGGGCATGATGCGCACCATGCGCTCGCTCCCCTTGCTCGCCGGCCTCGCCACCATTGGCGTGTGGGGCTTGAACTTTCCGCTGCAGAAGGCGCTCTTCGGGCTGATGGGCCCGATGGCCTTTGTAGGCCTGCGTTACCTGATCGCTCCGGTGTGTGCCGTCGTGTTGCTGTGCGTGTACTACCGCGGATCTTGGCCGCGTTTGAGCCATGCGGAATGGCTGCAGTTGCTGCCGGTGGCCTGGATTGGCCAAGCCTTGCACTTGCTGCTGGCGGCCGAAGGCCTACAAAGCTCCACCCCCTTTTCCGCCAGCGTGCTGCTGGCCTGCGGTCCGGTGTTCACCTTGCTCATCCTGCGGCTGCTGGGCTCCGAACCGCTGGGCCGGGCCCAATGGTGGGGCGTGGGCGTGGCCGCCGCCGGTGCCCTGGCCTTCACCGCCGACAAGCTGCTGGCCCACGCGTGGCAGGCCAGCTTGGGCGACGGCATCTTGCTCCTGGCTGCGGCGCTCTTCAGCTATTACTCGGTCGCCAGCAAACCCCTGATCCAACGCCGGGGCGGTGTGGCCGTTCTGGCTTATGGCACCCTGCTCGGCGCGCTGCCCGTCCTGCTGTACTGCGCGCCCGCCATGCGCGAGGTGGCGTGGTTCCACCTGCCCCCATGGGCCTGGGTCGGCAGCCTTTGGAGCGTGGTGGGCGGCGGCTTTCTGGGGTGGCTGGCGTGGGGCTGGGCAGGGGCGCAGCGGGGTGTCGGACGCACCGCCCCCTTGATTTACCTGATGCCCATCGTGGCCGGCGGTTCGGCCTGGGCCTTCATGGGCGAGGCCTTCACCGTTCAGAAGCTGGGCAGTGCCCTGTTGATTCTCAGCGGGGTGGCCCTGGCACAGTTCGGCAACCGCAAAGTCCCCATCGATAGCCCGCCGGGGGATTGAGCGCCCCCGCGCCGCGGCCGCTCAAGGGGCGCTCATCGCCCGCAGGAGCTCCCCGTTGTCCTGCTGTGCCTCCCAAGCAAACACGCCGCCCAGTCCTTGCGCACGCGCCCACGTCGCCTTGGCACGCAAGGTTTGCGGGCTTTCGAAACTGACCCAGAGCTGCCGCTGCGGGTGCCAAGCCCAGGCCGCGCCGCGTGCCGCGTCCCAACCCTGGCGCCAGCCGGGCTCCCGCAAGCGAGCCCCCCAGTCGCGCCAGCCGATGGCCCCGTCGGCGTTCAAGCCCGCTCCCGTGGCCGCCGCGCCCACTTCGGGGCGCGTGACGCCGCGCCAGGCCCGCCCATAAAACGCGGCGCCGGCCCACAGCTTGGGCGCCGGCACGCCAGCCGCCCGCAACGTTTGAACACTTTCTTCCAAACTGTCGTCCTGGCCCGCGCCGAGCAAAGCCGCGTGGTGGCCCGTGCGCGCATCCCAAGCGCCGTGGTAGTCGTAACTCATGATGAACACCTGGTCCAGCAACGGCGCCACCGTGGGCCAGTGCAGACGATTCAGGATGGGGCGGGTGGCATTGATCGCGATCGACAAACGGTAGCGTCGGCCCTGCTCCTGGCCCAAAGCATCCAGGGCTTGGCGCAATTCCGCGAGCAAGGCCGCGTAGTGTTCACCGTCGCGGGCCGAGCCCAAGGCGACGCCATTCGCGGCCCCGTTCCCCCCCGGGTGCTCCCAGTCGATGTCCACGCCATCAAAGGCGGGGTGGGTGACCAAGAATCGCTGCACCGCGTCGATCAGCACGCCGCGACTTTTCGACGTTTCGGCCATGGCAAAAAAACCGTCGGATCCACCCCAACCCCCGATCGACATGAGCACCTGCAGCCCCGGCTGGTTCTGTTTGCGCCCCTGTAGCCGGTGGTTCAGCGCCCGTTCCAGTGGGCCCTCGGTCAACTCATGGGCGCGTTTGCCCCGGCAGCGCTCGGCATCTTTGGGCAGCGCGCGATCGCCACACAGCCGCAAAAAAGCCACCAGCAGCACATCCACACCCTGCACAGGCACCGCATCCAAGGCCGAGAGCCCGGGCTCCGTGTACACATACAGCCCCCGCCCGAGCGGAGCGCCCCCCCAGGCCAGGGGCTGCACCATCAGGAGCCCCACACCCAGTGCGCGCACCCATCGGACGAAACCATACCTATTAAATACCACTTTGGCACCACTTATCAAAAACATGAACCAACCGCCCCGGGTCAGGTGCGTCCAGCCTCAATTGCTCGAGGATTTTTGCAGCCGAGCCTCGAAAACACCACAGATTTCCGGGTAAACACGGACAATAAAGTGGTAGCAATGTGGGCTCTATTGGTTCTATAGTGGACTGCATTAATCGCCCACCTTGCCGTTCGCGGCTTCTTCACAAGCAACTCGACCCCCCTGGAGTTCCCATGCATGCACGCCTGACCCCCACGGCCGCCGCCATCGCTTTGCTGATGGCGCACGGCAGTCTGCTCGCCCAATCTGCCCCCGCCAAGAAGGCGGAGGACAAAGCCGAAAAACTCGAAGCGGTGATCGTCACCGGCATCCGCGCTTCGTTGCAGGCCTCGATCACGCAGAAGAAGAAGGCCGAGTCGCTGGTCGAGGTGATCACCGCCGAAGACGTGGGCAAGATGCCGGACAAGAACGTGGCCGACTCGCTGCAGCGCGTGCCGGGTCTCTCGACCACCAGCGCCGGCTCGGCCGAGGGCAGCTTCGGTGAGAACGAGCACGTGCAAATGCGCGGCCTGCACTCGCAGTACACCCAGACCCTGCTGAACGGCCACCTAGTCTCGACCGGTGACTGGTACGGCCCCAACATCGCCGCCAGCGGCCGCAGCGTGACCTTCACCCTGCTGCCCTCGGACCTGATTGGCCGCGTGGTGGTCAACAAGTCCTCGCAGGCGGATCTGGTCGAAGGCGGCGCCGCCGGCACGATCAACATCGAAACCCGCCACCCGCTGGACTTCAAGGAAAGCCTGTACGGCGTGGCCTCGCTGGAAGTGGCGCGCTCGGCCGCCGCCAAGAAGAACGACCCCTCCGCCACCGCCCTGCTGGCCTGGCACAACGCCGACAAGACCTTCGGCATCCTGGGTCAGGTCTTCTCGCAAGGCCGCCACCTGCAGCGCGCCGGCTCGGAAGGTGTGTGGTGGGACAAGACCGGCGCCACCTACCCGGTCGCCAGCCTGGCCGGCAAGAACATCAGCCTGCTCAGCGGCGCCGTGCTGTTTGAACAGGAACGTGAGCGCAAGGGCGGCTATCTGGAAGTGGACTTCCGCCCCAGCAAGGACGTCAGCCTGAACCTGTCGGCCTTCGCCTCCAAGATGGATGCGAAGAACTTCAACACCAATTACATGGCCGACCTGATCAACGTGGTCTACGGTCCCGGCTGGAACGGCAAGGCCGTGGCCCCGACGGGCCCAACCTCGCTGTCGGGCGACACCATCACCTCGATCTTCGCGGGGGCCAACGCCTTTGCGGGCGTGGGCGGCTCGGCCGGCGCCTGGTCGGTGGTGGAAGACGTGGCCGCGCGTCCGGACGCCAAGACCGATTCCAAGTTCTTGAACCTGGACGGCAAGTGGCGCGTGTCGGACAGCCTGACGCTGACGACCAAGCTGGGCTCCACCTCGGGCGGCGGCTCCACGACCGACGTGGGTTTTGAAGTCCTGAGCGCCTGGAACCAAGGCGCCGGCTACACCCTCTCGCCCGAAGGCATCTTCGTGCTGGATGTGCCGGGCGGTGACAAGTTCAAGCCCGCAGGCGGCGGCATCGGCGGCTGGGGCGGTCGCTCCAGCTCCAAGGACAGCGAGCGCTACGGGCAGGTCGACGCCGAAATGTCACTGGACGATGACTTCTTCCACACGCTGAAGTTCGGTGCGCGCTTGGCCAAGCACCGTCGTGAGTTGACCCGCCTGGGGATGACGCTCAAGGCCGGCGCGGACAACGAGGCGCAAATTCCCGCCAGCGCCATTGGCAACTACCCCGCCAACTGGTACGGGAGCCTGCCGGTGAACCCAACCCCGGGCTTCCTGCCGTTCAAGATCAGCAAGGAATACGTGGCCCAGTGGGTGGCGCAGTACGCCACCTTCACCAACCACGCCACCCAAGCCGAATTCGACATCCAGGAAGACACCAGCGCCGGCTACGTGATGAGCAGCTTTGGTGACAACAGCGGTCTGGCCGGCAATGTGGGCCTGCGCGCTGTGCGCACCGACGCCACCATCAAGGCCTACCTGCCGGGCGGCAAGCCCAGCTTTGACAACGCCTACACCGACCTGCTGCCCAGCCTGAACCTGCGCAAAGCCCTGGGCACGGACTTGGTGGCCCGCTTTGCGCTGCACCGCAGCATGGCGCGCCCCGATTTCGGTCAGCTTGCCGGGAACGACCTGCGCGACATCCAGCACGAAGGTGTGGCCGGCAACCCCATGCTGAAGTCCATCAAGGCCAACAACATCGACGGCGCGCTGGAGTGGTACTTCGCCCCCAAGTCGGCGTTGACGGTGGGGGCGTTCGCCAGCAACCTCGATGGCGCCATCACCTACTCCAAGGAAACCCGTCTGTACGCCAATGCGTCCAAGCCCGGCAGCCCAGTGGAGGCCTACAAGGTCTCGACCCCGGTCAATGGCAAGGGCCGCATGACCGGGCTGGAACTGCAAGCTCAAGTGGCGCTCGGCTCGGGCTTTGGCATCGATGCCAATTACACCCGTTCGAACGGCCGCCAAACCCAGCGCCTGGCGGATAGCACCTGCAATGGCACGGCCACCGAAGAGTGCTCGCTGTATGGCACCTCCAAGGACGTCTACAACGCTGGTGCGTACTACGAGAACGACTGGATGAGCGCCCGCCTGGCCTACAGCCACCGCTCGGCCTACAAGCTGGGCAACCGCGGCGGTGCGGACTACTTCCAAAGCGCCAACGGCCAGCTGAACTTCGCCCTGAACGTGAACCCGATGAAGAACCTGACGGTGACGTTTGAAGCACAGAACCTGGCCGACCCGCTGCTCACCGTCTACAAGACGGACCTGACGCAGATCGCAGGGGTGTACAAGGCCGGCAAGATGTATTTCGCGGGCCTGCGCTACAAGCTCTGATCACCCCCACGCCCGGGTGCTTAAAGCCCGCCTCCCGCCCGGGGGGGCGGGCTTTTCATTTAGGCTTGCGCCATGCACCGACTGGTTGGGTCATTTTTGTTGCTGGTGCTGGCGGGCTGCGCCAGCCGCGCGCCTGTCCCCGCGGCCGCCACGGGCCGAGATGGCCCGCCTCCGGGGCCGCCACCGGCCCCTCACACCCTTCGAGACGCCACCCCACGGGTCGAGCCCATCCGCCCCGGTGGCCCCAACAAGCCCTACGAAGTGGCCGGTGTGCGCTACGTGCCCCTGCTGGAGGATTTGCCCTACGAAGAGCAGGGTTTGGCGAGTTGGTACGGACGCAAGTACCACGGCCAGCCGACGTCACTGGGCGAGCCCTATGACATGTACGCCATGACCGCCGCCCACCCGCGCTGGCCCCTGCCCAGCTACGCGCGCGTGCGCAACCCGGCCAACGGGCGGGAAGTCATCGTCCGCGTCAACGATCGCGGCCCCTTCGCGGCCGGCCGGGTCATCGACCTCAGCTATGCCGCGGCACTCAAACTGGACCTGCTGCGGGGCGTGGCGCCGGTTCTGATTCAGCGCTTGACGACCGAATCCATTCGTCAGGGCACCTGGCCCTTCAGTGCAGCCCCGCCCGAACGCGTCACAGCACGCGCCAGTTCGCCACCTGCGGATTGAAGAAACCCGACTGCTGGTACGCGCGGCGCACCACGCCCTGGTCTTGAAGGCCCCGCAGCCCAACCTCCAGAACCTCATTGCAGCGGTGGGCTTGCGGGTGGGCCTTGGGGATGAGGTAGTGGCGCGTCCCGCGAAGCGCCACCTTGACACCGGGAACCGGAACCAAACTCACACCGCCCACGGTCAACCCCATGTCCGTGCCGGGCTGGAAGGGGGCCAGCACCACATCGGCCCGGCCCGCCCGAATCATGCGCGGCATGGCTTCCCATTGGTCCGCGTGCGCCACTTGCGTGACCCCCAGCGCTTGAAGCGTGGCCCAGTCCACCCGCCAGTGGCGGTTGGATACAAAACGGAGCGCGCGCAGGTCGCCGCGCTCCCGCACGCTCAGCACGTCCGCGCGTGTGGCCAGCGTGTACAGGCCGGCAACAAACTCCCCATCCTGGACCATGGGGCGGCTGAAGTGGAACGCCGCAGGCTCATCGACATCGGTTTTCCAGTAGGTGGTGCCGCTCACAACACCCTGGCCCAGCGCCAACTCACGCACCAAACGCGGCACGGTGGGCACCGACACCAGCTCAGGGCGCGGGCCCCAGCCGCCCAGCTCCAGCGCTTGCATCAGCAGCACCAACTCCACCACATCACGCCGCGCATGGGGGCCGTCGTATTGGTGCAAATCGGCCATCGCACGGCCCGCCACAAAGCGATCAAAGTCCAGGCGCACGTCGTGCGGCACCAGAATGCGCCCGCGTTCCGCTCCAGCCTGGGCCACCAGCGGAATGGCCCCTGCGCCCAAGCAGGTGCGGCGTCTCATTTGGGGTGCCCCTTGGCGGCCTCGCCTGCTCGCACTTGAGCGTCGACCAGGGCCGCCACACGACCCTGCTCCTGTAACCGCCGCAGCCCGGCATCCAGCCGGTGAAGCCCGGCCGCAAAGTCCGCCCCCGGTGGGCAAATCACGTGGGTGGTGTTGTGAGAGAGGGTGCCCCGCACCACCACCTCCAGCCCCAAACGCCGGGCCTCAAACCCCACGTTGTCCGCATCGGTCAACACCACATCCACCTTGCCCGCGTGTAGCGCCATGAAAAGCCGATCCCCGTAAGTCATGCGCACGGTCTTGAGTTCGGGCCCATCCAGCGCCCGATCCAAGGTTTCACCATAACTCCAACCCCGATGCAGGCCCACGACCTGCCCCTTCAAGTCTTGCCATCGCGTGACGGGCGGCAGGGCTTTGTGTTCCAGGCTGACCGCCACGATGCGTTCGGTCCAAATCGCTTCGCTGAACTGGAAGCGGCGCCGGCGCTCCGGCGTGGCGTACGCCCCACCGACGCAGCCGGTACCGGCCTCCAGTTCCGCAAGGGCCCGCGGCCAGGGCAAGGCCGACAGGCGCACCCCCAAACCGGCCTGACGTGCCGCTTCCGTCACCAGGGTGGGGTAGACGCCCCGGGCTTGCCCCGCCTCACCCCACATGGACGGCGGATTGCCCTGATCAAAGGCGATGGGCAGGCTGGGCTCGGCCACGGCCACCGCTGTGGCCATGCCCATGCCCATCACGCCGACCCAAGCCTGACGCCATGCCATCCCATCGCTCCTTGTTGGGGAGACTTGCAAGGATAGCGGGCGACGCCCCGTTTAGTCTCGGGGTCGCGGATAGGCTTTCACCCGCGGCAGCCGCTCCTCCATCGCGGTGGCCTTGGCGGGCAATTGCTTGAGCAGGTGCTGCACGGCTGCCTCAAGCTGGGCATCCTGCCCTTGGGCCGTGGCGCGTGGGGGGTTGTCCACCTCCAGGTCGGGCACCACCCCCTTGCCTTCGATCAGCACCTCGCCGTGGGGGCTCATCTGCGCAATCTCCGCCGCGCGCACGATGCCGTTGTCCAGGAGGGTGTTGCGGTCGGTCAGCCAGACCCCCGCACCGCTCGTGGTCTTGCCAATCACGGCCCCCAGCCCCAAACGCTTGAACCCTTCCGCCACCGTCTCCCCATCGCTGTAGCTGTTCTCGTTGATCAACATGGCCAGCTTACCGGCGAAGCTCTGCTGCATGTTGGCCTGACGCGGCCCCCCGGCCGGGTGACGCGGCTGCCAGTACGCCCAGCTTTTGCGCAGCAGCTTGTCCAACACCCAGGAATCGATGTTGCCGCCGTTGTTAAAGCGAACATCCAGCACGATGGCCTCCTTGTCCAGCTGGGCATAGAACTCGCGCGCAAAGTCCGCGATGTCTTGTCCGCCCATGGCGCGCAAATGCAAGTAGCCCACCCGGCCACCAGACAGCCTGTCGACCGCTTCAGCGCGACGGGTGCGCCAGTCTTGATAGCGCAGTGCCGCCTCGCGTCGGGCATCCACGGGCGTGACGATGACGCTGCGCGCCCCGGTGCCATCGGCTCGCTGCACCTCCAGGCGCACTTGCTTGCCGGCCTCGCCCTGCAACAACACAGCGCCCTGTGGCCACTGCAGCGCTTGGCCGTTGATGGCGGTGATGACATCGCCTTCGCGCAGATCCAGGCCGGGCGCCTGCAGCGGCCCGCGCTCGCTGACCAGCTCCGCCTCGGTGCGATAGATCCGGGCCAGGCTTGCGCCCTTGGCATGGGACACCAGACGCGCCCCCAGGCCCGCCATCGCGGGCGCAGGGTCGGCGGCCGCCGGCACGTCGCCCAAGCCGACTTGGCTGTGCAAGAGGCTGAGGTCCGACGCCATCATCCCCATCAGCTCCCCCAGCTCCACGCGGTCCCCCACGCGCTCCAACAAGGGCACGTGGCGGTCACGGCTGGCGGCCCAGTCGACCCCGTGCAGTTGGGCGTCATAGAAGTAATCGCGCTGCAGTCGCCAGGCGTCCATGAACATTTGGCGCCATTCCTGGCGGGGGTTCACCGGAATCTGCCAGTCGGACCACCGCACGGCGAACTTGCTGGTGTCGGCGGGCGCCTTGGGCGCTGCGTCCAGCAGCAACAGGTCGCCGGCCTGACCGGGCGCCGCTTCGCGTTGAACCAGCAAGGTCTTGCCATTGCCGCTGAGTTGAAAGCGCCGCACTTTGTCGCTGTGCATGTCGGCTTGCGCGCCGGCTTCCAGGCTCACGCTTCGCAGCGCGCCCGAAGCGCCGTCGCTCTCGATCCACCACAGACGCTTGGCCTCCGCCTGCAAACTGCGGAAGCGGCCGGCCGGCAGCGGCAATTCGTGCAGGCGCTCGGCCAAGCCCTCCCGATCGATGCGCGGCAGGGCGACCTTCGCGTCTTTCTTGGGATCCGACTTGGCGTCCGGCTTTTCATCCTTCTTGGGCTCGGGCTTGGGCACCCCCGGCAATTCATCCTTGGCGGCGAAGGGCGAACGCAGCCCAGGCTGCAGGGCCAGCGCGTACAGCTTGGTGCCCGGTTCAAAGGCGGGTCCCATGTCGCGTTCAGCCCAAACACTGGAGCCCGGCTGGAGCTGAAAGTGGCGGCGCGAGGCGAAATACAGCCACTGGCCGTCCGGGCTGAACGCCGGCGAGCTGCTGCTGTACTTCGGGCTGGTGAGGACACGTTTGTCCCCATCGGCCAGGGTGTAAAGCCAAACTTGGCTGCGGATTCCCCCCGTCACCGGGCGACGGCTGTAGGCCAGCGCCTGGGCCTCGGGGTGCCAAGCGAACTCGATGCCGTTGTCATCCGACAGCTGATCGATTTTTTGGGTGCGCGGACCGCCGTCAGCCTTCAAATCCGTCAGGTACACCGCCCCGCCCAAGTCGGCGTGGGCAATGTGCCGACCGTCCGGCGCCACACTCAGCTCGGTGCGCAGCACCTTGGCATCGCGCGTCAGCACTTTGGGGGCGGTAAGGCCCAACGCGTCGAACTGCCAGAGCTCCACCTCGGCTTGCCCGCGCTGGGCCCCATCCGCTTGTGGGGCCGCCGGGAGGTCACACAGCGCGAACACCGACTTGCTGTCCGCACTGAACGCGGCGTCACGGCAGCGCGCGCCCTCGGGCATCGGGAGCACCGCGCGGCGCAGGTTCTGCACCCCTTGCGTCGCCAAACGGCCACGTACGCTCAGAAGCGCCCGCTCCCCATTGGGCGCCACCGCAGCCTCGGTCAGAAACGATTGGGGCTTTTGAATCCAGCGCGTCGTGCTGGCCGGCTGATCTCCGGCCAAGCCAATCGGCAGCACGGGGGCATCACCCCCGCCCGCATTCAAGTCCACGCGCTGCAAGTCTGCGCCCCGCGCCACCACCCCCGTGCTGCCGCTCAGGGCCAGGTGTCGAGCATCGAAATCTTTGAACCGGGTGTGCTGGCGCGCACCCTGTCCGTCAGCGCCCACCGACCACACATTGAAGAAGCCATCACGATCACTCAGGAACGCAATCCGTTCGCGGCCTTGCTCATCGCGATACGGCAGAGGGCGGCGGTTGTTCGCGCGCGGGAAATCAGCCCCCAGCAGCGGTTTGGCTTCGGCGGTGCCGTGCAGCTCCACGCTCCAAATCCCGGCCACCGCCCCCCCGCGGTAATTTTTGGCGTGGTCGCCGCGCAAGCCATGGCGCGTGAACAGCAAGCGCTTCCCGTCGAGCGACACCGCAGCATCGCTGGCGTCGCCGGCCGGCAAGGCTTGAAGCTGGTCGCCCACCAAGCGATAGGGCTGTTGAACCGGCCGGCCGTCCTCCGCCGGTGCGGTCACCAGCAAGGCGCCGCTGGCGTCGGCACTCCACACCCGCACCGTCGGCAATCCCAGCCAGGTGCGGCGCTGCGGCACCCCGCCCGCCAAGCTCAGGGTGTAAACATCCCCCGCGCTCTCGTACTGGGCCACAAAGGCGACGGTCTTGCCGTCCGGCAGCAACACCGGCGACTGCTCTTGCCCTGCGTGCGAGGTGAGCCGTTGCGCGGCTCCGCCCCCCAGCGTCACGCGCCACAGGTCCCCCTGGCTGACAAACACCACGGTGTCGCCCGCCACGGTCGGCTGGCGATAAAAACCCAGCGAACCGGCCTGGGTCAACCCAGCGCCCAACAAACCGGCTCCCAGGGCCGACCAACGAACCCAATGCGGCAGACTCATCACGCGATCTCCAAATGCAATGGGCGGGGATTGTGCGGCGCCCCTCGCGGCTGCCCGTTGGTCACCCCCCTTCCGCAGAACCGGCCTTCGTGAGACGGACAATCACCGCATGAAGCCCACCCCCGACCTGGATCTGGACGCCCTGCAAGCCTTGCTGGATGGCGTGCCCCAACCGCTCGAACCCTTGGACGTGAGCATGCTGGACGGCTACCTCACCGCCATCGCCCTGCAGCCCAAGGCCCCGCCTCCGGGTGAATGGTTGCGCTGGGTGTTGGACAGCGAGGAAGGCCGCGCGCCGGCAGAGGGCTTCAACCCCGAGCCGATTCGCGCCCTGGCCATGCGCCGCTTGCAGCAATTGGACGCCGCCATCCGCGGGCGCCAGTGGTGGGACCCCTGGGTCTTCGAACCCGAAGAGGAGGACGGCGAGTTGGCCGACCCCGACGACTGGGAAACCGTCCTCGCGGCGGTCTACCCCTGGGTGGCCGGCTTTGCCCTGGGCGCCGACAGTTTCCCAAAGGGCCTGATGGCCTGCGATGAAGCCGCGCTGCTGGAAGGCCTGGCCGGGATTTACCAGTTTCTGGACCCCGAGGACCTGGAGGACGCGGACGCCTTGCTGGAAGCGATTGAAGGCATCGAACCGGCCGCCAATCTTGAAGAGGCCATCGAGCACCTGGTGGCCCACAGCCTGCTGCTGGCCGATGTCAGCCGCCCGCGAAAGGCCCCCACGCCCGGTGGACGACACCCTGCGCCCCGAGGCCACCGATCCCCCGCCAGTGGGCGCTCCGGGCGGCGCTGAGTTCCGATGCACCCTCCCCACGAATCCGCCAAGGCGTCGGGCTTGCCTCGACGGGCGGTCGCGTTGGGCGGCGCGGCAGCCTGTCTGGCCCCGGGGGCTACACCGGCGAAAAAGCCGCCCTGGCGGTGGCTCGCCTCAGACTACGCGCCCATCGCCATCCGGCAAGGCCCTGACGCCGGCCAAGGTTACGGTCAACGCATGCTGGACGAAGTGCTCTGGCCCGCCCTGGCCGAACACGACCACGAATTAACGTTTGTGTCATCGGCCCGACTCGAGGCAGAACTCCGGGACCAGCCGGCCACTTGCGCCGTGCTGCTTAGAAAGACGCCCAAGCGCGCGGAAACCTGGCTGTATTCCGTCCCCATGATTCGACACCTGCCTGTCGGCTTGGTGGTGCGAGCGGCCGAACTCAGAAACCTGCGCGACTTGATCAATGCCCGAGGGGAAATCTCTCTCGCACGCTACCTCGACCGAGGCCACGTGGTGGGCGTGGTGGGCAACCGAGCCAATGGCGCTGGCATCGATGGCCTGTTGGAGCAGCGCCCCCAGCAGCGTCGCAGCATTGTGATCACCGATGCCAACCGCGCCACCATGGCGATGGTGCAGCGGCAGCATGACCTTAGCGCAACGCTGGCCTACTCCTTTGAGGTGACTTACTTCAATCGCCAGAAGGCGAGGTCGGAGACGGGTCAAGCCGCGCTGACTTGGCTGGCCATTGCAGAGCAAAGCGACACCCTGCTGGCGCACGCGGTCTGTGGTCGCTCGCCAGCGGGCCAAGCGCACATCGATGCCATCAACGCCCTGCTGCGCCGCTCGGGCGTTCGGGAACGCCTTCAAACGCTATACGAAACCTGGCTGGACGAGCCCGAACGCAAGCGGCTGGCCGCCTTGCGGCAACAAATGGGCAGCAAGTTCTTCGAGGAGTAAGGACGTCACCCAAACACCCGCCGCGCGTGCAGACCCAGGCCCTGGGCCACGGAGGCCAACGGGTCGCCTTGCACCCGCTGCGCCGTCCCAAAGGGCTGGGCAATGGCCTCGACCAGGGGACGCAGCCCGGTCGAGCCGCCGGTGAAGTACAGCGCATCAACCGTGCGCAAGCCGGCCACCCGCACCGTTTCCTGCGCGGCAGCGGCAATGGCCGCCACATCATCGGCCAGGGCAGTTTGGGCATCCTGACGCCTCATGGGCCACGCCAGACCCGGTTCGACCAGGTCCAAATCGAAGTCGTGGGTGTCCAACGGATCGAGGCGACCGTCTGAGCCGCTGAGGTCGATCTTACCGTCCTCCGATTCGCTGGCCAGGTGGTGCCCCAATCGGTCCTCCAAAACAGTCATCAAGCGGCGGTGCTCGGCCGGGTCGGCGTAGTCGGTCTTGCGCAGGCGCATCTCGGCCACCACGGCGGGGGTGTAGCAAGTGTTGATGAGGTGCCAAGTCGCCAAGTCAAAGGTGATGCCCGTGGGCACCTCACGGGGCGGCCCCTCGGCGCGGGCGGGGCCGAAACTGCCATGACCCAGGGCCCGCATCGGGCCCGCCAGGGCGATCCGTCGGTCAAAGTCGGTCCCGGCGATGTGAATGCCGTGATGGGCCAGGATGTCCGCCCGGCGATCCAGAAGCGCTCGTCGCTCCGGCCCCACACGCACCACGGAAAAGTCCGACGTCCCCCCGCCAATATCGGCCACCAGCACGGTTTGCTCCCGGGTGACCTGCTGCTCGTAATCGAAGGCGGCGGCAATGGGTTCGAACTGAAAGGCCAGTTCCGAGAACCCCACGGCACGGGCCGCGGCCTCCAGGGCGGCCTGCGCTTGGGCATCCCGCGCCGGGTCGCCGTCGACAAAGTAGACCGGCCGCCCGAGCACCGCGTGGGTCAAGGTCTGCCCGCCTTGACACGCTTCCGCAGTGCGTTTGAGCCGCTTCAAATAGCCCACCACCACGTCGGCGTATTTGGCCGAACGCCCGCCCCCCACGTCGGTGTGGCGCTCGAGCAAATCCGACCCCAGGATGGATTTCATCGAGCGCATCAAACGCCCGTCATGGCCCTCCACATACGCGGCGAGCGCCGCGCGGCCAAACGCCCGCGGCGGCCCGTCGACATCATGCGGTCCTTCCGCGAAGTAATAGACCGCGGTGGGCATGGTGAGGGACTCACCCTCCAAGGGCACGAGTCGCATGCCGCCAGCCGATGGCAAGGCCACGGCCGAATTCGAGGTGCCAAAGTCGATGGCGCAGAAAGAGGGCGTGGCCACGGCCAGTTTCTCCGAGGAAAAAGGGGCGGGATTGTGCCTGCCCTGGAGCGGCCTTTGGCTCAGGTGGCGTAGAACGTGAACGAGGTTTCAGGCTGGCGGCCGCTGATCAACTCGGCCAGCGCATGGCCACTGCCCGCGCCATGGGTCCACCCGAGCGTGCCATGTCCGCAATTCAGCCACAGGTTGCTCAGCTTGCGACTGCGCCCCAAATAGGGGATGTTGGTGGGGGTGCTGGGGCGCAAACCGGTCCAAAAGTTCGGCTCGCTCAGTTCCGCCACACCGGGGAACAATTCCTCATAGCGGTTCACCAAAGCCGCGCACCGGGTACGGGCGGTGGGGCTGTCCAAGTTCAAATCCAAACCGGCCATTTCAGCCGTGCCCGCAATGCGGATGTAATCACCCAAGCGGCTGATGGCGATTTTCCGGGTGTCATCCAAGAGGCTGACCGTGCTGGCGGCCTCCGGGCGCTTGAGCCGCAGCGTGGCCGAATACCCCTTGGTGGGATAGATGTTCAAACAGTCGGCCACGGGGTTGACCAAGGCCGGCGCGTAGCTGGCCAAAGCCACCACGTACGCGTCGGCTTTCAATGTTTCGACCTGGCCCTCAGCACCCCGAACCCGCACCCCGCCAATCTGCTGACCCTGCTTGTCCAGGGACAGGATGGTGGTGCTGAATCGCATCTCCACCCCCCGTTCAGCGGCCAACTGTGCAAGCTTTTGCGTGAACACCAGGGCGTCACCGGATTCATCGCTCGGCGTGTAGGTGCCCCCAAAGATGCGGTGGCCAAAGGTCGTGAGCGCCGGCTCCACGCGCAGCACGTCCTCGCGGCTCAGCACCCGGCGGTCCACGCCGTGCCGGCGCATGACCTCGGCCCCTGCCGCTCCGGCATCCAGGTCTTGTTGACTGCTGAAGAAATGCAGGATGCCTTTTTCCAGCCGGTTGTACTCAATGCCGGTGGCCGCCACCAGCTCCTTGAGACGGGCGTGGCTGTAACGGCCCAACTGCACCAACTCTTCGACATTGCGCTCGAAGCTGGCCGTGTTGCACTGGGTCAAGAACGCCAAGCCGTAGCGCATTTGCGCCCACTCCAAGCGCGGGCGGAACAGCAGCGGCGAATCGTCTCGCAACAACCACTTGGCCACCTTGATCGGCACCCAGGCATTGGCCCAAGGCTCGCAGAAGCTGACCGATATTTGCGCGCCATTGGCATAGCTGGTCTCAAGGCCGGCCCCGGGTTGGCGATCCACCAACACCACGTCGTGGCCCGCCTCCCGCAGGTACCAGGCCGAGCAAACCCCCAAGATACCCGCACCCAACACGATGACTTTCATGCCGCAATCTCCCCATCGAAGCCACAACTGTGCTTTATTTCCAACGCCCTGGGGCATTCCAGCCAATAGGGGGGTACCAAAAGCCCGGCAGCACGCGCACACTCAATGGCGTGGTGCCACCCCGCGTTTGTCAACCGGTCGTGCACCTGCTGCGCTGAGCCCCTGACCCGTTGTTTGAGTGGAGGTGCCTGATGCGTTGGATGCCCGTATGGCCGGCGAACCCGCTGGCTCGATGGTTGGGTCGGAGTGACCGCACCCGCCCGCATGACATGGACCCCGCCGATTTGGGCACTGCCTTTGGACTGGACGCCAGCCTGGAAGACGGGGGCGACTATTTCCGCCCATCGACCGCGTCGTTTCCGCTGGAAAGTGAACAGCGCCACGCCGACACACAGGCTCCCCTGCTGCGCGGTTCGGGCGGGCGCTGACACGGGTTCGCGCCAGGCGTCGATTAGCGGATCAACAGCACCGGAACCTCGGACTGCGCCAGCACGCGGGTGCTGACCGAGCCCAGCACCAAACTGCCCAGCGCACCGTGTCCGTGGCTGCCCATCATGATGAGGTCATGCCCACCCTTGCTGGCAATGCTGGCAATCGTGTCGGCTGCATGGCCCACCTTGTAGACAAATTCAGCCTTGACCCCCTGTTTGGCAAAGAAGGTTCGAAGGGGTTTGAACACTTTCTCCGCTTCGTCGTCGTAGTAGCCTCGCAAGGTTTCGCGGTCGATTGCGGCGGCGGCCCGGGGCGGCACACCGGGCACCACCGTCAAGCAGGTGTACTGGTGCTGAGGGCCCAACCACTCGTCATGCGCCGTCAAATAGGCCAAGGCGCGTTTGGTGTAGGGGCTGCCATCCACGGCGACGAGGATCTTCATGCGGATCTCCTTGATGCAATCGGTTCAGTTTCTCACTGCGGAGCGTGGAGATCGATGCGCAAAGGATCGATAAATCCCTGGGCCTCCCCTTTGCGCGTGTAGCCCCGGCCGTTGGCCAGGACCCGGCAGCGGCCCAGCCGGTAATCGTGCCGGCAGTGCAAGTGCCCATGCAACCAGAAGTCGGCTTGTTGGACCAAGTCGTCCAGGGCATTGCAGAACCCCGCCGTTCCGGGGTTCAAACCGTAGCGAGGGTCCGCGCTGCGCGCGCTGGGCGCATGGTGGGTGATGACCACCGTCACGCCGTCAAAAGGTTGCGCCAGGGTCTCGCGCAGCCAGGCCTGATCGATCAGCGCCTCGTCGCGCCAGCGCGGGGCCAACATGGGCGCCCCCTGCTCCAGCGCGCTGTACTGGCGCAGATAAAAGTTGGCGGCACGAAAGGCCTTTTCTTGCACCCGCAGCTGCTCCGTCAAGGGAGCGGCGGGGTCCACCAGCAGGTCGAAATCGGTCCACAGCGTGCAGCCCACAAACCGCACGCCACCGATGACCGTGACCATCCGATCCAAACAGCGAATACCCAGCCGTTCACAGGCCGCGGCCAAACCGGCCTTGGCCTCTGGCCAAGGCAGCCCGTCGTATTCGTGATTGCCCGGTACAAAAAGCACATGGCGCCACGGCGCCCCCAACTGAGGGGAAAACCGACGCAGCCCCCAATCCGCCTGCGCATCAAACGGCAAGAGGGCCGAACCCGCCTGATAAGAGCCGATGTCCCCGGCCAAAACCAGGACCTCGGCATCGGCTACGGCCTTCGGTTGAAAGCCCGCCTCGCGCTCCAGGTGCAGGTCACTCAGAAGTTGAAGAATCAATTTTTGCCGCAGCAGGCCTTGAACTTCTTGCCACTGCCGCAGGCGCAAGGATCGTTGCGACCCAATTTGGGGGCTTCGTGCCGCACCGGCTGCACGTGGTAACGCTGGCCTTCGGTGAGGGCGTCCAAATCGACGATGGCCATGACCAAGTCTTCCACGGCCTCGTCCAGGTTCTTGAGCGGCAGCTCGGCATCCAGTTCCGCCATGGCAGCGCGTTCGTCGTCATCGCTGCAGGGCAGGTGACGGGCCACCCGGTCCATGGCCTGCTCCACGGTGTCATCGGTCAGTGACAGCAGTCCGTTGGGGAAGGCGTTCAACGCCGTCACAAAGCCACTGGCAAACGGCACCAGGGGCTTGGAGTAGTCGGGCAGGGCCGCAAAGGCTGGGTCAGGGTCGGGCTCTTCATCGCCCTCCAGTTGCAGCACGATGGGGTCGAACCACTGCTCTTCCGCCAGCGATCGGCGCAGCGCCGCATGGCGGCGCTCAATCAAGGCGGTGGTCCGCGCCACCCAGGCCGGATCGGCGTCGGCAGGCAGGGGGCGTCCTTCAGCGTCGAACACCAGGGGCAGCCAGTCGGCGCTGTCGATCAGCTCGGGTTGCACGAGCACGCCACACAGGTAGCCATCCAGCATGGCGACATCCATGGCCTCCAGGCCACCGGGCGCTTCGCTGAGCAGGCGATCGAGTTCGTCGAGTTCTTGGGGGGTGAGGTCTTTGGCCATGGGGGGATTGTCGGTCCGGAAGTAAGAACGCCCGCGCGGGGCGGGCGTTGCGTCAATCAATCAATGTTGTGTTCACAGCGCCGCCAAGCGCGCCTCAATCTGGCGCTTGGTTGCCGGCAGCTCGGCCGGCAGACGCAACGCCAGCTGATCAAACAGCTCGGCATGCAGTTTCAATTCGGCCTCCCAGTCGGCCTTGTGGATCTCGGTCACCGTTTCGTAGTGGGCGCGCGTGAAGGCCAGCCCATCCCAGTTGAGCTCGTCGTACTTGGGGCTCAGACCGAAGGGGTTGTCCATGCCTTCGCCCTTGCCGTCCAGACGGTCCAGCATCCACGCCAGCACGCGCATGTTGTCGCCGTAGCCCGGCCACACGAACTTGCCGTCGGCGCCTTTGCGGAACCAGTTCACGCAGAAGATGGCGGGCGCTTTATCGCCCAACTGCGCGCCCAGCTTCAGCCAATGGGCGAAATAGTCGCTCATGTTGTAGCCCATGAAGGGCAGCATGGCGAAGGGGTCGCGGCGCACCACACCTTGCTGGCCAAAGGCCGCGGCGGTGGTCTCGCTGCCCATGGTGGCCGCCATGTAAACGCCCTCCACCCAGTTGCGCGCCTGCGTCACCAGCGGCACGGTCGTGCTGCGGCGGCCGCCGAAGATGAAGGCGTCGATCACCACCCCGTCGGGGTTGTCCCACTCGGCATCCAGGGCCGGATTGTTGCCAGCAGCCACCGTGAAGCGCGCATTCGGATGCGCCGCTTTGCGGCCCTCGACCTTGCCGTCGTGCGGCGTCCAGTCCTTGCCCTGCCAATCCACCAGATGCGCCGGCGCCTCACCGAGGCCCTCCCACCACACGTCGCCGTCATCGGTCAGCGCAACGTTGGTGAAGATGACATCGCGGTCCAACGAGGCCATGCAATTCGGGTTCGTCAGGGTGTTGGTTCCCGGGGCCACACCGAAGTAGCCGGCCTCGGGGTTGATGGCGCGCAGCCGGCCATCCGGGCCGGGCTTGATCCAAGCAATGTCGTCGCCGATGGTCGTGACCTTCCAGCCCTCAAAGCCCGCGGGGGGGATCAGCATGGCGAAGTTGGTCTTGCCACACGCACTGGGGAAAGCCGCCGCCACATGGCGCTTGCGGCCTTGCGGGTCGGTCACCCCCAGGATCAGCATGTGCTCGGCCAGCCAGCCTTGGTCGCGCCCCATGGTGGAGGCGATGCGCAGGGCAAAGCACTTCTTGCCCAGCAGCGCATTGCCGCCGTAACCCGAGCCATAGCTCCAGATTTCCCGCGTTTCGGGGTAGTGGACGATGTACTTGGTGGCGGGATTGCAGGGCCACGCCGTATCCGCCTGACCCGGCTGCAGCGGCGCCCCCACGGTGTGCACGCAAGGCACGAAGTCGCCGTCGGTGCCCAAGACCTCCAGAGCGCCCCGGCCCATGCGGGTCATCAGCTTCATGTTGACGGCCACATAGGGGCTGTCGCTCAACTCCACACCGATGTGGGCAATGGGGCTGCCCAAAGGGCCCATGCTGAACGGCACCACATACATCGTGCGTCCGCGCATGCTGCCCTTGAACAGCGCGTTGTCCCCCGTCTGCAGCAGGGCGCGCATGGCGTCCGGTTCCATCCAGTTGTTGGTGGGGCCGGCATCGTCTTGGTTCTGGCTGCAGATGAAGGTGCGGTCTTCCACGCGCGCCACGTCGCTGGGATCGCTCCAAGCCAAGTAGCTGCCCGGTCGCTTGGCGGGGTTGAGCTTCTTAAAGGTGCCCTTGGCCACCAGTTGCTCGCACAGGCGGTCGTATTCCTCTTGCGAGCCATCGCACCAAACGATTTGATCCGGCTCGGTCAGGGCGGCCACTTGGCGCACCCATTCAATCAAACGCGCGTGTTGCACATAGGTCGGCACATTCAGTGCCGGCCCATTCGCGGGGGTTGAGTTCATGACAAGTCCTTGGAGATGAAAAAACGGAATTGGGTGAGCCCTGCTTCTGCCTGAATGGGGGGGCAGGGCTCACCGAAGGCCGCTCGGCGCCGAACCCGCGATTTTCCGGCGCCCGTAACCAAGATGTAACCCGCCCTCGGCATGGGGTTATGCGCGTGGCGCATGGTGCAATGCAGCCTCGCCGCCCCACGAACGCCCATGAAACTGATCAGTTTGAACACCGCGCCCATCCAGCCCTTGCGCCTTTTGGACGGCACGGAGGTGGCCAGCGCCTATCAAAAACAGGGCCAACTGGGGCCTCGACCCGTTTCGTTTGAGGGGATCGAAGGCGACGCCCAGGCAGACCGCAGCGTGCACGGCGGCCCCCAGCAAGCGCTGTACGCCTACCCCAGCGAGCATTACGCCGTGTGGCAGACCCTGCGAGCCCAAGCGCGGGCGGCCGATTGGGGTGCCCCACTCCCCTGGGGCAGCCTGGGAGAGAACCTCACGCTAGCGGGGCTTCTGGAGTCGCAGGTCTGGATCGGCGATGTGTTGCAGTTCCCCGACTGCGAGCTCATCGTCACCCGTCCGCGTCAGCCCTGCGTCAAGCTCAACGCCGCGCTGGGTTTCCCGCAGGCCGCGCGCCTGATGCAGCAAAGCGGTTACAGCGGTTTTTATGTGGCCGTTCGCCAGCCTGGCACTCTCGCACAGGGGCAACCCTTTCAACTCGTTCCCGGCCCCCGCGAGTTGGCCTTGTCGGAATGGGAAGCGGCCCAACGACCCGGCGGCTGAGGGGTCCACGCAACAGCGCCGCCCCTC
Organism: Inhella gelatinilytica; assembly: GCF_016093295.1. GTDB lineage: Bacteria > Pseudomonadota > Gammaproteobacteria > Burkholderiales > Burkholderiaceae_C > Inhella > Inhella gelatinilytica. The sequence continues at coordinate 1,051,124 of NZ_JAEDAL010000001.1, read as the reverse complement.
CATTTGACCAATGGGGTTTCCCCCGGCGCCCCTGGAACCCCGAGCCATTGACTTTGGTTTAGGCTCCATCCCAAGGCCCTCCACCCGGTGCGAGGGCGCACTACGGGTGAGGCCTATGCAATCGCAGGAAGACATCGGTGCCCTTTCATCGGGGCCCAACGCAGTGTTGCTGGATGACGGCACGGTCGTCATGGCTCAAGCCGTGCTGCCCGTGTGGGGGCGCCAGCTGGATGTGATTCACGAGCAGCTGAATGCCGGCATCAGCGAAATCACCGTCGCGCTGGCTGCATTGGATGGTCTGCACGAGGAGCTGGCCGCGCTGGGTCGTCAAGAACCACAAGCCCTACGCGACGGGCTCGGCCAGCTGCTGCCCCAAATCCAAGAGCAGAGCATGCACGCGCTCTCCGGCCTGCAGATTGGCGACCGCTTGAGCCAGATGCTGACCGTGGTGCGCGGCGACATTCAACGCCTGGTGGATGAAATGCCGCTGCTGGGCCTGGCTGGCCAGCAGCGCGCCGAAGAGTGGTTGGCTGAACTCAAAACCCGCTACACCACTCCGGAGCAGCACCGTGTCCACGGTGCCGACCCCACTGCCGGCGCGGACGCCGCCGGTATCGACTTTTTCTGATCCCCCGAAGAGGAGACCCAATGAGCAAGACTGTGATGGTGATTGACGATTCCGGCAGCTTCCGCACCGTCGTCAAGCTGGCCCTGCAAAAAGCGGGCTACACCGTTGTCGAAGCCGGCGATGGCAAGGATGCGCTGACCAAGCTGGAGGCCACGGCCAAGGTCAACCTGATCGTGTGCGACGTCAACATGCCCAACATGGATGGCCTGACCTTTCTGAAGACCATCAAAGGCATGGCGGCCTACAAGTTCACGCCGGTCATCATGCTGACGACGGAGAGCCAGGAAGCCAAAAAGTCCGAAGGTCGCGCGGCGGGAGCCAAGGCCTGGATTACCAAGCCCTTCCAGCCCTCGCAGCTGGTGGACGCCGTCAACAAGCTCTGCGTGTAAGGCCACCCCATGGGCGAACCGCTTCAATTGGGCACGGAGTGGACCATTGCACAAGCCAGCCAGTTGCATCAGCGGCTGCTGGAGTCCCTGTTTCAGAGTGCGGAGACTGCTGAGGCGCCTTCTTTGGACCTCGGTTCGGTGGACAGCATGGATTCCGCTGGGGTGCAACTGCTGATCGCCCTGCGTCGCAGCCTGCAAGAGCGGGGACAGGAGTTGCTGATCACCGCGGCCAGCCCCACAGTCCGCGCCGCCCTGCAGGTGTACCGCGTGCGGGACCTGCTGCTCCCCCCCGAAGTGGATTGACGGCTCCCGGCCAAAAGGATCTTCATGAGCCTGCACGACGACGATGCCGAAATTCTGGCGGCCGCCCGCGCCGGGTACCTCGAGGAAGCGCAGGAGATGCTGCGCCAATACGAGGCCGCCCTGCTCATTCTGGAGAACGAGCCCAGCGACAGCGAGCAACTGAACGCCGCCTTTCGCGCCGCCCACACCATCAAGGGTGGCGCTGGCATGTTCGGGTTCGAAGACGTGGTGCGATTCACCCATGACGTCGAAACCTTGCTGGATGCCCTCCGTGACGGGCAACGCACCCTCGACGCCGAGTGCATGGATGTGCTCCTGCTCAGCCGCGACCAGATTGAATCGCTGCTGGCCGCCATTGACCAGGGGGGCGAAACCGAACCCACGGTGTTGGAGCGCTCGCACGCGCTGAGCGCCCGCCTTCAGGTGCTGATGGGGCGCCCCGCCCCCGCGGTGCCCGCCCCGGCGGCGGCGAGCCCGGCAGCGGCGCCCGAACCGGCGCCATCCGGCCCCGCGTGTTGGCATTTGTCGTTGCGTTTTTTACAAGACGCGCTGCGCAACGGCCTGGACCCCTTGGCGTTTCTGCGCTATCTGGAGCAACTGGGGACGGTTCACGCCCTGCACCTGATGCACGCGGAGGTACCGGCGCTGGACGCCCTGGACGCCGAGGCGTGTTACTTGTGGGTGGAGCTGCGATTCGAGACCACCAAGGGCCGCAGCGAGATCGAATCGGTCTTCGAATTCGCGCTCGAAGACAGCGACGTGCAGATCTTCGAACCCGGCACACCCCCGGCCGCGTTCGAGAGCCTGGCCGAGCGCCGCTGCGGACTGGATGCCGAAAAACGCGCACTGCTCTTTGAAATTTGGCACGACATGGGGGTGCGGTTTGAGGTCGTTGAGACCGTCGTCGCCACCCTGGAAGCCGAAGAGGCGGTCATTCCCCGCATTGAACGCCGGGCCGAAGGGGCGCCGCGCGAAAAAGGCCCCGACCGTCGCAGTGGTGAGGGCGACCGGCGCTCGTCGCCGCGCGACCGCCGCACGGGGGAAGACACGCGTTTCATCCGGGTGCGGGCGGACAAGCTCGACACCCTGATCGATTTGATCGGCGAATTGGTCATTGCCGGCTCCGGCGCCCAAATGGTGGCGCACCAAGGGGGCGACAGCCTGGCCATCGAGGCCTCGGCCCGCGTCATGGCCTTGATGCAGGACACCCGCGATGCCGCCCTGGGCCTGCGCATGGTCCCGGTGGGCGAAACCTTTGGCCGCTTCCAGCGTGTGGTGCGCGATGTGGCCAAACAGCTCGGGAAGGAGATCGAGCTGGTCGTCACCGGGGGCGACACCGAAATGGACAAGTCCATGGTGGACGCCATCGCTGACCCCTTGATGCACCTGGTACGCAACAGCATGGATCATGGCTTGGAGCTTCCCGATGACCGGGAAGCGGCAGGCAAACCGCGGGCCGGCACGCTCAAGCTCAACGCCTTCCACGAGGCCGGCAGCATCGTCATCGAGGTCGCCGACGATGGGCGCGGCCTGTCGCGCGACCGCATCCTGAACAAAGCCATCGAACGGGAGTTGGTGGCTGCTGACGCGGTGCTCTCCGACGCCGAAGTCTGGCAACTGATCTTCCAGCCCGGCTTCTCAACGGCCGAGCAGGTCACGGACCTCTCTGGGCGCGGAGTGGGCATGGACGTGGTCAAACGCGGCATTGAAAGCCTGCGCGGCCACATCCACCTCTCCAGCACACCGGGCAACGGCACGCGCACGCAGATTCGCCTGCCCCTGACCCTGGCCATGATCGATGGGTTCCTGACTCAGGTGGGGGAGGTGCACTACGTACTCCCGCTCAGCGTGGTCAGCGAGTGCATTGACGTGCCCCCCGAAGCCGAGCGGCAGTTGGCCCAGAACCCGACGCAGGTGAGCGGCACCTTCAACTTGCGCGGCGAAATCGTGCCGTGGCTGGATTTGGCGCGCTTTTACCGCTCCCCCAGCGACACCAGCCGCCGCCGCAGCGTGCTGGTGGCGCGCGAAGGCCAGCAGTCGCGCGTGGGCTTGATCGTGGACCGCTTGCTGGGCGAGCACCAAACCGTGATCAAGCCGCTGTCGGGCTTGTTCACCCACGTCAAAGCCCTGGCCGGCTCCACCATTTTGGGCAGCGGCGATGTGGCCTTGGTGCTCGACATCCAAGGCCTGATGGAGGCCGCACGCCGCCACGGTGCCGCCGCACGCCATTAACTCTCATTAGAAAAGGGCTCCCCCATGAACGCCTTTCTTCGCCGCCTCCAGACCTGGCAAAAGCTGGCAGTTGCCGGCTTATTGGCCTTGATCGCTGCCTTAGTGCCACTCACTCAACTAACTCTGGACTTGCAGGACCGAATCAGAGTCGCGGTCGGCGAGGACGCTGGCTTAGACGCGGTTGAAGCCAGTGGAGAAATCTTGGTAGCGCTGCAGAACCACCGTGGTCTCAGCAACCGCCTGCTGCTGGGGGACGGCAGCGCTCAGTCAGGTCGTGAAGCGGCCGCGGCCAAGGCCAGCAAGCTACTGGGCGAAGTGACGGCGCAGTTGAATACCGCTGGGCTAGCCAAGTCGGCGGGCCGATTTGCTGCCTTGAGCAAGGAGTTCAGGGAGCTTCTAGACGCCGTCGTCAACCGCAGCGCACCAGCGTCAGAGGCGTTTACTCGGCACACCCAATTGATTGACGAGTATCTCTTCACGGTTGAAGGCTTGGCCGATGAATCGGGCCTTTCGCTGGACCCCATTGCTGAGAGCTATTTCATGATGACCTCCGTGGTGGACTTCCTCCCCCGCCTGATGGAGACCCTCGCTCAGGCCCGCGGAAAAGGCGCAGGGTTGGCCGCTCAACTACAGGCCAACAAAGAAGTCAACCCGATTGACCGCGCTGCCCTGACCCAAGCCGCATCGCAAGTGGACTACTTTCGCCGCCGTGCAATAGCGCAGTTTGAAAAAGCCGCCTCAGCAGATCCGCGGGTCGCAAAAGCGGTACAGGCAGCGACTCAAAAGGCCAACGCTGAAGCGCAGCGCTTCTTGATGCAGTTGCAGAACGAGGTGTTAGCCGCCTCGAACAAGAGTGCACCAAGCCCCGAGGCAATCTTTGCCTCGGGAACCCAGGCCGCTCTGGCTCAGTTTGCGCTACACCAAGCGGCAACCAGCGTGCTCCAGACGATGCTTCACGACCGCATCGCGGCAGAGACGCGCACACGAAATTTGCAGGTAGGCAGCATCTCCCTCGTGTTCGTTTTCGTTGCCCTTCTGGGCGCCTTCACGGTTCGCGCCATCACCCAACCCTTGCATCGCGCCATGGAGGCGGCCAATGCCGTCGCAGCCGGGGATTTGAGCAGCGACGTCGCCGACCGCGGTGGCGACGAAATGGCCCGACTCCTGGAGGCCATCGGTCGCATGCAAGTGAACTTGCGAGAGCGCAACGAGCGCGACAGCAAAGCCCTGGCGGAAACCACACGCGTGAAGCAAGCCCTGGATCGGTGCTCCACCAATGTGATGGTGGCCGATGCCAGCGGGCAGATCGTCTACTTCAACGCCTCCTTGCTATCGATGATGCAAGGTAATCAAGAGGAGTTGCGCCGCCACATCCCCAGCTTTGACGCGAATCGCCTCATGGGAGCGAACTTCGACCAATTCCATCGCAACCCAGGCCACCAGCGTCGTCTGTTGGATGGGTTGACCGCCGAATACCGCAGCCGCGTGAAGGTCGGACAACTCACCTTTGACCTCTTCGCCAATGCCATTTGGAGCGATCAGCACGAACGCCTCGGGACTGTGGTGGAATGGCGGGACATCACCCAAGAGCTCGCCGCCAGGGATCGTGAGCAGCGTGTGGCGGCGGAGAACCTTCGAGTTCGTCAAGCCCTGGATGTGACCGCCACACCGGTGCGCATCGCAGACGCTGAAGGGGTGCTCGTGTACGTGAACGATGCCTTGGCCACAGTATTGCGCCGCGACGAAGGTGCGTTCCGCGCCACCAACCCCAGCTTTAGCTCACAGAACGTCATTGGCTCGTCAGTGGGCATGTTCTACGCGGACCCTGCAGGCGCCATCGCACGGTTGAAGTCACTGAAGACGCCCGCCACCTCCCAAATGACCCTGGGCGGCCGGGAATACCTCGTGACGACCACACCCATCTTGGATGCGCAAGGACTACTGTTGGGGTCGGTGGGCCAATGGCTGGACGTCAGCGACCAACGCCAGGCCGAAGCGGAATTCAGCACCATGACTTCAGCAGCAGCCCAGGGTGACCTCACCCAACGTGTGAGAACGGACAACAAACAGGGCTTCTTCCGGGAGGCCGGAGAAAGATTCAACGAACTGATCCAAAACATGGGCAGTCTGTTGCTCGAGGTTCGCGGAGCCGCGGATCAACTCAGCTCCGCTTCTGCGCAAGTTTCACAAACTTCGCAAAGCCTCAGCCACAGCGCCAGTCAGCAAGCGGCCAGCGTTGAGGAGACGACCGCTTCACTGTCTGAAATGGCAAGCAGTGTTCAGCACAACGCGGAGAACGCCGGCATCACCGATCGCATGGCCACGCAAGCCGCGCAGCAGGCCATGGAGGGCGGTCAGGCGGTGACCATGACGGTGGATGCCATGAAGAGCATCGCCACCAAGATCGGCATCATCGACGACATCGCCTATCAAACCAACTTGCTGGCCCTGAACGCGGCCATTGAAGCGGCCCGCGCTGGCGAGCATGGCAAAGGCTTCGCCGTGGTCGCGGCCGAAGTACGCAAGCTCGCTGAGCGCAGCCAGGTGGCGGCGCAGGAAATCGGCGCCCTCGCCGGCAACAGCGTCGGCTTGGCCGAACAGGCGGGCCAACTGCTGTCCCAAATGGTGCCGTCCATTCAAAAAACCAGTGAGCTGGTTCAGGAGATTGCCGCCTCCAGCGGGCAGCAGAGTCAGGGCGTGGCGCAAATCACCTCGGCGATGAACCATGTCAGCGGCATCACCCAGCAAACCGCCAGCGCAAGTGAGCAGCTCAGCGCAACAGCCGAGGAGCTGTCGGCCCAGGCGGCGCAGCTTCAAGAACTCCTTGCCGGCTTCCTGCTGAGCGAGCACGACCGCTAATCCACAGTTTCGAACGATAACGTCAACATTTCGGGAGTTACTTGTGCGCACCAACCTGCCGATCACCCAACAAGAATGGGTCCTGCGCGATGGCATGACCATCGTCTCGCGTACGGACCTCAAAGGTCGCATCACCTACGTGAACGACGATTTCATTGAGGCCAGCGGTTTCGTGGAATCGGAGCTCATCGGCCAGGCGCACAACATCGTGCGCCACCCCGACATGCCGCCCGAAGCCTTTCAAGACCTGTGGGACACCTTGAAGGCCGGGCGTCCCTGGAGTGGCATGGTCAAAAACCGTCGCAAGAACGGTGACCACTACTGGGTCGTCGCCAATGCCACCCCGGTCAAAGAAGGCGACTCGGTGGTGGGCTACATGTCGGTGCGCACCCGTCCGACACGGGACCAAGTTGAAGCAGCCGAACGCATTTATCGCGATTTCCGCGAAGGTCGCGCCAAGGGGTGGGTGATCCGCGACGGGGCCGCCGTGAAGACCGGTTTGACCGATCGCCTGGACCAATGGCGGGACCGTTGGAGCCTCGGGTTTGCGCAAACGCTGCAGTGCGCCGCCCTCGCCGCCGGCGGTGGCCTCTTTGCCTATGGGGTGGGACAGTGGCCCTTCATGGTGGGTGGCGCGGCGTTGCTGGCGGCGGGTGCTTTCGGCGCTTGGACCATGAACCGCCGAATTGACACGACGCTGCGCGATGCCGGGCGGTTGCTGGAAAATTTTGCCCAAGCCCGATTCGACGGCATCGTGCAGGTCAAGGGACGCGACCGGCTGGCGGAAGCCATGCAAGCCCTGCGCCGAGTGCAAACGCGCTTGGGCTTTGAATTTGCCGACACCAAGAAGCGCGCCGAAGATTCCGAACGCATTCGGCAAGCCTTGGATGTCGCAGCGACCAACATGATGGTCGCCGACCCCAGCTACAACATCATTTACGGCAACGCTTCTCTCAAGGCCATGTTGAATGTGGCGGAGGCCGACATCCGGAAAGACCTGCCGCAGTTCAGTGCGGCCGGCGTCATTGGCGCCAACATCGACCAGTTCCACAAGAACCCCGCACACCAGCGCGGCCTGTTGGATCGCCTCAGCGGCGCCCACAAGACCCGCCTGCACATCGGGGGCCGCCGCTTTGACCTGATCGTGAACCCCGTAATCAAAGACGGCAAACGCTTGGGCACGGTGGTCGAGTGGAAGGACATGACGGCCGAATTGGCCGCACTGGAACGCGAGCAAGCACTGGCCGCGGAAAACGCGCGGGTGCGTCAGGCCCTGGACACCTGCTCCACCAACGTGATGATTGCCGATGCCAACGGCAACATCGTCTACAACAACGCCTCCGTCGCGCAAATGATGCTGCGCAACGAAGGGGAGCTCCGCAAAGTGCTGCCGCAGTTCGACGCCCGTCGCATCGTGGGCAGCAACTTTGACCAGTTCCACCGCAACCCCGCCCATCAGCGCAACCTGTTGGGCCAGCTCAAAGGCGAATACAAGACCCAGATCAACGTGGGCAGTTTGACCTTCCGACTGACGGCCAGTCCCATCGTCGATGCCCAAGGCCAGCGCCTGGGGACGGTTGTGGAGTGGATGGACCGGACCGAAGAAGTCGCCGCCGAGCGCGAAATTGCCACCTTGGTCGAAGGGGCCAGCGGGGGGGACTACGCCCAGCGCATCAACGTCGACGGCAAGAACCCCTTCTTCCAGATGCTGGGCAATGGCTTCAATGGCCTGCTGCAAAGCATGAGCACCACGCTGCTGGAAGTGCGCACCGCCGCCACCCAGCTGTCCAGCGCGTCCGAGCAGGTGTCGCAGACCTCGCAGTCGCTCAGCCACAGTGCGAGCCAGCAAGCCGCCAGCGTGGAGGAGACGACCGCCTCGCTGCACGAAATGGGGGCCAGCATCCACCAGAACGCCGAAAACGCCCGCGTCACCGACCGCATGGCCACCGATGCCTCGCGTCAGGCCCAGGACGGCGGTACGGCGGTGCGCACCACGGTCGATGCCATGAAGAGCATTGCCACCAAGATTGGCATCATTGACGACATCGCGTACCAGACCAACCTGCTGGCGCTGAATGCGGCCATTGAGGCAGCCCGCGCCGGCGAGCACGGCAAGGGCTTTGCCGTCGTGGCGGCGGAGGTTCGCAAGCTGGCCGAACGCAGCCAAGTGGCCGCACAAGAAATCGGCTCCTTGGCCGGGGAGTCGGTCAAGGTGGCGGAAACCGCGGGACGCCTGCTCACCGAGATGGTGCCCGCGACCCAGCGCACCAGCGAGCTGGTGCAAGAGATTGCCGCGGCCAGTGGCGAGCAAAACCAAGCGGTGGAGCAGATCAACGCGACGATGAACCACATCTCCGGCATCACGCAGCAAACCGCCAGCGCCAGCGAAGAGCTGAGCGCCACGGCCGAAGAGCTCAGCGCCCAAGCCATGCAGCTGCAAGAATTGATTGCCAGCTTCCGCCTACAAGGCGAAACCGGCAGCAGCACGCCCAGCTCAGGCGGCGGTTTTGCTGGTCGTCGGGCCGCGGCCGCTGCGCCGGCCCGCGGGGCGGCTCCGGCCCCCCGCATGGCAGCCCCCACGCGTCCTGCCCCCACTGCCGCAGCCGCCGCCCCCCGCAGCGGACCGCGGGCGCCGGCCGGGCCGGTGGATGAGTCGCACTTCTCTTCTTTCTGAGCCCGAGTACCCCCATGAGCGCAGAACCCTCAAGCGCCACCACCCGCCAGGTCTTGCGCCTGGCCTCCGGGGGGGAGTCGCTGGTCGTGCCCATCGACAGCGTGCGCGAGATCCTGGAAGTCGGCAAGCTGACGCCCATGCCCCGGGCGCCGGACTTTCTGCGGGGCGTGATGAACCTGCGCGGCGCCGTCGTGCCCATCATTGACCTGGCCTCCCGCTTTGGCCACGGGGCCTCCACGATCGGCCGGCGCAGCGCCATCGTGGTGGTGGAGTGTGCCGGGGACGAGGTGCAACCCCGTGTTCTGGCCGGTCTCCTGGTGGATGCGGTCTTTGAGGTGCTGGACTTTCAGACCACTCAACTGGAGTCGGTTCCCAGCCTGGGCATCCAACTGCCCACCCAGTACATCGCCGGAATGATCAACCTCACGAGCGGGTACGCCGCCCTGCTGAGTCTGGAAACCCTGCTCGCCCCCGCCGACTTGGCCACCCGCATTGGCGCCGCACAAGAGGCAGGAGTGAACTGATGCAAGGCTTGCAGCCCTCGACCTTTCGCGCCATCACCGAGCTGTTTCACCGCATCTCGGGCATTCGACTGGTCGAGGCCAAACAAGCCCTGGTGTATGGACGGCTGCAAAAGCTGGCGCTGGATGAAGGCCAGGGCCAAGATGTCGAAGCTTTTGCCCAGCGCCTGATCAAGGGCCAGGTGCCCGACCGGCTCATGGTGGAGTTGGTGAACCGGCTCACCACCAACGAAACCTATTTCTTCCGCGAACCGCAGCACTTTGAAGACCTGCGCAAGCGGGCCGAGGCCGCCAAGTCCAGCAAAGAGTTTGTGCTGTGGAGCGCGGCCTCGTCGTCGGGCGAAGAGGCTTACTCCATCGCCATGCTGCTGGCCGACTGCCTGGGGCTGAAACACCCGTGGTCCATTTACGGTACCGATTTGTCCACCAACATGGTGGAGGCGGCGCGGCAAGCGCTCTACCCACTGGAGCGGGGCCGCAACATCCCCACCGAGTACCTGAAGCGCTACTGCCGCAAAGGCGGCGGGCCTTACGAAGGCCAGTTCCTCATGAATGCCGAACTGCGAGCCCGTGCCCAGTTCATGGGGGCGAACTTGATGCAGCCCTTACCCAAAGAGTTGCCCCAGTTCGACATCATCTTTTTGCGAAATGTGTTGATTTATTTTGACGCCGCCGCCAAAGCGGACATCGTCAAACGGGTGATCGGGCGGCTCAAGCCGCAGGGCGTGCTATATACGGGGCATGCAGAGTCGCTGACCGGTCTGGGGCTGCCCTTAAGGGCCCTGGCGCCGGCCGTCTATTGCCATGCATAAGCCACCCAAACCCGTCTTTACACCCCGCCCCTTCACCCCCCCGACAGCCCCAGCGCCTGAACTGCGCAACCTGCTGCCGGGGCAGTGGCACTTTGGTGCCAGCGGCACGCTGAAAACCCTGCTGGGCTCGTGCGTGGCGGTCACGCTCTGGCACCCGCAGCGCGGCTTGGGGGGCATGTGCCACTATCTGCTCCCCGGTCGGACCCGACGCGCCGGTGAACCGCTGGATGGTCGCTACGGCGACGAGGCGCTGGAGTTGCTCGTTCAGCAGATCCGGCTGCAGGGCACCCAGCCCAAGGACTATCACGCGCACCTGTACGGGGGCGCTGACACCCTGCCCGACGCCATGAACGTGAAGTTCAACGTGGGCGAGCGCAACATCGAGCAGGGCTGGAGCCTGTTGGATCAACACGGGTTTCAGCTTCAAGGCGTCGATGTGGGCGACACCGTGCCCCGCACCGTCACGCTGCAGCTGCCCCAAGGGCTGGTGACCATGACGCGCGGCAAGTGCGTCAATTCCACCCCCCGATAAAGGCTGTCCCATGATTCGCGTCGCCATCGTCGACGACTCGGCCGTCGTGCGCCAGCAGCTCAGTCAGCTGCTCACCCAGGCCGGCCTGCAAGTGCAATTCACGGCCAGCGACCCGCTCTTCGCCTGGCCCAAGATCAAGGCCAACCCACCCGATGTGCTGGTGCTGGATGTCGAAATGCCGCGCATGGATGGCATCAGTTTTTTGCGCCAGCTGATGAGCGAACACCCCCTGCCCGTGGTGATGTGCTCCACGCTGACGCAGGCTGGCGCGGAAACCACACTGCAAGCCCTGGCCGCCGGCGCGGTGGCCTTTGTTACCAAGCCCAAGATTGGTTTGCGCGATTTCTTGGCGGATGACGCCAATGGACTGATTCCCGCGGTGAAGGCCGCCGCCGCTGCCAATCTGCGTGCCCTGCCCAAGCCCCAGGCGCCGCGTGCCCCCGCCCCCACTCACCCGGTCCAAGCCCCGGCACCCGCCGCGGCGATGGCCGAAACCACCGACCGCATCGTGGCCGTGGGTAGCTCCACCGGGGGCGTCCAGACCTTTGAGAACTTCTTGCAGGGCCTACCCAACACCCTACCGGCGGGAATCGTTTGGGTCCAACACATGCCCCCCGGCTTCACGGCGAGTCTGGCCGAGCGATTGACCCGTGTCTCCGGCTTCGACGTGATTGAGGCCAAGGACGGCGACCGCGTGCTGGCGGGCCGGGTCTTGATCGCCCCCGGGGGCAAGCACATGCAGCTCACGCGCAGCGGCGCGCAGTACCGGGTGGAAGTGAAGGATGGCCCTCTCGTGAACCACCACAAGCCGTCAGTGGACGTGCTGTTTCGCTCCGTTGCCCGCTGCGCGGGGCGCAATGCCCTGGGGGTGATCCTGACCGGGATGGGAGACGACGGCGCCCGCGGCCTGCTGGAGATGCGCAAAGCCGGCGCTTACACCGTGGCGCAAGACGAGGCCTCTTGTGTTGTCTACGGCATGCCCAAGGCGGCGTTTGAAATGGGGGCGGCCGTGCAGTCGCTGCCGCTGGGCGCCATCGGTTCGGCGGTCGTGGAGCGCCTTCAGGCGGTCAACGCAACACCTTCTGGCACACCGTGATCAGCTCCAACGGGCTGAAAGGTTTGAGCAGATAGGCGCTCGCCCCCATGCGCAGGCCTTCCGCGCGGTCGCGGGGGTCCGTTCTTGAAGTCAACATCACCACCTTGGTGCCTGACAAGCCCGGATCCGAGCGAATGCGACTGCAGGCGGTCAGCCCATCGATGGCGCCGGGCATCATCACGTCCATCAGCACCAAGTTGGGCTTGGTGCGCTGGGCCTTGCGAAGGCCTTCCTCGCCATTGGCCGCCTCGTCGATCGAGAAATTCTCAAATTCCAACGTCACCCGAATGAGTTCCCGGATCTCTTCCTGGTCTTCAACGATCAGCACGGACTTCAAAGTGACCTCTTCGTTTTCAAAGTCTGCCCCCGATGGGCGGGCGGTGGGCTACCCTGAGTCAGACCCGCAGTCGCCCTAGGGCCTGGAGCCTCATTTGAGTGGCACGATACACCCGAAGCCCCTGGTTGCAAGCCCGAAATCTTCAGAACAAGGAACGATGTGAGCACCTCCAATTCGCTGGGAGCCAGCTCCAAAGCCCAAGACCGGATTTTGTTTGGTCTCACCCTGGTCAATGCCCTGGCCGTGGTGGGATTGGCCCACGCCGCCCAGCGCTTGGGCACGGGGGGCATGATCGGCGCCGCGGCACTGGGGGCCGCCCTCTTTCTAATGTGGCAGCACAGTGGCCGGTCCCCCGCACGCTTGGGCATGGCCCTGCTCAATGTGGTCTTGGTCCTGGCGCAGCATGAATTCAGAGACAAAGCCGCCGTTGACTTTGCAGCGCTGGAGTCGGCCATGCCGGTCACGCTGTGTTTGCTCCTGCCCTACCGCGATTGGCGCCCCATCGCCCTGGCCGGTGTCAGCTATGTGCTCGCCGAGTTGGCCTGGGAAGGGTGGCGCTCCCTGGGTTCAGCGGCCTACATCGGCGCCCTCTCGGTTGTCTTGGGCGTCATTGCCCGCAGCCTGGCCCGCGAAGCCGCCGAGCGTTTCGAGCTCGAATTCTTGGTCAACGCCATGGGTCGCGATGGCCCCATTCGGCTCAACCTGGATGTGGTTCGCACCGAGTCCGAGATCGGCAAACGGCTCAAGCATGTGCAAACCCGCATGGCCGTGGCCCTGCGTGAGGTGCGCGAAGCCATCACCCTGGTTCAAGGGGCAGCCCAAGAGGTCGGCAGCAGCGCTTCGCTGTTGAGCGAACGCACCGACCGCACGGCCTCGGGCCTGCGAGACGCCGCCCTGAGCCTGGAGCAAATCAACGTCATCGTGCAAGAGTCGGCCCGCGCCGCCAAGGAAGCGCACACGCTGGCCGATGAGGCCGCCTCCATGGCCACCCGGGGCGGGGGCGTGGTGGGCCAACTCGTGCGCACCATGCAGGACATCGACCAGTCCTCGCGCCGCATCACCGACATCATCGGCACCATCGACAGCATCGCCTTTCAAACCAACATCCTGGCCCTGAACGCCGCGGTGGAGGCCGCCCGGGCCGGTGAGGCCGGGCGCGGGTTTGCGGTGGTGGCCACCGAAGTGCGCATGCTGGCGGGCCGTTCCTCGGAAGCCGCCAAAGAAATCAAGTCCCTGATCGCCGCGTCGCTGGAGACCGTGGAACGGGGCAGCCGCTTGAGCAACGAGGCCGGCACCGCAATGAACGACTTGGTTCACTCCGTGCAGGGCGTGGGGGCGGTGTTCAAGAACCTAACCGCCGATTCCGCCGAGCACGCAGCCTCCATCGACGTGGTCACGACCTCCGTCAAGGAATTGGACGCGGTGACCGCTCAAAACGTGGAAGTCGCCGTGCGCGGCGGTGAAATTGCCAGCGAGTTGTTGACGGAAGCCGTGCGACTGGCGGAGGTGCTTTCCAGTTTCCGGCTCGGCGACGACGCCAAGCTCACCAAGCTGCTCGAAGAAACGCGCGTCAAAGCGGCGCAGGCGGCTCAAGACCATCAGGCCAACATGTCCCGCAGTGCTGCGCACCAGCGCGCCGAAGAACCGGGCGGTGTGGACTTTTTCTGACACCCACGTCTAAGGCCGCGTCAACGTGATGGCCGTCACATGGCGGTCACACGTCGCTGCTCAAAATGAGGGCCATTCTGACGATGACTCAAGGGATGGCCATGAACAAACAAACAAACCCCGGCCCCGCCACGCTGCCCCTGGTGGCCAGCCTGCTGCGCCGCTGGACCGCGCCCACCCCGGTGGAACCGGCCGCCGAAGAATGGGGCGTTGAAGTGCCCTATGTGTCGTTCGTTCACACGGCGGACGGCACGGACGAGCCGCACTGGCCACTGGCGGCCTGATCACCGGCCGCTAACCTGGCGCTGGACTATCCCAGCGCCAGTGCTTTGAGCGCGGCGATCCAGCGATCGCGCAGGGCCACCAATTCCTGCAGCGCTTCGGCCTGAAGGGGCTGCCCAGAGAGCTCCGCCTCTCGCAGCCACGCCTGCGCGCAAGTACGCAGGAGCGTACCCAGTTCGCAGGCCTCGGTCCAATCCAAGGCCTCCGCCACAGACGCTTCGACGCCCCAGGCCTCCCAAAGCTTCTCAGGGTGGTCTGACAGCCCCGGAATCAAGGGAGGCTCCGGGTGCTCACTCCCTTGTCCCTGCAGTCTTTGCAAGAGCGCTTGGCACCAGGCGCGCTCCTTCACGACCGCCCGCAGCAATTGCAAGCGCTCGTGTGGCAAGCGGGCACAGGCCTGCCACACCGCATCGGGTTGCCACGTCGCTTTCCAGGCGGGGATTTCTTGCGCCGGCATGGGGCGCGCGATGGCATAGCCCTGTGCGAACTCATAACCTAGATGCAAAAGCATTTCCCCGTGCGCCACGGTTTCCACCCCCTCTGCCACCACTTGACGGCGAAAGGCACGCGCCAAACCCAGAACGGCATCCAAGATGGACAAGTCGTCCGGGTCCTCCAGGACATCTCGCACAAATCTCTGGTCCACTTTGAGGCACTGCGCGCCCAACTCCTTGAGGTAAGCCAGCGAGGAGTAGCCCGTTCCGAAGTCGTCGATCGCGAAGTCCACGCCCAGCGCCCGACACGCGTCGATGAGGCAGGAAACCCGCGCCATGTCCTTGAGCGCACTGGACTCCAACACTTCCAACTCCAGGTCTCCTGGGCGGACGGTCGGATGCCGGGCTAAAGCCTCTTGCAGCACCTGCAAGAAGTCCGGGCGGCTCAGTTGCGCGGCTGACACATTCACACTAACGGTCAATTCCACGCCTTGCGTGCGCCACTGAGCCTGCTGCTGCAGGGCCGCGTCCAAGACCCAATCGTCCAGGGCCAGGCCCACGGAGTGGCCTTCGACCCCGGGCAGAAACTCCCCCGGGAGCACCAGGCCGCGCTCTGGATGCCGCCAGCGAATCAGCGCCTCGACGCCCAGCATCGCGCCACTGCGCATGTGGACCTTGGGCTGATAAAAGAGCTCGAACTGCCCCGCCTCCAACGCCTGCCGAACCAGTTCCACCTGTTCCAGGCGCCCCCGCA
This sequence comes from Inhella gelatinilytica, assembly GCF_016093295.1. Classification (GTDB taxonomy): domain Bacteria; phylum Pseudomonadota; class Gammaproteobacteria; order Burkholderiales; family Burkholderiaceae_C; genus Inhella; species Inhella gelatinilytica. The sequence continues at coordinate 1,035,603 of NZ_JAEDAL010000001.1, read as the reverse complement.
CCATGCGGTCCCGATCGGCATCGAAAACATGCAGCCGATTGCGCCCAGACTGCTTGGCCTTGAAGAGCGCTTGTGCGGCACTGCGCAGGAGCTGATCCGGTGCCACACTCCCGTCGGCCGCCTGAAGCAGCACGGCACCCATGCTCGCGCTGAGCTGCCAGCGTCGCCCGTCCACCTCCAAGGGCTGTGCCACGGCCTCTCGAACCGCACTCAGCGCCGCCACCGCGTCCGACCGGCCTCCAGAGCACATCACCACCAGTGCGAATTCATCACCCCCCAACCGCGCGAGAAGCGCCGTTTCGGGCAGACCCGAATGCAAGCGGGAAGCCAACTGGGTCAACACCCGGTCGCCGCCCGTATGGCCGCACTGGGCATTGACCTCATGAAAGGCGTCGAGGTCGAGGCAGGCCACCGCCAAGGTCCCCCCGGCATGGGGCAGTTGCGCCAGCAGCCCGTGCATGCGGTCGGTCAGCAGGGTGCGGTTGGGCAAATGGGTCAGCGCGTCAAAGTGCGTCGCATCCGCCAGCTTCTTCTGATGCTCCTTGGCCGCTGTGATGTCCGTAAACAAACAGACATAGTGGGCCAACTCGCCCATGTCGTTGCGCACCGCGCTGATGGTTTGGAGCTTGGCAAACAACTCCCCGTTGCGCCGCCGCCCCCAAACTTCACCGTGCCAGCGCCCTTGCAACATCAGCGCCGTCCACATGTCCCCGTAGAACGCGGCCTCATGTTCATCGACCTTGAGCAATCGCGCGTTGTGCCCCACCGCCTCAGCGCGGGGGAACCCCGTGATGTGCTCAAACGCGGCATTGACATCCAGAATGGTGCCCTGCGGGTCGGTGATCATGATGGCTTCGTTGGCGTTCGCAAAAACGCTGGCCGCCTGGCGCAGGCGCTGGGCCTCGTTCGAACGGGCATGAAGCTCCTGCATGAGGCGCAGGGTGTTTTTGGACAGCGCCGAGGTGACCGTGAGCACCAGCTCCATCAGGCCCTCGTGCTTTTGCACCTGGTCGGCGGCACGCGCCCGAGCCTGGGGAAGGCTCAGGCCTTCGCGCAGCCCGATCACGCACAGAGCGAAGTAGCGGTCGGCCCGAAGAATGTGCCCGGCCAACCAGCGCACCAAAAAATCCAGCAAGGTTTCAGGGTCAATCTCTCCCGCGCTCCCAGTCGCCGCCAACTGCTCCAGCTTGCGCTCAAACTCAGCATGGCGCTCGCGGTGTGAGCGCTCATCGGCCTCCCCGCCCAAGTGCTGCGCCCACAGCGCCTCCTCATGGCGGAAGTGGTATTCGGTGTAAGACACCAGCTCCCGAAACACCCGCGCGAGCGCCTCGCGGTCCACGCCAAAGGCCAGTTGGCTGGCCACTTGGTTCAGCAAGTCCACCAAGCGTTTGTGCTGGTCGTCGATGTCCCCAAGGCCGGTGCCAAAGACCTCGTTCCAAACAAAAACGCTCAGGGCTTTCATTGAGGGCGGACGCATCGCAGTGGATTGCACATGGCCGGACAATATAAGCGTCAGTTCTTTTTTCCTACACGTCATGCGAATAGCCCTAAGCGCCCTGAGCCTTTCCCTCGTTCTGGCCTTTACCGCCCCCGCCCAGGCGGCGCTGGACATGCCGCCCGGCATCGCGTGGCGTGCCGCCAGCCAGGACGCGGACATCGAAGCCGCCTTCCAAGCCGCGAAGGCCGAGAAGAAGCCCGTGCTGCTGTACTGGGGGGCCAAATGGTGCCCACCCTGCAACCAGCTCAAGGCCACGCTGTTCAACCGCGCGGACTTCATTGAGCAAAGTCACGCCGTCATCCCCGTGCTCATCGACGGCGACCTGCCCGGCGCCCAAAAGCTCGGGGCCCGCTTCAAGGTGCGGGGTTACCCAACCATGATCCTGTTCAACGGCGACGGGCAGGAGCTCACGCGCCTGCCGGGCGAAGCCGACGCGGCGCGGGTCGTCAAACTGTTCCAAATGGGCCTCTCGGGGGGGCGCCCCATCAAGGCCGTGTTGGCGGATGCCCAGGCCGGCAAGCCCCTCAAGGCCGGCGAATGGCAGTTGCTGAGCTTTTATTCTTGGGAAACCGACGAGCAGTCGTTGGTGGGTGCGGCGGATCGCGGTGCGGTCCTGCAGCGTTTGGCCCAAGGGCGCGGCGTCCCGGACGAAGCCCGCACGCGGCTGAAGCTGAAGTCGCTCGCCGCCGGCGCCAACCCAGCCCAAGGTGATGCAGCCTGGGTCGGCAGCCTGCTTGGGGACGCCAAGAAGGTGCGCCAGCACCTGGACGTGCTGAGCAACAGCGCCGATGACCTGGTGCGGGCCTTGCACCCCAAGGCCGGGGCCGACCGCATCACGCTGGTTCACGCCTTCCAGCAGGCCTTGCTGCAACAGCAGAACGACACGCAACTCTCCCGAGCCGATCGCATCAACTGCTTGGCGGCACGCGTGGAGTTGGCGCGCCTTGATCTGGACAAAGCCGACATTTCCCCCAAGCTCGAAGCCACCTTGTTGAATGAGGTCCGAGGGCTGACCGCGTTGTTGGATCGTGAAATTCAGGACGGATACGAGCGCCAAGCGGTGATGACCGCTGCCGGGCACGTGCTGGGGCTGGCCGGGCTGTGGAGTGAAAGTGACGCTCTGCTCAAAGCCAACCTGAGCAAGAGCCATTCGCCCTATTACCTGATGAACCAGCTGGGAGCCAACGCCCGCAAGACGGGCCGCAAGGACGAAGCGCTGTCATGGTTCGAGCAGGCTTTCAATAAGAGCGAGGGCCCCGCCACCCGTCTGCAATGGGGTGCCACCTATTTCGAAAACCTCGTGAAACTGGCACCGCAGGATGCCGCCCGCATTGAGAAGCTGGCGGCCCAACTGGTGCAGGAGGCCGAGAAAGACAAGGGGGCGTTCTACGAGCGCAGCGCCCGCTCCTTGCAGAAGGTCAGCGAGCAGTTGCTGGGCTGGGCCAAGGCCCACAACGGTCAGGCTGCCGTGGCCCGGGTGCAAGGGCAGTTGGGGCCGGTGTGCGGCAAGCTGGACAAGGCGGATGCTTCACGGAGTACCTGCGAAGCCCTGTTCAAGCCGCGAGCCTGAGGCCGCCTGAACGGCCGGCATGGATTTCTACGACTACCCCGCCCTTAAAAGCCTGCACGCCCTGATGGCGTTCGTGGCGATTGGGCTCTTCGGGGCCCGGGGGCTCCCGCTCCTGGGCGGGGCCCGCTGGCCGCGAGACAGCCGGCTGCGGGTGATCCATGGGGCCGTCATTTTCTTGTTGGTGGTGTCCGGCATCAGCCTATGGGGCGTGCTGTACATCAGCCCTGTGCACCACAGCTGGCTGGCCACCAAGATGGCGCTGACCGCGGTGTACGGCTTGCTCGCCTGGGGCACGTTTGACGAGGAAACGCCCGATGGGCTGCGGGCCCTGTGTTTTTTGCTGGGGCTCTTGTGTGCCCTGGTGCTGGTACGCGTGGGTCAAACGCGCGACCCGCTGTTCGGCTTGGGCTAAGGCTCAGGCCGGACAATGCGCCCATGAATGCCACTGCTTACACCCGAGCCGCCGCCCTGCCCACCTTGATGCGCCAGCGCATCTTGGTGCTGGACGGGGCCATGGGCACCATGATCCAGCGCTATCGGTTGACGGAGGCGGATTTCCGCGGCACCCGCTTTGCCGATCACCCACGGGACCTCAAAGGCAACAACGACCTGCTGCAACTAACCCGCCCTGACGTGATCACCCAAATCCACGAGCAGTATTTGGCGGCCGGCGCGGATGTGATCGAAACCAACACCTTCGGCGCAACCTCCGTGGCGCAAGAAGACTATGGCCTGGCCGGGTTGGCCTACGAACTCAACGTTGAAGCCGCCCGCCTGGCACGAGCCGCTTGCGATCGATACGCCACCCCGGATAAACCGCGCTTTGCCGCCGGCGCGTTGGGCCCCACGCCGAAGACCGCCTCCATCAGCCCCGATGTGAACGACCCGGGAGCCCGCAACGTGGACTTTGAGCAGCTTCGGGCCGCCTACTACGAGCAGGCCCAGGGCTTGTTGGCCGGCGGTTGCGACCTGTTCCTGGTCGAGACGATTTTTGACACCCTGAACGCCAAAGCGGCGCTGTTTGCCCTGGATGAGCTGATGGACGCCACCGGGGAGCGCCTGCCGGTGATCATCTCGGGCACGGTGACCGATGCGTCGGGGCGCATCCTCAGTGGGCAGACGGTGACCGCCTTTTGGCACTCGGTTCGCCATGCCCACCCAATCGCCGTGGGCCTGAATTGCGCCCTGGGCGCCAGCTTGATGCGCCCCTATCTCGAAGAGTTGGCCCAAGCGGCCGCGGACACCCCGATCAGCTGCTACCCCAACGCCGGCCTGCCCAACCCCATGAGCGACACCGGCTTTGACGAGACCCCGGAGATCACTGGCCGTCTGGTGGGTGAATTTGCGGCCCGGGGCCTGCTGAACATTGCCGGGGGCTGCTGCGGCACCACGCCTGCCCACGTGGCGGCCATCGCCGAACAAGTGGGCCGCTACCGACCGCGCTCGGCCGGGGCCTTTACCGGCTTGGTGGGCGGCTGATCCGGGTCCTCGGGCAGGCTGGGCAGCAGGGTCTGCTCCAACTCTTTGACCACGCCGCGGCGGCGCAAGTCGGCCAGAACCCGGTTGAAATCAGCCGCGCGCGCTTGGGCCCGCGGGTCTTGACGCGGCCACACCAAGTGCAGATAGCCATAGGCAATCGGCCCCCCGACCGTCTTGAAGGCACTCAGGCCGGCCGTGCTCTGCCGCGCCCCGGCCCACCCCGCGTAGTCACTCAACGCCACAAAGTCCACCCGGCCCCGCGCCAACATCTCAAAGCACTGCGGCGTGTGCGCCACCCGTTCGATCTTGACGATGCCGTCGTCGACCATGCGCTGCACGGGCACCGGCTGGTTGGAGCCTTGCAAGTGGCAGCTGCGCTTGCCCGGCAGGTCCGCCAAACCGGTGATGGTGCTGTCGGCCCGCACAAACAGATAGGAGCGAACCGACAGCAGCGGATCAGAGAACACCAGATCCCGTTCCCGCTCGGTGGTTCGGAGCAGTGGAAACGCCGCATCAAACTGCCCCTCGAGGATGGACACCCGCACGCGCGCCGGGGGCTGGTAGTGCAATTCCATCTGGAGCGACTGCTCGGCCAGCACGCGGCGGATCAGGGCCGCATAAAAACCCTGCTGCGGCAAATCCGCGCCCACATAGGGCGGAAAGTCGTTGGTGACCACCCGCCACAGCGTGGCCTGCGCCGGCACAGCACAGGCCCAGAGCAGCAATGACCACACGATTCGGCGCATGCCCCGAGTTTCTACCCATCGCGCCCTTTTGGCGCTCGGGTCTGCCCCCGATGGCCTGCCGCGGGCTGAATCAGCTGATCGGGCCCTTGGGCACCACGCGCTGCTCCAGCCGGTTCAGCTCGCCGCTGCGGCGCAGGCGTTGCAGCGCCCGGTTGAAGTCGCGCACCCGTCGGGCGCTTTCCGGCAACACGCGCGGAAACATCAGATGCACGGGCTGTTCCGAGAGCAAAACTGGCGCCATGCGCACTTGGTCGGCCGCCTCACCCATGGCGTGCAGGGCCGAATACCCGGTGTTCTCCCCCGTCACCACAAACCGCACCCGCCCCACAGCGAGCATGCGAAAGCAGGCCGACAAGTCGGTCACCCGCTGCATCTTGAGGCGCCCGGCGTCGAGGGCCGCCTCCAACTCAGGGTAGGTGCGCACGCCCTGGACGTTGCACAACAACCCGTCTTTGAAGTCTTCCACCGTCGAGCCCGCCCAGGCGTCGTCGCGGCGCAGGAACACCCGCAGCCGCACGACGTAAAACGGGTCGCTGGCCAGGAACGTCAGCTGCCGCTCGGGCGTACGCGCAGCCGGAAACAAGGCCGCATACAAGCCCTGAGCGGCATCCAGCTGAGCACGCGCCGGGGGGAGGAAGTGGAATTCCGGGTTGATGTCCATCTCATCAAAAACCCGACGCAAGATGACGGCGTAGTAGCCAAGATCCGCTGCCTTGGTGGTGATGGCCGGTGGCAGGTCGGCCGTGGCCAGCGCCCAGGTGTCCCGCGCGTGGACTGGCCCCGCAGCCCACGCTGCGAGCGCCCAGGTCGCCCACTGTCGCCACCCGCGCATCACGCCGCCAATCGAAGCAATTTTTCGAGCGAAACCCGCAGACGCAACTCGTGTGGCGCCAGACTCTGGGTGATGGCGTTGCTCGCCAAACGGGTGTCGCGCGGCACCGGCTCATAGAGCGGGTTGCCGCTCTTACCGATCAAGGCCGCCACCAAGGGCTCCGTCGCACTCAACCCGCGCTTGACCACCACCCCTTCTTCGCCGGTCGCCAAACGCACCGCGCTACCGGGCGGATACAGCCCCACAGCCTTGATGAGGGCCGCGCCCGCTTCGTCCTGCTGCTTGCGTTCGTCCAGAAAGATGGAACGAGCCGCCTGCGCGCCAGCCTGCGCCTTGCGCGCGGCGCGCGGCGACAAACGCGCCGCAAATTGGTCGATGCGTTGCAGCAACCGGGCCAATTGCTCTGGGACCGCGCGCCCCTCCAGCGGACCGGGAGCCGCGTCATGGTGCAGTCGCACCGCCTGCAGCCAGGTGTCGTCACGCACCCCCAGCTGCTGCAGCAAGTCCGCCGACCGGTCGCCATGCCCGGCCAACAGGCGCATTTGGTCGGGCCGCAAGGCTTCGCGCTGCTGCGTCAGCCGGTCCTGCAGCAAGCCCAGCGACAGGTTCATGCTCAGCGCGGCACGCGTCAGGGCGCCCACCCGGTCCACAGGCCAGCCCATCCGCTCCCCCGCCAGATGGCACAGCGCCGCGCACAACAGTGCATGCCGCGCCGTGTACTGACCCAGCTCCTGGCCGGCGTCGTACACCAGCATCAGCAGGGCCTTGTCCGGGCTGCGCTGCAGGCGCTCCTGCCCTTCGGTGTGCAGGGCCTCGAATCGCGCCAGAAAGTCTTCGGTGCGCGGCTCCTTGAGCAAGGCATGCAAACGCGACTGGAAATCCAGCCACTGCGCCACATCACTGGCCACCACCGCGGCCGGCTTCTGCCGGTCGTGTTGAAAGTCCGCCTGGACCCGGGCGATGTCCTTCAAGGTCGCGTTCTGGTGGACCAGGGTGTTGGCGCGGGCCGTCACCTCCCGTTGGTAGGCTTCGGTCTCGTGGGCATAGGTGTAGGCCCCCCGCTCCAGCAGCTCGCGCACCGCGTCCGAAGCGGGCAGCACCGAGCCGCTGGCGAACAGCAGCTTGCCGCTGGCGTCGCGCAACGAAAACCCGAGCCGCTGGCCAGGCTTGAGAGCGTTGGGGGGCAGGTGAATCAGTTCCACCCCTGCATTGTCGGCGCGCGAAGCCCAGACCCAAGGGCAGCTTCCTAGAATCCCCGGCGGATTTACCCCAGTTTTTCGCGCCTTTTCAGGCGCCACCTGCCATGTCCTTGCCCCCCCTCAAACTCTCTGGCCTCGAACCCATGACCATCGGCCAGGGCAGCCTGTTCGTGAACGTGGGGGAGCGCACCAACGTCACCGGCTCCAAGGCCTTTGCCCGCCTGATCCTGGCCGGCCAGTACGAAGAAGCCGTCGCCGTGGCGCGCCAGCAGGTGGAAAACGGCGCCCAGATCATCGACGTCAACATGGACGAGGCCATGCTGGACAGCCAGGCGGCCATGGTGCGATTCCTGAACCTGCTGGCCAGCGAACCCGATGTGGCACGCGTGCCGGTGATGGTCGACTCGTCGAAGTGGAGCGTCATTGAGGCCGGCCTGCGCTGCCTGCAGGGCAAGGGCATCGTCAATTCGATCTCGCTCAAGGAAGGCGAGGCCGAGTTCCTGCGCCAGGCCAAGCTGGTCAAGCGCTACGGCGCCGCCGCGGTGGTGATGGCCTTCGACGAACAGGGCCAGGCCGACACCTTGCAACGCCGCCAGACCATCTGCCTGCGCGCCTACGACCTGCTGGTCGGGATTGGCTTCCCGCCCGAAGACATCATCTTCGACCCCAACATCTTTGCGATTGCCACCGGCATCGAGGAGCACGCCAACTACGCGGTGGACTTCATTGAGGCGACGCGCTGGATCAAGCAGAACCTGCCCGGCGCCAAGGTGTCCGGCGGCGTCTCCAACGTGAGCTTCAGCTTCCGCGGCAACGAGCCGGTGCGCGAGGCCATCCACACCGTCTTCCTGTACCACGCCATCCAGGCCGGCATGGACATGGGCATCGTCAACGCGGGCATGATCGGCGTGTACGACGAGATCCCGGCCGACTTGCGCGAGCGCGTCGAAGACGTGGTGCTGAACCGCCGCCCCGACGCCACCGAGCGCCTGCTGGAAGTGGCCGATGCGGTCAAAGGCGCCGCCAAGGACGATTCGGCCAAGCTGGCCTGGCGCGCGGGCGATGTGAACGAGCGCCTCAAGCACGCCCTGGTGCACGGCATCACCGACTTCATCAACGAAGACACCGAGGAAGCCTGGCAAGCCATCAAGGCCCAGGGGGGCCGCCCGCTGCATGTCATTGAGGGCCCGCTGATGGCCGGCATGAATGTGGTCGGCGATCTCTTCGGCGCCGGCAAGATGTTCCTGCCCCAGGTGGTCAAGAGTGCGCGCGTGATGAAGTCCGCCGTCGCGCACCTGATCCCTTACATCGAGGAAGAAAAGCGCCAGCTCGAAGCCGCCGGTGCGGACGTGCGCGCCAAGGGCAAGATCGTCATCGCCACGGTGAAGGGCGATGTGCACGACATCGGCAAGAACATCGTCACCGTGGTCTTGCAGTGCAACAACTACGAGGTCATCAACATGGGCGTGATGGTGCCGGCCCATGAGATCCTGGCGCGCGCCAAGGCCGAAGGGGCCGACATCATTGGCCTGTCCGGCCTGATCACCCCCAGCCTGGAGGAGATGCAGCACGTCGCAGCCGAGATGCAGGCCGACCCGCATTTCCGCGAGGCCGGCATTCCGCTGCTGATCGGCGGGGCCACCACCAGCCGCGTGCACACCGCGGTCAAGATTGCCCCCAAGTACGAGGGCCCGGTGCTGTACGTGCCCGACGCGTCGCGCTCGGTGTCGGTGTGCTCCGAATTGTTGAGCCCCGAGCGCCGGGGGGCCTACCTGGCCGAGATCCAAGCGGACTACAACAAGGTGCGCGAACTGCACGCCAACAAGAAGCAGACCCCGCTGATCCCGCTGGCGGCTGCGCGCGCCAACAAGGCCATCGTCGATTTCCGCAGCCTGCCCGTGCCGCGCTTCGTCGGCGTGCGCCGGCTGGAGAACTACCCGCTGCAAGAGCTGGTGGCCTGCATCGACTGGGGCCCCTTCTTCCAGACCTGGGACCTGGCCGGCCCTTACCCCGCCATCCTGCAGGATGCAGTGGTGGGCGAGCAGGCGCGCAAGGTGTTTGCCGACGCCCAGGCCATGTTGGACAAGCTGGTGGCCGGCCGATGGCTGCGCGCCGATGGCGCCTTCGCCCTGCTGCCCGCTGGGCAGACGGAGGACGACGACATCGCCGTCTTCGACGCCCATGGCGCACCGCTGATGACCTGGCATGGCCTGCGCATGCAGACCGAGCGCCCGGTGGTGGACGGGCAACGCCGACCCAACCGCTGCCTGGCCGACTTCGTCGCCCCGCTGCGCGAGGGCCAGCCGCAGGACCATGTCGGCCTGTTCGCCGTCACGGTCCATGGCGTGGAAAGCAAGGAGGCCGAGTTCCTGGCCCGCCACGACGATTACTCCGCCATCCTGCTCAAGGCCCTGGCCGACCGCCTGGCCGAGGCCTTTGCCGAGCGCCTGCACCAGCGCGTGCGCACCGAGTTCTGGGCCTACGCGCCCGATGAGCAACTGAGCAACGAGGCGCTCATTGCTGAGCAGTACCGCGGCATCCGCCCCGCCCCCGGCTACCCGGCCTGCCCGGACCATCTGGTGAAGAAGGACCTGCTGCGCGTGCTGCAGGCGCAGGGCTTCGGCATGAGCCTGACCGAATCCATGGCCATGCACCCGGCCAGCTCGGTCAGCGGCTTCTACCTGGCCCACCCGGACGCGGCCTACTTCAATGTCGGCCGCATCGGCGAAGACCAGTTGCAGGACTGGGCGCGCCGTTGCGGGCTGGACAACGCCGCGGCCCGCCGTGCCCTGGCCCCCCTACTGGACTGAGCCATGTACACCCCGCCCTACACCGTCGCCGCCGAGGCGGACAGCCTGGCGCTGCTGCGCGCCCACCCGCTGGGCACCGTCGCCTGGCAAGGACCGAGCGGTCTGGAAGCCACGCCCCTGCCTTGGCTGCTGCGAGGCACCGCCCTGTCCGAAGGCCTGCGGCTCGCAGCCCACGCCCCGCGCGCCAACCCGCTGGTCCAGCGGGCGCTGGCGCAGCCGCAGGAAGTGCTGGTGATCTTCCAAGGCGTGCAAGGCTACATCTCGCCCAACTGGTATCCCAGCAAGGCCCAGTTCGAAAAGATGGTGCCCACCTGGAACTACAGCACCGTGCACGTGCACGGGCGGCTGCGGGCGATCGACGACCCGAACTGGGTGCGCGAGCAGCTGATCGAATTGACAGCCAGGTATGAGGCCAACGAGCCGGAGCCCTGGACCCTGGAGCAGGCCGCGCCGGGCTTCATCGACCAGTTGCAACGCGCCTTGGTCGGGCTGGAACTGACCGTGACGCGGATCGAGGGCAAGGCCAAACTCAGCCAGAACCGCGAGGAGGGCGATCAGCGCGGGGCCATCCAGGCGCTGCGCCAGCGCGGCGAGCACGGGCTGGCCGAGGCCATGGAACAGGCGCGAGACGGTCACGTGCCCCCATCCAGCCGCTAACCCCGGCAAAGCCTGATAGCCAGCTGGGGCCACGGGCCACACAATTTCCGGCATGCCGGCCAATGCCTCCCTGCATCTCCCCACGGTTCTGCTCTTCGCGGGACTGCTGACCATCGTGGTCACACTGGGCCTGGGTTTACTGGCTTGGCGCGACCGCAGCCCCTACCTCTGGCACTGGGTTGCGGCGATGGTGTGCACGTGCGTGGGCATGGTGCTGTTCAGCCTGCGCGGGCTGCTTTCGGTCTGGCTGACCGTCTTTGTGGCCAACCTGATGCTGCTGGGCAATGTGCTGTTCACGCTCAGTGGCTACGACCGTCTGTTTGGCCGCCTCACACCCTGGCGGTGGATGGCGGCCCTGGTGGCGGTCAACGCGGCGATTTACGCGTGGTTCACGGGCTGGTACGACCATTTCCCCACCCGCGTGGTGACCTTCAATTTCACGTTGGCTGCGCTCTCTGTGGCCGCCGCCGGGGTGCTGTGGAGCGAGCGGCGGCGGTGGCCTTTGGCCCTGATTGCGCTGCCGCTGGGCGCGCACGGCTTGCAGGCGGTGCTGGGCCTCACGCGCGTGAGGCTGGTGCTCGGCGGCGCGGACACCGGGCCCAGCTTGCAGGCGGTGAGCCAGCCCCATGCGGTGGTGATCATGCTCAACAGCTTCGCGGCCCTGGCCCTGGTGTTCGGGTTCAGCACCTTGCACGCCGCCCGCTTGCACCGCGAGCTGGACCAACAGGCCACGACCGATGTCCTCACCGGCCTGCTGAACCGCCGGGGTTTTGAGCGGGCGCTGGGGCGCGAATGGCGCCGCAACCAGCGCTTGCAGCATGGTTTGGCTGCGCTCATGGTGGACATTGACCATTTCAAAGCCATCAACGACCGCTATTGCCACGCGGCGGGCGACACCGCCCTTCGGCTGCTGGCGCAGGCCTTGGGCCAGCAACTGCGGCCATATGACCTGCTCGGGCGTGTGGGAGGCGAGGAGTTTTGCGTCGTGCTGCCGGGCGTCACGCCCGAGTTGGCCGTACAAACCGCCGAACGCCTGTGCCGCGCCCCGGTGAGCTTTGTGCCCGAAGGCGCCACCCAGCCCCTGCACCTGACCGTCTCCATCGGCGTGGCCTGCAGCATCCCAGCCGACCGCTCGCCGGACGCGCTGCTGCGGCGCGCAGACCAAGCGCTGTATCGCGCGAAGAAGCTGGGGCGTGACCAGGTGGTGGTGGCTCCCACCGAGGCCTGAATCCATGCAGGCCATGCTGCGTTCACTGCTGGGGCTCTGCATCCTGTGGTTCTTGCCACTGAATGCCCCAGCGGTCCACCTCACCGATGGCATCTTGAGCCGCTACCGCTTGGATGGCTGGCAAGCGGAGCAGGGCCTGCCCAGCACCGCGGTGCAGGTGGTGTTGCAGGCCCGCAATGGCACGTTGTGGGTGGGAACGGGCACCGGCTTGGCGCGTTTTGATGGCCTGCAATTCCGCTTGGAACAAGACCTTGACGCCCCCGCCCTGAGCCGCCGGCCCATCTTTGGCCTGATGGAGGACCGTAACGGCCGCATTTGGGTGGGTCACGGGGCGGGGGCGTCGCGGTGGAACGGGCGGCGCTGGGAGACCCTGCTGGACGCCGATCAGATCAAGGGGCGACGGGTTTGGAGTTTTGTGCAGGCGCCCGACGGGAGCGTGTGGGGCGCCAGTGAGGCCGGCCTGTTGCACTGGACGGGAGACCGACTCCGCCACATCACACCCGCCGACGGCCTGCCGGTCGAGCGTTTGCGCACCCTGGCCCTGGACCGCGATGGCACGCTGTGGATTGGCAGCACGGGGGCGGGGCTCTTGCGCCTGCGGGAGGGGCGCTTTGAATCCGTGCCCCGGTTCCCCCACACCGAGGTGCGCCACCTGCTGGCCGACCCCGAGGGCGGGGTGTGGGCGGCCACACCGGGGGCCGGTCTGGTGCGCGTTCACCCCGATGGCCAGTGGCAGCGCTATGACGTGGACGACGGCCTGCCCACCGACCAACTCACGTCCCTGGCGCGGGACCGCGAAGGCAACCTGTGGATTGGCACCTGGGGTGCCGGGGTCACGCGCTGGCGAGAGGGCCAGTTCCAATCCCTGACCACCGAGAGTGGGCTGGGGGGCGACCAGGTCTGGACGGTTCATGCGGACCCCGAAGGCAGCCTGTGGATGGGCAGTTGGAACGGCGGACTCAACCGCCTGCGCCCCCGCAGCTTTCCCATCCTCGGCAAGCCCGAAGGCTTGGCGGGGGACAACGTACGTTCGGTGCTTCAAGCCCGAGACGGGTCGCTGTGGGTCAACACGTCGGGGGGCGGCGTCAGCCGCCTTCAGGGCCAACGGATCCAAACCCTGGGCCTGCGCGAGGGCTTGCCGACTTTGGAGCTGTCCACCCTGTACGAGGATGCCGATGGCGCCATCTGGATGGGCAGCTACACCGCCGGACTGGCGCGGTGGATGGCCGGGCGCATGGAACGCTTCGGCACCGCCGCTGGACTGCCCCATGTGGACGTCAGGTCCCTGCTGCGAGACCGCCAGGGCACGCTGTGGGTGGGCACCCGCGCCGGCTTGGCGCGGGGGGTCGGCCCTCGGTTTGAGGCGGTGCACGACGCGCAAGCTCCCCAAGAGGGCGTGGTGGCGATGCTGGAAGCCCAAGACGGAACGCTTTGGTTCGCCACCACCGGGGACGGTCTGGTGCGCTACCGAGACGGACGCTTCAGCCGCCTCACCCGGGAAGACGGTTTGCCCTCGAATTGGATCCTGGCCTTGCATGAAGACGCTGACGGCGCCCTGTGGATCGGGAGCAACGGCGAGGGCTTGGCGCGACTGAAGAACGACCAGATCCGGGTCGCCCGTGTGAGTGATGGACTCTGGGACGGGTTGGCCCAGGTCTTCCTGCCCGATGCCCACGACCGGCTGTGGATGACCTGCAATCGAGGCTTCTATTGGGTGCAGCGCCGTGAACTGAATGACTTTCTGGACGGCAAACTCGCCCGGGTGCCGTCCACCGGCTATGGGGTGGGCGAAGCGCTGCGGGCCACGACGTTTGCGGGCGGGCTCCAGTCGGCCGGCGCCCGGGACGCGCACGGTCGCCTGTGGCTCCCCTCCCTCAAGGGTTTGGTGCGCGTCGATCCCGAGCACCTGCCGCGCCTGGGCTTGCCACCGGCGGTGCGCCTGGAGGCCATCAGCCTCGGAGGCCAAGCCCAGCCCTTGCAGTCGGTCTTCACGGTCCCCGCGGGGGCCACCCCCCCGCTGACACTCCGCTTTGCGGCGGCCACCGTGCAGCACGCCGAGCGCGTGCGGTTTCGCTACCGCATGGAGGGCATGACACCCGGTTGGGTTGACCTGGGCCCCCAGCGGGAAGCCAGCTTCCCCGTCCTGCCCCACGGTCAGTACCGGCTGCATGTGGCGGCCAGCCTGGATGGCGAAACGTGGCAGGAGAGCACAGACCTGGTCCGGGTGACGGTCGCACCGCGTTTCTTTGAGCGTCGCGACGTGCAGGCGTTGGGGGGCGTTTTGGGTCTGGCCTTGCTCGCCTTGGGGGTGCAGTTCCGCACCCGGCAGCTGCGTCAACGCCAACGGGACATGGAGCGGGTGGTCGCCGAGAAAACCGAGGCCCTGCGCCGCGCCAATGAACACTTGGAACAGTTGTCCTTCAGCGACGCCCTCACGGGCCTGTCCAACCGGCGCTGGTTTGATGAACAGTTGGCGCGCGAATGGCGCCGCTGTGCCCGCGCCCGCGAGCCCCTGGCCCTGGTGCTGGCCGACATCGACGCCTTCAAGGCTTACAACGACAGCGTGGGCCATGCGGCCGGTGACGATTGCCTGCGCGCGGTGTCCCGCGTCATTCAACAGCACAGCGGCCGGGCCGCCGACTGCGCCGCGCGCTACGGCGGTGAGGAGTTCGTGCTGCTGCTGCCCGGACTGGACCTCCCTGCCGCTCGCGCCGCCGCCGAACACCTGCGCGCCGCTTGCCAGGCCCAATCCCTGCCCCATCCGGCCTCTCCCGTGGGCCCGGTGGTGACGCTCAGCCTGGGCGTCGCGGCCTGCATCCCCGATCCACACGTCGATCCGCTCACCCTCTTCAACGCCGCAGACACTGCGCTCTACCAGGCCAAGCAGTCGGGGCGCAACCAGGTTGCGTAGCCTTCAACCGGCAGTGCGCTGCAGTCCCCGAAGTCGACGCCGGACGCCACGGGCTGCCGGCACCCAATCCAGGCGCACCCAGCGACGCCACATCAGCACCCCCCGCAGCCATTCGTCCGCCACATAGGCCAGCCAAACACCGGTCAGGCCCCAGCCCAGTGGCCCCCCGAGCAACCAGGCCCCCCCGGCCAGCACCACCAGCATGGACCCCGCGCCCACGGCCACCGGATAGCGGGCGTCGCCTGCGGCGCGCAGCGCGTTGATCACGACCAAGTTGAAGGTGCGACCCGGCTCCAGCAGCACCACCAGCCAGAGCAAACCGGCAGCCTGCGCCGCAATGCCCGCGTCTTGGGTGAACGCCCGCAGCAGCCACGGCCCTGCCAGCGCCACCCCCAGGGCCACGAGCACACTCGTCAGCAAGCCCAGCGCCAGCGCCCGGCGCAACAAACGGTTGGCCTCGTGCAGTCGGCCCGCGCCAATCAGGTGCCCAATCAGGATCTCCAGCGACAGGCCAATGGCCAAGCCCGCCAGGAGCACAAAAAACATGATCTGGCTGGCATAGGCGTGCGCCGCCAGCGCAGGCAGGCCCAGGCTGGCCACCACGGCCATGGTGGCGGTGTAGGCGATGCGGTAGGCGATGTTCTCGGCCGCCCCCGGCAAGCCAATGTGGAGCATCGCCCGCACCTCCACCGGGCGCCACTGCCACCAGTCCGCCCACCGCGGGCGCAGGTTCAGGCGCTGCGTCCACAGCAGGGTGTGCAAAGCCAGCGCCACCACGCGGCTGGCGATCAAGGCCCAGGCAAAACCCACCAAGCCAAAGGTCGGCATCCACAGCGTCGCCAGCACGAGCTGGCCCGTGTTCATCACGATGAGCACCATCAGGCTGTCCCGGGCCCGCAGGTGCGAGCGCATCACGCTGCCCATGCTGGCGTTCCATGCATCCAGCACCAAGCCAGGGGCCATCCACTGCAGGAACGCCACCGCCAAAGGCAGCAGCTCAGCCGGTGCATTCAGCGCCCGAAGCAGCGGCTGCGCCCCCGCCCATGCCAGGGCCGCACAGGTCAAGCCCACCCACGTGCTGGCCGCCAACGCGGCGCGGGCCATGGCGTCCGCCGCCTCGCGCTGGCCACCCCCCAGGGCTTGGGTGATCACCACCCCCATGCCCGCACCAATGATGCGAAAAAAGATGAACAGCGTGGCCTGCAACTGCTGCGTGAGTGCGAAGGCCCCGGCGGCGCCGTCGCTGACGCGGGAGGCCAGGGCGGTGGCCACCGCCCCCACGACCATGCCCAAGGCCAGCTCCAAAAAAAGGGGCCACAGCAGCGGCCACAAACGGGGCGAAGGAGACAGGGGCGGGCGCATGGCGCCGATTGTGCGGAGGTACCCGCCTGTAACCCCCGCGCTCAGCGGCAGGGCGCCACAATCCACGCCATGCACCCCACCCTCGCATTCATCGGCGGCGGCAACATGGCCAGCGCCATCCTGGGCGGCCTGCGGCGCGCAGGCCGCCCCGCCGACGCCTTCCTGGTCGTCGAGCCCTTCGAAAGCCAGCGGGCTCGCCTGCACGCAGAGTTTGGCGTCACGGCGCTGGCGGCGCCGGATCCCCGCTTGGCGGATGCCAGCATGGTCATCTGGGCGGTCAAACCGCAGCTCTTCGCTGAGGCCGCCGCGCCCGCGGCGCCCTGGATCGCGCAGGCCTTGCACCTCTCGGTGATGGCCGGCATCCGCAGCGCGTCGCTGGTCCAGGCCGCCGGCACCGAGCGCGTGGTGCGCAGCATGCCCAACACGCCGGCCCTGATCGGCCAAGGCATCGCGGGGCTCTATGCCCGCGACGCCGTGACCGAGCTGGACCGCGCTGAAGTGGACGCCGTATTGGCCCCCACGGGCCGCACGGTGTGGGTGGAGCGCGAAGACGACCTGGATGCCGTGACCGCCTTGTCCGGCTCCGGGCCCGCTTACTTTTTCTACGTCGTCGAAGCCATGATCCAGGCCGGACTGGACTTGGGCCTGCACGAGACCCAGGCGCGCGAGTTGGCCCTCGCCACCTGTGGCGGGGCCGCTGCACTGGCCCTGCAGTCGGGCGAACCCGTGAGCACCCTGCGCGAGCGTGTGACCAGCAAGGGTGGCACCACCCATGCCGCGCTGGAAAGCCTGCGCGCCGATGGGGTGGGCGAGGCCGTTCAGCGCGCCGTGCGCGCCGCGGCCGCGCGCGCCGCGGAACTCGGCCGAGCCGGCTGACCCCGTGGGCATCGCGGCCCGCATGAGCCTGCGTGCGTGGCTGCGCGCGCCGGGCTCTCTCTCCGCCCGGCTGGCCCGCCATGGTCGCTTTGAGGTGCAGCTGCTGCGCCAAGCACCGGCCCCGTTGGGCGCCCCGGAGCGCCAGCAACTCGGCCCCCCGCGGCACGGGTGCACCCTGGTGCGCGAGGTGGTGCTGCGAGTGGGCGGCCAACCCCTGGTGTGGGCCCGCTCCAGCCTGCACCGCAGCACCCTGGCCGGCCCCTGGAAGGCGCTCAAGGGCCTGGGGCGCCGCCCCCTGGCCGAGCTGCTCTACCAAGACCGACGCGTGCAGCGCAGCACCTTGCAACCCAAACGCCTGCTGCGCCACGGGCCGACCCGGCGCCACATGCAGCGCCAGTGGGTGCAAGCCACCGGCAGCCCGCCCCCCGCCGGCATGGTGTGGGCCCGCCACTCGGTGTTCAAGCGCCAGGGCGCGCTCTTGCGCATCCTGGAGCTCTTCCACCCCGATGTGTCCGCGCTCGCCCCGTACCCCGGCACGCGCCGGCCCACGCTCAAGACCTTGGCGAGCACGCCAGCCGGCCGGTTGCACCACCCGCAGTGGCGGCGCCCGACCCGCAGGGGCTGAACACCCCAACCTCATTCAAACCTGGCGAACACCCCATGACCCGACGCCTTTTGATCACCGGTTTAAACGGCTCGCTCGCGCCCGCAACGCCTGGTATGCCCAAACAAACCAGTTCTTGACCTAAATCGTCGTGGCGCGCGCCAAACCCATGCTCGAATGTCCCTTTGGCCAGATCGGAGGGTGGTCGTGCTCAGCTCATGGATCCTCGCGGCAGCGGCCGCAACGTCTGTGGCGCCTGGTCCTGCCCCGTCTTGGACCACTGTGCGCGAATGGCAGTTGGTGGTCGAGCACACCGTGTCGGCACGCTACCGCAGTGAGATGCGCGGGGCGGGAGCGGTGTTGCGCAGCAGCGATGCAGAGCGATTGCGCTGCTCGTTTCGACTTACCCTGCGCAGTGACGGCGGAGGCCATGAGGACGGCGCTGAATGGTCCGGACAAGGGCAAGGGTCGGGCGCAGGCTACCGCAGAAGCTCCGAAGTGGCCCTGGGCGGTGGCCAGCGGCAGGAGAGTACGGATCGCCGAGAAGCCTCGGGCCGTTTTCGCACCGAGGGGCGGCTGCAAATTGACTTGACCCAGGGCACCTACAGCTTCGAGGTGCAAGGCGAGGAGGGTATGAGTGGAACCCGGCGGGTGCACAAGGCCGGCCACAGCAGCACGTTTCAGGAGAAGCGGGGTTGCGATGCCGGCATTCCCGATCAGCGTCTGCCGACGAGAGGCACCGTTTTGGAAGGCACGCACACCACGGAAGAGCCCCCGACCGCCGCCCCCAATCCGGGGTTGAACGCCCAGGCGACTCGCGTCGTCACGACCCGCTGGTCGCTTCATCCCGTGGGGCGCGTGCGCACCCGCTTGGTCATCGAACCCGGACCTGGCTATGAAACCTGGCTGCCGGAGGGCAGCGACGGGCCGCAGGGGGTCGGTGCGGTCCACACGGTTCGCCTGCGTTTGACTGACGCGAACGGCACTGCGCCGCGCCAGGCTGCGAGCCGCGTGCGCGTCCGCCTCACCCAGGTCAGCCGGGAAAGAGGGACCTCATTGAACTGGCCCCGCCATGGCAACACCTCACCCGATCTGTTTTTTCGCTCACAAGGACAAGAGGGCCTCGTTGAGTTGCGCGACGGCGGGCAGGAGTTGATTTTGGAAGGCGGTCGCACGGAGTGGACGGTGCCGGTTTACGCCAACGACTTCGGCGCCTATGGTGAGTTGATCGCCCAGGCAGAGTTGGTGGGCGGCGGCGTGGCCCAGGGCGAGCGAGCAGGGTCGCCGGGACATAGCTTCTTGTCACTGCCCAAGGACGACAACCACAACCGCATCGCCGACGCTTGGGAGGCGAGCGTGCGTCCTGCATCGGCCGACCCCGAAACGGACGACGACGACACCTCACAGGGTCTGGAACGCCCAGGTGATGGGCTCAGCCTGTACGAGGAATACCGAGGTTTGCGTACCGCAGACCATGCGCATCGACGCCTCGATCCGCGGGTGCCAGACCTCTTTATCGTCGACGCAAGGCGACTGGTGCTGCCGGGTGATTGGCGAGCAATTACCGGCATCGAACTGCATCATCTGGAGTGGACCCACTTGCCGGCCGGCGACCGCCTACCCCTGGACCCCACCACCTCAAGAAAGATGCGCCGGGTGGACCACCACGCCGGTTTCGCCGATGGAGATGCGGCACATGCGGTATGGCTGAATGCCAACCACGGCATGGACGATTCCATCATCTTCCAAGGGCCCCTGCGTGCACGCATGTCGGCTCAAGACGCCGCAGAGTCGGCGTCCGTATATCGGCTCGGCACGACCATCCAAGTCGGCCATTACGACCCGGCCTTGGCTGAGGTCGAGGGTGGTGACGCATGGGCTCCCGTAAACATCTTTGCCTCCTACATCAATTTCGACAGGCTGCATCGGATTGCCTTTCACGGACTGCAGTCGATCTTGCAAAAAGTGGCAGATGGAATAACCGCGCCTTCCGAAGACATTGGCGCCTCCCCGGCCGAAGCAAGGTCCCTGGCGCAGCGTTTATGGCAGGGAGACGCGCAAATCCGTGCCTCCATGCCCACGTATCTTGCCCGGATCGCGATGCACGAGTTGATGCACGCCATCGGCAGCGATCACCATGAACCCGACATTCATGGGGGCAGCGTTGCCTGCCTGATGCGCTACCCCACGGATGCGCAAGAAGCACGGAACCTGCTTGACGGTGCGCCGGCACCAGAAGTCTGTTTTGCGCCCACATGCCGCCCGCGCATGCGCCTGTTACCTTGACACACGCCATCGAACCCCGCCCCTGGAGAAGATCCCATGAAAACCCAAACGCTGATCGGATGCTGCCTGCTGTCATTCAACCCCCTTTGGGCAAGCGCGGCCGACAACCCGAAATGCGCGCCCGACCCCGTGTTTGAACGCCATCCCAGGGGCGAGTTGTCGACCTGTGAAAAGGCCAGTTTCAAGGCACTGACCCTCACCTCTGCCTACAACACCAGCAGCGGCGAGCGAACCACCGTCGCTAAAGAAGGCGCCTACTGGGCCAGCTTCTATTCAATTCGAAAAGATGCGTCCGGCGCCCTGCCCTCGACGCTGGAATTGCAGCGCAACTACGAAAACGCCGTGCGCCAAGGGAACGGAAAAGTGGTCTGGCGCGATGCCTCGCCCAGCTCCATGGGAGACCTGACGTTTCAGCTCAGCAAGGGCGGCACAGAGTACTGGGGCAAGGTGTACTGCGACGACGGCAACAGCGACGGCTGCGGCCGGCTGGTCATTGAAACCGTGGGCATCAAGGCCATGAGCCAGGAGGTCACCCTGTCGGCCGAGCAGATCGCCAAGGACATGAAAAGTGGCGGCAAGGTGATCTTCTATGGCATCTTGTTTGACACCGACAAATCCAGCATCAAACCCGAATCCGAACCCACGCTAGTCGAAATGGCCAAATGGCTCAAAACCAACCCGGCCGCCAGAGTTTTCATCGTGGGCCACACGGACATGCAGGGGCAGTCGGACTACAACGTTCGCCTGTCCAAAGACCGTGCAGGCAGTGTCGTGAGCGCGTTGACGGGACGGCTCGGTATCGCCAAGGAGCGGCTCGCCGCCGAGGGCGTGGGGCCCCTGGCGCCCGTGGCGAGCAATGGGGATGAGGCCGGGCGGGCGCGCAACCGGCGGGTGGAAATGGTGATCCGCTAAACCCGGGCCCGCCCCCTCAATCCCGGAGGACCTCGTGGAGAGTCTCCTGAGCCTGCTGGGGTCGTCCTGGCCCCTGCTCATTTTTCTGGCGTTTTTCGTTGCCCTCGTTTGGCGGCCTGGCAGTCGCACACTCCCCGGGCCTCGCCCCCCGCCCGGCAGTTTGTCGGGACCCGAGCAGACGGGCAGCCAGACATGGCAGGGTCACACCCAGGGCATCGACTGGCAGGCCGAGGTCACTTGGCAGCCGGCGGAGGTCGACGATGGTCAAGCCAACCGACGGCGCACCAACGCGCAAAGCACACGCTGGTCGGCGCCAGGCCTTCGACCCGCCAGTGGTGCGTTGCTACTGATGAGCTTGCCCGACGACTGCCCGCCCGCCGCCGCCCGGGGTGCAGACAGTGTGCTCGGGGCCATGGCCGCCCCGATCGCCCGAGCGGCCCACAAGGCGTTCTTGCATCTGGCCTTCGGCGCTGAGCGGACGGCCCCCTTGCGACTGGGCCCTGAGCACCACGTCCCCCTTGAGCGGGATGAATTCGGCTGTGCTTTTGCCGCCTTCGCCGATCCACCCGACTTGATGGGCCACTTGTCGCCGGCGGCGCGTGCGCTTCTGTTGAAGGGTCATCATGGCCGCCCGGCGCTACTTTGGGATGAAGAGGGGCTGACCCTGGCCTGGCCCCACGCCCGCGTCGGACCCGCCCAACAACAGGAGTTGGCTGCGCTGGTCGCCTATGGGGCCAGTGTTGTCGGACTGCTGACGGCCAGCAGGGGCGGACGCCTATCCACCTGAGCGCTGGAACAGTGCCAATGCACCGGCCACGCCGGCCAGGGCATAGCGTTTGCTCAAGTCGGCCCGGTCCCGAAGTCGAACACGATCTCCCACTCCCCGTCGGGCTTGCGCCGCCAGGTGGATTGAAAGCGGGCGACCACCTGACCGGCCGGGTCTTTGACCGGACCGCTGGAGCGCGCCAACTCCCCGCTGGGCAGCACCATCACCACGTCCGGCGCCCAGCTGAACGGCGCCGACGGCCCCTCGAAGTAGCGCGCCCAGTGCGCCACCACCGCCTCCGGCCCGATCAGGGGCTCGTCCTTGCCCTGGGTGAACACCGTGTCGGGCGCCAAGAAGCGCCGGAACGCCGCCAGGTCGCGGGCGGCCATCGTCGCGGCAAAGGCGATCTCAGTGGCCCGCACGGCCTCGATGCGGCGGGCCAATTCCTCGGCGCTGGGCCAGGTGGAAGCCAGGACAGGGGCGGTCATGAGCGGCAGACTGGCGCTGGTCAGTAGCCAGGCGCGGCGGTTCAACATGGCGGGTGGGGCGAGCAAAGCGGCAATGGTAGGCCCCGCACGTCAAAACATGCACGCACGGTGAACAAGCGAAACAGGCCGCCACAATCCCGGCCCATGTCCGCCGAGCCGCCCAAGCCCAAGCCTGCCCCGTCCGGCCCGCGCCGGGCGATGGAGCGCCTCGGGCTGCTGCGGCCCATCGACCTGGCCCTGCACCTGCCGCTGCGTTACGAGGACGAGACCCGGCTGACACCGCTGCGCGAAGCGCGTCATGGGCAGGTGATCCAAATCGAGGGGGTGGTGCGCGACTGCCGCGTCGAAACGCAGCGCCGCCGCCAGCTGCTGGTGAGCCTGCAGGATGACGCCGGCGAGCGCCTGCTGCTGCGGTTCCTGAACTTCTACCCCAGCCAACAAAAGCAGATGGCACCCGGCACCCGCCTGCGCGTGCGTGGCGAGCTGCGCAGCAGCTTATTCGGCCGCGAGATGGTGCACCCGCACGTCAAACCGGTGGACGCCGACACCCCGCTGGCCCAGGCGCTCACGCCCGTCTACCCCACCAGCGCCGGGCTGCCGCAGGCCTACCTGCGCAAGGCCATCGAGGCCGCGCTGCCGCGCGCGCCCCTGCAGGAGCTGCTGCCGGCCGGCACCGTCCCACGCGGCCTGCCGCCCTTGCGAGAGGCGCTACACTTCCTGCACCACCCGGCGCCCCAAGTGCCGCTGACCACGCTCGAAGACCACTCGCACCCGGCCTGGCAGCGCCTGAAGTTCGAGGAGCTGCTGGCCCAGCAGCTCAGCCAGTTGCAGAGCAAGGCCCTGCGCGCCCAACACCGCGCGCCGGTGCTGCGCGGCGGCACCGTGGTGGAACGGCTGCTGGCGCAGTTGCCGTTTGAGCTGACCGGTGCACAGCGCCGCGTGGGGGAGGAGATCGCCCAGGATCTGGCCCAGGCGCAGCCAATGCACAGGCTCTTGCAAGGCGATGTCGGCTCCGGCAAGACCGTGGTGGCCGCGCTGGCCGCCGCCGTCTGCATCGACGCAGGCTGGCAGTGCGCGCTGATGGCCCCCACCGAACTGCTGGCCGAGCAGCATTTGCGCAAGCTCGTGGGCTGGCTGGAGCCCATCGGCGTCAAGGTGGCCTGGATCACCGGCAGCGTCAAGGGCAAAAAGCGCGAGGCCCTGCTGGACCAGGCCGCCAGCGGCGAGGCTCAGCTGGTGGTGGGCACGCATGCCGTCATCGAGGACAAAGTGCAGTTCGCCAACCTGGGCTTGGCCATCGTGGACGAGCAGCACCGCTTTGGCGTGGCGCAGCGCCTGGCCCTGCGGCGCAAGCTGGCCGAACGCGGGCTGGAGCCGCACCTCTTGATGATGAGCGCCACCCCCATCCCGCGCACGCTGGCCATGAGCTACTACGCCGACCTGGACGTCAGCACCCTGGACGAGCTGCCGCCCGGCCGCAGCCCCATCGTCACCAAGGTGTTTGCGCTGGACAAACGCGAGGCCGTCATCGCCCGCATCGCCGACGCCATCGCCCAGGGCCGGCAAAGCTACTGGGTCTGCCCGCTGATCGAAGAGAACGAGGAGCTGGACCTGCAGGCGGCCACCGCCACCCATGCCGACCTGGCCGAACGCCTGGGCGCCGAGCGGGTGGGCCTGCTGCACGGGCGCTTGAAGGCGGATGAGAAAGCCGCCGTGATGGCCCGGTTTGCCAGCGGCGAGCTGCCGCTCTTGGTGGCCACCACGGTGATCGAGGTGGGCGTGGACGTCCCCAACGCCAGCCTGATGGTGATCGAGCACGCCGAGCGCTTCGGGCTGGCGCAGCTGCACCAGCTGCGAGGGCGCGTGGGGCGCGGTGCGGCCGCCTCGGTGTGCGTGCTGATGTACGCCGGCCCCTTGAGCGAGAGCGGGCGCGAGCGCCTCAAGGCCATGGCCGAGACCACGGACGGCTTCGAGATCGCCCGCCGCGACCTGGCGATCCGAGGCCCCGGCGAGTTCATGGGCCACCGCCAAAGCGGCGCCGACCTGCTGCGCTTTGCCGACTTGCAGGAGGACGCTCCGCTGCTGGTGGCCGCGCGCGCTGTCGCGCCGCGTCTGCTGGCCAGCCACCCAGCCGCCGCGCAAGCCCAGGTCGAACGCTGGTTGGGGGCCAAGGCTGAACTGATGAAGGCCTAGGAACGCCCCGGAGCACATAAGGAAAAACCGCGCTTGACGCGGCGCGGGGGCCGCGACCATGCTGTCGCCCTTGGCGATCCAAAGGACTGACATGCACGCTGGGGGGTCTCGCGTCTCGCTTCGGTGGCAGCTCGCTCTGTTGGTGGCCCTGTGCGTGCTGCCGCTGCTGGGCTTTGGTGCCTTGCTGGTGCAGCGCTATTCGGCACAGCTGTTGACCCAAGTGGAGGGTGAAACCCTGCTCTTGGCCAAGAAGGTGATGGCCGAAGTCGACCGCGAATGGGCCTCCGTGGAGGGCGGTTTGGCGGTCCTGGCCACGTCCGACGATTTGATTCAAGGACGTTGGGAGGCGTTTCGGCGTCAAGCCCATTCGGCCATTGCGGCCGGCATGTCCCGCAACTATGTCGTGACGGATGCCCAGGGCCGGCAACTGTTCAACACGCTGGTCCCCGCCGGGCAAGCCCTGCCGGAAGGCGGCACCCCCCCGGAGCTGTTGACGGTGCTCCAAGGCCGACCCGCCCTGACCGGCTGGTTTTTGGGCCCCGTCACCGGCCAGCCCACTGTGGCCATGGGCGTTCCGGTGCGGGCTGCGGGGGAGGTTCGCTACGCCCTGAACGTGGGCCTGCCCGCCGCACGGTTGAGTGATTTTTTGACGCGCCAGCCCCTGCCGGACGGCTGGCTCATCGCTTTGATTGATCGATCCGGCCGCATCGTGACCCGCTCCCGCGAGGGGCAACGCTACGCCGGGCAGCCGGTGACCACGGACCTGGCCGCCGCGCTGGCCCAGGGCGCCGAAGGCAAGGTGCTGGCCACCACCAAGGAAGGCATTCCCGTCTACACGGCGTTCACCACCTCAGAGCGCTGGGGATGGCGCGTCGCCGTGGGGGCGCCCGTGCACCTGCTGCAGGCCGAACAACAGCGGGTGCTGCGCGGTCTGGTGCTGGCGGGCGGCTTGGCCCTGGTGGCAGGCATCCTGATGGCGGCTTGGTTGGCCCAACGGGTACTGACCACCGTGCGCGCGCTCAACCAGGCCGCGGCCAACCTACACCGCGGCGGCGCGCTGGAGCTTCCCCCACTGCAGTTGAAGGAAGCCGAGGAGGTCGGCCGGGCGCTGGAGCGGGCGGCGCAGTCCATGGAGCAAGTTCAGTACCTGGCCAATCACGACCCGCTCACGGGCTTGGCCAATCGCGGGCTGTTCTTCGAAGTGGGGCGCCAGCGTCTGGAGCTGGCGCGCCGGCAGCAGCGCCCGTTGGCCCTGCTGGCCCTGGACTTGGACGGGTTCAAACCGGTCAATGATCACCACGGGCACGCCGTGGGCGATGCCTTGCTCAAGGAAGTGGCCGACCGCCTGCTGGAAACCAGCCGATCGGCGGATGTGGTGGCCCGGCTGGGCGGCGACGAGTTTGTGCTGCTGCTCAGCGACACGGACGCAGACCAGGCCCGCCAGACCGGCGAGCGCCTGCTGGCGGCCTTGGCCCCGCCTTGGTCAGCCGCCCCGCAGCCCGTGACGGTCAGCATTGGTCTGGCGCTTTACCCAGCGGACGGCGAGCGACTGGAAGACCTGCTGCTACAGGCCGACCGTGCGCTCTATGCCGCCAAAGCCGCAGGGAAGCAGCGGCTTTCAGCCCGCCCGTGAATCCAGGGCGGGCGCGTCAGAGGTTCCCCGCAAACAACTTGCGAATGAACAGCGCCTTGAAGCCCTTGGCCTCGTCCAGCCCCAAGCGCTCCAGGTAGGCCGGGGGCGCCTCGCGGCCTTCCCAGAAGCTGCGCAGGGCCAGCTTGACCAGGTCCACCGGGTGCTGGGTCGCCTTCTTCAAGCGCCGCAGCGCGCCGACGATCTTGAGCTCGTCCGCGGTGAGGTCCGTGCCAAACGGGAAGCCCGGCAGCAGGCCAGCCTCGGTCCAGGGGTGGAGCAAGCAGTCCAACGTGCTGCGCGGTTTGCTGGGCGCCGGGGTGCTGGCCCTGCTGGCCGGCCTGGGCATGGCCATGTGGGTGGCGCTGCGGGTGCTGGCCACGGTGCATGCCTTGAACACGGCTGCGCTCAACCTGCACCAGGGCGGCGCGTTCCAACTGCCGCCGCTGCAATTGCGCGAGGCCCAAGAAGTAGGGCAAGCCCTGCACCGCGCCGCCCACGCCATCGAACAGGTGCAATACATGGCCAATCACGACTTGCTCACCGGCTTGGCCAACCGGGGCCTGTTCTTTGAAGTAGCCCGCCAGCGACTCGAACTGGCCCGGCGCCAGCAGCGCCCCGTGGCCTTGCTGGCCTTGGATTTGGACGGCTTCAAGGCGGTCAACGACACGGAGGGCCATGCCGCGGGCGACAGCCTCCTCAAGGAGGTGGCGGAACGCTTGCAGGCCAGTTGTCGGCAGGCAGACCTGGTGGCGCGCCTGGGTGGCGACGAGTTTGTGGTGCTGCTCAGCGACAGCGATGCGCACCAGGCCCGCCAAACCGGAGATCGCCTGTTGGCCGCGTTGGCCCCGCCGTGGACTGCTTCGACCCAGGCCGTCACCGCCAGCGTGGGCCTGGCCCTGTTCCCCGACCATGCCCAGGCGCTGGACGACTTGATGCTCGAAGCCGACCGGGCCTTGTACGCGGCCAAGGGCAATGGCAAGAGCCGCCTCGCGGTGGCCGGTTCGGCCTAAACAGCGCCTGAATCAGCCCCGGGATCGAGGGGCGTAATTCCCCCAAACGATGGGCGGCTGCCGCTGCTTATAGTGCCGGCTCAGGGAGGCACGCAAAGACATCTCACCTTCTACAAAGGGATGCGGCGCGCCCGGTTTGGCCCCAGGTCATGCCGACCACGCTGCATCGTCACCGAGGCAACGCCCTGCGACCATACTTTGTTGAGAATGGATTGAGGAGGTCTATGTCTTTGCATGCCAAAACAAGCCCGCTGCACGCGGCCCTGCTGGCCCTTGTGGCCGCACTTACCCCCCCCCCCCCGCTCTAGCCGCAACGGCCAGTGCGCCTGACTTGCAGGCGCTCCAAGCCACGGCCCGCGAGCACGGTGCAGCGCCCGTCATGGTGCACCTCTTGCCCACCTCGTTGGAGGAGCTGAGGCGCGATCGGGCCAAGGTCAAAGCCGATGCCGCTCAGCGCGAGGCGGCACTGCTGGCCGAGCTGGGTGCCGAAGCCTGGCGCAGCGGGCGTTGGCGCAACGAGGCCGGTCAGGTTGAGCTTTACCTGACCGAAGCGGGCCTGCGCATCCTGTCCAACAGCAACCGGGCCTTGCACTTTTGGCCAGGGCGGCATTGGAGCGCCAAGCTGAGCCTGGACCCGAGCGATTACCGGGTCGTCGCCATCGAGAAGGCCCTGAAGCAAAGTGGCCAGGTCTCAATTGCGGCGTTGCCGCATCTGGATCAGGACGCCGACTACGAGCTGGCACCCGGCAACAAATGGAAGCTGGCGGACGCCACGCTGAGCGCTGCACAGCAAAAGCTGGCCGCCGTGGCCGGGGAGCAGGTGCTGGCGGACGGACAGGCCAGCATTGCGGCCAGCAGCGACCTGCGCAAGGTCGGCATTCCGATGCGGCTGAACCGCCAGGCTCGGCTGAAGATCCTCGAAGAGGCCCCGCTGCGAGGCCTGTGGGTGGATGGCAGCGCTGACCCACGCCCGCTGCACATCGACCCCGAGGCCCTCACGCAAGCCGATCAGCAGGGCCTAGCCGAGGTGGTGGTGACGCTGCGCAACCCCATGCTGGGGGCGCTGACCCGCAAGAGTTCGGCGGAGGCCCAACGGCGTGCCCACCGTCAGGCCTTTCAAGCCCTGCGAGCGGCGGCCAAGATTCCAGACACGGTGGGTTTGGAGCACACCAACCTGGGCGTCTTCACGGCGCGCTTGACCGGCACCCAGTTGCGGGCCCTGGCCAACAGCCAGGACGGCCGGATGCTCAGCATTGCGCTCAACCGGCCACGAGCCAAGCCGATGTTGGCAACCAGCACCGCCACCCTGAACATGCCGGTCGCCTGGAATCTGGGCTACACGGCCTCCGGGCAGGCAATCGTTGTTATGGATACCGGCGTGCAGAGGGACCATGCCTTCTTCCGCGACGGCAGTGGGAACTCGCGCATAACCCTTGAGGCCTGCTACGGCTCCAGTGCTCAGATCGGATCAACGCTTTATGAAAGCCGTTGCCCCAGTGCAGGCCCTAACGGCGACAGCCCACTCGGCTTGGTCGGCTCCGCTGCGCCGGTACTCAATTGCTCGACGGAAGCCCCGGATGCGTGCTCCCATGGAACTCACGTGACGGGAATCGCTGCGGGCCGCAATGAACCCTTGGCGGGTGCCGGCACCCAGGGTGTCGCGCCTAGCGGGAACATCGTCGCGGTTCAAGTGTTTTCGTTCGATGTGGCGCGTAAGAAAGAACCGGGGACCTTCGACGCTGATCTGTTGGCGGCGATGGACGCTGTGATCAACGCCGCGGTTGTGGGCAACGTCAACCCCATCACGGTAAATCTAAGCCTGGGTGGGGGATATTTCAGTTCGGCCTGCCCTGGCGATCTGCCCGCCATGACGACAGCATTCGGTGCGATGCGTGATCTTGGTGTACCCGTGGTAGCGGCCACTGGCAACGCCTTTGCCAATGGGTTGATCGCTTGGCCGGCCTGTGTGCCGCACGCTATCAAGGTGAGTTCGACCGTCAATGATGGAGTGGGCAACACCCGCTCCGCGTTTGCCAACGTTCCATTCCCAGACAACTTTCCAGGTGAAGCGATTTGGATGGCGCCAGGAGGCGGTGGGAGCACCAGCATCCGCTCTTCGATTGCGGGGCCTGGTGTCAACGGCTACGACTCGATCTCTGGTACGTCAATGGCCAGCCCTCACATCGCCGGCCTCTACGCGGCTGCAAAGGACGCGTTGCCAGGGCAGGGCGTGGACGCCATCACAGCCTTCTTTCGGGCCAATTTCAGTCAACCCGTGAGCATCAACGTCTGTCCGGTAGGCCCCTGTGGCGTGTATACGGTGACGTTGCCGCGCATCCGGTTGTAAACGGCCCGGCTTCCTCGGCCCAGCCGGGGAAGCCTATCCAAGATAGGAGTTTCAATGACGTACAAAATTGCATTGATTACCCGCTATGGGGCCCTCTGCCTTTGGGCCCTGCTGGCCGCCTGCGGCGGCGGCGATGAACCTCGAGTGACCGTCCTGACCACGCTGCCCAAGGGTGCGGACTACCTGATCGTTCCCGGCAGCGCCAGCGCACTGCAAGCGCAACTCAGTCTTGACCGAGTACCGTTCGAGAACCCACGGTGTGCGGATTGGCAACGCGATCCGCGCCCCGGAAAGGGCGTGAGCTGGGTTGAGGGCGTGAGTCCGGTTTACCTGCTTCTCGACGTGCCCGAGTCCAGCGCTCCAGCGCTCAAGCAAAAGTACGGCTTGGAGGTTTACGACCCCGCCGAACACCTGTCGGTTGTGCTGCCATTCTTCGACTGCAAAGCCCGCGGCTACTAAGGACGCGGGGCGGCGAGGGCCAGGGGCCCGGCCGCCCCTTACAAATTCCCCGCAAACAGCTTGCGGATGAACAGGGCCTTGAAGCCCTTGGCCTCGTCCAGCCCCAAGCGCTCCAGGTAGGCCGGGGGCGCCTCGCGGCCTTCCCAGAAGCTGCGCAGGGCCAGCTTGACCAGGTCCACCGGGTGCTGGGTCGCCTTCTTGAGCCGCCGCAGCGCGCCGACGATCTTGAGCTCGTCCGCGGTGAGGTCCGTGCCAAAGGGGAAGCCCGGCAGCAGGCCAGCCTCGGTCCAGGGGTGGAGCAAGCGGTCCACGTTCTGCGGCGTGTTGTGGCGGTAGCGCTCGGGCAGGGTCCAGTCGGTTTCCAGCTTGCCCGAGGCCTGGGCCTGAGCGATCAGCTCGTCTTGGAAGCGCGAGTCGGCGATCGCGATCAGGCGCTTGACCACTTCAGCATCGCTTTGGCCACGCAGGTCCGCGACGCCGTACTCGGTGATCACCACGTCCCGCAGGTGGCGCGGAATGGTGCAATGCCCGTAGTGGTGAACGATGTTGCTGACCGGCCCATCTGCCGTCTCTTTGGTGGCCCGCAGCATCAGGATGGATCGGGCATCGGGCAGGGCGTGGCCCATGGCCACAAAGTTGTACTGCCCGCCCACGCCGCTGACCACGGCTCCACTCTCGAGCCCGTCCGACGCCGCCGCACCCAGCAACGAGACTTTCATGGTCGTGTTCATCAGCCGGGCGTGCACGCGCTGGGCGCGCTTGAGCTCCATCTCGGTGCCGCAGGGGCTGTCGAGCTGGTTGATGAAATCGATGCGCGTCATGTCGATCTGCGCCCGCTGAGCGGGCTCCAGGGCGCGCAGCGCGGCATAGAAGTCGGTCGGCCCGAGGAAGAAGCCGCCCGTCATGCACACGCCGCCGGGCAAGGTGTCGGGGTCGAGTTGACCGGCGTTGACCGCCTTTTGCGTGGCCAAGTCGGCAAATACGCGACGGCGCACGATGCCGGCCTGCATCAGCTTCAGGAAGCCGTTGACGAACATCTCCGAGCAGCCGTACAGCCCCTGCTCAAAGCGACCCAGCTCCCGGCCCGCCAGCCCATCGGGGCAGAGGCTGGTGAGCATGCTGCGGTAGCTTTCGGGTTGCCGGTCGCGCAGGATAAGCGCGTGGGCAATCGCATCGCCCAGTGAGCCAATGCCGATCTGCAGCGTGCCGCCATCGCGCACCCAACTGCTGGCATGCAGGCCAATGGCGTAATCCGTCGTGCTGACCTTGGCGTTGGGCGGTGCGAACAGGGTGTGCGTGGCGGCCGGGTCGGTCACCACCCAGTCGAAAAAGTCGGGGCTCACGCAGGCGCCGCCTTCCATGAAGGGCATGGCCTCGTTGATCACCGCCACTTTGAGCAGGGGCTGACCGGTGGCGGCGCAGCGCTCCACAATCTCGGCCGTCAAATCGGGGTTGCTGGAGAGGCTCAGCTCCCAGCCGGCCGGCCCCTGGCGCTGCCCCACCGCTTGAGCCACCACGTTGATGCCCTGCAGCACCAAGTCTCGCGCGGCAAAGGTGTAGTTGGTGCTGATGTAGTGCTGCTGGGCGCTGGCGTTGTGCAAATAGTCGCCCGTCTTGAAGAAGAACTCCCGCACCTCGATGTTGGGCGGCAGGCCCGGCCCGCGGGAGTCCTTCACGTAATCGAAGTCGGGATAGTCCTTGAACACCCGATCCACGAGCGGCTGCAAGAAGTGCTGCTCCAGCTCGCTCTTGCCGCTGGGCACCTCCAGCGACAGCGCGGTCACGATGGTCAGCTTGCGCGAGGGGTCGGCCTTGATGCGGCGATACAGCGCATTGACCAGCGGGTTGGGCTTGCCAATCCCCAAGGGCAGGCCCAGAACAATGGGCCCGGGAATCTGTTTCAGCAGCGCCTCAACGGCCGCGTCCAGCGTCGCAATCACATTCGGCATGACGGTCTCCTTCAGCCGCCATGCTGCCACCCCGCGCGAGACGAGAGATTGACCTGCGTTAACGCCGCGCTCGGTTCATCACCGCCATCCCGGCCAGCACCACCGCGCCCCCAAGGATCAAGGAGGCATCCAGGGCCTCGCCCAACCACACCGTGGCCACCGCCACGCCGAACACCGGCACCAGGCTGATGTAGGCCGAGGCCGCACCGGCCCCCAGCGCCGCCACCCCTTCAAAGTACCAGGCGTAAGCCAGCACGGTGGAGCCCACCACCATGAAGAGCAGCGCCGCCCACCACTCCGTGCCCCGCGTCAGCGGCTGGGCCAGCGCCGCGCCGTCCACACCCCACGCAGCCAAGATCAACAGGGCCAGTCCGAAGCCGGCCGTCACAGCCGTGGTGGTCAGGGCGTCAATGCCCCCCAGCAATTTCTTGCCCAGCAGCGTGTAACCGCTCCAGCACACCACGCAACCCAGCAGCAACAGCTCGCCCACCCCGGCGCCGCCCGTGAACAGCGTCCAAGGCGCGCCATGGGTCAGCACCACCACGGCCCCCAGCACCGCCAAGCCCATGCCCAGGGCCAGACGCGCCGTCAAACGCTCGCCAAACCACCACGCGGCCAGCAACAGGGTCAGCACCGGGTTGGTCGTCACCACCAGCGCCGCACGCCCGGCCGGCAGGTGCTGCAAGCCCATCAAGAAGAAGGCCGCATAGCCAAACACGCCCAGCGCCCCTCCCAACGCCAGCCCGGCCCATTGACGCCGACTCAAGACCTGCAAGGTCCGGGTGCCGGACCGCGCCAGCAGCCACGCCATCAAGAGCAGCAGCGAAAACGCGAACCGCCACACCGACGCCGTCAGCGCCGGCACCTGCGAAGCCACCACCTTGCCCGCCGGCCAGGCTGCCCCCCACAGGGCCGCCATGCCCAACAGCTTCAGATGCACCATCAAGGTGCGGGCGGGGGCAGCGGGGGGCGAGGCGAGCGTCATGGGGTGGCAGTGTCGCGGGTTTTCCCTGATCGGCAGGCGGCCGCGTTCAATGGCCCTGCACCGCGCTGGGATCTGGCAGCATGCCAGCCATGAAGTGCCGCCCCCACTGCGCCGCCTGCTGCATCGCCCCGTCCATCAGCAGCCCCATTCCCGGTCATCCGACCGGCAAGCCCGCCGGGGTGCGCTGTGCCCAACTGGACGAGCAAGACGGCTGCCGACTCTTTGGCCGCCCCGAACGGCCGGCCGTGTGCAGCTCGCTTCAACCCAGCGCGGAAATGTGCGGCGACAGCCGCGAGCAGGCCCTGCGCTGGCTCGGGTGGATGGAGCAGGCCACCGAACCCCCCGGTGTGGCAAGGGTCACGAACGATAGGGGTTAGAACCACTGCCGCGCAGCCGAGCGGCCTTCAGAATGTACCGTTCCATCTCTCGAGGAGAGCCCTATGGTGGATCCACGCGCTCCATCCCCGCCTGCCGCCGAGCCTGAGCGCGAGCGGCGCAGCGGCCGGGACCGCCGCCAGATCGAACTCGGGCCGCCGCACGGCGTGGAGCGGCGCAAATCCATTGAAGCCCGCAAGCCCCAGATCGAGGAAGTCGAAATGACCGCCGAGGAGTGGGAAGCCCTGATGGCCGGTGCCCCAACCCCCACGCTCAAGCCCAAGACGGATGAAGTGGCCGACGCCACGCTGGAGGCGGTGGCGCGGCTGCGGAATTGAGGAGGCAGGTTGAGATAAAGCTGCAGTGTCCACCGCCACCAAGTCACCCGCCGAGCAGACTCCAAAAACACGCTTGCGAACCCCAGGTTAGCGTGGCCTCAAGTCCGTTCTGCGCAACTCCTGCCAGCTCGATTTGTTGCGTGGTCGCGGCGTCCAGCGCCATGGCCTCAATCGCTGCTGCCCAACCCGTTTGGCTGCTCTGTCCCCCATTGGCGTCCATGATGGCGTAGAGCTGCGCTGCGGTCTGGGTTGTCCCCGGTGTGTTGGCCAGCAGCGTGGCCACCAGCTCTTGCGCGGTCTTCTCGGGCCGGAAAATCAGCGCCACTTTGCAAAGCTCGTTCAAGTTGTAGCCATACTCGTTCAGGTAAAAGCTCAACCCCGCAGCGAACAGCTCCGGCACGTGGATGATGGCCGGGTTCCACAGCACAAACGCAACCCGCGCGACGTCCTCGGCGCGGGAGCCGAACGCCACCACCCGGTCAGTGAACACCAGAAGTTCGATGCTGTTCAACCGGTCGAGGCCATCAATGGGCCAAGACGGAAATTCCGGCGTGCTCATGAGCCCTTGGTGCTGCACGGTGACCGCCATCGTGCCAGGGATGCGAACGATCTTGTATTCCGCACGGGCACCACGGTACTCGGCGCGGTCCAGGCCCGTGCCCCCCACCAGGATGTCATCACCCCCACCCCCCAAGAAGACTTCGCCCGGTAAGTTGTCAGGGCCATTCAACCCCGTCAGCACATCTGGCCCGTTGCTACCACGAATCGCCTCAAAGCCACTGAGGGTCAGGAAGGACTCTCCCGGCTGCCCCTCGTAGCCCACATGGCCCAGGCCAAGCTGCAGGTTGATTTCAGACGCGCCCCACCCACCGATCCACAGAACATCCAGCGCCCCCGCGCCACCGTCCAATACATCCCGCCCGGCACTGACATGGAGCACGTCGTTTCCGCCCAGACCTTGCAGCACGTCATCGCCCGCGGTGCCCCACAACTCGTCGGGCCCAGAGCCGCCCGTGATCCCATCCGGCACCTCGATGACCGTGATGTTTTGCGTGTAGGTGTTGATGCCCCCTTGATCAGTTCGGACAGTAAAGGTGAAGGAATCAGTCCCGAAGTAGTCTTGGGCAGGGGTGTAGGTGAAGCGCCCATCGGTCTGCACCACCACCTGACCATGCTGGGGCGGGCGATTCAGGCCGTACAGCACAGTCCGTCCTGCAGGATCGGCAGCGGCCGGCAGTTGACCGGTCAGAACCTGGTCTTCCAGGCCGCTCACTTGGCCCGAAGCACCAACCGGAGGATTGCTGCGGTAGGGCAAATCACTCAGCACATCAGCCAGTCGGACGGCCGGCACGCTGCCCAGCACCACCCGCCCATCCACCACGTTTGCGGAGCCTTGCGCCATGCTGCCCCAAGTCACCAAGGAGCCATCAGCGCGCAGCACGGCAAAGCCATGGTCGCTGGCCACTCCCTGCAGAACCGGCACACGACCATCCAGGTCGGTGGCGACGGCGAGGCTGTCCCCCCCGTCGAGCGCACGGCCCCATGTCACCACCGAGCCATCGGCTCGCAGCGCCGCGAAGGCCCCGTTGCTGGACCAAAGCTGCAGGACCGGCGTCTGTCCGTTGATCTGCCCAGCCACTGCGGACGAATCGCCCCCGGCCTCGGCCGAACCCCAGGTGACCACGGAGCCATCGGCCCGCAAAGCCGCCGCCGCAGCGCCCGAATAGACAACACGCAGAACATCCACCGTGCCATCCAACTGCGCCGCCACGGCCGTGGAATTGCCGCCGGCGTCGCTGCTACCCCAGGTCACCAAGGACCCGTCGGCTCGCAAAGCGGCAAACGCCGAGTCGCCCGCAAACAATGAAACCGCGGGGTTAAAGCGCTGGCCGGCCTGCAGTACGGCCAGCGCTGCCAGGGTGCTGGTCTGAGTAGCCCCCAGCCCCCACCCCACGACCAAGCCATCCGCGCGCAGGGCGGCGAAGTCACTGGACGTGGCGGCAATCTGCGTAACAGCCACAGAGCCGTTCAGGAGCGCTGCCACCGCGGTGTGATCCCCCCCTGAACTGGGAGCGCCCCATGCCACAACTGAGCCATCGTTCCGGAGCGCAGCAAACGCCCCGCTCGTGGCCACAATGTTTTGGATAGGGATAGAGCCATCGAGCTGACGGGCCACCGTCGCACTGTCGCCGCCCCCCCAACCCTGGCCCCAGCTCACGACCGAACCGTCGCTCCGCAGGGCAGCGAAGGCTCCATCTGCGGCGAACAACTGACTCACAGGTATGAGGCCATTCAGCTTCGCTGCCACAGCCTGGCTGTCTCCACCGTCGGCCGGGCTACCCCAAGTGACCACCGACCCATTGGCCCGCAGGGCGGCAAAGGCGAAACGGGTCGAGGCCACACGCACCACGTCCACCTCGCCATCGAGCTGCGGCGCCACCGTCGTGCTGTCACCGCCGGAGTAGGCGTTGCCCCAGGTCACCAGGGAGCCATCTGCACGCAAGGCGGCAAACGCGTTCGTGTTGCTGTACAGCTGCACCACATCCACGCTGCCATCAATTTTTTCGGCTTGGGCTTCCGGCAGCCCACTCCACGCGATCTCGCCCCAGATCACCACAGATCCATCCGCCAGCACGGCCGCCATCGACGCGCTGTTGCGCGCTTCGCCGGGCCGGCTGGCTGCGGACCCTGCCCCACTCACTGCCACGATCTGGGTGTAGGTGTTGCTGCTGCCGTTCGGGTCGCGTACGGTGTAGGAAAAGTGGTCGAACCCCAGGAACCCGGACGTCGGCGTGTAGGCGTAGCGCCCATCAGGCTGGACCGTCACCGCGCCATGCGCTGGGTCGGTGGCCTTTGCGTACGTCACGGCCTCGCCGTCTGCCTCCACCGCGAGGGGCAACCGACCCGCATGGGGCACGTCCGGCGCCACATCATCCCGGGCACTGCGGGCGAATGGGGCGTCATCCACCGGCTTCAGCTCAAGCTGAACACGGTAAACGTGTCCACCGCCCTTGCCATCCCCAACCCGGTATTCGAACGAATCTGGCCCCCAGTAATGGGCATCCGGTGTGTAGCTGTAGTGGCCATTTGCTTCCACCGTCACCTGGCCGTGTATGGGGGCCACCACCAGGCCATATGTAATGGCATCTCCATCGGCATCCGTGGCGCCGGGCAAAACCGCTCGCAACGCGACATCTTCAAACAGCGCAGCCGCAGCATCTGCGGCAATCGGGGCCTGGTTGGGAGCCATCGAGGCGGCGTAGGGCTCATCGGTCCAGGGGTCCGCGAGGCTCACACCATCGACTACGACACCGTCCAACTCCAAAGCTTTCAGGACGGTCGTGCCGCCGGCCGTTGGGTCTCCCCAAGCCACGACGGAGCCGTCCGAGCGCAAGGCCGCGAAAGCCTTGCCAGTTGCCACGAGCTGAACAACGTCCGAGCGGCCCGCAAGAACCTTGGCCGCCGCTGCGGCCGAGCCGCCGGCCTCCACATCACCCCAGACCACTACCGAGCCATCGGCTCGCAAGGCGGCGAACGCCGACGTGGTGGCCACCACCTGAATGACATCAAGAGTTCCATCCAGCAACGGGGCGGCGGCTCCGAGCTCTCCCCCCGAGCGCTCCTCGCCCCAGACAACAACCGAGCCATCGCTTCGCAGCATCGCCAATGCACGCTCATTGGCAACGACCTGCACCACCTGCGTAGGGCCAGGCACGGGCTGACCCATGAGGCGCCCCGTTCCCGGGAGATAGATCACCGCACCGTCCGCCCGCACCACGGCAATCATGGTCTCGATCACATGGACCTGCGCAATGTCGGTCACACCGACCAGTCGGCCGGCCTCATCCCCGACGCCGGCCCACACCACCAACTCCCCGTCGGCCCGAAGTGCAGCAAACCGACCGGGCCCGGAAAACAGGCGAACCACAGGCACTGTCCCGCTCAGCTCCTCCTGCAAGTAATCCGTTTTTCCACCCGCCCAGTCCGCTCCCCAAGTCACCACCGAACCGTCAGATCGCAAAGCAGCAAAGGCGGAACCAGAGGAGGCAATCTGGACCACGTCCACCTGTCCGCTCAGTGCCCAAGCCACGGCTGAGCTATCGCCCCCATTCCCACTCAACCCCCAGGTCACGACCGATCCATCGGCTCGCAGGGCTGCGAAGGCAAACAGGCCCGAGACGATTTGCACCACGTCTACATGACCATTCAGCTGCGCCGCCACGCCTCCTGAGTCCCCTCCCGCCTGAGCCGCGCCCCAGGTCAACACCGAGCCATCCTCACGCAAAGCCGCAAAGGCCTGGCCCGTCGAAAACACCTGTCGCACCGGAATTGCGCCCTGCTGCAGGGCTGCCGGGAGGGCCACAACGCGTTCCTCGCCCCAATGTCCCCAGCTCACCACCGATCCGTCCGACCGCAATGCGGCAAACGCTGTGGCTGCAGAAAACACCTGAACCACGTCCACTCGACCGTCCAACAACGGCGCAACGGCTGCACTGTCTCCACCCGTTTTCGCGTCGCCCCAGCTCACGACCGAGCCATCGGCACGCAACAAGGCGAACGCACCCGCATTACGCCACTCACCAGCCGACTTGACGGAATACCCTTTTGGGAGAAGCGTTCGTGTCAGAGTCGCTCTCACCCCCGACTCCGCAAGCCCCCACGCCGGGTCGATCTCGACGGCTAAGGCCTGTGATGGAGCACGCGTATTCACCGGCTCACCGCCTCCCGCATATGCCGCGCCACGTAGACCAGGCACACGGCGCTCATCACCACCGCCGTCACCACGGTGGGCAGCCATTGCATCAGCTGCATCGGCTCGCCCTTGAGCACCAGCATCATGAGTTGGTTCTGGCCCAGGCCGGGCACCCAGAAGTACCAGGGGGCGTCACCGCCGGGGTTCATCAGGCTGACCATGGGCGCCAGGCTCACCATCGTCATCACCAGGGTGGCACTGGCCTGGGCTTCTTTGAAAGTCTTGGTGCGGATGGCCACGGCCATGAGCAGGGCCCCGAGCGCCGCGCACAGCGGCAGCAAGACAGCGATGAAGTCCGTGACCTCGCCCCAGCCGAAGCGGAACATGGCCTGCAGGCTGTCGCTCTTGAGCAGCAGCTGCGCCGGCATGAAGCTGGTGGCACACAGCGCTGCCACCACCCCGCCCAGCAAGGCCACGGCCGCCCACTTGCCGATCACCAGGCTGAGGTGGGGCACGGGGTTCATCAAGAGGGGTTCGAGCGAACCGCGCTCGCGCTCGCCGGAGGTGCTGTCCAGCGCCGCCGTGAGGCAGCCATAGAGCACGGCCATGATGACGAACATGGGGATCATGCTGGTCAAACGCGAGGCACGGGCGCCGGGGCTGGCGAGGTCGCGCTCGTTGAGCTGCACGGCTTGCATCAAGTCGGCGGGCACCCCGCGCAGCATCAGTTGCAGCGCCCCACGCTCGCGGCCAAAGCCGTTGATCAGACCGGCCACCGCGCCGGCGCCGGCGCTGGCCCGCGTGTTGGCGCTGTCGGTCACCACTTCCAGGTGCACCGCCTCGCCCTGAGCCAAGTCGTCCTCAAAGGACTTCGGCACCACCAACACGGGCTGGCTGAGTTGGCTGTCGCGCAGCTTGCGCTCATAGTCGGCCGGCGCGTCCTTGACGGTGTAGCCCTGGCGCTCCACATAGTTGCGCAGGGTGGGCGCATGCTCCAGGCCCACAGCCATCAACTCGCGCTTGGCGGCCTGGCTTTCAAACTGGGCGATCAGGCCGCTGAGCAACATGAGCATCAGCGGGCCCATCAGGAGCGCAGGCACGGCCAGGCGCATCAGCGTGCGGCGGTCGCGCAGGGCGTCCCGCCACTCCTTGAAGAAGACGACGGCGGTTTGCGCCCAGCGGCTCAGGGGGCGGGTCACAGAGTGATTCAAGGTGGGGGATGCAGCGGCGCTCATGCGGCCTCCGGGGTCGATTCAGGAAAAGCCAGGGCCACGAAGGCATCCTCAAAGCGCTCACAGCCGGCCTGCTGCTTGAGCTCGGGCACGCTGCCGCGCGCCACCGAGGTGCCCCGGGCCACCACCACCACCTCGTCGCAGAGGTACTCGACCTCTTGCATGATGTGTGTGGAGAAGACGATGCACTTGCCCTGCTCGCGGGCCAGCACGCGCAGGGCCTCGCGCAGGGCGCGGGTGGCCAGCACATCCAGGCCATTGGTGGGCTCGTCCAGCACGATGTTGGCCGGGTCGTGCACCAGGGCGCGGGCCAGGGCGGTCTTCATGCGCTCGCCCTGGCTGAAGCCGTCGGCGCGGCGGTCGATGACCTTTTTCAGGTCCAGCAACTCGGACAGCACTTCGGCGCGGTCCTCGGCCTCTTCGCGGGCCATGCCTTGCAGGCGGCCGAAGTAAATGATGTTTTCGCGCGCCGTCAGGCGAGGGTAGAGGCCGTGCGCATCGCCCAGGATGCCCATGCGCGAGAGCGCCGCCGGGTTCTGCCCGGTGACCGGCAGGCCATCCACGCTGATGCGGCCGTGGTCGGGCTCGAACAAGCCGGCCAGCATGCGCAGCGTCGTGGTCTTGCCCGCGCCGTTGGGACCGAGCAGGCCGGTGATGCGGCCGTCGGCGGCGGTCAGGCTGACGTTGCGCACGGCCTCCACCCAGGAGGCTTCGCGTTTGCGCAGCAGGGCGGAGACCCCCGCGAGGCCCGAAAGGCCGCTCGCTTTGGGGGCCGGCGCTTTGAAGCGCTTGGAAACAGCGTCGATCAGAATCATTTGGCGTCGCTCGCTTTCGAGGAAACAGGCAGGGTCAGCGGCGGGATGAAGGCCAGCGGTCGCGGCATGGTGCTGGCGCACTCGGCGCTGGCCTTCAAGGCGTCCGCATCGGTCTTGGCTTCGATGAACTTGGTCAGGGCGTCGCGCACGCAGCCCAGGGCCAGCACCCCGTGGCCAGCGGCGGGCACCACCTCGTGCTTGGCCAGCGCGCCGAGGGCCTTGGCCACACGGTCGCCGTGGCGCGGCGGGGTCACCGGGTCGGCCCCGCCGGAGAGCACCCAAACCGGACTCTTGGCGGGCGGCACGGTGTAGAAGGCTTCGGGCACGGCGCCGCGTGGCCAGT
The DNA here is from genome assembly GCF_016093295.1 of Inhella gelatinilytica. Taxonomy (GTDB): domain Bacteria; phylum Pseudomonadota; class Gammaproteobacteria; order Burkholderiales; family Burkholderiaceae_C; genus Inhella; species Inhella gelatinilytica. Next base: position 995,007 of record NZ_JAEDAL010000001.1, on the reverse strand, counting down.
CGGTGCAGACAGCGCCATAAAAGGCCTTGTCCATGCCCTGGTAGTCGCGCCCCGGGGCATCGGTGGCAGCGCTCAGGCGCGGAGCGTCCTCGGCGCAGACGACCGAGAAGTGCATGCCGGTGGCCAGCTTCATCGCGCCGCGCCCACCGCCCAGGCCCGAAGCCAGGCCGCCCAGCCCGTCGAAATCGCCCTTCGCCGCAGCGTGAATGGCCGCCGGCAGCGCGCTGGCCAGGGTCGGGGCGTACAGCGGTGAGCGCACGGCCCGCAGCACGTCGTCACGGCGCAGGGTGATGGTTTCGAGCGCGCCGCTGACCGGGTGGCGCAAGGTCACGCTCCGCGGCAGGCCGTTCAACACCTGCTGCCATTCGGCTTGCAACTGGGGGTAGGCCTGCTGACACTGCGGCTGGGCGGCGCAGGACGCGAAGAGCGCATCCAGCGCCGTCTGGGTGTCCGTGCTGAAGCTGGCCGGCAGCACCATGTCCGGGGGCGCCACCCCGTCGATCACCGTGCGGCGCACCGCCTGCGGGAACAGCCGCAGGTACTCCAAGGCCGCGCGCGTGCCGTAACTGGCGCCGATCAGGTTCCACTGCTGAATGCCCAACGCTTGGCGGACGGCGTCCAGATCCTGCATGGCGATCGTGGTGGTGAACTGGCGCAGATCCCCGTACGGCAGCTTCTTGAGCGCCTCGCGGCACTCGGCCAAGCGCTTGAGGGCGCGCTCGGGCTGAAAGGCTTCGGCCAGGCTGATGGTGCGCTCGTCGGGGCAGTCCAGCGGGGCGGACTCGCCCGTGCCGCGCTGGTCCACCAGGATCAGGTCACGGCGGTTGTTGAGCTTGCGGTAGCGCGGCACGATCAAATCGGCCAGGCCCACCGCAGCCTGGCCCGGCCCCCCGGCCAGCAGCACCACCGGGTCGGGCAGCTTATTGCGGGCCAGCGCCGGCACCACGGCCACGCGCAGCTTGATCGAGGCGCCTGCGGGCTCGGCCGGGTTCAGCGGACGAACCAGGTCACCGCACTGGACTTCGGTGGGCACACCGCGCAGGCGGCAGGGTTTGAGCGCCAACTCGGCCGCAGAGCTCATCTGCGGCACGGCCGCCGCCAAGGCGGTCAGCAAGAGGGGGGTGAAGCGCATGGAAGGACGGCGTTGTTTGCGACGCCGCGCATTGTGGTGGCTTCCATGCCCTGAGCACCCCCTGGGCGGGTGAATGGCCCCCCGGATGGGGTGAATGGCAGGCAGCGCGTGTGAACGGCGGGTCGGGCGAGTTCAGGGCTTAGCCGGGCTTCTTCTTCCAGTTGACACAGCACTGCACATACAGCCTGTCCGCCAACTGCTTGGCTTGGCTCATTTGCTGCGGAGTCAGCTCAATGGCGTAGGCCTCGCCCTGGGACTCGATGTGAAGCGACGACCAATTCCCTAAGGCCCGCCAACCTTCGGCAAGCAATTGCTGGTACAGCAAGCGATAGGCCATGCGTTCGATGTCACCCAGTGAAACGCTCCGCTGTCCAAACGCAAGCAACTCCAGTGCAGAGTCATCCATGCGCTGCGCGGCCTCTCTCAATTGCGCCAACACGCCTGGCCACCCGGCCATCTCTCTGGCGTCCATCAGCACCTCAGCCAAGGCCGCAGCGCCGCCAGGCACTCGTTCCTGTGCGGCGCGACGGGCCAAAGCCATTGCCAGTGCCTGGTGGGACGAGGTCACGGTCTGACACAGGCTGCGCTCCACCTGGAAATGCGCCCACTCCTGATCCATGAGGGCGGCTTCTTCAGGGAGCGCGCCTTCTCGCTTGCTCCGGTTGAAGGCTTCGAGCTCGTCCATGAAGGCGCACTTCCTCACCCGGCCAACAGCCGCCAAGGCCTCAGAGGCCGAACCCTTTGCCGCGATTTCGGCGATGTGCGGCCCATAGCCTTCCGATCCAATGTGCCGCCCCAGCCACACGGTGGGCGGTGGGCCCAACAGTGGATGCGATGCAGACGCTGGCGTGCTGCCGGTCGACGCGACCGTCACGGAGGTTTGCAAGCCGTCCAGAACTTGTGCCTTGATCGGCGATGCCTTGATGGGATGCGGCTCGCCGGCCCCGTTCGAGATGGGCGGCGACTCGAATAGCGTGCTGCCCACCAACCATGCTGCCGCTGTCGCCATGACAACGCCGAGGGCGCGCCACAGTGCCTTGGGCTGAATGGGCATGGTGGGCGGGCAGCGTTGCGGTTAGGCGCGCAGCAAGCGCACCTGTTTGGCCACCGGCCCGCGGTCGCCCTGCACCATGTGATAGCTCACGGCGCTCTGGGGTTGCAGGTCCAGGGCGTCGCCTTCCACCAATTCGGAGACGTGGAAGAACAGGTTGTCGCCGCCCAGGGTGGGGCGGATGAAGCCGTAGCCCTTGTCGGCAAACCAGTTGGCGAGCACACCCGGGCGCTCGTCGGCGTCCAACTCTTCGGGCGTGGGGGCGGGGGCAGCGGTCAGGGCGGCCTGCGGCGCGGCCGGTCGTGGGCTGAACTCGGGGGCGCGGGCAAAGAACAGGCCGTTGATCAAGGCCTCGTCGCGGCGCTGCTCAATCACTTCGCCCATCATGACCGGGTAGGTGGCCCGCTCCAGCAGGGCGTGGCTGACCTGCGTGCGGTGCAACTTGCCCTCGCGCTCGAAACTGAAGTCCCAGCCCAGCAGCATCACCCGCGTGCCCAGGCCGGTGAGCTTGCGCACAAGGGGCACGAAATCACCGTCCCCCGTGAGCAGCACCACCACGTCGTAGCGCTTGAGCACGGCCGCCTCGTAGGCTTCGAGCGCCATCCAGACATCGACCCGGCGTTCTTCAAAGCTGCCATCGGCCAGCACCGTGACATGCTGCTGGTACAGGTTCACATCGGCGCGCACCAGCATGTCTTCAAACATGCGCTCGCCATACAGGCGGTCGCGCTCTTGGGCCATGGGGGCGGTCAGGCGGGCGCGGAAATAGCTGGCGTCGACCACCTGGCAGCGGCTCAGGTGCGCGCCTTCCAGGCGGGCCACCTCGGCGCAGACGAAGTCGTGAATCCCTTTGAGCGACAGACGGGCGCGGCGTTCGTGTTGATAGAGGTAGTAGTTGCTGACCTTGTTGAAATAGGTGCCGTCGTAGAAAACGGCAATACGGCAAACAGAAGCGGACATATTTCGGCTTTGAACAGGATGAAAAGGCGCCCGATGGGAGGAAAAGGGGCGAAAAAAAGGAGTCGCCCAGTGAGGCGACCCCGCATTGTCTCTGGCGCGCAGGGCTTCAGGCGCCCCTTGGGCCTAGCCGCGCCGGCGACTTTCCATTTCCTGACCCATGTGGGCCAGGTCGGCCGCGTTCAAACCTTGGGCCCCCAGCACAAAGGCCTCGCCTTCTTCCAGGGCAATGTGGGCGCGGTACAGCGCCACGAAGGCCGGCCACGTGTCGGTCGCCGGCTTGATGCCCGCCTGCAGGTCCACGAGCTGCACGCGCAGCGCCGCCCACGCGGTGGTCATGCGCTGGTGGTCCTGCGCCAGCCGGTCTGCCAACGCGGCGTGGCCGGTTTGCCGCAATCGCGGCAGGACATGCCGCTCCTCATCCTCGTGGTGGTGCGGGGCCGCCATATCGAAGTACCGCATCACATCGTGGGCCGCCTGCTGGGCAGTGGGGTCGGCCAGGTGGTCCGCCAAATAGGCGGCGAGACGCTCCAGCAAGGCCAGCATGCGCTCCACCCGCTCATGGCAGGCCTGGAGCATGTCAAACGGGGCTTCAAAGCCCACACTCGGCGAATTGAACAGATTCATGCAAACCACCCCAGCGGATGATGGGCGCGCGCCACCCCCACCAGCATCGTCACACAGCCCAAGGCCAGCACAAAGGCCAGGGCCTTGGCCGCGCGGGTGGGCGCCCGCTTGAGCGCCAGACTGCCCAGCCCAATGTAAGCCACCAGCCATCCCAGTTTGACCGGGAGCCAAGCCTGGCTGACCTGGAGCCCGACGGCCAGGCTGACGCCCGTGAGCAGCAGCACGACGTCGATGGCGACACTCAGCCCTCGCGCCGCGGGCCGCAGGGGCCAGGCGGCCCCGCTCAAGGCCCCCAAGCCGCGCAGCGCGAACAAGGCCACACTCAGACTAACCAGGCCCAGGTGGCTGTGGCGCAGCGCGACGTAGAGCTCTGGGCTCACCAGCGCGCCTCAACCCCCAGGCGGAAGCTGCGCGGCAACTCCTCATAGCTGAAGAGCGGGCTCTTTTCAGCCAGGCGCAGGTTGCCCAGGTTGTCCACGCCCGCCCGCAGCCGAATCTGGGGACTCAGACGCAGGGTCGCGTACAGGTTGATCTGGTTCAGACGCGGCACCGCCTGCGGCGGCTGGCCGGCGGTGCTGCTGGCCAGGTACAGGCGCGCTTGGCGCTCCCAAGCCAGGCCGGCGCTCCAGGCGTCGGCGCGGTAGTCCAGGCGCACGCCGCTGACTTCACGGGCGCGCTTGTCCAGCGGCCAGCCCTTGTCGTCCTTGGCATTCAGCAGCGTGGTGTGCGCTTGCACATGCCACGGGCCTTGGCGCCAGGCCAGGGCCAGTTCCACCCCTTGGATCACGGCGGCGTCCAGGTTCTCGAACTGGTAGGTGCCGCGCGCTGCGTTGCCGCTGATGAGACGCGGGAGGATCAGGTCGCGGATGCGGTTGCGAAAGGCCATGCCGGAGGCCGCCCAGGCGCCGCCCTCCCAGCTGGCACCCAACTCCACGTTGTCGTTGGTTTCAGGGCTCAGGTCCGCACGGCCGATGTAGGTGTTGGGGCCTTCATCCTCGCGGTAGCTGGGGTCGATCTGCTTCAGGTTGGGGGCTTTGAAGCCGTGGCCGTACCCGCCCTTGACGACCCACTGCGGCGCCACTTTCCAGACCCCATAGACGCGCGGGCTGAGTTCACGCCCGAAACGGTCGGTGTCGTCGCTGCGCAGACCGGCCGTCAACGTGAAGCCCTTGCTCAGACGGCTCTCCATCTGACCGTACACCGAGCGGTGATCGGCCTCGGCGTGACCACCGGGCAAGCCGCTGTTGTCGAGCTGCTCGTTGCGCAACTCAAAGCCCGCAGTCAGGCGGTGGTCGCGCCCAAGATCACCCCCCACCTGCCCTTCCAGCACCCGGTCGTTCAGCGTGTTGGGGCGCAGCGAAGCCACGCCATTGGTTTTGAGGTTGCTCACGGCCAACTCCGTGCCGTAGGTGCGCAGCTGGCTCTCCCAGCCACTGGCCCATTGCGCCTCCCAGGCCAGCGCGGCGTGGCGGCGCTCCAGCGTGTGAAAGCTCTCGTGATAGCGACGCAGGCCACTGCGCTCACGCGCTTCGAGCCAGCGGTCCTCGTCGCTGCCGCGCACGTCGAGGTTCAGACGATGGCCCTTGGCGGGCTCAGCCTCCAGCCGCAGCGCGACTTCTGTGGGGTGGCGCCCCTCCACGGCACTGATGCGGGCGTCGCTGCCCGATGGGGTGCTGGCGCGGTAGCTGTCGCTCAGCGACAAGGCCGCCTTCAGCCCCGCGCCCAGCGGCATGCGCAGCGATGCGCCCGCCCGGTGCCCCGTGCCGCCTCCGTCGCCATCACGACCTTCCAAGAAAACCGTGGCACCCCAGCGGTCGGGCAGGGGGCGGGTGATGACGTTGATCACGCCGCCCAGGGCCTCGGCGCCGTACAGCACGGACATGGGCCCGCGCACCACTTCGACGCGCTCAATGTCCACACCGCCGGTCCAATCCAGTTGGAAGTCGGACGCCCCCACCAGCCCATCGCTGGCGGCGATGCGCTTGCCGTCCACGAGGATGAGCGTGTGGCGCGGGTCCATGCCGCGCAGGGCCAGCGCCTTGCGGCCGCCAATCGGACGGCCGAAGCTGGTCACACCCGGCTCGGCGCGCAGCGCTTGCAGCAGGTTGTCGGTGCCCCGTTCGGCCAGTTGTTCGGCCGTCACCACCGTCATCGCTGCCGGGGCGTCAATGAGGGGCAAGGCGTGGCGCGTGGCGCTCACCACCACGGCCGGCAGCGTGGCACTCAAGGCCTGGGCCTGGGCACCCAGGGGAGCCAGCAGCAGCATCGCGCCAGCCAAAGGAGTCAGTCGGAGCATGGTTCTTTTTGAAGAGTCGGAACAGGCGTAAGCGTGCCGGCTCGGCGGCCAACGCACTTTGATGCACTTCAAGCTCACGGTCAGCGAAGTTTGCGTCAGTGCAAACCCCGAGGCCCCGACGCGCCCCACTTGAAGTGGGTCAAGGCCCGCCTCACCGGCAACCCGCACCATCGCCCCCCATCATGGGAAGCGTTTGCGCAGGCCTCGGACAGGCCCTTCAACACGGGTGGCAAGAGGGGTTCCCCCTTCAAGCCTCCCCCTTTCAGGTTTTGGCCCGCCAAACCGGCGCCAGCCTGCGCGAATTGCTGACCCAGTGCCAAACGCTGCAGCGTCAGGGCACCTTGCAGGGCCCTCGCGTGCAGTGGGGTGCACGCGTCAGCGCTTGGCGCCTGCGCGGCCACTTGCAGGGCCCCCCCGAAGCCGAGCAAGCGGGGCTGCAACGCCTGGTGGCCTTGCCCGGCACCGCATGGGTGGAATGGTGCGAGGGTGACATCCAAGGCGTGGTGTTTGAGCTGCAGGCCCGCAGCAGCAGCGCGCTGCGTCAGCAACAGGCGTCGCTGAGCACCTGGGCACAGCAGGACGCCCAAGTCGACCTGCTGTGGATCGGCCTGCCCGAACCCGCCTGCCGGCACTGCACCTGCGGCGAGCACGGGGGCCCGTGCACCGACCCGGAATTGGCTCGACGTTTGGAAGGTGGTTTGCCCCTGTGCGCCCACCCGTTCCAGGCCGTGGCCAGCGAGCTGGGCCGCAGCGAACGCGAGGTGTTGGCGCAGTTGCGCCGCTGGCAAGACGCGGGGGACCTGCACGGGCTGAGCCTGGCTCCGCCGCACCGAGCCCAGCAGCAGGCGGTGGCCTCCGTGCTGTTGCAAGGCCCGTTTGCACCGGATCTGCCCCAGCGCTTGGCCGCCCACACGGGGGTGGTCGACGTGCAGCCGGTAGCGGACACCGCCGATCAGCCGGTGTTGTGGGTCAGCCTGTCAGCGCTTCGCGACTTGGCCCTGCCGCAGCTCGACCAGATGCTGGCCGCCGAAGGGCTCAAAGCCCAGGTGCGACAACGGTGGCTGGGCCTGCGCAGCGCCCCGCGGGCGCAGCCGCTGTTCTTTCAGGCCCCGGTGGTTTGATACGTGGCCAGCCGGTGGGCGTCCTTGATGTGGATGTCGCGCCGGTCCACCTCAATCAAGCCGGCGTACTCCAACTCGCGGAGCACGCGTGAAAAGTACTCGGGCGTCAGCGACAGGCGCGAGGCCAGCGTGGCCTTGCTGACCGGCAGCGACACCACCAGCTCGCTCTCCTCGTCCCCGGCACCGCGCAGCAAGTAGCCGATGACCCGCTGCACGCCCGACTGCAAGGCATAGGCCTGCACATCCCCCACCAGTCCGTGCAGGCGGCGGCTCAAACCGGCCAGCATGCGCATGGCGAACTTCGGGTCGGCCTCCAACTCATTGACCAGCGCCTGACGCGGCACGAAGAGCAGCGTCGTGTCGGCCAGGGCCTGCGCGTTCACCAAGTACGGCCGGCCCAGGAACATCAGCGCCTCGCCAAAGCTGCCGCCCGGCCCGATCAGCTCGATCACCTTTTCGTTGCCGTTGGGGGCAATCACATAGAGCTTGACCTGCCCCACCACGGTGATGCAAAACGCCTCGCAGGGATCCCCCACATGGAACACCATCTCACCCCGCTCCAGGCGGCGCAATTGGCAAGCCTCGGCCAAACGGTGCAGCGCGTGCTCTTCCACATCGCTGAACAACGGCTGGCGACTCAGAAATCGAGGGGTATCGAAGGGGCGGTTTTCAAGCATGGCGCACAGTGTGCGGGCCCCCTGGGCCTCAGAGCTTGATGCGCATCAAGGCCCAGTGGGAGCGGACACCTGCTGCACCTCGAGCACGGCCTCGCCCGACACCGGATCGGTGACCCCCAGCCCGCCGCCCAAGTCCTCCAGCAGCGCGCGAAAGCGGTCCAACTGGGCCCCCATCGCGGGGCGCGCGGCGGCAATACTGGCCATGTCCTGCCACTCCCCGATCAGGCAAAAACTGGAAGCCCCTGTTTGCACCAGGGCGAACCGGCGCAGGCCCGGCCAAGCCGGCGCGAGGTCCCGGTGGGCGTCCACAAACGCCGCCTCTTGCCCGGGCTTGACCCGAAACCGAACCACGTTGAAGGCACTCATGACGCCCTCCTCTTGACGGTGCGGCCCCTCCGGCCGCGAGAGCGGGCGGCGCACCGCCTGCGGGGTCGATGCTCCCATGTTTGGCCCCGGCTGGCGACCGGCTCCTCGCGGGGTTCAACTCCGAGGCCAGTGCACGACATGAAACCCCTCGTCCGCCGTTGGGGCTTGGAAGAAGGCCGTGACGGCATCGAACTCCGCCTCTGTGGTCCAGGGCGATCCGGGCGGCAAATGGGCGCTGCGCTGCCGCAGTTGCCGCTTGCACCGCGCATCCGAGGCATCGACCCAGTGCAGTTCGTGCGCCGCACCGGCGCCCTCGAACAGCGCCCGAAACCACTGCCGCTGACGGACCGTGTTGCCTGGGAAATCCAGCACCACATCGATCCCTCTGTGCAACACAGCCTGGACCCCAGGGCCAAGGGCGGCGCGCAACCGCGCGGAGCAGCGCTCAAAGTCCCCCAGGTTCAAGATCTCGCCGGGGTACAGCGTCTCCAGCAGCTCATCCTGGACCCAAAGCACCGCCTGATGCTGCTGCGCCAGTGCCTGCGCGTGGGTGGACTTGCCGGCGGCCATCTTGCCGCAGAGGAAGTACAGCGTGGCGGGGGGTGGGGGCATTGGTAGCGGCGAAAGGCCGGGTAGAGACCTACACCTTAGGCGCGACCCCCGCCCCTGTCAACGCGTCAACTGACCATAGAGCGCCGCCAAGCGCAGCGGCAGGTCTTCGGGACGGCGTACCCAGGCCCAGGCCTTGTCGCCGAAGAGGGCGGGCAGCACCTCGGGGGCGGTTTCGTCGATGGAGACGGCAAAGGGCAGCAGGCCCGCAGCCCGCGCTTCCTGCACGGCTTGGCGGGTGTCGTCTTGGCCCCAGCGGCCCTCGTAGCCGTCCAGGTCGTGCGGCTTGCCGTCGGTGAGCAATATCAGCAAGCGCTGGCGCTCAGGCCGAGCCTCCAGGCGGCGGGTGGCGGCGCGCAGCGCAGCGCCCATGCGGGTGTAGTAGCCGGGCTTCAGCGCCCCGAGGCGCGCCCGCACCGGGTCGCTCCAGCGCTCGTCAAAGCCCTTGAGCTCGTGCAGACGCAGCTGGCGCCGCACCGAACTGAAGCCCAGCATGGCGAAGGCGTCACCGCTGCCCGCCAGGGCCTCGCCGAAGGTGTAGAGCGCGTCGCGGATGACCTCGATCACCCGCTGCTCGTTGTTGGCGTGGGCGTCGGTGGACAGCGACAGATCGGCCAGCAAGAGGCTGGCCAGCTCGCGCTGGGCGCGCACCCGGCGTTCGTACACCGCCGCCGTGCCCACCGGGTGAGCGCGGTGCCGCACCCAAGCATCCAGGTCGATCTGCTCGCCCTCGCGCTGGGCGCGCAACCAGCGCGGCGCCGCCTGCTGCAACTCCATGCGCCGGCGCACCTGGGCCGCCTGCACGCGCAAGGCAGCGTCGGGTGTCCACAGGCTGGGGTTGCGCGGCATGTAGCACTGGGCCAGCACGCGGCGCGGCTGCAAGCGCTGCTGCTTGGCATCCCACTCGGGCAGCCACTCGCCCTCGCCCACGAGCTCGTCGTCGGCCGACGCCGCCGGCAGGTCCAGGTCGAAGCGCACCTGGGCCGCTCGGCGCTGGCCTTCCGGTCGCTGCAGGGTCAGGGTTTCCAGTTCTTCGGCGGCCACATCGGCGTCGCCGTCGTCCTCGTCATCCTGGGCGCGGTCGATCTGAAAGGGGTCGGCAAAGGTCTTGATCCACTCGGTTTTTGCGCCGAGCAAAAAAGGGTTGCGTGACGCCTCTTGACCATCTTGTCGCTGCACGCGCCGACGCTGCGGCAGGTGCTGCAGTTTGGTGCGCGGCCCTTCGCCTTCGCCATGACCCGGCAGGGCCTCGCCACCGGCCCCCGCCAGAGCGGGGCGCAGCCACACCCACACGGGGGCCACAGTGAGCGGGTCCACCTCGCCGGTCCCTCCCGCCCCGTCCTCCCCTTCTTCCGTGCCGTCGACCCCTGCTGCCGCAGCTTTTAGGGCGTGCTGCACCACCCGCTCGGCGCCTTCGACCGGCTGCTGCGCACGCAGCTGAAGTTCCGCCGCCACGAGGCGCCGAAACACCGCTCGCAAACCTGGAAACGCCGCCAGCGCCGCGCGTGTGGCGACTTGGTTGCCGGCCAGCCAACCCAGACCGGCCGCCAGCTCGTAATGCGCCGCCAGCGCGGCCAGCCACAGGTAGAGGTCGCGGTTCAGCGCCGGGTCGGCATGCACGGCCAGCTGCTCGGGCAAGGCCAGCACCTCGGGGTCCAATTGGGCCAGCGGCGCCCGCTGCCCCGCGCCGGCCACCCGCTGCCAAAAGCCGCGCTGGCCACCGACCCGGACCGGGGTGGCGGCAGCCAGACGCGCATGCCCGCCGCCCGCGTGCAGCACCAGTTCAATGCTGCGCTGCACGGACGCCAAGCTCACGGCCGCAGCCGCCGACTCGGTAGAGGCCTGTCGGGTGACGAAGCGGTCCCACTTGGCGCCGATCCACTCTTCCATGTCAGTCCCCCGCCTTTCGCTGCTTCAGCGTTTCGCGCAGGGCGTCCACGCCGACGGTCCACACCAGGTTGGGGTCCTGGCCCCGCTGGGCGTGCGAGTGCTCGCAGGCGCTGAGGCATTGCCCGCACTGGACGCAACTGAACATCAGCCGCTTGATGTTGCGCGGGCGCAGCCGCATGGGGCAGGCGTTCTCGCACGAGTCGGGGCCCGGCTCGCAGCCCCGGCATTCGGTTGCCCGCGGCCGCGCAAAGCTGACCACCAGGGCCTTGGGGTTGGCCATCCAGGCCAAACTTTGGAAGAACCCGACTGCGCAGCCAAAGCGGCAGAAGAGGTGCCGCGCCAACAGCAACTCCAGCGCAAACACCGCCCAGGCGATGAACAAAAACCGCGCCTGGTTGGGCGTCAGGCTGGCGCTCAAGAGCCGGCCCCAAATTTCGGCCGGGGGCAGCAGGTAAGTCAGCAAGGTGATGGACCACACAAAGCCGAAGAGCAGCGCCGTGCCACCGTATAGCGCCCAGTACACCGAACGGGCAGGGGGGCCTGGCACGCGCTCACGGTCCCACAGGCTGAGCTTGCCGCTGGCGCGGGCTAGCAGGCGGTTCAGCAACTCCACCAGGCTGAAATGTGGGCACAACCAACCGCAGTAGAGCCGTCCCCAGCGGTAGGCCACGGTGAGAAACGCCGCCACGAAGAGCACGCCCGGCACGATGGCGCGCAATAAGATATTCATCGCCACCTGGTTGGCGCTGATCTCACCGGCCCGGAAGGCGTCAATGCCCAGGCTCCACCGCTGACCAAGAAACCACAACTGCGCTTCGTGCAAATCAAAGCGCAGCAGATCCAGCGCCGGGGCCAGCAGGAACAGGGCAAAGAACCCGATTTGCAGCACCCGTCGCGTGCGCTGCAGGCGGGCAAGGCGCGAGGCCTCGGCCGCCGGCGGGGTTTCAGTCACCGAGCACGGCACGCTGCACCTCCACCAACGCGGCCACCGTGGCCGTGTCGTCGCTCAGCGCCTCGATCACGGCCGCCCGCACGGCCAGCGCCAGCGGCATGCCCCCCTGTTGCAGGCGCGCGGCCATCACCAAAAGGCGCGTGCTGGCGGTTTCTTCCAGGTCGTGATCGGTCAGGCGCCGCAAGGCTTGCGCCAGCTGCACGAGCTGCTGGGCCACGGCCTCGCTGCAGCCTGACTCCTGCTGCACGATACGCGCTTCCAGCGCCGGCACGGGGTAGTCCATCGAGAGCGCCACAAAGCGCTGGCGCGTGCTGGGCTTGAGGCCCTTGAGCAGATGCTGATAGCCCGGGTTGTAGGAGAGCACCAGCATGAAGCCCGGCGCAGCGTGCAGCAGCTCGTTGGTGCGGTCCACGGGGAGCACCCGGCGGTCATCCGCCAGCGGGTGCAGCACCACGGTGATGTCCTTGCGCGCCTCGACCACCTCGTCCAAATAAAAGATGGCGCCTTCGCGCACGGCGCGGGTCAAGGGCCCGTCGACCCAGCGGGTGTCGCCGCCTTCAATGAGGTAGCGGCCCGTGAGGTCGGCGGCGCCCAGATCATCGTGCCCGCTGACCGTGATCAGCGGCCGCCCCAGGCGCGCCGCCATGTGCTCCACCAGGCGCGTCTTGCCGCATCCGGTCGGCCCCTTGAGGAGCAGCGGCAGGCGGGCTTGGAAGGCCTGTTCGAACAGCTCGCACTCCAGCCCTTGCGCCAAGTAGTGGGGGGCTTCAACCGCAGGGGCGACAGTCTTGGGGGACAACATGGGGCATCCAGGGGGCGCGGCCCCGTTTCATGGGTGATGGGCCATAGCGTACGGGGACACGGGCCGGCGTGCCTTAAGCAGGATCAATCCGGATTCAGACCCCGGCAATCCACCGCAGAATGGGGCATCCCCTCCATCGAGCAGCCTGTGGCAGGCTGGAAGCCTTTGTCATGGCCCTTTTCAAGCCCTTGATCCTTGCTTGCCTCGCTGCCTGGGCCCCGACCGGATCGGCCGCCGAGGCCGAGACGGACGAACTGGAAGCCCTGCTACAGCGCGAAGTCGAAGGACCCTCGCGCTACGCGCAGAGCCTGTTGGATGCGCCGGCGCCAGTGGCCGTGATCGGCCGCCAAGAGGTGGAGCTGCTGGGGCTGCGTCAGGTGTCCGAAATGCTGGCCCGCTTACCCGGTATCCATTTGAGCCATTCGCGCCAATACGTGGGCGTGGGCCTGCGGGGCTTCAACCGGCCAGGGGATTACAACGCCCGGCTGCTGATGGCCATCGATGGTTTTCGCAGCAATGACGCCTTGTACGACCAAGCCCTACCCGACACGGAGTTCCCGCTGGCCGCCGAATGGGTCAAACGCCTGGAGCTGATTTACGGGCCCAGCTCCTCCATCTACGGCAGCAACGCCCTGCTGGGGGCCGTCAATTTGGTGACCCTTGACGGGGCTGATGCCCCGGGGGTCCGGGTGAAGGGCTCGGTGGGCCAGTTTGGAGGCCGCCGCGCGCTGCTGCAGTACGGTCAGGGCGGAGCGGTGGACGTCTTCATCGGGGCCCAGTTTCAGCGCAGCCGCGGGGAAACACTGGAGCTGCCCGAATTGGGGCTGCCCAGCGGTGCGTTGCGCGGCCTGGATGCCCTGGATCAACGGTCGCTCTTTGCCAAGTTGCGCGCCGGAGCTTGGCGACTGAGCCTTTCTGCGCTGGAGCGCGACAAAGCCCTGGCCACGGCCCCCTACGGCACCGTGCCCGGCGCGGCCGGCACCCGCTATGTGGACCGCTCCTGGCACGCCGAGTTGGCCTACGAAGAGGACTGGACCGACGCCCTGCGGCGCAGCCTGCGTGTGGGCGTGGGGGGCACGGGGTTTGACGGGCACTACGTTTACCCGGACGCGTTGATCAACCGCGACTTGGCCCGCAGTCGGTGGATCAATGTGGACGGCCGGGTGCAGTGGCGGGGGTGGCTCAATCACGAGTGGCTGCTGGGGGTGGAGGTTCGCTCCGTGCCCCGGGGTTTGCAGCGCAACTTTGACCTGAGCCCCGCCACCACCTACCTGGACAGCCAGGAGCGCAGCCACAGCGCGGGCTTGTACCTGCAGGATCAGTGGCGACTCTCGCCCCGGTTGCAACTCACCACGGGAGCCCGGGTGGATCACATCCGCGGCTTCGCGGCCCACGCGTCACCGCGCCTGGCCCTGGTGTTTCGCGCCCAGCCGGGCGAGGCCTACAAGCTGATGCTCGGCCAAGCCTTTCGCACCCCCAACCTGGCCGAGCGTTTCTACGACGACGGGGGCGTCTCGCAACAAGCCAACCCCAACCTGGGGCCCGAACGGCTGCGCAGCGCAGAGTTGGCCTGGGAGCGCGAACTGGATGCGCACAGCGCCTTGGGGCTGAGCGTCTACCAGACCCGACTGCGCGACTTGATCGAACCGGCCCCCACCGACACGCCCGGTGTGATTCGCTATTTGAACCACGACCACGTGCACAGCCAGGGCTTGCAGCTGAGTTGGCAACAGCGCGTACGCGCCGATCACCAGTGGCGGCTGGACCTGACCTTGATGCAGGCCCATAAGGGCGGGGAGCGGCTGAGCAATGCCCCCCGCTGGGTGCTCAAGGGGCATTGGATGGCCTCGCTCGCTCCGCACTGGGGTGTGGCGCTGGAGGCGCAGGGGCAGGGCGCCCGCACCGGGCGCGTCGACGCGCCCGCCCAGTGGCTCGCCCACGCCGCCCTGCGCTACACCGGCTGGACCGGGCAGCACTGGATGCTGCGGGTTCAAAACTTGACCGATGCCCGCAGCTTTGATCCGGCGGGCCCCGAGAACGAGGCCTTGCTGCGTGTCCCCCACCCCCGGCGCACCCTGCGTCTGGATTGGCAACTGAGCTGGTAGGGCATGCGGCGCCTGATCCCCCTGCTGCTGGCGCTCTGGACGGGGCCTTGGGCACTCGCGCATGCCCAAGCTCAGGCCACGGCCGCTCCCCAGCTCAAGGCTCAGGTGCTGCTCAAGATCCTGAAGTTTGTGGAGTGGCCACCAGCCGCCCTTGGGGACTTGCAAGCCCTGCAAATTTGCTTGACGGATGACTCCGCGCTCGCGCAGCACGTCAGCCCGTTTGCCGGCCAAACCCTCAACCAACACGCCCTCAAGATCCGCAGCGCGACGCGCCACCAACTCCTGGGCTGCCATGTGGTGCTGGTCAGTGGGGAACCTGGGTGGAGCGCACCCAGCGGCGCGTTGGTGGTGACAGACACCCCAGGCCTGATGGATCATGGTGCCATGTTGAACCTGCACACCGAGGAGGGCCGGGTGGTTTTTGACATCGAGTTGGATGCCACGCGACGGGCGGGCCTGGACGTCAGCGCCCGGCTCCTGCGCCTGACTCGGTTTGTCAAGAAAAGCGGGTGAGCGCCTCAGCCCCATTCCCCCGCCGCCTGCCCTCGGTGCGCAGGAGCTTGGTGCTGGGCATCGCCATGCTGCTGCCCATCCTGCCGCTGTTGGCCTTTGTGCAGTTTGTGGAGTTGCAGCGGCGCTTTGAAGAGGACCTCAAAGTCCAGGCGCAAATCGTGGCGGACAACGCCTCGGCCACCGTGGTCTTTGAGAACCGCAGCGAGGCCCTGGAAATCCTCAAGGCCCTGCGCAGCGCCCCCGCCATTGAGCAGGCGCAATTGCTCAAACCCAATGGCCAGGTGCTGGCGAACTATCAGCGGGGTGAGGGCCCCATGGGCGCACTGGACGACTGGGCCGGGCAGCAGACCTTGGAGGTGCCGGTGCGGGCCCAGCGCGAGTCCGTGGGCCTGCTGCGGGTGCAGGCCAGCCGGTCTGGCGTGTGGATGGACTTGCTGCGCTTCGTCCTCACGGCGTCGGGCATGGTGGCGGCCGGCTTGCTGCTGGCCCTGCTGGCCACGCGACGCTTGCGGGCCGAGGTCCGGGCGGCCGCCAAGCGCACGGCATTCCTGGCGCATTTCGACAGCCTGACCCAATTGCCCAACCGGGAATCGTTTCGCCAGTCGTTGGAGGAGGCGGCGGCGTCAGGGCAAGAAGCGGCGGTGCTGGTCATCAACATCGACAACTTCAAACAAATCAATGAAACGCACAGCCACGAGATTGGCGATCAATTGCTGTGCGAGGTGGCGCAGCGCCTGAGCGCCCTGGTTCGCAGCACCGACTTGTGCGCCCGTTTGGCCGGCGACGAATTTGCCATTCTGCTGCGCGCACCGGCCGACGAAGGCCACGTGCGCAACGTCGCCGCCCAGGTGGTGGCCCTGTTGCCCGTGCCCGTGGGGGAATGGCTGCCCACCCACGTCTCCGTGGGCATTGCGCTGTTGCCCGCGCACGCCGACAACGCCAGTGCCGCCCTGCGCTGCGCCGATGTGGCCCTGGCGCTGGCCAAGCAAACGGGCAAAGACGGCTTTCAGGTGTACTCCCCCGGCCTCGGTGCGGCCCAAGAAGCGCGGGCACGCTTGGAGCAAGACCTGCGCGCGGCGCTTTCCGATCAGCATCTGCGCTTGGTCTACCAACCGCTGTTCGATGCCAGCGGGCGCATGGTGTCGGTCGAAGCCCTGGCGCGCTGGGCCCACCCGCAGCGGGGTGCCGTTTCACCCGCCGAGTTCATTCCCCTGGCCGAGGCCTCGGGGCTGATCGTGGAGCTGGGCTTGCACACCCTGGAGTTGCTGGCCCGGGACCTGGAGCAGTGGCGTCAACTCGGCCTCGCGCCGGTTCCGGTGGCCTTCAACCTGTCGTCCCGACAGTGCCGCCAGCCTCGCCAGCGTCAGCGCCTGCTGGACACCCTCACCCGCTTGGGGTTGCAGCCCGAGGTGCTGGAGTTCGAACTCACCGAGGGCACGTTGTTTGAGGACCTGGAAGCACCAGACTCCATGGTGACCTTGCTGCAGCAGCACGGCTACACCCTGTCCATCGACGACTTCGGAACGGGCTACAGCTCCTTGTCTTACCTGCGCCGCCTGCGTTGCCGCAAGCTCAAGATCGACCGGGTCTTTATTCACGGCCTGGCCCGCAGCCCCGACGCCCGCGTGCTCGTGGAGGCCATTGTTCGGGTGGCCCATGCGCTGGAGATGCAGGTGGTGGCCGAAGGGGTAGAAGCCCGGGCTGATTGGGATTGCCTGAATGCCCTGCACTGCGATCTCTACCAAGGCTTTGGGCTGTCCCGACCCTTGGAGCCCAGCGCGCTGGCAACCCTGCTGCAAGCCCAGGCCGAAGGCGCGCGCGCGCAGATTCCACCGCGCTGAGCATCGCCCCGAGCCGTCTGGGCCCCGGGGGTTGCCCCGTCCAGGCCTTGCACCCAAGCGTTCAAGCCCCGCTCCGGACCCACACGCTCGGCCCCCACGACGACGACGCGGTGCGCCCTGCGGCACGCCGAGCCGTTGTCGCAAGGTAACGCCACAGTGCGACTGGCACCCACCAAGAACAACGCCCGGCAAGCCGGGCGTTGGGAGGTTGTCAGAACGACAGTGTCGTCAGCAATCAGGCTTGAGCCAGACGGCCCGCCGGTTCATCCTCTCCGGGATCCATAAAGAAGCTGGACAGGTACATCAGCAGACCGAGCAGGAAGCCCACGCCACCGCCCAGGCGCACCCAGTAGAAGAAGCGCAGTTGGTCCTGGGTTTGCATGAAGCCCATCGCGCCCTCGGTCGGGATGCGCTGCAGCCAGACTTGCAGGATGCCCGCGCCGGTCAGGGCCAGCACCATCACGCCCATGCTGAGTGTCATCACCCAGAAGCTCCACATTTCCATGTTCTGGGCGCGCTGCGGGTTGCACTCGCGGCCGCGCAGGATGGGCATGGCGTAGCTGATCATCGCGATCACCACCATCACATAAGCCCCATAGAAAGCCAGGTGGCCGTGAGCCGCAGTGATTTGGCTGCCGTGGGTGTAGTAGTTCACCGGGCTCAGCGTGTGGATGAAGCCCCACAGGCCCGCGCCCAGGAAGCCCATCACCGCGCAGCCCACCGTCCAGAGCACCGCCGCTTGGTTCGGGTGTTCACGCTTGCGGCGCTGCACCATGTTGAAGGCAAACAGCGTCATCATGAAGAACGGGATCGGTTCCAGCGCGCTGAAGACCGAGCCAATCCACTGCCAATAACCCGGCAGCCCGATGAAGTAGAAGTGGTGACCCGTGCCCAAGATGCCAGTGACCAGCGCAAAGGTAATGATCAGGTACAGCCACTTGTCGATGATTTCGCGGTCCACGCCCGTGGTTTTCACCAGCAAGTAGGCCAGCATGGCGCCCAGAATCAACTCCCACGTGCCCTCCACCCAGAGGTGGACGACGAACCACCAGTACATCTTGTCGCGCACCAGGTTGCTGGGGTTGACGAAGCTGAACAGGAACATCAGCGCCAAGCCCCACAGCCCCATCAGCAGCACCAAGGAAATCGCGGTCTTGCGTCCCTTGAGCACGGTCATGCTGATGTTGAAGAGGAAGCCAAGCGCCACGACCACAATGCCCAGCTTGGTGGGCAGCGGCTGCTCCAGGAACTCCCGACCCATGGTGGCCAGCAGGTCATTGCCGGTGGCCGCCGCCAGCGTGGCGTAGGGCACGAGCAGGTAGCCGAGGATGGTCAGCGCGCCTGCCACCAGGAAGATCCAAAAGAGCGCGATGCCCAGTTTGGGGCTGTACAGCTCGGTCTCGGCCTCTTCCGGAATGAGGTAATAGGCCGCGCCCATGAAGCCCATCAACAGCCACACGATCAGCAGGTTCGTGTGAACCATGCGGGCGATGTTGAAGGGGATGGCGGGGAAGAGCAGGTCGCCGATCAGGTACTGCAGACCCAGGGCCACCCCAAAGAGGATCTGCCCCACGAACAGGCCAATGGCGCCCATGAAGTACAGGCGCGACACCGCCTGTGACGAATATTTGATTTGTGCGGTTGCCATGGTTGATCACCCTTCAATGTTCGGCGGCCACTGCTCGGTGTTGATCTTGCTGGTCCACTTGAGGAACTCCGTCAGATCGTCGAGCTGCTGGTCATTGAGGTGGAAATTCGGCATCTGGCGGCGGCCCGGGGCCCCCGTGGGCTGCGCCTTCATCCAGGCCTTGATGAAGTCCGGCCCGCGACGGGTGTAGACGTTGCCCAACTCGGGTGCGAAGTACGCCCCCTCACCCAACAAGGTGTGGCAGCCGATGCAGTTGCGCGTTTCCCAGATGTGTTTGCCGCGCACCACCGCTGGGGTGATCTCGCCGGCATTCGATCGCTGGGGTATGCGC
This sequence comes from Inhella gelatinilytica, assembly GCF_016093295.1. Classification (GTDB taxonomy): domain Bacteria; phylum Pseudomonadota; class Gammaproteobacteria; order Burkholderiales; family Burkholderiaceae_C; genus Inhella; species Inhella gelatinilytica. Next base: position 976,089 of record NZ_JAEDAL010000001.1, on the reverse strand, counting down.
TGCTCGGTGTGAAACACAATCACTGCGAACAGCAGTGCAAAGAAGACCGTCCCGCCGTAGAAGATGTTGCGAGCGGTCTGACTGGTAAGTCCTCGGCTCATAGGGCGCCTTTCGCGCAGGTTTAAAGAATAGGGTTGCAGCCTAGGCCTTGCACCGACTCGATTCCTTGATGCGGCTTAAGGTTCGACGAAAGTCATGGGCTGGGATTAACCTGGAGACGACTCCACCACCACGCGGCCCCGCATCTCGGGGTGGGGCCCGCAGACATAGGGGTAAGCGCCGACTTGGTCGAAGCGACGCTCCCAGTGCTCGTCAGGAAAGAAACGGGGCGATTCCGGAAGGTCCGCAAACAGCACGGAGTGGCTGGTGCGCTTTTCGCGGTTGATCCAGCGCACGGTGGTGCCCACGGGCACCCGAAGCTCCGCCGGTTCGAAGCGCATGTCGCGAATGTGGACCTCCACCGTCGCGGGCTGCGCCCGCGCGGCGGCAAAACCAAACGCCGCGCCGACCCACCCGATCAAACGGGCAAACCCAGCGCGGCGCGACCGCTGCACGGCGGGAACGTTCACTTACTGTTTGGCCGCCGTCACGTCCGCCTTGGCGTCCAGACCCAGCGTGTAGCCCAGCGACACCTGGTGGTAGCGCCCGGCCGTGTGGTCGTCATGAATGGCAAAACCAAAGTTGACGGTCTTGCCGGCAGCGAGTGCCACGTCCCCGTCCCCCCCGGTGAGCTTGCGGGTGAAGACCACGCTCCACTCGTCGCCCTTCTTTTCGCCCTTGGCATCGACCAGGGCCTTGCCACCTTCCATGACGCGCTTGTCCGCCACGTAGCCGTCAAACTTGCCGCCCTTGCTGGTCCATTGGATCAAGTCGTAAAACTTGCCCGAGGCCAGGCTGCCATCAGTCACGTACTTGGTTTTCTTGTCATCCTTGCCCTCGGGCATCGTGCGGGCATCGGCATGGCAGGTCTCCCAGCAGCCGCTGAGGTTGGCGCGGGTGATCTTGTTGTCCTCGAACATCACGGCCAGCTTGACCGCGTTGTCCTTGTCCATCTTGTCAGCACCGCCCGCGGGCTGCTTCCACGTGAAGCGAAGGTACAAATTGGCGCCATCGTGCGAGGCTTGCACGCTGACCGGAATGGCGCCGGCTTTGCCCTTGATCACGTGGGGTTCGTTCTTCTGCCCGGTGACGATCTTCTTGCCCATGTCGGCCACTTCTTCGGCATGACAACTGGTGCAGCTTTCGCCCTTTTTGAGGCCGCGTGCACCGCCGTGCTCGCTGCCCTTGGTGATCCACTCGATCGGCGAAGCCCCGGGATAAAACACGGTGAGCTTGGCGGCCGGGACCTTGCTCCAATCCGGCGCGGCGGCAAACGATCCGGCGCTCAGGGTCAACAAGGCGGTCGTGAGGGCAGTGGTGATGTGGGTGCGTTTCATGGGGAGTTCTCCTTATTCCTCGTCTTCCGGCATGTTCTTGGGCTTGTGGTGCGCAATGCCCTTGTGGCAGTCAATGCAGGTTTCGTTGTTCTTGGCCGCGAGCTCATGGCTCTTCTTGGCGCGGGGCTTTTGCTTTTCTTTGTCCATGCTGCCCAGCGTGTGGCAGTTGCGGCACTCCAGCGAATCATTGGCCTTCATCCGCGCCCACTCGCGCTGGGCCATGGTCAGCCGGTGTTCTTCAAACTTCTCGCGCGTATCCACCGTGCCCATCACCTTGCCATAGAGCTCGCGCGAAGCCTGAATCTTGCGCAGCATCTTGGGGCCCCACTCTTTGGGCACATGGCAGTCCGGGCAGGTCGCGCGCACGCCGGTGCGGTTGGTGTAGTGGATGGTGTTCTCGGAATACTCTTTGTAGACGTTGTCTTTCATCTCGTGGCACGAGATGCAAAAGGACTCTTTGTTGGTCATTTCGACCACGGTGTTGAAGCCGCCCCACAGGATGACCCCGGTCACGATGCCCCCCAACAGCAACGTGCCCAACGACAACCGGCTGGGCGACTTGATGGTGCGCCAACAGCGGGCAAAAAAGCCGGGGGTGGGTGAATCGGCCACGGGGAACTCCTGTTCTGGTTGTTTTTTGGGGGCGCGTCAAAAGCTTGAATGGTTCAAAGGTTTTGAGACGCCTCCGCAGAGGGAAAACCCGGCCACCGGGGTGGCCGGGTTGATGCACATCAATAGATGTCGTGCTGCGTGTTGTAGACGTTGAACTTGCCCGTCGGGGTCACGATGCGCGGATCGGTGATCACCTTCTTGAGCTTCAGCGTCTTGTCGTCATAGATGACGATGGCGCTCTGGTCGGTCTTGCCACCCCACAGCGAGATCCACACCTCGTCGCCCGCCTGGTTGTATTCCGGGTGGGTGGCACGGCGCAGGGCCTTGGTTTCCGGCAAGCCGCTGTCCTTGGCCACGTCCAGCTTCTTGGGCGCCTTGCTCAGGTCCTTCAAGTCGTAGACGTACACGGCCTCGGCGTTCTCCCGCTCGGGGTTCATCGGCATGTCGGCCCAGAGGTTGCTGGACTTCGGGTGCGTCTTCACGAACAGGTTGCCCGCGCCGCCGGTCTTCAGCTCTTGCACCACCTTCCAGTTGTGCTGCTTGAACTTGGCGTGCTCCTTCTTCTCGGACGGCGTGGAGATCAAGGTGATCACCGCGTCGCCCAGGTGGCCCGTCGCCCACACCGGCCCGTACTGCGGGTGGATGAAGTTGGCACCGCGGCCCGGGTGCGGGATCTTCTTGGTGTCCACCAGGGCAGCGAGTTTGCCGGTCTTGGTGTCCACCGCGGCGATCTTGTGCGAGGCATTGGCCGCCACCAGGAAGTAGCGCTTGCTCATGTCCCAGCCGCCGTCGTGCAGGAACTTGGCCGATTCGATCGTGGTGGTCTTCAGGTTCTTGATGTCGCTGTAGTCCACCAGCATGATCTGGCCGGTTTCCTTGACGTTCACCACCCACTCGGGCTTGATCATCGAGGACACGATCGAGGCCACCCGCGGCTCGGGGTGGTACTCGCCATCCACGGTGTTGCCGCGGGTCGAGACGATCTTCATGGGCTTGAGCGTTTCGCCGTCCATGATGGAGTACTGGGGCGGCCAGTAGGTGCCACCGATCAGGTACTTGTCTTCGTAGCCCTTGAACTTCGAGGTGTCGACCGAGCGGGCATCGGCACCCAGCTTGACCGTGGCCACCGTGGTGGGCGTTTCGTACCAGAGGTCGATCAAGGTCACCAAGCCGTCACGGCCCACGGTGTACACGTAGCGACCCGAGGCCGACAAGCGCGAGATGTGCACGGCATAGCCCGTGTCCAGCACCTGCCAGATGTTCTTGGTGTCACCATCCACCAAGGCCAGCTTGCCGGTATCACGCAAGGTGATGGCAAAGACGTTGGCCAGGTTGATCTTGTTCATCTGCTTCTTGGGGCGCTGGTCCACCGGCACCAGCAGCTTCCAGGACGCTTCCATGTCCTTCAGGCTGAACTCGGGCGGCACATCGGGCGTGCGCTGGATGTAGCGCGACATGATGTTGATCTCGTCCTTGGTCAGGATGTCGTCGTAATTGACCATCCCGCCCTCGGTGCCCATGGCGATGATCTTCTCCAGTCGCTGGGTTCCAAGTTTGAGCGTGCCGCCTTCCTGGACCGTGCCGTCTTTGGCCGTTTTCTTCCAGTGCGGTTCAAGGTTCTTGCCCGTCGCGCCCTTGCGCAGCACGCCGTGGCAACCGGCACAGCGCTCAAAGTAGATCTTCTTGCCGATCTCGACTTCCTGCGGGGTCATCTCGGGGGCGCCCGTTTGGGCGAAAGCGCCAGTGGCCAGCACAGCACCCAGGGCCAGCATGGACAGCTTGGGAGACTTCATTTTTTTGACTCCTGTTGTCGGACCGCGGAGGGCTGGCAGTCCATTCAGCGTGTTTCCGTCTCAAGCTCACCCTTGAAGGGGTGGGCCTAGCGTGCCGCCATGCTGTCCTGCTTGGCCTTGCTTTTCCTTGAAGTTTGTCAAGCGTTGCCCTTTTGGTCCGGGTTTACCCGTTGGCGTCCGCCCCCCACAAAACGCGGGAGGCAACGCACGCGCGCCTGCGCTAGGCTCGGGGGACTGAGGTTTGCCCATGCCCGACGAAAAGCCCTACCAAGTCACCCAACCCGCCGCACTCGACGATCCGCCCACGCAGATTTCCGAGCCCGAAGCGTTTTGGCCGCTCCCCAGCGGCTTGATGACCGACGGGGGGGAATGCTTGAGCTTTCCCGAACCCGTGGAGGTGCATGCTGCGGGCGGCAAGCGGTCGGTCGGCCAGCTGCTGGAGTGGAACCCGGGCGCCCGCTACGTGGTGCTGCGCCGGCCCAGCTCGCCAATGCCCTTGCAGGTCGCCTGGTCGGAGCTGGCGTCCCTGCGACTGATGCGACCGGTTCGCCTGGCCCCCCAGGGCGGGCGGCCCGAAGCGCGGCCCTTCCAGGCCGTGCTGAAGATGGGCCGAACCGTGGAGGGGCGCACCCTGGGGCACCTGCACAACCCCGACGGGCTCTTCCTCTATCCCCCGGATGACAAGGGGGGATCCACCGTCACACGCTTGTTCGTGCCCGCCGAACAAATTGACCGCTGGGATCTGCAGTCGGGCACCACCGCCCCGCCCCCACCCGCCAAGCCGCCCCGCAGCCGGCGGGAGCGCGACCCCTTGCTGGACCGGCCCATCGACAGCGCGGACCAGCTCATGGCCGCTTTGGCCGCGCAGTCGCGCATGCCCATCCTGCGCATTGGCGAAGCCCTGGTCGAGCTCAAACTGTTGACGCAAGAGGAGCTGAGCGATGCACTGGCCGAGCAGGCCGGCGATCACACCATGCCCCTGGGCCAGCTGCTGATCGACAGCGGGCGGGTGACGCCCCCCCAGCTGCAATCGGCCCTGGTGCGCAAGATGGGCTACCCCGCCGTGGACGTCACCCGCTTCGCTGCCGAGGTGCTGGCGCTGCAAAAAGTGCCTTACGCCATGGCGCGTCGCTTGCGGGTGCTGCCCCTACTGATTCGCAACGGCCGCCTCATCGTCGCCATGGAAGACCCCACGGCCCGCGATGCGCTGGATGAGCTCGAGTTCTCGGCCCAGTGCAAGGTCGTGCCCGTGGTCGCGCCCGTGGGCACGCTGGCGTTTGGGCAGCGCGAGGCCTACACCCGCATTGGTGATGTCTCCGCCGCACCGGATGTGGAGACCGTGGCCGCCGAGCGCTTGGTTGAGACGCTGGAGCGCGAAAGCCATGGGTACGACGAGCTCGATGACCATGTCATCGAGCAAAGCGACAACTCCCTGGTTCGCTTGATCAACAGCATGATCCTCGAAGCCCACGCCCGGGGTGTTTCGGACATTCACATCGAATGCCAGCCCGGACTCGAAAAGGTGCAGGTTCGTTTCCGGCGCGATGGCGTCATGTCCCCCTACCTGGAGCTGCCTCCCACGTACCGGCATGCCGTGGTGGCGCGCATCAAGGTGATGTGTGATCTGGACATCTCTGAGAAGCGCAAACCGCAAGACGGCAAGATCAATTTCGCGCGCTTCTCGCCCCAGCACCGGTTGGAATTGCGGGTCGCCACCATCCCCACCACGCATGGGCTGGAGGATGTGGTGCTGCGCCTGTTGGCCTCGTCCAAGCCCTTGGAGATGGATCACCTGGGCCTGAGCCCCGCCAACCACCAGGCACTGGACCAAATCATTCATCGGCCCTATGGCATGGTGCTGTGCGTGGGGCCGACGGGTTCGGGCAAGACCACGACGCTGCACTCGGTGCTGGCCCGCATCAACACGCCCGAGCGAAAAATCTGGACCGCCGAAGACCCGGTGGAAATCACCCAGCGGGGCCTGCGCCAGGTGCAGGTCAATCCCCGCATCGACTGGACCTTCGCCAAGGCCCTGCGGGCCTTTCTGCGCGCCGACCCGGATGTCATCATGGTGGGCGAAGTCCGGGACCAAGAAACCGCCGAAATTGCCATTGAGGCCTCCCTCACCGGCCATTTGGTGTTCAGCACATTGCACACCAACAGTGCGGCGGAAACCGTCACCCGGCTCTTGGACATGGGCTGCGACCCGTTTGGCTTTGCCGATTCCCTGCTCGGCATCCTGGCCCAGCGTCTGGTGCGCAGCCTGTGCCCACACTGCCGCACCCAGCGCCCGCTCACCGAAGACGAGCAAGAGGCGCTGTTGGACGAATACTTGCGCCCGCTGCCCACGCGCCAGCGCCCCAACCGGCACGAACTGCTCGCGCAGTGGACCGAGCAGTTTGGCCGCGGCGGCCCCTTGCAGCACTATGAGTCCACCGGTTGCCCGCGCTGCGCCCAGACCGGATTGATGGGCCGCATGGGCGTGCACGAACTGATGATCGTCAGCCCGCAAATTCGCCACCTCGTGCAAACCGGGGCCCGGGCGGACGAATTGCTGCGGCATGCGCTCTCCGAAGGATTGCACACCCTGCGCCAAGACGGGGTGCTTAAGGTACTGCAGGGCCTGACGCCGCTGAGCGAAGTGCGCGCCAACACCTAAGGGGCCGTACCCACACAGCCTAGGACAAACACGCAACCGGCTCGGATTTCCTCCCAAAGGAGGAGATTCCTGCTAAAACGCGCCTTCTCTTTGCGCACTTGGTTGCGGCCATGAATCGTCTACGTTTCGCCCGGCTTTGTCTGGCCCTGAGTTGCGCCCTTGGCACCGCCTGGGCGCAGCCCAACCCCAACGCGCTGACACCACCGAACGTCCCCGCGGCCTGCAAGGCGCTGCAGGCCTCCGGCAACCCACAATACCCGCCCTACCTCTGGCGTGACCCGGCTGACGAATCCCGTCTTGTGGGGGCCAATGCCGAGCTGATGGAGTGGATCGCCCAGGAGATCGGCGTGCCCATCGACTTGCGCTACGTGGGCAACTGGGCCAGGGTGCAAGAAGAAGCGCGCTTGGGGCGGTTGGACGTCATCGCCGGGGCGTTCTTTACGTTGCCGCGAACCGAGTACCTGGACTACAGCTTTCTGCCCTTCCGTGAAACCCGCTCGGTGGTCATTCAGCGCAAGTCCACCCCGTTCCCCTATCAGCGCTGGGCGGATTTGCGCGAGCGCTCGGGGCTGACGGTGATCAACAACAGCTTTGGGCAAGCGTTTGACCGGTACGCCAACGAGTCTCTCAAGCTCACCAAGGTCAGCAGCCTGGAGCAAGCCCTGCAAATGCTGCAACTGGGCCGTGGCGACTACGTGCTGTACGAAGAAAGCCCGGCCGAGGCTTACATGGCGCGAATGGGTCTGGCAGGCCTGAAGATGGTCATGCCGCCCATTGCCCAAGAGCAGCTGTATCTGGCCATTGCGCACCGCTCGCCCTGCAACACGCCGGAGCTGCGCGGGGCCATCAACCGTGCCCTGTACAAATTGCACCAGGGGCGGCTGATGCAGGGGTTCATCGACAAAGCCGTTCAACTGTGGAAGGTGCAGGAGCGCAAGAACCCCTGACCGGCAGCCCGCCTTCGCGCGTCAGGGCAAGCGGAACCCCGCCACCGCACTGACCAGTTGATTGGCTTGGTCGCGCAGGCTGGCGGCCGCGGCGGCACTTTCCTCCACCAGGGCCGCGTTTTGCTGCGTGGCTTGGTCCATCTGGCTGAGCGACTGCCCAACCAGGGCCACACCGCTGCTTTGTTCCGCGCTGGCATTGCTGATTTCGCCCACGATGTGGGTGACGCGTTGAATCGCCGTGACCACCTCGGTCATGGTGGCCCCGGCACGGTCCACCAGCTGCGAGCCCTGCTCGACGTGCTCCACACTGGCGCTGATGAGGCTCTTGATCTCCCGCGCTGCCTCGGCGCTGCGTTGCGCCAAGCTGCGCACCTCGGCCGCCACCACAGCAAAGCCGCGCCCGGCCTCACCCGCTCGGGCCGCTTCCACCGCGGCGTTCAGCGCCAGGATGTTGGTTTGGAAGGCAATGCCGTCAATCACGCCAATGATGTCGGCAATCTTGCGAGAGCTGTCGTTGATGCCCTTCATCGTGGCCACCACGTCGCCCACCACTTGCCCGCCCCGCTCGGCCACTTCCGACGCGCCCTGCGCCAGCGAATTGGCCTGCGCCGCGTTGTCGGCGTTCTGACGCACGGTGGTGCTCAATTCATCCGTGGTGCTGGCGGTCTGCTGCAGGTTGGCCGCCGTCTGCTCGGTACGGGACGACAAGTCCATGTTGCCGTCCGCCACTTCGCTGGCCGCCACCTGCACGCCATCGGCGGCCTGACGCACCTCGCTGATCAGGGCCAGCAGGCGGTTGCGCATGTCCTGCATCTGGCTCAGCAGGTGGCCGATCTCGTCACGGCCATCGGCCTGAATGTCCAGGCGCAAGTCCCCCGCGGCAATGGCACTGGCCAGCTCGTCGGCCTTGGCAAAGCCCGAACGGATGCGCGCCAGCAGGCTCAGGAACATCCAGGTGGCCGGCACGCCCACCAGCACCCCCACAGCCAGGAAGATCCAGAGCAGGCGTTGACTCAGGGCCTTGGCGTCGGTAGCCGCCGACTGCGCCAGCCCCTCCTCGTGCTGACGCAGACCTTCGAGTGCATCGAACAGGGCCTGACCTTCGCGGCGCCCAGCGGCCAAAAATGCGGCCATCGTGGGCGGTGAAAAATCGCCACCGCGAATGGCGTTCACCGTGGCGTCCACCTGGGCAATCCACTCCTTGCGTTTGGCGTCCACCGCCTGGGCCAGGTCGCGCCCCTTGGGCTCATCGCTGACCGCCTTTTGGATCAATGGCCAGGCTTCTTGGTTCTTGGTGCGCCGCTGGTTGAAATTGTCCAGGTGCATCGACAGCTCGTGGCCGTGAATGCTCAGCAAGGGGCTGTCCGGGGCGTGCTGAAACATCAGCAACACTTCGACGCGGTTGCCTTGGTTGGCCTTGATCAGTTCATTGATGCGGTTCACCGTCACCATGCGTCGCTCGGCCACATCGCTCAGTCCATCCGAGGTCTTGAACAAGCCCCACAGCGCCAGGGCCGCCATCAGCATGAAAGCCACCCAAAACAGCGCCATCACCGACATGAAGCGCTTGGATATCCGAACGTCATTGAACATGGTTGACCTCAGCGATTGGCAGAGCCCCACTCCTGCAACAGGTCACGGGGGCTCCATCCCGTCGAAAAGGCCATTCTCCGCAGCCCCCGCCCGCCGCGCGGGTCCCATCATGCGCGCAGTGGGTTTGGCGCAACAGCTTGGCGTGCCGCCTCAGGACGGTTGGGCCGCCGTGCTGGCCTGTGCCACCCATTCCTTGATGGCGGTCAAGCCCTCGCCGCTGGACAAGGGCAAGTTGCCGTGCCCGCGACCCGTCAAGCGCGCATAGCGTTTCCAGGACGCCGCGCTGTGCTGCGCCAGGGAGTCGCCACACTGCACGGGCAAGGTTTCGTCGGCGTCACCGTGCATCACCAGGGTGGGTGCCTTCACGGTGGCAATTTGGTCCACCGGCTGGGGCCGCTGCTGGAACACCGGGGCGAACTCCAAACCCACAAAGGGCTTGGCGTACCAGGGCACCAGCTTGTCGAAATGGCCCTTGGCCTCGTCAAAACTGGAGATGCCCGCCGCGACGAACAGGCCTTGAACCGGGCGGTTCGCGGCCAGGTGCACCGCCGGAATGCTGCCCAGCGAATAGCCCATCACCAGGGTCGGCAGACCGGCCTTGGCCTGTTGGTCGTAAATGCGCAGCGCATCGGCGCGCAGGGTCTCGAAACGGGTCTTGCCGCCGCTGGCACCCGTGCCGCGCACGTCATAGGCGACCACGTCCACCTCCAGCCGGTGCGAGAGCTCGTGCAGCAGGCGCAGGTTCTCCCACAGCGTGTTGCCCCCACCATAGAAAAACACCAGAGCCGCCTTGGGCGACGGGTGGTTCAGGCGCCAGCCCTTCAGGCTCTGGCCCGGCAGGTCGGGCAGGGGCAACTCCAGGTTGGTGCGCGTGATGCGGTCGCTCAGCCAGTCCGTCTTGCGCTGCGGCAGGAACTGCTCTTCGGTGACGTGAATGGTTTTGAGCGCGCAGCCGCTGAGCAGCGCCAGCGCCGCCAGGCCCAAACCCGCGCGAACCCCCATCGATTGCTTCATGTCTTGATCCACCCGATTGAATGAAGCGGCGGATTTTGGGGGCTGCGCTCGGGGCTCGCCCTCCTCCAATGGAGGGGTGGTGGGCTCAGCCACACGCCCCGACGTGGCCGCAGGCGGTGCAGAAGTCGCAGCCGTCTTTGTCAATAAGCGCGGCGTTGCCGCACTCCGGGCAAGGGCGGCCGGCTTGGATTTGCAGTCCGGTCGGCGTGCCGGCCTGCGGGGCGGGGGCCTGCATGACGCCCATGTCACGCACGGGGTAGCCCTGTTCGTCCAGGATGCCCAGCATCGCGTAGCGGTGGAGGACCAGGCGCGCCAGGTAGGCCACGGTGCTGGGCCAGGTGCGCTGCTTGCGGGTGCCGGGCTGCAGGCTGGGCTCGAAGGCCATGAAGTCCCCGAGCGGCTCGGCGTAGTTCAGCAGCTTGCGCAACTTCATGCCGATCCAGGCCGGGTCCACCACCCGCATGTCCAGACTCAAGAGGCGCGCCAGCCCGTCCAGCGCCCGCGGGTAGCGGCCCGAGAGCGCCATGGCGCAGGGCCGGGTGTGTACTTGCCCATCCGCGCTGGGCACCGTGACCTCTTTGAGCGTCAGCGTGAAATCTTCGTGCGTGGCGGGGTTGACCACGTCCACGGCCCAGGCCAGCGTGCCATCGGCCCCGGTCTGGGGTTCGCTGCGGCTGAAGAGGGCATCGAGCACCGGTGTCGGCGCTTTGTCGGGGCCCGGCAGGGTGCCGAGTTGCTCGCAGCGCCAGCGCAGCAACGCCGCCAGGGCCGCCACCACGCCGGGGAAGCGACGCGGCTGGCCTAGCGGCGGGAAGGGCATGTCAAAGGCATGCTCTTCGGCCACGGTGGCCAGCGTGTCCAGCTTGAGCTGCAGCCAGCCCAGGTCGTTGGCGCGCAAATCCATCGACAAGGTCTTGGCCAGTGCCCCCAAGCCGCGCGGCTGTTCGGCACCGTTGACCCAGACCTCGAAGGGTCGGGCGCCACCGGGCTCATTCAGCTCGCCAATGAAGAGGGCAAAGTCTCCGTGCGGATGGCGCACCATGAAGGTCCAGGCCGGGTTGCCGCCCGCCAGCTCCGGGCGGCCCGGCCAGCGCAAGGAGGCGAGCACCGGCGTGGCCGTGGCCTTGAGCGCCAGGCGCTGGTTGGGGTCGAGCTGCAGGCTCGGCGTGGCCGGCGCCGCTGGGGTGACCGACAACACCGAACCGAGCACGGCATTGGGCCGGTAGGTGGCCAGTCCCTTGAGACCGAGCTTCCAGGCCTGGGTGTAGAGCTCGCGGAAGTCCTCAAACGGGTAGTCCGCCGGCACGTTCACCGTCTTGCTGATGGCCGTGTCGATGAAGGGGGCAACCGCGCCGACCATGGCCGCGTGATCCAGGGCAGAGATTTCCAGCGCGCTGACAAAGGCGGGGGGCAGCGGCGCTGCGCTCCCGTGCAGGTGGCGGAACAGGCGGTAGGCATGGTCCTCGACCGCGTACTCCTTGTGCGAGCCGTCGGCCTGGCGCTTCTTGCGCTGGTAGGTCCAGCTGAAGGCCGGCTCGATGCCGTTGCTGGCGTTGTCGCAGAAAGCCAGGCTGATGGTGCCCGTGGGGGCAATGGCCAGCAAGTGCGAGTTGCGCAAGCCCACCTCGCGGATGCGCTTCTTCAGCTCGGCCGGCAGGCGCGAGGCGAAGCGGCCATTGGCCAGCAGCAGGTCCGCGTTGAAGAGCGGGAAGGCCCCGCGCTCTGCCGCCAGGTTGGCGCTGGCGCGGTAGCTGGCGTCACGCATCACCTCCGCGATGCGCGCGGCCTGGGTGCGCGCGGCCGGGCTGTCGTAGCGCAGGCCCAGCATCACCAGCGCATCCCCCAGGCCCGTGAACCCGAGCCCCACCCGGCGCTTGGCCTGGGCCTCGGCCGCCTGTTGCGGCAGCGGCCACAGCGTCAGGTCCAGCACGTTGTCCAGCATGCGCACCGAAGTCGCCACCAGGGCCGCAAAGCGGTTCTCATCAAACGCTGCGTTGGCGCTGAAGGGGTCCACCACAAACCGCGTCAGGTCGATGGAGCCCAGGCAGCAGCAGCCATAAGGCGGCAGGGGCTCTTCGGCGCAGGGGTTGGTGGCGGTGATGGTCTCGCAATAGCCGAGGTTGTTGTCCTTGTTGATGCTGTCCAGGAACAGCACGCCGGGCTCGGCGTGGTCGTAAGTGCAGTGGATGATCTGGTCCCACAAGTCGCGGGCGCGCACGCGGCGGTAGACCCACTGACCGTCCTCGCGGCGGTAAGCCCCCTCCGCCTTGATCGCGGCGCCGGGCTCAGCCTTGTGGACCAGTTCCACTTCCTGGTCCGCCTGCACGGCCTCCATGAAGGCGTCGGTCACGCCGACCGAGAGGTTGAAGTTGCGCAGCTCACCGCCGTCTTTGGCGTGGACGAAGGTCTCGATGTCCGGGTGGTCGCAGCGCAGCACGCCCATTTGCGCGCCCCGGCGGGCACCGGCGCTTTCCACCGTCTCACAGCTGCGGTCGAAGACCTTGAGGTAGCTGACCGGACCGCTGGCCGAGCTCTGCGTCGAGCCCACCCAGGCACCGGCCGGGCGGATGCGCGAGAAGTCGTAGCCCACGCCGCCACCTCGGCGCATGGTCTCAGCGGCTTCGGCCAGGGCTTGGTAAATGCCGGGGAAACCCTCTTCGGGCGTGCTGATGCTGTCGCCAATGGGCTGCACAAAGCAGTTCACCAGCGTGGCCTGCAGGCCCGACCCCGCGGCGGACTGCACGCGCCCAGCGGGGATGAAACCGTCACGCTGGGCTTGCTCAAAGGCCTCGGCCCAGCGGGCGCGGGCCTCTGGCGCTTCGGCCTGGGCCAAGGCCAGCGCCACGCGGCGCTGCACGGCCTCGATGGAATCCTCATCGCCCTTGGCGTATTTCTCGATCAGCACCTCGCGGCTGATGGGTTGCGGGGCCAGGGTGGCGGCGGTGGGCTGGATGGCTTGCGGGGTCATGACGCTATATCTAGTGTGAAGCCAGCAGCGTAACCACTAGATGTGTGGATTTCTAGCCCCGACAATGCAGGGGTCGTGCTTGCATTGAGCAAAATCAAGCGCTGTTCAAGCGGCTGCCCTGGGGGTAACCTCCCCCTTTCAGCCAACAATTCCGTTCGACCCGTGTTTTGGCGACAAAGTCCATGACCCACCGCCCCTCCTTGCTCTTGGTGGATGACGAGCCCGATGCGCTGCACGTGCTCGCCCATTGCCTCGAAGGCCTGGGGACGCTCCATGTCGCCACGTCCGGCACACAGGCGCTCGCCATGGCGCGCCGCCACCCGCCCTCCGTGGTGCTGCTGGATGCCAACATGCCGGGGCTCAGCGGCTTCGAGACCTGCCAGGCCTTCAAGGCCGACCCCCTGCTGGCCGCCTGCCCCATTCTGTTTGTCACCGCCGAAGACAGCGCCGAGCAGGAAGCCAAGAGCTTTGAGATCGGCGCGGTGGACTACATCACCAAGCCCATCCACCCGGTGGTGGTGCGGGCCCGGGTGCGCACGCAGTTGCGCCTGAAAGAACTGACGGACGAGCTGCGCCGACTTGCCCTGGAAGACCCCCTCACGGGGCTGGCCAGCCGGCGCTGCTTTGAGCCGCAGTTGGTGCGCGAGGTCGCGCTGGCGGCGCGCAGCGGCTTGCCCATCGCCGTGATGATGGTGGACATCGACCACTTCAAACGCTTCAACGACAGCGCCGGGCACGCGGCCGGGGACCACGCCCTTCGGGAAGTGGCCCAAGCACTGTCGCGCGCGGCCCGCCGCCCGGGCGACTTGATCTGCCGACTCGGCGGCGAAGAGTTCGCGTTTTTGCTGCCACAAACCGGACTGGGTGACGCCAGCACCGTGGCAGACCGCGCATTGGAAGAGGTCCGGCGCATGGCCCTACCCCACCCCGGCTTGCCGGAGGGCCAATGCTTGAGCGTCAGCCTCGGCCTGGCCGCGTGGTCGCCCGGGGGACCGGTCCGCGATGCACCCAGCGGCGCCTTGCTGCTGGAAGCCGCCGACCGCGCGCTCTATGCCGCCAAGCAAGGGGGGCGCAACACCGCGTACGCCGTGCAGTTTGGGCCGGAACCCTTTCAGACACGGCCCCTGCACCCCGGTTCGGCAACGGTCTCCGTTGCGCCCTGAGCGGCCTTCGCCCCCTCAACTGCCGCTGGGCATGGACAGCCGCTTCACGGCGGACACAAAACGCTGCAACGTGGGCGAGAGCACGCCGGGCGCCAAACGGATGTCCAAGAGCTGGAAGCGGCCGCGGGTGGCGTGCGCCAGCGCCAGTGCCGCCTGCAGTTCGCCGCAGGTGCGCACCACGTGGCCGTCGCCGCCCATGCCGGCGGCCATGCCGGCGTAGTCCCACTCGCCCAGGTCGTTGAACTTGCCCTCGGGCATGAAGGTGCGCAGCATCTCCCAGCTGGCGTTGTTGAACACCAGCACGATGGGGTCCAGGCCGAAGCGGCGCGCATTGCCCAGCTCCCACCCGGTCATCTGAAACGCCCCGTCGCCCACGAGCACGATGGGGCGCTGTCCCGTCGCGGCTTGCAGGCCCAGTCCGGCCGGTACGCCGTAGCCCATGGTGGCGTAGTAGCCCGGCGCCAGCAGCGGCGTGCGCTCCACATCCATGGCGGTGAACAAGCAGTCGCCCATGTCCGACGCCAACGGAATCGCGCCGTGCAGGCGCATCAATTGGTTCAACGCCGCAGCGATGTCGTGCGGCTTCACCGGGTCCTGGGGCGCGCCCAGCGTCTCGGGCACGGCGGGCGGTGCCGGCGGCGGGTTGACCCGGCGCTCGGCCTGACGCGGCAGGCGGTCCAGCAACGCCTCCACCAAGGCCGCCAAAGGCAGCTCCGGATAGACGGCATGGCCCATGTGAACGGCGCCGTCGTAGGCATGAATGGCACGCCGGAAGTCAATGCGCTGCCCCGACACCGCAAAGTTGGTGTCGCTGACGATGGCACCCAACAGTAAGAGGGCATCGGAGTCTTCCACCCGCGCCGACAGCGCGGGGTCGCCGGCCAAGCCCAAGTAGGTCCCCGCCAGCGGCACGTCTTCTTCGACCAGCAGACCGCGGCTCATGAAGGTGGTGACGACCGGCAGGGCCAAGCGCCGCGCCAGCTCGGCCACTTTTGCCTCCAGCCCATAGCGCCGCACCTCGACGCCCGGCACCAAAAGGGGGTCGCGTGCAGCGCGCAGACGGGCCAACAGTTCGTCTGCGCAGGCGGCCGCGCGGTCCGCATCCCAGGTCTGGGGCTGGAAGGCCGGCACCGGGCCACAGGGACGCGCCGGCATGTCGCGGGGGATCTCCAAATAGACCGGACGCTGATGGTGCAGCGCGGCGTCCAGCACGCGGGCCATCTCTTGCGGTGCGCGGGTCGGGTCATCCAGCCGCGCCTGGGCCACCGTCACCTCTTCAAACAAGCGCCACTGCGTGTCCAGGGTCTTGACCTGGTGGTGCAGCATCAAGCCGCTGCGGGCCTCGTGTGCCGCCGGGGCGCCGGAGAGCACCACGAGCGGGATGCGCTCGGCGAAGGCACAGGCCACCGGGTTCAGCAGGTTGATGGCCCCTGCGCCATAGGTCACCGCCGCCACCCCCAGGCCGCCCCGCGCGCGGGCGGCGGCATCGGCCGCAAAACCCACCGCCGGTTCGTGGGACAGGGTGATCAGCGGCAGGCCCCCGCTGCGTTCCATCTCGCGGAAGAAGGGCAGGGCAAAGTCGCCGGGAATGCCAAAGACTTCGGCGGCGCCGCGCGCCCGCAGGGCGGCCAGCAATTGGGTGGTGAGCGTGGGGTTCAAGGCGTCAGACATGGCGAGGCAAAGAAGAGGAGGAAGAAGCGGCGCGGGCGCGCCAAACGAGCAAACCGATGAACAGCACCAGGGCCAGCGCATGGCCCCAAGCCGCCACGGATCGGCCCCAGGGAATCGATAGCAAGTCGGCCGCAACCCGCCCCGCCACGCTCACATGCAGGACGATCACGGGCAGGTATTGCGCGGGGTGAAACGGCAGTTGAATGCGCAGCAGGGCGGGGCCGATGATGGGCGCGTGGCCCATGACCATCGCGAACACAAAGCCCAGCAACAGGGCGTGTAGCGCGGCATCGGTGCCTGGGGTCCCCAGGGGGAGACCGTGCGTCACCCCCCAGGCCCCGGCCAGCAGCAGCCACCCGTAGCCGCTGAGCAGACAGACCGCGATATAGCCCGTCAGGCCCCGCTGGCGCACCGTGTGGCGCGCCACATCGTGTCGCATCAACCACAGGGCCAGGCCCAGCCAAGCCCCGCCCAAGAAACGGTCTGACCCCGGCAGACCCCACGCCGCCCCCAGGGCGGCGCCAGCGTGCAGCCCCACCCACAGGGCAAAACTCAGGAGCGCACCAGGAGCCCGGGGGCGCAGGCGCGACAGCTCCAAGCGCTCGCCCGCGATGGTCAACACCAGAAAGCCCAGCCACAGCGGCAGCACGGCATTCAAAGCGGCGCCGGCCCAAAACAATCCGCAGCCCACGGCATGGCCGGCCGCGGCCAGCACCAGCACCCCGGCGTGGGGTTCGGGTTGGCGCCGCCACAACTGCAGCGTGGCCGCCAGCAGGATCGTGCTGGACAGCGCAAAACACAGCAGCGCCGGGCCGCCGCGGAGCAGCAGCACCCCACCCAACCCCGCCAAGAGCGGCGCGACATAGGCCCACCGCGAGCCCAGGGCGACCGCACGCTCCAGCGCGATCACCGTGCCGAAGAACGCCAGAATCATCCACAGCGCATGCTGTCCGGCCCCCTGCGCCACGGGGACCGGGGCCGGCAAGCCCAATCGCGCCCACCCGCTCAAGACCCCCAGCAGCAAACTGAGAAGTCCCAGGGCCAGAACGGGCAGCCGGCGCCACGCCAGGCCGGGCGCCATCCGGGCGCGGGCCGCCCCGACCGCCGGCCGACCGCTCATGGCTGGGCGGCGGGCCAGCCCAGTTGCACCCGGGCCAAGACACTCATGCGCTCGGGCGACCACGCGGGTTCCCAGACCAAGGCCACTTCCGCCGGGGGTTCCTCCGGCAGCGCCGCATCCAGGGCCGCCAGGGCTTGGTCAGCAATCAACTCCCCCATGGGGCACGCCGCGCTGGTGAGCGTGAGCCGCAGCAGCAGGCCCTCGGGCCGCCAGTCCAGACCCACCACCAGGCCCAAATCCACGATGTTGACCCCCACCTCGGGGTCCACGACCTGACGCAAGGCACTCAGCGCCCGCGCGTCGCGCGGGTCGCCAGTCTCAGCAGAACGCTCAGAGGGCGGCAAGCCGCGCCCCCTGGCACTGGCACGTGCAGCCCGCGCACCCGGCCTCACCCGGGGTCTTGACGATGCGAGCCCGCCAGAGCCCCGGGCCGCTTTCGAGCTCTTTCCAAGCGAAGCAGGTGGGGCGGGTGGCGTCAAACAGTTCCCGCAGCGATTCGAGTTCGCGGCTGTCCGTCAACTCCAGGGCGCGGCCCAGCGGCATGCCGTCAAAGGCGGCAAATAGGGGCCGGTGGCGGTGCGCCAGCGGGGCTTCGCGCAGGTCCATCAAGTCGGCTTTCATGGGTCCTCCGGGCACGGCGGAACAAAACGCGCAGGCTACGCGCGTTTTCTGCGGTCCGCTTTGCACGAAGTCAAACAGGCGGCGTGACGGGCCCCCGCAGGTGGGGCCACAGGGGGCCGATGGCGTCCAAGGTGTTCTTGAGGATCAAGCCGTACTCGGTATCGCCTTCCATCACCAGCGCCCGCTCGAAAAACAGGCGGTCGGCGTCGTCCTCGCCACGCAGCAAACGCCACAGGGCGTCGGCCCGCGCCCGCAAGCGCAGCGTGGGCGACTCCCCGTCGCCCACCGGGTGGAAACCCCGCGCCCCGAGGCGCAAGCGCACGCGCAGGCCCAGCTCCAGGACCTCCACTTCCACCACCCGGTCGGCCAGTTCTCGACGCTGCCCGCTGTCCAGTCGCGGCAGCAGCCAGCGGTCCAGCGCCCGGGCGGCCAGCCAGGACGGGGGCTGCGGGGGCAGGCGGCGCACCCGGGCGCGCCACACGTCGGGCAGGGCCGGCAGGTTCAAAGGCCCGCGAGGGTTCATGCGACCACCTCCATCAAGCCGGCTTCGTGCCGGGCAAATCCATCCACCAAGGCTCCAGGCAAGGACAGCCCATGCAAGGCCTGCAGCACCGGCCCCGGCGCCGCCCCCTGGTTGAACACCGCGTCAAAGTGACGCACCACGGTGTCAAAGTGCGCCGAGCAGGGCGAGAGCCGCAGCGATTGCACACCGGCGCGGTGCAACAGGGGACCGTGCGTCACCAAACATTGCAGGCTCGCGCTTTGGGTTTGAATGCCATTGAGCGCCAAAAACGGCTGACCCTCGCTGGTCTTGAGCAGCAAGCCATCCGGGTCTTGCAGGCAGCGGAATTCGCACTCATCCTTGTTCAGCCGGTGGTGGCGCGCAGTGAAGCAGCGGGCAGAAAACGCCAGCGGCAATCGACCGAAAGCAAAGACCTCGGTGCGGATCGGCCCGTCAATGCCCAGCACCGGATCGGCCGGCGGGTTGATGGTGGCCACCGCCTCCACCGACAGCTCCACGGGGGCCACCCACTCGCCAGCCCCCAGCGCCGCATGCTCTTGGAGCGCCAGGCGGTTGTAGATGTTGATGTGCGGGCCCAAAACAAAGGCAGGGCGACTGGGCGCCGCCGCAGCCGCCTGGGCCAGCAAGCGCAAGGCCGACGCATCGCCGGCTTCGACGGCGAATTCGTCTTGTTCGCACAAGCGACGCACGCTGCGCAGTTCCGCCTCGCTCATGACCAAGGCTTGGGTCGCCAGCACCACGCGCTTGCCCGCAGCCTGCAGGTCGCGCGCCAGGGCCATCCAGTCTTCGTACTTGAACTCGTTGCGGCGCGAGCACACGGCCTCCCCGAGCACCACGGTGTGGGCCGGGCCCTCGGCCACCTGGGCGTAGAAGTCCATCAAGGCCGCACGCGGCCACCAATACAGCAGGGGGCCAATGGTGAGATTCATCGTCATCTCCAGGGGCGGTCGTACGCGCCCAGCGTGTGCTGCTGGCCTTCGGCCCAGCGCGCCAGCTCCTGGCCCCAGGCGGGCTGCACGCTGTAGCGCCCCTGGCCTTGATCAGCGGCCCAGGCGCTGTCGATGGCGGCACGCCACACTTTGGTCACTTCGGCGACATAGGCGGGGCTTCGTTGTCGCCCTTCGATCTTGATGGCGTCGATGCCCAGCTCCATGAGCTGCGGCACCAGCGCCAGCGTGTTCAAGCTGGTGGGCTCTTCTAGCGCGTAGTCGCGCGGCGTGCCGTCCAGGTCAAACCGCCCTTTGCACAGCGTGGGGTAGGCGCGCGGCTCATCCGGCGCGTAGCGGTCGATCAGCACGCCGTTCAGGCGCGCCTCCACGCCCGTGGGGCGTTCCTCCCAGCGAACGGCCGAGGGCGGCGAGCACACACCCGCCGTGTTGGGCGACTGGCCGGTGGCGTAGCTGGAGAGCGCGCAGCGTCCCTCGACCATCACGCACAGGCTGCCAAAGCCGAACACCTCGATCGGCACCGAGGTGTTCCGAATCACATGCTGCACCTGCTGCAGGGTCAGCACCCGGGGCAACACCGCACGCTGAATGCCGTAGCGCTCGCGGTAGTACTCGATGGCCTCGTAGGTCGTGGCCGAGGCCTGCACGGACAGGTGCAGGCGCAGGCCCGGGTGGTGGTCGCGCGCGTAAGCCAGCACCGCGCTATCCGCCACGATCAGCGCATCCGCCCCCAGCCGCGCCGCCCGGTCGACCGCGCGCTTCCACGGGCTCACGTCCGCCGCGTTGGCGTAGGTGTTGAGCGCCATCAGCACCTGACGCCCCCTGGCATGGGCGTAGCGAACGCCCTCCGCCACCTGGGCGTCGTCGAAGTTCAAGCCCGCGAAGTTGCGCGCGTTGGTGGCGTCCTTGAGGCCCAGATAAACCGCATCGGCCCCAGCATCAATGGCCTGTTGCAGGGCCCGAAGGGACCCCGCCGGACAGACCAGATGCGGCTTGCGGCGCTCGGCGTCACCCACCGCGGCAAGTGCAGACCCCGCAGCACCCCTCGGTGTTGGTCTCACCCGGGCCCAGCTTCACGCGGGTGATGCGGATCTGCCAGCGCTCCGGGCCGGCCTCCACCACCTGCCAATCGAACTGGCCGGGCCGTTTTTGCAGGAACTGTCCCAGCAAGGGCTTGGGCTCGTGATCGTTCACCAAGTCCACGTGACCGCCCTCGGGCAGCGCGTCGAAGGCCGAGAAGATCAAAGGATGGCGATGAACCGGGGGAATGGTGCGAACGTCGATGGCGCTCATGGCAAAAAATCTCCAAGGGTTCGCGAAGCGTAGGCAACACCGCCTCACCTGTCCTTGAACGGGTTCAAGTCTGGGCAAGCCCTGCCCCGCCCACCCCCGCAGGCCCGGGATACTGCGGCGCCATGAACACCGCGACCGAACGCCCCAGCCTGCGCGCCTTGCACCCCGGCAACTTCGCCTTTGTCATGGCCTCCGGTATCTTGGCCTTGGGGTTCAACGGCCTGGGATTTGGCCGCTTGGGCGCGGCCCTGGGCGTCATTGCGGTCGCCGCTTGGGCCGTGCTGCTGGGTCTCAGCGCCTTGCGGCTGGCTCGCCACGCCGCCGCGGTCAAGATTGACCTGCTCAACCCGCGCATGGTGTTCAGCTACTTCACCCTGGTGGCGGCCACCAACATCGTGGGCTTGTTGCTGCACAGCCAAGGCCAAATGCAGGCCGCAATCGCTTGTTGGGTCGTGGCGTTTTTGGCCTGGGCCTCGCTGCTCTATTTGGCCTTCAGTGTGCTGACCATCCTCACGCACGAGCACAACGTCAACATCGTCCACGGCGGCTGGCTGATCGCCATCGTGGGCACGCAGTCCCTGGTGCTGTTGGGTTCGCGCATTGCGCCGGAACTCGGTCCCTTGGCCGGTGCCATGCGGGTGGAGGTGCACATGCTGTGGGGCCTGGGCCTGGCGCTGTACGGCATTTTTGTGACCCTCTTTTGCTACCGCATCTTCTTCCTCACCCTGCGGCCCGAAGACATCTCGCCGCTGCTGTGGGTGGTGATGGGGGCAGCCGCCATTGCCGCCAATGCCGGCACCTCGCTGATCACCGACGACACCGGCATCGCCTTCCTGACCGCCCAGCGCCCCTTCATCGAAGGGGTGACGCTGATGATCTGGACCTGGGCCACCTGGTGGATCCCCATGCTCGCCATCTTCAGCCTGTGGAAGCACGGCGTGCGCAAGCTGCCACTGCGCTACGAACCGGTGCTGTGGAGTGCGGTCTTCCCGCTGGGCATGTACGCCGTGGCCAGCGCCCGCTTGGGTCTGGCCGCCGACTTCCCGCCGCTGCATTGGATCGCCCAGGGCGTGATTTGGGTCGCCTTCCTGGCCTGGTGCGGGGCGGGGGTCGGCCTGTTGAACCGCATGCGCCGCGCCCTGCTGGGTTGATCGAACCCGCGTTCAGCCGGGCTTAGCCGGGCCGTCCGTCGGCCCGGGGTCGCCCAAGCCAGTTGCCGTAGCGCAGCGCCCACGCGCCGCACGCCAGCGCCCAGCCGGTCACCGCCAGCAGCAGCAAGGGGCTGGCCGCCGCCGGCCACAGCACGGCCATCACGCGGGCCAGCACCGCGGCTTGCAGCAGCACATAGAGGCTCCAGGCCAGGGCATCCACCGCCAGCGGCCGACCGCTGTGGCCGCTGGCCACGCGCGTGATCATGGCAATGAGCGTGCAGCCCAAATAGCCCATGGTCAAGGCATGCAGGGGCGCGAGGCCCAGGCCGTCCCAGCCGCTGAGTCGCAGCAGGTGACTGACGCCCATCAACAACAGGGCCGCGCCAAACCACACAAACCCGCCGTGCAGCATGGCCAGCAAGCGCAAGCTGGGGCCCCGCAGGCTGTCCACCAAGCCCCAGCGCACGGCCAGCCACAGCAACATCCCACCGGCAGGCAGTTGCACCAAGGCCTGCGCCCCCTGCAGGACCGCCGGCAGGGGCCCCCACAGGGCTTCCGCCACTTCGCCCAAACCCGTTACCGCCAGGGCTCCCACCATCAGACCGAGCAGCCAGTTGGGACGCCAGGCCTCCAAGTGGTTCAGCACCGCGGAAGTGAAGAACGGAATCATGCGGTGCGAGACGATGGCAAACACCGGCGCCAGAAACCCCCACAAGGCCAGATGAATGGCCGCCCGCACCAGGGCGCTGTTGTCCTGCAGCAGACCGAAGGCCGCCAACGCCAGCGCCAGCACCCCATAGACCGAGGCGCCCCCGACGCACTGGGCATGCAGGCGATCGGGTACGCGGCTCATGCGGACCAGACGCAAGAAGTCCCGCGTGATCCACGCCCAGCCGAGGCCCACCACGGCCACGCCCAGGGCCGCCAGGGCCGCGTGGGCATGGAACCCCAGCAGCGCCAAGGCCCAGCCGCCCTCGAGCATCACGACCGGACGCAGCAGGCTGCGCGCGTCCACCTCCCCCAAGCCCAGCCAGCGGGGCCCTGCGGTGAACAAAAAACCAACGATGAAGAGCGGCATGAAGCTCAGGGACAGCAGCAGCCCGTGCGCCAAACCCGGCTGCACCGCCCAAGGCAGGGCTTGCCCCGCTTCACGCGCCACCAGCACCCCGAGCCACCACAGGGCGCTGAGCGCCAACCACAGCGCGGCGCTGAAAAACCCCAGCCGGTGCGGCGCGCTGAGCAAGCGCGAGAGGCGCCACGCGCCCGAAGAAGGGTCGGGGGGCGGGGCAGCGGGGCGCAGCGGAATCGTGGCCATGGAGTCCTCGCGTCAATCAGGCGGCCGGCGCCGTACCGAGCGCAACCCCCGGGGTCAGGAGCCGCTCCATCAACTGGCGCACGCTGGCAATGTGCTCGCCAAAAGGCATGCCGCCCCGCCCGCGGAAAAAGAGCCCCTTGTCCGCGTCCCCGCGCAGGGCAGCCGCCAAGCGCTGGTCGATGCAGAACTGACCCCATCCCTTGAGCCCATCGCGCAGCCCGCACTGCTGCAAGCAATCGAACGCCAGGGTGCAGCGGCTCTTGAGCTGGGCGACGGCTTGCAAGCGGGGTTCAGCCTTCAAGTACTTGGCCAACCACGGCGTCAAGACCGCGCGCGCCGGCAAGCCCGCCACCGAGGTGATCTCCACCAGATCTTCTTCACGCGCACCGGCCAGCACCCGTTTGAATTCGGGGTGCGCGTCGCACTCGTCGGTGGCGACAAAGGCCGTACCCAACTGCGCCGCATCGGCGCCCAGGGCTTGCACACGCTGGATGTCTTCGCAGCGGCGAATGCCGCCCGCGGCGATCAAGGGCACTTGCCCCTCCACACCGGCCTCCCGCAAGAGCTGGCGCACCGCCGGCAGCACGGTCTCGAACTCAAAGCGCGGGTCGTCCAGGTCGGCGATCTTGGCCGCCCCCAAGTGGCCGGCGGCGTGGCGCGGATGCTCGATGACGATGGCATCGGGCAGGCGTTGCTGACGCTCCCATTTCTTCATCACCAGGGACACGCCCCGGGCGTCGCTCAGGATGGGGATCAGCGCCGTCTGGGGGTGGTCTTTGGCCAGCGTGGGCAGGTCCAGCGGCAGGCCGGCGCCCACCACCACGGCGTCAATGCCCTGTTCCAACGCCGTCTTGACCGAGGCCGCGTAGTCGGTCACGGCCCGCATGATGTTGACAGCCAGCAAGCCCATGCCGTCGGCCAGCCGGCGGGCCGCTTGAATCTCCCGCGCCAAGGCCTCTTGGTTGGCGGCTTGGATCGCGTCTTTCTTCTCTTGCGTGTCGGGCAAGCCTTCGCTGCGCGCCATCAGGTCGGGGTGGTGGCGGCGCAGGTCCACCGACGACAAAGTGCCCACGCCGCCGTGGGCCGCCACCGTGCCGGCCAAGCGGTGCGCCGACACGCCCACCCCCATGCCCCCCTGAACAATGGGCAACAACTGCCGCCCCGCCAGCGTCAGAGTACGCAAGCCGGCGCGGGCACGGGCAAATTCCAGGGAATCAAGTGGGTTCATGGGCATCTCGGTTGTGCGAGCGGCGAGCGTAGGGGGCAACGCCCGCGCTGTCCTTGACGCAATGCAAGACAAGGCGCGCGCAAGATTCGGGCCACCTCAGAGCCCATCGTCGCTGGGATCCCAAAAAGAGACAAAAACTCCACACGTGCCTCCTTCCGAATGGGGGCCACACCCTTCAAACCGCCGCCTCTTGACTCAAGTCAATTTTTTTACCCCCCCCCTCAGACTCACTTCTCCTTTTTCGCGCAAGTGGGTGGCTGCGATGGGTTTTTCTGCGTGGTTGAGTCGGCTTTCCCTGCGAGCAAAGTTTGCCGTCATTGCTCTTATTTCTGCGCCGCTGGCGCTGATTCCGACAGGCCGGATCCTGCAACAGGACTGGGCTCAGTATCAGAGCGCTCAAAGAGCCGATGATTCGATTGCCCCCTCCAGCAGTTTGCTGGAGTGGATTCGCCTCACCCAGCAGCATCGCGGCCTGTCGTCCGCCTTTTTGCAAGGCCAAAGCAGTGCAGCAGAAGCTCGAGGCAGCCGTGAAGCCGCCACGACGGCTGCGGCCGAAAAAGTGCTTCGATTGGCTGAGACACTGGACGCCACCGACCTGGGCAAAGCAACACGCGCCTTGCAGACGGATTGGAAAGATCTAGCCAAAGCGGTGGCCAGCCAACAAATCGACAGCAAGCAGAGCTTTGCTCGGCACAGCGCCTTGGTGAAAGGGCAGTTGGATCTGTTGGCACAGGTCGCTCGTTACAGCGGCGTCGCGACCGACCCCCGTCCCGTGGTTCAAGGGTTGCAGTCAGCGGCACTCGATGAGCTGCCGCGAGTGGCTGAAACTCTGGGGCAGCTTCGGGCTCAGGGCACGGCGGCGTTGAGCCGCGGCGCCGTCACCCCCGAGGAGAAGGGGCGTTTTGAGCTGCAGTTAACACTGTTAAGGGAGGTTAAAGAGCGTGCCGTCCGGTCCGTGGAGCAAGCCCGCCGGTTGGGTGGAAATGCACTCAAGGACCTGGGAGGTCCGCTTGAAAAGTCGAGCGCAGCCGCCGGATCGGCCCTCCAACTCGGTCAAGAGCAACTCGTCGCTAGCGCTGCAGAGCCCCTATCTGGGCCTGCTTTCTTTGACCAAATCACGCGCCACATCGATCCGCAGTACCAGCTCATCGACGTCACGCTCAAGAGCCTCAGCGAACAGCTCCACACACAAGCCCAGCAGGCTCAGCAGCGTTTTCTGGCGTTTTTGACGGGTCTGTTGGTTCTGGGCGCACTGGCAAGTTGGATCATGTGGGAAGTTTCCCGCCGAACGAGCCAGGCGCTGGGCTCGGCAGTGCAATTCGCCCAGGGCGTTGCCGCAGGAGACCTCAGTCAGCGGGTATCTGTTCAATCGCAAGATGAAGTCGGTCAGCTGCTGTTGGCGCTCAACCAGATGAGCGAACAGCTGGGTACCTTGGTCTCCGGGGTGCGCCAGAACGCCGACAGCGTGGCTACCGCGGCAGTTCAGATTGCACAGGGCAATCAGGACCTGTCTAACCGGACAGAGCAGCAAGCCAGTGCCCTGGAGCAAACAGCTGCCTCGATGGAGCAACTGGGCGCAACCGTGCGCCAGAACGCAGACCACGCCAAGAGTGCGAACACTTTGGCGCGCAATGCCACCGAGATTGCCGCGCGAAGCGGCGCCGTGATGGTGGAGGTCGTTCAAACCATGCAAGGCATCAACGAAAGTTCGCGCCGCATCGCGGACATCATCAGCGTCATCGATGGCATTGCGTTTCAAACCAATATCCTGGCACTGAACGCAGCGGTCGAAGCCGCCCGTGCCGGCGAGCAGGGGCGGGGATTCGCCGTGGTGGCCAGCGAAGTCCGGTCACTTGCACAACGCAGTGCCGAAGCGGCCAAAGAGATCAAAAGCTTGATCGGAAGCAGCGGCGCTCGCGTGGAGCAGGGTGCGGAACTCGTGTCCCGAGCCGGCGCCACGGTGGACCAAGTGGTGCAGTCCATCGTTCAGTTGTCCGACTTGATGGGGCAAATCAGCACGGCCACTCAGGAACAAAGCAGTGGCGTCCAGCAGGTTGGGCAAGCGGTGTCCGAGCTGGATCGCACCACGCAGCAAAACGCAGCCCTGGTTGAAGAGTCCGCTGCCGCTGCCGAGAGTCTTCAACAGCAAGCCCAGCAAATGGCTTCCGCGGTTTCGGTCTTTCAGGTACGCACTGACTGCTCCGCCGGTGAAGTAGCGTAGTCAATCACCTGTCGACGCAGCAGCGGCACGGATGGACCGATGGATCCATACTTCGCAAACGAGCCTGCCGGCGCACGCCACCTCCGTGCGCCTTCGCTTGCTGGTGCACCCGTGAGGCAAGGAGCTCCCGATGTCTTTCTTTGAATGGACACCCGACATGGAAATTGATGGCGGCGCAATCGATGACGATCATCGTCAACTCATTGCGTTGATCAATCAGCTGCACGAACACACGGTGGCAGGCCGGGGGCATGTGGTGGTGGGCCAAGTTCTGGAGAAACTGATTCGGTACACCCAAGAGCATTTCCAGCGTGAGGAGGCGGTGATGGCCACCGTGGATTACCCCTTGACGGCCGAGCACCACCACCAGCACGAACGGTTCGCCGATCGCATGCAGGAATTGCATCACCTGCACGCCTCCCACTCACTGGCCGTGTCCTCAATGCTCTCACTGGCGTGTCGCGATTGGCTGTCCTTGCACATTCGCCGCTCGGATCGGGATTTGGCCCAACACATTCAAGCGATCCGAAACCGCTCGGGTGACCCACGGTGAGCGGAAGCAAACCGGCTCGTTTCGAATGGGCGCTGCGAATAGGGATTCGCGGCGTCCAGGTTCTGTCGCTGCTCATCGGCGCATGCGCCGGCGCGCTGGCCGAGCCCGCACTCCGCGTGGGGGTGCTCGCAGTAGGGAGTCCGACGGAAGAAGGGGCCAAGTGGCAACCCTTGCTCACGCACCTCGCCAAGTCTCTCGCCGCCCCCGTTGAATTAACTGCATCAACCCATCAAGGGCTCAATGAGAAGCTGGCTGAGGGGGAGATTGATGTGCTCATTTCCCACCCGGGGCATGGCATTGAATTGCTCGAAAGCCGGGAGGCAATCGGCCCGATCGCAACGCGCCTCACGCGATGGGGGGGGAAACAGCGACTCCAATGCCATGAGCACGTTCGGTGGTGTGGTCTTTTCTCTTGAAGGACCCCATGCACCAACCTCGCTTGCCGACCTGAGCAAGTACGTCGTCGCCACCCCGGACACCCAGTGGCTGGGGGCCTACCAAATGCAGGCCTACGAGATGCTCGTTCAGGGGCTACAGCCCCCCGATGGCCGTGGCGTTCTGCGTGTCGGAGGGAATCAGCGTGATGTGGTGTATGCCGTACTCGACGGACGGGCTGCCGTGGGATTTGTTCGCACCGGATTGCTTGAGGAAATGGCGGCGCTGAAGCTGGTCGATCTCCAGAAGATCCGCATACTCAACGCCAAGACATGGCGAGGCTTTCATTTGCATGTTTCCACGACGCTATATCCGGAGTGACCGGTCTTGCTACACCCCAGCGTTTCAGCCGAGCGCGGGCGCCAGATCGCGACTGCGCTGTTGACCTTTACCCATGACGGCGATGCGGCGGTAACGGGGTTCACCATCCCAGCCGACTACCGAAGCGTTGCCACCGTATTGAAGGCCAACAACGCACCGCCGTTCGAAAACAAAGGCCAAGCCCTCCTGGCTGAAATTTGGCGGACCCACCAGGCGGGTGTCATCGGCGGGATATCCGCACTGGTACTGCTAATGACCGCAGGCGCCGTACTGGCATGGGAGCACCGGCGTCTGCGCCGCAGTTTTCAACGGCTCGGCATGCTGGCCAATGCTTCGCGCGACGCCGTCATCAGCTTGGATAGCCGGGGGGCCATCAAACTGTGGGGGCGAACCGCCGACAGGCTTTTCGGGCTACGCATGCGCCGGGGGGCGCGCTTCATTCAAGAGGCATTTCCGGACAACACCCACCCCACCCTTCTCAAACTACTTCGGCGCACCCTGGAGGAGCAAACGGCCGGGACTGAACAGCGATGCGAATCCCAGGCACTGGACGCCCAAGGACAGGCGTTCCCGGTGGAAGTGGTCCTGAAGCTGGTTCAGCCCAATGCCAAGGGACCGCAAACGGCGGCGCTGGCCTTTGTTCGCGACCTCAGACCCGAGCTCACGCAACTGCTGCGAACTCGCTTGATGACGAGTGTGTTCACCCATGCACGCGAGGGGATCACGATTACCGACCCCAAGGGAAACATCTTGGATGTCAACCCTGCATTTACAAGCATTACGGGATACGAACGCAGTGAAGTGCTGGGCCGAAACCCACGCGTTCTTCAGTCGGGGCGGCAGTCCGCTGAGTTCTTTCAAAACCTGTGGAACACCCTGCTCTCCGATGGACAGTGGAGCGGCGAAATTTGGAATCGACGCAAGTCCGGCGAGATTTACCCGGAAATTCTGAGCATCAGTGCTGTCCGAGACGAGCACGAAGAGCTGCACCATTTCGTTGCGGTTTTTACTGACATCACCGAACTCAAGCGTCACCAGCAACGGCTGGAGCAAGTCGCTCACTTTGACGCCCTCACCGGGTTGCCCAACCGGGCTTTGCTATCCGACAGGTTGAGCCAAGCCACGGCCCATGCCCACCGACAGGTTCGAACGCTTGGCGTGGATTTCGCGCTTGACGACTTTGGGACCGGCTATTCGTCCTTGGCTTACCTGAAGCATCTTCCGATTGGTACGCTCAAAATCGACCAGTCCTTTGTCCGCGGCATGGCGCACAGCGCGGGCGACCGGGCAATCGTTGAGGCGGTCATTAGCCTTGCCAAAGTCTTCGATCGAAGAGTGATTGCCGAGGGCGTGGAGAACGCGCACTTGGCGCAACTGCTAGTTGAACTGGGTTGCGAACTGGGCCAGGGCTATGCTTTTTCTAAGCCCATTCCTGCTGAGCAGATTCCCGGGTGGATCGCAGCTTTCGAGAACGCTGCCGCGCGAACTTAGGGGCAACGGGATCTGGACTTCGGTCCTTGACGTGCGTCAAGGCCAGCCCCGCCCTGATTAGAAAGAATCGTTTCCCCTCGCCAATTGGCCCGCACATGAGCCGCCTTCAACCCGCCACCGGCCGCGAGCACCGACTGCCCGACGGCCTGACCTTGGTCAGCGTGACCGACCTCAAGGGGCGGATCACCTACGCCAATCGCGCGTTCATCGAAGTCAGCGGGTACAGCGAGGCGGAATTGCTCGGCCAGCCCCACAACATCGTGCGACACCCGGACATGCCTGCCGCAGCGTTCAAAGATTTGTGGGACACGCTGCAAGCGGGCCGCCCCTGGACCGCCCCCGTCAAAAATCGACGCAAGAACGGGGACCACTACTGGGTGTTGGCCAATGCGACCCCCATGCGCGACGGTCCCCACATCACCGGCTACCTGTCCGTGCGGGTGGCCGCGCCCCGGGACATGATTGAGGCCGCTGAGGCCGGTTTCACCGCGCTGAAGGGGCCGAACCCCAGCCTGGTGCTGCGGGAGGGGCGCTTCTTCCGCAGCGGGTGGCCGGGCCGCCTACAAGCTTTGTGGCAGCACCGACCCGGGCGACACAGCTGGATTGCGGGGCTGGCGTTGGTGGGGTCCGGTGCCTCTGCCGCCACCCTGCTGCCCAGTCCGTGGGCCCTGCCGGCGGCCGGGGCCCTGGCACTGGCGGGGGCCTTGAGCATGGAGTGGTTGCTGGCCCGGCGCCTGCAAGACTTGGTTCACGATGCCCGCCGGTTGGGGGCGGGCGATCTGGCCCATGACGTGGGCCTGGCCTCGCACGGGCCTCTGCGCGATTTGCAGTTGGCCCTGCGCCAGGTGGGGTTGAATTTGCGCAGCGTCGTCTGGGACGCGCGGCAGGACATTGACGGTCTGCGCCAAGCCATGAAAGAGATCGGCGCCGGCAGCCTCGATCTGTCGGAGCGCACCGAGCGGCAGGCCGGGCACCTTCAGCAGACTGCCTCGGCCATGGAGGAAATTCACGCCACGGTGAGCCAGAGTGCCGACTCCGCCCGGGACGGCAGCGCGCGTGCGCGGGACACCGCCACCGTGGCCCAGCACAGCCACCGCGCGGTAACGGCCCTGACCCAGGGCATGAGCGACATTCAAGCGGCCACCGAACGCATCGCCCACATCATTCAAGTCGTGGAAGGCGTCGCCTTCCAGACCAATCTGCTGGCCCTGAATGCTGCGGTCGAAGCCGCGCGCGCCGGCGAGTCCGGCCGGGGCTTTGCCGTGGTCGCCGCCGAAGTCCGCACACTGGCCGGCCGGGCCGCCGATGCCGCCAAGCAGGTGCGCGACGTCATTCAAGCCTCGCGCGCCCTGGTCGATCAGGGCAGCCAGCATGGGCGCGAAGCCCAACAGCGCATGGACGACGCCCTGACTGCCGTTCGCGCCATGGACGAGGCGCTGCAATCCATTGCCGCCTCCGCTCAAGAGCAAGGCGCGGGCATCCGTCAGGTCAACGAATCGGTCACCGAGCTGGATGGGGTCACCCAACAGAACGTGGCGCTGGTGGAGCAGCTGAGCGCCGCCACCCAGGCCATGCTGGAGCGCGTGGAACAGGTCAGCATCGCCACCCGTTTGTTCCGCCTGCGCCCTGGGGAGCAAACCCTCAGTCAGCTGGATGCCGTGAGTTTGCGGCGAACAACGCGCTCAAACTAGCGGCCCATCGCGGCGCACGGTTACAGGCTGGGCACGCCGCTGGCGTCGAAGGCGTCGTCGGGCAAATCAAAGCGGTACGGCCCCGTACCGGCGTTCACGGCCTTGGAGGCGGGCACAAAGCCGCCAGTCTCCACATCAAAGACATGGACCTCCCCGTCCTCGATGACGTAGTGCCAGCCGTGCAGCGTCATCTGCCCGGCCTCCACGCGGCGGCGCACCATGGGGTAGTCCATCAGGCGTTCAAGTTGCAGCACGATGGCCCGCTGCTCGGTGCGGCGCAGCACGTCCGGGCCGGGCTCGGCCACGGGCAACGCCGCTTCACGACCGAGCTCCAACCACGCCTTGAGGTTTTGGGCTTCGTCCGGCGCGCCACCATAGAGAGCCCGAATGGCCCCGCAGTGCGTGTGCCCGCACACGATGATGCGTTTGACCTGCAGGTTCAGCACCGCAAACTCGATCGCCGCCGCCGTGCCGTGAAAGCCTTGGCTTTGATCGGACGGCGGCACAAAGGCCCCGACATTGCGCACCAAAAAGAGCTCGCCCGGTCCGGCCCCCGTCAACAGATAGGGAACCAGACGCGAGTCGGAGCAGCCGATGAACAACGTCAGCGGATGCTGGCCGTCCTCCACCAAGTGTCGAAACAGCGAACGCTGGGCCGGGAAGGCCTGGTCTTGGAATCGGCGCAAGCGCTCCAGCAGTTCGTCCGGCATGGCAGTCTCGGGTGACAGAGCCCTGAACCTTACTGCACCAGGGGCGTTTCGGCCGTGTCCAGCGGAACGCCCACGAGGTCGGCTTCGGACGCCAAACGCATCAGCGTGTGGCGCAGGGCGGTCGTGAAGGTTTGCTGGCGCAAACGCTGCTGCACCGCGGAACGCACCTGCTCGAACAGCGGCTGCGTGCCGGGCTTTCGGGCCAGCACTTCAACGACATGCAGGCCAAAGCGGCTGTGCACCAGGCGGGGCAACACGCCCACCTCGGGATGGCCAAAAATTTCCTTGGCAAATTCAGGAGCACAGTCCTCAGCGCGCAGCTCACCGAGCTGGCCGCCATGCTGCCCGCTGGGGCAGTTGGACCACTGGCCGGCAGCCTCGGCAAAGGCTTCAGGCCGGTCGGCCGCCCGCAGTTGCAGCAGCATGCGCTCGGCATGCTGGCGCAACAGGCTCACGTCCACTCCCTCGGTAACGGCAAAGAGGATGTGACGCAGGCTGACCTGCTCGCCCTCGCCGAATTGGGCCGCGTTGGCCGCGTGGTAGCGGCGGCAGGCAGCGTCGTCCGGTTCGGGCAGGGCGAGGTGGCGGTCCAGCCAGGTTTCAATGGCCTGGCTGGCCGCTTCGCTGAGCACCCCGTCCGGCGTGGGCTGGTCTTCGGCCCCCAAAAGCCCATCGCGTTGCGCGGCTTGGCGCAGCAGTTCGGTGTGGGCGCGCTGACGCAGGGTGTCGGCGTCCAGCTGTTCATCGGGGGTGGCGATGGCAACGCCGTTGACGGTCGGGGCATTCATCGATCAATCCTAGGGCTCTCGTTACGAATCGTCACAGCCGCCTATTCCCCCAAGCGGACACCGCGGAACCGGCTTGGCCGGGCCGCTGGTGTCGCCCCCTGGGGGGAGGCGGCGCAGCCGCTTCGGGGGGGGGCTTATCGCTGGGGCAAGTTCATGCGACGCGAACGCACCACTTGGTAGGGGCGCAGCACGTAGCCAATGGAAGCCAGACCGCTCCACACGTGCACCAAACGGCTGAAGGGGAACAAGAAGAAGATGGTCATGCCCAGCACCATGTGCACCTTGTAGGTCCAGTGCAGGTTCACCAGCCCGGCCGCATCCGGGTTGAAGGTGACGATGCGCTGCGCCCAGTCGGACAGTTGCAACATGACGGAGCCATCGGCGTGGGACATCGACGCCGGCAGGGTCAAGAGACCCAGGCTCAACTGCACCCACAGGATCAGCAGAATCGCCAGATCCGTGCGGTGGCTGGTCAGGCGGATGCGCGGGTCGCTCATGCGACGCACGATCAAACCGGTCAAGCCGATGAAGCAGATCACGCCGGCAATGCCGCCGGCCACCATCGCCAGCATTTGCTTGTTGGCCGGGCTGATGAAGTGCTCATACAGCGCGTGCGGGGTCAGCATGCCCACGGTGTGACCCATGAACAAGAACAAGATGCCCGCATGGAACATGTTGCTGGCCCAGCCCAGGCTCCCTTTGCGCAACATCTGGGAGGAGTCGCTCTTCCAGGTGTACTGGTCGCGGTCAAAGCGCGCCAAGCTGCCCATCAGGAAGACCGAGAGGCAGATGTAGGGATAGACGACGAAGAGAAAGTTATGAAGGCTCATGCTCGTGCTCCTTCGCCCGCCTTGCGGCGGTGGATTTGAATGGGTTGCGGGCCAGTCTGGCCCTTGCTGTTGCAGCCACCAAAGGGCTCGGGCTCCTGCCAGGCCTCGTCCATGGCCGGCTCGGGCGCGAGGGCCACCGCTTCCGTGGCTTCCCCGGCAAGGTCCAGCACCGCGGCCAGCACGCTGGCGTAGGGGCTTCGACGCTCCACCAGGGCCGTGTGAATGGCCTTGAGGATGTGCGAGAGCTCACCGAGGAAGGCGCGGGCTGCTTCGGGCGGCTGGGTGCTGGCGTACTCCAGCACCACGGGCAGGTGGTCGGGCAGTTCGCCCGGGTCCATCATGAGCCCGGCTTCTTCGTAGGTCTTGATGAGGTCCACCATGGCCTGACCGCGGTCGCGCGAATCGCCGTGCACGTGCTCGAACAGGTAGAGCGCCGTGCGGCGCCCGCGGTCGAACTGCTCGACGAACTCGGCCTCCACCTTGAGCGGGTCGGCGCTCAGCAGGTGATCGATGAGGGCATCAATCTCCCGCAGGCGCGCCGCGCCCAGCGCCGCTTCGGCGCGCAGGGCCGCTTGGAGCTCGGGCAACAGGTCACGCACCGCCTGATCGGGGTAGCGCACCAGCCGCGCGAGGACGCGCAGGCTGTGCACCATTTTGGAAGGCAGCGCCATGATCAGACCCCCACCTTGATGGGGATGGTGCGCTTCTTCTCCGAGCCAAACAGGCTGGTCTCGGTCACACCCTCGGAGCAGCCGTTGCCGAAGCTGAAGCCGCAGCCGCCGCGCACGTTGAACGCGTTCTCAGCGTACTCACGGTGCGTGGTGGGGATGACGAAGCGGTCCTCGTAGTTGGCGATGGCCATGATCTTGTACATGTCCTGCACCTGCGCCTCGGTGATGCCGACTTGCGTCAGCACCGCCGCGTTGCGCTGACCGTCCACGTGCACGCCGCGCTGGTAGGCGCGCATGGCGAGCATGCGTTCCAGGGCGCGCGTCACCGGGGCGGTGTCGCCGGCGGTCAGCAGGTTGGCCAGGTATTGCACCGGGATGCGCAGCTGGTTCACGTCGGGGATCTCACCGTTCTGACCCAGGTGCCCGGCGTTGGCGGCCGAGGTGATGGGCGAGAGCGGCGGGATGTACCAGACCATGGGCAGCGTGCGGTACTCGGGGTGCAGCGGCAGCGCGACCTTCCAGTCCACGGCCATCTTGTAGACGGGGCTGTTCTTGGCCGACTCGAGCCAGTTGTCGGGGATGCCGTCCTTGCGGGCCTGCTCGATCACCTTCGGGTCGTTCGGGTCCAGGAAGATGTCCAACTGGGCGCGGTACAGATCCTTGTCATTGGCGACGCTGGCCGCTTCTTGGATGCGGTCCGCGTCATACAGCAACACACCCAGGTAGCGGATACGGCCCACGCAGGTTTCCGAGCAGACCGTGGGCTGACCGGCTTCGATGCGGGGGTAGCAGAAGATGCACTTCTCAGCCTTGCCGCTCTTCCAGTTGTAATAAATCTTCTTGTACGGGCAGCCCGAGACGCACATGCGCCAGCCGCGGCACTTGTCCTGGTCGATCAGGACGATGCCGTCTTCCTCGCGCTTGTAGATCGAGCCCGAGGGGCACGAGGCCACGCACGCCGGGTTCAGGCAGTGCTCGCACAGGCGCGGCAGGTACATCATGAAGGTGTTTTCGAACTCGCCGTACATCTGCTTCTGGATGTGGTCGAAGTTCTTGTCCTTGCTGCGCTTGTGGAACTCGCCGCCGAGAATTTCTTCCCAGTTCGGACCCCACTCGATCTTCTCCATGCGCTGGCCGGTGATCAGCGAGCGAGGACGCGCCGTGGGCGAGGCCTTCATCTCGGGGGCCGAGTGCAGGTGGTCGTAGTCGAAGGTGAACGGCTCGTAGTAGTCGTCGATCTCCGGCAAGTTCGGGTTGGCGAAGATGCGCATCAGCAGCTTCCACTTGCCGCCTTGACGGGGCTCGATGGAACCATCGCTCTTGCGAATCCAACCGCCGTTCCACTTGTCTTGGTTCTCCCACTCCTTGGGATAGCCAATGCCGGGCTTGGTTTCGACGTTGTTGAACCAGGCGTACTCCACGCCGGGACGGCTGGTCCAGACGTTTTTGCAGGTGACCGAACAGGTGTGGCAGCCGATGCACTTGTCCAGGTTCAGCACCATGCCGATTTGGGCGCGAACTTTCATGTGTTTCTCCTCGCGTCGTGATCAGGGGTTCTCGCCTTGCGCTTGGTAGGCAGGCGCGAGGTGGTCGTCCGTGGGTGTGTCCAGCCAGTCCACGTTCTTCATCTTGCGCACGATGACGAATTCGTCGCGGTTGGTACCGATCGTGCCGTAGTAATTGAAGCCGTAGCTGTACTGGGCGTAGCCGCCGATCATGTGGGTGGGTTTGAGCACCACGCGCGTGACCGAGTTGTGGATGCCACCGCGGATGCCGGTGATCTCGCTGCCCGGGGCATTGATGATCTTTTCCTGCGCGTGGTACATCAGGGTCATGCCCGGGTTCACGCGCTGGCTCACCACCGCACGGGCCGCAATGGCGCCGTTGACGTTGAACAGCTCGACCCAGTCGTTGTCCTCGATGCCGGCCGACTTGGCGTCGTCCTCGCTCAGCCAGATCACGGGGCCACCGCGGTTCAGCGTCAACATCATCAGGTTGTCGCTGTACGTGCTGTGGATGCCCCACTTCTGGTGCGGCGTGATGAAGTTGAGCTGGATTTCCTTGTTGCCGTTGGGCTTGACGCCCAGCATTTCGCTGGTGGCCTTCAAGTCCACCGGCGGGCGATAGCTGCTGAAGCCCTCGCCGAAGGCCACCATCCAGGGGTGATCCTGGTAGAACTGCTGGCGGCCGGTCAAGGTACGCCATGGGATCAGCTCGTGCACGTTGGTGTAGCCGGCGTTGTAGGAGACCTTCTCGCTCTCGAGGCCCGACCAGGTCGGCGAGCTGATGATCTTGCGCGGCTGGGCCTGCACGTCGCGGTAACGGATCTTCTCGTCCTCGCGGTGCAGGGCCAGGTGCTCGTGGTCGCGACCGGTGTACTTGCTCAGCGCGTCCCAGGCCTTGACGGCCACGTGGCCGTTGGTTTCCGGCGCCAGTTGCAGGATCACTTCGCAGGCGTCGATGTCGCTCACGATGCGCGGGCGGCCTTCGCCGTCCACACCGTTCAACTCACCCAGCTGCGCGACTTCGGTCTTGGTGTCCCAGCCGATGCCCTTGCCGCCGTTGCCCAGCTTGTCCATCAGGGGGCCGAGCGAGGTGAAGCGCTTGTAGGTGTCGGGGTAATGGCGCTCGACCACGGTCATGGTCGGGGCGGTTTTGCCCGGGATGAGGTCGATCTGACCCTTCTTCCATTCCTGCACACCGAAAGGCTGGGCCAACTCGGCCGGGGTGTCGTGCATCAGCGGGTTCAGCACGATTTCCTTTTCCACGCCCAGGTGGCCGACGCAGACCTCGCTGAAGGCCTTGGCCAGACCCTTGTAGATCTCCCAGTCGGAGCGCGACTGGAACACCGGGTCCACGGCCGCCGACAGCGGGTGGATGAAGGGGTGCATGTCACTGGTGTTGAGGTCGTTCTTCTCGTACCAGCTGGCGGTGGGCAACACGATGTCCGAGTAGAGCGCCGTGGTGCTCATGCGGAAGTCCAGCGTCACCAAAAGATCCAGCTTGCCTTCGGGCGCTTTGTCGTGCCACTGCACTTCCAGCGGCTTGGCGTCGTCAGTCCCCAAGTCCTTGCCCTGCACGCCGTTGCTGGTGCCCAGCAAGTGCTTGCAGAAGTATTCGTGACCCTTGCCGCTGGAGCCCAGCAGGTTGGAGCGCCAGACGAACATGTTGCGCGGCCAGTTGTCCGGATGGTCCGGGTCCTCGCAGCTCATGGTCAGGCTGCCGTCCTTCAGGCCCTTGACGACATAGTCCTTGGGATCCATGCCGGCCTTGGCGGCGTCCTTGACGATTTGCAGCGGATTGGTCTTGAGCTGCGGGGCGCTGGGCAACCAGCCCATGCGCTCGGCGCGCACGTTCTGATCGATCATGCTGCCGCTGAATTCCTGGCGTTGGGCCTGGGTCGCCAAGGGCGACAGCACCTCGTCCACGCCCAGCTTTTCGTAGCGCCACTGGTCGGTGTGGGCGTAGAAGAAGCTGGTGCTGTTTTGCTGGCGCGGCGGGCGGCTCCAGTCGAGCGCGAAGGCGAGTGCCGTCCAGCCGGTCTGCGGACGCAGCTTTTCCTGGCCCACATAGTGGGCCCAGCCGCCACCGCTCTGGCCGATACAGCCGCACATCATCAAGAGGTTGATCACACCGCGGTAGTTCATGTCGCAGTGGTACCAGTGGTTCATGGCGGCGCCGATGATGATCATCGAGCGGCCCTGGGTCTTGTCCGCGTTGTCGGCGAACTGACGCGCCACGGTGATGACTTGATCACGCGGCACGCCGGTGATCTTTTCTTGCCAGGCCGGGGTGTAGGCCGCGTCGTCGTCGTAGCTCTTGGCGCCCGAACCCAGGCCGCGGTTGATGCCGTACTGCGCGACCTGCAGGTCGAACACGGTGGCGACGAGCACGTCCTTGCCGCCCAGGTGCATGCGGCTGGCCGGCACGCGCTGCACGTTGGCGTCGCCGTTTTGCTGGTTGGACTTGAAGTGCGGGTGCTCGGTACCGGCGAAGTAGGGGAAGGCCACGTCCACGACCTCATGGGCCTGCGCGCCGTCCTCGATGATCGACAGCTTGAGCTTGACGTCGCCGTCGCCCTGGGCTTCCTTGGACTCCAGGTTCCACTTGCCCTTGTCGTCGCGGCCGTCGGCGCCCCAGCGGAAGCCGATCGAGCCATTGGGCAGCACCACGCGGCCGCTGGTGTCAAAGGCGACCGTCTTCCACTCGGGGTTGTTGGCCTGGTCCAGCTTGTTGTCGAAATCGCTGGCGCGCACATAGCGCTGGGGTGCCAGCACCTTGCGGCCGTCGGCCAGGGTCTGCTCTTCGAGCATCACCAGCAGCGGCATGTCGGTGTAACGGCGCGCGTAGTCGTCAAAGTAGGCCGAACGCTGCTTGAAGTAGAACTCGTTCAGCGCCACGTGACCCATGGCCATCGCCAAGGCGGCGTCCGTGCCTTGCTTGGGGTGCAGCCAGAGGTCGGCCAGCTTGGCGACTTCGGAGTAATCAGGCGTGACCGCCACGGTCTTGGCGCCCTTGTAGCGCACCTCGGTGAAGAAGTGGGCATCCGGCGTGCGGGTTTGGGGCACGTTGGAGCCCCAGGCAATGATGTAGTTGGAGTTGTACCAATCGGCCGATTCCGGCACGTCGGTCTGCTCACCCCAGATCTGCGGGCTGCTCGGGGGCAAGTCGCAGTACCAGTCGTAGAAGCTCATGCAGACGCCACCGATCAGACTCAGGTAGCGGCTGCCGGCGGCGTAGGACACCATGGACATGGCAGGGATCGGCGAGAAGCCAATCACGCGGTCCGGGCCGTGCTTCTTGATCGTGTAGACGTTGGCCGCAGCGATCAGCTGGTTCACTTCGTCCCAGGTCGAGCGCACAAAGCCACCCATGCCGCGCACCTGCTGGTAGTCGCGGCGTGCGGCGGGGTCGTCTTGGATCAGGGACCAGGCATCGACCGGGCTCTTGGCCACGGCCAGGGCTTCGCGCCAGCGCTTGAGCAGGCGGCCGCGCACCATCGGGTACTTCACGCGGTTGGCGCTGTACAGGTACCAGCTGTAGCTGGCCCCGCGCTGGCAGCCGCGCGGTTCGTGGTTGGGCAGGTCCGGGCGCGTGCGCGGGTAGTCGGTCTGCTGGGTTTCCCAGGTGACGATGCCGCCCTTGACGTAGATCTTCCACGAGCAGGAGCCCGTGCAGTTCACACCGTGGGTCGAACGCACGATCTTGTCGTGCGCCCAACGGTTGCGGTAAGCGTCTTCCCAAGTCCGGTCCTCACCGGTGGTGACGCCATGGCCATTGGCGAAGCCTTCTTTGGGCAGCGCAAAGGCCGTGAGGCGGTCAAGGAAATGCGACATGGAGTCTCTCCTGTTGAACCCTTAACAGGGCATGGGCGCGTGGCGCCGGCTGTAGAACCACCAGGTGATGGCCAAGCAGCTGACGTAGAACGCAATGAAACAGATGAGCGCGGCCTCGGCGCTGCCCGTGAGGGCAATCGAGGTGCCGTAGCTCTTCGGAATAAAAAAACCGCCGTAGGCACCCACAGCGGAGCTGAACCCCAGCACCGCCGCCGCCTCCTTGTTGGCGTCCCGCACCGCTTGGTCCTGGGCGGCCACGTGCGGGCCCGCGGCCCGCTGGTGCAGGGTCAGAAAGATCACGGGGATCATGCGGAAGGTGCTGCCATTGCCCACCCCGGAGGCGGCAAAAAGCAGCAAGAAGGCGCTCAAAAAACCGGCAAAGGAACCGGCGCGACCCGCGCCAGGCAGCGTCATCAGTACCGCCAGCACGCCCAAGGCCATGACCGCAAAGGTCCAGAAGGTGACCCGGGCACCACCCACGCGGTCACTCAGCCAGCCACCCAGCGGTCGACTCAGGGCCCCGACGAGCGGACCCAGCCACGCCACTTGCAGGGCATTCACGCCGGGGAACTGGCTCTGAATGAGCAGCGGAAAACCCGCCGAATAGCCAATGAAGCTGCCAAAGGTACCGATGTAGAGCCAGCACATCAGCCAGTTGTGCCGGCGCGTGAAGATCACCGCTTGTTCGCCAAAACTGGCGCGGGCGTCGGCCAAATCGTTCATGCCCAGCCACGCCGCCAGGCTGCTGGCCACAATGAAAGGCACCCACACAAACCCAGCGTTTTGCAACCACAACGGGCCTTTGTCCGTCGGGGCCGGTGCGCCCCCCACGGTGCCAAAAACGCCGGCAGCCACCACCAGGGGCACCACCACTTGAACCATGCTCACGCCCAGGTTGCCCAAGCCCGCGTTCAGGCCCAGGGCCGTCCCCTTTTCCGCCTTCGGGAAGAAGAAGCTGATGTTGCTCATGGAGCTGGCGAAGTTGCCGCCGCCCAGGCCGCAGAGCAGCGCCAGCAGCACCATCACTTCGTAGGGCGTGGCCGGGTCTTGCACGGCAAAGCCGATGCCCAGGGCCGGCAGCAACAGGCTGGCTGTGGACAGGGCCGTCCAGCGCCGCCCGCCGAAAACCGGTACCGCAAAGCTGTAGAAGATGCGCAGCGTGGCCCCGCACAGGGCGGGCAGGGCCGCCAACCAGAAGAGCTGGTTGGTTGAATACCGAAAGCCCGCGGCTGGCAGGTTGACCACCACCACGGACCACACCATCCACACCGCAAAAGAGAGGGCCAACGCCGGGATGGACAGCCACAGGTTGCGGCGCGCCACGGCCCGGCCCTGGCCGCGCCAGAAGGCGGCGTCCTCGGGGTTCCAGTGCTGAATCAAAGCGGTGGCGCTCACGGCAAGCAGGGGCAAGTTGACACCTTGCACTGTTGCCGCTCTTGGTCTCCCTCACCATCCTGCCGGCAGGCGAGCGGCCGGCATCGGTGGAAGGAGGGACGAACCCAGGCGTCTACTCCTTTGGTACTAGTGACGATATCTATCGATGCATTTGATTCAATCGATTGGATTTATTCGGCAGCAAGAACGACCCTATCGCCATTGCCACTCGGAGTCCCGTCATGACCCATCCCTTGACCCAAGGCCTCAGCCAGCTGCTGGCCGACACCCACACGCTGTACCTGAATACGCACAACTTTCACTGGAACGTCACGGGTCCGCTGTTTCCCTCGCTGCACGCGCTCTTCATGACGCAGTACACGGAGCTGTGGAACGCCACCGACCCCATCGCCGAGCGCATCCGGGCGTTGGGCGCCCGGGCCCCGGGGTCGTACCGCCAATTCCAGCAACTCACGGTCATTGCAGAAGCGCCAAGCGAGCCGCTCAAAGCGCTCGACATGGTGCGCCACCTGCTGGCGGGGCACCAGTTGCTGATCCAGTCGCTGGGTGAACTGCTCGCATTGGCCGAGCACACGCCGGACGCCGCCACCGCGGACTTGCTCACGCAGCGTTTGGATGCCCACCAGAAAACCGCCTGGATGCTGCGCGCCCTGTTGGAGGATTAATCCCAACGAAAGAAAAAGGGCTCCCGCAAGGGAGCCCAAAAAAGGGACCCGCCAGGGCCCCAGGCGCAAACAAGGTCAAGACCGCGGCAACAGGCGACCGCCTGTCTTCACCTTGATCAGGACTGTGCCCAACGCCGACCCGCGGCGCCATCCTGCCGTTGGGCAGCGGCCAACGCTCCTTGGCAGGAGGAGCCGGCCGCCGCGCCTAGTTCTTTTGGGTGGCGCCAGTCACTGCAGCAAGGACCACGCCCCGTAGCCGGCAATCAGCAGGCCCAGGATGAGATTCAGCGGACGGGACTTTTCGCCGGCATCCGGAATGAAGAGCGAGTCGATCCGCAGGGCCTCGGTCAAGGGCGTGCGCACAAAGACGGCCGCCACCAGGAGCAGGCCGTAAACGACGGCACCGATGTGAACCAGAGAAGTCATTCGAGATCCGGGAGAGTCCATGGAAAAACGGCCGAAGCCAGGCGGCGTTCGGCCGTTTGAGTGTGCGGCAATCAATCAGGCTTGCTTGAGGTCGATGCGGCGCATCTTGTCTTTCTCGGGTTCACTCAGTGCATCCCACCACGTACCACCGGCGTTGCCGTAATCGAACCGTTCAGCGCCCTTGCGGGTGTAGTACCACCAGTTCACCACCAGCGAGTAGGCGTAGAACACCGCCGCACCGACGAAGAAGGCCGTCACGGTGCCCGTCTTGTCCAGTGAGGTGCCAATCAGCGCGTTCCAGACGAAGGGCCCAAAGGCCGCCCAGGCGCCCGTCCAACCGAGCATTTGCGCGCCCTTGGCCGGCGAGTAGGCGAACACGATGGGGTACTGGCGGAAGGTGGCCGCGTTGTTGATGCCGCTCATCAGGAAGATCCACAGCATGCCCCAGAGGAAGCCGTCAAACTGCGCCACGCTCGTGGGTGTCAGGCTGCCGCTCATGACCAAATACACCACCCCCAGGATCTGGCCCAGCGTCGTCCACTGCATGCCCTTGGAGCCACCGATCTTGTCGAAGAAGCCCCCGGTGAGCATGCGCACCAAGCCCCCAATCAGCGGGCCCAGGTAGGCGTAGGCCAGCGGGTCCGGCGCGCCATCAAAGCCGCCGTACAGCGTCTTGATCAGCATGGGGAAGGCGGCCGAGAAGCCCGAGAACGAACCGAACGAGCAGATGTAGGTGATCGTGCAGTTCCAAGTGTGCGTGCGGGCCCGGTTGCGGCTCGAAAGGATCTCGAACTGACCCATGAACCCCCGCGTGGGCAACTGCAGGCTCTTGAGGAACAGGGCGGACAAGATGAAGGCCAGCACCAGGAAAGGTACCCAGATGAAGGCGGCGTTCTGCAACCACATGCCCTTCTTCACCACGTTCTTCAGGCTGACATCCGTAATCGCCCCGTCCGGATTGCGCTTCACTTCCAGCGCCACACCCTTGGTGGTGTTGACCTGGGTGATGACGCCGTTCGCATCCTTTTCCACATCCGCCTTGATGGCCTTCACGGTGTCGGTCTCTTTGAACACCACATCCTTGATTTGGCCGTCTTCGCCGCGCACGACTTCAACCGCTGCCGCGTACTCGGGTTTGACCCCCACATCGGTGACCTTGCCCTCGGCCTTGGTCACGGTCAGCGCCCCCTTGATGGCGTCGCCTTTGGTGAAGACTTGGGGGCCGCCCACGCTGGCCCCGAGTGCCGCAAAGCCAATGATCCACGGCGCCACAAACTGCACCACCGAGACCCCGAAGTTGCCGATGCCGGCCTGGATGCCCATGGCCGTGCCCTGCAGCCGCTTCGGGAAGAAGATGCTGGTGCTGGGCATGAAGGACGAGAAGTCGCCCCCGCCCATGCCGCACAGGAAGGCAATCATCAGGAAGGTCATGTAGGGCGTATTCAGGTCTTGAATCGCATAGCCCAGCCACACCATGGGGATGACTTTGATGATGGTGGAGATGCTGATCACCGGCCGCGTCCCGAGCACCGGGATGAAGTTCGAGTGGATCAAGCGCAGGATGCCCGAAGCCAGGCCCGGCATGGCCGCCAGCCAGAACAGCTCGGTGGTGGTGAATTTGAAGCCAATGGCCGGCATGCGCACGACCACCGCGCTCATCACGAACCAAGTCGCGAACGAGAAGATCAGCGAGAACGTGGTGATGGCGCAGGTGCGCCAGGCCAGCGCACTGCCCTGCTCTTGCCAGAAGGTGGGATCCTCCGGCTTCCAGTTTTGAATTTTTGCCATGATGGGCTGCCTTGTGGGCTAGAGAAAGGGGGCAGCGAGCCTCACGAACAATCGGGCCCGCTGCGAAAGGTTCAAGCGGTGACGGTCTTGTTCATCACCTCGGTGCCGCGCACCTCGGTCCAGTACATCCAGATCAGCGAAACCCAGACCACGCCGTACATCAGCATGAAGGCGCTGGATCGAATACCCGTGAAGTCCAGCAAGGCGCCAAACATGATGGGCAGGACGAAGCCGCCCAGGCCGCCAGCCAGACCGACGATGCCGGAGATGGTGCCGATGTTGTGCGGGTACTCGTCGCCGATGTACTTGAAGACGCTGGCCTTGCCGAAGGCCCAGGCCACGCCCAAG
The DNA here is from genome assembly GCF_016093295.1 of Inhella gelatinilytica. Lineage (GTDB taxonomy): Bacteria > Pseudomonadota > Gammaproteobacteria > Burkholderiales > Burkholderiaceae_C > Inhella > Inhella gelatinilytica. The sequence continues at coordinate 932,366 of NZ_JAEDAL010000001.1, read as the reverse complement.
ATGCCCATCAGCGCGGTGAAGGCATAGACGTTCAAACCAATGTGGAAGGTCTGCGGACCATTCACCGTGATGACGGTGAAGTCGGTTTGGGGGTAGCTGAGCAAGAACAAGCAGATCCAGCTCACCCACATCACCCACCAGGTGACCTTGTGCGCGCCGTACTTGTCCGACAGCACCCCGCCGATGGCGCGCAGCACGCCGCCGGGCAACGAGAAGCAGGCCGCCAACAGGGCGGCGACGCGGATGTCCAGACCGTACTCACCCACGTAGTACTGCACCATCCACAGGGCCAGGGCCACGTAGCCGCCGAACACGATGCTGTAGTACTGGCAGTACTTCAGCACCTTGGGGTCTTTCAGCGCCTTGAGCTGCTCCATGAAGCTGGCATTGCTCTGCACCGTGTGCGCCGGGTCGTGGTGACTGAAGAACCAGAACAGCAGCACCGTTCCGGCCATGATGGCCGCGTACACCTGCGGCACCATCGTCCAGCCAAAGGCCACCACCAGCACCGGAGCGATGAACTTGTTCACCGCGGCGCCCGAGTTGCCGGCGCCATACACCCCCATGGCCATGCCCTTGCGGTTGGCTGGGAACCAGCGGGCCACGTAGGGCGTGCCCACGGAGAACGAACCGCCCGCCAGGCCAACGAAGAGGCCGATGACCAGGAAATGCCAGTACTCGGTGGCGTAGGCCATCAACCAGATGGCCGGCACCGTGGCCGCCATCAAGAGCGCCATCACAATGCGGCCGCCGTACTTGTCCGTCCAGATGCCCAGCGGCACGCGCACCAACGAACCGGTCAGCACCGGCGTGGCGGTGAGCAGGCCAAATTCGGTGGCATTCAGACCCAGCTGCTTCTTGATGGGGATGCCGATGACGCCGAACATCATCCAGACCATGAAGCACACGGTAAAGGCCAGCGTGCTGACGATCAGCACCGACCACGCTTTTCGACTGTTGGGGATCGCGCCGGAAACCATGACAGGCTCCTCTTCTTTTGGGATACCCGTCACTGTGCGCCGCCAGCCCCTTCGCAACCATTCAACCGTGGGGGGAGGCCCGCCGCCGCGGAAGGAGGACGGCAGGGCGGTCCCGGGGTACTACTTTGGGACTAGGGGGCAGTCCCCGTTCGATGGGGCGGCTGGCACGCGCAGACACCAGAACTCCCCATGCGTCAGCCGCAGCAGCGGCGACGACCCTACGCGCCCCGCCACATCGACATGCAGCAGCCGAAACTCCAGTCCCTTGAGACCTGTGCGCAAGCTGCCCTCGGCCGGCAGCCAGTAGCGCCCAAACTCACGGGACACCACCGCAAAGGCGCCAGGTACATCAGCCTCCAGGCGCCAGCGCAGCACGCCGGCCTGCAAGCTCCACTGCGCTTGCAGGGCAACCTTTCCTTCCAGGGCCAAGCGCTGGCGCACCTGTGCGGGATCCAGCACCCGCATGTGACCGGCCTCGTAGGCACGAACAGCTGCAGCCCCCGGGGCAGGAAGGTCGTGACCCAACATCAGTGCTGTTGGACAGGTGACACCCGCTTGCGCTTTGATGCGGCAGAGTTGGTCCGCATACAAGTAAGTATTGAGCAGGACTTCCGAGGGAATGTAGGTTTCGCCGTCTTCATGGGCCCACAGGTAGCGCCCCTGCACGTCGTACTCCTGCGCAAGCGCCCCTCGCGCCTGCGCCTGACGGGCCTCGTGCACAGCCGTCGGTACGCCCCATGCGAGCCCAAAGAGCACTCCCAGCGCCCAGCGTGCACGCTCTGGCAACGCAGCACAGGCCTGCCCGACGAGGCTCAGCACCCCTACGTTGAGCAGAAAGACGGGCAAGAACAGGTAACGGTCCGGCGCCGTGACCCCGGGATAAATCGACAAAGGCAAGAGCGGTGCCACCGCAATCAGGCCCAACACCATTGCGGGTACCGCACGGCGGAGGCGGCACCCAAGCACCCAGAGGCTGGCGAGGAATGTCAACCCCAGGGGCACACCCCACCACTCGCCCCACATCAAAGCGGGCAGGCGCTGCAACGTGTGGCCGAACGCCACCAAGGCAGACTCCACCAACCAAGTCTCGGACGCGGCATAGCCCCCTGAAACCACCCCCAGCATCAACCTGCGCCAACCCAAATAGAGACCCAGGATCACCCAAAACGGCAGAACCCGAAGCCCCCGTCGGTCAGTACGCATGGGCCACACCAGGAGCAACAGCGGCAGCGGCGCATAGACCTCTTTGGCAGTGAGGGCCACGACGTAAGCCACCCACGAGACGACCTGCCAGGACCAGATCACGGCCGAACGCGCGCCCAGCGACCGGGCCTCGTCGGCGCGCACAAACGCCCACAAAGCAAGCAGGGCCGCCAGCAGCCCCTCCAGGTAATGGCGCGTCATCAACGCCTCCACCACCGAAGCCGTAGGCGGCGCGATCACGAACAGGCCCAACCCCATCGCCACCCAAGGCAGCGGCACCCAACGCTGCAGCAGCCGCACGGCCACACTCAGCAGTGCCGCCATCGCCAGCAACTGGTGCGCGTAGAAGGCCGAAGGGTTCAGGCCAAACAGCGCCAGATCCAGCTTCAACGAGAAAATGAGCCAGGGCGTCAGATTGCTACCGGAAATCTGGTGCCAACTCGCCGGGTCGAGGAACGGTGCGGCCCACGAGGTCTGCATTGCATAGTGCAACAAGGCTGGGTCGTCCGCCCGCCAGTACGCCACCCACAAGCCGTGGTACTTGAGCACCAGCACGGCCATCAGCAGCAGCCAGGTCACCCAGGCTCCCGCTGAACCCGCCCGGCCGTTCGGCTTCAGCGAGGTGTCGCGAATGTCCATCGCCGGTTGAGAACGAAATTCAAACAAGGCGGCACCCAAATCAGTGCGATCTGCGCCTGCAGGTAATGCAACTGCACGCCATGCACCAGAACAAACAACAGGCCGCTGTTAACAGCCAATGCAAACAAAGCAACGGCTGTAAACCGCAAGAAGCCTTTTGCAACCGGGCCACCTGTCCTGAAAGTCCAGCACCGGTTCAGGGCGTACGAGATCACGAGCGCCGCGACAAACCCCAGCACACCCGCCGCCACCGGATCCCAGTCACCGATCTCAACGGCCGCGACCATCAACAAGAAATGCGCGGCAGTTCCGATCAACCCCACCACCCCATACCGGGCGACCTGCTTCAACATCAGAGCAGCCGCTGGGTGGTCTCGGCGACCAAATAGCGGGGCCGCTGTTTGACCTCGTCGTAAATGCGCGCGATGTAAGTGCCGATGATGCCCAGCCCCGCCATCAAGGCGCCACCCACGATCAACTGCAGCAAGATCACCGTGGTGAAACCATCTACCGCATGCCCGGAGAACTTCCGAGCCAGGGTTTGGAGCCCTAGGCCCAGGGCGAAGACCAGAAAGCCCAAGCCAAAGATCGAAATCAGCTGCAGCGGTGCCGAAGAAAACGCAGTGAGCGCCCGGATGCCCAGCCGGCAGAGTGCCCAGCCTGACCAGGTACTAGCCCCCGCAACGCGCGACGCCACATCAAAAGGAACCTGGACCCGGCGAAAGCCCAACCAAGCGTGCATCCCCCGAAAGAACAGGTTGCGCTCACCCAGTTGCATCCAGGCATTGCGCACCCGGCGGTCCATGAGCTTAAAGTCCGAGGCCCCCTCCAGGGGCTGGCCCGTCAACCGGGTGAAGGCGGCGTAAAAAAGGCGCGCCGTCCAACGCTTGAACGGCCCTTCGTCGCCCCGGTCCCGCTTGACCGCTTCCACCACCTCGGCGCCAGCGCGCCAATGGGCGACCAGCGTGGCCAACAGCTCGGGGGGATGCTGGAGATCACCATCCAGCACCGCGACCGCATCGCCGTCCGCCCGCTCCAAACCGGCCGCCAGCGCCGCCTCCTTGCCAAAGTTTCGGCTCAAGCGAATCCCTTGAACTCCCGGGGCACGCACCGCGATTTGCTGCAGCACTTCCCAGGTCGAATCAGTGGATCCATCGTCCACCAAGATCCACTCCGTCTGCAGCCCCAGCTCCTCGACACTGGCGGCAAGGCGAGCAAACGTCGTCTCTAGGTGAGCCGCTTCGTTGAACAAAGGAACAACGATCGACAGTCGCTGACCAGCCTCAGACTTAGCCTGCTGCACAGTTCAGACCCCAGTCGACCCAAGCCGCAAGGTCCCGATCGGGGCCGGACCATCACACCGGCAGGCCAGTCCGGTCAGCGTCGGGGGGGGGAGGATTTCCCTGATTCGAAAGCTCTCTTTGATGCGCATGGAACCCATCATGCCGCATTCCTTCCGCTCACCCCCCCACCAACGCCCCGAACAAGGTCTGCCCACCCCAGGTCATCGTGGCCTCCAGGCCATTGGCCACACCCATGAGCTCGATCTGCTGCGTGGTCGCCGCGTCCAGCGCCATGGCCTCAATCGCCGCTGCCCATCCGGTCTGGCTGCTTTGGCCCCCGTTGGCGTCCATGATGGCGTAGAGCTGCGCTGCAGTCTTGGTGGTGCCCGGGGTGTTGGCCAATAGCGTGGCCACCAGCTCTTGTGCGGTCTTCTCAGGCCGGAAGATCAGCGCCACCTTGCACAGGTCGTTCAGGCTGTAGCCGTATTCGTTCAGGTAGAAGCTCAAGCCGGCTGAGAAGAGCTCGGGCACCTGGATGATGGCCGGGTTCCACAGCACAAAGGCCACGCGCGCCACGTCTTCAGCGCGCTGCCCAAAGCCCACCACCCGGTCTTGGAAGACCAGGAGTTCGATGCTGTTCAGGCTGTCCGTGCCGTCCGCCCCGTTGTTCTTGTGGCTGACGGTGACTTCCATGGTGCCGGCTTTGCGGGTGACTTGGTAGTCACTGAACTTGCCGCTGTATTCAGCGCGGTCGATGCCGGTGCCGCCATTGATGGTGTCGTTGCCCCCGGCGCCACGGAAGACTTCTCCGGGCAGCTTGTCGGTGCCATCCAGGCCAGTGAAGGTGTCGGCGCTGCTGCTGCCGCGGATGGCTTCGATGCCGCTGAGGCTCAAGGTGGCACTGCCCAGGGTGCCGATGCCGGTCTTGAGGTTGAAGTTGGCGGCCGTGCTGCCGCCAACGTAGGCAATGTCAAAACCGCTGCCGCCGTCCAGGGTGTCGTTGCCCGCGCCGAGGGTGAGGCGGTCGTCGCCGGCCAGGCCTTGCAGCAGGTCGTCGCCCGTCGTGCCGGTCAAGGTGTCGGCGCCTGCACCGCCCATGATGGTGTCCACCACGGGGGTGATGGTCAGGCTCTGGGTGTAGGTGTTGCTCGCGCCGCTGGGATCACTCACCGTGAACGTGAAGCTGTCGCTGCCAAAGTAGTTGGCCGCGGGGGTGTAGGTGTAGGTGCCGTTGGCGTTCACCACCACGGTGCCGTGGCTGGGGTTGGTGGCTTTGGCGTAGGTGAGGGTGTCGCCATTGGGGTCGACCGCGGTCGGCAAGTTGCCCGCCAGGCTTTGGTCTTCGGTCCCCGTGGCCGATCCCCCCGCGCCAACGGGCGGGACATTGGGGCCCGCCAACACGGTCACCGTGATGCTGTAGGTGTTGCTGCCCCCCAGCCCGTCACTGATCCCGTAGCTGAAGACGTCGGTGCCCACAAAACCCAGGGTCGGGGTGTAGGTGAGCCGGCCGCTGCTGCTCACGCTGGCCACCCCATGCGAGGGGTCTTCGCCCAGGCTGTAGACCACCGCGTCGCCATCCGCATCGGTGGCCACCGGCAGCGTGGCGGTCAGCGTGGTTGCAGCCTCCACCGACATCTGCACGGCCTGCGCCACTGGGGCGGCGTCATTGATCGGCAGCACTTGGACAAAGGCCAGGTATTGGTTGGCACCCGTGGCGGCCACCACCTCAAAGGCCACCCAATCCCAACCCCAATAGTTGCTCGTGGGGGTGTACTGCAAGGCCCCCGTCGAACTCACCGTGGCCGTGCCATGCGCAGGGTTGCCCACCAGGCGATAGGTGACGGTGCTGCGCTCCACGCCCGCCGGGTCGGGCAGTTGGCCCTGCAGGGCGGCATCTTCATCCACGCTGAACCGTCCGTCAGAGCCGAGCCCCGTTGCGGCCAGCGTCAAGGTCAGGTCACTGAACTGAAGTCGTTCGATCGAAATGAGGGTGTCAAAGCCCGAGTTGCCGTCCCGGCTCTTGACGTAGAGCTTGCTGAAGGCATTCGACAACTCGTAGTCGCTGCGCTTCCCTTCAAAAACGGCGGTGTCCGTTCCCGCCCCGCCATCGATCCAATCGTTTCCCGGTCCGCCTTGGATGCGGTTGTCCGAAGCGTTCCCCAGCAGCACATCGTCAAACGAAGAACCGATGGCGTTTTCAATGACCGTGGTCGCCACCAGCCCTAAGTTGTCCACCCCCACAAAGCCCTGGCTGGACATACCAATGCTGGAGAGGGCGCCGCTGGCAAGGTTCAGGCTCACGCCCGTGACATAGGCCGAGGCATCCAGCGTGTCGGTGCCCCCATCGTCCACGAGGGCGGTCTGGGCATTGGCTTGGCTGCTGCCCAGGGTGTAGACCGTGTCGCCGGAGCCCACCGTCCGCGTCCCGTAGAGGTAGCGCAGCGCCAGCACATCCAGGGGGCCCCAATCCGCGCGGAAGAGCCCATCCGGGGACAGCGAGCTCGACATCACCGTGAGGGCCGTGCGGTCGTCTTGTAATCTCAACTGCGTTGCCCAGGCGTCACCACCTTCGGTATTGCGCGGATGCCGCAGCCCCAGCGCATGCCCCACTTCATGCAGCAGGGCCTGATAGCCCTCAGTCCCAGGGGCCAGCGCCAGCATGGACTCGAGGTCCATCCAAACATCCCCCGCGGCCTCGCCAGCGCCGGCCTGGAACGGGAGGTAGGCCAGGCCCTTGGTGGCGGCCTGCTGGCTCACACCAAACCGCATTTGGCCTGTCGAGCCGCCCGTCTCGCTCACCTCGACAAAGGTGATCTGTGTGAGGGCTGCGGTCTGGGCCAAAAGATCTCTCACCACCTGTCGTTCCGCTGGGGAAAACGGTCTGAACCCCGTGGCCCCCGGCCCGCTGGCCGGCGCTACTTCCACAAAGCTGTAGCTCACGTTGACCGCCGTGCCCACGGGACCACTCGCGTTCCAGCGATTGGCGTCGGCCGCCAACAGGCCTTGTCGGGCCAGCGTGTCAGGTGTGATCAGATCTGCAAGCCAATAGGTGTACTCCCGGTTGCTCTGGCTATCCCACCAAGTGATTTTTTCGACGTTCGTCAGGGTGTACGAAAACCCAATACCGAACTTGGGGCGAACTGTGGCCACAGTGCCGTCCGACGACACCTGGATGTCCAACTCATCAAACGTCGGAGAGCGCCAAGGCTGTCCCGGCGCGGGCTCAAACCAAGACAAGGCAACGGTATCCACCCCATCCCCGCCATTGACCGTGTCAGCGCCACCATTGCACCAGAAGAAGTTGTTCAGCGCATTGCCAATAAATGTGTCCGCAAAGCCTGTGCCATGGATGTCAACGAAATTACCAATTAACGTATCTACCGTTCCCCATCCGTCCTGGGCGATGCCACTCGCCAAATCCACCACGACTCCGGTTGGAGAGTCCCAATAGGCAACACCGACAGTGCGCCAACTTTCGGTGGTCGGCAGCTGCTCAATGCGGTCGTTTCCCTGCCCGCCCATCGCCACGCCCTGGTAGAGCTTGATGATGTCGTTCCCTTTTTGGCCCCAAATGGTGTTCCACGCCACGGCGTCGCGGTCAGCAGTGGACTGTTCATATAGGTCGTCGCCATCTGTTAGCTTGATGTCGGCCATGGTGTCCCTTCAAACTTTGAGCAAGGGCAAGATCTTTTGACTAAAGGCCCCCAGCAGCGGGAACGCTTCGCTGAACAGAGATTGGGGAAGGCCCATCCACTGCATTAGGGTGGCCGCGACCTGGTCGGTGGCTATTCCAGGCACCAGGCGCCCGTTCTGCCCCCGATCGCCGTCATCCACCCCCCCGAGCACCAACTGGGGGAAGGTGCCCACCACCTGACGCCCCTGCACCGGGCCCCCCATCGTCCACCAGTGGCTGCCCCAGCCATGTTCGCTCCCCCCCCCTGAACCCGGGCGCAGGGTGCGGCCGAACTCACTCATCACCAGCGTGACGACGTTCGAATCCAGCCCGGCCGCGCGGTTGCTGTCATCAAAGGCCTTCATGGCCCGGGCCAAAGCGGCCAACTGGGTGTCTTGGGTATTCGACCCCGAGCCGCGTTGCCCCGTGTGCGTGTCAAACCCGCCCCACTGCACCATGAACACTTGGCGCCTCAGGCCTTGCGACCGAAACACCGGCATCAACTTGGCCAGCAGGCGCAGGTAGCCGCCGATGCTGTAGTTGTCACCGCCATCGCCGAAGTCCGCCGCAGGCTCGGCCGCGCCCTGAATGGCGCTCGTGAACCGCTTGGCATCCTCAACACCCTGCCCAAACGTGCGGGCGTACTCCGCCTCATAGGGGTTGGAGAACTGCCATTGCGCCATGCGGCTGAGTTCCTGCACCGATTCGTCCGCGGGGCGAGCCATGTCCGCCCAGTGCCAGTAGCGCGAACCATCCGGCTCCAAATAGGACACCGAAGAGCGCTTGCCCTGCACCAGTTGTCGGTTTCGATTCAGCGTGACGGCCGCAATGTTGTTCCGCAGGGAAGAAGGCAAAAGCTCCAGCCCCCGTCCCGCCCAGCCGCTGCTGTCGTCGGACCAGGTCCACCCTTGGGTGATGGAAACCTGTTCGCTGTGCGACAGCAGGAAGGGCGGTACTTCGACCGCCAAGTCCAAAACCTTTTGAGCCGTGGAGGGCTCCACCAAAGGGCCAACATTGGCGATGAAGTTCAACCGTTCTGACTCAAACAAGCCGGCCAACGGCGCAAGCGCGGGATGCACCGCCAACGAGCGCCCTCCGTGCATGCCGACCAAACCCGCCAGGCTATCTTTGGCAAAAGCCAAGTGCTGGCGGGACTGCGCATAGTCGGTGTAGCCCCCATCTGTCGGCACCAGGACGTTGTTGCCGTCGTTGCCCCCATCCAGAAAGATCACCACCAAGGCCCGGTAATCCCCGGCTGCCTGGGCGGGCTGCAAAAGGGGGACCGAAGACCCCAGCAAACCACTGGACCAAGCCCCCAATCCGGCCAAACCCAGCCCCCCTAGAAATTCACGACGGCGGTTCATTTCTGCACTCCGTAATAGGGGGTGGTTAAGGCAAAGCTGGTCAACACCATGGCGCCACTGGCCGGGAAGTTGACGTTCCAGGTGGGGTTGCCCTTCATGCGCTGCGCCAAGTTCGCGCGCAAGGTGGGGGGCATGGCGCCCCGGAAGAACCGGTTGCTCAGAAGGTCGGCAAAGGCCTGGGGCGAAGTCTGGAACGACTGCGTAAACAACTGAATTTCACACCCTGCATCCGACAGGTTTTTCTCCGTCGGGCCCGATCCGTTCGGTCCGGCCAACCACCAATCCAGACGCCCGAGCCGTTCCCGCATCTCAGCCGGCACGGCGAGGCGCTGCTCCGGTGCCAGCAAATTGCTTCCCGGCGCTCGATCGGTGGGGAGGTAATAACTGAACACGTTGGGCGCTTCAGCAAACGCCTGTGGCGTCCAGAGGTATTGGCCGTTCGAGAGAATGTTTTTGGTGCAGCCCAACCCGCGCCACGCCCCCACGAACCAAAGCATGGGCTCACGGAACTTCCCCGCACGGGACACCAGTGTGGGGTCATCGGCCCGACGCGCCTCGGGGTCAAGCAGCACGGCCTTGACCGTGGCTTTCATATCGCCCGCAACGCCCTTGCCGTTGTCTTGAAAGACGGTGGCCACCCGCCGCACATAGTCGGGTGACGGGTCGCTCATGACCAAGTGCTGAATCAAGCGCAGTGCCACAAAGGGAGCGGTGTTGGAGTGGCCCATCAACAAGGCGATGGCGTCATCCAAATCCTTGTCGTGAGACTGCCCCGCGGGAAAGGTCCGCCCCAACACCTTTTTTTGACCAGAGTCTCGATCCAGCGGCCAAGTGGAAGGCACCATGGGCTTGGCCCAATTGCCCCAGTTGTATTCCTTTTGCACACCTGTGTAATCCTGGTTGTGAATCCACCCGGTCAGCACCCGCGCCATCTCTTCCACATCCGTCTGGGTGTAGGTTTCCAGAATGCGGCCCCGGTGGTCACGTTTGGGGGTGCCGTCCAAGTTCAGCTGCTGAACCCCAAGACTAAAGAGCTGCATCAGCTCACGGGCGTAGTTCTCGTTCGGGGCACACCAGGGACATTCAGTGCTTTTGGGGCGGTTCTGGTTGTTATCCAAAAAGTACGCCATGCCCGGGTCCACCGACACCGCCCGCAGAAGCGGCCCGTATTGGCCGAGCGCATGGGTCTGTAGCAGGTTGAACCAGAACGGACGGGACTGCACGTCCGACTTGCGACCGATCACCACCCATTGGCTGATGGCCCAACTGACCCGCAACCGAAGCTGATCGGGCGCCCCGATGTACAGGCGCTGCACCTCACGAGCCGGATAGCTGAACTCCCAATCGGTCAATGGCGTGACCATGAAGTTCCGATAAATCTGGATGGGAGCCGGGTCCATCAGTGTCGGGGCCAGCGCAAATTGCTCGTCAATCCACTGCTCGAAGCCTTTGGTGCGGAGTTCTTCCACCAGAGCCGGCGTCGGTCCAAAACTCGCCTGTTCGGCGAACCGGCTAGCAGCGTAGAAGCTGACCTTGTAGGTCTTAGCGGCGCCCACCTGCCCCGCGGAGGGAGCGGCGGGAGGAACAGGCGACGTCGCTTCGGGCGTTTCGGTCCCGCAGCCGGCAAGCATGCCGACCATGACCAGCCCAGTCAGGAGCCGGGCAACACCCTTACCCACCACTTGAATATTGCACTGCTTCATCAAAGCGACTCCTCGGAACCCACACTGCCCCTATATCGGCAGGCCGAGGATCTTGATGCAGCCACCAACGGTTTGTCTACCCTCATTCGAAGCGAGGGAAAGCCCGACTTACCCCCCCACCAACGGCCAGAAGCACGGTTGCGTGCCCCAGTTGTAGGTAGCCGCCAGTCCGTTCTGCGCCACCCCCATCAGGTCCAGTTGGGCCGAGGTTGCGGCATCCAGCGCCATGGCTTCAATCGCCGCTGCCCAGCCCGTCTGGCTGCTCTGGCCCCCGTTCGCATCCATGATGGCGTAGAGCTGCGCTGCGGTCTTGCTCGTCCCCGGGGTGTTGGCTAGAAGCGTGGCTACGAGTTCCTGTGCCGTCTTTTCGGGCCGGAAGATCAACGCCACCTTGCACAAGTCGTTCAGCGTGTAGGCGTACTCGTTCGTGTAGAAGCTCAAGCCCGCTGCAAAGAGCTCCGGCACGTTGTAGATGGCCGGGTTCCACAGCACAAAGGCTACACGGGCCACTTCTTCGGCCCGCTGTCCGAACCCAATGACCCGGTCTTGGAAGACCAGCAGCTCAATGCTGTTCAGGCTGTCGATGCCGTCCGCCCCACCGTTCTTGTGCGTGACGGTGATCTCCATCGATCCGGGCTTGCGAGTGATTTGGTAGTCACTGAAATTGCCGCTGAACTCCGCCCGGTCGATCCCGCTGCCGCCACTGATGGTGTCGTTGCCCCCGGCGCCTTTGAAGACTTCGCCAGGCAGGTTGTCCGCACCGTCCAAGCCTGAGCAGGTATCGTCCCCCGTGCTGCAGCGAACGGCCTCGATCCCAACAAGGCTCAAGATGGCGCTGCCCAGGGTGCCGATTCCCCCCTTCAGATCGATCTGGCCAGCGGTGCTGTCGCCGATCCAGACGACGTCAAAACCAGCGCCGCCATCCAGGGTGTCATTCCCCCCCGACCAAATGAAGATGTCAGACCCGCCGGCCCCCAGCAGGTGGTCATTGCCCAGGCCGCCATCCAGCCGATTGGCCGCGTCATTGCCCTGCAACCAATCATTCCCCGAGCTGCCGATTGCGTTCTCAATGATCACCGTGTCGTAGATCAACACGGTCTCCAGGCGCGTGTATTGGGCAAGCGGGCCTGTCACCACCAACTTCTCATCACGCGCGGAATAGGTGAGCGGCAGGCCCAGTTGGCTCCAGCTTCCGGGCGTCAAATCAATGCGAACTGAGCGCTCTCCAACCGCCACCAAGGTGTCAATGCCCCCACCGTCCCAAATGGTCTGGTTGTAAGGCAGAGCGCCATCAAATGTGTAAACCGTGTCACCCGCGTTGAATGCCAAGTTGGGGCCGTACAAATACTGGAGCGCAGCGATGTCGTAACGCATCGGCGTGGTCGGCGCGAAGTCAACTTTCGGCGCGTCTGCATTTGGGACGTCGTTGTAGGCCATCACCATGTCCTGCACCGAAAAATTCACCAGCGTGTCATCACCCACCTTTTCCAAAATGACCGGTGTTGCAGGCCATCCCTCCAGACCAGCCAAAAGGCCATCGTGGGGGTGTTTGAGTCCCAGCGTGTGGCCAATCTCATGGAGCAAGGTCAAGAAGTTCTGCGTGCCAGCCGCCCAGCCCTCTGGAAACACAAAGCCTGAGTTGATCCACATGTCCCCGGCAATAGCCACATCCAGCGGGATAGCTGCAAAGGCGTAGGTCGTTGCGCCTATCTGGTTCGTTTGTCCGTATCGCAGGGTCCCACCATCGTCCGAGCTGGCGTCGACCTCGGTAAACGTCAGTTGCGCAACGGCGGCGAAAGACTGCAAGGCTTGGCGAACTGCACCTTGCATGGTCTCCGACAAGGGACTGAAGCCGTCCAAGGCTTTTGAAAAATCAGCAAAAGCCTCCAAGAGCGTGCCGGTCGGCAAGTTTTCAGCCTTGTAATTTCCTAAAACACCCGCCGAGTTATCGAATTGGGCAGGCAAAGAGGGGAATGAAAAACTCAGTTCTGCGCCTGCCCCTGCCGGTCCCGAACCCCATTTGGAACCCCCGATCAATGCATCGGTCAGGCGAACGCCAGAAAGGGGAACCATCGCGGTTCTAGAACCGGTCAACGTTGTTGGAGAAGTCGCCATGGTGATCACACGCCTCGCTCACAAAGGGGGTTGAGGGCCGATCATGTACTGGAGCCGGCTCCCTGTCTACAAAAGGCCTGCCCCCCGAAGATCACCCCCCCACCAACGGCCAGAAGCAAGGCTGCGTGCCCCAGTTGTAGGTAGCCGCCAGTCCGTTCTGCGCCACCCCCATCAGGTCCAGTTGGGCCGAGGTTGCGGCATCCAGCGCCATGGCTTCAATCGCGGCTGCCCAGCCCGTCTGGCTGCTCTGGCCGCCGTTCGCATCCATGATGGCGTAGAGCTGCGCTGCGGTCTTGCTTGTCCCCGGGGTGTTGGCTAGAAGCGTGGCTACGAGTTCCTGTGCCGTCTTTTCGGGCCGGAAGATCAACGCCACCTTGCACAAGTCGTTCAGCGTGTAGGCGTACTCGTTCGTGTAGAAGCTCAAGCCCGCTGCAAAGAGCTCCGGCACGTTGTAGATGGCCGGGTTCCACAGCACAAAGGCCACACGCGCCACTTCTTCGGCCCGCTGTCCGAACCCAATGACCCGGTCTTGGAAGACCAGCAGCTCTATGCTGTTCAGGCTGTCGCTGCCGTCCGCCCCACCGTTTTTGTGCGTGACGGTGATCTCCATCGTTCCGGGCTTGCGAGTGATTTGGTAGTCACTGAACTTGCCGCTGTATTCGGCGCGGTCGATCCCGCTGCCGCCACTGATGGTGTCGTTGCCCCCGGCGCCTTTGAAGACTTCGCCAGGCAGGTTGTCCGGGCCGTCCAGGCCGGTGAAGGTGTCGGCGCTGCTGCTGCCGCGGATGGCTTCGATGCCGCTGAGGCTCAAGGTGGCACTGCCCAGGGTGCCGATGCCGGTCTTGAGGTTGAAGTTGGCCGCCGTGCTGCCGCCAACGTAGGCAATGTCAAAACCGCTGCCGCCGTCCAGGGTGTCGTTGCCCGCGCCGAGGGTGAGGCGGTCGTCGCCGGCCAGGCCTTGCAGCAGGTCGTCGCCCGTCGTGCCGGTCAAGGTGTCGGCGCCTGCACCGCCCATGATCGTGTCCACCACGGGGGTGATGGTCAGGCTCTGGGTGTAGGTGTTGCTCGCGCCGCTGGGGTCGCTGACGGTGAAGCTGAAGCTATCCGTCCCAAAGTAGTTGGCCTCGGGGGTGTAGGTGTAGCTGCCGTTGGCGTTCACCACCACGGTGCCGTGGCTGGGGTTGGTGGCCTTGGCGTAGCTGAGGGTGTCGCCGTTCTCGTCCGTGGCGGACGGGAGCGTGGCGGTGAGGGGCGTGTCCTCCGCCAGCGTGCCGCTGCCACTGCTGGCCATCGGGGCATCGTTGATGGCATCCACGCGCACGGTGCGGACGCTGCTGGCCGGTCCCGTGAGGCCAAACCGGTTGGTCGCGTGGGTGCTGAAGCTGTGCAGCCCTTCGGCCAAGGCGGCGGTGGTGAAGCTCCAGTTACCGCTGCCATCGACCGTCGTCGTCCCAAGCACGGTGTTGCCGTCGCGCACGGTGACGGTGCTGCCAGCTTGGGCCTTGCCGCTGATCGTGAGGGTGTTGTCGTCGGTGCGGGCGCCCTCGGCCACCGGGCCGGTTACGGCGCCCACGTTGTCGGTGATGGCTTCCAGCGTGGGCGCATAGGGGGTGCCGATGAGCTCCACGAGGTCAAAGGTCTGGTTGCCGAACTTGAGCTTCTCAATGCCTTGAACCACATCCACCGAACCCGCGGGGGTGGCGGAAGCGCTGAAGCTGAAGGTCGCCATCATCGCGCCGCCCGGCGCCGTGACGGTGGCCGTGCCCGGGCCGGTGCCCTCGATCACGTAGTCGGACCGTGCGCCCGGGAAGACGGCCGTGTCTTCGCCGGATCCGCCGACCAGGGTGTCGTTGCCCGCGCCGCCATCCAGCGTGTCGTCGCCGTCACCACCGTCCAGCACGTCGTTGCCGTCGCCGCCGTTGCCGCTGTCCGCCCCTGTGCCCAGGGGCAGGTAGTCGTCAAACGCGCTGCCCGTGACGGTGTCATCGCCTGCCGTGCCAGGGAACTCTTGCGCCAGGCCCCCGCCGGCGTAGCTCACGGCGCGCAGGTTGGCGATGAGGAGGGCCGAGTCGTAGATCTGGTCCCCGGTGTCGCCCACCGCGAAGCGCAGGGTGTTGACGCCCGGCTGAACCGCGGCGATGACGGTGAGCTTGCGGGAGAAGCCGTCGTACTCGAGGGCCACATGACCATCGGTGTTGTCTTGGAACGCACCGGCGTCCAGGTTCTGGCTGATCACGCTCAAGGGGCGATCCGCCCGCCCGCCAAACAGGGCGACGTTCACGCCGTTGACGAACACGGCGCCAATGTCCACGTAGTCGCTGTCGACGTACTCGGGGTATTCGTCTGAGGCGAACACGAGGTCGAACTGGATGTAGCGCAGGGCGGGGTCGGTGACGGTGAACTCAAAGCCCAGCCAGGTGACGTCTTGCACATCGGGGGCATCGGGGAAGCCGGCGTGCACCGCCGCCAGCAAAGCGGCGTCATCCAGGGGGCGCCCATCGGGAGCATCCAGCGGCACGCTGTACCCGCTCTCGGTGTTGGTGTTGGGCGGGGTGGGGTCGCCAGAGGTGAGGACGATGCCGGCCCCCAGCCCCAAGGCGGTAATGCGCCCGCCGTAGTAGCCCAGCGAAGCCTCGCTGACCCCACTCCAATCCTGCCCAATGCCGTACTGGGCCAGAACTGAGCTCGCACGGATCTGGATGCCACTGCCGGGCGCCAGGAGCGCATCGGTCAGGGCACTCAGGGGCTCCAGCGCGGGGTCATAGGCGCGGAACTGCGGCGCCATAGCGGCCTGCACCTCGGCGATCTGGGTGAGCGAGGTGGCGGCCCGCACGCTGGCGTTGGCGCTGGCCAGCCCGTCCGCACCGTCGGTCGAGGCGCCCGCGCTGCTGAGCAGGCTGCTCACGGTGGCAGCCTGCGAGAGGTCCACAGGGCCGGCGCCGGTGACCAGGGTGGCCAGGGCATCGACCATGCCCACAGTGTTGCCGCTGAGGGCAGCCAACAGGGCAATCTGGGCATTGGCCTTTTGCACCGCCACGGCCGTGGGGTCAGTGGCGGTTTGGTCCAGGGGGTCGTAGTTCAGCAGGTCCAGGGAGGTGCTGAGCCCGAAGGCGGCTTGCACGGCCGCCTGGGCAGCCGCAGCCGATTGCCCCTTGTCGATCAGGGTCTCGATCAGGGTGCTCAGCGGGCTGATGACGGTGCTGCCGGCGGGGGCTCGCAGCGCCACGGTATTGGGCAAGCCGGTGTCGGTGTTGGTGCCGCCCACCGCAATGAGGGTGTGGCCGCCGGTGAGCAAGCCGCTGTAGTGGCCCTGAGCGTCGGTCACGAGGCCCGTGAACTCATCGGCATCGGCTTGGTTGTTGCCATTGCGGTCTTCGTAAATACGAGCCCCTGCCACCCAGCCATCCACCACGTCGCCGGACTGCGGGCTGCTGGGCGCCGGGCCAATGGTCCAGGTGAAGATGGTACTGGTGCTGGAATGGCCGTCACTGATCGTCACGCGAATGGTGTGGGTCTTCTGAGCGTCAGCGGTGGGCGTGCCGGAGAACGCCCGCTGATCGGCCTGGAAGGTGATGCCAGCCGGTAGCGGTCCTCCATCCGCCGACGCGGCCGTCCAGATGAGGTCATCCCCATCGGCATCCGAGAACGCTGTGACGGGCAAGGGCACGTACACCGGCACCCCCACCGCGCCTTGCAAGCCAGGCAGCGGCAGGCCCGCCACCGGGGCGTCGTTCACGGGCGTGACCGAGATGGTTTGCCAGTAGGTGTGGCTGCCGCCCTTGCCATCGCTCACCGTGAAACTGAACAGGTCCTCGCCGCTGAAGTCCGGATAAGGGGTGTAGGTGTAGCTGCCATTGGCATTAACGGTGACGCTGCCGTAGTCGGGATGGGTGTCCAGCGCATAAGTGACCGTGTCCCCGTCTGGGTCAGTCGCCGCCGGCAGGTTGCCAGTGAGCGCCGTGTCCTCGGCCGTCGTGGCGCTGCCGTCTGCGCCAATGGGAGCGTCGTTGACCGCCGCCACCGTGACGGTTTGCGTGTAGGTATTGCTGCCGCCCTGGCCATCGCTGACCGTGAACGTGAAGCTGTCCGTGCCATTGAAGTTGGGGGGCGGGCTGTAGACGTAGCTGCCGTTGGCATTCACCGTCACCGACCCGTGCGCTGGATCGCTGGCCTTGGCGTAGGCAATGGCATCGCCATCAGCATCGGTTGCGGCGGGCAGGGTGGCACTGAGTAACGTGTCCTCGTCGGTCGAGGCGCTGCCGTGGCTGGCCACCGGCGCGCGATTGCTGAGGTTGACCGAGACGTCCGAGAACTGCAGCCACTCGACGCCCTGCAGCTCATCCACCCCTTCGGCCGTGCTGCTGACGGTGAAGCCGCTGGTCGTCGTCGTGACGGTGTAGTTGGCCCGCGGCCCCGAAAACACGGCGGTGTCGGTGCCGTCGCCGCCGAGCAGCGTGTCGCTGCCGGTGCCACCGGTCAACGAGTCGTTGCCGGCTTGGCCATCGAGTCGGTCAGCACCCGCCCCGCCCTCCAAGCGATTGGCCACGGCATTGCCCACGAGCACATCCGCCGCACTGCCCCCGATGGCGTTCTCGATCACCGCGCCGAAGGCAATGGCCAGCATGTTGCTGCCATCGTTGAAGGCGCTCTTGGGGCGCACACCTTCATTCGCAACTGCCCAACTCACCAACCAGTCCGGGAAGCCGTCGTAGGGGTCGCGGTAGGCGATGGTGCTGTAGGCCCCTTCCTTCAGCGTGATGTAGTTGGGGTCGGTTTGGTTGGACACGTCAATCGTGTCGTTGCCCGCGCCGTCCCAAATCGTTCGGTAAAAGTTCGGGCGAACGTCGAAGGTATAGACCGTGTCCCCCGCTGCTGTTGCCGTGTTGGCCCCGTAGTTGGCCTGCAGCAGAGCGATGTCCAACAGCATCGGCCCCTGGGGGTCGAAGATCAGCTTAGCCCCGCCTTGGGTATCCGTCGCATACAAGTAATACGGCTTGGGCTGCAAGCGCTGATCCACCACGGAGTAGAGGCGGCTGCCCGTGATGCCAAAGCTCTCAATCGTGGGCTTGCTCCCGCCGTCATAGGCGTGCGCAATGCCCAAGGCATGGCCGATTTCGTGAAAGGCCAGGTAGCGGTTGCTGCCATCCGCGGGAAAGGAGGCGACATCCAGAAACACATCGCCCTGCTTGGGGTAGTAGGCATAGCCCGAGGCCGTGAGCGAGTTGGAGAGGAAGAGGTTGATGTCCGCCTGATCCGCGCTGGCCACTGGCACAAACACCAGGTTGGCCACCTGCGCGTAGGAAGCAAAGACCGCCTCCACCGTCGCCTTTTGCGCCGCCACCCAGGCCACGGCCGAAGCATTGGTGTAGCCGTTGGCGGTTTCGGTGTAGCTGGGCGGTGCGTCGCTGAAAAAGTACTTCACCGTCACACCCGTCCCCAGCGCCGCCGCGTCATTCCAACGCGGGCCCGTGGCCAGTGAGCCCGTGGGCATCACCGCTTGAACGGCCGCGTAGGGCACCTCAATGGGCGTCAGGGCCGCGATGTTCGGGGCCGTGATGGTTCCGGGAGTCGTGACGGTGATTGCAAAAACATCGTTCGCACTCAAACTGCCATCGCTGGCAACGACCTTGACGTTCAACACTCCGGCATCTCCAGCCGTCGGCGTACCCGTAAACGTGCGGGTACCAGGATTGAAGCTCAGCCAACCGGGCAGCGCAGCACCGTCGCTAAGAGAGGCGGTGTATGTCAAGACGGCCGTCTCCACGTCAGCAAATGCACTGCCCGGTACGCTGTAGCTGAAGGCGACGCCGGCAGCCGCCACTTGGTCAGCAAGAGCCGCCACCAGCGAGGGCGCGTCGTTCACCGACGTGATGGTGATCGTCTGCGTGTACGTGTTGCTACCCCCCTGGCCATCGCTTACCGTAAAAGTGAAGCTGTCGGTGCCGTTGAAGTTGGCATTGGGCGTGTAGGTGTAGCTGCCATTGGCGTTGACGACAACCGAGCCGTTGGTCGGGTTCGTGGCCTTGGCGTAGGTGATGGGGTCGCTGTTGCTGTCGGTGGCTGCCGGCAACGTCCCCGAGACCGCCGAGTCTTCAGACGTGCTTGCGGTGCCGTTGGCACCCACCGGAGCACTGTTGGCTGGAGGCGCGTCCGCCAACAGCATGGTGCCCTGCGCGCGCAGATCGGAATGGTCGTCCAGGGGAACGGATTCAAGCTTGAGCGTGTAGCTGCCGGTGTCCACGGTGCCCGTGATGGACGCAAAGGAACGCATCTGCGCCAGCACGTAGTAGGTGCCGGTGCTCGGGGCTTGGTAAGAAATGACCGCCGCGCCATAGCTGGTGGTCGTGGCGTCTGCCACCGACTGCTCACCCGCGGTCGACAGCAGGGCCAAGCTGATGATTGGCCCAGTCAAGCTGCCCCCGGTGGCGGTCGGGTTCAACGTCAACAAGTAGCGCTCGCCGGCGGTCAGGTTGATTTTGAAATAGTCGAAATCCGCGCGGTAGTCAAAGGCCCCATTGAGTGTGGCCCCCACGTTCAGGACGGTCCCAGCGCTGTAGAAATCAGCATGGTCGTCCAGCGCTACCGCTTGGGCCTTCAAGGTGTATGCACCGGTGTCCTTGACCGTCACGCTGCCGGCCCCAGTAGCCAGGTACATCGAGTTGGTCTCGGCACGGATCGTGTAAGTACCAGCGATCGGTGCCGTGGCCACAAAGACCGCCTTGGCGACGGTAGAGCTTGGGAAGCCTGGAATGGAGAAGCCCAAATCAAATCCGACCTGGGCATCCATGTTGACAAAAGTCCCAGAGGAATCCTCAAGCGTGATCCAGGCGCCGTTCACCGGCGTAGCGCCCGTACCCTCCATCGTCACCACGACGCGCTGATTGGCCGCCAGGGTGATGCGGTAGTAGTCGACGTCGTAACGCTGATCAATCTGCCCACTGAAGGCCTGACCGATCGTCAAAGTCGTGCCGTTGGCGGACAGATCGGAGTGGTCATCCAATGCCAATGACGACACAGCCACGGTGTAGGTGCCCCCATCCGGAGTACCAGTGGCACCCTGATCCAGCGTAGCGCGCAGGGCGTAAGTGCCACTGGTAGGGGCCACGAAGGAAAACTTGGCGCCGCCGTACGTCGTACCCAGGCTGTCCGTCAGCGCAAGCTCACCGGTGGGATCGAACAGGCTCAGCACCCCGTCGGCAATGGGGCTGGCGCCAGCGCCATTCAGTGTGAAGAGGTAACGTTGGCCTGCCGTCAACGTGACCCGAAAATAGTCCAGGTCATGCCGCAGGTCAAATGCCCCAGAGGCTGTGGCCCCCACAGCCAGGGCCGTACCCGTTGCCGAAAGGTCGGAATGATCGTCCAGGGCAACAGCTGCTGCAGCCACGGTGTAGGTGCCCGTATCGATCGGTGTGCTGGCACTGATGGTCGTCGAGGTCTGGGCCTGGAGGACGAAGGTGCCCGTTGTCGTTGCGACAAAGGCGATCTTGGATCCGCCGCTGGCGGTCGTGGAGATGTCACTCACAACCGCCTCGCCACTGGGGTCCAGCAGAGTCAGTTCGGTCCCAACAATGGGTTGGGCCCCGGTGCCCACAAGGGTAAAGAAGTAACGTTGCCCCGCCGTCAGCGTGACCCGGAAGTCGTCCAGGTCCGCGCGCAAATCGAAAGCACCGGTGGCACTGGAGCCAACAGCCAGCGCAGTTCCTTGCGCAGGCAGATCCGAGTGATCGTCCAGTGCCACGGTCGCCGCCGTGATGGTGTAACTGCCCGTGTCGACCCGCTCGCCGCTGGTGCTGGTGCCATAGCCATAACCGTTGGTGGCCAACAAATAAAAGGTACCGCTGGTGGTGGCCACGAAGGAAAACGCGGCGCCCCCAACGCTGGTGAGCTGCGTGTCCTGCACCACCGGGAAAAAATCGTTGTTCGGGCTGCTGGGATCAAACAGGCGAATATGGGCCCATTCCGTCGCACTTGCGCCCGTCCCGGTCATCGTGAAGTAATAGCGCTGACCGGCTACCAGGGTGACCTTGAAGTAGTCCAGGTCGTAACGAAGGTCAAACGATCCGGTCAAAGACGAAGTGGCCATGCCTCAATTCCTCCGATGCGCTGAATGGGTAATCCTGACACGGTCAGCGCATCGTGACAGCCCGTCAAATGGGGGAAGCTAGATCGAAGTCAACGGTGCCTGGACCTCAAAGTCCGGGGGCAGAGAAAACCCTCACCGGTGATTCGCCACCCACACCGCCGCTTGCACCCTCGACTCCAGGCCCAGCTTGCGCAGCAGGTGCTGCACATGGATCTTGACCGTGGTTTCGGCGATGCCCAACTGGCGGGCGATTTCCTTGTTGCTCTTGGCCTCACCAATCAGCGCCAGGATCTCGCGCTCGCGCGGGCTCAGGCCCTCCATGGGGTCCGGCGGCGGGGCAGGCTCGGGCAGGGGTTCGGCGCGAAAGGCCTGGGCCAGCTTGCCCGCCATCTCGGGGCTGAAGCTGGACACGCCGCGGCTGGCGCGCTCGATGGCGTCGGTCAGCTCGGCGTTGTCGGCCGTCTTGAGCAAATAGCCGCAAGCCCCGGCTCGCAACGCCGCCGCCAAGTCCGCTTCGTCCTCGCTCATGGTCAGCATCAGCACCTGGGCTTTGGGGGCCACGCCGCGCAAGGCGGGAATGGCCTGCACGCCGTTGACGCCCGGCAGGTGGTTGTCCAGCAAGATGACGTCCGGTTGCAGTTCAGCGGCCAAGCGCTCGGCTGCGTTCGCATCCCCGGCTTCACCCACGATGCTCAGCTGGGGCTGACTGCCGAGCAAAGCGGTCAGCCCGCGGCGGAACAGGGTGTGGTCGTCGACCACCAAAACTCGAATCTTTGCGTCCATGGCCGCCATCATGCCGCGCTCAGGCCGCGATTGCTTCACCGCGGGGCAAGGACAGCACCACACAGGTGCCTTGACCCGGCACCGACGCCACCTCGACGCGCGCGCCAATGCGGGCGGCCCGCTCCCGCATGATGCGCAAGCCCACGTGGGTGTCATCGGCACCGGGCAGGTGCTCGAAGCCCTCGCCATCGTCGCGCACCTCAAAGCGCCACTGCGGTTCTTGCTGCACCTCCACCCAGACCTCCCGAGCCTGGGCATGCTTGCGCACATTCGACAGCGCCTCTTGCACCACGTGCAGCACCTGCACCTGCACATCGGGATCGAGCGGCAACCCATGGCCCTCCACCTGCAGGTGAGAGGTCATGCCACTCTGTTTTTCGAATTTCTGCAGCGTGGTGCGCAAAGCCGGCACGATGTCCTCTTGGTTGGTCCGCGTGCGGAAGTGCACCAGCAGTTCGCGCACATCGGCCGTGCACTCTTTGAGGCCAACATCCAACTCCTGCAACGGCGCCGCGGCGGCCTGCCAATCGCCCTGGCGCTGGGCCTGGCTCAACATTTGGGCTTGGATGCGCAAGAAAGCCAGGCTTTGGGCGATGGAGTCGTGCAGTTCACGGGCCAAGTGGCTGCGCTCCTCGGCCACCGCCGCCTCGCGCTCCAACGCGTGGGCCCGCAGGCCTTCCATGGCGGTCGCCAAATGCGCCGCCAGACTGTCGAGCAAGGCCCGGTCTTCATGATCCAACCGAACCGCGCGACGGAACAACAGGTCCACCTCGCCCAACAGTTGCTCATGCGCCCGCACCGGTACCGTGACCAACGCCACAAACCCGTTGCGTTCACAAGCGCTGGGCTGGGTTCCCGCATGGATGGGAATCACGCGCGTGAATCGTTGGCTCTCTTCGCTGCCGCAGTGGCAGTCGCCGGCACGCAGGCATCGCTCCTCATCGCTCATGTCTTCCGGCAAGCCTTCAGCCGCAAGCAGCAAGAACCGCTGACGGCCGCTGTCCGTCCAGCGCAGCACGGCGGCATCGGCGTGCAGGGCCCGGCGGAATTGCTGGACAAAGCCTTGCGCCAGTTCTTCCAGGTTTTGCGTGCGTCCGGCAAATTCGCTGGCGTCATACAGCAGGCTCAGTCGCTGCTGTTCGGCGCGCAGGTCTTGTGTCTTCGCTTCCACCTTGGCTTCCAAATCACGGTAAAAGCCCTTCAGCGTCCGCGCCATGGCATTGAAGCCGCGCCCCAGGCTCCCAAACTCGTCCTGCGTGTCGATGTGGACTTGCACCTCCCAGTCCCCCGACTCCATGCGGGCCAGGGCGCTGTGCAGCCGCTTCAAGGGATTGAACACAAACAGATGGCCGGCGTACAGCATGGCCACGGCGCCGCCGATGGCCAGCGCCATGATGGCGAACTGAAACAGGCTCAGCACCGTCGTCCACAAACTGAGCTTGGCTTCCACGGCACTGACCAGTCGGTCCACATCGGTCACCAGCCGTTCGGCGTCTTGAGCCAGCGACTCCGGGGGCTGTGCCGACCCCCACCCCCGGTTCAGTTGCGCCCAGCTGCCCTCCACCTCCGCAAACGCACTCCGCGTTTTGGCATCCGACGGCATGAACAGCGGACGGGCCGGATCACCGCGCCGCAGCAGTGCCAAGGAGGCATTGAAAGCTGCCCGCTGCTGCTGCACCCGCTCGGTGTCCGACTGCGAGGCCAGGTACACCAAACGCCAGGTCTGCATGCGCAACCGGCCGGCTTCATTCACGGCCGCCGCACCGCCTTCGAGCTGCCAGCTCACCCACAGGGTCAGGCCGATGGACACCAGGGCCATCACCAGCAAACTGACGCCGATGAGCATCAGCTTGGTGGAAAGGGGGCGTCCCGCGATGGGGGCATGGTCCGGGTGGTTCACGGCGTGCAGGTGCAATCAGCAGGATCGCTATTGTGAAGACTTGTTGAAAATCAAGTTTTGGTCGCGCAGCGCGTTGAACGGCGTTCGCGCAGCACCTGAGCTTGACGCAGTTCAACCCCGCCGCCCGTCGCGTCCCGCACACTGCCCCCCACCATGCTTGAGCCCACCCCTGTCGCCCTTGTCTTGCGCGGTCTGCGTTGCCAGCGCGGCGGGCGGGTGCTCTTTCCTGCGCAAGATCGGAGCCTGACCACCGGGTCGGCCGTGTGGCTGCGCGGAACCAATGGCAGCGGCAAAACCACGCTGCTGCGCGTGTTGGCGGGCCTGGGCCAAGCGGCGCAGGGCACGTTCGAGTGCCGGCTGCCCCGTCTGTACTTGGGGCATGCGAATGGCCTGAAGGAAGACCTGACCGTGGGGGAGAGCCTGCGCTGGGCGTCCGCCCTGGCGGGCTTGACCCCAGCCCCGGCCGCGATCGAGGGCGCGCTCTCGGCGTTTGGCCTGCGTCGACTGCAGCACCGGCCCGTGCGGACCTTGAGCCAGGGGCAGAGGCGGCGCACCGCGCTGGCCCGGCTGGCCCTGCCCTCGCCACGACCCGCCCTGTGGCTGCTTGACGAACCCTTTGACGCGCTGGACACCGAAGGCGTGGCCGCCCTGGTCACCTGCATGCGCGAGCACTGCGCCCAGGGGGGCGCGGTCCTGTACACCAGTCACCTGGTGGTCCCCAACCTGCCCAGCGCCCCGTGGGATTTGCAGGCCCTGGCCGGGGGCGCACCGTGAGCCGTGTCATGGTCGCCCTGGTGCTGCGGGATCTGCGCCTGAGTGCCCGTCGCCCGGTCGAGGCCTTGCTGCCCGTCGTTTTCTTTGTACTCGCGGCCAGCCTGTTTCCGCTGGGCGTGGGGCCCGAGCCCGAGACGCTGCGCCGCATCGCGCCGGGCGTGTTGTGGGTCGGTGCGCTGCTGGCCACGCTGCTGTCGCTCAACACGCTGTGGGCGGGCGACTGGCAAGACGGCTCGCTCGACCACCTGCTGCTGTGCGGCGAACCTGCCTGGGCCCTGGCCCTGGCCAAGGCCGCCGCCCACTGGCTGAGCCACGGCCTGCCCCTGCTGGTGGCGGCCCCGCTGCTCGGGCTGATGTTCGGCTTGCCCGCAGCCAGCCTGGCCGTGCTGCTGGCCAGTCTCCTGTTGGGCACACCCATCCTGAGTCTGCTGGGCGCTTTCGGCTCGGCCCTGACCCTGGGGCTTCGGGCGGGGGGGCTTTTGACCTTGCTGATCGTGTTGCCGTTGACGATCCCCGCGCTAATCTTCGGCAGCGGGGCCGTCAGCAGCTGGGAAGCCGGGCTGTCCGTCGAGGGGCATTTTTCGCTGCTCGGCGCCCTGTTCATTGCCACCCTACTTGGTGCGCCGCCGGCCACGGCGGCCGCCTTGCGCATTGCCACCGCATGAAAGACCTGCTCGCCTCGCCGCTGCGGCTGTTTACCTTCTCAGCGCCGGTGCGCTTTTACGCACTGTCGGGCCGCTTGATTCCGTGGCTGTGGGCTGCCGCGCTGATCTTCGGCACCTGGGGCCTGTACCAGGGCTTTTTCGTCGCACCGACCGACGCCACGCAAGGCGAGTCGTACCGCATCATCTACTTGCATGTGCCCACGGCGTGGATCTCCATGCTGCTCTACCTGGTGATGGCATTTTGGGCCGGCATCGGTTGGGCGTTTCGGGCCCGCATGGCGTCCATGCTGGCCCGGGCCATTGCCCCCACCGGCGCCAGCCTCACCGTGCTGGCCTTGGTCACCGGGGCCTTGTGGGGCCAGCCCACCTGGGGCACCTGGTGGGTGTGGGATGCACGGTTGACCTCGTCGCTGATCCTGCTCTTTCTCTTCCTGGGCTACCTGGCCCTGGTGAACGCCATCGACGATGTGCAGCGTGCCGACGCGGCCGGGGCGTTGCTCGCGGTGGTGGGTGCCGTCAACGTGCCCATCATTTATTTCTCGGTGCGCTGGTGGAACACCCTGCACCAAGGCGCCAGCGTGAGCCTGACCGCAGCGCCCAAGATGGCCGAAACCATGCTCAGCGCGATGCTGCTCACCAGCCTCGCGTGCTGGGCCTACGCCATTGCCGTGGTGCTGACGCGCGCCCGCGCCCTGGTGCTGGAGCGCGAGCGCGACGCCGCTTGGGTGCAGGCCCTGAAGGAGGACACACCATGAACTGGGGCAGTGCCACCGACTTTTTCCACATGGGGGGCTACGGGCTGTACGTCTGGGGCTCCTACGGCCTGGGCCTTGCGGTGTTCGTGATCGAACCCCTGCTGGCGCGCGGGCGCCACCGGCGCGCCTTGGCCGCCTTGCACGACGACTTTGACGACGAGCTGAACGACGAGACGCAAGCATGACCTCCACCCTCAAACCCCGTCACAAACGCCTGGCCCTGCTGGGGCTGATCGTGCTGGGCGTCGCCGCCATCGCCGCCCTGGTGTTCAACGCCTTCCAGAGCAACATGGTGTTCTTCTACTCGCCCAGCCAGGTGGCCGCGCACGAAGCCCCGCAAGGCCGCAGCTTTCGCATCGGGGGTTTGGTGGAAGTGGGCAGCCTGCAGCGCGAGGGCGTGCGGGTCGTGTTCCGCATCACCGACAACGTGAGCCAGGTTCCGGTGCGCTACGAAGGCGTGCTGCCCGACTTGTTCAAGGAGGGCAAGGGCGTGGTCGCCCAGGGCAAGCTCGAAGGCGGGCAGTTCGTCGCGCGCGAGGTGCTGGCCAAGCACGATGAGAACTACATGCCGCCCGAAGCCGCCGATGCGCTGAAGCAGGCGGAGCAAGCCCGCGAGCGCTCCACCCACACCCTGGGGAGCGGGCGTTGATTCCGGAGATCGGGCACTTTGCGCTGTGGGTGGCGCTCGGACTGGCGCTGCTGCTGGGCAGCCTGCCGCTGGCGGGCGCCCAGCGCCAACGCGCGGACTGGATGGCCTTGGCCGCCCCGCTCAACCGCGCCCTTTTTTGGGCGGTGCTCCTGGGGTACGGTGCGCTGACCTGGGCCTTTGTGCAGCACGATTTCTCGGTCACCTACGTCGTCCAGCACAGCAACACCGAGCTGCCGCTGCCTTACCGCGTGGCGGCGGTGTGGGGCGGGCATGAGGGCTCATTGCTGCTGTGGGTGATGCTGCTGGTGGCCTGGATGCGGGCCGTGGAATTCAAAGGGCATGACCTGCCGGCCACGCTGCGGGCGCGGGTGCTGGGGGTGATGGGCTTGCTGGCGGCGGGGTTCTTGCTCTTCATGCTGCTGTCTTCCAACCCCTTCGAGCGGGTGCTCCCGGGCTTGGACGAGGGACGCGACCTCAACCCCCTGCTGCAGGACCCGGGCATGGTGCTGCACCCGCCCATGCTCTACATGGGCTACGTGGGGTTTGCCGTGGCCTTTGCCTTTGCGGTGGCCGCCCTGCTCGGGGACGAGCTCAACGCCGCCTGGGCCCGCTTTGCCCGCCCCTGGACCAGTGCCGCCTGGGTCAGCCTCACGATCGGCATTGCTCTTGGGAGCTGGTGGGCGTATTACGAGCTGGGCTGGGGCGGCTGGTGGTTTTGGGACCCGGTGGAGAACGCGAGCTTCATGCCCTGGCTGGCGGGCACCGCGCTGCTGCATTCCCTGGCCGTGACCGAAAAGCGCGGAGCCTTCAAGAACTGGACCGTGCTGCTGGCCATCGTGGCGTTTTCGCTCTCGCTGCTGGGCACCTTCCTGGTGCGCTCGGGCGTGCTGTCGTCGGTGCATGCCTTTGCCACCGACCCGCGCCGCGGCCTCTTCATCCTGGCCTTTTTGGTGGTGGTGGTGGGTGGCAGCTTGAGCCTTTATGCCGCCCGCGCAGCCCGCGTGGGCCTGGGCGCCAAGTTCTCGCTGCTCAGCCGCGAGACCACGCTGCTGGCCAACAACGTCATGCTGCTGGCCGCCTGCGGCGCGGTGCTGCTGGGCACGCTGTACCCGCTCTTGCTCGACGCCCTCACGGGCCAGAAGATTTCCGTCGGCCCGCCGTACTTCAACGCCGTCTTTGTGCCGCTGATGGCGCCGGTGCTGCTGCTGATGGCCGTGGGGCCCTTGGTGCGCTGGAAGGAAGGCGAGAGCGGAGCCCTGCTGCGGCAACTGCGAGGGGTGCTGGCCCTGGCCTTGGCGCTGACCGCCAGCCACGGAGCCTTGACCGGTGCCGGCCACTTGTCCGCCAGCGCCTGGGCGGGTCTGGCCCTGGCGTGGTGGGTGCTCGGCGGCACGCTCTTTGACTTCGCCAGCCGCTTGCGCCCGCAGCACGGCCAGAGCCTCTTCAGGCGCTGGCAAGGGCTGCCGCGTTCGGTGCTGGCCATGTTGGTGGCCCATGCCGGCATCGGCGTCTTCATCATCGGCGTCACCCTGGTCAGCAGCTTGCAGGTCGAGCGGGATGTGCCCTTGAAGGTGGGTGAGGCGGTGGAGGTCGCCGGCTACCGGTTTCAACTGAGTCGCTTGCAGCGCCTGGAAGGGCCCAATTACAGCGGCGTGCAAGGCGAGGTGCGCGTCACCCGCGGCGGCCAGCACGAGGTCCAACTGCGCCCCGAAAAGCGCCTCTACCGCAGCTCGGAGATGCCCATGACCGAGGCGGCGATTGACGCGGGCTGGCTGCGCGACCTGTACGTCTCGCTGGGTGAGCCCATCGACGACGGCAAGGCCTGGATCGTGCGGGTCTACGTCAAGCCCTACATCGATTGGATCTGGGCCGGCTGTCTGCTGATGGGCCTCGGCGGCCTGCTGGCTGCCACCCAAACACGGAGGCGCGCATGAAGGCCAAGGCCTGGATTCCCTTGCTGCTCTTTGGTTTGTTGGCGGTCTTTCTCGCCCGCGGGTTGCAGCTCAACCCGCGCGAGATTCCTTCGCCCCTGATCGGCAAACCCGTCCCCGCGTTTGAACTGCCGGCCCTGCACGAAGGCCAGCCCGCGCTGACCGCTGCGGCGCTGCGCGGCCGGGTCACGGTGCTCAACGTCTGGGCCAGCTGGTGCGGGCCCTGCATCGAAGAGCACCCGCTTCTGGTGGACCTGGCGCGGCGTCACCCCGGGCTGAACCTGGTCGGCCTGAACTACAAGGACGACCCCGCCCAGGCACGCGCCTGGCTGGTGAAGTGGAAGGACCCGTTCACCGCCATCGGCGCCGATACGAAAGGCCGCGCTGGGCTGGACCTCGGGGTCTACGGCGTGCCGGAAACCTTTGTGGTGGACGCCCAGGGGGTGATTCGCTTCAAACACGTGGGACCGCTCACCGCCGAGGTGCTGCGCCAGAAGATCGAACCCCTGCTCGGAACGCCGTGATGCGCCGCTTGCCCGTTCGCCTGACCGCCGTGGTCACCCTGTTTGCCGTGGTCGGCGTGGCGGCCCTGGCGGCCCCGCCCTCGGGCACCGCCTCGGCCCCAGCAGCGTCCGCCGAGGCCCTGGAAGCCCGCACCCAACAGCTCGCCGCGCAGCTGCGTTGCTTGGTGTGCCAGAACCAAACCATTGCGGACTCACACGCCCCGCTGGCCCTGGACCTGAAGCAGCAGGTTCGCCTGCAGCTCGAACAGGGGCGCAGCGAGGCGGAGATCCTGCAGTACATGACCGAGCGCTACGGCGACTTCGTGCTCTACAACCCACCGCTCAAGGGCAGCACCGCGCTGCTCTGGGCCGCGCCCGCGCTCTTGATGGCGCTCGCCTTGGGCGGCCTGGCCCTGGCTTTGCGCCGCCGCGCCCGCCAGCCTGACACCGCGTTTGAACCCGACCCGGAAGCCGACGATGCGTCTGCCGCTGACTGAACTTTCACGCCTGCGCGCCCAGGGCTTGGCGCTGCGCGCGCACGCGGCCCATGCGGATGCAGCCGCTCAAGCCGAGTTGGCCGCCGTCGAGCGCCAGATCCTGGACTGCGTGCTGGCCCCCGAGCCGCCGCGGCCCGCCCCGCGCTTGCTGCTGCTGTGTGCCGGCGCGGCGCTGCTGCTGGCCCTGGCCGGGTATGCCTGGAAGGGCCGCCCCGACGCGCTGCGCACCGCAGCGCCCCCCGACCGCACCGAAGAGATGGTGCAGCGCCTGGCCCAGCGCTTGGCGGCTGAACCGCAGAACGCCGCCGGCTGGGCGATGCTGGGGCGCTCCTACGCCGTGCTGGGGCGCAGCGAGCCGGCGATTGATGCCTACCGCAAGGCCCTGGCGCTGGAGCCGGAGCGCGCCGCATGGCTGGCAGACCTGGCAGACGTGCTGGCCACCACGGCGGGCGGGCAATTGGCTGGTGAGCCGGCCACTTTGCTGGCCCGGGCCCTGCAGCTCGAGCCCACCCATCCCAAGGCCTTGGCGCTGGATGCCAGCCGCGCGGTCCAGGCCAACGACCCCGAGGCCGCCCGCCAGCGCTGGCAGACGCTGCTCGCCAACACCCCAGTCGATCACCCCTTGCGGCGCTCGGCCGAAGAAGGTTTGGCGGCCCTGCCCGCCGCCCGCTGAGCGGCGCGCTGTCACCGCCCCCTGCCGGCCCTCAGGGCTTGCCCTGAGCCCCGGCCGATCCGCTGGCTTTCCCCCCTGGGCCAGGACTATGCTGGCTGCCTCGCCCTCGGGCTTGAAGACTTCGCCGCCTTGCGCTCTCCGCTGCTCACTGACCGCCGGTTTTCACTGAACTGGACTTACCTGGATGGCATTGCCAACGGGCAGTCCGCGATTGACCTGGGCGCCCTGGCCTTGCGCAACCGAACCGACGCCGAGCAATTTGCCCGCGAGTACGGCTACGACTTGAGCCAAGGCGGGGTACGGGACTACGTTCAGCGCATCCAGCAAGAGGCCCTGGCCTTTGTGCAAGGGACCTTTCTCACCCCCGAGCAGCAGGTGCTGGTGCCCGCCGCGGTCGCCCACCCCGAGGACCCGCTGGACCTGCTGCTCCTGGCCTCCCAGCGCACCCACTGCTTCAACCCCGAACGGCTCTGGGCCTGTGCGCTGCTCAAGGTCATGCACGGCCTCTTTTACATCGACAACAACCTCAAGCTGCGCCACTTTGCCGCCATCCGGCAGCAGGTGTTTGAGGGCTTGGATGCGGTGATCCGCACCGAGGGCGACCAGGCGTATTTGACCGATGGCCTGCTGTGGCTGCCCTTGGTGCACCTGGACCGCAAACGCAACAAGGGCCGGCACAGCATCCTGCTCAAACTCCTGCAAAAACCGGAGTACGTGGCAGCCGACATTCACGACCACCTGGGCGTGCGCCTGACCCTGGCCACCCGCATCGAATGCCTGCTGGCCCTGGAGCTGCTGCGGCGTGCCCACATCGTCTCGGTCATCAACCTGGAAGCCAGCCGCACGCGCAACACCTTGCTCGACCTGCCCGCCGCCAAGGCCGTGTTCACCCGCTACAAGGCCCTGCTCGACCGCGCGCCCGGCTACCCGCGCGAGGTCATCGACCGCATGGAGGCCGAGCTGCTGGCCACCGCCCACGAACAGCACCGCACGGAGAACCCGCACAGCGGCAGCGGCTTCAACAGCCTGCAGGTCACGGTGCGCAAGATGATCCACCTGCCCGCCAACGCCATCACGCCGCTGCCGGGTGAGGCCAGCGTGGGCGACGAAGGCGTGAGCTTCTTTTTTGCCTACGAAGTCCAACTCATGGACGCCGCCAGCCACGACCGCAGCCTCAAGGGCCCGGCCAGCCACGAGGCCTACAAGCAACGCCAGATCGAAACCGCCCGCGCCCGTGTGTTCGGGCCGGAGTTCGAGCGCTGGGTGCGGGTGCAGGCGGAGCGGGGCTAGGGCGAACGCGCGCTCAGGCGCACGGGAATCCGCCGCGGCCCGAAAGTCCCGGCTTGCGCCCCCCAACGGCCGGCCAGGACGGTGCCGCAGTGGCGGCAGGCACCGGACTCCGTGAGCTCGTAGCGCAGCAGGCGGTACCAGTCGCGCACCACCACCGCCGTGCCGCAGCCCGGGCACAGCGTGCTGCCACCGGCTGGATCGTGCACGTTGCCGGTGTAGACGTAGCGCAGGCCAGCATCCAGGGCGATGCGGCGGGCACGGGTCAGGGTTTCGGGCGGGGTCGCTGGGCGGTCGCGCAGCTTGAAGTCAGGATGGAAGGCGCTGAAGTGCAGTGGCACGTCGGGGCCCAGGTGCTCGTGCAGCCAACGGCTTAGGGCCGTCAGTTCGGCGTCACTGTCGTTCAGGCCCGGGATGAGCAGGGTGGTGATCTCCAGCCAACAGCGCGTCTCGTGAACGATGAATTCCAGGGTCTCCAACACAGGCGCGAGGTGGGCGCCGGTTTGCTGAAAGTAGAAGGCCTCGGTGAAGCCCTTGAGGTCGACATTGGCGGCATCCATGCCCGCAAAAAAGGCCCGCCGCGGCTCGGCATGGATGTAGCCCGCGGTCACCGCCACGGTCTTGAGGCCGAGCTCATGGCAGGCGGCCGCGCAGTCCAGCGCGTACTCGGCAAAGATCACCGGGTCGTTGTAGGTGAAGGCCACGCTGGTGCAACCCGTTTGGCGTGCAGCCTGGGCCAGTTGCGCCGGGCTGGCTTGGTCCATCAGCCGGTCCATCTCGCGGCTCTTGCTGATGTCCCAGTTCTGGCAGAACTTGCAGGCCAGGTTGCAGCCCGCGGTGCCAAAGCTGAACACCGGCGTGCCGGGGTGGAAATGGTTCAGCGGTTTCTTCTCGATGGGGTCAATGCAAAAGCCCGAGCTGCGCCCATAGGTCGTGAGCACCAGGGCGTCGTGCTCCCGCTGGCGCACAAAGCACAGGCCGCGCTGGCCCTCGTGCAGCTTGCAGTCGCGCGGGCAGAGGTCGCACTGGATGCGGCCGTCGTCCAGCCGGTGCCACCACTGTGCCGCGTGGGTCATGACTTCGCGGCCACGAACTTGCGCACACGGTAGCGCTGCAACTGCAGGTCGGGGGCCCAAAAGTCCGGCGCCAATCCCGCCTTGCGTTTGAGCGCAGCCAAGAACTCGCGCGGGTTGGGGATCTGCTCCCACACCTGGGGCAGGAAGGTGGACCGGTGCGGGCCCCAGCTCAGGATCACCCCATCCACCCCGGGTTGGAGGCGGGCGCAGGCGTCGGCTTCGTCCGCGACGGGGAAGGGCTCGGGCGGCGCCAAGAGGGAAATCTCAACCTCGGTGTCCGGCCACTCGGCCGCCGTGAGCGGCGGGAAGCGCGGGTCTTTAAACGCAGCATTGCGCGCGTGCTGGCGCACGTCCTCGCCCAGGGCCCTTGTGGCCACGAGCGAGCCGATGCACCCGCGCAGACGCCCCTGGCGGGTCAGCGTCACAAAGACGGCGCCGGGCTGGGCGAGCGCCGGGTGATCGGTGGGCGGCGCGCTGGGCTGGCCCAGGGCACGCGCAATCTGGTGACGGGCCTGCGTGAGCAGGGCACGACCCAAGGCCTGCAGGTCGTCGGTCATCGCTGGCGGGACGGAGGCCGGCTCCAGCACCAGCGCGGCGTAGCCCACCACCCGGTCCTTGTCGCCCGCGGTGTCGCCGCTGGTGCGGGCGTCGATCAGGCGCGGCTGCAGGCCATGCGCGCGCGCCGCCACCAAGGCCCCCGCGAGCGGCGTGGCCCCGCAGGCTTGATCGTGGGTGAGCGCGGGGTCCAGGCGCAGCACCTGCGCCAGCGTGTCGCGGTCCTTGGCTTGCGCTTCGCCGTAGGGCAGGTAGTGGCTGAGATCGGTGCTGATGACGATCAGGGTTTCGTCGCCGCCCCACAGCCGCTCCAGCAGCTGGGCCACCTGCTGCGGGCTGACGCGCCCCACCACCAAGGGCAGCAGGGTGAAGCCGGCCGGCAGCACGCGCTGCAAAAAGGGCAACTGCACCTCCAGCGCATGCTCTTGGGCATGGGCGGCATCGCTGGCCCCCGCAAAAGGAAGGTCCCGCAGGGCCGCAATCGCGGCCTGGTCGATGGCGATGGCGCCCAGAGGGGAGTCAAAGGCGGCCACACTGGGCCAGGCAATGCCCGTGAGCGCCACGCGGTGCGCCGGCCCCAGCAGCAGCACGCGCCGAATCCGGCTCGCGGCTTCGCCCAGGCTGGCGTAGCCCTGGGCGGCGGTCGGGCCCGAGTAGATGTAGCCCGCATGGGGCACGACGAGGATCTTGGGCGCGCGCACCGGCACGGGCGGCTTTGGCACGGCCGCGAACAGTTCGTCCAGGGTATGGCGCAGCGCGGCCGCTTGCGCGGGGTAGAAGCGGCCGGCCACGGCGGTGGGGCGGAGGTCTGGGCTCATGCCCAGAAGCATAGGCGGTGGGGCCGAATCCAGGGCCCCGTCGTGGGCGGCACAATCGGCCCCCATGCGAGCCGTGTTCCCCCTGCTGGTGCTGATGAGCGCCTGCACCCCCGCCAGCCTGCCCCTGGTGGGCAGCAAGCCGGAAGCCCCGGTGTACACCCAAGAGACCTTTCAGGCGGACGAGAAGTTCTCCCGCCTCATCGACGCTCCGCAGGCGGAAGCTTGTGAAGCGGCACGGCGGGCGCTGCTCAGCCAAGGCTATGTCATCGCGCGCTCCGACACCAAGGAAGTGCAGGGCGCCAAGCGCTTTCAGCCCGAAGGGGAAGTGCACGTGGAGATCAGCTTCCACATCGTCTGCGCGAAGGAAGATGAGCGCACGGCCACCCTGTTCGTCAGCGCCCAGCAGGACCGCTACACCTTGAAGAAGAACCAATCGGCTGCGTCGATTGGGGTCAGCGCCATCGGCTCCATATCCGTGCCCCTGGGTGCCAGTGGAGATTCACTGGTCAAAGTGGCCAGTGAAACCATTCCCGCGGGCAATTTCTACGACCGTTTCTTCATGTTGGTTCGCAGCTTGGTGCGCATGCAAGCTGAAGAGCGGGCCCTGCGACCCGAAGCGGCAGCGTCAACCGGAACCCCGGCCTCAGCCGTTCAGCCCTGATCATTCCCTGGAGCTTCCTATGAAACGCCTTGTCGCCTTCAGCGCCTTGACGGCCACCGCCTTGACCGCTCTGGCGGTGGACGTTGGGGTGTCCATCTCCATCGCCCAACCCGGCGTCTACGGCCGCATTGACATTGGGCGTTTTCCGCAGCCCGTGCTGATGCAGTCCGCACCGGTCATCATTCAACCCATCAAGCACCGGGTTGATCCGGTGTACCTCTGGGTGCCCCCCGGCCACCAAAAAAACTGGGGCAAGCACTGCCACCGCTACAACGCCTGCGGCGTGCCGGTGTACTTCGTCGAGGAAGCCTGGTACCAAAAGCATGTCGTCGGTGGGCAGGGCGGCCACGAGCCGGAGAAGGGCCACGGCAAAGGGCACGGCAAAGGCCACGGTAAGGGACGCGACAAAGACTGACGGTCGCACGGCGGGGCGCTTTGGCCCTATGCTCAAGCCATGCGCCGCGCCCCGATCATTGCCGCGTTGATGCTGAGCCTGAGCGGTGCAGCCTGGGCCGCGCCCTGCCCACAACCCCTGCGCATCGCCTTTCTCGACAAGCCCTTGCCGCCCATGTTGATGGGTGAAGGGGCGCGCTTTCAAGACCCACCGGGTAGCTTCGTACTCTGGACGCGCCAAGCCTTGCAACGGGTGGGCTGCGCGGCCGAGTTCGTGCGTGTTCCCCAACGTCGGTTGATCACCGACACCGCGGCCGACGTCAACCAACTCACGCTGTTTTTGGCCCACACACCGGATCGGGGCGGCGTGCTGGCGTTTCCCCATCGTCCGGATGGCCACCTGGACACCCAACTGGCCTTGGGCACGTCAGAGCTGGCCCTGTACGTGCGGGAAGACCGCCGGCAGGGCGTTCAGTGGGATGGCAGGCAGTTGATGCCGCCCGGCCTCAAAGTGGGCGTGGTGGGGGGCGGCGTGGAAGAGCCCTTGGCCCGTGCGGCGGGGTGGCCCCTGGACTTGGCGCTCAGCCATGCCGGCAGCATCGTCAAGTTGCGCCGCGGCCAGGTGGATGTGGCCGTGCTGCCCACCGTCAGCTTCAACCCCCAGAGTCTGGCGGAACCCCCGGCCCTGGTGGCCCTGCAGCCCATGCTGGCAACGGTGCACTTTTTCGCGCCCGCCAGCCCTGCTTTGGCCCAGCAGCATCCGGAGTGGCTGCGTCAGTTCTGGCGGTCCTTGTGCGAAGCCGCCCGTGCTCCCCGCACCGTGCCCAGTTGCATGTAATCGTCCCGGAGACCCCCATGGCGGACCCCACAGCAGCCTTGCTCACGCAACTGAAGAACATCCAGACCAAGACCGGCCACAGCCTCGCCCAGTTGCATCAGCAGTTGCAGGGCTGCGGCCTGGCCAAGCACAGCGAAAAGCGCGCGTGGCTGATGGAGCGCTTCAGCCTGGGCTATGGCGATGCCAATACCGTGGTCACGCTGCAGGGCAAGCCGGTCCCGGCCGGCCTGGAGGGGGCGCCGACGTCGGCGCCCGAGACGGTCGCGGACGATCCGCTGGACGCCCTGTACAGCGGCAAAAAAGCGGCCCTGCGCCCCTTGCACGACGCGGTGATGGCCCAGATTCAAACCCTGGGTCCATTTGAAGTGGCACCCAAGAAGGCGTATCTCAGCCTGCGCCGCAGCAAACAGTTCGCCATGGTGGGCCCCGCCACCGTCAGCGAGGTGGAGATCGGTCTGAACTGCAAGACCCTGCCCGAACATCCTCGGCTCAAGGCGTTGCCCCCGGGCGGCATGTGCCAGGCGACCACCCGCATCCGCCACGTCGATGAGGTGGATGCCAACTTGTTGGCATGGATTCGCGCGGCGTTCGACGCCGCCGCCTGATCGGGGGCGATCCGGAGCCTCCACTCCCGGATCGCTGGCTATGCTCTGGCGCTGGCCGTGGACGCCCCCGGTCGTCCGTCTGCGTTGTTGCTCCTGGAGTTTGTGCATGCCCCCCCATTCCGTCACCGGCCGCGAAGCCCCGTACCCGCGTGGCCACACCCTGGTGTCGGTGACCAATCCGGAAGGGCGCATCACCTATGCGAACGCGGCCTTTGTGCAACTCAGTGGCCACGCCCGGAACGATCTGATCGGCCAGACCCATGCCGTTTTGCGCCACCCGGACATGCCCAGCCAGGCGTTTGCAGACCTGTGGCACACCTTGAAAAGTGGCAAGCCTTGGAGCGGCATCGTTAAGAACCGACGGGCCAACGGCGACCATGTGTGGATCCGGCTGAATGCGACGCCCATGCGCGAGGGCGAGCGCATCACCGGCTATTTGGCGGTGGCCACCGAACCCAGCCGCGAGTCCGTGCAGCACGCCGAGCCGCTCTATGCGCAGATGCGCCAGGGCGTCGGTCACCTGGCCTTGGTGGATGGCGAAATTCTGCGCACGGATGCGCTGGGCCGTTTGGGACGCTTGCTGCGCCCTGGTCCCGTGGGCCGGTTGCTGGCCTTGCAATCGCTGGCGTTTTTTCCTGCCCTGAGTGCGGCCCAAACCTGGGGCGTGCTGGCGTGGCCCACGGCCGTTGCCTTGCTGGGTGGTCTGGGCATCAGCACCTGGCTGCTGCAACGCCGCTTGCTGGGCCCCATTGCCCAGGTGGCACGGGACGCCGACCGCATCGCCGCCGGTGACCTCTCCTACAAAGTGGCGGTGAGTGCCGACAGCCCCGCCTTTGAAATCCAACTCGCGCTGCGCCGCGTGTCGGCCAACGTGCGTGCCGTCGTGATGGACACGCGGGCGGGCATCGACCAGGTGCAGCAGGCGGCCCAAGAAATTGCCAGCGGCAACCTGGACCTGTCCGCACGCACCGAGTCGCAGGCCGGCAGCTTGGCGCAAACCACAGCCTCGGTCGAGCACATCCAAGCCCGCGTGCACGAAACCGCCACGACTGCGGAAGCCGGGGCCCAGCGCGCCGACCAGACCGCGCTGCTCGCCGAGCGCAGCGACCACGCGGTGCACGCCGTGGTGGAGTCCGTGGCCCAAATCAACCAGACCTCCAAGCGCATCGCCGACATCATTCAAGTGGTCGAGGGCGTGGCCTTCCAAACCAACATCCTGGCCCTGAACGCTGCCGTTGAGGCCGCCCGGGCGGGCGAAGCCGGCCGCGGCTTTGCCGTGGTGGCCGCCGAAGTGCGGGCGTTGGCGCAGCGCACCACCGCCGCCGCGCGGGAAATCCGCAGCCACATCAACGCCTCGGTGGAGTGCGTGGAAGCCGGAACCTCGCGCACGCAGGATGCCCGCGATCGCATGGAGGAAGTGCTCAGCGCCGTGCGGGCCCTCAAAGCCCTCTTGGGCGACATCCGAACTGCAGCGTTGGAGCAAGAGGGCGGCATCGGCCAAATTCACAGCGCCGTGGCGCAGCTGGATGGCATCACCCAGCAAAACACCGCGATGGTCGAAGAGATCGCCGCCTCGGCGCAGGCGCTGCAGTCGCAGGTCGACGAGGTCAGCGGTTCGCTCAGGTTGTTCCGGCTGTAAATTCAGCGGTCAGCAGCGAGACCGCGGCGGCCTGCAAGCTGGCCGCATCCACCCCCGCCAAACAAAGCACCGTCGACCCCTGGTCGCGCCGCATGGAGCGCGCGTAGCAAGGGTCGTAGTGGCGCTCCATCACGCTGGCAAAGAGAGCCTCGCTCTGGCCCGTCTCGGCCAGCGAGCGCCAGAGCGCCAGGGTTTCGCCGCCGACCAAGGGTTTCAGGGGCTCCAGCCGCTGCACCAGCGCCAAAGGGTCCGCAGCGAAGTGCGCGTAGTCCTCACGGCACACCTGCACGCGGGCTTCGGGCGGGGCCTGCACCTGCCACGTGGGCGCGGCGCGCAGGGCGTCATGCAAGGCTGAAGGCAGCTGAACGTTGCCAATCTTCTTGCTCTCAGCCTCCACCCACACCGGTCGCGCGGGGTCGAACGCCAACAGGGAGCGGAGCAATTCGGAATCAAAGGTCTTTTGCGTCGGCTGAGGCTGCCCCGGTAGCGCCCCGAGCAGCGAGCCGCGGTGCTGAGCCAAACCCTCCAAGTCCAAGACCTGGGCCCCTTGCGCGCGCAGCGCCTGCAGTAACCGCGTCTTGCCACTGGCGGTACTGCCGCCCAGCACCCGCCAGTGAAAGCGCCCCGGCCAGTGAGTCAGCGACTCGCGCACCCAGGCCCGATACGCCTTCCACCCGCCGGGCAGCACATCGACGGCAAACCCAATGTTGCGCAGCGGCTCCGCCCAGGCGCGGCTGCGCTTCCCGCCGCGGAAACAATAGACGAGCAGGCGATCCTTCGGCGAATGGTGAGCCATCACCTCGCCGATGTGCCGCGCCACGTTGCGAAGGGCATATTGCGCGCCCACCACATAGGCCCGGTGGGGGTCCGTTCGGTGCAAGGTGCCCACCTCGGCAAACTCCGCCTGGCTCACGATGGGCAGGTTGGTGGCCCCCGGCACATGGTCTTCAGCAAACTCGCCCGGCGTGCGCGCATCGATGATGCGGGCGTAGTCGACGAAGGGGCGGATGCCGGGAGGGTGGCGGGTGGGCTGCATGGGGCGCGGGGCGGATGGGCTCAGGGATTGTCGGGGGCAAGACAAGCCTCGCCCTTGCTCTCACAATGTCTCGTCATGGCTGACCCCGCCCCGGGGCCGCGGAGAGTCCTGATGCGCTTGCGGTTCCGACACGGATGGGTTCTCTGCCTGAGCTTGATCGGGCTCCTCCTGCCGGTGGCAGCCCAACCTTGCCCCCCGGACCTCCGCATCGGCTTCAACGAAAAGGATTCGCCGCCCTATCTGCTGGGGGTTGGCGCTTCTTTCGCGCAGCCGGCCGGCCTGCTCGTGGAGTGGACCCAACAAGCGCTGCAGGACTTCAAGTGCCAGGGAGCGCGACTCAGTCGCGCGCCGGTGCGGCGTCTGGCTTTGGATGTGGAAACCGGGGCTCTGCACTTCGTGATGGGGTTCGCCCACACGCCAGAGCGGGCGCGGACGATGCGCTTTCCGCTCACGCCGTCAGGCGCCTTGAACGAATTGCGGCTCCTCGGTGAAGTCAATGTGCACCTGTTCGTGCTGCAGCAGGCCCCCGCCGCCCAGTGGGATGGGCGCGCCCTCACACCCCCGACGGCCACCGTGGGGGTGGTGGGGGGCGCCATCGACGAGAACTTGGCCCGTGCGCGCCAGTGGCCCCTGGATGTCGGGCTGAACTACAGCGCCAATTTGAAAAAGCTGCGCCAGGGCCGGGTGGCCGCGCTGCTTGCCCCGGAGCTGACCCTCAGCCCCGCCGATTTGCAAGCCGAACCGAGGGTGGCCCCCGTGGGACCGCCGCTCTGGCGTTCGCTGTATTTCGCCCCCGCGAATGCGGCCTTCTACGCCCAGCACCCGGCCTTTGTCGAGGCCTTCTGGCTGCGCCTGTGCGAGTTGGCGCAGCCTCATCGCCACACACCGTCGGCTTGCGGATAGTCAGGCCGGAACAGGCTGGCTAGAGTTGGCGCTCCCCAAAAATTCCGGAGCGCCCCATGATTCACCGCCCCACCGTCCTGACCTTGGCCCTGGCGGCCGTCCTGCCGGCCTTCGCCCAGCAGGCGTCCACCGACGAGAAGAAGGACAAGACCCAGCTGGAAACCGTGGTCATCACCGCCGAGCGGCGCGTGGAAAACATCCGCGACGTGCCCAACGCAGTGGCCAAGATCAGCGGGGAGAAGCTGGATGTGCTGGCCTCGGGCGGGCAGGACGTGCGGTTTTTGTCGGGCCGCGTGCCCAGCCTGAACATCGAGTCCAGCTACGGGCGGGCTTTTCCGCGCTTTTACATCCGCGGGTACGGCAACACCGACTTCCGCCTGAACGCCTCACAGCCGGTCTCGTTGGTGTACGACGATGTGATTCAGGAGAACCCCATCCTCAAGGGCTTTCCGGTCTTCGATGTGAGCAACGTGGAAGTGATTGCCGGCCCCCAGGGCACTTTGTTCGGGCGCAACACGCCCGCCGGGGTGGTGAAGTTCGAGTCGGTCCGCCCCAGCCACAAGAAAGATGGCTATGTGTCGGTGAGCGCCGGCTCGCAAGGCATGCTGAACCTGGAGGCGGCGGCCAACCTGCCGCTGGAGGGTGACTGGGCAGCCCGCCTCTCGGGGCAGGTGCAGCGCCGCAAAGACTGGGTGACCAACACCTTCGCCAACGCCGTCACGCCCAAGACCGAGGGCTACACCGACATCGGCCTGCGCGCCCAGGTGCTCTACGAGCCGCACAAGCAGTTCAGCGCGCTCTTCAACCTGCACCATCGCGACCTGGACGGCAGCCCGCGCCTCTTTCGCGCCAACATCATGAAGCCCGGCACCAGCGACTTGGTGGACGACTTCGACATCAACAAGGCCAGCTTTGATGGCGTCAACGAGCAAACCATCAAACAGACCGGCGGCAGCGCGCGGCTGAAATGGGCGCTGCCCGGTTTAAACGTCTATTCCATCACCGGCTACGAGTCGATCAAGCCCTTCTCGCGAGGGGACATTGACGGCGGGTATGGAGCGGATTTCGCCCGCCCCATGGGCCCTGGTTTCATCCCCTTCCCGGTCGAAACCTCGGATGGGATCTCAGGGCACCGCCAGCTGTCGCAGGAGGTTCGCCTGGAGTCCAGCGCCGCGGGCCCGATGCGCTGGCAGGCGGGGGTCTACCTGTTCGACGAAAAATTCCGTGTCGAATCCATCGACTACAACGCCTTCACCCACCAGCCGAACACCACGTCGCGCACCGAGCAAACCAACAAGGCCCAAGCGGTCTTCGGCGCGCTGAACTACGACGTCAGCAGCAGCTTCAAGCTGCGCGGGGGCCTGCGGTACACGCAGGACAAGAAGGACCTTTCCACCACCGGCCCGGTGGACACCAGCGCCGGCACCAGCGCCCACACGGACGACAGCAAGTGGAACTGGGACGCCTCCGCCACCTACGCGCTGGACAAGGGCGTCAACCTCTACACCCGCTACGCCACAGGCTTCCGCGCCAGTTCGATCCAGCCGGCCTCGGCCTTCGCACCGCAGAGCCAGGCCAAGCCCGAGGACGTCAAGTCCTTTGAGGTGGGCCTGAAGGGCGACTTCTGGAACCGCAAGGCGCGGCTGTCGGCCTCGCTGTTCCGCTACGAGGTCACCAACCAGCAACTCACGGCCGTGGGCGGCGGGGCCAATGCCAACCGCTTGATCAATGCCTCCAAAACCAACGGTTCCGGCTTTGAGCTCAACCTGGACTTGCTGCCCACCCCGGACCTGCTGATCACCGCCGGGGTCTCGCTGAACAACACGAAGTTCAACGACCCCAACCTCAAGGTCGATGCCTGCGGCTCGGGCTGCACCTTGGTGGACCCGATCCTGGTGCCCGCCAACCCGGCGCAATTCAAGTTCGCGCCCACCGTGGGCATCAACGGCAATCCGCTGCCGCAGGCCCCCAAGTGGACCGTCAACATGACGGCCCGCTGGAGCTTCCCGCTGGACAACGGGGATGAGATCTACGTCTACACCGATTGGGCCTACCGCTCCAAGATCAACTTCTTCCTCTACGAGGCGAAGGAGTACACCGGCAAGGCCCTGACCGAGGGCGGCCTGCGCGTGGGCTACCTGTGGAACGACGGCAAGTACGAGGTGGCGGGCTACGTGCGCAACCTCACGAACCAGATCCGTGCCACCGGTGGCATTGACTTCAACAACCTGACCGGCTTTGTGAACGAGCCGCGCTCCTACGGCGTGGCCTTCAAGGCGCAGTTCTAAAGGCGCAGTTCTAAAGGCGCGGGGATCGCACCCGGTTCAGCCGCGCACCCACGCGGTTTGAACCGGGCCGCGGTAGCCCGGGAAGAGCGCCGTCAGGCGCGCGTCGGCCAGGCCCAAGTGGCGGGCCGCCACGCCGGCCATCACGGCGCGGTAGTCGGTGGTGATGGCCAAGTCCCGCCCCTCAAAGCGGGCGCTGGGCTCCAGGCCCGGCCACTCGCCCCCGACGCGTCCACCCTGCACCGCCCCCCCAAGCAGCCACAGCGCATTGCCGTGGCCGTGGTCCGTGCCGCCGGTGCCGTTCTCGCGCACCGTGCGGCCGAATTCGCTGACCACCGTCACCACGGTGTCGCGCCACAGCGGGCCCAGCTCCCGCGCCAGCACCGCCAAGCCCTCCGCCAGCGCCCCCAACCGACCGGCCAAGGCCCCTTGCGCCGCGCCTTGGCGGGCGT
Organism: Inhella gelatinilytica; assembly: GCF_016093295.1. Taxonomy (GTDB): domain Bacteria; phylum Pseudomonadota; class Gammaproteobacteria; order Burkholderiales; family Burkholderiaceae_C; genus Inhella; species Inhella gelatinilytica. The sequence goes on along the minus strand of NZ_JAEDAL010000001.1, from coordinate 889,645 downwards.
GAGTGTCCCAGCCGCCCAACTCCGCCACGGCGAACTGCACCGAGGCATCGGCCCGCATCACCTGGGCCAGCCGCCGTGCCGTGGCCGGGAAGGTGCCCGCACCCGGGGCGCCGCGGTCGGCGGCCTGCATCTCGGCCGCCATCGCGTTCATGCCGCCCATGCCGGCCTCCAGCGCGGCGTTCACCTGCTCGCGCCCTTGACGGGCTTCAGCCCAGGCCTGGGCGTAGCGGGGGTCTTGCGCGTAGAGAAGGTCCAGCCCCTCGCGCAGGGTCTGGGCGCGCGGGTTGCCCGCTGCGGGCTGGGACGCCGGCCGCGGGCCTGGCAACGCGGCCACGGCACCCGCCCCGCCGGTCAACAACTTGGGGCGGGCCGGCGCGGTGTAGACCGCCCGCACGCGCCCGGCATCGCCCATCAAGCGCGCCATCCAGCCGGTGGCCGTGGTTTTGACCCCGGGCGTTCCAGCCTCCAATTCGTCCTGCGCCTCAAAGTGGCTGCGGCTGCTGGTGGGCGCCCCACAGGCGTGCACAAAACCCAGCTCGCCTTGGGCCCACAGGGGGGCCAGCGGCGCCAGGGCCGGGTGCAGGCCAAAGCGTCCGTCCAAGTCGATCAGCCCTTGGTCCTGACCCGGTGCGGGCAGGGCAATGCTGGGGCGATCGGCCGCGTAATGCGGGTCGCCATAAGGGGCGCAGACCGAGAGCCCATCCACGGCACCCCGCAGCAGCACAACCACCCAGCGCGGGGAAGCGGTCCCGGCCCGGGCCGGCGCGAACCCCGCCCCCAGGCTGCAGGCCGCGAAGCCGGCTCCCAGCCAATCCCGTCGTGTCAATGCCATGGCCGTGTCCTCTTAAGCGTTCTGAAAATCGGGGGACCCCAAAACCAGCGCGGCCTGCAACGGGGCGGGGGCCTTGACCACCGCCGCTCGCGTGGCCGGGCCCAGAGCGGGGCCCAGGGTGTCGAGCAGCGCGCTGGCCGCATCGGCCCCCAATTGCGCGCGCTGGCAGTACCGGGCCGCCAACTCGGCTCGGCGTGCCAGGGCTTCCGGGTCCAGCCAGGCCGCACGGGTGGCCTTGTAGCCATCTGGCGTGATGCACCCAAACAGCGGCTGACCCAGCTGGCGCAGGGCTTGCAGGAACGGCTGCCAGGCGTTGGGCCCCTCCCCGATCGACGCCGCCGTCGCTCCCGTGGCGCGCAGCATTGACAGCAACCAATGCTGCGGTGTCTTGAACTGCCCACCGAACTGCGCCGGGTCGCTGGCGGCGGGGTGCTGCAGGAGCGTCGTAACCGTCACGCGCAAATCGCCCTCGCTGCGCAAATAGGCCTGGGCCGTGGCCTGCACCAGGTCCGCCGGGGGGTCGTCCGCCACAAAGAACTGCGCCAGCTTGAAGGCCAGGCGCTGCGCCGTGCGCGGGTGGCGCGCCAGTTGGTCCAGCACCCACTCGCCCTGAGCCTGGCCACGGCCCGGAACGCGCTCGCCCAACCAGGTCTTGGGCTCGGCATCATGGCGCCGCGCGTCAAACACAAAGCGCCCCTGGCGCGGCACAAAGGTCCAGCCCGTGAGCACGCGCGCCAGCTCGGTGACATCGCGCTGGCTGTAGCCCGCGTCCACGCCCAGCGTGTGCAGCTCCATCAGCTCGCGGGCGTAGTTCTCGTTCAGCCCCCCGCGACGGCCGCCACCGCCCGGCCCCTGGAAGCCCGCGCGCGTGGAGAGATAGTTGTCCAGGTAGAACAACATGGCCGGGTGCTGAGCCACGGCGCCGAGCAGATCCCGGAAGCGGCCCCACACGTGCGGACGAATCGCACGGGCTTCGTAGTCCGCCACCATCATGCGGCACAGGCCCTTGTCCTGGAACACGTTGAAGTGGTTGAACCAAAAGGCCACCAGCCGCTCTTCGAGCTGGCGCGGGCTCTCCAGCGCGCGCACCAGCCGGGCCTCCACCGCATCGCGCTGTGCCTGCACCACCAGCGCCCGGCGCTCGGCGTTGTTCTCCCCCGGGTCGCGCTGCTGCGCCACGCGGTACGCCTCGATGCGCTCGCCCAGCGGCGCCTGCCGGGCCTCAATCGCCGCTAGGCGCGCCTGCAGCGCGGCCGGCACCTCGGGGCCCGCCAGCTGCTGCTCCAGCGCCTCGGCCCAGCCCGGGCCCCGGTTCAGGTCGCCAGGGCGTGGACCAAAGCCCAAGCGGTTGCAGGCGTGCAGGGCTTCGGCTGCGGAACCTGAACCCGCCACAGCCCCGTTCGCCCAACCGGGCAGCACAGTTGCGCCCAGCAGCGCGGGGCTCCAAAGGAGTGAGCGTCGTTTCATGGGGTTCAGCATGCCAGCCCCGCGACGCCACCCGCCTTGCTGGAATGCAAAGAACTTAAAAGACCGCTTGGCGACGGGGCGCTCAGCCACCACCACCGAGTTTGTCCAGAAATCGCTCGCTGCGTGAAACGAATTCCTGCCAATCGGGCAGGCTGCCCTTGAAGCCGAATTTCGGACCCAGGCCTTTATCTTGCTCATAGGATCTTGCAAGCTTGGCGGCAAGGGGCTCGTCGCCGCACAACCCTGTGGACCGACAAACACCCATCTGCCGCGCCTCCTCGTCACAATCCCCCCAGCGACGACAGGCTGCATCGGCCAGTGCACTGCTGATGGCACCGTAGGCGATGGGCCATTTCTTCTGCTCCTCCAGAGACAACAAGCCCGACTCGGCCATGAATTGGTTCTGTTCTTCGATGGTGCCGCCACTGAGGCGACTCATCAGAAGTGGCGAACTCTTTTGTTGCGCCGCATCACGGACGGCCGCAGCCGTGCTTCCCAGGTTGGCGTGCATGGCCCCGTTCTCGCCAAAAACAGCGTGCCGGGCAGCGAAAAAGGAGTGAATCAAGTTGCGGTCAAGACCCGTAATTGGACCGACCATGTGCGCACAGAAAGCGACAAAGCGGTCTCTTGCGCGACCGACCTTCGTCGTCGGATCTACACCAGCCAAGCGCGCCTGACCTTTATCTAGCTGGCCCTGCGTCGCACTAGCCGGCAGGCTTCCACACGATTCCAAGTAAAGCTTGGCCACTTCGAGCTCCAACGGGTCTTTGCTCCAAATGGCATGGTGCAGCAGCGCTGGAAAGCTCTCGCTACGATCGATGTACTTCTTGAAGATCTTGCGTGCGGCACTTTGCTCGGCGATTTGTCCGGTAGGCGCCGCCGTTGACGGGGCGTCATCGGCGCGGACTGCCTGCCAAGTCATTTCCATGGCAGCAGGCTGAGGCGTAGCAGGCGCCTGGGTCAGCTGAGGCTCTGCTGGATAAAACCAAAAGTAAGCGAGAAGGGACAAAGCCCCCATTGCAATCAGCCCATAGAACGTCGTCCGATTGGTCATGATTTAAGTCTTGTCCCCGAGAACTACCCGTCGATCAGTTTGCCCACGTTGAACCACGTCAGCACCGCCAGCAGCGCAAACAAGGCAGCGCTGAGGCCATGCACCAGGGTCATGGGAATGCGGCGGGAGAGGCGGTCGCCCACGAACACGGCGGGTACATTGGCCAGCATCATGCCCAGCGTGGTGCCCATCACCACCGCCACCAGGTCGGGGTAACGGGCCGCCAAGGCCACGGTGGCGATCTGGGTCTTGTCGCCCATCTCGGCCAGAAAGAAGGCCACCACCGTGGTGGCGAACACGCCCAGGCGGCGTTTGCTGCCCTCGGCCTCGTCGTCGTCCAGCCGGTCGGGGATCAGCATCCAGACGGCCATGGCCAGAAACGAGACGGCAATGACGCGCCGCAGCCAATCCGGCCCCAAGAGCGCCGCCACCCAGCTGCCCACGGCCCCGGCCAGGGCATGGTTGGCCACGGTGGCCACAAAGATGCCCGCCACGATGGCCCAGGGCTTGCGAAAGCGCGCGGCCAGCATCATGGCCAAGAGCTGCGTCTTGTCGCCCATTTCGCCGAGCGCGACGACGCCGGTTGAGACCCAGAAAGCTTCCACAGTGTTCACTCCAAGGGCCGGCGGCTGCCAATGACCCGAGCGCCTCCCGGCCCACGGCGGAAGCGCCCGGTCAAAGGTCTTGCCAGACAGGGACTCAACATCCCTCGCTTGCGCCAGGGCCCATCGAACCCAGTGTGTTGACGCAAGCCCCTGCGGCGCAGGGCGGCTACTCCCCCATGACGGGTTGCGGCGTCAGTGTAGCCAGATGGGCCACGGGGCTCAGCCGCGGCGCCATTCGTCTTGCGGACCCAAACCCGCTGGCGGTGCGGACAGCCGCACACGGGCCGCAGCGTCATCCATCAACTGCGCACGCCACCAGTCGGCGCTGACCGTCGAGATGAGGGCATGGTGACGGTCCGCCTGCTGGACCGCCGTGGCTGGGCGGCGGGCCGCCCAGGGACCGGTGATGGGGTTGCCGCCAAAGCTCATGTGGTCGGCCCCGTCCAGCCACAGTTCGGCCTTGTCACCGCTCGGAACCGCGTCATACACCGCACGTCGCCAAGCGCCCGACTGGCCCCGGGGGCTGCCCGGGTTCAGCGGGTCGGTGTCCAAGCTCCCCGTGAGGCACAGCAGCGGACGCCAAAGGTCTGAAAAGGCAGCCGGGCGAGGGCCCAAACGCTCGTCACCCGGCGAGGGACTGAAGGCTGCAAAGGCCCGCACGCGGGGATCGCTCATCTGGGGCGCCCGGCGCCCCGGGCCAGCAGTTGCTCCAAGTTGGCGGCCCGGCGCAGCGCCATGCCTCCTTCGCGGGCAACCGTGGTGTCGCTGCCGGGATGCTGCAGGTTCAAGGTGGCGATGCCCGCCGCCGCCCAGGCCTGCGCCCACAGCCGACCCGCCTCCACCGACCCCCCCAAGCCGTGGCTGAACAGCACCAGCGGGACGGGCTCTGCCGCCTCTGGCCGCCACAACCGCAACGGCAGCGTTCGTTGGCGGGTGTCATCCGTCCAAGCCCAATGGATCGAACCGGGATCGGGGAACGTCCGCCGCAGCGGCGCCACGCGTTCGCGCGGGACCTGGGCCCCCAGGGATGAAGCGGCGAAGGCCGGCGTCAGGGCCAGCAGGGTGCGGCGGTTCAGCATGGCCTCTTCCTTTCAGGATTCGACAAACCCATCTGGCTGCTGCCTCGCAAACCAAAGCTCCATAAATCGTGGCGAAGGGCAGACCAACTGTCGGTTCATTCGATCAAGCCCTTCGCGCTCAAGCAAAGTTGGCTGGGCTCGATCGGGCTGAAGGAGAGATACGCCCATCCCCAGCCTGTAAGCATCTGCACCCCAGGTCAGACCCAAGGCTTGGACCAGCGTCGGCAGGAGATCCAAGTGGCTAATTTGACGCTCTGGAACCGGGCGATCTGCTGGCTTGCGAATCGTGCCATCACCCTCTGCCTGCAGCAGCACGTGGAACAAGTCCCGCTGCTGAGCCTGGTCGAGATCGCCATCAAACAAGAGAGGTAACGGCGCCATGTGATCCCCCATCAGCCAGACCAACTTGGGCCGGCCATTCGTCTGCTGGAGAAACCGGCGGACCAATTGAGCAACGGCTGTATCGGTACAAGCCAGCGCCGCCCGATACAGGTCGTCGCGCTTGAGCGCAGTTTCCGCGGATTGGCCGCAGCCCACATCGGTTGTCCCGGAAGGTCCGTGGGTGTTCACTGTCAGCACGATGGACGCTTGAGGCGTCGCCGGGTCCTTCCGGGGACGCTGCATGTCCTGCCAGGCGCTCTCCACCAACTCCGCATCCAAGACGCCCCAGCCTTGCGCGGGCATGGAAACACCTCGAGCCTCCCACTCCTCGCGCCCAAAACGCCGCTTGACTCCATGCGCTGCAAGGAACTGACCCTTCCCAGCAAATTTCAGAGAAGCGCCGCCGTAGAAACTCAGCTCCCAGCCCTTTTGCGCCAACACATCGGTCAAGCAATGGCCGCCATCAAAGAAGTGGGTGGCGTATTCAAAGGCGTTGTGCCCCACAACCCCTACCGACTGCAAGGGCAATCCGCAAAGGGCGCTGAAAATGCCCCCCATGGTCCAGTTCGCACCTTGCAGGGTTTTGAGGTGACCGTACTGTGTTCCACGGGTTCGCAATTGACTCAATTCGGGCATCCACTGCGATTGCACCAATCGATCGTCCATCGATTCCATAAAGACCAAGAGCAGATCCGGTGCAGGGCCAACCTGCTGAAAGTCTTGCCTTCGAGGGTCGACATATTGCTGCCCCACAAAGTCGGTAGAGGCTGACTCACAGGGATCGTCCACGGTGGCCGCTACCGAAAACGCCGCGCCGGCCAGCAGCGTTCCCCACATTACGACCCTCCATAAGCGTGGCAGTCGGACCAGCATCCAACACAGCGCAGCACTCACAAGCACAACCCCTGCTGCGTAGCGAGCAGCCCGAGAGAGCAGGTGCGGATCTGCGTAGTCGAGCCCACCGTATTGAAGGTGGTACATGACCTGGGGCCAAGAGACCGGGCCGAAGTATTTGCGCAAGAAGAAGCCGGTGGCGATCAAACCCACCGTCGCACAAACTGCAGCCGTCTGCGCCGTCGCGCTTCCGACGTTCAAAAAAGGCTTAGCTGAGGGCAAAACAACGCATCAAGCAGTGAATTCGCCTTGCAGTCTCAAATGCCTCTGTTACTCGCGTTTGTGCTTGTGTGAAGAACTGTGCAACAGCGGTGAGCCCGTGTTGCGCATGGAAGCTTCGGTCAATCGCAACGCGCTTGCGTCAAGCCAGGGCCAGCAGGGTGCGGCGGTTCAGCATGGGGGGAGCTTCGCACGGCGGCGTCCAGGGTGGGTTGCGGGGATGCAAAGAAGGGTTTCGCAGCCCCCGCCCTAACCCTCGGGCACATCGTGACCGGCATCTCGCACGGCCTTGGCCCAGCGCCGGATCACGGCGCGCAAGGCGCGTTGCTGGTGGTCGTCGAGTGGCATGAGGGGCACCAGTTCCAACACACGCGCAGGCGTGAGGTGGCCATATTCGAACAAGGCCATGCAGAACTCACGGTCCTTCTCCCGCCCCGCAGCTGCCTTGGCCAAAAACAGGTCCAGCACATCCAGGCAGTACCCGACCCGATCGTTGGTGTTGGCGTTCTGGATCCGGTGCACGCGCTGCATCCAAGTGCTGGGCAAAAGGGCCGTGTCAGGCCCCACACCCTGGGCGTAATAGCCGTAGGTCTCGTGGAACTGCGACCCCTCACCGATCGCGCCATCGATCTTGTCTGCCAATTCGGGCGCCTGCAGCGGATAGATGTCCGCTTCCATGGACACCGTGAACACCGGCTCAGGATGGGGTACAGCGCCCAGCAGGGACTGGCTACCGACGATCACAAACTCGTATTGATCCGTGACGTCGCTGCTGGCCCGAATGATGTGTTCAAGCTCTTCCCGCGTCATGGCGCCTCCTGCATGGCGCCCGCCTCAGGCCGAGCGCTGTGCGTGCCCTCGATCACGATGCCAGTTTTGAGGTCTCGAACTTGCTTCAAGATGCGCTGGCGAGCCTCTTCGGGCAGGAGGGTGACCAGCGGTGAAGATTGGCGCAGGTGCTGGGCATGTCGCGTTCGACCCAGCACCTTGCGCCAGGTGCCCGTGGTGAGAATGTTTTGCCACTCTCGCCACAGGCTGACGGAGCGCACATCGCCTGTGGCGAGCCAACGCTTCAGGGTCTCCTGCGCGCGCAGCACCAGGGCCGGGTCCGACTTGACCTGCCGCACCGCTTCCTCATGCAAGGCGAGGCTCTGCAGATCTTGCAGCTTGTGATTCGCCGTTTCGGCCGAGACCCGCACCTGCACCACGGGGGCCGCACGATGCGAGCGCGCAGCAGCCGAACCCGGGGGCGGCGCTTGTAGCGTGTCCCCAGCCAAGAGAGCCAAATCGCCCCCAATGCCCAGCACCGACATGACGCGCAGATAGGTCCCGATGGAAGGCCCGGGATCCCCCGACTCGACGGCTCGCAGGGTGTTGCGGGTGATGCCCACACGTGCGGCCATCTCGACCGTGCCGAACCCTTGCGCCTTTCTCAGACGCTTGAGCCGGTCGCCCAGTTGCAGCAACAACTGGCGCTCTAGAACTGGGGTGATTTCCAGGTCGATCATTTGGTCATATTTTTAACCAAATAAAGACCTTTTGGTCAAATAGATGACCAATTGATCAAGCCATATCCAACCCAGAGACTCACCCCTGCGCCAACGCCAACACCGCCCGCAGCGTATTCAAGTTGCGCGCCGTACCGGCTTCAGCCTCGGCGATGCGCAATTTGGAGCGGCCTTGGCCACTGGGGTAGTGCACCCAGAGCTCGCGGCCCAGGAGCTGCCAGGCTTCGTCCTGCTGCCCCTTGGCCACCAGCGCTTGCGTGGGGGCATCGGGCAGCAGGGTGACGAGCAGGCGGTTGCCCTCGGCGGTGGGAAAGGGGTTGCGGGCGAGCAACTCCCGCAGCTCGGTGGCGCTGCGCATCAGCACCCCCACGGGCTGGCCCATCAGGCGGGCCAAGCCGGCATGCAGCTGCGCTTTCGCCTCGTCCGGCGCCAGCGACGACTCAAACACCAGGTTACCGCTGGCAATGTAGGTGCGCGGGCTTTGAAACCCCAGCTCGCTGGCCAAGGCCTTGAGATCGGCCATGGCCAGCTTGCCCGTGCCGCCGACGTTGACGGCCCGCAAGAAGGCGATATGAGTAGCCACTGTGCGAAGGAGTCTGATCAAGCAGACGCCGCGGAACCGGCTTTGCCGGGCCGCTGGCGGCGCCCCCTTGAGGGGCCGAGGTCGGACACAAATGGCCCTGTGGGCCGTATGTGCCGATCCGAGGAATCGAGGCTCTGGCTCGATGCGGCCTGCAAGGAGGCGCCGAAGGCGCTTCGGGGGTGGGTCATTTCGCGGCGAGCAGAACTTCCATCTCGTCCATGATGCTGTTCATCTTCGCCACCAGGGTTTGGTAGGGCGCGGGGCTGGCCATGTCCAGGCCGGCGCGCTTCAAAGCCTCGTACGGGGGCACGGACGAACCCAGGCGCAGCGTGTCCAGGAAGACCTTGGCGCTGGCCCCACTCGGGTCGGCCTGCACGCGCTCGGCGAAGTGCAGTGCAGCCGTGATGGAGGTGGCGTACTGGTAGACGTAGAACGGCCGGTAGAAGTGCGGGATGAAGGCCCACTCCTGGCAGTAGGCCGGGTCGATCTTCATCACCCCCTCGGCGTCACCGTGGTACTGCTTGAGCAGCTTGCAATACAGCTCGGTGAAGCGCTTGCCGTTCAGCGCCTCACCGCGCGCCGCCGCATCGTGCGTCTGCAGTTCGAACTCGCCAAACATGGCCTGGCGGAAGAAGGTGCCGCGCAGACGCTCCAGCGCGTAGCCCAGTTGGTAGAGCTTTTCTTCTTTGGTTTTGGCTTGCCGCTGCATGTGCTGCGAGAGCAGCAGCTCGTTAGCGGTGGAGGCGATCTCGGCCACAAAGAGCGCGTAGTTAGCCGTCTCGTACGGCTGGCCTTCGTTCACCAGCGCGGTGTGAATGCCATGGCCCCACTCGTGGGCAAAGGTGCTCACCGACTCGAAGTCGTCCTGGTGGTTCAGGAAGACGTAGGGCGTCTTGCCATACACACCCCACTGATACGCCCCGCCGCTCTTGCCCTCGGCCGGCTTCGCGTGCATGGTGTTGGCACCCAGCGCCGCCTTGAGCAGGCGCTGGTAGTCCGGGCCCAGCGGCTGGGTGGCCTCGAAAGTCAGCCGGGCCGCTTCATCCAGGCTGTAGGTTTTCTTCTGCTCGACCAGGGCCGGGTAGATGTCGTAGTAATGCAGGTCTGGCAGACCCAGCATTTTTTGGCGCAGCTTGAAGTAGCGGTGCAGCGTGGGCAGGCCCTTGTGCACCTCGGCCACCAGGGTGCGGTACACGGCCTCGGGCACTTCCTCTTGGCCCACGCTGGCGCCCACGGCGCTGGGCTGCTTGCGCAGGCGGGCCATCACCGTGCCGTCCTGCACGGTGTTGGCCAGGGTCACCCCAAAGGTGCTCTCGTATTGGCCCAGCGCGCCGAAGAACTTGTCAAACACCTGCTTGCGCACCGCCCGGTCGGGGTGTTGGCGCAAGAGGCCGTAGCGGGTGTCGTCCACGCGTTCGGTTTTGCCGTCCACCACGATCTCGGGCCAGCGCATGTCGGCGTTGACCAAGAGCGTGCGCACATCGCCCGTGGCGCCACGGATCGGGGCCAAGGCGGCGATGGCCGCCTCACTCTCCGCGCTGAGCGTGTGGGGCGCACGGCGCAGCACATTGCGCAGGCGCTCGGCATGCTTTTTTAGGCCCGGCTCGGCCTTGATGAAGGCCTGCACCTTGGCGGCGCCCAAGGCTTGAATCTCCGGGTCCACCCAGGCCACAGCGGCGGCGTACTGCCCCCCCAGCTGACCCACCAGGCCCGCGCGCTGCTGGAACTCGGCCTTGCGGTTGTCCGTGCTTTGCTGCAGGTACGCGTAGACCTGCACCTTTTCCCAAGCCTGGGCGGCTTGGCTCAAACGGTCCAAGCCCGCGCGCAAGCTCGCGGCGTTTTTTCCCAGCGTCCCCTTTAGGGCTTGCAGTTTGGGCAGGTCCGCCTGAACGGCTTGACGGGCGGCGTCCCAGTCGGCATCGCTGGCGAAGATGGGCTTCAGGTCCCACACCTCGGACAGCGGCGCAGCCAAAGCCGAGGGGGTGAAGGAAACACTGGCGGCCAGCGCAAGGGCCAGCGAGAGTGCGAGGGCGCGGGGTTTGGCAATCATGGTGGGGTTGAAGGCGAAGGCCGCGGTGCGGCAAAGGCCGGCAGTGTCCCCGAGTCCAACCGCCGTGCCGCTGGACACCCCGGGCAAACCCGGGGGGCAATCCGAAGCGGCCGGTCGACTGGGTTCACCGACTCGCTGGGAAGCCGTCGTTCAACGGCTGAGCTGAGCGCGCCACGCGCTATGAACAGGGCTTGGCACTTTATGGGTCACGGCTACGCGCGAGCGATGTGTCTGGCGACTTGCCCGCTGGGCTAACAGCGAAGCGCAGATCCTTACGGTAAATATCGAGCGTCAGATCACTGAAGGTGACTTCGCAGCGACGCCTCATGAGCAATCGCTGCGGAATGGAAGCAGTAAACATGCACTTGTGCTGAGTCTTCTGGCCCTCCGCAACCCAAGCAATTCCTGACACCTCGATGCCATCGCGCGTATCTCTAGCGTTCTCTGGGATGAATCCATCGCACCAAAACCCGGCCATCGATTTGTCTCCGCAAGTAGGGAACCAGCCAGACATGCCGAACTCGAGCATGAGCCAGAAATCCTTGTCTTGAAGAATCTCGTGCCGATTGTTCACAAGTCGCCTACCGAATGAAAGGGACTTCCCCGTCCCGAGCTAGCCGCCGTGAGCGGCAGACGGCAACAGGTGCCACGGTGGGGTAACGGAATCTCATCAACTCAATCTAAAAAAGAGAAGCCCATGGCCATTGTTATCGAACTGCCCTGGGACTTAATGACACGGTTCGCGGAACAGGTCGTTGGCGAACACGCCGATTCTGGCCGGCGTGGCCGCTTCACAGGCGCATGGCAGTGGCAGCAATCGCTGCAAAGCAAACTGACGGCGCGTGATGCGCGTGCGGCCAGCGCTCACCGCTTCCGTCGGACCCATTCGTTCAGTTTTCGACTGTGCAGTGCCTTGCGGCCGGGCGAGCGCTCTGCAAATCCTTGCCAGCCCATGACGCGAGTTTGCAGCTCCCTTTGCGCAGAACCGGCTTCACCGCGCCAGCGGGCTGCCGGCCTTCCACGCCGGGTCCGCGCCACGCTGAAAGGCGCCGAGCAGCTGGGCCTCGGGGCTCCAGCGCAGCGGCTGGAGCAAGTCGGCGCCCAGCACCTCAAAGCGGCGCAGCGCGCGCCCCTCGGCCCAGGCCTCACGCGCCACCAGCAACTGGCTGCCGCTCCAGCCCGCCCATTCCGCCACCCCCAGGCCGGGCTGGGCAGCGGCGGGGGGCAACACCTGCACGCTGCCGTCCGCCACTTGGATGCGCCAGAGTTCGGTCCAACCCTCCAGCGGCTGCACTGCCATCACCAGGCTTTGCCCATCGGGGCTGCGGCGCACGCTGTTGAGCCAGAAGCGGCCCTGGGTGCAACGGCGCAGGCGCTCCCCTTGGGCCGTTTGCAGCGCCACGCATTGCTGCCCGGCTAGTCCTGCCTCGCCTGCCACCCGGCGCAGGCGCAGCGCGCCCCAGCTCAGGCCCTCGGCAGGCTCGGGTTGCAAGGCCCAGCGCAGCGGGGCGATGCGCAGGGCCGCCTCGCGCTGGGCGGCGCTGTCGTCCTCACTCAACGCAGCCGGCACCAGGGCCATCCACGCGGCCCAGGCTTGCTCGGCTGCCGCCTGGGTGGCCGCGGTATCGGCGCGGCGCGCAAAGGCCAGGCTGGCCTGCACGCTGGCGCGGCGCAGCAAGAGGCGGTTGCGCACGTGGGGCGGCAGGGCGCTGGCCTCCACCTGCGCCAGCACCTCGACGCGCCAGGTGTCGTGTTGCAGGCGGGCGCTGGGCAGCAGGGTGGCTTCCACGCAATCGCCCTCGGTCAGGCGCAGCGCGGCATGGGCCCGCTGGGTGGGGCTGGCGGCCTTCAGGCCCAGCAGTTGGCGGTCGGCCTCGGGCTGGGCGCACAGGCGCTGGCTGCCATCGGGCTGGGCCAGGGCTTGCGGGGCCCAGCCATAGCGGCGGGCCAGCTCCAGTTGCGCCGCCAGCTGGCTTTGTTGCGCCGGCGTGCCCGCCGGGCGGTTGGCGCGCTCGGCCAAGCGGGCTTGGAGCTCCCCCAGCGTGTCCAACACCTCAGCCCCGGCGCTGCTGGCCAACCAATCGCCGTCGGCGCGTTCAATCAGGGCTGCCGCCAAGCCCAGGCCCAGGCCTTCGGCGCCGGGTTGCTGACGCACCAGTTGCAATTGCGCCCGCAAGCCCTCCAGCGCAGCCGCACCGTTGGGCAGCGGCAGCAGCGTGGCGGCCCGCACAAAGCCGCCGCGCTCGGCCGCGTGGTCCCACACCTGCCACCAATCGCCCTGGGCGCCGCGCAACTCCAGCGCCGCGCCGCGCGCCAACTGGGCGTGCAGGGGCGCGGCCTCGCGCGGGGCGGCGCGCAGGGCGGTGGCGTCTTGCACCACCAAGGCCGTGGGCAGCGGGGCTGCCGTTGGCGTGGCGGCGGGTGCGCTGTGCGTCAGACTCAGGGCGCTCAGCAGGGCCACGGCCATCAGGCTCAGCACGTGGGTGGCTTCTTTGACGTTCGTGAGGCTGCGCATGGCTTACTCCTGGCCCTCACCGCCAGTCACACCACTCAGCAGCTGACCCTTGGTTCCGGGGGGGGCCACGATGACGCGCACCTTGTCCCCGAGCTTGTCGGCCAGGGTCTTTTGGATCAGCAGCGGGTGCTTGCTGATCAAGGCGCCTTCGCGCGCCATCTGCTCGGCCTGCACCTTGCCGATCTCGCTCACGCGGTAGGCCTCGGCGTCGGCCAGCTTTTGGCGCGCCTTGGCTTCGCCTTCGGCCTCGATCTGGCGCGCTTGGGCCGCGCCCTCGGCCAGGCGCACGCGGGCTTGGCGCTCGGCCTCGGCTTCCAGTTGGCGCTGCTCGATTTGGCGCTGCTTGTACGGCAGCACGTGCTTCATCGCTTCTTCTTGGGCGCGGGCGGCGATGACCTGCTCGCGGGCGCTAGCCTCGGCCGCGATTTCGCGCTTCTCGCGCTCGGCCTGGGCCTCCAATGCCCCCTCTTTGACTTGCTTCTCGCGCAGCTCCAGCGTGTAGCGCATCTTCTCGGCGGCCAGGCCTTCGGCCAGCAGCGACTCCATGCCGCGGCGGTAGTCCTCCGGCAGGGTCAGGGCACCGAAGGACAGGCCTTTGAGGATCAGGCCATCTTGGGCCAGACGTTGGCGCAGTTGCAACAGCACCGCCTGTTCGATTTCGCGGCGCTGGCTGGAGAAGAGTTCACGCACCGTGCGCTGGGCGACCACCGGCAGCAGCACGGCGTCGAGTGCGGGTTGCACCAACTCGCGTTCAAAAGCCTCGGGCAGCTCGCGAGCCAGTTGCGGGTAACGCTGCGGGTCCAGTTGCACACGCAGCTGCACCTCCAAGCCCACGGCCAGGCCTTCCACGGTTTGCACTGGGCGCTTGGCGTCGCGCTGCAACAAGAGATCCCGCGCCGGCAGCCAGCGGGCCTCGTGCACCGCCGGCACGATCCAGACGCGGCCTTCGCGCAGCACCTGGGTGCCGCCCAAGCCCTGGCGCACCAGCACTTGCCCCGCCGGCACGCTGTGAATCTGGCTGGCCGCCCAGTGGGCCGCACCCGCCAGCGCCAGCAGGGCGGCGGCCGGCACCCACGCGCGGCGCAGCGGGGGCAGAAGCGTCTGGGCGGCTTGGCCCAGGGCACCCCAGACGCGCTCGCGGCGGGCGGCGTTCAGGGCTTGGGCATCGGTCGAGAGGGGGGCGGTGGTGTCGTTCATGGCGTTCTCCTGATGAGGTGTCGCCATGGTTCCGCCACACCCCAAGAGCGCGCCATGCCGGCGGCGGGAGGCTGTGCTCCGGGGGGCGGAAGAAACCTTCCGCGGGAACAGAAACAATGGCCACCATTCGAACCCCAATGTGTCGCTGTGGACCCCAATCGCTACCGCCACCCATTCCAAGGTCCTCTGGCATGTGTTGCAGACGCCGCCGCCAATAGCGTGCGCTGGGCCCGTCTGCGCCGGCTGGTATTTGGTCGATTGCCTTTCCCGGTTCTCGCCAGCGACGTGACGGACGTGGTGTACGTCACGTGGCTCGTGGACGTCACACAGGTTCGGTCCTTTGTGCCGCCTGAAGCGGTTCTCTGGGAACGGGAGGGCCTAACGCCCTTCACCGTACTGACCTATCGGCACGGACACTTCGGCCCGCGCGCATTGGGGCCGCTTCGGTGGTTGTGTCCTTCACCACAGCAGAGCAATTGGCGCCTCTATTTGGAAGCACCCCTACCCGGTGCGCCAAAGAGTCCCACAGTGGTGTTTGTCAAAAACATCTTGGACAGCACGATCTATGCACTGGGCACACGCCTGTTCAGCGATGCCCTTCCATCCCATCGGGCCGCAGCGATCTCGCTGACCGATCAGGAGCAGGTCATCGGTCTCCGCATCGATCCTGGCACAGGCAGTGCCCCCTCTCTCGCGGCGCAATTTGATCGCCACGCCGCCCCTGAACTTCCCGATACCTTCCGGCCATTTGCGAACTCTTGGGAACAGGCGATCGAACGACTTGCGACGCAAGAAGCGGCCGTCGCGCCAGTACCGTCCATCCAACGCACCGCCGTGGCGACCATCGACCTGCCGGTCGACATGCCATCCATTGAACCGCTCCGGCTGCAAACGGATTCACTGAGCTGTCCGTTTTTGAATCAACTCGGGGCCAGCAGCCCTGCGCTCGCATTTAGGCTGCCTCGGGTTCACTTTCAGGCGCTATCCGAACGACTGCTGTAACAGAAGGAAGTGAGCGCGCCGATACGGCGCACTTCTCAGCCGCGCACCCGCGCCACCGTCACCCACAAGCCCACTGCGGCCAGTGCCACCGTCCAAGCCAGCACCGCGCCATAGGCGTGCTGCTGCGCGAAGAAGGCGCCGGCCGCCGCCAGGGCGACGGTGGTGGTGAGGGCATCGGCCAACTGCAGCGCCGAGCTGTTGCGGCCTTGTTCGGCGGGCGCCGAGAGCGCCAGCGTCAGCACCGACAGCATGGGCCAGGCCAAGCCCACGCCCAGGCCCGCCACGGCCCAACCGACGACCACCCAGCCCGCAGGCCCACCCGCCAGCAGCGGCCCAGCGAGCAGCGCTTGGCCCGCCACCAGGAGCGCGAGCCCCACGCGCAGGCCGGTGCGGCGGGCAGGCTCGCCGTGCAAGCGGGCCTGGATGGCACTGCCGGTGCTCCAGGTCACCGCGGCCGCGCTGAGGGCGAGACCCCCTTCGGCCAGGCTCCAGCCCGCTTCTTGATTCAAGAACAGGGGGATGAAGGCCTCGGCACTGAAGAACGAGGCGGCCATCACGCCGCGCAGTGCAATGACGGCCGGTAAGCCGGGCTGGGCCGTCAAGCTGCCGGCGGGCAGCAAGCGTGCCGCCGCGGGCACCAAGGCCAAGAGGCCGAGCCAGGCCCAGGGCCCGATCTGCTCCATGCCATGCAGGGCCAGCGCGGAAAGGGCGGCCACCACGGCCCAGGGCAGGGCCACCGCCGCCCGCGCGCCTTCTTGCAGCACCGGGACGCGGCGCAGCGCGGGCAACAGCATCCAGGCCGTGGGCAGCAGCAGCAGCGCCACCCCCAGGAACACCGAACGCCAGCCCCAGAGCGACACCATCTGCGCCGCCACCCAGGGGCCGATCAGCCCTGGCACCACCCAGGCGGCCGCCAGTGCCGCGAAGAGCTTGGGGTGCAGCGCCGCCGGCAGCACCCGCCCCATGCCGGCATAAAGCGCCACGGCCAGCATGCCCACGCCCAAACCCTGCACCGCGCGCCCGGCGCTGAGCCAACCCATCTGCGGCGCCAGCCCAGCCACCAGCAGCCCGAGCGCGAACACCCCCAGGCCCACGCTGCACGCACGCCAGGGGCCATGGCGGTCACAGGCCGGCCCGGCCCACACCATGCCCAGGACCGACAAGGCCAGCGTGCCGCCGAAGGCCAGCGCGTATTGCGACAAACCGTCCAGCGCCGTGGCAATGGCCGGCATGGCCGCGGCGACGGCCACCGCCTCGAAGGCCAGCATCGACACGAGGGCCAGAGCGCCAACGGTGGCGGCACGCACGCCGGGGGCCCAGAGCGAGGTGGGCGCGGCGGTGGCGGAAGCAGGCTGGAGCATGAATGGGGTCAATGGAAGGGAACAGGGGCTGCACGGTACAAGCTCAAGTGCCCTTGAGGTCAAGCACCCCACGGCCCGCGCGCGGAAGAAAGCTTCCGCTGACCGTGGCCAGAGGGGCTTTCACAATGCGGCCATCATGACCGCACCCCACGCCCCCCACATCGCCGTCGTCGAAGACGATGGCCCGACCAGCCAGCAGCTGCAGCAGTGGTTGCGCGCTGCGCGCCCCGAGGCGCGGATCGACGCGTTTCAAACCCGCGAGGCGGCCGAGCAGGCGCTGACCACCCAGCGCTACGACCTGGTGACGCTGGACCTGGAGTTGGGGCGCGAGCGGCACGCCGGCATCGCCTTGATCAACGCGCTGAACAAGCGCGGCCTGGGCACGCCGGTGCTGGTGGTGAGCGCCATGCCCGCTGCGGTGTACCGCTCCATCATGAAGGCCCTGGACGCCTGGGACTATTTGCAGAAAACCCAGTTCGACGAGGCCGAGTTTATCGAGACCGTGCTGGCCCTGCTGCGCGCCAGCAAACCCACACCGACCCCGGCGGACGATGCGCCGACGCTGGACCCGCTGTGGCAGCGCAGCCCGCTGTGGCGCGGCCAGAAGCTCAACCTGCCGCTGACGGCGCAGCGCATCTTGGCGACCCTGCTGGAGCGGCGCGGCGAGGTGGTCAGCTACGAGGAGCTGTTTGAGGTGGTCAAGACCGGACGCAGCAAGGACAACGTGCGCAAGCACGTGGCCACGATCCGCGACGCGCTGCGCGAGGTCGACCCCGGCTTTGAGGGCCTGGAGAACGTGCCCATGCGCGGCTTTCGCTGGGCAGCGCGGTGAGCCTGCGTCCCCGCGTCATGGAGGGCAGGGTGGGCGACGTGGTTGGCGGGGTGATGGATCGCCTGCCGCGCCTGCCCTTGGCAGCTTTTGCGCGCCGGGTGCTGCTGCGCGCCGTCTTCCTGGCCTTGCTGGCCGGCAGTGCCGCCCTGGCGCTGCAGTTGCTGACCGAAGAAAAGCAGCGCCAGCGCGACGCCTATGAGGCCGGGTTTCGGGGGCAGCTGGAGGTCCTGGCCGAGCGGCTGCGGCACCCCAGCGGCCAACTGGCGCTACTGAACCCGAGCCCGCCCGCACCGGACGCCCAGGGCTGGGCCCCGCTGCGGCTGCCAGTCGGGGCCATCGACTTCGACGACGCCAGCAAGGCCGAACGCGTGATGGAGCTCAGCGGTTGTGCCACGCAGTGGGACGGCGGCCAGGCCCTGTGCCTGGGTGTGGGTCGGCGCGCCAGCGCCGGGGCCTTTGTGTACGCCATCGCGCGTGTGCCCAAGGTCGGTGAGCTCCGGGGCCGGGGGCGCGGCCAGCGTGACCTGACCGGCTTGCACCATGTGCAGCTGACTGTGCGTTCGACCGCAGGCGTGCAGGCCTGGCTGGCCCCGCTGGAGCTGCGCGACAGAACCCAAGGTCAGCTGCCCGGATTCGAGCGGCCTGCGGGCGACACGGAGCAAGGCCTGTTGTCGCCTCTGGCGCGCCCCGACCGCGACTTCCGCGGCTGGCTGTGGCGGCCCGCGTGTGGGCCCGACAGCGGGGGCGAACTGCAGGCTGATTGCCCCGCGCTCTTGAGCCTGCGCGTGCCCGTGGCCGCCTGGCGTGACACCGCCCGCAGCGGCCCCTGGCCGCCATCCGATCTGGACGCCGTGCGGGTGCAACTGCGCCTGCTGGGCCCCGAGGGTCAGACCCTGCTGGACACCCAGCAGCCCGACGCCCACGCCCCGCCCGACCTGCACAGCCTGCGCACCGCGCTGCGCCCGGGCGAGGTGCTGACGCTCACCCGAGCGGGTGCGGCACCCACGGTGCTGCGCGCTTCCGTGGGCGAGGAGCCCGCCTACCCCTGGCTCACGCGCCTGATCCGCCGGCTGCCTGCGGCACGCCTAGAAGGCCCACTGCAGGCCGAGCGCGAACTCCTCGCCAGCGAGGGGCGGCTGCACCTGCGGCTCACCGGCGACCTGCGCGCGCTCGACCGCGAACTGGCCGCCACGGCCACCCGCTATTTGCTGTATTTCGCACTGCTGGCCGGCGCCATTGCCCTGGCCTGGCTGATCGTGGAGCTGGGCTTGCTGCGCCGCATGGCGCTGCTCACGCGGCGCGCCAATGCGCTGACGCGCAGCCTGCAAGCCCAGCCCGACGAACTGCCCGCGCTCGACGTGGCCGACCTGCGCGGGCGTGACGAATTGGGGATCTTGGCCGGCTCCTTGTCCGAGCTGTTGGCGCGTTCTCGCGAGCACCTGCGCGGCGAGCAACGCCGCGCCGAGCAAGCGCATGAACAGTGGCACGCCGTGGGGCACGAGATCATGTCGCCCCTGCAATCGCTGCTGGCCTTGCATGCCGCGGCGGACGACCCCAGCCGCCGCTACCTGCTGCGCATGCAAGCGGCGCTCAACCTGTTGTACGGCCAAGCCTCGGTCGGCGAAGCGCTGGATCGCGCCAGCGCCCAGCGCGAGCGCCTCGACCTTGCCGCCTTTGCGCGCGAGGTGGCCGCCAATGCGCCCTATGCCGGCATCGCCGACGTGCACACGGAGGGGGCCACCGAGCCGCTCTGGGTCTGGGCCGACCCGCTGAAGCTGGAAGACGCGCTCACGCATGTGCTCACCAACGCCCAGCGCTACCGCACGCCGGGCAGCCCGATCACGCTGCGCCTGACGCACGGAGAGGAGGAGGCCACGCTGGCTGTGCACAACCACGGCCCGCTGATCGACGCGGAGCGCCTGCCCACCCTGTTTGAACTGGGCGCGGGCGATGCCGAAGGGCCCAGCCACCGCGGACAGGGCCTTTTCGTCGCGCGCAGCTATTTGGCCAAGATGGGCGGGCGCATCGGCGTGCACAACGAGGCCGATGGGCCCTGTTTCACGCTGGGGCTGGCGCGGGTGTGAAGCGCAGCGGAACCCACGGACTCAGCGCCGGCGCGGCATCTCAACCCCCTCGCGCCGAAGCAGCACGAAGGGCACCAAAGCGTCCAGCGCGATCGGCTGGCCGTTGATCCGAATCGGTTTGAACACCCAGCGCTTGCTGCTGTCGATGATGTAGCGCTGGAACGCCTCGGGCATGTCTTGCACACCCTCCACGGCGGGCTGCTCACACTCGCCGGCCGCCCCAACGCGACAGCGAACCAGTGCCCGCCCTTCCCACTCGGCGAAGTTGAGGTGGCGGACCGAAGGCGGATACGGTCGCATCGGCCGGTCCAGCACCACGGGCATCACGGCCAATCCGGTGATGCGGACCTGGGCCGCGCCCTCGGCACCCGCCGGATGCACCTGCACCCGCACCCGCAGCCCCGCTTCCATTTCCCCCGGCTGGCCATTGGCATCTCGCCCGGGATCCAGCTGACGGCCCAGGAGGTTGGCGCGCAGGGCCTGCAGGAACGCCGGGGGTTGCTTCTCGTCCGGTAGCGGCTGCCAGTCCAGCACCAGGCCTTGGGAATCCACGCGGGCCTCGCCCATCACGGTGACCGTGTAGGGCGCAGGTGCTTCGATCGCGTGCACACCCCACGCAGCAGCCCCCAAGGCCAGCGCCGCCCCAAACCGTTGAAACCCCTTCACCATGGAGACCTCCCGAAGATGCGAGCGGGGACTGTACCCACGCGAGCCTCGCTGCTCGTCGTTCACACGGGGCCTTGCAGTCGGCCGCCCTTCGTGGCAGCGTGCAGGGGTTCAACGCAGGGTGGTCATGAGCTCAATGTCTCGCCTATGGATGGCCTTTCGAGGGGTGTGCGGCCTGCTGCTGGCCAGCACCGGCCTGGGCGTGGGCCTCAGCGCGGCCGCCCCCGCCCCCACCCCTGAAACGCCGCCCCTGCGCGTGTGTTTGAACGAGCAGCCCCATTTGCCCTGGCGGTTCCCGGATGCCGATGGTCGGGTTCGAAAAGACGGCTTGGATTTCTTTGTGCTGGACGCACTGAGCCAGCGCGCCGCCGTGCCCATCACGGTGCACCTTAAGCCCTGGAAGCGCTGCTTGGCCGAGCTCAAAGTGGGCGAGCAAGACTTCATCCTGGGCATCAGCCACCTGCCCGAACGCGAGGAGTTTGCGGTGTACCCCGAACGCCAAGGGCGTCCCGACGAGAGCTTGGCCCTGCGCCACGAGCGTTACCACTGGTACGCGATGCGCGCCCTGCCCATTCAATGGGATGGCAAGCAGCTCAGTAGCGTGGCCACCGAGGCCTTGGTGGGGGTCCAGACCGGCTATTCCATCGCCAATGCGGTGCGCGAGCTGGGCCTCAAGATCGACGAGGGTGCGCGCACCGCCGAATCCAACTTGGAGAAGCTGGTACGCGGCCGGGTGGCCGTGGCGGCGTTGCAATCGAAGGAAGCGGATCGGGTGCTACTCGCCCGCCGGGACTTGAGCAGCCACGTACAGCGACTGGAGCCCCCCTGCAGGAACGCGCCTACTACGCGGCGTTTTCGCGCCCCTTCTGGAACGCCCACCCCACCCGGGTGCTGAAGCTGTGGCGCGAACTGGCCCGCATTCGCGACTCCGCGCCCTACAAACAAGCTGAAGCCGCCGCCCTGGCCCGCATGGCGGCCCCCTCACCCTGACCGGTTCGTTCCATGCACCGTTTGCGCTGTTCCTGGGTTCTCAGTCTGTGGCTCGTCATCGGGAGTGCCGTTCAGGCGGCCGAGCCCCCCTTGCGGGTGTGCCTGAATGACGTGCCCCACCCCCCCTGGCGCATGGCCAGCCCCGATGGACGCATTCAGCGCCAGGGCTTGGATTTCCTTTTCCTGGATCGGTTGGCACAGCGCAGTGGCCTGGCCATTGAAATCAGTCTGCTGCCCTGGAAACGGTGCCTGGCGGACCTCAAAAGCGGCGCCCAAGACGCCGTGCTCAGCTTGAGCTACCTGGCCGAGCGCGAAGAGTTTGTGGTCTACCCCACGCGCAAGGGCGAGCCCGACACGAGCATGGCCCTGCGACACAACCGCTACCACTGGTACGCCGCCCGCCCGCTGTCGCTGCGGTGGGACGGTGAAAAGCTCCGCGGCCTGCCCGCGGGCGCCGTGGTCGGGGTGCAAACCGGGTACTCCATCGGGACGGTGGTGCGTGACTTGGGCTTTACCGTCGACGAGGCGGCCCGCACCACGACGGCCAACCTTGAAAAGCTGGCGCGCGGTCGCGTCCAAGTCGTCGCCCTACAGGCCAAGGAGGCCGACGAGGTGTTGCGCCACCGCCCCGATCTGGGCCGGCGCATTCAACGCGTGGAGCCGGTGTTGCAGGAACGGGCTTACTACACCGCCTTCACGCGCAGCTACTGGAGCCAAAACCCGCAGCGGGTGCTCGGCTTGTGGCGCGACGTGGCGGCGATTCGCGACTCGGCCGAGTACCGGCAGGCCGAGGCCAAGGCCCTGGCCCAGACCCCCGCCGCGCCTTGATTCGCGGGCGGCGGCCTCAGTCCTCGCCGCCCTCGACCGCACCACCCTGGGCCCGCCAGCGCAGCAAGCCACCGGTGAGGTTGGCCACGCGGCCCCAGCCCGCGTTCATCAACTGCAAGGTTGCCTGGGCCGAACGCGCGCCCGAGCGGCACACCAGCACCACGGGGCGGTTCGGATCCAGCTCGTCCAGGCGGTTGCGCAGCTCCCCCAGCGGCACAAGCCGCGAGCCTGCCAAATGCCCCAGCGGGCCATTGAACTCGTGCGGCTCGCGCACATCCACGAGCTGCGGCCGTGTGGCCAGCTCTTCCAGCGCCTGCGGTTCGATCTCCCACAGGCCCGCAAAGGCCCAGGTCAGCGGAGCCCAGTCCGGCTCGGGCGGCGGCTCCGACTCGGGCTCCCCACAGCGCAGGTTGGCCGGCACGGCTTCCATCATGCGCTTGGGGTGGGGCAGGGCCAGGGCCGCCATGTGGCCGCAGAAATCTTCTGGGCTGCTGGCACCGCCAAAGCGTGGGTTGTAGCGGCGCTCCTCGCCCACGCTGGTCACGGTGAGGCCGCGGTAGTCGTGCCCGGGGTAGAGCAGCGTGGCGTCCGGCAGCGTCAACAGCTGCTCATGCACCGACTGGTACAGCCGCCGGGCATTGCCCTGCTGGAAGTCCGTGCGGCCACAGCCGCGGATGAGCAGGGCATCGCCCGTGAAGGCCAGGGTTTCGTCGTCCAGCACCAGGGTGATGCAGCCATCCGTGTGGCCGGGCGTGGCCCGCACGCTCAAGAATCGACCGCCAAAGGCGATGCGGTCGCCCGGCACCAGCGCGCGGTCCAGGCCTTGGGCCCCACCGGCCGCCGCGCCCATCACCTGGCAGCCCAGGCGACGGCGCAGCAGCGCCGCGCCGGTGATGTGGTCGGCGTGCACATGGGTCTCGACCGTCGCCACCAGGCGCAAGCCCAGCTCTCGCAGCAAGGCGGCGTCGCGCCGCACCTGCTCAAACACCGGGTCGATCAGCACCGCCTCTCCGCCTTCCGCCAGCAGGTAGGTGTAGGTGGACGACGCGGGGTCAAAGAGTTGGCGAAAGATCAGTGCACGGGAGACGGTCGATGCGGCAGTCATGGTGGCGTTCCTCTGCGGGCCCACTTGGCGTGGCTGGGGCCGGAATGCTAAGGTCAAGCCATGCGCTCGTCTCGCGTTCTCGCTGTCCTGTGGCTGGGCTTGCCCACCGCCGCCCTGGCTCATGGCGGGTCGGACTGGATGCTGGCCGTCACCGCCAGCTACTCCTCGGTGCTGCTCGGTGGCGCGGCCGGCGTGCTGGCCGCTTGGAAGCCCGCCCTCACCCTGCCCCGCTGGGTGCTGGTCTACGGCCTGCTGCTGGGGGCGCTAACTTGGGCCTGGCAGGTCACCGACACCGGCCTCGCCCTCACCGTGCTGGCCCTGGCCTGTGTACTCACCGCTGGCGCGTTTGGGGTGCTGCGCTGGGTGGCGCGGCGGGTGCGGAGCAGCCGAGCCCCCACACCGCCCGAATCCTAAATCGCGCTCAGTCTCGGAACGCCGCGCAATTCCCTGCAGCAACGGCGCTGGCCACCTGGCGGCTCACCGCCTCGATCACTGGCTGCCGCGCTGGATCGATCCCAGGGGTCAGCTTGACCAGCCCCTTCCAGACTGCTGACTTGCTGTCACCATCGCATTCCCCGCTTGATGCGCAAACACTCAATTGCGTCAGCGAAAGGCTTGCCCCTGTTCGGTCTTCCGGAGCAAGATACACGATGGCATAGGTCGACGCCATCTCCCACTCAGCCTTGGATTGGAGCCCGCCCCAAGGTTTAGCCTCAAACGCCTGTCCGCCGCGCGTATCCGACAACTGCATCAAGAAACGGTCCAGCCCCAAGCGCCCACCTTGGTAGAAGCTGCACCACTCATGTGCGGTGTACTCCGTCGGGTGGCTTGCCATCCGCGCAATCGCCTCGGCATCGGCATCGCCGGGTCGGGGCCCCGCCAAACGATGGTCCTGGAAAACCGGCTCACACCGGCGGCGTATTTCCTGTCGCGCCCCCTCGGGGGTTAGCCCTGCGATCGTGGGCGTCCGAGAGTCAGCCACACCTGCGCGCTCACCCTCCCACACGTTCATTATTGCACCACGACACATATTGACAGCCTCAATAACATTGGCGTGAGCATTAGGGCGGCCAGATTGCATAAGTTGAATCAACATTGGATAAAGATTAGGCGCAGATCCCAACCTATCACGTTGATTTTTTAAGGCCGTTTCGCGAATGTTATCTGCACCAAATTCAGATTTGGCCATCGCTCCATTTGTAGAATAATTTCTGGCAACCTCACGAGGTTCTTGACGTCGCCCTGATAAATCAACCCGCTCTAGCTCCTGATTTTGCCGAGAGGCTCTATTCGCAAGCGACACCAGACCAAGCAGGCCCAGCGTCGCCGCAAAAAATACAAGCAGCCTTTTCACCAAATGCAATCAACCAGCAACTGAACATTGGGGCTGATCCCCGCCGCCAGAATACTTATAATTCAAGAGAAACTGACTGGAGCCGACGCCAAGTTTTTCAACGCTAAACGTATGCACCCCATCACGATAGGAGATCTCAACCTCATCCTTGGCAACCAATGAAACCCCAGAATCCTTTACCGCCTGCACTGCCGCCAGATTAAATGGGTCATTTTTCATATTCAAATTCACTGTGAAACACCGCTTTATTTTCATGGCAACCAATTGGTCGACTTGCTCCTGGAACTCTTGGCGCTTGTCTGGGGAAAGGCCGTCCATCCTTTTATCAAGCAACGACCCATCAGCCACGGAGTAAATATTGCAGTCCTCCACCCAAGTCTCTTCCCCCTCCGCGCCAACCCAGAACCCACAGGAACGTTGTCCAAAGAGGACCACTTTCTCCAGGTGGACCTCAGTCACGAAATCAGTAAAAGTCCAGTTGAAATAGAAATCCTCGATTTCCACCTCAACTGCTCCACATTGATCCCAGGTCTCGCCATCCGACAAATTGCAACTGCCTGATAGAAGTGACATCGAAGTGGTTCGATTTTTCTTACCAAACGCCTTAAGAATTCTTCGTTTTTGCTCGACATTTGCTTTGGACAGCTGAATCTTCGATGACGACTTGGTGATGTTTTTCTGAGCAGCGGACAAATTCGCCGCCTGATTAACAGTACCAAGGCTAGTTGGCGATGCCTGCGCGCCAGCCGCCGCAATAAGACCCACTGTCAAAACATTGATCAATTTCACTGTCATTCCTCCCGATTGATTATTCCGAGACTTCGGAGCGGACAGCGTATCTCGATCAATTTACCCCCCCCCCATCAGCAATAACCCGAAAGTTTCAACGTAACCCACCTATCTGCGGGGGAACAAGGGCCTGTCCTGGCCTGCGTGCTCACCGCTGGGACATTTGGGGTGGTGCGGCGGGTGCGGAGCAGCCTAGCCCCCACGCCGCCCGAGCTTTGAGGCACTGCGAGTCGCCCGGGAGCACGCTGCGGCACGTGCTGGAGCGCTGGGCATAGAGGGTGCAAGCCACTTGCTCCCCCACGCGCCCCTGCAGCGCCACACAGCGAACGGGCTTGACTTTGGTGCCCGCCATGCAGCGATGCAAGGGGCCCAGGGGTCGCGACAGGGCGACCGGCACCGTGCCCCCGGGGGGCGTCGTCGGCCTCGGCCCAGTAAAAAGACACACGGTAGTGCGCGCAACAGGCGCCGCAAGTCTGGCAATCCCACACGGCAGGACCCCGATCAGCCGCCTTGCACCACCCGCAGCCCGCGGCCCGCGACCACCCGCCCGACCACCGCGGCGTCGGCAAAGCCGTGGGCGGCAAACACCGCCTGAACGGCCCCCAAGGCCTCGGGGGCGCAGCTGACCAGGAGGCCGCCGCTGGTTTGCGGATCGGTGAGCAGGGCGCGGTCGACGGTGGCGAAGCCCTCGGGCAGCTGCACCTCGGCGCCATAGGCGGCCCAGTTGCGGCCGCTGGCGCCAGTGACGCAGCCTTGCGCCGCCAGCTCGCGAACGCCGGGCAACAGGGGCACGGCGGGCCAGTCGATCTCCACGGCCGCCCCTGCGCCGCGCGCCAGCTCCAGGCCGTGGCCGGCGAGGCCGAAGCCGGTGACATCGGTCAGCGCATGCACACCCGCCACGGCCGCCAAATCGGGCCCGGGGGTGTTGAGCTGGGTGGTCGCGCCGATCAGGTGGGCATAGCCCTCGGCACCCAGTTGCTCCTTCTTGAGCGCCGCCGAGTACACGCCCACGCCCAGCGGCTTGCCCAGCACCAGCAAGTCACCCACGCGGGCGTCGGCATTGCGCTTGACCCGGCTGGGGTGCACCAGGCCCAGGGCCACCAGACCGTAGATGGGCTCGACCGAATCGATGGTGTGGCCACCGGCGATGGGGATGCCCGCCGCACGGCACACGCTGGCACCGCCCTCCAGGATGCGGCCGATGGTGGCGGTGGAGAGCTGAGCAACGGGCATGCCCACCAGGGCCAACGCCAGGATGGGCTTGCCGCCCATGGCGTAGACATCGCTGATGGCGTTGGTCGCCGCGATGCGCCCAAAGTCGAACGGGTCGTCAACGATGGGCATAAAAAAGTCGGTCGTCGCGATCAGCGCCTGCTCGTCGTTCAGGCGGTAGACCGCGGCGTCGTCCGAGGTCTCGATGCCCACGAGCAGTTCCGGCGGGATCGGGAAGCCCGTGCTGCCGCGCAGGATTTCGGACAGCAGGCCGGGAGCGATCTTGCAGCCGCAGCCACCGCCGTGGCTGAGGGCGGTGAGTCGGGGTTCGGTCATGGCGGGGGCTCCAGGGTGCGCCTCTTGTGCGACTTCAGCCCGCCGCACGCGGGGCCATGTGTTCGGCCAGGAATTTCTCGATGCGGGTCCAAAAGTCCCTCTTCGCGGCGGGGGCGTTGAAGCCGTGACCCTCGTCCGGGTAGAGCACCCATTCGTGCGGCTTGCCGGCGGCAGCCAGTGCGTCGCGCATGGCCAAACCGTTGACCAGAGGCACGCGCCGGTCGGTCCCACCGTAGGCCAACAACACCGGAGCTTGAATTTCAGCCACACGGCGCACGGGCGAGGTACGGCGCAATTGCTCCAAGTCCTTCACCGGGTCGCCCACCATGTGGGGCATGAGGTGCTCGGCAAAGTCACTGCCGGCGTAATCCACCCAACTGAAGAACTTGTGCTCGATGTCCGTTACGCCCACCCAATTGATGCCGCAGCGCCATAGCTCCGGGTTCTTGGCCAGCCCCATCATGGTCAGGTAGCCGCCGTAGCTAGCACCCATGATCGCCAAACGGTCGCGATCGGCCACGCCTTCTTTCACAAGCTGAAGAACGCCGTCGGTCACGTCGTCCTGCATGCCCAGGCCCCACTGCTTCCAGCCCGCCTTGTGGTGACGCCACCCCCAGCCCGTACTCATGCGAGGGGCCGGCATGAAGACGGCGTAGCCCCGGCTGGCCAGGAACTGCACCATGGGGTCAAAACCCCAAGCGATGGCGCGCACGTGCGGCCCGCCGTAGTGCAACACCAGCAGCGGGTGCTTCTCACCCGGCTTCGCGCCCGGCGGCAGCGTCAGCTGGGCCGGGATGGAGAGGCCATCGCGAGCGGTGTAGCGGAAGAAGCGGGTCTTGGCCAGGCGCTTGGGGTCCAGCCAGGGGCGGGAGGTGCCCACCAACTTGAGCGGCGCCCCCTCTTCGTAGAGGAAGTAGCGTCCTGGGTCGACATCGCTGCTCACGCTCACCAAGACGCGGCGCAGGGCCGCATCGGGGGAAAGGGTCACGGTGCTGTCCGGAAATTCCTTCTCCATGGCCGTTTGCAGGGCATCGAGCTTGGCATCGGCGTGCATCACCCGCGGGCGGTCGGCCTGAAAGAAGACCGAGCGGAGGTTCCCCTGGGTATCAAAACGCACCGCACCAGCGGTGACGTCGTAGCCTTGCAACGCGACCAGGGGCTCCGTCGCCCATTCCGCTTTACGCAGGTCGATACGGCCAAGCACCTGCTCATCCCGTCCCGCAGGGGTGTGCAGCACATAGAGCTGCTCATCGGCATCAATGCCCTCCAGGTCCACCCCCGGGTCGTGCACAGTCCAGTTGTGCAAGGCCTTCCATTCGCCATTGGGCTCGGGACGGATCCAGAACGTGGCGTTCATGTCTTTGGTCCGCGTGATGCAGGCGCGAGGCTGATCCTGGCGGTCCAGCGCCCAGGCTTCGACATGGCCTGGGGCCCCCGTGGAAAGCCGCTGGCGACGGCTGGTGAGCAGGTCCATGCGGAACAAGGCCTGGTGCCGCCCATCGCCCTCGGTCTCGGCCACGATGACCAGGTTCTTGTCAGCCTGGGCGCCGCGCGCCACAAACTGGACGCCGCTGTCAGTGTCCTTGGGGTCGCGCGGGTCGCTGCCGTCCTTGTTGACGGAGAAAAAGCCCCGGCGGGCAAATCCCACATCCGTGTTGCGAGAACCCAAGGTGTACAGGATGCGACTGTTGTTGATCCACCGCGCACCCGACACATCGACCTGGCGATAGCCCGTCAGCAATTTACTGGTTTGAGTTTGCAGGTCGATCACCACCAGGTTGCTGCGCCCTTCGACCGAACGCAGGGCCAGCAGGGCTGTGCCATCGGGAGAAAGCTGCACATTACCCAACTGACCGGGGCGCAAAAACAACTCCATTGCCAAGGGCCGGCTGTCCTGCGCTTGGGCGGAGAACGGCCAGGCGACCATGGCCGAAGCGGCCACCAAGCCCTGCAGCCCTTGACGGCGGGAAAGCTGAACCATGAAATGCCTCCGAAATTTGATGTAACCCGCGAGTCTAGGGGGCGCCCGCCTTCGGGTTTCAGCGGGGGCCGCGCCCTCTTGTCTGCAGGCATTTCCAAGGCAGGATGGGGGCCTGAATGATCCGCGCTCGCGGAGGCCGCATGAACACCCTGACCGACCTGCTGTACCGCTACTGGAATGTGAACGAGGTGCAATTGAACCTCGTCATCTTTGCCAACATCTTCGGCGCGCTGCTGTTGGGGCTGGTCGCCGGCTACGAGCGCACCTTCCACGGGCGGGCGGCGGGCATGCGCACCTATGGGCTGGTGTGCATGGCCAGTTGTGCGCTGACGGTGCTGGCCGGCTATCCCATGAACTGGTTTGGCGGGCAAACGGTGACGCACTTCACCACCGTCATGCCGGCCGACCCAACACGCGTGATTCAGGGCATCGTCACCGGCATCGGCTTCCTGGGTGCCGGCATGATCATGAAGGACGGCCTGAACATCACCGGGCTGACCTCGGCCGCCTCGCTGTGGTCCTCATCGGCCATTGGCATCCTGGTAGGCGTGGGCTTTTACGCGGCGGCGATTTTGCTGACCGTGCTCAGCGCCTCGCTAATGATGTTTGCGCAACGCTTGGAGCGCATGTTGCCGGCGCGGCCGGCCATCGCGCTGTCCCTGACCTATCGCCCAGGTTTTGAACCCAGCCGCTCGGCTTTGGATCGGGCAGCACGCGAACGGGGCTACCAAGTCGCTGGAGGGTCGTTCAACGTGCGCTACTCCGAGGGTCGACACATCTGGCGCTTCGTGTGCATTGAGGTGGACCGCAGCAAGGCCTTGCCCATCACGGGGCTCGGCAGCGAGCTCGCGCACCTCGAAGGCATTGAGGCCTTTGAAATCGGCCACGCTCGGAACTGATCGAGACGAGCGATGGTCCCTTTCTGGATTCGTTGGAGCGCGGCCCTGGCGTTGACGTTCGGTGCGGTGCCCGCGGTCCTGGCGGCGCGCGTGCCCGCAGGGCAAGAAGTCCGGGTCTGCGATGACGCCAACGAGTGGCCACCGTACACCGAAGCGCAGCGCCGGAACGGACAAATCACCGGCGAGGTGGGAGGGCGCTCCGTTGTCCTCCTGCAGCGCTTGGCGGCGCTGTATGGCTGGCGACTCCAAATCAAGCTGCTGCCGTGGAATCGCTGCCTGGCCCTGGTGCGGTCGGGCGAGCACTTCCACATGCTGCTGAATGCGCTGCCCACACCCGAGCGCGAGCGCAACTTCCTGTTCAGCGACGTGGTGCATGAAATCCACACCGACGTGTTGTGGAGCCGCCGGGTCCATCCGCAGGGCCTGAAGCTCAAACGCGCCGAAGACTTGCGCCCCTACCGGATGGGCGGCAACCTGGGCTACACCTATCCCACCCTCCAGCGCCTCAACATCCCCTTGAGCGCGGAGGCCCCGCACCCGGGCAGCTTGGTCCAGATGATGCACAGGAACCGAATCGACGCGGTCTTGGTGGCGCGCGAGGTGATGCCGACGCTGCGCGACTTGGAAGGGCGCCCGTTGCGCGACGACCCCGATTTGGGCCAGGCCCCCATGCCCGAGGCAGAGGTGTCTCGCTTTCGCATGATGTTCACGCGGGCAACGCCCCTGGGCGCGGCGCTGCAAGCGGATGTCAATGCGGGTTTGGCGCGCCTGCGGGCTTCGGGTGACCTGAGCCGCATCCTGGGCGGGGGTTGAACGGCCACGGGCGCGCGTCTCAGTTGCGCGTCGGGGGCAGCCAATTGCGACGACGGTAGTCGTCCACGATCGCCTGGGTGCTGCCGTCTCGCTTCATCGCTTCAAACTCGCGATCCAGGCGCTCACGCAGGCCCTGCCGGGCACGGCCCTTGGCCAGCGCCAGGAAGAAATCCTGTGTGTGAACCGGCGGCTGCAGGGCCACGACCTCACGACCGAGCCCTTCGCTCGCAATGACTTGCAGGCCGCCCAGGTGCGGCACGGCCGCCAAGTCGGCCCGTTTGGCCTGGACCATGCGAATCGCCGAGGCAAAACTGGTGGTTTCTTCACACTGCAGCCGGCCCTCCTGCACCGCGCGGTCGAACTCCGGTGCAAACAAGGCGCCGCGGAGCTTCACAAACTTCAGCGCGGCCACGTCCGCCAGGTGTCCGCGCCAGGGGATGTGGGCGTCGGCCCGCGCGAAAAACACCATGTCCGAGCGAAACACGGGCTGGGTCGGGAAGTCCAGCAGCGTCTCGCGCTCGGCACTGCGAATGGTGGGGATGAGGCCATCGGCACGACCTTCGGTGACTTCGGCATAGGCACGGGCCCAGGGCACGACCTTGATCACCACGGGGCGGTTCAGCCGTTGAAAAGCTTGCTGAACGGTTTCCACCACCACGCCCGCGGCCCCGTAGGGCGTGGCCATGATCAGCGGGGGCAGTTCCACCCCCAACACCGTGACCGGGGGTTCGCCTTTGGCCCAAACGCGCGGCCCCACAGCGGCCAGTGCAGCGGCGACGAGCTGTCGACGGTCGATCATGGGAGCCCCTGGTGAGCGCGGGATTCATTCATCCTAGGCCGCGGTGGGGCCGACAACAAGCCCACGCCCTGGGGAGAACCCCGCGAATGAAGGGGCATCATGCCCCTTTCGTCAGGACCCTCCACGATGGCCGCCACGCATTGCATCCTCTTCGTTGCCGACCCCGCCGCCGCGCGGGACTTTTACGCTGCGGTGCTGGCCCGCCCACCGCGACTGGACGTGCCGGGCATGTGCGAGTTCGACCTACCCGGCGGCGCCGTGCTGGGGCTGATGCCCGAGGCCGGCATCCGGCGCCTGCTCGGGGACGCCCTGCCGGACTCGGCTGCGGCCCGGGGGGCCTGCCGCAGCGAGCTCTACTGCCTGCTGGACGAGGACCCCGCACCCTGGGTTGAGCGCGCCGTGGCGGCGGGGGCACGCCTGCTCAGCCCCTTGAGCGTGCGCAACTGGGGCCACCGCGCCGCCTACCTGTTGGACCCCGAGGGGCATTTGCTGGCGCTGGCGCAGGCCACAACCGGGCGCCCCAAATAATCTTCGACCGCCTCAAGAGCTGCAATCCGCCTGGGATAAACCCCTGGATCGCATTCAAATAAAATCGGCGCAAAGGTTTTTCAGGCCTTGCGCGCAAAACATGATTTTCTGAATCGAGAAATTAAAATGCCTCTTTCCGGCTTCTACAAAGTTGATGGACTTCTCAGTCAGTACGATGCAATACATGCTGCATCGAGTAATGTGATTCGATTCTCCTTTGCGGCTCGAGCGGTACCGGATTCAACAAATATTACGAACCTCAATGAGCCTCAGCGAGAAATGGTTCGTCAGTTGCTTGCATACATCACACAGGTAACGGGTGTTCAATTCGTAGAAACAACTGACACGTTGTCTTCTAGGGTCATTTACTTCGGCGGCGGAAACCTTGGGGCCTTCTATGGAGGGCGGATCGAATTCAATGGAAATGCCAATTTCGACCTCGTTATAAATACGGTCGGACTTCCTGAACTGCTATCTGATTTCTCTCCTGGTGGATCCGCGTGGCAAGTGCTCCTGCATGAGATGGGACATGCGCTTGGCTTGGATCACCCCAATCTACCCGTGGATGAGAACAACACTGATTACACAGTGATGTCATATAACGCAGGCTTCAATGGCTATGCAACAACGTATGCACCCTACGATTTGCTTGCCCTCCAATGGATCTACGGCGGCGACGGTGTGGGCGGCACCCACGGCTACAACTCGACCAACGGGCCCTCGCTGCCGGCCGATGCCTGGCCGCCCGTCACCCACACCATTTCGGGCGGTCTGAGCGCTGCGGAATCCATCGGCTCTCTGACCTTCACCGTCACCCGTGAAGGCAACACCAACGTTGCTACGAGCGTTGCCTGGGCCCTCTCTGGCGCCGTCGATGGCGCGGACTTTGGGGGCAGCCTGCCGAGTGGCAGCGTCAGCTTTGCTGCCGGCGAAACCAGCAAGACCGTCACCCTGAGCCCATTTGATGACAGCGTCATCGAAGCCAATGAGGCCTTCACCGTCACCCTTGGGGCGGTCACTGGCAATGGCGCGCAGCTGGGGGCCACCACGAGCACCAGCTTCACCCTGATTGACGATGACACCCCGCCCGTCTTGGCGCTGCAAGCCGCGGCGACGGTGACCGAAGGCAACTTGGGCAGCACGGATCTGGTGTTCACCGTCACCCGCACCGGCTTGCTCTCCAAGGTCTCCACGGCAACCTGGGCCTTTGATGCAGGAACAACGGCGGCGAACGACTTCCTGGGCGGCGCCTTGCCCAGCGGCGGGCTGTTGACCTTCACCGCCGGTCAAACCACTGCCGAGATCCGGATCAGCGTCGCGGGCGACCTGACGCCCGAGCTGACCGAGACCTTCACCCTCACCCTGACGCCCGGCACCTTTGCGAGCATCGCCGGTGGCAGCGCCCAGGCTGTAGGCACACTCGCCAACGACGACATCAGCAACACCATCAGCGTGGCCGCCAATGCTGCCACCCTGCCCGAGGGACATTCAGGCACCGCGCAAACCGCGACCTTCACCATCACCCGCACCGGGGATGTGGCCCAAGCCGCGTCGGTCGATTGGACGCTGGGCGGGACCATTGACGTTTTGGACGTTGCCTTTGGGCCGGCCTGGACGGGCACCACCAGCTTTGCTGCCGGTGAAGCCAGCAAAACCATCAGCGTGCCGGTTCAGGGTGATTTGCGATATGAGGCAGACGAACTCATCAGTCTGACCCTCAGCAATGTTCAAGGTTTCACCGCGGCCCTGGGGGCCACGACTGTGGCCACGACCACGATCCAGAATGACGACAGCAAGGGCGTTGTCACCATCATGGTCGCGAGCGCCGCCCAGGTGAATGAGGGGGCCGCTGGAACCTCGCTGACGCACCGCTTCACCCTGAGCCGCACCGGTGACCTCACCGACCCGGCCACCCTGCCGTGGCAAGTCCAGGGCACGGTCAATCCCGCTGATTTCGGGACGGGCGGCTTCCTCACCCCGAACGGCTCGGTGACCTTTGCCGCCGGATCGGCCACTGCAACCCTGGAAATCCAGTCCACCGGCGACAACACGGCCGAATCCAACGAAACCCTAATCGTCCTGCTGGACGAAGGGGACCGGGTGACCCCGCATCCCACCCAAGGCACCGCCCAGGTGCTGCTGCTGAACGACGACATCTCCAACTGGTTCACCGTCCAGGCCGCTGCGGCTCAGGTTGCGGAAGGCAGCGACGGGGCCCCCAGCACGCTGCAGTTCACGATTTCCCGCACGGGTGACGCCAGCCTTGCGGCCACCGTGGACTGGGCTGTTGCGGGCTCGGTCAATGCCGCCGACTTCCAAGACGGTGTGGCCATTGCAGGCACCCTCAGCTTCGCCGCCGGCCAGACCTCCAAGACGGTCAGCTTGGCCCTGAACCCAGACGCCCGGTACGAGGCTGACGAAACCGCCACCCTGACCCTGAGCAACCCGCAGGGCGGCAATGCGGGGCTGAGCGGCACCGTCAATGCGACCATGACCGTCAGCAACGACGACGCCAAAGGCCTTGTGTCGGTTGCCCTCCAGACGCCGGAGGCCGTGGCGGAAGGCGCCGCTGGCAGCACCGTCACCCATCGCTTTGTGCTGACCCGCGGCGGTGACCTCAGCGACAGCGCCACGATGACCTGGAGCATTCAGGGCACGGTAGACGCAGCAGACTTTGCGGGCGGCACCCTGCCGAGCGGCACTGTGACCTTCGAGGCTGGTGCGGCCACGGCCACCGTCGAGGTTCAGTCCGCAGGCGACGCGGCCATTGAACCCAACGAATCCCTCAGTTTGGTTCTGGCCGAAGGGGACCGCGTGGGCCCGCACCCCTCCTTGGGCACGGCCACGGTGACGCTCCTGAGCGATGACACCAGCAACACCCTCAGCATTCAGGCCAATGAATTGCTGGTCAGTGAAGGCGATGCCTTTAGCGAGCGCACCATCCAATTCACCGTGACCCGCACTGGTGAGTTGACCGAGAGTGCAGCCGCGGACTGGGCCCTCTCCGGCACCGTGGACGCCTCCGATCTGGCCGCCGGCACCCCCATGTCAGGCACGGTCAACTTCACGGTCGGACAAGCCTCTCAAGTCATCAGCCTCGTGGTGCGTGGCGACACGCGCATTGAAGCCAACGAATCGGCCACCATCACCCTGAGCAATCCGCAAGGCCTCACCGTTGCTCTGGGGGCGGCCACCGCAGCCACGACCGTCATCACCAATGACGACGCCAAGGGGCTTGTGACGGTGGCCCTGGAAACCCCCGCCACCGTGGTCGAGGGCGCAGCCGGCGCCGTTACGCTCCACCGCTTTGTCCTGACCCGCAGCGGTGACTTGTCGGACGAGGCGACACAGCCCTGGTCCCTGATGGGGACGGCCGATGGCGCCGACTTTGACGCCGGCGACCTCCCCAGCGGCACGGTGACCTTTGCAGCGGGCTCGCCCACAGTCATCCTGGAAGTCCAGACCCACGACGATTCCCAGGCTGAGGCCGCCGAATCCTTCACCCTGGTGCTGGCCGAAGGCGATCGCGTCATCCCGCACGCCACACTGGCCACCGCAACGGTCACCGTTCAGGATGACGACATCACCAATTGGGTGGGCGTGAGCGCCGACACCGAGTTCCAGCCCGAGGGCGAGGCCGGATCGACGCAACTGGTGCAATTCACCCTCACCCGCTCTGGGGATCTGACGCAAGCCGCCAGCGTGCAATGGCATGTGTCGGGCGACGTGGACGCCGGTGACTGGGCGGAAGGGACCGCCTCTTCCGGCACCGTGACCTTTGCGGCGCATGAAGCCAGCCAGGTCATCACCCTGGTGCTGCATGGGGACTCGCGTTTCGAGGGCGATGAGGTGGCCACGCTGACCTTGAGCCAGCCCAGCGGCCTGGGTACAGCATTGGCCGAGACTGCGGCCGCCTCGACCCTGATCACCAACGACGACAGCAAGGGCTGGGTGTCGGTCGCGGTGCAATCCCCTGAGGCCATTGAAGAGGGGGTTGCCGGCTCGTTCCTCACGCACCGTTTCGTGCTGACCCGCTCGGGCGATCTGACGGATGGCGCCACACTGAGCTGGCGCCTGGCCGGCACCGTGGATGCCCAGGACTTTGGCGCGCAGCAGACCGAGTTGCCCAGCGGCAGTGTCAGCTTTGCGCCGGGTTCGGACACCGCCGTGGTGGAGGTGCAGACGGCGGGCGACCGCGTCATCGAGTCGAATGAAACGTTCACGCTGGTGTTGATCGAGGGGGATCGCGTGATGCCCCATCCGAGCACCGGCACGGCCAGCGTTCAACTCCTGAACGATGACCGCAAGAGTGAGGTGACCGTCAGCTTGATCACCCCGACCCAAGTGATCGAAGGGGCAGCGGGCACCATGACCACCCACCGCTTCCTGCTGACCCGGGTTGGCGAGACCACCGACAGCGCTTCTATGCCCTGGATCCTTCAAGGCACGGCCGATGGCTTTGACCTGGGCCTGGGCATCACCCAACTGCCCACGGGGACGGTGACCTTCGAGGCCGGCTCGGCCACGGCCGTGGTGGAAATCCAGACGCTGGGCGACAGCGCCATGGAAGGCGACGAGAGTCTGACCTTGGTCTTGAGCGCCGGCGACGCTGTCGTGCCGCATGCCAGCGGGGGCAGCGCCACCGTCACCCTCCAGAACGACGACCTCAAGGGCGTGGTTTCGGTGGCTGTAGTGACGCCGACCTCGGTGTCCGAGGGCAATGACGGGGATGTCAAATCCCATCGCTTCTTACTGACCCGCACCGGCGACCTGGCCCAAAGCGCGGACATCGCCTGGAGCCTCCAAGGAACGGTGGACGCCCAGGACTTTGGCGCCTCGGCTAAGGCCCTTCCTACGGGGACGGCCACCTTCGTGGCCGGCGCAGCAACGGTCGAAATCGAAATCGGCACCACGGGCGATGCGGTCCTGGAGAGCAACGAGGCCCTGGTCTTGACCCTGACCGAGTCCGACCACCTGGTGCCGAGCCTCACGCAAGGCACAGGCCAGGTCGTGCTGATCAATGACGACGTTCGCCCCGAAGTCAGCCTTCGCACGCTGACCCCGGCCCTGAACGAAGGTTCCGCGCCGAACGGCTCCACCCTGTTTCAGTTCGAGCTGCTGCGCGTGGGCGACCTGTCCGGTGTTGCGACGGTGTGGGTTCAAGTCCAGGGCAGCGGAAGCCAGCCGGCCGACAGCGCGGACTTTGTGGGCGGGCAGTTCCCCACATTGACCGTGACGCTGCCCGCGGGCCAGTCAAGCGCGGTGTTCAACATCCCCGTAATCCACGACAGCACGGTGGAAGGCCATGAGCAGTTCACGGTGAGCCTGAGCAACCCGCAGGGCATCGCCCTGTCTCCATCGCAAACCACGGCGGATGCCACCATCCTGACCGACGAAACCGCGCCCAAGGTGGCCTTCCAGACGGTGGCTTCGGCCCTGCTGACGCTGTCTGAAGGGCAGTTCGGCCTCAAGACCTACTCCTACACCCTGATCCGCACGGGCGACCTGAGCACCAACCTGGGTCAGGCCTTCTCGGTCGAGGTCAAGTTGTCGGGCACTGCGAATGCCAGCGATTTTTCTGCCGCTCAGCCCGCAAGCACGGTCATCAACTTTGCGGCCAACGAGACCAGCAAGGTCTTCACCTTGCAGGTGCAGGGCGATCTGGCAGTCGAGGCCGATGAGTCCATCCATCTGGAGTTGGTCAATCCCGTGGGTGCGACCCTGGACCTGAGTGGCCTCACAGCCCTGGACCTGATGCTGGCCAACGATGACCGGGCGGATCGGGTGGTGAACGGCACGGCCGCGCTGAACGAGAAGGCGATGCTCACGGGCCCGCGCTCGGAGTACCTCATCAACTTCGAGCCCGCGAGCGGTCTTGTGACGCTGATCGACACGATGGGCAACCGGGATGGACAAATCACGCTGTCCAACATCGAGGCCATCGAGTTCCAAGGGGGCCAACGCATCAAGGCGGCACCATCGGAAGCCGATCTGCAAATCCTGCGCCTGGGCCAAGCTTGCTTGGGAGCTCAGGGCTTGGATGTAGAGCAGTACCTGTTGTGCAAGACCTGGGTGGACAACAACGGCATGGCCAGCCTGGCGTCTTTCGCGGTGGACCTGCTGTTTGCCGGTCAAAGCCCGCAGCAAATGGCCCGCTCGGTGCTGGCCAACCTCAATCTGTCGGCCAGCACCCTGACCGGCTCTGATCCCGGTGCCAGCTATCAGGCCGTACTGGACTACCTGAGCATTTTGTTCACGGGGGACTCGATGGTGCGCGGTCAGAACCTCATCAATGTCACGGCCATCCTCGGGATGTTGGAAGGCATCGAGGTGTGGGGCGATGTGGCCGCCGATTTCAACGACCGCATCGGTGACGAGTGGCTGCAGGAGTTCGCAAACCTGGAAGTCTCCTTGACCGGTCTGACCGGCCCGTTGGTAGTGGTGCCGGCGATCTGATCGCTTGCGGGGGACGCCCCGTGACCATTGGCCGGCGGCAGGCGCTCAGCGAGACTGCGCGGTTTTGCTTTTCCAAGGCCGGTTTTTCCATGACGCTACGCCTCTCTCCCCTGGCCGCCGCCTTGGCGCTGGCCGCGCTCCCCGCCGCCCACGCCCTGGAGGGCATGTGGTTGCCCGAGCAACTGCCGCAGCTGCGCAAGGCCTTGCAGCCCGAGGGCTGGGCGGGGGCGAATTTGGCCGCGCTGGGCAACCGGGCCCAGGCGCCGGTGGCGGCCGTCGTCAGTTTGGGCGGTTGCTCCGCCTCCTTTGTGTCTCCGCAGGGGCTCGTGGTCACCAACCACCACTGCGCCTACGGCAGCATCCAGCACAACTCCACCCCGCAGCGCGACCTGCTGCGCAACGGCTTCCTGGCCGAACGCTTCGAGGACGAGCTGCCCGCCTCGCCCACGGCCCGCATCTACGTCAACGTGGAAGCGCGTGAGGTCACCGGCGAGGTGCTCACGCCCGCCACGCAAGCCTTGAGCGGCGCGGCGCGGCTGAAGGCCATCGAAGCGGCGCACAAGCACCTGGTCGCCGGCTGCGAGCAAGACGCCGGCCACCGCTGCCAAGTCGCTGTGAGCTACGGCGGCGCCCGCCATGAGCTGGTGAAGATGCTGGAGATCCGCGACGTGCGCCTGGTCCATGCCCCGGCCGACATGGTGGGGCGCTTCGGCGGTGACACCGACAACTGGATCTGGCCGCGCCACACGGGGGACTACAGCTTCTACCGCGCCTATGTGGGGCCGGACGGCAAGCCGGCGGACTTCAACCCCGCCAACAAGCCTTACCAACCCGCGCACCACTTGAAGCTGGCCCAGCAGCCGCTGAAAGAGGGCGACCCGGTGATGGTGGCCGGCTACCCGGGGCGCACCTCGCGCCTGCGCTTGCCCAGCGAAATGGCCTTCGCCTTCGATGTGCAACGCCCTCAGCAAATCGCCGCCTATGGCGCGCGGATTGACCTGTTGCAGCGCCTGACCCGCGGTCAACGCGAAGCTGAACTGCGCGTGGCGCCCACGGTGGCGGGCCTGTCCAACGCGCACAAGAACTGGGAAGGTCAGCAGGCGAGCTTTGAGCGCAGCGGCGACCTCGTCGCGCGAAAAACGGCCGAGTGGGCACCTGTGCGGGCCTGGGTAGAGGCGGACCCACAACGCCAAGCCCGCTGGAGTTCGGCCTTTTCGGCCATCGACGAGCTGCTTCAGATGCAGCACCTTCACGATCTCCAGTCGTTTTGGATGGAGCAAACCACACCTGCCGTCCTGAACCAGGCGCGTACCCTTTACCGCGCCGCCCAGCAACGCGCCTTGCCCGATGCGGAGCGCGAGCCCGGATTCCAGGCCCGCGACGCAGCACGCCATCAAGCCGCGCTGCGCACCTTTGAGCGCCGCTACGACGCAGCCACTGACTTGGCTGTGGCCCGCCAGTTCCTAGAGGGCGCCCTGGCCAATCCATCGGAGCTCCTACCCGCCCCCTTCATCGCGGCGCTCGGCTTGGAGCCTGGAACCAAAGGCCCCGCCATCCAGGCCCGCCTGCAGGCGCTGAACGAGAGCAGCGCGCTGGCGCGCGGCGGCAACCGCGAAGCCTGGCTCACCCGCCCGGCGGCGGACTTTGAAGCCAGCGACGACCCCTGGATTCGCGCCGCCGTGGCCCTGGCCCCGTTCGACGCCGAACGCCGCCGCAGCCAGCGCGAGCGCGCTGGCGCCATCGACCAGGCCCGCACCCAGGTCATGCAAGCGCGCCTGGCCCACGCCCAGGCCACCGGCCAGGCCCTGGCGCCGGACGCCAACGGCACGCTGCGCCTGAGTTTTGGTCAGGTCAAAGGCCGCCCCGGTGTCGACGGCAGCCGCTGGGAGGCCTTCACCACGCTGCGCGGCATCCTCGACAAGCACCAGGGCAAGGGGGATTTCGATGCCCCGGCGGCGCAGCGCGAAGCCATCCGCGCCGGCCGCTTCGACCGCTTTGCCGCGCCCGAACTCAGGTCGGTTCCCGTGAACTTCCTCGCCACCTTGGACACCACCGGGGGCAACTCCGGTTCCGCCGTGCTGAACGCCAAGGGCGAGCTGGTGGGCCTGCTGTTTGACGGCACGCTGGACGGCGTGATTGCCGAGTGGTCGTTCGACCCCACGCGCGTGCGCAGCATCTGCGTGGATGCCCGCTACATGCTGTGGCAGATGACGGTGGTGGACAAGGCGCAGCGCCTGCTGCGCGAAATGGGCGTTTAAGCGCCCATTTCCACGGCCTGCGCGGCGCCGAGCCAAAACGCTAGGCCGGTGCTCTGCACGCGCACAGGGCCCGGGGGCAGCGCCACCACGGCGCTGCGCGCGGGCAGCTCCAGCCTCTGGCCGTCGGCGGTGCTGAGGCGGGCAGCGTCCCAGGCCACCAGGGCACGCCACGGCCAGTCGGCCGCCCAGGGCTGGTCATCGGCCTGCAGCAAACAGCCTGCCACGCCGCGCAACATCAGGTTCAGGTCGCGCGTAGGGCCGGCCAGCAACCGGCAGTCTGGGCCTTCAGCCCCATCGAACACGCAAGGCGCCTGACCCACCTGTTGCGGCCGCCAGGGCCCGTCCGCCCAGCGCAGCGCCACGCCGCCCCCGGACAACACCGCGAAGTGGCGCTGCACGCCAGGGAAGGGTGAGAACGGCCCATCGCGGTCGATGTCGGCCACGCTCAGGCGCACGCGCCAGTCCGGCCCGGCAGGCCAGGCCAGCACTTCACGCGTGGCGCCGCCGCCGTTGCGCCAGGCTTGGGCGGGGAGGGAGTCGATGTCAAGGCACTGCATGGCACGAGCCTAACGCAGCCCGTCCGCCGCGGACCGCATGAGCGTGCGTTACCCGTGGCGCTTGAAACAGCATGCCCCACGCGCGCTGACCCTGACCACAATCCCACGATGGCCGCCTCCCGACTCCCTTCGCTGCACCCGTTCCGCTGGAGGCACTGCGCGGTGCTGCTCCTGATCGGGCTCTCTGGCTGCGTGCACGCACCCAAGCCCTGGACCGCCGACGAAACCCGTGCCTTGATGGCGAGCGGTCAATCGGCAGACCACATCGCGCCCCTGCGCGAGCGGCCCCTGCATCAAATGGACCCCACCGAGCTGGACCGCTACCTCGGTTACCTGCACGCTTGGCAGCCTCAGCTTCGCGACCGCATCGCCCACCTGGCGCGCAAGGCCATCGGTCAACCCTACGAGCTGTACCTGCTGGGCGAGTTTCCCTACGAGCTGCACGACCGTCAGCCGCTGTTCAACCTGGGGCAGAGCGACTGTGTGGTCTTCGCGGAGCACATCTACGCCATGGCGCTGAGCCAGTCGTGGGCCGAGTTTTTCTGGATGCTGCAGCGCCTTCGCTATCGCGATGGCGTCATTGGCGTCACCACCCGCAACCATTACACCGAGGCCGACTGGAACCCGAGCAACGCGTGGTTAGTGCACGACGTGACGCTGGAGCTGGGCGGAGCCGCCGTACGCCGCTACGAGCAAACCATCAACCGCGCCCGCTTCTTCCAGGACCGCTACCGCTTGGCCCACGCGGCCCCCGTTCAGCGCTGGGTGGACCACTACCTGCCCCTGGAGGCACTGCCCGCCGCCCTGGACCACCTGAAGACTGGTGACTTTGTCAACGTCATCACCGGGCGCGGCGACGCGGCCTGGGCCTCCCACGTGGGCCTGGTGATTCGGGATGGGGAAGACCCACCGCGCCTGATTCACTCCGCTGCACCCCAGGTGCGGGAAGAGAGCTTTGAGTCATTCATTCACACCCGCCAGTCCCGCGAAACGCCCTCTGACCCGCAGCGCCCGCGCCTCTTGGGGTTCAAGTTCCTGCGGCTGAACGAGCAGCCCATGCCGCCGCCCATGGCCCCCCAGCCTCGGCCCCCAGCGCCCTTGCGATTGCCCCCACCTGAGGCGCGACTCGCGCCCAGCGACAACCGCTAAGCACCCGCGGGCTTGCGGCGCGTCCGACAATCGCGCCCATGCTTCTGACCCTCCACAGCGCCGGCACCGGCTTCGAGTCGGCCTGCCACATCCCCGCCCTGCCCGAAGGCCACCGCGCCCGCGGTTTGCATGGGCACAGCTACTTCGCCCAGGCTCGCTGTGCCTTGCCCTCCGGCTGGGCGCCGTTTGCGGGGGGCGAAGTCAGCCGCCTGCGGGAGCGCCTGGAGCACGCGGCGGCACCGCTGGACCACGCACTGCTGAACGACCACCTGCCCAACCCCACGGACGAGAACCTGGCCCGCTGGCTGCAAAAGCGCCTGGCCGGTGGGGATGGTCAGCCGCCGCTGCCCGGGCTGCAGCAGCTCTCGGTCTACAGCACGGCCCACAGCGGCGTGGACTTGGACGGGCGCGGCCACGCCCATGTGTGGCGGCGCTATCGCTTTCAGAGCGCGCACTGGCTACCCCACGTGCCCGCCGGCCACAAGTGCGGGCGCCTGCACGGGCACGGCTTCGAGGTCATCCTGCACGCCAACCAGGACTTGGGGGAGCGCGACTACGCACTCGATTACGACCAGCTCGATGCGCTCTGGGCGCCGCTGCACTTCGAGCTCAACTACCGCTGCCTGAACGAACTGCCGGGGCTGGAGAACCCCACGAGCGAGATGCTCTCGCGCTGGATCTGGCAGCGCCTCAAACCCGAATTGCCCGAACTGAGCTGGGTCACCGTCTACGAGACGGGCTCCAGCGGCGCCAACTACGACGGCGCCCGCTTTCGCATCTGGAAAGAGTTCAAGCTCGACTCCGCCGTGCAGCTCAAGCGCGCCCCGCAGGACCACCCGCTCGCTGGCGTGCACGGCCACACCTTCACGCTGCGCCTGCACCTGCAGGCCGAACTGCACCAGCTTCTGGGCTGGGCGGTGGACTTTGGCGACGTCAAAGACCGCTTCAACCCCGTCTTCAAACGCCTGGACCACCACCCGCTGCACCTGGACCCGGCGCTGTCAGACGGCGACTGCGCCACGCTGGCCGCCCACCTCCTGCGCGAAGCCCGCGCCGTGCTGCCCGAGACCGACCGCGTGGACCTCTTTGAAACCCGCGGCTGCGGGGCCCTCGTCACCCTGGGCGACACGCAGGAGTTGATT
This sequence comes from Inhella gelatinilytica, assembly GCF_016093295.1. Taxonomy (GTDB): domain Bacteria; phylum Pseudomonadota; class Gammaproteobacteria; order Burkholderiales; family Burkholderiaceae_C; genus Inhella; species Inhella gelatinilytica. Next base: position 846,120 of record NZ_JAEDAL010000001.1, on the reverse strand, counting down.
CCGGTATGACCTACGCCGTCAAAGAATGCTTCTACACGCTGCAGGGCGAAGGGGCGCAAGCCGGCCGCGCGGCCGTCTTTCTGCGCTTTGCCGGCTGCAACCTCTGGAGCGGTCGTGAACAAGACCGCGCCCAGGCGGTCTGCAACTTTTGCGACACCGATTTCGTCGGGACCGACGGCGAAGGCGGCGGCAAGTTTGCGACGGCTGAGCTGCTCGCCGCGCATGTGGCGGCGCGCTGGCCCGATCTCCAACAGGGCCGTCCCTACGTCGTCTGCACGGGCGGCGAGCCGCTGCTGCAACTGGACGAACCCGCCATTCAAGCCCTGCACGCACAGGGCTTTGAGGTCGCGGTCGAAACCAACGGCACGCAGCCCGCACCCGCCGGGCTGGACTGGATCTGCGTCAGCCCCAAGGCCGATGCCGAGGTCGTGCTGACCCAGGGCCACGAGCTCAAGCTCGTCTACCCCCAGCCCCTGGCGCCCCCCGAGCGCTTTGCGAGCCTCGCCTTCGAGCACTTTTTCCTGCAGCCGATGGATGGCGTGTTCAAGACCCAAAACACCCGCGCCGCCATCGACTACTGCCTGCAGCACCCGCAGTGGCGGCTGAGCTTGCAGCAGCACAAGGTGCTCGGGATTCCCTGAGCGAGCTGGGCTACCGCCGGTAGCCCAGCTCCCGTTGGCTGCGGACCGCCAGCACCACCGCCACGTCCACTTCCGGCAGATACCGGTAGCGCGCCACATAGCCATTAGCCCCTCGGCCGATCACCAACTCGCGCTGCCCGTCTTGGACCGGACGGCCAATTTCGGGGCTGTGCGTCAGGATCCGCAAGCCCTCCAGAATGAACGCAACGCGCGGCTCGGCAGCGGTCGGGTCATACCCCGCCACGTGATCAAAGATGCGATCGAGGTCTTCGAGTATTTCGGGGGCCAGTTCGACCCGGGTTGCCCTGGTCATGCAAGCGCATCAGCCCTTGGTTTGAGCGCGGACCCGCTGCGCCAGATGCGCCTCGGCATCCGCCAAACTCAGCGAGGGCCCGCCCGCCACCAACGTGGCCCAACGCTGTTGCGCAACGTGGTGGAACGCAGCCTCCTGCTCGCAGCGCTCCACTTGCTGAGCCACCGCCTCCAGGATGAAGGCGTGCGCGGTTCGGCCGGTGCGCGCTGCGGCCGCGGTCAATCGCTGTTTGAAATCGTCGTCGAGACGAATCGTGGTGGTGGACATGGAGTCTCCTTGCGAAATCCCAATGTAGCGCTTTTGTGCTACATCCGCCTGCCGCAAATCACCCCTCGCGGTCAGAAGGTCCAATCCTTCGTCAGGTACCCCGTGAGGTTGATGTCGGCGGTTTGCGGTGTCGTCACGCCCAGCACGCTGGCCTCCAGGCGGAACTTGCCGGCTTCGCTGGGGCGCGGGGTCCAGGTGAAGGCGGTGGCATTGGCCAGGTAGGTCGTGCGCACGGGCGTGCCGGTGGGCAGGGTGAGGCGGTAGCGGCCCGTGGTGGCATCCGCCGCGCCGTAGCCGGCCTCGACGTTGGGGCCGCCGTTGAAGGTCAGCAGGGCGCGCACGGCGCCGCCGGTGTTGGCCACGCTGCCGCCCTTGCTGACGGTGCCCGAGACCTCGGCGCTCGCGCTGGTGGGGGGCACCAGGCGCAGGGTGTCGCTGCCCACGGTGGTGACGCTGGTGGCGGCCACGGGCACGCCCGTCATCACGGCCGTGGCGCGGCCGGTGGCGCTGAGGACCAGGTCGTACTCCCCCGCGGGCACGGGGTAGAGCACGAACTTGCCGGTGGCATCGGTGGGCGTGGTGCGCACCGGCTTGCCGGCCTGCTGGACCGACACCGTGGCCGCGCCATTGGCCAGGGCGGCATCCAAATAACCCACGACGCGCTGGCCGGTCTCACTCAGCAGCGGCAGCGCCTGCAGCACCGGCTTGAGCTGGTAGCGGCCCGAGTGGCCCGCCTGGACGATGGACTTGCAGGCGTCAAAGTCGATCGCCCAGTCCACGCGCTGCGTGGCGGTGACCGTGATGCCGGCGTTGATCTTGAGGCCGGACTGCAGCCCGCTCGGGGTCTCCAGCGCCACATCGGCCGTGGCACCGCTGGGCCGCACGGCATTGGCCATGGGATTGGCGCCGGTGCTCTCAGCCAGCACCAGGCGCAGCTGCTGGTAGCTGCCTGCGGGCAGCGTGGCTTGGCCCAGCGCCGCGAGCGTGCCGTTGGTCAGCGTCAGCAAGTCCACGCGCACCGGTGCCGGCGGGGTGATGTCCACCCACCCGGTGTCGGCATCACCCGCCGTGCTGCTGGTGTGCACCCGCACCTTCTCCACCGTCACAAAGACCTTGTCCATGCCACAGGCCGGCGCGTCGGCCAACCACAGGTTCAAGGTACCCAGGCCCAGCACGGGAGGGCCGCTGTCGCCCCCACCGCCGCCGCAGGCAGCCAAGGCAAGTGCGGACAGCAGGGCAAAGCGGGTGCGCATGGAAATCTCCTTCAGCGGGGGCTGAAGTCAGTTTAGGCAGCCCACCCAGAAGCCGCGTAAGCAATTGAAAAAAAGAGGCCCCGAAGGGCCCCAAGAAGCGCATTCAAAGGTACGGATCAGGGCTGCTTCGCCAGCGCGTCCTTCAAGCCCGGAACGTGCTCGGCACCCTGCATCACTTTGGCGGTAGACGCGCGCTGGGTGGCGCCCAAGGGCTCCACTCGGCCACCCAGGCATTGGCCCAGGAAGCTTTCAGCCACGGCGTTGAAGCCAATGCGGTTTTCCGGCTTGCGGAAGCCATGCCCCTCATCGGGGTAGAGCACATAGGTCACCGGGATGTTCTTGGCTTTCATGGCGTCGACGATCTGGTCGCTCTCGGCCTGCTTGACCCGCGGGTCGTTGGCGCCTTGGCCGATGAGCAGCGGGCGCACGATCTGGTCGGCCTTGTACAGCGGCGATGCGGCGCGCAGGATGGCCTTGCCCTCGTCCGTCGTCGGGTCGCCCATGCGGCTGTACATCTGCTTCTTGCCGGCCTCCCAGTACGGGGGAATGGTGCCCAGCAGGGTCTCCAAGTTGGAGGGGCCCACGATGTCCACCGCGCAGGCGAAGGTGGTGGGCGTGAAGGTCACGCCAGCCAGCGCGGCGTAGCCCCCGTAGCTGCCGCCCATGATGGCGACCTTGTCCTGGGTGGTCACCCCTTGCTTGACGGCCCACTCGACGGCGTCGAGCAAGTCGTTGTGCATGGCCAGGCCCCACTGCTTGTTGCCGGCATTGAGGAACTTCTTGCCAAAGCCCGTGGACGCGCGGAAGTTCACCGACAGCACGGCGTAGCCGCGGTTGGCCAACCACTGGTGATAGCTGTGGAAGCCATGCGTGTCCCGCGCCCACGGCCCGCCGTGCACAAAGAGCACCAGCGGCACGGCACGGTCGGCCTTGCCGTCGCCGTTGGCGTCGGCGGCCTGCGGCAGGCTGAGGTAGCTGGGCAGGGTCAGGCCATCGCGGGCCTTGATCTCGACCGGGTGCATGGGCACCAGGGGCGCGCCCTGCAGGGCCGGGCGGGCGGTGTACATCTCGGTCAGGCGCTTGGCCGTGCGGTCGTACAGGTAGGCCGTGGCCGGCTTGACCACCGGGTCCACCACCAACACCCATTTGTCGTCGGCCTGGGTGCGGCTGTTGACGTGGATTTCGCTTGGCCCGAATTGCTGGCGCAGCCAATCAAAGTCGGCCTTGAGCTTCTTGTCCAAGAAGTGCCATTCGGTGGTCAGGTAGTTGACGGCGTAGGCCTGGACCTTGCCCGTCTGCGGGTGGCGCAAGGTGGCCCCCAAATCGGCCCTTGCGTCTTCGGCCAGCAGCGTGCGCTGGCCCGTGGTGGTGTCTTCGGCAAACACCGCAGCGGTGTCGCGGTTGCGCGTGTCCAGCCAATAGAGCGTGCGGCCGTCGGCGCTAAAGCCCAGCGATCGGGTGGTGGTGTCTTCCAAGCCGGTGGTGAGCAGGGGCTTCTCGGCCACCACCCCGTTGTGGATGGCGTGGTAGTCGGTGCCGCCAGCCGCGTTGGGTTTGAACGCCAGGCGCAAGCGCAGGTCTTCGTCGGCTTCGAACTCCCCGATGCCGTCGCCCTTCATCACCAGCTTGAGCGCGCCGGTGCGCAGGTTCAGGCGGTGCACATCGTGCCAACGCGGGTCGCGGTTGTTGATGCCCACCAGCACCTCGTCGGGGTGCTTCATGGAGGTTGCGATCAGCTGCACCGCCACCTTGTCGAAGGGCGTGTAGTCGCGGGGCGCGCCCCCTTGGACGTTCACGCCGTAGAAGTGGTAGTTCTCGTCCCCGCCGTTGTCCTTGACGAACAGGATCTGCTCGCTGTTGCTGGCCCACGAGTAGAGCGGAATCGGGCGGTCCTTGGCGTCGGTGACGGGGCGGGCGGCCTCGGGCTTGTCCACGGGCGCCACCCACACATTCATCACGCCGTTGACGGGCGCCATCCAGGACAGCCATTTCCCGTTGGGACTGATCTGACCGGACACCTTGACCGGGTTGCCAAACAAGGCCTCGCGGGCAATCAGCGGAGTTTCAGCCGGCGCCGACACCGCAGCGTTGGCCGCGGCCGCCGTGGCAGTCCAAGCGAGGGTGAGTGCGGCGCCAACAACAAAAAGTGAACGGGTCATGACGGTCCCAGCGGTTGAAAAGCTGCGCAGCGTAGGCGCCTCCGTGCGCAGTCGCGTGCCCGTTTTGACAAGCCGTCGTTTTCTCTGGTTGAACTGCAGCCTCGTTCGACAGTCCGGCCGCCCGGCGTCGAGCGCCGATCAAAAAAAGAGGCCCCGAAGGGCCCCAAGAAGCGCATTCAAAAACGGACCGGTCAGGGCTTCTTGGCCACCGCGTCCTTCAGGCCCGGCACGTGCTCGGCACCGTGCACCACTTGCACGGTGGAGGCCCGCTGCGTCTCGCCCAGGGGTTCGACACGGCCACCCAGGCATTGGCCCAAGAAGGCTTCGGCCATGGCGTTGAAGCCAATGCGGTTGTTGGGCTTGGCGAAGCCGTGGCCTTCATCCGGGTACAGCGCATAGGTCACCGGGATGTTCTTGGCCTGCATGGCCGTCACGATCTGGTCGCTCTCGGCCTGCTTGACCCGCGGGTCGTTGGCACCTTGGCCAATGAGCAGCGGGCGCACGATCTGGTCGGCCTTGTACAGCGGCGAGGCGGCGCGCAGGATGGCCTTGCCCTCGTCCGTCGTCGGGTCGCCCATACGGCTGTACATCTGCTTCTTGCCGGCCTCCCAGTACGGGGGAATGGTGCCCAGCAGGGTCTCCAAGTTGGAGGGGCCCACGATGTCCACCGCGCAGGCGAAGGTGGTGGGCGTGAAGGTCACACCGGCCAGCGCGGCGTAGCCCCCGTAGCTGCCGCCCATGATGGCGACCTTGTCCTTGGTGGTGACGCCTTGCTTGACGGCCCACTCGACGGCGTCGAGCAAGTCGTTGTGCATGGCCAGACCCCACTGCTTGTTGCCAGCATTGAGGAACTTCTTGCCAAAGCCCGTGGAGGCGCGGAAGTTCACCGACAGCACGGCGTAGCCGCGGTTGGCCAGCCACTGGTGCTGCGAGTTGTAACCGTAGCCGTCGCGGGCCCAGGGTCCGCCGTGCACCAGCAGCACCAGGGGCGCGGCCTTCTCAGGCTTGCCGTCGCCGTTGGCATCGGCGGCCTTGGGCAGGGTCAAGTAGCTGGGCAGGGTCAGGCCGTCGCGGGCCTTGATCTCGACCGGGTGCATGGGCACCAAGGGCGCGCCTTCCAGGGCCGGGCGAGCGGTGTAGAGCGCGCGCAGCTTTTTGGCCTTGCGGTCATACAGGTAGGTGGCGGCGACCTTGGAGACGGGGTCGATGCCCACGATCCACTTGTCGTCATCGCGCGTGCGGCTGGCGACATAGATCTCGCCCTTGCCCAGTTGCTTCTGCAGCCAATCGAAGTCAGCCTTGAGCTTCTTGTCCAAGAAGTGCCATTCGTTGGTCAGGTAGTCCACCGAGTAGGCTTGCACCACACCAGTGGCCGGGTCGCGCAGCGTGCTGCCCAGGTCGGCGCGGGCATCTTCGGCCAGCAGGGTGCGCTTGCCGGTGGCCACGTCCTCGGCGTAGACCGCCGTGGTGTCACGGTCGCGCGCATCCATCCAGTACAGGGTCTTGCCATCCAGCGTGTAGCCCAGCGGCGAGGTTGAGCTGTCTTCCAGATTGGTGGAGAGGAAGGGCTTGTCCTCGGCCTTACCCTCCTTGACCTGGAAGAAGTCCATGCCGCCGGCTGCATTCGGGCGCATGGCCATGCGCACCGCCAGGGAGTCATCGGGCATGAGGCCGGCATAGCCCGTGCCTTCCATCACCAGCTTGAGCTCACCGGTCTTGAGGTTCAGCAGGTGGGCGTCGTGCCAGCGCGGGTCGCGGTTGTTGATGCCCACCAGCACCTCGTCCGGACGGGCGCGCGAGCCACCCATCATGCGCACGCGCACTTTTTCAAACGGCGTGTAGTCGCGCTGCTGGCCCGTCTTCACGTCCACACCGTAGAGGCGGAAGTTCTCGTCGCCCGCGTTGTCTTTGACGAACAGGATTTGCTCGCTGTTGCCCGACCAGAAGGCGCCGGGAATGGGGCGGTCCTTGGAGTCCGTCACGGCCTTGGCGGCCTCGGGCTTGTCCACCGGCGCAACCCAGACGTTCATCACGCCGTTCACCGGCGCCAGCCACGACAGCCACTGGCCGTTGGGGCTGAGTTGGGCGCCCGCCTTGACCGGGTTGCCAAACAGGGCGGCGCGCGGAATCAGCGGCGTCTCGCCGTCATGACCCATGGCCTTGCCATGGTTGTGGGCCAGGGCCGTGAGCGGCAGGGTGGCGGCCAGCGCCAACACCAGCGCCACGGGTCGCGGAGAACGAAGCAAACGAACGGCGTGCATGAACGCTCCAAATTTTGAAAAAGAGGCAGCATAGGCACGCCCAGCCCGGAGACCGTTGGTCATACCGCCGGTTCAGCCCCCGCATCTGAGGGGGCGGCTTTCAGGACCCCGCCCTGCGAATCCAAAACGGTGACCGCCACTGGAATGGCCCCCGCCACACTGGCGGTGACGGTGCAGTACGCCTCAAAGCTGCTGAGTACGCGCTCCAAGTGAGAGAAGGCTTCGGCGGGTTGGCCCAGCCGCAACTGCACCTCCAGGCCCACAACGCGCAAACGGTTTTGCGCATTGCGCCCCGTGTGAACGCTCACCGTGGTCTCTATGGGGTGCGGTTCTTGTTTGAACTTGCGAAGGGCGAACAACAACGAGGCGGACAGGCAATTTCCCACCGCAGCGCCCAACAAGTCCAAGGGCGTCGGGCCAGCACCCGCGCCCAAGGGCGGGGGTTCGTCCACCTGGAGGTGGGGCCCGACGCCAAAGTCCACGTCGAATTGGTAGTCGTGCTGCTGGGTCAAACGAACAAGGGGAGAACGGGTCGACATGCGGCGCTCCGGGTGGTGCAGGAAGGCCTGGATCTTCGCGAAGGGCGCCTGGATGTGCTCTGCGCTGGGTCAATCAACGGGGACCGTACCGATAGCGCCCTGGCGCACTTGCGGGCAGGATGCGGCGATCCTTTTCGCGGAGCCCCCCATGCCCAGCACCCAATGGAAAGAAGCCATTCAAGGCGACGAAGCCGCGCGCCATGCCGCGGCAGCCCAAGCCATAGCCGCCCTGCAGGCGCGCAAGAACGCCCGCTTTGGCACCGGCCGGGCCCTACACCGCAAAGGCTTGATCGTGGCGCCTGCGACGCTAACCGTGGCCAGCGGACTGCCACCGCATGCCGCCCAAGGGTGGTTTGCCCAGCCCGGCACCTACACAGCCTGCGTGCGGCTCAGCAATGGCGGGGTGGACGTGCAAAGCAACAAGCGCCCGGACATCCGGGGTTTTGCCTTCCGGGTCTGGGGCCCTGAAGGAGAGAGCGCCCTGGGCGGGCGCACGGACCACCAGGACTTCAGCCTGATCAACCAGGTGGCCTTTGCCTTCCCCACCAGCCATTTGTTCTTTGGATTGGTGCTCGCCGCCGGCGAGAGCCCGGCAGCCTTGCTGAAGTGGGTGTTCAAGACGTTTGGGCCCCTCGGCGCCCTCCGACAGCTCAAGAAGATGGCCGCAACGTTCAAGCGCCCCTTCCCGGGCTTTGCGGCCGGTACCTTTGGCAGCACCCTGCCGCTGCGCTGGGGGCCCTATGCAGCCAAGCTGCGTTTGTTGCCCTTGAATGGGCAAGCCATCGCCGCAGGCGACAGCGATTTCGCGGGCGACTTCACGCGTCAGGCCCAGCGCGGGCCGCTGCGGTATGCCTTGCAGGCGCAGTTTTTCGAAGACGAGGCGCGCACGCCCATCGAGGACGCCAGCGTAGAGTGGCCCGAAGCCGTGGCACCCTTCATCACCGTGGCCGAATTGGCAGTCAGCGCCCCGCCGCAAGACCCAGCGTGGTCGCAGCAGGCCGAAGCCGGCGTTTACGACCCTTGGCAGGCCCTGGCGGTGCACCAACCGCTGGGGGAGGTCATGCGGGCGCGCAAGGTCGTGTATTTCGCCAGTCAGCAGGGGCGAGGGGTCGCCTAAACGCAGGCCCCCATCGCCTGAGCAATCAGGCGATGGAACTGGTGCACGCCCTGCTCGCGCGTGGGCGAGTAGCGGCCGTGGCGGTAAAAGCGCGAGCGCAGGCCGCGCTGCACCGTCATCACCACAGCCTCGTCCTCTAGCTCCACCTCGTCCAGCGCGCCACCGGCGCCCTGGCCCCGCAGCTCGGGCTTCCAGACGTAGGAGCGGAAGCTCACCCGCGTGCGCGCTGCGCCCACCGGTTGCACCAGGTTCAATGACAGCCCCCAGGGGTAGAAGTTCAGCATCAGGTTGGGGAAGACCCAGTAGTAGTAGGCGGCAATGCGCTGCCCGAACTCGGCACTGCTGGGCGGCAGCTCGAAGGCGACTTCACCGTCCCGTGCCGTGGCCAGCTGCAGGTTGCCCCAGTCCTGCAGCTCGTAGCGGTAGTTCGCCAGGTCCAGGGTCTGGGTCAGACCCGGGTGCACGAAGGGGATGTGCAGGCCCTCCAGGTAGTTCTCGACGTAGAGCGCCCAATGGGCGTCGAACTCGTAGTCACGGCTGGCGGCCGGGTCGGGCTGGAAGTCCTGCACTGGCAGCCAGTGCAGGCGCTCCCGCAGCGGGCCAAAGAAGGCGTCGAAGGCGTCCAGCGGCGGCTCCAGCGCCACGTAGCCGTGGCCGCCCCACTGCTGCAGGTCCAGGCGCGGCAGGTCGTCGCAGGGGCGGGGGAAATCCAGCGCCTGTTCAAAGGCAGGCATGAAGACCATGCGCCCATCCAGCTCAAAGCGGCGCGAGTGGTAGCCGCAGCGAATCTGCTTCGCGCCCTGGCAGGGCTCGTGCACCAGCAGGTTGCCGCGGTGGGTGCAGACATTGCTCAGGCAGCGCAAGGCACCTGCGCCGTCTCGTGCCAAGAGCAGGGGTTCGTCCAAACTGCCCGGCAGCAACGTGCGCGGCGCCAAGCTGGCGGGCGCGGCCACATCGGTCAAGTCCCCCAGCCACTGCCAGCTGCGCGCAAACAGGCGCTCGTGCTGCAGCGTTTGCAATGCGGGGTCTAAGTAAAACGCTTTGTCCAGCGTTTCAGCCCGGGCCACATCGGGATGGACCGGCCCAAGGGGGGAGGGAGAGTTCGTCATGGCATGCGGTGGTCGATGCAAAGGCCCCGGGGTGGGACCAAGCACTATGCCTCGTCTACCGGTGGGCAGGCGGCTGCAATGCGCCCACCCCGCTGGTAACGCAGCAAGCGGGCCGCAGCGGCCCCACTCACGAGCGGGGGCACGCGGATTTCTGTGCGGTCGTAGCCTTGCGAGGCCATGGCCCGATGAAAGGCCGCACGATTGCCGCGGTTCGGATCCAGGATCAAAACCTCGCCGCGGGCCGCCGCATGTTTTCGAATAAAGGCCGGCAAGGTACCCGCGTCGTCGCGTTCATAGAGGACATCGCTGCCCATGATGAGCTCAAACCGCCCCTGCAGTCGAGGCGCCTGGGGAACGCCCCCATCCAATCCCCACGCTCCATGACAGTACCGCATGGGCGCCAAGCCATTGAGCCGCAAGTTTTCGAGCAGAAAAGCCCCCACCAACGGATGGCAGTCACTGGCGGTCACCAATGCCCCTCGGCGATGACAAACCAAACTGGCCAGTGCCAGGCCGCAGCCAATCTCCAGGATGTTCTCGTCCGCCACCAAGGGGCGCGTCGCCATGTAGGCCGCCAACTGCTGCCCAGCCGGCCACAGCTGGCCAAACAACGACCACTGCGCGGTGCTGATGCCCGCCGCAGCCGCCAAGCCGTCGGGGTCCGCGTGCTGCTGTTTGTCCTGCAACGATCGGATGGTGAGGTCAGCCCCCCCCGAAACCGTGACCACATGGTGAGACACCAGATAACCCGGCATAGAAGGGCCTTCGCGCGCACTGGCTCCGAGGCCCGCCCGAACTGGGCGTGCTGCCCGGGCAGAAGACACCAGTGTGCCCGTTTCCGCCCGGGTGCGGGAGATTCAGCGCATCACCACCACCTGAACGCGCCGGTTTTGGCTCCGTCCCTGCGCCGTGGCGTTGTCCGCCATCGGGGCGGATTCGCCATACGAGATGGTGGCCATGCGGTGTAGCGGCACGCCGGCGCGGGCCAAATGCTGCCGCACCATTTCCGCACGGGCCAGGCCCAGTCGCTGATTGGCGTCTGCACTGCCGGTGCTGTCGGTGTGACCCTGGATTTCCAGCACCACCGGCTGGTTGTCCGCCTTGAGCTTGGCCACCAGCTCATCCAACACCGCGGCCGCCTCCGCACTGAGCTGCGCGTGGCCCAGCTTGAACTTGAAGCGGTCGTCGGTGAGCACGGTGCTCATCAGAAACCCGGGGGCGCGGATCTTTCCGGCTTCAAGGGCCCGCGCTTGGGCTTCCAGTTGCAAGGCCTTGATGCGCTCCTCTTGTCCCGACACGCGCCCATCCAAAGACTTCAAACCCTCGCCTTGCGCCTGAACCCGCTGATTCAAGCCCTGCACATCCGATCGAACCGGCGCCACGGATTCGTTGACATAGTCCTTGGTGGCACACCCGGTCAAGGCCAAGGTGCCGAGGACCAGGATTCCGACTGCTTTCATGGGGAACTCCGAAGGTTGAGATCTGAAACTCCGACCGACTCACGCCGTCGCGAGTGCCCCACTAACGCAGCCCGACAGGCGGGCGCTGACACAGAGGTGAAACAAAACGTTCCAAGCTTGTTCGTGCGGCCCCATCGACCGGATGGCCCGGTAGACCGGGGGTCCATGATCTGCTCACCCGACAATCCGCAGGTTCCGTCCCACCCTGCGCCGACTGCCATGCCCAAGTCCCATCACAAACCATTCGTCATCGGAGTCGCCGGGGGCAGCGGCAGCGGCAAATCCACCGTGACGCGCGAGGTGCTCGCCGCCATCGGGCCAGAGAAGGTGGCGGTGGTGATGCAAGACGACTACTACCGCGACCAGTCCCACATGCCGCCCGAGGCCCGGCGCCAGCAGAACTACGACCACCCGGACGCCTTTGACTGGCCGCTGATGGCCCAGCACCTGGCCGCGCTGCGCAAGGGCGAGGCCATCGAGATGCCCGTCTACGACTTTGCGGCCGACAACCGCTCGCACGAGACCATCACCGTCAAGCCCGCACCCATCATCGTGGTCGAAGGCCTGTTCGCCCTCTATGACGCCAAGCTGCGCAACATGATGTCGCTGAAGATCTACGTGGACACAGCCTCGGACGTGCGCTTCATCCGCCGCCTGCAGCGCGACATCTCAGAGCGCGGCCGCAACACCGAGAGCGTGGTGAACCAGTACCTGGAGACCGTGCGGCCGATGCACAAGCAGTTCATCGAGCCCACCAAGCGCAACGCCGATGTGATCCTCCCCCACGGCGCCAACGGCCCGGCGGTGGAGCTCATCACCACCAAGGTGATGAGTTTGTTGCGGGAGATGGGTTGATCGGTTCCCGCTCCGTAGCGACGGGGCTTTGCCGCCGCTTCAAGGTCTTGTAGACAAGCCGTGTAACCCGCGGCAAGCCTTTGCAACACCTCCTCACACTTCGCTGTCACCCGCCCCGCCCGAACTGACCGTTCGCGTCAGCGGGTCCGACGGTTTGCGTCACTTTTGACCCAGCTCGCTGCGCTGCGTGGCTTGGCACGACCTTTGCGGTGAAGAGGGCCTCGCCCCGCCTCCGGGGCTTCGGAGACGCCGTATGAACGTTCCCACCTTCGCCTGGTCCCGCCCGCTCGGGCTGGCCGTGGCGGCCCTGGCCTTGCCGGCCTTCGCCAGCACCATCACGGTCTACAGCAATGGGCAGCTGCCCATCGGCAGCACGCGCCAGCTCACGGCCTATGTGCCGCTCTCGCCCAACACCGTAGTGTGGTCCGTCAATGGCATTGCCGGCGGCAACGCCACAGTGGGCACCATCAGCAGCACGGGCCTCTACACCGCGCCCCTGCTGGTGCCGCAGCCCAGCAACGTGGTGGCGGTCACGGCGCGCAGCACCGCTTATCCGACCATCGTCGGCTCCGCCAGCCTGTCCGTCACCCAAGTCCAGCCGCGGCTCTGGGGCACCCGGCCCAGCAGCGTGCCCGTGGGGGCCTACAGCCTGACCTTGAATGGCGCCGCCTTTGGCACGGACCTCAAGGTGCTGGTGGCGGGGCAGCCGGTGTCCAGCACGCGAATCTCCTCCAGCCAGATCGTCGCCACCGGCATGGCGCCATCCACCTGGGCCGGCACCAGCCAGACCGTGCAGGTCTTGGCGTTGGGGCCGGGCTCGATCGGCTCCGACATCGTCCGGGTCAGCTTCACCAGCAGCAGCACGGCCCCTGCCCCTGCGCCCGCTCCAGCCCCCGCGCCCAGTCCTGCACCTGCACCCGCGCCGGCCCCCGCACCCGCCCCGGCGCCCATCCCGCCCGGCCTGGGCACGCCCAACCTTGCGGCCTCGCGCCTGCTTGATCAGGCGGCTTTTGGCCCCAACGCGCCCAGCGTCGCGCGGGTCAAGCAGCTGGGGGTGGAGGCCTGGCTCAACGAGCAGTTCCTGATGCCCGAAACCCCTGTCACCACCGGCACGGACCGGCGCGTGGTGGCCCAGGGCTATCTGCACCGACTCACCGAAGCCCCCGACCAACTGCGGCAGCGCGTGGCCTATGCGCTGGCGCAGCTGCTGGTCATCAGCTTCAACAAGAACATCTACCCCGACGAGGTGGTGCCGCACCTGCGCCTGCTCAGCCAGCAAGCCTTCGGCAACTACCGCACGCTCTTGGAGCAGGTCACCCGCAGCGCGCAGATGGGCAAGTACCTGGACCTGGCCAACAGCAACGCGCCGCGCAATGGCTCGGCCGCGAACGAGAACTTCGCGCGCGAGCTGTTGCAGCTGTTCACCATCGGTCTGGTCCGGCTCAACCCCGATGGCACACCGCAGCTGGACGCCAGCGGCCGGCCCGTGCCCACCTATGACCAGGCCACCATTCAGCAGGTGGCGCTGGCGCTCACCGGCTGGACCTACCAGGGCGCCGGCACCAACAACTGGGAGAACTTCACCGGCCCCCTGGTGTTCCGAGAGATCAACCACGACCCGCGCGAGAAGCGCTTTCTGGGCTGTGTGCTGCCCCCCGGTCAAGGGGCCGAGGCCGACCTGCGCGCCACGCTGGACTGCGTGTTCAACCACCCCAACACGGGCCCCTTCATCGCGCAGCGTTTGATCCGCCAGTTGGTCAAGAGCAACCCCAGCCCCGACTACGTGCGGCGCGTGGCCCAGGTCTTTGCCAACAACGGCAGCGGCGTGCGTGGCGACCTGCGCGCCACGGTGCGCGCGGTGCTGGTGGATGCCGAGGCCCGCAACGACAGCGCGGGCCTGAACGACGGCCGCTTGCGCGACGCCATCCAGCATGTGGCCGCCACAGCGCGGGCCTTGGGCGGCGGTTTTCTGCCCACCAATGCCGTGACCTGGGAGTTCAGCCTGATGGCCCAGGAGCCGCTGACCCCGCCCTCGGTGTTCGGCTTCTACTCACCGCTGTTCCGGCTGCCGCAGACGACGCTCGCCGCACCGGAGTTCCAGATCTACACACCCACCGAAGCGGTGCTGCGCGGCAACATGCTGTGGCAGATGCTGGTGCAGCCGGGTGCGAACTGGCGCGTCGACCTGACGCCCTATCAAAGCGTCGCCGGCAACACCACGGCCTTGGTGGACGCGGTGGACCAGAACCTGCTCTATGGCCGCATGCCCCAAGCCCTGCGCCAGAGCCTGGCCAACGCCATCAACGCCCAGCCCGATGCGCAGCAGCGCGTGCTCACCGCCCTCTACCTCACGCTGCTCTCCGGCCAACACGCCGTCCAGCATTAAGGAGCCCCGGCCATGAAACCCACCACCACCCGCCGCGCACTGCTCCGCGCCGCCTGTGCGCTCACCGCAGCGGGCAGCTGGCCCACCGCCCGCGCGCAAACGCAAACCGACTACAAGGCCTTGGTCTGCATTTATCTGGCCGGCGGCTGCGACGGCCACAACGTCCTCATCCCCATGGAGGCCACGGCCCATGCCGCCTACCGCCAAGCGCGGGGCGCCCTGGCCCTGCCGGACAACAGCGCCACGCTGTTGCCCATCAGCACGCCGCAGGGCCCCTTCGCCCTGCACTCGGGGCTGCAAGCCATTCACCCGCTCTGGGCCCAGGGGCAGCTCGCGGCCGTCGCCAATGTGGGGCCACTGGCCGCGCCCACCACGCGGGCGCAGCTGCTGGCAAGCAGCGTGCCCTTGCCGAGCAACCTGTACTCCCACTCCGACCAAATGCAGATCGCCCAGGCCGGCAATGCCACGGGCGGCGGCACGGGCTGGGGCGGGCGCGTGGCGGACGCCGTCAACAGCCGCAATGGCACGGCACGCTTCCCCGCTTCGGTGTCCCTCTCCGGCAATGCGCTCTTTGCTGCCGGCACCCAGGTGCAAAGCGCCAGCCTGCTGCCCGACAACAACCTGGACATGAGCGGCATGGCCGTCTGGCCCGACAGCGCAGCCGCCGCGCGGCGCCAGGCGCTGAACGACATTCTGATGCTCGACAGCGGCGTGCGCCTGGTGCAAGGGGCCAACCAGGTGCGGCGAGATGCCATCGCCCTGAACACCCTGCTGCGCAGCAGCGGCAGCGCCACCGTCAACACCGTGTTCCCCGGTACGAATCTGGGCCGCCAGTTGCGCCAGGTGGCGCGCGTCATCGCCCTGCGCAACACCGTGGGCATGCGGCGCCAGGTGTTCTTCTGCCAGCTGGGCGGGTTTGACACGCACTCCAACCAGAGCTGGACCTTCTGGGACCTGCAGCGCCAAGTGGCGGAGGGCTTGGCGGCCTTCCACACGGCGATGCAGGAGCTGGGCACCGCAACCCAAGTCACCGCCTTCACGCAAAGCGAGTTCGGCCGCACGCTGCAGCCCAGCGGCAGTGGATGCGACCACGGCTGGGGCAACCACCTGCTGGTGCTGGGCGGTGCCGTGCGCGGGGGCCAGGTGTACGGCCGCTTCCCCTACCCCGCGCTGGGTGGGGCGGATGACGCCAACGGCCGCGGTGCCCTCATCCCCAGCACCTCGCTGGAGCAGTTCGGCGCCACGCTGGCCCGCTGGTTTGGCGCCGACGCCACCGCGCTCGCCACTGCCTTCCCCAACCTGGCGGCGTTCGCGCCGCAGGACTTGGGGTTCATGCTCGCCTAAACCTGCAAATCCACCTACTGCTGCAGCCCGAGGGGAGTAGCCCCACCAGCACCAGGCCCGGGCGCTCGACCAGGACCTGCGCCTTGCCGTGTTGGGGGTAAAAGGCGATGCCAAGCATCGCGGCGCGAAGCCTTTGCAGCGCCTACCCTTCGCAACACGGCGGGATTGCGGCAGTAGCGCGGTGATCCCCTTTTCTAAAATGCCCCGATGCAAGAACAAAAAAGGAAGCCCGGCCGACGGTGGGCCGTGGGAGGCCTGATCTTGACCTTAGCCCTACTGGGTGGGGTCGGGCTGTGGCACAGAGCGGGCGAAGCGCCAACCCCGGTGCATTCAACGCCACTCTCAACGGCCTCCCTGGCCCAACCCATGGGCGGGGGCGTGCCGAGGTCAGGCAGCGCGCCGGCCTCGGGGCCGGCGCCTGCCACCTCCGGCGCGGTCGTAGCTCCGCCCGGCGCCTCGCGCCCGAACCTCAACCCCACGCAGCTTACGCAGATCGAAGCCCAGTGGTGCTCACACGGCATGCAGGCGCACCGGCAGTCGGAAGAGTCGGTGTTCCAAGGCACAGGCGGTGTCGTGAACACCGGCGACCCGCAGGCCATGGACCACATGGTGAATGCGTTGAGTGCGCTACCCACCACCCAGGCCCAGCAGGCCGTGCGCCGGCGCATGCTCGCCGGGTGGATCGAACGCCTGGAACGCCAGGGCGATCCTCGCAGCCTGGCCACCGCGCTTTACCTGCGGGCCGAGCACACGGCGGGCTGGAGCGAGGGCGCGGAAGCCGCCTTCCGGCAGCAGGCCGCCGCCGCCACCGACCCCTACGTGCTGCACCTGTGGCAGCAGCACGACCGCGCTTGCTCGATGCGCGGCGATTGCCGCGCCGTGCCAGCCGATCGTTGGTCGCTCATCGAACCCGACAACCTGCTGGCCTGGCTACCCCCCGGCTGGGGGCCCTTGACGTTAACGGACGCGCAATGGGCGGGCGTCGCTCGCGCCAAATACGTACGGGCCTACCACCGCGATTTGCAGCTGACCCTGCTGCCCTTGGCGCGCGAGCTACCGGTTGGCCTGGAACTGGATGTGGCGCTGACCTTCATCACCCAACTCGCCGCCATGCCCGCCGTCGCGCCCGAGCGCATCTTCACGGTCTGTTCGCCCGAGGCCGTGCGCCATGGGCACCGCCAGGCCTGCCTACACGGGGCCGAGCTGCTCTGGCGCCAGCCCCAGGCGAGCTTGATGGACATCGCCAAGGCCCTGGCCATGGCTAAAGGGCTGAGCGCTGAAGCCGAGGGCCCTTGGCCAGGGCGCATGGCCGAAGCGTTGGCCCTGGGCAACTTCAACACCACCGTGTTCCACATGATTGAGATGGGCGCTCC
This sequence comes from Inhella gelatinilytica, assembly GCF_016093295.1. Taxonomy (GTDB): domain Bacteria; phylum Pseudomonadota; class Gammaproteobacteria; order Burkholderiales; family Burkholderiaceae_C; genus Inhella; species Inhella gelatinilytica. The sequence goes on along the minus strand of NZ_JAEDAL010000001.1, from coordinate 829,043 downwards.
GCCCAAGGTGACCTCATGTGACAGGCTGTCGGCGCAACGTGAGCGCCTGACCGAGATCACCCAGCAAGGCAGCTGGCGGGTGGCCCAACGCGAGCGCGCGACGCCGGGCGGGCACTGACCGACCTGCGCGGCAGCAACCTGCTGGTTCTGGGCGGGGCGGATGACGCCAATGGCCGCGGCGCCCTCATCCCCAGCACCTCGCTGGAGCAGTTCGGCGCCACGCTGGCCCGATGGTTTGGCGCCGACGCCACCGCCCTGGCCACCGCCTTCCCCAACCTGGCGGCGTTTGCGCCGCAGGACTTGGGGTTCACGGCCGGCTAAGCCGCGCGCTGGTAGCGCAACAACCGCGCCTCGGCGGCCCCGGTCTGTATCGGCGGCACACGCAACTCCGAGCGCTCGTAGCCCTGCAGGGCCATGGCCCGATGGAAGGCCGCGCGGTTGCCGCGGTTGGGGTCCAAGATCAAGATCTCGCCCCGCGCCGCAGCATGCTGGCGGATGAAGGCTGGCAAAGTGCCCGCGTCGTCGCGCTCATACAGCACGTCGCTGCCCATGATGAGCTCAAAGCGACCCTGCACCCGCGGCGCCTGTGGCACCCCGGTGTCAACGCCCCAAGCGCCGTGGCAATAGCGCATCGGGGCCAGGCCATTCAAGCGCAGGTTCTCCAACAAGAAGGCGCCGGCCAAGGGATGACAGTCGCTGGCCGTCACCAAGGCGCCGCGGCGGTGGCAGACCAGGCTGGCCAAGGCCAGCCCGCAGCCGATCTCCAAGATGTTCTCCCCCACCGACAAGGGGCGGGTGGCCATGTAAGCCGCCAGCTGCTGACCCGCGGGCCACAGTTGACCGAAGAGAGACCACTGCGCACTGCTGATGCGGGCGGCGGCGGCCAAGCCACTGGGGTCAGCATGCTGCTGTTTGTCTTGCAACGATCGGATCGTGAGGTCGGCACCTCCCGATACGGCAACCACGTGGTGGGAGACCAGATAACCCGGCATGAAAAAGCCTTCGCTCACGCTGAACCGGGGCCCGCCCGGACTGGGCGCGCTGCCCGGGCAGATGCCGCGAGTGTGCCGGCTTTCCCGGCCGCCTGTCACACCCGCACATCCACCTGCTGCAACAGCCCGGGGCGGCCGTCCTCTCGGAGGTAGAAGCCGCTGCGGCTGAGCTGGCCTTGGGCGCTGCCATCGGCGCCGCTGAGGCCGAAGGGCGTGGCCAAGCGCGCGAGGTTGAGTGCGCCCACGCCCACCTCGCTCAGTGACTGCAGGCCGCCGCCGGGGCGCCAGACCTTGAGGTCGGCCCAGGCCGGGTCGGCCTCGTCGATCCACCCATTGCCGTCAGCGTCCAGCTGCGCCAAGTCGGCAAAGGCGTCGCCGCTGTGGGGGCCAAAGAGCTCCGTGCCGTCGTTGGCCTGACCGTCGTGGTTGCGGTCAAACACCAACCAGCCACTGCCCGCGCCCAAACCGGGCAGGCTTTCTTTGATGCCATCCGCATCCAGGTCAAAGTCCCAGCGCGGGCCGAGCAAGTTGGCGGCGGGGCCGTCGAAGGTCAGCACCAACGGGTCTTTCACCGGGCCGGCGCGCAGCGTCTCGCGGCTGTGTTCGATGTGCAGCTGGCTGAGCTCCAGCTCCAGTTCAAAGCGCAGCTCGCGCCCGTCCGCCGTGCGCACCACCCCCTGCGCGGAGAAGTGCGTGCTTTCAAAGGCCACGCGGGTCTCCTCCACCGTGCGCTCCACGCCCCAGTCTTCGGGCGGTGGTTGGGTAGGCGCCGGCGCCGCCTCGGGTGGCACCTCGGCGTCCTCGGGGCCGCGCAGCTCTTGCGCGTCCACGGCCGCCTGCGGGTCTTCCAGGTCGGCCACCGGGTCGGGCAGGCGCTCGCCAAACATCAGCCACAGCATGGTGCGCAGCAGCTGCAGCTTGGGGTCGTGACGCACCGCTTCGGCACTGGCCTTGGCCGGGTCCGCCGCCTCGGCCGCACGGGCGGGGGCCGGCTCTTGCGCAGCCCGACGACCCGCCTCGGACACCTGCACCCGCGTCGGTCGGCCGTCGAAGTCCGGGCGGCGCGTGGCCAGCCACGCGCGCTCGTGTTCGCGCCGCTCCAGGCGCTGGAAAGAAGCATGGCTCGACGCCAGCTCCACGCTTGAGGAACCGATCTTCATAACTGCCTCCGCATAGGCGCTACGAGACTGTTCTATCGACGCTTTCCCCGCTGCTCTTGAGCCCCTGTTTGAGGGAGGGGTGCGCTCAAGCCCGAACCACTTGATTGCGGCCGGCTGCTTTGGCGCGGTAAAGGCCGGCATCCAAAGCGGTGACGTCCATGGCTTCGCGCCGGAAGCTGCCCACCGAAAAGCTGGCCGTCAAATGCAGCGGGGCACCCTGCCAGAGCAGGGGCTCGGCCTCCAGCGCTGCCCGCAGCCGCTCGGCGGCCTGCAAGGTCTCCGTCACCGTGGCACCGGGAAGAATCAACAGAAACTCCTCACCGCCCCACCGGGCCAGCAAGTCCTCTTCGCGCAAGCCGGCTTGCAGCACCGCCACCACATGGCGCAAGGCCGCATCACCGGCGTTGTGGCCATACCGATCATTGACCTGCTTGAAGTGGTCCAGGTCCAGCAAGATCACGCCATACCCACCCGCCTGCAGTTCCGCCGTCAAGTGGTGGTCCACCGCACGGCGGTTCAAGCAACCGGTCAGCGGGTCATGACGGGCTAGGTGGTGAATACGCTGAACCAGGCGCGACAGCACCAGGCCCACCAGGGCCAGGTTCATCACCATCAGCTGCACCAGCACGGTCCACAGCATGGGCAGGGACGTGCCCACAGCCGTGGCCTCGGCCTTCAAGGCCCACTCCGGGCCCCAGGCCAGCAACAGCGCACGCACCGCCATGCTCAGCGCAATAGCGCCGAACACCAGGATGATGGGGCCGACCACCAGTTGCTCTTGCCGGCGGCGATGCGCGGCGCGGGCACGCCATGCCAAGCTGCCACACAGGCCCGCCGCCGTGACACCAAACAGAAAGCCCCGCCAGCGCAACTCGGGGCCGGGGAGCAGCGCCATCAGCAGCGCTGCGCCCACGACTGCGGCCCCCAAGCGCCGTGGCCAGCGGTTCAGCCCCAGCACCCCGAAGACGCCGTAAGCAAAGCTGGCCATGCCCGAGAGTGCGCACACATCGGCCAGCCAGTAGTGCAGCGTTCGCTCCAAGGCGGTGGCGTCGGGGCTTCGGCCCAAGGTGAGCAGCACGCCGGCCAACACCAACAAATTACCGGCCGCAAACGGATGCAGCAGCAAGCGGTCGTCTCGACCCATGCCCGATGCCCAGGACCACCCCCCCGCCGCCAACGCCGCGACCAGGGCAATGACCTGCGCCAGAGTGAGAGAGACCGCTGCGTCCATGGAGTTCGAGAGAGCGCCTGTCACTGCCCGGCAGGCGGCTCCCAGAGCTCCAGTTTGTTGCCCTCCGGGTCGAGCACCCAGCCGAACTTGCCGTACTCCGATTCTTCGACTTTGTCCTGCACTTGGACACCTTCCGCGCGCAGCGCTGCCAGCAGCGCGTGCAGGTCCGCGACGCGGTAATTGACCATGAAGGGCGCGGTGCTGGGGGCGAAGTAGCCGGTGTCCGCCGCAAAGGGGCTCCACACCGTGGTGCCCACGCCTTGCGGGTTGTCCGGGTTTTGCCAGGTGAAGGCGGCACCGCCCCAGGGCTGGACATCAATGCCCAAATGCCGGGCGTACCACTCGCCCAACGCCTTGGGGTCTTGGGCCTTGAAGAAAATGCCGCCGATGCCGGTGACGCGTTTCATGTGCGGGCTCCTGCAAGAGGTGATGTACGCAGTCTAGGCGTGGGGCCTCAGCGCCGTGGACCGGGAAACTGCGGGCCCCTGTACGCAAAAGGGCGGGCCTCTCGGCCCGCCCTTTTTCATTCGTCAGCTTGACTGGCTGCCGCTGCCCACTCAGGGGCAGCCGGCGCCAAACAACTCTTCCACCCAGTTCGGGTAGTCCACAAACGGGTTGCGGTTGCCCTGGACCTCGACGATGCGCGCGTGGCGGCGGATCTCGTCGGCGCTCACCGGGTCCTGGCGGTGCCAGCTCACCAGCGTGCAGCGCTTGCCCAGGAAGTTGCCGCTGGTGCCGGTGGTGTCCGCCAGCTCCAGGTTGGGCACGCCCGTCAGGTCGTTGCCCTCGTAGCGGATGGCCATGTAGAACATCATGCGGGCGATGTCGCCCTTCACCGCGGCGCGGGGCTCAAAGCTGTCGGCATCGGTCAGGTTGCCCGGGGCTTCGGTGATGGCGGTGCCACCCCAGTCGAAGTCCTTGTTGCCGCGCGTGCTGTTGACCGACACATCGGCCGGGCGCAGGTGGTGAATGTCCGTGTGGGCCCACTGCGCTTCGTCCGGGAAGCCATGGCTCTTGGGCCAGACGTGTTCGCGGTTCCAGGCGTCCTGATCGGTCGGGAAGCTGGACGCGTTGTAGGTCTTGGCTTGCGAGCGTCCGGTGTAGATCAGGATCACGTTGGCCGTGTTGGCCGGGTCTTCGTCCGTGTACTTCAGGGCGTCCCACACCTCGGCGTAGGTTTTGCGCACATGGCCTTGGGCGGAGATGGTGTTGAGCGAGGTGCGCAGCGCCACGCCCGTCTTGCCGATGGCTTGGACGTAGTAGCTGTCAAAGCCCGACCAGGTCGAACCCCCGCTCGGCGGCGGCGGCGCCACGGTGTAGCCCGCCGTGACGGTGACGCCCGAGAACGCCTGATAGCCGTAGAGGCCGATGTAGTACGTCGTGGCCTGCGGCTGGGCAAAGCTGCAGCTCTCGTTGTTGCCGTTCAGCAGCGGCCGGCAGTTCCAGGTGCTGCTGGTGGGCTCGGCCCCGGCGCGCACATACAGGTCGGCCGCGCCCGTGCCGCCGCTGATGCTGATGGCCAGGTTGGTCGCGCCCGCCGGCACGTCGATCTTGTAGCGCGTCCAGCCGCCGGCCGTGCCGCTCTGGCCCGTCAGCGCCACGCCGTTTTGCAGCGTGACGGTCGGCGCCGGCGTCGTGGCCGCCGTGTAGTTGGCGACGAGGCTGGCCCCGCTGTAGCTGGTGTAGCCCAGCACGCGGACGTAGTAGGTCGCGGCCGTGGGCGTGGCGAAGCTGCAGGTTTCGGCGTTGGTGGTGCCGGTGGACGCGCAGTCGTAGGTGCTGGTGGTCGGGATGGCGGCGCGGCGCACGTACAAGTCCGCATCGCCCGAACCGCCGCTGAGCTTGAAGCTCAGGCCGGTGGCGCCGGTGGGCACGACCAGGCTGTAGTCCTTGGTGCTGCCCTTGGCGCCCGACAGGCTGGACACCGTCACGCCCTTGGTCAACGCCGTTTGCGCCCACACCACCTGGGGCGCCAGTGTGGCGCCGGCCATTACGGCCAGGGCCATCGCCCATTTCGAAACCATCACCCGCATCGCAAGCCTCTGCTAGTTGGCAAAGCTGCGCACGTTAACGGTCAAGGGTGACAGTTCCATGACCATCCCCTGGAAAGCCCCCTCCATTCGAAGGAAGGGGTTTCCCTTGGTTTGTCGTTATCTCAAACGAGGGCGACTTTATTGTTCCGGGTCACTCTCCACCACCCGCACGCGGTCTCGGCTCAGCAGCACCTCGTCGCCCAGGCGCAGCTTGCGCCCGCGCCGCGTCTCCACCTCGCCGTTGACCTGCACCTCGCCGTTGGCGATGACGGCCCGCGCGAAGTCCCGCTGCTCGTTCAGGTCCGCGGCCTTGATCAGGGCTTCAAGGGTGATGTGGTCGCCGCGCAGGGCGAAGGGGCGGTAGCTCATGGGGGGAGTATCGCGGGGATGGGCGCCACCCAGCGGCCAGCCCGCGGGCTCACCCCAGCGCTTGGCCTCGCACCATTTCGTGATGCCGGCCATTGATCGCCATGACCGACTCGTTGCCATGGGCCATGTGGCTCAGCACGATCTCGCTGGACTTCGTGAAGCGATGGGCAATGCGCATGCGGTAGGACTTGAACAGCCAGCTCCAAAACGTTTGGAAGTAAACCGCCTCGTCCAGATCCCGCCACTTGACGCCGGCCACCCCGCGGTTCCACGGCAGCACCCCGGAGTACACCCAAACGCCCACATCGTCGTAGTACAGGCGAAAGCTGCGCAGCGTCAGAACCTTGTAGACCACCCACGCCAGCACGAGGGCCAGCACCCCCAGGCCCACGGCCCAGTGCGCTTGCCAGGCCGGCCACACCGCAATGGGCAGCAACACCAGCGCGAGCAGCACGGTGCCGACATAGGCCGTCCAGGACTTACCACCCAGGCGGGTCACGCTGCCGGTCATGGCCGGCGCATTGTCTTGATCCATAGGTCCCTGATGAATAGTGTGGTTTGAGCGCGGGGATGGCAACGGCGGCCGGAGGCCACGGCGGGGTGCCAAACCGCAAATTCTGACGCCCACCACCACAGGGATCGGGCTAGGTCGCCCCCACAAACCAGACCTTGCTGATGCCGGCGGGGGTGACCTCGTAGATGGCAGCCACCTCCATCGGCGCCCCCGGCACGCCCGTGACGAACTCCTGGTCAATGACCTTGTTCCCAAAGACCATGCGGTTGACCAACTTCGCGTGCAACTCGGGCAGGTGGAACCGGTTCTTCGCGTAATGCTCAGCCAGTTGGGCCTTGCCCTGCAGGATCGGCTCGGCGCCCGGCAGGCGGTACACCACCACTTCGTCGCAGTACTCCGCCACAAAACGTTCCAAGTCGCGGGCGTTGTAGGCGTCCAGCTGGCGTTGGGCGAAGGCGGCGGGGTCGAAGGGTGGGGTCATGACTAAAAAGCGCCGAACGGGAGGAAAAGTTGGCGGCTGCAACTACGGAACCTTAACCCAGGGATACAGCCCGCTGAGACTTGGCAAAGTTATCCACCTGCGCCAGGGAAGTGGGCTGCTTGGTTCTTGTGCGCGGTTGGCCATGTTGACGACGAAGGATCCTCACTAGCCTGTGTGATTCAACCGGCATTGCTGGCCCAGCTTCGCAACGCCGAGAACAACCGTATTAGGCTATATATCTAGGCGAGCGAAAGGATTTGAGATGTCTCTGGAGCAGCGTGTTGTACTGGCATTGGACGATGACCCGCTTTATCTCGACATCTTGGTCGAGCAGTTACAGGCGATCGGAGTGGGCTCGGTGCTGCCCCACACACGGGCAGTTTCGGCATTACATGACCTCACGCAGCAACACGTCGATGTCGTAATCAGTGACCTGGACATGCCGGAAACTGATGGGCCTCGTTTCTTGCACCAGTTGGCGGACCTGAGGCTTCCAATACAGGTTCTGCTAATCAGTGGCACTCGACCGGATCTACTTGCCAGTGTCGTTGAATTTGGTCGTTCGCTCGGCCTGCACATGGCAGGGAGCCTACCCAAGCCCGCTGAGTTGGACCCACTAGAAGCCATTCTGCTGCAGTGCGACGCGACCAAGCCACGTCCAGCACAGACCCTGCGCCAAGCAGTCGATAACCACACGGATTTGGATAAATCTGCGCTGGAGCGTGCGCTCCAAGACGGCTCAATTCGCCCCTGGTATCAACCCAAATTGGATGCCAATGGATTGCAGGTCATCGGTGTGGAGGCGCTGGCGCGCTGGCTACCTCATGAAGGACCAGCCATCAGCCCGGCACGCTTCGTGCCTGCCATGGAAGCGGCAGGCCTGTCTTGGAATCTCTTCACATGCATGTTGACTCACGTATTGCGTGACCTGGCCGCCTGGAAATTGGCAGGATGGCCTATGCGAGCCGCAGTCAATTTGTCGATGGATTGCACAGATCGCCTCGACCTCCCTGAGGAGGTCTTCAGCCGATCTCGCGCAGCAGGAGTGGCACTGGAAGACCTGACGATTGAGGTGACCGAATCTCGTCTCATGGCCAACCGATCTGCTGCGTTAGAGACACTGAACCGACTCGCGCTGATGCGCGTCAAGTTGTCGATCGACGACTTTGGGACCGGCTATTCCAGCCTCTCGCAACTTGCGGACTTGCCATTCAGCGAGTTGAAGATCGATGGGAGCTTTGTCAAAAGGCTTGGTACGGATCAAAAGATTGATCGCATCGTGCAGGCTACTGCTTCATTTGGAGCGGGACTCGGAATGGACTTGGTGGCTGAGGGAGTAGAAGAACACAGCCAATTGCGTGCGCTTCGCCGTTTGGGCGTTGACCAGATTCAAGGCTACCTTTTCGCACGACCAATGCCTGAGCCGGAGTTTCGTCATTGGCTGAGTCGCTGGCGCCCTGGACACATGAGCGGTTCACTCAACAAATCCCCACCGCAAGTTTTGGCCGTCGGCCCTGGTGAATCTATCCTCAGGGGCTGGTTGGACACCCTGGCACGCCACCTTCCACACCTTCAGGGGCAGTGGGCAACGACCGAGCCCGAGGCGATTCGTCTCATGGCACTTGCTTCGCCAGACCTACTGATGGTCGATGCTCGCGATCACCCAGAACAGGCGTGGTCGCTCGCTGAACGCCTTCGGCAGCGTTGCCCCGCAACACGGCTCGTCATCGTGACGCCGGCGCTGGACGAAGTGCAGATTGCACGCGCAAACGAGGCCGACGCCACACTAGCTTCGCACCCCATGGGCGACGTCCAGGTTGAACATTGGGTGCACCGTGTTTTGGAGGGCCTGCACCTTGCACAACGCTGATTCAATTTCAAAGGGCTGGCGGCTTCGGCTACGAGAGGCCAGCGCTGACCTCCGCTATGCCTGGGTGGCATCGCTCGTCATTCTGGCCCTTGCACTTTTTGGCATATACCAGGCACTCGTCTATGCAGAGGATGCGGCCAAGATCGAATTGCAGATCGAGAGGGTCAACAAGCGCGTCCAAGTTGAACGGTGGATTGCCGAACGACTCATCGACCTGAAGAACCTCTCTGAGAGTGTGAACGCGATCTTGCGCCATGACGCTCATTGCCGCTCCGGTGAGAACGAATGCGACCAGCACATCTCAGACTTGGTCGACATATTCAAGTCGACTGGACGCTTTCAGGTCATCACCCTACAAGCTTCCCATGAAGACATCGGCCATGCGGCTTGGCCAAGAGGCCTGCCAGCGCTCGACGGTGAGGCCCTCAAACGCATCCACAACTTGCGCAGCGGTGCCGGCGAGGCGATTGGATTTTTTGAGAACGGGAGCGGCAAGGCTTGCTTGGTGCTCGTACAAAGGCTTGAAAGATGGGATTTGGGCTTCCTCTTGGCCGCCATTGAGCCTTCGGCTGCCCTTCGTCCTGTTCTCCAAAGCAACAACGAAACTCAAGGGGCCCTCTTACGATTGACGCCAGACCGAATCCTTCGTATTTCGGCGTCAGATGCACCCGACGACAGCCTTGTTTTTGGGCACCGTCCCCTTCCTCCGCAATCGGTGCTGGACCACTTTTTATCAGGAAAGGCTCGCGCTGGAGAACCGTTCAGGGCTCTGGACAAGAACAACAAACCCATCCTGGCCTATTCAGATGCAGTGCTTCGCACGGACTGGTGGATCGGTGTCTGGAAGACCTACGAAGATATCTTGCCGACCGCGTTCCCGGCCATGCTTGCTGTGGTCCTGGTGGCTTTCTTTGCCCTGGCGGGTATATGGTTTTTGTTGATTTTTCAAAAGCAGCGTTTGCGCCTACAAGCAAGCCGTGACCTCTCCAATGAGCGGCAAGAGCGACTGCGTGCTGTGGAGCTCTTGCGCAACATGGCTGAGCACTCCGATGACATCATTTTTGTAAAGGATAAAGAGCTTCGGTATGTCCTGTTCAATCCTGCCGCACAACGCAGAAGCTCCCAGCCACTAGCTAGCGTCTTAGGTCAACGGGATCGAGACATCTTGCCTCCAGATCAGGCGGTCATTTTTGAGGCCCATGACGAGGAAGTCTTCAAGACCGGCGCGCCCGTAGCTCGCGAACTTCAGGTCCAGGAAGGTGAGCCGCGAACCCTCTCAATCGTTAAGTCCCCCCTGAAGGATGAACACGGCAATATCTACGGCCTCGTTGGTATCGCCCGCGACATTACAGAAGCCAAGCTAGCGGAAGCCCGACTGAGGGCCAGTGAGGCAGAGTTTCGTGCATTGTTCGATGCCTCTTCGGTCTCGTTCTTCATTCAAGACCTGGAAACTGGAGCACCACTGGCGGTCAACCAGCAGCTATTGCGAGAAACCGGCTGCACCTGCATGGAGGAGCTCGAAACCTGTTTTGCAGAGGCCCCGTTTTCAAAAGAGGACATGCTTCGAGAACTTAATGGCCTTCGCGAGGCATGGGTTGCCGGCATTCAGGATGTGAATAAGCGGTTGGAGTGGCGCGGGGCCCGACTCGATGGGTCCGAATACTGGCAAGACCTTCAGCTCAAGGTCATCATTTGGCGGGGGCGGCCTTGCTTATTGGGCGCTTCTTTCAACGTCGACGAGCGAAAGCGGTTTGAGCAGGAGTTGCTGAAGCTCTCCCTGGCCTTGGAACAAAGTCCCATCAGCGTCATCATCACTGACACGCAAAGTGTCATCACCTACGTTAACGGAGCCTTTGTAGACGCCAGCGGCTACACCCGTGAGGAGGCCGTAGGTTCAAGGGCCCGCTTGATTGCTTCTGGGCAAACGCCGGCGGCGGTTTACGTCGACATGTGGAGGACGCTGCGAAGAGGCGAATCTTGGAGCGGCCAGATCGTCAATCGTCGCAAAAGCGGCAAGTTCTATACCGACCAAGTTTCGATTTATCCCCTGAGGCAGGCGAACGGGGTTGTTACACACTATGTGGGCCTACAAAAAGATGTAACCGAGCAAATTTCCCTGCAGCAAGAACTGGATAAACACCGTAGCGATCTCGAGAGTCTTGTAGTGAAGCGAACCCTTGATCTTGAAGCCGCGACCGCACGCGCCGAGCAGGCCAATGCCAGCAAGAGTTCTTTTCTGGCCAATATGAGCCACGAAATTCGGACCCCCATGAGCGCCGTACTGGGCTCCACTGGTTTGATCTTGCGCGACTTGCGAGCCCTAGAAAATCTAGTTTCGCGCGAGGCTTTGGAGCCCATCGTTCGGCGGGTCCGACAGGTTGAAGATTCCGGGCGACATCTGTTGGCCCTGCTCAACGATTTGCTGGACCTTTCCAAGATTGAAGCCAACAAGCTGCAACTTTCATTCAGCGATTTCGAATTGCGACCATTGGTCAATCAGCTCACGGACATGGTGAGCGAAAAAGTAGCAGCGAACGAAATTCAATTAGTTATTGATTTGGATGAGGCTCCAGCGGTCCTTCACGGGGACGCCATGCGGGTAAGTCAAATCCTGCTGAATCTTTTGTCCAACGCCATCCGTTTCACTCGGCGGGGCGCTGTGACTGTGCGTGCTAAGGCCCTGAGGAGTCACCCCCCATCAATTCGATTTGAAGTGCAAGACCAAGGAATTGGTATTAGCGAAGAGCACCAAGCTCGCCTCTTTCAGGCATTTCATCAAGCTGAGACCACCACCGCGCACCGATTTGGCGGTACTGGACTCGGGCTTGCAATCACCAAGCGCTTGGCTGAACTCATGGGGGGATCGGTTGGGGTGCGCAGTCGTGTAGGCGAGGGAAGCTGCTTTTGGGTCGAATTACCCTTTGAAGCCGCCAGAGCGGCTCCGCCACCCGCACCCGCCCTTCAGGCCGACATCGCTCTACAACGGCTTCAAAAGATGGGCGCCCGTCACATCCTCTTGGTCGACGACATGGAGATCAATCGGGAAATTGCTCATGACCTGCTGATTGAAGCTGGCCTCAGAGTGACTACCGCAGAAGACGGAGAACAGGCTCTTGAGTTGTGTCGGCATCAAGCCTTTGACCTCATCTTGATGGACATGCGAATGCCCAAGCTGGGAGGGATCGAAGCCACAAAGATGATTCGCGAGTTGCCACTTCATGCGCAAACGCCAGTGATCGCACTCACTGCCCAGGCATTTGACGAAGACCGAGAAGCCTGTGTGCAGGCCGGCATGAACGACCATGTGAGCAAACCCATTCTCCCGGAGCATTTGTTTGCAACCCTTTTACGTTGGCTTCACCCGGTCGCGACATCAACGCCACAAGTTCCGAGGCCCGCTGAGTCGACAACCACACCCGCGATTCCGACTTCGCACTCCGAGCTTCCACAAGCATTACTAGACCTAAAGGGCTTCGACCTCTCGATTGCTCAACGACTGCTTGGCAAGCGCCTCGGACGCCTCCCCACCCTGCTCGCAAGATTTGGACGTGAACAAGCCGATGCGGCGGAGCGAATAGACAATGCCTTGGGTCAAGGGGAGCATGAACTCGCCCTGCGTACGGCTCATTCGCTCAAAGGGACTTCCGCGTCCCTCGGTTTACGGGCGATTAGCGAATTGGCCGCGAAGGTCGAATTTGCGATCGGCGCAAACCAATCGCCCGACCTTCAGGCCTTGCGAACGCAGTTGTCGGCGGACACCGCGGTCCTTTCATCTCTCGATCAATGATTAACCCCTTTCATCCTTGCACTCTTAGGTCGCTGATCACTCGCTGCAAGCTGCCCTCAGTTTCGCGGCTGCGTTCAAGGACACCCAATACGCGCTCGGCGTGAGACTTGACAAGGTCGGTTAAGAGATCTTCTTGGCGAGAGGTCAATCCGAGATGAATATATAGAACATCAAGTTCTGCCTGCAGGTGGGCAAAAGCTTCACGAGCCTCGAGCGTCATCGCCTCATTACGGGCCACCACATCGCGAAGCGTTTCGCTGGCCACATCGATAAGGCTACGTGTTGCACCGAGGGCCCGAACAGCCCCTTCTCCTTCAATGCCCTGAAGGCGCGAGACCGCGGCTTCTAATAGCAATGCAATGTTGTCGATGGCCCGTCCATGTCGCTCCTGAGACTCTTGATCCATCTCCACACCGCGAACCATTGCCAATTGACGAACGAAAAGGACTACAGCTCCAAAGTTGAAGCTGGTGTTGCTTTGGAACGGCCGAATGCGCGGTCCAGACTTTTGCGCTTCCAGGGCATTCAGGATGGAGTGCTCAAGCGCCGTGCACGGCCCTCCGCTCGACTTTGAAATCATCCGGCCGCGACTGTGAATGCGGACACAGGCTTCAAATCCATACCGGCCGAGCGCGGCGAAGAGCTGGCTGGCTAGCGCGACTGCATCAGGACATGCGTTTAATTCGCGCTGAAAGTCCAGGACCACACCCAACTCTCCCGCCATGTCAGCACTGCTAAGCACGGCTTGCATAGCTTCGTCGCGCTCCGCATGCAACGCTCGCCGCTGCGTGTCTGCTTGAATCTGAAGCCGTATCTTCGTCAGCAGTTCAACCGTATCAAACGGCTTGCAAACATAGTCACTGCCGCCGGCGTCATAGCCGCGCATTCGGTCTTCTAGCTGGTCATTGGACGAAACAAACAGGACTGGTGGAGCCTCCGCATCTCGTTGGCGAATACGCCGACAGGTTTCGTACCCATCCAATTCCGGCATCGAAACATCCATGACGATTGCCTCTGGTCGAAACCCGTCTGCCAACAGCTTCAGTGCATCGAGTCCATCAACAGCAAAGGAAATCTCGAAACAGTCAGACAACGCATCGCTGTAGAGCTCGCGCATCAGTGGCTCATCATCTACAACCAAGATTTTGCTTTTTGCGTTCATGCTTTCAGCCGACCGTTAGTTGATACTTTGCTGAGTGTTGCACCATGGTTGCCCGGATTCAACTAGGTGCAGGTCTCATTGACCTGCACCAGCCAGTCCCGCGGGGGCCCCGAGACAATCGGCCCCATGCCTGCAACCTCTCCGGCCTCAGCCCCCTTGCTGCACAGCAGCTTTTACCGCTTCACCCCGTTGGCCGACCCGTTGGCCGCAGCGGCGCGGGTGCGGGAGTGGGCGCAGGGGTTGAACGGGCTCGTCGTGCTGGCGCCCGAGGGCATCAGTGCGGCGGTGGCCGGTGAGCCGGCGGCGGTGCGGGCGTTTGAGGCCCGGTTGCTGGCTTCTAGCCTGCTGGGGCCAGCCGCCGAGTTGGCGACGGGCGGGGCGCGGCCGCTGCTGTTCAAGCACAGCGCCTGCCAGACCGCGCCGTTCGGGCGGCTCAAGGTGACGGTCAAGCCGGAGATCGTGGCGCTGGGCCTGCCCGGGTTTGCCACGCTGCCACCTCCCGACGAGCACGACGCCAGCCACCTCAGCCCCGCCGCCTGGCGCCAGCTGATGGCGCGCGGCGATGCCGTGCTGCTGGACAACCGCAACCACTTCGAGTGGCGGCTGGGGCGCTTCCGGGGCGCGGTGGACCCTGGCGTGCAGCACTTCCGGGATTTCGTGGCCTATGTAGAGCAGCACGCGGGCGCTTGGCGGGCTGCGGGCCGGCCGGTGGCCATGTACTGCACCGGGGGCGTGCGCTGCGACAAAACCGCCCCCTGGATGCGCAGCCTGGGCTTGACCGTCTACCAACTGGAGGGCGGCATCGTGAACTACCTGGCCACGTTGCCAGCCCCCGAAAACGGCGCAGCGCATGAATGGGAGGGCGAGTGCTTCGTGTTTGACAACCGCATCGCCCTGGACGCGCAGCTGCGCGAGACCGGCACCCATGCAACGGACGTGTTCGACCCGGCGCGGCCCGATGAGGCGTGGCGCCTGGCACGGGCCCACCGGCTGAATGAAGCCTGAACCCCCCTTTCAGCCCCCGCCCCGCAATGGTGTTAGCGCCAGCCGCGTGCGCGCGGGGGTGGGCCATGCGCATGTGCTGGGCTTCTTGCATGCACGCTTTCCGCACATCAACGGCTGGCGCGCGCGCCTGCTGGCGGGCGAGGTGCTGGACGCCCAGGGCCAAGCCGTGGGGCCGGACAGCCCCTGCCCCGCCGGCACGCTGCTTTGGTATTGGCGCGGCTCGGCGCCCGAGGTGCGCGTGCCCTTTGAAGTGGCGGTATTGCACCAGTGCGAGCGCCTGCTGGTGGTGGACAAGCCGCCCTTCCTGGCCGTGGCGCCGGTGGGCCGCCATGTGCAAGAAACGGTGCTCGTGCGCCTGCAGCAGCAGCTCGGCCTGCCGCACCTGGCCCCGCTGCACCGGCTGGACCGCGACACCGCCGGTGTGCTGGCGTTTGCCGTGCAGCCCGAGTCGCGCGGCGCCTATCAAGCCCTGTGGCGCGAGCGCCGGGTCACCAAGGTCTACGAGGCCATCGCCCCCTGGGCCGAGCACCTGAGCTTCCCGCTCACAGCCCGCCACCGCCTCGTGGAGCCCCAGGACGAGACCTTCCATCAAATGCAGGTGCAGGCCGGTGAGCCCAATTGCGAGACCCGGGTCGAGCGCCTGCACGAGGTGGACCCGGCCCAAGTACCCGGCGCCGCGCCCGGTCAGCGCCTGGCGCTCTACCGCCTCACGCCCCACACCGGTCGCAAGCACCAGCTGCGCTGCCAGATGGCCGCCCTGGGCCTGCCCTTGGTGAACGACCGCGTCTACCCGGTGCTGCAGCCCGAAGGGCCCGATGACTTCAGCCGGCCCTTGATGCTGCTGGCGCGGCGGCTGGAGTTTGTCGATCCGCTGGAGGGGCAAGCAAGGGGGTTTGAGAGCCTTTTACGGCTGCCGCGCCTCGGCTTGGCGACATGAAGTCGCGTCAGTCCTTCTGCAGCAGGGCCAAAAATTCGGGGTTAAGAAAGAGCTTTTCGCGCCCCAGCTTGTGCTCCCGCAACAGCCCAATTTCGACCAGCTGCTTGAGATAGAGGCTGGCCGTTTGCCGCTTGGCCAGGCCGACGTCCACCACGTGGGCGATGCGGCAATAAGGCCGCACGAAAATCAGTTCGGCCAGCTCACGGGAGTAGATAGCAGGGGCATCCCGGCGCATGCGTTCGGTGCAGTCTTCCACCAACTGCCGGATGGCCAGGATCTTTTCCATAGTCCAGCGCGCGGTTTCGGTCACCGCCGTCAGCATGTACAACACCCAGGCTTCCCATGCAGCGTCACGGGTCACCGACTGTAGGCCTTGGTAATAGGCCTCGCGGTGCCGCAGGATGTAACGACTCAGGTACAGAACCGGAATATCCAGGAGTCCTTGCTCGACCAGGTGAAGCAGGTTAATCACCCGACCGGTTCGGCCATTGCCATCAGTGAAGGGATGGATGGCCTCGAACTGGTAATGGCCCACGGCCATGCGCACCAAGGGATCAATGTCCCCGCTGCCCGGTAGTGCACCATGCATCCACTGCTCCCAGTTCGCCAGCCGCTCGCGCAACAGGGCCTGGCCCTCTGGCGGGGTGTAGATGACCTCGCGCGTGCGGGAGTAGCTCAGCGTGGTGCCAGGTGTGGCCCGGATGTCCATGTCCACTCCCTTGACCACTCGGCAGATCTGAACTGCGGTGTTGGTGGAGAGCGGGCGCACCCTCAAGGCCTGAAAACCCTCCCAAAGGGCGCGCCGGTAGCGCAGAGCCTCCTTGGTAGCAGGGTCCGCCTCGCCCTCACCCGCGCCGTCGAACAGAAACATCTGATCGGAGGTGGTCACGATGTGTTCGATCTCGCTGCTGGCCTGGGCCTCCAGCAGAGGGATGGTGTTGATCAACACCCCCTGATTCGGGATCAGGCGGCCGGCGGCCTTCAGTTCAGCCACCGCCGCCCGTGCGGCGATGCAGGCCTTGAGGACCGCGCGTGTCTCCAGCTCCGGCCCAGGTGGGAGGGTTGGCAGATCGTTGTAGGGGCGCCGAGGGTCAAAACTCATGGATTTACTGGCGAAGAAAAAATCGACATGTTCCTGGCACATGTCGATTCGATCAGCATGTGCCAATTTCGTGTTTAAAACTGGTGTTTACATAAACACATAGTAGCCATGCCGCGACAATACGTCGATTTTATTGACGATGTTCAACTTATCTTCGGCTGGTCAATCCGCTTTCAGGCGCCCGCCCTTCAGGCCCTCATGCGCCACCGCTGCATCACGATCGGCAACATGCCCAGTACGGCCATGGTGCCCTCTCGATTTGTTGCAACCTTCCGCATGTTCGGCGATTACAGGCAACCAGAAAAGGCCACGGTGAGACTGCGTTTTGCCGATGGTTTGGACAGGTAGCCTAAGCGGGCAGCGCCCAAACCAACGTCATCGCCGTGGCGTTGACCAGCGCATGCGGAAACATGGCGGCAAAAAGCCCTTGTTCAAAGCTAACCGCTCCGTATCGCCAATAGCCCACCGAAAACAGGTAGAAGCTGCAGACGGTGCCGAAGAACCAAACGGGCGCGACCAGCCCGTGCAGCAAGCCCCAGCTGATGGCGCCAACGACGGCGGCCCATCGCCCTGGCACGCCCAGCTTGCGCAGCAATTCCAACTCAGCCGCTAGCAGCATCGACTCCAGCAGGGGTGCCAGGCCCACCGTGCCCAGCCACTCCGACAGTTTGAGGGGCTGAAGTTGCGGGGGGCGCTCAAAACTTTCCAAAGGAATGCCCAGCGCATAGGCGACCCCGTACACGGACAGCATGAGCGCGAAGGATGCCCCCAAGGCCAATGGCCACATGCACAGCGCCCAGGCCGCCACGTGGAGCGGCCGCTCCCAGATCAAGGCAACCAGCCACCTCAGGGCAGGCATGCGATGCGGCCTGCGAGCGCTCAACTGGGCTCGCCCTTCTTCGCCACCAAGGTCAGGATCTCGTAGCTCGCGCACAGCTCGCCGCGCTGGTTGGTCACCGCGACGTCCCAGCCGACCACGCCGGCGTTGGGCTGGCCTTCGCGCGGGGGGCGGTCGATCTTGCGCTTGGCCGTCAGGCGGGCCTGGATGGTGTCGCCAATCGCCACCGGGGTGATGAAGCGCAGGTTCTCCAAACCGTAGTTGGCCAGCACGGGCCCAGGGGCGGGGCTGACGAAGAGGCCCGCCGCGGCGGAGAGCACAAAGTAGCCGTGCGCAATGCGCTTGCCAAAGGCCGACTCCTTGGCGGCGACCTCGTCAAAGTGCATGTAGAAATAGTCGCCCGACAGGCCACCGAAGGCCACGATATCGGCCTCGCCCACGGTGCGGCGATGGGTCAAGAGCGACATGCCCACTTCCACGTCCTCGAAGTGGCGGCGGAAGGGGTGGATCTCGCTCTCGGTGACGGCGCCCCCACGCTGGTACTCACCGGTCACGGCTGTCATCATGGTGGGCGAACCCTGCACGGCGCAGCGCTGCAGGTAGTGCTTGACCGAACGCAGGCCGCCCAGCTCCTCGCCGCCGCCCGCGCGGCCGGGGCCGCCGTGCTTGAGCTTGGGCAGGGGCGAGCCGTGACCGGTGCTCTCCAGCGCGGCCTCGCGGTCCAGCACCAGCAAGCGACCGTGCCAGGCGGCAAAGCTGGGCACGGCCTGCGCGGCCAAGGCCGGAGTCTTGGTGACCAAGCTGCCCACCAGGCTGCCGCGGCCCAGCGTGGCCAGGTGCAAGCCTTCTTCGTAGTCGTCGTAGGCCATCAGCGTGCTGACGGGGCCGAAGGCCTCCACGTTGTGCACGTGGGCGTGCTCCAGCGGGCGGTCGCAACGCAAGAGCGTGGGCGCAAAGAAGGCGCCGTTTTGCGTGCCCTCGCCCTTGGGCGCAAAGCCTTGGCTGCCGTCCAGCAGCACCTGATTGCCTTGGCGCAGCAGGGCGACCTTTTCGCCCACATCGGCTTGCTGGGCGTGGCTGGCCAGAGCGCCCATGCGCACGCCTTCCACGGCCGGGTCGCCGACGACGATCTTCTTCAAACGTGCGGCCAGGGCCTCGCCCACGGCATCGATCAAATGGCGGGGCACGATGGCGCGGCGGATCGCCGTGCACTTCTGGCCGGCCTTGGCGCTCATCTCGCGTGCCACTTCCTTCACGTAGAGGTCGAACTCGGGGTCGTCCGGCGTCACGTCCGGCGCCAGGATGGCGCAATTCAGGCTGTCCGCCTCGGCGTTGAAGGGGATGGCGCGGCGCAGCAGGTTGGGGTGCGCCTTGAGCATCAACGCGGTGTCGGCGCTGCCGGTGAAGGTGACCACATCGGGTTCTTCCAAGCGGTCAAACAGATCGCCCGTGCCGCCGACGATGAGCTGCAAGCAGCCCGCGGGCAAGAGGCCGGATTCCATCATCACGCGCACGGCCTTTTCGGCCACATAGCTGGTCGCGCTGGCCGGTTTGACCAGGCAGGGCATGCCGGCGAGGTAGGAGGGCGCGAATTTCTCCAACATGCCCCAGATGGGGAAGTTGAAGGCGTTGATGTGCAGCGCAATGCCGCGGCGCGGCACCAGCACGTGGCTGCCAATGAAGTGGTTGTTGGCGCCCAGGCGCATGGGCGGGCCTTCGTGCAGCACGTTGCTGCTGGGCAGGTCCTTGCCGCCGATGCTGGCGTAGGCGAACAGGGTGCCAATGCCGCCCTCGACGTCGATCCAGTTGTCGCTGCGCGTGCCGCCGGTGTAGCTTGAAACAGCGTAGAGCTCTTCCTTGCGCTCCATCAGGTAGGCCGCCAGGGCCTTGAGGGTGCGGGCGCGGTCTTGGAAGTGCGTCTTGAGCAGGGTTTGCAGGCCGGTGCTGCGCGCATAGGCCACCATCTCCTCGAAGTTCAGCGTCTCTTCGTGGGTGTGGGCGATGACGTGGCCATTGATGGCGGAGCGCAGGGCCTGTTTGGGCTGCGTGCCGACCCAGCGGCCGGCGGTGAAGCTTTGGAGGGTGTGAGGGGTGGTCATGGTCGTCATCCTTGGCTTGAATTCTGGTATCGGCTCACTGCGTGAGAGCCCGCCGGGTTTGCGCCCCGGCTGGCGCCCTTCTTTTCTTTGCGGCGCCAAAGAAAAGAAGGCAAAAGAAAAGCGCTTGGTTTGGGCCACGCGGGTTCCAAGGTGTCGCCCAAGGCTTCTCTGCCTACCTCGGCCTGCGCCTCGAAGGCGCCGGACTTCGCCGTCGTCCTTGACCACCGAGAACCATCACCGCCAAGCTCCGAAGGACAGAGCCCGAATGCGGCATGGGTTGATGGCGGCCAGTTTGGCGTTTGGGTGTCGGGCCCCCCATGCCCAGCCGAGGAGCACAGAAGAGCGGGCCCGCGCGCAAAGCGCGCTTCGTGATCTGACTCGGCGCAATTGTTAGAGCGCAGTGAGCGGAGCGAACGCAGCGAGTTTTGCGCCGGGGCCCGCTCTTCGCGCACCGCAGGGAACCCCTGGCTCAGCCAGGGGCGCCGGCATCGGGGGTCGCCTTTCTTTTGCCTACTTTTCTTTGGCGAAGCAAAGAAAACGTAGGTCGGGGTTTGGGGCAGAAGGCCCCAAGGGCTGCAACGAGCACCACTCACAGCACACACCCCATGTGCACCTTGGCCAAAAACCCGCCGCGCACCACATCGAGCATGGCCAGCGGCTCCACGCCAAAGCGCTCAAACCCGCAGCGGGTGTAGAGCGCTTCGGCGGATGCGTTGCCCTCGGTCACGGTCAGCTTGATGAAGCGCACCCCAGGGCGGGCACGGGCTGCTGCCAATACGGCCTGCACCAGGGCATCACCCGCGCGGCGCCCGCGCTGGTCGGGGCGCACGTACATGCCAAAGAGCCCGGCCTTGTGACGAGTCTTGGGGCGGGATTCAAACTCCAAGCCCGCAAAGCCCACCAACTCGCCCTCGGCAAGGGCGCCGAACACGCACTCATCGGCATCCGCCGCGTCGTTGACGCGCGAGAGCCAGAAACCCATCGGCTTGGCCGCCCGCTCGTCCACCGTGGCGGTGAAGGCATCCGGGTGTTCGGCGTAGGCGCGCAGGCAGAGCGCGCGGTAGGCCTCGGCATCCGCCGGGCCCAAGCGCCGCACGGTCAGAAGCCCGCTCATGCCGCCACCGCCGGCAGGCCGCCCAGCAGCAACTGCGCCACCACCTCGGCCAGTTGCGCATCGCTCACTGCGCCATCCGGCCGGTGCCAGGTGTAGGTCCAATTGATCATGCCGAACAGCAACATCGTCACGGGCTTGGCCAGGCCCGCGGCCTCCAGCCCCGGCTTCAGCGCGGAGAGGGCCGCCACAAAGCCGGCCACCACCTCGCGCTCCAGCTCGCGGATGCGCTGCTGGCGCGGTTCGGGCAGGAACTTCAGGTCTTCGGTCAGCACGCGGTGCTCGTGGCGGGCGCCGCTGTACACGGCCAGAAAGCGCGCCACCAGGGCGCGCAGCTGGGCCTCGGGTGCCAGCCCCTCGGCGCGCGTTTCACGCACCAGCTGCGCCAGCTTCTCGATGTGGGTCTCGCAGATGCGCGCCAAGAGCTCGGCCTTGTCCGGCACGTAGTGATACAGCGCCGGCTTGCTGAGGCCACAGGCCTCGGCCAACTGGCTCATCGCCGTGCCGGGGTAGCCGTTCTGGGCGAACAGGCGGGCGGAAACGGCGAGGATGTCTTGTTCGCGTGTCGTGAGTTCTTCGCGGCTCATAGTCGCCACCAATCCAGCGATCCCTGCTGTGGATCCCAGTAGATATGGAGCGGGTCGCAATCTCCGCCAATCACGACAAGCTCCTGGGCCCTCTGATTCAGCGTGCATCCTGCAATCGGACCCTGATCTCGCTCACAGGTTGCGGGCATCACTTCCAGATGGATGGGCCGCGCGCAGACACCCAATGAGCTGCTGCCCGAAATGGCGAACGGGAAATAGAGCACCTTGCCCGCTTCCGCTTTCTTGCCACGAACGATTGCCAGGACGCCTTCTTTCGCTCCCTGGTAGCCCAACAACGCGGTGTCCTTGGTGCCAATGCCCTGGAGGTCAAAGCGAACCATCGTGCGCGTCAACCAGCGAACTTTTGGCCGTTCCCTTTTGACTGTGGCCAGCGCCGCTCGGTCAACGGGTGCCGGTGCAGCACTCGTCGAACTTGCACACAACGCTGCGGCCAAAAGGCCAAGAAATCGCGCCTTCACCGTTCGTCAAAACTCA
This sequence comes from Inhella gelatinilytica, assembly GCF_016093295.1. Lineage (GTDB taxonomy): Bacteria > Pseudomonadota > Gammaproteobacteria > Burkholderiales > Burkholderiaceae_C > Inhella > Inhella gelatinilytica. The sequence continues at coordinate 807,270 of NZ_JAEDAL010000001.1, read as the reverse complement.
AGGTGACGGTGGGCGTCAACGCATGCGCCTGGCAGGCGAGCACAAACCCGGCCTCGACTTCATGCTTCTCCAGCGCGAAGTTGCGGTCCATGCGCACCTGGCCTTCCAGCACCTTGCAGCGGCAGGTGGAGCACACGCCGCTCTTGCAGGAGTAGGGCACGTCCATGCCGGCGCGGGCGGCGGCGTCGAGCAAGCTGGGGTCGGAGCCCAGCACTTCGATCAAGCGCGTGAAGCCGTCGCGGATCACCGTGACCTTGGCGACTTCGGCGTCACCGGCCTTGGCTTCGTGCGGCGCGGGCTTGCCTTCTTGCATTTCGGGCGTACCGAAGCGCTCGACGTGGATGCGTTCCTTCTCCACACCGGCGTCCAGCAGCGCGGCCTCGGCTTCGTCGTTCATCTGGTACGGGCCGCAGATGAAGGCGTGGCTGATGCTGGCCGGCGGCACCAAGGTCTTGAGGAAGTCGGCGACCTTGGCGCGGTTCATCACCCCGGCGAAGAGGTCGGATTCCACCGCCTCGTCGCTGAACACCGCGTGGATGGCCAGGCGGCCGGTGTAGCGGTCTTTGAGGTCGGAGATCTCGTCCTTGAACATGGTGGAGAGCACGCGGCGGTTGCCGTAGAGCAGGGTGAAGCGGCTCTTGGGCTCGGCGGCCAACACGGTCTTCATGATGGACAGGATGGGCGTGATGCCCGAGCCGCCGGCGATGCCGACGTAGTGGCGTGCCTCCTCCGGCGCCACGGGCACAAAGAAGCGGCCCTGGGGCGGGAAGACTTGCACGGTGTCGCCCACCTTCAGCTCGGTGTTCACCCAGTTGGAGAAGCGGCCGCCCGCGACCTTGCGCACGCCCACGCGCAGCATCTGCTCCTCCACGCCGGCGCAGATGGAGTAAGAGCGGCGCAGGTCTTCGCCGTTGACCTGCGCGCGCAGGGTCAGGTATTGGCCTTGGGTGTAGCGGAAGGTGTCGCGCAGCTCGGTCGGGAGTTCGAAGCGGACGACCACGGCTTCGTCGGTCTCGGGCTCCACGGCGGCGACCTTCAGGTCATGGAAATGCAGACTCATGATTTCGACTCACCCTCTCAGATGGGTTTGAAGTATTCAAAAGGCTCACGACAGGCGGTGCAGCGGTACAGCGCCTTGCACGCGGTGGAGCCGAAGGCCGAGAGGCGCTCGCTCTTGGGCGAGCCGCAACGCGGGCAGGGGATGGATTCGTGCAGGCGCAGGGGCTGCACGTTGGCGCCCACCACCGGGGCGAGACAGCTCGGCGGGGCAATGCCGTACTGGCGCAGTTTTTCGCGCGCCTCGGGGCCGATCCAGTCCGTCGTCCAAGCCGGCGTGCGGCGCTGCTCCACCCGCAGCGGCTGGTAGGCCGCGAGCGCGGTCTTGACCTCGGTCTCGATCAGCTCGGTGGCCGGGCAGCCGCTGTAGGTGGGGGTGAGCACCACGGTGAAACCGCCATCCGCGTCCTCGCGCAGTTCGCGCACGATGCCCAGGTCCACCAGCGTCAGCGCCGGGACTTCGGGATCGAGCACGGTGGCGAGCTGGGCCCAAGCCTGCTGCCAGCGCGCGGAGGGGGTGGCGGTCTCGGCCATCACCAGGTGCCGCCCGGATAGGCGCGCTGCAGGTATTGCAGCTCGCTCAGCAGGTGGCCCAGGTGCTCGCTGTGCTGACCGTGGCGGCCGCGGTGCGCGTTGGGTCGGTCTTTGGGGATCTGCAGCGTGGCGGCGGTGAGCACGGACTCCATCTGGGCGCGCCAGTCCGCCTGGAGCGAGTCCCAGCTCGGGCCGAGGCCGCTGGCTTGCGCTTCGGCATCGATGGCATCGGCTTCAAACAGCTCGCCCACATAGGGCCAAAGGCGCTCCAGCGCGGCTTGCATCTTGGCCTTGGAGACCTCGGTGCCGTCGCCCAGGCGCAGCGTCCAGTCGGTGGCGTGCTGCAGGTGGTAGCGGCACTCCTTGGCGGACTTTTCGGCAATCGCGGCGAGCTCGGCGTCGCTGCTGTGCAGCAGGCGCTGCCACAGCAGACCGAACCAGACCGAGGCGGCCAGATTGCGCAGCACGGTGAAGGCGAAATCGCGCTCGCCGTGTGCGCCATGCGGCAACTCGAACAGCACCGGGTTCAGGAACTGGTGCTCCAGGCGCAGCATGGCGAGTTGGTCTTCGTCCAGACCGTCCAGCTTGCCGGCCAGCGTCAGCAGTGCGCGGGCTTGGCCCAAGTGGTCCAGGGCCAGGTTGGTCAGGGCCAGGTCTTCTTCCAGGATGGGGCCATGACCGCACCACTCCGCGTTGCGCTGGGAGAGGATCAGGGCCGCATCGGCAATGCGCAGCACGTAGCGCTGCGCCGGGGTGTTGGAGAGTTTCATCGCCACGTTCCTTACATGTGGTCCACGCTGTCGGGCAGCTTGTAGAACGTGGGGTGGCGGTAGATCTTGTCGTCGGCCGGCTCAAACAGCGCGCCTTTTTCGGCGGGGTCGCTGGCCACGATGTGGCGGCTCTCCACCACCCAAATGCTCACGCCTTCTTGGCGGCGGGTGTAGACGTCACGCGCCATTTGCACGGCGTGTGCGGCGTCGCAAGCGTGCAGGCTGCCGCAGTGTTTGTGATCCAAACCGCTCTTGCTGCGGATGAAGACTTCCCACAGGGGCCATTCGTTTTGCATCGTGCTCATGCCGCTTCCTTAGTCTGTTGCTGTTGCTGCTTGTGCGTATGGGCCAGCGCGGCTTCGCGCACCCACTCGCCGTCATCCCACGCCTTGACGCGCGTGGCCAGGCGTTCGCGGTTGCAGGGGCCGTCGCCACCCACCACGCGCCAGAACTCGTCCCAATCGATGCGGCCAAAGTCGTAATGGCCGCGCGCCTCGTTCCACTTCATGTCGGGGTCCGGCAGGGTGACCCCCAGCACGTTGGCCTGCTCGACGGTGGCGTCCACGAACTTTTGACGCAGCTCGTCGTTGGAGATGCGCTTGATGCCCCAGCGCATGCTCTGCTCGCTGTGCAGGCTGTCGCTGTCGTGCGGGCCGAACATCATGATGCTGGGCCACCACCAGCGGTTGACGGCGTCTTGCACCATGGCTTTTTGCGCCTCGGTGCCGGACTGCATCATGACGAGCAAGGACTCATAGCCCTGGCGCTGGTGGAAGCTCTCTTCACGGCAGACGCGGATCATGGCGCGGGCGTAGGGCCCGTACGAGCAGCGGCACAGTGGCACCTGGTTCATGATGGCCGCGCCATCCACGAGCCAACCGATCACACCCACGTCCGCCCAGGTCAGGGTGGGGTAGTTGAAGATGGAGCTGTACTTGGCTTTGCCGGTGTGCAGGGCATCGAGCATCTGGTCGCGCGAGGTGCCCAGGGTTTCGGCAGCGGCGTACAGGTAAAGGCCGTGGCCGCCTTCGTCTTGCACCTTGGCCAGCAAGATGGCCTTGCGCTTTAGGCTGGGGGCGCGGGTGATCCAGTTGCCCTCGGGCAGCATGCCGACAATCTCGGAGTGCGCGTGTTGGCTGATCTGGCGCACAAGCGTCTTGCGGTAGTGCGCGGGCATCCAGTCCTTGGGTTCGATGTAGTCGCCCGCGTCGATCCGCGCTTGGAAGGCCGCCTCGCGGCTTTGCTCCTCGGCGGTGTCGGCGGCCAGTTTCTTTTCCTGGTCCAGGCTCAGGGATTGGGTGTACATCAAAGCTCTCCTGCGAGCGGAAGGTCGGGAACCACCCGACGGTCTTTCAGGCGGGTGGCTCGCCCACGAAATTCAGCCACCAGTTCATCGCGCTGGTTGCGCACTTGCACGTCGTACAGGCCCGTGCGGCCCGTGGCCGCCACGCGGCGGCCGGTGGCCGTCAACACGTCGCCTTCGCGAGCGCCCATCACGATGTCGATGCTGTAGCCCGAAGCGACGGTCAGTTGATTGCCGCTGTTGCACGCAAAGGCAAAGGCGGAGTCCGCCAAGGTGCCGATCAGGCCGCCGTGAGCCAGGGCAAAGCCATTGAGCATGTCGGCCCGGATGCTCATGCTCAGGCGTGCGGTTTCTGCGGCCACGTGCTCCAGGCGCATGCCCAAGGCTTGGGATGCACGGTCTTGGGCCCACATGGCCTCGGCCACGGCTTGGGCGAGTTGGTCGGGGGTCATGTGACGGGGCTCTGCATTCAACGGTCGGTGTAGCGCGGTGCGCGTTTTTGCATGAAGGCTTCGACGCCTTCGCGGTAGTCGTGCGCAAACCCGAGCTCGCTTTGGGCCACGCCCTCGGCCTTCAAGGCCTCGCCAAAGGAGAGGGTCTGAGCCTCGTCCAGAAGCTGGCGGGTGCGCACCAAGGCCCGGGTGGGCAGCACGGCCAGGCGGACCGCCAATGCCTTGGCTTCCTCCAACAAGGCGTCCGGGGCAACGCAGCGGTTGATCAGGCCCCAGGCCAAGGCGTCGGTGGCGCTGAGTTTGTCGCCCAGCAGAGCCAGTTCCATTGCCCGCGCGCGGCCCACCAGGCGGGGCAGCAGCCAAGTCGAGCCCGCATCGGGCACCAGGCCAATTTTGTTGAACCCCAGAACGAACGAGGCCTTTTCGCTGGCCACGACCAAGTCACAGCCCAGGGCCAGGCTGAGGCCCGCGCCCGCCGCCACACCATTGACCGCACAGACCGTGGGCACACGGCAAGCGCGCAGCGCCCGGGCCATGGGCGCGTAGAAGTGCTCAATCAGGTAGCCAATGTCCTTGGGCGCTTCACCCGGCACGGGCGCGACATGGGGGTCCGACAGGTCTTGACCCGCACAGAACGCCCGGCCCTCGCCCGTGATCACCACGGCCCGCACCGACTCTTCCGCGCCCAGGCGGTCCAGCGTCTCACGAAGGGTCGCCAACAGTTCGGCGGTAAAGGCATTCAGCGCCTGGGGGCGGTTCAGCCGCAGCACCGCCACGCCATCGGCGCAGTCCATCAACAAAGCAGGGTCTGTGGAGCTCATCTGGGGATAAGTTTGGGGATAAAGCGGGTGCAAGCTGCGAACAGCCGGTGGAAACTTCGGGATAAATCCTCGATGCCATTCCCGACCGACCGGTCGGTCGATGATAACGAGGTTTGCTTTTAATCAGGATCGGAAATGCCCTGCTATGCCATTGACGGCGTGATTCCCGTCATCCATCCCACTGCCCATGTACACCCCACCGCCGTGTTGATTGGCGACGTGCACATCGGCCCCAAGGCTTACGTCGGCCCGAACGCCAGCCTGCGCGGCGACTTCGGCCGCATCGTGATCGAGGAGGGTGCCAACGTGCAGGACTGCTGTGTGCTGCACGGCTTTCCCGGCAAGGTGTGCCGGGTGGGGCCGGACGGCCACATCGGCCACGGCGCCATCCTGCACGGTTGTGAAGTGGAGCGGGGCGCCCTGGTGGGCATGAACGCCGTCTTGATGGATGAGGTGGTGCTGGGCGAATACGCCATCGTGGCCGCCCATGCCTTTGTGCCCGCGGGTCGGTGCTTGCCGGCCCGTCACCTGATTGTGGGCAGCCCCGCCAAGGCCTTGCGCGAGCTGACAGAGCAAGAAATCGCCTGGAAGGCCGAGGGCACGGCCACCTACCAGCAGCTCACCCGCCGCTGCCTGGACAGCTTGAAGGAAGTGACGCCATTGCCGGCGATTGAGCCCCATCGCCCTGAACTGCCTCTGTTTGAGGTTCGGCCCAAAGTCGAGATGAACAAGCCTGTGGATGGCTAGCGAACAAGCTTGCACTTATCCACAGCCGAGCAGCATTTTGGGAAGTTGTTGTCGGTTCGTCCCGGCCCGATTAGGCCATTCACCCACAAGTCAAATGAGCATCTAAAGGATTGTTGGCCTTGATGTTTTTGACTTATCCACAGCGGCGGGCGTCCTCTACTACGACCACCAATTTAAAACCTTTAATTGCATTGTGAATACCGTATGGACCTCTTGGCTTGGCAAAACCGACTCGCGGGCTTCGCCCAGGACCGTCAATGGTTGCCGTACTTGAACCCCAAGAACCTCACGATGGCCTTGTCCGTGGAGGCGGCGGAGCTGGTGGAGTGCTACCAATGGTTGTCTGCGGATGAGGCTCAGGCCTTGACGGCGTCAGAGCCCGGACGAACCCAAGTGGCCGATGAAATGGCGGATGTCTTGCTGTACTTGCTGCATTTGGCGCGTGAAACCGGCATTGACCTGGAAGCGGCCTGCGTCGCCAAAATGGCCAAAAACGCCGCGAAGTACCCCCCGCCGTGATCTTGGATACGCAATTGCTGGCCGTGGTGGACTTTGAAACCACCGGGGTTTCACCACAAAAGGGCGCTCGGGCCACGGAAGTGGCGGTGGTTTGGGTACGGGGTGGCGAGGTGGTCGACCGCTACGACAGCCTCATGTACACGGGCGTTGTCATTCCGCCCTTCATTGAGCAACTGACCGGCATTAGCAATCGCTTGCTAGAAACGGCCACGCCCGCGGCGACCGTCATGCGGGAACTGGCTGAGCGGCACCCGCCCTGTCCGATGATTGCTCATAACGTTGGCTTTGATGCGCTCTTCTGGCGTGAAGAGATGCTAAAAGCGGACTGTGAGGCCCATGCCAACCCCGAGCGGCTGTGCACCGTGAAGCTTGCGCGCAAGCTCTATCCGCAGGCGCCCAACTGCAAGTTGGGAACCTTGGCTGCGTTTCATGAACTGCCCAGCCAGGGCCGGGCGCACCGGGCCTTGGCTGACGCCCTCACCACGGCGCACTTGTGGATGCAAATGCGACTGGACATCGCCCATCACTTGGCCGGTGATCTGGAGGGTTTGCCGGTGACGTTTGAGTTGGCCCAACGGTTGCAAGCCCTGGCCTTCGCCCAATGGCCCAAGGCGGCGGGCGCCTATGTGAAAGCCTTCGCGAAAGGTCCTCGTTTGTGTTGAGCTCGCCCGCTGGCCTCTGGTAAATTTTTAGCCCTCAACCAGAAAAACTATGGGCAATCGACTGGGTACTGCACGTCCCGATGGGATGTGGAAATTGGTGTTTTACGAGCGCAATGGCCTGCGCATGCGGGTTGAAAAGAGCGCTCCGTGGTTACCCAACCGGGCTGCCGCCGAACAGTGGGCCCAGTTCTACATGCGTCAAGGCTATTGCGTGGGCCTGCAGTCACAAGACGGGCGCGTCGAACGCTTGAGCAAGGGGTTACCGGCTTAAGTCACCGGTTTTGACGCGTTTAGCGTCCTTTTCAATGCAGTTCGGTCCAGCCTTCGGTGGCGCCGGCTTCGGCATGGTGTTCCAGATGACAGCCGGTCGGTGCAGGCAGACGCAGCAGCAGCGTTTCCAAATCGACCCCCCGCGTTGCGACCCTCAGCCCCACCCAACGGCGTTGGACACGGGGATCGCGCCACAGGTCCTCCAGCAGCCATTGCAATTCTTTGCCCTCGTGTTGCGGTAGACGCAGCGCATGCGGGGCCAGGGCGGCGACCAAGCCTTGCGCGGCGGTTCGAGCGGTTTCTGTGGGCAGGGCCTGGGCCAGCACATTGCCGCGGGCGGCCCAGCCGGGCAAAGCCAGTTGGCGGGTGATCCAGGCTTGCAGGGCATGGTGGGGGTTCAACAAGCGCAACCGGTTGGGCGGCAGCACCGGCAAGGGGTCTGGGTTGTCGTCGTGCGCTTGGACCATGCGAGCCAGCGCTGCCAAACGCGCCCAGGAGGCGGCATCCAAGCCCTCGACCGTGGCGCATTCGGGTGCCAAGTGGTCGGCCACGTGTTGCAAGTCAGTGGCGGTGCGGTTTTTGAGGGCTTGTGCGGCGGTCCGGCTCAGTTGAACGAGATGACCCGCGGCGTAGCCGTGGTCTTGACGCAGGCGTGCCCAGGTTCGTTGTTGGGGGTGGCCCTGCTCGTCGTGAAGGGATTGACGGGTGACAGGGCAGGTGGTGCGGCGCAGTTGGCGCAGGTAATGGGGGGTGAGTAATTGCTCTTCGTAGGGCAGGCCTTCCGTCCAAGCCTGCAAGCGAAGGGACAGCCACACGCGCGTGCCGGCTGCAACATCGCGTTGCTGCGAGGACAAACCGGCTTGCAGGGCGGCGTGAAAGCCTTGAAAGAGCGGTGAGGCCGGATGCAAGTGGGCAGCGGGCAGGGGAACATGGCAGCGGGCATGGTCGTAACCCAACTGCCAGCCGAGCGGGTCCCGTTCGCTGCCCGGGATGCCGGGTGCCACCGCCGGCGTGGACAAGGACTCGTGAACCGCTTGGACTCCGGGATCTTCAAAGTGCAAGTCCGATTGGCGGTCCAGGGTATTCAGGCGGCGCAGTGCATGGGGCTTGTGCATGACGGTCTCCAACAAGATGTTGATTAGTCTGCAAGCCAGATGGCTCAAGGCGTGAGCCACCTGCAATACTCGGGTACTCCCTGACCTGACTGAACAATGGACCGAACCGAACGCTTTTACAAGATCGAAATGCTCATCCGTTCGCGCGGTTGTGTGCATATCGACACACTCTTGGCCGAACTGGAGGTTTCGCGGGCCACCTTCAAACGCGACTTGGCTTACTTGAGAGACCGGTTGGGCGCGCCGATTGAGTACGACGCGCTGACCAACGGCTATCGCTTTGGGGAGGAGCATTGGCGCGCCGTCAAACACGAATTGCCGGGGCTGTGGCTCAGCGAGCATGAACTGCACGCCCTGTTGACCCTGCACCAAATGCTCGAAGGTCTGGATGAAGGCGAACTGCTGGGCCGGCACCTGGCGCCGATGTTTGAGCGCATCCACACCATGCTGGGGTTGGACGAGGGGGCAGCGAAGGACTTGCAGCGGCGCGTCAAGCTCATCAGCACCGCACGCCGCCGGGCCAACACCGCACACTTTGAGAAGGTGTGCAGCGGGGTGCTGAGTGGCCAACGCTTGGTCTTGGATTACCGCAAACGCAGCGGGGGAGCCACCCCGTCGATCGAGGCGCGGGAGGTGTCACCGCAGCGCTTGGTGCACTACCGCCACGCTTGGTATTTGGATGCCTGGTGCCACAAAAATGAGGGTTTGCGTCGCTTTGCGCTGGATGCTGTGCAAGCGGCGCGTCTCTTGGACGCCAAGGCCAAGCGCTTGCCTCTCAAGACCGTGGAGGCCGACATGGACCGGGGCTACGGCATTTTCGCGGGCGGGGCGGAGCAATGGGCCGAGCTGCTGTTTAAACCCGAAGCTGCCGCTTGGGTGGCCCACGAGGAGTGGCACCCCGCGCAACAGGTGCAAGCGCAGAGCGATGGCAGTCTGTTGATGCGCCTGCCCTATGTGGACCCCACGGAGCTGCTGATGGACCTGCTGCGACACGCCGGGCAAGTCACCGTCCGGGCGCCAGACTCACTGAGGCATGCCTTTGCGGACCGCCTGCGGGCTGCCGTGGATCAGCTTTGACCCGCTTTAAGCGCGGCGCGGGCCTTGTCCTTCTTATTGGGGCGCTTGCCTTTGATGCCCCCCGTCGCCTGCTGTTCGCTGGCAAGGGACTGGGGCTCAAAACCCGCCACTTGTTCGCGCGCAATGCGTTGACCTTGCCGCTTTTCAATCAAGCGGAAATGCGATTCGGCATTGGTGGGGCTGTCCGCGCAAATGAAGCTCACGGCCACGCCTGCTTGCCCCATGCGTCCGGTGCGGCCAATTCGATGCAAGTGGTCGGCGGCTGAACGGGGCAGGTCGTGGTTGATCACGGCTGCCAGATCGGGAATGTGCACGCCACGGGCGGCCAGGTCCGTGCACACCAGCACTTGAAGCTGGCCTTTTTTGAGCGCCGAAAGAACGTCCCGCCGGGCCCCTTGGCTTTGGTCACCATGCAGCGCGGCAGCGGCGAGACCGTGCTGGTTGAGTTTGTCCGCAACGTGATCGGCGGCATAACGCGTGGCCACAAAGACCAGCGTACGGGGCCAGGATGCGCTACGAATCAGGTGGCGCAGCAGGGGACCGCGTTGCGCAGCATCCACTTGAATGGCTCGCTGTGTCAGCAGGGACGGGAGGGCCTCCAATTCGAGCCGGACCGGGTCCTTCAGCAAGGCGCTCGTCAGCTGCTCAAGGGAGGTCGGCAGGGTGGCGCTGACGACCAGGTTTTGGCGCTGAGGCGGCAGCATGCGAGCAATGGCGTGCCATTCCTCTTCAAACCCGGCGCTGAGCAAGCGATCGCCCTCGTCGAGCACCAAGGTTTGTACGGCCTGCAGGTGAACGCCGTTGTGTTGAATCACATCCAGCAAACGACCGGGTGTGGCCACGATGGCATCGGCCCCACCACGCAGCCCCATGAGCTGCGGGTTAATGGAAACGCCGCCAAAAAGCGCCGCAACTTTGATGCGCCGGGGCAGCGGGCCAGCCAGCGCCCGAAAGGTTTCGGCCACTTGAAGGGCCAACTCACGGGTGGGTACCAGGACCAACACGCGCGGATCTGGCGTGGGACTGGGCTCCAGCAGGCGTTGCAGCAAAGGCAGGGCGTATGCGGCTGTCTTGCCCGAGCCCGTTTCGGCCAGGGCCAAGACGTCTCGACCCGCCAGGACGGCGGGCAGTGTCAGGGCCTGAATGGGGGTCGGGTGGTCATACCCGGCCTGGCTCGCTGCGTGCTGAAGCGCGGCACTGAGCGCTTGAAAGCCGGTCACGAAGCGTCTGCCTCAGAGCGGGCCAAGCGCTCACTCTTCCAGTACACGTCGTCCCCGCCCAATCCATCCAAGTTGGCGCGGTTCAGAACCCGAGCCAAAACGAACAGGAGATCCGACAGTCGATTGAGGTAATGCCTCGGCGTGGCGCGAACGGTCTCGGCTTCACTCAGGGTCACCACGGCCCGTTCGGAGCGGCGAGCCACAGTGCGGGCAACATGCGCCAGCGCGGCACTGCGCGTTCCAGCGGGAAGGATGAATTCTTGGAGGCGCGGCAGGTCGGCATTGAAATCGGCCAGGGCCTGATCCAGGTGCAGGACGGCCTCGTCTTTGAGCAGGGCATAGCCGGGCATGCACAGCTCGCCCCCCAGGTTGAAGAGCTCGTGCTGAACCACGACCAGCAAATCGCGCACCGAAGTGGGGAGCGGCTCGGCCAGCAGCACGCCCAAGTGGGAATTGAGTTCGTCCACATCGCCCATGGCCGCAATGCGCAGGCTGGACTTGGAAACTCGCTGGCCATCGCCCAAGCCGGTGGTGCCATCGTCGCCCGTGCGGGTGGCTATTTGAGTGAGGCGGTTGCCCATAGTGAGAGGCCGGTGGGGAATCGGCAGGCTGGCAAAACCAGCATCTTGCCAGCGCAGCGCAAAAAAGGGGGCTCACCCCCGACACTAGGGCCCATGAAGCACCAGGCCACGCTCTTCACCACCCCTGTTTTGCGCCCCGCCATGCGATGGTTGTCCCGCGGCTACTTGCGGCTGTGCGGCTGGAAGCTTGAAGGTAGCTTGCCCCCCGAAGCCCAGCGCTGCGTGATGATCGCCGCGCCGCACACCAGCAACTGGGACATGCCGTACATGCTGATGGCGGGCTTTGCCTTCAAGCTGCAGGTGCGCTGGATGGGCAAGGCCAGCATTTTTCGCTGGCCCTGGGGCCCGCTGATGCGCTGGCTGGGCGGCATTGCCGTGCACCGGGACGCGCGGAGCAACCTGGTGGCCTCCTCTGTCGAAGCCCTGAAGAACGCGCCTGGGCCCTTGCAACTGCTGATTGCGCCCGAAGGCACGCGCGGCCTGGTGCGCGAGTGGAAGACGGGCTTTTATCGAATCGCCCAGGGCGCGGGCCTGCCCATCGTGCCCACTTACCTGGACTTTGGCGGCAAGCGCATCGGCCTGGGGCCAGTGTTCTGGCCCTCGGGTGACCTGGAGGCCGATATCGCCCAACTGCGGGCCTTTTATGCGCCGTACAAGGGCTTGCGTGAGGCGCTGTTCCACCAGGATGGGGCGTGATGGCCATCGCGGCCCGCCGCCACTGCGCTGCCGCGTCGAGCTAGGACGCTTTCGCCGCTCATGCGGCGGCTTGGCAGTGCTTTGGTTTATTCATCCTGAGCTACTCGGGGTCGCCTCGAGCGAAGGGTCGGCTTCACCCCACACGGCGCGTGATGTGCACTACCTGCTTGAGCGAGGTTTCACAAGCACTTTGAGTTCTGAGTTGGGAATCTGGTACTCGAAGGACGGAGTCTGACGAAGATCCATTTCAGCAGACATCTGCTTGACTAAAGTTCTTGGTCCGGCGCCAGCGCGCCAGATGCGGAGGTTTGTCTTCGACATGCCAGATGATGCCGGCAACTCAGCCACCACCTCGACTTGAACCGACTCCGGCAATGAAAGACTGACAGGAGTTCCGTAAGAGCCGGACACTCGCTCGCGCGCAGCAACCTTGCCATTCTTCAGAAGAACGGCCTCATAGATTGGGACCAACGCATCTGCTGCGGCAGAACCGCACATGACTGAGATCAAGAGAGAAATGAGAGCCTTCATGAAACACCTCCCAGGTGAAAAGTGAAGCCTACGTGTTATCAAGAGACTGCGCAATGACAGACCGTGCTGCGTAATGCAGCAGGTAAAAACGCTCGCAAGTGTTTGTCGCACATGGAGAGTCATTCAGGTTGGTGTGCCATTCAGCAGGCCAAAACTGAGGCCTAAAGCAGCTGCCAGGTGGTGTTTGGCACAGGCTGTACCCATTGTCGAATGGCCATCATGGCATCGGTCGTCACGCGAGCCGTCGGTTCTCACGCAGCAGCGGCCACACTGCGTGGCTGCGGGGTGCCTCAGTGGTGGCGCTGGCCGCTGCGATGCGGTGCATCGTGCGGGTGGTTTGAGGCCATAGTCCGTGGGTGCTCACCGGGCCGGGCATGGGCGCGGTGCACCTCGGGCGGTTCCACGACCGCCTGTTCTTGTTGGAACTGCTGGGCGGCTCGCAGGCTTCGCTCTTGCATCCAGCGCTTGAAGGCGCCGCCGCCCCAAACGGTCCACAGCGCCCACGCCACCAACAAACCCATGGCCAGGGCCACCATCCATTCGCTCATTCCCGCGTCTCCATTGGCTGTTGCAGACCCCGATACTGGCACTGCCGATGCGGCCCCGCAAGCCTTTTGCTTGCCGCGGATCAACTGGAGGTTCTGAAATGACGATTTGCCCCATTGCCGTCGTGGCCGGCTGTGCCAAGTGCCCAGCATTCAAGGTGTGCCCCCTCAAGGGTGTTTTGGGCGATCAAGGCGACAACAAAGGCAAGACGGAAGTGCAAAGCCCCCCGCCGGCGCCCACCCCGTCGAAATCACGCAAGAAAACCTGAGTTCTGTGTCGCCCAGTTGTGCGCAGGCGCTGCGCTTTTGGGTGCTCTTGGGCTGGGTGTCATTTGGAGGGCCTGCCGCTCAAATCGCGCTGATGCACCGCGAGTTGGTCGAGCGACGTCGCTGGGTTGACGAAGCGCGGTTTCAGCACGCGCTGGCTTATTGCATGACCTTGCCTGGGCCAGAAGCCCAGCAGCTGGCGACCTACCTGGGTTGGGCCCTGCACGGCCGATGGATGGGGTTGGCCGCGGGATTGCTCTTCATCCTGCCCGGGTGGGGGCTGATGATGGCCCTGGGCTGGCTTTACATGACGCAGGGGCAAGAACCCCTGTGGCAAGCCCTGCTGGCAGGCCTCAAGCCTGCTATCGTCGCGTTGGTGGCCTGGGCTGCTTGGCGGATGGCCCGCCGAAGCTTGACGCACCCGGGTGCCTGGGGGGTCGCTGGTTTGAGCGCGGGTGCCCTGGCCTTGGGGGCCCCCTACCCGCTCATCTTGGTGGGGGCCATCGCGTATGCGCTGCTTCGACCCGCGGGCTGGCAGAGCGCGCCGGCTGACCCGCGTGAGATCCCGGGCGGTGTGACGGCACCCGAAGCACTGTTGCGGCGGACGGCCTTGGGTTTGGTGGTGGCACTGGGGCTCTGGGGTTTGCCCCTGGTGGGTTTGATGTGGCTCTACGGGGCCGATGGCTTTTTGGTGCAAAGCGCGGTGTTCTTTACGCAGGCCGCGCTGGTGACCTTTGGGGGCGCGTACGCCGTGCTGCCCTATGTCATGTAAGCCCTGGTGCAGCAGTACGCGTGGGTGAGCATTGGGCAGGTGATGGATGCGTTGGCCCTGGGCGAAACCACGCCGGGGCCCTTGTTGATGGTGCTGGTGTTTCTGGGCTGGGTGGCTGGCTGGCAGCAATCTGTGCCGGGACTCCCACCGGTCGCTGCAGCGGCCCTGTCCGCCTGCGTGGTGGCGTACTTCAGTTTCCTGCCGTCCTTTGCGCTGATTTTGCTGGGCGCGCCGTGGGTCGAACGCACCCGCCGTCTGCCGCGCTGGGAGGCACCGCTCAAAGCCGTGGCTGCGGCCGTCGTCGGCGTGATCGTCCATTTGGCGGCCGTCTTGGCGATGCATGCTTGGGTGGCCGACGGCCGCGTCAACGGCCATGCGGTCTTGCTGAGTGCCCTGACCCTTGTGGGCTTGTGGCGCTGGCCGCGCTGGGGACTGGCCTGGGTGGCGGGTGCTGCGGTGTTGGGTGCGGCCCTGTAAACCGGGGTGCTCAGCCTCCCGTTGAGCTGGCTTCAATCCGTTGGGAGACCGGCATGAACACGTGGAAACGGCGCACCCTCATGGGTGCGGGCATGGTGACCTTGGTTGGCTGCGGGGGCGGGTCAGAGGACGAGCCGGTGCTGCTGGCGTTGGACCGCATCGTGCAACCCTGGTCCCTGACGACGCTGCAAGAGAGCTATGTGTTGCGCACGGAGGCGGATTGGCAGCGGGTCTGGAACCTGCACCAACCCGCCACGTTCGCCCCGGTCCCTTTGCCGCGCGTGGACTTCAATCAGTTCATGGTGCTGGGCCTGACCTTGGGCACGGGGGCCAACGGCTGTTACGGCCTGAGCATTCAACGGGTGTTGGCCACCAGCAGTCAGGCGGTGGTGGAGTACCGGTTCATGGAGCCGGGTCCCAATTCGGCGTGCACGCTGGCCTTGGTGCCGTTGACGGACTTTGCCGTGGTGCGTCGCATTGATGGGCCCGTGCTGTACCGGCGCGTCACAAGCTAGGTCAGGCGGGCAGACGCCGCAGCAGCAGGCCGAAGAGCAGGCCCAGCACGTACATGCTGATGGAGTAGGCCGCGGCGGGCAATGCCATGGTGAAGTTGCTCAGCACCGACAGGGCGATGTAAAGCGACAACGTTGAGTTGTGGATGCCGATCTCGAAGCCGATGGCGGTGGCCATGGGTTTGTCCAGACCGGCCCAGCGGCTGGCGCCATAGCCCAGCCCCAGGCTCAGCAGGTTGAACAGCACCACGGCAGAGCCAATGCTGGCGGCGGCTTCGCTGAGGGCGGTCCATTCCTTGACGATGGCACCCAGGGCCAGCAGGGCCAGCACCAAGGCACTGAAGATCTTGAATGGCTTTTGCAAGCCTGGGGCCGCGCGCGGGCTCTGTTTGGCCAGCAACATGCCCAGGGCGACCGGAACCAGGACAACGGCCATGACCTCGGCCACCTTGCGGGTCTGCAGCGGCACCACCCCTTCGCCGATGAAGTGCTGCAGCGCCAGGTTGGCGATCAAGGGCATGCTGACCACGCTCAGCAGGGTGTTGATGGCGGTGATGGACAGGTTGAGCGCCACATGACCACCGAACAGGTGGGAGAACAGGTTGGCGGTGACGCCCCCCGGGCTGGCGGCCAGCAGCATCAGACCGACGGCGAACACGGGGCTCAAGCCAAACCCGACGGCCAGGGCCCAGGCCAGGGCCGGCAGCACCAGCATTTGCAGGCCCAAGGCCAGCAGCACCGCGCGGGGGTGTTGGCGCAGGCGCTGGAAGTCGGCCCAGGTCAACGACAGGCCGACGCCGAACATGACCAAGGCCAGGGCGATCAGCAGCAGGTTGGGAAGCAGGGCCGTCATGGGGGGGTCCGGGCAGGGAAGAACAAGGGGGCGATCTTGGCTCGCCAGGCCTGTCTTGGCATGCGCCCTAGGGAATGTCCGGGGCGGGCACGGTGAAGCGCTGAACCACGTCGTCCTGCGCGTTCACCGACTCCAGGTGCACGCCAAAGCCCCAGAGCCGGGCCACGTGCTTGAGCACCTCTTGCGCGCTCTTGTCCAGCGGACGGCCTTGGTGCTGGGTGTGGCGCAGGGTGAGGCTGCGGTCGCCGCGCAGGTTGACGTTCCAGACCTGGATGTTCGGTTCGCGGGTGCCCAGGTCGTAGTTGGCGGCCAGGGTCTGGCGCAGGTGGCGGTAACCGCTTTCGTCGTGAATGGCGCTGATCAAGTAGTCCTTCTGCGCCTCGTCGTCCAGGATGCTGAAGAGGCGGAAGTCGCGCATCACCTTGGGCGAGAGGTACTGGCCGATGAAGCTCTCGTCCTTGAAGTTGCGCATGGCGTGCTGCAGGGCGGGCAGCCAGGGGCTGCCCGCCAGGTCGGGGAACCAGCGCCGGTCTTCCTCGGTCGGCGCCTCGCAGATGCGCTTGAGGTCCGTGTACATCGCGAACCCGAGCGCATAGGGGTTGAGCGGCTGCATGGGACGCTGCAAGACCACATTGGTGTGCGAGCTCAGCCACTCCATCATCAAACCGTCGGCCAGGTAGCCGTCGTCGTACATCTGGTTGAGCAGGCGGTGGTGCCAGAACGTGGCCCAGCCCTCGTTCATCACCTGGGTCTGACGCTGGGGGTAGAAGTATTGCGCCACCTTGCGCACGATGCGCACGATCTCGCGTTGCCAGGGCTCCAGCAGCGGCGCGTTCTTCTCGATGAAGTACAGCAGGTTTTCCTGTGGCTCGGCGGGGAAGCGCTGGGCGGTGCGCTCGGCCTCCTCGCTGCTTCTGCGCGGCAGGGTGCGCCAGAGGTCGTTGATCTGGCGCTGCATGTAGTCTTCGCGCTCGGCCTGCAGCGCGCGTTCTTGCGCTAGTGACAGCTTGGTGGGCCGGCGGTAGCGGTCCACGCCATGGCTCATCAGCGCGTGGCAGCTGTCCAGCACGGCCTCCACGGCCTCAATGCCGTGGCGCTCTTCGCACTGGGCGACGTACTTCTTGGCGTAGACCAGGTAATCGATGATGGACGAGGCATCCGTCCACATGCGGAACAGGTAGTTGCCCTTGAAGAAGCTGTTGTGGCCGTAGGCCGCGTGGGCGATCACCAGGGCCTGCATGGCCAAGGTGTTTTCCTCCATCAGGTAGCTGATGCAGGGGTCGGAGTTGATGACGATCTCGTAGGCCAAGCCCATCTGGCCGCGCTTGTAGTTGCGCTCGGTGGCGATGAACTCCTTGCCGTAGCTCCAGTGGCGGTAATTCACCGGCATGCCCACGCTGGCGTAGGCGTCCATCATCTGTTCGGCGGTGATGATTTCGAGCTGGTTGGCGTAGGTGTCCAGGCCGTAGCGCTCGGCGGTCTGGCGGATGACCTCGTGGTAGCGCTCGATCAGCTCAAAAGTCCAGTCACTGGGGCTGGGCAAGGGTGCGCTGGGGCGCTCGGCCAGGGGCTTCATCTGCTGCAGCGGCGCGGGTGCTCGGCGGCCCCCCCACTCGTGGCGGTCGGGCCCGAGGCGGGGGTGGCGGCGGTTTTCCAGCGTGCCCATGGTGCCGGCTTTCGGGTCAGGCCGCGGCCCGCCCTTCTTTGCGGAAGAGCTCGCGGAACACGGGGTAAATCTGGTTCGCCGCCGTGGCCTTTTTCATCGCGAAGTGCGGCACTTCGTCGGCCAGGTTGCAGTACTCCTCCCACAGGTTTTGCTCGGCCTCGGCCACTTGCACGTAGGCAAAGTAGCGGCAGGCCGGCAAGATCTGTTGCTGCAGGATTTCCTTGCAGCGGCTGCTGTCGTGGTGCCAGTTGTCGCCATCGCTGGCCTGGGCACCGTAGATGTTCCACTGGCTGGTGGGGTAGCGCGCCTTCTGGATTTCATCCATCAACACCAGGGCGCTGCTGACCACGGTGCCGCCGGTCTCGGTGGCATGGAAGAAGTTCTGCTCGTCCACTTCCTGCGCCTGCGTGTGGTGGCGGATGAAGACCAGCTCGACCTTCTCGTAATGGCGGGTCAAGAACAGGTAGAGCAGGATGAAAAAGCGCTTGGCCAGGTCTTTGCGGCCCTCGTCCATGCTGCCGCTGACGTCCATCAGGCAGAACATCACGGCATTGGTGCTGGGCACGGGCACGCGCACGCGGTTGCGAAAGCGCAGGTCAATCGGGTCCAGGTAGGGAATGGCCTCGATGCGGCGCTTGAGCTCGGCGATCTCCGCAAGCACTACGGTGCGGCGCGGCTCCAGCGCCCGCTCCAGCTCCTCTTCCAGCTCGTGCAGGCGGCGGCGTTTGTCCATGCCCAGCGCGATGCGCCGGGACAGGGCGCCGCGCATGCTCCGCACCACGTGCAGGTTGGTGGGGGAGCCGTCGCTGACAAAGCCGGCGCGGTGGGTCTTCCACTCGGGCTGTTCGGTGAGCTCGGTGCGCACCAGGTGCGGCAGGGCCAGGTCCTCGAAGAAGACCTCCATGAACTCTTCGCGGCTGAGGTGAAAGACGAAGTCGTCCTCGCCCTCCCCCGAGTCGCTGGCCTCGGAGCCCCCGCCTTGCCCTTGCCCGCCTTGGGGCTTGGGGCTGCGGTCGCCCTTGACGAATTCCTTGTTGCCGGGCCGCACGATCTCGCGCGTGCCGCCGTCGCCGTGGTGGAAGGTGGGCTCGCTCAGGTCCTTCTTGGGGATGCGGATGTCCTCGCCCTTGTCGATGTCCTTGATCGAGCGGCCGTCGATGGCGCGGCGCACCGCCTCCTTTACCTGGTCCTTGACCCGGCGCAGGAAGCGCTCGCGGTTGCCGATGGATTTGTTTTTCCCCGACAGCCGCCGATCGATGATGGACTGCAGCAAGAGGCCCTCCTCCGTTCAGCTCAGGACGACTTGCGGACGCGCAGGTACCACTCGCACAGCAGGCGCACCTGCTTGGCGGTGTAGCCCTTGTCCACCATGCGCTGCACGAAGTTCTCGTGCTTCTTGGCGTCCTCGGCGCTGGCCTTGGCGTTGAAGCTGATGACGGGCAGCAGGTCCTCCGTGTTGCTGAACATCTTCTTTTCGATCACGGCGCGCAGCTTTTCGTAGCTGGTCCAGCTCGGGTTCTTGCCGCCGTTGTTGGCGCGCGCGCGCAGCACGAAGTTGACGATCTCGTTACGGAAGTCCTTCGGGTTGGCGATGCCCGCGGGCTTCTCCATCTTCTCGAGCTCTGCATTGAGCGCACCGCGGTCGAAGACCTCGCCCGTGTCGGTGTCGCGGTACTCGCTGTCCTGGATCCAGTAGTCGGCGTAGGTAACGTAGCGGTCGAACAGGTTCTGGCCGTACTCGCTGTAGCTCTCCAGGTAGGCGGTCTGGATCTCCTTGCCGATGAACTCGGCGTAGCGCGGGGCCAGGATCTCCTTGATCAGGGCGACGTATTTTTCCTCGGTCTCCTTGGGGAACTGCTCGCGCTCGATTTGCTGTTCCAGCACGTACATCAGGTGCACCGGGTTGGCGGCGACCTCTTGGCTGTCGAAGTTGAAGACCTTGGAGAGGATCTTGTAGGCAAAGCGCGTGCTGATGCCGGCCATGCCCTCATCCACACCGGCGTAGTCGCGGTACTCCTGGATGGACTTGGCCTTGGGGTCGGTGTCCTTGAGGTTCTCGCCGTCGTAGATCAGGGCCTTGCTGTAGAGCGAGCTGTTCTCGGGCTCCTTGAGGCGCGTGAGCACGGCGAACTGGGCCATCATCTTCAGCGTGCCCGGTGCGCAGGGCGCACCGCCCAGCGAGGAGTTGCGGATCAACTTCTCGTAGATCTTCACCTCCTCGGCGATGCGCAGGCAGTACGGCACCTTCACGATGTAGATGCGGTCCAGGAAGGCTTCGTTGTTCTTGTTGTTGCGGAAGCTCTTCCACTCGCTCTCGTTGCTGTGCGCCAGGATGATCCCGTCGAAGGGAATCGCGCCAAAGCCCTCCGTGCCCTTGAAGTTGCCCTCTTGCGTGGCGGTCAGGAGCGGGTGCAGCACCTTGATGGGCGCCTTGAACATCTCGACGAACTCCAGCAGGCCCTGGTTGGCCAGGCACAGGCCGCCGCTGAAGCTGTAGGCGTCGGGGTCGTCCTGGGCAAAGGTCTCCAGCTTGCGGATGTCAACCTTGCCGACCAGGGAGCTGATGTCCTGGTTGTTCTCATCGCCGGGCTCGGTCTTGGCCACGCCCACTTGTTTGAGCACACTGGGGTAGCGCTTGACGACCTTGAACTGGCGGATGTCGCCGCCGAAGTCCTCCAGGCGCTTGACGGCCCACGGGCTCATGATGCGGTTGAGATACCGGCGGGGGATGCCGTACTCCTGCTCCAGCACCGGGCCGTCCTCCACCGGGTCGAACAGGCCCAGCGGGCTCTCGTTCACCGGGCTGCCCTTGATGGCATAGAACGGCACCTGCTCCATCAGGCTTTTGAGTCGCTCGGCAATCGAGCTTTTGCCGCCGCCCACAGGCCCCAGCAGGTAGAGGATTTGCTTCTTCTCTTCCAGGCCTTGCGCAGCGTGGCGGAAGTAGGCCACGACCTGCTCGATGGCGTCTTCCAACCCATAGAACTCGGCGAAGGCCGGGTAGATCTTGATGAGCTTGTTTTGGAAGATGCGGGACAGGCGCGGGTCGTTGCGCGTGTCCACCATCTTGGGTTCCCCAATCGCTTTGAGCATGCGCTCGGGGGCTGTGGCGTAGGCCAGGGGCTCACGCTTGCATTCGGCCAGGTACTCCTCGATCGTGAGTTCCTCGACCTTGGTGCGCTCGTAGCGCGCGGCGAAGTGGCTGATCACATTCATCGCATCCTCCTGCGTCTGCCGACGGGGGGTGCGACCTGGATCAGGGCGCGGGCCCCACGCCGGCGTTTAGCCGACGGTCGAGGGGATCATGCCCCAAATGCGATGACCGTGCTTGCCTCAATGAAAGGGGGCAAACCCCGGCCGTTACGGGGATGACAAAGCGCCCGCAGGTGCCTCTAATGGCGCATTCAGTCTTGCGGGCCGCGCAGGCGGTCGATGACACCCTGCAGGGCGTCCAGCGAGCCAAAGGCGATCGCCATCTCACCGCTTTGGCCCTTTTTGCTGCGTTTGAGCACCCGAATCTCGACCGTCGTGGCCAGGGCGTCCGAGAGCTCTTCTTCCAGGCGCAGCAGGTCGCGGGACTTTTCGTTCTTGACGCGCAACAGGGGTTGCTGGCGCCCTGCCGCATGGCGGGCCACGAGCTTCTCGGTGTCGCGCACGTTGAGCTTCTTGGCGGCCACCTCGTGCGCAGTCGTGATTTGCAGGGCGCCGTCCAGCGCCAAGAGCGCTCGGGCGTGGCCCATGTCCAGGTCTCCCGTCATCAGCAACTGCTGCACGGGTTCTGCCAGCTGCAGCAAGCGCAGCAGGTTGCTGGCCGCGCTGCGCGAGCGGCCCACGGCCTGGGCGGCTTGCTCGTGGGTGAGGCCGAATTCGTCCACCAGGCGCTTGAGGCCCTGGGCTTCTTCCAGCGGGTTCAGGTCTTCGCGCTGAATGTTTTCAATCAGCGCCATCACGGCTGCGGCCTCGTCCGGCACCGCCTTGACCAGCACTGGCACCTCGGTCAGCCCAGCGAGCTGGCTGGCGCGGAAGCGGCGCTCGCCGGCGATGATTTCGTAGCGGTCGCCGCCTACCGGCCTCACCAAGATCGGTTGCATCACGCCCTGGGACTTGATGCTCTCCGCCAACTCGTACAGCGAACCCTCGTCCATGCGCGTGCGTGGCTGGTACTTGCCCGCTTGCAGGCGGCCCACGGGCAGGCGGCTGGGGGCGCCTTCAACGGCAGCTGGGGTGTCGGAGACCTTGGGGCCCAGGAGCGCGTCCAGACCCAGGCCCAATCCTTTGGGGCGTTTCGTAACCATGGGGCGGGATTGTCTCAGCCTGCCCGCTCCCGCCGTTTCGCAGCCGGCTGCAGGATGTCCCGATCCAGGTAAGCGCGCAGGCGCACACGGGTGGGGTCCATGCGCTCCGGGGCGTCGGCCAGGTGTTGGTGCAGGGCGCTGACCTTGATCCACAGCCCCTTGCCTTGAAGCCCCAACTCCGCACTGTCGCGCCATTGATTGGAAAAGCGTGCTTTGAGCGCGGGGTCGTGCTGCCGTTTGAGCAAACGCCGCACGCTGGCTTCGGCGATCCAGCAGTCGCGCCCGTCGTCGTGGATCTGTAGCGGGTGGCCCGCGAAGCTGTAGTGGCGGCCTTGGCGGTGTTTCAGTGCATGAAAGCGAGCATCGCCCCAGAGACGCAACACCAGGCGCTCGACGCCGCCGGCGGCCGTGGCCATGATGAACAGCCAAGGCACGAACCCGAGCGGCCCCATGACCAAGCACAGCAGCCCGAGCACGGCCAAGTAAAAACCGATGCGAATGGCGCGCTCATGCAGGGGCCGACGCAGCCACAGCGGGTCGTTCTCGGCGTTGGGCGGGTCGTCGAAAGGATCGGGTTTCATGGGGCGAGCGTTCGCAGCCAAGCGCGCCCTTGGGGCCAGAGCCCCAGGCCGGAGTCGGCGTTCAGGTGCCCCAACGCCCCCAGGTTGACGGCCTCGGCGCCCCAGGCCTGGGCAAAGGCCGGCGCGCGGCCCGCGCGGTCAAAGGGGTCATTGGTGCTGAAGAGCACCGTGGCGGCAAAGGGCAGCGTTTGCTGCACCGGCGTGGCCCAACTGGGCCGCAGGGCGGCCGGCCAATCGTCTTGCGAAGGGTCCGGGGGCGCCACCAAGAGGGCGCCAGCGATGCGGGCCGTGTGCTGCGAATGCGCGGCCCATGCGGCCACGAGGTGACAGCCCAGGCTGTGCGCGGCCAGCAGCAACTGCGGCGCCGGGTGGGTTTGCACCACCTCGTCCAGACGGGCCATCCAGTCCCCCCGCCGGGGGTTTTGCCAGTCGTGCTGGTCCACCCACTGGTCGCCAAAAAACTGCGCCCACAGCGTCTGCCAATGCCCTTCGCCAGAGTTCAACCATCCGGGCAGCAGCAGCACGGGCAGGGTGTCAGGCGACGGAGAATCCGCAGCTTCGGAACGAGGAAGAACAGCCATGGCAAGCACGCGCGTTTTTGTGGACGGTCATGAAGGCACGACAGGCCTTCGCATCCATGAGTATCTGGCCGCCCGCCCCGACATTGAACTGCTGGTGATCGACAGCAGCAAGCGCAAAGACGTGGACGAGCGCCGCCGTCTGCTCAATGCGGCCGATGTGGCCTTTCTGTGCCTGCCCGACGCCGCTGCGGTCGAGGCCGTGGCGCTGATCGACAACCCGAACACCTGCGTCATCGACGCCAGCACCGCGCACCGCACCCAAGCGGGCTGGGCCTTTGGCCTGCCCGAGCTGGCGCCGGGCCAGCGCGCCCAGCTGCGCCAGGCCAAGCGCATCGCCAACCCCGGTTGCCATGCCAGCGCCTTCATTCTGGCCGTGCGCCCCTTGGTCGATGCGGGCTTGCTGCCGGCCGATGCGCGCGTGACGGCCAACTCCATCACCGGCTATTCGGGGGGCGGCAAGAGCATGATTGCCCAGTACGAGACTGGGGGCGACGCCAAGCTCTTGAGCCCCCGCCCCTACGCCCTGAGCCTGACCCACAAGCACCAGCCGGAGATGGCGGCCCACACGGGTTTGCGCACGCCGCCCCTGTTCCAGCCCATCGTGGGCCCCTTCTACAAGGGCCTGACGGTGAGCGTGCCCTTGCACCTGGTCGACCTGAAGCCGGGTACCACGCCCGAGCTGCTGCACGCCGCCCTGGCCGCACGCTACAGCGGCGAGCCCTTTGTGCGCGTGCTGCCACTGCGCGACGCGGATGCGCTAAAAGACGGCTTCTTCGATGTTCAAGGCTGCAACGACACCAATCGTGTCGATATCTTCGTGTTTGCCAGCGAGCGCCATGCGATGGTCATGGCCCGCCTCGACAACCTGGGCAAGGGCGCCAGCGGCGCGGCGGTGCAAAGCATGAACGTGCACCTGGGGTGCGAGGAAGGGCTGGGGCTTTGACAGCCCTGTGTTGGCTTAAGCCGGCAGCGGCCGCTCGCTGCGGTAGTGGTAGCCGTAGGCCGGCTGAAAGCCCAGACCGGCATAGAGTGCCAGCGCCGGCTGGTTGTCGGCGCTGACCTGCAGGTACGCATGCAGCGCCCCCTGGGCGGCGGCTCGCGTCAGCAGCGCTTGGCACAGCAGTCGCGCAAACCCGCGTCGCCGCGCTTCGGGCGGGGTGAAGATGTCGTAAAGCCCCGCCAGGCCCTCTTCCAGCGCCAGCTGTCCGCAGGCCAGCAGGCGTTCGCTGCGGTCCAACAGCACATGGCCCTGGTAGGGCACGGGGCTGGCGGCCAAGCGTTCAAAGTGGGCGGCAATTTCTTCCGGGCGGTTGCCGCGCAAGTGCCCCACGACCTCGGCGTAACGGGCCGGGCCGACGGGCAGCAGGTGCATGCCGGCGGGCAAGGGCGCCGCTGCGGCGCCGCTCAGATCCTGCCGAATCAACACCTGGGTTTCGTCGAAGCGGTGCCAGCCGCGCAAGGCCAATTCGTCATCCAGGTTGTGGGGCTGAGTGAAGGGGGTGATGCGCACGATCAGCGGCAGGCCCGAGGCCTCGAACACCGCGCGGCAGCGCGCCAGCAGGATGTCCAGCGGCAGCTGCCCGCGCTGCAGCGCGTTGATGCAGCGCGAGCGCTTGGCGTGGCCGGGCGAGAGCCGCAAGAGCCAGCCATCCACCAAGGCTTGTTGCGGGGGGGCGCTGGCGTTGAGCCCGGCGTCTTCCACCCGGCGCATCAAGCTGGCCGACGGGGGGGCGTTGGGCGGGCGAATGGGCATCAGGCGCGGCTGACTAGCAACGCCTGGACTTGTCGGCGCAAAGCCGGGATGTCGCGCACAACCGTGGTCCACACCTGCGGCCAGTCGACCTCAAAGTAACCGTGGATGAGGGCATTGCGCATCCCGGCAGCCGCACGCAGCGGCAGGTTCGGGTGCAATTCAACAAATTCGGGGTGGTGGCGCTGGAGATTTCGTGCCGCCTCGCCAATCACTTCCAGAGATCGAACGGCCGCGTTTCGCGTTTTCCGGTCGGCCTCGAAGGCCTTGGCATCCATGCCCTGAACGAAGGCGATGATCTCGTCGGCGGCCTCCAACATGTGGCGGAGGACCTCGTCAACGGAATGAGGGGTGCCTTTCATGCGCTCAAACGGGACGGGCCTCGGCCACGATGGCATCGCGCCACTGTACAGGCAGGGCGCGGGGGGTGAGGACATCGACCGTGACGCCCAGGAGGTCTTGCAAGTCAGACGACAGGGCGCCCAGATCGAACAGGGACATGTCCGGATCGGGGTCGATCAACAAGTCCAAATCGCTGTCTTCCCCATCTTGGCCCCGCATCACCGAGCCAAACACCCGCGGGTTCCGGGCGCGATGGGTGGTCACGAGGCGTCGGACGGCATCGCGGTGGTGGTTCAAGGCGTCGGAGGGGCGCATGCCGCCATTGAATCAGAGATTGCGCACGCGCTCCACCATTTCGCGCGCGCACTCCACATAGGCCTGGGCGCCTTTGGCGTGCGGGTCGAACACCACGCCCGGCTGGCCGTAGCTGGGGGCCTCGGCCAGGCGCACGTTGCGCGGGATGATGGTGTTGAAGACCTTGTCGCCAAAGTGCGCCTTGAGCTGCTCGGCCACCTGGTTTTGCAGGGTGATGCGAGGGTCGAACATCACGCGCAGCAGGCCGATCACCTGCAGGTCGCGGTTCTTGTTGGCGTGCACCTGCTTGATGGTGTTGACCAAGTCGGTCAAGCCTTCGAGCGCGTAGTACTCGCACTGCATGGGCACCAACACACCGTGGGCGCTGCACAGACCGTTGAGGGTCAACATCGACAGCGACGGGGGGCAGTCAATCAGCACCAGGTCGTAATCGGCGTCGACCAGCGCCAGCGCATCTTTCAGGCGCCGCTCGCGGTGTTCCATGCCGACCAACTCCACCTCGGCCCCCGCCAGGTCGCGGTTGGCGCCCAGCACGTCATAGCCCCCGAGTTCACTCTTGCGTCGCGCCTCGGCCACGGAGGCATTGCCCAGCAGCACGTCGTAGACCGAAGGGTCCAGGCTGCGCTTGTCCACCCCCGAGCCCATGGTGGCATTGCCTTGTGGATCGAGGTCAACCAGCAGCACGCGCTGGCCAATCTGGGCCAAGCCGGCCGCCACATTGACGCAGGTGGTGGTCTTGCCCACGCCGCCCTTTTGGTTGGCGATGCAAAAGATCTTGGCCATGATGTGTTGTTGCAGGAGAGGGCGGGAGCTTAGCCGTGAATCGCGTTGGGAATCAGGTTTTGGGCCGCATCCAGACGATGCAACGCTGCGCATCCAGCCCCGGAACGTTCAGTTGTTCCACGTGAAACACTTCTACGTCGGCGGGCAGGGCGGCGATTTCATCGGCTGGGTGCTGGCCCTTGAGCGCCATCCAGACGCCGCCCGGTGCCAGCAGGTGGCGGGTGAGCTGAACGAAGTCGACCAGCGAAGCAAAGGCGCGGCTGGTGATGACGGGAAAGGGCTCGGCCTGCAACTGTTCGACCCGGGCGTGTTCGGCTCGCAGGTTTTTGAGGCCCAGCTCGGCCCCCACCTGGGCAATGAACCGCACTTTCTTTTCCACCGTGTCCACGCAGGTGATGCGCAGCTGCTCGGGTGCCGCAATCGCGAAGGCGATGCCGGGCAATCCGCCGCCGCTGCCCACATCCAGCACGCGCGTGGGTTGGCCCTGGGTTTGGCGCATCAGGGCGGGCAGCGCGGCCAGGCTGTCGACCAAGTGCAGGGTCAACATGCTTTCCGGTGTGCGCACGGCAGTTAGGTTGTAGACCTTCGTCCATTTGGCCAGCAGGGCCAGGTAGTCCAGCAGCTGCTGTTCGCGGGCGGCGTCCAGGCCGAGTTGCAGGGTGGTGGTGGCTTGGTGGAGATCGTGGTGCAGGTTCATGCGGTGGGCAGGTCGGCCAGCGGAAGGACGGCAATGCCGGCTTGGGCCAGCTCTTGGTTGATGCGGCTGCGGATCGCGTCGGCGCTGTGCTCCCCGTTGGGCCAGGTGTGATGGGCATCGGCCACGACGATGGGGTTTAGGCCCCGCGCCTGCGCCGCTTGGGCGGTGGCCCGGACGCAGCAGTCGGACTGCAAGCCGACCAGCACGGGGTGGGTGACGCCCAACGCGACCAAATTGTCCCCCAGCGCGGTGCCCTCGAAGGCGCTGGGTTGCCGCTTGGTGACGCGCTTTTCGTGGGCCAGGGGCTGCAGCCGTGCATCGATCTCGAAGCCCATCCCATCCATGGCGCCCCCTGGCTCGTGGTGTTGAATCCAAATGACCGGCAGGGCTTGCTGCCGTGCCCACGCGATCGCGCGTTGGCAGGCTCGGATCAGCTCGGGGCCGCCGGGCATGGGGGCGCAATGGAGGCCGTCGAAGGTGCCGGTCTGGACGTCGATGACCAGCAGCGCTTGGGTCACAGCAGCAAACCCATGGCGATGGTGTCGTAGTAGATGCCCTCCACCCGCATGCCGCGCGGCTTGGTGCCTTCGACCTGAAAGCCCAAACGGCGGTACAGGCGCAGGGCGGCTTCGTTGTCTGCTCGCGCTTCGAGTTCAATGCGTGTGATGCCGGCGTCCGCGGCGCGAGCCAAGCAGGCTTTGAACAAGGCCTCACCCAGTCCACGGCCGCGGTAGGTGGGCAGCAAGCCCATGCCCAGAGACGCGCAATGGCGCAGTGTGTGGTGCCAGCCGGGGATCAGGTCACACCAGCCCACCACCTGATCGCCGTCGCGGACCACCACATGCGGAATACCTCGGGCAATGTTGTCGCTGACAAAGCCCTGCATGTGCTCTAGCGGCGGTGCTTCCAGCAAGGCCAGGAAGCGCTGCTCGCGGGCGACGGCGTCTAGGCAGGCGTGGAAGGAGGGGATGTCGGCGGGGGTGATGGGGTGGAGGGTGAGGGGCATGGTGTTGATTGGACTCGAGCCCGCCGGGAATCCGCCCCGGCCGGCGGGTGACTTTCTTTGCTGCGCCAAAGAAAGTCACCAAAGAAAGGCGCTCAATACCGCCTTCGGTCTCGGACCTTCAGGCGATGGTACGGCTGGCTCATACTGACACCAGCCCTCCACTGCCTGCCCAAGGCAGGACTCCGAAGGCGCCGGACTTCGCCGTCGTCCTGACCACTGAGAACCATCCTGGTCAAGCGACGAAGGACAGACCCCGAAGCGTACGCGCCCATGCGAAACGAGAGCTTGGGGTTCTCCGCCATCGCAGCAAGGCCGTGATGGTTCTCAGTGGTCTAGACGGCCGGTACCCCGGCCGCTTAGCGGGCTGGTTTTCGCAGGCTCTGGAGGGCTGGTGGAGGCCTGTGAGCCAGCCGTGCAATCGCCCGACGCCCGTAGCGGCGGGCGTGCATTGGGCCTTCGGGCGCCTTTCTTTTGCCTTCTTTTCTTTGGCGCCGCAAAGAAAAGAAGGGCGCCAGCCGGGGCGCATTCCCGGCGGGCTCTGGGCCACAGCCCAAACAAATCAGGCAGACACCTCAGCTCCCTCTCCCCCAAACCCCTTAAATCGCCCCTTCCGCAAATGGATCAGCAGCAGGGAAATGGCCGCTGGCGTGATGCCGGAAATCCGCGACGCCTGCCCCAAGGTCTCGGGCCGATGCGCGGCCAGCTTTTGCCGTGCCTCGATCGACAGCGCGGTCACTTGCGCGTAGTCCAGCTCGGTCGGGAGCTTCAGGTGTTCAAAGGCGGCGGCGCGGGCGACGTCGTCTTGTTGCTTGTCGATGTAGCCGGCGTACTTGGTGGCGATTTCCAACTGTTCGATCACCGCATCAGCCAGCTCGGCGCCCAATTCGGCCCGGAGTGTTTCACGTGAAACATCGAACCCCGGTTTGCCGATACGCCCCGCTTCGGCCACGGCGTCAAAGCCCACGCCCGGGCGGCGCAGCAGGTCGGCGAGGTTGTATTCGCGCTCAAGCGCCTTGCCGATCAGGCGCTCGGCCTCGGGCGCCGGCAGGCTGTTCGGGTTGACCCAACTGGCTTTGAACCGCTCTTGCTCGCGGGCCAGGGCGTCGCGCTTGCGGCAGAAGGCATTCCAGCGGGCGTCGTCCACCAGCCCCAAGCGGCGGCCGGTTTCGGTCAGGCGCAGGTCGGCGTTGTCCTCGCGCAGCTGCAGGCGGAACTCGGCGCGGCTGGTGAACATGCGGTAGGGCTCGGTCACGCCCTTGGTGATCAGGTCGTCCACCAACACGCCCAGGTAGGCCTCGTGCCGCTCGGGCACCCAGGCCTCTTGGCCCTGCACCTGCAAAGCGGCATTGGCGCCGGCGAACAGGCCTTGCGCAGCGGCTTCCTCGTAGCCGGTGGTGCCGTTGATCTGCCCGGCGAAGAACAGGCCGTGAATCTGCTTGGTCTCGAACGTGCTCTTGAGCGAGCGTGGGTCGAAGTAGTCGTATTCGATGGCGTAGCCCGGGCGCAGGATGTGGGCGTTTTCCAGGCCGACCATGGAGCGCACGGCGGCGAGCTGGATGTCAAAGGGCAGGGAGGTGGAGATGCCGTTCGGGTAGAACTCGTGCGTGGTCAGGCCCTCGGGCTCCAGGAAGATCTGGTGGCTGTCCTTGCCGGCGAAGCGGTTGATCTTGTCCTCGATGCTGGGGCAGTAGCGCGGGCCCACGCCTTCGATGACGCCGGTGAACATGGGGCTGCGGTCAAAGCCGCTGCGGATGATTTCGTGCGTGCGTTCGTTGGTGTGGGTGATCCAGCAGGGCAATTGCTGGGGGTGCATGGCGGTGCTGCCCATGAAACTGAACACCGGCACTGGGTCCAAGTCGCCCGGCTGCTCATCGCACTTGGAAAAGTCGATCGTCTTGCCGTCGATGCGCGGCGGCGTGCCGGTCTTGAGCCGCCCTTGCGGCAGCTTGAGCTCCTTCAGTCGGGCTGAGAGCGACACGGCCGGGGGGTCGCCGGCGCGCCCAGCCGGGTAGTTCTGCAGACCGATGTGGATGCGGCCGTCCAAGAAGGTGCCGGCCGTCAGCACCACGGCGCGGGCGCGAAACTGAATGCCGCTTTGGGTGACGGCGCCCACCACCCGGTCGCCCTCCACCATCAGGTCGTCCACCGCCTGCTGGAACAGCGTCAGGTTGGGCTGGTTCTCCAGTCTGCGCCGGATGGCGGCCTTGTAGAGGATGCGGTCCGCTTGCGCGCGGGTGGCGCGCACGGCCGGGCCTTTCGAGCCGTTGAGGATGCGGAACTGGATGCCGCCTTCGTCGGTGGCCAGCGCCATCGCACCGCCCAGGGCATCGACTTCCTTGACCAGGTGGCCCTTGCCGATGCCGCCAATCGACGGGTTGCAGCTCATCTGCCCCAGGGTTTCGATGTTGTGCGTCAGCAGCAGGGTGGCCGCGCCCATGCGGGCGGACGCCAGGGCGGCTTCGGTGCCTGCGTGGCCGCCGCCAACCACGATGACATCAAATTCAGTGGGGTAGAGCATGGGCCGAATTGTCGCCGTCGAGGTCCCGTGCTTGAATCCGAAACCCGACTCCACTTAGGGATTTGTCATGTCGATTTCCATGGTCCAGGCGACCAGCCCCCGCTTCATCAATGGGCTTCGCAACCTTAGCAATATCCTCAAGAAAGCTGCGGCCCACGCCGAGGCCCACAAGATCGACCCTGCTGTGCTGCTGCAGTCCCGCCTCTACCCGGACATGTTTGCGCTCACCCGCCAGGTGCAAATTGCCTGCGACCAAGCCAAGGGCGCCGTGGCGCGGCTGGCCGGGATGGAGCCGCCCAAGCACGAGGACACCGAGCAGAGCTTCGGCGACCTGCAAGCGCGCATTCAAAAGACGATGGCATTCATCGAGTCCGTGGACTGCACCAAACTCGATGGCAGCGAGACCCGCGGCATCCACCTCAAAGTCGCGGGCAAGGAGTTGACCTTTGTCGGCAGCCAGTACCTGATGGGCTGGGCCTGGCCCAACTTCCACTTCCACAGCAGCATGACCTACGCGATCTTGCGCCACAACGGGGTGCCGCTGGGCAAGGCGGACTACCTGGGCGAGGTGTGAGCGCTGTGGCTGCGCTCACCGGCCGCTGCACCTGTGGTCAGGTGCGCTACGAAATGACGGCGCCGCCCATGGTGGTGCACTGCTGCCACTGCACCTGGTGCCAGCGCGAAACGGGCTCGGCCTTTGTCTTGAACGCCATGATCGAGACGGAGCGCCTGCACCGACTGCAAGGTCAGACGGTGGAGGTGCTGACGCCCAGCGCCAGCGGGTTTGGGCAGCGCATCCACCGCTGCCCCAGCTGTCACGTGGCGCTGTGGAGCCACTACGCCGGGGCGGGCCCCGTGCTCGCCTTTGTCCGCGTGGGCACCCTGGACGACCCTGGCCAGTGCCCACCGGACGTCCACATCTTCACCGCTAGCAAGCAGCCGTGGTTGAACCTTCCGCCCGAGGCCAAGGTCTTCCGTGAGTACTACGACGACCGCGCGGCCGTCTGGCCTGCCCAAGGCTTGGCGCGGCGTGAGGCGCTGTTGCCGGCGATTGAGGCGTGGCAGCGCCAGCGCACTTCAGGGGGCTAGCCCATGCCCGCATCCTTGACCGAAATCCAAGCCTTCCTGGCTGCCGAATTCCCGCAAAACCGCTGCCAGGTCGTGGCTGTGGGCGAGCGCGCGTCCACCGTGCGGCAACCCATTGGCCCGGGGGAGTTGCGCCCGGGTGGCACCGTTTCAGGGCCGGTGCTGATGACGGTGGCGGACGTGGCGCTGTACGTGGCCATCCTGGGCGAAATCGGCATCGTCCCCCTGGCGGTTACCACCAGCTTGAACGTCAACTTCCTGCGCAAACCCCGTGCCCAAGCCGACATCCGTGGCGAATGCCGGCTGATGAAGCTGGGGCGCCGGCTGGCGGTGGGCGAGGTCTGGCTCTACTCAGAAGGCTTGGCCGAGCCCGTCGCCCATGCGGTCGGCACCTATGCGCTGCCGGCGGATCGGCCGTGAAGGGCCCTCAATGCCAGAGCGCCATCGTGGTCAACACGGTGAGCCAGCCACTGGTGAGCAGCGAGAGGGCTTGGATGGACTGGGTCAGGCGGTGCGAAGGGGCTTTGAACATGAACATCTCCCGTGAAGTGCCGCCAGCATGGCGGAGATTGGTGAAAACCCTGTGACAACGTCGCTCCCCCTGGAGGGTTTGCAACCGTGGCTGGCTCAGGCCCAGCGGCTGCGGGTGCCAGCGGGCACCCGGCTGTTTGATGCCGGCCAGCCCTGCCCGGGATTTCCCATCGTGGAATCGGGCTCGGTGCGTGTGAGCTTGGCGTCCCCGGATGGGCGTCTGCTGGAGCTGTACCGGGTGGAACCCGGCGACCTGTGCGTGGTGTCCACGACCTGCCTTTTTGCCGGCCGGGTGGCCACCGCCCAGGGGGACGCGGTGAGCGAAACCGAGCTGGTGCTGATTCGCCCCGCTGACTTTGATGAAGCCTGTCAGGCCGACCCGGCCCTGCGCCGGCAGGTCATGGGCGTGATGGCGGAGCGCATGGCGGACCTGATGGCGGTGGTGGAGGCGGTGGCCTTTCAGCGGCTGGATCAACGCCTGGCGGCTGTGCTGGTGGCGCGGGGCCCGGTCCTGGCCATCACGCATCAACAGTTGGCGGATGAGCTGGGCACGGTGCGCGAGATCGTCAGCCGCTTGCTGGGGCGCTTTGAGCGGGCGGGCTGGGTGAGCCTGGCGCGCGAACGCATTGAGCTGCGGGACCCCGCCGCACTGCGAGCCCTTTGCGCCGGCGCAAACCCTGTGTGACTGCAGTCACCGACAGGGGGTGGAGGCGGCGGCGATGCTGGGCTCCTTCATTGATTGCGAAGGAGTTATTGCCATGCTTGCCAACGTTGGATCGCTGGATCGTGTTGCCCGTGTTGTGATCGGCTTGGTGCTGATCGCCTTGGCGTTTCTGGGTGTGATCGGGGTCTGGGGTTACATCGGCGTGGTGCCGGTGGTGACGGCAGCCCTTGGCTTTTGCCCGCTGTACACCGTGCTGGGCATCCGCACCTGCCCGGCCCCGCGGGACTAAACCGGCAGATCGGGTTCCGCGCCCACGCGTGGCTCCAGCAGGGCGCTCAGCCCTGCGGAACCAACAGGCGGTACCGCTTGCCATGGGACCAAAGCGCGCCGGTTGGCCATCCCTTTGGCCACCCGTTCCAGTTGCTGCACCTCGTGG
Source organism: Inhella gelatinilytica (assembly GCF_016093295.1). GTDB lineage: Bacteria > Pseudomonadota > Gammaproteobacteria > Burkholderiales > Burkholderiaceae_C > Inhella > Inhella gelatinilytica. Next base: position 774,239 of record NZ_JAEDAL010000001.1, on the reverse strand, counting down.
TGCTGCCGGCGCTGGAGCAGTGGGTCGCGGGTGCCACTGCCGCTCAGCGTGCGATTGACCACCCAGGCCCAAGGCTCAATCTTGGCGCGCCGCAGGTCGTCTTGCAGTGCGCAGGCCTCACTGATGGGGGTGGTTTCCGCCAGCGTGACCAAAATGACCTGGGTGTGCTGCGGGTCCTGCAGCCGCATCAAGGGCGTGACGAAGCGTGTTGCGCCGAGCTCCTTTGCCATCTGGCGGTGGTAAGCGCCGGTGGCGTCCATGAGCAATAAGGTGTGGCCGGTCGGCGCGGTGTCCATCACCACGAAGGTGTGGCGAGCTTCTGCCACGGTGCGCGAGAACGCGTGGAACACGGCGACTTCTTCCGTGCAGGGGCTGCGCAAGTCTTCCTCCATGAAAGCCAAGGCCTCCGCACTCAAGCCTTGGCCCTTGGTGCTGAGCACTTTGTGTATGTAAGCCTCCGTTTCGGCTTTGGGGTCGATGCGATCCACTCGCAGTCCTGCCGGTGGCGCTTCCCCCAAGGTGTCCTTGACGTGGGCGGCGGGGTCTGTGGTGGTCAAGTGCACGGCGTGGCCCCGCTGCACCAGCCCCAACGCCAACGCTGCCGCAACGGTGGTTTTTCCAACCCCGCCTTTGCCCATCACCATGATCAAACCGTGACCCTGCTGGGCCAATTCGTCGACCAGCGTGCTCAGGGGTGGCCAGCGCTCGGCATCGAGCGTGTTCAGCAACGGGCCATCGGGTGCTGGGGCCAAAAAAGGGGGCTGGGGTTCCAGCAAGGCCCGCAGGGCTGGTAAGCCCACCATGTCGTAATCCCGCAGTTCCACTTGGTCCTGCGGGAGTCGTGCCAAGGGTGCAGGCATGTCGCGCAGCGCGGCCTGTTCCTTCTGCCTCAAGGCTTGCGCCACGGGGTCACCGGGATCTTCGGCCCGGAAAACGCCGTTGACGACCAGGTGTTGTTGGGCAAGCCCCAATGCAACCAACTCCGAGTGGCTCCGCGAGGCTTCGAGCAAGGCGGAAAGGTCCGCTCGGGTCACCAGCACCACCACGGTTTGCGCGGGGTCGGTGAGGCGTCTGAACGCGGCTCGGAAGCGCTGCTCTTGCATCTTCAAGCCGGAGTGCGGCCCCAGGCAGGATGCTCCCCCTTCATGCTCAGCCAAAAATCCGGACCACGCTTGGGGCAGGCTGAGCAATCTCAGGGTGTGACCCGTTGGTGCGGTGTCAAAGACCACTCGATCGAAGGCGGCATGGTCATCGGCCAGCAGGCCCACGAACTCATCAAAAGCAGCGATTTCCGTGGTGCAGGCGCCGGAGAGTTGCTCCCGCACGCGCAACTGATCGGCGGGGTCGTCCAGCTTGCCCAGTACGCGCTGGCGGTACTGTTCGGCTGCAGTTTCTGGGTTGATGTTGAGGGCCCAGAGGCCTGGAGCGTCGGGAATGGATTGAGCACGATCGCAGAGTTCAATCCCCAGCATTTCGTCCAAATTCGAAGCCGGATCGGTGCTCACGAGAAGGACCTTCTGCCCCTGAGTCGCCCAGTGCAAAGCGCTGGCGCAGGCCAGTGACGTCTTGCCGACGCCCCCCTTTCCGGTGAAGAAAACCAAGCGCTGGGGGTTCTGCAGCCAGTCGAGAGTTGAGGCCATGCGGTCGCCTTGCGGAATTGAGAGGGACAGGCTACCCCTGGACCGCTTGAGCCGCTTTGCGCCATCCCAAAGAGATTTGATTTGACAATTCTAGAAAAATGGAAATAATTGGTCGCATGAACGATGAAACCGTCATTCAAGCGCTCGCTGCATTGGCTCACCCAGTGCGATTGGCGGTCTTCCGCGCCCTGGTGGTGGCTGGGCCGCAAGGATTGCGGCCGGGTGAGATGCAAGAGGCTCTGGGCATTCCAGCGGCGACCCTGTCGTTTCACCTGAAAGAGCTGAGCCACGCCGGCTTGGTGGGGGTGGAGCGGGAAGGGCGGCACCTGACCTATCGCGCCCAGTTTGAACGGATGAGCGCTCTGGTCGGTTACCTAACCGCCAACTGCTGTCAGGGGCGTGCTGTCTGCGAGACCCCGGCAGCGGGTGTGTGCTGTCCTCAGTGAATGAACTCCAAGGAGAAACCCATGAAACGATTCCATGTGCACGTTCACGTCCGCGATCTGCAAGCCAGCATCGCCTTCTACGCCAAGCTGTTCGGCGCCGCGCCCACGCGGGTTGAGAGTGACTATGCCAAGTGGATGCTGGAGGACCCGCGCCTGAATTTCGCCATCTCGCAGCGCGGGGGGGAGCCGGGGGTGGACCACCTGGGCTTCCAGACGGACACCGAAGCGGAGCTCACCGAGCTGCGGGCGCAAGCCGAGTCTGCCGATCTGGCCCTGGCGGACGTGGGCACGGCCGACTGCTGCTACGCCCGCAGCGACAAGCATTGGGTGACCGACCCTCAGGGTTTGGCCTGGGAGCACTTCCACACGCTGGAAAACATCCCAACCTTTGGCAAGGCGCCGCAATCGGGCTCGGCTTGCTGTCCCGGTGAGCGCCCAGCTCCGCAGCCCGAGCCGAAATCAACGTGTTGCGCTCCCGCGTCGTCGGGCGCAGCCCGCACAGGCTGCTGCTGATCGAGGCCGCCGACATGCCCAGCCTGTTGCAACGCCACCTTTATCCCTTGGTCGCCCTGATGGGGCTGCTGCTCTGGGCCCTGGCGCCACGCGCGGGCCTGCACACCGAGGCCCTGGTGATGGGCTGGAGCTTGACCGTTCTGGCCTTGGGCTGGGCGCTGGAACGGCGCTGGCCCTTCGAGGCCTGTTGGCGCACGCCCGTGGAGCGGGACACCCGCATCGACGCCCCCAGTGCGCTGCTGGTGATGGCTGCCGTGGACCCCTTGTTGAAGGCGGGCCTACCGCTGCTGGCCGCGGCCGGTATCGCCGCCTTGCCCGTGCTGGGCACCCTTTGGCCGCACAGTTGGCCACTCGCCCTCCAGTGGGTGGTGGCCTTGCTCTGGGTGGAGCTGGCCAAGTACGCCACGCACCGCGCCCATCATGAATGGTCGCCGCTGTGGCGCCTGCACGCGCTGCACCATGGCAGTGAGCGGCTCTATTGGCTGAACAACTTCCGCGTGCATCCGCTGAACTTCGTGCTGGTCACCGCGGCCGCACTGTTGCCGCTGCAGCTACTGGGTGCTCCGGCCGATCTGCTGCTGGGCGTATTGGCCTTCACCCAGCCGGTGATGCTGCTTCAGCACAGCAACGCGGATTTGCGCAATGGCTTTTGGAACGCACTGTTCAGCACCAACGAGGCGCACCGCTGGCATCACAGCGCCGAAGCTCATGAAGCCAACCGAAACTACGGGGCCGCGCTGCTGATTTGGGACCATGTGTTCGGCACTTACCTGGCTGCTCCCGCGGGCCATCGCCCCGAACGCGTGGGCCTGTTTGGCGACGGCGACGGCTACCCCTCGCGCGCTAGCTTCTGGTGCCAGCTCCTGGGCGGCCGTTCGTGTCGCCCGCTCTGTTCTCCAGTTTGTTGCGTCTGATTTCCTATTGCCCCATGCAAGACCTTCACCACATCCTCATCCTGTGCACCCACAACTCGGCCCGCAGCGCGTTGGCCGAGGCCCTGCTCAACCACTGGGCCCAGCGGCTCGGCCGACCCATTCGAGCCCACAGCGCCGGCAGCGCGCCGAGTGGAAGGACGAATCCCCATGCGATCTCCGTGCTGCAAAGGGCGGGCATCGACACGTCGGCGCTGCGCAGCAAGAGCTGGGATGAATTCACGCTCGAAACGGCGCCGCGCTTGGATGCGGTGATCACCGTCTGCGGCAGTGCTGCCGCCGAAACCTGCCCGATCTGGCCGGCGGGCGTGGGCGGCGCGCCGGTGCAGGTGCACTGGGGCTACCCCGACCCATCGAGCGCCCCGGAGGCGGAGCGCGAACAAGCGTTTGAGCTCACCCGCCAAGCCTTGGGCTACCGCCTGCTGCAGTTGCTGGCCCTGCCCTGGCAGCGGATGGATGCTGCGGCCCGGCGCCAAGCTTTGCTGGACATTGCGGCGCGATGAAGGCCGGGGCTTCGGTGCGCCAGCGCGTGCTGGCGGAGGGCTTGGGAACGGCCGCGCTGCTCGCGGTGGTGGTGGGTTCGGGGGTGATGGCGGAGCGATTGGCGGGCGGCCATGTCGCCGTGGCCTTGCTGGCCAACACCGGGGCCACGGTGCTTGGCCTGTGGGTGCTGATCGAACTCCTGGGCCCCATCAGCGGGGCCCATTTCAACCCGGCTGTGACGCTCACATTGGCGGGGCTGAGGCGTTTTGAGGGCCCGGTGGCCGGCTATGTGCTGGCGCAGCTCATCGGTGCGGCTCTGGGGGTGGTGCTGGTGCACGCCATGTTCGAGCTGCCCTTGGCGCAGCTGGGCAGCAAAGCGCGCTGGGGTGTCGGGGCGGGGATCAGCGAATGCATCGCCACCCTGTGCCTGCTGGCCGTGGTGTTGCGCGCCCCGGCGGGCAAGGCACCGGCCCTGGTGGCGGCCACCGTGGGGGCGGGCTATTGGTTCACCGCCTCGACCTTCTTTGCCAATCCGGCCGCCGTGTTCGGGCGCATGCTCAGCGACAGCTTTGCGGGCATCGCACCGGCCAGCGCGCCGGGCTTTGTGCTGGCGCAGCTGGCGGCTGCCGGGCTCACCGTTGGGGTGGTGCGGTTGGCCGGGCGCGCAGCGGGGCGGGCTTAGGCCAGCAGCTCAACCACGGTCAGCACGGTCAGGGCCAGGGTGCTGAGCATGGCCGTGGCGTGCAGGGCGATGTACAGCGGGCGCAGGGTGCTCAGGCGGGCGGTGGTGGTGTTGGCGAGGTTCATCAGGGTTCTCCCTAGTTCGTTGGGGGCGAATCATGCCGGGAATTCCGGGAAAACCCTATACGTTTTTGTCATGACCCCCTTACATGGGTGACAAAGCATCCGGCGGCTGGCGACGTCTCCGGTTTCCCCGAGGGCAGCCGCCGCGCTGCACCGTATGCTCCCTGCCCCATGAGCCCTTGCTTGCCCCGACCCCGCGACCGCCGCACCCTGCTGCTGGCGGGGGTGGGCGCCATCTTTGGGGGCCGGGCGGGCGCACAACCGGCTGGCCCGCGCGTGGCGGCCGCCTCCGATCTGCAGGTCGCGCTGGAAGAAATCGCCGATGGCTTTGCCGCCCGAGGCGGCGCGCGGCCGCGGCTGAGCTACGGCTCGTCCGGGCAACTGCAGCAGCAAATCCGGCAGGGCGCGCCGTTTGACTTGTTTTTCTCCGCCGACGAGACGCTGGTACTGACGCTGGCGCGTGAAGGTTGGTCGGCGGACGAGGGCTGGGTCTATGGCCGGGGCCGCCTGGCGCTCTATGTGCCCCAGGGTTCGGCGCTGGCGGGCCTGCCGCCCCAGCAAGCCCTTGCGGCGCCAGAGTTGAAACGACTGGCCTTGGCCAACCCCGACCACGCGCCCTATGGTCGCGCGGCGCAGCAAGCCTTGCAGCACCTCGGCCTGTGGGCCACGTGGGCGCCCCGCGTGGTGCGGGCGGAAAACGTCGCCCAGGCGGCGCAGTTCGTGGCGACGGGCAATGCCGATGCCGGGCTGGTGGCGCTGGCACTGGTGCTGGCTCCCCGCTATGCGGGCCGGGGCGTGCACCAAGCGCTGCCCGAGGCCTGGCATGTCCCCTTGCGCCAGCGCCTGGTGCGCCGCAAAGGCAGCGGCGAGCCCGCGCGGGCGTTTGACGAGTACCTGCGCAGCGCGGAAGCCCGCGCGGTGCTGCGCCGCTATGGGTTCGAGGCCTGAATGGACTGGGGTGCGCTCAAACTGTCCCTCCTGCTGGCGCTGGCCTGCGTGGCGGTGCTGCTGCCCACGGGCTTGCTGTTGATGCGACGCTTGGCGGCCAGTCGGCACCGGAGCAAGCCCTGGCTGGAGGCGGCGATGGCCCTGCCCCTGGTGCTGCCGCCCACCGTGCTGGGTTTCTATTTGCTCGTGGCGTTTGGCGCGCTGCAACCCACCTGGACCGCCTGGTTCGGCCACGGTCTGGCCTTCTCCTTTGAGGGGCTCTTGGTGGCCAGCGTGTTGGCCAACATCCCGTTCGCTTGGTTGCCGCTGCAACGCGCGTTCGAGGCCATCCCCACGGAATTGGTGGATGCCGCGCGCACCTGCGGGCTCAGCCCCTGGCAACGGCTGTGGCGCTTGGAGTTGCCCCTGGCCTGGCCCGGCGTGGCCAGCAGCGCCGTGATGACCTTTGCCCACACGCTGGGCGAATTCGGCGTGGTGCTGATGGTGGGGGGCAACCTGCCGGGTGAGACGCGCACGCTCTCCATCGCCCTCTACGACCGGGTTCAGGCCTTTGATCTGCAGGCTGCGGGGCAGATGGCGGCCTTGCTGTTGCTGCTTGCCCTGGCCACGGGGGTGCTCAGCGCCTGGCTGAACCGGAGGCGCGCCCATGCTTGAGCTGCGTCTGCGACGGGCGGGCCCCGAGATTCCGCTGGATGTGGCACTGAGCTGCGCCCAAGGGGAGCTCTTGGCGCTGGTCGGGCCGTCCGGCAGTGGCAAGACCTCGGTGCTGCGCGCCATCGCCGGTTTGTTGCCTGTTGAATCCGGCCGCGTGGTCGTGGCGGGGCAGGTGTGGACGGACAGCGCCACCGGCCTGCACCGCCCGCCCGAGGCCCGGCGCGTGGGCATGGTGTTTCAACACTACGCCCTCTTCCCGCACCTGGATGCTGTGGACAACGTGGCCCTGGGCTTGCCCACCCGCCTGAGCCGGGCGCTCGCCCGGGAGCACGCCCAAAGCCTGCTTGCCGACATGCGCCTGGCGGATTTGGGCCACCGGCGCCCGCACGAGCTGTCGGGCGGCCAGCGCCAACGCGTGGCGCTGGCGCGCGCTCTGGCGCGCGCCACGGGGGATGGCGAGCCGGGCGTGCTCTTGCTGGACGAGGCCTTTGCGGCGGTGGACCAACCCACCCGCCACGCCCTGTGGGACGAGCTGATGCGCCTGCGCGAGCGCCACCCCTTGCCGGTGGTGATGGTTACGCACGACCTGCACGAAGCCCGCTTGCTCGCCGATCAGCTCTGCATCGTGGATGGTGGTCAGGCCCTGCAATGTGGCGCTCCGGAGCGCGTGCTGGCCGGCCCGCGCAACGCCCGCGTGGCGGAACTGGTGGGGCTGCGGGACGTGTTCAGCGCCCGGTTTGAGAAGGCCGCCCCGGGCGAGGCCTGTCTGCACTGGGGCACCGAACGCCTGAGCACGCGGGACAAGAACCGCATCGACGAGGGCACGCTCGTCCACTGGGTCGTGTCGGGGGAATTTGTCCACCTGCACCGCGAGCCCCTGGTCGGGCCCAACGTCCTGCGGGCCCGGGTGGAACGCCTGCGCCGCCTGGGTGACAGCGCCCACCTGCTCTTGCACCTGCCGGGCCCGGAGGCCCGCTTGCACCAAACCCTGTCTGCACGCGAAGTGGCGGCGCTGCGCTTGGAGGAAGGTGCCCAGATTTGGGTCCACTTGGACCCGCGTGGGCTGCATGTCATGCCGGTCAAGACCGGTGAACCCGCGCCCTGAACGTGATTGAAGATGAGCGCTACCCAGCCACCATGGCCACGGCGTTCGCGCCGTAGCTGAGCAGGCTGGCGTCCTGCACCCCGCAGGGCTCAAACCCCATCCGCTGCCAAAACCCAGCGCTGTTTTGCACCGCCACCAGCGTCAGCGTCGTGAGTCCCAAACCCTGCGCATGGGCCCGCGCGCCGTCCACCAAGCGGCGGGCCAGGCCTTGGCCGCGAGCCTCGGGCGCCAGCGCCAAGTCGTGCAGGGCGTAGCAATCGGGGTGCGAGGGCAACTGCGTGAGTTCGCCGTGCAGCGCGGGAGCGGTGCCCCGCCGCCACGGGTGGCTGAACAGGTAGGCCAGTAGGCGATCTTGCGCATCCACTGCCGCCCAACAGCCGGCCGGGTACAGCGCCTGCTTGGCGCCCAGCACCGCCCATCGCTCCCAATGCGTGGGCGGGTAGACGCGCTGCTGCAGCGCGAGCACCGCTTCGGCGTCGGCGGGGGTGAGAAGGCGAAGGGTCAGCGATGACACGTCAGGAGAACACTTCAGGACACCCCGCACCGAGGCGGCACCGCCGGCGTGGGGGTGACAAAGCGCCACGTCGTCCCCTGTCGGCGCAGCAGCACCTCGGTGGACATCAGGTCGTCGTGCGGGCAGGCGGCCGTCGAGCGGGCCAGTCGTCTCAGGCGCACGGTCTGCTCGTCTTCCCAGCGAACGGTGGCGTACAGCGCGTAGTCCTTGGGTCGCAGGGCAAAGCGCGGCACCAGTCGGTCTTCCTGCTGCTCCCAAATGAAGACGCCGTTTTCCTCACAGCAGTCCGCTCCGTTGGCCACCACCAGGTACCGCCCGCTGGGCGAGGCCACCGGGTCCGCAAAGACTTCGGTTTGGCGGCCCGTGTTGCGGTTGATCCAAAGCTGACTGCCCCACTCGTAGCCGTGAACATCGACTCTGGCGTATTGGCCATTGGGTGAGAGGCCCTTGAAGCGATAGCGGGTGCAAGCGTCGGGGGTGCTGCAGTCGCCCCGGTCGCTGAGCGTCAGCGCGGGCGCCGGGGCTTTTAGGGACAGGGTCAGGTGGGCCCCGTCGCGCCGGGCAGCCCCGGTGCTGGCAGTGACAGCCGCCAGATCATCGGCCGGTGCTGCGGCCTGAATTGTCCCAACGCTGCAGGCCAGCAGCAGTGCCCCCGCCCCACGCAGGGCGCGAAATGGAAAGATCATGGTCAGAGCTCCCGTGAAGCGGCGCATTGTCCGAGCGCTGTCGACCGCTCCCCTCACCGCGGTGGTGCAAAACCCACGCGCACCCCAAGCCCGCCCAGTGGGGACTGATCTACCTCTACGGCCCACCCCACGTGATGGGCGCAGCGGCGCACGATGGCCCAGCCCAAACCGGTGCCGCTGCCGGTGGCGGCGCTGCCGCGCCAAAAGCGTTGTTGGCCCAGTTCGGTCCAGGTGTCGGGGGGCAGGCCGGGGCCGCCATCGTCGACCCGCAGCCCAGTCGGGTTGACGGTGAGGTGCACGGGGGCGCCCGGTGGGCTGTAGCGCAGGGCGTTGTCCAGCAGATTGCGCAGCAGCAGGCGGGCCCACAGGGGATCGGTCGTCACCGGGACGCCACCCTCGGGGGCGTTCAGTTGCACATCGTCGGCGCGCTGGGGGTGCACGCTGAGCAGCTCGGCCAGCACGTCCCGCGCCAGGGCTGCCACGTCGACCAGGGGCAGTGCAACCGCCGGCTCGGCCGGGTCTTCATCCAGCCTCGCCAGGGCCAGCAACTGGTCGACCAAATGCGCAGCGCGCTCACAGCCGGCGAGCACCGCGTTCAGGGCTTCGCTGCGCTCGGCGTCGTCGGTGGCGCCTTGGGCCACCTGGGCTTGCACGCGCAAGGCGGCAATCGGGGTGCGCAACTCGTGCGCCGCATCGGCGGTGAACTGGCGCTCGCGGCTCAGCGTCTGGTGGACCCGCGCCAGCAGGGCATTGAGCGCTTGCACCAAGGGTTCCAGTTCGCGCGGCAAGGGGTCTGTTTGCAGCGGCTGGAGCGAGCCGGGTTGGCGCCGAGCCACCTCGGCCTCCACGGCGCGCAAGGGTTCCAAGACCCGGCGCAAACCCAGCACCAACAGCCCACACAGCACAGCGAAGGCCGTGGGCCAGATGACGGGCCAGGACTCGAAAGCTTCGGCCAGCCAGTGCAGGCGCTGGGCTTGGGTATCGGCCACCCACACGGACAGCCCCTCGCCGTGGACGGTGTACACCCGCCAGTCGCTGCCGTTCCAGGTGCGGGCTGAAAAGCCCGGGGGCGCGGACGGCCACAGGGCCTCGTGGGGCGCGTGAGCGCTGCGAATCAGCACCTGGCCTTGCCGCACGACTTGAAAGAGTTGGGCGTGGGCCTCTTCGCGGGGGGCGCCAATCTGCAGGCTGGGGCCGCTGACCTGCGCACCAATTTGCAGCAGCAGGTCGGCGGTTTGCACCAGTTGTTCATCCAACTGTTCGTCCAACTCGCCCCACATCGTTCCGGCGGAGAGCAAGCCCAGCACCACCACGGTTGTGACCAGGCCACCCAGCAGGCTGAGCAGCAAGCGGCGTTGCAGCGACGGTGCACGCGGGGCTGGGGCCGTCACGGGATGAATCTCCACGTCGAGCGAGGGGCTGCTCCCGAGCGGGCGGCACCCCCTTGGGCGGGGGCGGGGGCCGAAGCGGCCGAAGACTGGGGGCTCCTCCTCATGCGGCGGGCACGCGGTAGCCGACACCGCGCACGGTTTGGATCACCTCGGCCCCCAGCTTGCGGCGCAGGTGGTGCACATGGACTTCGACCGCGTTGCTTTCGACTTCTTGGCCCCAGCCGTACAGCCGCGATTCGATTTGGTCCCGGCTCAGCACCTGGCCGGGGTGTCGCATCAACAGGGCCAACAGGTCGAACTCACGGGTGGCCAGTGGCACCTCGGCGTCTTCCAAGTGGACGGTGCGCGTGGCGGGGTCCAAGCTCAGGCCGCGCCAGCGCAACGCGGGTTCGGCGTGACCGCCCGAGCGGCGGGCCAGGGCCCGCAGGCGAGCGCCGAGTTCCAGCAGGTCCACCGGCTTGACCACGTAGTCATCCGCGCCCGCATCCAACCCCTGAATGCGGTCCGGCACGGCGTCTCGCGCGGTCAGCACCAGCACCGGGGTCTTACAGCCGGCGGCGCGGATTTCCGCCAAGACGCGCAAGCCATCTTGCCGCGGCAGCCCCAGGTCCAGCACGGCCGCGGCATAGGGCGCTGCGCGCAGTTCGCGGGCCGCGGCTTCGCCATCGCGCACCCAGTCGACCAAAAACCCCTGCTGGCGCAGGCCCGCGCGCAGGCCATCGCCCAGCAAAGGGTCATCTTCTGCGAGCAAGATGCGCATGGAGCCTCCGTCTTCAGTCGTCGTCATCATGCCGCACCGACCGCGGCGCGGTTGCCGAAGCGGGCGACGCCGGGGGCATCGCGGCGCCGCTCATCAGCCGCGGGGCCTCGTCTTCGTCCTCATCGTCAGGTTCCTGTCCGCGCTCCCGATGGTGCTGGGTCTCAGCGGTTTCGTTGGCGCCCGGGGCGCGCAAGGGGGAATTGGGGGCTAGGCCCCAGGCCACAAACCCCACCGTGGCGACCAGAATCAGCGCCGCCAACCCGGTGTGGTTGCGGGGAATGCCCTCGGACGGGGGCACCTCCGCGCGGCCATGAACCATGCTGGCCACCAGGTTCCGTTGGCTCAAGTGGCTGGTGAGCGCCACGGCCGCCAGGTGCAGCCCCACCAAGGCGAGGGCGGCGGTGGCCACGCCCTCGTGCAAGTCCTCAAAGGTCTCGCCCCCGGTCCAGGTGAGCCAGCCCGTGGCGGCGCTGGCCAACGAGAGGCCGATCAGGCCGACCACCGCCCAGCCGCCGGCGGGGTTGTGCCCGGCATGCGCTTGCAGTCGCCCTTGGGTCAGCTCCGTGAAGTGCTTCACCACGGCGGTGGGGCCTTTCAGAAAGTGGCTGAACCGAGCGGTGGGGCTGCCCACCAGGCCCCACAGCACCCGCAGCGCCATCAAGGCGGCCAAACACAGGCCCAGACTGATGTGCAGCGGGCGCAGTCGGTCGACTTCGGCCGTCAGCCAGGCTCCCGCAAAACACAGGGCAGAGAGGCCATGCAGAACGCGCACGGGGGCATCCCAAACGCGGGGGGCGGGCTGAACGGTGAGGGACGACGGGGTGGGATTCATGGTGCCTCCTGGAATGGGCACCATGCTCGCGCGCCCAGCTTAGGCGGGTCTGAACGGCGGGGAGGATGGGTGAGATGGGGCCTGGGCCTGCGCCTGCTCCCAAATGGCCTCGCACTCGGCGGGCCGCAGGGCCGGGTGCCACAGCCACCCCTGACCGTGATCGCAACCCAGGGCTTGCAGTTGCTGCTGTTGCGCGTCGGTTTCCACCCCCTCGGCCACGGTGACCAGCCCCAGCCCGTGGGCCATGTGGACGATGGCGCGCACCAGCGCCAGATCCTGCGGGCTTTGACTCAGGTTGTGGACGAAGGAGCGGTCAATCTTCAGGCGGTGAACCTGGAAACGACTCAAGTAACCGAGGTTCGAATAGCCGGTTCCAAAGTCATCGATGGCCAGCGCAATGCCGCGTTCGCCCAGCGCGGTCAGGCTGGCCGCCGCGGGGCTGTCGTCCTGCATCAGCACACCCTCCGTGATTTCCAACTCCAGCGCGTCGGCGGGCAGGCCGCATGCGGCCAAGGCGGCGTCCACGCTGGGCAAGAAATCGCTGCGGCGCATTTGCAAAGGCGAGACGTTGACGGACATGCGCACCGCGGGCCAGCCGCGGGCGCGCCAAGCCTGCGCCTGCTGGCAGGCTGCCCGCAGCACCCACTGGCCGAGTGCCAGGATCAACCCACTGCGTTCTGCGATGGGGATGAACTCGGCCGGCGACAGGGCACCCAGTGTGGGGTGCTGCCAGCGCAGCAGGGCTTCCCAGCCGACCAAGGCGCCGGTGCGCAGGTCGAACTGGGGCTGGTAGGCCAAATGCAGGCCCTCGTTGCGCGCCAGTGCGTCGCGCAAGGCGGCGTCCAAGGCCATTTGGTGCTCGACGCGCGCGTGCAGCGAGGGGTCGAAAAAATGGAAACCGTTGCGCCCTTCCTCTTTGACGCGGTACATGGCCAGGTCGGCGCGCTTGACCAGTTCATCAAAGTCCTCGGCGTCTTGTGGGTAGATCACCACCCCCAACGAGCACCCGCAGACCATGCTTTGGCCCTGCAGTTCGAACGGCTGGCTCAACACCTCAACAATTTGCCCGGCCACGCGCGAGGCTTGATCTCCGCTGTCCAAGGCGGGCAGCAGCACCAGGAACTCATCGCCCCCGAACCGGCACACGGTGTCGGTTTCGCGAACCACGGCATTCACCCGGTGCGCCACGCTGCGCAGCATTTGGTCCCCCACGGGGTGCCCCAAGGTGTCGTTGACGAGCTTGAAGTGGTCCAGGTCGAAATACAGCAGCGCCACTTGTTGGCCGTGGCGGCGGGCGTGTGCCGCGGCCGTGCTGAAGCGCTCTTGGGCCAAGAGGCGGTTGCCGAGTTCCGTGACCCCGTCGTGACGCGACAGGTATTCGATGTGCGCCAGGCTGTCTTTCACGCGCAGGGTCTCGGCATCCGCATCGCGAACCGCCCGGTGCAGGTCGCGCGAAATCCACCACACCGCAAACCCTGAGGCCGTCAGTAGCAGCACGTGATCCAGGATCAGGCTCCAATTCACCGGGCGGGGGGCGCGCTGCACCCAACCCAGCAAGTCGGCCATGCCCACGCCCACGACGTTCAACACCATGATCAGCAGCAGGCCGCCAAACAGACGGCGGTTGCCGAGTTGGGCGGCAAACAACAAGATGGCGGGAAAGGTGGAAATGGCGGGGTCGGCCAGCCCCCGGTTGACCCACATCAGCAACGAAAAGGCCCCGGTGAGGGAGCCCATCAGCACGGTCACGGCCACGTCGGAATGACCGCGCCGGCTCAAGCCATAGGCCACCAAGGCGCCGGCCGTGGCCAGCAGCAGCAGCGCCACGGTGAGCAGGCTGGAATGCAGCGCCGTGCCCACGGCGCTGGCGCACAGGGCCCCGGCACTGAGCAGGCTGACCGCCCGCACCCGCTGGGCCCGGATGGCATAGCGCCGCGTGGCGTGCGGCTGCTCCGGCCCCCCGGGCGGGGCGGTCGAGGGCGGCGGGGCGGAAGCGAGGGCCCGGCTCATGGCGTGGTGCTCATGGGTTCGGGGCCCGCTGGCGTTAGGGGCGACCCGGCCCAGCCGGCAACGGGGCCACCGGGGCTTTCCAGTCGCGCAGCCACTGCAGGAACTGCTCCTGCGGCATGGGTTTGCCGATGAAATAGCCTTGGCCCTCGTCACAGCCCAGGTCGCGCAGCAATTCCCAAGCTCGGGCGGTTTCCACCCCCTCGGCCACCACGCTCAGCCCCAGGTTGTGGGCCAATTCGATGGTCGAGTGCACGATCTTGGCGTCGTCGGCGTCGGTCTCCATGGCCATCACAAAGCTGCGGTCGATTTTGAGCTCATCCACCGGCAAGCGTTTCAGATAGGCCAGCGAGGAATAACCGGTTCCGAAATCGTCGATGGACAGTTTGAAGCCCTGCGACGACAGGGCATCCAGCGTCAGCTGCGCCCGTTGCGGGTCGTCCATGATGGCGCTTTCGGTAATTTCCAGACACAGGTGTTCGGTGCTGGCGTGCACCTCTGCCAACTGCGCCATGATCTTGTGCGGCAGCTCGTGATCCAGCAGATCCCGGGTGGACAGGTTGACACTGATGCGCAGCGGCAGGCCCGCCAACTGCGCTTGGGCCGCCGCCTGGGCCGAGGCCGCCATGACCCAGGTCGTCAGGCTGCGGATGAAGCCCGTTTGCTCAGCGAACGGAATGAACTGCATCGGGGGCACGAGGCCGCGCGTCGGGTGCTGCCAGCGCACCAGGGCTTCGGCGGCCTTCACCTGACCGGTGCGGAAATCCACCTTGGGCTGCAGGAAGAGGCGCAGCTCGTTGTGTTCGACGGCGTGGCGCAACTCGCTGAGCAAGGACAACGAATCCTGGCTGCCCGCGTCCAACGAGGTGTCGTACACCACACAGCCGTTTTGCCGGCGCTTGGCGGCATACATGGCCAGTTCGGCGTTGGCCATCAAGGTGTTGGCGTCGGGACCGTGTTCGGGTGCCAGCGCCAGACCCACACCGGCCCCCAAGTCCACGGTTTGGTCATCCAGCGTGAGCGGGGTCTCAAAGTCTTTCAAGAGCTGCTGCGCCTTGGCCAAGGCCTGCTCGGCATCCAGCCCCGGCAACCACAGGGCGAATTCGTCGCCGCTGAGCCGCGCCTGCACGGCCCCCTCCCCCCAGTTCAGCGCCTTCAAGCGTTCGGCGATGCCGCAGAGCATGCGGTCGCCAAAAGCGTGCCCCAGCACGTCATTGACCGTTTTGAAACGGTCCATGTCCAGCATCAGCAAGGCCCCCGTGGCGCCGAGGGCCCCGCCTCCCGACGAGGTCAAGGCGGCTTGCAGCCGCTGAGAGAACTGCTCGCGATTGGGCAAGCCGGTCAACGGGTCCCAGTAGGCGAGGCGGTGCACCTCGGCTTCTCGCGCCTGGATGCCCACGCGCATGGACTCAAACGCCTGCGCCAGGTCGCGCACTTCGCCCAGTGATTTGGCGTTCATCGACACGGGGGTTGAATAGTCGCCGCGCCCCAGCCGCTCCGCGGCCACTGCCAGGTCTTGAATGGGCGTGCTGATGCGACGTGCGGTGAAGACGCTGCCCAAGGCAAAGGCGGCAACTCCGGCCAGCGTCAAGCCCAGCAGCACCCATTGGAGCTGTCGATAGGGAGCGACTTCTTCGTCGAACGAGGCCCACAGCGTGGCGGCCAGTACGGGCGCGTCGCCGGGCCCCACATGGCGCAGGGGCAGGGCAATCAACTGCGCACGCCACTGCTGATCGCCCCACGTGCGGCGAGCGACGCGCCCGCCTTGGAGGTCGGCCAGGGCGGTGCCCATGCGCTGACG
The DNA here is from genome assembly GCF_016093295.1 of Inhella gelatinilytica. Taxonomy (GTDB): domain Bacteria; phylum Pseudomonadota; class Gammaproteobacteria; order Burkholderiales; family Burkholderiaceae_C; genus Inhella; species Inhella gelatinilytica. Next base: position 758,723 of record NZ_JAEDAL010000001.1, on the reverse strand, counting down.
GTCCTCATCCTCCAGCAAGGACACCAATTCTTTCCAGGGGGAAGCGCCCTGCCGAAGCACGAACATCGCGTCCACATTGGTCAACCGCTTGAGGTCCGACAGCGGCTCGTTGTCCAGCGCAAACCCCATCAGCACATGACCCATTCGTGTGGGGGCGTTGACGGGGACGCGGGTGAGCTTCAACACCTGGGGGCCCAGGGGCACCAGGGCCGGCCACTCCGGGTCGGTTTGCAGGTCCACCAAGGCCAGCACGGGCGCAGCGTCGGCACGGGTGCTGGCCACCAGGGCTTGCTCCGTGTCGGTGAAGGCCGCCCAGGCCGCACCCACCCGTTCCCCGTTGTTGGTCAGGGCGGAGGTCAGGGTCTCGCGGTCCACCTGTTCGTGCAGTCCGGTGGCGAGGGTGGAGCGAAAGCCGTAGTCCGCGGCCAGCAACTCGGCTGCGCTTTGCTCATGAATGCTTTGCTGCATCAACAGCCGCTGCAGCATCCGACCCGCAGTGCCCAGCCGGGCCTCAATGGCTTGTTCCGCCCGGGCTTCGATGCTCTGGCGGATCATTGAAAAACTGGCCAATTGCACGGCCATCAGCAGGGCCAGGAACAGCAGCACGATCCGGCCTTCGATGCGGCGCGGGTTCAAAAAGGCAGGCAAAGCGAGGGGCATGAATCAGGGCCGTGCGGGCAGTTGCAGGCGCAGGTTGGGGGGGGCGTCGGCCCGCACCACGAGGGCGTGGCTCCACCAGCGCTGATCCCAGGCGCTGCGCCACACGCGCACCGTGTGCTCCCCCGGGGGCAGTTCCAGTGTGACGCGGCCTTGGGCGTCCGTTTGCCCGAACACCGGGGTGTCTACCACCACGATGTGGGCGGCCATGCGGTCATGAATGTTGCAACCCAGCACGGCCACCCCGGCGCGATCAAAACGCACTGGCTCGGCCGGCGTGCCGTGGTAGAGCTTCAGGTCAAAAGGCTTGATGGGCGAAAACGAGTACACGTGATGTCGCACAGTGTCCAAGTTCGGAAACGACACCGCGGTGCCGGTTTGCACCACCAGCACCCGTGGCAGAAATTGCCGGTCCTTCTGAACCATCTCCGCCCGTGCATTGCGCGCCACTTTGGGCAGCCCGCGCACTTCGATGGCCACCACGGCATCCGCCGCTGGGGCGCCGTCTGCGTCTCGCAGCTCCAACTGCCAATCGGTGGCTGAGCTGGCGGCCGCCACCCCCCACCCGATCATCCCCAGGGCGAACGGGCGCCAGCGATTGGGGAGACGGGGCAGGGCTGCGGCAGAGCCGGTTGGCGGCGTCATGGGGGGCGATCGGGGGCGCGAACAGCGGCGGGGCGTCCAATCTAGCGCGATCCGGGCCCCAGGCGTGTGCTGGGAAACGCCAAACCCCCCCAGGTCAGCGGGTCAAGCACGGGGACCCGGGGCGGCCAGGTCCACCACCACAAAGTGCTTGCGCACGGGGCTCAGCACCTCAAACTCGCCCTCAAACCCCGGGGGAATGACGGCGGCCTCACCCGGGCCCACGTCCGTCACCGCGCCGGCTGGCCCGTGCAGCCGCACCTGGCCTTCGAGTACAAAAAAGTACTCTTGCTTGGTGGCGGGGAAGGCAATGCGCCACCGCCCCACCTCGCAGGCCCAGATGCCGGCGCTCACGGGGCCGGCTTCGTGCTGCGTCCAGGTCTGGCGCCAGGGCGCACCTTGCACTCGCCGGTCGACGCGCGGCTGATCGAGCGAGGGGGTTTGGCCCTCGGTATGACCGAGGCGCTGAATGGCCGGGGCCATGGGGCTCAGCGGTAGAAGGCCTCGACCGTGCCCTTGAGCTTGATCGTCAGCGGCTGACCGCGACGGTCGACCTTGCGGCCCACGGGCACGCGGATCCACCCTTCACTGACGCAATACTCTTCGACGTCCTGACGCTCTTTGCCGTTGAAGCGGATCCCCACTTCAAACTCAAAAACGGCGGCCACGTGAAAAGGGCTGCGCGGGTCCACGCTGAGGCGGTCGGGCAGGTCGGGGCGGTTGACGGGGGTCGCGGGCGTGTCGCTCATGGTGGCCGGGGGGATGAGGGTTGTGGGGACAAAACAAAGGTCGGCATTTTCCCGTGTTCAGGTGCGCGGCCTTGGCGGATGATTGAAAGATCCCCGCTGCCCTGCCCGCGCCATGCACGCACTCAAAGCCATTGGGATCGTGGCCTGCTCCTCGGAAGGGGCAGCCCTCTGCTACCGCACGCTATGCCTGGAGGCCGCCGAGCGCATGGGCGCCCACGCCCACCCCGAGGTGGTGATGCACGGCCACTCGTTGCACCGCTACTTGGCGGCGCTGGACGCCGGGGACTGGCCCGAGGTCGCGGCGCTGATGCTCGACTCCGCGCGCAAGCTGGCCAAGGCCGGCGCGGGCTTTTTGATTTGCCCGGACAACACCTTGCACCAGGCCCTGCCCTGGGTGCAGCCCAAGTCCCCCCTGCCTTGGATCTCGATTGCCGATGCCGTGACCAAGGCCGCGCACCAACGGGGGCTCAAGCGGGTGGGGCTGCTTGGCACCCGCTGGCTGGTGGAGAGCGAGGTCTACCCCCAGGCGATGGCCGTGCGCGGCATCCACTGTGTGCGCCCACCCGAGGCCGACCGAGAGGCCGTGTCGCGCCACATCCTGGACGACATGGTCAGTGGCCGCTTCACTGACGAGGCTCTGGCCTGCTGCCAGGCCGTCATCCAGCGCTTGAAGGACGAGCAGCGCTGCGATGCCGTCGTGCTGGGCTGCACCGAACTGCCCCTGGTGCTGAACGAGGGCAACAGCCCCCTGCCCACGCTGGACTCGACGCGCTTGCTGGCGCGGGCGGCGCTGACGCGGGCGTTGGAGTGAGGCCCTGCGGCCCCAGATCACGATGGCTAAAATGGCCATTCGATCTTTGGAGGCCCGCATGCGTGTAACCGCAACCGAAGCCAAGAACCGTTTCGGCAGCCTCTGCGCGCAGGCCAAGCGCGAGCCTGTATTCGTGGAAAAGGCGGGGCAGGTCGACACCGTCATCCTGTCGGTGGAGCAGTACGAAAAGCTCAGCGCCGCACACGACAAGGCCGGCCTGGCGGCTCGCAAAAAAGCGTTCGAAGTGGAATATCGCGATTGGATCGCCGCGCAGAACCGGCGTTTTGAGACGCAGGACATCCCCGGCGCCGACTTGCGCCCTTGGTGAGCAGCGCTTGGCTCAGTACGACGTTTTCATCAATCCCAGCCGCAGCGGGGCCGACGGCATTCCTTACGTGGTCGTGATCCAAAGCGACCTATTGGATGCATTGCCCACCCGGTTGACCATTCCGCTCGCAGCATTGGATCTGGCAACCAAGGTGCCCAGCGCGCTCTGCCCGGTGATCACGGTCAAGGGCCAGCGCTTGCACGCGCTGGCGCACTACGCCGCACCGCTGCCCGCCAAGTCATTAAAGGGCGCAGTGAGCAACGTCACCGCGCAAGCCAGTGCACTCGTGTCGGCCTTGGACGCGGTGTTGTCCGGTATCTAGGGGGCCATCTCAATCCCCCCGTGAGCAATCCCATCCTGGTTGATGGCGCGGCGTGGCGGCGCCGTTGAGTCCTGGCGGTTTCACCGCGACGCTGTGGCTGTGGTCGACGCCCGGGGGCCGAGCGGCTCAGCCTGGGGGACGGGGATCGGCCCATCTTCCGGCGCATGGCGGTCAAGGCTTTGCAGGCCTTGCCCCTGGTGGCCAGCGGCGCGGCGGAGAGCCCTCAGTGGAAGTCTTCCTCTCGCTGATGGCGCACGCCAACGACCAGGACCCGCTCGGGCGAGCGAATATCAAAGCGCAGCACGTACCCCGTCGAACCAAAGGGCACGATGAGCTCGCGCAGCGTTGGGCGGTGGCCCACCCGGCGGTAGCTGTAGGGCGTGGTTGACAGGTGGCTGGTGGCGACGGTGCGTAAAACCTCGAGCGCTTCGTAGGCACGCATCGCGTCCTCCACGGTCTCGGCCCGCTCGAGCAGGAAGTCGAAGAGGCGATCCAGGTCGGCTTCCGCCTCTGGGGTGAACTCGACCCTGAACGTCATTCGCTCAGCTGTTTCACCCGTGCTGCAATCTTGGCCTCCAGCTTCGACAAGACCTGCTCGGCCGGAACGGAAACGCCGGTTCGCTCGTAGGTGGCCAATGAAGCGTCGCAGCGTTCCGCGAAGTCCGTTTGCACACGCCGAAACTCGACCGCGCGCCGCACCGAGGCTTCGACGAACTCGGTCAGCGTCTCACCGGGGAGCAGCACCGAGTCGAGATCCGCCCGCAGCTCGGGCTCAACGCGGACTTGGGGGATGACAGCCGTCTTCATGGCACGAATGTAGTGCATGTGCACTACATCAACAAGGGCAGTGACGAAGGCCGCACCAGGTTAGCGGCCCTCGTCCGAGCGATCCCGACGCAGACAATGGCCATGGACCTCCCCATTCAGAGTGAGTCGATGAGAATTCGCAACCCCATCGTGGTACTTGTTGCCGTTTGCTGCGCACCGCAGGCAGTTCGGCACAAGGAAGTCCTTTCATTGGTTGGGTCTCATGGCTAAGCTCGTCGCAAGCGCATTTCTCCTGATCGCCTCGGCCACCGGGGCGCACGGCACTCCCGCTTGTCCGGTGGGAGGAAAGATGGAGCACTGGCGGGCTGACTTCTGCATGTGGAAGGTTGGGACGGATGACATCATTGCCGCTCAACCATGCCTGGAGCGCGAGGAGAAGGTATCGTTCCGCAGCAGTTGCACCGCCAAGCAGCACTACAAGCGCAAGATCTGCGGGCTAAACGTTTTGAACGGCGGCCCGAGCATCGAGAAGTGCATGGCTGATCCGGGTTTCATGGGCCCTACTGTCCGCAACGGTGGGGCATGAGGCCAACAATTCATTCAAGCCGCTAGCGCCCAGGCCCCAGCGGTTCAGAGTTGAACGAAGAAAAGTCGGAAGTCCCCAACAACTTGCGCCGCGATGAAAATCAGCGCATGAACAACCCCATCCTCGTGCAAGCCTGGCGCGGCGGCGCCGTTGAATCCTTCCACCGCGGTGCAGTGGCCGTGGTTGATGCCCGGGGGGCGGTGCGGCTCAGCCTGGGCGATGTGGACCGGCCCATCTTCCCGCGTTCGGCCGTCAAGGCTTTGCAGGCCCTGCCCTTGGTGTCCAGCGGCGCGGCAGAGCGCTGGGGCCTGACCGACGCCGAGCTGGCCCAGGCCTGTGCCTCGCACAGCGGGGAGCCGTTGCACGTCGCCACCAGTGCCGCCATGCTGGCCAAGGCGGGCCTCACGCCTGACGCGCTGGAGTGCGGCACGCACTGGCCTTCGCTGGACACGGCCACGCGCGCCTTGGCGGCCAGCGGGCAGTCGCCCAATGCGCTGCACAACAACTGTTCGGGCAAACACGCCGGCTTTTGCTGCCTGGGCGCCTGGATGGCCCGCGTGCAGGGGCAGGAGGCCGCGGGGTTCTTGCGCGGCTACATCGAGCCCGAGCATCCGGTGATGCGCGAGATCACCGCCGCGCTGGAGACTGCCACCGGAACTCGCTTGGCTGACGCCCCGCGGGGCACCGATGGTTGCTCCATCCCCACCTTCGGCATCCCGCTGCGTGCGCTGGCTCAGGCCTTCGCCCGCTTCGGCACCGGGCAGGGGCTGAGCCCAGAGCACGCCCGCGCCGCCCAGCGTCTGAGGCAAGCCGTGGCGGCGGCGCCCTTCCACGTCGCCGGCACGGGCCGGTTTGACACCCGCGTGATGGAGCGGCTGGGCGAGCGCCTGTTCTGCAAGGTCGGGGCCGAGGGGGTTTACTGCGCCGCCCTGCCCGAGCTGGGCCTGGGCGTGGCCATCAAGATGGACGACGGCAACACCGCCCGCGCCGTGGAAGTGGCCATGGCCGCTGTGGCCCGCGCCCTGCTGCCCCTCGATGACGCCGACCATGCCTTCTTGGACGGCCTGGCGAGCGTGACGCTGAAGAATTGGAACGGGCGCGAGGTGGGGCAGTTGGCGGCGACGGACTTTGTGCCGGGGTGATGGCCGGGCCGTGATGCGCGTCGAAGCCCACCTCCTGCACGCCGATCCCGCCCTCATCCCCACCGTCTGCCACTGGCTGACTGCCGAGTGGCCCGCCTACTACGGCCCCGGAGGGCCTGGGGATGTGGCGGCCGATGTTCGCGGGTATGCCCAGCACGCGGACCGCGTGCCGTTGGCGCGGGTGGCGTCGGTGCGGGGCGTGCCGTGTGGCTTTGGCGCCCTGAAGGCGGAACCCTTCGCCACCCATCCCCATCTGGGCCCGTGGCTGGGGGCGCTGGTCGTGCAACCGGTTTGGCGCGGGCAGGGCGTGGGGGCGTTTTTGATTGCCCAGCTGGAGGCGGACGCGTGCCGCCTGGGCTTTGCGGCGCTCTACACCGCCACGGCCACAGCCGATCGACTGTTTGTGCGCGGCGGGTGGTCGCTGCTGGCCGAGGCCGAGCACCAAGGCGCTCCGATCCGCATTTACGAGAAGAGCCTGGAGCGCGATCGGTGAGCGCCGCCGACTACAGCGCCGAATCCGTGGCCACCTTTGACCGCCACGCCGCTCGCTACGCCGAGAAGTACTTCGGCCTGACGGACTACGACGCGCACTACGCCCACTTTGTGGCGAGCCTGCCGCCGGGCCCCTGCACCGTGCTGGACCTTGCGTGTGGGCCGGGCGCCGTGGCGGGCTATGTGCGCCGAGTACGCCCGGAGGTGCACCTCGTGTGCGTGGACCGCTCGCCGCAAATGCTGGTGGAGGTGCAGCGCCGGGTGCCCGGCGCGCAGCGCATCGAAGCCGACCTGCGCGACCTGCACCGCGTGCCGCTGAACCTTGATGGCGCCGCCTTTTGCTTTGGGCTGAGCTACCTGGACGACCGCGATGCCGCCACCGCGTTGGCGGAACTGCACCGCGTGCTGCGGCCTGGGGCCCCGCTGCTGTTGACCACCGTGGCCGGTGACCCCGCCCAGAGCGGCGTGCAAACCACGGCCAATGGGGACCGCGTGCACAGTTTCTACCGCGAACGGCCCGACATCGAGGCCCGGGTGCGGGCCGCAGGCTTTGTGTTGGAGCACAGCGCCCTGCTGCCCAGCCCAGCCAACGCCAGCGTGGTGAGCACGGACGTCGTGCTGCACGCCCGCCGGGTTTGATGCCTGCCGGTTCGGACGCCTGCTTAAGCCGACACTGCCACCATGAACACCGTCATCGAAACCGAGCGCCTGATCTTGCGCGCCTTCACCCCGGACGACCTGCAGGCCTTCATCCGCATGAATTCCGACCCGGACATGATTCGCTATGCCCAGCCGCACCCCATCACCACCGAGGCGGCGGCGCGCGAGGCGATGGACAAGGGGCCCTTCCATGACTACGAGCACGTGGGCTACGGGCGCTTTGCCTGTGTGTGGAAGGCCACCGGCGAGGTGATTGGCTTCAGTGGGCTCAAATTTCTGCCCGAATTGAACGAAACGGAACTGGGCTACCGCTTTTGGCCCGTGCATTGGGGCAAGGGCCTGGCCACCGAGGCGGGGCAGGCGTCGCTGGACTTCGCCCGCCAAACGCTGGGCCTGAAGCGCTTGATTGGCTTGGTGCACCCGGACAACCCGGCCTCCAGCCGGGTGCTGCAAAAGCTGGGGTTTGCGGTCGAGAAGCAAGTCGGGTTCGCGCACTTCCCCGGCGTGCCGTTCAACTGCTTTGCGCGGGCGCTTTGATATGACGGTTCTGAGCTTCGCCCACCTCAACCTGCGCGCCTCCCGCCCGGACTTGGATGCCCTGCGGGATTTCTACTGTGAGGTCGTGGGCCTCACCCTGGGCCCGCGCCCAGCGTTTCGCAGCTTTGGCTATTGGCTGTATGCCGGTGGGCAAGACGTGCTGCACCTGAGCGAAGCGGGGCCCGACGAGCACCCCGCCTCGTCGGCCGGTACGCATTTCAACCATGTGTCGTTCCGGGCGACGGAGCGGGCCGCGACCGAGGCCCGCTTGCGTGCGCACGGCGTGGCCTTTCGGGCCGCCGAGGTGCCCGGCACGGGCCAGGGGCAGCTCTTTTTCAGCGACCCCTGTGGCAATGGGGTGGAGCTGATTTTTGACCCGGTGGCTAGCCCGTCCCTCAATCCATCCGAACGACCTGCTCACGCGCCTGGTTGAGCCGCTGCTCACTGGCTTGAACGCAGGGCCGGAAGACGTCGACAGGGTGCCGTTAGCCAGGGCAGCTCGCCGCTGAGGGTTCAGGCGGGCTGCAGCACGCGCAATTCGATCCGCAACCCGGCCGCGGTTGCCATGTTTACCAAGGCGTCCAGGCCGAATAGGTTGATCTTGCCGCGCATCAAGTCGGAGACACGCGGCTGCGTTACCCCGAAAAGTTTGGCGGCTTGGGCTTGGCTCATTTCGGCGTGAGTCAGGTGGTTCTTCAACGCGGTCATCAGCAGGGACCGCAGTTTCATGTTTTCCGCTTCTTCCGGGGTGTCCTCAATGGCGTCCCAGACGCTGGCAAATCGGTTCTCGCTCATGGGCTTCCAGTCGTCTGGTGCCTGGCCGTTCTGCACTTGGTCGATCTGGTGGCCGGCCTCCCGCCGGGCGGCAAGTGGAAATGCGCGCAGGTCTTCCAATGAACTGCCGCAAAAGGCGACGGGTTTCGGTTCAACCATGGCCAATGATACAAATTTTTGTATTTTCCGCCACCACCGGCCGCACCCGCAGCGCCCAAATCACCCCGCCGATGAGCAGGGCGATGCCGGTAGTGGCAAGCGTGCTGGGCCACTGGCCGCGCCAGAGGTAGCCGTAGGCCGAGAGGGTTTCTGGGAGCCCAGCGCTGCGTACTTGCTGCGACTACTTGTTCCTTCATTGGAAGGAGGTCCTTCACCGTCTCCCTGGGGCGGTTGATGCGCGTCAGTCGTTTTTACCAAACAACTAGGGTAAACGTGCAGGCGCGGGCTTCAGAGCAACGGGGTAACTTGCCGGACAACCAAAACATTTGGGAGTGAAGCCGCCATGTTCCAAGACCTGTTCCCCAGTCGCCACGGCCAACCCGGCCTTAGTCTGGCCGAAGTCAACGAGGTGATCCGCCGCGCCGGCTCTACACGTGGGCTGGAGGTGATCGGTGGCACCGGCCCTGCTGGGGTGATGGAGGTGATTGCCGAATACCCACTCCTAGTTGACGGGCACAGCCGCAAAGTGGACTGGGTCTGGCGCAATGCCGAGAGGCAGGTGGTGCGCGCTTTTGAGGTCGAGGGGGCCAATGTGCCGCGGGATAGCCTGGTCGGTGACATCGCCAAGTTCAAAACGCTCCAAGAACAGCACAAGCGCCAGAAAGTTGAATGCTGGGTGGTTACTTATTCCGCTCGCTTTACCCAGGCTGCCGGCTGGATCACCCTAAGGACAGGCCAGGCTGCGCAAGGCCGGCTACAGGCTTTGCGCCCGATGGCGCGCTGGGTCCGGGACACCGATCTGATCCAAACGCTTGCCGCTGAGGTTTGAGAAGGGCTCGAATTGCCCTAGCTCGAGTGCCGAGCGGTCGTAGTAGTAACGGCATGGGGCTCTAAATTTCCAACAGCACACCATCATTTGGTGGTGGTCGAAAATTCGCAACACTACATCAGGGGTTAAAAGTGAGCGCCAAGGGACGTTTAAATGCACTGCTGGCAGATCGAGCGGCAGGAAAGAATGTTAGTGACCTTGAAGTTATTCGCGCAACGAACAGCGCAGATCAGGAGGCGATGTATTTGCAGGGAATGCGAGATAAAGCTGATAAATTTGTAGAGGATACTGAGAGGAAATTCGCGGTTCAACGTGAGCTGGCGGAACAGCGACGCACTGAGTTCCTTCAAAAAAATGAGCGAAGGGACAATGATACAATTAGATTGTTAATGGTTAAGTTGCTTGCTGCAGTGATGGAGCCGACAGATGATGCACAGCAAGAGGTTTGTAGGTCATTCGAGGAATTTGTTAAATCGGAAGAACGAAGCAACGAAGAAAAGCTTTCCATCCTTGAGCGCACAAAGCACAAGCTCGCGGAAATGGCCCTCGAATTTCCAGACATGCTGCCGACTATTAGCGGTCTAATTAAAGTTGTTGATAAATATGTAGAGCCGATTTTAATGCTCATTGAAGAGCGGAAGTCAAGGGAGGCTGCTAAAGCCAAAGAAAGAGAGCTGGAGCGAATTCAGGAAAATGAGATTTATAAAAAAGAGCAGCTGGCAAAGAAAGAGCAACTTGAAAGGCAAAGACAATTGATTGCGCAGCAGCTTGCCAAATTTCCAATGGTTTCAGCATGGGTCGCAAAATGTGATGCGTGCGGATATGAGGGGAAGGTTGGTTTGAGTGCTGGGGCAAAGAGACCGTGGTTTTTGCATTTCCTGTCTGGTGTCTTTTTTATTCCGGTACTTCTTTTTATCGGCATTCCAGGCGACGGCGATTCAATTTTTTATAAAGCTTTTAAGTTAATAATCATTTTGGGCCTTTATGCCTTTTTCTTGGCAGAATTTATAGCGGAATCAGCTAAGAGATTTTACAAAAAACGAGGCATGTATCTTCACCTTGGGAGCACAGGGGATAAATCAATCGACAAAATGTGGGTGGGCGAAATAAAATGCCCCAGATGCGAAGCCATGACGGCTGGTGACTGGGATCACGCAACTGCCCCCCAGGCTGATCCAGTGGTCGCGTTACATGGTGGTGGCTCCGGGGTCCATACTTGAACTATTCGGCCCTGAACAACACGTCGATCTGGACTGCCCGCGGTTTTCGCGGAGGCCCCTTGGTTTAAGGCCCGCGGGCGCGGCCAAACCCGCCCCGAGTTCACCATCGCACCACGGAGCATTGGTGGTCAGATCTTTAGCTGTCCCCCTTTCCCGATCACCCGCAAAACCCCGCCGGTGTGACGATCCGTGTGCGGCCGATGTGGCCAAGCTGTAGCAGTCCAGCGCGGCGGTCGCCCGTGATGAGGTAATCGGCCTCGCTGGCGATCGCCAAGGCCACAAGAAAGGCATCGTTGGGATCCGCGATCTCCATTCCATGCGGGAGTGGGGGCAAGGTGTTCAGCACGATGGCCCGCTGCAGGTTGTTGATCATGGTGCCGATGCGGTGGGCGGGGAGGACGGCTTTGATTTTTGGGTACCGGCTCACTCGGCGCAATTCGTCGAGTTGTGCGGCACCGGTCACCAACTCAAAGCGGCCGGCCATCCACGCCCGGTAGAGGGTGTCGGGCGGGCTGTGTGGCGAAATCAACGCCGCAAGAAGCACGTTGGTGTCGAGCACGACACGCATCAGTGCTCACGCGCCCACTGCACCGCCTCGTCAATTAGTCGGCCCTGAACAACCCGCCGGCCGCGTTGTTTTCATAGGAGCGAGGAGCCACTGGACGGGCTAATGCCGATGGCGTGGTTTGCAAGAAATCAATCCAATGCCCTTTGATTTCTTGCAATTCCGGCCGGGGACTTGATGCGCGCCAAGCCAGCTGCCAACGCCAACGATCACGACCTGTTCCGGCTGGAATTGGTCAATCTCATCGATCAACGTCACGAGCTCGTGCGCTTGGGTGGCTTGATCGACTGGCACGCCTTCGAGACTCAGTGGGGCCCGCAGTTCGCCGGCACCACCGGTCGACCCGCGCTGCCCACGCGGCTGATGGCCGCGCTGCTGTACCTCAAGCACGTCTACGCGATCAGCGACGAGGGCCTGGTCGAGCGCTGGTGCGAGAACCCCTACTGGCAGCACTTCAGCGGGGAGCGCTACTTCCAGCACGAACTGCCCTGCGATGCCTCCAGCCTGACGCGCTGGCGCGTGCGCATCGGCGAGGAGGGTTGCGAGTGGCTGCTGGCGCAAAGCATCGCCGCGGCAGGCAAGGCTGGCGTGCTCCGGCGCAACAGCTTGGCCACCGTCGTTATCGACACCACCGTACAAGACAAGGCCATCGCCCACCCCACCGACAGCCGTTTGCTCAATCGCGCCCGCGAACAACTCGTGCGGGCGGCCCAGGCCGACGGATTGCCGCTGCGCCAGAGCTACACCCGCGTGGGCAAGGCGGCTGAGTTGCAGGCCGGGCGCTATGCGCATGCCAAACGGTTCCGCCGCATGCGCGGCCAGGTCAAGAAGCTGCGCACGCTGCTGGGGCGCGTCATCCGCGACGTGCAAAGGAAGGGCGGGGAGATGAGCACTGCGCTCCAGGCCAAGCTGGCCACGGCGCAGCGCCTGCACGCCCAACGCCGCGACAGCAAGAACAAGCTCTACGCGCTGCATGCCCCTGAGGTCGAGTGCATCGCCAAGGGCAAGGCCAGAACGCCGTACGAGTTCGGCGTCAAAGTCAGCCTGGCGGTGACGGCAAGAGAAGGCGTGGTGGTGGGCATGCGCTCGATGCCCGGCAACCCGTACGACGGGCACACGGCGGCCGAGCAGATCGAGCAGGTGGAGATCCTCACGGGCGAGCGACCCAAGATCGTGCTGGCCGACCGCGGCTACAAGGGCGCACAGATCCCGGGCTGCCGCCTCCTGCTGGCGCACACGCGCAAGCTGCCGGACAAGCTCAAGCGGTTGCTCAAAAGGCGAAACGCCATCGAACCGACCATCGGGCACATGAAGAACGACGGGTTGCTGCACCGGAACTGGCTCAAGGGCAGCCTGGGCGACGCGATGCACGCGCTGTTGTGCGGTGCCGGGCACAACCTGCGGTTGATCCTGGCGCACCTGCGGGTGCTTTTGCTCGCCCTGTTCAGGCAGGTGCTACTGGCCGAGTTGCTGCTCAGCTGGCGCTCAACGCGCCATGCATCCGTTCCGATGGGCGCGAACTGAGTTGTTCAGGGCCGACCAATTAGGTCGTTGAGCTCGGCTTCGTCCAGATCCGCCGCTGAGGCTTTGGCTTGCTCAACTGCGCGTTCAAAGAGGTAGGCGCGCACCGCCTCCTCGATAAAACGGGACAGGTCGCCCTTGCGCCCACCGCCTTGGGCGGTGATGAACATGCGGACGGATTGATCCACTTCCGACGATACAGCGATGTTCCAGCGCACGGTACTCATGTGATCCTCACACCACGATGTTTGTGTGTATAGGTGTTTATACACATAAATCGCGCCCTCAGGAATGAACCTGTGAATAGACCCTGTCGTCCGCCGGTACCGGTTTGACCCGCAGCGCCCAAATCACCCCGCCGATCAGCAGGGCGATGCCGGTGGCGGCAAGCGCGCTGGGCCACTGGCCGCGCCAGAGGTAGCCGTAGGCCAGGGCGGAGAGGGTTTCAAAGACGATCAGCTGCCCAGCCAACGCGGTGGGCAGGCGCTGGGAGGCCTCGTTCCAGCACAGCGTGCCGCCCCAACTGGCGGCGAGGCCAATGAGCAGCATCAGGCCCACAAAGCCAGCGGGGTTGGGCCCGAGGGGGCTGTCAAACGGTGACGCGACCGGGGCCCAACCCAGGGCCGCGCCCGCCGCCAGCGCGGCCATGCCGAGCAGGGCAAGGGGCAGGGACACCAAACCTTGCGCCGTGGCCCAGGCGCGCGGGCTGCGGTCGGGGTGCTCGCGCAGCCAGTCGGCGTTGCGGATGGGGTACCAGGTCCAGGCCGCCAAGGCCACGAGGGCCAGCAGGGCGCCGCTGCCGTAACGGCTGGCGTCGGTCTGCGCGTGGGTTTGCCATTCGGTCTGGTTGATGCAGGCCAGCCCTGCGGCGATGGCCACCAAGGATGGGGCCAGGCGGCGCCAAGGCAGGTGCCCATCGCGCAGGGCATTGCGCCGGTTGGACACCACGGCGATGACCACTGGCAGGGTGCCGATGAGGGCGCTCACCAGGGGGTTGCCCGCGCGTTGAATCGCAGCAGCCAAGGCAAGGTAGTAGAGAAAGTTGCCGACCAACGAGAGGCGCACGGCCATGCGCCAATCGGCGGCCTGGAGCTGGCGCAGCGCCCGGCGGTCCACCCAGGCCAGCGGCAGGCAAATCAACCCAAAGGCCAGATACCGGCCGAGCGTCAGCCAGCTGGCTGGGTACTCGGGGAGCATCAAGGGGGCGACGAACACCAGGCCCCACATCAGCCCGGCGGCCAATGCAAACAGGGTGCCGGACCACAACATGCGTCCATCATGGCATGCGAAGGGCGAGGGTCAGGGTGGCGTCAAGGGGTCGGTGTACAACGCCGCCATGCTGAACGTGTTGGCCGTGTGCCTGCCCTTCTTCCTATTGGTGGCCTGCGGCTATGCGGCGGGCCGTGGGCGCTGGGTGCCGCTGGATGCGCTGCCGGGTTTGAACCGCTGGGTGCTGTTCTTCGCGCTGCCGGCGCTGCTGTTCCAGCTCGGGCGTCGCCTGGCCGTCCAGGGCGGCACCGGGGGCGTGGCCACGGTCTACGCCCTGTGCGCAGCCGGGCTGGTGGCCCTGACCTGGTGGCTGGCGCGCCGCGCCGGGCGCGACCGCCGTGATGCGGGCTTTGCGGCGCTGGTCACCAGCTTTCCCAACACCGGCTTCATGGGCGTGCCGCTCATCAGCTCCCTGCTGGGCCCGGACGCCGCCGCACCGGTGGCGGCCACCATCGTGATCGACCTGTGCCTGACCAGCACCTTGTGTCTGGCGCTGGCGGGCTCGGGCTCGTGGCGGCAGGCGATGCGCGGCAGCCTGACCAACCCGCTGCCCTGGGCGGTGGCGGCGGGCTGGCTGTGGGGTTGGGCCAGCGGCGGTGCGCCGCTGCCGGGGGTGCTGGAATCCAGCGTGAACTTGCTGGGCCAAGCCGCCTCGCCCACGGCGCTGTTTGCCCTGGGCTTGATGCTGTGGCGGGTGCACCAGGAGGAAGGCGCCATCGTGGGCGCGCTGCCCTTGCGCTTGGCGGCGCTCAAATTGGTGCTGCACCCGGTCTGGGTGGGGGCTGTGGCCTGGGCCTGGGCCAGTGCCGTGGGCGGGCCGAGCCCGCTCACCGTGCTGGTGCTGGTGGCCGCCCTGCCCTGCGCCGCCAACGTGGCACTCTTGGCCGAGGTGCGCGGCGCGGACACGCACCTGGTGTCCCGCGCCATCTTGCTCAGCACCGCGCTGGCACCGCTGACGCTGCCCTTATGGGCTTGGGGCCTGGGCCTCGGGGCTTGATGCGGCGCGCCGCTGCAACCGCCAGGCGCGCAGCAGAGCCCGCACCTCGTCCGGCGGCCGGGGCGTGCGTTTGCGGTACTCGCGGCAGTCGGGCGTGCGCTCCATCAGCTTGTGGTTGATGAGCTCGCGACGCAGCGTGGCCGGGTCCCCAAACACGTGCAGGCGGTTGAGTTGCTCGTTCACCTCGCGCTCGCTGTAGACGCGCTGCGATTCAAAGTGCTGCCACAGCAGCCACATGACCAAGACCTGGACGCTGAACTTGGTCGGCCAGCGCAGCAAGCGGCCGCGGCTGTCGAACTGCATCAGCGCCTTGCGCGCGGTGTCGCTCAGCGGCAGGGGCAGGGGCGCGTCCTCGGTGGCGAGCGGGGCGTCGGGCAGCGGGGCGTGCGCCGCCTGCAAGGCTTGCCAATTGCGCAAACCCTGGGCGCGCGCCAACAGGTTCAAGAGTTCAACGTGGGAGGGCGGCTCGGGCCGCTCCCGCAGGGCTTTGCCCAAGGTGCGGGCGAACTGGTGGGCATCGGCCACCACAAAAGAAAGAGGCAAGCTTCGGCTCATGGGCGTCTCCAACGCACACGCCACACCCCGGGCAAACGGGGGCTGGGGGTTGCCGACTTCCAGCGGGCACATGCAGGGACATGAACCAGCAGGGATCCAAAAAACGGGGCAGGTTTAGCTTGTGGACGAGCCACACGGCAACGCCTGGGTGAACTGCCGACCCGGGCGTCCATCATACGCAGGGCCCGCAGCGCGGGCCCTTGGACCTCAGTGCATCATCACCGGCGTCTGCGACAAATTGGCGAAACGTTCGATGAAGTCGTCGTAATCCTCTTCGGTGGGCTCGCCCTCCGACAAGGCCTCGACACCTTCTTGAAACTGCTGGGCCAGCGCGCCTTCGATAAAAATTTCCTTGCGCGCGAACTTGTCGACGATTTCAAAACCGCCGCGCGACAGGCTGAGCTCTTCAGCGCCGGTCGTCGAAGCCACGGGTACATCGAACTGCACGACGATGTAGCTGTCGGATTGATAGAGCAGGTGCATACGTTCCTCCACAGTCCGAATTGGGGGGGCTTCCCCGTTCTTCAAGGGCGATTGACCCTAGAAGGCGAGCTCATGATGACATGGGGATCGGCCGTGTGGGGCGCGGCTTGAGCCCTTTATCGAGCGCCGTTGGCCTTTTGTCACGTTTTGGGTCAAGGGGCCCTGGGATCCAGATCCGCGGGGCCCGCTTGCAACACCCACTCACTGCGGGGTTCGCCCTCGAAGCGTTGACGCAGCCGGCGCGGCCAGTGGCCACGTTGCGGGTCCAGCCACGCCTCGATCTCAAACCCGCCCCCCTCTCGCAGTTCTCCCCGCCACAGCACCGTCCCTGGCGGATCTTCCGCTTGGGGCGGCTGGCGCCGAAAGACCAACTGCTGGGTGTTGCCGCGCCAGCCCACCCGGGTGACGGGCAACTCCGTGGTTTCCGGCGCCGCTGCCTGGGTCAAGGCCACCAGTTGCACCAGCCAGCTCAATCGGTCTTGGGTCAGCGCGGCGACGGGCTGGGTGGCATTCAGCGCACTGAAGTGGGCTTGTCCTTCCTCGGGCAGGAAGGTCATTCGCTCGCGTGGGCGCGGGCCGCGCTGCGCGCGGAAGTGCAAAGGCTGCAAGCCCTCGGCACTCAGCTGCCCTTCGCTGTGCCAGGTGGGCAGGGCCCGGCTGGCCAGGCTGCGCTCCAAGCTCAGGGTGTAGCGGTCGCCCTCGGGGCGCCAGTGCAAGATGGCCACTCCTTCTTCGCCGGCCATCGTCAGGGTGTAACGGGCCTCCCAGGCGGTGGGGGGGAGGGCCTTGAGCCCCCGGCCCGTTCGCTCCTCCGGGGGCTCGACCGCTGCGGCAGGGCTCACAGACGGGTCAATGGGGCCTGGAGGGGGCGTGTCCGCGACTGCCTGTTGGGCGTCTATGGGTGGGGCGGCGTGGCGCGGCGGCACGGGCCATGTGGGGTTGGGCTCAGGCGCGCGGACCCCACGGGGCGCGGGCGCTGCGTGAGCCTGTAGGCGGACCTCCACTGCGCGGGGGCGCTGAGGCGCCGACGCGGGCACGGAGATGCTGCGGGGCCACAGCCACAGGGCGTGCAGCACACTGCTCACGGCCACGGCCCAACCGACGCTTCGCCAGTGGCGGGCCGTTGGGGAGGGGCTGTAACAAGCGGCGCCTGTCATGGCTGCAACTTTGCCCATCCTGCTGCGCCGCCCGGTTCAAACAGCGGTTTGAGGTCTGCGATCGTCCAGCGACACCGCCTCTTGCAGCACCCAATCCGCCAGCCGTCCCAGATCCTCAAGTGGCAGCCAGGGGATGGGAGCGTTGACTGGCGGTGGGCCATCGCTGGCCACCGCGGTAATTCCGGGCCACTCGGGCCACAGCAGTGGCTTGCCAACTTCCGCCCGCCAGACCTCCAGCTTGGGAAAGTCGCCACTCTTGAACCCTTCGACCAACACCAGATCGCAGGCTTGGATGCGACTGAGTAGATAGTCCAGTGACGGCTCGGCGTTGCCGCGCAGCTCGTGCATCAAAGCCCAGCGAGAGGCGCCCAAGAGCAGCACTTCTTGACAACCGGCCTCGCGCAGGCGGAAGCTGTCCTTTCCCGGGCGATCGATCTCAATGTCCTTGTGGCTGTGCTTGATGAGGGAAACTTTGAGGCCGCGTTGCCCCAACTCCGCCACCAAATGTTCGAGCAAGGTGGTCTTGCCCATGCCGGAATGACCGGCGATGCCAAACACTTTCATGTGCCCATTGTCAGGCTCTGACCTGGGTCAAAGCGCCCGGGTCGGGTTTGCGCGGCAATGGGCGTTGTGCCCAGAATGATGCGCAGGAGCAGCCATGTCTCGAACCCTTAAAGACCTCAGCAGCGGCATTGTGATGAGTGCCGTTCCCGAAACCTCGGCCAGCCAGGCGGCGCAGTTGATGCGTCAGCAGCATGTGGGCTCCCTGGTGGTGGTGGACCCCGCATCGCCGGATGGCCGCGCGCTGGGGGTGCTGACCGACCGGGACTTGGTGCTGGCCGTGCTCGCGGAGGAGTTGGACCCCAAGGTCATGACCGTGGGCGACCTGATGTCCACCGAGGTGGTGTCGCTGCCGCAGGCCTGCGGTTTGCTGGATGCGATTGCCGCCATGCGGGCCCACAAGCTGCGCCGCGTGCTGGTGGAGGACGACGCCGGCCGCGTGGTGGGCGTGGTCAGCCTGGAGGATGTGATCGAAGGCCTGGCCAGCGAGCTCACGCAGCTGGCGCTGGCGTTGCGCGAGTCCCGCGACCGCGAACGCGCGCTGAGGCAATGACCGCCCTGCGGCGCCAAGCGGCGCGTCCGCTCAGGTGCGCGGGGCTGTTGGCCGCTGGCGGTAGAAGGTCATCGGCTCGCTTTTGAGCTGCTGCAGCACGTTCTTGCGCATCTTGCCCACCACGTGCATTTCGCAGGGTTTGCAGTCAAAGCGAAGGGTGAGCGTGTCCTCGCCGTGCTGGATCGTCAGCGGCTCGGCCCGCACCGTGCCCTGCACGCCGGTCACGCCCTTGGCCTGCTTGGGGCACAGGCTCAAGCTGAAGCGCACGCAGTGCTTGGTGATCATGAGGCTGGCTTCGCCCAGCTCCTCGTGGCTCTCGTAGGCCGCGCCGATCACCTTGACGCCATGGCGCGCGTAAAAGGCCGCGGCCTGGCTGTTGTAGACGTTGGCCAGGTAGCTCAGGGCGTCCTCGGGGTAGGGCACGGGCGGCTCGACGGCGGCGTCGCGGGGCAGTCGCGGTAGCGCGGCCGCGCGGGCGGCCTCCAGGGCGGCCACGCCGTCGCGGCGCAGCGCATTGAGCTTGCTGGTCGGCACAAACAGCGGCTCGCGCAGGGCCAGGCGCACGCGCCGGGCTTCGAACATCGTGTCGCCCAGCTTGGCCAAGCCTTCTTTGAGCTGGGTTTCGGCCTGCTTGGCGTCGCGCGCGGCTTCCAGCGGCAGCGCGAGGCGCACAGCCGTCTTCACCCCGGTCTCGTCCTTCAGGCTCAGCTCCAGACCGTCGGCCGTTTGCGCCAAGTTCAGGTCCACGCGCACGCGGCGCTCGCTGCTGGGTTTGGCCAGCAGGCGCTCCCAGGCCATGTCCCGGTTGCGGCTGATCGCGGTGTTGGGGAACAGGTCCTTCAACACCCGCAGCGCGGGGTCGCGCGGCAGATTGGGTTCGACGCGCCAGCGCTGGCCCGCAATGGCTGTGGCAGTTTGCACCGGCACGCCTTGCAGCTCGCCCTGGCGGTCCCACCAGGTCAGGGCGTCGCCGTTGTTGAGTTGCAGGCCCTCGTTCAGCACCACCTCGAATTCCTCCGCGCCCACGCGGCCCACGTGGCCGATGGCGATGCCGGCGTGCTTGGGCGTGTCAAAGGCGCCGATGTCTTCCTTGCGGCCGTTGACGAAGTAGTCCGTCCCGCCGCGGTTGAAGCCCTGCTCGGGTTCGGGCGTGAAGGTGAAGCGGCAATGGCCGTCGCTGCTGGCGCTGAATTGCGGGTGCCGGTCCATCAGCCGGTCCAGCAAGAGTCGGTAGTGGGCGGTCACGTTCTTGACCGTGGCCATGTCCTTGTAACGGCCTTCGATCTTGAAGCTCTGAATGCCGGCCAGGGCCAGCGCCTCCAGGTTGGCGCTCTGGTCGTTGTCCTTGAGGCTCAGCACGTGCTTGTCATGCGCCACGATGCGGCCTTGCGCATCCTTCACCGTGTAGGGCTGGCGGCACTCCTGGCTGCAGGAGCCGCGGTTGGCGCTGCGCCCGGTCAGCGCATGGCTGATGAAGCACTGCCCGCTGTAAGCCACGCACAGCGCGCCGTGCACGAAGAACTCCAGCTTGGCCCGCTGAACCTGGGCGCGGATGGCCTGGATCTGTGCGAGGTCCAGCTCGCGCGCCAGCACCATTTGGCTGAACCCCACGTCTTGCAGGAAGCGCGCCTTTTCGGGGGTGCGGATGTCGGTCTGCGTGCTGGCGTGCAGCTGGATGGGCGGCAGGTCCAGCTCCAGGAGGCCCATGTCTTGCACGATCAGCGCGTCCACGCCCGCGTCGTACAGCTGGTGGATGAGTTGCCGTGCACCTTCGAGCTCGTCGTCACGCAGGATGGTGTTCAGCGTGACAAAGATGCGCGCATGGAAGCGGTGCGCGTGCCGCACCAGGCGGGCGATCTCGCTGACAGGGTTGCCGGCTTTGTCCCGCGCCCCGAACCCGGGCCCGCCGATGTAAACGGCATCGGCCCCGTGGTTGATGGCCTCGATGCCGATGTCGGCGTCGCGGGCGGGGGCAAGCAGTTCCAAGCGGGGGTCAGCGGCGGTCATGCACCATTTTAAGAAGCCGGCCCCTTCAGCCGCTCGCGCAGGGCTTCATGGTCGCGGGCCAGCGGCTGCACTTTGGCCGCTTGCTCCAGCGCGGTGAGCCCTTCTTCGCGCCACGCTGCGGCGCGCTCCGGCTGCAAGCTCAGGCCCAGGGCCGCGGCCTCGGCCAGCAGCAGCTGGGCGTCGCGGGTTTCGCCGGGCTCGCTGTCGCGCAGCTCGATGAGCAGCGTCCGCGCGGACTGGAGCTCTTGCAAGGCCGGCGCGCGCTGCCCCAGCGCCAGCAAAGCGGCCACCCGGGCCAGGAGCAAGCCACCCAGCCGCCGCCGGTGCACGGGCAGCGGGGTTTTTTCCACCTGGGCCTTGAGCAGGGGCAAACCCCGGTCCAGGATGGGCAGGGCTTCCCGGGCGCGCCCATTGGCCACCAGGGCCCGCCCCATTTGCGCGGCCAGATACCGCGGGGCGCCCGCCCATTTGCTCTGCGGCCCCTGCTCGGCGGCCAGTTGCGCAGCCGTGTCCCAGGCGCGTTGGGCGGCGCTGAGGGCGCCGGCCCAGTCCCCCTCGCGCAGCGCCACCACGGCTTCGGTGTTGGACTCAACCATGAGCCCATCGCGCCAAATCAGGTTGCGGGGCTCGGCCTGCACATTGGCGCGCCGCAGCGCCAGCGCCGCTTGGATGGCGGCGCGGGCTTCGGGCAGCCGGTCCAGGCGCAGGTAGGCCAATGCGTTGGCGCCATACACGGTGCCCAGTTGGTGGGCCAGATACACGGCCGTGGCCGGGTCGCCCGGAACGCCATTGCGGTCCAGCACCTCCAGCATGGCCCGGTCCTTCAACAGGGCTTGGAAGTCGGGTTCCGCCTTGGCATACCAGCGCAGCGCCTCCTCGGGTTGATTGAGGCTGGGCAAATTGGGCTGGCTGTGCAACTGCCCCACTTCAAGAACCGACAACGCGCGCTGCGCGAGCAAACTGGCGCGGCCCAGGACATCCAGCGGGGCGAGTCCGCTCGGCACAAAGGGCAAAGCCTGATCGATGAGTTGAATGCACTCTTTCTGCGCCGCCAGGCCACGGTCGATCTGGCCCTGCGCCCGCCAGAGCTGGGCCTGAATGCGCAGGGCCCGGCTGTACCAGAGCGCAAAGCGCCAGTCGCGGTGCTGTTCCGCCCACAAGGGCTGGCCCACGCTCAGGGCTTCGGCGGTGTAGCGCTGGGCTTCGTCGGCCCGTTCGGGGTTGGCTGCCGTCTGATTGCCCAGCAACTCCGCCAGCCGAGCCAGGGTCTGCGCCCGCAAGCCTTGCAGGAGTCCGTTTTGCGGCATTTCGCGGGCCAGCGGGTCCAGCTGGGCCAGGGTTTCCTTCAGCAAGGCCTCCTGAGCCTGCGGGCCACCGGGCAGGGTGGTGGCGGTGTCGCCGTAGCGGAACACCAGGTCCGCCGTGATGCGCTGCACCGCTTGCAGCTGGCGCTGCGCCTGGTCGCGGGCTTGCCCCGCCACATGGGCCTGCCAGGCCGTGGCGCCGCCGCCCGCCGCCAGGGCCAGCACCGCTGCTCCACCGAGGCTCACGGCCAGGCGGTGCCGGCGCACGAACTTGCCCAGCAAGTAGCCGCGGCTGGGCGCGTGGGCGCTGACCGGGTAACCGCCCAGGTAAGCCCGCAGGTCGCGCGCCAGTGCGTCCACCGTGGCGTAGCGGCGCTGCGGTTCCTTTTCCAGGGCTTTGAGCAGGATGTTGTCCAGGTCGCCGCGCAGGCGCTCGCGCGTGCGCAGCCAGTCGCTGTCGCCCGCGGGCGCCTGCAGCGCCGAAGGGCGGGTGGGCGCCTCGTCGAGCACGGCGCGGGCTGCCTCTTGAGGGGTACGGGCCTCGCGGCCATACGGGCGCTGGCCGGTCAACACTTGGTAGAGCAGCACGCCCAGCGAGTAGATGTCGGTGGCCGTGCTCACGGGCTCGCCGCGCACCTGCTCAGGGCTGGCGTGGCTGGGCGTGAAGGGGCGCGGCCCGGCGACGGTGACCTCGGCGTCGCCGCCTTCGGCCAGCGGGTCCAGCGCCTTGGCGATGCCGAAGTCCAGCAGCTTGACCTGACCCTCGCCCGTCACCAGCACGTTGCTGGGCTTGAGGTCGCGGTGCACCAGCAGGTTGCGGTGGGCGTGCGCGACCGCATCGGCCAGCTGCAGCACCAGGTCCAGGCGTTCAGGCAGGCTGCGGGGGCGAGCGGCTTGGTCCAGCGGCTCACCCTTGACGCGCTCCATCACAAAGTAGGGCAGGCCTTGGGGGCTCAGGCCGGCGTCATACAGGCGGGCAATGTGGGGGTGGTCCAGCCGCGCCAGCGCCTGGCGCTCCTGCGCAAAACGCTGCAGCACGGCGGCCGAATCCATGCCGCGCTTGAGCAGCTTGACGGCGGCCTCGCCCTCGTAGGCCCCGTCCGCGCGGCGGGCCAGCCAGACCTCGCCCATGCCGCCGCTGCCCAGGGGCTCCACCAGCTTCCAAGCGCCCAGGCGTTGGTTGGCCTCGGCAGCCGGGCCGTCAACGCCCACCGTCGCGGGCGTGGCCAGAAAGCCCGCCTCGTCCCGCTCGCCCCCCGTGCTGTGGGCCAACAGGCTGAGCACCTCGCTGCGCACGGCCTCGGACACCGCGGCGGCCTGCACGTAGGCCAGACGCTCGTTCGAGGGCAGGGCCAGTGCGGCGTCGAAAAGGGCCTTCACGGCCGACCAGTGAGAAGCGTTCATGCGCTCAGTTTGCAACAGGGGTTGGGGGCGGCCGCCCGAGTGGCCGGCCGCCCAGGGCACCGAGGGGCTTCAGTTCGGGAAGTAGCAGGCGTCCAGCTGCTTGGGCAGGCCCCCGACCGCCGCGCCGATCTGGGCTTGCGCAAAGCTCACCTGCGAGCGCTCGCCGGTGTGGGCCAACTCCACCTGCACCTGCACCATGTCGCCGCCCGAGGCGGGACTTTGCGCCGTCAGGTTCCACACCCAATCCCGGGCGCCGGTGAGCGCTTGGTAGGCCGACAGGCGCCCGGCCTCGCTGCTGTCGCGGTCGCCCTGCGTGGTGCCGCCACTGAGTTGTGCCGCGTAGGTGCGTCCGTTGGCGGTCAGCAGCAGGCTCCCGTCCGCGCTGACCTGCAGGCTGCAGGCGGCGGTGGCCGTTTGCGGGAACAGCATGTTGCCCGCCACGTGGCCGTGGTGGGTGCGCACCAGCCAGCTCGGCAGGTCGGCGGCGGTCAGGCCCGAGCTCTTTACCGGCAGCGGCGCAGTTGTCGTGGTGGCCATGGTGAGCGGGGTGGCGGACTTGAACGCCAACGCACACTTGTCCAGCACACCGCCCACCTCCAAGAGGGCCAAGCGGCCGGCGTAGCCGTACAGGGCCACGCCCTTGCCGGGCTCGACCACCTCGACGCCAAAGCTCATGCTGTTCGAGGCCAGCTGCACCCACTTGTCGCCGTTGCCGTTCAGCGCCGCGCTGACGGAGGTGCCATTCATCGTGGCCTGTACGTTGCCATCGGCCTGGATGCTGACGCTGCAAGGCCCGGCCGTGCTGCGTCCGTAGTACGTGCCGGCGGCCCAGGTCAACACGTCGTTCGGTGCGGGCTGGCGGGTGGCCGGCGCAGCGGCAGAGAAGCGCGGGTAGGTGTCATAGGCGCTGACGGGGGTGGGCGTCGGGGTCGGCGTGGGCGCCGGGCTGGTGGTGTTCTTGGGCAAGGTGCCCTGCAAGTAGCGCTGGGCGTTGCTGCTACCCAGGTCCGATCCGGACACGTACAGCCCGCTGAAGGCCGGGCTGAAGAAGTCGATGTGACGCTGCGCGTCGATCACCGCCACCACACCGATGGCATTGCCGCTGCTGTCCTTGTTCTGACACACGGCGGTGACGGCGGCGGTGGCGGCGGTGGAGCCCGTCAGGCCGGCGGCCGGGGTGAACTGCAGCGCGCTGCCGTTCAAGGCGAGTGTGGCCTTGCCCTGGGCGGCGGGGCTGCCGCTGCTGCCGTCGTAGACCGTGACCTCGTACTGGCCGTCAAACGGCTGCAGGGCGGCCAGGGTCAGCTCGGTCTGCGTGCCGCAGGCTGAGGGCGCCGGGGCGGGTGCAGGCGCGGGGGCCGGAGCGGGCGCGGGGGTCGGTGCCGGCGCCGGGCTGCTGGCCGGTGGCGCCGGGGGCGAGGGCGTGGGGCTGGCGGGCTCGCTGCTGCCGCCCCCGCAGGCGGTCAGCGCGGAGGCGCTCAGCACCAGCGTCAGCGAGGCGAGGGTGGAACGGGGCGACGGGGGGGTAAAACGCGACATGGCATGCTCCAGGGTGGGTGGTGGACCGCAGCTCGGCCCAAATTCAGGTCTGACACCCGCTTACGCAGGCCCCCACCCCCAAAAGGCTCATGCCCCTAAAAAAACTTTTTTTGCCGTGACCGCCCACCCTGCCCCCGCCGTCCCCGCGCCTTTTGACGCCGCGGAGATCACCCAGTGGCTGCAAAACCTCGACCCCGCGGCCGAGCCGGCGGTGGGCAATGCCCTCTTTGTGGCGCTTTACAACGAGCTGCGCCGCCTGGCGCGCGGCCACCTGCGGCACGAGGGCAGCGACCACACGCTCTCGGCCACGGCGCTGTCGCACGAGGCCTGGTTCCGCCTGAGCGAGCAAACCCGCACCGATTGGCGCAACCGCAGCCACTTCCTGGCTGTGGCCTCGATCATGATGCGGCGCATCCTCGTCAACCACGAGATGGCCCGCCGCGCCGCCAAGCGCGAGGCCGACCTGGTGCCGCTGACCCTCGGCGGCCTGGAGCAACTCGGCGCCGCTCCGGATCGCGATGTGGTTGCCGTGCACGAGGCGCTGCTCGCCCTCGAAGCCTTTGACCCCCGCGCCGCCAAGATCGTCGAACTGCGCTTTTTCGGCGGCCTGGAAAACGAAGAAATTGCCGAGGTGCTGGGCATCTCCCTCGCCACCGTCAAACGCGACTGGACCCTGGCGCGGGCGTGGTTGCATCGGGAGTTGGCGGGGGGGTAGCCGGCGCGCCTGGTCAGCTTGGCATGACGCCACCTACAGATTTCAGCCGGATTTTTGTTCAGCGATCACGGCGATTACTTCGGCGTAGCACCTGGTATCCAGCTCCGAATATCGCTACTGAAAGCAAGGGCCAGGCAACTATCCACGATCCGTGGGCAAGCACCCATAGATGGAATATTGGCAATCCCAAAGAGGCAAAGAGCTAGGCGAGGGGCCACACCAGCAGAAAACCTACAAGAAGGGCCACAGCTACGAGTGGACCGGCTGGCGTTGTCGGTTGAGTGCTCAAGCCAGTCACCTCACGGCAAGCTCAACCCCAGCTCCACCTGCGCCTGCCCGGCCGGGGCCTCGGGGCCGCGGAGTTTGGGGGCGGCGAGGAACAGGCGGGCCACGGGCACCTGTTGGGCGACAAGGGCGTCGCGGACGGTGCTGGCGCGGGCCACGGCCAGGGCGCGCAGGTCGTCGTCGCTGACGGTCTCGGCCGCCAGCAGGCGCTCCAGCATGTCGGCCTCGGGCAGGGTCTTCAGCAGGCCCAGCACGTTGCGCGGGCGATTGGGCAGGGGGCGGCTTTCGTAGAGGCGGCGCAGCAGGCGCTCGCGCTGCTCGGGCGGCACGGCCACCTGGGTTTGGTCGGCTTGGCCGCGGTCGCGCGCCCAGGCTTGGCGCAAGGCGGTGTCGATCCGGCCGAGGGCCACGGCGCGGCGCTCGTGGGTGTCCACGGCGCCGGTCAGCGTCAGCTGCAGCTGGGGGCGGTCCAGCAGCGCCTGCGCGACGGTTTGCAGCGGGGCGGGGTCCAGCACCTGGGCTTGGCCCGGGGCGAAGCGCAGCTCCACCGGCTTGCCCTCGGGCCCGCCCCCGGACATCCAGGCAAAGGGCGAGGTGATGACCTTGGTGATCAGGCCGCCGATCAGCTTCCAGACCACGGGGCCGATGCGGAATTCCGGGTCCTGCAGCGAGCCCTCCACGGGCAGGTTCAGGTCGATCACGCCGTGGCGGTCGGACAGCAGGGCCAGGGCCAGCTTGACGGGCAGGCCGGTGGCCTCAGGGCTCTCAACGGCCTCGCCCAGGGTGAGCTGGTTGAGCACCACGCGGTTGTCGGCCTGCAGGCGGCCGTCGGCGCCGACCTGGTAGCGCAAGGTGCTGCCCAGCTTGCCGCGGTCGATGCCGTAGCCCAAGTACTTGCCGGAATAGGGCGTGAAGGGGGCCAGTTCCACGTCGCTGGCCTGGGCACGGATGTCCAACTGCGGGGGCTGCAGCAAAGGGTTGACCGAGCCTTCGACCTGCAGCGTGCCGGTGCCGGCCACGGTGCCGGTCAGCTGCAGCGGGGCTTGCGCGGGCTGTTCGCTGTGGAAGCGCCCGAGCGAGCCGGTGAGGCGGCCCAGTTGCGCGCGGTAGTTGGGTTTGACGAAGCGGTCCTCAAAGTCCACGGCGGCGTTGTCCAGTTGGATGCGGCCGACTTCGATGACGGGGCGGGGCATCGGGGCACTGGCGGTTGCGGTTGCGGAGGCTGAGGCGGCGGGCGTTGCCGGGCTCGCCGGGCCGGCGGCGCTCTCCCCGCCCGGCCCTTCCAGCCCGCGCAGGTTGAGGCGCCCTTGGGCGTCGACCATCAAACGGGCTTGCAGGCCTTGCACGGTCAGCAGGTCGAGCTGGAGGCGGGGGGCGGCGTGGCCCTGCAGCGGCCACGCCAGGTTCAGGCCCTCGGCGCCCACCCGTTGCCAGGCGAGCAGGGGCTGGTCGACAAAGCGCACGCCGGCGTCGTGGCGCACGGTCACCAAGTCCAAGGCTTGCAGCTCGGCCTGCCCGCGCAGGCCCAGGCGTTCGGGCTGAAGGTCGATCTGACTGTCCAGGCCCAAGAGCGCGTCGCGCAGGCCCAGGCCCGTGTGGGCCAGGCCGTAGGCGTCCGCCAGGGCCAGCGGCCAGCGTTGCAGGCGCAGCCGGCCTTTGGCCTGCCAGGGCGCGCCGCGCAGCTCGCCCTCCCAGCGCAGGGTGGCCGGGGTTTGGCGCGGCCCGGTGGCCAGTTGCACGCGGGTTTGCGTGGGGGTCAGGCGCCCGGCCTCCCAATTGAGGGGCTGGGCTTCGAGTTGCAGGCCGCGGCCGGCCCATTGCACCTGGGCCCGTTCGGCTTCCAGGCCGTAGAGGCCGGCAGCGCGCTCGTCCGCCCACTGCAGCTGGTCCACGGCCAGGGCCAAGCGGCCCAGGCGCAGGGCGAAGGGCGGCGGGGTGTCAGGTGCGGGGGTTGTGCCGTCGCCCGTGGGCGCTGGGGGACCGCCGGCCAGCAAGCCTTGCGCGCGGCGGCGCAGGCGCAGCTCGGCTGCCTTGAGCTGGAGGGATTGCACCGTGACCGTGGGCGCAGCAGCCTGCCACTGCAGGCCTTGCAGCTGCAGCTGGCCGCCGCGTAGGGCAACGTCGTCGCCATGGCGCGCCTGGGCCTCGGCCCATTCCAGGGCGTTCACGGTGGCTTGTACGCGCTCAGCGGCGGCCGGGTCGAGCGGGTCGGCCAGGCTCAGGCTGCCGTCGGCCTTCACGCGGCCTTGCACGCGCCAGGGCTGCAGCGCGGGGACGCGGGCCCAGGCCAGCAGGGGGTCCAAGCGGGCCTCGTCCACGCGCCAGCTGGCGCTCAGTTCGGCCGCGCGCAACTGGCCTTCGGCCTGGAGCTGCAGCAACGGCGCGGCGTCCTTGGCCTTCTCGCCCGCCGGGCTGCGCGGGGCGGTGGCGAGCGACCAGCGCGCCGGCGCCTCGGCCAGCGGCCAGCGCAGGGCGTTCAGCTCCAGGCGGGTGTCGGACAGGGTGAGGCTGCGGCCCTCGGGGCCGCGCAGCTGCAGCGTGCCTGGGGCCACGCGCAGCGCCTGCACGTGGAACTGTTGGCGCAGCGGCTGGCTGGGGCCGAGGTTCAGTTGGGCCTGGGGCAGGTCCAGGCGGGCCAGCGGGCCGCGCGGCCACTGGGCCTGCAGCTTCTGCAGATCCAGCTGCCCCGACACCACAAGCTCGGGCGCCTTCTTGGGCGGTAGGCGGAAGGCGAGCTTCAGGTCGCCCCCCAGCTGGGCGGCTTCAAGTTCCAGGCCTTGCAGGGCGGGCAGCTTGGGGAGCCAGCGCAGCAGGGCCGCCACATCCAGCCCCTGCCACTGCAGCGCGAGTTCGGTTTCCAGGGCATCGGCAAAGGGTTTGCTGCGGCCGCTGAGCGCAAAGGGCTGGCCCTGCCAGCGCCCGGCCAGGCGGGGTTCGACCCACACCGCTTCATCGACCTCGGCGGTGGAGACAAAGGGCAGGCCCAGTTCCAGGGCGTCCACCAGACCGGTCTGCTCGCTTTGCTTCAGGTGCACCTGCCCTTGCGTCAGCGTCAGGTTGTAGAGCGCCACGCTGGGGCCCTCGCCCGACGGCGCGGCAGGCGCGCTGGCGAAGCGCTGCAGCACGTCGTCCACATTGCTGCGCCCGTCGGGTGTGCGGGCCAGGCGCAGCACCGGGGCGTCCAGCGTGAGGTGGCGCAGCACGAGTTGGCCGCGCCACAGGCTCTTCCAGGCCAGGGCGGTGTCCAGGCGCGCCAGCGTCAGCAACGGGGGCTCGCCCTCGCGTCCGGCAATGCTCAGGCCTTGCAAGGAAACGCCCAGCCGCCAGGGGGCCAACGCCAGCCGCTCCAGCGTGACCGTGCGCCCGAGCTGGGCCGTGCCCTCGGCCTCCAGCCGGCCCTTGAGCCAGGGTGGCAGGGCAAAGGTCAGCAGGGCGGTGAGGGTGACGGTGCCAGCCAGGGTCCAGGCCAGACGGCGAACCCAGGGGCGGGCCCACAGAGAAGAAAAAGCGCGCATCCGGCCATGCTAGACCCGGATGGGGCGGGATGGCGCCAGCCGGTCTTCAGGCGTCGGGGTCAGCGCGGTTGGCTTGGGCCCGGGGCCCGTAGGGGCAGAAGCCGGGCCGTGGGCCCACCTGGGGGTGCTTGCGGCAGGTGGTGGGCCGGGTCTCGTAGGTGGTGCAGCGGCGGGTCTGCGGGTCCAGGTAGAGGCAGTCGCCGTTGGCGCGGCGGGCCAGGGTGAAGATCCCGTCCTTGTGGTTGAAGCGGGCCACAACGCGGGCCTGGATCAAGCGCTTGGCCAGGTGGCGCACCTCCACGTGTTCGGCCTCAAAGGCGTCGACCAGCCCCAGGCGCACCAAATCGGGCAGCCGCACCTCGACGGGCATGGTGCAGCAGTGGGCGTGGCAGCGGTCGCACAGGCCGGCGCGGTAGCGGGTCCAGGTGTCGAGCCGGTCCACATCGACCCGGTGCAGGGGAAGGCTCACCGTCGAGTCTCAGCGGGGGCGGCTGCGCGGGGCCTTGGGGGTGGCCTGCACAAAGGCCTGGCGCCCGGCGGCCTGTCGTTCCAGCTGGCGGGCGATGTTGCCGCACACGAGGTCGCACAGCGCGTAGATCGACTCGTCGGCAATGCGGTAGTACGCCGCCGTGCCGCGGCTCTCGCGCGCCACCAGGCCGTGCTGGGTCAGGAGCGACAGGTGCCGCGAGACATTGGCCGCCGTGAAGCCACAGGCCTGGGCGATCTCGCCCACGTTGCGCTCGCCCGTGCGCAGCAGGTTCAGGATCTGCAGACGCGTGGGTTCGGACAGCACTTGGAAGTAGGCCGCCACCTGCGTCAGCGCTTCGGGAGGCAGGCCTTCCATG
Source organism: Inhella gelatinilytica (assembly GCF_016093295.1). Classification (GTDB taxonomy): domain Bacteria; phylum Pseudomonadota; class Gammaproteobacteria; order Burkholderiales; family Burkholderiaceae_C; genus Inhella; species Inhella gelatinilytica. The sequence continues at coordinate 728,772 of NZ_JAEDAL010000001.1, read as the reverse complement.
CGGGGACAGGGGTTGGGTAGGGGTTCGGGATGATGCCTCATGGCTCCGGCCTTGTCAGAATGGGTGGGTACTTGACTGTTTAACTGATTAGCTAAATAATAAATCCATTGACTCGCCAATGGAAGCCTCGGAGACACCGAATGCATCAAAACAGCTGGGGAATGACGCGCCGGGCCGCGGCCTGGGTTGGATTCAGCCTCGTTAGCAGCGTGGCCCTGGCCGCGCCGACGCCGGCCGCCCCCGAGACCTTGGTCGTGGCGGCGCGCAGCGAGGGGCCGGTCACGGCTTACACCGGGGTGGTGGAGGCCGTGCGGCAAACGGTGCTGGCCGCCCAGGTGCCCGGCGCCGTGGTGCAGCTGGCTGTGAAGGCGGGTGACCGCGTGCGCGCGGGCCAGGTGCTGCTGCGCCTGGACGCCCGTTCGGCCGAGCAGCAAGCCGGTGCAGCGGCGGCGCAGGTGGGTGCCGCGCGTGCGGCGCAAGAGGCCGCCACCAAAGAATTCGAGCGCCAAAAGCAGCTGTTCCAGAAGCAGTACATCAGCCAGGCCGCGCTGGAGCGGGCCGAGTCGCAGTTCAAGCAGGCGCAGGCCCAGGCGCAGGCCCAACTGGCTGCGGCCGGCGCGGCACGCTCTGAGACCGACCATTTCACGCTCAAGGCGCCGTATGACGGCGTGGTGGCCGATGTGGCGGTGGTGCAAGGCGATATGGCCCTGCCGGGCCGCCCCTTGCTGACCGTGTACGACCCCGCGGTGCTGCGGGTGACGGCAGCGGTGCCGCAAACGGCCGCGCCGCGCACCGAAGCGCCGCTGCAGCTCGAAATTCCCGGCCTGAACAGCGCCCGCCTCAGCCCCAGCCGCTGGCAGCTGCTGCCGGCCGTGGACGCCGCGACCCACACCCAGACCTTGCGCTTGGAACTGCCCGCGGGCACGGCGGCCACGCCGGGCCAGTTTGCGCGCGTGTGGCTGCCCGGCGCGGTGCAGGGCGCGCCGCGCTTGGCCATCCCGACCCAAGCCGTGCTGCGCCGTGCCGAGTTGACTGCGGTGTATGTGCTGGGGGCTGAAGGGCGCCCGCTGTTGCGTCAGGTGCGCTTGGGCCCTGTGAGTGGCGATTGGGTGGAGGTCCTGTCGGGTCTGAGCGCCGGTGAGCGCGTGGTGCTCAAGCCGCAGGCCGTCTCCCTGGGCGCGAAGGGCCGCTGATCATGGACTCGAAGACCCCCCCCGCCCTGGGCATATCCGGCCGCATCGCCGGCTTCTTCCAAACCGCGCAAATCACCCCGCTGCTGGCCTTGGTGGCCCTGCTGCTGGGGGTGTTTGCTGTCGCGGTGACGCCGCGCGAGGAAGAGCCGCAAATCAACGTCACCATGGCCAATGTGCTGGTGCCCTTCCCTGGGGCGTCGGTGCAGGACGTGGAGCACATGGTGGCCGGGCCGGCCGAGCAGGTGCTGTCGCAGATTGCCGGCACGGAACACGTGATGAGCGTGTCGCGTCCCGGCCTGGCCATCCTCACCGTGCAATTCAAGGTGGGGGTGCCGCGCACCGAGGCCTTGGTGCGCCTGCACGACACCGTCAAGGCCAATGCCGACTGGTTGCCGCAGGGTCTGGGCGTGGGCGAGCCGCTGATCAAGCCCAAGGGCATCGATGACGTGCCCATCGTCACGCTGACCCTGCACGGCGCGGCCGACACCGGGGCCTTTGATCTGGAGCGCGTGGCCCACTCGCTCGAAGCCGAACTCAAGCGCGTGCCGGGCACCCGCGAGGTGACGACGGTCGGCGGCCCGGGCCGGGCCATCCGGGTGGAGATCGACCCCAACCGCCTGGCCCAAACCGGCGTGACGGTGGCCGATGTGCGCCAAGCCCTGCAGTCGGCCAATGCGGGCGCCCCGGTGGGCGACCTGCTCAGCGGCGACCGCGCGGTGCAGCTGGAGGCCGGCCCCTTCCTGCGCGACGCCCGCGAGGTGGGTGAGCTGCTCGTGGCCGTGCGCCAGGGCAAGCCCGTGGCCTTGCAGGACGTGGCGCGCGTGGTGGACGGCCCGCTGCCGCCACAGCGCTATGTGTGGCACGGCACCGCGGCGGGTGAGGCCCCCGCGGTGACGCTCTCGGTGACCAAGAAGCCGGGCGAGAACGCCATTGCCGTGGCCGAGGGGGTAATGGCCCGGGTGGAAGCCTTGCGCAACACCGTGATCCCCGAAGGCGTGAGCGTGGTCGAGACGCGCAACTACGGCGAAACGGCCAACGACAAGGCGATGAAGCTGATTCAGAAGCTGCTCTTCGCCACCGCCTCGGTCGTCGCTTTGGTCTTCCTGGCCCTGGGCCGGCGCGAAGCCGCCATCGTGGGCAGCGCAGTGATCCTCACGCTGACGGTGACGCTCTTTGCTTCCTGGGCCTGGGGCTTCACGCTCAACCGCGTCTCGCTGTTTGCGCTGATCTTCTCGATCGGGATCTTGGTGGACGACGCCATCGTCGTGGTGGAGAACATCCACCGCCACATGGCGCTGTATCCGCACAAGACGCTGCGCGAGTTGATCCCCGGCGCGGTGGACGAAGTGGGCGGACCGACCATCCTGGCCACGCTGACGGTGATTGCGGCCCTGCTGCCCATGGCCTTTGTGTCGGGCTTGATGGGGCCCTACATGAGCCCCATCCCCATCAACGCCAGCATGGGCATGTTGCTGTCGTTGGCCATCGCTTTTGTGGTCACGCCGTGGATGGCGCGCTTGTGGATGAAGCACACCGGCCACGCCCATGCCGCGCCCCAAGGCCTGGCCGCCAAGCTCGGGCCGCTGTTCGAGCGCGTGTTCCGCCCCTTGTTGGACACCCAAAAGGGCAGCCGCAACCGCCGCTTGCTTGCGGTGGGCGTGGCGGGCTTGATCGGCCTGTCGCTGGCGCTACCGGTCTTCGGGCTGGTGGTGCTCAAGATGCTGCCCTTCGACAACAAGTCGGAGTTCCAGGTGGTGGTGGACATGCCCGCTGGCACGCCGGTGGAGCGCACCGCCGCAGCGCTGCGCGAAATGGGCGCCTACCTGACGCAGCAGCCCGAGGTCACGCACATCCAGGCCTATGCCGGCACCTCGGCGCCCATCAACTTCAACGGCTTGGTGCGGCAGTACTACCTGCGCGCGGGCGGCGAGGTGGGGGACTTGCAGGTCAACCTGGTGGACAAACACCACCGCAGCGAGCAAAGCCATGCCATCGCCACGCGCCTGCGCCCCGCGCTGCAAAAGATTGGCCGCCGCCACGGCGCCAATGTGAAGGTCGTGGAAGTGCCGCCGGGCCCGCCCGTGCTCTCGCCCCTGGTGGCCGAAATCTACGGCCCGGAGGCCGAAGGCCGCCGCGCCCTGGCCCAGGCGGTGCGCAAGGTGTTTGAGGCCACGCCCGGCGTGGTCGATGTGGACGACTCGGGCATCGTGGACGCACCGCGCAAGCTGTTGCTGGTCGACCGTCGTAAGGCCGCCTTGCTGGGCGTGCCGCAGGCCGCCATCGTGAGCACACTCCGAGCGGGCCTGGCGGGCGAGGCCACCACCTACCTGCACGACCAGAGCAAGTTCCCCGCGGCGGCCACGATTCAACTGCCGGCCGAGTTGCAGGGTGACCTGGATGCCCTCTTGCAACTGGGCGTGCGCGGCGCGGGTGGGCAGGTGGTGCCCATTCGCGAATTGGTCACCGTGAGCGACAGCCTGCGCGAGCAGCCGATCTTTCACAAAGACGGCCTGCCCGTGCACTTCGTGGTGGGCGACATGGCGGGCAAGCTGGACAGTCCGCTCTACGCCATGTTTGGCATGCGCAGCCAACTGGCCACCCTGCCCACGCCGACCGGCGCGCCGATGGCGGAGTACTTCATCCGCCAGCCGGAAGAAGCCTGGCGCGGCTACGCCCTCAAGTGGGATGGCGAGTGGCAGATCACCTACGAGACCTTCCGCGACATGGGCGCGGCCTATGCGGTGGGGTTGATCTTGATCTACCTGCTGGTGGTGGCGCAGTTTGGGTCGTATCTGACGCCGCTGATCATCATGGCGCCGATCCCGTTGACGGTGGTGGGCGTGATGCCGGGCCACGCCCTGCTGGGCGCGCAGTTCACGGCGACCAGCATGATCGGCATGATTGCGCTGGCCGGCATCATCGTGCGCAATTCCATCTTGCTGGTGGACTTCATCCGGCTGGAGGTCGCGGGCGGCATGGCGCTCAAGGACGCCGTGGTGCACTCGGCCGCGACGCGCGCCCAGCCCATTTTGCTCACCGGTCTGGCGGCCATGCTGGGGGCCTTCTTCATCCTGGACGACCCCATCTTCAACGGCCTGGCCATCTCGCTGATCTTCGGCATCCTGGTCAGCACCCTGCTGACGCTGGTGGTGATCCCCCTGCTCTATTACGTGGCCTACCGCCGCACCGCCCCGACGGCGCCGGCTGCACCGGTTTGATTGTTGGAATGCTTGTTCAAGCCCTAGGAGACTGACATGACCTCTTGGCAAATCGTTCGCGCCGTGGCCGGCGCCTTCATCCTGCTGTCGCTGGCGCTGGGCATTCCCGGCAGCCCGCTTTTCATGAGCCACTGGTGGCTGGCCTTCACGGCGTTTGTGGGCGCCAACCTGCTGCAAAGCGCTTTCACGCGCTGGTGCTTGATGGAAACCATCCTGCGCAAGCTGGGCGCCAAGCCTGGCTGCTGAAGCCCTTCAACCGGAGGCTGCGCCATGCACCCCCTTCAATTGGTGTGCCCGTCTTGCGGCACCAAGAACCGCGTGCCCGAGGAGCGCTTGGGCGATGAGCCCGTTTGCGGCCGCTGCGGCGCCGCGCTGATGGCCGGCGCGCCCGTGGCCCTGACGGACGAAAACTTTGAGTCCTTCCTGGAGGGCACGGAGTTGCCGGTGCTGGTGGACTACTGGGCGGCTTGGTGCGGGCCCTGCCGCATGATGGCGCCGCACTTCGAGGCCGCTGCGGCCGAGCAGCCGCGCGTGCGCTTCGCCAAGGTCGACACCGAGGCCTCGCCCAAAGCCAGCGTGCGCGCGCGCATCCGCAGCATCCCCACCCTGGTGCTGTACCAGGGCGGGCAGGAGGTGGCGCGCCGCTCGGGAGCCCTGCCCAGTGCGGAGATCCTGCGCTGGGTGGCCGAGCACACGGGCGATGCCGGGGGCCGTCGATGAATCGCAGCCTGTTGACCCTGGCCCTGGCGGCGCTGCTGGTGCCCGCCCAAGCCCAGACCCAGGCCCTGGACCTGCTGGAGGCCTGGCAGCGGGCCGAGCAGCGCGCGCCCGAGGCTGCGCAAGCCCGCGCCGCGCGAGAAGCCGGTGTGGCCCGTGGCGAGCAGGCCAAGGCCCTGTGGCGCCCCCAGCTGCTGGTCGAGGCCGGGGCCTCCAAGGCCACACACGAAACGGCCATGCGCGGCGCCCAATTCAGTGCGCCGGGCTTTGGGCAATCTCAGGGCGTGGCCTTTGACACCTCGGTGACCGGCGGCACGGGCACGCGGACCGCGCTGATGCTGCGCCAGCCCCTGTTCAGCCGCGAGCGCGACGCCCAAGCCCAGGCCCTGGGCTTGAGCCAGTCGATGGCCGAGGCCGAGTGGACCCAGGCCCGGCAGGCGCTGATGCTGCAGGTGGTGGAGGCCTACTTTGCCGTCGGTCTGGCCCACGAGCGCCTGCGCCTGGTGGCCCAGCAGCAAACGGCGGTGGACCGCGCCGCGGCCGAGGCGCGCGACCGCTTTCAGCTTGGCGACCGCCCCATCACGGATGTGCATGAGGCCACGGCCCGTGCAGCGGCCCTGCAGGCTGAACGCCTGGCGGCCGACTCTCAGATCCAAGTGGTGCGTGCGGCGCTGGCCGACCTGATGGGGGCGCTGCCGGCGGATGCTGCCCCGCGTCTGCCCGCCGCCAACCCCCGCGTTCCGGCGGGTGCGCTGGCCACCTGGTTGCAAGACGCGGACCAGGGCAACCCTGGCCTGCAACGCGCCGAGTTGGGCGTTCAGGTGCTGCAAGCCCAGGCGCGCGCCGTGGCGGGTGCAGCCCTGCCCACGGTGGACTTGGTGGCGCAGGCCGCGCGCGAGCGGCTCAGCGGTTCGGGCGATTTCGGCGCCGCCCGCAACAGCGCCACCCAAGGCGCCATTGGCGTGCAAGTGGTGCTGCCGCTCTACACCGGCGGCATGCGCCCAGCGCTTGCCCACGAGGCACAGGCCCGCGTGAGCCGAGCCCAGGCTGAGCGCGATCGGGCCCGACAGCAGGTGGCCCAGCAGACCCGCGCCGCCTGGTTGGACTTGGCCGTGGGGGAGCGTCAGCTCGCCGCCCTCAGCGCCGCCCTGGAAGCCAGCCGGGCGCGGCTGGACGCCACCCGGCTTGGGCTGCAGGCGGGGGACCGCACCCTGCTGGACCTGCTGCGCGCGGAGAATGACGCCGCCGCCGCAGAACTGGCTTTGCTGGAGGCCCGCACCCGATTGATCACTAGCCGTCTGCACCTGTCGGCGCTGGCGGGTCAGTTGGACGAGGGCGCGCTGCAGCAGGCCCGTGCCCTCCTGCCCCCCGTTCCCCAACCGCAGTGACCTCCCTATGCAGATGCAAACCCTGGATTGCGCCCAAGCCCTCGCCGAGGGGGCCTGGCTGGTGGATGTGCGTGAGCCGCACGAAACCGAGCGCCTGGCCTTTGACCACCCGCAGTGCGTGCAGCTGCCGCTGAGCCGCTTCCAGCAGCAGTTCCACGAGCTGCCGCGCGACCGCCTGTTGGTGCTCGCCTGCGCAGCCGGGGGGCGGAGCCTGCAGGCGATGCAGTTCCTGGTGCACCACGGCTTCACCCAAGTGGCCAACTTGACGGGCGGCGTGGGTGCCTGGGCCGCGCACGGCCTGCCGGTGCGGCATGGCGGTTGAACCGGCGCTGCTGGTTGGCCTGGGCGGCGTGGTCGGGCTGATCATGGCGCTCACGGGCGCGGGCGGGGGGGCCCTGGCCGTGCCGCTGCTGATTTTTGGCGCTGGCCTGAGCCTGCAGCAGGCGGCGCCCATTTCGCTCACGGCGGTCGGCCTGTCGGCGCTCTTGGGCGCGGGCCTGGGGCTGCGCGAGGGCGTGGTGCGTTACCGCGCCGCCCTGCTCATTGGGGGCGTGGGCGTGCTGGCGGCACCGCTGGGCGTGACCCTGGCCCAGCGCTTGCCCCCGACGCCGCTGCTGCTGGCCTTTGCTGCCTTTTTGCTGCTCACGGCCTGGCGCATGACGCGCCCGGCGGGCAGCAGCCCGCGCCCGGCGCAGCCGGTTTGCTTCCGGCCCGACGGGGAGCGCCAACTGCGCTGGACGCCGCGCTGTGCGGCGGTGATGGGCAGCCTGGGCGCGGGCGCGGGCCTGCTCAGCGGGCTGCTGGGTGTGGGCGGTGGCTTCCTCATCGTGCCCACGCTGGAGCGCCGCACCAACCTGGACTTCGCCAACATCCAGGCCACATCCCTGGGCGTGATGGCCTTGGTGGCCAGCAGTGGGTTGGCCAGCGCCGCCTTGCACGGCAGCCTGGCCGGCGCCATGGCTTTGCCATTTGCGGCCGGGGCGGTGGGGGGCTTGCTGCTGGGCCGCCGGCTCAGCCGTCACGTGCCCGCGGCGCGCTTGCGGCAGGTATTTGCTGTCGTGGCTGTGGCGGTGGCGGGCTTGATGCTGGAGCGGGCGAGCCGCCTTTAAGGCGTGATGCGGGCCGGGGGCTGGGGCTCGCGCCGCATGCGGCCCCAGTCCAAGCCCTGGGCGCGGGCTTCGGCTTCCACCGCCGCCCACTGCGCATCCTCCAGCTGCGGCTTGCGTGCGAGCACCCAGGCGTACTGCCGCGACGGCTCGCTCACCAAGGCCCACTCCTGCTGCGCACCCAGTCGCAGCACGTCGTAGTTGCCCCAGCCCACCCCGAGCCAGCGCAGGGCGGCCGGCAAGAAGCTCACTTCCAGCGAGGCGGGCGACAGGCGGCCGCCCTCGCGCTTGACGCCTTCCCGCGGCCGGGCGACGCCGGTGGTCTCGTCCCAACCGTCTTTCGTTCGGCAGCGGTTCACCACCTGCACCCGGCCGTCGTCCAGCAGCGTGTAGGTGGCGGTGGTGCTGTCCAGACACTGGGCCTGGAATCGGTTGGGGAACAGCGCCACCTGGTGCCAGCGGCCCATGTACGCCACGGTGTCCAGCTCCGGCAAGGGGGTTGGGGGTGCCGCGCCTGCGTTGGAGGCAGCCAGCAGCAGGCCGGAAAGCCACCCCGTCAGTGTTTTGTGGGAATTCCAGGTTTTCATCAGGGGTTGGCTCCAGAGGGGCTCTTGTGTCGAATCAGGGCGACGACCAGGGTGACGACGGTCAGGGGCAGCACAAAACCCATCATCACGGTCGAGAAACGGGGCAGCAGGTCGTGCTGCTGGGCGGCCAGGACGAGGTAAAGCACATAGGCGATGTAGTAGAGGACGAACACGCCGCCCTCCCACCGCGCAATCTCTCGTCCGGTCAGGAACACCGGCAGGCAGGCGAGCGCCACGGCCAACATGACCCAGATGTCGAAGTTCACCACCGCAGCCGACACCAGCAGCCCGTTGTCGCCCGCTGCCAAGCTGGACACACCGACACAGCCCAAGATGTTGAAGGTGTTGCTGCCCACCACATTGCCCACCGCGATGTCGCGCTCGCCCTTGATGGCTGCCGTGATGGACGCGGCCACTTCGGGCATCGAGGTGCCGGCCGCCACGATGGTCAAGCCGATCACCAGATCGCTCACCCCTAACGCCTTAGCGAAGGCGATGGAGGCGGTTACCAGCCATTGCGAGCCCAGCACCAGAGCGACGAGACCCACCGCGATGAGCCCGATCTGCACGGGCAAGCGGCTGTCCCAAGCGCCGGGTGCTGCGGGTTCAATCTCCTGCGCGAATTCTTCTTGAGCGGCTTGGGTTTCCTGGCGCGACTGCACGATCAGGAACACGGTGTAGGCCAGCAGCAGCACCACCAAGCTGCCCCCTTCCAGCAGGCTGACCCGGCCATCCAGACCCATCAAGAGCAGCAGCAAACTCGCGCCGATCATGATGGGGACCTCTTGGCGAATGAGTTGCACATTCACCACCAGGGGCACGATGAGGGCGCTCAGACCCAAGATGAACAGCACGTTGAAGATGTTGCTGCCCACCACGTTGCCGATGGCGAGGTTGGTCTGGCCCCCCAGCACCGCACCGACGGAAACCGCCATCTCGGGGGCGCTGGTGCCGAATGCCACGATGGTCAGGCCAATCACCAAGGGTGAGATTCCGAGGCGCAGCGCCAGTTTGGAGGCACCGCGCACCAACCAGTCGGCGCCCAGCACCAAGGCGGCGAGGCCGGCCAAGAAAAGCAAAAGGTTCATGCGCACTCCTGAGCAACGGCCTGGACTCTAGCCAGACGTGCCAAACCCCAGGAAGCATCAGGTCGTTTTGCACGCGGGGCCCGTCAGCGGACCACACCCCGCTCGCGCAGCGCGGCCACTTGCTCGGGCGTGAGGCCCAGCCCCGCCAGCACGCTGTCGGTGTCGTCGCCCAGGCGCGGGGCGGGGCTGCGAATGCCGCCAGGTGTACCCATGAGCTTGGGCACCACGCCGGGTACGGTGAGGGTCCGACCCTCGCGCGTGGTGTGGGCCAGCAGCATGTCGCGAGCTTGGTAGTGCGGGTCGGTCGCGATGTCCGCTGCGGTGTAGACCTTGCCCACGGGCACCTGGGCGGCGGTCAAGTGGGTCAGCACCTCTTCCACTCGGCGCTGGGCCGTCCAGGCGCCAATGGCGGCATCGATCTCGGTCACCCGCGCGACGCGGCCGGCGTTGTGCGCCAGGTCGGGGTCCTCGCCCAGGTCCTCGCGGGCGATGGCCCTCATGAGGCGCTTGAAGATCGAGTCGCCATTGCCGGCCACCAGCACCACGCCATCCAAGCAGCGGTAGGCGTTGCTGGGCGCGATGCCGGGCAGGGCCGAGCCGCCGGGTTCGCGCACCACACCCGCGGCGCTGTACTCGGGGATCAGGCTCTCCATGCAATTGAAAACCGCCTCGTGCAGCGCCACGTCAATCACCTGCCCCGGGCCGCCATGCACCTTGTGGTGGTACAGCGCCAGCAGCACGCCAATGACACCATGCAGCGCCGCCAGCGTGTCGCCGATCGACACCCCGCAGCGGACGGGCACGCGACCCGGTTCGGCTGTCAGGTGGCGCAGCCCACCCATGGCTTCGCCAATCAGGCCAAAGCCGGGGCGGTCGCGGTAGGGGCCGGTTTGCCCGTAGCCCGAGATGCGCAGCATCACCAAGCGAGGGTTGAGCGCATGCAGGGTCTCCCATCCCAGGCCCCACCCTTCCAGCGCGCCCGGGCGAAAGTTCTCCACCAGCACATCGGCCTCGGTGATCAGGCGCCGGGCGATGTCCTGCCCCTCGGGGGAGCGTAAATCCAGGGCGATCGAACGCTTGTTGCGCGACTGCACCTGCCACCACACCGAGGTGCCGTCCTGCAGGAGTCGCCAGCCGCGCAGCGGGTCCCCGCCGTCGGGGGCTTCGATCTTCAGCACATCCGCACCAAAGTCCCCCAGCGTCTTGCCCACAAACGGGCCGGCAATGAGCTGGCCCATTTCGATCACACGCAGGCCAGCCAGAGCTTGAGCGGGAAGAGGAGCGTGGGTCATGGGGCGAAACGGGGGCGCTGGGGACCCTCATTTTCAAAACCCCGGCCTTCGCGCGGATCCGTCAGCCATGGGGGTTGCCTTCTTGGGGCGTGAAGTGGCGGGGGCCCAAACGGACCGCCGACGCGCGCGCTTCCTACACTCGGGCGTCCCCAAGACTCTTCTTCAAGGCGGAACCCCATGCCTGGCCTGCTGCCCCACATTGACCCCGACGGTTTGCTGGAGTACTCGGTGGTCTACACCGACCGCTCGCTGAACCACCTCTCCCAGCGCTTTGCCCGGGTCATGCAGGACCTATCGGCGGGCCTCAAGGCGGTTTACAACGCCGCTGCGGTGGTGGTGGTGCCGGGCGGCGGGAGTTATGGCATGGAGGCCGTGGCGCGGCAGTTTGCGGGCGGCCAGGACGTGCTCATCGTGCGCAACGGCTGGTTCAGCTACCGCTGGACGCAGATCTTCGAGATGGCGGGCGTGGCGGCATCAAACACCGTGCTCAAGGCGCGCCGGCTGCAGCCGGGCGACACGGCGCCGTTCGCGCCCGCGCCGCTCGACGAGATCGTTAGCACCATCCACCGAACCCGCCCCGCCGTCGTGTTCGCCCCGCACGTCGAGACCTCCGCCGGCCTGATGCTGCCGGATGACCACCTGAAGGCCATCGCCGACGCCGTACACGCCCACGACGGTCTGTTCGTGCTGGACTGCGTGGCCTCCGGTGCCATGTGGGTGGACATGGTCCAAACCGGTGTGGACGTGCTGATCAGCGCGCCACAAAAGGGCTGGAGCAGCACCCCCTGCGCGGGCTTGGTGATGCTCTCGCCGCGCGCCGTGGCACGCCTGGCCGAAACCACCAGCAGCAGCTTTGCGCTCGATCTGAAGAAGTGGGCCGCCATCATGGCCGCGCACGAACAAGGGCAGATGGCTTATCACGCCACCTACCCGACCGACGGCTTGGCGCAGCTGCGGGATGCCGTGCAGGAGACCCGAGCTTTCGGCTTCGAGCCGGCCAAAGCCGCGCAGGTGGAGCTGGGTCGCCGGGTGCGCGGCCTGCTGGAGGCGCGCGGCATTTCCAGCGTGGCGGCTCCGGGCTTCCAAGCGCCTTGCGTGGTGGTGAGCTATACCCCTCACGCCGAGTGGCAGAACACCCGCGCGTGGGCCAATCAGGGCCTGCAAATTGCGGCGGGTGTGCCCTTGGCCTGCGACGAAGGGGCGGACTTCCGCAGCTTCCGCATCGGCCTCTTCGGGCTGGACAAGTTGCAGAACATCGACCGTACCGTGGGCTCGTTCGAGCATGCGCTCAACTCGCTGCTGGCCCGGGCCCGCGATTGATCGGGTTTTCCGGGGGCGGCCCAGCCGCCCCGTTGCTGCGATTTAGTCCAGCACCAGCTCGGTTCGCACCACGCCCGCGCGTTCGTGTCGCGCCGTCAGCACCACGCGGGTGCCGCGCGGCGCCCGCACCAGCCACTCGGTCACGGCGCGATCGGCGGTGACGTCGCGGCTCGGTAGAAAGTGGTGGGGGCTGGCCTTGGGGGCGTGGCCCTCCAGCTGCGGGCCCACCACCCGGGCGGTGCCACTGATGAGCTCGATGTGAGGGTCACCCGGTGGCAGGGTGATCTCGAACACCACGCCCCGCACCACTTCGCGGGTCAGCGCTCGCCGCGTCACGTAACTGGGCAAGAAGCCACTGTTGCACACGGCCAGGCGGATGCGCCACGTCTCGTCACCGAGCGCCTGCGCGCGCGCTTGCAACAGCTCCAGCCGCGGCAGCGAGAGCGCCAGCTGGTTCATCCACAAGGGGAAGCGCTCGACCTCCTGCTCGCGGAACTGCGGCGGCGGGTTGCGCCAGAAGTTCATCAGGTCCCAGCCCCCGATTTCAACCTCACCCAGCTGCGGGTGCTGGTACGGACGCCAGTTGACGAAGGCGGCATCGGGCCCCAGGGATTCGCTCCAGCGCAGCAGCTTGAGATCGTCTGCGGCCGGGTGCTCGCGGTACCAGTCCACCCACTTGTAGTCGGTGATGCCGGCAGCCTTGTTCGGGGACCACAGCTCCACCACCCAAAAGAGCGCGCCCAGGTGCTCGTAAAACCACTGCTGGGTGCCGGTGATGACCTCCTTGGGGTGGTACTTGAATTCGTGAAAGCTGCTGATGCTGGGGTAGCCGGTGTGCTGCGTGGCCAGCTCGCTGAAGCGTTTGATGGACCACAGGTCTTCCGGGATCATGTCGTCGTCGCTGCGGGTGCCGCAGCAGCGCAGGATCACGCCGGAGTGCGTGTGGTAGCTGATGGCCGCGCCGATGTTGGGGTGCTGGGTCACAAAGTCCACCACGGCACGCACCTCGGGCTCGCTGGTGGGGTAGGGGCCCGCGCCAGTCTGCTGGAACTCCTGCCGCCACTCGCTGGGGAAGTTGCGGTTCAGGTCCAGCCCCTCAACGTCTTTGTTGACGCGCACCTGGAGGCCGTCAAAGCCCTGAATCAAGCCCTCGGGCATCACGCGGTAATAGGTGCCGCCGAACTCGCCCGGTGCGCGCGGGATCAAGAGGCGCGGGTCGTCCGGGTGCTGGCGCCAGCCGCCGTTGGGGTCCTGGACCCGCATGCTCAGGATGCGGCCGTCGCCGTCGATGTCCTCGGGCGTCAAGCCGTCCACCGGCGCTTCGTCGTAAGGGTAGCGGCGCGTGGCCGAGCGGATGTGGCGCGGGCGGGACGACAGCGCCAGCTCGGCCCCGTCGGGGCACAGCCGCGGCGCCAGGTAGACCGTGCGCGTGTCCAGCAGGCGGGTGATGGCGGCGTCCGTGCCGTGGCCGCGCAGCAGCTGGTCCAGGTAGTAGAGGCAGGCGGTGGAGGCCAGCAGTTCGGCCGCGTGGATGTTGCCGTCCACCCAAAGTGCGGGCTTTTCGGCGTGGGTGCCGGTGTCGGTATGGGTCAGCGCCAGCACCCAGATGTCACGCCCCTCTTGGCTTTTCCCGATCGAGAACTTTTCCACCAAACGCGGCTTGGCGGCCGCGTAACCGTCCAGCAAGTCCGTCAACTCGGCGTGGTTGTAGAAGCGATCAAAGTGCGGTTGGGGCAAGGTGGGCATGGGTGGGGGGTCAAGGGTGGGCAGGGGGGCTTGCAGGGGCATCAGGGGCATCGGGGGTCTGGGTCTGAGTGGCCCAGGCCGTGCCGGGCTGCACGTTGGCACGGCGCAAGTCCCCGCCGTAGTGGGCCAGCACCCGGGGGTCCATCACTTTGAACCACAGCCAGGGCACATAGGCCAGCAGCACCATGCCGGCATAGCCGCTCGGTAACTGAGGGGCTTCGGGGAAGTGGCGCAGCGCGGGGTAGCGGCGCGTGGGGTGGGCGTGGTGGTCGCTGTGCCGCTGCAGGTGGTAGAGGAACACATTGCTGGCGACATGGTTGCTGTTCCAGCTGTGCTCGGGGCGGCACCGCTCGGGCTTGCCGTTCGGGCCCGTGGCGCGCTTGAGCCCGTAGTGCTCCAGGTAGTTCACCACCTCCAAGAGGCTGAAGCCATACCCCGCTTGCAGCACCAAGAAGAGCAGCGCCCAGGGCCCCAACGCGGCGGTGAGCGCACCGAACAGCCCCACCGTCAGGGCCCAGCTCTGCAGGCATTGATTGCGCCAGTGCCAGGGCCCGAGGTTGCGTCCGGCCAGGCGGGCGCGCTCCAGCCGCCAGGCGCTGCGCACGCTGCCCAGCACCGTGCGCGGCAAAAAGGCCCAGAAGGATTCGCCCAGCCGCGCGCTCGCCGGGTCTTCAAACGTGGCCACGCGCTGGTGGTGGCCGCGGTTGTGTTCCACAAAGAAGTGCCCGTAGGCGACCGGCGCCAGGGCCACGCGCGCCATCCAGCGTTCCCAGGCCGGGTGCTTGTGGCCCAGCTCGTGCGCCGTGTTGATGGCCGCTCCGCTCAGGGCCCCCACGCTGAGCACCAAGCCCAGCCACACCCCCGGCTCGCCCGCGTGCGCCACCGCCACCGCCGTGCCCTGCAGCACCAGGCCGAAATACAGCGGCACGAAGAGGGCCGTCAGCAGGGGGTACCACGGGTCCCCCTCCAGCTGGCGCACCGCCGCCTCTGGTGGGTTGCGCTCGTCCAGTGGGATCAGTGCATCCAGCAGGGGCAACACGCCGTAAATCACCAAGGGCGTGATGAACAACCAGCCCAGCCACCCCGTCTGCTCAAAGCGCAGCAAATGCCACACCACGGTCAACGGAAACAAGGCCGACAGCAGCCAGGCGTAACGCTTGGGGTCGCGGTAAGGGGCGCAGCCAGGGTCGCGATCCGGGGCAGGGGCAGCAGGGCTCATGCCCGAATGGTCGGGGCTGCCGGGCGCGGCGGCAAGCGGGCGAGTACGGAGCGGGTGCGTCCCGCCACGGCGGGCCGTACAGGGCTTCTGGCGCCTCAGTCGTACCAGAGGTCGTGCAGCGGGCCCACGTCGACGGCGGTCAGCAAGGGCTGGCCCCTCAACCAGGCCTCGATTTGAGCGCGCTCTTCGGCGCTGACGCTGCCCGAGGGGTAGCGCGACACGAAGGCGCCGCCCACGCCGCCGCCCATGCCCAGTCCCAGGGGCTCCAGCAGGGCGATCAAAGCATCCAGCAGTGCCTCTTCTTGTTCGGCGGTGGCTGAACTGGCCAACGTGGCCGACCACTCAAAGCCCATTTCCTGGAATTCGGCAATGCGCAGTTTTTTGCGCAAGCGGCGGCTGCGGCGTTTGGCCAGACCGGGGGCGCGGCGCAGGGGAAGATCGACGAAGTTCATGGGCAGATGCGACAGTCAAAACCCGCGATTCTCCAGGCTGACGCTCAGCGCCCGCGCCGCTGCCACAGCGGGCGCTTGCCCTTGAGCTGGCGCTCAATGCCGTCGTTGAGCCGGGCGCGCAGGTCCAGCACGGCGTCCACATGGCCGTAGACGCCGGGGAAGCGCAGGTCCAGCCAGAGCCAGAGCGTGCACTGGCGCAGCGCCTGCTCCATGCGGTCCAGGCGGGCGTGTTCATCCACGTCGTCCACAAACTCCGGCTCACCCGCGCTGCCCATGCGGGCGTGGCGCGCGGCCCAGCCTTGAAACTGCTCGATCAGCTGCGGCAGGCGGGAGTCCACCGGCGCCTGCGCGTAGCGGAATCGCTCTTGCAGGCTTAAAGAACCCGCGTTGCGATCCAGCATCTCGGCCAGCTCCAGCATCTGCTCCAGTTCGGCCACGGCAAAGTGGGCGTCGTCCAGGCGCAGCTGCTGCATGAAGATGCTCAGCACCGCATAGAGCTTCTTCACTCCCATGCGCTCGGCGATGGTGGAGACATGCGTCCAATTCGGCGCCACCGGGGCCTTGAAGTCGCGCGGGGCGCGCGGCTCCTTGGGCAAGAGCTCGCGCAGGATCTTCAAGGCGCTGGCCTCGCTCTCCTTGAGCACGCTGACAAAGCCTTCGTCGTGCAGGCCGTAGCGCCCGGCGCGACCGGCAATTTGGTGCACCTCGCTCACGCTGAGCTTGCGGTCGCCCACGCCGTCGAACTTCTCCAATGTGGAGAAGAGCACGCGGCGGATCGGCAGGTTCAGTCCCATGCCGATGGCGTCCGTGGCCACCAGCACGTCGCTCGCACCCACCGCAAAGCGCTCGGCCTCGCGGCGGCGCACCTCGGGCGGCAGGGCGCCGTAGATCACGCTCACGCGGTGGCCGTCTTGGGCAATCTGGTCGCGCAGCATCAGCACGTCGCGGCGGCTGAAGGCCACCACCGCGTCACCGGCCTGCAGCTGCGTCATCGGTACCGGGGCCTTCATCAGCTGCACCTGCTGCTTGCGCTCGAACACCCGGCGCTGCGCGCGCTCGCCGCACAGGGCCAGCAGGCGCTCGATGGCGGGTGCGGCATAGGCGGAGGCAATGATGATCAGCTCCCGCGCCGGCACGCCGCAGATGGCCTGCGTCCAGGCCCAGCCGCGGGAGTCGTCGAACAGCATCTGCGCTTCGTCGATCACCGCCACGTCCACGATCTCGCGCGTGTTGGCCATCTCGATGGTGCTGCTGATGACGCGGGCGTTGTCCGCCGGCACGCTCTCCTCGCCCGTCAGCAGCGAGCACGGCACGCCGCGGCCCACCAGGCGGTCGCGGCCCTCCAGGGCCAGCAAGCGCAAGGGCGCCAGGTACGCACCATCTCTTGCGTCAGCGAGCTTTTCAAACGCTGCGTGCGTCTTGCCGCTGTTGGGCGGGCCGAGGTACAGCGTCACTTGGCGGCCCAGGCGGCGCGCCACCTCAAAGCTGTCCGGGTAGCCGCGAAACGCCAGCTCGCGGCCCAGGCTGGCCAGGCGGTCTTGCTCGTTGACGGCGTTTTCCCAGCGGTCCTGGGCGCGGGTCAGCGCGGCCTTCAGGTCCTCAAAGGGCATGGGCACACTGCACTCGGCCTGCAGGCGCGCCAGCAGCGCGCCCATCATGCTGGGGTGGCCCATGGCTTCGCTGCGGGCCACCAGGTGGTTCAGGTGCAATGTCAGTTCAGCCGGGTGCGAGTAGGCCGGCATCTGCCCCAGCGCTTTGCGCAGGGCTGGCAGATCGCCATCGCGCACAAAGGCCCAGATGGGCGCCTCGTCCACCGGCACGCGGTGCGCGAGGTCGATGCGCCAGCCCTCGTGCGCTAGGGGCAGGGCCTGCATGCACAAGCGGGTGAACAGCAGCCCTTCGCGCTGCAGACCCAGGGATTCCAGCTGCTGCATGCGGCCCACCAGGAGCGGGCGCAATTCGTTGCTGAGTGGCGTGGCCGCCAGCTGGGCCAGCGCCACGGGGATGTGCTGCGGCAGGATCCAGCGGCTGGGCCGGCCGCCCGCAGCGGCCTTGGCAATCTGGATGGCCCCCAGGCGCTCTAGAAACTCGTCACCCGCATCGTCGAAGTCGGCCGGGGTCAGCACCTGGGGCAGGGCGTGCGCGGCTTGGCGGATGCGCTGCCAGTCTTCGGGCTTCAGGTCTTTGGGCAGGCGGGCCGCGTGGCGCGGCTGCGGCAGGGGGAATGCGGGGGCGGGGAGATCAGGCTTCACCCCGAGAGTGGAACAGATGTCACCCGCTCCGCCCAGCGCCGAATGATCCCGTGCAGTGCCGCCAGCCCGTCCGTCAGCGCGGCGGGGCCGGGTTGCAGGATCAGCGGGCTCTTCACCTCGTGCAGCTCGCCGTCGCGCACCGCGGGCAGCTCCGCCCAGCCCGGCCGCGCGGCCACCTGCTCGGGGCGGAACTTCTTGCCGCACCAGGAGCCAATGATGATGTCCGGTGAGCGCGCCAGGATCTCCGCGCGGTCCCCCACGATGCGGTCCCGCGCCAGGCTGGCCGCCGCCCGCTCGGGGAAGATGTCATCCCCTCCGGCGATGGTGATCAGCTCGCTCACCCAGCGGATGGCGCTGATGCTCGGCTCGTCCCATTCCTCAAAGTACACCTTGGGCCGCCGGGGCAGCAGCGCCGCCGCCTGCCGCACCTGCTCCACCTGCGCCGCCAGCTCGTCCGCGTAAGCCGCCGCCCGCTCCGCCGCGCCCACCATCGCCCCCAGCCGCCGCACATAGCCCAGGATGCCCTCCACCGAGCGGTGGTTGGTGATCCACACCTCCACCCCGGCCTGGATCAGCGTCTTGGCGATGTCCGCCTGCATGTCCGAAAACCCAATCGCCAGATCCGGCTTCAGCTCCAGGATGCGCTCGATCTTGGCGCTGGTGAACGCCGACACCCGCGGCTTCTCCTGCCGCGCCCGCGCCGGCCGCACCGTGAAGCCCGAAATGCCCACGATGCGGTGCTCCTCGCCCAGCGCGTAGAGCACCTCGGTGGGTTCTTCGGTGAGGCAGACGATGCGGGTGGGGAACAGGGAAGAGCTGGGAGAAATAGACATCGAAAACGATCCGTCACGCCGGCCAGTACAACTTGCGCAATGGCACCAGACGCTGCGTGTCGATGTCCATGCGCTCGTAGTGCTCCAAGACCGACTTCACCAGGTCGTCGATATCCATCAGGGTGACCGGAATGCGCGCGCGCTCGGCCTCATACCGTGCGTCTTTGCTGAAGCCGCCGGTGCTGACATACAAGCCCTTGTCGTTGTCGTGGCGCCCGCCCAGAAAGCTGCGAATCTCCTGTGAGCCCATCGCCGCTGTGCGGTGCTTGACCTCCACCACGATGCGCGGATCCTCGAAGCCCAGCCCGTCGGGGGAGGCCACGATGTCCTTGCCGCGGTCCGAGCCGCTGGGCGACACACGCGTCTTGTAGCCCATCGCCCGCAGCAGCCCGGCCACCAGCTCCTGCATGTCTTCCCAATCGAGCTGGCTGACCCTGTCCTTGATGAACTCGAAGGCCTTGCCTTGCAAGTCCTTGTACAGGTCATCGACTTGATCCTGCGCGCCAACCGCCTGCACCGCTTCGACGGGCTCGGCGGGCGCCCGGCTCAGCATGCGTTCAATTTCCGCGGCCGCCTCCGGAGGCACCATGAACAACGTGGAGATCGAGCCCAGGCTGTTGCGCGTCGCCACGGAAAGGCTGTCGCGCGACACCCGGCCACGCCACCGCACCTTGCGTTGGTTCGGCTGCTCAGGCGAAGCCTTGGGTGCGTACTCGTAGGCGCTCAACACCTCGCCAACCAGGTAGGAGCGCTCCGAAGGGCTGTAAGTCAGCATGCCGTCGCCGGCCTTGATCTCGCGCACAAATCGGTAAACCTGTCCGGCCGCGCTGGGGTACCAAGTGGGCTTGGCCTCGGGGTAAGCGGCTTCAACGCGGCGCATGAAATCTTCGCGCGCGACCAAACCCGCAAGGTCGCCCATTTCATGCCAGCCAATGCTGACCAAGCCTTGGCGTTCAAACTCCTCAAAGCGCCAGCCGGCCTCGCCGGCACGCACCATCCACAAAGTCTTGCTGCTCATAGGCTCCAATTAACTCCTGGAATTCGATGAGATCTCGCGCCCCGACTTGGCGCCCGGGAACGGGATCGTTAACTTGCGCCTATACTCTGTACCCAAGTGGACTGGGAGAACCCGGTCGGCGCTGCGGCCTCGGTGAGATTCATCGGGGCCTTTCGCTTTCTGGGGCCGGAAATACCTTCAGCCCCCAGCCCTCGTAGCCAGCTCCGACCGCCTGGCGGCCGCCGCTACAGAAGAACTTATTCTTCAAAACCTCGAAGGCGCGATTGGCCTGCAGCGGGCGCAGCACGCTCAAGCCCACGGGGCGGGCGACCAGATCGGCCAATTGGAGCCCCGCCGAATTGGTTTGCTTGCTGGCGAACTTCACTTCGAAGGGCAGGTGCTTGCCCATGCGGTTCGCACCGTCACAGATGCGGCGGAACTCAAGTTCAAGCTCATTGTCTTCCTTGCTGCCACGGCATTCAAAAACGACGTGGGTGAGTGCATCGTCCTGCTGCTTTTCTTGGAGCAATTCGTAAAGCGTCTCCAGGCAGAAACCCAAGGCGACGTGGTACGGATTCGGTGCAGGATCAGGCAGCTTGGCCCGTAGCTTTGCTTTGTCGATGACGCAGGCGATCAGGATGAAGTTGCTGGCCTCGATCATCGAGGTCAATTCGTCCTGGAACTCCAGCCTTTTGTCGCGATTGGGAAAACGAAAGTCGCCCTTCTCTTTGCGGATCTCGTGCTCATGCAAGACCACAAGATCATGTCCAAAGTGGTTGAACTTGAGCTTGTGGAGTGCTGGGACGACCTTCTCGCTGTAGTGGCCCTTGTAGAAAACACAGAAGGCCAGCACGAACACCGGATAGTTAGGATCGATCGAGACCAAGCCGTGGTCGCCGCTCTCGTCCACATAGACGATGAAGTTACTGAACTCGCCAAGTGGTGGCACAGCGCCTTGCTGTGCCGCCTGCTCCGGAGTCTCCGCATCGAACAGGGAGAACTGCTGGTGAGTCCCCGGTGGCTGGTTCATGGGCCGAAGTGGTGTCGATTGATCACGCGTCGATATTCGCCGCCCTCAGCGCATTCGCCTCGATGAAGTTCCGGCGCGGCTCCACCTCGTCGCCCATGAGCATGGTGAACACGCGGTCGGCTTCGATGGCGTCTTCGATCTGCACGCGCAGCAGGCGGCGCACGGTCGGGTCCATGGTGGTTTCCCACAGCTGCTCGGGGTTCATTTCGCCCAGGCCTTTGTAGCGCTGGCGGCCCACGGAGTTTTCGGCTTGCAGCATGAGCCAGGCCATGGCCGCGCGGAAGTCGTCGACCTTGGCTTCCTTGGCCTTTTCGCCTTCGCCCTTGCGCACGATGGCGCCGGGTTGGATCAGGCCCTGGAAGCTGACGCCGGCGTCGGCCAGCACTTCGTAGTCGGCCCCGTGCACGAAGTCGGCATGGATGACCGAGGCGCGCACGTTGCCGTGGTGCATGCGGGCGATCTTGAGGAAGAACTTGTCGGTGCGCGGGTCGGTCTCGGCGGTGACTTCGGCGTCGTGCAGCAGGCCCTTGAGTTGGGCGGCGCTGGCTTCGGCGGCCTCTTTGCTGTCCAGGTTGATGGCCAAGCCACCGGCCAGCACGTGCAGGGCTTCGCCATCCATCCAGTTGGAGAGGCGCTCGATCACGCTTTGCGCGGTGACATATTTGCGGGCCAGAACGTCCAGTGCTTCGCCGGTCAGGGTTTGGCCGGTGCCGGTGTCCAGATGCGCGTCTTGCAGCGCCACCTTGAGCAGGAAGCCGTCCAGCTCATGGCCGTCCTTCAGGTACTGCTCGTGCTTGCCGACCTTGACCTTGTAGAGCGGGGGCTGGGCGATGTAGATGTGGCCGCGCTCCACGAGCTCGGGCATCTGGCGGTAGAAGAAGGTGAGCAGCAGGGTGCGGATGTGGGCGCCGTCCACGTCCGCGTCGGTCATGACGATGATGCGGTGGTAGCGCAGCTTGTCCGGGTTGAAATCGTCATTGCCGCCGGTGCGGCCGATGCCGGTGCCCAGCGCCGTGATCAAGGTGATGATTTCGTTGGAGCTGAGCAGCTTTTCGTAGCGGGCCTTCTCGACGTTCAGGATCTTGCCGCGCAGGGGCAGGATGGCCTGGAACTTGCGGTCGCGGCCTTGCTTGGCCGAGCCGCCGGCGGAGTCGCCCTCCACGATGTAGATCTCGCAGCCGGCGGGGTCTTTTTCCTGGCAGTCGGCCAGCTTGCCGGGCAGGCCAAAGCCGTCGAGCACACCCTTGCGGCGCGTCATTTCACGGGCCTTGCGGGCGGCGTCACGGGCGCGCGCGGCCTCGACGATCTTGCTGCAAACGGCCTTGGCGTCGTTGGGGTTCTCCAGCAGCCAGTCGTTGAGCAGGCGGCTGACGATGTCTTCCACCGGCGCGCGCACTTCGCTGGAGACGAGCTTGTCCTTGGTCTGGCTGCTGAACTTGGGTTCGGGCACCTTGACGGAAACCACGCAGGCCAGGCCTTCGCGCATGTCATCGCCGCTGATTTCGACTTTGGCCTTCTTGGCCAGGTCGTTGTCGTCGATGTACTTGTTGATGATGCGGGTCATCGCGGCGCGCAGGCCGGTCAAGTGGGTGCCGCCGTCGCGCTGGGGGATGTTGTTGGTGAAGCAGAGGACGGACTCGTTGTAGCCGTCGTTCCACTGCATCGCTACTTCCACGCCGATGGTGGTGTTTTGCTCGCTCATCTTCTCGCCGATGGCGTGGAAGATGTTGGGGTGCAGGGTCTTCTTGCCCTGGTTGATGAACTCCACAAAGCCTTTGACGCCGCCGGCATAGGCGAACAGGTCTTCCTTCTGGTTGCGCTCATCGACCAAGCGGATCTTGACGCCGTTGTTCAGGAAGGAGAGCTCGCGCAGGCGCTTGGCCAGGATGTCGTAGTGGAACTCGTTGTTCTGCTGAAAGATCTCGGTGTCGGGCAGGAAGTGCACTTCGGTGCCGCGCTTGTCGGTCTCACCGATGACCTTCATGGGGCTGGTCTCGAAGCCGTCCACCACTTCGATCAGGCGGTCTTGCGGCACGCCTTGCTTGAACTCGATCTGGTGCACCTTGCCGTCGCGGCGCACCGTCAGGCGTAGCCACTTGCTGAGGCCGTTCACGCAGGAGACGCCCACGCCGTGCAAACCGCCCGACACCTTGTAGCTGTTCTGGTTGAACTTGCCACCGGCGTGCAGCTCGGTCAGGGCAATCTCGGCGGCGGAGCGCTTGGGCTCGTGCTTGTCGTCCATCTTGACGCCGGTGGGGATGCCGCGGCCGTTGTCGATGACGGAGATGGAGTTGTCCGAGTGGATGGTGACGGTGATGTCGTCGCAATGGCCGGCCAGGGCTTCGTCGATGGAGTTGTCCACCACTTCGAAGACGAGGTGGTGCAGGCCGGTGCCGTCGCTGGTGTCACCGATGTACATGCCGGGGCGCTTGCGCACCGCCTCCAGGCCTTCCAGGATCTGGATCGAATCCGCGCCGTAGCCCGGTTGGGGCGCTGCGGGTGGGTTCTCAGGGGTGGCTTGGTCGCTCATGACGGGAACTTTCGGGGAACTCTAGAAACACAGAAGCGGGCCGAGGCCCGCTGAATTGAAATCGGGGACCGTCAGATCCGCATTGGCATGACCACGTACTTGAAGTCGCTGCGCTCGGGCACGGTGAACAGCGCGGAGCTGGCGGAGTCGTTCAGGTCCAGCCCCACCATTTCTTGGGGCATGTTGGCCAGCACGTCGGTCAGGTAGGTGACGTTGAAGCCGGTCTCGATGGGGTCGCCCCCGTAGTCGATTTCGATCTCTTCCTTGGCCTCTTCTTGCTCGGCGTTGCTGGCGGCAATGGTCAGCAGGTTGTCGGCGAAGGAGAGGCGCACGGCCTTGAACTTGTCGCTGGTCAGGATGGCGGCGCGGTTCAGTGCGGCCAGCAGCGGTTGGCGGCCCAGCACCAGCTTGTGCTTGTGGCCCTTGGGGATGACGCGGTTGTAGTCGGGGAACTTGCCCTCGACCAGCTTGGTCACGAACTCCATGCCGCTGAAGCTGAAGCGGGCCTGGTTGCTGGAGAAGCGCATCTCGATGGCGGCGTTCTCGTCTTTGCTGCTGTCCTTCAGCAGGCGCTGCAGCTCCAGCACGGTTTTGCGCGGCAGGATGACTTCCTGCTTGGGCATTTCCACTTCCAGCTCGGCCTGGGCCAGGGCCAGGCGGTGGCCGTCGGTGGCGACAAGGGTGAGCGTCTTGCCTTCGGCGACGAAGAGGATGCCGTTCAGGTAGAAGCGGATGTCGTGCACGGCCATGGCGAAGTGCACCTGGTTGATCAGGTGCTTGAGCGTGGCCTGCGGCACGGCAAAGGCGGGGCCGAAGTCGGGGGCCTCTTGGACGAGCGGGAAGTCCTCCGCCGGCAGGGTCTGCAGGGTGAAGCGACTCTTGCCCGCCTGCAGCGTGAGCTTGCTCTGGCTGCTGGAGAGGCTGCAGATCTGGTCGCTGGGCAGGCTTTTGAGAATGTCGATCAGCTTGCGCGCGCCCACGGTGGTGGCGAACGGCTCGTTGCTGCCGTCAAACGGCGCGCGCGTGCGGATCTGGATCTCCAGGTCGGAGGAGATGAATTCCACCTCGTCGCCCTCGCGCTTCATCAGCACATTGGCCAGGATGGGCAGGGTGTGGCGGCGCTCCACGATGCCGGCCACCGACTGCAGGGCGGCAAGCAATTGGTCCTGGGGGCCTTTCAACACGATCATGCGGTTCTCTCCTGATACCGAATACGGGGCCAGCAGCCGTCAGTGCGGCCGGCGCGGGATTGTCGCCCAGCGCCGGCCGCCCGCTGTCCAGCAGGCGGCTGGGGTTTAGCCCAGCTTCTTCTTCAGCAACTCGTTCACCAAAGCGGGGTTGGCCTTGCCCTTGGTGGCTTTCATGGCCTGGCCGACCAGGGCGTTGAAGGCTTTGTCCTTGCCGGCGCGGAATTCCTCGACGGATTTGGCGTTGGCGGCCAGCACCTCGTCCAGGATGCGCTCCAGCTCGCCGGTGTCGCTCATCTGCTTGAGGCCCTTGGCCTCAATGACGGCGTCCACATCGGCCGATTCACCGGCCCACAGCGCTTCAAACACCTGGCGGGCGGCGTTGTTGCTGATGGTGCCGTCTGCAATGCGGGCGATCAGCGCGGCCAGCAGCTGCGGGCCCACGGGCGCAGCGTCGATGCCCTTTTCTTCGGCATTGAGGCGGCGCGAGATCTCGCCCATCACCCAGTTGGCCACCAGCTTGGGCGCCGCGCCCGCGGCCTTGGCGGCCTCGTAGTAGCGCGCCACGGCAAGGCTGGCGGTCATCATCTGGGCGTCGTAGGTGGGCAAGCCGTCTTGGCTCTCAAAGCGGGCGGCCATCACGGCGGGCAGTTCGGGCAGGTCGGCCTTCACGCGCTCCACCCAGTCGGCACCGATCATCAGCGGCGGCAGGTCGGGATCCGGGAAGTAGCGGTAGTCGGCCGCATCTTCCTTGCTGCGCATGGCGCGGGTCTCGCCCGTGTCGGGGTTGAAGAGCACGGTGGCCTGCTGGATCTCAAAGCCGTCTTCGATCTGGTCGATCTGCCAGTTGACCTCGTAGTTCACGGCCTGGATCAGGAACTTGAAGCTGTTCAGGTTCTTGATTTCGCGGCGCGTACCGAAAGGCTGGCCGGGCTTGCGCACGGAGACGTTGACGTCGCAGCGGAAGCTGCCTTCTTGCATGTTGCCGTCGCAAATGCCCAGCCACATGACCAAGGCGTGCAGGGTCTTGGCGTACTCGCAGGCTTCTTCGGCGCTGCGCATTTCGGGCTCGGAGACGATCTCCAACAGTGGCGTGCCGGCACGGTTCAAGTCGATGCCCGACATGCCGTGGTAGTCCTCGTGCAGGCTTTTGCCGGCGTCTTCCTCGAGGTGGGCGCGGGTCAGGTTGATGACCTTTTCTTGGTCGCCCACGAAGAAGCGCACCTGCCCGCCTTGCACCACGGGGATCTCGTACTGGCTGATTTGGTAGCCCTTGGGCAGGTCCGGGTAGAAGTAGTTCTTGCGCGCAAAGATGGAGAGCGGCGCAATGTGGGCGCCCACGGCCAAGCCGAAGCGGATGGCGCGCTCCACGGCACCGCGGTTCAGCACGGGCAGGGTGCCGGGCAGCGCCAGGTCCACGGCCGAGGCCTGGGTGTTGGGCGCCGCACCAAAGGCGGTGCTGCTGCCGCTGAAGATCTTGGAGACGGTGGAGAGCTGGACGTGGTTTTCCAGGCCGATCACGACCTCGTAGCCGCGGATGAGTTTGGAAGTTGTCATGTTCAGAAGCCCTTGGGCACGGCGCGGTGCCAATCGGTGGCGAGTTGCAGCGCGTGTGCGGTGTGCAGCAGTTGGCCCTCTTGGAAGTAGTTGCCGAGCAACTGCAAGCCCACGGGCATGCCGTGCGCGCCCAGGCCCACCGGCACGCTCATGCCGGGCAGGCCGGCCAGGCTGCCGGGCAGGGTGAAGATGTCGGCCAGGTAGGCCTTGACCGGGTCGTCGCCTTGCTCGCCCAGCTTCCAGGCCACGCTGGGGGCCACGGGGCCGGCGATCAGGTCGCACTGGGTGAAGGCCTGTTGGAAGTCGTCCGCAATCATGCGGCGCAGCTTCTGGGCTTGCAGGTAGTAGGCGTCGTAATAGCCGTGGCTCAGCACGTAGCTGCCGATCAAGATGCGGCGCTGCACTTCGGGACCAAAGCCCTCGCTGCGGCTGCGCTTGTAGAGATCCAGCAGGTCCTTCGGGTCTTCGCAGCGGTGGCCGTAGCGCACGCCGTCAAAGCGCGAGAGGTTCGAGCTCGCCTCGGCCGGGGCAATGATGTAGTACACCGGGATGGCCAGTTCGGTGCGCGGCAGGCTCACCTCAACCAGCGTGGCGCCGAGCTTTTCCAGCTCGGCCAGGCCGGCGCGCACGGCGGTGTTGACGTCGGCATCCAGCTGTGCGGGGAAGAACTCCTTGGGCAGGCCGATGCGCAGGCCTTCCAGCGGACGCGCGCTGCTCGCGCCGGCGCGGGCCTTGAGCATCTCGGCGTGGAAGTCCGGCGCGGGCTGCTGCAGGCTGGTGGCGTCGCGCTCGTCAAAGCCGCTCATGGCGGAGAGCAGCAGGGCGCAGTCTTCGGCACTGCGGGCCATCGGGCCGGCTTGGTCCAGGCTGGAGGCGAAGGCGATCATGCCGTAGCGGCTGCAGCGCCCGTAGGTGGGCTTGATGCCGGTGATGCCGGTGAAGCTGGCCGGCTGGCGGATGGAGCCGCCGGTGTCGGTGCCCGTCGCAGCGGGCACCAGACCCGCCGACACGGCCACGGCCGAGCCCCCCGAGCTGCCGCCCGGCACGCGCGTGGCATCCCAGGGGTTGTGGGCCTTGGCGTAGGCACTGTTCTCGTTGGCCGAGCCCATGGCGAACTCGTCGCAGTTGAGTTTGCCCAGACTGAACGTGCCGGCGGCATTGAGCTTGGCCACCACGGTGGCGTCAAACGGGCTCTTGTATCCGGCCAGGATCTTGGAGCCCGCGGTGGTGGGGTGCTGCGTGGTGACAAAGATGTCTTTGTGCGCCATCGGTACGCCCAGCAGCGGCGCGGTGTCGCCGGCTGCGCGGCGGGCGTCGGCTTGCGCGGCCGCGGCCAGGGCGCCCGCGCCGTCCAGGTGCAGGTAAGCGCCGAGGTCGGCGTGGGCTTCAGCGCGGCTGAGCAGGGCTTGCGTCCATTCGACGCTGCTGATCTTTTTGTCGGCCAGGGCCTTCAGGCCATCGGCGACGCCATACAGGGGTGCACTCATTCGATCACTCACTCGATGACTTTGGGCACAAGGAACAGCCCGTCTTCGACCGCGGGGCTGCTGGCCTGGTTGGCTTCGCGCTGGTTGGTTTCCGTTACCGCGTCCTCACGCAGGCGCAGGGCCACTTCTTGCACGGCCGAGAGCGGCGTGTAGAGCGGCTGCACGCCCGTGGTGTCCACGGCGCGCATGGTTTCCACGATGTCAAAAAAGCCGTTGAGTTGGCTCAGCAGTTGTTCCGCCTGGGCGGGTGGGCAGTCGAGCCGGGCCAAGTGGGCGATGCGGCTCACGTCTTGAAGGGTCAGTGCCATAGCAAGTCCTCGGTCAGCGCGTCAAAAAAAGCCAGCAGAACCAAGACCTTAGGGTCTGGCTCCTAGCAAACGCGCGGGGGGCTGCTGGTATTATCTCTGGCCCCAAATTTGCGAGGCCGCCAGGGCGCATCCGTGCTGGCGGCCTTTCCGTATTCCTGCCGCGTTGGCGCCTTGGCGCTGACGGGCTACCCCGCTTGCCCCTGCCATGTTTGGTTCTCTGCGCCGCTATTTTTCGACCGACCTTGCCATTGACCTGGGCACGGCCAACACCCTGATCTACGTTCGTGACAAGGGCATCGTCCTCGACGAGCCCTCCGTGGTGGCCATCCGCCACGAAGGCGGCACCAACGGAAAGAAGACCATTCAGGCCGTGGGCCGCGAAGCCAAGGCCATGCTGGGCAAGGTGCCCGGCAACATCGAGGCAATCCGCCCGATGAAGGACGGCGTGATCGCCGATTTCGTGATCACCGAGCAGATGATCAAGCAGTTCATCCGCATGGTGCATCCCCAGTCCATGATGCGCCCCAGCCCCTGCATCATCATTTGCGTGCCCTGCGGTTCGACCCAGGTGGAGCGTCGCGCCATCCGCGATGCCGCGCTGGGCGCCGGCGCCTCGCGCGTGGAGTTGATCGAAGAGCCAATGGCCGCCGCGATTGGCGCCGGCCTGCCGGTCAGCGAAGCCGCGGGTTCCATGGTGATCGACATCGGCGGCGGCACGACGGAAGTCGGTGTCGTCTCGCTGGGTGGCATGGTCTACAAGGGCAGCGTGCGCGTGGGCGGCGACAAGTTCGACGAGGCCATCATCAACTACATCCGCCGCAACTACGGCATGTTGATTGGCGAGCCGACGGCGGAGTTGATCAAGAAGACCATTGGCTCGGCCTTCCCGGGCAGTGAAGTGCGCGAGATGGAAGTCAAGGGCCGCAACCTCAGCGAGGGCGTGCCGCGCAGCTTTGCCATCAGCAGCAACGAAATCCTGGAAGCGCTGACCGACCCGCTGAACCAAATCGTGTCGGCCGTGAAGAACGCGCTGGAGCAGACCCCGCCCGAGCTGGGCGCCGACATTGCCGACCGCGGCATGATGCTCACGGGCGGTGGCGCCCTCTTGCGCGACCTGGACCGCCTGCTGCGCGAAGAGACCGGTCTGCCCGTGTTGGTGGCCGAAGACCCGCTGACCTGCGTGGTGCGGGGTTGCGGGATGGCGCTGGACCACCTGGACCGCACCGGCTCCATCTTCACCAGCGATTGATCTAGGCGGGGCTAAACCATGGCCCTGGCCACGCTGGATCGCAGTCCCCCCCCGCTGTTTCGGCAGGGGACGAGCGCGCTGAACAAGTTGCTGGTGTGTGCCGCGCTGTCGGTATTGCTGATGGCGGCCGACACGCGCTGGGGGGTGACCGCGCCTTTGCGTTCGGTGCTGGCGACGGTGCTGAACCCTGTGCAACGCGCCTTGTTGGCCCCGGTGGATGCGTACGACGAATTGCGCGACCGCCTTCGGGGTGCGCGCGCGGCGATGGCCGCGGAACAAGCGGCGCGGGCGCAGTTGGCACAGCAGGCGTTGGTGCTCGCCCAGACTCGGACCCTGCAACTGGAAAACGAGCGCCTGCGCAAGCAACTGGGTCTGCGGGAGGCGGTGCCGGTGCCAGCCCACGCGGCCGATGTGCTCTTCCAGGCCGGCGACCTTTTTTCGCAGCGACTGATCATTGATCGCGGCCGTGCCGATGGCGTCAGGCCGGGAGCCGCCGCCATCGACGAGCGGGGGGTCTTGGGTCAGGTGACGCGGGTGCACCTGCAGTCGGCTGAGGTGACGCTGCTGGCCGACAAAGAGGCCAGCATCCCGGTACTCAATGTCCGCACGCAGGCCCTGATGGTGGCGTTTGGCGGGGAGCGCGAAGCGGGCATGGAACTTCGCTTCGTGGCGGCCAACGCGGACATCAATGTCGGGGACGAATTGGTGACGTCGGGCCTGGACGGGGTGTACCCGCCCGGTTTGCCCGTGGCGCGGGTGGTGGAGGTTCAGCGGCGGGGTCAGACCAGTTTTGCGCGGGTGCGGGCTCAGCCTCACGCCCGAGCGGATGGTGCGCGTCAGGTGTTGGTGCTGGGCCAGATGCCGGGGGTTGAGGCCGCCCAACAAGAAGCGCAATCGGCGACGGACCGCCCCAAGACCGGAGGTCGCCCATGATCATGCCGCGCGGCACCGGGCAGTTGCTGCTGCCGGCCAAGCCCTGGTTTATTGCCCTCACGCTGCTGATGGCCCTGCTGCTGGACATGCTGCCAGTGGGGCCGCAACCGGCAGCGCCGAGCGCCCTGGCGGTGGTGCTGGTGTTCTGGAACGTTCACCAAGCCCGCCGAATTGGCGTGGGCTGGGCCTTCTTTTTGGGGCTGCTGATGGATGTCCACCACGGCGCCATCTTGGGCCAACACGCGCTGGCCTATAGCGGGCTGGCTTTCTTGGCCGTGACCCTGCACCGTCGGCTGCTGTGGTTTGGCGTGTGGCAGCAGGCACTCCAAGTGCTGCCCCTTTTTGTAGCGGCCCACGTGGTGCAGGTCTCCGTGCGACTGATGGCGGGCGGCATGAGCCCCAGCCCCTGGATGCTGCTCGCGCCGGTGTTCGAGGCCTTGCTCTGGCCGTTGGCCTGGGTGTTGTTGCTGGCCCCGCAACGCCGAGCGCCCGAGCGCGACGAACACCGTCCGCTGTGATCCCGAAGGTGACGGCAACGGCATGGCGCTGATTCGCGATTCGGTTCAGGAGCTCGCCCGCTTTCGCCTGCGGGTCTGGGTGGCCCTTGGGTTTGTGGCGGTGTGCTTTGCGCTCTTGCTCGCGCGCCTGTTCACGCTCCAAGTGTTGCGCCACGACGAGCTGCACGCGGCGGGCGAAGCCAACCGGGTGACGGTGGTGCCCATCGCCCCGAATCGAGGACTCATCAAGGATCGCAATGGGGTGGTGCTGGCCAGCAACTACTCGGCCTACACGCTCGAAATCACACCCACCAAGGCCGACCGCGATTTGAACGCCTTGATTGATGAGTTGGCCACCGTGGTGGACATCCAGCCCCGAGACCGCCGGCGGTTTTTTCGTCTCTTGGCGGACGGCAAACGATTCGACTCCCTGCCCATTCGGAATCGCCTGAGTGACGCCGAGGTGGCCATGTTTGTGGCCCAGCGGTGGCGCTTTCCTGGGGTGGATGTGCAGGCGCGCTTGTTCCGCCAATATCCGCTGGGTGAAGTGGGCAGCCATTTGCTTGGCTACATCGGCCGCATCAGCCCCAAGGATCGCGAGCAAATGGAGGTCTGGGACGAGGAGCGCTTGGCGAATTACAAGGGCACGGACTACATCGGAAAACTCGGCCTGGAGCAGAGCTACGAGTCCGAACTGCACGGCACCACCGGGTACCAGCAGGTCGAGACCAGTGCGGGCGGGCGGGCCGTGCGCAGCTTGGGGCACCGCCCCCCCACGCCAGGGAATAGTCTGCAGCTGTCCGTCGACATCAAGTTGCAGCACCTGGTCGAGGAAATGTTTGGCGACCGTCGAGGAGCGCTCGTGGCTTTGGACCCCCGCAATGGGGAGGTCTTGGCCTTCGTCTCCAAACCCGGGTTTGATCCCAACCTGTTCGTGGACGGCATCGATGTCGAAAACTGGAAGCTGCTGAACGAGTCCATCGACAAGCCGCTGCTCAATCGCGCGTTGCGCGGCACCTACCCGCCCGGCTCGACTTACAAGCCGTTCATGGCACTGGCGCTGCTCAACACCGGTGTACGGCGCCCGGACACCATCATCAACGACACCCTGGTCTACCACTTCGGGGGCCGCGCCTTTGGCAGCCCGGAGAACGAACGGGGCGGGGCGATGGACATGCGCCGCTCCATCGTGGAGTCCAGCAACGTCTATTACTACTCGGCGGCCAATGAGCTGGGGGTAGACCGCATCCACGACCAAATGGAGCCCCTGGGGTTCGGCCGGCGCACCGACATTGACCTGGAGGGCGAGGTGACGGGCATCCTGCCCAACCAGGATTGGAAGCGGCGGGTGCTCAAACAGAAGTGGTTCCCGGGCGAAACCATCAGTCTGGGGATTGGGCAGGGCTACAACGCCTTTACGGTGCTGCAAATGGCCACGGCCACGGCCACGTTGGCCAGCGGCGGGCAACGCTTCAAGCCGCGTTTGGTGCGGGAGGTTGAAGATGTGGTGCATCACACGCGCCGCCGGGTGTCCGGGGAGGCCCTGCCGCCCCTGAACATCAAAGCCGAGCACGTGGCGGTCCTGAAGGAGGCCCTGCATGGTGTGACCTATCAAGGCACCAGTACGCGCTCGTTTGCCGGGGCGCCTTACCCAAGCGGTGGCAAGACCGGTACGGCGCAAGCCGTGGGGATGAAGGCGGGGCAGAAGTACAACGCGGCGCAAATGGAGGAGCGGCGCCGTGACCACGCTTGGTACATGGCCTTTGCGCCGGTCGATCAGCCGCAGGTTGCCCTGGCCCTCATCGTGGAGAACTCGGGATTTGGTGGGCAGAACGCCGCCCCCATCGCCCGACGGGTGTTCGATTACCTTCTGCTGGGTCAAGTGCCCAGCGAAGAGGATCTGGCGCTGGTTCGTGAGGGCAAGGCGTTGGCGCCGATGGGTAAGCCCAGGCTGGCCGCCGACTGGCGTCTGCCCGGCGAGGCGGGGTTTGTGCCCCCCCCGGCGTCGGCTGCGACGAATGGTTCAGCGGCCCCTGCGCCGCGGCCGTCCGCGTCAGGAGGAGTGCCATGAGTACCGTGATCCAGCGGCCCACTTGGGTGCAGCGCCTGCGTCCGCTCTGGAAAGACTTGGATGCCGGATTGCTGCTGGCCTGCCTGTGGCTGATGGTCTGGGGTTTGGTGGCCATGTACTCGATCGGGCATGACCATGGAACCCGGTTTGTGGATCACGCGCGCAACTTCGTCATCGGGGCGGGCGTGATGCTGCTGGTGGCGCAGGTGCCGGCCCCCAAGCTGACGCGTATCGCGGTTCCGCTTTATGCCGTGGGGGTGGCGCTGCTGATCGCCGTGGCCCTGTTTGGCATCACCAAAAAAGGCGCGACCCGGTGGCTCAACCTGGGCGTAACCGTCATTCAGCCCAGTGAGCTGCTGAAGATCGCCACGCCCCTGATGTTGGCCTATTGGTTTCAGCTTCGCGAGGGTCAGCTGAAGCTGCTGGACTTTGTGATTGCTTTTGTGCTGTTGGGAGTGCCGTTTGGTTTGATCGCCAAACAGCCGGATCTGGGCACGGGCCTTCTGGTCTTGTTCGCGGGCCTATATGTGATCTATTTCGCCGGGCTGAGTTGGAAGCTCATCATTCCGTTGGTGGCGGCGGGGGTCATCGCCATTGGTAGTTTGATTGCCTTTGAATCGCAAATCTGTGTGGACGAGGTGAAGTGGCCGCTGCTCAAGGACTATCAAAAGACGCGGGTGTGCACGCTGCTGGACCCCCACAAGGATCCGTTGGGCAAGGGCTTCCACGTGCTGCAGGGGGGCATTGCCATCGGGAGTGGCGGGGTGACGGGCAAGGGCTTCATGCAGGGATCGCAGACCCACCTGGAGTTCATACCGGAACGCACGACGGATTTTTTGTTTGCCGCCTTCGCCGAGGAGTTTGGGTTGTTGGGCGCGCTGGCCCTGTTGCTGGGATTTGGGCTGTTGCTCTTTCGGGGGCTGTCCATTGCGGCGAATGCCCCCTCGCTGTTTGAGCGGCTGTTGGGCGGCGCGGTCACGCTGTCCCTGTTCACCTATGTATTTGTGAACATGGGCATGGTGATCGGTATCCTGCCCGTGGTGGGGGTTCCGCTGCCCTTCATGAGCTACGGCGGGACCGCCATGGTTATGTTGGGCCTGTCGCTCGGCATCTTGCTGGCCATTGGCCGCAGCCGCGCATTCATTCAGCGTTGAACCGCAGGGTGAAGAGCGCGCCGGGCCCCTCCGTACCCCGGCGCGGACGGGCCTCGCTGAGTTCAATGGTGGTGCCGTGTTGGCGCGCAATCTGAAGGGCAATGGCCAGCCCCAGCCCTGAGCCCTCCACCCCCGTGCCCAGTTGGCGGTAGAACGGTTCGAACACGCGGTCGCGGGTCGACTCGGGAATGCCGGGGCCGTTGTCCTCCACCTGCAGCACCACGACGCGCCCAAAGGGGTCCTCGGTCACGCGCACGGTGACCGTGCCGCCATCGGGGGTGTAGAGCAGGGCGTTATCAACCAGATTGCGGATCAGCTCGACCAGCATCCACGGCAGCCCTGTCACCCGCAACTCGCAGTGGTCGGGACCGTCGTAGCCCAGGTCGATGCGCTGGTTGAGGGCGCGGGGTACGAAGTCCTGCATGGTGTCACGAGCCAGCGCGGCGAGATCCATGGGCTCACGGGGCATCACATCCGCACCGGACTCGCTCCGGGCCAAGGCCAGCAGTTGGCTGACCGTGTGGGCGGCGGCCTGGCTGGACTGGGCGATGTGGTCGAGCGACCGCTTGAGCTCTTCGGGCGAGGATTCCCCCCGCTGCAGGGCGCGTGCGGCCAATTCGGCTTGCGTCCTCAAACCGGCCAGGGGCGTTTTGAGTTGATGCGCTGCATCGGCCAAGAACTGCTTCTGGGTGCGCAAGGCCCGCTCCCGGCGCGCCAGCAAATCATTGATGGCCTGCACCAAGGGTGCGACTTCTTCCGGTGCCTGGCTCACGTCGATGGGGCTGAGGTCATCCGCGGCTCGGCTGCGAATGCGGCGCTGCAGGGCTTCCAGCGGTCGGAACCCTTGGGTCAGCGCCAGCCAAGCCATCAGCGCGGCCAGGGGCAACAGCAGAAACTGGGGCAGAAGCACCCCTTTGATGATGTCGCTGGCCAAGGACTCGCGACGGCTCATCCCTTCGGCCAACTGCAGAATCAGGTGCCGCTCGGGGGTGCCCGGTACGGTCACCGGCAAACGCACCCAAACGGCAGCTACCCGCAGCGACTCGCCCTCCAGTTCGTCCTCTCGCAATTGCACCTGTCCCGCGGCCTGGCGCCCGAGTTGCGGCACCGGCAAGCGGCCGTCGCCCGCAACCAGTTCCCCTTTCGGTCCCAAGACTTGATACAGAACGGTGTCTGCGGGGTCGTTGCGCAACAGCGCCAAGGTCTGGGCATTCAAGTGCAAGCGCCCCTCCTGCAGGGCGGCCTGCTCCGCCAGGGCCCGGGCGGTTTCGGTCAATTCCCGGTCATAGGGCTGGTTGGCGATGGACTGGGCGACTGCCCACGTCAGCACCACACTGGTCGGCCACAGCACCAACAAAGGGGCCAACATCCAGTCCAGCAGTTCGCCGAACAGGGAGCGCGGCCCACGGCGAGAAAAACGCGCCGGTGGCGGGCTCATTCGCGCTCAGGCCTCACCGGCAATGCGCTCCAGGCAGTACCCCAACCCCCGAACCGTGGCGATCCGGACGGGCCCTTGTTCGATCTTCTTGCGCAGTCGGTGAACGTAGACCTCGATGGCGTTGTTGCTCACCTCGTCACCCCAATTGCAGAGATGCTGCACGAGCTGGTCTTTGCTGACCAATCGCCCCGCCCGTTGCAACAAGATCTCCAGGAGCGACAACTCACGAGCCGACAACTCCACCATTTGGTCATTGAGGTAAGCCACCCGGCCTGTGGAATCGAAGCTCAGGGGCCCGTGCTTGATCAGATTCCCCGTGGACCCCAGGCCGCGCCGGGTGAGCGCGCGCACGCGCGCCTCCAATTCGGCCAGCGCAAAGGGCTTGGCCATGTAGTCATCGGCGCCCAGGTCCAGGCCTTGCACGCGCTGCTCCACGCTGTCGGCAGCGGTCAGGACGAGCACGGGCAAATGCTGGCCGCGCCCCCGCAAGCGCCGGAGCACTTCCAAGCCGCTGAGCTTGGGCAAACCGATATCCAAAATCAACAGGTCGAACTCGTGAACCGCCAGTGCCGCGTCGGCTTCGGAGCCAGTAGCCACGTGGTCGGCGGCATAGCCCGCGCTGCGCAAGGCGCGCATCAGGCCGTCGGCCAAGACACGGTCATCTTCTGCAATCAGGACTCTCATGCGGGTATCTTAGGCACCCGAACTTGACCTGTACCTGACGGCCCGCGCGAAAATTCTGCTGAATGGCTCATCCTGTGAGCCACATCGGCTCTACGCTGACCGGGTGATTTCAGCGGCCTCTCGCCGTCTGATCACCACACCGCGGCTGGATTCCGCAGCACGAATCGACGTTGTTCGGGCGCGCCGAGTCTGGCTATACTGCTGTACACATATCCAGTTATTCAACGGAGCCCACATGAACGCGCCTGCTGTCACCGAAAAGCAAAAAGCCCTTGCTGCCGCCCTGGCCCAAATCGAAAAGCAGTTCGGCAAGGGCTCCATCATGCGCCTGGGCGAAGGCGATGTCATTGAAGACATTCAGGTCGTT
The DNA here is from genome assembly GCF_016093295.1 of Inhella gelatinilytica. Classification (GTDB taxonomy): domain Bacteria; phylum Pseudomonadota; class Gammaproteobacteria; order Burkholderiales; family Burkholderiaceae_C; genus Inhella; species Inhella gelatinilytica. The sequence goes on along the minus strand of NZ_JAEDAL010000001.1, from coordinate 692,872 downwards.
TCGACGGGCTCGCTGGGCTTGGATATTGCGCTGGGCGTGGGCGGTTTGCCCCGCGGCCGTGTGATTGAGATTTACGGTCCCGAAAGCTCCGGCAAGACCACGTTGACGCTGCAAGTCATTGCCCAAATGCAAAAGCTGGGCGGGGTCTGCGCCTTCATTGACGCTGAGCATGCGCTGGATGTGCAGTACGCACAAAAGCTGGGTGTCAACCTGACCGACATGCTGATCAGCCAACCCGACACGGGTGAGCAGGCGCTGGAAATCGTCGACGCTTTGGTGCGCTCCGGTTCGGTGGACTTGGTGGTGATCGACTCGGTGGCGGCCCTGACACCGCGGGCGGAAATCGAAGGTGAAATGGGCGACCAGCTGCCCGGCCTTCAGGCCCGGTTGATGAGCCAGGCCCTGCGCAAGCTCACCGCCACCATCAAGAAGACCAATTGCACGGTGGTTTTCATCAACCAGATCCGCATGAAGATCGGCGTCATGTTTGGCAGCCCGGAAACCACGACCGGGGGCAATGCGCTCAAGTTTTACGCCTCGGTGCGCCTGGACATTCGCCGAATCGGCTCGATTAAGAAGGGCGAAGAGGTCATTGGCTCTGAGACCAAGGTCAAAGTGGTCAAAAACAAGGTGTCGCCGCCCTTCAAGACGGCCGAGTTCGACATTCTTTACGGCGAGGGCATCAGCCGCCAAGGCGAGGTCATCGATCTGGGCGTTCTCCACAAAATCATCGACAAGAGTGGCGCTTGGTATGCCTACAAGGGCGAGAAGATCGGCCAAGGCAAGGACAACGCCCGCGAGTTTCTGCGCGAGAACCCCGACTTGGCGGTGGAAATTGAGAACAGGATCCGCGAAGCGGTCGGCGTCGCCCCAATGGGCGGCGACGACGGCACGAGCGTGAGCGAGTGATGGGAATTCGGGACGTCGCGTGCGCTTCCAGCGAGGCGGCAGACTTGGTGCAGCATTTTTGGGCCCTGGCCAACGGGCAGCAGTGGGCGGGCCTGGCGCGTCTGCTCGCGCCGGATTTCCGCTACGAGGTGCCGCAAACCCGTGAATTCATCGAGGGCCCTGACGGACTGGTGGACTTTTTCGCGACCTGGCCGCAGCCTTGGCGCGTGGACCTCCAGCGCTGCCTTGCCCAAGGGGACCAGGTGGCGGTCCAGATGAGTTTTCACGATGACACCCCAGAGGTTCAAACCTGCGTGGGCTTTTATGAATTGGATCGGGGGCAGATTCGTCGCATCGTCGAGTACTGGCCGGCCGCCTATGAGCCGCCGCCGCGCCACAGTCCCCACGTCCAGCGTGCCGTTGAATAACCCCAGGCATGGATGCCAAAGTTCTGCGAGCCCGTGCTTTGGCGTTGTTGGCCCAGCGCGAGTACAGCCGCATGGAGTTGCGACGCAAGCTGCTGCGGCTGGTCCAGACGCGCCGCGCGGCAGAGCTGCAGAACGCTGAGGAGCAGGGCTGGGCGGCTGAGGCGGGAGGCGATGCCGAGGCCGGACAACAGCTGGCGGCGGTGGAAGCCGTACTCGACGCGCTCGAATTGGCCGGCTGGCAAAGCGACCAACGGGCCGCCGAAAGTCGACTCCGGACGGGGGCCTCCCGCTCGGGGGTCCGCAAGCTGGCCGCCGACCTTCAGCAGCGGGGGCTGAGCCCGACCGGCGAGATCTGGGCTCAGCTACAAGCGACTGAGGCCGACCGGGCGAGGGCCTTGCTCCACAAGCGCTTTGGTACGACCGCACCGGTCGACCGGGCGGATTGGGCGCGTCGGGTCCGATTCCTGGTCTATCGCGGCTTTGACGCCGCGCTCGCCAGTCGCCTGTGCCGCGAAGCTCCCGACTCTGACCCCTCTTGAGGTGCGTCAGGGCGCAGCAAGCCCGCACTGATATATTGCGGGTTTCCCCGGCGTTCGGAAGAAGTGCCGGTTTTTTGCTGCCCGAAATCCATGTCTGCCTCCGCCAACCCCGCCGAGCGCCAGTTGCTGCACCGCCGCAACCTGGTGCTAGAGGTGTTTGAGCGCGCGGATGGTCTGTTCGATGTGGAAGCGCGCTTGTTGGATGTCAAGGCGCGTGACATGGAGTTGGCCAGTGGACGCCGGCCAGCGGGTGAGCCCATCCACGACATGCGCCTGGTGCTGCTCATCGACCGGCAGATGAACGTGCTGTCCGCGCGGTCGGACACGAGTGCCATGCCATACCCGGGTGCCTGTGACGCGCATTCGAACGCCTACGCGAAACTTGAAGGCTTGAACCTCTTCAAAGGGTTTCGCGCGGGAGTCAAGGAGCGACTCTCGGGTGTGCAAGGGTGCACGCACCTGACTGAATTGGCCGCCCAAATCCCGACAGCGGTCCTGCAAGCGTTTGCGGGCACCGTTATTGATGTCCGTGAAGGCGATGCCGACGGCTCGCCGCCCTATCAAATTGACCGGTGTCACGCCCTGAGTAGCGATGGCGCCACGGTTCAAGCCTATTACCCCCGTTGGTACCGACCTGCTCGGTCCACGGCCTGATTCACCAACCCCCCCAACCGAAGCCATGAAGATTCACGAATACCAAGGCAAGGAAATCCTGCGCCAGTTTGGCGTGCCGGTGCCGCGCGGCATCCCCGCGTTCACCGTGCAAGAAGCCGTTGAAGCGGCGCAGAAGCTGGGCGGCCCCGTGTGGGTCGTGAAGGCTCAGATCCACGCCGGTGGCCGTGGCAAGGGCGGCGGCGTCAAGGTGGCCAAGAGCATCGACGAGGTCAAGGAGAAGTCCGAAGCCATCCTGGGCATGCAACTGATCACGCACCAAACCGGCCCTGAAGGCCAGAAGGTGCGCCGCCTCTACATCGAAGAGGGCGCGGACATCCAGAAGGAGTACTACCTCTCCTGCGTGACCGACCGTGGCACCCAGCGCGTGGCCTTCATCGCCTCGTCCGAAGGCGGCATGGACATCGAGGAAGTGGCCCACAGCCACCCCGAGAAGATCATCAAGGTGTTTGTGGATCCGGCCACCGGCCTGACCCAGGCTCAAGGCGAAGAGCTGGCCGCTGGCGTGGGCATGCCCGCCGACAGCCAAGCCCAGTTCATCGATGTCTGCCAGAAGCTCTACACCTGCTACATGGACACCGACGCCTCGCTGGTGGAAATCAACCCGCTGAACCGCGACGGCAAAGGCAACATCATTGCCCTGGACGCCAAGTTCAACTTTGACGCCAACGCGCTATTCCGCCACCCCGAAATCGTGGCCTACCGCGACCTGGATGAAGAAGATCCGGCCGAAATTGAAGCGTCGAAATTCGACCTGGCCTACATCAGCCTGGATGGCAACATCGGTTGCCTGGTGAACGGTGCCGGTCTGGCCATGGCCACCATGGACACGATCAAGTTGTTCGGCGGCGAGCCGGCCAACTTCCTGGACGTGGGCGGCGGCGCCACGGCCGAGAAGGTCACCGAGGCCTTCAAGATCATGCTGAAGAACAAGAGCGTCAAGGGCATCTTGGTCAACATCTTCGGCGGCATCATGAAGTGCGACACCATCGCCGAGGGCGTGATCACCGCTTGCAAGGCGGTGAACCTGTCCGTGCCGCTGGTCGTGCGCATGAAGGGCACGAACGAAGATCTGGGCAAGAAGATGCTGGCCGAATCGGGCCTGCCCATCATCAGCGCCGACACCATGGCCGAAGCTGCGACCAAGATCGTCGCCGCCGTGAAGTAAGCCCAGGAGCACCAAACATGTCGATCTACATCAACAAAGACACCCGCGTCATCACCCAGGGCATCACCGGCAAGACCGGCCAGTTCCACACCTTGGGCTGCCAGGCCTATGCCAACGGCAAGAACTGCTTTGTCGCCGGCGTGAACCCCAAGAAAGCCGGTGAGTCGTTCAGCGACATCCCCATCTACGCGTCGGTCCAAGAGGCCAAGGTCGCCCAGGGCGCCAATGCCAGCGTGATCTATGTGCCGCCCGCCGGCGCGGCTGCCGCGATCTGGGAGGCCGTGGAGGCCGACCTGGACCTGGTCATCTGCATCACCGAAGGCATTCCCGTGCGCGACATGCTGGAAGTGCGCAACAAGATGAAGGCCAAGGAAGCGGCCGGTGGCAAGAAGACCTTGCTGCTGGGCCCCAACTGCCCGGGCCTGATCACGCCGGAAGAAATCAAGATCGGCATCATGCCGGGCCACATTCACCGCAAGGGCCGTATTGGCGTGGTGTCGCGTTCGGGCACGCTGACCTATGAAGCGGTGGCGCAGTTGACCGAAATCGGTCTGGGTCAGTCGTCGGCCGTTGGCATCGGGGGCGACCCCATCAACGGCTTGAAGCACATCGACGTGATGCAAGCCTTCAACGACGACCCCGACACCGACGCCGTCATCATGATTGGCGAAATCGGTGGTCCGGACGAAGCCGAAGCCGCCCGCTGGTGCAAGGCCAACATGAAGAAGCCCATCGTCGGCTTCATCGCTGGCGTCACCGCCCCTCCGGGCAAGCGCATGGGCCACGCGGGCGCACTGATCTCTGGTGGTGCCGACACCGCCGACGCCAAGCTGGCCATCATGGAAGAGTGTGGCTTCAAGGTCACGCGCAACCCCAGCGAAATGGGCCGCCTGCTGAAGGCCTTGCTGTAACCTAGTCGTCCTGAACGACGCCAGGGGGCCTGTGGGCCCCCTTTTTACATCCTGAGATTTGAAACGATGGACTGGTTGACCGACCCTGCTTTCTGGCTCGCCGTGGGCCAGATCATCATGATCGACATCTTGTTGGGTGGCGATAACGCGGTGGTGATTGCGCTCGCGTGCCGGAAGCTGCCGCCCGACCTGCGCGTGAAAGGCATCATGTGGGGCACGGCGGGCGCCATCGTTTTGCGCGTCGTGCTGATCTTCTTTGCGCTGACCTTGTTAAAGCTTCCTGCACTGAAGCTCATCGGCGCGGCACTCTTGATTTGGATCGGCGTCAAGTTGATGTTGCCCGAGGCCGAAGAAGGGCATGGGGACATCCATGCCAGTGACAAGCTCTGGGCTGCGGTAAAAACGGTCATCGTTGCGGACTTGGTGATGAGCGTCGACAACGTCATCGCCATCGCCGGTGCGGCGCAAAATGCGGGTCAAGGCCATCAGATGAGCCTGGTGGTCTTTGGGCTGTTGGTTTCAATTCCCATCATCGTTTGGGGGAGCCAGTTGGTGATCAAGTTGATGGACCGCTTTCCCGTGGTCATCACCCTGGGCGCGATGCTGCTGGGTTGGATTGCCGGCGGCTTGGCCCTGGGCGATCCACTGCTGGCGTCTTGGACCCAGGCGTGGCCCCGCTGGAGTCCTTATGCTGCTTCCGCCGTGGGTGCCGCGGTCGTGTGGCTCTCAGGCAAAGCCTTGGACGCCGCCCCCAAGCCCGTTAGCTGAGGCTGCGCCATGGGACTGCTCGACAAACTCAAGGGGTGGCTGGGCGCAACGAAGTCCAGTGAGCCGGGGCGGTCGCCTCGGACCCTGAGTGGGGCAACGCAGCCCATGAGCACCCTTACCATGGGCAGCACCTTGCCCGCCGGAGGTGAGGATGTTCCCGCGCAAGTGCCGCCGCACATTCAGGTTGGACCTGAGCTGGGCCGGGGGGCCATGGCCGTGGTCCATCGGGCTTACGACGCCCACCGCGGCTGCGAAATTGCCATCAAGCGCCTGCTGCTGTCGGTGGAGTTCAGTCCTTCGGACCTGCGCGAGGCGCGCACGCGGTTTCTCCGGGAAGCGCGCGCCGCGCAGGCCTTGAATCACCCCGACATCCTGCACGTGTACGAGATCGGGGAGATTGAAGGCGACGCTTGGATGTCCATGGAATTGGTGCGTGGCCGCGATCTCAGCCACCACACACACCTGACCGCCCTGCTGCCCGTGCGCGAAGTGTTGCGCATTGCGGTTCGGGTCGCTCGGGCCCTGCACTACGCGCACCGCCAAGGGGTGATTCACCGAGACATCAAGCCGGCGAACATCATGTACGACCGCGCCTCCGGCGCGGTCAAGATCATGGACTTCGGCATCGCTCGCATGTCGGATGGCAGCCGCACGCGCACGGGTTTGGTGTTGGGAACGCCCAGCTACATGGCGCCGGAGCAGTTGGCCGGCCTCAATGTGGACGGGCGCAGTGACCTGTACGCACTGGGGGCGGTCATTTACCAATTGCTTTCGGGGCGCTTGCCGCATGAAAGTGGCTCCATGGCGCGCTTGATGTACGAAATTGCCAACGAGCAGGTGACCGACGTGCGTGAATTGCGCTCCGGCCTGCCCGAGGCTTTGGCCATGGTCCTGGCTCTGGCGCTGGAGAAGCGCCCGGAGTTGCGCTATTCCACCGGCGAGGACATGGCGCAAGACCTTGAAACGGTGCTGAATCAGCTGGATGCACCGGACCCGATGGGCGGACCGCCCCAGGGGCCCGGGGCCGATGCGCAGCACATTGACCTGAACTTGCCGTCGACCCTATGAGCTTGCCCTACCCCTTGGAACTGGCGGGCCTGACCGATGTGGGCCGCGCTCGCAACAACAACGAGGACGCCTTCGCGGTGGACCCCGACACGGCTTTAGCGGTGCTGGCCGATGGCATGGGGGGCTACAACGCGGGCGAAGTGGCCTCACAAATGCTCGTCGGTTTCCTGCAGTCGGAACTCGGGCGGTGGCTGCGAGAAGTAAAAGGGCATGCCCCTCCCGAGGCGGTTCGGCGCGCCATCGAGATCTGTGTCGACAACGCCAATCGCGCGATTTTTTCAGCGGCGCACAGCAATCCCCGCTACTCGGGTATGGGCACCACCCTGGTGATGGCCGTGTTTCGGCCTGAAGGCTTGTGCGTGGCTCACGTGGGCGACTCGCGGCTGTATCGCCTGCGTGGGGACCGCATCGAGCGGGTCACCAAAGACCATTCGCTCTTGCAAGAGCAGTTGGATGCGGGCCTCATCACCCCGGAACAAGCCGCTGTGGCCGCCCATAAAAACCTGGTGACGCGGGCGGTCGGGGTGGCAGAGCAAGTACAAGTCGATATCGCTTTTCACCCAATCCAGCCGGGTGACCAATACCTGTTGTGCTCTGATGGCTTGTCTGACATGCTGGACGATGAGCGCCTGTTGGCCCTGTGCCAGCGCAGTCCTAACCTGACAGAAGCGGCTCGTCAACTGATCGCCGGTGCCAATGACCAGGGCGGCCGGGATAACATCACGGCCGTTTTGGCGCGTGTTGGCCCTCCAATGCGGACCGAGTCCAAGTCCTGGTGGAACTTGGCGCGCCGTTGAGTTTGCGTTCGATTCAACCCAACCCTTCGAGGTTCTGATGGCCAAATTGGTGTTGTCGCTAGACGGCGTCGTGATCAAGGAAATTCCCTTGACCAAAGATCGCACCACGCTGGGGCGTCGCCCATACAACGACATCGTGATCGACAACTTGGCGGTTAGCGGCGAGCACGCCGTGCTGCAGCTGGTTGGCGCCGATGTGTTGATTGAGGACTTGAACTCCACCAACGGCACCTACTTGAATGGCAAGGCCATCAAGAAGCAGCAGTTGCGCGCCAACGATGTCGTCGAAATCGGCAAATACAAACTGAAGTACCTGGCCGAGGAGCAAGGCGACTACGACAAAACCATGATCCTCAAGCCCGGCGAGCTGCCGCCCGTCATGGCGCCGCGCCCGGCCAGCCCCAGCGGTTTTGGCGGCTTGGGCCCAGCCGTGGGGCCGGCGAGCATCAAGGTCATGAGTGGTGCCGCAGCGGGTCGTGAGGTTCAGCTCACCAAAGTGGTGACCACCGTGGGCAAGCCGGGTGTGCAAGTGGCTTCGATCACCAAGCGCCCCACGGGCTACGTGTTCTCGCATGTTGAGGGCCCGCAGCGCCCGCTGATCAATGGTTCCCCCATCTTGACGGACGGTGTGCCGCTCAAAAATGGCGACACCATTGAGCTGGCCGGCACCAAGATGCAGTTCGTCCAAGCGTGAAACGCGTCACGGGGGTCTGGGCTTCGCGCTGATGCCCCCACGTTGGCCCGCTCGACGGGCACAAGCTGAGCGCCCTACCATGGGCGCTTTGTGCTTTCAGGGGCGATCCATTCATGAGCCTGCGGGTGTTGGGCTGCAGCGGAGCCATCGCGGCCGGTTTCCGGACGACCTCGTTCCTGTTGGACGAGCGCGTTCTGATGGACGCGGGCACGGGCGTGGGCGATCTCACGCTGGAGCAACTGGAGCGCATTGACCAGGTGCTGCTCACCCACTCGCACCTGGACCACATCCTGAGTTTGCCCTTGCTGGCGGACAGCGTGATGCGCCGACGCCGCGCGCAGGGGCGGCCCCCCATTGAAGTGATGGCGCTGCCGCAAACGGTCCAAGCCCTGCGAGAGCACCTTTTCAACAACCAGATTTGGCCGGACTTCACGCGCCTGCCCACGCCCGAGGCGCCAGTCCTGTGCCTGCGGCCCATTGAACTGGGACAGCGGCTGACCTTGTGCACGGGCCGTGGCGTTGAAGTGCTCCCGGCCGCGCACACCGTGCCGGGCTGCGGCTACGCCCTGCGGTCTCTGACTCACGATCACTGGTTGGTCTTTACCGGAGACACCGGTCCCTGCCCCGCGTTTTGGGAACGGCTTCACAGCCTGACCGTGAGCCACCTGATCATCGAAGTGGCTTTTGGCGACGACGAGTGCTGGTTGGCGTCGGTCAGCGGCCATCACTGCCCAACGACGCTGACAGCCGAGTTGCGCCACCTTCGGTACTGGCCCGAGGTGTGGCTCACCCACATGAAACCCGGCGAAGCCCCGGCCGTATTGGCCCAACTGGCCGCCCAACCGGCAGTCAGTTCACGCCCCCGGGTGCTCGAAGTCGGTCAGACCTTGCATTGGGATTGACCGATTGCGTCGGGCACCTGACAAGAAGTGTCACTAGTGGGGCCCCATGCCCTAGGGAAAGCGTGAAAAACCACACCCTTCGGGCCTACTTACACTTGGCACGACCCCTGCATAGATCAGGTTGTCCTCAACCCACCTCCCGAAGGAGTTTGTATGAAGCGCGTTCAACAGGGTTTCACCCTTATCGAATTGATGATCGTTGTGGCGATCATTGGTATCTTGGCGGCCATCGCGCTGCCGGCTTATCAAGACTACACAAAGAAGGCCAAAGTTGGTCAAGCCATGGGCGCGGCACAAGGCGCCAAGACGTTGGTGGCCGAAAATTGGAGCAATGAGGTGGCTGATTACTGCACCGGAGTAAGTGGCGTTACCTGCGCGTCCGGCGTCTTGACTGGGCAATCAAAGGACGCCACGATCTCGGCTACGTTGACCCCAACATTCCCTTCTGCGGGTGGCTCCAACGTCATCACCTGGACCTGCTCGCACACCGCTGGTATTACGGTTAAAGGTTGCCCTTAATTTTTTTCGTGCCAGCAGTCGATTCTACTCCCTGGTGTGAATCGGTTTGGGCTGTTCAGGCGCATTGAATCGCACCTGAAGTTAAATCAAGAAATCCCGCAGCAACCGGCTGCGGGATTTTTTTTCCCCGAATGAAATGAACGACCTCGATCGCAGCCTCCCCGTTATTCGTGCCTGGGCGCAAGCTTTGTTGGTTTGTGCCCTTCTCCTGAAGGTGGCGCAATGGGTGGTCTTTGGCGTTAATTCCTTAGTTGATCTTGGCGACTTTGATGCAGAACGCTGGATCGTGCACTTTGGAACAGTCTTCGTCTTTCCTGTGCTCTTCCTATTGATTGCGGGGTGGCTGCCGTTCTCGCGTAGATTATTGATTGGGCTCGTGGTGGCGGGACTGCCAGTAGTGGCACTATTGTTTATATTTGGAAGCGGCCGGTATATTGGGTTCTTGGCGTATCAATTTGCGCTCTTGCCGCTTATTTATTTTCTTCTTGCGCGGGCAATTTGGGCGTGGTGGGAGAGTCGGCGCACGGTGAGTGCTTTGCCTGGCTGGTTGATCGCATTTTTCTGGTTGACGGTTCTTATTAAATCGTTCGACACGGTCGCCCTCGCCTGGCTGAAATTGAGCGGTGTATTGTTTCCGGCTACTTATGACGTGCATTTGTATAAACTTGAGTTGGCCTATGACAATTTGGCCGCCCGGGTGGCTGCGGTGCATTTGAGTTTGCCCGTCTGGATGCGTGAATCCACGGTATTTATCTATGCGGTACTGAACTCGTTGTTCCTGCCGCTTCTGGCTTTGCTTCACCGGGAGCGTAAGGCGACTCCCCTTCATGGCTGGGTGATGCTCCTCACCCCATTTTTGGTGGCTTGGTGTTGCTACGCATGGCTCCCCGCTTCGGGGCCCAGCTACCTTTTCCAGATGAAGTACCCCGTAGGCGTTCCCTCGCCTGCCGATGTAACGGCCGCGTTGTCGACGGTGATCCCAGCGCCACGGAACGCCATGCCGTCGATGCATTTTTCGGGCGCTATTTTTGTGTTCATGATTGCGGCCGCCTTGCGGCGCAAGGGGTTCATGCTCCCTGCCACGGTGCTGGTGCTGGGCACCGCTTGGGCCACTTTGGCGCTGGGTGAACACTACGTGATCGATCTGGTGGTAGCCCTTCCCTTCGCGCCAGCGCTGGCCATTCTGCTCATGAGAGCTCCGCTTTGGCGGGTGGCGCCGCGCTGGCAGAAGGGGGTGGTCTGGAGCGCGGGTGCGACCTTTGTCGTTTGGATGCTCCTGCTGCGGTTGGCTCCCGCTTGGCTACAGGCGAACTTGGGCTGGGTGCAGGTTTTCTCTGTTTGGAGTGTTGGCGTCGGCCTCTACTTGATGGGGCTTCATGTGACCAAGGTTTGGAGCGAGGCGAGCACGCAGGAGGCGTTGTTGGCGCCTTCTTTACACGTCAAAGCTTTTACCCCTCCGCACTTCTTGCCCCATGAACTTCAGGGCAAGAAGTGGCTGGTGGGTATCTTCTTCTTCTCGGGTTTCGCTGGTCTGGTTTACGAAGTGGTTTACGCCAAAGCGCTGGGGGTGACCTTCGGCGGTACGGCGTTGGCGGCGAACACGGTGCTGATGACTTACATGGGGGGCATGGCGTTGGGCGCGTGGTTGGGCGGGGGACTGGCCGCACGGTCACGCCAGCCCTTGATGCTTTACGCCTTCTTCGAGGCGGCGATCGGTATTTATGCCGCCGTGACCCCCCAGCTCTTTCATGGCGTTCAACAGATTTACGTGGCCTTGGCGCTGGATGCTGCCCCCGACGCTGGCTGGCTGACTGCTTTGCGCATGGGCTTGGGGGCCGCGGTGCTTGGTGTTCCCACGGTCTTGATGGGCGCCACCCTGCCGCTGGTTTTCCAATGCCTGCGGGGGATGGGGATTCCAACCGGGCGGGCGATTGCCCCGCTGTATGCGGCCAACGTTTTGGGCGCGGCTGTGGGGGCCCTAGTGGCGGGCTATGCCCTGCTGCCGGCGGTGGGGCGTACGGGCAGTACGTTGATCGCTGCGGTCCTGAGCCTGATGGTGGCTTTGTATGTCATCGACAAAATCAAGCGAGGCGTGCTTGAGGCCCCAGTGGGCGCACAGGAAAGTGGCCTGCGCCCCGGCTCTCAGGGGGCACCTGCCTTGACGGTGGGACCGCGCGAAGGGCTTTCCGCGTTGGCGGTGTTGACGATTGGCGGCGTGGTCACGCTGGCACTGGAGGTGGTGTTCATGCACTTGTTGGCTGTGGTGGCCGGCAATAGCGTGTACGCCTTTGGACTGATGCTGTCGACGTTCTTGCTTGGCCTGGGCTTGGGATCGACGGTCGGTGAGGGTTTGATGCGCCGCTGGAGTCGATCTACCTTGGTGCTGACGGCTCAGTGTGGCATTGCGCTTTGCATCTTTCTAACGGCCTTTGTTTGGGATGGCCTGGCCAGCTATATGGGCAGCTTCGGCCCAGCGCAACAGTGGGTGTGGCTTGGTTTTGGCGCGCGCGAACTGGTGCGGGCCTTGGTGTGTACCTTGGCGATGCTGCCGCCGGCTTTCTTTATCGGGCTGAGTTATCCGGCAGCGATGGGGCTGGCGGCAGATTGGCTGGCTCAGCGTCGCTATGCCGGCGAGGCCGTACGCGGTGTGGGCTTGGCCAGCGCGCTCAACACGATGGGGAATATTGGTGGGGTGCTGCTGGCGGGCTTTTGGTGGTTGCCTGAGTTCGGCTCCCGCAACGTCTTGTTGGGTCTCGCTGTCACAGCGGTCGTGCTGGCGGGGCTGGTGGCTTGGTCCGCACAAACCACCGAACCGAGGCGAGTTCACCGCCGGTGGTTACCTGTTGGCGCAGCAGCCGGGCTCTTGACGTTTTTCCCTGCCCATTGGAACCACACGGCCCTTTCCACAGGCGGCAATGTTTACTTCCAAACGCAAAGGTGGGGGGAAGTCATCGACTATGCGGAGAGTGTCGAGGGGGGGTTGACATCGGTGGCGCGTGCGCCGGACTCCACGGGTGGCAGTCAGCTGACCTTGCTCACCAATGGCAAGTTTCAGGGTAATAACGCGCAGGGGGGCGAGATGGTGGCGCAGGAGTCCTTTGCGCTGATTCCGCTCATGCATACGGCCCAACGCGGCGCGGCTCTGGTGATTGGCTATGGCACGGGCATGACCGCCCGTGTTCTGCAGGACCAGGGGTTTGCACAACTGGAGATTGCCGAAACCTCGAGGGATATTGTTTCGTTGGCTGACAGACACTTCGAAAGCATCAATGCGGGCATTTCAAGGCATCCTGTCGTGAAAATGCACTACACAGACGGCCGGAATTTTTTGCTGACCCAATCTAAGCAATTTGACCTCATCAGCCTCGAGATAAGTAGCATTTGGTTTGCGGGCGCAGCTAATTTATATAATCGCGAGTTCTATGAGTTGGCCAATGCCAGACTGCGTCCGCAGGGCGTTCTGCAGCAATGGGTGCAACTCCACCACATGAGACCCTTGGATTTCTTGCATGTTTTGGGATCGGTACGCTCTGTATTCAAATATGTCTGGGTGTATGTGAGCGGGGGGCAGGGCATTCTCGTTGCAAGCAATGATGATGCTGCTTTTATAAATGAAAAGGCGCTCGATAAGCTAATGAAGGGCCATACTATTTCGGCCATGAATCTATCTGACTTGCCACGGAAACTGGTGGCATCTCCAGGCCGCGTGGATGCCATTATTCGGCGCCTCGATCCCGAATTGAATAATCTTGTTTCAACGGATAATAATCTTTATCTTGAGTATTCGACGCCCAAAGGGAATGCCGTTCGAGAGGACACGATTGGTCAGATTTTGGAGATGCTGACAAAACGGTGAGGTGCCAGGTGAAGAGACGATTGGTCGCGGCAGGAAGGGCCGCTTTGATTCATTTTTGTGGCGGACTCGTAGTTGCCGCATTGATGGCATTTCTCATATTTTTTGTTTGGTTTCCATTTCCCTACTACTTGATCTCCGGTGGCGGGGCGTTATTCTTGATGCTGTGCGCTGCGGATGTGGTGTGTGGACCGTTGCTCACTTTGGTGCTCTTCAACCCGGCGAAAACCAAGAAAAAATGGCTGGTTGACATCGCTTTGATATTGGTCATTCAGATTGCGGCCTTGGCGTACGGTGTCTATACCGTTGCTTTAACCCGTCCAGTCCGTTTGGCTTTCGAAGGGGATCGTTTCAGAATCGTTCGGGCGGTCGACGTTAATGACGAAGCTTTGAAAAAGGTGAGTGGCGACCATAAAAACCTGGGATGGATGGGTCCGAAATTGATTTCTATTCACATGATAGAGAGAGGCGAACCGGGATTCTTCGAGCGCGTTCTGAAAACGCTATCCGGCGAGCCGCCTTCGTTTGATCCCAGCAATTGGCAGCCCTATGAAGAACACACCCAGGATGTGAAAACAGCCTTGTTGCCCGTTTCTAAACTGAAGGGACGCGAAGGATTCGATTCGCTCAGTACGGAGTTGCAGAAGGTGACCAAGATGACGCCGCCAGAGTTTGATGACGGTTTGGGCTACTTGCCGCTTGAGCAGCAGGCTGTGGTGAATTGGGTGATCGTGCTCGACCGAAAAACGGTTAAACCCATTGCCTTTGCTCCGGTGAGCGGTTGGTGAGGTGATGGCTGTTGACTTGATGGTCTCGTTCTTGTTTTCTTCTGTGTGACCGCAGGACAACCTGACCTTTGAACTCCCGCCTTTATCTTGTGGCCCTCGCCACTGCCCTCCCCACGCTTCTGGCCTTCAACACCAGTCCGTCTTCGACGATTTACAACCAATTGTTGGCACTGGGGGCTTGGGGTTTTGCGCTGCTGGTGGGTCAGGCCTCATTGACATCGCGCACGGGGGGCGGGCCGGTTTCGGTGGTCTTGCTGCTGTTGGCGGCCGTGGCGCTGGCGCAGGGGGGCTGGACCGGGGGGGCGCTGGCCAGCTTCAGCTTGATGGCCGCCTGGGTGTGTTTTCATGCCGGCCGTTGCGGTGCGTGGGACGACGCGCCCCGTGGCTTGGCCCTGGGTCTTGTGATCGCGGGTGGTGCCGGCGTCGTGATAGGCGCCATTCAGGTTTACGCCCCGCAGTGGGTGGATGGGATTTGGATCGCCCGCTCGGGCTACGAAGGCCGGGCGGTGGGCAATCTGCGTCAGCCGAACCATTTGGCCACCTGGCTGCTCTGGGCCGCGGTGGGCTGGGTTTGGTGGGGCGTACGGGCCCGCTGGTCGGCCCCCAAGGTGGCCGCAGGGTTGGCCCTCTTCACGGCGGGGGTCGTGCTCACTGCCTCACGAACCGGGCTCTATTTGGGGGTTCCGCTGCTGCTGCTGTGGGGGCTCTTCGATCGGCAGTTGCCCCGCGGCGCGCGCTGGGCGTTGGCGGCCACCCCGCTCTACGCCCTGGGGGCATGGCTTCTGTTCCATGGCCTGTCGGCCGCGGGCTTGGGCGCCTTTGGTGCGGAGATCCGTTTGGACGAAGAAGGGGCCGGCAGCCCGTCGCGCATCAAGATTCTGCTCAACACCTGGACCCTGCTGCAGACCCACCCCTGGACGGGCGTGGGTTGGGGGGAGTTCAACCGGGCGTGGACCTTGAGTGTCTTTCCGGACCGTCCGATCGCCTTCTTTGACCACAGCCACAACCTGCCCCTGCAACTGCTGGTGGAACTGGGGTGGCCGCTGGGCCTGTTGGTCTTGGGGCTGTTGGCCTGGGGCCTGCTGCTGGCGGTTCGGGCGGCTGGGCGGGCCCAAGGCGAGGGGGCGGTGGACCGTCGGGCGCCCTTGATGGTGATTCTGATCGTGGGCGTACACAGCATGCTGGAGTACCCACTGTGGTACCTCTACTTCTTGCTGCCCACAGCCTTTGCCTGGGGCCTGTGTGTGACGCCGACTGAGCATTCGTTCGGCCCGACAAGTTCGGGTGGGGCCGCCCTGCGCAAGGGCTTGGGACTGGCGCTGTTGTTGGGCAGTGCGTTTGCGCTCTGGGAGTACCAGCAAGTGGCGGCCATTTATGCCCCGGCCGAGGACGGCCGCTCCCTGCGCGAACGCATTCAGGCCGGGCAAAGGACGCGCCTCTTTTCAGCCCAGGCTGACTACGCCGCAGCCACCACCTTGGTCAGTGATGAAGGGGCGTTGCAAGCCGCGCAGCGCACGGCCCACCACTTCATTGATGCGCGTCTGCTCATGGCCTGGGCCAAGCAGCTGCACGCTCGGGGCGAGGCGGATCCGGCGCGCTACCTCGTGGCACGGCTGCGGGAATTCCGCAGCCGCGAAGGCAGTGCATGGCTGAGCGAATGTGAAACGGATGCGGGGCTCTGGTTTTGCCAGTCCCCCGAGCGGGCGCACGATTGGCGCGGGTTCTAGCCCGGCCGGGGCTGGGGTTAAGGCGCGACCCAGTCGCCAGACTTTCCGCCGCGTTTTTCCAGCACACGGATGCCTTCCATGACCATGTGCTTGTCGGCGGCTTTGCACATGTCGTAGATGGTCAGCAGGCCCACTTGCACCGCGGTCAACGCTTCCATTTCCACCCCGGTGACGCCCACGGTCTCCGCCTGGGCTTCACAGATCACGCGGGAGTGTTCGGCGTCGAGTTGGAACTCCACGCTCACCCGCGTCAGGGGCAAGGGGTGACACAGCGGAATCAGGTCGGCACAGCGCTTGGCACCTTGAATAGCGGCAATGCGGGCTACGCCCAACACGTCACCCTTGGCGGCTTGGCCTTGCGAGACCAGTTGCAGCGTGGCCGGCGCCATGCGAATGGCGCCCTGGGCCCGAGCGACGCGATGGGTGGGCGCCTTGCCACCCACGTCCACCATGTGCGCCTGCCCTTGGGCATCGAAATGGGTCAAGGGAGAAGTGGACATGGGCACAGAAACCTTCGAGCAATGAAACGCGGCGATGATAGGCCGCTGCCCTGCGCGTCGAGGGCGCTTGAGTGAGATCCGATGAAGCTGCGTCCGATGGCCTTGCGCCGCATCAACCTTCGTCCCTGGGTGCTGTGTCTGAGCCTGGCCGCTGCCAGCCCCATGGCCCAACCCCCCAGCGGCGCGCAACTGCCGGACCTGGGCGACTCCATCTCCGATACGGTCAGTTTGAGCGACGAGCGCCGCTATGGGGATTACATCGCGGCAGAGATCCGCGGTGACCCCGCGTCCCTGGACGACCCCTTGTTGCTGCAGTACGTGCGAGGCTTGTGGCGGCCACTGGTGGAAGCGGCGCGGGCGCAGGGCAATCTCACAGAGGAGCTCTGGGACCGCTTTGCCTGGGAACCTCTGCTGATCAAAGAGCGCGCGGTGAATGCGGCGGCGTTTCCCGGCGGCTACTTCATCTTCAATTTGGGATTGATTTCACTCAGTGGCTCGCGGGATGAATTGGCTGCAGTGATGGCGCACGAACTGGCCCACGCTACGCAGCGACACATTGCACGCGGGGTCGCGGATGAAGGCAAGGGAACGGCGATTCGCTTGCTGGGTGTGTTGCTCGGGGCTTTGGCAATGGCCAAGACGGGGGACGCCGGGGTGGGCTACGGCGTGATGTCCATCGCCGAAACCGAGGCCATGCGGCGGCGCCTCAGCTTTTCGCGCGAACTGGAGCGCGAAGCTGATCGGGTCGGCCATGGTTTTTTGGTACGGGCCGGCTTCCGCTCCGAGGGCATGGCGCGCATGTTTGAGCGCATGGAGCAGGCCACGCACCTGATGGACAACGGCGCGTTTCCGTACCTGCGCACCCATCCCCTGACCCGTGAGCGGATCGCAGATGCCCGCGTGCGGGTGGAGCAAGACGAACCGCAGCCGCTGCCGCAAGGCGCCGTGGAGCATGCGCTGATGGCGGCGCGGGCCCGGGTGTTGGCCGACTCGCGCGCTGAAGCCTTGCAGGCGGCGGCCCAGTTCGAAGCGGGGGGGCGTGACCCCGACCCCCTGGCGCAAATTGCGGCCCGGTACGGTGCGGCACTGGCGGCCTTCAAGCTCCGTCAGCGCGATCGCGCCGAGGCGTCATTGCAGGTCGCCGCTCGACTCAGCCACGCGTTGGCCGTTGCGGAGCGCCAGCAAGTCACCCGCTACTTGGCCTGGCTGCGTGCCGAAGGGCTGGCGGACCTGGGGGACGGCGCGGGCAGCTGGCAGGCGCTGAGCGCGTATGCCGAGGACCGGACCTACGCGGCCTTGATGCTGCGCGCGCAAGCGGTGGCGGCTGACGGGGTGACTGCTGCGCAACGTGAATCGGTGCTCGACGCCCTGCAAACTCACTTGGCCCTCAACCCCAAAGATGCACTGGCTTGGGAGCGGGCCGGCCGTCTCTGGGCCGTGCAAGGGCAAGCTCTGCGCAGTCTGCGTGCGCAGGCCGAAGCGCATGTGGCCCGGGGGGACACGCGCGGGGGATTGGAGCGCCTGCGTTCAGCCTTGCGCTTGTCCCGTCAGGCGGGGGCTGATCCGATCGAGGCCTCGGTGATCGACGCCCGATTGCGGGCGGTCCTGTACGAGCGCCGTCGTCTATGGTCGGATCTGTACCCGAATCGCCCCATGCCGCCGGAGTTCGAATAAGCCTCAGGGGGTGACGGCGTCGATGAGCAGCCCCAGCACGCTGTACATCAGCGAGCCCAGCAGGGCTGCGCCAAAGTTCGCCACACTGAAGCCATCCAACACCGATGCGGTGGCCCAAAACAGCAGGGCATTGATCACGAAAAGGAACAAGCCCAGCGTGACGATGGTGATGGGCAATGTGAGCACGACCAGCACGGGCCGCAGCAAGGTGTTGAACAGCCCCAGCACAGCCGCAGCCACCAGGGCCGCGCCCAAATGGTTGACTTCGATGCCGGGGGCCACGTGGGCAACCAGCAAGAGGGCGAGGGCCAAGAGCAACCAGCGCAGCAGCAATTTCATGGTGTGAAGCATAGAGCGAGGACGGTGTGAGGACTCCTCGCGAGTGCTGTGCTTGGGGGGTTTTGTCTCCCCTGCCGCACATCGAGGGGGTTTTTCAGGGTTTGGGAGCATGATTTCCCTCTGAAACGGCTTCTTTTTCATAGAGGGCGGCAGTACCATTGCGGGCGCTCGGTGCTCGAGAGAATTTGAAGGCGATGTCGACCTTCACCCAGCCCGGCAATCACCTCAACGCACGGAGAGATTCACATGGCAACTGCGAAGAAGGCGGCTCCGGCCAAGAAGGCCGCGCCCGCGAAGAAGGCGGCCCCGGCCAAGAAGGCTGCAGCCCCCGCGAAGAAGGCAGCGGCTCCGGCCAAGAAGGCCGCGGCCCCCGCGAAGAAAGCGGCAGCTCCGGCCACCAAGGCCGCAGCCCCCGCGAAAAAGCGCACCCCCAACGCCGCCTTCATGAAGGCCCTGACCCCCAGCGCTGCGCTGGCCGCCATCATTGGCGACAAGGCCCTGCCCCGCACCGAAGTCACCAAGAAGGTGTGGGAGTACATCAAGAAGAACAAGCTGCAAGACGCAGTCAACAAGCGCATGATCAATGCCGACGCCAAGCTGAAGGAAATCTTCAAGAAGGCGCAAGTCTCGATGTTCGAGATGACCAAGCTGATCAGCAGCCACCTGAAGTGATGGTGACGAGCTGACACACCGTCGGCTTGCTCAACCCCCGCAAACCCGGCCTTTGGCCGGGTTTGCTTTTTGGGGTGATCGCAGCTCGCTTGCTTTTGGCACCGGGGAACGGCCTGCCTACACTGCGCGGCCGTTTTAGAGACCCGCCCCGTGACTGCCCTGCGCCGCCTTCCCCTTGCCCTTGCAGCCGCCTGTGTGCTGACCGAGCCTGCCCAGGCCAACGACAACGCCGTTAAAGCCGCCAGTGACGCTTTTGGCACCAGCGTGGGTCGCGAGTCGATTGGGCTGTACACCACCGGCAGCGTGCGGGGTTTTTCGCCCACCGCCGCGGGCAATGTGCGCATTGACGGGCTGTACTTTGACCAGGTCTGGGGCGTGAGCGCCCGCCTGCGCACCGCCAGCCAGGTGAGAGTGGGTTTGAGCGCGCAGGGCTTCGTGTTTCCGTCGCCCACCGGCATCGTGGACCACCAGTTGCGTCGCCCCGGTGCGCAAGGGGAGGGGCAGGTCAGTTTGACGTCCGACCACTGGGGCGGGCGTTACCTGGATGTCGATTTTTCGCAGCCGATCAAGGGTACGGCTTGGGGCGTGACGGGGGGCTTGTCGGCGCAGCGCATTCGCTACGGCAACGGCACGCACGCACAAGGCGCGAATGGCAGCCTGGCGCTGTGGTGGCGCCCCAGCCCCGAGCGGGAGGCCATGGTGTTCCTCTCGCAACACAACACCCCATTCGACCAAATTGCGGCCTTGGTCAGCCCCGCCGCAGCGGCCTTGCCGCAGTTCGACACGCAGCGGCGCTTCCAGGGGCCGGATTGGTCCTACTACCGCGGGACCGCGCGCAACCGCGGGGCCTTGTGGCGCGAGACCCTGGCGCCGGAGTGGCAGCTGCGCGCCGGCTTGTTCCACTCCGAATTTGACGATGAGCGCGGCGCCAGCCACCTGATTGTTCAGGCCGATGCGACTGGCTTGGGCCAGCGTCAGCTCACCATCGACCCCGCGAGCCGCAACGCCTCAGACAGCGGTGAGCTGCGACTGAGCCATACGCGGCGCGGAGCGCAGTGGCATCAGCGTTGGCACCTGCAGTGGGCTGGGCGGGAACGTTTGCGGCAGTATGGCGGCTCGGCTCGGGTGGACCTGGGCCCCGGCCGGGTGGAGGACCCGGTGAGCGCCCCCGAGCCGGCTTTCGCCTTCGGGCCGCTCAGCCAGGACCGCATCCGCCAGCAGTGGCTGGGCCTGGCCTACGAATTGCGCGATGGTCGTGAGTGGGAGCTCAACGCCGGCGTGCAGCGCACCACCTACCGCAAGCGCCTGGAGCGTCCGGGCCTGGCCGCGGTGGAAGACCGCTCTCAGCCGGTGCTGGGCAACCTCAGCGGGGCTTGGCATTGGAGCCCTCACCTGGTGGCCTATGCGGGCCTGACCCGGGGTCTGGAGGAAAGCGGCATCGCCCCGCCCAACGCCAGCAACCGCAACCAGGCGGTGCCCGCCATCCTCACCACGCAGCGTGATGCAGGCCTCCGTTGGCAGCTGGCGCCGCGTTTGCGGTGGGTGGCCGGGGTGTTTGAGGTCCAGAAGCCCTACTTCAATCTCGACGCCGCCAACCTCTACACGCAACTGGGTGAGGTGCGCCACCGCGGGTTCGAAACCTCGCTCGCGGGCCATCCCATGCCGGAGCTGCGCCTGCTCGTGGGGGCCTTGTGGATGCAGCCGCGCGTGCGCGGCGAGGCCGTCACCCTGGGCCGCGTGGGCGAGCGCCCGCTGGGTCAACCCGAGCGACAGCTCAAGCTCAACGCCGTGTGGTCGCCCGCGGCCTTGCAGGGGGTGAGTCTGGACGCTGGTGTCTCGCACACCGGGCCGATGGCCGCCACGCGGGACAACCGGGTGGAATTGCCCGCCGTCACCTTGCTGGACCTGGGCTTGCGCGCCCCGCTGCACGTCGGCGCCCAGCCGCTGAGCCTGCGCCTGCGCGTGGCCAATGCGACTGACCGGCACTATTACGAATTGCGCGGTGCGGGGCTCTATGCCGAAGCGCCGCGCCGACTGGTGGAGCTGACGGTGTCGGGGAGTTGGTGAGAACCTAAAAGTGTCGGCGGCGCCAAGCGACGAAGCCGCAGCAAGCGATTTGCAGTGCAGTCACCAGGACGGCGAAAGGCACCCCCAACGCCGCCCACCCCGTGACGGGCGAATGCGAGCCGACTTCAAACAGACCCCAAACCAAGCCCCCCGCGACACAGAACTGTGTCAAGGCAATGCCTGCCAAGTGCCGCACCGGCCCCTTGCGTTGGCGAATGAACCGCCATGTGCCGCCCATGAGCGTCAGTGCCATCGCTGCCAGAAGCGCCCATTGGATGATGTCGTGCCACCGATCGTGGCTGAGCAGGGTGCGGGCGCGTGCATCCGCTCCTTGTTTCAATGTGGCTAGACGCTCTGGCGAGGGGGATTCACTTCGCTCTTCAAACCAAAACGATGTAGGCCCGTGATGCACTTCACGCCAGCCCACCTCCCTTCGCTCATGGGCACGCAGCATCTCTCCGTAATTCAACGTGCCACCGGGATGATTGAAGGCAGCCTCCCAATAAGGTGAGGTCAGATGGGCCACCACCAGGCGCGGTTCCGAAAAAGACTTGCCCGTGCGCCGCACCTCAGCCTGCAGTTGAGCGCTCAGGCCGGGTTCGGTCGGAACGATGAGGGGATGGCGCCGGCAATAAAAGTCGGGCACTTCCAGAATCACGAACTGCGCCGTGCAGTGGGCGGGTGAGCCCTCGCAGACCAGCACGGCTTGGTGGGTCAAGGGAACGCAACTCAGGGCCCAGCTGGCGCTGGGGGCGACCATCCCCAGAAGCATGAACCCTTGCACGATCAAGAGCCGCCACGGGTTCATGCACCCCACCCCACCGGCGCTGTCCACTGCGGGTTGATCAGCTCCACCAGCCGATGGTCGCGCCAGGCGCCGTCGATGAAGAGGTAATCCCGCGCCAGGCCGATCTCGCGAAAGCCCAACCGGTCCAGCACGCGGCCGCTGCGCTGGTTCTCGGGGCGGTAGCCGGCTTGCAAGCGGTGCAGGGCGATGCCGGGGCCGAAGGCGGCAGCCACGATGGTGGTGAGGGCCTCGGTCATCAGACCCTGGCCTTGGGCCTGGGCATCGAGGGCGTAGCCCAGGTTGGCGCTGTGGTGCGGGCCGCGGACGATGCTGCTCAGTTCGGCCTTGCCGATCACGCGATCGGGCGCCTCGGGTCTCACCAAGAACCAGCGCCAGCCCTCGCCGCGGTCTTGCACCGCCTGCTGGGCCGGCAGCTTCTCTGCCCAATAGGCCTCGGTCTCAACCGCCGCCGGGCGGGGTGGGTCCCAAGGGGCGAAGTGCACGGCGTTGCGGCGGGTGAAATCCGCCACCGCGGCGGCGCTCACCGCCGCCGGGGGCAGCAGGGCCAGCCGCTCGGTCGTCAGTTTCACGCCAGCAGCTCCTGCACGCGGGCCTGCAGGGTCTCAGGGGTGACCGAACTGGGCGCTACCGCTTCCCCCACCACCACCTCGACCGGGCTGAACAGCCCGCGACGGAAGGGCTTGACCATGGCCTGGCCGCCTTCGATGCGGCTGAAGAACGAGCCCCACAGGTTCTTCAGCGCCATAGGCACCACGGGCACGGGCTGGGCGTCCAGAATCTTCATCAGCCCGCCCTTGAAGGGCTGCAGCGTGCCGTCGCGTGTGATGCCGCCTTCCGGGAAGATGGCCAGCAAGTCGCCCTCGCGCAGCACCTGCTCGGCCGCGGCAAACGCCCGCTCGTAAGCCTGGGGGTCTTCCTTCTGCGGGGCGATGGGGATGGCCTTGGCGAGGCGGAACAGCCAGCCCAGCACGGGTGTCTTGAAGATGCGGTGATCCATCAAAAAACGCACGGGACGCGGGCTCACCCCCATCAACAGCACGGCGTCGATGAAGCTCACGTGGTTGCACACCAGGAGCGCCGCACCCTCGGTGGGAATGCGCTCGGCCCCGTGCAGGCGCAGCCGGTACACCGTGTGAGAGAGCACGAAGGCGACGAAGCGCAGCAGGTACTCGGGCACGACCAGAAAGATGTAGGCGCCGACCACGGCGTTGGCCAGGCCGACGAACAGGAAGAGCTCCGGCACGCTGGCGCCCTGGCTCAGCAGCAGGCCGGCGCTCAAGGAGGCGCCAATCATGAACAGCGCGTTCAAGATGTTGTTAGCCGCAATGATGCGGGCGCGGTGCGTGGCCTGCGCGCGCAGCTGGATCAGGGCGTACATGGGCACGCTGTAGAGGCCCGCGCAGGCCGCCAGCAAGGCCAGGTCGGCCATGACGCGCAGGTGGCCCGGCGCGGCCACGAAGGCCCCGAGCCCGTAGGCCGCAGCGGGGGCGGGCGGCAGACCCTGGCAGGCGAAATACAGATCCACCGCAAACACCGTCATGCCGATGGCGCCCAGCGGCACCAGACCAATCTCCACCATGCGGCGCGAGAGCATCTCGCAGGCCAGTGAGCCCAGCGCGATGCCGACCGAGAACACCGCCAGCAGGAGGGAGGCCACTTGCTCGTTGCCGTGCAGCACGTCCTTGGCGAACGCCGGGAAGTTGCCCAGGAAGACAGCGCCCACAAACCACATCCAGGAGATGCCCAGCAACGAGCGGAACACCACCAGGCTTTGGTGGGCGATGTGGAGGTTGCGCCATGTCTCCGAGACGGGGTTCCAGTTCACCGTCAAGCCGGCGTCACTGGCCGGCGTGGGCGGCAGGGCCTGCGCCGCCAAGCGCCCGGCGACCGCCAAGGCCAAGCCTGCCCAGGCGACGTAGTGGGGGCCATCGCCGGGAATGGCGATCAAGGCCCCTCCCACCAAGTTGCCGGCCAGGATGGCAACGAAGGTGCCCATCTCCACCATGCCATTGCCGCCGGTCAGCTCCTCCGCGGCCAGGTGCTGCGGCATGTAGGCGTACTTGACCGGGCCAAAGAAGGTGGAGTGCAGGCCCAGCAGGAAGATGCAGGCCAGCAGTACCGCGACCTGCTGGGTATAGAGCCCCCAGGCGGCCAGCGCCATGATGAAGACCTCCAGGTTCTTGATGGCGCGCATCAAGCCGCGCTTGTCCAGCTTGTCCGCCAACTGCCCGGCCGTGGCGCTGAACAGCACGAAGGGCAGGATGAAGACGGCGCCGATCACCAAGCCCGCCTGAGCCGGCGGCATCCAGCTCACGCTGAGCTGGAAGGTCACGATCATCGTGAACGCAAACTTGAACAGGTTGTCGTTGGCCGCGCCCAGGAATTGGGTCCAAAAGAACGGGGCAAAACGACGCTGGCCCATCAGGGCGAACTGGTTGGAATGGGCGGCACTCACGGGGCGTGTCCTCCGGTGACAAGGGGGCGATGGTAGTCAGCGCACGGTCAGCACGGGCCCGGAAATGCCCGCAGCCGGCGCCCAGCGCAGCACCGAGTCCGCCCCCACGGTGGCGATGCGGTCGGAAAAGCGTTCGCTGTTCGGATGGTCGTCAAAGGCGACGTTGGCCCGGCTCATGCGCCCGCCGAGTCGGGTCCAGGCGCTGATGCGCAACACCGTGGGCTCGTATCCCCGCAGGCGCAACCAGGCCTGCGCCCGCTCACGCGTGGTGGCCTGCGGCTCCAGCGCGCCGGCCAAGGTCTCAACCACCCACTGGTTGCTTTGCTGATAGCGCTGGCCCCAGGCATAGCTGACCACGCTGTAGCGGCGTTCGTGCCAGGCGCGCAGCCGGGTGGGGTCCTCCAGCACCGCGCGCACGCGGCTGGCTGCCTCGGGTGTCAGCACCACGAAGGCGGCTTCGAAGCGGTGCGGGTCGTCGAGGAAGAAGTCCCCCACGCCCTGGCGGAACAAGCCGGCGCGGTCGCTGTCGCAGTGGTTCAGCTTGTGCAGCACGCGCCAGGTGCCGGGTGCATCGTCCGTGGAGGGCGCGACGCGGTAGACAAAGGCCAGGTGCGACCACTGCAAGCGGTACTGGCGCAGGTCCTGTCCGGCCCGTGCCAGCAGGGCCACGTCGCCGCCCGTGGCATCCAGCGCCCGGGCTGTGCGCTCCGCCAGGGCCAGGCCCTGGGCCACGCGGTCGGCTTGGGGCACTTGCTCGTCGCAGCGGCGGCCGGCCTGCGCCACGCCCAGCACGGCGATCAGGCCCAGGGCCAGCAACCAGCGCTTCACCGCGCCACCTCTTCGTGGTGCAGCAGCGCCTGGCCGATGGCATTGGGCACGAAAGCGATGGCCTGGCCGGCGATCGACAGCAAATGCCCGGCGGACAGCACGGTCACCGTGACGAGGGTGCCGGCGGCGTGCACGCTGGCGTGTGCCAGACGCCCCGCAAAGCGCAGGCTGATGCGGGCCCCGTCACTGGCGCGCTCCAGCACCCACACCGTGCCCTCGGCGCTGACTTCCAGCGCCACCACACTCAGCGTGGCCCCGGCCGACAGCACCAGCACCGGCGCCGCAACCGAGATCGCCACGGGCAGGGCGGACAGGGCACTGAGTTCGGAGGCGTCCCCATGGGCGTGCGCCGCAGGGCCGGTCAGGCTCAGCAGGGCGCTGAGGGCGAAGCAGGGAGCGTGTTTCACAAGGGCTTTCATACGGACTCCGACGGGGTGGGGGTGGGGCGGTTGAAACCAAGGGCCAGGCGGTCTTCATGGGCGTCGCGCAGGGTCTTGGCCAGCGTGAAGGCCGCCGAGATCAGGAACAGCCAGGCCACCAGCAAGTAGGCGGCGAAGGCGGAGGGGATCTCCAACACCCACAGGCCCCAGCCGGTCAGGGCCATGGCCGCCCCGAAGCCGCCCCAGACCACCAAGCCCCAGGCCGGCGTTTCGGGCAGGTTGGCATGGCGGTCGCGCACGAACTTGGCCAGGGCAAACACCGTGCACAGGCAGAACACATAGGCCATCACCAGAAAGGCGCGCTCGATGGGGCTGACCGGCAGGTAGGCCAGCCCCGAGCCGCAGAGCAGCACGGCCACACCAAAGGACACCCAGACCTGGATTTGCCAGGCGCGGGTGTCGTGTCGGGGGGCAAGGGGGCGGGGCATGTCGGGGCTCCAGAGTTGAGGTGGGGCGATGGTGTCCAGGCGAAGGCCGGCAGTCAAAGCCTTTGCCCGGGGTGGCGGGTGCTGAGGCCGGCGGTATCGCGGGGCGAGACCGCAAAGTGCCGCGCGGTCGCAAAGGCGCTGGCCGCCAGGGCTTGGCCCTGCCAGCGCAGACGGCGCTTGAGCACCAAGTCGAACAGCAGCGGGTTGTGGCGGCGCAGACTTGTGAGCCCGGGGCGTTCGGCGGCGTCGATCAGGCCCGCGCGCGCCAGGGCCCCGAGCTGCACCATCGGGGCCAAACCGGGCAAGGGGTGGTCGGACCCGTGCAGCAGGCGCCCGTGCCAGTCCTCCCGTCGAATGAGGGTGCGCAGCACCTCCGGCGAGCGGTTGAACTGCGCCACCGCCGACAGGTCCCCGAGCAGGCGCTCATGGCCCTCGTCCATCAGACGGGCGAAGAGTTCAAACGCCGGCCGCGGCGGGGCGCTGCGGCGATCCCAGTCGGGCGCCTGACCGAGGGAGGCGCAGTGCGCCACGATGACCGTGACACCCGCCTCCAACGCCACGCGCAGCCGCAGCGGGTTGCCCAGCGCCTGCAGGCCCAGGCCGGGCACGGCGTGCTCGTCCCCGCAATGGACGATGAGCGGAAGCCCGTGCTGCACCAGCGCGTCGTAAAACGGCCGGCAGCGCCGATCGGCCGGGTCCATGCCCATGCTGGCGGGCAACCACTTCACGGCTTTCGCCCCCTGGGCGGCGGCCTGCGCCAGGGCCGCGAGGGCGTCGGGCCGATAGGGGTGGATCGAGGCCACCCAGCCAAATCGTTCGGGGTGCTGTGCGGCCACCTGGGCGGCATAGGCATTGGGCACGTGAAAGGTGCTGGCCTCCGGCAGCGCCCGCCCGCGCGCGTCATGGGCCTGTTCGAAGGCGAACAGCAACCAGCGCGCGCCGGGGGGGAAGTCGTGGGTGAGGGTGACGAGCTGCTGGACAAAGCTGCGGTCGACGTCCGGCGACCCCGGCGCCACCCCGGCGCCGTGCAGGATGGCGCGCTTGCGCCCGTACTCCAGGGGGTGCCACCACTGGTCCAGCGAGGGGTGCAGCGTGCAACCGGACCCGCTGTCGCCAGTGCCCAGCAGGTGGCAGTGGCTATCCCAGAGCTGGGTGGCGTCCAGGCCGTGCAGGCTGTCGTGGATCCAGTCCTGCAGGCGCGGGTCGACGCGGGGCTGGGCGGGCGCCTCCAGGGCGGTGAACAGGCCGGCGGCGGCCAGGGCGCCGCAACACAGCAGGCGGCGGCGGGTGAGGGGGTGGGGCATGTCGCGGCTCCGGTTGAAACGGCCGCGATGGTGGCCGCCCGTTGGCCACGAGGCCAGCGGTTTGCCTCAGGGGTCGTCCCGGCGCGCCGGGCGGGCGCATCTGGCGATACTCGTGCCCATGTCAAGCACCCGTGACCTCATCGCTGCCCTGAAGAGTGAGCTCAAGCTGGCGGGCATCACTTACGCCGAACTGGCCCAGCACCTGGGGCTGGCCGAGAGCAGCGTCAAGCGCATGTTTGCGAGTGAGGGCGATTTGCCCTTGTCACGGATTGACGAAGTGCTGCGGGTGCTGAAGATGGACTTCGCCGATTTGGCGCGCCGCGTGGCCGACGCCCAGCCGCTGCGGCACGAACTGAGTGCCGCCCAAGAGCAAGCGGTCGTGGGCGACCCCAAGTTGCTTCTGATGGCGCTGTGCTGTCTGTCGCAATGGTCTTTTGATCAGATCGTGGGCACCTACCGCCTGGACGAACCGGAGGCGATTCGGTATTTGGCCCAACTGGATCGGCTCGGGGTCATTGAATTGCGTCCGCTGAACCGTTACCGGCTGCTGGTGTCCAAGACTTTCCGGTGGCGTCCCGGCGGGCCGGTCATGCGATTCTTCCGCGACCATGCAGCGCAAGAATTTTTTGAGGCGGACTTCGATGGCGAGGGCGAACGCCTGCTCTTGGTGCACGGCCAGCTCAGCCCCGCCCGCATGGTGGCGTTTAACGAACGCTTGGAGCGTGTTGCGCAAGACTTCGCGCAGCAGCACCTGACGGACCAGCGCCTCCCGCCCGATCAAAAGCGGCCTTACACCATGGTGGTGGCTGCGCGCAGTTGGCTCTTTGGGCCCTTTGCTTCGTTGCGTCGTCAGTAACTGCGGGGCTGTCAGGTCTCTATCTGACCTGAACGCGATCTAGCCGCTAAATTCCGAGGCTTCGTTTCACTTTTTGTTGCCATGCACTACAACCGTCTCGGCCGTTCGGGCCTGCAGGTCTCCGCCCTTTCGCTGGGCTCGTGGATCACGTATCACAACCAGGTCAACGCCAGCGGCGCGGCCGAGCTCATGGCCCA
Organism: Inhella gelatinilytica; assembly: GCF_016093295.1. Classification (GTDB taxonomy): domain Bacteria; phylum Pseudomonadota; class Gammaproteobacteria; order Burkholderiales; family Burkholderiaceae_C; genus Inhella; species Inhella gelatinilytica. Next base: position 664,582 of record NZ_JAEDAL010000001.1, on the reverse strand, counting down.
GGCTTTCGATGCGGGCGTGAACTTCTTTGACAACGCCGAGGTCTATGCCAAGGGCGAGAGCGAGCGGGTGATGGGCGAGGCGCTCAAAAAGCTCAAGTGGCCGCGCCTGAACTACATCGTTTCCAGCAAATTCTTCTGGGGCCTGGACCGGGATAGTGCGGGCATCAACCGCAAGGACACGCTGAACCGCAAGTACCTGATGCAGGCGCTGGACGGCTCCCTGCAGCGCATGCAGCTGGATTTCATTGACTTGATCTACTGCCACCGGCCGGACCCGCACACGCCCATTGAGGAGACCGTGTGGGCCATGCACAACCTCATTGAGCAGGGCAAGGCGCTGTATTGGGGCACGAGCGAATGGGCGGCGGACGAGATCCGGGCCGCCTATGAAATTGCCGAGCGGCATCACTTGCACAAGCCCTTGATGGAGCAGCCGCAGTACCACCTGTTCCACCGCAAGCGGGTCGAGCAAGAGTACGCCCGCCTGTACCGGGAGATCGGTCTGGGGCTGACGACGTGGAGCCCGCTGGCGTCGGGGCTGCTGACGGGCAAGTACCGGCAAGGCATTCCGGCGGGGAGTCGGGCTGACACCCAAGAGTGGCTGCGGGCGCAACTCATCGATCCCGCCCGCAATGCCGCCGTGGCGGCCTTGGAACCGATGGCCCTGGAACTGGGCGGTAGCCTGGCGCAACTGGCCATTGCGTGGATCACCCAGAACCCCAATGTATCCACGGTGATCCTGGGCGCCAGCAATGCCCGGCAGTTGAGCGACAACCTGGGGGCCCTCGCGCTGCGGGAGAAGCTCACGCCCGAGGTTATGGCGCGGCTGGAGGCCTTGACCGCGCCGCACGCCCAGTAACTACCCGGCCACCACCCGGTCCCGCCCTTCGCCTTTGGCGCGGTAGAGGGCGGCATCGGCGGCTTGGAGCAAGCCCTCGGCACTGCTGTTACCTTGGGCCTGCACCACGCCGCCACTCACGGTGACGACGAGGGCCTGCCCATCCCATTGCGGTGGGGTGGCACGCAAGGTCTGTCGCAGGCGCTGGGCCACCTCCAGCGCCTGGGCAAGCGGCGTGTCCGGGAGCAGCAAGGCGAACTCCTCGCCCCCAATCCGCGCGGCCAGATCCACCTCCCGCAGGCTGGCCTTGAGCCGTTGGGCGACCTGCACCAAGGCCGCATCACCGGCGGCGTGTCCATGGCGATCATTGAGCGGTTTGAAGTGGTCCAAGTCGAGCAGCATCAGACACAAAGGCTGTCCATTGCGCCGCTGGCGGGCCAAGGCCAGGGCCAGTTGCTCGTTGAAGTGGCGCCGATTGGCCACGCCGGTCAGGGGGTCGATCAAGGCTTGCCGGCGGATGATTTGCAGCAGACGGGCGACGACGCAGGTGGCCAGGCTTACGTTCAAAAAGATCACCAAACACACAAAGGCCCACAGCGGCGCTAAAGGGTCGGGGGTCGCGGTCGCCTCCGGGTCCAGCAGCCAGCCGGTGCGTGCCAGCATCACGGCGGCGGCCAGCGCAAAGGGCGCAGCCAGGGGCAGACCCAGGGCTCGGGGTTCTTGCGCCTGCAGCGCCCGGCCCAGCTCCCACGCCAGGGCGCCGAGCCAGAACGCCGCGGGCAGGGAGTACAGCAGCGTGTACCCGCGCACCGACACGCTGCCCAGCGGTAGCACGGCATAGCCCAACGCCACAGCACTCCACACCATGAGGTCGATGCGTGTGCTGTGGGGCAATTTGAACAAGTGCTGCACGCCACGGCGGGACAGGGCGTACGCGCTCAAACCCAAGAGGTCGGCCACCGGCCAGACCACCCAGTCAGGCGCGGTATCGCGCTGCAGCGTGAGCAACAGGCTCAGGCCCAGCAGGCCATTGGCGGCGCTGAACAGCCCACTGGCGCGGGGGGATACCCGCATCCCCCCGGCCAGGACCGCCCACAGCACGGCCGCGACGCTGCTGAGCAGCGCCAAGACCTGTGTCAGCAGCCCTTCCAAGCCCATGCCAGGCCCTTGCCGAAGTTCAACCTGTAGGCGTTGTATCCCATACCCGAGAGGCCGTCGACCCCGGGGTTAAGCAGGGGTTGCGGGTGACGCGGCGGGTTGCCGAACCTCGACGCGGTCGCGTCCGCGCTTCTTGGCTTCATACAGCGCGGCATCGGCCCGGGCAAGCCACTCGCTGGCGCGCATGCCCCGTCCAGGAATGCCGCCGCACAAGCCGATGGACAGGGTGATGCGCCCCTCGGGTGCTGCCGCATGCGGCAGGTTCAGTTCGGCCAATTCCGCTCGGATGCTGGCGGCTCGTTCCAGTGCGGCCTCGGGGGCGCAGTGGTCCAGCACCAGCACGAACTCCTCGCCGCCGTAGCGGGCCACCACGTCGGTCCCCCGCCGAGCGGCAGCTTGCAGCACGCGGGCGATTTGGCGCAGTGCCCCATCGCCCGCCGCATGGCCGTGGGCGTCGTTGTAGGGTTTGAAGTGATCCACGTCGACCATCAGGATGGAGATCGGGTGTTGCAGGCGCAGCGCATGGGCCCACACCTGCCGCAAGCCCTCCTCCAGGCTGCGACGGTTGGCCAACTGGGTCAAGTCGTCTTGGCTGGACAGACGGGCTAAGCGCTCATTCGCCGCCAACAGGTCGCGCTCCAGGCGCTTGGCTGCAGAGATGTCGGTGACCACCGACACGAAGAAATGATCCGTGCCGCTGTGCACTTCCGAAATGGCAGCATGGATGGCGCGTTCCGAGCCGTGGGGGCACCGGGCTTGCAATTCGCGCCGGGGGCCGATGAGGCCCACGTTTTGACCCGCCAGGTGCCGACGGAAGAGCTCTCGCAGGGGTTGCCGTTCGTGTCGCTGCAACAGCTTGAGCACCCGTCGCCCCACGAGACTGCCCGGACCGTGACCCCACAGCGACTCGGCCGCTGGGTTGGCGAATCGCACGCGACCATTGGCGCCCACGGTCAGGATGGCCGCGCCAGCGGTGCGGATGATGGCGTCAATTTGGGCCTGGCTGGACTGCAGGGCCTGTTCCTGCTGCATCAGCTGCGTCAGGTCCTGGCGCACAGTGAACGTGAACCCGTCTGGTGTTCGGCTTTCGCGGGTGAGGATCCAACGCCCATCCGGCAAATGCGCCAGCATTTCGGGCCGTTGGCCGTGGGTCAGGACCCGTTCGGCGATCCAGGCTTCCTCGTTGGCTCGGGCTTCGACGGGCAGCATGCCTTGGCGCTGGGCCACGCGGATGGCATCCTCAAACGTCTTACCGATCAGGGCGTCGTAATCCACGTCCGGGTACCACTGGCGGTACTGCTGATTGACCAGCAGCAGCTTGCCGCTGGGCTCCCAGATTTCCAAGGCAATGGGCAGGGCGTTGATGGCCTGATTCAGCAAGTGCAAGCGCTGTTCGGCCAGCTCACGCGCTTGGGTGATGGCGTTGCGCGCTTGCACCAATTCCGTGACGTCTTGTCGCACCGATACCAGGCGACCCGAAGGCATGCGCCGTTCGGCGATGGACATCCAGTGGCCTTGGTAATCCAGCAGGAAAGGACGCACTGAACGCCCGCGCTGACTCAGGCGCTCCAGCAGCCACGTGCGCTCCCGGCCGCGGGCGGAGGGAATGGCTCCGGCCTCAAGGAGGCTTCGAACCACGGACTCAAACGGCACGCCGGGTTTGAGCAATTCGCCGGCCACCGGGTATTGGTCCCGCACATGCTGGTTGCACAGGATCAACCGATCATCTGCCCCCCAAATTTCAAACCCGGCCGGCAGCGCTTCCACGGCCTCATCCAACATCTCGCGGGCTTCGCGCAATTGCTGGTTGGTGCGCTTCAGCTCCGATTGCACCGCCACCAGTTCGGTGACGTCAAAGCGCAGGCTGGCCCAGCCGCCCAACGCGGTGGGGCGTTCCACCATCTGAAGTCGGCGGCCATCGCGGGTGCTCAACATCCAATCCAGCCGGTGCTGCTGGTGGGTTTGCGCGCGCCGTTGCAACCAACTGTCGCGTTCCTGGGCACTCAGCTGCAAATCGCCACTGCCCAAAACCCGGGCGGCGAGATCGCTGTACGGCGTGCCGAGGTCGACGTGCCCCTGTGCGCTGGGGTAGAGCCTCAAGAAGGCTTGACTGCACCACTGCAGGCGATCGTCGCGATCCAGAATCAAGAGCGGCAGGTCCAGCGCCTCGATGGCCTCCGTCCGGTGGGCGAGTTGGTCCCGCAGGCGCTGCTCGCGCACCCGCGCTCTGCCCAGGGCGGCCCCCAGCGCCAGGCTCCCCAGCCCCCACGCCCAAGCCCAGGCCCCGGTCCAAACGGCCCCGGTCAACAACAACACAGCCCCGAGGCCGGCCAGCCACCCCCCCGCTTGCCGTCCCGACCGGGACGGAACCCGGTTGGACGGGGGCCTGGGCTCCGACATTCAAACCTCCTGGGGCTGCTCATTGAGCGCTTGCAAGCGCTCGGGGCTTCCCACGTCCACCCAGGGGCTGCTCAGCCGCTGGGCGCTCACCCGGTCGGCTGCGATGCCGCGCTCCAGCCACGGGCGCAGCGCTTGCTTCTCCCCGGCCTTCAGGCTCGCAATGAGGGCGGGCCGCATCAAGCCCACACTCGCCCAGGTGAGACAGGGCCCGCCATAGCCTTGCAGACGCGAACGCACGCGCCCCCTGCTGTCCAGTCCAAAGTCACCCTGGGGGTGATGAGGGGCGTTCTCGGTCAACCACAGATGGGCCCAATCCTGCGTGCTTGAAAACTCCGCAACCGCTTCGGCGTCGAAGGCGAAGCCGGGCAGGAACACATCGCCGGAAACAAACCAAAAAGGGTCATCCGGTTCGCGCGCCAGTTGTGGCAGGGCATTGGCCATGCCGCCCGCCGTCTCCAGGGCGCCGCCCCATGCTCGGCCCTCCATCGCGTAATGCAGGCGCAACCCCCAGCGGCTCCCGTTGCCCAGAGCGGCTGGGAATTGGTCTTCGAGCCAGGCGGTGTTGATGACCACGTCGCGGATTCCGGCCCGTGCCAGGGCTTCCAAGTGCCACACCACCAGCGGCTTGCCGCGCACGGGGAGCAGGGGTTTGGGCGTGTGGTCCGAGAGCGGGCGCATGCGCTCTCCGCGTCCGGCACAGGCGATCAAGGCGTGAGGAATGAACATGTCGTTTAGTTTCGCAGCGGGGGGGTGAGCGGGGTTCCCTAAAATCTCACGTTTTCCCCAATTCAATCTCGACCATGCCGCAGAACACCGCCTCGATGGCCAACGCAATCCGTGCGCTGACGATGGACGCCGTCCAAGCCGCCAACTCCGGCCACCCCGGCGCCCCCATGGGCATGGCCGAATGCGCGGTGGCGCTGTGGGGCGGGATGCTCCAGCACAACCCGGCGGACCCGAAGTGGAGCAACCGCGACCGCTTCGTGCTCTCCAACGGGCATGGCTCCATGCTCATCTACTCGTTGCTGCACCTGACGGGTTATCCACTGTCCATCGACGACCTGAAAGGCTTCCGCCAACTGCACAGCAAGACGCCGGGCCACCCCGAGGTGGACATCACCCCGGGCGTGGAAACCACCACCGGCCCGCTGGGCCAGGGCATTGCCAATGCCGTGGGCATGGCGCTGGCCGAGAAGCTGCTGGCGCAGGAGTTCAACCGCGGCAACCAGGCCATCGTGGACCACCACACCTATGTGTTCCTGGGCGATGGCTGCATGATGGAAGGCGTCAGCCACGAGGCTTGCGCCCTCGCCGGGGCCTGGAAGCTGAACAAGCTGATCTGCGTGTACGACGACAACGGCATCAGCATCGACGGCCAGGTTGCGCCCTGGTACATCGACGACGTCAACCAGCGCTTTGCGGCCTACGGTTGGAACGTCATCGGTCCGGTTGATGGCCATGACGTGGCCGCGATGCAGGCTGCCCTGGCCCAGGCCCAGGCCAGCACCGAGAAGCCCACGCTGATCCGCGCCAAGACCGTCATCGGCCAAGGCAGCCCGAACCGCGCCGGCACGGCCAAGGCGCACGGCGAGGCCCTGGGCGCGGAGGAGATCAAGCTGACCCGCGAGCAGCTCGGCTGGACCCACGAGCCCTTCGTCATCCCCGCCAGCGTGTATGCCGACTGGGACGCGAAGAAAGCCGGTGCCAAGGCCCAGGAAAAGTGGCAAAAGCTGTTTGACGCCTACGCCAAAAAGCACCCCGAGCTGGCCGCCGCCTACCAGCGCCGCATGGCCGGTGAGCTGCCCGAAACCTATGCCAAGCTGGTGGCTGACCTGCTGGCCGACACCGACGCAAAGGCCGAGACCGTGGCCACGCGCAAGGCCAGCCAGCAGGCGCTGGAAGCCTTCACCGCAGCCCTGCCGGAACTGCTCGGCGGCAGCGCTGACCTGACGGGCTCCAACCTCACCAACACCAAGAGCACGCCCGCACTGCGCTTTGATGGCGCCGCCCCCAACGGCGGCCGTCACATCAACTACGGCGTGCGCGAGTTTGGCATGGCCGCCATCATGAACGGCGTGGCCCTGCACGGCGGCTACATCCCCTACGGCGGCACCTTCCTGACCTTCAGCGACTACTCGCGCAACGCCATTCGGATGGCCGCGCTGATGAAGCGCCGCGTGGTGCACGTGTTCACGCACGACTCCATCGGCCTCGGGGAAGACGGCCCCACGCACCAGTCCATCGAGCACGCCGCCAGCCTGCGTCTGATCCCGAACCTGGACGTCTGGCGCCCGGCCGACACCGCCGAAACGGCCATGGCCTGGGCGGCGGCGATCGCCCGCCAGGACGGCCCGGCGGCGCTGTTGCTCTCGCGCCAGAACCTGCCCTATGCGCCGAAGGCCGACCTGTCGGTCATCGCGCGCGGGGCCTACGTGCTGGCCGAGCCCAAGGAAGTCGGCCTGAGGAAAAAGGCCCAGGCGGTGATCGTCGCTACCGGCTCCGAGGTGCAATGGGCGCTGCACGCGCAGCAGCAGTTGGCCACCGAGGGCATCGCCGTGCGCGTGGTCTCCATGCCTTCGACCTCGGTCTTTGACCGCCAAGACGCCAAGTACAAGGCCGCTGTGCTGCCCAAGGGCTTGCCGCGGGTGGCCATCGAAGCGGGCGTGACCGAGGGCTGGTGGAAGTACGGCGTCGACGCCGTCATTGGCCTGGACCGCTACGGCGAATCCGCCCCCGGCGGCGTGCTCTTCAAGCACTTCGGCTTCACGGCGGAAAACGTCGCCGCCACGGTCAAGGCCGTGCTGAAGCAAAAGCGCTGATCAATCTCGCGGGACGCCATCGGGCGTCCCGTTTTGTTTTGTTTTCACTTTTTTCTGGAGATAGCAATGACCATCAAGGTTGGCATCAACGGCTTTGGCCGCATCGGTCGCATGGTGTTCCGCGCCGCGGTGCAGAACTTCGGCAGCGACATCGAGATCGTCGGCATCAACGACCTGCTCGAGCCCGACTACCTCGCCTACATGCTGAAGTACGACAGCGTGCACGGCCGCTTCAAGGGTGAGGTCAGCGTGGACGGCGGCCAACTGGTGGTCAATGGCAAGAAGATCCGCCTCACCCAAGAGCGTGATCCCGCAGCCTTGAAGTGGAATGAAGTCGGCGCCGACGTGGTGATCGAGGCCACCGGCCTGTTCCTGGACAAGGCCACGGCCGAGAAGCACCTGGCTGCGGGCGCCAAAAAGGTGCTGCTTTCGGCCCCCAGCAAGGACGACACGCCCATGTTCGTCTATGGCGTAAACCACACCACTTACGCTGGCCAGGCCATCATCTCCAACGCCTCGTGCACCACCAACTGCCTGGCCCCTGTGGCCAAGGTGTTGAACGACAAGTGGGGCATCAAGCGCGGCCTGATGACCACCGTGCACGCCGCCACCGCCACGCAAAAGACCGTGGACGGCCCGAGCAACAAGGACTGGCGCGGTGGCCGCGGCATCCTGGAAAACATCATCCCCAGCAGCACGGGCGCGGCCAAGGCCGTGGGCGTGGTGATCCCCGAGCTGAACAAGAAGCTGACCGGCATGAGCTTCCGCGTACCCACCAGCGACGTGTCGGTGGTGGACCTGACGGTGGAGTTGAACAGCCCCGCCAGCTACGCCGAAATCTGCGCCGAAATGAAGGCGCAGAGCGAGGGCGCGCTCAAGGGCGTGCTGGGCTACACCGCCGATAAGGTGGTGGCCACCGACTTCCGCGGCGAGCCCTGCACGTCGGTGTTCGACGCCGAGGCCGGCATTGCGCTGGACAGCACCTTCGTCAAGGTGGTGAGCTGGTACGACAACGAGTGGGGCTACTCCAACAAGTGCTTAGAGATGGTGCGCGTGATGGCGGCCTGATCGGCCACTGTGGATGGATTGGCGCGCCGCTGAACGCGCGGCGCCCGACTCGAAACCCCGCTTTGGCGGGGTTTTTTCTTGCACACTGGCGGGTCCAACGTTCTTGCTGTGCTGCCATGAACACCCGCCCTGCCCTTCGTCCTTTGCTTATCGCCCTGACTGCGGCGCTTGGGGGCGCGCTGGCCCTGCCGGCCGGTGCGCAAGCCAGCCTGGAGGGGCGCGTCATCGTGCGCCTCAAGGGAGACTCGCCCACGGTACGGATCAAGGCCTGGCGTGAAGGCGCGGCCGAGTTGGAAGTGCGCGATGCGGCTCAGCGCCGCGTGGATCGTCTGGCCCAGCGCAGCAGCTTGCGATTGAATGCGGGCCGGAGTTTGGACGACCGAACTCATGTGGTGATCGGGGCAGGGCTGGACTCCAGAACCCTGCGCCAGCGTTTGGCCCAGGACCCGGACGTGGAAGCGGTGGTCGTCGATGGCATTCGCCGTCACAGCGCCGTGCCCAACGACGCCCTCTACGCCAGTGGCGGCACCGGCCAGGGTCAGTGGTACCTGAAGGCCCCGGCCGCGCCCGTGGTCTCGTCCATCAATGCCGAAGGGGCGTGGGATTTGACGACCGGCTCGGCCAGCGTGGTGGTGGCCGTGCTGGACACCGGGGTTCGCTACGACCACCCGGACCTGGCGGCCAACCTGCTGCCGGGGTACGACATGATTGGTGCGGGGGGTGGCGGGTCGGTGCGCTTGGCGGTGGCGAATGATGGCGACCTGGCCGACGCCGATGCCAGCGATCCGGGTGACTGGGTCAATCAGGCCGATGTGGACAGCGGCCGCTTGGGTTCGTGCTCCAAAGACGACATCGGCAGCAGCAGTTGGCATGGCACCCATGTGTCGGGTCTGATTGCCGGTGTGGGCAACAACGGCATTGGCATCGCCGGAACCAGCTGGAGCAGCAAGATCCTGCCGGTTCGGGTGTTGGGCAAGTGCGGCGGCTACGACAGCGACATCCTCGCCGGCATGAAATGGGCGGTGGGCACGGCGGTGCCTGGGCTGCCCACCAACCCCAACCCTGCGCGGGTGCTGAACATGAGTTTGGGCGGCGTGGGTGCCTGTGACACCTCCTTTTATGCCCAGGCGATTGCCGAAGCCAATGCCAAGGGTGCGGTGGTGGTCGTGGCCGCAGGCAACTCGGCGGGCGAGCCGGTGGACAACCCGGCCAATTGCCCGGGGGCCATTGCGGTGACGGGTTTGCGGCACATCGGGACCAAGGTGGGTTTTTCCAGCATGGGCCCCGAAGTCACGCTGGGTGCCCCGGGGGGCAACTGCGTGAACCTGTCGGGCGATTGCCTTTATCCCATGCTCAGCACGACCAACAAGGGCTCAGAAGGTCCGGGGGCCAACGGCTACAGCGACAAGGAGGCCTCGGTGGGCACCAGCTTTGCGACCCCGTTGGTTGCAGGGGTGGCGGCGTTGATGCTGTCTCGCAATGCGGCCTTGACCCCATCGGAAATCATGGCCGCGCTGCGCTCGACGGCCCGCCCCTATCCCACCACAGGCAGTGATGCGGGCACCTTGCAGTGCCCTGCCCCCAAGAGCGGGGTGGAGGTGCTGGAGTGCTACTGCACCACCACCACCTGCGGCGCCGGCATGTTGGATGCGCGGGCGGCGGTGGCGGCGGTTCCGGCCGCTCCAGCCCCAGCGCCCGCTCCAGCCCCCGCCCCTGCCCCTGCGCCAGCACCTTCTGGTGGAGGCGGTGGCTTCACCGGGCCGCTCAGCCTGCTAGGCCTGGTGGCGGCGTTGGCTGCACTGGGGCGACGCCGTCCCTGAGGGGTTGGGCTGCACCGGGTGTTGCTGAGCTCGGCTTCTTCTGGGCGGGAATGGCGTGCGGGGCGGAATTGCGCTCTGCAATCAACTTGAGCTGCAGGTCGATGACCAGCAGCTCGGGCGCGTCGGGCGGCAGCTCCTGTTTCAGCTTGGAAAAGCGGGTCTGGGCGTCGTCGTAGCGGGCCAATCGACGCTCCAACTCGCCGGCAACCAAGCTGTCACGAAGCCGCGCCTTGGGGCTCAGCTCGGCCTGGCGGAGCACGAGCTTGTATTGCTCCAAGGCTGCGAGCGCGTAGCTTGAATACTGCTGGGCGTTGGCCTGCCAGGTGGCCTGCAGCAGCGTCGAAGCGATCAAGGCGGGCGATTCGTCCAAGTGGCGTTGCAGCCAAGCCGCGAGGTAGTACTGCGTGTGCGGGACTCGCAGCGCCTGGTAGTCCGCGGAGGGAACCAGGACCTGCAGTTTCTCAAGCTCACGCTCGCTGAACTTGTCTTTGTAGAGCACCAGCCCATTGGTGAGGCACTGGGGGAGGGGCCAAGGTGCGGGGCCGCCCCCGATGGGGCGGAGATCCAAGCCACGCGAGAAGTAATGGCTCGAGCCGATCAGGTTGGCGGTGAATTGCTCGCCGCCAACGGGGCAGGTGATCTGTGCTTGGAAGGGTCGGGTGGCGTGCGCCGAGGCCGTCAGGCACGCCAGCAGCACGATCAGAACGCGCATGTCGGGCTCCCTGCTTCAAGGTGCTGAGGCGGCCGAAGCTGCCGACGCCGGTGATGCCGCGGAGGCCGCTGATGCGGCGTCCTGCGCGGGCTTGGCGCGGCAGGGCTGCGGGCCACCCCCCCAGGCCTCGTGCTTGGCTTGCAGTTTGTTGGCGGGCCAGGCGAGCACGCGCAGCCAGTGCTGGGTCTGCGGCCCGCGCAGTTGCAGCACACGCAGACCGCGCAAGTTACGGGTGTCGCGCAGGCGAGCGAGTTCGGTGTCTGCTGCTGCCTCGCTATCGTGCCGGCTCAGCAGCAGGCTGGTGCTCTGTTCCTGGGGCGCGACAAAGTTCTGCGGCTTTAGCAAGGCCCGCTCCACCACAGTGCGCTTGCGCTCCAGATCCGCCGGATTGGTGGCCGCGCGGGTCAGCAGGCCCCATTGAGCGGGCAGTTCATGGGTTTCGTGGGCCCACTGACCTGCGGGCAAGTTCAATTCGGCGGTGAGCGTGGCTTCGGCCGCTTGCCAGGCCGTGTCGTCCGCGAACGGGCCGAGCAGCCGGCACAGGGGGGGGGCCTTGCGCAGGGCTTCGGCCTTTTTGGGCTCGATGAGCTTGAGGCGTTCGGGATGGAGCTGGGCGGCGAGTCGCTCGGGTTCCCGCTGCCCCTCACCGGGCGCCGGTCCCCAAAAGCCTTGGCCCCAGGCCCACATCCAGCCATTGGCCGCCACCAGGGCGAGGAGAAGCAAGATTCTCAGCACGGAACCTCCGAAGGGGGCGGGGCAAGGCGCACCTGGGCTTCACCCGAGGCGACGGTGTGGAGGCGATTGTGGGCGTCCCGCAAGCGCAGAGCGCCCGAGGCGTCCACACCTTCGGCCTGGCCTTCCAAGGTGCCGCAGCGCACGGCGGCGCCTCGCAGCCCATCCACCGCCTCAAACTGCGGCAGCCAGTGCGCCCAGCCCTGGGCGGGCCAGCAGTCCAACAGGCGTGTGAGGGCTGGGGTGGCGGCGGCCAGGGCGCGGGGGGCGGTCCAGGTGGGGTCCAGCTCCTGAAGGCCGGCGGCCGGTTGCCCAGGGTCGGATTCGGGGGGGACGACGTTCAGACCCACGCCGATCACCACACCGCGCGGCAAGCCGCCCTGGCCCACGGTCTCAATCAGGATGCCGCCCAGCTTGCGCTGCTGCCACCACAGGTCGTTGGGCCATTTCAAACGCAACCGGGGGTCCAGGGCCTGAACCAGGGCCACCCCCACCGCGAGGGAAAGGCCGTCCAGCGGGGCGCCCGTCCAAGGCCAGGCAACAGAAAACGTCAGCGAATGGCCCGGCCAGCTTTGCCAGGCGCGGCCCAGCCGGCCCCGACCCGCGTCTTGTTGCTCGGCCACCAGCAGGCGCGGGTGGGCGAGGCCTGCACGCAGGGCGTCCAGTAGTTCGGTGTTGGTTGAGCCGCAACGCGGCTGCCAGTGCAGCTCCACCGCGGGGCCCAGGGCCCGGGCCAGGGCCGGCAGGGCCCAATCCAGTGCGGGCGTCATCGGCGCTTCTTGGGGTAGAGCAAGGTGCCGCGGCACTCGGTGGCCCCACAGCAGCAGGCGTACTCGCGCTTGAGTCGTGCGGTTTGGCGTTCTTCCACGCTCAGGTGGTAGTCGTAGAACAGCTCTTCACCAGGTTCGAGGTTGCGCAGCGCAAAGATGTAAACGCGGCCGCGGACTTCTTCGGCCTCGCAATTGGGGGCGCAGCTGTGGTTGATCCACTTGGCGCTGTTGCCCTGAATGCGGCCGTCGATCACGTCGCCGGATTCCAGCGAGAAATAAAAGGTGTGGTTGGGGTCGTTGGGGTTGGCGGGGTGGCGCCGGGCGGCCTCGTCGTTGCTGATGCGCTCGCCCCGGTACTCGAGGATGCGCTCTCCAGCGCCAATGGGCTGGGTCACAAACACCCCACGCCCATGCACGCCGGAGCGGCGAACCTGAACGCGGCGTGAAGACGAGACGGCGCGAGGGGACATCGGCGAGATTCGTATCATGAATATTCGAGGGCGCGCGCGTGCACATACGTGTGGGTGCGCGCGTACGCGAGGCGGCGCGCATTGTGCACCCGCCTTTTGATCACCCAAGAAGAATCCATGACGTTAAAAACCCTGGTCATTGCCGAGAAGCCTTCTGTTGCGCTGGACATCGTGCGGGCCCTGACGCCCGTGTCGGGCAAATTTGAGAAGCACGATGAGTTCCACGAGAACGAGCGTTACATCGTGTCGTCCGCCGTGGGTCACTTGGTGGAGATCGCCGCGCCGGAGGGCGTGGACCCCAAGCGCGGCAAGTGGAGCTTTGCCAACCTGCCGGTGATTCCGTCGCACTTTGACCTGCAGCCCATCGACAAGAGCAAGAGCCGGCTCAATGCGCTGGTCAAGCTGATTCGCCGCAAAGACGTCGACACCTTGATCAACGCCTGTGACGCGGGCCGCGAAGGGGAGCTGATCTTTCGCTTGATCGTGCAGTACGCGCAACCCGCACGCGGCAAGTTTGAAAAGTCTGTGCAGCGGCTGTGGCTGCAGAGCATGACGCCCGAAGCCATCCGTCAGGGTTTTTCCAAGCTGCGCTCGGATGCGGAACTGCTGCCGCTGGCCGACGCCGCCCGCTGCCGCTCCGAGGCCGATTGGCTGGTGGGCATCAACGGCACGCGCGCCATGACGGCCTTCAATTCGCGCGACGGTGGCTTCTTCCTCACCACCGTGGGCCGGGTGCAAACGCCGACGCTCTCTATCGTGGTGGAGCGCGAAGAAAAAATCCGCAAGCACGTGGCCCGCGACTACTGGGAGGTGCGCGCCACCTTCGATGCCATCGCCGGCCAATACGAAGGCAAGTGGATCGACCCCCACTTCAAGAAGGGCGAGGACGGGGATGCGCGGGCCGACCGGCTCTGGAACCGCACCATGGCCGAGTCCATCGCGGCGGCCGTCAAGGGCCAGCCCGCCACGGTGACGGAAGAGAGCAAACCCACCACCCAAGCCAGCCCGGGCCTGTTCGACCTGACCAGCCTGCAGCGCGAAGCCAACGGGCGCTTTGGTTTCTCGGCCAAAACCACGCTGGCCCTGGCGCAGGCGCTCTACGAAAAACACAAGGCCCTGACCTACCCGCGGACCGACAGCCGCCATTTGCCGGAGGACTACCTGCAGGTGGCCCAGCAAACGGCCGAGATGCTGCGCGATGCCAACCCCGCCGGTCTGGGCGTGCACGCCGCCACGCTGCTGAAGAACGGCTGGATCAAACCCACCAAGAAGGTCTTTGACAACAGCAAGGTCAGCGACCACTTTGCCATCATCCCCACGCTGCAAGCGCCAGGCAGTTTGAGCGAGGCCGAGGCCAAGCTCTACGAGTTGGTGGTCAAGCGCTTCCTCGCCGTGTTCTTTCCGCCGGCCGAGTACCAAGTCACCACGCGCATTTCGCAGGTCGGGCTGCACAGCTTCCAAACCACGGGCAAGGTGTTGGTCAATCCGGGTTGGCAGGCGGTGTTCGGCAAAGAAGCCCAAGACGACGAAGCCCTGCTCACGGCGGTGCGTGCGGGCGAGAAAGTGCGCACCGAGTCGGTGGACGTCAAGGGCCTGCAAACCAAGCCCCCGGCGCGTTACAACGAAGCCACCTTGCTGGCCGCGATGGAAGGCGCGGGCAAGCTGGTGGACGACGATGAGCTCCGCGATGCCATGGCCGAGCGTGGCCTGGGGACGCCGGCGACGCGCGCCAGCATCATCGAAGGCCTGCTGACCGAGAAATACATGCTGCGCGAGGGGCGCGACCTCATCCCCACCGCCAAGGCCTTCCAGCTCATGACGCTCTTGCGCGGCCTGGAGGTGGAGGAACTGACCCAGCCCGAGCTCACCGGCCAGTGGGAGTACGAGCTCTCACAAATGGAGAAGGGCAAGCTCAGCCGCGAAGACTTCATGGCGGCCATTGCCAAGATGGCCGAGCGGGTGGTGGCCAAGGCCAAGAGCTACGACCGCGACACCATCCCGGGCGACTACGCCACCCTCACCACGCCCTGCCCGAACTGTGGCGGCGTGGTGAAGGAAAACTACCGTCGCTTTGCGTGTACGGCCTGTGAGTTCTCCATCACCAAGATCCCGGGCGGACGCAGCTTTGAGCTGGCCGAGGTGGAACAGTTCATCCAGGACAAGCACATCGGCCCGCTCGAAGGCTTCCGCTCACGCATGGGGCGCCCGTTCACGGCCGAGCTGCAACTGATCTTTGACGAGGAGATCAAAAACTGGCGCCTCGAGTTCGACTTTGGTGATGACAAGAGCCAAGACGACGGCACGCCGGTGGATTTCAGTGCCCAGACGGCCCTGGGCGCCTGCCCCAAGTGCAAGGGCCACGTTTACGAACACGGCAGCAACTATGTGTGCGAGCATTCGGTCGGTCAGCATGTCACTTGTGACTTCAAGAGTGGCAAGATCATCCTGACGCAGCCCATCGAGCCCACGCAGATGGGCAAGTTGCTGCACGAGGGGGGGACCGACTTCTTGGAAAACTTTGTTTCCAACCGCACGCGACGCAAGTTCAAAGCCAAACTCGTCTGGGATGCCAAGGCGGGCAAGGTGAACTTTGAGTTCGAACCCCGTGCGCCGAGGGCCCCGCGCAAGACGGCGGCCAAAAAGAGTGCCTGAGTGATCGGCAAGAGCCTTCGCTTCCGGCTGGCGCTGGGCTTGACCCTGGCGGCGGCTGTCATCGGTCTGGTGGGGCTGGGCCTGTGGTCCAGCGGTGAGGCGCGCAAGCTGCGCCAGGGCCTGGAGGCGCGGCAGATGCGCTTGGCAGCGGTGGCGGCCAATGGCTTGGCCACCCCGCTGTGGAACCTTGACCTGCTGGTGGCTGGGGCGTTGCTGGACACCTTGATGAGTGACCCCGAGGTGCACAGCGTGGAGGTGCAGCCGGTGGGCTTGGGGTCCAAGCCCCTGCGCCGCCTGCGCGAAGGCGCGACACAAGGCACGCTGATTGAGCGGCGGTTTGACATCGTGCACGGGCAGGCGCCGGACAGCAGCATCGTCGGGCAGGCCCGCTTGGTGGTGAGCACTGCCGCCATTGACGCTGAATTGCAGGCCAATCAGCGCTTTTTCACGGGGGTGTTGACCGCCGTGCTGACCACCCTGGTGGTCGGGTGCTACGGCTGGGTCACCTTGCTGGTACGCGGCCCCGTGGTCCGCCTCGGGGAAATGGCGCGGCGCGTCGCCCAGGGTGAACTGGGCATTCGGGTGGAGCCTCCGGGGGAAGGCGAGCTCGGGGAGTTGACGGGTCAGTTCAACCGCATGAGCGAGCAGCTCGCGGGCGCCACCGACCGCCTCCGGCAAAGCGAGGCCCGCTATCGCAGCCTGTTTGAAAACGCCAGCGAGGGCATTTTTCAGATGGACTCGCGCGGTCGTCTGCTCGATCTGAACAAGGCGCTGGCCCACATGCTGGGGTTTGCGTCGTCGGAGGCTGCGTTGGCGCGCACGCGCTCAGTGTTCCGCCTGATGCACCTGAACCGCGACGATTGGCCGCCCCTGATTGAAGCGCTGGCGGTTCAGCCCCAAGGCGTGCAACGCTGGCCGATTCAGATCCGCACCCTGGCGGGCAAGCCGCTGTGGTTGGAGCTCTCGTTGCACCGGGTGCGGGGGGACCAAGGCTTGCTCCGTGTGGAAGGGCTGGCCATCGACATCACCGAGCGCCGCCGGGCTGAACAAGAACTCAGCGCGCACCGCGAACAGTTGGAGGAACTGGTGGCCGCCCGTACGGCGGAACTGGTGGAAGCCAAGCAACGGGCTGAGGCCGCCAGCCTGGCCAAGAGCCGCTTCTTGGCCACCATGAGTCACGAGTTCCGTACCCCCTTGAATGCGATCCTCGGGTTTTCGCAACTGTTGAACCTGGATCTCAGCCTCAGCCCTGAGGTGCGCCGCAAGCTGGCCCTGATCCAGGAGAGCGGTGAACACCTGCTGGCTCTGATCAACGACCTGTTGGACATGGCGGCCGTCGAGGCCGGTCGGGTGCAGTTGCAGCCGCAGGTGGTGCAGATGCGCTCGCTGTTGGAGCTCTCCAGCGCCATCGTGCGCCCCCGCGCCGAGCAAAAAGGCTTGCACTACAGCCTGGTGCTGGACGAGCACCTGCCCGATCGCGTCATGGTGGACGGGCAGCGCTTGCGGCAGGTGCTGCTCAACCTGCTCTCCAACGCCGTGAAGTTCACCGATCGGGGCTTTGTGCGCTTGTCCGTGAGAAATTTGCCCTCCACTGCACACTCGGCGCGCTTCGCCATCGAGGTCGAGGACAGTGGCCCGGGCATGGACGAAGTGCAGCGCGAGCGCTTGTTCAAGCCGTTTGAGCAGGTCGGGGAGGGGCCCCGCCGGCGCGAAGGCAGCGGCCTGGGACTGTCCATCAGCCAGCAGTTGGTGCGTTTGATGGGCGGCCAGATCCAGGTGTCCAGCACGCCGGGAGAGGGCAGCCGGTTCTTCTTCGAACTCGAGTTGCCCATCGTCGAAGGCTGAGGGCCTGCTGGCTCCCCGGACAATCGGCCCATGACCGCCTTGTTCGTCGATTTGTTTGCCGAATTGGAGACGCTGGGCCAAGCGTCGCGTGCCGCCAGCCGCGTGCTGGCCGCATCGTCCACCGCCGCCCGCAACCAAGCCCTGCTGGCCCTGGCCCGCCGCTTGCGCCAGCCGCAGCCCCAGGTGACCGAGGCCAATGCCCAGGATGTGGCGCAAGCCCAAGCCCGCGGGCTGGAGGCCCCGCTGGTGGACCGGCTGCGCCTCACGCCCGCCATCCTCGAAACCTTGGCCCAGGGCTGTGAGCAAATCGCCGCCCTGCCCGACCCCGTGGGCGAAATCAGTCAGCTGGCGCGCCGCGAGAGCGGCATCCAGGTCGGCCGCATGCGCGTGCCACTCGGGGTGTTCGGCATGGTGTTCGAGAGCCGGCCCAACGTCAGCATCGAGGTCGCCAGTCTCGGCATCAAGAGCGGCAACGCCTGCATCTTGCGCGGCGGCTCCGAGGCCCTGGCCAGCAACCGCGCCCTGGTGGCGCTGGTGCAGGCGGCGCTCGAGGAGGCAGGCCTGCCGCCTGCGGCCGTGCAACTGGTGCCGCATGCCGACCGCGCTGCCGTGAGCTGGATGTGCACCGCGACCGAGCACCTGGACCTACTCATCCCGCGCGGCGGCAAGGGCTTGATTGAGCGGGTGGCTGCGGAGGCCAAGGTGCCCGTGCTCAAACACCTGGATGGCAACTGCCACTGCTACGTCGACGAGCACGCCGATCTGGCCATGGCCCTGACCGTGGTGGACAACGCCAAGACGCAAAAGGTCAGCCCCTGCAATGCCACCGAGAGCCTCTTGGTGCACCGTGCCGTGGCGGCGGCTTTTCTTCCGCGCCTGGCCGAACGCTGGGCGCCCAAAGGCGTCGAGTTCCGCGCCTGCCCCGAGAGCCTGCCGCTGCTGCCCGGGGCGCTCCCTGCCACCGAGGCGGACTGGGCCGCCGAGTACCTGGACACCAAGATCAGCGTCAAGCTGGTGGGCGGACTGGACGAAGCCATCGCCCACATCAACCGCTACGGCTCGCACCACACCGACACCATCCTGACCCAGCACCATGGCCATGCGATGCGCTTCCTGCGCGAGGTCGACTCGGCCTCGGTCATGGTCAACGCCAGCACCCGCTTTGCCGATGGCTTCGAGTACGGCCTGGGGGCCGAGATCGGCATCAGCACCGACAAACTGCATGCCCGCGGCCCGGTCGGGCTGGAGGGCTTGACCAGCCAAAAATGGATCGTGCTGGGCGAGGGGCAGGTGCGGACATGAAACACTTTTCTCCCCCTGGCCTGGCCCTGATCCTGGCCCTGCTTTTGGCGGGCCCCGCATCGGGTCAGAGCGGGCCCGGTGACGACGAGGTCGCCCGCGCCCTGGCGGACCTGCAATGGCTGGCCGGCTGCTGGCAGCGCGAGGGCGGCGAGGCCGGCAGCCAAGAGCAGTGGATGCCGGTGGCCGGGCGCACCCTGCTGGGCATGAGCCGCACCGTGCGCAATGGCTGTACCGCGGACCACGAATACCTGCAAATCCGCCCCGCCGCGGGCGGGGGCCTGGAGTACTGGGCCCTGCCGGCGCGGCAGCCGGCTGCGGCCTTCCGGCTGGTGCAGCAGACCGCACAGTCCGTGCTGTTCGAGAACCCACAGCACGACTTCCCCCAGCGCATCGGCTACACCTTGGCGCGCGGCGCGGGCGGGGATCGCTTGCTGGCCCACATCGAGGGCCAGCGTCAGGATCAGCTCAAGCGCATCGAATTCCCCTTCCGCCGCGTGCGCTGCGAGGCCGAAAGGTGACGGAAGCGGCCGTCGCGTCGTGCCGCTTTGTGCCGGCCACCGAGGCCCCCTGGGCCGATCTGGAAACCCTTTTTGGGGCGCGCGGCGCCTGCGGCGGCTGTTGGTGCATGACCTGGCGCCGCCCGCGTGCCGCATTCGAAGCCGACAAGGGCGAGGGCAACCGCGCCGCCCTGCAGTCGCTCTGGGCCGAACAGGCACCGCTGGGCGTGCTGGCCTACCAAGGCGACCAAGCCGTGGGCTGGTGCGCCGTGGCCCCGCGCGAGGCCTACGACTACTTCCGCCGCAGCCGCGTGCTCAAGCCCGCACCCGGTGAAGCCGGCGTCTGGTCCATCACCTGCCTTTTCATCGCCAAGCCCTGGCGCCGTCAGGGCCTGTCCGGCCGCCTGGTGGCTGCGGCGGCCGACTGGGCCTGCTCCCAAGGTGCCCGCGTCGTCGAGGGCTACCCCGTCCAGCCCCACCAAGCCCAAGCCGCGCCGGTGTTCCTCTGGACCGGCACCCCGTCCGCCTTCGAGTCCGCCGGCTTCACCGCCCAGCCGGGGCGTGAAGGGATGCGGCCGGTGTACCGGCGGTGATCCTGTGGCTTGCGCGTGGTTTGCCAAAATTTGCCAAACCGACTCGGGTGCCCTAGGCTGACGCAATGAGCACGATGAACATTTCTCTCCCTGATCGCCTGAAGTCCTTTGTGGACGAGCAGGTTCGTCAGCGCGGCTATGGCACGAGCAGCGAATACGTGCGCGAATTGATCCGCCAGGACCAGGACCGGCAACACCTGCGCAGCCTGCTGGTGGCCGGCGCTGCCTCGGCGGCGGCGGCCCCCGCCGATGGAGCCTATTTCGAAGGCTTGCGAGAGCGGGTGCGCAAGCTGGCCAAAGCCGGTCCTCAAGAGTGAAGGCCAAGCCCGTCATCCCGCGTGAGCAGGCCAACCGGGACGTTGACGAGGCGCTTGCCCACTACCTACAGGAGGCAGGCGAAGCGGTGGCGCTGGGCTTTGTCGACGCACTGGAGGCGGCCTTTGCCCACATCGCCCGTCATGGCGCCACGGGCTCGCCGCGCTACGCCCACGAACTCAACCTGCCTGGCCTGCGCACCTGGCCCTTGACCCGCTACCCCTACTTGGTTTTTTACGTCGAGCAGGCGGAGCACCTGGATGTGTGGCGTGTGCTGCACGCCCAGCGGGACATTCCGACGTGGATGCAGGAGCCCGAGGGGATGTGAGGCTCCTACGGGCTGGCGAACGGGACTGAAGTTTTCGGTAGAACCAGCGGTTTCGGAAAACATGCCGAAACACAAGCAGAAACAACCACTTAGAGCGCCTGCTCACTCCCATCCGCCCGCCGCAGCACCTTGGTGAAGCCGGGAAGGCCGGCCATCAGTTGTTTGCCGAAGGGCGTGGTGGCCAGGCGGGGGTCGTAGCAGACGATGTGGGCGTGGTCGGCCTCGCTGCGGATGCCGCGGCCGGCCCACTGGTTCAGGCGCACGCCGGTGGCGGGCACGACCAGTTCCACAAAGCTGCTGCGGCCGTGGCCGTCCAGCCACTCGGCACGGGCCTCCTGCACCGGGTCGTCCGGCGTCATGAAGGGCAGCTTGGGCATGAAGACCCACTCGCACAAGCTGCCGGGCAGGTCCAAGCCCTCACCGAAGCTTTGCAGGCCCACGAGGATGCTGCGCTCGCCACGCTCCACGGCCGCGCGGTGCTCGCGCAGCTGGGTCTCCCGGGCCAGTTCGCCCTGCACTTTGCATTGGCGTTTGAGGCTGGCCGGCAGGGCCGCCATCAGCGTGTGCAGTTGCGCCCAACTGGCGCACAGCAGGAGCGCGCCGGCCTCGACTTGCTTCAGGTCCTCGGCCAGGAGTCGTGCCACCTCGGCGTTGTGCTCGGCAGGCTGCTTGGGGCTGGCGCGCGTTTGCACCACGGTGAAGCGACCCTGGGCGGCGTAGTTGAAGGGGCTGGCCACGCTGAGGGCCTGCACATGCGGGCGGCCGTGCAGGCCGCTGTCGCGCAGGAAGAAGTCGAAGTTGCCCAGGGCGCGCAGCGTGGCCGAGGTCAGCACCACGGCGCTCATGCGCGGCCACAGCTCGCGCCGCAGCACCCCGCTGGCGAAGAGCGGGCAGGCGCGCGCCACCACGCGCAGGCTGCCGCCCCCCACGCTGAAGTCCAGCCACTTGGCGGCGGGCGGGTCGCCGTTGTCCAGCATCAGCTCTGCGGTCTCCAGCAGGTCGCTCAGGCGCTTGAACGGCCCGCCGATCTCGGTGACGTGCAGGGCGATGACCGGGGCCAGGGCCTCGTCCTCGCCGCGCAGTTCCTTCATCCACGCGCTCAGCTCCGTGGCCTTGGCGTGCAGGCGCTGCGCCTGCTGCTCCACGGCCTGCCACAGCGGCACCAGCTCGTCCGGCAGCACACCTTGTGGGAAGCGGATGCGCGTGCTGGGCTGGCCGGGGGCCGAAGCCGCTCCCAGGTCCTTGGATTCGGCCGCCTCGGCCGCTTCGTGCAATTGGCCGATGGCCTCGTTGCCCTGAGTGGCCATCACGCCGCGCAGCAGGTCGTCCAGGCTCTGGTTCAAGAGGCTGGTGCTGCCCTCCAGGGGCAGCGGGTAGCGCAGGCTGCGCGCCGCCTGATCCAGCGCCTTGTCCAGCCGCTGCAGCCAGCGGCGGTCGCTCAAAGACGCTTCACAGGCGAAGTGCGAAAGCGCCGTCGCGGGCAGGTGATGGGCTTCGTCGAAGATGTAAATCGCGCGCTCGCCATTGGGCAGGGCGGAGGCATCCGAGCGCAGGCTGGCCAGCACCAGGTCGTGGTTGGCCACCAGGATGTCGGCGCGGCTGGCGGCGCGCTTGGCGTCGAAGTAAGGGCAGTGGTTGAACTGCGGGCAGTGGCGGCTGGTGCAGGCGTGGCGGTCGGCCGCCAGGTGGCTCCACAGCTTCAGGTCCTCGGGGCCCAGGCTGTCGCGCTCGCCGTTCCAACTGCCACTGGCCCAGCGCGTGGCCAGGGCCTGAAAGCGCTCCAGCGGCGGGGCCTGCAGGGCACTGCCGTCTTCCAGCGTCATGGGGGTCTGCTCGCCGCTGCAGGCTTGGTCCAGCTTGACGGGGCACAGGTAGCGCCCGCGGCCCTTGAGCAGGGCGATGGTGGGCGGCACCTCCAGCGCCCGCGCCAGCTCGGGCAGGTCTTTGTTCAACACCTGCTCTTGCAGCGCGATGGTGGAGGTGGAGACCACCAGCTTCACGCTGGCGCGTCGGGCGAGCGTGATGCCGGCGGCCAGGTAGGCCCGCGT
Source organism: Inhella gelatinilytica (assembly GCF_016093295.1). Classification (GTDB taxonomy): domain Bacteria; phylum Pseudomonadota; class Gammaproteobacteria; order Burkholderiales; family Burkholderiaceae_C; genus Inhella; species Inhella gelatinilytica. The sequence continues at coordinate 642,215 of NZ_JAEDAL010000001.1, read as the reverse complement.
CTTGCCCACGCCCGTGCCGGCTTCCACCACGCAGACGCGCGGCTCCACGTCGGGCTCGAACTTGGCATCGGCCAGGTGCGCGCCGATGGCGTGCAGCATCTCGCGCTGCCCGGCCCGCGCCACCGAGCCCGCAGCCGTGCCCAGCAGGGTCTCGTACAGGGCTTCGAGTTCGTCGGGGAGGTCGGGGAGCGCGGGCATGGGGGGCGGATTGTCTGTGCTGAAATGCCCTGCGCCAATTCGCGGAGCCGCCATGATTCGCCCCCTTCTCGCCCTGTTGCTACTGGGCTTCAGCCTGACCGCCCAGGCGCAGGACCGCGCGCCCCTGCCGGCCCTGCAGACCGAAGGCCCGGCTTCGGTGTCGGGCGTCTCGTCGGGGGCCTACATGGCGGTGCAGTTGTGGCTGGCGCAGGCGCCGCGGTTTGAGGGCGGGCTGGCCACGGTGGCCGGCGGGCCCTATGCCTGTGCGCAATCCGTGTTTGAGGCCCTGGGGCCCTGCCTCGGCCGCCAGGCGCTGGACGAGGCCACGCTGGCGCAGCGCGCGCAAGCGGCGATCACGGCGGGCGCGCTGCCCGCCCAGCCGCGCCAGGGGCGGGCCTATTTGTTTGCGGGGGCCAAGGATGCGGTCGTGGCGCCCCGCACCACGGCGGCTTTGGCCACCCAGTTGCAAGGCCTGCGGCCCGAGTTGGCCCTGCAGGTGCAGACCCAGGTGCCCGCCGGCCATGGCTGGGTGACCGTGGGCACGGGCAGTGCTTGCGACCAGATGCAGCCGCCCTACCTGCTGGCCTGTGGCTTTGACCTGGCCGGCAGCCTGCTGCAACACCTTCTGGGGCCGCTGCAGGCGCCCACAGAAGGGGCATCCGGCCGCTTGCTGGCCTTTGACCAGCGCCCCTTCCACGCGGGCGCCGATCTGGCGGACACCGGCTACCTCTTCATTCCCAGCGCTTGCGAGGCGGGGGGCTGTCGCGTCCACGTGGCCCTGCACGGTTGCCGCATGAATGGGGCGGCGGTGGGCGACGCCTTTGCCCGCGGCAGCGGCCTCAACGCCTGGGCGGCGGCCAACCGGCTGGTGGTGCTCTACCCGCAGACGGGCACGGGCGCCGTCAATGGCTGTTGGGACTGGTGGGGCTATGCCGACGCCCGTTTTGCCGGCCGCGAAGGGCCGCAGCAGCAGGCCATCGTGGGCATGCTGGACCGGCTGGCGGCCCGACGCTGAGGGGCTCGGCCCCCCGGGCCTTTCCGTAGACCCCCTGGCCCGCGCGTCATGCATGATCCGGCCCGCTTTGCGGGGCCGGCTGGGCCGACCCGTTTCGTGAAGCCATGAATCATCACGACTTCGGGAGAACGGCATGAACCTGACCCTTACCCACACCCACCAGGCGGACATGCGTGCAGCGCACGGGGACGGCGCCGCGGGCGTCTTGGTCTCCGGCCTTGTCTGGCTGTTGGCGGCGCTGGTGTGCTTTCAGTGGGGCGTCAGCCAGGGCGTGTGGACGCTGCTCATCGGCGGCGCGCAGATCTACCCCCTGAGCTTGGTGGTTTTGAAGCTGCTGGGACGTTCGGGGAAGGCGGGGGTCGACAACGGACTCAACGCGCTCGCCCTGGCCTCGACCGTTTGGCTGATCCTCGGGTGCGCCATGGCCTATGGGCTCTACCGCTTGAAGCCCGAACTCTTCTTCCCCGCCATGATGGCGACGATTGCGTGCCGCTACCTGGTCTTCGCCAGCCTGTACGGCCTGCGGGTTTATTGGGCCCTCGGAGCGGCGCTGTGGGGCGCGGCGGCACTCGCGTTCTTCGTGGGCCTGGCGCCCGCCTGGGCCGCTGCGCTGGGCGGGGCGGTGGAGGTGGCGTTTGGCCTTGTGCTGGGGGAGGCCGTGGTGCGGCCGGGGCGTGCCGAGCCGCGTGCCCATGGGGGCGTGGACGAGGCCCGCACGGCAGCCCGAGTTTGACGCGATGGCGCCGCAGCTTCGGGTCCACACCCTGGCCGAGCGCCCCGACCGGCTGGCCGACATCGACCGGCTGAGCGTTCAATCCTGGCCGCGCTTCTTGATGAATGGCGTGCCGGGCTGGGACCGCTTGTTCGGCGAATTCGCCCACCATCAGGTGCTGCTGTGCGACACGGCGGACCGGCTGCTGGCGGTGGGCCACCTGGTGCCGCTGGTGTGGGACGGCTCGGTGGCGGACTTGCCGCCGACCATCGAGGCCATCCTGGCGCGGTCGCGGGAGGACGGCGCCACGGCGTTCTCGGCGCTGGCCGCGATGGTGGACCCCGAGCAGCGCGGGCAGGGCTTGAGCCGTGCGGTGCTGCTGGCCATGAAGGCCGTGGCGCGCCGTCACGGCTACGCTCATCTGATCGCCCCGGTGCGCCCCACCTGGAAGGCCCGCTACCCCCTCGCCCCGATGGACCGATACGTCACTTGGCGGCGGGCCGATGGCGACCTGCTCGACCCCTGGCTGCGCGTGCACCAGAAGCTGGGAGCCCAGGGGCTGGCCGTGGCGCCGAGCACCCTGACGGTGCAGGGCCGCGTGGCGGACTGGGAGGCGTGGACGGGCCTGACCTTCCCCGAGACCGGCCCCTATGTCGTGCCCGGCGCCTTGCAGCCGGTCCACATCGACTGCGAGCGCGATACCGGCCGGTACGAAGACCCCAATTACTGGATGCGTCACCCGGTCGAAGCGTGAGTGAGGCCCCACCGCAGCAGTGGGCTCAGCGGGTGGGTTTGCGGGTGGGTTTGCTGGAGGACGGGCTGGAGGCTGCAGGCTTCCGGGTCGGGCTGCGGGCCGCTTTGGGCGCCCTAGGCGCCTCGGGCGCGATGTCACTGCCCAGTGCGGCCAGTTGATCCCATTGCGCCAGCAGCCGGGCGAGGTACTCGGGCGATAGGGCGGCGAGTTCGGCCAGCGCGGCGGGCACCAGCACTTGCGCGTGCAGCGGGCCGAGTTGCGGGGCGTCGGCGGCCGGGGGGGCCGGCGCTTGCAGGCGCTGCGCAAGGCGCAGGCGGGTCCAGCGGCGCCGGTCGGTCTGCAGCACCAGGGGCTCGGCAGCGGGGTCGCGCTGCGGCAGGGCAGCGCGCAGGGCGGCCAGCGGATGGGCGCGCGCGGTGGGCACCGGCACGACAGGCGGAACTGCGGCCACGGGCACCGGCGGGGGCATTTGTCGCAGCGCGGTGAGCCGCCGAACCAGCCAGGCCTGCAAGGTGCTCCCGGCGGGCGCGGCGGCGGCGCGCTGCGCCAAGCCCAACAGGCGGGCCCGGTGCGCGGCGGGGGCCGGGGCCAGTTCAGCGTGCAGGGCGTCCAGATCCAGTTCCATGGCGGGCGGCTGAGCGCTCAAGGGGTGGAGGCGGCGCGGGCGGCCGCACCAGGGGCGACGCCCGATGCCGCGGTCTCGCCGGCACGGCCGCTTTCGGCGCGGGCCCGCTTGGGCATCGGCGCCAACTCCACGCGGCGATTCAGCGCCCGGCCGGCCGCGTCGTCGTTCGAGGCCACGGGTTGTTCCGGCCCGAAAGCGGCCGCAAACACCGCGCCGGACGGCAGGCCATCGGCCAGCAGGGTACGGGTGACGGTGAGGGCTCGCAAGGCCGAGAGTTCCCAGTTGTCGGCATACCGGCCATTGCCGCTGCGCACCGGCCGGTCGTCGGTGAAGCCGCTGACCATCAGCACCTCGTCGCGGGCCGCCAAATAGCCGGCCAGCGGTTCGGCCAGGCTGCGCAAAAGCGCGCGCCCCTCGGTGTGCAACTGGTCCGAGCCGGGCGCGAACAGCACATTGCCGCTGATGCCGATGCGGCCTTCATTCAGCTGGATCAAGCCGCTCGCCAGGGGGCCGGCCAGGGCGCGCTCCAAGAGCTCGCGCCGCTGGGCTTCGAGCTGGCGCTGGCGGGTTTCTTCTTCGAGCCGGCTGGCCAGGTCCATTTGGGTGACCAAGGCCAGGGCCAAGATCAGCACAAAGGCGCCGAGCACGCCCACCATCAGGTCGGCAAAAGCCGCCCAGACCGAGGCGGGTTGGCCGCCGCTGCTGTCGTCGCTGAGCAGGTCCAGGGCCACGGCTTAAGCCCCCTCTGCGGCGGCGCCCTGCAGCGCGTCCAGCACCTGCTTTTGCTGGAGCAGGCAGAGCTCGATCAGCTCGCGCGCCTGGGCCACGGTGTAGGCCAATTGGTCGTCGCTGCGGGCCTGCGCCTGTGTCAGCCCCTCGTGCAAGCGGGCCAGCTGCGCGCTCAAGGTTTCGCTGACGCCCTGGAACTGCGTGACGGCGGCCGCAAAGCCCTCGCCCAAGCTGCCCAGCTCGGCGGCGCTGCCCGCCAGTTGAACGCTGGCCTCGGCGAGGTGTTCGCGGGTGGCGCCCAGGTCCTGGCTGAAGCGCTCGCTCAGGGCGGCGAGCTGGGTGGCCGCACCTTGGACCAGGTGATCGATGGCCTGGCGCTGCTCGCCGGCGGCCTGTTGCAGCGCGGTGGTGAGCGTGTGCAGGGTTTGCATCAGCTCGGCCCGTTCGGCCAGCTGCGCCGTGTCTTGCGCCAGGCTGCGCGAGAGCTGCTCGCGCAAGCTGCTGACCACCTCGGCCGCGGCGCGCGGGGCCTCAGCGGCCTGTTGCAGCAGGGCACTGACCTCTTGCACCGTGTGGCGCGCCTGGGCTTCGGCCTGGGCCACGACGGTTTGCGCCGTCCGGGCCACTGCCTCGCTTTGCGCTTGCTGGGCGTCTTGCAGGGCCTGGCTGCTGGCTTGCCACGCCGCTTGCAGGCTGGCCCCTTGCTGGGCCAGGGCCTGGGCCCAGGCTTGAAGCCGCTCGCCATCGTGGGTGGCGGCCTGGGCTTGGAGCGCGTGCTGCTGGGCCTCCAGGCGCTGGAGCAAGCTGTCGCTCTGCTGCTGCAACTGCACGGCCATGTGTTCGGCGCCGCTGCGGCTGAGGGCCAGGCTGGTGGCCTGGGTTTCGCGCCATTGCGCGGCGACGTCCGCGAGGGCCTGCGTCAAGGCGTGCTGGGCCTGTCCGAGGGTGTGGGTCAGGGCCTCCTGCTGCTGCGCCGTGCTGGCCTGCAGGCTGGCCTGCACCTGGGCTGCGCCGTCGCGCAGGGCGGCTTGGGCGGTGAGCGCGCTGGTGCTCAGTTGCTCGCAGTGGTGTTGAACCTGGGTGCTGAGCTGCTGGCTGGCCGTGTGGGCCGCATGGGTGAGCGCCGTCTGCAGGGCCTGGGCCTGCTCGCGAGCGCCTTCGGTCTGCTGCGCCAGGGTCTGCTGCACCTGCGCCGCCAAGGCCTGGGTGTGCGTGGCCATCTGCGCCGCCTGCGCTTCCAGCTGGCGCGCCTGGCCCGCGGCGCTGGCCGTGAGGCTTTGCTCCACGCGGGCCGCACTGGCCGTCAAGGCCTGATCCAGCCCCTGGAGCTGCTGCTGCAACTGCGCCGCCAACTGGTGCTGCACTTGGGCGGCTTGAGCCCCGAGCGCATCCAGCGTCTGCAGCACGGCGGGGCGCAGGGTGTCAGCCGCGTGCTGGGCGCTGGCCGTCAGGGCTTGCTGCAGGGCGCTGCTCAGGCTGTGCTCTACCGCCGCGGCCAGGGCGCCAAAGCGCTGGTCGGCCGACGTGTGAAAGCGCTGCTGCTCGGCCAGCCATTCGGCGCTGAACTGCCGTTTGAAGTCGGCCTGGTCGCGGGCTTGTTGGTCGGCGAGGGCGCGCAGCTGGGCGATCAAGGCGCTGTGCTCCTCGGCCCGCTGCTGCTGGCGCGCCTGGGTGGCCTCCTGCACCTTCAGCATGGCATGCAGCTGCTCCTGGGCCTGCGCCGCCTGCTGGGCCGCTTCGCGCGCGGCGGCGGTCCAGGGCTGCAGCGGGCCGTGGGCCAGGGCCGTGTCAAGCTGCTGCGCCACGGCCAGGCGTTCCCGCCGCGCCAGGGCGGCCATCAGGCCCAGCATGGCCGAGCTGGCCACACCCGCGACGGAACAGCCAAAGGCCAGGCCCAGGCCCTGCACGGGCGTGGTCAGGGCCGCGCGCATGGCGACCAGGTCCGCCGTCGCGCGCAGGGCTTGGGCCGTGCCGCCCAGCGTCTGCACCAGGCCGATGAAGGTCCCCAGCATGCCCAGCAGCACCAGGAGCGCGGCCAGCGCGGGCGCCAGGGCCGGGGCTGGCAGCGGCGCGGGCAGGCCGGCCAAGCGCAAGCGCAGGCTGCTGCGGAAGGTCTCCGGCAGGGCCTGCGTCAGCCACGTCTCAGCGGCATCGCCGCCGCCGCCCTGGGCGTGGGCCAGTGCATGAGCCAGTGCGTGCGCCAGGCCCTGGCTGTCGCGTCGGTAGCCGCGCAACTCCCAGGCACCGAGGCTGTAGAACGCGGCAATCAAGCCCGTCATGGCCAGGGCCAAGCCTTGGGGCTGCGCCGTTGCGGCCCAGATCAGGGCCACCACGCCGGCCCCAAAGGCCGCAGGGAAGAGCAGGTTCAGCAATCGGTTCATGGCGTCTCAATGCGGATCGGTCCGCAGGGGTCGTCGTGCTGCAGGGCTTCGATCAGGCCGAGCACGGGTTGCAGGCGCAGGGCCAACTCGGCGTGCAGCACGTCTTGCAATTCAGTCCAGAGCTGGCCTCGCCAACCGGTGGGGGGCCAGGCCCTTGCGTCCTGAGCGGCTTCCGGCGCCGCCGCCTGCAGCCGCAGGCCGCGCTGAACCGTCATGGAAGGCAGGCCCGCCAGGGCCGGCTGCTCGCGCGCGGCCCAAGCCGGTTCGAACACGGCATCCAGCTGGGCCAGTCGCGCCAAGCGCGGGGTGGTGCCCGCCAGCTGGGTGCGCAGCCGCCCGCGCAGGGTCGCCATGCGGGCGGCCATGCTGCGCTGCTGGCTGCTGTGGTGCAGCTTGAAGGGGGCAACGGCCTCCAGCCCCTGGGCGGCGCGGGCCGGCGCTTCGGGGCCGTCCTGCACCAGCACGGGGTCGGCAAACCCGGCTTGCAGCTCGGCCACCAGGCGCTCCCGCGCGGCCTCGGCCCATTCGCGCGCTGCCAGCCGGCGGTGGGCGGCGTCGGGGGCCGGTTCGGCCGACGGTGTTTTGAGCACTTGGGCCAGGGCGACGGCATCGCGCCAGGAGAGGGCTTCCGCCAGTTGCGGGCCGACTGGTCCTCGCGCCGGCAGCGGCAGGCGCAAGCCCCAGCGCTGGAGCACATGCGGCAGCGCCGGGCTGGCGGTCCAACCCGGCGAGCCGCTGCCGATGTGCGGCGCCCCTTGCTGGTGCCTTGCTTGCATGCTGCCGAACGAAAAAAGGGGCGGATTTTAGGGGCGTGGTCCCGCGGGCTGCCCCCGCGCCCTCTGGGGCTGTTGCGGCCGATGGCAGGATGGCGCGCGCTGCTGACCCCGACCCGACATGCACCTAGAGCTCCACCCCGAACCGCCCGAAGCCGCTGCCTGGGATGCCCTGCTGGCGGCCAGTGACGCCCCGACGCCCTTCATGCGCCACGCCTATCTGCAGGCGCTCGTGCACTCGGGGGCCGCCAGCGCCCGCACCGGCTGGACGCCGCAGTTTGCGAGCCTGATGGCGGGCGACGAGCTGCTGGCCGCCTGCCCCTTGTGGATCAAGAGCCACTCCTGGGGGGAGTTCGTGTTCGACCAGGCCTGGGCGCGGGCCTACGCCCAGCACGGGCTGCCCTACTACCCCAAGGGCGTGGTGGCCGTGCCCTTCACCCCGGTGCGCGGAAGCCGTCTGCTGGCCCGCGACGACGCCAACCGGGCCTTGCTGGCCGGCGCACTGATGCAGGCAGCGGGTGAGTTGGGGCTCTCGGGCCTGCACCTGCTCTTTGGCAGCGCCGCGGACGAAGCTGCCGTCGCAAGCTTGGGTTGGGCCTACCGGGAGCAGCCTCAGTTCCACTGGCAGCGCGCGCCGCATTGGCGCACGTTTGAGGACTTTCTGGCCGACCTCAAGCGCGACAAGCGGAAGAAGATCCAGCAAGAGCGGCGCCACGTCCGCGAGGCAGGAGTGACGGTCCGCGTCCGCGTGGGCGAGGCCATCGACGCGGCGGATTGGTCTTTCTTTGACCGCTGCTATGCCCGCACCTATGCGCTGCGCGGCAACCCGCCTTACTTGCCAGAAGGCTTTTTTCAAGGTGCGCTGGGCCCGGGGGACCGCTGGGTCTTGGTGCTGGCGGAGCGCGCGGGCGAGCCCCTGGGGGCGGCCTTGTTGGCCATGGACGCGGCGGGGACCACGGTCTATGGCCGCCACTGGGGCGCGGTGGTGGACTTGCCCTTCTTGCACTTCGAGCTGTGCTACTACGCACCCTTGGCCTGGTGTCTGGAGCAGGGCGTGCAGCGGTTTGAGGGGGGCGCGCAGGGCGAGCACAAGATGGCGCGCGGCCTGTTGCCCGTGCCCACGCGCAGCCACCACTGGCTGGTGGACGAGCGCTTTGCCGACGCGGTGGCGCGCTTTGCCGAAGCAGAGCAAGCCGCTGTTGCCCAGTACGAGGCGGACTTGGCGGCGCGCACGCCCTTTAAGGGGGCGTGAAGTCACCGGCCCGGACAATCACCAGCCATGGCCCGCCTTCTCACCATCCCCCAGCCGCACAACGCGGTGCTGACCCCCGCACAGCGCAAGTTCAACCAACTGCAAAAGCAAATCGACAGCGCGCGCCAGAAGCTCGCCGCCTGGGATGCGGCTGTGCCACCCTTTGCCGCGGCCTTTGCCCAGCAGGTGCTGCCGCTGCGTGCCGAGGCTCTGCAGCTGCGGCGCGAGGTGGCCTTGCAACTCGATGCCTGGCTGGCCGAGCCCAAGGCCTGGACTCAGGGTGAGCGCGAAGTGATGCGCGACATCGCCTGCGACATTGCGTTCGAAGCGTTGGAGGGCCACGACCTGCCCGAGGCCGAGCGCGCGCGCTGGACTGCGCTGCACGACCGCCATGCCGATCGCGAGCTGGAGGCCGAGCAGGCTGCGCACCTGGAAGCGCTGAAGGCCATGTTGGCCGAGCAAACGGGGCTGGACCTGGAGGGCGAAGCCTTTGCTGACCCGCAGGAGCTGTTTCAGCACGTCCGCGCCCGGTTGCAGGACGAACGTGATGAAGAAGAAGCGCTTGCGGCCGAACGCAAGGCCAAGCGCAAACCCACCGCCGCCCAGGCGCGGCGCGCGGCCGAGCAAGAGGCCATCAAGACCCAGGCGCAAAAAAGCCTGCGCGAGGTCTTCCGCAAACTGGCCAGCGCCCTGCACCCCGACCGGGCGCCCGATGAGGAGGAGGCCACACGCCGCACCGCCCTGATGCAGCGCGTGAACGCCGCCTACGCCGCCGAGGATTTGCTGGCGCTTCTCAGCCTGCAACTCGAAGTCGAGCAAATCGACGCCCAGCACCTGAAGGGCGCCAGCGAAGCGCAGCTCAAGCACTTCAACGCCGTGCTGCAGGAGCAATTGGAGGAGCTGCAGGGCGAGGTGCACCAGCGTGCCGTGCAGTTTTGCGCCCAGTTCCAACTCAACCCGGAACGCCAACCCGACCCTGCGCGGCTCAGCCCCCTGATGAACCAGGCCCAAGCGGCTTGGCGCGCGGAGGTCTACCTCGCCAACCGCGACCTGCAATCGCTTTACGACCGGGCGCTGACCAAGCGCTGGATCAAGCGCGTTCGGGCCGAGGCGCGGCCACAGGGGTGAGGGGCACCCGCGCTCAGGTCCCGCAAAACGTCCGGTAGCGCGCCGCTTGCGCCGCGGGGGGCGGCTCGGCGAAGCGGGCCAGGGCGGGGTCGTCGTCAAAGGGCCGGCGCACCGCGACGAGCAGGGCGTTGAAGGGCGCCCAGTCGCCGGCTTCACTGGCGGCCATCAGCGCCTCCTCCACGCGGTGATTGCGGGGGATCACGCGGGGGTTCACGGCGCGCAGCTCGGTGGGCCCGGCCGCGCACACGGCCTGCCAGCGCGCCAGCCAGGGGGCCACGTCGGCTGGGTCGGGGAAGAGGTCGAGCAGCCGACGGGCCTGCTGGTCGCGGGCGTCGGCCAGGGCGCGCCAGGCGGCCGTGTGGTCCACGCCGTGTTCGTGCAAGAGCGCCAGCCAGTCGTGGGCCAGCCCCGCGTCGGGCGTGCTGAGGCCCAGCTTGCGCGCTTGCAGGGCTTGCCAGTGCGCTTCAAAGCGCGTCGCAAAGTCCTGCAGCACGGTGGTGGCGGCCTCGGCCACACGCTCGTGCTCGGCTTCGTCCCACAGGGGCAGGAGCGCTTCGGCCAAGCGGGCGAGGTTCCACTGGGCGATGGCGGGCTGGTTGCCGAAGGCGTAGCGGCCGTGGGTGTCGATGGAGCTGAACACGCGCGCCGGGTCGTAGGCGTCCAGAAAGGCGCAGGGGCCGAAGTCGATGCTTTCGCCCGACAGCGCCATGTTGTCGGTGTTCATCACGCCGTGCACAAAGCCCACGCCCATCCACTGGGCGATGAGCCGGGCCTGACGCTCCGCCACAGCAGCGAGCAGGTGCAGGCCGGCATCGGCGCGGCCCAGCTGCTGCGGGTCGTGGCGGGCCAGGGTGTGCTCCAGCAGCGCCTGCAGCGTGGGCCGGTCGGTGTGCGCCGCGGCGTACTGGAAGCTGCCCACGCGCAGGTGGCTGGCGGCCACGCGGGTCAGCACCGCGCCGGGCAGTTCGGCGTCGCGGTAGACCGGGGCGCCCGTGGTCGCGACGGCCAGCGCCCGGGTGGCCGGAATGCCCAAGGCGTGCAGGCCTTCGCCGATCAGCACCTCGCGCAGCATGGGCCCCAGGGCGGCTAGCCCATCCCCCCGGCGCGAAAACGGAGTGCGCCCCGAGCCCTTGAAGGCGAGGTCACGGCGTTGGCCGTCGTGGTCTTGCCGCTCCCCGAGCAAGAGCGCGCGCCCATCGCCCAACACCGGCGAGAAGTGGCCGAACTGGTGGCCCGAATAGGCCTGGGCCACAGGGGTGATGCCGGGCGGCAGGGCGTTGCCACTCCACAGGGCCGCGCCGGCTGCTGGGTCTTGCGGCAGGGGAAGCCCCAGGTCGGCCGCGAGCGCCGTGTTGAAAAACACCAGCTGTGGCGCCGGCGCGGCCACGGGATTGCAGGGCACGCACAGGGTCGGCAGGTCGCGGGCGAATCGGTTGTCCAACAGCATGGGCGCAGCTTGCCTGAAAGTGGGGCGCTTGTGGCGCGCGAGGCCTTTGTCGGTCGCGGCTTGCGTCCGTCAGGGTTTCAAGTCGCCGCGCTGGCCCGCGCTCAGCGAGTGGGAGTAGGCCTGGGCAAAGGCAGGCGTGCGCCGCACCCGCTCCACGGCCGTCCAGAGGGTTTCAGCCAGGGCCGGTTCTCGGGTCGCCCAAGCGCTGTTCAGCGGCAGAAAGTAGGGGCGCACGGCCAAGGCCGGCCCCCCAAGCTCCAACTGCCCGGCCCACTCGGGTTGGGCCAGCAATTGGGCGGCGAATTCCTGGTTGACCAAGATGCCCTGAACCCGTCGCAGCCGCAGCCCTTCCAGCAGATTGCCCATCAGGCTGCGTTCTTCGACATGAGCGCCGCGCTCGCGGGCGAACTGGGCGATGGCGAACCCGCGCTCGGCCCCCAGGGCGTCGCCGGCTTTGGGGGTGGTACCCGTGAAGTGGGTGCCATCCCAGTGGGCAGCGGCGCCGCGCAGTCGCACCAGGGCGTAGCCGAGTTGGAACATGCGCTTGCTGTCGTCCAGCGTGCCCGCCGCTGTGGCGGGGTAGCGCAGGGTTTGGGCGCGCTCGGGCGTGTGGCTCGCGGACAGCACGCCGTCAAACCGGCCCTGAGCCGCTTCTTGCAGGCAGCGGTTCCAGGGCAAGGGCGTGACCTGGAGGCGCAGAAAGGGCAGCTCGTCCTGCAGGCGTCGCAGCATCAGGTACGGGGTGGCCTCGCTGTCCGGCGCGCCCAGGGCCGCGTTGGCGCACAACTTCACAACCTTGGGTTCCGCCTGGGCGATCGGACTGAACCCCGTGGCCCAGGCGCCCAGGGCGAGCAGGCTGCGGCGGTGAAGCAGATCCGGCCTCATCGCTCGTGGCTGTGCGTTGTCAAAGACGCGATGGGCCCAGCCAGGCTGACCCCCGGGGCCGTTGGGCGGGCGCGCACCGGCTGCGCTTCGGGTTCGTCCAGGGGGTCCAGGGCCTCGGGCTGGGCACCGCGGCGCAGGGCCAAGCCCACAGCCAGGATGTCAATCACCAGCAAATGCAAGATGCGACCCACCATCGGGAGTTGAATGGACGGATCTTCGGCAGATTCCACCAGCAGTGCCACGTCCGCTTTGCGGGCCAAGGGGCTTTGGTGGGCCGTGATCGCGACCACCTTCGCACCACGCTGGCGCGCTTGGTCGGCCACATCCAGCAGCTCGGGCAGGCGGCCACCGGGGCTGACGATCAGGGCCACATCACCGGGGCCCAGCACGCGGGCGGCCAGGTGCTGCAGGCGGGGCTCGGTGTGGCTGCTGGCGGGCACGCCGACGCGCAGGAATTTGAGCTGCGCATCCTGGGCCACCACCGCGTAGTGGCCGCTGCCAAAACACTCGATGCGGCGCGCGCGGGTGAGGCAGTCGGTGGCGCGGTCGATGGTGTCGCGGTTGAGCTGGTTGCGCACCTGCAGGATGGCCGAAGCCGTGTTGCCCAGCACCTTGCTGCCCAGCTCCACCATGCTGTCGTCCACCGTCACCTGGGTGTGGGTGACGGGCACGGTGCCGGTGAGGCTGGAGGCCAAGCGCAGTTTGAAGTCGGAGAGGCCCTCGCTGCCCAGCGAGCGGCAGAAACGAATGACGGTGGGCTGGCTGACGCCGGCCAGCCGCGCAATTTCGCCGATCGGGTCGGTCAGCAGGGCGCGTGGGCGCGCCAGCACCTGCTCGGCCACGCGCTGTTCGGCGGGCGTGAGCTGCGCCTTGGCGCGGCGCACCTGGGCCAGCAGCGTGTCCGCGTTGCCGTGCAGCTTCTTGAGCTGGGCCTCCAGGATGGCCGAGGCGCCCTGGAAGGTCGCGTCCTCTGCGGTGATCACGTAGGTGGGGATGGCCGCCACATAGCGGCTGAAGCGCCCGCGCTCCTCAAAACGCTGCCGGAAGGGCGAGCGCTCAAAGTACGCACCCAGCCGCGGCACGATGCCACCGCCGATGTAAATGCCGCCGGTGGCCCCCAGGGTCACGGCCAAATTGCCCGCGGCCGTGCCCAGCAAGGCACAGAACACTTCCAGGGTTTCCAGCGCCAAGGCGTCACCGTCTTCCAGGGCGGCCTGGGTGATCTCCGGGGCTTGCCGCGGCGGCGCCGTGATCCCGTGCAGGTCGGCCAGGGCGCGGTAAATCAGGGCCATGCCCGCCCCCGAGCACAGGCGCTCAAACGAGACGTGGGCGTGTTCGCGCCAGGCGTAGCGCAGGATGGCGATTTCCCGTTCATCCCGGGGCGAGAAGCTCGTGTGCCCCCCCTCAGTGCCCAAAGCCACCCAGCCGCCGCCGGAGGGAATCAAGCCGGACACCCCCAAGCCCGTCCCCGAGCCCAGCAGCCCCACCACACTGTTGGGCACGGCCTGCCCCTGGCCCACGGCCTGACGGTGTTCGCCGCCCAAGCGGGGCAAGGCCATGGCCAGGGCAGTGAAGTCATTCACCACGACCAGGGTGTCCAGCCCCAGGCGTTGGCGCATGGCCTCGATTGAGAACTCCCAGTGGTAATTGGTCATCCGCACCTGATCGCCTTCGACCGGGTTGGCGATGGCCACCGCCGCATGCTGGGGCGGCAGTACGTCCTGGGGCAGGGCATCCAGATAGGCGCGCACCGCGGCGTGGAAGTCGTCGTGATCGGCGCAGCGCAGCGACACCGCACGCTCCAACACGCCTGGCGCGGTTTCCAGGGCGAAACGGGCAAAGGTGCCGCCGACATCGGCCAGCAGACGGGGGCGATCAAAGGGAGCGGACATGGGCAAACCAAAGAAGCAGCGTCCGGATTATCAAAGCACTCCCCGGCTCCGCGCCCAGGGTTTTTCTGCCCAAAGAGTAGGGAAACTACATTCAAAGACCATCGATATAAGGGGGAATTGTCGGGGTTTACGCTTGGTTTTAACTGGGAATGACGGGTTTGCTTGCTGTTGCGCTGTAGTTTTGCTACCGTTTTGACTTTGCAGTTGCCCTCCATTTGTGCGCCGCGTCCATGTCCCCTGTGTTCGATTCCGCCTCCATTGCGCCCTACCCCTGGTTGCTGGCTGACCTGGGGGGCAGCAATGCCCGCTTCGCCTGGGTCGCCGGGCCGGGGCAGGAGCTCAGTGCGGTGCGCACGCTGGCTGTGGCCGACCACGCCAGCCTGGAAGATGCCATTCGCGCCTACTTGCGGGGTCTTGGGCCGGTGGAGGCGCCGCGCAGTGCCGCCATCGCGGTGGCCACGGCGGTGACGGGGGATGCGGTGGTGTTCCGCAACAACCCCTGGAGCTTTTCGCAGCAGCAGTTGCAGGCGGTGTTGGGTCTGCGGCAGTTGTGTGTGCTGAATGACTTTGAGGCCCTGGCGCTGTCCTTGCCTCGCTTGCGCGCTGCGCAGTGGCGCCCGCTGGGCGAGGGTGTGCCGCGCTTTGATGTGCCGGTGGCGGTGATTGGGCCGGGTACGGGATTGGGCGTGGCGGGTCTGATGCCGGTCCCTGGGGGGTGGTTGCCCGTGGCGGGCGAGGGCGGGCATGCCACGCTGGCGCCGGCTGACGACTATGAGAGCGAGTTGCTGCGGGTGGTGCGGCGCGAGTTCCCCCACGTGTCCGGTGAGCGCCTGTTGTCGGGCTTGGGGTTGCCGACCCTGTACGCCGCGGTGGCGGCGGTCGAGGGTCAGCGCGCGGCTGTGGGGGTGGATGCGCCCTGGATCGTCGAGCGCGGCCTGGGCGAGGGGGCTGAGGAGTCGGACGCCGTCGCCAGTCGCACCCTGGAGGTGTTCTGCGCCATGTTGGGCGGTTTTGCGGGTTCGGTGGCCTTGAGTTTCGGGGCGCGCGGCGGGGTGTTCATCGGCGGCGGCATCGTGCCGCGCCTGGGGGCCCGCTTGGACCGTTCGGCCTTCCGGGCGCGTTTTGAGGCCAAGGGTCGATGCCAAGGCTATCTGGCGGCCATCCCGACGGCGGTTGTGACCGACGGGTTGGCGGCGCTCGATGGCGCCGCGCAGGCCTTGAGCCATGTTCAGAATTGAATGTAGTTTGGCTACGTTTTGTGAGAAGCCTCTCGCCAGTCTGCGAGTCGAATGTCGCAAAAATGCCAAAAAACAAGACGAATCAAGGGTTTGACCTAGTGAATGCCGAGCAACGAGGGTCTTTCCAAAATCTAGTTTTAGTACAGAATCGATTGTTGAAGGCAGTTGATGGGCGCAGCGTCAAGGTGGGCTTGGTCGCAGCGCATTTCTTTTCCCGCGAGGAGTGCAGAGCATGAAGAAGTTGAACGGCCGGCGTGAGCCCTTCCAGGTGCGCGCCATCACCCTGGGCTGCGTCGCAGCCCTGATGAGCATGGGCGCCCAGGCGCAAGAAGCGCAAAAACAGCAAGAGCCGGCTAAGCTGGACACCATCGTGGTGACCGGCATCCGCAAGGGCATTGAAGACGCCATTTCGGTCAAGAAGAACAAGGACAACATCGTCGAAGCCATCTCGGCTGAAGACATCGGCAAGTTGCCGGACTCGTCCATCGCTGAGTCCATCGCTCGCCTGCCGGGCTTGGCCGCCCAACGTGTGGCCGGCCGCGCCTCGAACATCAGCATCCGCGGCATGTCGGGTGACTTCGCCACCGCGCTGCTGAACGGCCGCGAGCAGGTTTCGACCGGCGACAACCGGGGCGTCGAGTTCGACCAGTACCCGTCGGAGCTGCTGGCGTCGGTGGTGGTCTACAAGACCCCGGATGGTGAGCTGGTGGGCCAGGGCCTCTCCGGCACCATCGACCTGCAGACCGTGCGTCCCTTGAACTTCAAGAAGTCCGTGCTGGCGGCCAACGCCCGCAAAGAGAAGTCGGGCGTGGGCACGGAATTCACGGGCAATGGTTCGCGCGTCAACTTCAGCTACATCGACCAGTTCGCCGACCGCACCCTGGGTGTGGCCTTTGGTGTGGCGCAGCTCAAGTCCGATGTGACCACGGGTCGCACCGAGACCTACAACAACAACAACACGTTCAAGTGGACCGGCTCCAAGGTCTATCCGGGTTGGGACGGCGGCGCCCCCGGCTCGGTGGTGCAGTACACCGGTGGCTTCAAGTACTTCAACGACAGCACCGAAACCACCCGCACGGGTGCCATGGGTGTGGTGGAGTACAAGCCCAGCAAGGACTTCAGCAGCACGCTGGATCTCTACTACTCGAAGTTCGACCGTGAAACCGTCAAGCGCGGTTTGGAAATCCAGCCGGAAGACAGCTGGAAGAACGCCAGCAGCCCCCAGTACCCCGGCTTGCTGAACCCTGTCATCACCAACGGGCGCTTGATCAGCGGCACCTGGACCAATGTCAACCCGCTGTCGCGGACCATTTGGGAGCCGCGCCGTGACGACCTGCGCTCCTTCGGCTGGAATACCAAGTTCGGCGAAAAGACGGGCTGGAACCTGGAAACCGACCTGTCGTACTCCAACGCCAAGCGGGACGAGCGCATCATTGAGATGGAGGCCTCCATCCCGACGCCGGGCAATGTGACGGTAGGGAACTACAACGAAGTCACGGCGCTGCAGTACAACTACGGCGACCCGACCAAGGTCAAGCTGATGGACCCGGAATCCTGGGGCCAGAACGGCTACGACAAGACCATCAAGACCAACGACACCATCAAGGCCGGCCGCCTGACCCTGGGCACGCCGGTGGGCGGCGGTGTCTTTGACTACCTGAGCTTTGGCCTGAACCAAGCCAATCGCGAGAAGACCAAGTCGGCCGACGAGTACAAGCTGATCCTCAAGGAAGGCGTTGGCGCCTTCAAGGATCTGCCGGCCGGAACGGGCACCGTCAACGTGGGCGGCGGCAACCAGTTCCAAGCCGTGGCCTTTGACCCGGCCCAAGTGCACCCGAGCTACTACAACCTCGTGCCCAACGTTCACCGCGACATCGCCCTGAAGAGCTGGGAAGTTCGCGAAAAGGTGACGACCTTGTTCAGCAAGGCCAACCTGGACACGGAGTTCAACGGCATGCCGCTGCGCGGCAATCTGGGCCTGCAGGTGGTGCGGACGGACCAGGAATCGTCGGCTGCCCAAGTGGCGCTGAACAACAACGGCGACTACGCTGGCGTGACCCCGTACACCCTGGGCAAGACGTACAACGACGTGCTGCCCAGCCTGAACCTGAACCTGGACCTGGGTGACGACCAAGCTCTGCGCCTGGGTGTGGCCAAGGTGCTGGCCCGTGCGCGAATGGACCAAATGAGCGCCGCCCGCACGGTGACCGTAAACCAGGGCAAGTGGTCGGGTGGCGGTGGCAACCCCCTGCTGGATCCGTTCCGCGCCAAGGCCTTCGACCTAAGCTTCGAGAAGTACTGGGGCACCAAGGCTTACTTCAGCGCTGCCGCGTTCTACAAGGACCTGGAAAGCTACATCTTTGACTACACCGATACGCAGTACAACTTCAGCGGTGCCGTCAACAGCACGACCAACCCAACGCCGACCAACCCGCTGGGCAACTTCACCCAGCCGCGCAACGGCAAGGGTGGCTCGATTGAAGGCTTCGAGCTGGCGGCTTCTTTGCCCCTGGACAAGCTGGCGGATGCGCTGAGTGGCTTTGGTGTGGTGGCCAGCTTTGCCGACACCAAGAGCCGCGTAAACCCCTTCGGTGACAGCGACAC
Source organism: Inhella gelatinilytica (assembly GCF_016093295.1). Lineage (GTDB taxonomy): Bacteria > Pseudomonadota > Gammaproteobacteria > Burkholderiales > Burkholderiaceae_C > Inhella > Inhella gelatinilytica. The sequence goes on along the minus strand of NZ_JAEDAL010000001.1, from coordinate 624,582 downwards.
GCGCTCGATGCCGGGTCTGTCGCGCCAAGTGGCCAACCTGACCTTCTATTACGAGAACGCCGGTTTCCAGGCGCGGGTTTCGAACCGCTACCGCTCGAACTTCTTGGGTGAAGTCCAGGGCTTCGGCGCCAACCGCGAGTACACCTACATCAAGGCGGAAAGCATCATCGACGCCCAGATCGGTTACGAGTTCCAGTCGGGGCCGCTGAAGGGGCTGTCGGCGCTCTTGCAAGTCAACAACCTGAACAACGCCAAGTACCAGCGCTACAACGGCACGCTGGACAAGGTGGATCAGATCATTGACACCATCAAGTACGGCAAAACCTACCTGCTGGGCGTGACCTACAAGCTGTAAGCCCTCGCGCTTTCTGCTCCCATAAGCCCCGGGCCGGCTCACGCTGACCGGGGCTTTTCCCATTCAACGGGGCCCCCGACTCCTCTACCCTGGAGCCCCGTTCCTTGTACCGCTGTTAGGTTTGCCATGGAAGTTCGCCAGCACCCCGATCACATTCGCAACATCGTCGTCGTGGGCGGCGGCACCGCCGGTTGGATGAGCGCCGCAGCCCTGGCCCGCATGTGCACCGGCCCGTGGAAGATCACCCTGGTCGAGTCCGACGAGATCGGAACCGTGGGGGTGGGCGAGGCCACCATTCCGCTGATCCAGATCTACAACAACGCGCTGGAGCTCAACGAAGACGAGTTCATGCGCGAAACCCAGGCCACGTTCAAGCTGGGCATCGAGTTTGTGAACTGGGGCCGCTTGGGCGACAGCTACATCCACGGCTTCGGCCCTCTGGGTCCGGACCTGGGAGCCACCAAGTTCCACCACTACTGGCTCAAGGGGCGTCGCAGTGGCTACGCCGCGCCGCTGGAGCGCTACTCCATCAACACGGCGGCCAGCCGCGCCCACCGCTTTGTGCGCGCGCAACCCAACATGCCCAACTCGCCCATGGGCGAGATTGCCCACGCCTTCCACTTCGACGCCCACCTGTACGCCAAGTTCCTGCGCCGCTATGCCGAGGCCCGGGGCGTGGAGCGCGTGGAAGGCAAGATCGCCGGCGCCACTCAGCACCCGGAAACGGGCTTTGTTCAGGACTTGGTGCTCTCCGACGGTCGCCGCGTGGAGGGTGACCTCTTCATCGACTGCTCGGGCTTTCGCGGCCTGCTGATTGAAGAGGTGCTCAAGACCGGCTACGAAGACTGGAGCCACTACCTGCCCTGTAACCGCGCCTGGGCCGTGCCCTGTGCCTCCGTCGAGCCCCTGCTGCCCTACACCCGCGCCACCGCGCGCGATGCCGGCTGGCAGTGGCGCATTCCGCTGCAGCACCGCATCGGCAATGGCCACGTCTTCTGCGACAGCTTCATCTCCGAGCAGGCGGCGGTGGACGTGCTGACCGCCAACCTGGACGGCCGCATCATGGCCGAGCCGCGCCTGCTCAAGTTCGTCACTGGCAAGCGCAAGAAGCTGTGGAACAAGAACGTGGTGGCCAACGGCTTGGCCAGCGGCTTCATGGAGCCGCTGGAGTCCACCAGCCTCCACCTGGTTCAAGCCACCATCGCGCGCCTGACCAGTCTGTTCCCCGACAAAGGCTTCAACCCGGCCGATATCGACGAGTTCAACCGCCAGTCGGAGTTCGAGTTCATCAAGATCCGCGACTTCTTGATCCTGCACTACAAGGCCACCGAGCGCGACGACACTGCCTTCTGGCGCCACTGCCGCAACATGGCCATCCCCGAGTCGCTGCAGCACAAGATGGATGTCTTCAAGGCCCACGGCCGCGTGTTCCGCGAGGGCTCAGAAATGTTCTCGGAGATCTCTTGGCTCGAAGTCATGCTCGGCCAGCGCGTCTACCCGCAGAGCTACCACCCGCTGGTGGACGCCCTGCCCGAGCAAAAGGTGCGCGACTTCCTCGAAAACATCGAGAACACCATTGATCGCTGCGTGCAGCACATGCCCAGCCACCGCGACTACATCCGCCAGCATTGCGCGAGTGCGGAGTTTTTGGGGCGCGCCTAAAAAATCAAGCGCGGCGTGTACGCGTGCTTCTCGGGGTGATTGAGCGGCCCCGCTTTGACTTTGCGGAGCATCCATGAGCCCAATGAAAGACCGGATCAGTTCCAGCTTCCAGGCCCAAGGCCTGATGCAGGTACTGGGGGCCACCCTGCAGCATGTCCAGGATGGAGAGGTTCATATCGCCCTGCCGTTTTCGCAGCACCTGTCCCAGCAACATGGGTTCGTGCACGCCGGCGCGATCACGAGCATTCTGGACAGCGCCTGTGGCTACGCGGCGCTCACGCGGGCGCCGCACGGTCGGGAAGTCGTAACAGCCGAGTTCAAGATCAATCTGCTCCGCCCGGCGATTGGCAGCCACTTCTTGGCAATCGGCCGCGTTCAGAACGCTGGGCGCCAATTGACGGTTTGCACCGGTGAGGTTCGTGCCTTCTCATCGACGGATGACGCGTACAAGGTCGTTGCCCTCATGCAGGCGACCATCGCCAACGTGTCCCCGTGAGATTGAACCCAATCGTCCGACTCACACCACCAACCCCGCCCCCTTCAAGCGGCTCGCGTACACGCGGTTGAAGAGAGGGGTGGCCATCAGCGTGGTGACGATGGCCATGATGACCATGACGGTGAACAGTGTGGGCGTGATCAGCCCGGCCTGCAGGCCGATGTTCAGGATGATGAGTTCCATCAGGCCGCGGGCGTTCATCAGGCTGCCCACGGCGGCGGCTTCGGGGTGGCTCATGCCCTGCCAGCGGGCCACGGCGTAGCAGGCGCCGCCCTTGCCCAGCACGGCGGCGGCCAGCACCACGGCGGCCAAGCCCCAGAGGCCGGGCTCGGTCAGCAGGTTGATCTGCGTGTTCAGGCCCGAGTAGGTGAAAAAGCAGGGCAGCAAGAGGCTGGTGGTCAGCGGCATGAGCTGGCGCTCCAGCGCCTTGGGGACCCCGCCGTTGTCGCCGCGCGGCATGGCCAGGCCGAGCAGGAAGGCGCCGAACACGGCGTAGATGCCGATCATGTCCGTGCACCACGCCGCCAGCATCAAGAGGGCCAGCACCAACACGAGCTGGCCGCTGTTCAAGTCGCCCTGCACCTTGCCGATCCAGCGCGGCAGCACCCAGCGCAGGGGGCCCATGACGAAGGCGGCAAACAGCACCGAGCCGCCAATCGCCAGCACGGCGATGCTGGCCTGCCCCTTGAAGCTGGCCAGCACCACGGCCAGCACGCACCAGGCAGCGGCATCGTCCACGGCGCCAGCGGCCAGGGTCAGCGTGCCCAGCGGGGTGCCGGTGAGGCCGCGCTCGTAAATGATGCGCGCCAGCATGGGGAAGGCGGTGATGGACATGGCCGCACCCAGGAAGAGCATGGCCTGGAAGGGCTCGGTGGCGGCGGGGAAGAGGTCTTGCCGATCGGCCAGGAACCAAGCCAGGCCCGCGCCCAAGGCAAAGGGCGCGGCGATGCCGGCCAGGGACACCGAGGCCGCCTTGCCGACGCGGCCCTTCATCAGCTCCAGATCAAATTCGCAGCCGACCAGGAACATGTAGAGCGCCAGCGCAATCTGGGCCAGCGCGAAGAGGATGGGCTTGCTGGCCGCGGGGAAGAGCGAGGCGCTCAGCTCGGGCGCGAGCAGCCCCAGCAAAGAGGGCCCGAGCAGCACGCCGGCCACCATCTCGGCCACCACGGGCGATTGGCCGATGCGCACAAACACCCAACTCACGGCGCGGCAGGCCAGCAGGATCACGGCGAGCTGCATAAACAGAAGCACGGAGAGCTCGAAGGGGGTCATTGCGCGGTGAGGGCGGGTTGGAAGCGGGCAGTCTGCCCGAAAAGCGGGGCGGTTAGACGAGGCCGGGCCAGTGAGGGCCGCCGGCCGACCGCCAGCGGGCCTCCGAGTCCTGCAGCCAGGCCGCAGGCAACGGCCCCTGGGCCCAGGCGGCCTGCAGCGCGCGCAGGTTGTCCAGGCGCTGGCTGCCCACCAGCACGCTGCTGACGCCCGGCGCGAAGGCTGCAAAGCGCAGGGCCAGCGCGGGCCAATCCGCCTTCAGATCAGCATCCAGATCAGCCGCCTGACCCGCGCTCAGCCCCAAGGCCTGCCAGCGGTCCCAGTACTGGCCTTCGCAAAAGTCCTCCGGGCGCTGGGGCCGGGCCCAGGCGCGGCCTGCCAGGGCGCGTTTGACCAGCACACCCTTGGGCGTGGCGGCCACCTGCGGGGCGTTGGCCCGGTCCACCAGGCTCAGGCTGCACTGCACGGCGGCGAAGCGGTCGTCCGCCAGCGCGTGGGCCAGCTCGGCGTTCTCGCCGGAGTAAGCCGCCACCCGCAGTTTGCCGGCGCGAACGCAGTCGGCCAGGGCTTGGCTCACCTCACCCCGCTGCAGCACGTCCAGCGGGCAGGAGTGCAGGTGGCCGACGTCGATGACCTCGGTGCGCATCAGGCGTAGCGCGCGCTCCACGCCCTGCACGATGCAGTCATAGGTCCAATCCGGCACGCCCTCGACGCCGTAGCCAAACTTGGTGCTCAGCACAAAGTCCCGGCGGCGATGGGCCAGGTGCTGGCCGATGCGCGCCTCGCTGCGGCCGTAGCCGCGCGCGGTGTCGATGAGCGTGAGCCCGGCGTCCAGCACGCCGTTGAGCAGGCGGCCGACGGCGGTTTCGTCCTCCAGGCCGTCGAAGTGCATGGCGCCAAAGCCCAGGGCGCTGACGCTCAGACCGGTGGCGCCGAAGGGACGAATCCAGTCCGGCTGCAGCTCATCCCTTGCGTTCATGGCGCCTCTGTCTGGAGCAGTACACGCCCGAACAGCGGCGGCAGCGTCAGCGTGAGCTGACCGTCGGCGTGGGCCTGGGCGGCTGCCTTGGGCGTCAGCAGGTCGGCCCAGCGGCCCGGGGCGTCCACCGTCACGGTGCGGGCGCTGCGCGCGTTGTTGAGCGCAATGAGGGCGGTTTGCGCGCCGAGGCGGCGGCGCAGCACGATGACCTCATCCGTCACCAAGACTGGCGCCTCCAACACGCCCCGGCGCAGCACGGCGTGGGCCGCGCGCAGCTGGAGCAGGCGGCGGAAGTCGGCCCGCAGCCCGGTGTCGGGCTGGCCGCCCGCATCGGCCCAGGGGTAGGGCGCGCGGTTGTAGGGGTCGTCGCCGCCGCCCACGCCCACCTCGTCGCCGTAGTACACCGTGGGCGCGCCGGGGAAGCCGACTTGAAAGAGCAGTGCCAGCCGCAGGCGCTGCTTGGCCTCCCGCAACCGGGCGGGGTCGGTGCCGGGGTCCGTGTGCGGGTTGCCGGCAATGCCGAAGTGGTGCAGCGCACGGGCCTGGTCATGCGTGGAGAGCAGGTTCATGTTGGCGTGCAACATGGGCGCCGGGTAGGCCTCGCGGGTCAACTCCAGGCTGGGCATGATTTGCGTGGCCCGGCCCCCTGCCGCGTAGTCCAGCACCGCGTTGCGGAAGATGTAGTTCATCGTGGAGTCGAACTGGTCGCCCAGGAAGAACTTGCTGGCGTCAAACCAGGTCTCGGCCACGGTCAGGGCATCGGGCTTCTCCGCTTTGACCACGGCCGACCACTCGCGCCAGAAATCGTCGCTCACCCAGGGGGCCACGTCCATGCGCCAGCCGGCCGCGCCCTCGCGCAGCCAGTGGCGGGTGACCGAGTCGGCGTCGCGGTAGGCGAAGCGGCGCCAGCTCTCGCTGGCTTTGTTCAGTTCGGGCAGGTCCTTGATGCCCACCCAGCCCTGGTATTGATCGTTCGGGTTGGTCTTGCTGGTGTCGAACAGGAACCAGTCGGTGTAGGGGCTCTGGGGGTTGGGCTTGCCGTTCGCGAAAGCCCCTTCTTTCCCCCCGAAGTTGCCGAACCGATCGAAATATGGCGAGTCGGAGCCGACGTGGTTGAGCGAGGTGTCCAGGATGACGCGCAGCCCGTGCTTTTGCGCTTCGCGCGTGAGCCGGCGGAAGTCGGCGTTGCTGCCAAAGCCTGGGTCGATGCGCTTGTAGTCACCGGTGTCGTACTTGTGGTTGCTGGCCGCCTGGAAGATGGGCGTCAGGTACAGGGTGTTGGCGCCCAGGTCGCGGATCTCCCCCAGCTTGTCGATCAGGCCCTGCAGGTCCCCGCCGAAGAAGTCGTTGTTGTGGACGGCATCCCCCCCTTCTCCGGGGCGCCAGGGCCTCTCCAACCAGCGCGTGTGGCGCTCGATCGGGTGGTCCTGATAGCGCTGGCGCTTGGGGTCCGGGTCGTTGGCGGGGTTGCCGTTGCGAAAGCGCTCGGGGAAGACGTAGTAGTAGATGGTGTCCGCGGCCCAGTCCGGCACTCGCAACTGGGCTAGGTGCACAGTCTGGCGGTAGCGACGAATGCGCGAAGTATTGGCGGGCAGAGCCTCCACCAAGCCCGGCCCCATGGAGCCGAGCTCGCGCGTCCAGTACACGCTGTCCTTGTTGTTCTGCAGGGCGTACCGTCCCTGCTCGGTCTCAACCTCAAACCAATAGCCGTAGACGCCGATAGCCTCGAAGCGGTACTCGCCCTCAAAGCGGGTGCCCAGCCCATGGGGGCCAGGCGTGAGGGGCACGCGTGCCAGCGGCTCGTAGCGCAGGCGCTCCTGGTTGCCCTCCAGGTGGCGCCGCTCCACCACCAGGGTCACGGCGCGCACGCCGGGGCGGTTGGCGTGCACGGTGAAGCGGATCGTGCCGCCCACGGGCTGGGCGCCGAAGGGCTCCTTGTGCTGCAGCGCCCGCGAGTCGAACACCAGCGACAAGGCGGCCGGGTCGGTCACGCGCGCCGCTTGCGCGTCGGGGGCGGTCTTGGGGCCCAACTGCAATTGCGGGCGGCCGGCACCGTCAAACCGCAGGCTCAGCGTGTGCTCGCCCTCGAAGACCCGCACCAAGTTGGCATGGCCCCCCTGCGCCACGGTGGCAGGCTGGCCTTGGTGGTTCGCGGCCACGACGCTGGCGGGACTCCAGTCGGCATCGGCAATCTTGAATTCGTGCCGGTTCTTGAGGCTGAGGTTGAGCACCCAGGCGTTGCACAGCCAGCGGAACTGGTAGTCCTCCAGCGCGGCCCAGTTGTTCATGCTGCCGCGCAAGAACAGCTCTTGCGTGGGCTCGGGCGCGGGGCGGCAGGCGGCGTGGGCGGACATGCTGGAGACGATGGCGAGCAACAGGCCGCCCAGCGCCCGCAGGCCCCTCACCCTTTGACCCCACCGGCGGTAAGCCCCGAGACGATCCAGCGTTGCGCCAGCAGGAAGACCAGGGTGATGGGCAGGCCGGAGAGCACGGCGGCGGCGGCAAAGTCGCCCCACAAAAAGCGTTGGTCGTGCAGGAAGTATTTGGAACCCACGGCCAGAGTGAGGTTGCCCTCCTCGCGCAGCAGCACGCTGGCGACGGGGTACTCAATGATGGTGCCGATGAAGGCCAGCACGAAGACCACCATCAGAATGGGCACGGCCATGGGCAGCAGCACGCGCGAGAAGGCCTGCCAGTGGGTGGCCCCGTCCACCTTGGCGTTCTCTTCGATCTCGACGGGAATGGTCTCGAAGTAGCCCTTGATGGTCCAAACGTGGGTGGCGATGCCGCCCAGATAAGCCAGCACCAGCCCCGCATGGGTTTCGACGCCCAGCGCGGGGATGTAGGTGCCGAGGGTTTCAAAGATGGCAAAGATAGCCACCAGTGCCAGCACGGGCGGGAACATTTGCAGCAGCAGCATGCTGTTCAGAATGCTCTTCTGAAAGCGGAACTTCAGGCGCGCAAAGGCGTAAGCCGCCGTGGTGGAGATGGCCACGATCAAGAATGCCGAGAGCGTGGCGACCTTGATCGAGTTCCACAGCCAGGTCAGCACCGGGAAGGGTGGCGTGACCAAGGTGCCGTCTGCGGCTTGGTAAGGGATGCCCAGGGCGAGCTTCCAGTGCTCCAGGCTGATCTCGGTCGGGATCAATTGCCCGGTGGCGAAGTTGCCGGGCCGCAGCGAAATGGACACCACGGCCAGCAGCGGAAAGAGCGTGAGCGCCAGGAACACCCACAGCGTGGCATGGGCCGCCACGCTGCGCCAGCGAGCTAGTTTGCCGAGGACGATGGCCATGGTTCAGGACTCCAGATTCGTATGCGGGTGGGGGGCACGAGCAGGCCGGGCAGGCGTTCTGCTCCGTGTCCCTTCTTTGTCACCCCTGCGGGGCGACAAATTCATTCCTTGACCTCCGCAGAACACCCACCCGACCCGCCCAGGGGCCTGTGGTTTCCTTCGTCGAAGTAATGCGGTGACCATCATTTCTGCGCCCTCGCCGACATCCGCAGGTTGATCAACGACATCGCGGCCACGAGGATGAAGATCAGCGTGGAGATGGCGGCGGCCAAGCCGAAGTCCGAGCCCGAGTCGCGGAAGGCGATGCGGTAGGTGTAGCTGACCAGGATGTCCGTCTGCCCCGCGGGCAGTTTGGTGGAGAGGAAGTCGGGCCGCCCGTCCGTCAACAGCGCGATCAGCACAAAGTTGTTGAAGTTGAAGGCGAACGCGCTCACCAAGAGCGGCGCCAGCGGCTTGATGATCAAGGGCGCCGTGATCTTGAAGAAGTTGGTCGCCGGGCTGGCGCCGGCCAGGGCCGAGGCCTCGTACAGGTCCGAGGGAATGGCTTTGAGCAGGCCAGAGCACAGGATCATGATGTACGGGTAGCCCAGCCACACGTTCACGATGAGCAGCATCACCTTGGCCAAGAACGGGTCCGCGAACCACGCGGGTTTCACGCCGAACAGGGCGTCGAGGATGGCGTTGATCTCGCCAAAGTTCTGATTGAACAGCCCCTTGAACACCAGGATGGAGATGAAGCCCGGCACCGCGTAGGGCAAGAACAAGAGTGTGCGGTAGGTGGTACGAAAGCGCAGGCCTTCCCAGTTCAGCAGCACGGCCAGGAACATGCCGATGGCGGTGGCGAACAGCACCGTCAGCGCGGAGAACACCACCGTCCACGAGAAGATGGCCAAGAAGGGGCCGCGGAACTCGGCGTCCAACAGCATGCGGCTGTAGTTGGCCCAGCCCACGCCGGACTTGAACCCGGGCGCCAGCGTTTCGCCCTGCGCCGATTGGAAGAAGCCAGAGTCAGCGCTGGGGTGAAACACCACGCCATCGGCGCGGCGCGTCAGGCTGCCGTCGGGGTTCGCCGCCCAATGGGGGGTGATGGGGCCGAACTCGCGCAGGCCCAGGTACCGCAGTTCGGGGTGGCCGGGTAGGGCCAGCACGAGTTGGCGCAGGGCATCGCGGTGTTTCACCACCTCAGCCAAAGGCAGGGCCGCTTGCAGGGGCCCGTTCAGGGGCAAGGGCTCCTCGGTTGCTGGACGCAGGTCGACCCGCAGCAGCTCAGCCGTTGGGCGCAAGGCCAGCGAGGGGGACACCCACGCGGGTGCGGCACCTTCACCGTCGGGGCCAGGGGCGCCGCGCAGCACCAATCGGTAGGCCCCGCCATCGGCATGCAGCGTGAAGGCTTGAACCTGCTCCTCCACGGCGTCGTGTTGGTCCAGCAGGTAGGCCCGCACCCGCTCCTCGCTCAGCAAGTGCGTGGAGGAGTAGTTGGTGAAGCCGATCTGTGCCGTGTAGACCAGGGGGAAGGCGATGAACACCAGCATGCCGGCCACGCCGGGAAACAGGTAACGGTATGCGAATCCAGAGCCGGAGAGGTAGACATAGAACCCGGCGGTGAAGAGCACCAACGCGCCCACCGCCCAACTGGACTGGCCGGCGGCGTGGATGGCAAAGACCAGCGCCAAGGCGGCCAACAGGCCGGCCAGAACCAGGGGCCATTTCAGCCAGCGCGCCAACCGTTCAAGCACGCTCGGCGGCGCCATGGAATAACGCTGGCCCAGCGGAGAGAGCGAAGCGGGTGCAGAAGAAGCAGTGGGGGCCGTCATGGTGTCACTTCCTCAGCAGCATGCGCGCTGCAGCGCCGTCCAGCGCGTCCTTGGGCGATTGCAGGCCATTGGTGATGGCTTCCAGCGCCGCGTCCATGGCGGTCCAGAAGCGGCCCACTTCAGGGATGTTGGGGATGGGCTGGCCGGTCTGGGCGTTCACCATGCTGGCGCGGATCAGCGGGTTGACCGAGAGCTCGGCGTAGAACGCCTTGTTGGCCGGCACGCCCAGGGGCACGTCAGCGTCGAGGATCTTCAGTGCCTCGGGCCGCATCAGGTGGTTCTCGATGAACTCCTTGGCCAGGTCCTTGTTGCGACTGGGCGCGGCAATCATGCAACCCAGCACCCCCACAAAGCTGCGGCTGGGCTGGCCGGCCTCGACCGCGGGGATGGGCGCAATGGCAAAGTCAATCTTGGCCTTTTTGGCGTTGTCCCAGGCCCAGGGGCCGGAGATCATCATTGCCACCTCGCCGCGTGCAAAACCCGATTCCATTTCGGCGTAGTTCGCGCCTTTGGGCATGTAGCCCTCTTTGACCAGGCGCTCCAGCACGTGGCCGGCCTGCACCGCCCCCGGCGTGTTGACGCCGACCTGGCGCGGGTCGAAGTCGCCCTGGGCATCGCGGCCGAAGATCACACCGCCCGCACCGGCAAACATCGGCCAGCTGAAGAAGCTCTTGCTGTAGTGCCACAGGATGGCGCGCTTGCCCTGGGGCTTGAGGGCGGCGTCCAAGCGCATCACCTCGTCCCAGGTCGTGGGGATGTCCTTGACCAGGTTCTTGTTGACGATCAGCCCCAGGGTCTCGATGGCGATGGGGTAGCCCCAGACGCGCCCGCGGTAGCTCAGCGCCTGCCAGGCTTGCTCTTCGTTTTCGGCGCGCAAGCGGGCCGAGGGGCGAATCGGCGTCAGAAGGCCCGCCTTGGCCCACTCGCCCACGCGGTCGTGCGGCCAGCAAAAGACGTCCGGCCCTTTGCCGGCGCCAACGGCCTGCTGAAATTTGTCGGTGGCGTCCACAGGGTGCTCGACGACGACGGGCACGCCCGAGACCTTGGCAAAGGCATCGCCCACCTTTTGCAGGCCGTTGTAGGCCTTGTCGCCATTGATCCAGACGAGCAGCTTGGGGGCCTTTTCGGCGCGGGCGGGCGCGTGGGTCAGGCTCAGTGCGCCCCCCACCAGCGCCGTGATCAGCAACAGTGGCGCGGCCCTCATGCCGCCAGCTCCGGTGCGCCCAGGCGGCGGAAGGCCTGGCCTTGGGCGTCGAACAGGTAAATCGCCTCGGCGGGGAAGTGCAGGTCCAGCGTGTCGCCCGCGCGCACGCGGTCCGCGCCATTGCGGCCCTCGAACTGACAGGTCAGGGCCTCTTCCACGCCGGGGAAGGGGCAGTAGGCGAAGGTGGTGCCGCCCAACGACTCCACAAAGGCCACCGTGCCCTGCAGCAGGTTGTCCGGGCCGCCGATGCGGATGTGCTCGGGGCGAATGCCCAATGTGACGGGCTCGCCAACGCGGGCGCGCCGCGCATCCACGCGCACCCGCAGTCGGAGCCCGCTGGCCAGCTTGACTTCGACCTGGTCATCTTTGATCAAGGCCAGCTCGCCCTCAATGAAGTTCATCTTGGGGCTGCCGATGAAGCCGGCCACGAACAGATTGCAAGGGTGTTCGTACAACTCCAGCGGGCTGCCCACCTGCTCGATCTTGCCGCTTGATAGCACCACGATGCGGTCGGCCAGCGTCATGGCCTCGACCTGGTCGTGCGTCACATAGACCATGGTGGTTTTGAGCTCGTCGTGCAGCTTGGCGAACTCGTAGCGCATGCGCACGCGCAGCGCGGCGTCCAGGTTAGAGAGCGGTTCGTCGAACAGGAAGACCTCGGGCTTGCGCACGATGGCGCGGCCGATGGCCACGCGCTGGCGCTGGCCGCCCGAGAGGTCCTTGGGCTTGCGGTCCAGCAGGTGGTCGATGTGCAGGATCTTGGCCGCGTGCTGCACGGCGCGCTCAATCTCGTCCTTGGGCACCTTGGCCAGCTTGAGCCCGAACGCCATGTTGTCGAACAGGTTCATGTGCGGGTACAGCGCATAGCTCTGGAACACCATGGCAATGCCCCGCTCGGCGGGAGGCACCTCGTTGACCAAGCGGCCACCGATGCGCAATTCACCGCCGGTAATGTCTTCCAGGCCGGCAATCGTGCGCAGAAGCGTGCTCTTGCCGCAGCCCGAGGGGCCGACGAAGACCATGAACTCGCCGTCGCGGATCTCCAGGTCAATGCCGTGCAGGATGCGCACATCCCCATAGGCCTTGGTCACGCCGCTGAACTGAACATCCGCCATCAAGCTCTCCGAGTGGGGCGGCCGCGCCGCCCGATTGGGTGGACTGAATATACCGATCAAAATGTAGTTTCACAACAAGACGAACCCTTGGGTGCTTCGTGCAGCAAGGAGAAAGCCTCCCAATGTGCGGCAAAATGCGGGTTATCCCGATGTAGTCAAACTACACAACCAGAGGCAGGTGGGCGATACTGACTCCGCAACGACGTGTCGCGGGGGGCAGTCTCCCGGTTGCGTCGATCTTGCCCTGGCCCCGGTCGATGGTGATCGGGACCTTCACGCCCCCAAACGGATGACCCGAATGAGCGTTACTACGGCCCCCATGACCACGACTTCCCGCCCCCGACTGCAAACCGCCTTCAAGGCGGCCCTGGCTCGCGAATTGGGCCAAACCCCTGGCGTTCCCCCCACCAAGGAGGCGGTGTTTCGCGCGGCGGCGCAGGCCTGCCGCGAATTGCTGGCGGACCGCTGGGTGGCCACCCAGGCTGCCGACAATCAGCGCGGCGCCACCGGCGCGCGCCGCGTGCATTACCTCAGCATGGAATTCCTGATGGGCCGCGCCTTGGGCAATGCCCTGGCGGCCCTGGGGCTGGACAAACTGATGCAAGAACAGCTGGAGCCGCTGGGCTTGGAGCTGTCCGACGTGTTGGAGCGTGAGCCCGACGCGGCGCTGGGCAACGGCGGCCTCGGCCGCTTGGCCGCATGCTTCTTGGACAGCTTTGCGGAGCTGGGGCTGCCCAGCTTTGGCTACGGACTGCGCTACCAGTACGGCATGTTTGCCCAAGGCATCGAGGGCGGCCGCCAGGTGGAGAGCCCGGACGACTGGATGAAGCTGGGTGCCCCCTGGGAGGTGATCCGCCGCGAGCGCCGCTACCCCGTGCGCTTTGGCGGGCGCGTGGTGAGCGAGAGCTCGACCATGGGCAGCGTGGGCGGCCGGCGTTGGATCGGTGGCGAGGTGGTCATGGCCCAGGCCTACGACTTCATCGTGCCAGCGCACCACAGCGAGCGGGTGTCAACCCTGCGCCAGTGGCAGGCCGAGGCCAGCAGCCCCATCGACTTTTCCGCCTTCTGCCGCGGGGAATACCTGGAGGCCGCGCGCCACCGCGTGCTAGCCGACGCGCTGAACTGGGTGCTGTACCCCGATGACAGCACCGAGGCCGGCCGCGAACTGCGCTTGAAGCAAGAGGCCTTCCTGGTCAGCGCCAGCCTGCAGGACTTGGTGGCGCGCCACCAGCGCGAGTTTGGCAACTTGGACGATCTGGGGCGCCTGAATGCCATCCACCTGAACGACACGCACCCGGCGCTGGCCCCGGCCGAACTGATGCGCATCCTGGTGGACGAGCACGCCTACACCTGGGAACAGGCCTGGACCATCACCCGTCAAGCGGTGAGCTACACCAACCACACGTTGATGCCCGAGGCGCTGGAAACCTGGCCCGTGCGCATGTTTGAGCAACTGCTGCCGCGCCACCTCGAAATCATTTACGAGATCAACCACCACTTCCTGGAGGCGGTGGCTCGCGCCGTGCCGGGCGACACCGAACTGCTGCGCCGCGTCTCCATCATTGACGAGGGCTCGCCGCACACCGGCTATGAGCGCCGGGTGCGCATGGCGGCGCTGTCCATCGTGGCTTCGCACCGCGTCAATGGCGTGGCCCAGTTGCACTCCGACCTGTGCGTGCAAACCATCTTTGCCGACTACGCCCGGCTCTACCCCGAGCGCTTCCACAACGTCACGAATGGCGTGACGCCGCGCCGCTGGCTGCAACAGGCCAACCCGGGTCTGTCCGGCTTGCTGGACGGCCACATTGGCAAGGGCTGGCGCAAGAACCTGGCGGAGTTGGCCAAGCTCGGCAAAAAGGCCGGAGATGCGGGGCTGCAAAAAGAGTTCTTGGCGGTCAAGCGTGCCAACAAAGAGCGCCTAGCGGCCTTGATCCGCAAGCAGCTCGGGCCGGTCGTCAACCCCGACAGCTTGTTCGACATCCAGATCAAGCGCATCCACGAATACAAGCGCCAGCTGCTGAACATCCTGCACGTCATCGCGCGCTATCAGGCCATCGTCGCCAGCCCGGACCGGGCGCCGGACGGCAAGGCCTGGGTGCCGCGCACCGTGATCATCGCGGGCAAGGCGGCCTCGGCGTATCACATGGCCAAGCTCATCATCCAGCTCGCGCACGACGTGGCCCGGGTGGTGAACAGTGACCCGCGGGTCGGCGGCAAGCTCAAGCTGGTCTTCCTGCCCAACTACGGCGTGAGCCTGGCCGAGACCATCATCCCGGCGGCCGACCTGTCCGAGCAAATCTCCACGGCCGGCACCGAGGCCAGTGGCACGGGCAATATGAAGTTCGCCATGAACGGCGCCCTGACCATTGGCACCTGGGACGGCGCCAACATCGAGATGGCGCAGGCCATGGGTGAGGAGAACATGTTCGTCTTCGGGCTGCGCGCCGAGGACGTGCAGCGCATCAAGGACCTGGGCTACGACCCGCGCCTTTACCAAGAAGAGAACCACCAGCTCAAGGCTGTGGTGCACGCCATTGCGGATGGCAGCTTCAGCGGCGGGGACGCCGAGCGCTACCGGGCGATCGTCGACAACCTCACGTATCGTGACGGCTATCTGCTCATGGCCGACTTTGCCGACTACGTGGCCAAGCAGTTGGAGGTCGATGCCCTGTACCGCAAGAAGGCGGCCTGGGCCGAACGGGCGCTGCGCAACGTGGCCGGCATGGGCTGGTTCTCGTCGGACCGCACCATTGCGGAGTACGTGGAGCGGGTCTGGTCGGCGGAGTCGCTGGGCTAAGAAGCCAAGGAGAGTCGATGCTGGACGCCGCAACGCTGGAGGCCTTGCAAGGCGGTCGCCATGGCGACCCCTTCGCGGTGCTCGGGCCGCACCCGGATGGCCAGGGCGGCCTGTGGCTGCGCGCGTTTCTGCCCGGGGCGGAGGCCGTCAGTGCCGTATTCGCCACGGGCGCGGGGGTGGAGTTGCCGCGACGGGCCGGCTCCGACCTTTTTGAGGCGCACCTGGGCACCCATCCGGGCGCTTACCGCTTGCGCGTGCGCTGGGCCGGTGGCGTCACCACCGAGCAAGCCGACACCTACGCCTTTGGCGCGCTGTTCAGTGACGCGGAGCTGCGGCGCCTGCGCGATGGCAACGAGCCGCGTCTGCACGAACTGCTGGGGGCGCACCCGCAGGTCATCGCGGGCGAAGCCGGGGTTCGCTTTGCGCTCTGGGCCCCCAATGCCCAGCGGGTCTCGGTGGTCGGGGGGTTCAACGGTTGGGACGGCCGTCGTCACCCCATGCGGCTGCGCCACGACGCCGGGGTGTGGGAGCTGTTCATTCCCGGGTTGCAAGTTGGGGAGCTTTACAAGTACGAGCTGCGCACCCCTGACGGCGTGGTGCTGCCGCTCAAGGCGGACCCGGTGGCCTTCGCCGCCGAGCTGCGCCCGGCGACCGCCTCGCGCGTGGTGGGCTTGCCGCCGCGCCGCGCCGTGCCCGCCGAGCGGGCGGCCGCCAACCGGCGCGACGCCCCCATTTCGGTCTACGAGGTGCACCCGGCGAGCTGGCGCCGGCCCGAGGGGCGGTTTCCCACCTGGGACGAGCTGGCCGCCGAGCTGATTCCCTATGTGCAGGGCTTGGGCTTCACGCACCTGGAGCTCCTGCCCATCAGCGAGCATCCGTTTGACGGCTCCTGGGGTTATCAGACGCTGGGCCTCTTCGCTCCCACCGCTCGCTTTGGCGAGCCGGAAGGCTTTGCCCGTTTTGTGCAGGCTTGCCATGCCGCCGGGCTGGGCTTGCTGCTGGACTGGGTGCCGGCCCACTTCCCCATGGATGCCCACGGACTGGCGCGCTTTGATGGCACGGCCCTCTACGAATACGCCGACCCGAAGGAGGGCTTCCACCGCGACTGGAACACGCTGATCTACAACTTCGGCCGTAGCGAGGTGCGCAGCTTTCTGGCCAGCAGCGCGCTCTACTGGGTCGAGCATTTCGGTGTGGACGGCTTGCGGGTCGACGCCGTGGCCTCCATGCTCTACCGCGACTACTCCCGCCCCTACGGTGAGTGGGTGCCCAACCACCAGGGCGGGCGCGAGAACCTGGAAGCCATTGCCCTGCTCAAGCACGTCAACGAGCAAGTCAGCCTGGCCGGGGGGTTCACGGTGGCCGAGGAGAGCACAGCTTTTCCGGGGGTCAGCCAGCCCACCTACGCTGGCGGCCTGGGCTTTCACTTCAAGTGGAACATGGGGTGGATGAACGACACCCTGCGCACGATGCACCAGGACCCCGTGCACCGGCGCTGGCACCACAACGGGCTGACCTTCGGCCTCGTTTATGCGTTCAGCGAGAACTTCATGCTGCCGCTCTCGCACGACGAGGTCGTGCACGGCAAGGGCTCGCTGCTGGACAAGATGCCGGGCGATGCCTGGCAGCAGTTTGCCAACCTGCGCGCCTACTACGGCTTTATGTGGGGCCACCCCGGCAAGAAGCTGCTCTTCATGGGGCAGGAGTGGGGCCAGCGCGGCGAATGGAATTTTGAAAAGAACCTGCCCTGGGCCCAGGCCGAGGAGGCACCCCATACAGGCGTACGCCGGCTGGTGGCGGACCTGAATCATCTGTACCGTCGCGAGAGCGCCCTGCACCGGCTGGACTGCGAGGCCGCGGGCTTCGAATGGCTGGTGGCGGACGATGCGGAGCAATCGGTGCTGGCCTGGCTGCGCCACGACGGCCAGGGGCGCAGCGTGATGGTGGTGTGCAACCTCACCCCCCAGCCGCGCCGCGCGTACCGCATTGGCTGCCCCGGCGCTGCGTGGCGCGAGGCCCTGAACACCGACAGCACCCACTACGGCGGCAGCAATGTGGGCAATGGCTCGGGTCCCGTCACGGTCGAGCCGATTGCAGCGCACGGCCGCAGCCACAGCGTGGCGCTCACCCTGCCGCCCTTGGCCACCCTGTTCCTCACCCCCTGCTGATGCGCCTTCCTGACTCCCTCCAGCCCGGCCGTGTGAGCCCGCTGGGCAGCAGCCTGCAAACCCACGGCGAGACGGCGGGTGTCAACTTCGCCGTGTTCTCCGAACATGCCGTGCGGGTGGAGGTTTGTGTGTTCGATGCGGCGGGGCAGCGCGAACTGCGCCGATTGGCCTTGCACGGCCCGGACGATGGCATTTGGCACGGCTTTCTGCCGGGCGCTCAAGCGGGCTTGGTCTACGGCCTGCGGGCCCATGGCCCTTATGCGCCGGAGCAGGGTCACCGCTTCAACGCCAACAAGCTGCTGCTGGACCCGCATGCCCGTGAGATCGTGGGCCACTTCGGCTGGCGGGCCGAGCACCACGGCTACGTGCTGGGGGACCCCGAAGGCCCGCGCAGCTTTGATGTGCGGGACAACGCGTTGCACGCGCTCAAAGCCCGTGTGGCCGCGCCGCTGGCCGGGCCCGACCCCCGCGCCAATGCGCCGCACCATGCGGTGGAATCGCTGGTTATTTACGAAGCCCACGTCAAGGGCTTCACGCGCCGGCTTGCAGCCGTGCCGGAATCGCTGCGCGGCACCTACGCGGGCCTCGGCCATCCGGCCGCCGTGGCCCACCTCAAGCGCTTGGGCGTCAACGCCATTGAGCTGCTGCCCATCCACTACACGGTGGACGAGCCGCATCTGACCGACAAGGGGCTGCCCAATTACTGGGGCTACAACTCGCTGGGCTTCTTTTGCCCCGACCCGCGCTGGGCGCGGGCCAAGGACCCAACCCGCATTCGCGATGAGTTCCGCGCCATGGTGCAGGCCCTGCACGCGGCGGGGATCGAGGTGCTGCTGGATGTGGTTTACAACCACACGCCCGAGGGCAATGAGTTCGGCCCCACGCTGCACCTGCGCGGCCTGGATAACCGCAGTCACTACCACCTGCACCCCGACGACGCGAGCCACAACGAAAACTGGACCGGCTGCGGCAACACCCTCAACTGCGCCCACCCGCGGGTGACGCAGCTGGTGCTGGATTCGCTGCGCTGCTGGGTGCAGGAGTACGGGGTCGACGGCTTCCGCTTTGACCTGGCGCCCGTGCTGGGGCGCACGCGCGGCGGCTACTCGTCCCAAGCGGCCTTCTTCACGGCTTTGCGTCAGGACCCGGTGCTGGCCGGCGTCCACCTGATTGCCGAGCCCTGGGATGCAGGCCCCGGGGGCTACCAGGTCGGCCACTTCCCGGGGCGCTTCCTGGAGTGGAACGACAAGTACCGCGACGCCGCGCGTGGCTACTGGCTGGCGCCCTGGGTGGGCGGCGGGGTCAGCCGCGGCGAGTTCGCGCGGCGATTGGCGGGCTCCAGCGACGTCTTCCACCACGGGGGCCGCCAGCCCACGGCCAGCGTCAACTTCGTCACCTGTCACGACGGCTTCACCCTGTGGGACTTGCTCAGCCACAGCCGCAAGCACAACCACGCCAATGGCGAGGACAACCGCGACGGCCGTGACAACGAACTGTGCGCCAACTTGGGGGTTGAAGGGCCGACGGCCGACCCGGCCGTCACCCTCACGCGGCAGCGGGTGCAGCGGGCCCTGCTGGCAACCCTGGCGTTTTCGCAGGGCACCCCCATGCTCAATGCGGGAGACGAGCTGGGCCACAGCCAAGGCGGCAACAACAACGCCTACTGCCAGGACAACGGCACCACTTGGTTGGACTGGACCCAGGCCGACACCCAGCTCTTGGACTTTGTGACGCGCTGTTTTGCGCTGCGGGCCAAGCACCCCCTGCTGCGCCACCCGCGCTGGTTCGCTGGCCCGGGCTCGGGCTTGGCCCATGTGCACTGGCTGCGCCCGGACGGCGGCGAGATGCAGCCCTGCGATTGGCAGGTGGGTGGCGAAGCGGCCTTCGCCTGCGCCCTGCACGACGGCCCGGCACCGCAGCAGCGCCTGCTGCTGCTCTTCAACCCCGAGACCGGCCCGCGGCGCTTTGCGCTGCCCGCCGGGCCCTGGACTTGTTTGCTGGACTCCGACCCCACGACGGCGCGGCCCGAGGCGCCCTGCAGCGGGGCGGTGGAGCTGGCCCCCCACACGCTCTTGCTTTTGAAAGCCTGACCATGAATTTGAATCAACGCGCCAGCGGCGTGCTGCTGCACATCACCTCCCTGCCCGGGCCCCATGGCATCGGGGATCTCGGCCCGTCCGCGTTTCATTTCGTCGATTGGCTGGAGGCGGCAGGTCAGCGCGTGTGGCAGCTGCTGCCCACCACGCCCATTGGCCCCGGCGATTCGCCCTACCAGTCCGTGTCGGCCTTCGCGGGCAGCCCGCTGATGGTGGCGCTGGAGCCTCTGGTGGAGGCCGGCTGGTTGGCGGCTCCCGAGGTGCCCGCCTTTGGCGCGAATGCGGTCGACTTTGCCGCCGTCGTGCCCTGGCGCATGCAGCAACTGCGGGCCGCCGCCGCGGGCTTTTTTGCCCGCGCCACGGCCGCGCAGCGCCAGGCCTATGCGGCCTGGGCTCAAGCGCAGGCCAGCTGGCTCGACGACTACAGCCTCTTCATGGCGCTGGAATCGGCCCACGGCGGCGCCTGCTGGTGGGACTGGGCGCCCGATCTGCGCAGCCGCAAGAAAGCCGCGCTCACCAAGGCTCGCAAGGAGCATGCCGACGAGATCGCCTTCTGGTGCTTTGTGCAGTGGCAGTTCGACAACCAGCTGGCCGCCGTGAAGGCCTACGCCAATGGCAAGGGCATTGCGCTCATGGGCGACCTGCCCATCTTCATTGCGCACCACAGCGCCGACTGCTGGGCCGCGCCTGAGTTTTACTTCCTGGACGATCGCTACCAGCCCACCGTCGTGGCCGGTGTGCCCCCCGATGCTTTGAGCGCGGACGGCCAGCGCTGGGGCAACCCGCTGTACCGCTGGGACGCCATGGCCAAAACCGGCTACGCCTGGTGGACCGAGCGCGTGCGCCGCGCCCTTGCCCAAGCCGATGTGTTCCGCATTGACCACTTCAGGGGCTTTGCCGGCTATTACGAAATTCCGGCCTCCTGCCCCACCGCCCACGAAGGCCGCTGGGTGCCCGGCCCCGGCCAGGCGCTGTTCGATGCGATTGCCAAAGCCCTGGGCCCGCTGCCCATCGTGGCGGAGGACTTGGGGCTCATCACCCCCGATGTGATCGCGCTGCGAGAGGGCTGCGGCTTCCCGGGCATGAAGATCCTGCAGTTCGGCTTTGGCGCCGAGGGGGATCACGAGTTCCTGCCCCACAACTACGAGCGCGAGACCATCGTCTACACCGGCACGCACGACAACGACACCGCCCGCGGCTGGTGGAACGCCGCCCCGGCCCGCGAACGCGAGTACGCCGCCTGTTATTTGGCCTGCGGCGCCCACGACGTGCACTGGGCCATGATCCGCGCGGCGGCCAACTCCGTGGCCAATCTGGCCATCTTCCCGCTGCAAGATGTGCTCGGCCTGGACAGCAGCCACCGCATGAACACCCCCGGCACCCTGGGCGGCGGCAACTGGGCTTGGCGCTTCACCTGGGATCAAGTGGGCAGCGAACCCGGCCGCGTGCTGGGCCTCATCACCGCCGCCAGTGGGCGGGGGCCGTTTGATCGGATGAAGCTGCCGGCCTAAACCGCTGAATCAGCCCACCTGCGGTGCTTGAACCGGCAGGGTCACGGTGAGGGTGGTGCCCTGGAGTTGGGCGCTGGTGGCGCGGGGGATGCTGGTGACGTTGACCCTGCCGCCCAAGGTGCGCTCCACCACAGAGCGCACGATGTGCAGTCCCAGCCCAGGGTTGCCCTGACCCTGTTTGGTGGAGAAGAAGGGTTCGAACAGGCGGTTGCGTACCTCTTCGCTCATACCAATGCCGTTGTCGGCAAACTGCAGCCGTATTTGGTCGTCCACTCGGTCGGCCGAGATCTTGAGCACGCCGGTGCTCATGCCTTCAAAGGCATGCAAGAAGGCGTTGTTCACCAGATTGACCACCACTTGCCCAAGGGCGCCTGGGTAGCTATCCAGCAGCACACGCTCCGGGAGGTTGACTTCAACCCGGTGGGGGCCCTTCAGACTCGGGGTCAGGGTTGCCAGCACCTCGCGCACGGCGATCCCAAGATCGAACGAGCGTCGGTTCTCGCTGACCTGGTCATTGGCTACTTGCTGGAACTGTCGCACCAGGGCGGCGGCATGCTCGATGTTGCGCTCCAGCAGTGTGAGGGCACTTTGCTGACGGGCCACGGTAGCGACCAGGAGCGGGCGCTGGAGATCCGTCGCCTCGAGCTGGATCTGTAGGTCTGTGAGTACGCTGCCCAGCGCACTGACTGTCGCCCCGCTGTTGCTCAACGGGGCGTCTAGTTCGTGGGCCAGGCTGGCGGCCAGCATCGAGAGCGTGGCCTTGGCGCCGCTGCGGCCGAGCTCGTCCTGTGAGTGCTGGAGTTTTTCCACGGTGGCTTGAAGTTCCCGGGTGCGGCTGAGCACCTTTTCCTCGAGCGAGGCATTCAATTGCCGGATCGCGGCCTCGGTTTCTACCTGGTGGGTAACGTCCGTGGCCAGAGTAAAGACGCCTGTGACAGTGCCGTTCACCCACTGCGGAACCAGTACGACATCCAGAACCTGGACTTTGCTCTTTCGCGGGTCTTGCGGCGTGTGGCGGTAGGTGGCGGTTTGACCGGCGTAGGCCTGGCGCCAGTGGGGCTCAATGATTGGCCAGTCGGCGGGCCCGAGGAGTTGCTCCATGGTCTGGCCGACAAGTTCGGAGCCGTCAGCAAAGCCAAACAATTGTGCCAACCCCAGGTTGCAGCGGCGAAGACGCTTGGAGGCGTCAAAGGCCGCAATGAAGGCGGGCACTGAGTCCATCAGCAGTTGAATGTCCTGCTCGCTCCGCTGAAGGGCCGTGTTGCGCTGTTCGAGTTCGGCCGCCGTGCCGTTGGCACGTCGGACGGCCGCCTGAAAACTGCTCCAGGCGGCGTAGACCAAGACGCTTGTGATGAGAAGGGTGACGCAATACATCACCGTGCGGGGGAGCATGCCGACGGCTGGAATCGGCTCCCAACCACCAAAGGTTTGGATCAGGCCTTGAGCCAACACCACCAGCAGACTGGAGAGGGTCAAACCCAGCAACCACCGGGGCCCGAGGACGGAACCGCCCAGCGCGATCAAAAACGGATACAGCATCACGTTGGGGCTCTGCAAGCCAGCAACCAAGCTGTTGTTCACGGAGATGGACAGCCACATGCCGATGAGAAAGAGCTTCACGGCGCCTTGGGGGCGCTTCTTGCTGAGACCCCAACAAATGGCGATCAACACCCCCATGACCCCTGTGATGGCGTACCGATGGAGTTCCCGATAACCGGCGGCGAACATTCCCAAGATGGCTAAACCCAGCGCAAGGGTTGAGCAGGCCAGCAGGCCACGGAAGAACGCCAGCAGCGCGGTTTCCGACTGCAGGTAGTCCCCCCAATTGCGAAGCATGCGGGCGCCGAAAGAAAGGGAATGGGGGGTCATGGCTTGGAGCATGACCAACGTGCGCTCCTTCAGAAATCAGGGAATGCACTATCCGCACCGGTGCGGAAGGGCTGAATGGCGGTTGGCCAACAAAAAAGCCCGCTGTGAAGCGGGCCTTTTGCTTGGGTGCCACCGCGGCGAGCCGTGAGGCTCGAGGCTCGGGCGGGGTGACGGGCCAGCGGTCAGGGGTACAGGCCGCGCTCTTCACGGGCTTGCAGCACGCGGGTGCAGGCCACGGTAAAGGCGGCGGTGCGCAGCGGGATCTTGTGTTGCTCGCTGGTTTCCCAAATGCCTTTGAAGGCTCCGATCAGGATCTTGTCCAGGCGCAGGTTGATTTCGTCCTCGGTCCAGAAGAAGGAGGAGAAGTCTTGCACCCACTCGAAGTACGAGACCGTCACGCCGCCGGCGTTGGCGATCACGTCCGGCACCACCACGATGCCGCGGTCAGCCAGCACGGCCTCACCGTCCGGCGTGGTCGGGCCGTTGGCGCCTTCCAGCACCAGGCGGGTGGAGATGCGCTGGGCGCGGGCGTCGGTGATCTGGCCTTCCAGCGCGGCCGGGATCAGCACGTCGGTCTTGACGTCCCAGAAGTTCTCGTTGGCGATGGTCTCGGCACCCTTGAAGCCTTCGACGCCGCCACGCAGCGCGACGTACTGCAGCAGGTCGGCCATGTCCAGGCCGTTGTCGTTGTGGATGGTGCCGGTGTGGTCTTGCACGGTCACGATCTTGGCGCCGTTGGCGGCGAACATCTTGGCGGCGATGGAGCCCACGTTGCCAAAGCCCTGGACGGCGACGCGCGCGCCTTCCATGTCGATGCCCAGACGGCGCATGGCTTCCCGGCCGACCACGAACACGCCGCGGCCGGTGGCGGCCACGCGGCCCAGCGAGCCGCCCAGCGGGATGGGCTTGCCGGTGACGACGCCCGTGGCGGTGGCGCCGACGTTCATCGAGTAGGTGTCCATCATCCAGGCCATGATTTGGCCGTTGGTGTTGACGTCCGGGGCCGGGATGTCCTGGGTCGGGCCAATGATGATGCCGATCTCACTGGTGTAACGGCGCGTAACCTTCTCCAGTTCTTTCATCGACAGGGTCTTGGGGTCCAGGCGGATGCCGCCCTTGGCGCCGCCGTAGGGCAGGTTGACCGCGGCGTTTTTGATGGTCATCCAGGCCGACAGAGCCATCACTTCTTCCAGCGTGACGTCCGGGTGGTAACGCACGCCGCCCTTGCCGGGGCCGCGCGTCAAGCTGTGCTGCACGCGGTAGCCCTCGTAGTGGGCGACGGTGCCGTTGTCGAGCTCGATGGGGATGTCGACGATCAGTGCGCGCTTGGGGCGGCGCAGGGTTTCGACCCAGCGGCTCAGGTGGCCCAGGTAGGGCTCGACCGCGTCGATTTGGGAGAGGTAAGTGCCCCAGGGCGAATTGCGCGTGGGCGAGACAAAGGACAAATTGGGCATGACGCCTCCGATGAATTTTTAGCGGGGCGAACGGTAACTGCAAGAAACCTTGTATGGACAAGTTTGGCAACGCCGCTTGAGCATTCCCTTATGCGGGCGGTGCATTGAGCGCTGTCCGCTTGATGTGCGTCAAGTGGGGAAAGGCAGCCCCCGGTTCATCGGCGCTCCAATCGAAACTGCAGAAAAGACAAAAGAGGTTTCTCAGTGGATGCCCACGAATTCGGCGACCCGCGCAATTTGGGCCCCTACCTGCGTTTCATGGTGGAGCAGGGGGCGTCTGACTTGTTTCTGTCGGTGGGAGCGCCGCCGTCGTTGAAGATCCAAGGCGTGGTTCGGCCCCTGAAGCTGCCCCCGCTGACTCCCATGAGTGCGAAGGCGCTGGCGTACTCGATGATGCGCGAGGCCCAGATCCGCGAGTTCGAGGACACGCTGGAGTGCGACCTGGCCACGAACATCGAAGGCCTGGGGCGCTTTCGCTTCAACGTCTACCTGCAGCGGGGCGAAGTGGCGATGGTGGTGCGCTACATCAGTGCGGAAATTCCCAGCTTGGAAGCCCTGCACTTGCCTGCCCATTTGAAGGACTTGGCCCTGCTCAAGCGCGGGCTGGTGCTGGTCGTGGGGGCGGCGGGTTCGGGAAAGTCCACCACGCTGGCGGCGCTGGTGGACTACCGCAACCGCACGGAGTCAGGTCATATCTTGACCGTGGAAGACCCGATCGAATTCGTGCACACCCACAAGGCCTCGGTCGTGGACCAGCGCGAGGTGGGCTTGGATACCCGCTCGTTCGAAAGCGCGCTGCTGCATGCCATGCGCGAGGCACCGGATGTGATCGTGATTGGCGAGATCCGCGACGCCATGACCATGCGGCAGGCGCTGGCTTATGCGGAGACCGGGCATCTGTGCATGTCCACGCTGCATGCCAACAACGCCAACCAGGCGATCGACCGCATCCTGAACTTTTTTCCGGAGGGGGCGCGCCATCAGGCCCTGGTGGACTTGTCGCTGAACTTGCGGGGGGTGATTGGCCAACGCTTAATTCCTGGCGCGTCAGGGGACCGGGTGCCGGCGGTCGAAATCTTGTTGCAGTCCCCGTACGTGTCGGACCTGATTCTGAAAGGCGAGATTGATCTGCTCAAAGACGCCATGGCCCACAGCAACGAGATGGGGATGCAGACGTTTGATCAAGCCTTGTTTGAGTTGATCCGCTCGGGCCAGATCACCCAGCAGCAGGGGTTGGATCACGCCGACTCGCGCACGGACTTGTCCCTTCGGTTGCGGCTGACCGAGGGCTTGATGCCCGACTCCTCCGGATTGCAGATGGGCTGAGCGGCGCGTTGCGCCCTCGCTGCTCTACCATCGGGCGCCCATGACCTCGCTGGACCTCGCCCTTTTGTATTTGGTGGCCGCCGTGCTCGGCGTGGTGGCCTGCCGCAGCCTCAAGCTGCCGCCCATCCTTGGGTATCTGGTGGTGGGCGTGCTGATTGGCCCGAATGCCTTGGCGCTGACGGGGGACTCGGCCAGTCTGCGCTACCTGGCCGAGTTCGGCGTCGTCTTCCTGATGTTCGCCATTGGCTTGGAGTTCAACCTGCCCAAGCTGCGGGCCATGCGCGTGGTGGTGTTTGGACTGGGCCTGTTGCAGGTGCTGCTGACGCTGCTGGGCGCGGTGCTCGGGAACTGGATCCTGGACTGGGCCTTTGATCTCATGGGCGTGCACTGGGAGCTGGGGTGGCAGGGCGCCTTGGTCTTGGGCGCTGCCATGGCCATGAGCTCGACCGCCATCGTGGTCAAACTGATGGCGGAGCGCCTGGAGCTAGAGAGCGAGCATGGCCGCCGGGTGATGGGGGTGCTGCTGTTTCAAGATTTGGCCGTCGTGCCGCTGCTGGTGCTGATCCCCACCCTGGGGGCCAGCACCAGTGACTTGATGCAAGACCTGGCCTGGGCCGGGCTCAAAGCGGTGGTGGTGTTGGGTCTGCTGTTCTGGGGCGGGCAGCGGGCCATGCGCTGGTGGTTGACCCTGGTGGCGCGGCGCAAGAGCGAGGAGCTCTTCATCCTGAACCTGCTGCTGGTGACCCTGGGCTTGGCCTGGCTCACCGAGCACGCGGGCCTGTCACTGGCCCTGGGGGCCTTCGTGGCCGGCATGCTGATCTCCGAAACGGAATTCAAGCACCAAGTCGAAACGGACATTCGCCCCTTCCATGACGTCTTGCTGGGGCTGTTCTTCATCACCATCGGCATGAAGTTGGATGCGCAGTTGGTGATTCAGCAATGGCCTTTGGTGCTCCTGCTGCTGCTGGGGCCGACGGTGATCAAGTTCGCCTTGGTGGCCGCGCTGGCCAAGGGGTTGGGCGCGCCATCGGGCGTCTCCCTGCGGACCGGTTTGTATTTGGCTCAGGCGGGGGAGTTTGGTTTCGTGCTCTTGGGCTTGGGGGCCAGTCAAGGTTTGGTGGCCAAGCAGTGGGAGTCCCCCGTGCTGGCGGCGATGGTGCTGTCGATGCTGCTGACGCCCCTGATCGTGCTGTACAGCAACCGCATCGTGATGAAGCTCTCCAGCAGCGACTGGCTGCTGCAGTCGGTGCAGCTCACCACCATTGCCAAAAAAGCTTTCAAGGCCGACGCCCACATCATCATTTGCGGCTATGGCCGCAGCGGACAAAACCTGGCCCGCTTGCTGGAGGCCGAGCGCATCCCGTACATGGCGTTGGATTTGGACCCGGACCGCGTTCGCCAAGCGGCCGCAGCCGGCCAGTCGGTGGTGTTTGGTGACGCGGCCCGGCTTCAAGCCCTGATGGCGGCGGGCTTGAGCCGTGCCAACGCGGTCGTGATCAGCTATCACGACACGCCATCGGCCCTCAAGGTGCTGCACCAAGTGCGGCAGCACGCGCCCCAGGTGCCTGTGGTGGTGCGCACCGTGGACGACGCGGACCTGGACAAACTCAAGGCGGCCGGCGCCACCGAAGTGGTGCCTGAGGCCATCGAGGGCAGTTTGATGCTGGCCAGCCATGCCTTGGCTTTGGTGGGTGTGCCGATGCGCCGCGTGCTGCGCATCACCCGTGAAGCCCGCGACGCCCGGTACGGCTTGCTGCGGGGCTATTTCCATGGGGCCGATGACGACGGACTGGAAGAACGCGAGCAAACGCGCCTGCGTTCGTTCAGCCTGCCCCAGGCCACGATTTGGCAGGGCAAATCCCCAGACGCACTTCAGCTCGACGACTTGGGCGTCGCCCTGGTGAACCTGCGCCGCGCCCACGGGCAGGCTGTGCCGCTCCAATCTGAACTGCAAGGCGGCGACACCCTGGTGCTGTCTGGGACTGCGGAAGCGCTGGCGCGCGCGGAAGAGCGACTGATTCGCTGATTCGGTGGGGGGCTCAGGCCGGGGCCCCGGGTTCCGGCGGCACGGCGGCATCGAGCGCGTCTGCCGCCCGGGACAGGTTGAGTTCCGCCAGGGCTTCGTCGAAGGTGTGCAGCACGTCGTCGGCCGAACTGGGCTGCAGGGCGCGCCATTCGGCGTGGGCCTCCAACGCCTCCAGGTCACCGGCGCGCAGCAAGCGACGCAGGGATTCAACGCCCTGGCGGTTCCAGGCAATCGCTTCGTCCTGGTCGGGTGCCAGCGCCCGCATCAAGTCACGCAGCGTTGGATCCAGTCGGGCTTGGAGCTGGGCCAAACCCTGAACGCAACCCGGGGGCGTGGGAAGGCCCTCTCGGGCCGCCTGCTCGCCCTCAAAGGCCAAGTCGGCGAGGGCGCTCAAGCCCACGGTGGCCGCCATGCCTTTGAGGCTGTGCAGGGCGTGGCGTCGGGCGTCGGCGTCGGTGTCCGGTTCATTCAGCAGGTGCAGGACATCCCCCAGGCTGTCCAACACGCCCTCGCAGCTGCGGCGCAGCAGCCGGGCTTGGCCCATGAACCGAGCCCAAGCCAGGCGCAGGTCCAGGCCCAAAGCCTGAGCTCGCGGCACCCATTCGGCGGGGAGCTCGGGCATTGCGGGTGGGTCGGCCGCCGGTGCGTCGGGGAGTTCCAGCCGCGTGCGCAAGGCCGCCACCAGCTGGTCAATTTCAAAGGGCTTGCCGATGTGACCATCCATACCGGCGGCCAAGCAGGCTTCGCGGTCGCTGCGCAAGGCGTTGGCGGTCATGGCCAAGATGAACAAGTCCCGCAAACCCAACGCTTCTCGAATGGTTCGCGTGGCGGTGTAACCGTCCATGACCGGCATTTGCACATCCATCAGCACCGCGTCGAACGCTCCGGGCGTGCGCCGCAGCGCCTCAACGGCTTCGAGGCCGTGCATGGCCAATTCCACCTGGGCCCCCTCTAGGCGGAGCAACTCCAAGGCCACTTGCTGGTTGACGGGGTTGTCCTCGACCAAGAGCAGGCGCAAGCCCCCCAAACGACCGGGTGCCGCGATGGGGGCCGAGGCGGGCGACAGGTGGTCGCCCCACAAGGCCTGCGCCAACTGCTCCGGGGTGAAGGGTTTGGTGAGCAGCCGGATGGGTTCGGCCACCTGTTCATCCAGTGCAAGGCGGTGCGCACTGGAGCACAAGATGACCACGGGAGCGTGACCCTGTGCGACGCGGGCGCGGGCCTCGGCCAGGGTTTGGCGTTCGTCGCTGCCGATGTCCAAGAGGCAGGGGGCGGAGGCGGCGTGGGGCTCCGTCGCCGGGGTATAGCGGGCCAGCACCTGGTCAACGGCCCGCTGCTGCACCGGGGGCAGAGGGGGCACAACGACGGGCGTTGAGGCGGCGAAGGCCCGCGTCGGCCCCGGGCTGAGCGGCAGCGGCACTTCGAAGAAGAAACAACTGCCGGCGCCGAGCGTGCTGCGCAGTTGCAGCTCACCGGCCATCAGCGTGACCAAGCGCTGGCTGATCGCCACGCCCAGGCCCGTACCGCCAAATCGCCGGGTGATGGACGCCTCGGCCTGACTGAAGCCGCTGAAGATGCGGGCATGGTGTTCCGGTGCGATCCCAACACCCGTGTCGTGAACCTCGACACGCAACCGGGCTTGGCTGTCGCTGTGTTGCGGACAGGTGACCCGCAACACCACCTCGCCCGCGGCCGTGAACTTCACCGCGTTGCTGCCCAAGTTGATCAACACTTGACGCAACCGCAGGGCATCACCGACCCAGTGGGTGGGCACGTCAGGGGCGACGTCAAACACCAGTTCCACGGGCTTGGCGCCCAGCTGGGCGGCCAGCACCACGCCGACCTCCTTGAGCAACTCCTCAAGGGCAAAGGGCTGCGGATCGAGTTCGAGTTTGCCGGCCTCGGCCTTGGAGAAGTCCAGGATGTCGTTGAGCAGGCCGAGCAGTGAGCGTGCGGCCCCGGCCGCCTTCCCGGTGTAGTCCACCTGCCGTGGTGTGAGCGGCGTGCGTTCCAGCAGGGCCAGCAGCCCCAGAATGGCATTCATCGGGGTGCGAATTTCGTGGCTCATGTTGGCCACGAACTGGCTCTTGGCCTGAGACGCCGCTTGGGCCGCCTCGGTGGCTCGCATCAGTTCGGTGATGTCGATGCGAAAGCCCACGATGTGTCCATCGGGCAGCTTGCGCTCGACGATGCGCAGCCAGCGGCCGTCACTGAGGGGCTGGGTGACGGTGCTGTTGGCCGCCTGGTGGGCCGTGACCCGTTCGCGCACCCATGCGTCGACCCGCCCAATCGCCTCGGCGTATTCGCCGCGCTCGGCCCCGGCGCGGACCAAGGACTCAAACGCCACGCCAGGGTGAATCAAGTCGGCGATGACTGGGTAAGTTTGCCGGTAGCGTTCGTTGCAGAAGACAAGGCGGTCGTCCGGGTCATAGAGCACAAAGGCTTCGTCCAGGGCGTCAATGGCGTGGCGCAGCAGGTCGCCGGCCCGCTGGGCTTCACTCTCGGCTTGGCGGCGGCTGGTGATGTCCGTGTAGGTGGTGACGAAGCCGCCGCCCGGCAGCGGGCCGCCCCGAACTTCCAGGATCTTGCCGTTGGGGCGCGTCCGCTCAAACTGGTGGGGGCTGGCGGGGCCCCGTGCGCGCTCAACAATGGCCTGCACCTGGGCGTCAACGTCACCGGGCCCGTACTCCCCGCGTTCGGCGTTGAAGCGAATGAAGCGTTCGAACGGAATGGGTTCGCCGTCGAAGAGGTGGTCGGGAAATTCCAGCAGGTCTCGGTAGGCCTGATTGCCCAGCACGAGTTCGAGCTGGCCATCAAACACGCTCAGACCGCACGGCAGGTGCTCCAGCACGGTGTTCAGCAGCTCGGTCTTGCCGCGCAACTCGGCTGCCAGGGCATGCTGTGCGGTGATGTCTTGGTGCGTACCGGCCATCCATTCGGGTGCGTGATCGGCGGTGCGGCTGAACAATTTGCCCCGCGACAACACCCAAACCCAGCTACCCTTTTGGTGCTGCATGCGCAGTTCGCAGTCAAAGCTGTCGCTGCGACCCTCGAAGTGCGCGCGCAAGCGGATTTCGGCCTCGCGCAGGTCGTCGGGGTGAACCAGGCGGCGCCAGGTTTGAATGCTGAGTGGCTCCAATTCGGCCAAGCTGTACCCCAGCATGTTGGCCCACCGTTCGTTGAAGCGGACGGCTCCCGTTTGGATGTTCCACTCCCAGGTGCCGGCGCTGGTGCCCTCCAGGATGTTGGCCAAGCTGTGCCGTTCGCGCTCCAGGGCGTGCTCCACGCGTTTGAGCGCGTTGATGTCGTTTTGAACGGTGGTGAACCCCCGCAATCGACCTTTCTCGTCGTGCAAAGCCTGGATGTCGACGCCCACCCATACCTCTTCGCCATCCTTTCGGAAGATGCGCAACTCCCCACGGTAGCTTTGACCGGTGCGCAGGGCCTCGTCCAAGCGTTGCAGGCCCAAGGGGCTGTCGGTGTGCGTGCGCAGCAGCTCGCGGGCGGTGCGCCCCACGGTTTCCGCCGCCGAAAACCCCGTCAACCGTTCAAAGCCCTGGTTGACCCAGAGGATGCGCCGCTGGGCGTCGGTGATGTGAACGGCATTGGTGGTTCGGCTGGCGACCAAGGCCAGGCGCTCCAAGTCCACGGTCATGGACTGGGCCAAACGCTCAGCCTGCTGGCGGCTGCGAATTTGTAGGCGCAAGATGACGCCCAGCAAGAGGCTGACGAAGGCCGTTCCCGCCAAGAAGAGCCACGGCGCCGGGCTAACTTGCGCAGCCTCGAACTCGGGCGTGCTGCGGGCGACCAGCCAGAGCTTGCGTCCCGGCAGGTAGAGCAGTTGTTCGACCTGGTGCCGGGGCTGCCAGCCGGCTGGGGCCGCCACCTGATCGCTGAACACGGCAGCGCCCACGGCGGCTTCCTCGCCCGTGCTGTCGTGGACGGAGATGGACAACAAACCCGTCCGGACTTCGGTGATGTCGGCCAGTACGTCGCCGTACACGATGGGGGCAGAGGCCAAACCGCGCAGCGGTCGTCGCATGGGCGGTTCGTGCTCAAAACCCGGGGTGTACATCGGAACCAGCAACAAGGCCCCCCGGCGTGGCGTGCGGTCCTGCGCCAGTGCAATGGCCTCGGTCAGTACCGGTTCGCCGGTTTGAATGGCCCGCTCAATGGCCTCACGGCGGCGGCGCTCCGACCCAATGTTCAGCCCCACCGCGGCCAGGTTCTCTGAGATCGGGGCGATGTACCGCACCACGTAGGCGGGGTCGTTGGCCTGGGGCAGCACCTCGCCGTCCTTGGTCGGCTGAATGGTGAAAAAGGGCGCCTCCGTCTCGCGAATGGCGGCCACATAGCGGTCCTGTTCCCCTTGGGGGACCGCTTCGACAAAGCTCATGCCCCGCACCCCGGGAAATTCCTCTTTCAGGTTGCGGGCAGCCCAGAACGCCTGAAAGGCGTCCTGCGAAATGGGCAGCGGCGTACTGAACAAGGCCCGCATGCCTTTGAGCCCATACAGCGGCCTTTGCAGTCGGTTCAGCACATCCTCGCTGACGCGGTCCACGCTGCGCTGAAAGTCTTGGCCAGCGTTCGTTTCCACCTGATGCTGCAGCCACAGCGCTCCGGCAATGGCCACGGCCACGCCACCGGTTGCAACCGCAACCGGCCACAGCCAGCCCTTGAGTGCGCGGGAGAGTTTCACCACCTCATCTTCACCGAAGCCGTCCTGTGCGGGTCACGGCGAAAGCACGGAAAAACCCGCAGGTCGGTGCGGTGAGTTCGCTGCTTATTTGCCGATGCAAAAGCGGCTGAAGATCTCGCCCAGCAAATCGTCGGCGGTGAACTGACCGGTGATGGCGCCCAGGGCCTCATGGGCCAGTCGCAGCTCCTCGGCCACGAGATCCAGCGCGGGGGTTGGGATGCGGATCTGTTCGAGCGCGGACTCCAGGTGTTGCAGGGCGTGGCGCAGGGCCTGCACATGCCGTTCCCGTGCGATGAACAGCCCCTCGGGCACGGATTGCCAGCCCGCGCGCTGCAGCAGCTCAGCGCGCAGCCGCTCCAGCCCCTCGCCGGTTTTGGCGGACAAGGCCAGGCCGCTCGATGGGGCGTTCGCGCCCGCATCGGCCTTGTTGTAGACATGCAGCAGGCGAGCCGCCAGGTGGTCGGCGTCATCGTGCGCGGCCAACTGTGCACGGATGCGCTCGTCCTCGCGCTGGTACTCGGCGTCCTCCAGCCGGGTAAGGTCGTGCAGGAAGAGCACCACGTCAGCCTCGGCGATGGACTCCCAACTCCGGGCCACGCCGATGCGCTCCACCTCGTCGGTGGACTCGCGCAGCCCCGCGGTGTCGATGATGTGCAGGGGCACACCTTCGATCTGAATCTGCTCACTGACCCGGTCGCGCGTGGTGCCAGCAATCGGGGTGACGATGGCCAACTCGGCGCCCGCCAAGGCGTTCAGCAGGGAGCTCTTGCCCACGTTGGGTTGACCGGCCAACACCACGCGCAACCCATCGCGCAGCAGCGCCCCTTGACGTGTACGCGCCAAGATGCGCTGTACCCGCTCCTGCAAGCCGCCCAGCTGCCCGAGCACGTCGGCCTGCTGAACAAATTCCACGTCCTCTTCTTCGGGGAAATCCAACGTGGCTTCGACGAACATGCGCAAATGAATCAGGGCGTCGCTGAGCGCCCCAACCTCGCGTGAGAGGGCGCCGTCTAGCGCCCGCGCGGCACTGCGGGCCGCGGTCTCGGTGCTGGCGTCGATGAGGTCGGCCACGGCCTCGGCCTGGGCCAGGTCGAGCTTGCCGTTCAGAAACGCCCGCTGGGTGAATTCGCCCGGCTCGGCCAAGCGGCAGCCAGGCAGCGCCTCCAAGCAACGCGCCAGCAGCAACTGCATCACCACGGGGCCGCCGTGCGCCTGCAACTCCAGCACGTGTTCGCCGGTGTAGCTGTGGGGGGCGGGGAAGTGCAGGGCCAGGCCGTGGTCGATGGGCGTGCCATCGGCGGCCCGCAGCGCCAGGTAATGCGCATGGCGGGGGGTCAGAGCCTGGCCGTACAGAGCGGCCATCAGCGCATCCAGCGGCGTGCGGGAGGACACGCGCACGATGCCCACGGCGCCGCGTCCGGGGGCGGTGGCAATGGCGGCGATGGGGTCCTGGTGGCGCGCGAGCATGGTTCGAATGGACAAACGCCGCACAGGGTGCGGCGTTGTGGGGTCAGGTCCGACTCAGTGGGTCACGCCGAGCTGTTTGTTGATCATCCATTGCTGGGCGATGGACAGCAGGTTGTTGACCAACCAGTACAGCACCAAGCCAGCCGGGAAGAAGAAGAACATGAAGCTGAACATCAGCGGCATGATCCACATCAGCTTGGCCTGCATGGGGTCCGGGGGCGCCGGTTGCAGCCACACCTGGAGCAGGCTGGAGGCCGTCATCAGGGCGGGCAGCACATACCAGGGGTCCTTGGCGGAGAGGTCGGTGATCCAGCCCAGCCAGGGCGCGTGGCGCATTTCCACGCTGGAGAGCAACACCCAGTACAGCGCGATGAAGAAGGGGATCTGCAGCAGCATGGGCAGGCAGCTGCCCAGCGGGTTGACCTTCTCCTCTTTGTAGAGGCGCATCATTTCCTGTTGCATTTGCTGCGGGTTGTCTTTGAGGCGCTCGCGCAGTTCCATGATGCGCGGGTTGACCTTCTTCATCTTGGCCATGCTCTTGTAAGCGCTGGCGTTCAGGCCGTAGAAGGCGATCTTCAGCAGCACCACCAGCAGCACGATGGCCCAGCCCCAGTTGCCCACCATCTTGTGGATTTGGTCGAGCAGCCAGAACAGGGGCTTGGCCAGGATGTGGAACCAGCCGTAGTCCTTGACCAGATCAAAACCGTGGGCCAATTGCGCCAGGTTCTTTTCTTCTTGCGGGCCGACGAAGAGCACGTCATCGGCCACCGCGGTGGCACCCGGTGCGATTTGGTTCAGGGGCACCAGCATGCCCACCGTGTACAGCCCGGGGGCAATGCGACGCGCGAAGAATTCCCGCGGCCCCGCGGTTTCACGCAGCCAGGCGCTGACGAAGAAGTGCTGGGCCATGGCCACCCAGCCGTCTTGGGCTTGGCGCTCGCCGTCGAAGGCCTTCTTGTCCAGGTCGCCGAACTCGACCTTGGTGTACTTAATCTTGTCGTGGTAAATCGCTGGGCCGGTGAAGGTGGCTGCGCCAAAGGACTGGGCCACGCCGCCGTCGAACTTGCTGCCATCGCGCTGCAATTGCAGGTAGAGACGGGGTTGCAGGGCCGTTTCGCTGACGTTTTGAACTTCGTGCCGAACCTTGATGGCATAGCTGCCGCGTTCCAGCGTGTAGGTCTTGACCAGTTTGAGACCACCCTGGGGCTCGGACTCAAAACGCAGGTTCAGTTGCTGCGCCCCCTCGGCCAGCTTGCGCTCGGTGGAGACCAAACGCAGGGCTGTCGTGTGGTTCGGCGCGCCGGCCACTTCCACCAGGCCGGTCTGGGCGGCGTAGTGGCGGCTGCGTTCCAGCACCTTCATGGGCGCACGCTCGGCGCTGTCATCGGCGTGCCCGAGCAACTCCACCTGCACCAAGCTGCCACCCAAGGTGTCGAACTGGGCGCGAACCCGGTCGGTCTCGATGGTCACGATGTCGCCGGCGACGGGGGCCGTGGGGGCGGGCGCGACAGAAGCTCCGGGGCCTGCTGCCGGATGGGTCGCTGGGTGGTTGGGCGGGGCCGAGGCCGGGGCGGCCGACGTGGCCACAGCCCCCCCAAACATCGAGGGGCGTCCGTTGTGGCGTTGCCAAGCATCCCACAGCAGAAGCAG
Organism: Inhella gelatinilytica; assembly: GCF_016093295.1. Taxonomy (GTDB): domain Bacteria; phylum Pseudomonadota; class Gammaproteobacteria; order Burkholderiales; family Burkholderiaceae_C; genus Inhella; species Inhella gelatinilytica. The sequence continues at coordinate 589,330 of NZ_JAEDAL010000001.1, read as the reverse complement.
GGAGAAGGTGAACACCACCCAAAGCACGGTGCGGCGAATGTCGGTCATGGTGAGGGGGGAGAGGAAAGCGTGGAAGAAGTCGGCTTGCCGAGGCGGCTGAACAGGCGAGGCGCCTGGTCCGGGACGGGGTCGTGCCCGCCCAAGCAAAAGGGATGGCAGCGCAAGATGCGCCGGGTGGCCAGATAAGTGCCAGCCAGCCCGCCGTGGCGGTCCAGGGCCTCGAGGGCGTAATGCGAACAGCTCGGGTGGTAACGGCAGCCCGCATTCACCCAGTGGCTAAACAGCAACTGATAGCCGCGCACCAAGGCGCGCAGCCCTTGTTTCAGCCAGCTGCCGGGGGTCATGACGGGCTCTCTGACGGCTGCGCGCGACGGCCTGTCTGCGCGCGGCGCCACAACGATAGCAAGTCGGCGTGCAGCGCCTGGCGCAACGCCTGGGAGTCGGCGCTGACAAACTGTTGGCGGTCGATGGGCGCCTTCAGACGCAACACCCAGAGCCCATGGGGAAGCGGGTCGGCGCCCGGCTCCGCAGGGGGGGGGGGCGCCAGCCAGTGTGCGAAGTCCTGCCGCCCCATCCGACGAATCAGATTGCGGGTAACCGCCCGTCGGGCCAGCCGTTTGGGGATCACAAAGCCCAACCAGTGCGTCGTGCCCGTGGACTCATCCACAACCCTGTGTGAATCCTGGGCGCAATCTGTGGATAAGTTGCGGGGGCCGGGTGCGGTGGGGCGCCCCAGGCAATGATGGAGCGCGAACCAATGCGAACGAGCGCGGCTGCGCTGTTGCAGCACGCGCTCGAAATCGACCGCTCGTTGCAGGCGGCCCAAGCGGGCGTCCATGGGTGATTCAGCGGCGTTGGCCGCTGGATCCAGTGTGGACGGGATTAGACGGCCAGACGCTTGCGGCCTTTGGCGCGGCGCGCGTTCAGCACGGCGCGACCGCCGCGGGACTTCATGCGCACCAAGAAGCCATGCGTACGGGCGCGACGGACTTTGGAGCCTTGATAAGTGCGTTTCATGGTGAATCACCTTCTGCGTCGTGGTCTGCACGCTGAAAACAGGGCACGGACGACGGGTTTGGGGGCGGCTCGGGGTGGGCCAGAACTCTCTGGCGCCCGGCAAGGCGGTCGATCAGCTTGCGCAAGGATCCGTCCGGATTTCAGAAGGTGCGCAGGCTAATCGGTCGCGTGTGGAGCCGACGAAAAGCCTGGGATTACACCAAGATTTGAACTGCCAGTCAAGTCTTGTGCTGGGGCCGGGCCCAGGGGTGGCTGTTTGGGTTTGCCTGTAAATTTGTGGATAACACTTGCCGATTGGGTCCCAAGGCCTAAAATCCAGGCTCGTAAAAAGAGACTTGTCCACAATGTCCGTTCAAGAATCGCCGATCCCGCTGGGTTCGGCTGCGGCTTCGTTGCCGCCAAGGTCTGCAGGGGAGAGCGGCGCGTCATCGACGTTGTGGCCGCAGGTCTGTGAACGTTTGGCCACTGAACTGCCCGAGCAGCAGTTCAACACCTGGATTCGTCCGTTAACACCCGCGGTGGCGGTGCGCGAGGACGCCGGCCTGAAATTGCGCCTGGCGGTGCCCAATCGATTCAAGTTGGACTGGATTCGGGCGCAGTACGCCCACCGAATTGAATCCTTGGCCGGTGAACTGGCCGCTGAGCCGGTGCGATTGGACTTGCATGTGGTGCTGGTGCGTGACACCCCCATTACTCGCCCGCCGGTGCCTGGAGCGGTGGGAGTGCCCGTGCCGGCTGCCGTAACGGTCACGCCCACGGGCGTCAAAGCGGTGCCCACCGGAACCTGGGCGGGCGGCGCTGCGACGGCGGCGTCCAATCGTCTGAACCCCGCCTTGACGTTTGACACCTTGGTCCCCGGCCGGGCCAACCAGATGGCCCGCACGGCGGCCCTGCATGTCGCGGGCGCTCCGGGGGCGATGTACAACCCGCTCTTCATCTATGGCGGTGTGGGTCTGGGGAAGACCCATTTGATGAATGCGGTGGGCAATCAGCTTTTGCAGGACAAACCGGACGCGCGGGTGCTCTACTTGCACGCGGAGCAGTTCATCACCGACGTGGTGAAAAACTATCAGCGCAAGACCTTTGATGAGCTCAAAGCCAAATACCACTCGCTGGACCTGCTGCTGATCGACGACGTGCAGTTCTTTGCAGGCAAGGAGCGCACCCAGGAAGAGTTTTTCAACGCTTTCGAGGCGCTGCTGGCCAAGAAGGCCCACATCATCATGACCTCGGACACCTACCCCAAGGGGCTGGTGGACATTGACGAGCGCTTGACCTCCCGCTTTGACTCGGGTCTGACCGTGGCGATTGAGCCGCCCGAGTTGGAAATGCGTGTGGCCATCTTGATGCGCAAGGCGGAGCAAGAAGGCACGCCCATGCCGGAAGACGTGGCGTTCTTCGTCGCCAAGAATGTGCGGGCAAACGTGCGAGAACTGGAAGGAGCGCTGCGCAAGGTGCTGGCCTATTCGCGCTTCAGTGGTAAAGACATCAACATCCAGTTGGCGCGCGAGGCGCTGAAGGATTTGCTGTCGATCCAGAACCGCCAGATCGGGGTCGAGAACATCCAGAAGACCGTGGCCGACTTCTACAAGATCAAGGTCGCGGACATGTACTCCAAGAAGCGCCCGGCCTCGATTGCCCGGCCGCGTCAGATTGCGATGTACTTGGCCAAGGAGCTGACCCAGAAGAGCCTGCCGGAGATTGGCGACCTCTTTGGGGGACGGGACCACACCACGGTCCTGCATGCCGTGCGCAAGATTGGCGGCGAACGCCAGAAGGACACCGAGCTGAACCAGCAGCTCCACGTGTTGGAGCAAACGCTCAAGGGTTGATCCGACCTAGCGCCGGGCCCCCGACACGCTGGCGGCCGAGGGCGGCGGTTCTGATTCGTGAGCACTGGGCGGAGGGCCCAGTGAGCCCGGGGGGGCGCCGGCCCACAGCTTTTGCAAGCGCGTCAACTCCAGGTCGTACCGCCGGTTCACGCGCCCCCGTTCGGCCGACTGCTGTTCCAAGAAGAGCTTCTGGGCCTCCGTGGCGGCGTCATTGGCGTCGAGCGCTTGCTTCAGTTTGGGGGGCAAGGTCTTTTTCTTGTAGAACTCGGCCTCGTCATCCAGACCTTTGCGCTCTTTGGCCAGCGAGGCCAGGCGTCGCTGGGTCACACCGGTGGCGGCGTCCAAGTCATCCAGCGCGGCGGCCCGCGCCAGATCGTGGGCTGCGCGATTCTTGAAACGGGCCATCAGGTTTCGGTCGTGACGAATGGCGTCGTCCAACGCGGCCTTCTTGGCCAAGAGTTCGCGCTGCAGAACTTCATCCGCCGCTTTTTCTTCCGGTGACTTGGCCGGGGCCACTTTGGCGCGCACGGTGCCGTCGCTGCGGTGCAGGGTCTGTTCGCGGCCTTGGCACTCGGGGATGGGGCGGTCTGAGGTCAGGCGCCGCCCGTCCGCGGTGACACAGCTGTAAATCTTGGGCCCCGCAGGCGTTGGGCTCGCGCTTTGGCCCCAGGCCGCCGTGCTGATCGCGGTCAGTGCCAGCGAAGCCTTCCACATCCATGCGAGGCGGCGGATCACGGCGGTCACACTCCGTAGCGCGCTCGGTAGGCCGCCACCTGCGTGGCATGTTCCGCCCAGTCCCCGCTGCTCTGCAAGAACCCGAGCAGATCCGACAAGCCGGCGATGGCCCAGACGGGCAGACCGAGTTCGCGCTGAACCCATTGCACGGCCGAGTGGGGCAGATCGACGCCGTTCTCAGCCGCCTTCTCTTGGCGGTCCAGCGCAATCACGACGGCCGCGGGGGTTGCGCCGGCCGTTTCAATCAATGCAATGGACTCGCGCACCGAGGTGCCGGCGCTGATGACGTCGTCAATGATCAGGACCCGCCCTCGCAACGGGGCGCCCACCAAGGTGCCGCCTTCGCCGTGGTCCTTGGCTTCCTTGCGGTTGTAGGCAAAGGGCTTGTTGTGACCCAGGCGCGCCAGTTCCATGGCCACCGCGGCCGCCAAGGTGATGCCCTTGTAGGCCGGTCCGAAGATCACATCGAACTCGTCCACATGGGGCAGCAGGCGCTGGGCATAGGCCGCGGCCAGGCGGCCAAGCTTGGCCCCGTCGTCAAACAGGCCTGCGTTGAAAAAATAGGGGCTCAGACGCCCGGCTTTGGTCTTGAATTCGCCAAAACGGAGCACACCGGCTTCGACGGCAAAGGCAACAAATTGTTGTGCGGAGGTGGTGGTCATGGCGTGAACGATTCTAGGCAGGGTCAAAGCGGCATCAATGAGGGGCTCACCCGGGGCCTGCAGCCCCGGGCAGCAAGCGTGCCAAATACCGCCCCGTGTGACTGTCGGGATGCAGGGCCACGGTTTCGGGCGGCCCGCAAACCAGCATCCGGCCGCCGCCGGCCCCGCCTTCGGGGCCCATGTCGATGATCCAGTCGGCCGTCTTGATGACGTCCAAATTGTGCTCAATCACCACGATGGTGTTGCCGGCGTCGCGCAATTGGTGCAACACCTTGAGCAGCAATTCAATGTCGGCAAAGTGCAGGCCGGTGGTGGGCTCGTCCAGGATGTACAAGGTGCGGCCCGTGTCGCGCTTGGACAGTTCGAGAGCCAACTTCACCCTTTGGGCTTCACCGCCTGACAGTGTGGTGGCGCTTTGGCCCAACTTGACGTAGCCCAAGCCCACATCCATCAAGGTTTGGAGCTTGCGTGCCAAGGCCGGCACCGCTTGGAAGTGGTGCAGGGCGGCCTCGACGGTCAATTCGAGGACGTCGGCAATCGAGAGCCCTTTGTAGAGCACCTCCAACGTTTCGCGGTTGTAGCGGCGGCCCTGGCAGGCGTCGCAGGGCACGTACACGTCGGGTAGAAAGTGCATCTCGACCTTCAGCACCCCATCACCTTGGCAACTCTCGCACCGCCCGCCCGCTACGTTGAAGCTGAAGCGCCCCGCCCCGTAGCCGCGCTCGCGGGCGGTGGGCACTTCGGCGAAGAGTTCACGCATGGGCGTGAACAGGCCGGTGTAGGTGGCCGGATTGCTGCGTGGGGTCCGGCCGATGGGGCTTTGATCGACGTTGATGACCTTGTCGAACAACTCCATCCCTTCGAGCAAATCAAAGGGGGCGGGCTCGGCGTGCGCCCCATACAGCTTTTTGGCGACGGCGGCATACAGCGTGTCATTCACCAAGGTGCTTTTGCCGGAGCCGGAGACACCGGTCACACAAGTCAGCAGGCCGACTGGGAATTCGGCGGTCACGCCCTGCAAATTGTTGCCACGGGCGTTGTTCACCACCAGTTTGTCGGGGCCGAAGGGTCGGCGCTCTTTGGGCACGGCAATGCGGCGTGCTCCGCTGAGAAACTGCCCCGTGACCGAGTCCGGATGGGCGGCTACGACGGCGGGCGAGCCCTGAGCCAGCACGCGACCACCATGGACCCCTGCGCCGGGTCCCAAATCGAGCACGTGGTCAGCAGCCAGGATGGCGTCTTCGTCATGCTCCACGACGATCACCGTGTTGCCCAAGTCGCGCAGGCGCTTGAGCGTCGCAATGAGGCGGTCGTTGTCGCGCTGATGCAGGCCGATGCTGGGCTCATCCAGCACATACATCACGCCCGTTAGCCCCGAGCCAATTTGGGACGCGAGGCGGATGCGTTGGGCTTCGCCGCCGGACAGTGTTTCGGCGCTGCGCTCCAAATTCAAGTACGACAAGCCCACATCATTCAAGAAACGCAAGCGGGAGTGAATTTCCCGCAGTACTTTGGCGCCAATCTCCGCCTTGGCCCCCTTCAGGCGCAGGCCCTCGATGTAGGTCTGCGCATCCGCCAGGGTGAGGCGTTCGATTTCTGTAATCGTGAGCCCTTTGTCCTCGGGGCGGTCGGCGCAGTGCAAGTGGACGTTGCGGGCTTCTCGACGCAGTCGCGTCCCCCGGCAATCGGGACAGGGCTGGGCGCATTGGTAGCGAGCCAAGTCTTCGCGAACGGCTGTGCTGTCGGTCTCTTTGTAGCGACGTTGCAGGTTGGTCAAGATGCCTTCGAATGGATGGCTGCGCTTGACGGTGCGTTTGCGCCCCGTGGCCGATTCACTGACGTAGCTGAACTCAATGTCTTGATCCCCGGAGCCGTGGAGCAGCACGGCTCGATGATCGGGCGCCAAGTCCTCAAAGGCGGTCTCAATGTCAAAACCGTAGTGCTGGGCCACGCCCTCCAGCAGACCGAACGTGTAGGGGTTGCGTCGATCCCACCCTTTGATGGCGCCGCTGGCCAAACTGAGCGAGGGAAAGGCCACGACCCGTGCGGCGTCGAAGCCCAAAACATGGCCGATGCCTTCGCACGCCGGGCAGGCGCCCACAGGCGAATTGAAGCTAAACAGGCGGGGCTCCAACTCGGCCAGCGCATAACTGCACACCGGACAGGCGAATTTGCTGGAAAACAGCAACTCTTCGCCCGAGTCCATGTCCAACGCCAGCGCCCGCCCGTCGGCCAGGCGCAGGGCGGTTTCAAAGCTTTCGGCCAAACGCTGACGCAGGCTACCGGGTTCGGCTGGGAGCTTGACCCGATCCACCACGACGTCGATGTCGTGCTTCTCGGTCTTTTTGAGTGCGGGCAATTCGGTTGATTCCAGCACCTGCCCATCGATCCGAAAGCGCACAAAGCCTTGCGCCACGAGGCCTTGCAAGTCTTGTGCGAACTCCCCCTTCTTTTCCCGCGCCAGCGGTGCCATCAGCATGAACTTGCTGCCTTGGGGGCGGGTCAGCAAGGTGTCGACCATTTGACTGATGGGCTGGGCCTCCAGCGCCAACCCGTGATCGGGGCAATACGGGGTGCCTGCCCGTGCGAACAGCAACCGCAAATGGTCATGGATCTCGGTGACCGTGCCCACGGTGGATCGCGGGTTGTGGCTGGTCGCCTTTTGCTCGATGGCAATGGCGGGCGAGAGACCCTCGATCACATCGACCTCGGGCTTGTCCATCAACTGCAGGAACTGGCGGGCGTAAGCAGACAGGGACTCGACGTAGCGCCGCTGCCCTTCTGCATAGAGCGTGTCAAAGGCGAGGCTGGACTTGCCTGAACCCGACAGCCCGGTGATGACCACCAAGCTGTTTTTGGGCAGGTCCACATCGATGGCCTTGAGGTTGTGAGTGCGCGCGCCGCGCACGCGGATCCAAGCCGAATCGCTGGTCATCGCCGTGCTCTCCCGAGAACCGGGCATCATAGAGGGCTGAGCAATGCGGGAGACTTGCATGGGCAAGCGTGGTTTGTGGGGCAGCGCAACGGTTTTGGCTCTGGTGGCCTGCGGGGGCGGGGGGAGCAGCACCCCACCCGCCCCACCTCCGCCGCCGCCGCCCACCGTGGGCAGCAGCTGTGATGGCACCGTGCAGGCGCGGTGGGATGCCGAACCGCTGGTGGTGGGCCGCAGCACGGAAGTTCACTTGGTGTCCTGCGGGGCGGTTCTGGATCAAATCCAGTGGACGCAGACCGCTGGAGCGACGCTGGATTTGATTTCGTCCCGTTCGCAGTCGCTCAGTGTGACGCCGACGACCGCGGGCAGCGTGGGCCTGCAGGTCCGATTCCGCACGCCCGATGGAACGGTTCGAACGGGGACGACCACGCTTGCGATCGCGCCAAATGACCTGCCGCGCGGGGTGTTGACGCGGGGTGACCCGAGCGTGTGGTCCGGCGTGCAGTTTTCGGTGCGGGCGTGGGCGCAGGGGTACACCAGCAGCGAACTCGCCGGCAGCACGATTCGGTGGAGTCAGGTCAGTGGTCCCACGGTGGACCTGTCCACCGGCAATGATCTGGTGCGTGTGGTCTTGAAAGCTCCGGAAGTGGCACAGGACTCCCTGCTGGTGCTGCGTGCCACCATCAAGCTCGCCAGCGGAGCAGAGGTCAGTGATGACTTCCGCATGCTGGTTCAGCCCCAGCCCAACCGGGCGGCCGCGCCCTTGTTTGATACCGGGACCCCGTCTTCGCGCGTGGTCCCGTACCTTGAAAGCGGGCCCCATGCGGCGGCGCTCTCGCGGTGCATCTACAACCCCAGCCTCAGCGCCAACCCCAACAACCTGTGTGCCCTGCGCGACTTGCCGCTGCTCGGCCAGGCGGGGGCAGTCCCCACGATTGAGCAGGTGATGCAGCGGGTGTTGGTGTCCCATGATTGGATGGGCCAGGTGTTTGAGCGCTTTTTGCGGGAGCAAGACCCGCAAGGGGATGTGCGGCGCATGTTGGCCTCCACCACGGCGGTGGTGCTGGGCAACCGCGTGCGGCCTTCGTTTTACTGGAGTGCCACGGGCGCGATTTACATCGATGCTGCCTATTTGTGGATGACGCCCGAGCAGCGGGATACGCTGAGCGAAGCGGCGGATCCGCGGGCTGCCAATGGCCCCAACCTGCAGTACACCGTGCCGTGGCGCTATGTCCTGAACAACGATTACCCGACGCCCTCCCGCCCGATCAGTGCCCGGGGCAGCCGCCCGCTGGAGGAAATGCGCTACGACCTCTCGCGGCTGATGTACCACGAGTTGGCCCATGCGGGCGACTTCTTACCGCCGCGAACGCACACCAGTCTGGACAGCAGCTTGCTGGTCTACCAAGCGGTGACCAGTCAGACTGCGTCCGTCAAGTTGCAAGCGCAGTTGCCCTTCTTCTCGCAGGTCATGGTGGACTTGGGGCGGGTGCTCTTTTACGGTGTTACGGCTACCGCGCAACAAAACGCGATGACACCGGGTGACGTGGCGGCCCTTTTTGCTGCGGATCGCGTGACGTCGGATTACAGCTACTCGCTGGCTCCGGGCCAGACCGTGCCGCGCGAGGATGCGGCCATGCTGGTTGAAGAGGCCTTGATGCAATTGCGCTACGGGGTGCTGCGGGATGTGGCCATCACGAACAAGTTCCGCGACGGCATGTCCTCAGCCGACCTCATCGTGACCTGGGGTCAACGGGGTCGTATTGGGGAGGCCAGCATTCGCCCCCGGTTGAAGTTGGTGCTGGATGACATCATGCCCTGGATCACCCAGGCGGACATCGACCGGCTGGCCACGCCTCTTCCCATGCGAGCGGGGCAGAGTTGGGGGGCCAATTTGGTGCTGAGCGGACCCAGCATGGGGGTGATGAGCGCGGCGCAGCGGGCCCGGGAAGATGAGCTGCAAGTGGAGCGGCTGCGCCGACCGGCGTTGCACTGACCCCCTGGGGTGGACCCGCAGTGCGCGGGTCCCCACTTGACGCAGAATCAGATGGTGATTCGCCCTGGAGCGGAATGACCGCATGCTCAAGCGATATTCGCTTTCACTTCGACAGCTGATCTTGATCGCCGTGGCGGTGGGCATCGCCACGCCTGCGATCCTGGTACTGATGTTTTCCGACACCATCGTGCGGCGGAGCGTGGAGCCGATCTTGGATGGTCAGCGGCGCGCGGTGTTGAACCTCGGGGTGATTTCTTTGATCGACCCGCTGTGGGTGTTGGACCCGCAGGCGACAGAACGCGCCCTGGATCAGCTGTTGTCGGATGAGAGCGTCTGCGCGGTCACGATGCTGGAAGACCGTCCGGGGGCCAAACCCGTGCGGCGGGCGGACAAGAGCACGGAGTGTGACGACGGCAAACACATGCGGCAGATGTCGGTCCCGATCAAGCGCGAGGGGGTGGCGCTGGGCACGCTGACCGTTGACTTTGACGACGGCGAAACGGATCGCTTGCTGCGCGAGCGGCAGCAGCAAATCGCCTTCATCGTCGGGCTGCAGGTCGTGTTGGGCGGCGCGGTCATCCTGCTGGTGCTGTACTGGCGCTTGGTTCGGCCCATTGAAGCGCTCAAGCGCCATGCCAGTGCCATCGCTTCGCGCGAACCCCACCTGGTGGTGGACTGGCACCGTGGCGACGAGCTGGGGGAATTGGGGGAGCACCTGAACCACGCGGGGCAGCAGATCGATGGGCTTTTGGCCGACATGGAGGCCAAGAACACGCAGTTGCGCCAAATGGCGATGTACGACCATCTGACCCAGCTGCCCAACCGCACGCTGTTCCGAGAGGTTTTCACCCACGAAGCGGCCTTTGCTCGACGCAATCAGCAGCGGTTGGCCCTGCTGTTTGTGGATCTGGATCGCTTCAAAAACATCAACGACACGCTGGGCCACGCGGCTGGCGACCGGCTCTTGCTTGCGGTGAGCGAGCGGCTGCGTGCCGCGGTTCGGGGCTCGGATTTGGTCTGCCGAATCAGTGGTGACGAATTCCTGCTGCTGCTTCGCGAGGCGTCGTCTGTGGAATCGGTCCAACTCGTCGCGCAGCGTCTGTTGGCCTCACTGTCTGAAGGACAGGAGGTCGCGGAAGGCCAGTTGGCCGCCGTGTCCGCCAGTGTGGGCATCGCCTTGTTCCCTGAGGACGGGGAGAATTTTGACGAACTGGTTCGCCATGCCGATATGGCGATGTACCGGGCCAAGCAGACCGGGCGCGCCAGCTACAGCTTTTACCAAGCGGACATGGACGTGGAACTGGCGGCGCGCTTGGAAATGGAGCGCGAGTTGGTGGAAGCCATCCGCAGTGGCCAGTTGGTGTTGCACTATCAGCCCATCGTCGACGGACGCACCGGCGCGGTTGCCTCGGTCGAGTCGCTGGTGCGCTGGCAGCACCCGCAGCGGGGTCTGCAGTATCCGGGCTCGTTTATTCCCGTGGCTGAGGACAGCGGGTTGATCCGCGAGATCGGCCTGTGGACGCTGGAGGCGGCATGCCAGCAGTTGGCCCGTTGGAAGACGCTGGGCCGCCACCCGGGCTCCATCGCCGTCAACCTGTCGGCCATCAATTTCAAAGACAGTGCGCTGATTGATCAACTCACGGAGCTGATCCAAGCCTATGGCGTGGGCAAAGGCGAGCTCACCATTGAGCTCACCGAAAGTACGGTGATGACCGACACGGAGGCGTCGCTGAAGACCATTCAGGCGCTGCGAGGGTTGGGGGTTTCGCTGGCGGTGGACGATTTCGGCACGGGGTACTCGTCCCTGGCCTATCTGAAGGTGTTGCGGCCCCGCCGGCTCAAGATCGACCGCAGCTTTGTGCGTGATTTGCCGGACGATCCCGACGACTGCGTGCTGGTCAAAGCGGTGCTCGGTTTGGCCGAGGCGTTGGACATTGATGTGGTGGCCGAGGGGGTGGAAACCGAGGCGCAGCGAGACTTCTTGCTGCAGGCCAAATGTGTGCAGCAGCAGGGGTACTTGCACGCCAAGCCCATGCCGCCCGAGCAGATCGGCGGCTTGCTGCGCACCTGGCCCTAATGGATGCGGCCCCGGCCCGGGGCCCGCCGCCTACACTTCCCGCCATGGACTTGCCCCTTCTCCACAACCCCGCAACGGGGGCCTCTCGTGCGCACATCTTGCTGGTGCACGGGTTGGGAGAGCACCAAGGGCGTTACGACGAAGTGGTCCGGCGCCTGAACTTCTGGGGGTTTGGTTGCTGGCGGTATGACCAGCGGGGCCATGGCCAGGCCCCCGGACGGCGCGGCGACGCACCTCAGGTTCACACCTTGCTTGCGGATTTGGCTCAAGCGATTGATCGCGTGCGCGCTCAAACCCTGGGCCTGCCCCTGGTGCTGCTGGGCCACAGCCTGGGAGGCCTGGTGGCGGCCCGAACGGTGGCCGGTGCGTTGCGCGGTGAACCCTTTGGTCGGGTCCCGGACGCGTTGGTATTGAGCTCGCCAGCCTTGGATCCCGGCATGACGAGCGGCCAGCGGGCCTTGTTGGCACTGGGCCGACGCTTGTTTCCGCACTTGGCGGTGAGCAATGGATTGCAGCCGGCTTGGATCAGCCGGGATCCGGCGGTGGTTCAGGCTTACGTCCAGGACCCGCAGGTTCACGATCGCGTCACCGCCACGGTGGCGGCCCTTGTGGCCGATGGTGGGGCCGAGGTGATCGACGACGCCGCGCGCTGGCAGGTGCCGACGCTGCTGATGTGGGCGGGGGCGGACCGCTGCGTGACCCCGCAAGGCAGCGCCCGCTTCGCCGCCGCCGCACCCTCCGATCGAGTGACCCAGCGCTGCTTTGATGGCCTGTTTCACGAACTTTTCAATGAACCCGAGCACGAGCAGGTTTTTGCTTTGCTGCGCGACTGGTTAAACGAACGCTTTCCATCATGAACACTGAGACCTTGGCGACCAGTGCCGATTTGGCCCAAACCTGTAACGAAATGTGGGATGCCCACATCCTGCCGGCCCTGCAGGACTACATCGCCATCCCGGCCAAGAGTCCCATGTTCGACAGCGCATGGGCGGACAACGGCCACATCGAACGTGTGGTTCGCGACGCCGCGGCTTGGGTGGAGCGCCAAGGGGCCGTGCTGCAGGGGCTGACCTTGGAGGTGGTGCGTGCGCCTGGCCGCACGCCCGTCATCGTGTTTGAATTGCCGGCCACCAAGCCGGGCTCCACCGACACGGTGCTGCTGTATGGCCATTTGGACAAACAGCCGGAGTTCAGCGGCTGGCGCAATGATCTCGGCCCGTGGACCCCCAAGTTGGTGGACGGCAAGCTCTACGGGCGCGGAGGGGCGGACGACGGCTATGCCATCTATGCCAGCCTGACGGCGCTGATTGCGTTGGACAAGGCCGGCATTCCGCGACCACGCTGTGTGGGGTTGATCGAAACCTGTGAAGAGAGCGGTAGCTTTGACTTGCCCGCTTACATCGACCTCCTCAAGCCCCGCATGGGCAATGTGAGTCTGGTGGTCTGCCTGGACAGCGGCGCGGGTGACTACGAGCAACTCTGGCTCACCACGTCCCTGCGTGGCAATGTCACCGGGACGCTCAAGGTTGAGGTGCTGGCCGAGGGCGTTCACAGCGGGGATGCCAGCGGCATCGTGCCCTCGAGTTTCCGCATCATGCGCCAACTCTTGGATCGCCTGGAAGATGCCCGGACTGGCGCGCTGCTTCCCGAAGACTTCCACTGCCCCATTCCCGAGGTGCGTGTTCAGCAGGCGCGCGATACCGCGGCGGTCTTGGGTGAAGCCGTGTACAAGCGGCTCCCCTGGGCGTGTGGGGCGGACGGGGGGGCGGTGCTGCCCATGAGCGAGGATCCGGCCCAGGTCCTCATCAATGGCACGTGGAAGCCCACGCTCAGTGTGACGGGGGTGGATGGCATGCCGCCGTTGGCCAACGCGGGCAATGTGCTGCGTCCATACACCTCGTTCAAATTGAGTTTGCGCCTGCCGCCGCTGGTCGATGGCAATGCAGCCGCCTTGCGTCTCAAGGCCCTGCTGGAGGACAACGCCCCCTACAACGCCCGGGTCACATTCGAACCGGATGGACGTATGGGCGCGTATGGCGCGACGGGCTGGAACACGCCGGATCTCCAGCCGTGGCTGACCCAGGCGCTGGACGCGGCCAGCCGGGCCCAGTTTGGTCGCCCGGTGGGATTCGTCGGGCAAGGCGGCACCATCCCCCTCATGAATCTGCTGCAACAAGGTTTTCCGGCGGCCCAAATGATGGTGTGTGGTGTGTTGGGGCCCAAGAGCAATGCCCACGGTCCCAATGAGTTCCTGCACGTGGATTACGCCAAACGCTTGACCGCCACGGTGGCGCAAGTGATCGCGGCCCACCCCTGATGAAGCTGTGTATCGTCACTGGCGCGTCGCGCGGCCTGGGAGCCGCGCTGGCGGAGCAGTTGATGAACCGGGGTGACCGCGTCCTGGGCATCGCGCGGCACCACAACCTGGCGCTGGCGATGGGCGGTCACGAGTCCTGGACGGCTGACTTGGCCCAGCCGCAGCCCGTGGCGGAGCGACTGCAGTCCTGGCTCAGCCGCCAAGGCCCGGGGGCCTTTGAGGGGGCGCTGCTCATCAACAATGTGGGCGTCATCACGCCGCCCGGTCCGGTTCAGGCGGTCGGACTGGGCGCGCTCAGCAGCGCGTTGCGAGTGGGGTTGGAGTCCACGTTGTTGCTGTCGGCAGCCTTCTTGGCGGCCACCGACAGTTGGTGCTTGCCCCGGCAGATCCTCAATATCTCGTCGGGGTTGGGTCGCCGGGCCATGGCGGGCGCCGCGCCCTACTGTGCGGCAAAGGCGGGCATGGATCACCTCAGTCGAGCCATGGCGCTGGACGAAGCCAACAAGTCCCATGGTGCCCGCATCTGTTCGATCGCGCCGGGCATCATCGATACCGACATGCAAGGTCAACTGCGCAGCGGAGACCCGAGCCAGTTTCCCGATCAACCGCGCTTTGCGGCTTTCAAGTCGGAAGGACAGTTGGACAGCCCTGCCGACTGCGCTGCCAAATTGCTGGCATTTCTGGCGCGGCCCGAATTTGGCGTGGAGCCGGTCGCCGATATCCGCTCGGTTTGATCAGCGCAAGGTGAAGCCGTCGGTGGTGAGCCCGGGGCGCAGGGCGTCCAGCAGGGGCACCAGGGGGGCGAGCTCACGGTAGCGGGTGGCCGTCTTGATGGCGTAGGCGAAGAACCGGGGCAAATCCTGGGCGTACTGCGCCTTGCCATCGCGAATCTTCAGGCGATTGAAGAGGCCCAAGATCTTGAGGTGACGCTGCAAGCCGCACCATTCCATGGCGCGCCAGCACAAGCCAAAGTCGTCATCCCAAGGCAGGCCAGCTTTTCGCGCACGTTCCCAATACCGAATCGCCCAGTCCAGTTCCTGCTCTTCGTCCCAGCTGTGAAAAGCATCGCGGAGCAAGGAGATCACGTCGTAGGCCAGGGGGCCGTGCACGGCATCTTGGAAGTCCAGCAGGCCCAGGGCCCCGCCGGGTGTCGCTGGCGCCATCAAATTGCGGGGCATGAAGTCCCGATAGACAAAGCCTTGCGGTAGCGCCGCAAATGCACCCACCAAGGCGTCGCACACGCGCGCCCAGAGTTGGCTCTCCCGTGGGCCCCAGGTGACCCCGTGCGCTGCCTGCACGCACCATTGTGGAAACAGCGCCAGCTCGCGCCGCACCGTGGCCTCGTCGTAGGCCGGCAGCTCTGCGCTCGGAACCCGGGTTTGCAATTCCACCAAGGTGGCGAGCGCGTCGCGCATCAAGCCATCCGCTTCGGCTGCTGAGGCAGTTTGCAAGACGGGCAGACAGGTGGTGGGCCCCAAGTCCTCCAACAACAAGAAGCCCTGTGCCAGGTTCTGGGCATGGCGCTGCGGCGCGCGCAGGCCTGCGCCCAGCAGCCGGTCTTGAATGTCAATAAACGCGGGCAACTGGTTGTGCTCGGGGGGGGCATCCATCACGATGCGACTGCCTGTGTTCCCTTGAAGGCGCCAGTACCGGCGCGGGCTGGCATCGGACGCCGCGACGGTGAGGGAGTCGAGATGGAGGCCGGCATCCAAGGCGGACAACCACTCGCGCAACTCGGTTTCGCGGGCGGGAGAGAACCAAACAGTGGCGGTCATGAAGTGGGGACAAACGGCCCCGAAGTGGGGCTGGAATAATCCATTCTAGAAATGCCTTCCACTTTGACTTTGCAGCGCGGCCCAGACCGACGCCCCGTGCCTGTGCCGCGAACCCTTTCCCTCCTTTGCGCCGTGTTCGTGTTCGCCGCCCCCGAGGGCCAGGCTGCGCGACTCTCACCCATCAAGACCCTGGCCGAGCGAGAGGGGGGCCGGGGACCGGTCGTCTTGCGCGCCCAGCGCATCGATGGCGCACTGGGCAAGATCCTCAAGGCTGAGGGTGAGGTGGAACTGCGTCACCTGGAAACCCTGTTGCGAGCCCCGAGTCTGCAGTACGACGAGACTCGAGATGAGGTCCGCAGTCCGGGGCCAGTGGAGTTGGAGCACCAGGGCAGTCGCCTCAAAGGGGTCCAACTGCGCCTGGAGCTCGAGAAATTTCTGGGTGAGTTGATTGACCCCAGCTATTTCATTGCCCAAACGGGGGGCAGCGGCGTGGCCAAGCGCATGGACTTTCTGGGGGAGCAGCGCATGCGGGCTCAGGACGCCCGCTATTCGAGCTGCCCTCGGGAGGACAACCCGAGCCCCGCTTGGGAGTTGCACACCGAGCGTTTGGATTTGGATTTTCAAGCGCACGAGGGGCGGGCCCAGGGGGCCGTGCTGCGCTTTCAGGGCATCCCCATATTGGCGGCGCCGGCCTTGAGTTTCCCCTTGGGGGATGAGCGCAAGTCGGGTTGGCTGCCCCCGCACTTTGGCGCGGATAGCCGCGGGGGGGTGGAACTCTCGGTCCCCTACTACTTCAATTTGGCCCCCCACTATGACGCCACGGTCACGCCCTTTGTGATGACGCGGCGCGGGATGGGGGCTGATGTGGAAGGGCGTTGGCGAGGGCGCAGCCTACAAGCCGAATGGGTCAACAGTTGGTTGCCGAATGACCGGGTGGCAGGTACCACACGGTGGTCCACGCGGGCGCTGGTGCACGGCGAGGTGGGCGCAGGGTGGTACACGCAAGGGGCGCTGGAGCGCGTCAGCGATGATGACTACTGGAAAGATCTGCGCCGGCGCGTCACCAGTTTGACCCCGCGGCTTCTGGCGCGCGATGTCCAGGCCGAACGCCAGTGGGGCTGGGGTGAAACCCAGTTGCAAGCCTATGGCCGTGTCCAGGGCTGGCAGGTGGCCCAGACCGCCGATGTGTCTACCCGCATCGTGGCCCCCTACCAACGCGAACCGCAGGTGGGGCTGCGATTGCGGAGCCACGCGGAGGTCAATCTGTTGTCCGGTTTTGTGTTGCCGCAACAGCGGCCTCACCTGGAATCGGTTCTGGAGTTGGAGTACAACCGATTCACGCTGCCGAGCCGGGCGCTGGCGACGCAGCAGCCCGGTGGCGAGCGTTTGCATGCGGTGGGTGATTTGAGTGTGCCCTTCGGTGATGCGGGGTGGTGGTTGGTTCCACGCCTGCGCGTGAATGCGGCGCAATACCGCATGCTTCAGCCCTTGGCGGATGGTCGCAAGAAAGCCAGTCAGGTGATTCCCAGTTTTTCGGTGGATACCGGATGGGTGCTGGAGCGCGACAGCTCCTTGCTCGGTGAAGCGATGCGCCAAAGCTTGGAGCCGCGTCTGTTGTATGTCGATACGCCCTACCGGGCGCAGGACACCTTGCCAAATTTTGATTCGGCACCCCGTGACTTCAATGTGGACTCGATCTACCACGTCAATGAGTTCACCGGCATTGACCGCGTTGCGGATGCGCGCCAGCTCGCCTTTGGCGCGGTGAGTCGCTGGACGGACCCTCGCGACGGGGAGGAGCGATTGCGGCTGGGGGTCGTCCAGCGGTATCAGTTTCGAACCCAGCGCATCACCGGGGAAGTGGATGGCGTGAATCGGAATTTGTCCGACGTCCTTGTGGCCGGGAGCGCCCACTTGGCGGCGCCATGGTGGGTCGATGCAGCGATGCAGTTTGACCCCGACAAACGGCGCAACGTGCTCTCCGTGGTCTCGGGTCGCTACCAGCCGGGCCCATTCCGCACCGTGAGTTTGGCTTACCGACTCAATCGCGGCCTGAGCGAACAGCTGGATCTGGCTTGGCAGTGGCCGCTGTGGGGCCGCGGGGCGACCGCCGCGTCAGGGAGCTCTTGCAGCGGGGCTTGGTACAGCGCGGGTCGTGTGCAGTACAGCTTGCGTGATCGCCGCATCACCGATTCGCTGGTGGGCGTGGAATACGACGCTGGCTGTTGGGTGCTGCGCATGGGGGTGGAGCGGCTCTCTACCGGTCTGGCCGAAGCCAACACGCGTTTGCTGCTGCAGTTGGAACTGGTGGGCCTGTCGCGATTTGGGTCCAACGCTCTCAAGGTCCTGAGGGACAATGTGCCCGGTTACCGCCCTTTGGCCAGCGACAACACGCCCTGATCCTTCCCATGACTGTGTTTCCTTTGCGCGCGCTTGTGATGGCGCTGTCCCTGGTTTTTGCTGGTGCCGCACACGCTCAGCCGGCCAATGCCAAACCTCCCCTGGATAGTCGCGCAGGCCCCACGCCTTCGGCGGCGGCGGCGGAGGACGCGGCCGCTCGGGCCCGGCGTCAACCCGGTGATCACATCGCGGTTGTTGTGAACCAGGACGTGGTGACCGCCGGCGAAATCACGGTGCGCGCGGAGCGCGCGCGCGAAGAGGCGCGGATGCGGGGAGACGCCTCGCTCGATGCCCTGACAGCGCGCGAGCAAGCCAAAGAAGCCCTGATTGAAGATCGGGTGCTGGTGACCTATGCCCGCGACTCGGGGGCTCGGGTGGACGAGGCCGAGTTGGACCGCGTGGTGGCGAACGTGGCGGCGCAGAACCGGCTGAGCCTGGATCAGCTGAAGCAGCGCCTTCAAGAGGATGGCATTGACTTCAAGCGTTTCCGCGAGAACATGCGGGATCAGATGCTGATCGAGCGCATTCGTGAGCGCGAAGTGATTGGTCGCATTCGGGTGACGGACGGTGAGATTGATCAGCTGTTGGCGGACCGTGCCGCCCAGGCGGCGCGCAATGCGCCCCTGAATGTGGCCCAAATCTTGGTGACCGTGCCAGCGGACGCCACAGAGCCTGACCGGCAGGCCCGTCGTCAGCGGGCGGAGCAAGCCCTGGCGCGGGTGCGGTCCGGTGAAGACTTTGCCAAGGTGGCGGCCGAGATCAGTGAGGACGCGAACCGAACCAAGGGCGGTGAAGTCGGCCTGCGGCCGGCGGACCGGCTTCCGGATCTCTTTGTGCAGGGCGCGGAGGGGTTGAAGTCCGGTGAGGTCTTGGGTCGTTTGTTGATCTCTGAGGCGGGCTATCACGTGCTCAAGTTGGTTGAGCGCAAAGAAGCGGGTTCGTCCCCCAATCAAATCACCGAAACGCGGGCCCGTCACATCCTGCTGCGCCCGTCGGAGAAGCTGTCACCGGAACTGGCCCTGCAACGCCTGAAAGAATTCAAACGTGCGATCGAAAGCGGCCGCGCAACGTTTGAGGATTTGGCAAAGCAGCACTCAGAAGACGGCAGTGCCCCGCAGGGCGGCGATTTGGGGTGGGCGGCACCGGGCATGTTTGTGCCCGAGTTCGAAGAAGTGATGAATCGGCTGGATGCCAACATGCTGTCGGAGCCGCTGCAATCGCGATTCGGTATGCACTTGATTCAAGTGCTGGAGCGGCGCACCAAAGAGGTGGATGCCCGCCAGCTGCGCGACCAAGCGCGGGGGCAGTTGCGCGAGCGCAAGTTCGAGGAGGCCTACAAGGAGTGGGTCAAGGACCTGCGGGCACGCGCATTCATTGAGATGCGCGATGGCGCCAACTGAGCGCCGTGGCTGAACATCAAGCCCGAAAGCGATTTGGTCAGCACTTTCTGACCGATACGGCCGTCATTGACGCCATTGTTCGGGCCATTGCCCCCAAAGCCGGTGAGCCCATGGTCGAAATTGGGCCCGGTTTGGCGGCGATGACCCAGCCCCTGGTCGAGCGCCTGGGGCACCTGACGGTGATCGAATTGGATCGCGACTTGGCGGCACGCTTGCGCCAACATCCGCATTTGACCGTAGTGGAAAGCGACGTGCTGAAGGTGGACTTCGCCCAGTTCCCCGCCGGCGTGCGGGTGGTCGGCAACCTGCCCTACAACATCAGCTCACCCATCCTGTTTCATCTCCTTCCCTTTGCTCACCATGTGGGGGATCAGCACTTCATGCTGCAAAAGGAGGTGATCGATCGCATGGCGGCCGAGCCCGGCCATAAGGACTATGGACGCCTGTCGGTGATGCTGCAGTGGCGCTATGACGTCGAAGCCCTCTTTGATGTGCCGCCGGAAGCTTTTGATCCGCCGCCCCGGGTGATGTCGGCCATCGTTCGCATGACGCCATGGAAGCGGCCCGCGGTCTTGGATCCGAAGGTCTTGGAAGAACTCGTGGCGGTGGCCTTTTCGCAGCGCCGCAAACTGTTGCGTCACACGCTGGGGCGCTGGTTGACCGAGCAGGACTATTCGGGCGACTTTGATGTGCAACGCCGGGCTGAAGAGGTGCCCGTTGCCGAGTTCGTGGCGCTGGCGCAGGCCTTGAGCGCCCACTAAGGCGCGCCACGCGCCAAAAACAAAGGCGCCGGAGGGCGCCTTTGTTTTTGGGTCAAACCGGCCTCAAGCCGCGTTCAACCAAGCCGAGGTGTCGAATGCCGAACACATCAGGGGCAGGTTCAGCCCGAAATTCGGGTTGCCCCCCGCCTTGTTGGCGGCGCTCTTGGGCAGGGGTTTTTCAATGGCAGGAGAGGCAGGCTCCAGGCTGCGCGACTCCCAAATGCCGGCCTCCTGTGCCGGGTACTGGCAGGAGTAGAAGCAGCGGAACTGGATGCGGCGGTCCGACCAATAATCGGCGGCCTCACGGAACACGTCGAGCAATTGCTCCCGGGACTCCCGGTCAAATTTGGCGTTGTCGGGCAGCAATTCCAGCACGACCACAAAGCCCGGCTGGGGGCCGGACTTGTGCACCAAGTCGGTCATGCAGTCGTACAGGGCATCCAAATTCTTGCCGAAATGCTCGGGGAACATGAACTGTTCGGCGATGCGCTCGACCACCTCCTGTTTGGAGCCGGCGTCGGCCAGGTGAGCGTACAGAAAGTGCTGGCCGGCTTGCGCCGCCGCCTGCTGCAAATCCTCCGGGCGGTAGGCGCGAATGGCCTGCACCACATTGGGACGGATGTTCTGCAACAACATGCTCAATTCCTCGACGTATCTACAAAGAACAGGTGGGGGATCTCACTGCGGCTTTCAAGGCACGATACGCCGAAAGCTGCTGTAGTGATCCTCGGTGTAATAGCAGACTTCAGGTCTAACTGGAACTTCACCGCCGCACACCAATCGCCGCGCCCCTCGACCTCGGGTCTTGGGTGTTTTGACCGTGTATTCGCGGTAATGCCCGCGTGATTTTTTTGGGAGCAAGCGTTCGCGATTGCCAAACACGGTGCCGTCCTTGGCAAAGGGAAAGGGCCCCCCTGCCAAGACCAGTTCATGCGTTCGACGCGCTTGAACCGGAAGCTCCGACAACGCCACATCCGGTGTGGAGCCTGCCGCTGCCTCGCGGGCCTGCGCCGGCGAACCGGCCAGCAGGGCCCCAAGCAGCAGGCTTTGTGCAATGCACGATCCCCACCACCGCCATGGACGTTGCGTTTCCGTCCTCGTTCCCATCAATACCACGGGTTTGCCCTGAATTCAGCCCTAAATGGTAGCGAATTGAGGCTAAAAGCTCAAGCCTGCGGATGCTCGTGCGGCCTGGGGGCATCCCCAGTTGCGCGGCTCTGGAGGGTGGGCATCGCTTTTTAAATCAACAACTTGCGTCGAATTGCTGAATTTCGCTGCAGTGCAAAAAAATTGAAATTAACGGCCCGCGTTGGCATCCGCGACCGTCAAAGCCGTCAAGTTCACGATGCGGCGCACCGTGGCCGAAGGGGTCAGGATGTGCACCGGCTTGGCGGCCCCCAGGAGGACCGGGCCGATCGCGATGCCGCTGCCGGCCGTGGTTTTCAGCAGGTTGTAGGCAATGTTGGCGGCATCGATGTTGGGCATCACCAGCAGGTTTGCCTCGCCGTTGAGGGTCGAGCGGGGCATGAGTTTGGTGCGGTACGCCGCGTCCAGGGCGGTGTCGCCGTGCATTTCACCGTCCACCTCCAGCCAAGGCGCTTGGTCGCGCAGCAGCCCCAGGGTTTCTCGCATCTTCAGGGCTGAGGGCTGGTTGCTGGAGCCAAAGTTGGAGTGGCTCAGCAGAGCGGCCTTGGGGCGCAGGCCGAAGCGGCGCATTTCCTCGGCGGCCAGGATGGTGATTTCCGCCAACTGCTCGGCCGAAGGGTCGTAGTTGACGTGGGTGTCCACCAGCATGACCTGCCGCCCGGGCAGGATCAGGCCATTCATGCAGGCATAGGTTTTGACACCCGGTCGCTTGCCGATGATCTGGTCGATGTAGTGCAGGTGCGAGGCCGTGGTGTTCCAGGTGCCGCACAGCATGCCGTCGGCATCGCCTTTGTGCAGCAACATGGCGCTGACCAGGGTCAGTCGACGGCGCATCTCGATCTTGGCGAGTTGCTCGGTGACACCCTTGCGTTCCCCCATCTGGTGGTAGGTCTGCCAGAAGTCGCGGTAGCGCGGATCGTCCTCGATGTTGCAGACCTCGAAGTCCTGGCCCGGACGCACGCGCAGGCCGAAGCGCTCACAGCGTCGCGCGATCACGGCGGGTCGACCCACGAGGATGGGTCGTGCCAGACCCTCGTCCACCACGACCTGAACCGCGCGCATCACGCGCTCGTCCTCGCCCTCGGCAAACACCACCCGTTTGGCTTTGGCCTTCTTGGCGATGTTGAAAATGGGCTTCATCGTTGTGCCACTGGCGTAGACGAAGCTCTGCAGCTTTTCGCGATAGGCCGCGAAGTCTTGAATGGGGCGTTGGGCGACCCCGCTGTCCATCGCGGCCTTGGCCACGGCGGGGGCGATGCGCTCCATCAGCCGCGGATCAAAAGGCTTGGGGATCAGATAGTCCGGCCCGAAGCTCAGCTTGGCGCCGGCGTAGGCGGCGGCCACCACCTCGCTTTGCTCCGCTTGCGCCAGTTCCGCGATGGCGTGCACGGCCGCCACTTCCATCTCATCGGTGATCGTGGTGGCGCCGCAGTCCAGCGCCCCCCGGAAGATGTAGGGGAAGCACAGGACGTTGTTGACTTGGTTGGGGTAGTCGCTGCGACCGGTGGCCATGATGGCGTCGTCGCGCACCGCTTGCACCTCTTCCGGCAGGATTTCCGGGGTCGGGTTGGCCAGGGCCAGGATCAAGGGGCGCTGTGCCATCGCCTTGACCATATCCGGCTTGAGCACGCCGCCGGCCGACAGGCCCAGAAACACATCGGCGCCGGCAATCACCTCGGCGAGCTTGCGAGCGTCGGTCTTTTGAGCGAACTGAATCTTGTCCGGGTCCATCAGCTCGGTGCGGCCCTCATAGACCACCCCGGCCAGGTCCGTCACCCAGATGTTTTTGCGCGGGACCCCCAGCTTGACCAGCAGGTTCAAGCAGGCCAGCGCAGCGGCGCCGGCGCCGCTGGTCACGAGTTTGATCTCGTCCAGCTTCTTGCCCAGGACCTTGAGGCCATTGATCAAAGCGGCGCCGACGACGATGGCCGTGCCGTGCTGGTCGTCGTGGAAGACCGGAATCTTCATGCGCTCGCGCAAGCGGCGTTCGACCTCGAAGCAGTCCGGGGCCTTGATGTCTTCCAGGTTGATGCCGCCAAAGGTGGGCTCCATGGCGGCGATGATTTCGACGAGCTTGGCCGGGTCCTTCTCGCGCAGCTCGATGTCAAAGACGTCGATGCCGGCGAACTTTTTGAACAGCACCGCCTTGCCTTCCATCACGGGCTTGGCGGCTTCAGGGCCGATGTCGCCCAGGCCCAGCACGGCCGTGCCATTGGTGACCACGGCCACCAAGTTGCCGCGGGCGGTGTAGCGAAAGATCGAGGCCGGGTCTTCGACGATGGCCTCGCAGGCGGCCGCCACGCCGGGCGAGTAGGCGAGCGCCAAGTCCCGCTGGTTCACCAGCCCTTTGGTGGCGGTGATGGCGAGCTTGCCCGGCGTCGGGAACTCGTGATATTCGAGGGCGGCTTGGCGCAACTGGGCGCGTTGTTCTTCGGTCGTCGGCATGGCGGGGAGTGAAGGCTCCAAAGGAGCCGAGTGTGCCGCAGCCCCTACGATCCAAGCTTCTGCTTTTATGCGAACCCTGCATGTCGCTTGGTGAGTTTGAATTGATCCACCGCTGCTTCCAACGCGCCACCCCCAAGGGCGTGGTGGCGGTGGGCATTGGGGACGACTGTGCGGTGCTGCAACCCACCCCTGGCTGCCAGTGGTTGGTGTCGACCGACATGCTGGTGGAGGGGCGGCACTTCTTGTCCACGGTCGAACCGGATCGACTGGGCCATAAGGCCCTGGCCGTCAACCTGTCAGACCTCGCCGCTTGTGGTGCGACCCCCAAGGCGTTCTTTTTGGCCTTGGCCTTGCCGCGCGCCGATGCGGCTTGGTGCGACGCTTTCGCTCAGGGACTGTTTGCGCTGGCGGATGCCCACGGCATCGTGCTGGCTGGGGGGGACACGACCGCTGGCCCCCTCAACGTGAGCGTAACCGTGATGGGGGAGGTGCCGACGGGGCAAGCCCTGCTGCGCAGCGGCGCCCGTGTGGGGGACGAGGTGTGGGTCAGCGGCAGTTTGGGCGATGCCCGTTTGGCGCTGGAGGTGTTTCGTGGCCGTCTGGCGCTGCCTGGGGAGGCTTTTGCGCAGGTGCGTCGTGCCATGGAATGCCCTCAGCCGCGGGTGGCCTTGGGGCTGGCGCTGAGGCGGCTGGCGACCAGCGCGATTGACGTGTCGGATGGCTTCCTGGGGGATCTGGGCCATGTGCTGAAGTCCTCGAACGTCGGGGCGACGATTCGTGCCGATGCCCTGCCGCGAAGCGCCTTGTTGGCCGCGCAGAGTACTGGGGTGCAGCGGCTCTGTACGCTCACCGGAGGGGACGATTACGAACTGGTGTTCACCGCCCCGAGCCAGGACCACGCGGCGGTGGTCGCGCTGGGGCAATCGCTGGGCGTGCGCTTGACGGCGGTCGGGCAGATTGACCCCGAGCCCGGGCTGCGGCTCACCGATGCGCAAGGCCGGCTTTTTGACTCGGGCCTGCAAAGCTTTGACCACTTCAAGAGCCCATGAGTACCCACCCCAGCTTTCGTTTCATGGTGGCGCATCCTGCGCGCTGGATTGCGTTGGGCCTGGGCTCTGGCCTTTCGCCCAAGGCACCGGGTACGGCCGGCACGCTGGCGGCCTGGGTCGGTTATGCGCTCTTGAGTCGTTGGTTCGGTCCTGCGGAGTGGCTGATGCTGCTGGTGTTGGGCGCGGCGGTGGGCGTCTGGGCCTGTACGCGCTGTGCTCAGCACCTGGGGATGGCGGACCCCGGCGCCATCGTGTGGGATGAGGTACTGGCGTTTTGGGGGGTGCTGTGGGCGGTCGGCCCCGTCGATTTTTGGCAGCAGGCCGTGCTGTTCGGCCTGTTCCGGCTATTCGATGCCGCCAAGCCGGGCCCGGTGCGCTGGGCGGACCAGGCCTTCAAGCTCCGGCCGGGCGAGGCCATTGGTTGGCGCCAGGGATTGGGGATCATGCTGGATGACTTTGTTGCGGCGGCCTGTACGCTGGGGGTCTGGTTTGCGGCCGTGGCCCTGTTGCGCTGAGAGGAGACGACCATGTTTGCCGAAGAAGCCGAACTGATTGAACGCATCGCGGTGGCCCTGATTCGCCGCAAGGAGCGCATGGGGGTGGCGGAGAGTTGCACGGGCGGTTTGATTGGGGCGGCCTGCACCTCGCTGGCCGGCTCCAGTCAATGGTTTGAGCGAGGCGTCGTCAGTTACTCCGATCAGTCCAAGACGGAGCTGCTGGGCGTGCCGGCGGCCGTGATCAGCCTGAATGGGTCGGTCAGCGAGGCGGTGGCAGGGCACATGGCCCGGGGTTTGCTGGCCCATGCGCCACTGGACTGGGCGCTGGCGGTTACGGGCATTGCCGGCCCCAGCGGGGGCTCGGAGGGCAAGCCGGTGGGCACCGTGTGTTTGGCAATCGCGCACGATGGGCGTCTGGTGCGGGTGTGGCGTGAGCAGTTTGGCGGCAACCGCCATGCGGTTCGCGTGGCCACGGTGATGGCCGGGCTCGGCGCCCTGTGCGAATTGCTGGAAGACGGCGACGCGTGAATCGCTGTGCGGCCTCAGGCTCGTAAGCGCTGATGGGTCAGGGCTTCGCAGCCCATCAACGTCCATTGGCGCAATGCGGCCCAGGGGTCCAGCGGCCAGCCGGGTTCCCGCAACCCTTTGCAAATGCCCTCGACCTGGTGGGCGGCGATAAGCAGCTGATCCAGCTGAACCAGGCTCAAGCGGGGCAGGGCGCGCTCAAACCATTTTTCTTTTGGGCCCCACAC
Organism: Inhella gelatinilytica; assembly: GCF_016093295.1. Lineage (GTDB taxonomy): Bacteria > Pseudomonadota > Gammaproteobacteria > Burkholderiales > Burkholderiaceae_C > Inhella > Inhella gelatinilytica. The sequence goes on along the minus strand of NZ_JAEDAL010000001.1, from coordinate 563,537 downwards.
CCGGGCCTCTCGCATCGCCAGCGGCTGCGGTTGCCCCGCAGCCAGCGCCCGTTTGAGGCGACGCAGCGCCCGGATGTCGTCGGCCAACAACCAGTGCAGGCGAACGACGGCCTCGCCCTCGGCCTCCAGGGCATCGAGCAGGTGCAGGCAGCGCCCCACGTCCCCGGCCCACAGGGCTTCGGAGAGCTGCCCAGCCTCGAAACGGGCCACGTCGGTGACGGCCGACTCGATCCCCTCCGCGGTCAGGGGGGTGTCGGGGAACAGCAGGGCCAGCTTTTCCAGTTCTTGTTGGGCGGCCAGCAAATTGCCTTCCACGCGATCGGCCAGCACGGTCAGGGCTTCCTGGCCCGCAGGGCCGTCGGCCAAACGAAGCCCCAGGCGGCGGGCGCGTCCGGCCAGCCATGCCGGCAGGGCGCGGCGCTCAATGGGGTCGGCCCGCAGGTTCACGCCTGCGCCATCCAGGGCGGCGAACCAGGCGCTGGTCTGCTGGGTGCGGTCCAGACGGGGCAGGCTGACCAAGACCAACAAGTCCGGTCCAGCTTGGGTTGCGAGTTGCTGCAGCGCCTCGCTGCCTTCTTTGCCGGGCTTTCCGCTGGGGATGCGAATTTCGACAATGCGCCGGCTGGCGAACAGCGAGAGGGCGGCGGACTCGCCCAGCACCCCGCTCCAGTCGAAGTGCGCGCCCGCGACGGTGAACACTTGGCGCTCGTCAAATCCCTGTTGCCGGGCCGTGCGACGAACGGTATCCAACGCTTCATTGGCGAGCAGGGTTTCGTCCCCGTGCACCGTGTACACCGCCCGCAAGCCCTTGCCGAGGTGGGTGTCCAGGTCGTCCAGCTTGACTTGCACGGCGCAGCGCTTACTTCAAGCGAATCGCGGCCAGCCGCCGCAGGAGCAACGAGACGGCCTCGGCATGCATGGCCCGTCGCAGGTCGGCCTCTTCGGCTTCTTTGGCCAGCGCCAAGGACTCGGTGGTGCTGAGGTCGCGGGTCAAGTGCAACTCGGACGTGGGCAGCAAGACTTCATCCTGTGGGGTGGTCAAGCGATAGCTGAGCACCAAATGCAGCTGCCAGGCGCGCACTTGGCCCGCCGCCGTGCTGGCCACCGCCACCCGATGGTGAGACTCCCTCAAGACCTCCAGCACGACCTGGGCCTGCGAGCGCTGCGGAACCACTTGCACGGGCGTGCGGGCCAGCTGGCGCTCTAAGGCGAGGCGCAGCGGTGAGCGCTCGCCAAACCCGCTGAGGTGGAGGCGCTCCATGGGCAGCTGCGGCGCCTGCCGCAGCTGAAAGCCGCAGCCGGCCAGCAGCGCCGCCGGCAGCAGGCCCAGGGCTGTGCGTCGGTGAACGGCCATCAGAGGACCACGTTCACCAAACGGCCCGGCACGATCACGACCTTTTTGGGCACCGCGCCATTGCTGAACTTGGCGAACTCTTCTGTGGCCAGGGCGGCGGCCTCGATGGCGGCCTTGTCGGCACCAGCGGGCACTTTGATCGAGCCGCGCAGCTTGCCGCTGATCTGCAGCATCAGTTCAATTTCATCTTGAACCAGCGCTGCGTCGTCGACCTTGGGCCAGGGCGCATCGAGCAGGTCACCCAGATCGCCGGCAAAGCCCAGGTCTTCCCACATCACATGGGTGAGGTGCGGGCAGGCCGGGTACAGCGCGCGCAGCAGCACCGAGACGCCCTCGCGTAGCGCGGCGGCGTCGCCGGCGGCCGGGCTCTTGAAGCCTTCGAGCGCGTTCAGCAGCTTCATTGCGCCGCTGACCACGGTGTTGTATTGCAGGCGCTCGTAGTCGTGGCTGATCTGCTTGAGCACCAAGTGCACCTCGCGGCGCAGGGCCTTGGCGTCGGCGCTCAGGGCGTTGAAGTCGCGGCCCGCCGCCTTCAGCAACTCGGCCTGCTTTTGGCCAAAGTTCCACACCCGCTTCAGGAAGCGGTGCGCGCCTTCGACGCCGGCGTCGTTCCACTCCAGCGTCTGCTCGGGCGGGCTGGCGAACATCACAAAGAGGCGGGCGGTGTCGGCACCGTACTGGTCGATCAGCGCCTGCGGGTCCACGCCGTTGTTCTTCGACTTGGACATCGTGCCGATGCCGTTGTACTCAACCATCGAGCCATCGGATTTCAGCTTGGCGCCGGTGACACGGCCGTCCTCGCCGAACACGTTCTCAACCTCATGCGGCCAGAAGTACTCAATGCCACCCTTCTCGCCCTTGCGGCTGTAGATGTGGTTGAGCACCATGCCTTGCGTGAGCAGCTTTTTGAAAGGCTCGCTGACCTTGACCAGGCCCAGGTCGCGCATCACCTTGGTCCAGAAGCGTGCGTACAGCAGGTGCAGGATGGCGTGTTCGATGCCGCCGATGTACTGGTCCATCGGCATCCAATATTGCGTGCCGCCCGCCACCATGGCCTCGGTGTTGGTCGGGTCGCAATAGCGCATGAAGTACCAGGACGAATCCACGAAGGTGTCCATGGTGTCGGTCTCGCGCGTCGCCGGCTTGCCGCACTTGGGGCAGTCGACGTGCAGGAAGTCCGCGCGGTGTTTCAGCGGGTTGCCGCTGCCGTCGGGGATGCAGTCCTCAGGCAGCACCACGGGCAGGTCTTTTTCGGGCACGGGCACCGGGCCGCAATCCTCGCAATGGATGATGGGGATCGGCGTGCCCCAATAGCGCTGGCGGCTGATGCCCCAGTCGCGCAGGCGGAAGGTGGTCTTCTTTTCGCCCAAGCCCTTGGCGGCGACCAAGTCAGCCACCTTGCTCACGGCCTCGGCGAAGCCCAGGCCGTTCAGCACGCCCGATTCGATGCAGCGGCCGTTCTGCTTGTCGGCGTACCACTCCTGCCAGGTGGTGGTGTCATAGGCGTGGCCGTTGACGTCAATGACCTGCTTGATCGGCAGCCCGTACTTGTTGGCAAAGGCGAAGTCGCGCTCGTCGTGCGCAGGCACCCCCATCACGGCGCCGTCGCCATAGCTCATCAGCACGTAGTTGCCGATCCACACCTCGACCTGCGCGCCGGTCAGCGGGTGGGTCACGAACAGGCCCGTGGGCTGGCCCTTCTTTTCCTGCGTGGCCAACTCGGCCTCGGTGGTGCCCCCGGCCTTGCATTCCTCGATGAAGGCGGCGAGCTTGGGGTTTGTGGCGGCAGCATGCGCGGCCAGCGGGTGCTCGGGCGCCACGGCGCAGAAGGTCACGCCCATGATCGTGTCGGCGCGCGTGGTGAAGACGTAGAGCTTGCCGTCCTGAATCAGCTGGCCGTCAACGCCGCGGATCTCGTGCGGGAAGGCGAAACGAACGCCCACGCTCTTGCCGATCCAGTTCTCCTGCATCAGGCGCACGCGTTCGGGCCAGCCGCTGAGGTAGTTCGGGTCCTCGGGGTTGGCCACCGCGCTCAAGAGCTCATCGGCGTACTTGACGATGTTCAGGTAGTAGCCCGGGATCTCGCGCTTTTCCACCGGGGCACCGCTGCGCCAGCCTTTGCCATCAATGACCTGCTCGTTGGCCAACACGGTCTGGTCCACCGGGTCCCAATTGACGATCTGGGTGCGACGCTCGGCAATGCCGGCTTCCAGCATCTTCAGGAACAGCCACTGGTTCCACTTGTAGTACGTGGGGTCGCAGGTGGCGACTTCGCGGCTCCAGTCGATGGCCAGGCCCATGGCCTGCATCTGGCTCTTCATCACCGCGATGTTGGAGTAGGTCCACTGCGCGGGCGGCACCTTGCCCTTGAGTGCGGCGTTCTCGGCCGGCAGGCCGAAGGCGTCCCAGCCCATGGGCATCAGGACGTTGTAGCCCTGCATGCGCAGCTGGCGCGCCAGCATGTCGTTGATGGTGTAGTTGCGCACATGGCCCATGTGCAGCTTGCCCGAGGGGTAGGGCAGCATGGAGCAGGCGTAGTACTTGGGCTTGCTGGCGTCCTCGACGACCTTGTAAGCGTCGATGGCGGACCAATGGGCGTGGGCGCGCGCTTCGATGGTGCGCGGCGAGAACTCGATGGGGGTACTCATGCCCCCATTGTCCTATGAGGCCGGCGTCGCCTTACCGGGGCGCGGAGGCTGGTGCGGCGGTCACGAAAGCCAGCCGGGTCAGCTTCAGTGACTGCAGCTGGTCCAGCAAGGTCGCCACACGACCGTAGGGCACGGTTTGATCGATGGCCAGCTGAATCTCGGCTTCGGGATCGGCCTGCGCCAAGGCGGTCAAGCGGGCTTGCAGCGTTGCGGCGTCGACGGCCTGATCGTTCCAAAACGCCTGACCCCGGGCATCCAACGAGACTCGTGCGGGTTCTGCCGCGCTGCTGGGCAGGGGCTGGGCGGCCATGGCTTTGGGCAGGTCCAGCTGCAGGGCCGCCGTCATCAGCGGTGCGGCCACCATGAAGATGACCAGCAACACCAGCATCACGTCGATCAGCGGCGTCATGTTGATGTCGCTCATCGGCGGCGCGGCTTCCCGCCGCTCCAGGCGCCCAAAACTCATCGTGCGGCCCGCGCGGCCTGCCACTCGCGCAAATCGTGCGCAAACCCTTCCAGCTCGGCTTCCAGTGCGGCGACACGTTTGCCGAAGATGTTGTAGGCCAGCACGGCGGGAATCGCGACCGCCAAGCCGGCGGCCGTCATCACCAGGGCCTCCCCCACCGGCCCCGCGATGCGGTCCATGCTCAGGGCGCCCCCGCCGCCCAGGTCCAACAGCGCTTGGTAAATCCCCCACACCGTACCGAAGAGCCCCACAAAGGGCGCAGTCGCGCCAATCGACGCCAGCGCGACCTGACCGAAGCTCAGCCGGCGCAGACTGAGGTGCAAGGCATCCCGCAGTTGGCGGGTCAATCGGGCGTCGACCGGCCCTTGCTCGGCCAGCGAGCCCTGCACCTGAGGTGCGGTGCTGGCTTGAAGCAGCGGTGCCAGCAGCCCTTCGCGGTCCAGCTGGGCCGCCTGGGTGCTGCCCTGCTCCCACGTGGGGGCGGCCCAGAAGGCCGCCAGGGCAGGGGGCAAGCCAGACTGCGCGCGCCAGAGCGTGAGGCTGCGCCAAAAAATCAGGGACCAGCTCAGCACCGACATGGCCAATAGCAGCAAAGCCACGGTGCGGCCAATGACATCGGTGGCGGACCAAACATGAATGAAGTCGGGCATGGCTTACAGGCAGTCGCGCATGGCGTACAGACCCGGCGCTTGGTTGGCGAGCCAGCGCGCAGCATGGAGCGCACCTTGTGCGTAATGCACCCGACTGCTGGACTTGTGCGCGATTTCAATGCGTTCGCCCTCGCCGCAGAACATCACCGTGTGGTCGCCGACGATGTCCCCGCCGCGCACGGTCGAGAAGCCGATGCGGCCCGCCTCGCGGGGCCCGGTGTGGCCCTCCCGCGTGTAGGTCGCCACCTCGGCCAGGCTGTGACCCTGGGCGCGGGCCATCACCTCGCCCATCTGCAGCGCCGTCCCGCTTGGGGCGTCGACCTTGTGGCGGTGGTGGGCTTCGACGATTTCGATGTCATAGCCTGCGTTCAACTGTCGCGCCGCCTGCTCCAGCAGCGCCATGACCACGTTGACGCCAATGCTGGTGTTGGGGGCCCACAGCACAGGGATCCGCTGGCCCGCTTGAGCCAGTCGCTCACGCTCACCGGGCCCAAACCCCGTGGTGCCGATCACCAGCGGCAGCCCCAAGGTTTCGCAAGCCACCAGGCTGCGAAGACTGCTCTCGACCCGAGAGTAATCAATCAGTACTTGGGCATCGGCCAGGACTTCGTTCAAGTCGGCGCTGAAACGCACCCCGCAGGTTTGACCCAGGCCTTGAGCGGCGTCCTGTCCCAGCTGGCCGGACTGCGGGCTCACCCCAGCGCCCACCAAGAGGCAGTCGCTGGAGGCGAGGATTTGCTGCACCAGCATTTGACCCATGCGGCCGCTGGCACCGGCCAGGGCGATACGCAAGCGCGGGCTCACTTTTCCAGCGGCGGGAACGCGCGGGTGGCCCCCGTGGGCTCCGCCGTTTTGGCCTCGGGTCGAACGGGTTTGGGCAGCGCCGCGCGCTCGGCGTCGCTCAGTTCCAACTTGGGCGTTCCGCCCTTGCCCTTGAAGGTGTTGATTGAGGCCACGAATTCGCTTTCCGTCGGCAGGTCGGCGGGGACCTCCAGATTCTTGAGCCTGTCGCCTTCAAACCAGGCCACCACACGGCGCGCCTGGGGCGCGGCACCTTGACGGCGAATGCTGAAGGCGTAATCCCAGCGCTGGGTGTGGAAGACATCGGCCACCATCGGAGAGCCCAGGACATCGCGCACCTGCTCCCGCGTCATGTCCGGTTTGACCTGAGCGGCCATCTCCTTGGTGACCACATTGCCTTGCACGATTTCGACTCGATAGAGCGGCACCACGCCCATGAAACGGTCGCCATGGTTCACCCAGGACGAGCAGCCGGCCAGGGCCAACAAGGCCACAGGCACCAGGCCGCGGCAGAACAATCGCGTCGAATCAAACATGCTCAAGCATCCAATCCCGGGGGGCTGCCCCTTTGCGCCGCAGGCCGAATCGCCTGCTGGCTATGATCGAACGATTCTAGGTAAGTTGTTCAACCCGCCTTGGGCAGGCCGGCATGACGCACAGCGAAGAGATCAAAAACAGCGGCCTCAAGGCCACCCTGCCGCGCATCAAAGTGCTGGAAGTCTTTCAGCGCTCTTCGCGCCGTCACCTCAGCGCCGAGGATGTTTACAAAATCTTGTTGGCAGAGGACGCGGACATAGGATTGGCCACCGTGTATCGGGTCCTGACCCAGTTTGAGCAGGCGGGACTTTTGCATCGCAACCACTTTGAGTCGGGCAAGGCCGTCTTTGAACTCAATGAAGGCCATCATCACGATCACCTGGTCTGCCTGACCTGCGGGAAGGTCGAAGAATTTTTCGACGAAGCGATTGAGCAGCGGCAGCAGGCCATTGCCCGCGAACGCGGCTTTGCGCTGCAAGAGCACTCCCTGTCGCTCTACGCCGACTGCATCAAGAAAGACTGCCCGAGTCGCAAGGGCTAAGCCCTGCCGCCACGGCGCGCGTGGTCAGAGGGGCTCGTCGCCCCCGCGCTCCAGCGCCCGTTGGTGGCGCTGGACGAACTCTTGGTAGGTGTCGATGCCGCGCAACTGCAGGATGGTGTTGCGCACGGCGGCCTCGACCAACACCGCCAAGTTGCGGCCGGCATCCACGGCGATCACCACTTTGCGGGTCGGCACATTGAGCACGTCTTCATACAGCGGCTCGTAGGGGATGCGCTCGAAATCGCGTTCCAGGGTTTCGCGACGCACCAAGTGCACGATGAGCTTGAGGCGCATCTTGCGGCGTACGGCGGTCTCGCCAAAGATGGCTTTGATGTCCAGCAGGCCAATGCCCCGCACCTCCAGCAAATTGGCCAGCAGTTCCGGGCAGCGCCCCACGATCACGTCCTGGGCGATGCGAAAAAAATCGACGGCATCGTCGGCAACCAAGCCGTGGCCGCGGGAAATCAGTTCCAGGCCCAGTTCGCTCTTGCCGAGCCCCGACTCGCCCGTAACGAGCACGCCCAACCCAAGAATGTCCAAGAACACCCCATGGCGAGAGGTGCGGATGGCGCACAACTGCGCCAAATAGGAGCGCACCACGTCGATCACATAACCCGCCGAGGCGTCGGTGCGGAACAGCGGAATATCGGCCCGGTCGCACATGGCGACCAACTTGGGTGGGGGCTCGGAGGCATCGGCAATGATGATGACCGGCGGCTCCAATGTGACGATGCGGGAAACCCGCCGATCCAGCACCTCGTCACTGGCCTGGGTCAAATAAGCGACCTCACGGTGGCCGACGATTTGCACCCGGTAGGGATGGATGTAGTTCAGGTATCCGACCAAATCGGCGGCCGACTGGGCGTCGCGGAGTGCGGCCTCGTCAAATCGACGCTCCGGGTGGGCATGGCCAGCGATCCAGTGCCAGCGCAAAGATTCGCGGTGTTCTTCAAAAAGCCGATCCGCGCTGATCGAAACCGCCTTCATGCGCGCACCCTCTGCGCGATCATGCGGTCGACGGGGCCGGTTGCCATTGCGTGATCAAGCGATGCAGGGCCCCGGTGTCCGTGTCGGTTTTCAAGCGCTCGCGCAACTCCCGGTCACTGAGCATTTCCGCAATCTCAGAGAGGATTTCAAGGTGCCGCTGGGTCGCCGCTTCGGGGACCAGCAGCACGATGAGCAAAGTCACGGGCTCTTCATCCGGGGCGTCAAACCCAATCGGCTGCTGCAGGCGCAGCACGGCCGCCAAAGGGTTCTTGAGTCCCTTGATCCGCCCATGGGGAATCGCCACGCCATGGCCCAAGCCGGTGGACCCCAGGCGCTCGCGGGCAAACAGGTTGTCCGTGACCGACGCGCGGGCGATGCCTTGATGGTTTTCAAACAGCAAGCCCGCCTGTTCAAAGGCGCGCTTCTTGCTGGTGGCGTCCACGCCCACTTGCACGTTTTGTGCAGGCAGGATGGCGGCGAGTCGGTTCATGGGGTGAAAAGGGCGGCGGGCGTGAACCCGGGAGGAGGCAAATTATAGAAATCAGGTGAAATCGCCGCAGACATCAGCAAAAAGGCGGCGCGAGGCCGCCTTTTTGCTGAGCCCAGTCGCTCAAGACGCGGCTTCGATGTCCAACCTCTTGGCGGGGGTATGGCTGTGGGCCTGCGTCATTTCCTTGTGACGGCACACGGCCCGATCCAACTTGTCCATCAACTGATCGATGGCGGCATACAGGTCCTCGTTCGCCTGTTCCACGAAGATGTCCTTGCCCTTGACCCGCACGGTCACTTCCGCGCGCTGTCGACGTTCTTTCTCCTTTTGCTTTTCTACGGTGAGCAGCACGTTGACGTCCACGACTTGGTCGAAATGGCGCGTCACGCGATCCAGCTTCGTCACCACGTATTCACGCAGAGCCGGGGTCACTTCCAGGTGGTGTCCGCTGATCGTCAGATTCATAAAGGAGCCTCCTTTCAAGGCAGCGCAACAAAAACGCGCTGGCTCTCGACTCGGCCATTCAGGCCGTCGGAAACCAGCGCGGGTCGGTCGAGGAGGGGGTTGCTCTTGGCCGCTGACCCGGCGCCTTGCGGGGCCAGGTGAAACAGCGCGGGCGCTGTGAGAAGCAGACGGGCGAGCAACAAATCAACTCCAGTGACGAGTCCAGTGTGCCCCGTCCCACCGCACTCCGCAAGCCCCTGAAGCTCCTTAAAAAACCCGAGAAAAACCGTGCGCCCGAGGCACGATTCGACGGCCATAATGATTCGTTTTCTCCCTTGGAGCCCCCTCTTGGACAGTGATCACCCTCGGTGACCGTCCACCGCACGCAGGCGCGTCGGTGTGACGGTGACGACCCCAAGCACCTTTCCCCGACCTGAGGCCCATCCGCCTCGCTAAAGCCCGCAGCGCCGATGCTCAACATCTTCACGCTCGAAAACGGCCGCTTGGCCGGTTTACCTCTGACGGACTTCGATGGTCCTCAGGCCGCCCAGATTCGACCGACTTGGGTGGATCTCGAAGACCCCAGCGAGGAGGAAAAGCAGTGGGTCACCACCCACTTTGGGCTCAGCATTCCCGACGATGCAGTGGACGATGACCTGGAGGAGTCGGCCCGCTTTTACGAAGAGGACGATGGCCAACTGCACATCCGTTCGGACTTCTTGCGCTTGGACGAAGAGGGGGCATCCCGCAACGTGCGCGTGGCGTTCATCCTCTTTCGCAACACCTTGTTCTCGGTGCGCAAAGAAGATCTGCCGGTGTTCCGCCTGCTGCGACTGCGGGCGCGGCGCACCCCGGCGTTGATTGACGACGCCAAGGATGTGCTGCTCAAACTGTATGACGTGGACGCGGAGTACAGCGCCGATGCGCTGGAGGGGATCTACGACGCCTTGAACGCCATCAGTGCACGGGTGCTGCGCGAGCAGGTGGACGACCAGACCGCCAGTGAGGTCCTGACGGCCATTGCCCGTGAAGAAGACTTGAACGGCCGTATTCGCCGCAACGTGATGGACACCCGGCGCGCGCTGAGCTTCATGATGCGCAGTCGCATGCTCACGGCCGAGCAGTTCGAAGACTCGCGCCAGATTCTTCGCGACATCGACTCGCTGGACAGTCACACCGCCTTCCTGTTCGACAAGATCAACTTCTTGATGGATGCGACCGTCGGTTTCATCAACATCAACCAGAACAAGATCATCAAGATCTTCTCGGTGGCGTCGGTGGCACTGCTGCCCCCGACTCTGATTGCCAGTGTTTACGGCATGAACTTCAAGTTCATGCCCGAACTGGATCAACCCTGGGGGTACCCCATGGCGTTGGGCTTGATGGCGATCTCGGTGGTCGCTCCCTTCACGTACTTCCGTCGCAAGGGTTGGCTGTGACCAAACCGTCGAGCGTGCGGGCGCTGACGCTGGATCTGGACGAAACGCTGTGGCCTATTGCGCCGGTGATCGAACGCGCCGAGGCCGCGTTGCACGTCTGGCTGGCGCAGAACGCACCGGCCACTGCCGCCCGCTTTGATGTGGCGGCTCTGCGCGAGTTACGCGACACCGTGGCATTGGAGTTCCCAGATCGCGCGCACGACTTCACTTGGGCGCGCAAGGTCTCGATTGAGCGGGCGTTGGTTGCGGCCGGTGACGATGCCGCCTGGGCCGAGCCTGCGTTTGAGCATTTTTTTGAATGGCGCCATCGCGTCACGCTGTTCCCGGATGCGTTGCCCGCGCTCACGCGTTTGGCCGCACGGTTTCCGCTTCTGGCGCTGACCAATGGCAATGCGGAACTGCACCGCATGGGCTTGGCCCATTTCTTTGTCGGACGCCTGAGCGCGCGCGATCATGGCCGGGGCAAGCCCCACGCCGATTTCTTTCAGGCAGGCTGTGAGCGCCTGGGTGTGTCGCCGGGCCAGGCCCTCCATGTGGGGGATGACGCCGCACTGGACATTGAAGGCGCGCATGCGGCGGGTCAGCCCAGTGCGTGGATTGTTCGCCCGCATCATGGGATGCCGCCCGCCCCCCTGCACGCGAAGCCGGTGTTTGTGGGGGCCGATCTGTTGCAGCTAGCCGACTGGCTGGGGGCTTGAGGCGAGCAGCGCCACCCCGAGCCCCATGCACACGGTGCCAGCCAACCGCAGGCCGCGATCCTGCTCCTGCAACAGATGCCCACCCAGTAGCGCGGCGAAGAGCATGGAGCACTCACGCAGGGGGGCCACGACCGACAGCGGGGCGGTTTGAAGCGACCACAACATCAAGGTGTAGGCCAGGGGCGAAAACAAGCCAATGATCCCGATCGCGCGGCGGTCTGCCTGCCAGCTGGTGCGCAAGTGGTGGGTGGAGCGCCCCCAAAGGAGCGGCACGATCAGCACCAGGCGCAGGACATTGCACAGGTAATCAAACAGCAGGGGGTGGACACCGGCGTTCTTGATCGCCCAGGCGTCCACCACGGTGTAGCTGGCAATGAGCGCACCCGTCAACGCGCCCCAGCGCAAGCCCGCCAGAACCGCGGGGGTGACCCGCCGGCGGTGGGTGAGACCGGAAATCATCAGTACCCCGAGGATCAGCACTGCGATACCCAGCCATCCGCTGGGGCCGGGTTGCTCCCCAAGGAGCAAGACGGCGGCAAGACTGGACACCAGCGGTCCGGTTCCACGGGCGACCGGGTACACCACGGTCAGGTCGGCGCGTTGGTAGCCCGTCAGCAAGGCGCTGAAATAGGCCAGGTGAATGACTGCACTGGCCAGGGTCAGTAGCCACGCTTGGGCGCTCCAGTGCGCCAAGTCCCGCCAGGCCAGCCACAGCCCCGCAGGCGCCCACAGCACCAGCACGGCCGCACCGCACAGGAATTGGAAGACCAGCGGGTCCCCCGCCGTTCCACTGCGGGCGCGCTTGGCGGCGATGTTCCAACCCGCATGCAGCAGGGCGGCCACCAGCACCAAGACCAATTGATCGGCGTTCAAGCCCCGGCCCCCGTCCGCAACCAGTACTCGGTGCGGGCATAGTGGGCGCGCAGGTGCTCCACCCAAAGCCGCACGCGCAGGGGCTGCAAGGAGCGCTCGGGGGTAACGGCGTAAATGCCATTCGGGGGGGCGGCAAAGGCGTCCAGCACGCTGACGAGGCGACCGGCTTCCAGGTCCCCGGCGACTTCCCAGGTGCTGCGCCAGGCGAGCCCCAGGCCGCGCAAGCACCAGTCGTGCAGCACCTGGCCGTCCGTGCACTCCAGACGGCTGTTGGGCGCGCGGTGGTGCAGGAGGTGACCCTCCACTTGAAAGGCCCATCCACGCGACTGGCTGGCTTCGCTGCTCAGCATCAAGCAATCGTGCCCCAGCAAATCTCGCGGGTGTTCCGGCGTTCCGTTTTGGCGCAAGTAGGCGGGACTTGCGACCACCAGTCGGCGGTTGTCGGCCAGACGCTGACTGACCAAGCTGGAGTCGGGCAGGTCGCCCACCCGCACCGCGCAGTCGTAGCCTTCATTCACCAAGTCCACCACCCTGTCGGCAAGGTTTAGCGACACCCTGAGCTGCGGGTGGGCAGACAAAAAAGCGGGAATGAGGGGGGCCACGTGCCGCCGGCCGAAGCCCGCGGGCGCCGTCACGCGCAAGGTGCCTTGGGCTTGGGCGCCACCGGCGCTGACTTGGGCTTCTGCACCGTGCCAGTCTGCCAAGATGCGCTGACAGTCCTCCAAGAAGCTCTGCCCCTCGGGGGTCAAGCTCAGCTTGCGCGTGGTCCGGTGCATCAGGCGAACGCCGAGGCGGGCTTCGAGCGCATCCATGCGGCGGCCAATGACCGCTGGCGTAACGCCCTCGGCCTCGGCCACCGCCGTAAAGCTCCCACGGGCTGCGACCGCGGCGAAGGTTTCGATTTGGGTGAGCCGGTCCACCCTTTGATTATGCTTATTTGGGTATTGAATGAATGGATGAATCGGTTGTTTATTGATTAAAAGGCGCGCGATAAATTGGGCCCCGTTGTTGTTTCGCCGCTGGAACTCTTGCCATGGTCCCCATTCATCGTTTGCATGTCGCCCCGGTCCTGAAGCGCTTTATTGACGAGGAGGTGCTGCCTGGGACGGGCATTCCTTCTGATCGCTACTGGGCGGGTTTTGATGCGATCGCGCACGAGTTGGCCCCCAAGAATGCCGCTTTGTTGGCTGAGCGCGATCGCTTGCAACTGGCGCTGGACGGTTGGCACCGCGCGCATCCAGGGCCCATCGCCGACATGGCGGCGTACCGGGCGTTTCTGCAGGAGATCGGTTACTTGGTGCCGGTGCCGGCTGCTGTGCAGGCGCAGACCGCTCAGGTTGACGACGAACTGGCGCGGCAGGCGGGGCCCCAGTTGGTGGTGCCCGTCATGAATGCCCGCTACGCCTTGAATGCCGCCAACGCCCGCTGGGGCAGTTTGTACGACGCGCTTTACGGTACCGATGCGATTCCCGAGACGGAGGGGCGAGAGCGGGCGGGTGCCTACAACCCTGTGCGCGGCGCGGCGGTGATCGCCTTCGCCCGCCAGTTCTTGGATCAGGCGGCGCCGCTGGTGCACGGCAGTCACAAGGATGCGCAAGGCTACCGGGTCGAGCAGGGTCAGTTGTTGGTCGTGGGCGTGGGCGTGGGGGCGCTCCAGGATCCGGAGCAGTTTGTGGGGTATCGGGGGGAGCCGACGGCCCCGACCGCCATCCTGCTGTGCCACCACGGGTTGCATCTGGAAATTGCGATCGACCGCGCTCACACCATCGGGCGGCAAGATCGGGCGGGGGTGGCGGACGTGGTGTTGGAGGCGGCCCTGTCCACCATCCTCGACCTGGAAGACTCGGTGGCCGCTGTGGACGCTGAGGACAAGGTGCTCGCCTACCGCAACTACCTGGGCATCTTGCAAGGCACGCTAAAAGAGAGCGTGACGAAGGGGGCGCAGACCCTGGAGCGTCGGCTCAACCCCGATCGCAGCTATCGAAGCCCTCAAGGCGGTGAGTTGACTTTGCCCGGCCGTTCGCTGCTGTTCGTCCGCAATGTTGGCCATTTGATGACCAATCCCGCGGTTTTGCTGGAGGGCGGGCGTGAAATCCCCGAGGGCTTGTTGGACGCCTTGGTCACGGTGGCGATCGCGCTGCACGATGGCAAAGGGCCGGTGCGCAATTCGCGGACGGGGTCGGTCTACATCGTGAAGCCCAAGATGCACGGTCCGGCCGAGGTGGCCTTCGCGTGTGAAGTGTTCGACCGCGTCGAGTCGATGCTGGGTTTGGCTCCCAACACCGTCAAACTCGGCATCATGGACGAAGAGCGGCGAACGTCCGTCAACTTGGCGGCTTGTATCGCCGCGGCCCAGAACCGGGTGGCGTTTATCAACACCGGTTTCCTGGATCGCACGGGCGACGAGATGCACACGGCCATGCACGCGGGGCCCATGCGCCGCAAGGCGGACATGAAGAGCTCCGAGTGGATTCAGGCCTACGAAAAACTCAACGTTAAAGTCGGCCTGGCCTGCGGGCTGCGGGGCCGGGCTCAAATCGGCAAGGGCATGTGGGCCATGCCTGACTTGATGGCCGCCATGCTGGAGCAAAAGATTGCCCATGCCAAAAGCGGCGCCAACACCGCATGGGTGCCTAGCCCCACGGCGGCGACGCTGCACGCGCTGCACTACCACCGGGTGGATGTGGCGGCCTTGCAGGCGCAGATGGAGGCCGAGGGGCTGTCCGCCGCCGAGGCGCAGACCCTGCAAGATGGGTTGCTCACCGTGCCCGTGGCCGAAAGCCCTCGGTGGAGCGCCGCCGAGCGTCAGCAGGAACTTGACAACAACGTGCAGGGCATTTTGGGCTACGTGGTCCGCTGGGTAGAGCAAGGAGTAGGCTGCTCCAAAGTGCCGGATATCCACGGGATCGGTTTGATGGAGGATCGCGCAACCTTGCGCATCTCCAGCCAACACATCGCCAACTGGCTGCATCATGGCGTTGTTTCCGAGGCTCAGGTGCGCGAAACCTTTGCCCGAATGGCCCAAGTGGTGGACGGGCAAAACGTCGGCGACCCGGCCTACGTGCCCATGGCGCCGCGCATCGGTACCCCCTCTCCTTCAGCGGCGTACCAAGCCGCGCTGGATTTGGTGTTCCAAGGCTTGGCGCAGCCCAGTGGTTACACCGAGCCCTTGCTGCATGCGTGGCGGTTGCGGGTTAAAGGGGCCCCTTCGCGGTCGTGAAGCCCTGAGAATCCGACCCTTGCACCCAGATGGGTCGGGGGATTCAAGTGGATCGAGCGGCGGTATGGAGTCGGTATTGGGCGACGGGGGCCCAGCACTCATGTGCGGGTAGTTTTGGTGCCCGGTACGACGGCGCTTTTGAACGGTTTTGGCGTGCGGCGCTCGAGAGCGTGTCGGGGGAGCGACGCGTGCTGGATCTGTGCACCGGCAGCGGCGCCATACCGCGGCTGATTGCGGCCGTGTGGGCGGATGACGGCCCGTGGCATGTGGACGGCGTGGACCTGGCCGATGTGCCGTCGGTCGCCGAACTGGCGCTGCCTGAGGCCAGGATTCGCTTGTGGCCCCGAACCAGCATCACGCAGCTGCCCTTTGCTACTGCGAGCATGGACCTCATCACCAGCCAGTACGGCGTCGAATATGGGGACTGGGCGCAGACTCTGCCCGAAGTGTTCCGTGTTCTGAAACCGCAGGGGCAAGTTTGCTGGGCCTTGCACGCCCAGCCAGCGCGCCCCGTTCAGCTGGCGCGGTCTGAGCTGATGCATCAGGACGCCTTGCTGGCGCCGGACGGACTCTTGGCGTGTGCCGAACGCATGCTGCCCCTGTTGGCGCGCGCGCAAACTGCAAAAGGGCGCGCGCAACTGGATCGAGATCCTGCGGCCCTGAATACTCGCGACCTGTTCAATGCCGCCCAAGAGGCGCTGGCCGCCGCCCTGGCCTCCAGTTCTTGCCCCGATGTGGTGCACGAGGCGCGGGCCGTTGTCAACCAAGCGCTGCAAACCGGCAGTGCCGCGGCTTTGGTGAAGTTCCGGACTCAGGTGTTGGATGCGCAGCTGCGGCTGCGCGAGTTGTGTGAGGCCGCCGTCTCCGATGAAACCCTCCGAAATTTGGAGCATGCATTTGTCGACCGCGGATTTGAGGTCCGATTGACGCCGATCCAGGAACGGGGCCATTTGATGGCGCTCGGGTTCCAAGCCCGCGGACCGGGGGGCGTCGTGTAAGGGGCTGAAACCTATACTGTCCGGCTTGATCTTTCTCAGTCGACGGGTGGGTTATGTTGATTCGTTTTGCGCGGCCCTTGGGGCTGCTCGCCGCGGGTTTGACGCTGGTGGCTTCTGGCGTTTGGGCGCAGTCCGCCAAGACGCCGCCCGCCCCAGCGAGTATTCCGTTGAGCGATTTTTTCAGGACGCCTCAAGTGTTTGGCGTCTCCATGTCGCCCGATGGCCGCAAGATCGCGGCCGTTGTCACTTCGTCCACAGGTCGCCGGGGCCTTGCCGTGGCGGACGTCGATCAGCCGCGCAAATTCAAGGGCATTGCGCAATATGACAACGCGGACATCATCAATGTTCAGTGGGTGAACAATGATCGGTTGGCGTTCGGCCTGGCGGATTTCCGCGCGGCGGCCGCGGATCAGGACGACCAGGGCCTTTTTGCCATCAACGCGGATGGTAGCGAGTTGACTTGGGTGATCGACCGGGGCTTTGCACCTCGCTCATTCGGCGGTTCGGCCAAACCGCCACTGGCCAGCAACTTCATCTTCCGCGGACCGATTCGCGATGGTTCTGTCGATGTCTTGGCGCTGCGCATCGTGAAGGGGTCGGGCGATGACCGGATCCCACCCAGCACGGAGTTGGTGCGCATCAATACGGAAACCTTGGGCTTCAAGTCCTTGCCCGCCGGCGATATTCCGCGTGCGTCCTACAGCTTCCTGGTGGACCGCAAAGGTGCCGTCCGCTTGGCCACGTCGGGGGATGCGCGCAGTCGCGCGACCTACCACTGGCGGGATGAGGACGGCAACTGGAAGGCGTTGGGGACTTTCGACCAGATGGACCCGGAGCCCAACGCCTTCACGCCATTGCAATTCGATTTCGATGGCAGTCTCTTGGTGACGGCTTTGGATGGCAGTCCGGCCCGTACCGCTGCGCTGTACCGATACGACCCCGCCACGGGCAAGCGGGCGGACCAACCCCTGGTGTCCATCAAGGGGTTTGACTTCGAAGGGCGGGTCATCATTGACCAAGTCAAACGCAAAACCCTGGGCGTGAGTTTTCTCTCGGATGCGCAAGGGCAGGTGTGGTTTGAGCCGACGATGAAGGCCAATCAGGCCGCCATCGACAAGCTGCTGCCTTCGACCAACAACCTGATTCAATGCAGTTACAACTGTTTGAGCACTCGCCACCTGGTGGTGACGTCCTATTCGGACCGTCAGCCGGCGGTGTACAGCCTGTTCGATCGCGAAACGGGCTCCTTGGTTCCGGTGGCAGAGACGCGCCCCTGGTTGGACCCGCGCAGCCTGGCGACGCAGGAATTCTTGCGCGTGAAGGCGCGGGATGGCCGCGAGTTGCCGCTGTACTACACCAAGCCGCAGGGCAAGGGCCCGTTCCCGACGGTGGCCTTGGTCCATGGCGGACCCTTCGTGCGGGGTCATGAGTGGGGGTTTGATTCGGAAGCCCAGTTCCTGGCCTCGCGCGGCTATCTGGTGCTGGAAGTCGAGTTCCGGGGCAGCAAGGGTTATGGCGATGAGCACCTGCGTGCCGGCTGGCGCCAGTGGGGTCAGGCCATGCAAGATGACGTGACCGACGTGACCCGCTGGGCCATCGCCCAAGGTTTGGCCGATGCCAAGCGCGTCGCGATCGCCGGCGCCAGCTACGGCGGCTACGCGACCATGATGGGTCTGGTCCGTGAGCCCGAGCTCTACAAGGCCGGGATCAACTGGGTTGGGGTGACCGATATTGAGCTGATGTACTCGGTGGGCTGGAGCGATTTCATGGGGGGGGCGTGGATGCGCTATGGCATGCCCAAGCTCATCGGTGACGCCGAGAAAGACCGCGACATGCTGCGCCGGAACTCACCGCTGCTGCGCGCTTCGGAGATCAAGCAGCCCGTGTTGCTGGCCTATGGTGAGAAAGACTTCCGGGTGCCGCTGCCCCATGGAACCAAGATGCGTGATGCCCTGATCCAATCGGGTAACAAACAGGTGGAGTGGGTGGAGTACGAGGGTGAGGGGCACGGCTTCATGCTGCCCAAGAATCGGGATGATTTCTATACCCGCGTCGAGCGCTTCCTGGCGCGGCACCTGCAATAAGTTCGATGGAAAGGAATGCCCATGTCTTCACTTCGTAAAACGGCGCTCGGCGTCGCTGTGGCTGCGGCCCTGATTAGCAGCTCGGTGAGCGCGCAAAACACCAAGAAGCCGGCGCAGCCCGCTCCGGCGGCCAAGCCCACGGTTTCGGCCGCATCCAAGGTCATGACGCGCGATGAATTGCGCCGGTGCATCAAGATTCAGGATGACACCAAGGCCTTGTCGGTTGAGTTGGAACGCTATCAGGCTGAAGCGGCACCGGAGAAGGCCCGCATCGCGCAGATGTCTGAAGACCTGAAGGCTCAGCGCCAAGCCTTGGATGGCCCGGGCGCCCGGCTCAAGGATTTGCAGGCCGCCTTCAAAGAGCAAAAAGAAAAGGCCGATGACTGGAAGCGCCGGTACGAAGAGCTGGAGGACCAAAAGGGCTCCCGCACTTACGAAAAGCGCAAGATGGAGTTGGCGGCCGAGCAGAAGGCGTTGAGCAAGCGTGCGGATGAACTGGAGGCACAACGCAAGGAGCTGTACGGCCCTTACGAGGCTGCCGCAGCGGCTTACAACGAGAAGGCGGCCGCCTATGACGCGGCGGCCAATGCGTGGAACGCGCGCAATGACAAGGCGGCGCAGCTGGACGACAAGATTCACGAACTGAAGGCCGATTACGCCGCGGAGTGCGCGAATCGCAAGTTCGACGAAAACGACGAAAAAGCCATTCGTCAGGGCAAGTAAAGCCCGTTAGAAAGGTCCAACATGAGTGCGTTGAACGCCGGCTTGCAGCGGGCCCGGGCGCTGCTGGAGGACCGCCAGGCCCTGGCGGCCGAGCTGCAATTGCGGCGGCTGGTGCAAGAGCATCCGGGCAGCCCGGTGCCGCGGGCGTGGCTCGGGGCGCTGGCCCTGCAGCGGGAGGATGCCGAGCAGGCCATTGAGTGGTTCGAGGGGGCCCGCACCCTGCTGCCCGACGATGCTGACCTGGTGGCGCAGTTGGCTCAGGCCCACTGCGAGGCCCAGGCTGCGGACAAGGCTTTGGTGCTGCTGCGGGAATTCGTGGCCGGCCATCCGGCGGCCTACGAAACCCAACTTGTGTTGGCCAATCTGCTGGACGAAATGGGGCAGAGTGCAGCCAGCGTGGCTGTGGGCTTGCGAGCGCTCACGGCCGCACAGGCGCGAGGGCAATGGATGGACGTAACCACCACCCCGCCGCATCTGCACGATGGCGTGGCCTGGTGGTCCGAGCGGGTTCGCAAAGAACGCAAGGCTTTGGCGCAATCCGTACTGGACGAGCAAGTGGCGCGTTTCGGGCGCTCAGAGATGCGCCGATTCGAAGACTGTGTGCGCTACTTTCTGGGCGAGGCGCCGGAGTTGGCACCGCCGCAGTCGCGGCAACAACCCAAGTTCCTGTATTTCCCCGGATTGCCTGAGGGGCCTTATCACGACCCCGCCTTGCAACCCTGGTTACCCGAGTTGCTGGCGGCCTACCCCCAAATTCGGGCCGAAGGTTTGGCGATGTTGGGAGGGGATGGGACCGGCCGCGAGGACTTCTTGGGCTTCAAGCCGGGCGATGATCGATCGAAATACGTGGGCGGTGATGGGGCCAACCCCGCCTGGGACGCTTGGTTTTTCTACCGACACGGACAACGCTACGAGGCCAATCACCGCCTGGCCCCGGCCACCAGCGCGGCTTTGTCGCGCATCGAGCTGTGTGAGGTGGAAGGACAAGCCCCGGAAATCTGTTTCTCCCTGCTGGCTCCGGGTTCGTTGATCAAGCGCCACTTTGGTGTGACCAACACCCGCTTGGTGTTCCACCTGCCGCTTCGGGTGCCCTCCGGCTGTGCCCTGCACGTGTTTGGCGATGCGCCGCACGAGTGGCAAGAAGGCCGCCCCATGATGTTCGATGACACCTTCGAGCACGAGGCATGGAACCGGTCCGACGCCCCGCGCTTGATTTTGCTGATGGATTGCTGGAATCCGCACTTGACCCTGCCCGAACGCCATGCCGTGCGCCAGTTCGCTGAGCGCATGACGCGGTTTGAAAACGCGGACAGCCTGAGCTGAGTCGGCGTGACCGCCCTGGTGCGGTGGACGCCGAGCGGGTAACAAGTAGAAACGGGGCTACGAGCCCCGTTTTTTATGCGCCGTCCCGGCGGAGAAGCCCGCGCAACCGGGCATGAAAAAGGGGCCCCAGTGGGGCCCCCTGCTTCAGGCTGGTACGAAGGCAGGCCAGGCCTGCCCCCTCCCGCAGTTCTGATTAGAACTTGGCCTTCAGGGTCAGCTGCACTTGACGGCCGTAGGCGTCGTACAGGCTGTAGTTGAACGGCTTCGAGCTGGTCGAGATGCGCTGGGGTTGCTTGTTCTCGACGTTGATCACGCCCAGCGTCAGCGAGGTGCCCTTCAGCGGGGTGTTCCAGGTGCCTTGCAGGTCGTGGGTGATGTACTCGTTCACGTCCAGTGCGCCCGAACCGTTTTGGCCAATCATGTTGATGTTCCAAACGGCCGAGAAGGCACCCATCGACCAGCCGTTGGCCAGGGCCACGCGGGTGCTCGGCAAGCCGAACACGCCGACGTAGTCGGTGCCATCTTGATCGGCTTCGATCAGGTGCGAAACACCCAGACGGTGGAAGAACTTGCCGATGCCTGCGTACTTGTGCTGCAGCAGGACCGAGAGGTCAACGCCGGAGTACGTGATTTCGCCTTCGTTCGCGTAACCGGACACGATCTGACCGATGGCGCCCGTGACCGGGTCACGACGGATCGACAGCCCGCTCGGGATCGGACGGGGATCGGCGCCGTTGTTGCGGTCCACGATGGTCTGCGCGTCGATGAACGAGATCGTGTTGGTGATCGTCGTGTTCCAGTAGTCGGCCGTGATGGACATCCAGTTCGTGGCATCCCACACCGCGCCCAACGAGAACTGCTTCGACTTTTCCGACTTCAGGGTCGGATTGGCGATGCGCAGGCCGTTGATTTGGAACGAATTTTCTGCGCAGTCGGCGTCCGTGAACGTCGGCTCGTTGACCTTGCAGTGACGCAGGTCAATGATCGAGTCGGCGCTGAAGGCCGGCTTCTGGGTCGTGATGTCCAGGGTCGGGGCACGGAAGCCACGGCCCACGGAGCCACGCAGCGTCAGGCTGCGCATCGGCTGGTAACGGATCGAAGCCTTGGGCGAGAAGTCATTGCCGTAGTCGGAGTACTTCTCGTAACGGGCGGCGAAGCTGGCTTCCAGGCCCTTGGCGATGGGCATGAACAGTTCGGTCGACACGGCGTCGACATTGCGGCCACCGCCCGACGAATTGCCCGAGCTGCCCAGCACCTGACCGGCTTCGCTCAGCGAGTCGTAGATGTCGGCGTAGTCTTCGGTGCGGTGCTCAGCGCCCACGTACAAACGGGCCATGCCGCCACCCATCTTGAACAGGTCGGTGGTCACGTTGCCGTAGATTTCGGTCTGACGGTACTGGCTGTCACGGTTCGTGGTCGTGGTGAACGACTTGAGCAGCGAATCCGGGTTGTTGAACGGATTGATCAGGTCGTAGCTCAGGTTGTTGATGGCTTCCTGAGCCAGGTTCTTGACGATGAAGCCGCGGCCCAGTTCGATGAACTTGGAGGTGGTGCGGCGCACGCCGAAGTCCACATCCATGCCACCGATGGTGCCTTGGAAGCCCACGCTGGCGTCGAACAGGTTGTTGTTCGTGGTGGTGTCGCGATTGCCGGCGGCGGCAAAGCGGTGCCACACGAAGAAGGGGCTGGTTTCGCCGTACTTGGCCAGGGCGGCGGGCGAGCTGACCAGCAGCGAGTCCGGCACCGGGGCGTAACGGCCGAAGCTGTTGCTCTCGCTGTTGGAGACGGCCATGTAGGCGCTCCAGTCCTTGTTGATGCGCACTTCACCGCGGGCGAACACCGAGCGGGCGTCCGTGGCGGCTTCGTCGGCAGCAACCAGGTTGAAGTCGTAGCGGCAGCGGCCGCCCGACACGAAGAAGCCCTTTTCAGGGTTGTTACATTCGCCAACCCAACGGCCCAGGTACACGCCGAAGTCTTCGTAGCCGCCATGGCCGTCCGGATAGGCGCGGAACTTGTTGTTCGAGAACGACGAACGGCCTTGGGTGTAGCCCCAGGGGTAGTCGCGCACGAAGATGATGTCGCGCGTGGACTTGGAGACGCCGGCAATCATGCGGCCCTTCTCGCCCACCACGCCCATGATGGCCGAGGCTTCTTCGCGATCGCCACCCTTGATGTCCGTCTGGGTCTTGCCCATCTTGACTTCCAGGCCTTCGAAGTCCTTGCGCAGGATGATGTTGATCACGCCACCGATGGCGTCAGAGCCGTAAATGGCCGATGCGCCGTCGGTCAGGATTTCGATGCGCTCCACCGCAGCAAGGGGCACGGTGTTCATGTCAGCGGCTTGGCCGGTGGCGGGCGACTTGGCGACACGGCGGCCGTCAATCAGCACCAGGGTGCGGGCCGAACCCAGACCGCGCAGGTCCACTTCGGCCACGGCTTGGGCGCTGCTGCCCGACTGGGGACGCAGGTTACCGCCGCTCGAGAACGTCAGGTTACGGACGAATTCAGCAACGGTCGTGGCGCCGCTGTTGTCCAGGTCTTCACGCTTGAACGAGGTCACGGGCAGGGCGCCCTCGGATTCGGCGCGCTTGATGCGCGAACCGGTGACTTCGATGCGTTCCAGCTGTTGCGGCTGGGATTCTTGGGCGGTCACAGCCAGGCTGCTCACCAGCAGGGCGGCGGCGACGGCGACGCTATTGCGCTTCAACATGCATGCTCCTAAATGGGATAGGGTTCACCCCGGAGCGCCCAGAGAAGTCCGAGCGCCCTCAAAATGGGGATCGGCGGATTTTCCGGGAAAGGCTTGTCGGGCGTTCGGTTCTGTGAACAGGATTGGGTGGTGATTTGCGGCAACGCTTTTTTTGTTGACGGCAAAGGTATGTAAATGACTCGAAAATGCAGCAACGTCATGACAAATGCCGGCAAAAAATTGGTTTTCTGGCGGCTAGTGGTTAACGCGCGGGTTGTTGTTGATGTGCCACAAGTCACCGTGGCCTTTGACTGTCGCGTCCAGAAACAGCTTTGAGGTCAAGATGTGCCAACTCCTCGGAATGAACGCCAACATCCCCACGGATGTGATGTTCAGTTTTGCTGGTTTGGCCCGGCGTGCCGAAGAGCACAAAGATGGTTTTGGCATCGCCTTCTTTGAAGGCAAGGGGCTGCGGCTGTTTGTGGACCCTCACAGTGCCCGCGAGTCGGCCCTGGCCGAGTGGATTCAGCGCTACCCGATTCGCAGCGAGGTGGTGATTGCCCACATCCGCAAGGCCACGCAAGGGCGGGTGGTGCTCGAGAACACGCACCCGTTCCAGCGCGAGTTGTGGGGGCGGTACTGGGTGGCGGCGCACAACGGCAACCTCGTGGGTTACGCACCGAACCTACATGGGGCCTTTCGCCCGGTTGGCGATACCGACAGCGAGCGGGCGTTTTGCTGGGTGATGCAGGAGCTGGCCAAGGCGCACTGTCAGGTGCCTTCCCTCACGGAGTTGACGCTGACGCTTCGGGAGTTGTTGCCGGTGATTGCGCGTCACGGCACGTTTAACTTCTTGCTCTCCAATGGTCAGGCGCTGTGGGCTTTTGCCACCACCCGCTTGCACAGTTTGGAGCGCCGTCACCCGTTTGGAATGACCCACCTGGCCGACGCCGATGTCAGTGTCGATTTTTCAGCGCACACGAACCCTTCGGACCGGGTGGCCTTGATCGCCACGGAACCCCTGACCACCGGAGAGGCGTGGCAGGCCCTGCCGTCGGGGGAGTTGTCGCTGTGGGTGGGGGGCGAGCGGGTGGCCTAAAAGCCCCTGGCTCCGAACGCCGCGGTTGGCGTCAAACCCGCAGCTGCACCAAATCCTGGGCCAAGACCACCAAGCCGGCGCGCAGGGCGGCTTGCTTGGCCAGCCGCTGGCGGTCACCGCTCATCAGGTGGCTGAGCCACGCAGCCTCGCCCTGGCTGCGAACCTGGCGTTGGTACAGGATGCGGCCGGGTCCGTCCGCCGCCCCCGGAGCGGCCTGGGCCTCGGGCAGGTTTTCACGGACGGTGTACTCTACCCGCGCCGTGGCTTCGGCGCCGCCCAGCAGTCCGCTGGCTTCCAGGCTGATGATGCGCGCGTCCAGTCGGTAACGCCCGGGGTGCGGCGCCGCGGCCAGGAGTTGTAAGGCCCGCAACTGATCTTCCAGGGCGTCTTGCACCACCGCGTTGGGCGTGTGGGTGCCCCAGAGCCAGCGCAGCGTTTGGCCCAGGAAGTCTGCCGCCCCGGCGTCACCGCCCTGAACGTCTCCGAGGCCGATTTGTTGGCGCAGTTGGGGGTCCACAAAACTGCGCCACTGCAGCACTTGCAGCGGTTTGAGGGCCAGCGGGGGCGATTGCACGGTGCTGCCGCAGCCGACCAGTGCGGTCAGGGCAAGGGCCACGATCGGGGCAAGGGCAAAGCGCACGGCGGACATGCGGGGGAGTCTAGGCAGGCCTGCGGAGCGCAATCGGCTCAACAGCGGGGTGCTAGCGCGCTTGTTCCCCGCGCCAGCGGCTCAGAGGCGTCGGTGCTGCAGCGCGGGCAGCGCCTTGCGCACGGCCGCCAAGCGCTGCCGCTCCACCGTGGCCAGGGCCAGACCTTCTCCCTCGGGAACGCAGGCCAGCACCTCGCCCCAGGGGTCGACGATCAGGCTGTGGCCCCAGGTGCGCCGCCCGTTTTTGTGCAGTCCACCTTGGGCCGGGGCGATCACGTAGGACAGGTTCTCCACGGCGCGGGCGCGCAACAGCAATTCCCAATGGGCCTTGCCGGTGGTGTGAGTAAAGGCCGATGGGGCGCAGATCAAGTCCGGAGACAAGGCCCGATACAGCTCGGGGAAGCGCAGGTCATAGCAAATGGAGAGTGCGGTGCGCAGCCCCTCGCAGTCAAACGCGGTGGGGTGGGCGCCCGCTTCTTGCACGCGCCCCTCGTCATAGCTCTCACCAAACCCACTGTGAAAACTGAAGAGGTGAATCTTGTCGTACCGGGCGACCGGCTGACCTTGCGGGTCGAACACCCAGCTGCTGTTGCGCACCTTGCCGCCCTCGCCCCTGAGGGGCAAGGTGCCGCCCAGCAACCAGACCCCGTGCTGGCGCGCCAGATCTTGAAGGAAGGATTGAATGGGGCCGCTGCCCTCGGCCTCGGCAATCGCCAGCTTGTCTTCGTCCCGCTGACCCATCAGGCAGAAGTATTCGGGCAGGGCGATGAACTGGGCACCTTGGGCTGCTGCCTCGCGCACCCAGTGGGCGGCGCGGGCCAGGTTGTCGTCCACCCGGGGCGTGGAGACGAGTTGGATGGCAGCAAGCTTCATGGAGCGGAGGCGGGCGAGGATGGGGCGTTGGACGGAGTGGAGGCGGCTGCCTTGGGGGCATTTGCGTCGGGGATCTCCGGCTTCTCAATTTTGTCCACCTTGGGATCCGCCCAGGGGCCGTGCACATGGAACTGCTGGGCCGCTGCGGCTGCCAAGGGTTTGCGCAGGATGAGCTGAGCCAAGAAGGTCGCCAGCCCCACGGCGGGGTTGATGGTCGCGTAGGCCAGCGAGGCGCCGCCGGCATTGACGTCGGGCAGCACCAACACCTTGAGGTCGGCGGTTTCCGCCCCCAAATCGGCGCTGCCATCCATCAGGACACTGGCCTGCGGGCCCTTCATGCGCAAGTTGCTGGAGCGGGCCACGCCGCGCTCTATTTGTACTTCGCCAGCGAAGTCATCAAAGACAAAGCCATCTGAAAACACATCGCGCCAATCAAAGAGCAGGCGCCGCGGCAGCGATTGCAGGCTCAGCACGCCCAAAAGACGCGCAGCGCCTGGGTCCGCTTTGAGAAACTGACCGGAACCCAGTTGAACGGTGAACTGGCCGTCCAGGCCGCGCGCCTCCATGGACAGCGGCGAGCCCCGCCAACCCAGCTTACCGGCCAGTTCGCCTTTGCCGCCGCGCACGGTATTGGGCAGGCCCAAGGCTGCCAGCCAGTCGCCGCTGTTCTCCAGCTTGAGTGTCCAGTTCAACTCGGTGCGCCGGGTGCTCGGGCTCCAGGCGCCGCGGGCCTGAACGTGGGCCGCCGGGTGCACCAGGGCCAGATGCGACAGCGCCCAGGGCTGGCTTTCAGTGGTGCCTTCAGAGCGCAGCTCCAGGCGCCCGAGCTTCATGCCCCGCAACTCGAAGTCCTCGACGCGGATGTCCAGGCCGGGGAGGCCCCGGCTGGCTTCATCGAGGGCTTGTTCCACTTGCTCGACTTCACTCTTGGGCAGCGACACGCGCGCCAAGCGGGCGGTCAGCTGGCCGGGGATCTTGCCGCGGCCCTCTTGCCATTCCGCGGACCCACTCAGGTGCTGGGACTGCAGGCTGACGCGCCAAATGCCGCGCCCACCCGCACTCATGTCGCGCTGCGCGCCGGCCACCAAATCGCGCAGGGTGCGGCCGCCAATCTTGAGCTGGGGGGTTTGGAGGACGATTTGGCTCGGGCTGGGCGTGCCGCCCGATTCGGCGCTGCGCAGGGCTCGCAACTGCTGCCCCCACGCATCGAGGTCCAAGCTGGGCACGTTCAGCACCACGGCGATGCCTTGCTCGGGCACCGCCAGCGGGCCGCCCGGGCCGACGCGCAACACGCCCCGCAGGGCCTGACCGGGTGCGCGTTGCAGCAGGCCTTGAGCCTGGGGACCCAGCTCGATGCGGACGGTGTCCAGGCGCTGGGCATCGGTGAGCCATTGCAGCTTGAGCGGCCAGGCTGCGTCCGCTGATTTGACAAAGGGCTCCGGCAATTCGCTACCCAGGCCCGTGAGCGGACTTTGCAGGCTCAGCTCTGAGCCTTGGGCTTTCCACACGCCCCGGAACTGGAACGGGGTTTGCCCGTTGAGCTTGGCGGACAGGCCCGTGACCAAGTCGCCCCACTCTTTGGCCTGGCGCAAGCCCTCGGCGGTGGCTTGACCTTGTGCGCTCAAGACCAAGCTCTGATCGGGCTGGCTCCCGCCCTCCAATTTAAGGTCTCCACCCAGCCAGCGGGCTGTCGCAGCGGGAATGCGCAAGCTGTGCTCGGTGTACTCGGCCCGGCCCTTGACTTGAGCGAATGGCGGCAAGTCCGGGCGCAAGCGCAACTCATTGCCGGCCATTTGAACGCTGCCCTGCACGGTGGTTTTTTCCGGGTGCATCAATGGAATTTGCAAGGCCAGCTTGCCGGTGACACCGCCACTGGCTTGGGCCAGATCCAGCGCATGACCGGTCCAGCCGCCGATGGGTGTGGCGCGCATGAACTGCAGGGCGTCTTGCGCGGGACCCTTCCATTGCCCCTCGATCTTCATCAGCGGGTCTTTGGCCAGATGGGCGACGCTGGCTTGAACCGCCGTGGCCTCCAGGGCCCCGACACGGGTGCGGGCTTTGCGGATGAACATGCCGGGCCCCTCGAACAGCAGCTCACCCTGCAAGTCCTCCAAGGCGGGCCACGGCGAGGTGTAAGTTGGGCCCCGCTCGTCGGCCTCGTGGCTCGGAACAAAGGCATAGCGCAGGTCTTCCGCCCGGGCTCGCACGCGGAATTGCCCGCCGCCCGCCTCAAATGGAAATTGGTCCAGGGGGCCTTTGAGTTTGAGTTCGACGTCCCGCACTTGCCCCGACTGCAGCGATTCGGCCAAGTAGCGACGGACCCCGCCATGCAACGCCAAAGGCAAGTACCGGGGCAGGGCCTGGACCGCCAGGCGGGGCAATTCCGCGTGGAGGGTGAGGTGCCCGTGACGCGCGGCCGACTCGGTGCCGCGTCGCCATTCCCCATCCAGACTTAATTGCCCATCGGGCGTTGTGACCCGGGCCTGCTTGAGGTGGACGGCCCAGCCCTTGAGGGGGTCCTGGGTCCATTGGATCTGCACCTGGGCTTGGCTGATCGGCGTCTGGTCTTGGGGCAGCAGGCCGGGCCAGTCCAACTGCCCTTCATGGACACTGATTTGAGCCTGCCCCCCCTGTTCGCTGGCGTTCACGGTCAGCGCGGCGCCCCGCAGCCCGGGCTGCCCCAATTGGTGCTCTGCTGCGGGCTGCAGCCCGGCCCAGGCCAAGCCCTCGGCTGTGGCGTCGACGCGCCACTGCTGGGGCGCATCCAACGAGCCCTTCCACTGCGCCACGATCTGCTGTACATGGCCTTGGGGCTGTCGCGCCTGCAGGGCATGTTGTAGCGCCTCGCCCACGGGCAAGCGGCCGGCGAGATCGGCCAAAAGGCCCAGATCCAGGTGGTCGGCTTGCAACTGGCCGCCCTTGAGGGCCACGGCGCCCGGCGCGGAGGCGGGCGCCCGAAGCCAGGGCAGGGGCACCTCGGCGTGGTCCAAACTGAGCGTGAGCTGCTTGGAGGCCCAGTTTCGCGGCGGTTTGCCTTCATCCTGCAAGGCAAATTGCAGACCGCGGGCCATCCAGCGGGTACCCTGGGCCACTTGTTGCCAGCTCAAGCGGGTCTGCAAATCGCGCAGGTGCAGCGGGTCGACTTTGGGGCTGAGCCGCAGGTGGGCGGCTCGTAGCGCCACATCCAGGTCCACCCCCACCCAATGGCCTTGGCGCATTTCGGCCCAGGCCCGGAAGGCGCCCTCGCCCTCGCGCAGATCAAAGGGCAGGTCGATGTGGCGGCGCAGCTCGGCGGCTGAGGCGTGGGGCAAGTCGGCGTAGAAGAGCCCACTCCAGCGCCGCCAGTCACTCGGGCGGGCCAGCAGCGGCTGGGAAATGCGGGCCCGCAAGCTCAGACGCTGGCCCCAGCCGGCCGGGGGCGTGGCATCCAGCCGCAGTTCATGGCGACGCAGACCATTGCGCCAGACCAGGTCGACCCCGGTCAGACTCAAGGGCTCGGCGCCCCGCATCTCATCAATCCAGTGCACCTGGCCCCCGCGCAGCGCCAGTTCATGCTGGCGCATGAGCCAATCGAGCAAGGCATTGTTCTCACTGCCCCCGTTGCGCATCAATTGCCCGGCGACCCACAGCCGGCCTTGCGCATCCCGGCGCAGGGCCAGTTGTGGTTCATGCAGGAAGAGTTGTTCCAGCCGCGGGGTCAGGGTCAGCAAGGAGCGCGCAGAAAGCGCAGCCGTGACGCGGGGCAATTGCAGGGCCGGCCGCCCTTGCGGGTCCAGAAGCTGCACATCCCGCACTTCCACCACGGGAATCCAACCGCCGGTGCGGACTTCGATGGCGCCCAGCTTGAGCGGAGCCCCCAGCCACTGTGTGCCTTGTGCTTCGATCTGCGGGCGCCAGCGATCGAGGTTGGGCAGAATCCACCAGTGCAACAGCAGCCACAAACCGAGCACAACAAACCACAGCCCGAGCACCATCCACAGCAGGGCGCGCAGGCCGCGGCGCAGCCAACGGGCCGGGCGGTGCGAGGCGGCAACGATCTTGGAAACGAGTGAAGACATGGGCTCAGGTGTCGAAGTGTCGCCTCTGGCGCAGAACTTTGAACGCACGGCGGACGCCGCGGCGCACAGCCGCTTCGTGCAGCGCATTCGCCGGCGCTATGCGGCAGAGCTTGAGCGGTTGCCGGCGGGCCCCTTGACGGAGCCGGTGCTGCGCCACTTGATCGACGGCCTTCAAGCGGCGGGCCGCCCGCTGCCGGCGGCCCTGCGCGTGGCCCGGCAGTTGTGGCTGGAGCGTCTGGCGACGGAAGACTGCGCCCAGCGGCTGCCGGTCGCGGCGGTGACGGCGGCCATGACGCTGCTGGCTGAGGTGACGCTGGACATCGCGGTGCAGACGGCCCGCTCGGAACTCTCGGAGCGTCACGGCCAGTTGCTGGGGACGGACGGCCAAGAGGTGGCGTTTTGGGTGGTCGGCATGGGCAAGCTGGGCGCCCGCGAACTGAACGTCAGCTCCGACATCGATCTGATCTACATCTACGAAGAGGAAGTGGAGAGCACGGGGCCGGTGCCCTTGTCCTCCTCGGACTATTTCGCAAGAGTGGCCAAACGGCTGACCGCCCTCATCGGGGATGTCACCGAGGACGGCCAAGTGTTCCGCATGGACTTGGCGCTGCGCCCCAATGGCAACAGCGGGCCACCCGCCTGCAGCTTGGCGGCGCTGGAGACCTATTTCTATGCCCAAGGCCGAGAGTGGGAGCGGCTGGCCTGGCTCAAGAGCCGGGTGGTTGCCCCCCGCGACCCTGAAACCCTCCAGCGCGCGCAGCAACTTCGTCAACTGGTGACGCCTTTTGTCTACCGGCGCTACCTGGACTATTCGGTGTTTGAAGGCCTACGCCAGATTCATCGCATGATCCGCGAGGAAGCGCAACGCCGCGCGGCCGGGCGACCGGAGCGGGCCAACGACGTCAAGCTCAGCCGCGGTGGCATTCGCGAGATCGAGTTCATCGTCCAGCTCTTGCAGGTGGTGCGCGGCGGCCAGTTCCCGGAGATCCGCACCCGCTCCACCGTCAAGGCGCTCGACCGTTTGGCCGCAGCCGGTTTGATGAACCCGGTGGCCGCGCAGGCGCTGGCGGCCGACTATGCCTTGTTGCGCCAAGTCGAGCACCGCATCCAGTATCTGGACGACCAGCAAACCCATTGCCTGCCCAGCGACGACGCCGACCTGCGCTGGATTGCCGAAACCCTGGGCTTGGTGTGCAAACCCGAGGCTTGCGAGCTGTTTGAACGCCTGTGCGAGACCCGCGAGCGGGTGGCGGCGGAGTTTGATGCGCTCTTGCACGATGGCCGATCGGGGCCAAGCGGCGCTTGCAAAGGCTGCGGCAGTGCCCCCGAGCTGACCAGTGAAGACTTTTTGGCGCGGCTCCCTGAGCCCCTGCAAGCGGGTGTGCGGCGCTTTGTGGAGCAGCCGCGAGTGCAAGCCCTCAAAGACAGTGCGCGTCAGCGCCTGGCCCAGCTTTTCCAACGCGCCGGCCAATTGGTGGTGGAGGGCGGTTGTGAGGAGCAGGCTGCCGCCCGGTTTGTCGATTGGGTGGAGCCGCTGCTGCGGCGCGAGGCCTACCTGGCCATGCTGGTCGAGCGGCCGGCGGTGTTGAGCCGTTTGCTGCGCCTGCTGGGTCTGGCCCGCTGGCCCATGCGCTACCTGATGCAGCACCCGGGGGTCATCGACGAGCTGGCCGATGCGCGCCTGTTGCACGAACGCTTTGACGCGGAGGCGTTCAAGGCCGAGCTGGCGGAACGTCACGATGCCTGGGTGCGCGCCGGCGAGGCCGACGAAGAGGCGCTCTTGGACGCGCTGCGCCGCGCCCACCACGCCGAGGTGTTTCGCACCCTGGTGCGAGATGTCGAGGGCCGCATCACCGTCGAGCAGGTGGCCGACGACCTGAGTGCCCTGGCCGACGCCGTGCTGCAGGTGGCGATCGACTGGTGCTGGGCGCGCCTGGCCAAGGCGCACCAAAGCCGTCCGCAGTTCGCCGTCATCGCCTACGGCAAGCTCGGGGGCAAGGAGCTGGGCTATGGCTCGGACCTGGATGTCGTCTTTCTTTACGACGACCCGCATGAAGATGCGGCCGAGGTTTACGCGGCCTTTGTGCGCAAGCTCGTGCCTTGGTTGACCCTGCAGACGCGGGCCGGCGGGCTGTTTGACATTGACACCGCGCTGCGCCCCAACGGCCACAGCGGCTTGCTGGTCAGCTCGCTGCGCAGCTTTGCGGCCTACCAAGAAGGTCGTGGCAGCAACACCGCCTGGACCTGGGAGCATCAAGCCATCACCCGCGCCCGCTGGTGCGCGGGGGACGCTGCCTTGCAGGCGCCGTTTGAGGCGGTGCGCGAGGGCGTGATGCGGGCCCCGCGCGAGGCGGCGGCCCTCAAGGGCGAGGTGCACGCCATGCGCGACAAGATGCGCCAGGCCAATCCGGTCCGCGCCGGGCGTTTTGATCTCAAGCACAGCGCGGGCGGCATGCTCGACGTGGAGTTTGCGCTGCAGGCGCTGCAGCTGCTGCAGAGCGATGCGCACCCCGAGTTGATTCCGAATCTGGGCGTGATCGCCTTGCTGCGGCGGGCGGAGGCTGCGGCCTTGCTGGCGCCGGGCCTCGGCCAGGCCGCGTCAGATGCCTACCGCGAGCTGCGCCGGGCCCAGCACCGCCTGCGGTTGGACGAGCAGCCCACCCACCTTGACGAAGCCGAGCTGGGTCCACTGGGCGCGCACCGCGCCGCGGTGCACGCGCTGTGGGCGGCCGTGTTCCCGCCCGAGCCGGCGGCGTGAGGCCCGGCGCCGCGCCCGGCCGCCTCTGGGCCTGGGGCCTGGTTGGGCTGGAGGGCGCCCTGCTGGCCGGGGCGCTGCTGGGCCTGCCCGCGGCGCGCTGGGGCCTGACCCAACCGCTGCTGCTCACCGAGGGCTGGCGCTTGGTCAGCTGCGTGTTCGTTCACGGCCCGCCGCTGCACCTCTTGGGCAATGGCGTGGGCTTGGTCTTGCTGGCGGCCCTGGGCTGGCGCGCGGCGCTCACCGGCCGCGACCTGCTGGCCTTTGCGCTGGCGGCCCCGCTGGGCCATGCGCTGCTGCTGGTGCGGGACGACTGGTCGCTGTACTTTGGCGCCTCGGGGGCCTTGCACGCCGCCGCCGCGCTCGTGGGCCTGGGCCTGCTGCGGGCGGCAGCGCCGCGCGAGCGCCGCATCGGCCAGGTCTTCTTGGCGGTGCTGGGACTCAAGCTGCTGCTCGAAGCCCCCTGGGGCCCGAGCCTGCGTCAAGAGGCCCTTTGGGGCGGCTTCAGCACCCTGCCGCTGGCGCACAGCACGGGCGCTGTGGCCGGCTTGGCTCTCGGGCTGTTGTTCTCAGCGCTTGACCGGAAGCGCCAGTAGGCGGATTGGGTGGCACTGGTGCAAAGCGGAAAGGGTTGGCTTTCGGAGAGCAGGACTCCTCAAGCGAGTCACTGCCCCCACCGCAGCCTGCCGCCTTGGAGAAGGTCCGCATGTGCCAGCGCCGTGGGTTCAATGGGCCGACCGTTCAGGCGTGCCACGGGACCGCGGCCACTCAGCCGCAGGCGTCGCCCGTCGTCCAGCTGCAAGGTGGCGCTACGCAACAGGGGCTGGCCCAGCACGTACTGACCCGAGGCCGGCTGCGCGGGGTAAAAGCCCAGCATCGCGAAGACCAGCCAGGCGCTCATCTGGCCCGCGTCGTCGTTGCCGACGATGCCGTCAGGGCGCGTGCTGTAGAAGCGGCGCACCACCTCGGCCACGCGGGCGTGGCCTTGTTTGGGCCGGTCGCTGAAGGCGTAGAGCCAGGCGATGTGGTGGCTGGGCTCGTTGCCGTGCGCGTACTGGCCGATCAGTGCCTCCTGGCCCAGGTGCTTGTCGGGGTTGGGCACGGGCAGGGTGAAGAAGCGGTCCAGCCAACGGCCCAGGCCCTCGGGCCCGCCCAGGCGCTCGCGAAAGCCCTCGGGGTCGTGCAGGGCCGGGGTGGCGGTGTACTGGTAGGCGTTGGCCTCGGTGTAGTCGCCCGGGTTGTTCATCGGGCTGGTGGCCACCACGGGGTCGAAGGGCTCGCGCCAGCGGCCGGCGCTGTCTTTGCCGCGCAGGGTTTGGGTGCCTTCGTCAAACAGGTTGCGCCAGCTGCCGGCGCGCCGCGCGAAGCGCTCGGCCAGTTCGCTGCGACCCATCAGGCGCGCCACCTGGGCCAGCGCGGCGTCGCCGTAGCCGTACTCGGCCGTCTTGCTGACCGCCTCGCCCGGCGCTTTGTCAAACGGCAGGTAGCCGTACTGGTCCAGCCACTGCCAACTGCGCTGCGCCCAGGCGGGTGCGTCGGGCCGGTCCTGCGTGCTGGTGGCCAGCATGGCCTGCAGCGCGGCCTCGCGGTCCACGGCAAAACCCTTGGCGATGGCGTCGGCGATGACGGGCATGGCGGGGTTGCCGATCATGGTGTGCGTCTCGCGGCCCATCACCGTCCACAGCGGCAGGTAGCCCATTTGCTGCTGGTGGGCGACGAGGGTGCTGACGAAGCCGGGCACGCGCTCGGGCACGATCAGCGTGTACAGCGGATGGATGGCGCGGAAGGTGTCCCACAGGCTCAGCGTCGAGTAGTACACGCCACCGGGGGCCTGGATCACCCCGCCCTTGGGGCCGCGCACGCGGCCGTCCACGTCGGCGATGTTGCTGGGGTGCAGCAGGGTGCGGTAGAGGGCCGAGTAGAAGAGCCGCTTCGTGCGGGCGTCGGCGTCGATCTGGATGCGCGACAGCAGGCGGTTCCAGGTGGCGTCGGCCTGCTGGCGGGCGGTGTCGAAGCCCAGCGGGCCGATGGCGTCGAGGTTGGCGCGCGCGCCGGCCTCGTCCACGGTGGACACGGCCACGCGGGCTTCCAGCTGTTGGGCCCGGCCGAGATCGAACGCCAGCAGCAAGCGCGGCGCCTTGTCGCCCTCGCGCGGCGCCACCACGGCCTGCGCGGCGATGGGCCGGTTGAAGCGCACGATGAAGCTGGTTTGCCGCTCGACCCAGTTCTTCGCGTGCACCGTGCCCGTGACCTCGCCGCGCGCAGCGTCCACCGCGTGCTGGCTTTGGGTGACGCGCGGGCCGTCGCCGAACAGCAGGCCGTGCTGCAGGTCCACCAGCACCTGAACGCGGCCGGGCCGGGCAAAGGTGTAGCGCTGGAAGGCCACGCGCTCGGTGGCGGTGAGGTCGACGCGCACGCCCAGGTCTTTGAGCGTGACGGCGTAGTGGCCCGGGCGGGCACGCTCGCTCGCCTTGTCGTAGGTGCTGCTGAAGTCGGTGGTCTGGGCCGTCCAGCGCTGGCCTTGCCCCGGCTGCAGCAGCACGTCGCCCAGGTCGCCGATGCCGACGCCGCTCATGTGCGTGTTCGAAAAACCCAGGATGCGCGGCGCGCGGTACTGGTAGCCGCCGCTGAAGCTCCAGCCCCGGTCGGCGTTATCGGGGCTGGGGAAGACCATGCCGAAAGGCACCGTGGCGCCGGGCGTCACGTGCCCCGTGCCGTCGGTGCCGATGAAGGGGTCGACGTGGCGGGTGAGGCTTTGCGCGTGCGCCCCTCCCAGGGCGGCCAGCAGCAGGGCGGCCAGGGTTGTGCGCATCAGCGTCCCAGCAAGAAGGTCAAGGGTTCGTGAAGGCGCTTGGCCCAGTCCCCCTCGTTGTGCCCCGTGCCCTCGTACACGCGGGTTTGGTAGCGCGGCCCCGGCGCGAAGCCCTTCTCGGCCATCAGCGCGTCGATACGCGGCTGGGCTTGGTCGTACATCGCGTCCAGCTCGGTGGTGCCGCGGTCCATCCACCACTTGACGGACGCCGGGTCGGGCAGCGCACCGCGCAGGTAGGCGATGGCGGCGCTGGGCACCTCGTCGTTGCGCTGGAAAGTGCCGATCCAGTGCGTGCTCAGGCAGGCCGCGCCGCCGAACACCTTGGGGTGCTCGCACAGCGCGTAGGCACTGATCAACCCGCCCATGCTGGAGCCCATCAAGAACGTGGCCTCGCGCTCGGGCCGAGTGGCGTACCTCGCGTCGATCGCGGGCTTGAGCTCTTCCACCAGAAACCGCAGGTAGGCGTCGCTTTGCGAGCGGCCTTGCAGGCCCTGCGCGATGAGCCCTTGGCGCAGCGGCTCGGGCAGGTGCGGCAAGAACTTGGCGGGGAAGTACTCGGCGTGGCGGAACTTGCCGTTGTTCCAGGGGCCGACCACGATGAAGTCCTGCACCTGGCCCGCGGCCATCAGGCGCGCGGCCGCCTCGTCCACGTGCCAGGCCTTTTTGTTCCAGGTGGTGCTGGGGTCGAACAGCATTTGGCCGTCGTGCATGTAAAGCACGGCGTAGCGCTTGGCCTGCGGGTCGTAGCCCGGCGGGAGCCAAACCTCGACGTGGCGGGGGTCGACGAACTTCGACGGGAAGTTCGCCAGGCGCTCGACGCGCCCCGCGCGGGGGCTTTGCAAGGCCTGGGCCGGGGCGGCGGTGGGCGTCCACAGCGGGGCGGCGATCAGCGCGGGCGCCATCGCCAAAAAGGTGCGTCGGGTCATGGGGTGGGGGTCTCCGTGGCGGTGTCGTGGCAGGCCTGGTGGAAGCAGGCGCAGATGATGGCCCACAGGGCTTCGGCGTCGGCGAATCGGTCGCAGGGCTCGCCCTGCCAGGGGTCGGTGGGCGCGGCCTGGGTGGCCTGTTGGTAGTGCAGCCACATCGCGTGGGCGCCCTCGCCCACCGCCATGGGCAGCAGCTCGGCGTTGAAGCTCAAGGCGCTGCCGGGCTCGGCGTGGCGCAAGAAACCGGCGCAGCAGGCCGTCCACATCGCGCGGTAGTGGTCCAGGTACAGGCCCGGGCGGTCCAGCGGCGTTTGCAGGCAGCCGCTGTTGCCAATGCGGCCGTGAAAGGCGCGCACCCGCTCGAACACCGGCTGCAGGCGGGCCATGCGCTCGGCGAACTCGCCGCCGTAGGTCAGCTCGTGGCCGGTGTACCAGTGGCTCAGGTCGGCGGTGAAGCGCAGGTCGGGGAAGCGCTCCACCCAGCGCAGCGTGCGCCAGATGTCTTGCGTGGCCGTGGCGCGGTGCGTCTCCACAAGCAACCGGTGCCCGTGGCGGGCCTGGGCTTCCAGCAGCGCGGCGGCCAGCGCGTCCATCTCGGCGTCGCTGTCGAAGCCCGTGCCCAGGTGCAGGTTCGTGTAGAGCAGGCCCTCGGCGCGGTGCTGGCGGGCCAGGGGGTCGAGCTGCTCGGGCCGGGTCACGCGGGCGATGCCGCTGGCGTCCAGGCCAGCGCGCTGGATGGCACCCCACCCATCCCAAGCCTGGGCGCCTTCGTAGCCCTCGGCCTTCAGCAACTGCAGCTGCTCGTCCAGGCTGGCGCGCCAACCGCGCGAGGCCGGCGGCAGCGCCAGCAAGGTGCCCAGGTGAATGTCTTTGCGCAGGCGCATGGCGGCCTCAAGCCCGTTGCCAAACCACGGGGTTCTTGCGCGTGGCGATGACCTCGCCCTCGCGCGCCCCGGGGCACCACTGGTCGCGGTCGTTGGCCTGCACGGGGTTGAGCGCCGGCACCAGGCGCATCGCGGCGTCCATGTAGATGACGGTCATGACCGAGCGAGGGCGATCGCTGACGTTGGCGCCGGCCTTGTGGAAGGTCCAGCCCAGGTGGAAGCTGACCTCGCCGAGCTCGAAAGCGCCGCTGACGAACTCGAAGCCGTGGCGGGCCATGTTGGCGCTGATCTTGTCCTCGCTTTCGTCGCTGATGCCAAGGTCGCGCCCGAACTCGACCGACTGGCTGCGCGCGTAGAACCCCAGCGGCCCCATGGCCTCGGGCACCGCCTGCAGCGGGATCCAGGCGGTGACGGTGCGGTCGCTGGCCAAGGGCCAGTAGTACTGGTCGGCGTGCGCGGGGGTGATGCCACCGCCCGGCTCTTTGTAGAGCGACTGGTCGTGGTACAGGCGCACGCCGCCCACCTGCAGCAGCTCGGCGGCAATGCGCCCCAGGCGTTGGCCCATCACGAAGCGGCCCACCAGCGGGCTTTGCTCCCACAGGTTCATCACCTGCAAAAAGGCTTTGTCGTAGGTGCTGCGTTCTTCGAGCGGACGCTGCTCGGTGTTGAGCGCGATGGTCAGGCGCGTGATCTCGGCACCGTAGTGCGCCAAGGTCTCGGGCGAAAGCACGTCTTTGAGCTTGATGAAACCGTCGCGGCGGAACTGCGCGATGTGGGCGGCGCTCAGGGCGTAGGGGGTGTCGAGGTCGGTCATGGTGGGGTGGAGGAGCTCAGGCATCGAGGCCCAGAAACACGGCCGCGCCGCCGGCGAGCCCGGCGTCGGCGGAGGTGGCGAACTGGGCCCACAGCAAGCGCGCGCCGGCCCAGGCCGCGGCCAGGGGCGCCGGCGTGGGCAGGGCCTGCGCGCCCAGGTTGAAGGCGCACAGCACGGCCTCGCCTTGCCATTCGCGGCGCAGCACCAACAGCGGCCCGTCGGCCACCAGCGCCGTCAGCGTGCCCAGGCGCAAGGCCGGGTGGCGGCGCCGCAGGGCGATCAGGGCGCGCGTGGTGTTCAGCATCGAGCCCGGGTCGGCGGCTTGGCGGTCCACCGCCAGCGGGGCGTGGGCCGGGTCGGCCGGCAGCCAGGGCGGGGCGGAGCTGAAGCCGGCGTGCAGCGCCTCGGCCACCCAGGGCATGGGCGTGCGGCAGCCGTCGCGGCCTTCGCTCAAAGGCCAGTTGGCGATGCCATAAGGGTCTTGCAGTTGCTCGAAGGCGAGCCGGCTTTGCGGCAGGCCCAGCTCCTCGCCTTGGTAGACGAACAGCGT
This sequence comes from Inhella gelatinilytica, assembly GCF_016093295.1. Taxonomy (GTDB): domain Bacteria; phylum Pseudomonadota; class Gammaproteobacteria; order Burkholderiales; family Burkholderiaceae_C; genus Inhella; species Inhella gelatinilytica. The sequence continues at coordinate 525,152 of NZ_JAEDAL010000001.1, read as the reverse complement.
GCCGCGCAAGGCCATGAGCAGGGCCATCCAGGTGCTGGGCGGCAAGGCGGCCTGGGCGGCTTCGCTCGGGGCCCCTGCGCTGAGCGCGAACGAGCCGCCGGCGCCGGCGCCCCAGCGGCTGGCCACGCGCACCGCGTCGTGGTTCGAAAACGCCCAGGCCGGCCAACCGCTGTGATCGGCCCAGGGGGCCAGGCGCTCCATCACGGCGGCGGCGTCGGGCCGCGGGCCCAGGAAGGCGAAGGAGTAGGCCGTGTGCAGGCGCTGGGTGCCCTCGGTGTAGGCCTGCATGGCGCGCACCGGCTCGGGCCCGCCGAGCTCGCCCACGCTTAAGCGGTCAAGGTACGCGTCCAGCAGCGCGCGCAAGCGCTGCATGAAGGCCAGGCTCTCGGGCTGGTCGGCGTTGAACTGGTGGCGCTGCATCAGCACCGGGCTGTCGCCGCGCTCGCCCGGCGGCAGCGGCGGGTTGTCGCGCAGCAGGGGGTCGTGGGCGTAGAGGTTGGCGGTGTCGAGCCGGAATCCGTCCACGCCGCGGTCCAGCCAAAAGCGGCCCACGTCCAGCACGGCGTCTTGCACGGCCGGGCAGTGGAAGTTCAGGTCCGGCATCTGCGGCAAAAAGTTGTGCAGGTGGTACTGCTTTCGGCGCGGCTCCCATCGCCAAGCCGGGCCGCCCATCCAGCTTTGCCAGTTGTTGGGCGGGCTGCCATCTTCTCTTGCGTCGGCCCACACGTACCAGTCGGCCTTGGGGTTGTCGCGGCTGCTGCGGCTTTCCACGAACCACGGGTGCTCGGCCGCCGTGTGGCTCCACACCTGGTCGATCACCACCTTCAGGCCCAGCGCGTGCGCACGCGCCACCAGCGCGTCGAAGTCGGCCAGCGTGCCAAAGCGCGGGTCGACGCCGCAGTAATCGCTCACGTCGTAGCCGAAGTCGCGCATCGGGCTGGGGAAGAAGGGGCTGATCCACAGCCCGTCCACGCCCAGCGCGGCGATGTGGTCCAGGCGTGCGGTGATGCCCGGCAGGTCGCCCACGCCGTCGCCGTTGGTGTCGGCGTAAGAGCGGGGGTAGACCTGGTACAGCACCGCGCCCCGCCACCACGGGTGGGCCGAGGGGGCGGGGGCGGCGTTGGCAGCAGAGGGGACGGGCAGCGTCATGGCGGCGTCAGTGTGCGCAAACGCCCCCGCGCCAACTGCCTGCAAGGCCACCGATACTGACACTCATTCAACACTCAAGATGGATCAGACCCGCCATGAAGGTCAGCTGGGAGTCATCCGTCGCCGGCCCGCAGCACAGCGTGCGCTTGCTGCGCCTGCACCTCGCCGCCTTTGCCGCGCCGCTACACGCGCACGACGCGCTGGAGCTGACCTGGATCGAACGCGGCGCGGGCCTGCGCTTCGTGGGCGGCGACGTGGCGCCCTTTGACGACGGCGACCTGGTGCTGCTGGCCCCGGGCCTGCCGCACACCTGGCACACCCGCGGCGAGCCCCCCGAGGGCGTGCGCGCCACTGTGCTGCAGCTGGACCTGACGGCCGCCGCCGCCCTGCTGCCCGAGTGGCGCCAGCAGGCCCTGCCCCTGCTGCAGCGCGCCGGCCAGGGCCTGCGCGTGCGCGGGGCCCTGCACGCGCGCACCAGCGCCGCGCTGGCCGCCCTGCCCCACGCCCCAGGCCTGGCCTTGCTGGGCGGCGCGCTGGCGCTGCTGGGCACGCTGGCCGACGCCCCGGACGACGCGCTGGCCCCCATCGACCGCAGCGCCCCCCGCGTGGCGCGCCCCAAGGCCACCGTGCAGCGCCGGCTGGACGGCCTGCTGGCCTGGGTGCAGGCCAACCTCGGCGCGCCCTTGAGCGCGCAGGAGGCCGCGGCCCACCTGCACGTCACCCCCGGCGCCTTCGCGCGCAGCTTCCAGCGCCTGGTGGGCAAGCCCTTCAGCGCCTACGTGAACGACCTGAGGATCGGAGAGGCTTGCCTACTTCTCCGTCAGACGGATCGGCCAGTGGCCGAAATCGCGCTGATGTCTGGGTTCTCGACACTGTCGCACTTCAATGCCGAGTTTCGGCGACGAACTCGAGTAAGTCCGCGACAGTACCGAAAGGGCGCCTGATTGCTATTCGGGCGTAGTGGGCGTTTGATTGAATCAGCGCTTGACCGGAATCGCTAGCTCGCGGTTCACGGGCACGGCCGTCACGCTGTTTTGTGGGGAGCCGTCGATCAGGCGGTCGGTGTAGGTCAGGTAGACCAAGGTGTTGCGCGCCGCGTCCACCATGCGCACCACGCGCACCCGCTTGAAGAGGATCGAGGCCCGCTCGCTGAACACCTCCTCTTGCTGCGGCAACGGGCCCTTGGGGAAGGCGATGTCGCCCACCTGCCGGCAGGCGATCGAGGCCTCGGCCTTGTCTTCGGCGAGCCCAAAGGCACCGCTGAGCCCGCCCGTCTTCGCGCGCGACACGTAGCAGGCCACGCCCTGAACCCGCGGGTCGTCGTAAGCCTCGACCACCACTTTGTGGTTGGGGCCGATGAGCTTGAAGGCGGTCGAAACTTCGCCCACGGGTTCGGCCTGGAGGGCGGGGGCCAGCAGCAGAGACGCGACGAGCGCTAGGGGGTGGGACAGCAGGGGTTTCATGGGAAGTTGCCGGTGGAGGTGGGGGGCTTAGGCGGTCATGCGCACCAATGCAGTCAAGAGAAACAGCACGCCAAAAAGCGCGAACCCCCAACCCACGAAGTTGGGGTTCCCGATCCAGTGCTGGCGCTCAAAAGCCTGAAGTTCCTGTTGCTTCTGCGGTGACAAGGCAGTTGGATCTTGCCCGCGCATCTTCATCACCTCGGAGTGGGGCAGTCGGGCGGGCCCGCGCAGCCGCAGGGCGTCCCAAGCGAGCGCGCCGCACAAGGCGGCCAAAACCAGTAGGGTGAGTGTGAGCATGGGTCGGAGCAAGGGTTTCAAGAGCTGCAGCGTTTCATCCTACCCATCTGCAGTTCGTCGCCCGCCGCCTGCAGCGCATCGCCCCCCGCTTGGGGTCCATCGGCGTCGGCGGCATAGTGTGCTACATCAGCAACACACCCCTTGTGGAGGGCTCGATGCTCAACAACTGGAATGACACGGCGCCGATCTACCGGCAACTGGCCCAGCAACTGGCCGGGCAACTGCTGGACGGCGAGCCGCCCGAGGGGCAGCCCATGCCCTCGGTGCGCCAACTGGCGCAGCAATACCTGATCAACCCGCTCACCGTGAGCCGTGCGCTGCAGTCGTTGGTGGACGAGGGCTTTCTGGAACCGCGGCGCGGTTTGGGCATGTATGTGACCGAAGGGGCGCGAGATCGGCTGCTGCACACCGAGCGAGAGGCCTTTTTGCGCGAAGAATGGCCGGTTCTGCGCGAGCGCCTGCGCCGCCTCGGCCTGTCGGCCAAAGACCTGAACTGGGAGCATGCATGATGAGTCAGAACCTGATCGAAGCCCGCGGCGTGACGATGCGCTACGGCAAGAAGACGGCGGTGGACGAGGTGTCCTTCAGCCTGCCCAAGGGCCGGGTGGTGGGCCTCTTGGGGCACAACGGCGCGGGGAAGACCACGCTGATGAAGGCGCTGGTCGGCCTCAAGGGGGTGGAGGGCGAACTCTCGGTGCTGGGCCTGGACCCGGTGCGGGAGCGCAGTGCCCTGTTGACCGAGCTGAGCTACATCCCCGACGTGGCCGTGTTGCCGCGCTGGGCCCGGGTGCACGAGCTGATCACGCTGATGACGGGCCTGCAGCCCAAATTCAGCGCCGCGCGGGCCAAACAGCTGCTCGCGCGCACCTCGGTGGGGCTCAAGGACAAAGTCAGCAGCCTCTCCAAAGGGATGGTGGTGCAGGTGCATCTGGCGCTGATTGCGGCCATCGATGCCAAGCTGATGATCCTGGACGAACCCACGCTGGGGCTGGACGTGATCTCGCGCAAGTCGTTTTACGAGATGCTGATTGACGAGTGGTGCGACGGCGAACGCAGCGTGCTGATCTCGACCCATCAGGTGGAAGAAATCGAAGCCCTGCTCACCGACGTGCTGATGATGGATGAGGGCAAGCTGGTGCTGAACCTGAGCCTGGAAGCCATGGAAAGCCGCTTTGTCGCCCTGGCCCACGATGCCGAGGCCGCCGATGCGGTGGCGGCTGCGCACCCGCTGTTGCGTTACCGCGCGATGGGGGGCAAGAGCGCCGCGCTGTTTGACGGCGCGCCGCCGCCGCACCTGGAGCAGCTGGGCCAGCGCTTCCGTCCCAGCTTGGTGGATCTGTTTGTGGCACTGACGCGCAAACCCGAACTGGCGCCGCGCGCCTGAGCCAGTAGGAGACTCACATGAACTTCAGTACAACCCGTTTCAAGACCCTGGTGTTGCGCGAATGGCTGCAACACCGCTGGATCTGGCTGATCATGGTCGGCCTGATTCCCGCTCTGGTGTTGGTTAGCCTGCCGTTTGGCGAGGTCAAGTTTCCCAAGGAATTGCCGCTGCACATTGTTGCTGGCATGCCGCTGCTGATTGGTGCCATCACCTGCGCCACCATTGCGTGGGTGACCGTGCTGTTCAAGGCTCCCGGCCTGGGACGTCGTGACGTGCAGGATCGTTCCATCGAGTTCTGGCTCTCGCTGCCCAGCACGCACACGGAGTCCTTGGGGGCGACCTATGTGGCACATGCGCTCCTGTTCCCGCTGGGTGCCTTGGTGCTGGGACTGGGCGCGGGTGCGCTCATCTCGCCCCTGCTGGTTGCCAAATGGGCGGGCTTGGACGCACTGGGCCAAGTGGCCTGGGGGCAGGCGCTGGCTCCGGCGGTCTCGGGCTTTTTGCCCGCGGTGACGGCCCTCTTCTTTGAGACGCTGTGGTTGGCGCCCGTGGTCCTGCTGCTGATGGCGGCTTCGGCCTGGCTCAAGCGCCTGGCCCTGCCGCTCCTTGCCGTGGTGGCCACTTTCTTAGCCAACTACCCCGCCACTGAGAAGACGTTCCGCGGCGCCTGGAACAGCTTCATTGAGCATGCGCTGACGCCCACGCAAAACCTGGCGCGGGTGATGCTCAACAGCATCAATGCCCGCCATATGGACGATGGCGAACTCACCCCGATGACCCAGGCGGAGTTCTACCAATCGGTGTTCACCGGACTGGCCACGCCCGAGTTTGTGGCCGGTACCGCAGTGGCCCTGCTGTGCGGCTACGCCTGGATCGTCAAGCGCCGCCAAGCGGGCTGACCGGCTCCACCCCATTGCAAACCCGGCCGCGCGCCGGGTTTTTTATTGGGTCGGGCTGGGGAGTGGGTGATGGGCGCGCCAAGCTTGGACGGCGACCACCAAATCGCCCAGTTCCGCCGTCACTTGAACGGTTGGCAGGCGCCGAACCAGGGGCCGGCTCAGCCCCGCAGCCCGGCCTCCGCACCAGATCAAAGTGCGATCGCCCAAGCCAGCTGCCAGAGCGGTCATGCCGGACTCAATCAGTGCGGCGCTGGCGTAGCTTGAAAAACTCAGAGCCAGCACGTCGGCTTGGTGGCGCTGGCAGGCTTCCAGCACCTCGGGGATGGGGGTCTCCAGCCCGAGCGAGCGGCACTCGGCGCCTTCAGCTGCCAGCAGGCACTGCGCCATCATCAAGCCCAATCCGTGGGACTCACCGGGCAGCGTGGTCAGCAAGATGCGCGGCCGGTGGTGGGGGCTGGGCGAACCCAGCTGCGCCATGGCGCGGTGCAATTGCTGCTGCACCACTTCGGAAAACAGGTGCTCCTCGTGGATTTGCACGCGCCCTTCAGCCCACAGCTGCCCGACCCTCTCAATCAGCGGGGCCAACCGGTCGGTGATGTAGGCCTTCAGGCCCAATCGCAACAACTCGGCCTGTAGGCGATCCATCAACTCATGCGGCTGATGGCGCAGCAGGGGTGCCAGCAGGACATCCAGGTCGGTCACGCTGGCCTCCGCGGCGGCCGTGCGCGGTTCCTTGGGGTCTCGTGAGAGGGGCGGTAGCGCCTGCAGCCGAGCGGCCAGCGCTTCTTCGGGCAGGGCCACCACTTGATGTGGGCGGTGGCCGGCATCCAACAGGCGTTTGATCAGGCGCAGTCGTTGAACCTGCTCCAGCGGATACAGGCGGTCTCCCACCGCGTCTCGGTGGGGCTGGGGGAATCCATAGCGCCGCTCCCACACACGGAGCAAGTCTTTTGACAGGCCGGTATCCCGCTCAACGGCGGCGATGCCCATGCCGGAAGGGGTGAGGTCGACTTCCATTTGTCCTGGACAAAGTTGCTTTGTTTGAATTTGTATGCTGCAATTGTGACCAACATAGTCAATTTGACCAAGACAAATGTTGAACACTCTGCAAACAACGGGTGCTTGGGGCTCGGGGCAAGGTCGGGTGACGCGCGGTGCGGAGTCGCCATTGTCGGGAGTGGGGGCGCAGGCGGTGGGACATGCCTTGCACCTGCTGCCCTGGCTGAGGCTGCGCGGGCCTGCGGTGCCGTCAGCCGGCCCACGACCCCAAAGGGTGGCCATCGTGGGCGGCGGCATTTCAGGGCTGGGGGCGGCTTGGGCCCTGAGGGGCCGGTTTGAGCTGACGCTGTTTGAGGCCGAGCCCCGATTGGGCGGGCACGCGCACACCGTGGACTGGACACAAGCGGGGCACTCCCACGGGGTCGATACCGGATTCTTGGTGTTCAACGAGCGCACCTATCCCCTGCTGCAGGAGTTGTTCCGTCAGCTGGCGGTTCCGATGGCCCGCAGCGACATGAGCTTCTCCGTTCAGGCGCAGGGTTTGGAGTGGTGCGGATCCGATCTGAACAGCGTGTTTGCCCAGCGAAGCAACCTGCTCCGCCCTCGCTTTTGGTCCATGTTGACGGAGCTGTTGCGGTTCAACCGCGAATGCACCGCTTTGGCGGAACGCGGGGACGACCAGGCCCTGGCCGAGCCCGTGGGCGCTTTCCTGGATCGGCGCCAATTTGGGGCGGCCTTTCGCGAGCTCTATTTGCTGCCCATGGTTGCGTGCATCTGGTCCTGCCCGGTCCAGCAAATGCTGGCGTTCCCCATCGGCACCTTGATTCGCTTCTGCCACAACCACGGGCTCTTGCAAGTTGAAAACCGGCCCCAGTGGTTCACGGTTCAAGGGGGCTCGCGCGAATACGTTCGTCGATTGCAAGTGGCTTTGCCGCAAACGGTGTGCGTGCGTTCGGCGGAACCCGTTCTGGCCGTGCGGCGCGCTTCAGAAGGCGTTTGGTTACAGAGCCCCTCTGGAGAACAGCACTTTGATGCGGTGATCTTGGCTTGTCACAGTGACCAAGCCTTGGCGTTGTTGGGCGACCAAGCCCGCCCGGCCGAGCGCGCGGTTCTCGGCGCCATTCGCTATCAAAAGAACCGGGCCGTTTTGCATGGCGATGCTGATGTGCTGCCAAGCCGCACTCAGGCCTGGGCGGCCTGGAATTTTGAAGCGGGGCCGGGCGATCAACCGGTGTGCTTGCACTACCTGATTAACAAGCTCCAGCCTTTGCCCTGGCAGGCGCCCGTGGTGGTCAGCTTGAACCCCCGGCGGGAACCCCAAGGCCCAGCGCGCGAGTTTGAATACGCTCATCCGGTGTTTGACGAAGGCGCGGTGCGGGCGCAATCCCGCTTACCCGAACTGCAAGGCCACCACCGGGTTTGGTTCGCCGGCGCCTGGGCCCGCTACGGGTTCCATGAGGACGGCCTGTGGTCGGGCTTGCAAGCGGCCCACGCGCTGGAAAACGCGTTGGAGCGGGTATGGGCTTGAACCGTGCCCATGTGGGTCGTGGCCCGGTCCGTCATCGGCGGATGGCCCCGCACCCCCATGCGTTCGAAGTGGACAGTTTCTTTTTGATGCTGCCCATGCGGAGCCTCCGAATCCGCCCCGAGCCGGCGCTGCACCGCAACCGTCGGGCCTGGGTATCGTTTCACGACGCCGACCATGGCGAGGGCGGCGAGGACGCCCTGGCTTGGTGCGAAGCCTTGTTGGAGCGCGAGGGCATTGACGGCGTGGACGGAGAAATCTGGCTGCAATGTTTCCCCCGAGTGGCGGGCCATGCCTTCAAGCCGGTGAGTTTTTGGTACTGCGAGCGTCGTGACGGCACCGTACGGGCCGTACTGGCTGAGGTGCACAACACCTTTGGCGAGCGGCATGTCTACCTGCTGGAAGGCGAGGGCCTGGCCTACGGCGCCGAGGTGCAGGCGCGCAAGGTCTTCCACGTCTCGCCCTTTGCAAAAGTGCAGGGCCAATACCGCTTCCGATTCCACCGCCGCACCGGCAGCGATGCCCGCTGCATCGCCCGCATCGACCTCGACGACGACAGCGGCCGCGCCTTGCTGCAAACCAGCATCGCCGGCCAGTTGGAGCCGTTGAGCGCCGCGGCCCTGCGCCGCGCCGCCCTGGCCCAGCCCCTGCACAGCTGGATGCTGGTGGCGCGCATCCACTGGCACGCGTTGCGCCTGTGGCTCAAAGGCGTGCCCTGGTTCAGCAAACCCCTTCCTCCAACCGAACTCGTGAGCCGCTGATGGACACCACGCTCGTCAAAACCCTGACCCCGCCGTCCGACGCGCCGGCGGCGGTGCGCACCGTCTTCAAACTGCTGCAGCGGTTGCAGTACGGGAGCCTGGATTTGCAACTGCCAGACGGCAGCACGCTGCACGCCGGTCAGCCCCTGCACCCCCGCGCCGCTATGGGCATCCACGATTGGGCGCTGGCGCAGGCCACGCTGCAGCGCGGCGACATCGGCTTTGCCGAGAGTTACGTCGAGGGCCACTGGAGTAGCCCCGATCTGGCCGCCCTGCTCACGCTCTTCCTGCGCAACCGCAACGCGCTGGAATCCGCCATTTACGGCCGGTGGTGGGGCGCGCTGGCCTACCGCATCAAGCACTGGCTGAACCGTAACAACAAGGCTGGGAGCCGCCGCAACATCGTGGCGCACTACGACCTGGGCAATGCGTTCTACAAGCTCTGGCTGGACCCGAGCATGAACTACAGCAGCGCCTGGTTTGAAGGCGGCCGTGGCATGAGCTTGCAGGCGGCTCAACACGCCAAGATGGACCGGGCCCTGCAGGAGCTGCGCTTGGCGCCGGGTCAGCGCCTGCTGGAGATTGGCTGCGGCTGGGGCGCCATTGCCGAGCGCGCCACGCGCCACTACGGTCTCCAGGTCACCGGCATCACGCTCTCGGACGAGCAGCTCGCTTATGCACGCGAGCGCTTGGGTCAAGCCGGGCTGAAGGCCGATCTGCGCCTGCAGGACTACCGCGACCTCACCGATGGCCCTGATGTCGGCCGCTATGACGGCATCGTCTCCATCGAAATGATCGAGGCCGTGGGCGAGGCCTACTGGCCGACCTATTTCCAAACGGTGGCGCGCATGCTCAAACCCGGCGGCCGGGCCTGTGTTCAGAGCATCGTGATTCGGGATGACCTGTTTGAACGTTACCGACGGGGCACGGACTTCATTCAGCAGTACATCTTCCCAGGCGGCATGTTGCCGTGCCCGCGCGTGCTGCGCGAACAAGCCCATGCGGCCGGCCTGCGGATCGAAACCAGCTTCTCTTTTGGTCTGGACTACGCCGAAACCCTCAAGCGTTGGCGCGCTGATTTCATGGCCCGCTTGACGGAGGTTCACTCACAGGGCTTCGACACGCGCTTCCAGCGCCTGTGGGAGTTCTACCTGGCGTACTGCGAGGCTGCTTTTGAAACGGGCAACACCGATGTGGTTCAGGTCACCTTGGTCAAGGCGTGAGGCCTTGCTGGTGGGCCTGGGCGGCCTCCTGGGGGCTGCCGCGCAGGCCCACGAGGACTGGCCACTGCGCAGCGAGGGGCGCTTTCGCTACTTCGGCCTGCACGTCTACGACGCGCGCCTGCTGGCGCCGCAGCCTTTGAACGCTGAGCGCTGGGCCGAGCAGGCTTTCGCATTGGAGTTGGTCTATGCGCGCGAGCTGAAGGGGCAGCGAATCGCCGAACGATCCCTCGATGAAATGCGCCGACAGGGCGAGTTGGCCCCCGAACAGGCCGAGCGCTGGCTGGCGGCGCTGAAGACCGCCTTCCCCGATGTGCGGGAAGGCGACCGGCTGCGTGGCGTGCACGAGCCTCAGCAGGGCGCGCGCTTCTGGCACAACGGTCAGCCCCGCCCTGGGCAACTGGACCGGGAGGCGGCGGCGCGATTTTTTGGCATCTGGCTGCACCCGGCCACTTCGGAGCCGGGCCTGCGCAAGCGCCTGTTGGGCCTGTGAGCACGGCCCCCTGGCACTACGGCTTGCTGGGTCTGCCGTTGGCTTTCGTGGCCCTGCCGCTCTATGTGAGCTTGCCCGCGCACTACGCGCGGGAGTACGGCCTGCCACTGGCTCAGCTGGGGGCGCTGCTGCTGGCGGCGCGCTGCGTCGATGCGGTGGCTGACCCGTGGATTGGCCGTCAAGCCGACCGCTGGCTGCGCCCGGGCCGCTGGCTGGGCGTGATGGGCGGCGCTGCCACGCTGATGGCGCTGTGCTTTGCCGGCCTGTTCTTCCCCCTGCCTCAGGGGGGTGACCCCTTGCTGGTCTGGGCGGGTGGGCTGCTGGTGCTGGGCTACTTGGCCTACAGCGTGCTGGCGGTGACGCATCAGGCCTGGGGGGCCCGCTTAGGGGGCGCAGCCGTCCAGCAAACCCGGCTGGTGGCCTGGCGCGAAGGTCTGGGCTTGATCGGCGTGCTGGCCGCCAGCGTGCTGATGAGTCAGGCCGGCTGGGGCTGGACCACGGCTCTGCTGGTGATTGGGCTGCTGCTGAGTCTGCTGGCCTTGCGGCGCGTGGCCCTGCCCGGGCCCGAGCAGGCCTCAGCGCCGCAGGCTTTGGCCCTGGCCTGGCGCACCCCCACCTTTCGCCGCTTGCTGGGGGTGTACGCCCTCAACGGTATCGCCGCCGCCATTCCGGCCACCTTGCTGCTTTTCTTCGTGCGCGACCGCCTGCAGGCGCCTGAATGGGAGGCGGGCTTCCTGCTCACCTACTTCGCCTCTGCTGCGCTGGCGCTGCCGCTGTGGCTGCGCGCGGTGGCGCGCTTCGGCCAGGCGCGCGCCTGGGCGCTGGGCATGCTGCTGGCCATCGCCGGGTTCATTGGCGTGCTGGGCCTGGAGGCGGGCGACCGCGCGCTGTTCCTCCTGGTCTGCGCGGTGACGGGTGCCGCCGCTGGTGCGGACTTGGCCATCCCCGGCGCCATGCTCACCCGCGTGGTGCAGCGCAGCGGCTTGGCCGGCCAGGCCGAGGGCAGCTTCTTCGGCTGGTGGACGGCCACCACCAAACTCAACCTGGCCCTGGCCGCTGGCTTGGCCCTGCCCCTGCTTCAAGGCCTGGGCTACCGCGAGGGCGCGCGCGACGCCGCCTCTCTGCAGGCCCTCACCCTCTGTTATGCCCTGCTGCCCTGCCTGCTGAAGGCCCTGGCGCTGGGCTTGTTGTGGCGCAGCTTCGGGCGCAACAAGGAGTTCCTATGAAACGACGCCTCCTGCTGGCTGCCTTGCCGGCTCCTTTCTTGCTTAGCGCCTGCGCCGGCCCGGAGGTGCGGGAATACGCCCAGGAGCGCCCACAGCTGGATCTGCGCCAGTACTTCAACGGGCCGCTGGTGGGCCACGGCGTGTTCACCGATCGAAGCGGTCGCGTCAAGGCGCGCTTTGTGGTGCGCATGGTGGGCCGATGGCAGGGCGAACAGGGCGTTCTGGAGGAAGACTTTGAGTACAGCGACGGTCGCAAGGAGCGCCGCGTGTGGCGCCTTACGCACCAGGGTGACGGCCGCTACAGCGGCCGCGCTGACGACGTGGTGGGCGAGGCCCAGGGCCAGGCCGCAGGCAACGCGCTGCGCTGGGGCTACACGCTCAAGCTGCCCGTAGACGGCAAGGTTTACGAAGTGCAGTTCGACGACTGGATGTGGCTCGTGGATGAGCGCGTGATGTTGAACAAGGCGCGTATGAGCAAATTCGGATTTGACCTCGGTGAGGTCACCCTCAGCTTTACGCGTCAGTGAGCCCCGCGGAGGAACCATGCAAAGCTTAAAGACGCTCATGCGGCTGCAATTGGCCGCCGGCTGTGGGGCATGTGCGGTGTTGGTCGCCATAGGCCTTTACAACGCTTCGCAGGCGGAGGGCACTGTGCAGCGAGCCGTGGTGGCCAAGGACGTTACGGCCGACATCTTGCCCCCGCCCCTTTACCTGGTGGAGGCGCGCTTGGTTCTTTCGCAGGCGGTGGAGGGAAGTCTGTCGCTGGATCAAGCACAGGGCGAGTGGAGCCGCTTGGCTTCGGAGTACCGGGCACGCATTGACCATTGGCGAAAAAACCCCCCGTATGGGCTGGAGCGTGAATTGCTCGGTGAGCAGCATCGTCAGGGTGAGGTGTTTCTGGAAGAAGGCCAGGCTCGCGTGCTGGCGCCGTTGACCCGTGGGGAGGTCGAAGCCGCCAAGGCCGCCTTGCCCGCGGTGCACACAAGCTTTGTGAACCACCGTCAAGCGGTGGACCGTACCGTCCAAGCTGCCAACGCGTTCGCGACTACGAGCTTGGAGTCGTTATCGGCTGGCTTGCGTTGGGCTGTCATTCTGCAGTTGGCGGGCCTCTTGGCGGCCGGTGCCTTGGTGGTCGCGCTATACGCCTGGGTGCGTCGGCATGTTTGGTCCAGCGTGGGGGCGGAGCCCGTCCGGATTGCGGCGGTCGCGCAGCGCGCAGCTGAAGGGGATTTGAGCGAGCCCATCAACACCGCACACACGAGCAGCGTGGCGGGTGCGCTGGAGCGGATGCGGGTTCACCTGGCGGGGGTCGTGGCCGGTGTTCGGGAGGGGAGCGAGAGCGTGGCGACAGCCAGCGCCCAGATTGCCCAGGGCAATCAAGATCTCTCCGAGCGCACGGAGCGCCAAGCCAGCGCCTTGCAGCAAACCGCGGCGTCGATGCTGGAGCTCAAAGAAACGGTTCGGGCCAATGCGGCCAGTGCCACCGAGGCTGACGCCCTGGCCCAGCAGGCGGCTCAGGTGGCCCAACAGGGTGGGGCGGTGGTGGAGCAGGTGGTGGGCACCATGCAGGCCATCCATCAAAGCAGCGCCCAGGTCAACGACATCTTGAGTGTGATCGATGGCATTGCCTTTCAGACCAACATCTTGGCGCTGAATGCCGCAGTGGAAGCCGCCCGGGCCGGTGAGCAAGGCAAGGGCTTTGCGGTGGTGGCCAGCGAGGTGCGCAGCTTGGCGCAGCGCAGTGCCGAGGCCGCTCGGGAGATCAAGCGGCTCTTGGCCACCAGCAGCGAGCGGGTGGAGAGCGGTACGGAATTGGTCGGGCAGGCCGGGCAGACGATGCAAGAGATCGTGCGCGCCGTGGGACGGGTGCGCGATGTCGTGGCCGAGATACGTCAGTCCAGCGTCCTCCAAGCCAATGGGATCGACGAAGTCACGCTGGCTGTGTCCCAGATGGATCAGGGCACGCAGCAAAACGCAGCCCTGGTGGAGGAGAGTGCGGCGGCCGCGGAGAGCCTGCGGCAGCAGGCGCAGCAGCTGGTTGATGCGGTTGCAGTCTTCCGGGTGATGGCCGGCGCCCGGGCTGGTGCCTCAGTCACAGGAGGGTGGTGATGTCGCTCAATCCGCGCTTTTTGACCTGGACCGGCCGGACCGTTTGGCTGCTCGGCGCCAGCACCGGTATCGGCGCGGCCCTGGCCCACGCCCTGCACGCTGCTGGCGCCACCGTGGCTGTGAGTGCCCGCGGCGCGGAAAAACTTCAGGCTTTCGCTGACGCCCACCCCGGCAGCCTGGCCTTGCCGGCTGACGTGCTCGACCCTGCGGCGCTGAAGAGCGCGCTGCGCACCCTCGTGGCCAGGACCGGCCGCGTGGACTTGGCGGTCTATTGCGCTGGAACCTACACCCCGATGCGGGCGGACGGCTTTGATCTGGCCAGCGCCACCGCCCAGTGGCAGACCAACTACCAGGGGGCGCTCAACACCCTGGACGCCCTGCTGCCCCAGTTGCTGGCGCAGGCCCAAGCGGGCCAGGGCGGGCACCTGAGCCTGGTGAGCAGTGTGGCCGGTTACCGCGGCCTGCCCAAAGCTCTGGGCTATGGGCCAGCCAAGGCCGCGCTTATCCACTTGGCCGAAACCTTGTACTTGGACCTGGCGCCCAAGGGCTTGGGCGTCTCGGTCGTCAACCCCGGCTTTGTGGCCACGCCCATGACGGCGCAGAACGACTTCAAAATGCCCGCGCTACAGACGCCCGAACAGGCGGCTGCGGCCATCCTGGAGGGTTGGCAGCAGGGCGACTTTGAGATCCACTTCCCCAAGCGTTTCACTCGGTTTGTGAAACTGCTGCGTCACCTTCCCGCACGCCCCTACTTTTGGCTGGTTCGCAAGGGGACGAAGCTGTGAGTGCCGAAACCCACGCCGCGCGTCTGGCGGAACTGCGCCAGTTCTTTGAAACCCTAGAGCCGCAAGCCTTGATGCGCCTGGGTGAGCTCTATGGTGAGCACGCTTATTTCCGGGACCCCTTCAACGAAGTGCGCGGACTCCCGGCGATCCGGCGCATCTTTGCCCACATGTTTGACACCCTAGACCGACCGCGTTTTGTGGTGCGTGATGCGTTCTCCCAGGGCGAGCAGGCCTTCCTGACTTGGGATTTCTGCTTCCACCGGCCCGGGCAGCCAGAGGAGTGGCGCATTCACGGCAGCAGCCACCTGCGCTTCGCGCCCGATGGTCGGGTGATGTACCACCGCGACTACTGGGACGCCGCCGAAGAGCTGTGGGAACGGGTGCCGGTGCTCGGCTGGGTGCTCAGACGGCTCAAGCGCCGACTCAAAGCCTAGGCGGTTCGCGCCGCTCGGGGGCTTGTGCGTCCATCCGGTAGGCATCGGCCGGCGGGGGCGAAGGACCCTTCATGCGCCGCACCAAGCCAGCTGCCGCCATCAGGACGCCCAGCAGGCTCACGCCCGCAAATGCCGCACCCCAGCCGGCGAACTCCCAGAGCATCAGCTCGGTTTCTGGTGCGGGCGCAAAGCCCGCGTGGGCCAGCCAAGCGCGCAGCACCGGCAGCCCCAGCGCCGCGACGAGGACCCCAGCCAGCCAGCGAGGCCAGCGGCGGGCGACGACGTGTTCCCAGGGGGCGTTCGAGTCTTGGAGAGTCATGGCTCACCGAAGCGGTTTAAGGCGCCGGGCGCCGCGTTGCGTCCCTCGGTAAAGGGAGGATCGTTCGCACTTCCAGCCACGCCAAGAGGGTGCGGTAGAGGTTTTCCTCATCGACGGGCTTGCAGATGTGCTCGTTCATCCCGGCATCCAAACAGACTTGGCGATCCTCATCAAAGGCGTTGGCGGTTAGCGCCAAGATGGGCGTGTCACGATTGAGCGAATCGGCTCGAATGGCACGAGCGGCGGCCGGTCCATCCAGGAGCGGCATTTGCATGTCCATCAGGATGACCGCGTACGCACGCTGCCGCGCCAGTTCGACGGCCTGCTGCCCGTTCTCGGCAATATCCACCTGCAGCCCGACCTCGGCCAACATTCCCATGGCAATGTCGCGGTTGATGGGTTCGTCTTCCGCGAGCAACAAGCGGGTTCCTGAGAAGTGGCCACGCAGACGTGACGCTGGTGCTTCACCGACGACGAAGGAGCTTGGGGGCGTGCTCTCCTCGTCACCCTTGTGAAGGGTGACGGTGAACCAGAACGTGCTGCCCTGGCCGGGTGTGCTCGCAACGCCCACGTTGCCACCCATCATCTGAACCAGACGCTTGCAGATGGAGAGCCCAAGACCGGTCCCGCCATAGGCGCGCGCCATGCTGTTGTCGGCTTGTTCAAATGACTGGAACAGCCGCGGCAGCACGGCGGGGTCGATGCCGACGCCCGTGTCCGACACCTCGAAGCGAATCTCCAGCGCCGTTGCGCTTTCGCTCAGCGCTTGGGCTCGAAGGCAGACTTCGCCTTCTGCCGTGAACTTGATGGCGTTACCGACCAAGTTGAAGAGGACTTGGCTCAGCCGCAGCGGGTCACCCCGAAGGGGGCGCTGCAGCAGGGCGCTCGGCATCTCGATCCGCAAGGGGAGGTCCTTCGCCGCGGCAGACGGGCCGAGTGTGGCCACCAGCTGGTCTGTGATGCATCGCAAGCGCAGTGGCGCCTCTTCCAGCGTCAGGCGGTCGGCCTCGATTTTCGACAGATCGAGGATGTCGTTGATGATGCCGAGCAAGCGCTCGGCCGCCTGTTTGGCTTTGTCCAGTTGCGATGTGCCGACTGGGTCCTGCATGTGCTTTTTGGCCATGTCGATCATGCCCATCACCCCATGCATGGGTGTGCGCAGCTCGTGACTCATGTTGGCCAAGAAGGCGCTCTTGGCCCGATTGGCGGCCTTTGCAGCCTGGGCAGCCGCTGCCAGTTCGGCCGTTCGGGCGAGCACCTCCCTTTCCAGATGCGCTTGCTGCGCACGCAACTCGTCGTCCAAGGCTTGGCGCTCGGTGATGTCCAGGGCCAATACCAAGCGAGCGGCCACCCCCCCAAAATCGATCGAGTGCGCGGTGATTTCAACCGGGAAGACGGTTCCATTCTTGCGGCGGTGTCGCCACTGCCCCAGTTGATTGGTCTTTTGACCGAGGGTGGCCTGAACGGTTTGCACGAGGGTGGCGACATCTTCTGGCGGTCGGATGTCCGCCAGCGACATGCGGAGGAATTCCGCGCGGCTGTAGCCATAGAGGCGAACGGCAGCTTCGTTCACGTCCAGGAAACGCAGGTCATCCAGCGCGAAGACCCACATTGGGGTGGGGTTGTCATCGAACAAGCGACGGTTGCGCTCGTTGAGGTCGGTTAGCTCTTGTTCAGCATGCTTGCGTGCGTCGATGTCTTGCAGCGTGTAGAGCCCACTTTGATCGGCGCTGGAGGTGAGTTGAACCCAGCGCCCCTTGCCCTCAGCGCCAGAGGTGATTCGGAGCTCGATCTCATGTCGCCACCCGCCATGGCCCAGCGCACCGAACCAGGCGCGCAGCCGGGGTTGATCTTCGATCTGGACTTGGGCGCACAGACTTTCAAGGTCCAGGTCGCTGGTGGGTGAGAGCCCGAGCAACTGGAGGCAGCTGGGTGACGCCTCCCATTTCGCGCGGTCCGGCAGCGTGCGGAAGTGGCCCATGCGAGCCAGCGACTGCGCTTCCGCCAAGACTTCCCGGTTGGCCGCCAGGGCGTTTTGGACCGCCATGCGCGAGGTGATGTCGCGTGACAGCACCACGAAGTGCGGGGGGCCGCTGGGACGGGATTTGCGCGCCACCGAAAGCTCAAACCAACGGGATCCTTCGGGCACTTGAAGGTGGATGCAGCGCCCCTGTGACCGCCCTGTGCGTTGCGCTTCTGCCAGGGTTTCCATGACTTTTTGGGCGGCGGAGGGGGGAAGCACCTCCCGAACCGTACGGCCCAGGAAGTGTTCGGGCGGCACGGCCAGCAGTTCGGGTTGCTGGGCCCGGAAATCCAGATACCGGCCCTCCAAATCCACTTCAAAGAGAAGATCGGGGACGGCATCCAGGGTGGCGTTCAAGTCGGATGTGAGCTCCTGAACGCGTTGATGGAGCTCCAGTTCCCACGCGTTCTTGCGTCGCCAGTGACGCAATCCCAGCCAAGTTAGCAGCCCGAAGCCCATGCTGCCCAGCAACCCCAAGATGGCCAGCCAGTGGGTGTCCGGGTCCGGTTGCCGCGGTAGTGCCCACACCCGGAGGTTCCAGTGGTGACCACCGTGGTCCAGGATGCGAAGCGCTTCGGGTCCCGGTGGGCCCTGGGTCTGAGGGGTGGCCCTGGTTAGCGGTGTTAATTCAAAGCGCTCGTGCGGAGTCAGGCGTTCCGCCAATGACTTCATCAGCGGCTTGGCATCCACATAAATGGCCGCGAACCCCGTGGCATGGGCCGAGGCGCCGCCTCGCGGGGCCGGGATTCTGACGGGGAGCAGCATGTACAAGCCCTGGGTGTTCACACCCTCCAGTCGCACTTCACCGGGCATTCCCAGGCCGATCTGCAACACCGGGATCTCGGGCAACTGCGCTTCATGACGGTGCTGATTCGTGGTCGCATCCTGTCGGGCGCGCACCCGCAGCCAGCGCGGATGTTCCCCTTCCAAGACCAGGACGCCCAGGGTGGTGACATAGGGATTGGTGCGATCCAAACGCAAGGTTTCAACGTACTGGCTGAACTCTTCTGGGGTCACCTCGGCCGAGGCATCCCAAAAGCTTTTGAGCCCCCGCAACAACAATTCAGCCTTGGCCAATTTGGTGCGCCACAACTCTTCGAGGTCGCGGGACTTGGCGAGCAGTTCGTTAGCCTGGGCTTCCGCGTGAGAGAGCTGACTGCGCTGCCACAGCGATAGGCTGCCGGCCGCCAGCACCGCCGAGACCAAAAGAGCCAGCCAGAACTCCCGCTGCGTGAGCTGGGACCGCACGTGTGTGATCAATTTCCCCATTGGTCGCGCCGCCCAATCGATGACTTGGCGCAAAGCCTACATTCAACTTCCGGTGGCCTGAGAGCACCGATGGCGGCAAGGCAGCGCGTTGCGGCTAATTGGCGACAGACTCCAACACCCGCAGAATCTCCCGCCCATAGGCTTCGAGTTTCTTGGCGCCCACGCCGCTGACGCGGCCCACGTCGTCGAGGGAGCCAGGGGCGCGTGCGGCCAGTTCGGCCAGCGTGGTGTTGGGGAAGATCAGGTAGGCGGGCAGATCGTGCTCGCGGGCCACTTCGCTGCGCCAGGCGCGCAGGGCCTCCAGGCGGGCCTGGGCGGCGGCATCCAGGTTCAGGGGTTCGCTGCTCGTTTTCTTGGCCGTGCGCACGCGGCCCTCGCCCGTGCCTTCGCGCACGCGAACGGCGTGCTCACCGCGCAGGATGGCGCGGGCCCCCTCGCCCAGGCTCAGGGTTTGGTATTCGCCATCCACTTCCAGGGCGCCGAGTGCGATGAGTTGGCGCAGCACGGCGCGCCACTGGGTGTCGGTCACCCCCTTGCCAATGCCCCAGGTGCTGAGGTCTTGGTGGCGGTGGGATCGCGTCTTGTCGGTCTCCTTGCCGCGCAGCACGTCGATCAGGTGGCCGGCGCCGAAGCGCTGGTTGCGCTCCTTTTGAAAGCGGTAGATGCAGGAGAGCGCCATGCGGGCGGGCTCCGTAGCGTCCCACACCTGCGGCGGCTGCAGGCAGTTGTCGCAATTCAAGCAACGGTAGCCTGGCTTGGTGTCCTCACCAAAGTAGTTCAGCAGGCGCACCCGCCGGCAGTCGGTGCTCTCGGCCAGGGCCAGCAGGGCGTCGAGCTTTTGGCGCTGGATCTGCTTGAAGCCTTCGTGCGCCGGGCTCTCGTCAATCATGCGGCGCTGCTGCACCACGTCGGCGAGGCCGTAGGCCATCCAGGCGTTGGCGGCCTCGCCGTCGCGGCCGGCGCGGCCGGTCTCCTGGTAATAGCCCTCGATGTTCTTGGGCAGGTCCAGGTGGGCCACAAAGCGCACGTCGGGCTTGTCGATGCCCATGCCAAAGGCAATGGTGGCGACCATCACGATGCCGTCCTCGCGCAAGAAGCGGTCTTGGTTTTGTGCGCGGGTGGCAGCGTCCAGCCCCGCGTGATAGGGCAGGGCCTTGATGCCTTGCTCTTGCAGCCAGGCCGCGGTGTCGTCCACCTTCTTGCGGCTGCCGCAGTAGACGATGCCGGCGTCAAAGCGGTGGCCATTTCGGCCGTCCTCGCGGTGCTCGTCGTAGAGAAACCGCAGGAACTGGGCGCGCGGCTCCTTCTTTTCCACCACCCGATAGCGGATGTTGGGGCGGTCAAAGCTGCTGATGAAAACGCGTGCGTCCTGCAACTGCAGGCGCTCCAGCATGTCGGCGCGGGTGTGGGTGTCGGCCGTGGCAGTCAGCGCCAGGCGCGGCACCGAGGGGTAACGCTCGTGCAGCAGGCTGAGCTGCAGGTAGTCCTCGCGGAAGTCGTGGCCCCATTGGCTGACGCAATGCGCTTCGTCGATGGCAAAGAGGCTGAGCCGACCGCGCTCGTCCAGCGTGCTGAGTAAGCCCAGGAAGCGCGGGTTGACGAAGCGCTCGGGTGCCACGTAGAGCAGGGTCAGCTCGCCGGCCAGGGCCTGCTGCTCGATGCGGCGGGTGGCCTCCGCATCCAGCGTGGAGTTCAAAAACGCGGCGGCGACGCCCAGTTCCTCCATCGCCCCGACTTGGTCGTGCATCAGCGCAATCAAGGGGCTGATGACCACGGTGAGCCCGAGCCCCTGACGCTGGCGCACGATGGCGGGCAACTGGTAGCAGAGCGACTTGCCCGCGCCCGTGGGCATGAGCACCAGGGCATCCTGTCCGTTCAGTACATGACCGATGACCTCAGCCTGCAGGCCGCGAAAGTCACCATAGCCGAACACCTGCTGCAGCAGGGCGCGGGCTGAATCCAGCGGGGAGACGGACGGGGCAGCGGTCGGCATGGGGGCGCGATTGTCGTCCCCCGGGCCTTGGCGCTGGCCTCAGGGCCAGCCGGTGACGCGCAAGTCCTTGGGGGCGCTGATCTGGTAGTCCGCCGTGAAGCGCTGGCTTTGCTTGGGTGCGAGCGTGGCGCGCCACAGCACCACACCGTCGAGTTCGCGCCAGCGCAGCTCGGTGGGCGGCGGGTTGAACTGGCGCTGCACCTCGATGTCCTGGTGCTGCGGGTGCGGGCTGGCCTCGACCAGTTGCACATCCAGCGGTTTGCCGGCCAGGTTCTCCAACACCCAGGCGCGGCCCAGGGTGGCCACGCGGCGCGAGCCAATAAAGCCCTTTTCGCCCGCATCGCGGCGCTCGGGCTCGATGCGCACGCGCACCCGGTCCTCAGGGCCGAAGAACTGGCTTTGTTCGGTCTCGTCCGTCACCACCCACTGCGACTTGCCCACCCACTGGCCGTCGCGCATCAGCTGCAGCGCGCCGCGCGGGAAAAAGCCCTCGGGGCGCTTGAACAGGGCCAGGGTGTAGGCCTGGGCCCCGTGCGCCGGCTGCACGTGGGCGCGCACCTGCGCGGGCCAGCTCAGGGTTTCGAGCGAGAAGCTGCGCAGCTCGGAATCGCCCGCGAGCGAGACCCGGCCGGGCACGGTGAACTGGGCATCCACGTCGCTGTCCACGCGCAGTGGGGTGAAGGTTTCTTCGGCCACGCGGCTGCCGGTGACGCTCAACTTTTCCAACGAGCGCGGCGCGATGGCCATGGGAGCCGGAGCCGGTCGGGTGTCGTACATCGGTGGTGGCGGGGATTCGACGGGTTCGGCTTTGACAAGTGTCCAAGGCTGCACCGGCCGCAAGCCGGTGGCCCGCTGCGGCTGTCGCGTGCTGAGGGTCAGCGTCACGCCGTCCCAGGCTTCGCCCGTGGCCTGCTTGACCTCGGCCAGTCGCTCCAGACGGAGCTGGTTCTGCTGCGTGCGCAGGTCGGCCCGGTACTGGGGCTGCCAACTGGCGAAGCGCGTCTGGTAACGCAGCTCCAGTTGCCCTGCCTGCGAAGCGGCCACGCGCACGGTGACGCGCAGCCAGCTCGGCACGCGCTTGCGCTCCTGCTCGCGCTGGGCCTGCAGCGGGGCCAGCTCGCGCTCCAGCGCGTCCAGCGCCTGCTTGAATTTGGCCTGGGCCTTGAGGGCTTGGGCGCCTTGTCGGCGCAGGGCTTCCACCCCGTCGGCGGCGACGGCCTTGCCTTCACTAGGTTCGGCTTTGCGCAGATAGGTCAAAGCCAGGTCCAGCGCATCGCGGTCGGCCTGTAGCAGGGCGCGCTGTTCTTCCAGCGCCGCAATGCGCGCGTCCAGCGGTGCGTTGGCGCTGCAGCCGGTGGCGTGTTCCGGGCTCAGCGTTTCCACGCGCAGGTCGCCCACCACCAAGCCGCTGCTCGCGGCGCTGGGCGTGGCCTGCAGGGTGTCGACCTCCAGGCGCGCGGGTAGGCAGTTCAGCACCACCTCGCCGGCACCCGCGGCCACTGGGACGACCCGCAGCAGCTCCGCGCCGCCGGGGAAGACCACGGCTTGGATCACGGGGTGGGGGGCCGGTGCGGCCATGCCGCCCTGTGCCCCGCTTAAGGCCAGGACCCCCAAAACGGTGCGGATTGGTGTGTGTGAGCGCGGCATCTCAGCCCTCCCGAAAATAGGCGCTGGATCATCACATGACACACTCGCACCCATGCTGAGCACGACCGACCCCCGCACCGCCCTGGTGCTGTTTTCGGGTGGACAAGACTCCACCGTTTGCCTAGCTTGGGCGCTGAGCCGTTTTGCGCGGGTGGAGACGCTGGGCTTTGACTACCGCCAGCGCCACCGCATCGAGCTGGACTGCCGCCAGACCGTGCGAGCCGAGATCCAGCGCCAGTTTCCCGAGTGGGCGGCGCGTTTGGGCGAGGACCATGTGCTCGATCTGGGGCTGTTGGCCCAGATCAGCGACTGCGCCCTGACGCAAGAGCGCGCCATTGAGTTGCAGGCCAACGGCTTGCCCAATACCTTTGTGCCGGGCCGCAATCTGCTCTTCCTGACGCTGGCCGCCACCGTGGCCTACCGCCGCGGGGCCACGGTGCTCGTTGGGGGCATGTGCGAGACCGATTTTTCGGGCTATCCGGACTGCCGGGACAACACGATCAAGGCGCAGCAGGTCGCGCTCTCGCTGGGGTTGGACAGTGCCATGACGATCGAAACGCCGCTGATGTTTCTCACCAAAGCGCAGACCTGGGGCTTGAGCGAGTCGTTGGGCGGGGGGGCGCTAAACGACTTGATCATCGAGCACACCCACACCTGCTACCTGGGCGAGCGCGGCACCCTGCACGCCTGGGGCCACGGGTGTGGCCACTGCCCGGCTTGCGAGCTGCGCGCGGCCGGCCATGCGCGCTTTCTGGCGGGGGCGGCGTGAGCCTGACCACCGCACTCTTGTGGGCCGCCGTGGCGGTGCTCGTCCTGTGGGGCGTGGGCGCTTACAACCGCCTGAGCCGGCTGCGCGGCTCCATCGCGTCGGCCTGGGCCCAACTTGAAGCCAGCTTGAATGAGCTGGCCCAGCAGGGCCTGAAACTGGCCGAGGAGGGGCCGCAATGGTTGCCGCAGGAGGGGGCGGCGTTTGAAGCGCTCCGCACCCACAGTCAGGAACTGGCGGCGGCCGTGCTGGCCGTTAAGCCCAAGCCCCATGCGGCCGCGCCCGTGGCCCAGTTGGCGGTGGTGCATGCCCTGCACGCGGCAGCCCTGCAGCGCGTGCTCGCGCTCTTGACCTACGAAGAGGACGCCGTGTGCCAGGCCCTGCTGGACCGCCTCAAACAGGCGCGGCAGCAGCGCAGCTTTGGGCAGCAGCTGTTCAACCAGCGGGTGGATGCCTTCAACACGGCGATTGACGAGTTGCCCACGCGCTTGCTGGCTGGGCTCTACGGACTGCACGACGCCGGCCGTTTCTGACCGCGGGCGAACACGACGCCGGCGGCGTTCAGCTGCAGACGATGGCGCCGGTCGCTGTGAGTTCTTTGAACAGCGACTCCAAGGATTCGCCGCACAGCTCAAACGGGTCCAGCCGCGTGGTGGTGGCGTAGCGCAGCACCAAGGCCGGGTTCAGCCGTGCGAGGTTGACCTGGCCCATGGCCCAGCCGGCGAAACGGCGTTCTTTGATTTCTTGGTAGGCCAGCAGTGTCACGTCGCGGTGGCGCGGGTCGCGCACGATGGTGTTGTAAAGCACATTGACGGCCTCACGGCCCCCTTCGAGCACTTGCACGAACCAGTCGTCGTTGTGGCACAGCAGCCCGGTGATGCCATGGGCCGTGTTGTGGGCGCGGCTGGCGCGCAGGATGGCGGCGAGGTCGGCCTCGCTGGCGTCGGTGTGGCTGGCGTAGATCAGGCGAACGAGCATGGCGGGGCCTTCAACGGCAATCTGGGTTAGCGGGCAATCAGCGTCAGGAACTCGCGGCGCAGGTTGGGGTCTTTCAGGAAGGCCCCGCGCATGACGGAGTTGGTCATCTTGGTCTCGGTGTCCTTGACGCCGCGCCAGTGCATGCAGAAGTGGTCGGCCTCCATCACGATGGCCAGGCCGTCGGGCTGCACGCGCTCTTGGAGCTCGTTGGCGAGTTGGGTGACGGCTTCTTCCTGGATCTGCGGGCGGCTCATGATCCAGTCGGTGATGCGCGCGTACTTGGAGAGGCCGATGAGGTTGGAGTGCTCGTTGGGCAGGAGCCCAATCCACACGCGGCCCAGAATCGGGCACAGGTGGTGCGAGCAGGCACTGCGCACGCGAATGGGCCCGACGATCATCAGCTCGTTGAGCCGCTCGACGTTCGGGAACTCGGTGACCGAGGGCATGGGCTGGTAGCGCCCGGCAAAGACCTCGCGCACAAACATCTTGGCGACGCGCTTGGCGGTCTCCTGCGTGTTGTGGTCACTGTCCGTGTCGATCACCAGCGCGCGCAGCACCTCCTGCAGCTTGGCCTGCACTTCCCCTTGCAGCGCGTCCAGTTCGCCGGGTTCGATGAAGGCGGCGATGTTGTCGTTGGCGTGGTGGCGGCAACCGGCCGAGACCAGCCGGTAGCGGATGCGCTCGCTGACGGGGGCGTCGTTCTGGGGTTCGGCGGGAAGGGTGGGGGGCGTGCTCATGGCTGAATTGTCGACCGACCCCAAAGGCCTTGTCAGCCCAGGGCCACCGCGAGGGCGAGACTGGCCAGTGCCACCGGGGCAGCCAACTTCAGGTGCGCCCAGGGGGTCAAGGCGACCCCTTGGCGTTCCGCGCCGTCCGCCACGATCAGGTTGGCGATCGATCCCACCAACAACAGATTGCCGGCCAGGGTGCTGACCAAGGCCAGCAGGCTGCCCGCAGCTTCTCGGGCCTCACCCAGGTGGGGCAACAGCAGCATGACGGCTGGCACGTTGGAGACGACATTGCTCAGCGCCACGCTGACGCCCACCAGCGTCGGCCCGTCGTGCAGGCTCAAACCCCAGCCGCGCAATGCCGCCACAGCTTGTTCGGGCAGCCCTGTGCGGGCGAAGGCGTGGTTGACGATGAAGAGACCGATGAACAGCACCAAGAGCGGCCAGTCCACAAAGCCCATGACCTCGCGGCTGTGCAAGCGGCGGCTGACCAAGAGCACGCCCGCCCCCACGAGGGCCACTGCCTCGCGCGGCCAGTCGGTCCACAAAAATGCGACCAAGAGCGCCGCGGCCACGGCCAGACCCTTGGTGGACTGCCAGGCGTCGAAGGCGGGCTCGGGCGCCATGGGGAGTGGCTTGGCTTCGGAGGGGGCCTCGCGCAACCTCAGGGCCAGCCAGGCCCAAAGCAGCCCAAGACTCAGGACCACGGGCAGGGCGGCGCGCTGCAAATAGGCGCCAAAGTCCAGGTTCAGCACGGCGCCGATCAGCATGTTCTGCGGATTGCCGATCAAAGTGGCCGCCGAGCCGATGTTGGCCGCGCAGGCCAGCGCCACCAGCCAGGGCAGCGGCTCCTGCAGCCGTTGCTGGGCCACGCGCAGCACCAGTGGCGTCAGGGCCAGGCACACGACGTCGTTGCTAAACACGGCGGAGAGCGCCGCAATGACAGCAATTAGCGCCGCCAGCAGGGCCCGGGGGCCCAGCGCATGCGCGGCCACCCGGCGGGTCACTGCGCCATAAAAACCGCCCAGGCTCATCTGGGCCGAAACCACCATGAAAGCGAAGAGCAGGGCCAGCGTCGGCCAGTCCACCGCTTGCGCCACCTGCGCCAGCGGCTCCCCCGTGAGGGCCAGCGCCGCGATGGCCCCGAGCAGGGCAATGCCCGTGCGGTCGATCTTCAGCCGCGGCAGCCCGCCCAGGAACATGCCCAGGTAGACCACGGCAAAAACGGCGGTGAGGCTCCAGTCGGTGGGCGACATGTGAAACGGGGGTGGAAGGGCGCAGTGTCGCGGAACGTGGCGGGCCCAGCGCGAGCCGTCTTGCCCCGCATCAAGGATCGCTCGCGGGCGGCCGGGATAATCGCCGGATGGCTTACGCACCCCTACAAAACGACGTCTTCCTGCGCGCAGCCCTGCGCCAGCCCACGCCTTACACGCCCGTTTGGCTGATGCGCCAGGCCGGGCGCTACCTGCCCGAATACAAGGCCACGCGGGCCAAGGCGGGCAGCTTCATGGGCCTGGCCCAGTCGCCCGACTACGCGACCGAGGTGACCCTGCAGCCGCTGGAGCGCTTCCCGCTCGACGCGGCGATTCTGTTCAGTGACATCCTGACCGTGCCCGATGCCATGGGCTTGGGTCTGAGCTTTGGCGAGGGCGAAGGCCCGCGCTTTGCCAAGACCGTGCGCGACGAGGCCTCGCTGGCCGAGGCGCAGTTCGATTTGAACCGTCTGCGCTATGTGATCGATGCCGTGGCCTCCATTCGCCAAGCCCTGCGCGGCCGGGTGCCGCTGATCGGGTTTGGCGGCAGCCCCTGGACGCTGGCCTGCTACATGGTCGAAGGCCGGGGCAGCGACGACTACCGTCAGGTCAAGACCCTGATGTACAGCCGCCCCGACCTGATGCAAGGCCTGCTGGACAAACTGGTGGACGCGACCATCCAGTACCTGAACGCGCAGATCGACGCCGGTGCGCAAGCGGTGATGCTGTTTGACTCCTGGGGCGGCGTGCTCAGCCACGATGCCTACCTGCGCTTTGCCCTGCCGGCCTCGCAGCGCGTGCTGGCCGGCCTCAAGCGCACGGGGGCTGACGGCCAACGCGTGCCGCACATTCTTTTCACCAAGGGTGGGGGCTTGTGGTTGCCTGAGCAGGTCGAAACCGGGGCCGACATGCTGGGTGTGGACTGGACGATGGACCTGGGCCGGGCCCGCGCCATCACCCAAGACCGCGTGGCCCTGCAAGGCAATCTGGACCCGATGACGCTCTTTGCGCCGCCCGAGGTGGTGCAGGCCGAGGCGATCAAACTGCTCGACTCCTTTGGCCGGCCGAAGCGCGCGGACGGCAGCTGGGGGGGGCATGTGTTCAACCTGGGCCATGGCATCAACCAGCATGCGCCCATTGAGTGTGTGTCGGCCTTGGTGGAGGCGGTGCACCGCCACTCCAAGACCCTGCGCTGACCGCCGTCAACTCGGGTTGTCCCCAGAACGGTCGGTGCGAGTGCGCGGGCCGTGGACGCCGCGGCGGTGTTGTCGGTTCGCTTGTAAATATTTGATGTGATTGAATAATTTCGACCGCATCAGGCTTTGCGACGGGGTTGGCACCGCGAACCGCGGGCGGGGATACTGCGCCTGACCTTGTTTTTTGCACAAAGTTATCCACAGCCTGTGGATCATCGAAGAAAAGCCAAGCCGGACGCGAACTTGTGAACGAATGCTCAGATTCCGCTGGAGTGCGGCTGCGTGTGGCGGTGCCCACACCCCAGCACAGCGGGCTGGGTTCGCCGCTGGACTACCGGCATCCTGAGGGGGTGCCACCCGGGTCACTGGTGCGGGTGCCGCTGGGGCGGCGCGAGGTCTTGGGCGTGGTGTGGGACCCGACCGATGACGACACGGAAGGGGTGCCGCCAGCGGCCTTAAAGCCCGTCCAAGCCGCGTTGAATCTGCCGCCGCTCAGCGAAGAGTGGCGCCGTTTGGTGGCGTTTACGGCGGCGTACTACCAGCGGGGCTTGGGCGAGATGGCGGCCTCGGCCTTGCCGGCGCCGTTGGCCAACTTGACCCCGGAGCAACTGGCCCGCCGCCTCAAGAAGCTCCGTCCGGTGGGTGCGGCAGAACCGGCTTCAGGCCTGGCGCCCACTCTGCAGGCCGACCAAGCCGTGGCCGTGGACGCCCTCAAACAGCAGCTCGTGGGGGTGGCCCCGGTCAAGCCCAGCTTGCTCTGGGGCCTCACCGGCAGCGGCAAGACCGAGGTCTACCTGCAAGCGGCGGCCACCGCCCTGGCCCAAGGGCGCCAGGTGCTGGTGTTGGTGCCCGAGATCAACCTCACGCCCCAATTGGTGGCGCGTTTTGCGGCGCGTTTCGGGGCGGAGCGCGTGGCCTGCCTGCACTCGGGGCTGACGCCGGCGCAGCGGCTGCGGGATTGGTTGCGGGCCCACCTCGGTCAGGCGGATGTGGTGTTGGGCACGCGACTGGCGGTGCTGGCGTCTCTGCCACGCCTGGGCCTGGTGGTGGTGGACGAAGAGCACGATCCGAGCTTCAAGGCCCAAGACGGGGCGCGCCAATCCGCGCGGGACTTGGCGGTCTGGCGTGCGGCCCGGTTGGGGGTTCCGGTGGTGCTGGGCTCGGCCACGCCATCCTTGGAAACCTGGCACAACGCCCAGTCGGGCCGGTATCAGCGCCTGGACTTGCGCAGCCGCATTGACGCCGCCCCCCTGCCCGACGTTCGCTTGGTGGACATGAAGCGGTTGCCGGCGCGCGCGGGCGAGCTGAACCGAGCGTCCCCCGTGCTGGCGCCGACCTTGCAACACGCCATCGAGGCCCGTCTGGCCCGCGGCGAGCAATCGCTCCTGTTGCTCAACCGGCGCGGTTACGCCCCCGTGCTGCATTGCGGTCAGTGCAGCTGGCGCAGCGGGTGCCCGCACTGCAGTGCTTGGCGCGTGTTTCACAAAGGGGACCGCAGCCTGCGCTGTCACCACTGCGGTTTTTCGGAGCGCGTACCGGTGGCTTGTCCGGACTGTGGTAACCCGGACATTGATGCCATTGGGCGGGGCACCGAGCGCCTGGAGGAGCAGTTGCAGGCCTTGCTGCCGCAGGCGCGCATTGCCCGCTTGGATGCCGACACCACCCAGCGCGCCGGCAGCCTGGAGGCCCAATTGGCTGCCGTGCATGCCGGCGAGGTGGACGTGCTGGTGGGCACTCAAATGATCGCCAAGGGGCATGACTTTCGCCGTGTCACCTTGGTGGCGGCCCTCAGCCCCGACAACCTGCTGTACTCCAGCGATTTCCGCGCCCCAGAGCGGTTGTTTGCGCTCTTGATTCAGGCCGCGGGGCGCGCCGGCCGGGCGGGCAGTGCCAGCGGCCACCCGGCCGAAATGTGGGTTCAAAGCCACCAGGTCGAGCACCCCCTGTATCAGGCCTTGAAGCGGCACGATTACCCGGCCTTTGCCCAAGCCCAGCTCGACGAGCGGCGCAGTGCGGGTCTGCCGCCCTTTATGCATTTGGCTTTGCTGCGGGCCGACAGTCGGGATGAGACCGGGGCGCAGGCCTTTCTCATGGCGGCGGCGGCGGCGGGGCGGGCGCTGTCGGGCGAGTCGGATCTCTTTTGGTACCCCGCCGTGCCCCACCCCGTGGCCAAGGTGGCCAACCAATGGCGGTGGCAGATGCTGGTGGAAGCGTCACACCGCGGCGTTTTGCAGCGGGTGCTCGCGCAGTGGCTGCCCGCCCTGCATGCGCTGCGTCCCCAGCATCGCAGCGTCACCCGCTGGGCCATCGACGTGGACCCGCAGGCCATCTGACGTGCAAGCTGCGTGACCATGAAAAAACCCCGCCGTAGCGGGGTTCTGTCGAAGCGAAGGCCGTTTACTGCGCCGGGGCCGCCGGCACCTTGGGCTCGTCGAATTTGGCCCCGCCTTGGTTGGCCATGTACACCACCGCACGGGCAATTTCCACGTCGCTGAAGTCGCCACCGCCTTGGGCACCCATGGCACCCTTGCCTTTTAGCGCGGAGTTCAGCAGGGCGTCCAAGCCGGACTTCACGCGCGGGCCCCAGGCCGCGGCATCCGCCAGCTTCGGAGCCCCTGCGGCGCCCGTGCCGTGGCAAGCCGCGCATTGGGCCTGATACACCTGTTCACCGCTCTTGAGGGCGCTGGCGTCGCCAGCCGCTTTGACGACCACGTCGCCCACCGGCTTGATGCGCGCCGCCACGGCTTCGGCGCTGAGGCCATCACTGCCTGCGCTCGGCTTGGCTTGGCCGGAAACATAGTTGGCCAGCAGGATGATCAGCACAATGGGAATGGCGAACGAAAAGAAGACCGCCCACGCCAGCTGCTTGGGGGTCTTGATCGGGCCTTCGTGGGCGTCGTGAGAGTCGTGGCTCATGCGGGTCCTCTTGTCGTTGATGCCCCTCAAGAAAGGGCGCGGCAGTATACCGGGCTCAGACTGCGCTTAGAATGGTGGGCTTCGCTGCGACCGTGGTGAAGTGGATATCATGCAGCCCTCCGAAGGCTGCGTCGCAAGTTCGATTCTTGCCGGTCGCGCCAAACCCCCAAATGAAAACCCGCCCAGCTCGCGCTGCGCGGGTTTTTTGTTGCCGGTTCGCCTAGAAGCTGGCTTGGGCCGAGAGGGTCAATAGTTTGTGGTCGCCAAAGAAGTCGTACCAGGTGGTCTTGTCTTTGGAGATGTCGTACTGCGCTTTGAGGGCCCAGTTCTTGTTCAGGTCGTAGCGCAGTGAGACATTGCGGGTTGTCCGCCCCTCAATGCCACTGCCCAGGTCTTTGGTCTTGTAGTTCGACATCGTCACCATGGGCGTCCAGTCACCCATCTTGTAGCCCACACCCAACAGGTAGTAGTCGTACTGGAACTGCGACGTGCTTTGTTTGAAGCGGTTGAGCTCGCTGCGAACCAACCAGTGGCTACCGTCGTAATTCAAGGACAGCGCGACGATGGTGGTGGGGTAGCCCGGGGTCCAGGTCACGCGGGGCTGCCCCGGGGCCTCGGACCAGATGGTGTCCTTCTGCCTCATCACCA
Source organism: Inhella gelatinilytica (assembly GCF_016093295.1). Lineage (GTDB taxonomy): Bacteria > Pseudomonadota > Gammaproteobacteria > Burkholderiales > Burkholderiaceae_C > Inhella > Inhella gelatinilytica. Next base: position 494,672 of record NZ_JAEDAL010000001.1, on the reverse strand, counting down.
TCACCCGGCCATTCCAATCGCCGCGCGTCAGGGTGATGTAGCCCCCCACCATGTTGGACCACTTTTCGTGCGTGTGATCGCCCCAGTAAAGCTCCGTGTTGTAGGGCGCATTTTTGTGCGTAAAACCGCCCGTCCACAGGTTGGCGTCCACCGTGAAGCTGCCCCATTGGCCGGTATAGGCGGCGTTGACGCCGTCGTAGGCGTAAATGGGCCAGCCGTATACGTCTTGGGGTGGGCGGACCCAGGGGTAGGCGTTGCCGATGTACAGGAAGTCGCTGTAGTAATAGAGCGGGATGCGCTTGCGCCCGGCTTGCAGCGTCCAGTTGTCGTTCACATTCCAGGAGGCGTAACCCCAGTCGAGGGTGGGGCGGTAACTCTTGTTGTTGGGGCGCGAGAGAACCTGTGCCGTGGCGGAGAACGAATCACCGAATCGCACCGTGCCCTGCAAGCCGATTAGCGACTCCTGATCGGCTTGCCAGCCTTTGGATTTCTCATAGACGCCCACGTATTCCCAATTGGCAATCGCGCAGGGGCAGGCACGGGGGCGTCCGCTCGGCAGGGTCAGGTTTTTGGTGTCACCGGACAGCACTTTGCCGACCGTGAATTGGCCAAATCCACTGAATTGGAAACTGATGCCCTCGGCCTGGCTGGCGGGGGCCACCAGCAGGCCGCAGGCCAGGGCGACGCCCGAAAGGATGGTCACATCACGCATGGGGAGGCTCCTTGGCGGGGGGTCACTTGACTTCGGCCACGACGCGCACGCTGGCATCCACCAGCGAGGCTTCGATGTAGCCGAGCATGTTGGGGTTTGCAGCGATCAGTTTTTTGACCGCCCCACCGTCGCCGGCCTCCTGCGGCGGTTGCCCTTTGCCGGTGAACATGATGCGAGACCAGTAGGCCTTCATCTGGGCTTCGGTCTTGCCGTTGAGCTTTTGGTAAAACGTGGCGTAGCCCTCGGTCCCCGCTTTGTGGTCAATGGGGACGGCCTTTTCGCCATTGGGGAAGCTCTTGGCCGTTCCCATGAACAGGGCGACGACTTCGTCGTTGCTCAGTTTGGGCGGCGCCTTGCTGTCCTTGGCGACCACCACCACAAAGGCCGACTCGGCGTAAACCGCAACACCCGTGAGCAAGCCCAGCATCAAGGGGGCGAGCCCGCGGGTCCAGGCTCGACGTGAAAACCAAGCATTCAAGGCAGTCTCCTGTTGGATCACCCCAGGAGCCGGCTGACCGATTCAGGCCAGGGGCCCCGCGAACGTCTGCAGGGCCATCACACCGCGTTGTGTGCCTGACTGATATCGGGGTTTCACCCGATGGATCCGGCCGTCACGCGCAGCGAGTAATCGGTGGCTCGGACGTCCTTGGTCAGCTTGCCAATGCTGATCCGGTCGACCCCGGTGGCGGCGATGGCGCGCAGTTGGTCCAGGGTGATGCCACCGCTGGCTTCGAGTAGCGCGCGGCCTTGGGTGCGTTGAACCGCTTCGCGCATGGCCTCGAGGCTGAAGTTGTCCAGCAGCACGCTGGTGGCGCCAGCCTGCAGGGCTTCGTCCAGTTGCGACAGGGTCTCGACCTCGATCTGAATGCCCACACCGCTGTTGAGCGCGCGAGCGGCCTGCAGTGCCGCGCCCACGCCCCCTGTGGCGGCGATGTGGTTCTCTTTGATCAGGATGCCGTCATACAACGCCAGGCGCTGGTTGGCCCCGCCCCCCACCCGCACGGCGTACTTTTGCGCCAGACGCAGACCCGGCAGGGTTTTGCGCGTGTCCAGCACCTGGCAGCCCCGCGGGTTGGGGCTGGCACCTTCGATGGCGCGCACGTGCTCACGCGTGAGCGTGGCGACGGCCGACAGCGTTTGCAAGAAGTTCAGCGCGGGCCGCTCGGCGCTCAGCAGGGCACGGCCCTCGGCTTGGATTTGCACCACTGTTTGGCCGGCCGTGAGGTCCGCCCCCTCGGGCACCTGCCAATCCACCTGTGCCTGGGGGTCTAGCGTTTTGAAGATGCCTTCAAACCACGGCTGTCCACAGCACACGGCGGCTTCGCGCACCATGACTTGGGCCCGAATGCGTTGGCCCGCGGGTGTGAGGCGGGCGGTCCAATCGGCCACACCGATGTCTTCCATCAGCGCATCACGGATGTTGCGGGCGCGGGCTTCGTCCAGGGTTTCGTTGTGATCAAACATGGGAAATAAAGACAGAGTCAAGCGACGGGCGGCGCGGCAGCGGGGTCCGAACAGACCCGATTGCGGCCGTCGGACTTGGCACGATACAGCGCTTCATCCGCCCGTTTGAGCAAGGACTGGGGCGTATCGGACTCCAGCGCCGTGCTCACGCCAATCGAAACGGTGTTGTCCACCAACGGGTCGGACAGCAAGGGAGTCGCCTGGACGGATTGGCGCAATCGTTCGGCCACTTCACAGGCCACCGCGAGTGTGGCACCCGGCAGCAACACGGCAAACTCCTCGCCCCCGTAGCGCGCGCACAGATCGCCCGTGCGCAGTTGCTGCTGAATGCGTTGGGCAAAGGCTTGCAGCGTGCGGTCGCCCACCGGATGGCCCAGGGTGTCGTTCACGCGTTTGAAGTGGTCGATGTCCAGCATCAACACCGCCAACCGGCGCGGCGGGCCCTCAACCCCGCGAACCTGTTGGGCCAGCAGATGGTCCAGCGACCGGCGGTTGAGCAGCCCCGTCAGCCCATCGGTGGCGGCCTCGTGCTCTTTTTGAACCAAGGAGGCCTGCAAGCGTTCGGCCAAGCGGTCGTGGGCGATTTCATGCAGGCGGCCTTCTTCCAGGCGTCGGGCCACCGGACGCAGCGCCAGCACCAAGAGCACAAAAAACAGGGCCGCGCCGATAAGCAAGCGGGCGTCTGGCGTGCCGCGCAGGATCGTGCTGCTGGCCACCCCCAGCCACAGGGCCCCCAAGTAGCTGTAGAAGGCCTTCAGAAACGGCAGATAGACCACACCGCTGAGCGTCGCAAGGCCGCACACCAGGGTGATCATCCAGGCGTCAATCACGGGGCTTTGCCCCGCCAGCACCCAAGCGCTCAGGCCCCACAGTCCGGCATCCACGACCGTGATGGCGTGGGCCCAGCGCTCGTCTTGGCGCAGGAGCCCACCCCGACGTGCCAAACGGTGGGCCTGCCACCAGAAGGGCAGGCCTACTGCCAACGCACTGCCCATCCACACCAAGACGGGCGGGGTGGCCACTTGGTTCCAACTCAGGCCCAGCACCAAGAGCCAGCCCAGTGGCGCATTGTTCAGATGGCGCGGCAGCGCATCAATGAACTGGGCAAAGCCTTGTTGTTGAGCGAGTGCGCGGTCATCGGGTGGCATGCCCCAAGTATTCAGCACGCACGAGTTTTGGTCACGGGGGGCGGGATGCAGGATTCCCCGCCCCCTGGACGCCGTCTGGGGCCGCTCAGGGACGGCTCATGAACTGGTCGAAGACGCCGCCATCGTCGAAATGGCGCTTCTGGGCCTGGCGCCACCCGCCGAACAGCTCATCCACGGTCACCAATTCCAGGCGTGCAAATTGATGCGCGGTTTGCGCCGCCACCTTAGGGTCGCGCGGGCGGTAAAAGTGCCGGGCGACCAGCTGCTGGGCTTGGGGCGTGTAGAGAAACTGCAGGTAGGCCTCGGCCTGTTTGCGGGTGCCGCGCGCGTCCACCACTTTGTCGACCACGGCGACCGGGGGCTCGGCCAGGATGCTCAGCCGGGGGGTGACGATCTCAAAACGATCCGCGCCGAATTCCTTGATCGCCAGGTGCGCTTCGTTCTCCCAGGAAATCAGCACATCGCCCACGCCGCGTTGCGTGAAGGTGCTCAGCGAGCCGCGCGCGCCGGTGTCCAGCACCTTGGTGTTGGCGTAGATGCGTTTGACAAAGTCGCGCGCACTGGCCTCGGTGGCGCCGGGCTGACGGGCGGCATAGGCCCACGCCGCCAGGTAATTCCAGCGGGCGCCCCCACTGGTCTTCGGGTTGGGGGTCACCACCTCGATGCCACTGCGCGCCAAGTCGGGCCAGTTGGTGATGCGCTTGGGGTTGCCCTTGCGCACCAGGAAGACGATGGTCGAGGTGTAGGGGCTGGCGTTGTGCGGCAGGCGCTTTTGCCACTCGGCGGGGAGCAGTTGCGCCTTGTCGTGCAGCACGTCGATGTCGTAGGCCAGGGCCAGGGTCACCACGTCGGCCTGCAAGCCGTCGATCACCGAGCGCGCCTGCTTGCCCGAGCCTCCGTGGCTTTGGCGGACCGTCAGTGCTTCGCCGGTCTGGGCCTTCCAGTGCGCGGCGAAGGCCTGGTTCAACTCTTGGTACAGCTCCCGCGTGGGGTCGTAAGAGACGTTGAGCAACGTGGTCTGGCTCCAGCTTAGCGTGGGAGCCAGAAGGGCCAGGGCGAGGAGGAGTCGGCGCATGGGGATCGAGGCGGTTGTTTCCGGGGGGGCAAGCGGCGGAGTAAGCGGCGGGTCTAGGACTTAAGCGGCGGCCTGGGCGGGGAACAAGCTCAAGCGGCTGGCTTGGACGCGCACCGTTTGGCCGGGCTGCAGGGCCAGGCGATCGGCTTCTTCGCGGCTGAGTTCGGCCTCCAGGTGCTCGCCCTGCAAGCCGGCCAACTCCACCCGCGTGGCGGCGCCAAAGCTCAGCAGGCGTTGCACCGTGGCCGGCAAGCCGGTGGCGGCGGGGTCGGTGTGCAGCAGCAGTTCGTGCGGGCGGGCGTAGGCCTGCACGGCCCCGTCGGCGTGGTCGCTCGCCGCCGCCAGGGCTTGTTCACCGATTTGGACCGTGCCGCCCTGCACGCGGCCGTCAAAGCGATTCACAGCCCCCAGGAAGCCGTACACAAAGGCGTTGGCCGGGTGGCTGTAGACGGCTTGCGGCGCGCCCACTTGCTCGACGCGGCCATGGTCCATCAGCACCACGCGGTCGGCTACTTCGAGTGCTTCTTCTTGGTCGTGCGTGACGAAGATGCTGGTGATGTGCAGCTCGTCGTGCAGCCGACGCAGCCAGCGGCGCAGTTCCTTGCGCACCTTGGCGTCCAGCGCGCCAAAGGGTTCATCCAGCAGCAGCACGCGCGGCTCCACCGCCAGGGCGCGGGCCAGGGCAATGCGCTGGCGCTGGCCCCCGCTGAGCTGGGGCGGGTAGCGGTCGGCCAGCCAGTCCAGCTGCACCAGGCTCAAGAGCTCGTGCACCTTCTTCTGAATCTGGGCCTCGCTCGGGCGCTCTTTGCGCGGTTTGACGCGCAGGCCGAAGGCCACGTTGTCGGCCACGGTCATGTGGCGAAAGAGCGCGTAATGCTGGAACACAAAACCGACTTGACGCTCGCGCACATGGGTGTCGCTGGCGTCCTCGCCGTCCAGCAGGACCTGGCCGCGGTCGGGGGTTTCCAATCCGGCAATGATGCGCAAAAGCGTGGTCTTGCCGCAGCCGCTGGGGCCGAGCAGCGCGGTGAGTTCGCCCTCCGGAAAGGCCAGGGAAACATCACCCAGCGCCGTGAAAGCGCCGAAGGACTTGTGGATGTTGCGGACTTCGATGCTCATGATTTGCTCGCGCGCCACTCGACAAACTGTTTCAGCCCCAGCGTCACCAAGGCCAGCAAGGCCAGCAGCGAGGCCACCGCGAAGGCGGCCGCGAACTGGTACTCGTTGTAAAGAATTTCCACGTGCAGCGGCAGGGTGTTGGTTTGGCCGCGGATGTGGCCACTGACCACCGAGACCGCGCCGAACTCCCCCATCGCCCGGGCGTTGCAGAGGATCACGCCGTACAGCAGGCCCCACTTGATGTTGGGCAGGGTGACGTACCAGAACACCTTCCAGCCGCTGGCCCCGAGCACCACTGCGGCTTCCTCTTCGTCACGCCCCTGGGCCTGCATCAGCGGGATCAGTTCGCGCGCCACGAACGGCACCGTCACGAAGAGCGTGGCCAGCACGATGCCGGGCACGGCAAAGACGATCTTCAGGTCATGGGCCTGCAGCCAAGCCCCCAGCCAGCCCTGGGCGCCGAACAGCAACACGTAGATCAGGCCGGCCACCACGGGCGAGACCGAGAACGGCAAGTCGATCAGCGTGACCAGCAATTGCTTGCCGCGGAAGCTGTGTTTGGCCACCGCCCAGGCCGCGGCCACGCCGAAGACCAGGTTCAGCGGCACGGCGATGGCGGCAGCGGTGAGCGTCAGCAGCAAGGCGGACAGCGCGTCCGCTTCGAACAGGGCGGCCAGGTAAACCGCCCAGCCTTTGCGCAAGGCCTCGGCGAATACCGTCACCAGGGGCAGCACCAGGAAGAGGAAGAAGAAGCCCAGCGCCAGGCCCAGCACCAGGCGGCGCACCCAGGGCTGCTCGCGCGTGGCGGGGTTGTTTTGATAGCGAGCGTGCGAGGACGGGCGCGGGGCCAGGCTCAAGGACGATGCCGCGGCGCTCATGCGGTCTTCTCCAGTCCGTTGCGGCGCGCACTCCAGGCCTGCAGGCCATTGATGCCCAGCAGCAGGGTGAAGGAGATGATCAGCATCACCACGGCGATGGCGGTGGCGCCCACGTGGTCGTATTGCTCCAGCTTGCTGATGATCATCAGCGGCGTGATCTCACTGACCATGGGGATGTTGCCGGCGATGAAGATCACCGAGCCGTACTCGCCCACGGCGCGGGCGAAGGAAAGGGCAAAGCCGGTCAGCAAGGCTGGGGCCAGCATGGGCAAGAGCACCAGCCGGAAGGTTTGCCAGCGCTGGGCGCCCAAGGCGGCGGCGGCCTCTTCGAGTTCGGTTTCCAAATCTTCCAGCACCGGTTGCACGGTGCGAACCACAAAGGGCAGGCCGATGAAGATCAGCGCCACCAGAATGCCCAGCGGCGTGAAGGCCACTTTGAGGCCCCAAGCCGCGAGCGGCTCCCCCAACCAGCCGTTGGGGGCGTAGAGGGCGGTGAGCGCGATGCCGGCCACCGCGGTGGGCAGGGCAAAGGGCAGGTCCACCAGGGCGTCGATCAGTTTCTTGCCGGGGAACTCATAGCGCACCAGGCTCCAGGCCAGCAGGAAGCCAAAGATGGCGTTGATGCTGGCCGCCAGCAGCGCGGCGCCAAAGCTCAGCCGGTAGCTGGCCAGCACGCGGGGGCTGCTGGCAGCGGTCCAAAAGGCCTCCCAGCCGTGCGTGGCCGACTTCAGAAACACCGCCGCCAGCGGAATCAGCACCACCAGCGACAGGTAGAACAGGGTGAAGCCCAGCGTCGGCGCGAAGCCGGGCAGCACACGACGCTTCTTGGCCATGGGGAGTCCTGCGCGGGGCGCTCAGCGTTTGATGCCGGCTTGGATCTGGTCGTACACCCCGCCGTCGGCAAAGTGCGTCTTGGCCACTTGCGCCCAGCCCCCCAGCAGCGCGTCGACCGTGAAGGTCTTCAGGTCGGGGAATCGGGCCGCGTGCTTCTTGGCCACGTCCGGCAGGCGCGGACGCAGGTTGTGGCGGGCGATGATCTCTTGCGCTTCAGGGCTGTAGAGGAAGTCCAGGTAAGCCTTGGCCAGGGCTTGGCTGCCCCGCTTGGCGGTGACCTTTTCATTCAAGGCCACGGGCATCTCGGCTTCAATGGTGACCGAGGGGTAGACCACGTCAAAGAGGCCCTTGCCAAATTCGTTCTCGATCAGTTCGGCTTCGTTTTCAAACGTGACCAGCACGTCGCCAATGCCGCGTTGGGTGAAGGTGGTGGTGGCGCCGCGGCCGCCGCCGTCCAGCACCGGCACGTTGGCAAACAGCTTGCTGACGCGCTCCCGGGCCTGGGCCTCGGTGCCGCCAGCGGCGATCACGCTGCCCCATGCTGCCAAGTACGTGTAGCGGCCATTGCCCGTGACCTTGGGGTTGGGCACGATGACCTGCAGGCCGGGGCGGGTCAGATCGGCCCAGTCCTTGACCGCCTTGGGGTTGCCCTTGCGCACCAGAAACACCGTGACCGAGGTGTAGGGCGCGGCGCCATGGGCAAAGCGCTTGCGCCAGTCGGAGGCCACGATGCCCTGGCTCGCCAGCATGTCCACGTCCGTGGCCTGGTTCATGGTCACCACATCGGCCTCCAGGCCACCGGCCACGGCCAACGCCTGCTTGCTGGAGCCGCCGTGGCTCTGGTTGACCGCCACGCTGCGGCCCGTCTTGGCTTGCCAGTTCTTGGCGAAGGCGGGGTTGAGGTCCTTGTACAGCTCGCGCGCCACGTCATAGGAGACGTTCAGCAGCGTGTCCTGCGCCTGGGCAGGGGCGGTCAGGCCGGTGAGGCCCGTGGCCAGGGCCAAAAACGCAGTGGCGAGGGGGCGGCGCAGCAGCTTCATGGTCGTCCTTTTTGATCGAGGACCGGATCGTGCCGGCCCTCGATCAGATTTGGAACGAATAAGAAGTGCTTTGTTTATTCGTTATTGGAATTAATGAGGGTTTCAGCTGCGGGGGGCTGGGCGGCAACCGCGGCGGGCGCGGGCGCTGTCACCGGCTTGCCCCGCCACAGTCCGCCCGCGCTGAAGGCGCCCCAGGCCCAGCGCACCCAGCCCAGCAGGGCTGCCGCCAGCCACAGCGCCCACAGCAACATGGCCACGCGGTAGGCCCAGATGGGCAGGCTGATCAGCCAGGCGCTGCGGGCCTCGCCCGCCACACGGTCGGCGTACCAGGCCAGGTGATGGGCGTGCGAGCCATTGCCCTGGATCAGCAAGTTGGGATGGCCCAGGAGGCCGACCGAGAGCGCGTGCGTCAGCGCCGAGAGGGTCGCCACCGTCCACAGCAGCACCAGCAGCTGCAGGCCGTTGAACTGCCACCGCGGCAGGTCCGCCCCCGCCAGGCGCTCGCGGGCGCGCAGCAGGAGGAACCAGCCCAGGATCACCGCCAAGCCCTGCAGGCTGGCCGGCGCCACGCCGAGGCCCAACAGCAGCCAGCCCCAGCCCTGGAGCGGCAGGCCTTCGAGCTTGCGCAGGCCGAAGGCCACGGCTGCCGCCAGCACCAACAGCACGCCCCAGAACAACACGGCCGGACCGAGGGTCGGGCCTTGGCTGATGCCCATGGCCAGCGCCACCCGGTCCTGTGGCACGCTCAGCTCCAGTCGCTCGTTGACGCCCTGCAGTGGGCCCAGGCCCAGCGCCGGGCTGCGGAACCAAGTCGCCAGGCCCTCGGGTTGGCGCCAACGCAGCTTGAGCTCGTGCCGCCCCGGGGTCAGCGGCACAGTTAGCGCACCGTCGCGGGCCTGCACCGGCAGCGGGGCGTCGTTCAGGCGCAGTTCCAACAGTTCGGCCCCGGGCGGGAGCTGCAGCCGGTGGTCCTGCCCCAGGCTGGCGCGCAGGCTCAGGTGCGCCGTGACGCTGCTGGCTTGGCGCCCCGGCGCCACCTCGGTGCGCAGGGTATCCAGCGTCAGCGTCTGGCCCTCAGCGCCAGCCGGCTTGGCGATGCGCAATTGCAGGCGATCGCCCGGCCAGGGTTGCCACTGCGGGGACCAGCGGCCCTCGCGCTGGTGCCAGATCGGCGCCAGGCCCTGCATCTGCACCTGCCAGGCCGGGCTGGCGGCCAGGCTCCAGACCTCGATTTGCTGCGGCTGCTGCCCCGCCTGGAAATCGAGCTGCGGCAGGGGCTTGAGCATGCTGGTCAGCACCACCTCGTCCTCGCCGCCGAGCTGCAGGTGCAGCACGCCCTCGCGGACTTGGGCGCCGGCCTCGGTGATCGCCTCACCGGGCAGCAGGGCCACCTGCACGCCGACCGGGGCCCGGCTGGGGCTGACGCGCTGGACCCGGGTCGTCACCGACCACTGCAGGCCCAGTTGCAACTGGCGCTCCACCCGCACCAGGGGCGGCAGGGCGTCGCGTGGCGTGCCGGTGTCGGGGCTCTTGCTTTGCTTGGCGGCTTGCACATCGCCCAGCTCGCGCGCCAGGCGCAGGGCGCCACTGGGCAGGCCGCGGGCGTCCAGCCCGCTCAGGGCCCAGCCGTCGAGTTGGGTCTTGAGTTCGCGCAGCGGCAGGGGCAGGTTGATGCCCACGTCCTGCGCACTGCCGGCGTCCATTTCCAGCAGCACCTGGCTGACGCCGGCCGGTGCCAGCAGCCAGAGCTGACCCTGTTCGTCGCGCCGCGTGGGGGCGGGCTGCCCGTCCAGGCTGATGCGCTCGGGCCGCCAGTTCGTGCCCTCGCCCGGCAGCGGCAAAGCCACCGCGGCTTGCGCATGCACCTCCAGTCGCAGCTGGATGCGCCCGCCCTGGACCACAAGCAGGCCGCGCGCCAGCTCGGCACAGCGGGGCAGGCAGGGCGGCGGTGGGTTCACGCGGGCGCGCAGCTCGGTCAGCAGCGCGTCGCTGGGCTGCGGGAAGACGCCCTCCTGGGCCTTGGGATTGGCAAACGCTGCGGGCACGGCGGCCAGCAGCAGGGCCAGCGGCCCCAGCAGGTCCCAGTGCAGGCCGCCCCGCTGGCGGCGCCGGCGCCACCCGCTCAAGCGGACCTCCGCCTGCGGCCAGGCGCCCCGTGCCAGCGGCAGCGCCGCCGCCACCAGCAGCAGCACGGCCAGCACGCGCAGCAGGCTCAGGGCCCCGGGTGGCAGCAGCCACAGCGACAGCGTCTGCCCCGCCTGCACGGGGCCTTGCCAGTTCAGCGCATGGGCCGTCCACGACCAGTTCGGCAGCCCGGGGCCGGTTTGCACGCGGGCGCGGGGGTCTTGCTGGCGGAGTTCGTCCAGCAGTTGCTGGGCGCGCTGATTGTTTTCATCAATCACCTTCATTCTGGAGCCGGTGACTGAAATCTCTGGCACCGGCACAAAGGCGGGGGCGGGCATCTTGAGGTCAACTCGGCCCACTTGGCGGCGAGCTTCTTCCTGCTGCCGATGGGCCGCCCAATCGGTGCTCTGCGTTTCCAGTTGTGGATGCAAGGCGAAATGCACTTGGTCCACCCCAAAGCGCAGCATCCCCAAGGCCAACACCACCCAAGCCACTCGCTGCGCCCGCGCCACCCAAACGCCCAAGCCATGACCGGCCGGCAGCACCTGACGCAGGGCCAGCAGGCCCATCAAGGCCAGCCACAGGGCCTGGGGGGGGGAGCCCGGCAGGTGCCAGGCCAGGCCCAGCGCCGCGCCCGTGAGCAGGCCCACGCGCCAGCCCAGCAGCTTGCCCGCGGCCAGCGCACCCAGCAGCCAGAAGAACAAGTCCCACAGCGTCCAGCGTTCGATCCAGCTGCCCTCGGCGCGATCCACTCCGCTGGCGTGCAGCAAGAACCAACCGGGCGGCAAGCGCAGTTCGGTTTGTAGCGATTCAAAGTCCTGCGCCCAACCGCTGGCGGGCAAGGGGCCGCTGCGGCTGCTGATGCGACTGTCGGCCTGTATCGCCAAGTGCTCGTCCCGCAAGGCAAAGCCCACGTGGCCCGCGCCGCCCTGGGTGAGGGTCTGTTCGGCGCCGTTGACGCTGGCGCGGCCCAGCAGGCCGGGGCTGGGCATGTCCAGCCGGGTGGCGCGGTGCACCTGGCCCTCGATGCGGTCTTGCACCGAGAAGCCGCCGCCGTCAAAGTCCAGCCAAAGCGTGCGGTGGAGATTGAGCGCATCGGCCTCGGGCTGCTCGGTGCCGCGCCGGGTCTGGGCCAGCTGCAGCGCCTCACCGGGCCGCAAACGGTAGGCGGGCAGGCGGCGCCAGTCCTCGGGCATCTCCACTTGGCGCGGGTCCACGCTCGTGCCGCCGCTGACCGACACCACACGCAGCGCGTTCTGTGCCGCAAAGCTCCACACCTCCTCGGCACTGGCGCCGCCGGCGGGCAGCGCCAACTGGGCGAGCGGCGCCATGTGGCGTGCTTCGAGTTCCAACTGCCACTGGCCCGGCCTCGCCTGCACGCGCAGGCTGCCATCGCTTTGCAAGCGGGCTGGCAGCGGGCTGCGGATCTCCTGCGCCTGCCAACCGGGCAGCAGGGCCAGGGGCAGGGTGATCTCCCGTGAGGGCCCCGAGACCGTGAGACCAAACTGCGTGATCAAGCGCGCGGGAATGTCATCGTCCAACTGGCGCACGGTGCGCACGCTTTCGCTGACTTCCGCCTGCGCCTGGGCGGCGGCTCCCGGGGAGAGCAGCAGGCGGTCGTTGGCGTCCACGCGCTGGCGCAGCGGCTGGCCGCTCAGGCTGGCCTCCAGGCTGCCCAGGCCGGCGGGAAGCTGCAGGTCCTGCGGTGGGGTGCGCCAGGTGAGGCGTCCTTCCACCGTGTGTCGACCCGGTGTGAGCCACACGGCCGGGCGGCCGTCGATCTCCGTCACCGCCAAGGCTTCGCCGCTCGACTTGACGTCCTGCGGCCAAGCACCCGCCTCGCCCGGAAGTGCCACATGGGCGGGCTTTCCGAGTACCTGAAGCTCCATGCGGAAACTGGCACCGCTGGCCTCAGCCTTGAGGCTGAGGTGGCCGGGCCAGACGCAGGGCTGCTCGGCTTGGCCGTCAAACGCCTTGGGGCAGCGTTCGGCCAGGTGGCCGTGCCAAGCCCAGGGCAGCCAGTCTTGCAAGGCCTTGGGCAGCTCTTCGGGTTTGAGAGGCTGGGCCATGCCCAGCAGCGGCAGCAGCGCGAGCCCCCATGCGGCGAGCCTGCTGCCCCGCGTCGTTCCGGTGGATGTGGTTGTCATGGGGTCTCCCGCTGCCTGGTTGGTGCGGCGGGTTTGTACCCCTCAAGCCCGGCGTGCGCTCAGGCGAACGGCTCAGGGTTTTCTAGCGCTTCACTCGCTGGGCACGAAGATCCACAGCAGGATGTAGATCAGCAGGCCGGTCCCGAAGAACAGCATGGCCAGCACGAACAGCAGGCGCCAGACCCAGGATTCGGACCCGGTCGCGCGGCCGATACCGGCGCAGACGCCGCCAAACCAGCGGTCGGTGGCGCTGCGGCGCAAGGTGTTGATGCCGGCCGCGGCTGCAGATGGGGCTGCGGCCGGGGCGCCGGCCGGCTCATTCAACAGGCGGGCTTTGGCTTGAGCGAACTCGGCATCGGTGAGTGCCCCCTGACGGTGCAGGTCGGCGAGGCGTTGCAGTTCTTCGGCAGCGGACATGGATCAACTCCTGGTGGAAGCAAAAGCGCGCAGGTGGCGCGCCGATGGGCGGATGCGGTTCTTAGGCCTCTTCGGGAACAAAGATCCACAGCCCCAAGTAGACCAGCAGGCTACAACCGCTGAGGGTCAGGCCCAGCACAAAAAGGATGCGCCAGCCCCAGGAGGCCAAGCCCGTCATGCGCTCCAGCCCGCCGCAGACGCCGCCCAGCCAGCGGTCGCTGCGGCTGCGGCGGAACTGGTTGAGCGCGGCGATGGGCGCCGGCCAGGGGGCCGTGGCGGCCGCGGCGCCGTCGTCATTCAGCACACGCGCCTTGGCGCGGCCGAATTCGTCGTCGTTCAGGTGACCGTCGCGGTGCAGGTCAGCCAGGCGTTGCAGGTCGTTGGCGGAGAACATGGTGCGGCTCCTTTTTGTTCGGTGTGGGTGAACGATAGGCGCGAGCCCCGTGCGGGGCCAGGCGCTTGCGATGGGCCGTCGCTGGCGGGGGATGGAGCTCCGATTGCCCGGGTTGGGCGGGAGCAAGCCCTATCCCCTGCGGCAACCGGTGTCAGGGGGCTGTGGCATTCTTTGGCGATGGATGCGAGCCGGCGACGGGTGAGTGTTGGGCTCACCGCACTGGGGTGGACGGGCGGGGCCGTGGGCCAGGCGCCGGTGCCTCTGCGTCTGGTCGCCGACGTGGACCCTCCGTTTGTGATGCCGGCTGGGCATGCGCTCGGGCCGGGGATCGACATCGACATCGCACAGACCGCGCTGCGCCTGGGGGGTGGCCCGCCGATCAGCGTCGAAATCCTGCCCTTTCGGCGCACGCTCCTGATGCTGGAGCGTGGCGAGGCGGACTTCACCGTGGGCTTGCGTCGCACACCCGAGCGGGAGCAACTGCTGTCCTTCAGCCGTGCCTATGGCACCGAGGTGCGACACCAATTTCTGGTCCGGGGGGCCAGTGGGGTGCGGGTTCGCACCCTGCAGGAGCTGCAGGGGCGACAGGTGGGCCTGGTTCGCGGCTTTGCCTACCCGCCGGCCTTGCTGGCAGCTGTGGGCAGCGGGGCGACCTGGGGGCCCAACCGGCCCGCGCTGTTGCGCATGTTGGAAGCCGGTCACGTCGAGGTCGTCGCGATGACGGCCGTGGTGGCGACGTGGCTGCTGCAAGAGCTCTCCCTGACCGAAGCGCTGCGTATCGAACGCTTTGAACTGCCCAGTGGCACGGGGACGCACATGGCCTTTGCCCGCACACCGGCCGCCGTGTCAGGTCTGGAAGCGCTGAACCGTGGCTTGGAGGCCCTGCACAAGCGCGGGTGGGAGCGTTTCCACGCCCCCTACCTGAACCGTCATCCGGCCCGCTAGGTCATGGCCTCCAGCACGGATTCGATGAAGCGGCTCTTGGCCGCCCGGTACTCCGCATCGCTCTGGCCCGCATGGGCCTGCTTGAGCGCGTTGTAGGCGGCGACACGTTCGGGTGCTGCGCGCAGGCGGTCGCGGAAGCCGAGGAAGTTGCGTTCGAACCCCGAACCCCGGGCGACCAGCTGCAGCGCATGCTCGGGCTGGTCGACGGCGGATTCCAGCATGCACAGCTCGGGCGTGCGCAGGGTGTCAAGCTTTTCGACGTAGCCCTGGGCCACCAGCACGGCGCGGGCCGCTTCCAGCTGCGCGCCGTCCACCGCGACCAGCACATCCAGATCGCCCTTGGAGCAGGCGCCCGAAATGCTGGACGCGCCGATGTGCTCAATACGGGCCTGTGGCAGCCAAGCCTGCAGCCGCGGCGCCAGGGCGTCGAACCGCGCTTGTTGGAGAGGCTGGTAGGCCGCCGGGGCGTGGAGCATGGGCATCGGGAGGCACTCATAGACGAGTCGAGACTGTGCGCCTGCCATCAGCTCCCCAGCCTGCGCCCGCGTGACGGGCGCAGTCCTTCGGTCGGGGTCGGCCAGTCCTCAGGACTGTCCTCGCTCCGACCTCAGCCATCCAGCTTCTTCTGGAACACCAGCCCCGCGTGCTCGCGCAGCGCGTGGAAGTGGATCTTGGGCCAGTTCTCTTGAATGGCGCGCAGCTCGGGGGCGTACTCGACCAGGATGGTCGGGGCGTCGACGGCGTCGTAGGCCATGCGGTGGTCGTTTGCGGCGATGAACTTCTTGAGCTCGGCCTCGTCGTCCGCCGTGACCCAGCGCGCCACCTGGAAGCGGCAGGGCTGGATGCGCGCCTTGACGCCGTACTCGTGCTCCAAGCGGTGCGCCACCACCTCAAACTGCAGTTGGCCCACGGCGCCCAGCATCAGTACCGAGCCTGCCATCGGGCGGAAGACCTGGATTGCCCCTTCTTCGCCCAACTGCTGCAGGCCGGCGCGCAGCTGCTTGGTCTTGAGCGGATCGGCCACTTCGACATTGCGGAACATTTCCGGCGCAAAGAAGGGCAGGCCGGTGAACTGCAAGGCCTCGCCCTCGGTCAGCGTGTCGCCCAGGTGCAGCACGCCGTGGTTCGGGATGCCGATGATGTCGCCGGCGAAAGCCTCCTCGACCAGCTCGCGCCGCTGCGAGAGGAAACTCACCACGGTGTTGGGGCGGAAATCCTTGCCAGTGCGCGTGACCTTGAGGCGCATGCCGCGCTCAAAGTGGCCCGAGGCGCAGCGCACAAAGGCGATGCGGTCGCGGTGCGCTGGGTCCATATTGGCCTGGATCTTGAACACCACGCCGCTGAACTTCTTCTCGGTGGGCTCCACCGTGCGCTGCAGTGCGGGGCGCGAGCCGGGCGGGGGCGCCAGTTCCACCAGGGCATCGAGCACCTCGCGCACACCGAAGTTGTTGATGGCCGAACCGAAGAACATGGGCGTCTGGTGACCGGCCAGGAACTCCGCGTGGTCGAACGGCGTGGCCGCTTCGCGCACCAGTTCCAGCTCGCCCTGGGCCGTGCCCCAGGCCATGCCGAAGCGGGCCTCGTGCGCCGGGTTGCCCAGGTCGGTGATCAGTTCCTCGTCGCCGCCGGCGCGGTCTTCGCCTGGGGCGAACACGCGCATGGTGGAGGCCCGCAGGTCCATCACGCCGCCAAACTGCTTGCCCATGCCCACCGGCCACGTGAAGGGGCAGACGGTCATCCCGAGCTCTTGCTCCAACTCATCCATCAGGGCCAGCGGGTCCTTGACCTCGCGGTCCATCTTGTTGACGAAGGTGAGGATGGGCGTGTTGCGCGCGCGGCAGACCTGGAGCAGACGGCGGGTCTGCGGTTCCACACCGTTGGCGGCGTCGATCACCATCAGCGCCGCGTCCACGGCCGTGAGCACGCGGTAGGTGTCTTCGGAGAAGTCTTGGTGGCCCGGGGTGTCGAGCAGGTTGATCACGCAGTCGCGGTATTCCATCTGCATCACCGACGACGCCACCGAGATGCCGCGCTGCTTCTCGATCTCCATCCAGTCCGAGGTGGCGTGGCGGGCGGCCTTGCGTGCCTTCACCGAGCCAGCGATCTGGATCGCGCCCGAGAACAGCAGCAGCTTTTCGGTCAGCGTGGTCTTGCCCGCGTCGGGGTGGGAAATGATCGCGAAGGTGCGGCGGCGGCGCACTTCGGCTTCGATGCGTTCGGACATGGCGGGCGCGGGAGGGAGGTTTTTGGGCGGAACCCGCCATTATCGGCTGGGGTTAACCCGTGGCATTGGCCCCACTTGGGGGTAAGCCGGCTGGCGCTGGGGGTCGGGCGCCGCCAGACTACGCGGTTCAATCGATTTGGCTGGCGGTGACCGGCCTGAACAACATGTCTGCTGCTGTTTCGGGGTTGGATGAGCGTCGTTGGGGCTGGCTGCCGGCCATCGGCTCGCCGGGGTATTACGGCCTGTTGGTCGCGGTGGGCATGTTGGTGCTGGGGCCGCTCGGCGGCATCGCCGCCTCGTACATGAACTTTTCGCTGGGCTTTTATGTCAATGCCCAGGTGATGGCGGGCATCCTTGGCTCCATCGTGACCCTGGGCTATGGCCCGGCGGGCCGCCACGGGGCCAACTACATGCAGACCATGGCTGCCAGCGTGGCCGGCATGATGGCCATGAGCTGTTTGCTGCAGGCGCGCGTCTGGATGGGGCTGCCGCCGGTGCCGACCTGGCAGCTGGTGATCTACATGCTGGCCATCGGCATGCTGGGCGCGGGCGTGGGCATGCTGTACACGCCGACCCTGGTGGAGCGCATGAAGCTCACCTACCCCTCGGGCTTGGCCGTGGCCAACATCCTGCGCGCATTGACCGACCCGGCCCTGCTCAAGCGCTCGGTGGCGCGCCTCTTCGGCGGCATCGGCACGGGGGTGCTGGGCGGCCTGGCCTCGGCCAAGGTGGCAGCCTTGGGGGCGATTGAACTGAGCCTGTCGACCTTCGGCGCGGGGCTGATCGTGGGGGCCCGCATCACCATTCCCGCCATCACCTCGGGCTTGCTTTTCTGGGCGCTGACGCCGACCTTTGTCAGCATGGGCTGGCTGAAGGAGGGGGACCCGTTTCGCAAGATTGCCTTCCTGATCGCCCTGGGCATGATCCTGGGCGCCACGGTGATCGACATCGCCCTCATCGTCTGGCAGGCTCAGCGTCGCTGGCGCGGGCTGGATGGCCCTTCGCAGGCGGACGCTGGGGGCAGCGCCGAGGAAAGCACCGGGCCGCGCTACAACCTGCCGCGCCTGCTGGCCTTTGTGGGGGTCTCGGCGCTGGCCGTGGTGGTGTCGGGCATGCAGTTTTTCGGCATCCCGTTCTGGATGATGGCGCTGGCCTTGGTGCTGGTGGCCATCTTTGTGATGGGCAATGGCATCTCGGTCGGGCTGACCGACAGCAACCCCATCAGCTCGGCCTTTGTGCTCAGCGTGATCCTCTTCGGCCTGGCCGGCCTGACCGACCCCATGGTCGGCCTGATGGCGGCGACCGTGCTGCTCATCGCCACCAGCATCGGCTGCGACATGCAGCAGGACCGCAGCACCGGCTGGCGCTTGGGCTCCAACCGCGCGCTGCAGTTCCGCTTCCAGGTGGGCGGCATCTTGGTGGGCGCGCTGATGGCCGTGGGCATCGCCGAGCTCTTCATGGCCGCCTACCCCGTGCTGCGCCTGGACCAGACGGTGATGACAGCCGACCAGCAGCCCGCGCAGTGGGCCTCGGCCATGACCTACAAGTTTGTGGGCGTGCTGCGCGGTCTCTCGGAGCCCAACCCGGCCCAGACGGCTGCCATCGTGATGGGCGTGCTGTTTGGGGTCGTCGTCGAAGGGGCCCGCAAGCTGATCAAGCGCAGCGCGCGCTACCAGGCCTTTGTGGCCTCGGGGCGCACGGGCTTCGCCACGGATTTCTGCCTGGACGCCTTCTTTCTGCCCAGCCCCTATGCCTTCAGCTTTGGTGGCTTTGTGAACCTGCCGACCTCGCTGTGGTTTGGGGCGGGGGGCGTGGCCTCCAGCCTGTTCAATACCCTGGCGCGGCGGCCGCGCGAGGACAACGACCTACCCAGCGATAT
This sequence comes from Inhella gelatinilytica, assembly GCF_016093295.1. Classification (GTDB taxonomy): domain Bacteria; phylum Pseudomonadota; class Gammaproteobacteria; order Burkholderiales; family Burkholderiaceae_C; genus Inhella; species Inhella gelatinilytica. Next base: position 476,272 of record NZ_JAEDAL010000001.1, on the reverse strand, counting down.
GAGTACGACGTCACTGGTGGGGGGCGGCCTGATTGCGGGCGATGCGCTGGCCGCCCTGGGCCTCGGTGTGGTGGGCCTGTTGGCCCTCGTCTGAGCATGAGCGGCTTGGCCTTCGCCATCCCGCGTCGCGCCCTGCTGGCTGGGGCGGCGGCGGGGGGCTGGCGGCCGGCCGGGGCGGCCGAGGCGCTGCGCATGGCGGGGCCGCGGGACGAAAACGACCACCGCCACGAATACCCGATGGCGCTGGCGCGGTTGGCGTTGGAGGCCGGGGGCCTGCCGCTTCCTATGGAGCCCGTGGCCGGCTTGACCCAACCCCGCATTGCCGACGAGCTGCGCGGCGGCGCATTGGACGTGGCCGTGCTCGCCACAGCGGGGCAGGACGCCAGCGGCCTGGCGGTGGTGCGACAGCCCGTGCGCCGGGGCTTGTTGGGCGTTCGCCTGTTGCTGGCGCGCCGAGAGCTGGCGGAGACGCTGTCGCGTGTGCGTTCGCTGCGGGAGTTGCAGCGCTACCGCCTGGGGTATGGCGCCGATTGGGCTGATTTGGAGCGCATGCGTCAAGTGGGCTTCCGGGTGGAGCCGAGCACCAGCTACACCGGGCTCTTTCGAATGTTGGCGCTGGGGCGTTTTGATTTTTTGAGTCGTGGGGTCAATGAGGTGTGGGCGGAGGTGGACCACCCGTTGCTGGTGCCGCATGGCATCGTGGTGGTGCCCCGCATCGCCCTCTTCTATCCCCTGGACGATTACTTCTACGTGAACCCCCAGCGGACCGATGTCGCGGCGGCGCTGGAGACGGGGCTGCGCCGCATTCGGCGGGATGGTCGCTTCACCCGGCTTTTCATGAGTTTCTTTGGGCGGGGCTTGGAGCGTGCCGATTTGAAACGGCGCCAGGTCTATGCCGTGCATGGGTATGGGGTTGAGCCCCAGACACCGCTAGAAGACTTTGATGTGTTGCAACTGGAACCCAGCCAAGGGCGCTTCCAAACGCCTTGAATCGGGAAGGAGGCCGGAGCATGGATCGTCGATCACTGTTGAGCCTGGGGCTCCTGAGCCCGGGGCTGGCGGTCGCGGCCGGGGGGACGGTGCGCATTCCCGGCCCCCCTTACTTTGTGGCCGGTCAGCCGTTCTTCCAGGGCGAGTTGGCCCAGCTGGGTTTGCGCAAGGCCGGCTGGGGGGATGCCTTGCATTTGCTGCCCAGTCAAACCTGGCTGCGGCAGGTGCGCGAGCTGCGCGATGGGCATGCCGACATGGCCCCGTTGCCCGCGCACGAGGCGGTCTACCAGGACTACGGACTGCGGCGGGTGGACTTCCCCTTGCGCCGGGGGCTGCTGGGCTTGCGGCGACTGGTGGCGCGTGCCGACCGGCTGGACAAGCTGCGCCAACTCAAAGATCTCAAGGCGCTCAAGGCCTTGCGTCTGGGCTACGGCGCGGAATGGGCCGACGCCCCCATCTTGCAGCGGTTGGGCTTCACGCTGCAGCTGGCCCGCAGCACCGAGCAGCTCTATGAAGACCTGAGGGCCGGCCGCAGCGACTACTTGAGTCGCGGCTTGAACGAAGTGCCCTCGGAGATGGTGCACTTTGGTGGTTTGGGCGATCCGATTGGGGTGGTGCCGGACCTGCTGCTTTTTTATCCGCTGGACGACTGCTTCTTTGTGGCGCCGCAGCGGGCCGATTTGCAGTCGGCACTGCACACCGGGCTGGACCGGGCTTGGCAGGACGGCAGCTATGCCACGCTGTTTCGTCACCATTACGGGGGCTTGATCAAGGGCTTGGCCCAGGCGCGCGTCTTCACCCTGAACGATTACCCGCTGCCGCCCGGGCTGCCCCTGTCGCGGTTCGATGTCCTCAGCCTGCGCGGACGCGGCGAGTAAGGGCCGTGGCCCCGTCGTAGGATATTTCTTTCTCGACTCTGGAGTGTGCGGCCATGTCGGATGCCAATTTCAGCAAGTTCGTCCCGGGTTTTGAATTTCTCCAGGGGCTGGTCAAAAACGCCGGCACGGCGCTGCCGGGGATCGGTCAATGGGTAGCCCCCACACTGAACCCGGAAGAGCTGGGCAAGCGGATTGAAGAGTTGCGCACGGTGCAGTTTTGGCTGGAGCAAAACGCCCGCATGCTGGCCGCCACCATTCAGGCGCTGGAAGTGCAGCGCATGACGCTGTCCACGCTCAAAACCATGAATGTGCCGCTGCAGGAGTTGAAAGAAGTTCTGAAGGTGCCCACGCCCATGGTGGACGGGCTGCCCGGCATGCCGGGGCTTCCGGGCGTGCCGCCGGGGCTCAAACCAGCCAAGCCGCGCCGCGCCGCCAAGCCGGCGGCTGCGGCGGCGACGCCAGAGAAGCCCGCGGTGGACCCGATGCAGTGGTGGTCGGCCTTGTCCCAGCAGTTCAGTCAGGTGGCGGCCCAAGCCATGAAGGACAGTGCGACCGAGGCCGCCAAGGGCTTGGCCACCAGCCTGGTCAAGCACAGCATCGACGCGGCGGGCGACACCTTGCGCAAGGCGGCCTCGGTGCCGCAGGCCGTGATGGGCGGCGTGACCGGCAGCATGGCCAAGAGCTTGAGCGCGCAACGTGCGGCGGCCGAGTCGGCGGGAAGCGCGTCGGCCGGGCCCGACGACCGCGCGCCCGTCAAGCGAAAGGCCGCTGCCAAACCCCCCACAAAACCGGCAACGAAGACGCCGGCTCGCCCAGCCCCCAAGCGGGTGCGCAAGGCGTGAACGGACGCAGGGGATGACCGAACGGGAGGCGCGCCGGCAGGCGCTGTGGCAGCGCCTGGGCCCGGTTTTGGGGGCGGAGGGGTGGGTGGCCCGCGAGGGGGGCTTTGGCCCCTACGAAGCGGATGGGTTTACCGCGGTGCGACAGCGCCCGCTGGCGGTCGCCATTCCCCGGGATGCGGAGCAGGTCGCCGCGGTGCTGCGGGCCTGCCATGAGCAGGGCGTTCCGATCGTGGCGCGTGGCGCGGGCACGGGTTTGTCTGGCGGGGCGACCCCCCACCCCGACGGGTTGACGCTGAGCCTGGCGCGGCTGAATCAAATTCTGGAAATCGACCCCCTCGCGCGCACGGCACGGGTGCAATGTGGCGTGCGCAATCTGGCCATCAGTCAGGCGGCGGCGGCCCATGGGTTGTATTACGCCCCCGACCCGAGCAGCCAAATCGCCTGCACGATCGGCGGCAATGTGGCGGAAAACGCCGGGGGGGTGCACTGCCTGAAATACGGACTCACCCTGCACAACGTCTTGGGCGTGCGGGGCTTTACGGTCGAAGGGGAGCCCTTGGAGTTGGGGTCCATGAGCGGCGCCTTGGAATCTGCGGGCCCGGACTGGCTGGCGCTGGCCGTGGGGAGCGAGGGTCTGCTGTGCGTCGTGACCGAAGTGCTGGTTCGCTTGACGCCCAAGCCGCCCGTGGCGCGGTGTTTGCTGGCCAGCTTTGCCGACGTGTCGCAAGCGGGGCAGGCCGTGGCGGCGTTGATGGCAGGGGCCATTACGCCCGCCGGCTTGGAGTTGATGGATGGCCCCATGACGGCGGCCGTCGAGGACTATGTCCACGCGGGCTATGACTTGTCCGCGGCGGCCTTGCTGCTGTGCGAGTCCGATGGTGATGCCCAGACCGTTGAGGCGGAGATCGCGCTGATGCGGGCCACGCTGCAGGCCAGCGGCGCCACCCGCATTGACGAAAGCCGCACCGAAGCGGAGCGCCTGCGCTTTTGGAGCGGGCGCAAGAACGCCTTTCCAGCCAGCGGCCGCATCAGTCCGGATTACCTCTGCATGGATGCGTCGATTCCGCGCAGTCAACTCGCGCCCATGCTGCAGCGCATTACCGCCATGCAGTCCGAGTGGGGCTTGCGCTGCTTTAACGTCTTCCATGCGGGGGATGGCAATTTGCATCCGCTGATCTTGTTTGATGCGAAAGATCCGGAGCAACTGCGCCGGGCCGAGGGCTTTGGGGCGGCCATCTTGGCCCATGCCGTGGCGCTGGGGGGATCGATCACCGGTGAACACGGCGTGGGCTTGGAAAAGCTGGACAGCATGTGCACGCAGTTCAGTGCCGACGAGTTGGCCGCTTTTCATGCCCTCAAAGCGGCGTGGGACCCGGCGGGCTTGCTGAACCCGGGCAAGGCGATCCCCCAACTGCGGCGCTGCGCCGAAGGGGGCGCGCTGTGGGTGCGGAACGGGCAATTGCCGCACCCGGAGTTGGAGCGATTTTGAGTTCATCGCCGCCCTATCAATCCCTGTCCGAGCGCATTCAAGCGGCCGCTGCCGCAGGGGCGCAGTTGGAGTTGGTGGGTCACGCCAGCAAACGTTTTTATGGCGAGACGCCCCAAGGAACCCCTTGGATATTGAGCCGCGAACCCGAGCTGCTGGGGATTCGCGCCTATGCGCCGGCCGAACGTGTGGTGACGGTGGGGGCGGCCACGCCCCTGTCGGAACTCGAAGCCCTGCTGGCGCAGCAGGGGCAGGGCCTGGGTTTTGAACCGCCCCGGTTCGGCGGCGAGGGCACCGTCGGGGGGTGTATCGCGACGGGCTTGGCAGGCCCCGGTCGGGCCTATGCCGGGGGCGTGCGGGACGCACTGCTCGGGGTGACGCTGATCGATGGCCGTGGCGGTGTGCTCCGCATGGGGGGCACGGTGATGAAGAACGTGGCGGGTTTTGACGTGGCGCGCCTGATGGTGGGCGCCATGGGGACGCTGGGCCTGATCGCCGAGGCCAGCTTCAAACTCAACCCCTTGCCACCCGCCCAGGTGACCGTGCGGTTTGACGTGCCCCATGCCGCCGATGCATTGCATGCCATGCAGCAGGCGGCGGTTCAAGGCTTTCCCTTGAGTGCCAGTGCGTGGTGGAGTGGGCAATGGTTGCTTCGTCTGAGCGGCCCCGCCTCGGCGTTGCAGCGGGCCGTTCAGCGGTTGGGCGGGGAGGTCTTGGAGGCATCAGTGGCCGCTGCGTTTTGGGACGGTCTGCGGCACCAGAGCGACGACTTCTTTGCGGGCGCGGTTCGTGCGCTGCAGGCAGGCAGCGGCGTCTGCGTGTGGCGCCTCAGCGTGCCAGCCACGGCCCCGGTGATGGACGTGCCGGGTGAGCAGCTGATCGAGTGGGGCGGTGCACTGCGCTGGCTCGTCACGCCGTTGAAGGCCGCTGTCGTCCGCGAGTGGGCGACCCGCGTGGGGGGCGAGGCCACGTTGTATGCCGCCCTGAACAAAGAGGGGCCCGTGTTTACCCCCCGACGCGGGGCGCTGCGGGCGGTCGCGCAGCGAGTGAAAGTGCAGCTGGACCCCGAGGGTCTGTTCAACCCAGGTCGGCTGGGTTCAGACTAAGCAAACCCCATGAGAGGACTTGAGATGAAACGCATGCAGTGGATCTTGCCGGTGGTGCTGCTGGGCTGGACGCTCAGCGGCCGGGCGGCCGACAACTGTCCGCCCGTGGCGGCGCCGCCGACCGCTGAGCAGGTTCAGCAAGGTCAAGCCCAGGCCAAGGACCGGGGGGCGTTGTGGCGCCTGCGCAAGGACGGCCGAACGGCGTACCTGTATGGCACGGCCCATGTCGGACAGTTGGCATGGGTCTTCCCGGGGCCCAAACTGGTGCAAGCGCTTCGGGAGAGCGATGGCGTGGCGGTCGAAGTGGATGTGACGGACCCGACGGCGCAAGCCGAGGTGCGGCGCGCCAACGCCGAGGCGACGCCGTTGAAGCTCAGTAGCGAAGAGCAAGCGCGGCTGGATCGTCAGGCGGACGCCGCGTGTGTTCCGCGAGGGGCTTTTGCGGCTTTCCACCCGGTGATGCAGGCCTTTCAGTACGTGGCGCTTTCCGGGCGCTGGGTGGGGTTGGATCCCGCCTATGGGCAAGAACTGATGCTGATCGGCGCCGCGCGGGCTTTGGGCCGGCCGGTGATGTCGCTCGAATCCATTGCCCTGCAACTGGGGTTGCTGCTGCCCAAGGATGCGGACAAGTCGCGACGCTTGCTGCACATGTCGCTGGAGAGCCTCGAAAAAGGGGAGGCCAACAAAACCTTGGCTCGGCTTGGCCAAGCCTGGGAGCGGGGGGATCTGGCGACCTTGGAAAACATGGAGGCGCTGTGCCAGTGCCAGCCGACGGCTGAAGAAAAGGCGTTCCACACGGAGCTCAATGACGGGCGCAACCCACACTTGGCGCAGCGCATGGCCGAGGCGCATGGGCAAGGCAAGTCGTGGTTGTTTGCCGTTGGCTTTCTTCACATGACCGGCCCCAAAGCATTGCCCAAGTTGCTGGAGCAGCAGGGCTTCTCGGTGGAGCGGGTGTACTGATGAGCGCCCCTCGCATGACCCTGGTGCGCGGACTGATGGCTGGGTTGCTGACGGCATGCGCCGTCGCGCAGACCGGCTCTGCTGCGCTGCGCGCCCAACTGGACCGTGCCGTGGCCGACCCGCGCTGTGACGCGGATGCGCAATGCCGCAGCGTTGCCATGGGGCATCGTGCCTGCGGGGGACCGGAGTCCTACGGTGTGTACTCCCTCAAGGTCCACAACGAGGCCGAGGTGTTGAGGCTGGCCCAGCAATACCGGGAGACGCGCCGCGCTGAAAACCAAGCCAGCGGCCGGGTCAGCACGTGCGTGGCGCTGCCGGACCCGGGGGCGCGGTGCGAAGCGGTGACCCAGCGCTGTGTGCTGGGCACCCGGCCGGCGCAATAAGGCCGGCCCGCGAGCGTAAAAAAGGGACCGGCGAGGTCCCTTGTGCGTTGGGCCGCGCGGCGCCCGAGAGGACGGTCAGAACGGGATATCGTCGTCCAGGTCGTCGAAATTGCTCGATGGCTTGGGGGCCGGCGCGGGGCGCTGGGGTGCGGCCTGACGCGGCGCGGGCGCGCGAGGGGCCGGGGCTTCTTGGCTGTAATCGTCACTGCCCCCGCGGTCAAAACCGCCTTCTTCGCGACCGCCGAGCAATTGCATCTGCTCAGCGATGATTTCCGTCGTGTACTGGTCACGGCCTTCTTTGTCTTGCCACTTGCGGGTCTTCAGGCGACCTTCCACGTACACGGGGCGCCCCTTCTTGAGGTACTGGCCGGCGATTTCCGCCAAGCGGTCGTAAAAGACCACGCGGTGCCATTCGGTCTCTTCCTGGCGCTCGCCACTGTCTTTGCTTTTCCAATTGCGCGTGGTGGCAATGGACACATTGCAGACCGGCGCGCCGGAGGGCGTGTAGCGCAGTTCCGGGTCGCGGCCCAAATTACCCAAAACAATGACTTTGTTGACCGAGGCCATATCGAGCTCCGCACAGGGGCGTAAATGAAGGGAGCGGAATGATAGGGCCGATGCGCGTCGGCAGCCGGTTAGGCCTGCGTCAAGCGAATGGCGAGTTGGCCCAGGGATTGCGCGATGCGGTCGGTGGTGGTGGCAACGTCGCCCAGGCGATCGGCGGATTTCACCAACCCATTCACCCCCAAGCTGGCGCGGAACAGGACCCACTGGGTTTGCGCCTGGGCCAACTCGTGGGTTGCGCCGGCGGACAGTGTGTGTTGGCCGATGACGTTCAAGGCCGTTTGAAACTCGACCAAGGCTTGGCTGGCCGGAACGGCCATTTCAGCGCTGCGTTGCTGATAGGCGGCAAAGTTGAGCTTGCCCACCCGCAGGGCGGTGCTGCCCGCCCGGCTCAGCAAGTCCAGCTGCTGGGCCAGGTCCGGGTCGGCGGCCTCCGTGGAGAGCGCCAGGGTGACAAAGCCCATGCGGGCGGCCAGGGCCTCGCTGCGTCCCAACAAGGCATCGGCCGGCAAGGCCAGACGCTGCAGCAAGTCTTCGGCTTCTTCCAGCAAGCGATTGACTTGCTGGCGGCGCCGGGTGCCGAGATCCGTCAGCGCCCCGGAGAGTTCGACGAGGCGCTGCTCGGTACGAAGCCGCTCTTTGGCGAGTTCTTGTCCGGGCCGGGGGCTGTGGGGCAGGGCGCGGCGCTCAAGCTCCAATTTGACGAGTCGCTCCAGGCAGACGCGCAGTTGGGTGCAGGACCAAAGGGCAGTGACGCGGCGGGGTGACGCGCAAAGGCTGGGCGGGGTGCCAGCCAACACAGTGAGGGCCAGCACGGCGCGACGCGACAAACGGGAGGTGTCCATGGGTGCGGCATGCTGCCGCGTCGAGATGACAGCCGTGTGACGGAACGGGCCCGGGCGGTCCACCTTTCGATAATGCGCCCATGCTGCTCTCCCCTGCCCGCTGGCGCCTTTACCTTGATTTGATCCGCTGGGACCGCCCGGCGGGCTGGCTGCTGCTGCTGTGGCCCACGCTGTCTGCGCTGTGGTTGGCGGCGGATGGCTTTCCAGGGTGGCACCTGATTGCCGTGTTTGTCGGGGGCACGGTCTTGATGCGGTCCGCGGGTTGCTGCGTCAACGACGTGGCCGATCGGGAGTTCGACCGCCATGTGGCCCGCACGGCCCAGCGCCCGGTCACCACGGGGGCCATTCCGGTTGCGGAAGCCCTGGCGTTGGGTGCGGTATTGGCCATGCTTGCCTTTGGCTTGGCCCTGACCACCAACCCGCCCACGATTCTGTGGTCGTTTCCGGCCTTGGCGGTGGCCGTGGCCTACCCGTTCGCGAAGCGCTGGGTTTCCATGCCGCAGGCGGTGCTGGGCGTGGCGTTCAGCCTGGGCATCCCCATGGCCTTTGCCGCGGTGCTCGGTTCGCAAGCCTGGAGTCTTTCATCCCTGGTGGATCCGGTGCCCAAGGCGGCGTGGGGCCTGGTGGTGGCCAATCTGTTCTGGGTCCTGGCCTACGACACCGAGTACGCGATGGTCGACCGGGAAGACGATCTCAAGATCGGGATCCGCACCAGCGCCATCACCCTGGGGCGTTGGGACGTTCTGGGGGTCGCCGCGTTTTATGCCGCCTTCTTGGGGCTGTGGGCGTGGTTGGGGCTGGGCTTCTTTGGTCTGGGCTCGGGGTTCGGTCTGGGTCTGGGCTTGGCACTCGGTCAGGTGCTGATGCACCTGCGCTGGATTGCGGATCGATCCCGGGCTGGGTGCTTCCGTGCGTTTCGCCTCAACCATTGGGTCGGGGCGGCTCTGTTCGCCGGGGTGGTGTTGGACTTGGGGCTGCGCTGAGCACTCACGCCCCCGGCAAAGCCCTTCGCAGTTGAATCGCCTCGGCGACCTGAGCGGGACCAACGGTCGCGACATCGGCCAGGTCCGCCAAGGTGCGGGCAACGCGCTGCACGCGGTGTTGGGCACGGGCGGACCAGGCCAATCGGGTCGCCGCCTGCTGCAGCAGTTGGGCGGCGGCCGGCTCCAGGCGTGCCGACTGGTCGAGGCGGCCAGCGCCCAAGTCGGCATTGGCGCAGCCTTGTCGCTGGTGAGCGCGGAGCCGCGCCTGGGAGACGCGGTCCGCGACTTGGGCGGTGGATTCGCCCGTGGGCGCCGCCGCCAGTTCGGCGGGTGGAATCAGGGGGACCTCCACCAGCAGATCGATGCGATCGAGCAAGGGACCGGACAGGCGCGACTGGTAGCGACTGACTTGGTCGGGGGTGCAGCGGCAAGCCCGCTGCGGATTGCCCAGGTGCCCGCAGGGACACGGGTTCATCGCGGCAATGAGTTGAAATTTGGCCGGAAACTCGCTGCTGCGGGCGGCGCGGGCAATGTGGACGCGGCCCGTTTCCAGGGGTTCGCGCAGGGCTTCCAGGGCGTTGCGCGGGAATTCGGGCAGCTCGTCCAAAAACAACACGCCTTGGTGGGCGAGGGAAATTTCGCCCGGGCGCGGTGGGGAGGCACCGCCCACCAGAGCCACCGCCGACGCACTGTGGTGGGGCGAACGAAAAGGGCGCCGGGTGAGGTGCTCGGGTGCCACATGGCCGACCAGGGATTGCAGGGCTGCGGATTCCAGGGCATCGCTCAAGTCCATGGGCGGCAGCAAGCCGGGTAAGCGCTGAGCGAGCATGGACTTGCCGGTTCCAGGGGGGCCCACCAGCAACAGGTGGTGTCCCCCGGCGGCCGCCACTTCGAGCGCACGTTTGGCGCTGGCTTGACCTCGAACATCCCGCAAATCGCACTCCGGTCGGGCGGGGGTGGCCAGTGGCGGGGCACTGGCGCGGGGCGGGGGGCCGTCGCGCAGCGCGGCCACCAAGTCCAGCAAGTGACTGGCTTGGTGCAAGGTCACGCCTGCCACCCAAGCCGCTTCGGCCGCACTGGCGGGCGGCAACACCAGGCCCCTCGGCGCGCCATCGCGTTGCAGGGCCAGGGCGTGGGCCAGGGCGCCGCGAACGGCGCGCAGTTCCCCGCTGAGTGACAACTCCCCGGCCCACTCATAGGCTGCCAGCGGGGCGGCGTCCAGTTGACCGCTGGCCGCCAACAGGCCCAGGGCAATGGGCAGATCGAAGCGGGCCCCTTCCTTGGGCAGGTCGGCTGGCGCCAGGTTGACCGTGATACGGCGGTCATGAGGGAACTTCAGGCCGGCACTGGTGAGGGCGGCGCGCACACGCTCGCGCGCCTCTTTGACCTCGGTATCGGCCAGGCCCACCAGGGTGAAGCTGGGCAGGCCCGGCGCCAAATGCACCTCGACGGTCACGGGCACGGCTTGCCAGCCGGCCAGGGCGCGACTGTGCAACAAAGCAAGACTCATTCGGTGGGCTCCCTGTTAATGGCGCACAAAAACGGTGCATGCGAGCGGGTGGGCTCTGCGGCTGTGCGCTGTTTCGGGGCATTCTGGGCAGGTCCGGGCGTCCGCGCAGCGCCCCCAAACGGGGGACGGGGCTGGATGGGGCGTGCATTCAGGGTTGGCACAGAAGCTGCATTGACTGGGTCGATGTCTTGACCTGGAGGATGCGATGTCCCGTTTGAATCAATTGGTGGTGGCCAGCGTGCTGGCGGTTTCGAGTGCGGCGTGGGCGGACGGCCCAGTGAGCTTCAACGCCAGCGCGGTGAGTGACTACCGCTACCGCGGCATTTCCCAAACGCGGCTGCAGCCGGCGCTACAGGCGGGCGCCGACTTTGCGCACGCCAGTGGCTTTTATTTGGGCGCCTGGGGCTCGACGATTCGCTGGGTCAAAGATGGAGGCGGCCAAGCCAACACGGAGCTGGATTTGTACGGCGGCTACAAGACCGATATCGGGAGTGGATTGACCCTGGATGTCGGGGTGTTGAAGTACCTCTACGCCGACCACAAACTGACCATCAGCCCCAATACGCTGGAGATTTATGGAGCGCTGAGCGCTGGTCCGGCCACCTTGAAACTGTCGCGCAGCACCAGCAATCTGTTTGGCTTCGGTGACAGCAAGGGTTCGTTGTACGCGGACTTGTCGGCCACTTTTGACGTGGGCGGCGGCTACACGGTCACCCCCCATGTCGGGCGTCAAACGGTCAAGCGCAATGGCGCGTTTTCGTACACCGACTACTCGCTGACGGTGAACAAAGAAGCTGCTGGGGTGGTGTGGGGGTTGGCGGTGGTTGGCACCAACACCGAGGCCTACGTTGGAGCCAAAGGCAAAGACCTGGGCAAGTCGGGCTTGGTCCTGAGTGCCAAGCTGAACTTTTGATTGCGAGGACTTTCCATCATGAAACTGATTACTGCAGTGATCAAGCCGTTCAAACTCGATGAGGTTCGGGAGGCTTTGTCCACCATCGGCATTCAAGGCCTGACGGTGACCGAGGTGAAGGGCTTTGGGCGACAGAAGGGCCACACGGAGCTGTATCGCGGCGCGGAGTACGTCGTCGACTTCCTGCCCAAGGTGAAGATCGAGGCCGCCGTGTCTGAATCGGTGGTGGATCAGGTGGTCGAGGCGATCGAGCAGGCCGCCCGCACCGGAAAGATTGGCGACGGCAAGATCTTTGTGCAGTCGCTCGAGCAAGTCATTCGCATCCGCACCGGTGAAACCGGTGACGCGGCGCTGTGAAGGAGTCTGGCATGTTGAAGAAATTTTTGGGGGCGCTGGTCGCCTTGGGCTTGAGTGGAGCGCTGTGGGCACAAGAAGCCAGCGCGCCGGCCATGGCAGACGCGGCGTCGGCGGTGGCCGCCGTCGTGGCCGCATCGGAGCCGGCGATGGCCGTGCCCGCTCCCGCCGCCGCCTCAGAAGCGGCGGCCGCAGCCCCTGTGGCCCCGAAGTTTGACAAGGGCGATACGGCCTGGATGATGGTGGCCACACTCCTGGTCATTCTGATGACCGTGCCGGGCTTGGCGTTGTTTTACGGGGGCTTGGTTCGGGCCAAGAACATGCTGAGCGTGCTCATGCAGGTGCTGGTGACCTTCTCGCTGATCGTGGTGCTGTGGGTGCTTTACGGGTACAGCCTGGCCTTCACCGAAGGCAATGCCTTCATTGGCGGTACGGACCGGCTGATGCTCAAGGGCATCTGGGACTCCGTGGCGGGAACCTTTGCCCCGGCGGCGACCTTTAGCAAGGGCGTGGTCATTCCCGAAATCGTGTTCGCGGCCTTCCAAGCCACGTTCGCGGGGATTACTTGCTGCCTGATCGTGGGCGCCTTTGCCGAGCGCATCAAGTTCAGCGCCGTCTTGGCGTTCAGTGCGATTTGGTTCACGTTCAGCTACCTGCCGGTTGCGCACATGGTGTGGTTCTGGATGGGCCCCGACGCCTACACCAGTGCGGCGGGCGCGGATGCCTTGACGCAAAAGGCGGGCTTGATTTGGCAATGGGGCGCCCTGGACTTCGCCGGCGGCACCGTGGTGCACATCAACGCCGCAGTGGCGGGTTTGGTGGGGGCCTACATGGTGGGCAAACGGGTGGGTTATGGCCGCGACGCCATCGTGCCGCACAGCCTGCCACTCACCATGACGGGGGCCGCCCTGCTGTGGGTGGGTTGGTTTGGCTTCAACGCCGGTTCGGCCTTGGAGGCAAACGGCTTTGCGGCACTGGCCTTCATCAACACCTTCGTGGCGACCGCTGCGGCGGTGCTGGCATGGTGCGCGGGGGAGGCGCTGCATCGGGGCAAGGCTTCGATGCTGGGCGCGGCCTCGGGTGCTGTCGCGGGTTTGGTGGCCATCACGCCGGCGTGCGGCAACGTGGGCCTGGGCGGCGCGCTGGTGATCGGCGTGCTGGCGGGCCTGGCGGGTCTCTGGGGCGTGACGGTGCTGAAGAAGTGGCTGGGCGCGGACGATTCGCTCGATGTGTTTGGCGTGCACGGCGTGTGCGGCATCTTGGGCGCACTCTTGACGGGCGTGTTCAACAGCCCCGCATTGGGGGGGCCCAGCGCCATGGGCGACTGGGTGACGGCCAGCATGATCGCGCCGGACGCCTACTCCATCGGGACCCAATTCTTGGCGCAAGCCAAGGCCGTGGCCCTGACCGTGGTCTGGAGTGCTGTGGTGTCTTACGTCGCGTTCAAACTGGTCGACCTGACGCTGGGCCTGCGCGTGACGGAAGAAGAAGAGCGTGAGGGCCTGGACATCGCCAGCCACGGTGAGACGGCATACAGCCGCTAACTGAAACGCTGAAACCCCAAGGACCGGCTGCGCTTATTGCGCGGCCGGTCTTGCTTTGAGCATCACCTGAACCAAATCGCCGAGACGGGCGGGGGTGAACGGTTTGGTGAGGAAGTAATTCGCACCGGCTTCCAGCGCGGCCCGCTTGTCTTGTTCCCCTTGGTTGCCCGTGAGCATGACCACCAGCACGTGGTTGAGCTGGGGGTCGGCCCGCAATGCTTGCAAGACCGCAAGGCCATCCAAGCCGCCCGGCATGCTTTGATCCAGCAAGATCAGGTCCGGCTGAATGACTTTGGCCACCTGCAAGGCGGTTGCGCCATTGGCGGCTTCGAAGAGCGCGTGGCCGCCCCCATCCAGGGCGTAGCGCACCAGTCGTCGAATTTCGGCCTGGTCGTCAACGATGAGGATCTTCGTTTTCATGGAGCAAGGAAGTCTGCAGGTGCCATGATCCCATGGCTTGCGTTCCTAGAATGCCTTCACAAGGAGGAGTGTGCACGGCATGGTTCCCCATCTCATCACGGCCCTGACTGGTCCCATCAACGAACTGGAGCAGCGCATCCTGGAGTCCATGCCAGCGATTGAGCGCTGGTTCCGACTCGAATGGATGGAGCACACCCCACCCTTTTATTGCTCGGTGGACCTGCGCAATGCGGGCTTCAAGCTGGCGCCGGTGGACACCAATTTGTTTCCGGGGGGCTTCAACAACCTGGCCGAGCCGCTGCTGCCCTTGGCGGTCCAAGCCGCCATGGCGGCGGTGGAAAAGTTCTGCCCCGAGGCGAAAAATCTGCTGCTGGTGCCGGAGTTGCACACGCGCAACAGCTTTTACCTGGCCAATGTCAGCACGCTGATGCGCATCTTCCGCCAGGCCGGTTTGCACGTGCGGCTGGGCAGTTTGGATCCTGAACTCAAAGAGCCCAAGACGGTGACCCTGCCGGATGGCCAGTCGCTGGTCCTGGAGCCCATGATGCGCAAGCGCGGGCGTTTGGTGCTCAAAGACTTTGATCCCTGCACCATCCTGCTGAACAACGACCTCTCCGCCGGCACGCCGGCGGTGTTGAAGAATCTGGATCAGCAAATCTTGCTGCCTCCGCTGCATGCAGGTTGGACCCAGCGACGCAAGAGCGTGCATTTCGCGGCCTATGACGAATTGGCCAAGCGGTTTGGCAAGCTCCTCGGCATGGACCCGTGGCTGGTCAACCCGCTGTTTGGACGCTGCGGCGATGTGGACTTCCAAGCCGGGACAGGGTTGGCGTGCGTCCAAGCGCAGGCGGATGCGGTGCTCACCAAGATCCGCCGCAAGTACAAGGATTACGGGATTCAGGACAAGCCGTTTGTCATCGTCAAGGCCGACAACGGCACCTACGGCATGGGCATCATGACGGTGCGCGATCCGAAGGAGCTGGAAGCGCTCAGCCGGCGCACCAAGAACAAGATGGCAGTGGTCAAAGAGGGGCAGGTGGTGACCGATGTGCTCATTCAGGAGGGTGTGCCCACCCACGAACGGGTGCAAGATGCGGTGGCCGAGCCGGTGGTCTACATGATGGATCGCTACGTGGTGGGGGGCTTCTACCGCGTGCATGCTGATCGCGCGCTGGATGAGAACTTGAATGCGCCCGGCGCACACTTCGTTCCGCTGGCGTTCGCGGAATCGGCGCACCTGGCGCGCCCCGGTGTGGCGCCTGGCGCCAGCACCCCGAATCGGTTCTACATGTACGGGGTGGTCGCGCGCTTGGCCTTGCTGGCCGCCAGCTATGAGTTGGAGCAGACCGACCCCGAACGGGAGTCCGCCGATGCGGTGGTGGCGTAAAGCCCCGACGCTCGGGGCGCTGGGTTCGCTGAGCCTGATCGGCCTCTGGGTGCTGGTGTCGCCAGCTCGGGCCTTCGCGGCCCCGGTGTTGCGGGTGTGCGTGGCCAATATCGCTTACCCGCCGTCGATCAACCTGGATCCGCGCAATCCAGGTTTGCGGGAGCGTCAGTTCCTTGAAGCCGGGCGCGCCGCGGGGGTGTCGGTTTCGCTGAATTACGCGCCCATCCGACGCTGCCACCGTCAGGTGCAAGATGGCGAATTGGATGCGGTCTACATGGCGGCGACGAGCGAGAGCTTGCCGCTGTATCGCTTCCCGCTCACGGCGCGGGGCGACGTGGATCGCGCGCTGCGTTTGAAGGAAGAAACAGTCTTGCTGGTGGGGCGCAGTGGCCAGCGCTTGCGCTGGGATGGTCACCAGTTCTCCGGTTCGGTACGGCTCGGCTCCCGGGCCGGTTTGCGCATGGCCCATGAAGCGGCCCGGCTGCGGCAGCTGGCGTTGGCCGATGACTCGGCCGCAGACGCCGACCAGGTGCTGCGCATGGTGGCGGCAGGCCGCTACGACTTTGGCCTGCTATTGGAAGTGGATTTGCGCACACAGGCTGGCACGCTGCGGCAACTGGGGCTGGAGGTGGTGCCCCAGCCCCTGGCGCGATTTGATGGGTTTATGGTGGGGAGCTTGCGCGCCACGCCGGAGCAGCAGGCGGTTCTGAAGGCTTGGTGGCAGGCCTTGCCGCAGTCGGCCCCTCCTCCGGAGCGTCGCTCATCTGCGCCACGTCCTGCAACACCGCCTTGAATTGCTCGGCCAAAGGGGAAAGTCGTTCTCGGTGCCACCACACCGAGAGGTCGGGAAGCCCCAGGTCGGCCTGCAAGGGCAGAATTTTGGCGATGCCCAGCCGGGCCGCGAGTTCGGCTTGTTGCAAGGCCATGAAGGCCAGCATGGGCATGCGCCGCAGCAAACTGAAAGTCAACGCCAAATCGCCCGTGGCGATCTGATTGCTGGGCGGGGTCAAGCCGCGCCGTTGCCAGGAGCGCTCCAGCAACGTTCGGGACTGCGTGCCTTCGAATGGAATGATCCACGCCTGATCTTGAAGTTGCTCCCAGCGCCAGGACCGTTGAAGGGCGAGCGGGTGGTGGGCACTGATCACCACCACTTCCCGCTGCCCCATCAAACGCTGGCCGATCAAATCGGGCGGCAAATCGTCCCCGCGCAAACGAGCGACCACCAGGTCCAGGCGGCCGCTGCGCAGGTCGTCCACCATGTCGGGGACGGCGTGGGTGTGCACATGCAAGGCCGCATTCGGCTGCTCGGCCTTGAGCTGCGCCATGGCTTGGGGCAGCAGGTGCGCCAGGGCGGCATTGGTGGCGCCCACGTGCAGCGCCCCTTGCGTTCCCCGGCACAGGGCGTCCACTTCCTGGCCGCAACGATCCAGTTCGTTTTGGAGGCGTTGGGCCAGCTCCACGAGGGGTTGGCCCAGGGCTGTTGCGTGAAAGCTGCGATTTCGCCGATCAACCAGGGTTTGTCCGAGGAGGGCTTCCAGCTCCGCCACGGTCTTGCTGACAGCCGACTGCGTGACGTGCAAGCGCTCGGCCGCCAAGCTGGCGCTACCGGTCTCCACGACGGCAGCCAAGGCGCGCAGCTGGCGCAGGCTGACCTGACGGCTGAGCAGGCTGCCGACCGTCGGCGGACTGTTTCGCAGTGGCATATGAGGAAAAGGAATGAATGAATTCCATTTTCTCACGTAATTGGGTTTGCAGTTCTTTACTGTTCCGCGCGGCGGCCCGTTGGAGCGGGCTTTTCGTTTTGATTGGAGTTCCCGATGCGATTCCGTATGAATGTGATCCCGCTGGCCGTGATGGCGCTGGCATCCCAAGGTGTGCTGGCCCAACAGGCCCCGGCCCCGAAACCAGCTGAAGAGCCCAAGCTTGAAAAGGTGGTGGTGACCGGCTCGCTGATCAAGCGAACCGACAAGGAAACTCCGGCGGTGGTGCAAACCATCACGCGGGATGACATTCAGAAGTCAGGCTACTCGACCGTCGAGGACATGCTTCGTGCGTCGAGTGCCGTTGACAGTGGCTCCATTTCGGACGGTGCTGCCTCGGGGTTCGTGGGCGGTCTGGCAACCGTGTCCTTGCGCGGGTTTGGTTCGCAGGGTACCTTGGTGTTGATTAACGGCCGTCGAATCGCGCCGGTTGCGGCTGTCGACATCAACTTTGGCCGCGGTTCGCTGATCAGCGTCAACACGATCCCGCGCGACGCCATCGAACGTATTGAAATTCTGAAAGATGGCGCTTCGGCCCTCTATGGCTCCGATGCCATGGCGGGCGTGGTGAACTATGTGCTGCGTAAGGATTACGAAGGCATTTCGGGGTCCGCTAACTACGGCGCGAATGACCAGGGCGTTGGCGTCACGAAGGGTGCGACCCTGAGTTTTGGCATGGGGAACATCGACACCAAAGGGTTCAACCTCTTTGGTGGACTGGAGGTCTTCAAGCGTGACTCGGTGATGCATGCGGATCTGCGCGATCGCGGGAACCTCAGTGCTTACGACGACTATCTTTTGGCGCTGGGGAGCTTGAGAAACTTCACGCCCTGGAGCAGCGCTTCGACCACCGCCAACTACTACCGTGTGCCTACCAGCTTGGCTGGCAGCACCACAATCAATGGCATTTCGGTGGCGAACAACAGCCTCTCCGGGATTAACTACCTGGGCACCATGGCGGGTTGCCCGGCCGAAGCCAAGGTGGGGCAAGGCTATCCTCAGCGCCCTGAAGGTTACACAGCAACGACCCCCTCGCTGCCCAACGGGCTGTGCCGCTTCGATCCGGACTCGAATGACGAAGCCATTGCTGCGCAAGAACGTGTGAACGCCATGCTGCGCGGCACGCTCGCTCTGAACAGCGACTTGAACCTGTATGCGGATTTGATGGTTTCGACCACCAAGACGACCGAATTGGGTGCGCATCGTGCGCTCACCAGTGCTCTGGTGTCGTCGGCCAATCCCGTGGCCACTTCTTGGACGCGTCTGGATGGAACGATCGGCCGCCAAAATGCCATCATCTTGCCGGTTGGGCATCCCGACAACCCCACCAACGGCACGGCCACCGCACAGCCCGTGCAACTGATCTATCGTTTCCCTGATTTGGGCCGCAATGACATCAACGACTTGAAGTCCATCCGGGCCACCGTGGGCCTGCAGGGCGTGATTGGCGAATGGGATATCGACAGTGCGTTGCTCTATACGCGCATGGATAACAAACGTACCCAAGAGGACCGTCTGCGCAGCAGTTTGCTGACTGCGGCAATTGCTTCGGGTAGTTACCGTTTCAACGGTAGCCCCAACAGCGAGGCGGCCATCGCCTCGGTGGCCTCGGATGCGGTGAACGAAGGGGAGTCCACCATCTTGGCCCTGGACATGCGGGCCTCCCGTGACCTTTTCAAGATGCAAGGGGGCATGGCGGCCGTCGCGCTGGGCGGGGAGGTTCGCAGGGAGGAATTGACGTCGACCCCGGATGCGAACTACCAGTCCGGGGACTACATTGGTTTGGTGGCCAACGGTGCCAAGGGCAGTCGCAACTCGGTAGCTGCATTCGGTGAATTCCGCCTACCGCTGGCCAAGACTCTGGAAGCACAAACGGCCCTTCGCTTTGAGAAGTACAGCGACTTTGGTAACGCCACCACCGGTAAGCTGGGCTTCAAGTGGTCGGTACTGCCCTCCACGCTGGCCCTGCGGGGGACGGTGGCGTCGGGCTTCCGGGCGCCCTCGATCACGCAAATCGGGGACTCGTTCGCCTTGTCTTTCCACAACTCGCAAACGGCCCGTGTCTTTGACAGTCTGCGGTGCAATTCGAGCGACCCCGCAGCACCTAAGAGTTTGGCCAACCCCTCCAATGTGCGGGATTGCAACGTTCTGGGCTACACCGCTGTGCCGGCCGCAGAGCGCTCGGGTAGCTTGGCGACCTTCGTGGGGGCCAACGCTGACCTGAAGCCAGAAACGTCACGTTCTGCGACCGCCGGTTTGATCTTCTCGCCGACCAAGCACGTTGACCTCTCGCTGGACTACTGGTACTTTGAGCGCCGCAACGAAATCCGGGCTGGTTTGGGGGCGGACATCATGGCGATGTACAACGCCAACCCAAGCGCCAATGCACACCTCGTCTTGCGGGACCCCAACCCCGCCACTTGGCTGCCGGGCGTTCCCAACAGTGGCCCCATCTTGGCGCTGATGCGGCGTTATGACAATTTCAATTTCAGCAAGACGTCAGGGCTTGATTACGACCTGAATGTTCGATTCCCGGTTTCCGAGTTGGGTAAGGTCAAGCTCAAAGTGACGGGCACTTGGACCCACCGGTTTGATCGCAAGATTTTGTCCACTTCGCCAACTGAATACCTGGTGGGGACGACCACATCTGACATTCCGAAGAGCCGAAACACAGCAACGCTGAGTTGGGAACGGGATGCCTGGGGCGCATGGGCCCGTGTGAACCATACGGATCAGGTGCTTCGTGCCAGTGGCGTGACGACGAGTTGCCTGGCTTCGACGACGGCGGCAAACAAGATTCGTCAAACCCAGACGGGCTGCTACCTGACCGAGGACTTCACTCATGATCTGGGGTTCAGCTACACGGGCTTCAAAGGCTGGACGATTGCGGGCACGGTGCTGAATGTGGGCAATACCTATGGGCGCACCATTGACGTTCCGGCCAGCTTCAATCATTGGGATGGCGGATCGGCCATGTTGGGTCGCCGCTATTCGCTCAATGTGAGTTACGAATTGAAGTGATCCCGGCCTTGACCGGATCTTGATTCGGTCAATCAGCCAAGCACCGCCTTCGGGCGGTGCTTTTTTTTGAGGAGGGGCATTTATGCGTAAGGCGGTGAGCGGAATGTGGCGCTGGGGCGCTTGGCTGGCGCTGGCCAGTCTGTCGGTTGCGCAGGCCAGGGAGCTGGTGCCCGGACCGGGCCTGAAGCCGGAGGGGATCCCGCCCCTGATCGCCGAAGCCGCTTCGGAGCCGGCCGACCCCACCAGCCCGCGGGTTTTCGATTGGCACCCCTTGGAGCCCAAGTTACTGGTGGCGGCGCGGCGTGGCGGCGCGACCCAGGTGCATGTGCTGGAGCGCGCCGGTGCTCCGTTGCGGGCCCTGACCGAAGGCAAGGAAGCCGTGCAGTCCGCGCGCTACGAGCCCGAGGCGGGCCGCTACATCGTGTTCGCGCGGGACACGGGCGGTGACGAGGCGTATCGGCTGTACCGCTTGACCGAGGGCCAAGCGGTTCAAGCCATCACGCCCAGTGACGGGCGGGTATCCGAGTGGCGCTTCTTGCCATCGGGGCAGGGTTTGGTTTACCTGCGGGAACGGCTGGATCGGGAGGGCGGAGAGCGGCAGGCGCAGAGTCGCCTGGTCTGGGTCGACCCGGAGGATCCCCAGCGCACGCGGGACCTGCTGAAAACCGAGGGCGCGCGTTTGACGCAGTTGCGGCTGAGCGAGCAGGGGGTGGTGCTGGTGAGCCGCTCGCAGGGCGGGCGCAGCCAGTGGTTGCGGGTATCGGTCGCGGACGGTGCCGTGGTGCCCTTGGGCTCGGCCCGACGCCAAGACGACGCGGACTCCAACCGTGAGGCCTCAGAGACCGGCCCCGCGGACGATGGGCTGTGGTTGCGGCAAGCCGCACGCAGCGACTTTCGACATCCGGTCCGGCTCCTCGCCGAGCACGGTCGGCTCCAGTCGCATTTGACGCAGGAGGCCGCGGATGTGGAGGCCATGGCGGAGCCTCAGGGCGCTCCCGGCCGGCCGCTGGCCCTGGTCTACAACGTGCAGGGCCGCTCCGAGTTGCGGTTCTGGCAGCCGGGCCAGGCGCTGCAGACCCCGAACCTGGATCTGCCCGCTGGCGTGATCCAAGACGTTCAGTGGCACCCCAAGCTGCCGCTGCTGGTGTTTCACCAGGCCAGTGCGACCTCCGCCGGTCGACTCTGGGTTTGGGATCACGAGCATCGCCGCTTGGAAGCGTGGGCGGGGGGGGAATCCCGCCGAGAGCCGCTGGAGTGGCGCCTGGTGCAGTGGCGGGCGACGGACGGCGAAGTCATCAGTGGATGGCACCTGCGGCCTCCCGCATCGTTTGCGGGGCCCCGGCCCGTGTATGTGCACTTTCATGGCGGGCCGTCGTCCCAGTCGCGCCCGGGCTTTCCCTCGCCGACGCTGCGCGCCCTCGTGATGCAGTTGGGGATGCACGTGCTGCTGCCCAATGTGCGGGGCTCCGATGGTCAAGGCAAACGGTTCTTGAACCTGGACAACGGACGCCGGCGGCTCGATGCCGTGCGGGACGTCAGTGCGCTGCTGGACTGGGTGGCGGTCCAACCAGACATGAACGCCCAGCAAGTGGTGGTGGGCGGGGGCAGCTACGGGGGCTACATGGCCCTGGCCGTCGCCGTGGCCGAGTCCGACCGCATCGCGGGCAGCATTTGTCGGGTGGGCATTGCCAATTTCGTGAGCTTTTTGGAGAACACCGAGAGCTACCGGCGGGACAACCGGCGGGCGGAGTATGGGGATGAGCGGGACCCGGGGATGCGGGCGTTTTTGACGGAGATTTCGCCGCTGACGCACGCGCAGCGCGTGCGCAAGCCGCTCTTTGTGGTGCACGGGCGGAACGACCCCCGGGTGCCCTACTCCGAGGCCCAGGCCATGGTGGCGGCTGTACGGGCGCACGGTACGCCCGTTTGGTTCTTGACGGCGGAAAACGAGGGCCACAGCTTCACCAAAAGCGAGAACCGCGACTACTTGCACCACGCGACACTGGCCTTTGTGCGCCAGGCCTTGCTGCAACCCCTGACCGAGAGCTCGCCCGGGAAGTAATGGTGCACCGCACAACGAAAGTCGGCACAATGGCCGGTTTTGATTGCGGCGGCTGCTGGGCCGCCCCCTGCATGTGAGCACCCACTCCGAGTCCCGTTCAGCGGGCGCAACCGCCGCCTTGGCCTTGGGCGCCTTGGGCGTTGTCTATGGCGACATTGGGACCAGCCCGCTGTACGCGCTGCGCGAAGTGTTTCACTCCGCGCATTTGCCGGTGGACGAAGCCAACGTGCTCGGGGTCTTGTCGCTGCTCTTTTGGACGATGACCGTGGTCGTCTCGTTCAAGTACGTGCTGCTGATCCTGCGCGCGGACAACAACGGTGAGGGCGGCCTGATCGCCATGCTGGCCCTGGCCACGCAGGCGGTGAAACACAAGCCGGCGCTGCGCGCCCGCTTGATGCTCTTGGGCTTGTTCGGTACGGCCATCTTCTTTGGCGATGCGGTCATCACCCCGGCCATGACCGTGCTCGGTGCGGTCGAAGGTTTGGATGTCTATGCGCCGCAGTACCACGGCGTGGTGCTGCCGGTCACGCTCATCATCCTGGCGGGTTTGTTTGCGTTTCAGCGCTTCGGCACCGGCACGGTGGGCAAGTCCTTCGGCCCCATCATGCTGCTGTGGTTTGCCAGCCTGGTGGCCCTGGGCCTGCCCCACATCCTGGCGCGGCCCGGTGTGTTGGCCGCCTTGAATCCGGCCTATGCGCTGGGCTTTGCCTTGCAGCATCAGGTGATCGCTTTCATCGCCCTCGGGGCTGTGGTGCTGGTGGTGACCGGCGGTGAAGCGCTGTACGCCGACATGGGCCACTTCGGCAAGCGCCCCATCCGCTGGGCTTGGTATGGCGTGGTGATGCCGGCATTGGCCATCAACTACTTTGGTCAGGGTGCGTTGCTGTTGGCCGACCCCGAGGCCATCAAGAACCCGTTCTTTTTGCTCGCGCCCGATTGGGCTGAGATTCCGCTGTTCATTCTTGCGACGCTGGCGGCCGCCGTGGCGTCTCAAGCCTTGATCACGGCCAGTTTCTCGGTGGCCAAGCAGGCCATGCAGTTGGGCATCCTTCCTCGCATGCGGCTGCTGCACACCTCGGTGAAAGAGGTGGGGCAGGTCTACGTGCCGGCGGTGAATTGGACGCTGTTCGTGTTTGTGGTGGTGGCCGTCGTGTTCTTCGGGTCCTCCAGCAAGATGGCCGGTGCCTATGGCGTGGCGGTGACGCTGGACATGACCATCACGACCATCCTGACCTTCTTCGTCATTCGCTATGGCTGGAAGTACCCGCTGGTGCTGTGCTTTGCCGCCACCGGAGCCTTTTTCGTCATCGACTTCTTGTTCCTGGCGTCCAACCTGCTCAAGGTGCCCAGCGGCGGCTGGTTCCCGCTGGCCATTGGCATCTGGATGTTCACGCTGATGCTGACCTGGAAGCAGGGGCGGCGGCTGTTGTCCGAAAAGCTGCGCGAGGATTCCATCGACCTCAAGAGCTTCTTGGATGCGGTGTTCATCAGCCCGCCGGTGCGTGTGCCGGGGACGGCGGTGTTCTTGTCCGGTGAACAGGGGGTCACGCCCAATGCGCTGCTGCACAACCTCAAGCACAACAAGGTGCTGCACGAGCAAAACCTGTTCGTCACCGTGCGCCACCACGAGCGCCCCTGGATCGGCTTTGACCGCCGCTTGGAGGTGGAGGCGCTGGGCAACAACTGCTGGCAATGCACGCTGCACTTTGGCTTCAAGAACGAGCCCGACGTGCCCGAGGCGCTGACGCTCTTGCGTCAACATGGGTTGCAGGTGGACGACATGGACACCAGCTACTTCCTCAGCCGCGACATCGTCATCCCGACCCGACTGAATGGCGGCATGGCGCTGTGGCGCGAGAAGCTGTTTGCCAGCATGCACCGCAACGCATCGGGCATCGCGGACTTCCTGCACCTGCCGGCCAACCGGGTGGTGGAGCTGGGCTCGAAAGTCGAGATCTGACCCCGTGCGCTTGACCCGCCACGATCTCCCGGCTCTGGTGGCGGGTTTCGTGGCCGTGCTGGTGGGTTTCACCAGTTCCGTGGCCCTCGTGTTCCAGGCGGCGCAGAGCCTGAATGCCTCGGCGGCCCAGACCGCGTCCTGGATCTGGGCCTTGGGCCTGGGCACCGGGCTGACCTCGCTCTTCCTGTCTTGGCGCTACCGCCAGCCCGTGCTCACCGCCTGGAGTACGCCGGGCTCGGCGCTGATCGCCGCGGCCCCGGGGTTGACGCTGGCCGAGGGCGTGGGCGCCTTTGTGGTGTGCGGCGGCTTGATCCTGCTGGCGGGCGTGACGCGCGGCTTTGAGCGCTTGATGAACCGCATCCCGGCCAGCATTGCCGCCAGCCTGTTGGCGGGCGTGCTGGCGCGCTTTGGCCTGGACGCGGTCACCCACGCGCCCGGCAGCTTTCCGCTGGTGTTGGCCATGTTGCTGGCCTATTTGTTGGGCCGGCGTTGGTGGCCGCGCTACGCGGTGCCGGGCGTGCTGGCGGTGGGTGTGGGCGTGGCCTTGGCGCTGGGCCGCTTGGACCTGGGCGGCGTGCTGGCCGGCGGGTGGGCGGCGCCGGTTTGGGTTACCCCGGTGTTCAGCTTGAATGCGCTGATCGGCCTTGCCCTGCCCCTGTTCGTGGTGACCATGGCCTCGCAAAACCTGCCGGGTGTGGCCGCGCAGCGCGCAGCCGGCGTGGCGGCGCCGATTTCACCCGTCATCAGCGCCACGGGGCTGGCCACACTGCTGTTGGCGCCGTTCGGGGCGTTTGCCATCAACCTGGCCGCGATCACGGCCGCCATTTGCATGGGGCCCGAGGCCCACGAAGACCCGCGCCGTCGCTGGCTGGCCTCGGCAGCAGCCGGCGGGTTCTACATCCTCGTCGGCTTGTCGGGCGGGGCGGTGGTGGCGCTCTTTGCCGCCTTTCCCAAGGCCCTGGTGCTGGCGGTGGCCGGTTTGGCGCTCTTGGGCGCGATCGGCAACGGGCTGGCGTCTGGCCTGCGCAACGAGGCGGAGCGGGATGCCGCGGTGCTGACCTTTCTCGTCACCCTCTCCGGTCTTCAGGTGGCCGGCATTGGCGCGCCATTCTGGGCGGTGCTGGTGGGCTTGTTGGCTTTGGCCCTGAAACAGCGGGGCCCTTGATCCATCGCAAATGCGAGTCATTCGCATTGACTGGACAATGGGCGCCTCCCATCGCCTCAGGGCCCGCCATGACGCTTGACCGCCTGCCCTTGCTGCACCCCGCCACCGTCAAAGGGCTGCGAGCCGACCAACCCGAGTGGCCGCGCCAATTGGAGGAGTTGGGCTTCGCCCCGGGCGAGACGGTGCGCGTGCTGCGCCGAGCGGCGCTGGGCGGCGACCCGCTGGTCGTGCAGGTCGGTGGCAGCCGCTTCGCCCTGCGCCGCGCCGAGGCGGCCTGCGTGGTTTTGCAGGCCGAATTGGAGCCGCGCTGATGCAAGAAGCGGTGGTCCATGTGCACCCAGCGGGCCGGCTGCTGGCCCTGCTGGGCAACCCGAACTGCGGCAAGACGGCCCTGTTCAACCGCCTGACCGGTAGCCGCCAAAAGGTGGCCAACTACGCCGGGGTGACGGTGGAGCGCAAGGAGGGGCGGCTGACCAGCGCGGCGGGCGAAAGGCTGCGCCTGCTGGACTTGCCTGGCACCTACAGCCTGCACCCGCGCAGCCCGGACGAGCGGGTGACGCGCGACGTGCTGGCCGGCCAAGCCCGCGGCGAGAAACGCCCCGACCTGCTGCTGTGCGTGGTCGATGCGAGCAACTTGCGCCGCCACTTGCGCCTGGTGTTGGCGGCCCAGCGCCAGGGCTTGCCCTGCGTGCTGGTGCTGAACATGGCCGATGTGGCCGAGCGCCGCGGCTTGCAGATCGACCCCCAGGCCCTGAGCCGCGAGTTGGGACTGCCCGTGGTACGCAGCGTGGCCGTGGAGGGCCAGGGCGTGGCCGAGTTGCGCGCGCTCTTGGACGACCCGACCACCTGGCAAGTCAGGCCCCACCGGCCGGATGAGGCCGAGGATGGCGCGCGCATTACCGCCCTGCTACAGCGCCTGGGCCTGGATCAGGCTTTGCCGCCCGGCCGCACCGAGCGCATCGACCGCTGGCTGTTGCATCCGGTGTTCGGCCCGATCTTCATGGCCGTGCTGATGTTCGGCATGTTCCAGGCCGTCTTTGCCTGGGCCGAGGCGCCGATGGGTTGGATTGAGGCTGCTGCGGCTTGGGCCGGCGGGGGCCTGGGCGCCCACCTGGCCGAGGGCTGGCTGCGCAGTCTCTTGGTGGATGGCCTGATCGCTGGGGTGGGTGGGGTGCTGGTCTTCCTGCCGCAGATCCTGATCCTGTTTGCCTTCATCCTGGTGCTGGAGGAAAGCGGCTACTTGCCGCGTGCGGCCTACCTGCTGGATCGCTGGATGGGTCACCTGGGCCTGTCGGGGCGCAGTTTCATCCCGCTGCTGTCCAGCTTCGCCTGCGCCATCCCCGGCATTCTGGCCACGCGCTCGATCGCCAACCCGCGCGACCGCTGGGTGACCATGGCCCTGGCCCCGCTGATGACCTGCTCGGCGCGGTTGCCGGTGTATGCCCTCTTGATCGGCGCCTTCATTCCGCAGCGCCAGCTCTGGGGCTTTGTCGAGTTGCAGGGCTTGGTGCTGTTCGCGCTCTACGCCGCGGGCATTGCCAGCGCCGCCGCCGTGGCCTGGCTGCTCAAGCACTTCACGGCGCGCGGCCAGGTGCGCACGCTGATGATGGAACTGCCCGAGTACCACTGGCCGCGCTTGCGCAACTTGGCCATTGGCCTGGCGCAGCGGGCGGGCATCTTCATCCGCCGCGTGGGCGGCATCATTCTGGTGATGACGCTGGTGATCTGGCTGCTTTCCAGCTTCCCGGCCGCGCCCGCCGACTCCGCGCGGCCCGTCATCGAGTACAGCCTGGCCGGCCAGCTTGGCCTGCTGCTGGCGCCGCTGTTCGCCCCCATCGGTTTTAACTGGCAAATCGTGATTGCGCTGATCCCCGGCCTGGCCGCGCGCGAGGTCGCGGTGGGGGCGTTGGCCACGGTCTACGCCGTCTCCAGCGAGGGCGACGCGCTTGCCGGTTTGATCGCCCAGCAGTGGAGCCTGCCCACCGCCCTGGCGCTGCTGGCCTGGTACGTGGTGGCGCCGCAGTGCCTGAGCACCCTGGCCACCCTCAAGCGCGAGAGCGGCGGCTGGGCCCTGCCCGTGGGCGTGGCGGGCGTGTTGTTTGCGCTGGCCTACGCGGCGGCGGGGGCCACCTATCAAGTGGCCCGGGCCCTGTCCTGATTGAGGCCCCGGCACCGGCAGCCCGCGGGGCGGCCGGTGCTTCGGGACGGTCAGAACTCGTAAGACGCACTCAGCGAGAAGTAGCGCCCGTACGCATTGCCATCGGAGCTGCCGACGCCGATCTCGGTTTCGTTCGGGTTCAGCGCCGGCCGCTTGTCCGCAAGGTTGCGCACCGTGCCCGAGAGCTTCAGGCCGCGAAAGCCCTTGTAGCTCAGCGAGAGGTCGGCCGTGGTCCAGGCCGGCATGCGGCACAGGTCGGTGCGGCCGGCGGTGGTCAGTGTCTTGTCGCAGCTCGACCCGGCGCTGAAGCTCTCCATGCTGCTGCGGTAGTCGCCGCTTAGAGAAGCTGACCAGTCCCCCTTGGACCAGCTGGCGCTGATCCCCAGTTTGTTGCGGGGCACGCGGTAGTAGCCCAGGGTGTCCACGACCGGCAAGCCTTCTTGAGCCTGCTGCTCGCGCTCCAGCAGGTGGGTGCCGCGCAGGCTCAGCCGCAGGCGGCCGAAGCGGTCCAGGCTGAAGCGCTGTGCAAACTCGTAGTCCACCCCCGCAGTGCGGCTCATGGCCAAGTTCTGGTAGGGCCGGCGCACCTGGTAGACGCTGCCCAGCGGCCCGTCCGTGGGCGGCAGACGCATCACCATGCCAGGGAATTCATCCTCGCGATTCAGGATCTCCTGGGCGCTCAGGCGGTCGACCTCGCCGCGCCGCTCGATGGCCCAGGCGTCCAGCACGATCTCGGTGCCGCGCAGCGGTTCGAAGATCAGGCCCAGGGTGAAGGAGTCGGACTTCTCGGGTTGCAGCGCCGGGTTGGCCAGCGAGACGGTCGAGAGGCTCATCGAGCAGTTGGGGTTGGTGCTGGCCACGACCGGGCAGAGTTTGGGGTCGCGGTAGCCGGAGCTGAAGGCAAACACGGCGGACTTGCTGTTCTGCGACAGCGACGGCGCCCGGAAGCCATCGGCCCAGCTGCCGCGCACGGTGAGGTGGCGGCTCAGGGCGTACTTGAAGCCGAGCTTGGCGGTCAGCGCGCGGCCAAAGTCGGTGTAGCGCTCCGCACGCACGGCGGTCTGCGTTTCCAGGCCCTTTAGCAAGGGCAGCTGCAGCTCGGCATAGGCGGCGGCCACATTGCGGGCATTGGTGGCCTCGCCGATGCCGCGGCCGATGATGTCACCCGCAGCGGTGCGCGGGTCGGCGCTGACGTCGAAGCGTTCGTGGCGGAATTCACCGCCCAGGCCCAGCATGGCCGTGCCACCGGCCAGGTGGCCGATTTCGCGCGAGCCGCGCAGGTCCATCGAACTGGTGGCGGACTCTCCGCGGTCGTTGATCTGCGGGGACAGCAAGGCCAGCACTGCGGGGCTGTTCACGCCGCCAAAGCGGTAGCTGCCATCGGCCAGCACCTGGTTCAGGCCGGAGAGGCTCAGGCGGCCATTGAGCGTCGTGCGGTTCTGCTGCCAGTGGTGCATCAGGCCGGCGTCCAGGTCCCAGCCCTTCCAGGTGGTGCTCAGGCTCAGCACGCCGCGCAGGTTGTCGGCCTGGGTTTCCCGGTCATAGGGCAGGTCGGCGAAGCGGTAGCGCAGGCCCAGCACCATGGGCGCGCGGTAGGTGGTGAAGCCGCCACTGCTGTTGGGCAACAGAACGGGGTTGCTGGTGCTGGCCAGGCGGGTGGGGTTGTCCGGGTGGGTGGCGGGCAAGGCCAGCCCCTTGAACTGGACCGTGTGGCCTTGGGCGTCGCCCCAGACGGTCAGGGTTTCGGTGCGGCCGGTGGGGGAGTCGGTGTAGGCGTTGGTCACCCGCGAGCCCAGCAGCTCGGCATTCAGCGCCGTGTCGGCCCCGAGGTTCAGGCTGCCGCGCAGGAACACGGAGCCTCGGCGCTGGTCGCCCGTGTACTGGGCGAAGCGGGTCGAGTCCCAGAGGCAGCGCGGTGTGGCCAGCGTGGCGGAGTAGGGTGCTTGGGTTTCACAAGCCGGCGAGAGCATGCCGCGCCAACTGCCCGAGGCACCATTGGCGTAGGTGTACAGGTTGCCCGGGTAGGACGTCGTGGAGCTGGGCTGCAGGCGGCCGTAGAGCGTGCTCAGCAGCTCGCCCTGCACGAGGTTGGGGGCCTCGGCAATGCCCACACCATCGCGGATGAACAGGTCCACCCCGGCCAGCAGGTTGTAGCCGCGTTTGTGGAAGTCCCCAAAGCCGGCGGTGAGGTTGACCGAATGGCTTTTGAACAGGCCATCCCCCCGCTGCTTGTGGTTGAGCTCGATCAGCCGGCCCTGGTAGTCGCTGCGCAGGATGACATTGACCACGCCGGCCAGTGCGTCTGAGCCGTAGAGCGACGAAGCGCCGGACTTCAGGATCTCGATGCGCTCGATGGCCGACATCGGAATGGTGTTGACGTTGAACACGGTGGACTGGCCGCTGTTTGGGTCCACTACCCCGGCCGGAGCCATGCGCCGGCCGTTGATCAGCACCAAGGTGGCGGCCGAGCCCAGGCCGCGCAGGGAGATGGTGGCCGTGCCGGGCGAGAAGCCGCTGCCCGAGCTCATGTCATTCAGGCTGCCCGCGCCGGTGGCCGGGTCCATGCGCAGCAGTTCGTCCAAGGTGGTGGCGCCGGAGCGCACGATGTCCTCGCGTTTGAGGATGCTCACCGGCGTGGCGGTCTCGGCATTGGTGCGTTTGATCATGGTCCCGGTGACCTCCACTTTCTCCAGCTTGGCCGGCTCCGAGGCGGGCGGCGGGGCGGGTTTCGGCGCGGGAGCGGGAGTGGGAGAGGGTGCTGGGGCCGGAGTTTGGGCGGCCACCGGCGTGAGCACGGCAGCGGCGGCAAGGGCGACGAGGGTCAGGTGGACGTTCATGGGGACGTTCATGGCGTTCAGGGCAAGGAGGGGTCGGAAAACGGCGGGCAAAGCTCCGCCTGACGCGCCACCCTTTGGGGTTGGCGCGCGGCGTGGCGTCGGGTGATTTAGGGGGGTGGGCTTAGCGCGGGGCCGCCCACTCGGCGCGGGCGCGCTGCAGGTCCTGCTGGAACTCGGGGTGCAGGTCCAGGCGGGTCACGACGGCGGTGGCGAGCTGGCGCGCGGCTTCCACGTCGCTGGGGAAGTGCAAGCCACAGACCACGCGGCTGTCGGCGTACTCGGCGCCGCGCTGCAGCAGGGCGGGCGCCCGTTCGGGGACGACCCGCGCCAGCACCAGGGCCGTGACCCAGCCGAAAGTGGCGTGCCCCGACGGGTAGGAGGTGCGCTGGGTCGCGTCGGGGTCGGGCTGCGAGGCACCGCTCAGGCCGCAGACGTGATCCAGGGCCAGGCGCTGGTGCGGGCGCAGGCGGGCGTGGGTCTTTTTGGCGGCGAAGGTGGGGGTGGTCGATTCGCGCACGCTACGGTTCAGCAGGTGGACCAGGGCGGGCAACTTGTCGCGGCGAATGTCCACCCCCAGCACCGGGGCGAAGCGGTCGTAAAGCCACTTGGCGTCCAGCTCGGCCGATTCGCGGCGGGCGGCATCCCCCTTCTGCCGCGCCAACACGGCGTTCACGTCGTCGCGGTCCGCGGGGCTGTCGGGTGCGGGGGCCGGCGGTAGCCAAGCTTCCGGCCGTGAGCTGCCATCGGTGTAGGGTTTGACGTCCTTGTGGCTGACGGGGGGCGACTCCCATTCGGGAGAAGCGGCCCATGTCGAGGTGAAAGCAAGGCACAGGGTCGCGGTGAGGGCGAAACCAAAAGGCAAGGGTCGGGCAGGCATGGACGGACAATTCCAAAGTTGAAGCCGGCGCATTCTGCATTTTGTGTAAAAAAATCGCAAATAAAGAATTACCCGCCCCGTCTCCCATCCCTTTTGCCCACCCCTTGAGGGCCGCGCATGCACCCCACCGCCCGAGAACAATCGCTGTACATCGCCACCTTGCTGTTGCGCCCGTTGATTCGCATCCTGGTGCGCAAGGGGGTTGAGTTGGGCGAGCTCACGGAGCTGTCCAAGCGGGTCTACGTGGAGCAGGCCGTGCAGCTCCTGGAGCAGGAGGGGCGGCGCGTCACCGATGCGGCCGTCAGCACCTTGACCGGCGTGCACCGCAAGGACGTCAAACGCATCGGCTCCGAGGCGCCGCTCTTCCAGAGCGAGCGCCGCCGCAAGAGCCTGCTCGATGCCACGCTGTCCCTGTGGAGCGGGGACGTGCGCTTCATCGATGGGCGCGGCGCGCCCCGGCCCTTGGAGCGCCGCAGCCAGGTGCGCGAGGCTCAGCTACCGACCTTCGAGGACCTGATCGAGGAGGTCAGCAAGGGCGTGCCGCCGCGGGCCCTGCTGGAGGCCTGGCTGCAGCAGGGCGCGGTGGTGCTGGACGACGCCGGGCGCGTCTGCTGGGCCCAGCACGAGCGCGTGGAAGGCGAAGACATGCAGGTCATGGCCCGCAGCGCCCGGCTCTCGGCCGACCGCCTGCACGCGGCCTGGGACAACCTGCTGGGTCGCAACCCCGCCCACGCGCTCTACTACGTCCGGGCCGAAGGCCTGCTGGCCGAGGATGTGGCCCCGCTGAACGCCCTGGTGGCACGCTGGGGCCGCCGGTTCGCCCAGCGCGTGAACCGCCTGGTGACCCTGGCCCAGACGCGCGGACGCGAGGCCGGGGGAGACCAGCGATTCAGCTTCGGCATCCAGAGTTACGCGGTGGCGGTCGACGCGCCAGACGCCGCGCTCAGTGAGGCGGCGGCGCCCTCCGATCCGGCCGCTTGAGGTCCGGGCTTTAGCTTCCAATGCGCAGCCGGTGCGCCGTGCTGCGGCCATCGGCATGCAGACACAGCGCGGTATTGGGGGCCAGGATGTCCCAGCCCTCGGCGTCGCCCTCCAGCGGCTCGCTGGCCACGATTTGCCCGTAGGCCTCGACGCGGTGGTACAGCGTGGGCGGTTGCGCGTCGCTGGCCCAGCGAAAGGCGAATACCTCGTCCCCGTCGGCCAGGGCCGCTGAAAAGCGCAAGGGGGCTTCAACGCCGGCCGCGCGCATGCGGCCCCACACGTCCTCCAGCACCGCACTCGTCGCTTCCAGCGGGCCGAAGCCATTGATCAAGTGCTGCACGATGAGCAGAAAGATCAGTTCGGAGTCGGTGCCGCCGCGCCGCTGGTGCCACAAGGGGTCTGTGAGCTGGGCTTCCAATTCGCGGTGGACCTCGCCAAAGCCGCCAATCTGGCCGTTGTGCATGAAGAGAAAGCTCGCCGCCGCAAAAGGATGGCAGTTGGCCAGCGAGACCCCGCCGCCAGTGGCCGCCCGCACATGGGCGAAGAACAGGTGAGATCGAACATGGGCCGCCAAAGCCTTGAGGTTCTCGTCGCTCCAAGCCGGCGTGACTTGTCGATAGAGGCCGGGCGTTTCGCGGTCGCCGTACCAGCCCAGGCCAAAGCCGTCGCCATTGGTCACCAGGACCGATTGCTCAGCCCTCAGACTCTGACGCACCAGTGAGTGTTGGGGACGGCAGACCAAGTCTTCCAAGTAAATCGGGTCGCCGCGATAGGCCAGAAATCGACACATGGGGCTGCACCTGAGAGTGGCAGGGGAATGGTCAGTCTGACACACTGTCCACCATGGACTTGCTCTTCATCATCGATCCGCTGGATCACATCAAGACCCACAAGGACAGCAGCTTTGCCATGATGCGCGAGGCCGCCCGGCGCGGCCATGGCCTCTGGGTCTGCGAGACGCACCAATTGGTGTGGCAACACGGCGACCGCGTGACCGCGCGCGGCGCCCAGCGCTTGCAACTGAGCGGCGAAGCCGTGGCCAGTGCCTACGGCAGCGGGCTCAAGGACTGGTGGCAGGCGCCCATCACCCGCGACTTGCCGCTGGCGAGCGTGGATGCCGTGCTGATGCGCAAGGACCCGCCCTTTGACGCCGAGTTCATCTACGCCACCCACCTGCTGAGCCAAGCGGAGCGCGAAGGGGCGCGGGTGTTCAACCGGCCCAGCGCGCTGCGCGAGCATCCGGAAAAGCTCTCGCTGATGGAGTTTCCGCAATGGACGGCGCCGACCTTGGTGAGCCGCGACGCCGAAGTGCTGCGGGCCTTCCATGCCGAGCAGCGCGACGTGATCTTCAAACCCTTGGACGGCATGGGCGGCATGGGCATCTTCCGGGTGCGAGAGGATGGCCTGAACCTGGGCGCC
Source organism: Inhella gelatinilytica (assembly GCF_016093295.1). Taxonomy (GTDB): domain Bacteria; phylum Pseudomonadota; class Gammaproteobacteria; order Burkholderiales; family Burkholderiaceae_C; genus Inhella; species Inhella gelatinilytica. The sequence continues at coordinate 442,864 of NZ_JAEDAL010000001.1, read as the reverse complement.
ATCTTGGAGCAGCTCACCCACTACGGCGCGCAAACCATCATGGCCCAGCGCTACTTGCCCGAGATTTCCGAGGGCGACAAACGCGTGCTGGTGATCGACGGCGTGCCCGTCTCGCACGCCTTGGCGCGCATCCCACAAGGCGGCGAGGTGCGCGGCAACCTGGCCGCTGGCGGCCGCGGCGTGGCCATGCCGCTGACGGCGCGTGAGCGCGAGGCCGCTGAAGCCCTGGGGCCCATCCTGGCCGCCCGCGGTCTGCTGCTGGTGGGTCTGGACTTGATCGGTGGCTTCGTCACCGAGATCAACGTCACCAGCCCGACCTGCTTCCAGGAAATCAGTGCCCAGGCGGGCTTGGACGTGGCGGCGACCTTTCTAGACGCGGTGGAGCGTCGGATCGCCTGACCACGCGGGGACAATCCCCCCATGGCTCTGTTGTCTCTTACGAATGCCCACCTTGCGTTTGGGCACTGGCCGCTGCTGGATGCAGCGGATTTTTCGCTCGAAGCGGGCGAGCGCGTGGGCTTGATTGGCCGCAACGGCAGCGGCAAGAGCTCGTTGCTCAAGGTGCTGGCTGGCTTGGAGAAGCTCGACGAGGGCTTGCTGCAGCGAGAAAAGGGCGTGCGCATCGTCTACGTGCCGCAGGAACCCGTGTTTGAACGCAATGCCACGGTGTTCGAAGCCGTGGCCGAGGGGGTGGCTGAGGCGCGCGACCTGCGCGCCCGCTACGAGGCGCATGTCGAGGGCGAGGACCTGGATGCGCTGCAGACGCGCATTGAGCAGTTGGAAGGCTGGACCTGGGAGCAGCGCGTGGACGAGGCCCTGCACCGTCTGGGCCTGGATGGCGCGCGGCCGGTGGCTGAGCTGAGTGGCGGCTACAAGAAGCGCGTGGCCTTGGCCCAGGCGCTGGTGGCGCGCCCCGAGGTGCTGCTCTTGGACGAGCCGACCAACCACCTGGACCTGGACGCCATCCTTTGGTTGGAGGAGTTGCTGCGCAGTTTCAACGGCAGCTTGCTCGTCATCACCCACGACCGCGCCTTTTTGGATGCGGTTTGCAACCGCATCGTGGAGCTGGATCGCGGCCAGTTGCGGGGCTACCCCGGCAACTTTGCCGCCTTCGAGGCCGCCAAGCAGCGCGAACTGGAGAACGAGGCCCTGGCCAACGCCCGTGCCGACAAGGTGCTGGCGCAGGAAGAAGTGTGGATTCGCAAAGGCGTGGAAGCCCGGCGCACGCGCTCGGTCGCGCGCATCGCGCGGCTGATGAAGCTGCGCGAGGAACATGCCCAGCGCCGCAACCTGCAAGGCGGGGCGCGCCTGCAAGTGGACGTGGGGGAGCGCAGCGGCAAGCTGGTGGCCGACCTGGAAGACGTGCGCAAGGCCTTTGGCGAACGCGTGATCGTCGAGGGGCTCACGGCCACCTTCATGCGCGGCGACAAGGTGGGCTTGATCGGCCCCAACGGCGCGGGCAAGACCACGCTGCTCAAGCTCATCTTGGGGGAGCTGCAGCCCGACGGCGGTCGCTTGCAGACCGGCACGCGCTTGACCGTCGCGCATTTCGATCAAATGCGTGCGGGCTTGAATTTGGACGCCACGCTGGCAGACACCATCAGCCCCGGGTCGGAGTACGTCGAAGTGGGCGGGCAGCGCCAGCACGTCAACAGCTACATGGTGAACTTCCTGTTCAGCCCGGCGCGCGCCAACAGCCCGGTGCGCACGCTCTCGGGTGGCGAGCGCAACCGCCTGTTGCTGGCGCGCCTCTTTGCACGCCCGGCCAATGTGCTGGTGTTGGACGAACCCACCAACGACTTGGACATCGAAACCCTGGACCTACTGGAGGAGATGCTGATCGACTACCCCGGCACGGTGTTCCTGGTCAGCCACGACCGGCGCTTTTTGGACCGCGTGGTCACGAGCACCCTGGTGCACGAAGGCCCCGGGCGTTGGCGCGAGTTCGAAGGCAGCGTGCAGGATTGGCTGGCCCAATCTGCGCGCAGTACGGCAGCGTCCAAGGCCGATGCCAAAACCGAGCGCAAAGGGGAGCGCGCCTCCGAAGGGACGGCTGCCGAGCCTTCGCCCTCGCCTGTACCGGTGACCGCGCCAGCCGCGGCCCCCAAACGCAAGCTGAGCTACAAGGAGCAGCGCGAACTGGAGGCGCTGCCGGCACAGATCGAAAGCTTGGAAGCTGAGCAGGCCGAACTGAGCGCGCTACTCAATGGCAGCGATCTCTACACCCAAGGGGCCGATCGCATCGCCCAGGTGACGGCGCGTGCCGCGGCGGTTGACGACGAGTTGATGCACCTGCTGGAGCGCTGGACGCTGCTCAGCGATTGACCTTGGCGGCGGGCACGAAGCCTGGCACCCCGTCGAGCTGCAGGGCTTGCTCGCCTTGTCGCAGCACCACCGCCAAGACCTTGCGCCGCTGGCCGGCGTGTTGGACCTGATCACCGACCTTGAAGGGCTGGGGCAACTGCACGGGCGGCAGTTCGATGCGCCGGCTCGGGTCCAAGCGGCCCTTGCTTTCGCGCACCATGCGGGCGGCCAGATCGGGCCGTTCCTGTCGCATCCATTCCAGGCTGGCCTGCACGGTCGCCCGCAGGGTTTCGGCGGTGAAGGGTTTGCGCTGGATGAAGCGGGCATTGAGCGCCTTGGCCCGCGCCTCGAGCTCGGGCGTGATCTCAAAGCTCATCAAGCCCAACCGACACTGCGGGTGCAGCGCGCGAATGGATTCAAAGAGCGCCAAACCGTCCAGAGACTGGCCGCTGAAGGCATCGGTGAAGACGAAGTCGGGCGCCCATTCGGTGGCGAGCAGCAAGGCGCTGTCGGGGTCCGCGCAGCCACGAATGTGGTCCGGTGCAAACCCAAAACCCTCCAGCAGGCGCTGGGCGAAGGCGCGCACGCCCTCCAAGGGGTCAACGATCAGGAACCGGAGTTTGGCTGGCGTCATCGGAAAGAAGCATGACCCCGCGGGGTGATCTGCCTATTATTCGCAGATTCCTCGCCGGGGCGGCGAGACAGGGGCGGCCACACAAAATGGGACTGCGTGCGCAAAGTCTGGCTGGCGTGCTGGTGTTTGCCTTGGGTGTGGGCGGGCTGGGGTTTTGGGGCCTGAGCGGTTATTTGGGGCGAGGCTTTGACCGCATCGAGCAGCAAGCGATGCGCAAGGACTTCCAGCGCCTGATCGCCACCCTGGATGACGCCTTGGCGCAAAAGGGCCGGGGGGCGCGGGAGTGGAGTCATTGGACCGCCCTGCGCGACTACGCTCGGAACCGGAACCCGCAGTTTGCCGAGGACAACCTCAGCCCCGCCTCGTTGCGGGCCTCGGGCTTGAGCTGGTTGGCGGTACTCAGCCCATCGGGCGAATTGATTCACGCGGTGCGGGGCGAACCGAGCGCCGGGTCAACCCAAACCGTGGCCGAAGTGCTGAGCGAGCAGACCCCAGCCGGCCGTGCTCTGCGCCAGCCGGCTCCCCCCGCAGGTCGTTGCGCCTGGGTGTTTGTCCCCAGCCTGGGGGAGGAAGTCCAGGCCCTGTGTCATCTTCCGATCATGGACAGCTCGGGACAGGGCGAACCGGCGGGCAGCTTGATCACCGCGGAGCGCATGGAGGCGGCGGCGTGGCGCGACATGGGCACCCGCGCCGCGTTGGACTTGCAGGTCTATCCCCTGGGGGCGGCGCCAGAAGCCTGGGCCGTGCTGGACGAAGTGGCACCGGGTCAGGATCGTCGACCGTTGTGGGTGCTGCCCGGTGAACCGCAACATCGCATGCGCACGCAGTTGGTGGATGGCGCGGGGGCTCCCGCTGCTTGGGTGGAATTGCGGTGGCCGCGCGAACTGCGGTTGCAAGGAATCGAGGTGTTGCGTGGGGCGGGCGGTTTGCTGGCGGGGCTGGCAGCGTTGCTGGCCCTGGGCGCGTACTGGTTGGTGGACTTGCGCCTGGTGCGCCGCTTGCGGTCGCTGCAGCGGCAAATTGCCCGGGCCCGCGCGGAGGAGGACTGGACGCCGCGGCTTCGTGTCCGGGGCGAGGACGAAATTCAAGAGCTTGCGGAAGAAGGCAACCATTTGTTGCGGCGCATCCAGCAGCAAGTGACCGCGCTGGAGGCCGTGGCGCAAACCGATGCCCTCACCGGGCTGGCCAACCGGCGGGCATTTGACCCGCGGCTGCAAGCAGCCTTGGCCCTGGTGGCGCGGCAAGGCGGCGCCGTGTCGGTGGTCATGGTGGATGCCGATTACTTCAAGCGGTTCAACGATACCCACGGCCATGCTGCGGGAGACGCCGCGTTGAAGGTGCTGGCGCAGGGCCTGAACGAAGTGGCCCGTCGCGGCAGCGACCTGGCCGCCCGCTTGGGGGGCGAGGAATTCGCGCTGCTGTTGGAAGGGGGAAATCTGGGCGAGGCCCGCCAACAAGCGCAGGCCCTGCAGCGCTGGTTGGCCGCACAAGCCTGTGGGCCTGGGCAGGCGTTGGCCCAAGCCCTGACCGTGTCCATGGGTGTGGCGCAGGCCCGCCCTGGCGAAAGCCCGGGCGAGGTGATGGCGCGGGCCGACGCGGCGCTCTATCAGGCCAAGGCGCTGGGCCGCAACCGCATCGAGTCAGCGCCCTAGCAGGCGGTCCCGGGCCCGGGCCAGCTCGGCCCAAAAGCGCGCGTCCTGGCTGGTGGCGAAATTCAACCGCAGGTGGGGCCCGCCCGTGCGCGTGGGGCTGAACAGGCGCTCGGGCGCGCAGGCCCAACCCGCCTCCAGCATCTGCTGGGCCAGGGTCTCGCTGTCCACGCCGCTGTCCAGCCAGCCGAAGAGCCCGGCGGGCGGCGTGGAGAAGCCGAAACCGTGCTGGCTCGCCAGGCGCCCGCAGCGTAGGCGCGCGGCATCCAGGCGCTGGCGCAGGGCCTCGGTTTGGCGGTTCAGCGCGCGCCGGCTGAGCAGGTGGGCCAGGGCCCGTTCCAGCACGGCGCTGGTGCACAGCTCGTGCACCATCTTGCGCTCGGTGAGGGCGGCGATCGGTTCGGCGGCGCCCGCCACGAAGCCCACGCGCAGGCCCGCGCCGAGTAGCTTGGAGTAGCCGCAGACGTACAGCGTGCGCTTCAGGCCGTCGAGGGCACTCAGTCGCGGGGCATGTGGGGCGGCGAAGGGGGCGTAGGTGTCGTCCTCGACCACCAGCACGCCCCCGGCTTCGCAGCGGCGCAGCACTTCATGCGCTTGTCCCAAGCTGAGGCTGTGCCCCGTGGGGTTGTGCAGCACGCTGACGGTCACGTAGAGCCGGGGACGGTGGGCCGCGATCAAGTGGGAGAGCACGGCCAGGTCGGGGCCATCCGCGCCGCGCGGGACGGCCAGCAGGCGCAGGCCGGCCTGGCTCAGGCGCGCGTACTCGATCGGCCAGCCGGGGTCGTCCACCAGCACGGCGTCGCCGGGTGCGGCCAAGGTATGCGCAATGAGGTCGAGCGCTTGCGTGGCGCCCACGGTGGTCAGGATTTGGTCGGGCGAGGCCCCAATCCCCACATCCACCAGGCGCTGCGCCAGCAGGGCGCGCAAACCGGGGTCGCCCGCCGGGTCGGCGTAGCGCAGCAGCGCGGCTTCTTCGCCCGGGCCGCAGGCGGCGCGCAGGCCCTGGCGCAGCGGCGTCGGGTCCAGCCAGCTCAGGGGCAGCACGCCGCTGGCCGGCGAATCCTGGTGCTCGGGTCGCATGAGGTTGCGCACCAGGGTCAGGGTGTCGAACGGGGCCGCTGCCGGACTCGGCGTGGCCTGGCGTGCCGGAGCGGCGGGGCGCGGGGCGGGTTCGCGCACAAAGAATCCGCGCTGCGGACGCGCCTCCACCAAGCCGGCGGCCTGCAGCCGGTCGTAGGCGGCCACCACGGTGCTGGGGCTCAGGCCCCGCTGCAGGGCGGCCGTACGTACCGAGGGTAGGCGGGCGCCGGGCAAGAGCAGGCGCTGGTCAATGCGCCGTGCCAGGTCGGCGGCCAGGGCCTCGGCGCGCCCCTGGGCGGTGACTGTGTGGGTCGAGGTCACGATACAGATCGGAAATGTGTGATTCAAAGTGTATTGGTTCTGTATGGATTGATTTTGCAGAATCTCATCGATCCCGCCGCCCTGTGAGACTGTCATGACCCCGGAAGTCCTGCTCGCCTTTGCCCTGTTTGCCTGGGTGTCGTCCATCACCCCAGGACCGAACAACCTGATGGTGCTGAGCTCGGGGCTGAACTTCGGCTTTCGGGCCTCGGTGCCTCATGTGCTGGGTATCTCGATCGGCTTTGGGGTGATGTTGGTGGCCGTGGGCCTGGGGCTTGCCTTGGTGTTTGAACGCTGGCCCGTGCTCTACCAAGGACTCAAGGTCGTCGGCGTGCTGTACCTGCTGTGGTTGGCTTGGGGCTTGGCCCGTGCGGGCAGCCTGGCGCTGGACCGGCGCGACGGCGCCCCGCGGCCCCTGGGGTTCTGGGGCGCCGCCGCCTTTCAGTGGGTCAACCCCAAGGCCTGGGTGATGGCGGTCTCGGCCTTCGCCACCTACATGCCGGCAAACGGCCTCGGACCCGTGCTGCTGACGGCCTCGCTCTTTGCCCTGATCAACCTGCCCTCCGTGGCGGCTTGGGCGCTGTGTGGCAGTCAGTTACGTCACTGGCTGGCCGAGCCGGCGCGTCAGCGCTTGTTCAACCGCGGGATGGCGGCCCTGTTGGTGCTGAGCCTGCTGCCCCTGTTGTTCTGACACCCGACCGAGCGGTCGGGCCTCGCGGCACTGGCCGCACAATGCAACCCTTGCCTTTCACACCGGCCTTAGCCATGAGCATCACCTGGACCCTGGCGCACCGAGCGGCGCGCATGAACCCCTCCATCATTCGCGAGATCTTGAAGGTCACCGAGAAGCCCGGCATCCTGTCGATGGCCGGCGGTTTGCCGTCGAGCGACACCTTCCCGGTCGCGGAAATCAAGGCCGCCTGCGACAAGGTGCTGACCGACAACCCGCGCGAATCCCTGCAGTACGCCGCCAGCGAAGGCTTTGCACCGCTGCGCGAGTGGGCCGCCGCGCGCGTGAACGCCGAGCTGGGCATGAACGTGACGCCCGATCAGGTGCTGGTGACCAGCGGCTCGCAGCAGGGTCTCGACTTGGTCGGCAAGATCTTGTGTGACCAGGGTGCACCGGTCGCGGTGGAGACCCCGACCTACCTGGGCGCCTTGCAGGCCTTTACCCCTTACGAGCCGCAATTTCACAGCCTGGCGAGTGACCACCATGGCCCACTGTCCGAGGCCATTGCCGAATTGCCGCGCACGGCGCCCGGCACGCGTTTCATGTACCTGCTGCCGAACTTCCAGAACCCCACGGGACGGGTGATGCCCGCGGAGCGTCGTGATGCCGTGATGGCCGCCGCGCAAGCCGCTGGCGTGCCGGTGGTGGAAGACAACCCCTACGGTGACCTGTGGTTCGACGAGCATCCGGGCGCGTCGCTCTCCAGCCGCTGGGCCGAGGGCAGCATCTACCTTGGCAGCTTCTCCAAGATCCTGACCCCCGGTTTCCGCCTCGGGTACGCCATCGCCCCCAAGGCGCTCTATCCCAAGCTGTTGCAGGCCAAGCAAGCGGCGGACTTGCACACCCCGGGCTTCAACCAACGCGTGGTCTATGAGGTGATCAAGGACGGCTTCCTGGACCGCCACATCCCCAGCATCCGCGCCCGCTACAAGGCGAACCGCGACGCCATGGCCCGTGCCATCAAGGCGCACCTGCCCGCGGCCTGCGAGTACGAGGAGCCCAAGGGCGGCATGTTCTTCTGGATCCGCCTGCCCGAGGGTCTGAATGCCATCGAGTTGCTGCCGCTGGCGGTGGAAGCCGGCATCGCTTTCGTGCCGGGTGCAGCCTTCTATGCCGCCAACCCGGACTCGCGCGCGCTGCGGCTCTCCTTCGTCACGCTGACCCCGGACCAGATCGAGACCGGTGTGGCGATTCTGGGCAAGGTGCTGCACGACGCGCTGAACAGCACGCACGTGATCCCGACGCCTTGAACACGCCGATCACCTTTGCTCAGCGCCTGTCCGCCGCCGCCCACCAGGGCTTGAAGCACGCCAATCCGCTGCCTGCTGAGGCCTTGGAGGACTTGGTGGCGCGGGTGGCGCGCCCGGGCGTTCAGCGCGTGCTGGACGTGGGCTGTGGGGCCGGCGCGTCCGCGTTGGCGCTTGCGCAGGCCGCGCCCATTGCGGTGCTGGGTTTGGACCTCAACCCCGATTTCATCGCCCAAGCACGGGCACGGAGCAAAGGCCTTCCTCTGCAAGGTGCGGTGGCGTGGCGTTTGGGAGATCTGACCGCCGTGGCGGACGAGCCGCCGTTCGATGCGCTGTGGTGCATGGGTTCGTCGCAGGCGTTCGGCGGCCCTCTGGATCTGTTGCGTGGGGCCCATGCACGGGTGCGCCCCGGCGGATCATTGATCGTCGGTGAATTGGAGTGGGTGGGCGAACCGGCGGCTGCGTTCCTCTCGGACCTGGGCCTGTCCGCTGCTGACTTGTGGTCGGATGCCGCGGTGCCGGACGTCTTTGATCAGCACGGCTGGCAGATGGACCATCGGGTGGTCGCCTCGGCGTCGGCCATGGCGGCTTATGAGGCGGGGGTGGAGGCTGGGCGTCTGGCTTTTGCCGACCGGGTGAGCGAGTCGGAGCCCGAAGGGGCGGCGCGGGTGCGTGCCCAAGTGGACGGGTGGCGGGAGTTGATGGCGCGTCACGGGAGCGGCTGGCAGTTTGCGGCGCACATCTTGCGCAGGCCCGCGGCATGACGCTGCTGACAACGGAGCGCGCGGGGCGCCGCTACCGTCTGAGCGACGCCCCTGATGACTTCGATGGCGAGGCGGTTCACGCCATGCTGACCCGGGCCTATTGGAGCCGGGGCGTGCCGCGTGAGATCGTGGAGCGTGCCATGGCGAACTCGCTGGCGTTTCACTTGTGGTGCGAGGACGCACCGCGTCGCCAGGTGGGCATCGCCCGCTGGGTGACGGACCGGGCCACCTTCGCCTATTTGTGCGACGTGTTCTTGCACGAGGACCACCGGGGACTCGGGTTGGGGGACTGGATGGTGGGCCAGGGCTTGAAGCACCCTGACTTGCAGGGGCTGCGCCGCCAGGTGCTGTTCACCGCCGACATGCATGCCCTCTACGCCCGCCATGGTTTTGTGCCGTTGGCCACGCCGGAGCGCGGCATGGAGATCGTGCGCCCCAATCTTTACCTGCCCCCTGTTACATGACCTTCTCCCGCCGCTTCCTGGAACTCGATGTTTTTGCCAGCGCGCCCTTAAAGGGTAACCCCCTGGCCGTGGTGGTGGATGCCGAGGGCCTCAGTGAAGGGCAGATGCAGGAGTTGGCCCGCTGGACCAACTTCAGCGAAACCACTTTTCTGCTGCCTCCCACCGACCCGGCGGCGGACTACCGGGTGCGCATCTGGACGCCGAATGGGGAGTTGCCGTTTGCCGGGCACCCGACGCTGGGGAGTGCCCATGCGTGGCTGAGCAGCGGCGGCCAGCCGAAACAACCCGGACAGGTGGTGCAGGAGTGCGGCATTGGGTTGGTTCACCTGCGCCAGGGGGTGGATGGACGTTTGGCCTTCAACGCCCCTCCGCTGCGCCGGGCCGGCCCCGTAGACGACGCAACCCGGGCCCAGGTGGCGGCCAGTTTGCCCGGCGCCCGTTTGCTGGATGTCGTCTGGGTAGACAACGGCCCGGGCTGGCTGGGGGTGCGCCTGGCCACGGCGGCCGAGGTGCTGGCGCTGAAGCCCGACTTCAAAGCCATGCACGGGCTCAAAGTCGGGGTGATCGGACCCCAAGCGCCGGGCGCTGACACTGCCTTCGAGGTGCGCGCTTTCGTGCCCGCTCTGGGGATTCCAGAAGACCCCGTCACCGGCAGCCTGCAGGCGGGCTTGGCACGGTGGATGATTGGCGCCGGGCTGGCGCCGGATCGCTATGTCACCGCCCAAGGCGCGGCCTTGGGGCGTGCGGGTCGGGTGCAGATCGAACGGGACGGCGACCGGATCTGGATCGGGGGTGCGGTGCTGCCGCTGGTGGAAGGGAGGCTGCGTTTGTGATGGACTCCACAGAAGAGCTGTTTCGCGAGGATGCCAACCAATGGACCTGTGAGGCCAACGTTCTGGCTTTCGAGGAGGACGGCGGTTTGATCTTGGACCGCACGGTGGCCTATCCGGTGGGCGGCGGCCAGGCGGGCGACGCGGGCGTGATCCATGCGGATGGCGTGAGTTGGCGGTTCGGTGATACCCGCAAAAGCAAACAGCACCCGGGGGCTATCTTGCATGTCATCGAGGGGGCCGCACCGTTGCCGGGCACGCGGGTGATCGTGGAAATCGACGCGGACCGCCGACAGTGCCACCGGCGCTTTCACACCGCCACGCATTTGCTGTGCGCCCTGTTGCCGTACCCCGTTAATGGCTGTTCAATCACCCAAAGCTACGCGCGTCTCGATTTCCATACGGACGAGGCCTTTGATAAGGATGCGCTGAATGCGGGCTTGGCGCACTGGGTGGCTGCCGCCCGGCCGGTGCGTCACCGCTGGATCAGCGAGGCGGAGTTGGATGCCAACCCGAGCCTCGTGCGAAGCATGAGCGTTCAGCCGCCTCGGGGGCTGGGGCGCGTTCGGGTGATCGACATTGACGGCGTTGACCTGCAGCCCTGTGGGGGGACGCATGTGAACAACACCGCTGACATTGGCGCTGTGCTTGTGACCAAAATTGAAAAGAAGGCGGCCAAGACGCGCAGGGTGGTGCTGGGGTTTGCCGCCCCGGATGTCACTTGAATTGAGATGAGTGCGGGGCTTGAGCGGCGTTTGTTCCTCGCGCTTTGGCCCGGGCGTGTCGATGCGGACCGGTGCCAGCAATGGGCTGACACCGTGGTGTGGACCTCGGGCGCCCGGCGACACGGGCCTGCCGATTTGCATCTCACCTTGCATTTTTTGGGGGCAACGGCTGAAGCGACGCGGCAGGCGCTCGAACAACAGCTGCCGCGGGACATCGACCCCATCGGGTTGCAGTTCGATCGCTGGCAGGATTGGGATGGCACGCTGGTATTGAGACCATCGGCCGTGCCGGCGGCTTTGGTGGACCTGCAGGCTGGCTTGGCCGAGACGCTCGCTTCGATCGGCCTGCCGGTGGATTCGCGGCCCTTTCGCCCGCACGTGACGGTCGCCCGCAAGGCCGGCGGTTCACGCCCTGCCACCGCGCCCAATTGGTCGTGGCGCGCCAGCCGCTTGGTGCTGGCGGAGTCCCGTCAGGGCTATCACCCGCTGTGGATCAGCCCGACCTGACTACACTTTGTGGCCCATCATGAGTGCGCCCGACATTCAATTGCTGACGCCGGCTGAGGCTGCGCAGTGGCAAGACGCCCGATTCATCATCCGTGAGTACGCCCAGGAACTGGGTGTGGATTTGTGCTTTCAGGGCTTCGAAGACGAGTTGGCCGCACTGGCCGAGCACTACGGGGAGCCGGATGGCTTGTTCTTGCTGGCGTTGGTGGATGGGGCGGTGGCGGGATGCGGCGGATTCCGGCCCTTGCCCGACGTCGACTACCCCAATGCCTGCGAGATGAAGCGCTTGTATGTCCGCCCCGCCTTTCGGCGCTTCGGATTGGGCCGAATGGTGGCGCAGGCGCTGATCGACCGTGCGCTGGAGGCGGGCTACAGCACCATGCTGCTGGACACGCTGGACGACATGGAGGCCGCGCGGGGGCTGTACGAGAACTTGGGGTTCGAAGAAGTGCCCCCGTATTACTTCAACCCCATTCCCGGAGCCCACTACCTCAAGGTGGATCTGACCGCACCGCAAAGCGGGTATTACGCGTAGCAATTACGTCGCGTTACGCCCCTAGAGTGGCGGCATGCATACCGAAACGATTCAGGTCCTGGGTTCGCACCGCTGTGAGCTGGGCGAGTCCCCGTTGTGGCACCCCCAGGAACAGGCGCTGTACGCGGTGGACATTGCGCGCCGTCACATTCTGCGTTGGCGCGACGGTGCGACGGAGCCCGAATGCTGGTCGGTGGCGTCGGAGCCCAGTTGCCTGGCTCTTCGCGCCCAAGGTGGGTTGGTCGTTGCGCGCCGCGATGGTCTCTGGTCGTTTGATGCGGCAACGGGGCGCAGCGAGTGCATGCAACCTCCGCCCTTTGACCCCGCGCGCCAGCGCTACAACGATGGCAAGGTGGACGCGGTGGGCCGCCTGTGGGTGGGCACCATCGATGATGCTCGCCGCCCCGATGCGCACTTGTACCGGCTCAATCCAGGGGGCGCCCAGGCCATGGCGGCGGGCATTACCACCTCCAACGGACTGGCCTGGAGCCCCGATGCCCAGCACCTGTACTGGGCGGACACCAAGGCCCACGCGATTTACCGCTTGCCCTATGACCTGGCCACCGGAGCGATCGGTGACCGCCAAGTGTGGGCGCAGTTTGCGGCCCGCGACTCCAGTCAACCGCTTAAAACCTATGGCGGGCGGCCGGACGGGGCGGCGGTCGACGCGGAAGGGGCGTATTGGGTGGCGATGTTTGAAGGACAGCGGCTTCTGCGCTTGAGTCCGGCGGGAACGGTGTTGGCCGAGATTCAACTGCCGGTTCGCTGTCCAACGATGCCCTGCTTTGGCGGGGCGGACCTGCGCACGCTGTACATCACAACGGCGCGAGAAGGTCGGTCAGCGGAAGAGCTGAAGAGCCAGCCCTGGGCGGGCGCGCTGCTGATGTTGCGGGTGACGGTGCCCGGAATGCCCGTCGTTCCGGCTCGAATTTGAGGCCGAGCCCCCGCCCTTTCTGCCACACCGCGGGCGCCTAGAGGCTGCGCTCAATCAAAAGTCATGGCGCCAAACCCTAGGTTTCCCCCTATACTCCCAGGGTTTTGCTGACCGGTGTTGCCGGGCGCTTCTCGCTTTCAGGTGTTGCATGACAGAACCCAACCGCTCTGCCGGCGACCCCTGGTCCGAAGAAGAGGCCCAGTCTCAGCCTGTTGCCCCTTGGACCCGCGAGCAGGTTCAGGCGCTGGAGTCGCGGCAACCTGGGTTGTCGCCGTGGCGTGTGGTGATGGTGCAGGCGCTGGTCGGCGCGGTGCTGTCGGGGTTGTGGGCTCTTTTGGGGTCCGCGCCACGTCCGCAGGCGGTTTCCGCCATGTGGGGTGCTGCTGCGGTAGTGCTGCCCTCGGCCTTGATGGCTTGGGGCTTGCGTCGACGCGGTGTGCAGCCGACGGCCGCACTCCTGGCCTTTGCGGTGTGGGAGTTGGTGAAGGTCTTGTTGACGGTGGCCATCTTGGTGGCGGCTGTCAAAACATTGCCCGCATTGAGTTGGCCAGCCTTGCTGGTGAGCTTGATTGGGTGCTTGAAGGTGCATGTGTGGGGCCTCTGGGCTTTGCGCAAATCAAATTAACGAACAGAGCGGACGACGATGAGCAGCGAACAGCACGCGCCCAGCGCCGGTGAGTACATCCAGCACCACCTGCAGCATTTGCAGAAGGACTTTGCCTTCCAGGATGTCAAGCAGACGAGCATTGTTGATTTCAGCCTGTTCAACTTTGACTCGCTGGTGTTTTCGATCTGCATCGGCGCCTTTGTGCTGTTCCTGATGTGGCGTGGCGCACGCCAGGCCAGCTCCGGCGTGCCGGGGCGCGGTCAAGCGTTTGTCGAAATGCTGGTCGAGTTGGTCGATGGCCAGGCCAAGGGCGTGATTCACAACGAACAGAGCCGCCGCTTTGTGGGCCCGGTCGCGTTGACTGTGTTCGTGTGGATTTTTGGCATGAACTTCATGGACATGCTGCCGGTCGACTTCCTGCCCCTGGTGGCGCAGAAGCTGGCCCATGATCCGCACCATGCCTACCTGCGCGTCGTGCCCTCGGCCGACCTGAGCACCACCTTGGGCATGTCCACCATGGTGCTGCTGCTGTGTATCTTCTACAGCGTCAAGATCAAGGGTCTGGGCGGCTGGGGCCATGAGCTGATCGCGGCGCCGTTTGGTGACCACTGGGCGCTGTGGCCGTTCAATTTCCTCATGCAAATGATCGAGTTCCTCGCCAAGACGGTCTCTCATGGCATGCGACTGTTCGGCAACATGTTTGCCGGCGAACTGGTGTTCATGCTGATCGCCCTGATGGGCGGCGCGTGGGCGCTCAATGCCACCGGCATCAGCCTGGCATTGGGTCATGTGGTGGCGGGCACGATCTGGACGTTGTTCCACATCCTCGTGATCGTGCTGCAAGCCTTCATCTTCATGATGCTGACGCTGATTTACCTCGGCCAGGCCCATGATGCACATTGATTGCGCCCACTAAGGCGTCTCTTTCTCTTTCTTTTCCGTTCCCTTCTCACCCTTTTGGAGATCTCAAAATGAACGACATCCTCGGTCTGGTTGCTCTGGCTTGCGGCATCATCGTTGGTCTGGGCGCTATCGGCGCTTCCATCGGTATCGCGCTGATGGGTGGCAAGTTCCTGGAGTCCTCGGCTCGCCAGCCGGAGCTGATGAACCAGCTGCAGACCAAGATGTTCATCTTGGCCGGTCTGATCGACGCTGCTTTCCTGATCGGTGTGGCCATCGCCCTGCTGTTCGCGTTCGCCAACCCGTTCGCTGCCACCTTCCTGGCCACCGTCGCGAAGTAATCACCGCTCCCTTTCACGCTTGAAAGGAATTAAGCCGTGAACATCAACGCAACCCTGTTCATTCAGTGGATTCCGTTCCTCGTTCTGGCCTGGTTTACGGCGCGCTTTATTTGGCCGCCGATCACCAAGGCCCTGGACGAGCGTGCGGCCAAGATCGCTGACGGGCTGGCTGCTGCCGATCGCGCCAAGGCCGAACTGGCCAATGCGAACAAGGCCGCAGGCGACCTGGCGGCTCAGGCCCGCACCGAGACGACCAAGCTGATTGGCGACGCCGAGAAGCGCGCTGCTGCGCTGATCGAAGAAGCCAAGCGCCGTGCCGAAGAGGAAGGGGCCAAAATTTTGGCCCAGGCCAAAGCGGACGCCGACCAGCAGGTGATCCGTGCCCGCGAGCAACTGCGCGACCAAGTCGCCGTGTTGGCGGTCAAGGGTGCCGAGCAGATCCTGCAGCGCGAAGTCAACGCCGGCGTTCACGCCGAGTTGCTGACTCGTCTGAAGACGGAGCTGTAAATGGCCGAACTCGCCACCATTGCACGTCCCTACGCGGAAGCGCTGTTTCAGGTCGCGCAAAAGCACGACCTGAACGGCTGGCGCGAGCAGATCGACGCCCTGGCCCTGGTGGCGGGCGACGACGGCCTGCGCCAATTCGCTGCCCATCCGAAGACTTCGGCCAGCCAGGTCTTTGACGTGATGGTCGAGGCGGCCAAGCTGCCGTTGGCGGATGGGGTGCGCAACTTTCTGCGCACCGTGCTCGACAACGGTCGTTTGGACGCGCTGCCCGCTGTGGCTTCGCAATTCCATGCGCTGGCCAGTGCTGCCCAGGGCGTGGCGGAGGCCACGGTCGAGAGCGCCTTCCCCATGGATGCCGCCCAACTCGGCGAGCTGACCGCGGTGCTTGAACAGCGCTTCGGGCGCAAGCTCAAGCCTGAGGTCAAGGTCGAGCCCAGTCTGATCGGGGGCGTTCGCGTCACCGTCGGCGACGAGGTGCTCGACACCTCGGTGCGCGCCCGCCTGGATCGCATGAAGACCCAGCTCACCGCCTAAATATCCAACGCCTGGGGCTGGACCCTGGGCGGGAGACCAAGATGCAATTGAACCCTGCAGAAATTTCCGAACTGATCAAGAGCCGCATCGAGGGCCTGGCCCCGAGCGCGGATGTTCGCAATCAGGGCACCGTCGTTTCGGTGTCCGACGGCATCGTCCGCATTCACGGCCTGTCGGAAGTGATGCAGGGCGAAATGCTGGAATTCGCGGCGGATGCCAGCGGCCAACCCAGCTTTGGTCTGGCCCTGAACCTCGAGCGCGACTCCGTCGGCGCCGTGGTGCTGGGTGCTTACGAGCACATCTCCGAAGGCCAAACCGTCAAGTGCACGGGCCGCATTCTGGAAGTGCCCGTGGGCCCCGAATTGGTGGGCCGCGTGGTCAACGCCCTCGGCCAACCCATCGACGGCAAGGGCCCGATCAACGCCAAGATGACGGACGTGATCGAGAAGGTCGCCCCGGGCGTGATCGCCCGTAAGTCGGTGGACCAGCCCGTGCAGACCGGCCTGAAGTGTATTGACACCATGGTGCCCATCGGCCGTGGCCAGCGCGAGCTGATCATCGGTGACCGTCAGACTGGCAAGACCGCGGTTGCGATCGACACGATCATCAACCAAAAGGGCCAGAACATGGTCTGCGTCTACGTCGCCATCGGTCAGAAGGCGTCGTCGATCAAGAACGTGGTGCGGGCTCTGGAAGCCAACGGCGCGATGGACTACACCATCGTCGTGGCCGCTTCGGCCTCGGAATCGGCGGCCATGCAGTACGTCTCGGCCTATTCGGGCTGCACGATGGGCGAATACTTCCGCGACCGCGGTCAAGACGCCCTGATCATTTATGACGATCTGTCCAAGCAAGCGGTGGCCTATCGCCAGGTCTCGCTGCTGCTGCGTCGTCCGCCCGGCCGCGAAGCCTTCCCCGGCGACGTGTTCTATCTCCACAGCCGTCTGTTGGAGCGTGCCGCGCGCGTGAACGCCGACTACGTGGAAGCGTTCACCAAGGGTGAAGTGAAGGGCAAGACCGGTTCGTTGACCGCTCTGCCCATCATTGAAACCCAAGCCGGTGACGTGTCCGCCTTCGTGCCGACCAACGTGATCTCGATCACCGACGGTCAGATCTTCCTGGAAACCAACCTGTTTAACTCGGGTATCCGTCCGGCCATTAACGCCGGTATCTCGGTGTCCCGCGTCGGTGGTGCCGCCCAGACCAAGCTGATCAAGGGCCTGTCCGGCGGTATCCGTACCGACTTGGCGCAGTACCGTGAACTCGCGGCCTTCGCGCAGTTTGCTTCCGATCTGGACGCCGCCACCCGCAAGCAGTTGGACCGCGGTGCCCGCGTGACCGAACTGTTGAAGCAGGCCCAGTACCAGCCGTTGCCCATCAGCCTGATGGCCGCGTCGATCTACGCCGCGAACAAGGGCTATCTGGACGACATCGAGGTGAAGAAGGTCCTGTCGTTTGAACATGGTTTGCACCAATTCCTGAAATCCAGCCACGCCGCTCTGTTGGCCAAGCTGGAGGAACAGAAAGCCATGGACAAGGATGCCGAAAGCGAACTGAACAACGCCATCGCGTCGTTCAAGAAGTCTTTCGCTTGATCTGACCACCCTGGGGGCCTTCGGGCTCCCGCTTCCCACTAAGGAGAAGATATGGCGGCAGGCAAGGAAATCCGCACCAAGATCAAGTCGGTCGAGAACACCAAGAAAATCACCAAGGCCATGGAAATGGTCGCGGCGGCCAAGATGCGCAAAGCGCAGGACCGCATGCGCACCGCCCGTCCTTACAGTGACAAGGTGGCGACGATCGCCGGGCATCTGTCGATGGCCAACCCCGAGTACGTCCACCCGTTCATGGTGTCCAACGACGCCAGCAAGCCGGTGGGGCTCGTGCTGGTGACCACCGACAAGGGCCTGTGCGGTGGCTTGAATACCAACATGCTGCGCACGGTGACGGGCAAGCTGCGGGAAATCGACCAAGCGGGCAACAAAGCCGAAGTCGTGGCCATTGGCAACAAGGGCTTCGGTTTCATGAACCGCATTGGTGCTTCTGTGGTGGCCCATGCGACCCAGCTCGGCGACACCCCGCACCTGGACAAGTTGATTGGCCCCGTGAAGGTGCTGCTCGACAAGTACGCAGCAGGCGAATTGAGCGCGGTGTATCTGTGCTTCACCCGTTTCATCAACACGATGAAACAGGAGCCCGTGATGCAGCAGCTGTTGCCTTTGAATGCCGAGGGGCTGAAGGCCAAAGCCAAGGCTTCGCACGCCTGGGATTACCTGTACGAACCGGACGCCCCGACCGTCATCGACGAGCTGCTGGTGCGCTACACGGAATCGCTGGTGTACCAAGCCGTGGCGGAAAACATGGCCTCGGAACAGTCGGCGCGCATGGTGGCCATGAAGGCCGCTACCGACAACGCCGGCAACCTGATCAAGGAACTGAAGCTGGTCTACAACAAGACCCGTCAGGCCGCGATCACCAAGGAACTGTCGGAAATCGTTTCGGGTGCCGCCGCCATCGGTGGCTGATGAACTGAATCAGCAAGACAAGGAAATACGAAATGACGCAAGCGACTCAAGCTCAAGGCAAGATCGTTCAGTGCATCGGCGCCGTGGTGGACGTGGAGTTCCCCCGTGACCAGATGCCCAAGGTGTACGACGCCCTCAAGATGGACGGCTCGGCCCTGACCCTGGAAGTGCAGCAGCAGCTCGGCGACGGCGTGGTGCGTACCATTGCCCTGGGTTCGTCCGACGGCCTGCGCCGTGGCTCGGTGGTGTACAACACCGGCGACACCATCAAGGTGCCGGTGGGCAAGGCCACCCTGGGCCGCATCATGGACGTGCTGGGCAACCCCATCGACGAGCGCGGCGAGGTCTCGCACGAGCTGACCGCCTCGATCCACCGCGCGGCTCCGGCCTATGACGAGCTGAGCCCTTCGCAAGAGCTGCTCGAAACCGGCATCAAGGTGATCGACTTGATCTGCCCGTTCGCCAAGGGCGGCAAGGTGGGTCTGTTCGGTGGCGCCGGCGTGGGCAAGACCGTGAACATGATGGAGCTCATCAACAACATCGCCAAGGCGCACAGCGGTCTGTCCGTGTTCGCCGGCGTGGGTGAGCGCACCCGTGAGGGCAACGACTTCTATCACGAGATGTCGGACTCCAACGTGGTGGTGCAAGAGAACCTGAGCGAGTCCAAGGTCGCGATGGTCTACGGTCAGATGAACGAGCCCCCGGGCAACCGTCTGCGCGTGGCCCTGACCGGTCTGACCATGGCCGAAGCCTTCCGTGACGAGGGCCGTGACGTGCTGTTCTTCGTGGACAACATCTACCGCTACACCCTGGCCGGTACCGAAGTGTCCGCGCTGCTGGGCCGTATGCCTTCCGCCGTGGGCTACCAGCCGACGCTGGCCGAAGAAATGGGCCGTTTGCAAGAGCGCATCACCTCGACCAAGGTGGGCTCGATCACGTCGATCCAGGCCGTGTACGTCCCTGCGGATGACTTGACCGACCCGTCGCCGGCCACCACCTTCGCCCACTTGGACGCCACCGTCGTGTTGTCGCGTGACATCGCCGCGCTGGGTATCTACCCCGCCGTGGATCCGCTGGATTCGACCTCGCGCCAGATCGACCCGAACGTGGTGGGCGAAGAGCACTACAAGACGACCCGCGATGTGCAGGCCGTTCTGCAGCGCTACAAGGAACTGCGAGACATCATCGCGATTCTGGGCATGGACGAACTGTCGCCGGAAGACAAGCAGGCCGTGGCCCGTGCGCGCAAGATCCAGCGCTTCCTGTCGCAGCCGTTCCACGTGGCCGAAGTGTTCACCGGCACGCCGGGCAAGTATGTGCCGCTGAAGGAAACCATCCGCGGCTTCAAGATGATTGTGGCCGGTGAGTGCGATCACCTGCCCGAGCAGGCCTTCTACATGGTTGGCACCATCGACGAGGCCTTCGAAAAGGCCAAGAAGATTCAATAAGCGGCGCAATCGGGCGGCAGGCGTTGTTACTGTGCTCAGCGGACATGAGTCCGCTTCCGCGCGGCGCCTCGCCTGACGCCCGTCTGCTGGCTTCTTGAATCTCTTGGATGCAAAGGAAGAAAGACATGGCAACGATTCACGTCGATGTGGTTTCCGCCGAAGAGAGCATCTTTTCGGGCGAGGCCAAGTTCGTCGCGCTGCCGGGCGAGAACGGCGAGCTGGGTATCCTGCCCCATCACACGCCGCTGATCACCCGCATCAAGCCCGGCGCGGTGCGCATTCAACGTGCAGATACCGACCAGGAAGAGTTCGTGTTTGTTGCCGGCGGCATTCTGGAGGTTCAGCCTCACGGCGTCACCGTGCTGGCTGACACCGCGATCCGCGGCAAGGACCTGGACGAAGCCAAGGCCAACGAAGCCAAGGCCTTGGCCGAAGAGGCGCTGAAGAACGCACAGAGCGATCTGGACCTGGCCAAGGCCCAGAGCGAACTGGCCGTGCTGGCCGCTCAGATCGCCGCGATGCGCAAGCTGCGCGGCATGAAGCACTGAATCGGTGGGGTTCAGTAGGCCTCAGCCGCCCTGAATCGATCGCCCGACGAGGCCCGCGTACAGCGGGCCTTTCCCTTTTTTGCGTGATGGCATCACAAGCCCGAGCACTCTCCGTCATTCGATGGTCGGCCTGGACGCCGGGATTGGCGACGCCAGAGGCCTGGTGCCGGGCGCTCAGCGATCCGAACGCCTGGCCACCATCGGCTGTCGACGAGGCTGCGGTCCCGCCCCTTTCCGAAGTGCCGCCGATGGTGCGCCGGCGGATTGACCCGCTGGGGCGCGCCGCCCTTCAGGTTGCTTACGGTGCCCAGGCGGGTGAGGCGCCCGAAACCCTTGCCAGCACGCCCGTTGTTTTCGCGTCCCGTTGGGGCGAGTTGGATCGTTCCCTGGCTCTTCTGCAGTGTTTGGCGCAGAGTCAGCCCCTGTCGCCCACTGCGTTCAGTCATGCGGTTCACAACGCCATCCCCGCGCTGTACTCAATTCAGCGGGCGATCACGGCGCCCGTGAGCGCGGTGTCGGCGGGCCGATTCAGCCTCGAAGCCGCATGGATCGAGGCGGTGACCCTGATCGCCGAGGGTGCGCCCCGTGTCTTGGTGGTGGCCGCCGAGGCGCCCCTTCCCAGCCCATACGCCCCCAGCGTTTGGGAACCCTTGCGCGGCCTGGGGCTGCTGCTCAAGGCGGCAGAGGCCGGTGAAGACGCAATCGTTCTGCGACCCAAGGAGGTGGATCTTGCCGAAGGTGTGAAATCGGCGTCCCCTTTCCCCCCCGATGTCGCCGCCTTGCGCTTCCTTCTGGGCTGGGCCCCCGAAAGAGCCTGGTGTCAAGGCCTCTGGTGCTGGAGTCGCGAATGAGCTGGTCACGCCTCTGGCGGGTTCCGGTGACGGGCGCGCTGTTTGGCACATTTGGTTTGGGCGGGGTGGTGCTGGGATTGGTTGCCTTCCCCTTGCTCAATGTGCTGATGTGGACGCCTGCGACGCGCATCCGTTGGGCGCGCCGCTGGGTCCAGCTTGGCTTTGGCGGGTTTGTTGCCTTGATGCGCTGGGGCGGCATCGTGGATACCCGCATCGTGGGTGCCGAGCGACTAAATCGTCGCGGTTTGCTGATTTTGGCCAGTCATCCCACCTTGGTGGATGTCGTGGCTTTGATCTCGGTGACGGACAATGCGGACTGCGTGGTCAAGGCGAGCTTGGCTCGCAACCCCTTCACCTGGGGCCCGGTGCGAGGCTGCAATTTCATCCTCAACAGCGGCGGCCCCGAGTTGTTGGACGATTGCCGCGCCAGCCTGGAGGCCGGTGGCAATCTGGTGATCTTCCCGGAAGGCACCCGCAGCCGCCCCGGCCAAGCTATGCAACTCCAACGCGGAGCCGCTCAGTTGGCCTTGCGTGCGGGGGCTGACATCACGCCGGTCACCATCCGTTGCGAGCCCCTGGGGCTGACCAAAGGTCGGCCCTGGTGGCGGACCCATGACCGCGTCATGCGTCTGACCTTGGAGGTGGGCGAGGACATTGCCGTCGCCCCCTTCCTGGAGGCGGCGGGTGGGGAGATGCCGTTGGCGGCGCGCCGTTTGACGGCGCACTTAAAAGATTTGTTTTCTAGGGAGCACAAGGCATGAACGAAGCCCTTGAGTTGGAAATCAAAAACCTGCTGATTGAGTCTCTCAATCTCGAAGACATGGCACCGGCGGACATTGACACCGAGGCCCCTCTGTTTGTCGAGGGCTTGGGCTTGGATTCCATCGATGCCCTGGAATTGGGCCTGGCCCTGCAGAAGCGCTACGGCCTGACCCTGTCGGCGGACTCGGCGGAGACGCGCCAGCACTTCCGCTCCATCCGTGCCCTGGCGCAGTTCGTGGCGGGCGCGCGGAAGGCCTGAGGAGAATCTCATGACGAATCAAGAAATTTTTGAGCGGCTGCGGGCCATCCTGGTCGAGACGTTCGATATCGAACCCGAACGCATCCACCCCGAAGCCAAGTTGTACGACGACCTGGACATTGACTCCATCGACGCGGTGGACCTGATCGTCAAGCTCAAACCTCTGGTGGGCAAACGCCTGCAACCCGAAGCGTTCAAAGCCGTGCGTACCTTGCAGGACGTGATCAACGCGTTGCAGGGTTTGTTGAACGAGGCCAAGGAAGAAGGCTCGCTGCCCAGCGTGGCCTGATCGAAAGCCCGGCGTGGCCAAAGTGCTGGGAGCCGCCTTGCTGGCGGCCTATCCGCTGCTCGTGTATTGGGGCCTGGTGCAGGCCCAGGCCGAGCCCCGGGAGGTGGCCTTGTTGCTGGCGGCGCTCGGCGTGCTGCGCTTCGCCCTCACGCGCAGTCGCGTGGCGTTGGCGTTAGCCGGCGGTGCGATGGTCCTGGCCGCGGCGAGCGTTTGGTTCAACGAAGGACTGCCCCTCAAGCTGTATCCGGCCGTGGTCAATCTGGGTTTTTTGGCGCTGTTCGGCTTTAGCCTCTGGCAGGGGCCGACGGTGGTGGAGCGCATCGCCCGCTGGCGCGAGCCCCATCTGGATGCGCGGGGCGTGGCTTACACGCGGCGGGTGACCCAGGTGTGGTGCGGTTTTTTCGTTTTCAACGGCGGTATCGCCCTGGGCACGGCCCTGTGGGCCTCCGATGCGGTTTGGGCGTTCTACAACGGCGCCTTGGCCTATGTGCTGATGGGGGCGTTGATGGGTGCCGAATGGTGCGTGCGGCGCCGTGTGCGCGCGGCGCCTTGACGCGGGAAGGTCGCGAGGGATGTGGCGTGAGTTGACCTTGGGCTTGGCGGCCCCGATCGCGGAGGCCCGCTTGCAGCAGCCGGTGGGCTGGCGCGGCCAGCAGCCTGTTCGCTGGTCGGATTGGCTCGCCGAGGCCCAGGCCTGGCGCCTAGCGCTAGAGCGGCAGCCTCACCCCGCGAGTGCCCTCTATTTCGAAGATGCGCTGAGCGCAGCCGCCGCGCTGTTTGCGGCCTGGCACGCCGGGCGCACCGTGTGGTGGCCGGGCGATGCGCTCCCGGCCACAGCCCGACGTTTGCAGGAGCTGGGCATCCCTTTGGTTGGGGACTGGCCCCAGGCCCTCGCGCCCCTGCGCCTGGATGAGGCCGCGTCCGCTGAGCCGGCGCTCGACCACGCCGTCTGGTCCCCATTGGATCCGGAGGCCGAGGCTTTGGTGGTCTTCACCTCGGGAACGACCGGAGAGCCGGTCGCCTTGCCCAAGCACTTGCATCAGCTGTTTGATGAGGTGCGTGCGCTGGAAGCGGCCTTTGGCATGCGCTTGCAGGGTGTGGACCGGGTGGTGGCCACGGTCAGCCACCAGCACATCTATGGCTTGCTGTTTCGGGTGTTGTGGCCCCTGGCCGCTGGCCGGCCCTTGGTGGCGCAGCGCGTGGCCTATCTCGAGGACTTGGGGGCCGGCACGGCGCGTTTGGCCGTGGTAGCGAGCCCTGCGCACCTGAAGCGGCTGGAGGCCAGCCAATTGCAGCCTTTGGCACCGCGCCTGGCGGCCTTGTTCTCCTCGGGCGGGCCGCTTCCCGCTCAAGCCCTGGCGCCTTGCTTTTCACAGCTGGGTCAGACCCCCATCGAGGTGT
Organism: Inhella gelatinilytica; assembly: GCF_016093295.1. Classification (GTDB taxonomy): domain Bacteria; phylum Pseudomonadota; class Gammaproteobacteria; order Burkholderiales; family Burkholderiaceae_C; genus Inhella; species Inhella gelatinilytica. The sequence continues at coordinate 419,168 of NZ_JAEDAL010000001.1, read as the reverse complement.
ACGGCAGCAGCGAGACCGGCGGTGTGGCATGGCGCCAGCGCGCGCCGGGCGCCGGGGAGGACGCCGCCTGGCGCCCCTTGCCGGGCGTGACCTGGGAGCTGCGGGACGAGCGGCTCTACCTGCGCTCACCGCACTTGCCGACACCCGATTGGTGGCCCACGCAGGATCGTGCCCGTGCCGCATGGGATGGGTTTGAGTTGCTGGGGCGCGCCGATCGCATCGTCAAGATCGAGGAGAAGCGCGTTTCGCTGACGGCGGTGGAGCAGGCCCTGCGTGGCTGCGGCGAAGTCGCCGATGTGCGCCTCGTCGTGTTGCCCGGCTTGCGCCATGAGCTGGGTGTGGTCTTGGTGCCGGATGTGGCGGGATGGGCGTCAATTGAGCGCGGGGGCCGCGCGGCATGGCTCGCCCAGCGGCGGGCGGCGCTGGCCGAAGTGCTCGAACCCACGGTGCGTCCGCGCCGCTATCGGCTGATGGCCGAGCTGCCGGTGAACGCCCAGGGCAAGACCCCGCAGGCCGTTTTGCAGGCCCTGTTCGATCCGCTGCGCCCTGCGGTGCGGTCGATGACGCGCCCCGACGAGGGCGTGCGGTTCGTGCTGGATGTCGAGGCTCGTCACCCGGGTTTCGAGGGGCATTTCCCGGGTCATCCGGTGCTGCCCGGCGTGGTGCAACTCGATTGGGTGGAGCGCTTGGCGCGCGAGGTCTTTGCGGACTTGCCGCCGCACGTGAACGGCCTCGAGCAACTGAAGTTTCAGCAAGTCATTCGGCCGGACAGCTGCGTGGAGTTGCGTCTGCAGTGGGACGCCAGCAAGCGCCAGCTGCGTTTCGCTTTCAGCAGCGAAGTGGGCGCACATGCCAGTGGGCGCCTTTGCTTTTCCGGGGCGACGGCTTGAAGGTCACGGCCCTGATCCCGGTCTTCAACCACGGCACCCAAGTCGGGGCTGTGGTGCAGCGTTTGCGCGCGCAGGGCTTGCCCGTGCTCTTGGTCGACGATGGGTCGGCGCCAACCCATGCCGAGGCCCTCGATGCGCTGGCCCGCACCCCGGGTGTGCAACTGTTGCGCCTGCCGCAGAACCAAGGCAAGGGCGGGGCGATGCTGGCGGGTTTCCGCGCCGCGCAGGCGGCGGGCTTCACGCACGCTTTGCAAATCGACGCCGATGGCCAACACCACGCACCGGATGCGCAGCGCTTTGTCGAGGCCGCGCAGCAGCATCCCGAGCGCCTGATTTGTGGCCATCCGATCTACGACCACAGCGTGCCCAAGGGGCGTCTCTACGGCCGCTACGCCACCCACATCTGGGTGTGGATCAACACGCTTGGCTTTGCGCTGCGCGATTCCATGTGCGGCTTTCGTCTCTACCCGCTCGCAGCCACTTGCCGTTTGATCGATGAAGAGCCCATCGGACGACGCATGGACTTCGACACCGAGATCGCGGTGCGGCTGATGTGGCGGGGCCTGCAGGTGATCAACGTGCCCACGCGGGTGCACTACCCCGTGGACGGCGTGTCGCACTTTGACGTGTGGCGCGACAACGTGCGCATCAGTTGGATGCACACCCGCTTGTTCTTCGGCATGTTGCGCCGGCTGCCGCTGCTGCTGTGGCGCAAGGTGGTGGCATGAAGGCCACGCACTGGGCGGCTTTGGGCGAGCACACCTTTGTGGGTGGCGTCTGGCTGCTGTACGCCGTGCACCGGATGCTGGGCCGCGGGTTCTTTCGTGGCCTGATGTTCCCGGTCGTGCTGCTTCACTGGTGCACCCGTCCCGGGCTGCGCGCCGCGTCCCTGCAGTATTTGCAGCGCCTGCACCGCGCCCAGCCGGGCGTGTTCGCGCGCGCACCCGGCGCGTGGCAGGGTTTGATGCACGTGCGCCTGTTCGCGGAGACGCTGTTGGACAAGCTGTTGGCCATGGCCGGGCGCTACCCGTTCGAGCGGGTGCGTGAACAGGGTTTGGAGCAACTGGAAGCGGCGAGGGCCAGCGGGCGCGGCGGCATTTTTGTCACGGCCCACATGGGCTGCCTGGAGCTGTGCCGGGTGATGGGTCAGCGCAAGGCGGCGCTGGACCTGACCGTGCTGGTGCACACGGCGCATGCCCAGGCCTTCAATCGCATCTTGGAGCGCTTGGACCCGCAGGCACGCGTGCGTGTACTGGAGGTGAGCGACTTCGGCCCCGCCACCGCGCAGCAGCTCTTGGCGGTGGTGGAGGCTGGCGGCTGGGTGGCCATTGCGGGCGATCGCGTGCCCTTGCACTCGCAGCAAGTGGCGTGGGTGGACTTCTTGGGCCACCCGGCCCCGCTGCCCGTGGGCCCTTATGTGCTGGCCGCGCTGCTGCGGTGTCCCTTGCTGTTGTTGGCCTGTGTGCACCAAGGGGCGGGCTACTCGATCCGCGTGGCGCGTCTGGCCGAGCGCGTGCTGCTGCCGCGCGGCCAGCGTGCGCAAGCGCTGCAGGCCCACGCCCAAGCCTACGCCGATGCCTTGACCGCGCTGCTGCGCGAAGCGCCTTATGACTGGTTCAACTTCTATGCTTTCTGGGAACGTCCCGATGCCCTCCAACCTGCCTGAGGTTTTGTTCGACGGTCAGCCGCTGCGGCTGGAGGACGTGGTGGCGCTGGCCCGCCGTCAAGCGGTGGCGCGCTTGAGCGAAGCCACCGCCTTTGTGCGTCGCATCGATGCGGGGGCCGAATTCGTCGCCCGCCTGTTGGCCGAGGACGGCGTGGTCTACGGCATCACCACCGGCTATGGCGACAGCTGCACCGTCAGCATCCCGCCCGCCCTGGTCGAGCAACTTCCCCAGCACCTCTACACCTACCACGGCTGCGGTGCGGGCGCACTCTTGAGCCCCGAGCAAACGCGTGCGGTCCTGGCCGTGCGCCTGCAGTCCTTGGCGCAGGGCGTGTCGGGCGTCAGCTACGCGCTGCTGCGCCAATTGGCGGCGCTGCTGGCACACGACATCCTGCCCCAGATCCCCAGCGAAGGTTCGGTCGGCGCGAGCGGGGATTTGACGCCACTCAGCTACGTGGCGGCGGTTCTGTGCGGCGAGCGGCAGGTGTGGTTCCAGGGCACGTCGATGCCGGCCGCGCAGGCGCTGGCCGCGGTGGGCCTGACCCCGCACCGTCTGCGCCCCAAGGAGGGCCTGGCCATCATGAACGGCACGGCGGTCATGACCGCCCTGGCGTGCCTGGCCTGGCGCCGGGCGGACCAGCTCTCGCGCTTGGCCACGCGCTGCACGGCCGCGAATGTTGTGGCCAGCCAGGGCAACGCCCATCACTTCGACGAGACCTTGTTTGCGGCCAAGCCCCATCCGGGCCAGCAGCGGGTGGCCGCGCGCTTGCGTGCCGACTTGGCCAGCGATCGCCCCAGCCGCAACGAGCAACGCTTGCAGGACCGCTACTCGCTGCGTTGCGCCCCGCATGTGATCGGGGTGCTGGAAGACAGCTTGCCCTTCCTGCGCCAGCTCATCGAGAACGAGCTCAACAGCGCCAACGACAACCCCTTGATCGATGCTGAGGGCGAGCGCGTGCTGCATGGCGGTCACTTTTATGGCGGACACATCGCCCTGGCCATGGACACGCTGAAGACCGCCGCGGCCAACATCGCCGACCTGCTGGATCGCCAGCTCGCCCTCTTGGTGGATGCCCGCTTCAACCACGGCTTGCCGGCCAATCTGTCGGGGGCGGTGGGCGAGCGGGCGGCCATCAACCACGGGCTCAAGGCGCTGCAGATTTCGGTGTCCGCGTGGACGGCCGAGGCGCTGAAGCACACCATGCCGGCCTCGGTGTTCAGCCGCAGCACCGAATGCCACAACCAAGACAAGGTCAGCATGGGCACCATTGCCGCGCGCGATGCCTTGCGGGTGCTGGACCTGTGCGACCAGGTGGTGGCGGCCCTTTTGATCGCGGCCCGTCAGGGCCTGGGCCTGCGCGAGCGTTTGGCTCCGCTGAACCTGGGGCCCACCCTGCAGGCGTGGCAGGCCGATTTGAACGGCCGCATCGCCTTGATCCAAGAAGACCGCGCCCTGGATGGCGAGTTGCAGGCCCTTTTGTCGGCACTGCGGGACGAGGCCTGGCGCCCCTACGAGGATGCACATGCCGGGGCGTGAAGATCCGCGCTTGGTGCACGAGGTCGAGCTGACCCCGGCCTTCCATGACCTGGACCCGATGGACGTGGTCTGGCATGGGCGCTATGTCCAATACCTGGAGGTCGCGCGCTGCGCCCTGCTGCAGAAGTTCGACTACGACTACCCGCAGATGAAGGCCAGTGGCTATGCCTGGCCCATCGTGGATTTGCAGCTGAAGTACGTGGGCGCGGTGGAATACGGCATGACCCTGCGGGTGCGCGCCGCCATCACGGAGTGGGAGAACCGCTTGCGCGTGGACTACCTCATCACCGATGCCGCCAGCGGCCGCGTGCTCACGCGCGCCCACACCGTCCAGGTGGCGGTGGTGTGGGCCACGCGCGAACTGCAGTTTGTGTGCCCGCCGGTGCTGTGGGAGAAATTGGGGGTGACGCGATGAAGCGCCGCACGGTCTGTTGGGCCCTCGGTCTGTTGCCTCCGCTCGTGCGGGCCGACACCCTGAGCGACATCGGCAAGCGTTTGCACCAGCCGGCGCTGGCCCGCGGACGCTTCGAGCAGGAGCGTTGGGTCAGTGGCTTTGCCAAGCCGATCAAGAGCACGGGTGACTATTTGCTGCTGCGTGGCAAGGGCCTGATTTGGCGCACCTTGACCCCGTTTGCCTCGCAGCTGGCGCTGACGCGCGAGGCCATCCGCGGCGACGCGGTGCAGCTGGAGGCGAGCAAGGAGCCCAGCGTGCGCGTGGTCACACAGCTCATGCTGGCGCTGCTGGACGGCGACTTGGTCGCCCTGGGTGCGCAGTTCCACACGCAGGCCGAGTTGGTGGGCGACAAGGGCTGGCGCGCGCAATTGCAGCCGCGCCATGCCAGCCTGGCCAAACTGTTTCAGCGCATCGAATTGGACGGGGATCGGCAGCTGCGGCGCATCCAACTGCTGGAGACGCAGGGTGATCGCAGCCTGATTCGCTTGGACGACCAAGCCCGCGCTCCGGCCGCCCCCAGCCCCGAGGAGGCCCGTGCCCTTGCTTGAGCGAACCTGGCGCCGCGCGGCCTGGGGCTGGGCGGGCGTTCTGTTGTTGTTGGCTGCCGCCTTGGCCCTGGCCGCGGGGACGGGGCGCGTGCGCTTGAACACCGACGTCTTGGCCATGCTGCCCAAGGACGAACGTCGCCCCGAAGTGGAGCGCGCCTTGGGTCAGCTGGCGAAGGCGGGCGACGGCCGGGTGGTGGTGCTGGTGCAGGCCGATGACGGCGGGGCTGCGGCGGACCGCTTGGCCGCCGCCTTGCGCGCCCAGGCGCCGCAGGCGGTGGTACGCGACCGTGTGCCCGACGACCAAGCCAGCGCCTGGCTGTCTTTTTTTGCGCCTTACCCGGGGGCGCTGCTGACCGATGGGCAGCGGCGACAACTGGAACAAGGCGATCGGGCGGCCCTGGGCGCGCAGGCGCTGGCCAGCCTGTTGCAGCCGCTGGGCCTGCCGCGCGTGGTGCCGTGGCGGGAGGACCCCTTCAACACCTTGGGCGCTTGGCTGGCCCAGCGTGCCAGCCAAAACGCCGTGCGGGTCGAGGCCGGGCGCTTGCTGCTGAAGTCTGCCGATGGCGTCTGGGCGCTGGTGATGGTCGAAGGGACGGGCAGCGCCTTTGCCCTGGCCGATAACGAGCATCTGGCCGCCGCCGTGGCCGCTGGGCGCGCCGCCGCCGCACCGGCGCGGGTAATGGCCGCGGGCGTGCCCTTGCACGCCCATGCCGCGGCGGCCCAGGCGCAGCGGGAGATGCACGCCATCGCCGCCGCCTCGCTGGTGGGGGTGTTCCTGCTGAGCTGGCTTGCCTTCGCGCGCGTGCGGCCCCGCTTGTTGGTCTTGCTCTCGGTGGGCAGTGGCTTGCTGTGCGCGGTGGCGCTCACGGTGGCGGTCTTTGGTGAGCTGCACCTCATCACGCTGGTCTTTGGCGCCACCCTCGTCGGGGTGGCCGAGAACTACGCCAGCAGCTATTACGCCGCTCGTGTCGGGCGTGCGGCGGCCGACCGCTGGGCCGTGATGCGCGAGCAGCTGCCGCCCATGGGATTGGCCCTCAGCACCACCCTGGCGGGCTACCTGCTGTTGGCCGGCACGCCTTTCCCGGGCCTGCAACAGGTGGCCGTGTTTTCGGCCGCGGGCCTGGTGGCGGCCTTCGTCTCCACGGTGCTGTGGTTCCCGTTCTTGGACCGCGGCGAGGTGCCCCCGCGTCCGTTGATGCGCGGCCTTTCGCGGGTGTGGGCGGCCTGGCCTGTGGGCAGCTGGTGGATGGGGCTGCCGCTCGCCGCGCTGCTCGTCGTGGGCCTTTTGCGCGTCCAGGCCAACGACGACATCCGCTTGCTGCAGTCCACACCGCCCGAGTTGATGCGTGACCAGGTGGAGCTCGGTCGGCGCCTGGATCTCCCCAACCTGGCGCAGTTCTATTTGCTGGAAGCGGCATCGGCCGAGGCCTTGCTGCAGCGCGAAGAAGCCCTAAAGGCCCGCTTGCAGCCGCTGGTCGATCAAGGCCTGATCCGGGGCTGGCAGGCCGTCTCCGATTGGGTGCCGTCGGCGGCGCGCCAAGCCAGCGACCGGGCCCTGGTGGCGCAGCGCTGGGCCGAGGTGCGGCCGGCGCTGGAAGCGCAGTTGGATCAAACCCTGAGCGCCGCCGCGCCGCGGGGGGATGCCTGGTTGACGGTGGAGGCCTGGCGTGCTGCGCCGGTGTCGGAGACCGCGCGCCATCAATGGCTGGGCCCCGATGCCCAGGGCCACTGGCACAGCGTACTCTTGCTGCGCGGTGCGTCGGCTGCCGCACAGCCGCGGTTGGCCCGCTTGGCGCAGGACTCGGATGGGGCGGAGGGGGTCGAGCGAGCGGCCTCCGGATCGGCCGTGCGCTGGGTGGACAAGGTGGGCGAGGTTTCGACCCTGTTGGCCCGTCAGCGCGTGCGCATGGGCGTGGTGTTGGCGCTGGCCGTGGGGGCGGTGGCGTTGCTGCTGGCGTGGCGTTTTGGCCGTCAGGCCTGGCGGGCCTGGGTGCCGACCGTGCTGGCCGGCGCCGGGGCCGTGGCGCTGCTCGCGGCCTGGGGCGCGCCCCTGCAGCTCTTCCACGTGTTGGCCCTGCTCTTGCTACTCGGCGTGGGTGTGGACTACGGCATCTTTTTGTTGGCCCAGCCGGACCGGCGCGACGGCCGCAGCTTCCTGTCTGTGACCTTGGCGGCGGCCTGCACCTGGTTGTCCTTTGGCCTGCTGGCGCTCTCGGCGACCCCGGCCTTGCAGGCTTTTGGTTGGACCCTGGGCCTGGGGGTGCTGTTGGCGTGGTTCTTTACGCCCTTCTTCATCCCGCGGGAGCGTCGCCTATGAACCGACGTGCGTTCGTCTGGGTCGGCATGCTGCTGGGCTTGTGCGCCTGCGCGACGCCTGTGGCACCGCCCAGCTTGCCGGGGCTGCGCGTGGCGCCAGCGGCCTTCGGCCAAGAACTCCATTTGGCGCAGCGCTTGACCGTGCTGGAGGCGCCGGCGGCGGAGGGCGCTTCCGCCGATGGGCCTGAGCAGCGCGAGCGCCCCCTGGAGGTCGTGCTGCAGGTCGATGCGCAAACGGTGCGCTTGGCGGCCTTGGCCATGCACCAGCGCGTGCTCAGCCTGGTCTGGGACGGTGTGCACATGCAAGTGCAGCGCCATCCTTTGTTGCCCGCGGCGGTGGACCCCGAACGGGTGCTGCGCGACATTGCCTTGGTCTATGCCCCCCTGGGTGCCTTGCAGGCGCTGCTGCCGCCGGGGTGGACGCTGGAGCAAACCCACGCCGGGGAGCGCGTGTTGCGCCACGCCGGTGAGGCCCGTGTGTGTGTGCGGCGCGTGGATGCCCAGCGCGCCGAGATTGACAACCGGGCGGAACGGTATCGGCTGCGCATCGAATCGCAGCCCTTGGAATAAACCATGTCGGCCTACTTGAATCATTTGGGTTTGATCTGCGCGGCGGGCGACAGCCCGGCCGCGTTTTGGCGGGCCTTGACGGCGCCTCAGCCGTCGGGGGTGACCCCGGAGCCGTGGCGGGACGGGCGCAGCTTGCACTTGGGGCGGGTGCGGCAGCCGCTGCCGCAGCTGACGGCCGCGCCGCGCTGGCAGAGCCGCAACAACGCACTGCTGGCGGCCGCCTTGGCGCCCTTGTGCCAGCCCACTGCCGAGGCTTGCCGTCGCCATGGCGCCGAGCGGGTCGCGGTCGTGCTGGGCACCAGCACGTCGGGGGTCGGGGAGAGCGAGGCCGATTGGCAGCGTTGGGCGCGCGACGGTGCCTTGCCTGCCACCCATGACCTGCATCGGCAGGAGATGGGCAACCCGGCCGAATGGCTGGCCCAAGCCAGCGGGGCCGCCGGACCGGCCTACGTGATTTCCACCGCCTGCTCCTCGAGCGCCAAGGCCCTGGCCAGCGCCGCCCGTTTGCTGCAAGCCGGTCTGGCCGATGCCGTGCTGTGCGGGGGCGCGGACAGCCTGTGCGACTTCACCGTGGCCGGCTTCAGCGCTCTGGAGGCCGTGAGTGCCGAGCGCTGTCAGCCCCTGGCGGCCGAGCGCAAGGGCATCAACATCGGTGAAGCGGCCGCGCTGTTTCTGATGACCCGTGAACCCGCCGGGCCCGGTGCGGTGCGCCTCGCCGGTTGGGGCGAGGCCAGCGACGCGCACCACATCTCCGCGCCAGAACCCAGCGGCCGTGGGGCCGAGGCCGCCATGCGCGAGGCGCTGCGGCGCGCTGGCTTGCAGCCCCAGGACATCGGCTACATCAACCTGCACGGCACGGCCACCCCGCACAACGATGCGATGGAGAGCCAGGCCGTGGCACGGGTGTTTGGGCTGGACGTGCCCTGCAGTTCCACCAAACCCTTGACCGGCCACACCTTGGGCGCGGCGGGGGCCCTGGAGGCCGCGGTGGCGTGGTTGACCTTGCGCGGCGAGGGCAGCCTGCCGGTCCATCACCTGGGGGGCGCGCGGGACCCGGGCTTGCCGGCCCTGCGCCTGGTGCAGCCCGGGGAGCGCCTGGCGCAAGCTCCGCGTGCTGTCTTGTCAAACTCCTTTGCCTTTGGCGGCAGCAATGCGGCCCTGGTCTTGACACGCGATGACTGAATCCATGGATGCTTTTGTGCCGCATCGCGGCGCCATGAGTTGGCTCGATCGCTTGGTCGAAGTGGGTGCGGAGCACGCCGTGGCCGAGGCCACGCTGCGCCCCGACCACCTGCTGGTGCGCGACGGGGGGTTGAGCCCCAGCACGGGGGTGGAGTACATGGCCCAAACGGTGGCGGCCTGGGCCGGGGCGCAACGCCGCGCCGCCGAGGGGGCACCCACCATCGGCTTTTTGCTGGGCACGCGCCGCTACACCTGCGAGCGCGACCGCTTCCGCGTGGGGGAGACGCTGTGCATCCGCGTGCAGCGCCTGTTCCAGGCCGACAACGGTTTGGGGCAATTCGAGGCCCAGATCGAGATCGGGTCCGAGTGCGTGGCCCGTGCCCATTTGAATGTGTTCGGCCCGGACGATCCCGCGGCCTTTTTGCGAGGGGAGACACCCACATGAACGCCGATCAAACGATCTTGGTGACGGGCTCCAGCCGGGGCATTGGCCGCGCCATTGCCTTGCGTCTGGCGCGCGATGGCTACGACGTGGTGGTGCATTGCCGCAGCCGGCGTGACGAGGCCGAGGCCGTCGTGGCCGAGGTGCGCGCGCTGGGCCGCAAGGCCCGCGTGCTGCAGTTTGATGTGGCGGATCGTGCGGCCACGCAGGCGGCGCTGGAGGCCGACCTCGAACAGCACGGCTGCCCCTATGGTGTGGTGGCCAATGCGGGCATTGCGCGCGACAACGCCTTCCCGGCCATGCCGGCCGAAGATTGGGATGCGGTGATCCACACCAACCTCGACGCCTTCTACAACGTGCTGCACCCGCTCACCATGCCGCTGGTGCGGCGCAAGAAGCCGGGCCGCATCGTCACGCTGGCCTCGGTGTCGGGGATCATGGGCAACCGCGGGCAGGTCAACTACAGCGCGGCCAAGGCCGGCATCATCGGTGCCACCAAGGCGCTGGCGGTGGAACTGGCCAGCCGCGCCATCACCGTGAACTGCGTGGCGCCGGGGCTGATCGACACCGAGATGGTCGATCCGCATCTGCTGGAAGAGGCGCTCAAGATCATCCCCGCCAAGCGCGTGGGGCGGCCCGAAGAAGTGGCGGCCGTGGTGAGCTTTTTGATGGGACCGGATGCGGCGTACATCACGCGCCAGGTCATCTCGGTCAATGGAGGGATGGTGGGATGAAAACCGGGAAACGGGTGGTCTGTACGGGCGTCGGTGCGCTCAGTCCGCTGGGGCACGATTGGCCCCATATCGAGGCGCAGTTGCGAGGCCGGATCAGTGCCGTGCAGCGCATTGCCGAGTGGGACGAGATCGAGGGCTTGAACACCCGCGTGGGCGCCCGCGTGCAGCCGTTTGAGCTGCCGCGCGAGCGCTACAACCGCAAGACCATGCGCTCCATGGGCCGCGTGGCCTCCATGGCCTGTTTTGCCACCGAAAAAGCGTTGGCGCAGGCGGGCCTCTTGGGCGACCCCTTGGTCACCAGTGGCCGCATGGGCATCAGCTGGGGCAGTTGCTCCGGGGAGCCGGCGGCGTTTGCCGACTTCTCGTTGATGATCAAAGAGAAGACCACCGAGGGCATCAACGCCAACACCTACATCCGCATGATGGCCCACACGGCGCCGGTCAACATCGGCGTGTTCTTTGGCATCACGGGTCGCATCATCACCACCAGCAGTGCCTGCACCTCGGGCTCACAGGGCATCGGCTACGCCTACGAGGCCATCCAGTCGGGCAAGCAGGTGGCCATGGTGGCCGGGGGATCGGAGGAGCTGGACGCCAGCCAGGCCGCGGTGTTCGACACCCTCTTTGCCACCAGCACGCGCCACAACGACCGCCCCACCCAGACACCCAGCCCCTATGACCAGGATCGCGATGGCCTGGTGCTGGGCGAGGGGGCGTGCGCACTGATCTTGGAAGAGCGCGAGCACGCCTTGGCGCGTGGCGCGACAGTGCTGTTTGAGATCGTGGGCTACGGCACCAACAGCGACGGCGCCCACGTGACCCAACCCAAGGCCGAGACCATGGCCCAGGCCATGCGCCTGGCGCTGGAAGATGCCGGCTTGGATGCCGCGGCCATCCCCTACGTGAACGGCCACGGCACCGCGACCGAGCACGGCGACATCGCCGAGACCCAGGCCACGCAGGCCGTGTTTGGCAACCGGATTGCCATCTCCTCGCTCAAGAGCTACATGGGCCACACCCTGGGCGCCTGCGGCGCACTGGAGGCCTGGCTTTCGGCCGAGATGATGAAGTCAGGTTGGGTTTGCCCCACGCTCAATCTCGCCTCGATTGATCCTCACTGTGGGGACATCGCGTATGTCATGGGGGGCGGGTGCGACCTCGATGCTGAGTACGTCATGAGCAACAATTTCGCCTTTGGCGGGGTCAACACCTCGTTAATTCTGCGTCGTGCCTGATAGGCACCTTCATGGGAGTTCAAGATGAATGTTTTTCGACTGCTGGTTTTGACGGTGATGGCTCTGGGTGCGGGTGCCGTGCAGGCTCGCGACACGTTGCTTAACATTCCTTTGGCCGATGTTTTGGCCATGCCGGAAGCCAAACAGAAGCTGGACCCCAGCTTCCAGTTTTTCTTGGCGGGGGCCAAGACTCCCAAGGTCGAGAAGAACCTGGGCGAAGGCGTTACCAACCAAAAAACCAATGGTTTTGGTAAGTCTGACGACTTTGGCTGCCGTTGGGTTCTCCTGTCCGCTTTGATTCGCCTTCAGGAAGAGGGAAAACGCAATGGCGCCAACGCAGTCGTTGACTTGGTAAGCTACTACAAGAAAAACGAAACCAAGAGCGACACCACCCTGGAGTGCCACGCCGGTGGGATTCTGATTGGCGCGGCACTCAAAGGCCAGTACGCCAAGATCAACTGAGCCATGGCCTGGGCGCGGCTGGAGCGCGTGAGCGCGGTGCTGGCGTCCATGCCCGACCCCCAGGCCTGGTGCGAAGCGGCGGAGGTCGCGCGCAGCCAGGCTTTTTCACGGCCCGAGCGCCAACAGCGTTTCTGGGCGGGGCGCTGGCTCTTGCGGGAGTTGCTGCAGCAGGCCCGGGGTGGCGTGAACCCATTGACGGTCGATGCTCAGGGCTGCGCCTGCGACCCCCAGGGTTGGCATCTGAGCCTGAGCCACAGCGGGGACTGGATGGCCGCGGCCGTGTGCGCGATGCAGCCGATTGGGGTGGATGTCGAGGTGCCCAAGCCGCGGCGGGACTGGCAAGCCTTGGCGCTGCATTGCGACTTCGAGCCTTGCCAGACGGCGGAGGACTTCTACCGCCAATGGACCCTGGTCGAGGCGTGGTTCAAGGTGCAGCCCCCCCCGCAGGAGGCCTATGGCTGGAAGCGCTGGCGCTGGCTGGCGCATGCCCAGGGGCCGGCGGCCTGCTGGGCGGGCGAGGGGCTGAATCTGGCCTTGTATGGCTGGCCCGACGAAGGCCGCCTGCAGGCGGCCGTCACGTTGCGGCCCTTGGGGCGCTGGGCGGCCCAGTTGAAGTGAGGGTGGTTTTTTACAATCCGCCTCGATTCGGACAAGGGATTGAATGATGAACGTGGGCGACGGGGGGCGCAGCCCCCTCGACCAATGCAGGCCCACGGGGTGGCGGCTCGGCTTCGGCTTGTTGGCGCTGCTGTGGGCGGTCGCTGTGCAGGCGCAGGTGCCCATGCGCTACCTGCTGAGCTTTGACGACGGCCCCAGCGGCCGCGAGGGCGCCAGCAACCCCACCGAGCAAGTGCTCAATACCTTGGCAAACAACGCCATCCAGCCGGGCATCAAGGCGCTCTTCTTTGTGCAGACGCGCACCTCCAGCGGTGGGGCCACCGCGCGCGGCAAGGAGCTGTTGCGACGCGAGGCGGCAGAGGGGCATGTGCTCGGCTTTCACACCGCCACGCCCGGGCACCAAAGCCACCGACGCATGGAGAGCGAGGCCTTGCGCGAGGCGCTGGCGCTGGGCCTGAGCGACCATGAGACCCTGCTGGGTCGCCGTCCGACCTTGGTGCGGCCGCCCGGGTGGGCCTATGACGCCCGCACCCTGGGGCTGTATCACGAGGCGGGACTGTCCATGCTGCTGACCGATTTGAGCGCCAGTGACGGCAAGATCGTGTGGCCCTATTACTCGTGGCGGCGCCGCAGCCACCTGCGGCATCAGCTGCGGGAGCTGGGGCCCCGATTGCAGGCGTTGCCGGTGGCGGACGGCGTGCGGCCCGTGGTGGTGACTTTCCACGACCCCAACCCCTTCACGGCCGAGTGTCTGGAGGAGTATTTGCAATTGCTGGTCGAAGAGGCACGCGCCCTGGGCCTGCCACTGGATGCGCGGCAACCTTTTTATGCCGAATCGACCGCCTTGGCGCAGGCCGCCGCGGCGCGCGTGGTGCGCGACGCGGAACCTGTGCAGCACGTGGCCGGGTTTTGGTCCTCGTGGCGCGAAACTCTGTTGGGCGACTGGGGACGCACCGCTCACCAGCGACCGTAAGTTTTATTGGAACGGACGCCATGAACCCGTCTAAAAACGATGCCCTGGTGACCCTGCGCGCCCCCGACGGTGCCCAAGCCACCGTCAGCCTCCACGGCGGTCAGCTTCTCAGTTGGATCCCGGCGGGCGGCGAAGAGCAGCTGTATGCCTCGCCGCTCAGTGTCCCTGCGGCGGGGTCGGCCCTGCGGGGCGGCGTACCCGTGATCTTTCCCCAGTTTGCGCTGCAGGGGCCGTACCCCCGCCATGGCATCGCCCGAACCCGAACCTGGTCGCTGGTGCAGCGCGAGCAAGGGGTGCAGGGGGACGCATTGGCCGTGCTGCGCCTGGAGGATGACGCCGATACCCTGCGGCTGTGGCCCCATGCGTTCGCCCTGGAGCTCACGGTGCGCATTGCCGGGTCCCGGTTGGAGATGGAGCTGGCGGTGGAGAACCGGGGCGAGGCGCGCTTCAGCTTCCAAGCCGCTCTGCACAGCTACTGGCGGGTGCAGGACCTGGGCCGCGTCCAGATTGAAGGTCTGCAAGACCGGCGCTATTGCGAGAGCGACACCGGTTTGGAGGGCGTGCAGCACAGCCACCGGCTGGAGTTGCTGCCCGGCAAAGCCATCGACCGCATCGTCTATGGCCCGGCCTCCACGCTGCGCCTGGTGGAGCTGGGTGAGGCCACCACGCGTCGGCTGCTGATTGAGAGCGAGGGCTTTGACGACGTGGTGGTCTGGAACCCGGGTGCCGACCATGGCTTGCCCGACCTGCCGGCCGCAGACTGGCAGCACTTTGTCTGTGTGGAGGCCGCGCAGATCGAGCACCCCCCGGTGTTGGAACCGGGGGACGAGTGGGTGGCGCGTCAGGCCCTCACGGCGCGCTAGCCGCCGCGTCCTTCTGGCACTTTTTGACGAAGCTGTTGCGGGCCGCCCCGTGCAGCTTCTTCTCTTCGGCTTGGGCCAGGCAGGCCTCCCCCGGCTTGTCGGCTGCGGGGGCTCTGCTGGCTTCGCACTTTTTGATGAAGCTGGTGGCAGCGGCGCCATGCAGCTTTTTGGCATCGGCCTGGGCCTTGCAGGCCGACGGGCCGCCGCCCGCGTCCGCATGGCATTTCTTGAGAAAACTGGTCTTGGCGGCACCGGCGAGCTTGCGTTCGGCGGCTTGTTCTTCGCAGGTGCCGGCGAGCGCCATGTGGGGCGCCGCGAGCAAGGTCAGCAAAAGGGGGGCGAAGGAGAGGGGGTTCTTCATGAAGAGCTCCTGGGGGACTACATGATGCGGCGCGGATGCACCAGGTGTTCGTGCGCCGCATGCAAGCGACGCACCAGCACTTTGATGAAAGCGCGGTCGAAGCGGTGCTGGCATTCGCCCGAGAGCGAGCCCAGCAACTGGGGGGTGAAACTCACCGTGGTGCAGACCTCTGTGACCCGCACATCGGTGGTGTGGCGGCGAAGCTCTTCGTTGGGGGCCAAATAGGCCATTTCGCCCACCGACGTGCCGGTGCCCAATTGCGCCACGGCATGGCCATCTCGGATGACCTCAACCGCGCCCAGCGCAATGATGTGAAAGCTGTTGCCTTCCTGGCCGCGTTTGAACAAGTGATGATGGACGGGGTAGCGGCGCCACCGGGCACGGCGCACTACCTCCCACAGCTCCACGTCATCAAACTCACGGAAAAAGTCCAGGGCGCGTAACAGGTTGAAGCGCTCCGAGTCTTTCACTTCGGTGAAGCGCGCCAAGGGAATGAGCTGTTTGGCCACCAAATCCGACAACGCCTGGGCGAATGTCCCCCAGTTCGGAAAGCGATCTTCCGGACGTTTGGACAGGGCACGAAGAACAGCGGTGTCCAATTCGGGGGCGACGCCCTCTCGCCAATGGGAGAGCGGTTTTGGTTCTTGGTGGTAAATCTGATGCATCAAGGCCATCTGGGACGGTGCATCAAAGGGCGGCCGCCCGGCGATCAGGTGGTACAGCACCGCTCCGAGGGCATATTGATCGGCTCGCGCGTCCAGGTCATTGCCTTCCAGTTGTTCGGGGGGCATGTAGGCCAGCGAGCCCACGCGGTGGATTTGTGTCTGATCACTTTGCAGGTGCAGCGCTGACCCGAAGTCACTGACCTTCACGTCCACTGCTTGCCCCTGGTCGTCCAGTACGGTGAGCAGGTTGGCGGGTTTGATGTCGCGGTGGATGACGCCCTGGCGAAAACAGTAATCCAGGGCCATGGCGCACTTGAACCCCAGTTCCACGATTTGATCCAGCGGGAGCAGCCGATCCGCCCGGCAAAAGTGCCGCATGGTCACCCCGGGTACAAACTCCATCACCAAATAGGGCTCGGGGGCGTCCGTGACCGCATCCAGAATTTGCACCACATTGGGGTGAGAGAGCCGGCCGGCGAGGGACGCTTCGGCGGCAAAGAAGTGGTTGCGCATGTTCACCGAACCCTCGGCGCCGCGCGTGGCCTCCTTCCAGGGGCGTACCCGCTTGATGGCGACATGTCGGTCCTGAAACGCGTCGTGCGCCAAAAAAACATCCGCCGTGGCACCGTGCCCCAAGCACCGAATCACCTTGTACTTGCCGATGTGGCTGGGCAGGTCCAACTGCGACGGGGCTTCGCTGCCAGGGAAGGTCGAGGCCGGCAGGCTGGCTTCGGTGGGGCCGGGGGCTGGGTTGGGCATGCGCGGATCCTGCCATTCCTTGGCGCTGGCGACCATTAGGGGGTGCCTAAAATCCACAGCATGATTCATGCCACTCAGGCCCTGCTCGAAGCCTTGGGCGTTGCGCTGCGCGCAATTGCCCCCGAGACCCCCCTCACCCCCGCCTTTGAGGCCCCCAAGCAAGCCAGCCATGGTGATTTGGCGGTCACGGTGGCCATGCAACTGGCGCGCGGACTCAAGAAGAACCCCCGTGAATTGGCCACGCAGCTGGTCGAGGTGTTGAGCGCCCAGCCGGCCGTGCAGCAGTGGGTGGACGCGATTGAAATCGCGGGTCCGGGCTTTGTGAACCTGCGCCTCAAGCCCGCCGCCAAGCAGGCGGTGGTGGCCGAGGTGCTGCAGGCCGGCGCCGCGTTCGGGCGCCAGGCGCCGACCACCCGCCGGGTATTGGTCGAATTCGTGTCCGCCAACCCCACGGGCCCGCTGCACGTGGGCCATGCGCGCCAAGCCGCGCTGGGGGATGCCGTCTGCAGCCTGCTGGCCACCCAGGGCCACCAGATCACGCGCGAGTTCTATTACAACGATGCGGGTGTGCAGATTGCCACCTTGGCGAACTCAACCCAAATGCGCCTCAAGGGCTTCAAGCCCGGGGACGCCGAGTGGCCCGAGAGTGCGTACAACGGGGACTACATCCAGGACATCGCGGACGCCTTCTTGCGCCAGGAAACCGTCAAGGCCGACGACCGTGAGTTCACGGCTTCAGCGGATGTGAACGACCTGGAGGGCATTCGCCAGTTCGCGGTGGCTTACCTGCGGCACGAGCAGGACTTGGACTTGCAAGCCTTTGGCCTGAAGTTCGACAACTACTTCCTGGAGTCCAGCGTCTATGCCGGTGGGCAGCTGGAGAAGGCAGTCGAGCGCATCGTCGCCAGCGGCAAGACTTACGAAGAGGGCGGTGCGCTGTGGTTCAAGTCCACCGACTACGGGGACGACAAGGACCGCGTGATGCGCAAGCAAGACGGCGGCTTCACCTACTTCGTGCCCGACGTGGCCTACCACGTCAACAAATTCGAGCGCGGCTACACCCAGTGCATCAACATCCAGGGCACCGATCACCACGGCACCATCGCCCGCGTTCGCGGCGGCCTGCAGGCCCAGGGCCTGGGCATCCCGCAGGGCTTCCCGGACTATGTGTTGCACAAGATGGTGACCGTGATGCGGGGGGGCGAAGAGGTCAAGATCTCCAAGCGCGCCGGCTCCTACGTCACCTTGCGCGATTTGGTCGACTGGACCAGTCGTGATGCGGTGCGCTTCTTCCTCATCAGCCGCAAGGCCGACACCGAGTTTGTGTTCGACATCGACCTGGCGCTCAAGAGTACCGATGAAAACCCCGTGTTCTACGTGCAGTACGCCCACGCACGCATTTGCTCGGTGCTGAAGAACTGGGGCGGGGCGGTTCAGGCGCTGGGCTCGGCCGACCTCTCGGGCCTGACGGCGCCCACGGAGATGGCGCTGATGAGCAAGCTGGCTGACTACCCCAAGATGCTGACGCTGGCGGCGCAAGACTTGACGCCGCATGATGTGGCGTTCTACCTGCGTGACTTGGCCGGCGCCTTCCACAGCTATTACGCGGCTGAGCGGTTCATCGTTGATGATCCCAGCCTCTGCCAAGCCCGCATGGCCTTGCTGGCTGCAACGCGGCAGGTGATTGCCAACGCGCTGGGCGTGCTCGGCGTTTCAGCCCCTGAGTCCATGGCCCGGGAAGGGAATACGGAATGAGTGATGTGAAAAAGGCGCCCTCGGCCGCCAAGGGCGGACGCCAACGCGGTGGCTTTGGCCTGGGGCTCGTGGTGGGGCTCTTGCTGGGCTTGGGGATCGCCTTGGGCGTGGCCTTGTATGTCACCAAGGTGCCCGTTCCCTTTGTCGACAAGGTGCCGCGGCGCGACGCGGATCTGGATGCCGCCGATGCCCAGGGCGCCAAGGGGTGGAACCCAAACCAAGCGCTGGGTGGCAAAAGCCGCGCGGCCAGTGGGGTGGTTGCACAACCCGCCGAGGCGGCCAGCGAGCCCGGCAAAGCGCCGCCCCCAAGCGCGGCGGCACCGGTGCCTGCCGCCGCTTCGGCCGCGCAGGCACTAAAACCTGCAGCCAGCGCCGCGGTCGCGATTCCTGCTGCGGGTGCCAAGCCCGATCCCGCCAAGGTGACCGATCCCAATGCGGTGTATTTCGTCCAAGCCGGCGCGTTCACCAAGCCGGAAGAGGCGGAGCAGCAGCGGGCGCGCCTGGGGCTGCAGGGCTTCAATGCCAAGGTGTACGAGAAGGAAACCAATGGTCGCCTGGTGTATCGCGTCCGCATCGGTCCCTTTGAGGTGAAAGCCGAAGCCGAAGCTTTGCACCACCAAGTGCAGGAGGCGGGCCTGGAGTCCACCCTGGTGAAGACGCAGAAATGAAGTTCAACCGTCGTACAGCTGTCGCCGCCCTGAGTTTGCCGGCGGCCCCCGCGTGGGCGCAAGGCGCTCCCTTTGCTCCCCTGGCGGGTCAGCACTTTGTGCGGTTGCGCCAGCCCCTGCCACGCAGCCCGGGCAGCAAGATCGAACTGGTGGAATTCTTCTGGTACGGCTGCCCGCACTGCTACGAGCTGGAGCCGCACTTGCAGGCCTGGCTCAAGCAGTTGCCCCCGCAGGCCGAGTTCCGGGCCGTTCCCATTCCCATTCGCGGTTACTCAGCCCTGCACCAGCGACTCTTCTATGTGCTGCAGGCCATGGGCGTTGAGCCCCAGTTCCGAGCGGCGATTTTTGACGCGCTGCACAAACAGAACCTGATGCTCGGCAGCCCGGCGGAAATGGTCAAGTTGCTTCAGCCCTTGGGGTTGGACGTGCCGCGGTTTGAGCGGACTTGGGACGCCTTTGATCCGCGCGGCTTCAGCGCGGCGCAAATTCGTGCGGGCGACAAACTGGCCCAGGACTACGGGGTCGACTCCGTGCCAACTTTTGGCATTGGGGGCTTGTACGTGACGTCCGAAAGCATGGCCGGTGCCAACGTTTCGCATGCGGAAGGCCTGCGTCGCACGCTGCTGACCGTCGATCATCTGATCAAGAATTTTGGGAAGGTTTGACATGAGCTTGGGTGTTCTGACTCGACGCGAGGGATTGGCGTTGTTGAGCGCTGCGGCGCTACCGGGCATCGCGGTGGCGCAAGGTGAACCCAAAGTGGGACGCCATTTCCGCAAACTCCGCCAACGCTTGGCCAGCAGTGGCAGCAAGATCGAAGTGGTGGAGTTCTTTTGGTACGGCTGCCCGGCTTGCAATGCCTTTGAGCCCACCCTGCAGGCTTGGGTCAAACAACTGCCGGCCACGGTGGAGTTCCGCCACGTTCACATCGGCGGCCGGGCGCAACAGCGCCCCCACCAGCGCCTCTTTTTCACGCTGCAGGCCATGGGCGTGGAACATCAATTCCGGTCGGCCATCTTCAATGCGATGCACCAGCAGCGCAATCCGTTGGATACCCCCGAGGCCATGATCAAGTTGTTGCAGCCCCTGGGGTTGGATGGGGCCAAGTTCCAGTCCATGTGGGCCGCCCTGGACCCCAAGGCCTTCAGCGGCGCCAAGATCGTGCAGGCGGACAAGTTGACCGAAGCCTATGAACTGGACGGGGTGCCCATGTTGGGTATCGGCGGCCTCTACACCACTTCGCCCTCGCAAGCTGCCGGTGGGGAGCCCATGAGTGCATTGGAAGGCGGGCGCCGTGCGGTGGCGGTGACCGAGTTCCTGGTGCGCAACTTCGGGAAGGTGTGATGCGTCAGACCGTGATGTGGCTGGGCCTGGCGCTCACGTGCTTGGGTGCGCCCGTTGCCGAGGCGGCCAAGGACGATCGGACCAAGCCGATTGCGATTGAAAGCGAACGATCGGGAACCTACAACGACCGCAGCAAGCGCGTGGAATGGGAAGGGCCGGTCTTGCTGACGCAGGGCAGCTTGCAATTGCGGGCGGCCCTGCTGGAGGTCGAGGAGCGCAAGGATGGCAGCCACCATGCCCGGGCCCTCAGCAAGGGGGGCGAGCCCGTTCGGTTTGCGCAAGCCCTGGATGCCCCGGGCGAGCGCCTGGAAGGTCAAGCGGATCGCATCGAGTACGACAGCGGCAACGACACCGTCAACTTCGTGGGGGGCGCGTTGGTGCGCCGACTGAAAGGGGCCCAACTGCTCAGCGAACTCACGGGCGCGACGATTTTGTACAACAGCCGCACGGAAACGGTTCAGGTTCAGGCGGGACAGAGCTCCCCGCATCCCCAGGGCCGCACCCGCATGGTGATGATGCCGCGCAGCGCCGCGGCCTCCGAGGCCGCACCCGCTGCCAGTGCCGTTCCCTTGAAGTCCACGCCGGCCCTGCCGCCCGTGCGCCGATGACGACCAGCCGCCTGGAGGCCGAAGGCCTGCAAAAAAGCTACGGCGTGCGCAAAGTCGTCAAGGACGTGCACGTGCGGGTTGATGCGGGTGAGGTGGTCGGTTTGCTGGGCCCTAATGGGGCGGGCAAGACCACCAGTTTTTACATGATTGTGGGTTTGGTGCGGGCCGATGCGGGGGTGATCCGCATCGATGGTCACGCTGTGCAACATCAACCCATTCACCGGCGCTCGCGCTTGGGGCTCTCCTACTTGCCGCAAGAGGCGTCCATTTTTCGCAAGCTGAACGTCGAGGAAAACATCCGCGCCGTCTTGGAGCTTCAGGTCGATGAGCGGGGCAAGCCGTGGGCCAAAGCCCGCATCGACGAAGCCTTGGAGCGCTTGCTGCACGAGTTGTCGATTGAAAAGCTGCGCGCGGCCCCTGCGCCCGCCTTGTCCGGCGGGGAACGTCGTCGGGTGGAAATTGCCCGAGCCCTGGCGACGCAGCCCCGTTTCATCCTGTTGGACGAGCCCTTCGCCGGGGTGGATCCGATCGCGGTTCTGGAGATTCAGCGCATCATTCACTTTCTGCGTGAGCGTGGGATTGGGGTCTTGATCACCGACCACAACGTGCGTGAAACCTTGGGCATTTGCGACCGCGCCTACATCATCAGCGAGGGCGCCGTGCTGGCCGAAGGCGATCCCGAGTCCATCGTGGCCAACCCGGACGTGCGCAAGGTCTATCTGGGCGAACACTTCAAGATGTGATGCGCGCCGGATTGCAGCTTCGTCAGAGCGCCCACCTGGCGCTCACGCCGCAGCTGCAGCAGTCGATCCGGCTGCTGCAGCTCTCGACGCTGGAGCTGCAGCAGGAGATCCAGCAGATGCTGGATCAAAACCCGCTGCTGGAGCTACAAGACGAGGATGAGGGTTCGCCCCCGCCGGAGGGGCTCCTGCCCGACCGGTTGGCCGAGGTCGAGCGCGCCGACTCGGAGGAAACAGAGCGCGAGCTGGTGGCCGATGACTTCGAACGCACCGAGCACGACGACTGGTCCAACGGCACGGAGGGCGATGATTTTGATGGCATTGCCGAGTTGCCGAGTCGCGCCCCGGCCGACGAAGGGGGCGACGACCGCCCGGAGGCGGCAGCGCCGCTCCTGAGTTTGATGGCGCACCTTGAGCAGCAGACGGCGGGCTTGAACCTCGCGGACGAAGACCGCGCGGCCTTACGGCTGCTGATGGGCTGTCTGGACGAGCGGGGATACCTCGTTGAACCCCTGGAGTCCCTGGCCGAGGATTTTTCGCGGGATGAGGCCTTGGATGAGGTCTTGGACCGTCTGCGCATCGCCTTGGCACTGTTGCAGAGCTTGGATCCGGTGGGCGTGGGCGCTCGGTCCCTGCCCGAGTGTCTGAGCTTGCAGCTGCGTCAGCACGGGGACCACCCCCAGCTGGCCCTGGCCCGGACCTTGTGCATGCAGCACTTGGAGGTGCTCGCCCGCAAAGATTGGCGCCGGCTTACCCAACTCACGGGAGCGCCGGTCGAGGCCCTGCGGGAGGCCCTGGGCCTCATCACGCGACTGGAGCCCCATCCCGGGCGTGCCTTTGCTGCCGAGGTGGGGGTGCCTGTGGTGCCGGACGTGCTGGTGCGTCGCCAGGGGCGGGGCTGGCGGGTTCGCATCAACCCGGCCGTTCGCCCGCGCATTGGCATTCACGCCTACTACGCCCAGTGCTTGCGACAGAACCGCGGCTCGCCGCTGGTTGCCCAGCTGCAGGAGGCCCGGGGCTTTCTGAAAAGCATCGAACAGCGACTGGACACGATCGAGCGGGTGGCCCAAGCCATCGTGGACCGCCAAAGTGGCTTCCTGCAGCATGGGGAACTCGCGATGCGGCCCTTGGTGCTGCGAGAGATTGCTGAAGAACTGGGGTTGCACGAGTCCACGGTGTCCCGCGTGACCACGGCCAAGTACATGGCCACGCCGCAGGGCGTGTTTGAACTGAAATACTTTTTTGGGTCAGGTCTGTCCACGGAAACGGGCGGCGAAACCAGCAGCACCGCCGTCCGGGCCTTGATTCGCCAGTTCATCGAGGCGGAAGATGCGGCCAAACCCCTGTCCGATCAAACCCTGGCGGAAATGTTGGAGGCCCAGGGCATCCAATGCGCTCGCCGCACCGTCGCCAAATACCGCGAGGCCCTGAAGATCCCCGTGGCGGCCCACCGAAAGAACTGAATGCCTGCACCTGCGTCCCACGTCTTGTTTTTGCCCTGCCCCGGGGGGGTTGAACCGCTGCTGGCGGACGAGTTGCAGCAGCTCGGCTACAAACCCGATCCAGCACGCGGCGGGGTGCGCGTGTTGCGGGCTGGCTTGATTGATGCCATGCGTTTGAACCTCCACAGTCGCTTGGCCACGCGCGTCCTGGTGGAGTTGGCCCACGGTCGCTATCGCGACGAGGCGGACCTCTACCGACTGGCGGGCGAGGTCGACTGGGACGCTTGGTTGACCCCGGACCATCGCTTTCGCGTCGATTGCACGGCGCGTCAAAGTCCGCTCAAGAGCTTGCACTTTGCAGCCCTCAAAGTGAAAGACGCCCTCTGTGACCGCCTGCGCGACGCCCATGGTGCGCGGCCCAGCGTGGACACCCGCCACCCGGATTTGCCGCTCTTGCTGCACTTGGAAGCCGAACACGCCACGCTCTACGCCGACACCAGTGGCGAACCCCTGTTCAAGCGGGGATGGCGTTACGACAAGGGCGATGCGCCGCTGAAAGAAACCCTGGCGGCGGCCATGCTGGCGGCGGCGGGTTGGCGCGGTACGCCCGAGAGCGGCGGCGCTTTGAACGACCCCTGCTGTGGCAGTGGCACCATCGCCATTGAGGCGGCCCAGTTGGCTTGTGGCATGGCGCCGGGGCGGCAACGCGAGTTCGCGTTTGCGCATCAGTTGCCCTTCGCCGAATTGTTCCCCGAGTGGCAGCGCCTGTTGGCGGAGGCCAAGGCCCAAGAGCATCCTCCGGCGGTCCCCATCTTTGCCAGCGATGTGGCTTTCCGCATGGTGGATTTTGCCCAACGCAACGCGGAGCGTGCTGGCGTGGCGCACGCGATTCGCTTTCAGGGGGGGGATGCGCTTGAGCGTCCGGCCCCTGCCTTGCCGCCCGACCTGCCCGGTACCTTGATGCTCAACCCGCCCTATGGCGAGCGCATCGAGGTGCGGGGCAAAGCCGGCGACCACGTTGAACGACCGGCCCGGGAAATCGCCGAGGGCAATGATTTCTTTTCCCGCTTGGCGGCGCATTGGAAGCGCCAGTACACCGGCGCCAACCCCTGGACCGCGTGGATGCTGACCCCAGACCGCGAACTGCCCGGGCGCATGCGCTTGAAGGAAAGCCGCAAGATTCCCATGTGGAACGGCCCCATTGAATGCCGCTTGTTCCGGTTCGACTTGGTGGCCGGCTCGGCCCGCAAGGCCTGACCGTGGATCGGCGGGCGCTGCTGGCGACCGCGTGGGCCTTGGGGGCCACCCGCACGGTGGCGGCGGCCGCCCGTGACAACGCGTTGTCCGTGTTGTGGATGTTCTCCACCGGCGAACAGCGTGATTTGTGGGTGCGCTTGGTGGGCGAATTCGCCCAACAGTTTGAGGGACCGCGGCCCAGCAGTCGGGAACTGGATCAGGCCACCTACAAAGAGGAATTCGAAAAGCACCTTCGAGCCCAGCCCACGGCCGACGTGATGCTGTGGTTCGCGGGGCACCGCTTGGCGGAGTGGGTGGAGGCGGGCCTCATTGAACCGCTGGACGATGTGGCGCGGGAAGGCCAGTGGGCCGAATCGTTTCTGCCCGCCGCCCTGGACGCCGTGCGGGTTCGGGGGCGGGTGTACGCCCTGCCGTTGTCGACCTATCAGTGGGGCTTTTATTACCGACGCTCGGTGTTCGAGCGGCTTGGCCTCAGTCCGCCCGTGGACTGGGAGGGCTGGCTCAAACTAAACGATCAACTCCGAGCGGCAGGGCTGGCGCCGATTGGATTGGGGGCCGCCGACCTGTGGCCTTTGGGCGGGTGGTTCGACTATTTCAACCTGCGCTTGCATGGGCGAGCCTTTCACTTGGACCTGCTGGCGGGGCGTCAGAGTTGGTTGGATCCGCGGGTGGCGGCGACTTTGTCGCGCTGGGCCCAACTCATGGAGCGCGGGGACTTCCAGGCCGGGGCGTCCGCGCGGGATTGGCGGCAGGCCTTGCCCTATGTGTCGCGCGGGCTGACGGGCACCATCCTCATGGGCAATTTCGCCGCCCTTCAATTCCCGCCGGCGGTTCGCCGTGACCTGGGGTACTTTCCGTTTCCGACCTTGGACGCGCGGCAGCCGCCGGCCGAGGTGGCGCCGCTGGACGTGTTGATCGTGCCGCGCCACGCACGCAATCCGAAGCGGGCGATGCAGTTCCTGCGATTTGCGGCCCAGGCCCGGGTGCAGACCCAAATCAATCAGGCGATGGGCATGATTCCCCCGCATCGAGGGGCTCAATTGGGTGCGAGCCCGCTGATTCAGGCGGGTGCCCAGGTGCTGGCCCAGGCCGCCGGGGGCAGCACCCAGTACTTTGATCGCGACGCTCCGGGGGCGTTCTCCAACCCCGCTCTGGCGGTGCTGCGCGACTTCCATGAGCGACGCTTGACGGTGTCGCAAACGCAGCAGCGACTTGAAGCGTTGCGCCGCTCCCCCACAATGAACCCATGAAACCTGTTTTTCGCGCCCTGCTGGCCCTGTTGGCCGGCATGATGGTCGCCGTGGCGGTCATTGCTACGGTGGAAACCGCCAGTCACCAGATCTGGCCGATCGCCAACGTGGGGGTGAATGCCCGAGATCCAGCGGCCATGGCGGCCTTGATTCAGAGTTTGCCCTTGGGCGCGCTGGTGTCCGTGGTCTTGGCCTGGTGCGCTGGCGCCGCGTCTGGGGCCTGGATGGGCTACCGGTTTGCGGTGGCCCCGCAACAAGCCTCCGTGGGCTTGGGTGTTGCTGGGGTCATATGGCTGGCCACGGCGGCGAATCTGGCCGCTATCCCACACCCCACCTGGATGACGCTGGCTGGCCTGCTCGGTGTGCCCCTCAGCGGCTGGGCCGTGGTGCAGTGGGAACGTCGGCGGATGGGCTCTGCGACGCGGTCCTCAAAGGCCGTTGAGACCCCACCAAGCCAGTAAGGCCAGCGGCGCCGTATCAGCGCGCAGCACGCGCGGGCCCAGGCCCACGCGGACAAAGCCCGCGCGAAGGGCCGCCTCTTCCTCTGTTGCGCTCAGCCCGCCCTCGGGCCCCGAGAGGCTGAGCAGTGCGCCTGAAGTCGCCGAACGGCGGGCGGCAGGGGCGCCGGGGCTGAGCACCCAGCGACACTCCCCGGGGGGCGTGGCGGGCAGCTGACTCAGCCAGTGGCTCAAGGTCTGGACGGGGCCGATGTGCGGGACGCGAACCCGTTCGCATTGCTCGGCGGCCGCTTGCGCCACGCCCTGCCAATGAGCGCGCTTTTTTTCGGCCCGCTCGCTCGAGAGTCGCAGCACCGAGCGCTCGCTCATCAGCGGTTGGAGGGAGACAGCGCCCAACTCGGTCGCTTTTTCCACGAGGAAGTCCATGCGATCGTTGGCGGGCATGACCAGGGCCAGATGCAGCGGTGCGGGCAGTTCATGGTCAAGCGCGCGGGCGCTCAGCAGCTTCACGCGCACGGTTTGGCGCCCCATGACCAGCACCTCGGCCTGCCACTCGAGGTCGCTGCGCCCGTCAAAGCAGCGCAGCACATCGCCCGGCTGCGCGCGCAGCACCTGCACGTGGCGGGCGGGGCCCGGGGGCAAGTCCAGTTCCTGGCCTTCGGGCCCAAGGGGCAGGTCAATGTAGAAGCGGGCATTCATCGCGAAATCTCCAAGCCGACATCATCGCTGGGCTGGCTACGATCGCGACCCACTTGAACCGTTTGAACGCACTGAACACAAAGGATCATCATGACGTGGGGCGCCCGTTTCTTTCGTTGGCACCGCTGGCTGGGGTGGATCGTGGCCGTGCAGGTGCTGGCCTGGGTGCTGGGCGGTGTCATTTTTAGCTGGGTCCCCTTCAAGGCCTGGGTGAAAGCGGAGGCCGACGTCGCCCGTCCGGTGGTGCGGCTGCCTGCGGGGTGGGCGGCCGCTCTGGCGGCGCACCTGGACCGGGAAGGGGGGCAGGTGTTGCAGGTCAGCAGTGTGGCCACGGCCCGAGGGCCGGCGCTGCGCCTGCGGTTGGCCGAGGGCGAGCGCTGGGTGGACATGGCGGGGCAGACGCTGAGTCCGCCGGACGAAGCCGCCGTGCGTGAATTTGCTCGGCAGGTGTACCGAGGTCCTGCGGAGCGTGCGATCCGTATCGAGCGCTTGGAGCGCGCGCCCCGTCGACTGGGCATCGTGCGCGAGTTGCCGGGGGCGCGACCCCTGTGGTGCGTCCACTTCGACGATGCCCGCCGCACGCGCTTGTACGTGGATGCGCGCAGCGGCGAGTTGCTGGCGGTCCGCAACGACGCCTGGGTGCTCTACGACTTTTTCTGGCGGCTGCACTTGATGGACTACAGCGAGGGCGAAGACTTCAACCACCCGCTCATCCAGGGGGCCACGGCGCTGGCGCTGGGGCTGACGCTAACGGGCCTGGTGTTGGCGGTACTGGCGGCCCGCCGCAGCCTGCGGCGCCGACGCAGTCCCTAAAGGCCCCCGGCGGGAGTTGGAATTCAGGCCGTGGGCTTGTCCCGCAGTTCCCGGCGCAAGATTTTTCCGACCGGTGTTTTGGGCAGCTCGTCGCGGAACTCCACGATCTTGGGCCGTTTGTAGCCGGTGAGATTGGCCTCGCAATACGCGCGCACGGCGGCCTCGGTGACGGCCGCGTCCTTTTTCACCAGCACGACCTTGACTGCCTCCCCGGCCTTTTCATCCGGAACCCCCACGGCGGCACACTCCAAGATGCCGGGCATTTGCGTCAACACGTCTTCAATTTCATTGGGATAAACATTGAAACCCGACACCAGGATCATGTCCTTCTTGCGGTCCACGATCTTGAAGTAACCGCGCTCGTCCACGATGCCCA
Organism: Inhella gelatinilytica; assembly: GCF_016093295.1. GTDB lineage: Bacteria > Pseudomonadota > Gammaproteobacteria > Burkholderiales > Burkholderiaceae_C > Inhella > Inhella gelatinilytica. The sequence goes on along the minus strand of NZ_JAEDAL010000001.1, from coordinate 391,483 downwards.
CATCGCCGGTGCGGAAGAAACCATCGGCCGTCATCACCTTGGCGGTCTCGTCAGGCCGCTGCCAATATCCCGCCATCACCTGGGGGCCCTTGATGGCGATCTCACCTGGCTGCCCTGGCGCCGATTCGTGGCCTTCGTCGTCCAATAGCTTCAGTTCGGTGTTGCAGACCGGCAGCCCAATCGTGCCGGTGTAGGCCGTGCTGTCCGTCGGGTTGCAGGTGGCCACCGGTGAGGTTTCCGACAGCCCATAGCCCTCGCAAATCGGGCAGCCGGTTTTCTCCAGCCAGAGCTTCGCTGTCGCCTGCTGAACGGCCATGCCGCCGCCCACGCAAATCACCAGATGGCTCCAGTCCACGCTGTTGAAGTCCGGGTGATTCGCCATGGCGTTGAACAAGGTATTCACCGCCGGGAAGCTGTGAATCCGATGCGCACTGAGCTCCTTGAACACGGCGGGAATGTCTCGCGGGTTGGGAATCAACACATTGACGCCGCCCATGTGCAGGGAGAGCATCAGATTCGCCGTGAAACCGAAGATGTGATACAGCGGCAGTGCGCAGACCGTGTGCGCTTGTTCCCCCGCGGGAATCTTTTTCAGCGCGGGCTGATACCAGGCTTCGGCCTGCAACACATTGGCCACCAGGTTGCGGTGCAACAGCACCGCGCCCTTGCTGACCCCCGTTGTGCCCCCCGTGTACTGCAACAGGGCGATGTCGTCGGCTTTCAAATCCGGCCGCTGGTAGGGGAGCGCGCGGCCGCGCTTGACGGCGTCATTGAAGCGCACCATGCCGGGAAGCTCCAGCGGCTGGAGGTTGTTCTTCTTGCGCACCACGTAGTTGATGACCAGGCCTTTGAGGAAGCCAAAGCTGTCCCCGATGGCGGCCAGCACGACGTGCTTTGTGGGCACTCTCTCGGCCACCTCTTTGAACGTGGCCAAGAAGTTTTCAACAATGATGAGGGCTTTGGCGCCGCTGTCCTTGAGTTGGTGCTCCAGCTCGCGGGGGGTGTAGAGCGGGTTGACATTCACCGCCACAAAACCCGCGCGCAGCACCGCAGCGATGGCCACCGGGTACTGAAAGATGTTGGGCATCATGATGGCGACCCGATCCCCTTTGGTCAGCCCCAGGCTTTGCAGGTAAGCGGCGAGCGCGCGAGACGAATCGTCTAGTTGCGCAAAACTCTTGCTCGCCCCCATCATCTTGTAGGCGGGCTTGGGGCCATGATGGGCAAACGCCGTTTCGATCAAGTCCACCAGACTGGCGTACCGCCCTGGGTCGATGTCGGCCGGCACGCCGTCCGAATAGTGCTTGAGCCACAGTTTTTCCACGTCGCCTCCTGTGCAGGACCGATGGATTCTGCGAGCCGAGCCGCCCCCTGGGGCTAGGGAATTGGCCTAGGCCCGGGGCCTTCCCTAAGATGACCGCCATGCTCAGCCCCGATCAAGCCCTTGCCTTCTTGTTGGCCGCCCTGGTGGTCACCGCCTCGCCAGGCCCTGACAACCTGATGGTGCTCGGTTTGGGCATGTCGCGGGGGCGATGGGCGGGTTTGGTCTTTGGGCTCGGCTGCGCGCTGGGGTGCCTGAATCACACCCTCTTGGCGGTCTTGGGGGTGAGCGCCTTGGTGGCGGCCAGCCCCGCCGCGTTCCTGGCGCTCAAAGTGGCCGGTGGGCTGTATTTGGTTTGGATGGGGGTCCAGGCCCTGCGCAGCGCTGGAGGGGCCTCGGTTGGGTCCCAGGGCGTCTCGTCGGAATCGCTGGGGCGCTTGTTTCTCAAGGGGTTGGTGGCCAACGCCATCAACCCGAAGGTGGTGCTCTTCTTCCTGGCGTTCTTGCCGCAGTTTGTTCAACCGGCTCGGGGCCCGGTGGGTTGGCAATTGGCCCAGCTTGGGGTGATCTTCACATTGCAGGCGGCCGCCTTATTTGGGCTGTTGGGTTGGTTCGCTGGGGCGATCGGCCAGCGCCTGCAACAAAAGCCTGGGATCGCTATGTGGTTGGATCGGGCGGCGGGGGTGGTCTTTGTGGGGCTTGGGGTGCGGCTGGTGTTGGGCTGAGGACTCGACCCGATCGGGCTTCGGACTTCAGGGTTGGGCAAACTTGGTGCCGATGACCGATTCCACAATTTGTTCCAGCCGGCCTTGCTTCATCAGTCGGTCCTGGGCACGTGTCAGCTCGGTGAGCGTGATCCGCCCATGTTGGATCCGAGCGCAGTAAACCGAAGTGCGTGTGATCTCTACGCCAGTGATGTGGAGCCGCGCGGCTTGGCCGGCATCGCGCTGCCGTTGGTACAGCACGTCAATGTCGCGCATGACCGTGAAGTCCACGCGCCCCGCCAAATGCTTGCTTAGGGCCGAGCTCTCATGGGTCGCATCGTCGCGCCGCAGCCGCTTCGACGCAAAGGCTACTTCCAGTTTTGGATAGTGATATCCGCCCACGGTGCCGATCAAGGCGCCTTGCGGCAGATCTTCCAAGTTCGTAAGCGGATGAGGATGGTTGGCGATGATGAACTCTCGAATGGCCATAAACGGTCGAGGCCACTCATATAGACCCAAGTGACTGGCGGGTATCCAGTCCGGTGACGTCAAACACCGCAAATCTGCACTGCCTTTTTCGGTGACAAATTCTTCGCGCCGCCGGGGCACCACCACCAATTCCGCGGGACGCCCCAATTCCGCAGCCAGCGCTTCTTGCCAGAGTTTCAGCACACCGCCAGTCAGTCGTGGCGTTTGTCCAGCACTTCGCTCGAACTGCCCCAGAGGCATGGTCCACGATTCCGACACCAAGAATCGAACCGGGGGCTTTTGAGCACCGGGTGGGGCTGCAAGCGCGACGCCGCCAAACAGTACCGCCACCCCCGCGAGGAGCCGGACCCTGTGGGGCACCCTTGTCAACCGCACCTGTTGCCCGCCCATGGCCCAGTCTCCTACTCCACCGCCTTCACCATGTCTTCGACGACCTTCTTGGCATCGCCAAACACCATCATGGTCTTGTCCATGTAGAAGAGTTCGTTGTCCAGACCCGCGTAGCCCGCCGCCATGGAGCGCTTGTTGACGATCACGGTCTTGGCCTTGTAGGCCTCCAGGATGGGCATACCGTAGATGGGTGAGCCCTTGACCATGGCGGCGGGGTTCACCACGTCGTTGGCGCCCAGAATGATGGCCACATCGGCCTGGCCGAATTCGCCGTTGATGTCCTCCATCTCAAAGACCTGGTCGTAAGGCACTTCCGCCTCGGCCAGCAGCACGTTCATGTGGCCCGGCATGCGGCCAGCCACCGGGTGGATGGCGTACTTGACCGTGATGCCCTTGTGCGTGAGCTTCTCGGCCAGCTCCTTCACCGCGTGCTGGGCGCGCGCCACGGCCAGGCCATAGCCCGGCACGATGACCACGGTCTCGGCGTTGCCCAGGATGAAGGCGGCGTCGTCCGCGCTGCCGCTCTTGACGTTGCGCTGCTGCTGTGCCCCTTGTGCCACCGCTGCCTCGCCGCCGAAGCCGCCCAAGATCACGCTGAAGAAGCTGCGGTTCATGGCCTTGCACATGATGTAGCTCAGGATCGCCCCCGAGCTGCCCACCAGCGAACCGGCAATGATCAGCATGCTGTTGTTCAGCGAGAAGCCGATGCCAGCCGCCGCCCAGCCGGAGTAGCTGTTCAGCATGGACACCACCACCGGCATGTCCGCGCCACCGATGGGAATGATGATCAGCACACCGAGCACAAAGGCGATGGCGCAGACCAGGGCAAAGGCGGTGGGGCTTTCCGTGTGGGTGAATTGGGCGATCAGCACCAGCATCGCGACGCCCAGCACGGCGTTGAGCAGGTGCTGACCTTTGAACGACACCGGCGCGCCCTGGAACAAGCGGAACTTGTACTTGCCGCTGAGCTTGCCGAAGGCAATGACCGAGCCGCTGAACGTGATGGCCCCGATGGCGGCGCCCAGGCACAGCTCCAGCCGGTTGCCCGGTGGAATGTGATCGCCCCGGGCGATGCCAGGGATCAGCGCAAAGGGCTCGGCCACGGCCGCCACAGCAATGCAAACCGCGGCCAGGCCGATCATGCTGTGCATGAAGGCCACGAGCTCCGGCATCTTGGTCATCTCGACCCGGTTGGCCATGGTGGCGCCCAAGCCACCGCCCAGCACCAGGCCGGCCAGCACATAGACGAGACCCGAGGCCGGGTTGGCCGCGCCCAGTTGCTCGGCCAGTTTGAGGATCAGCGCCACGGTGGTGAAGGCGGCGATGCCCATGCCCACCATGCCAAACAGGTTGCCGCGAATGGAGGTGGTCGGGTGCGAGAGGCCCTTGAGCGCCTGGATGAAGCAGACCGAGGCGACGAGGTACAGCAGGGTGACGAGGTTCATGCTCATGCGTGTGCTCCGGCCGCCGTGGCGTCTTTGGCTTGCTGAATCTTGTGGGCGATGAAGGCATCCAGCAGCCAGACGCTCAGTCCGCCCGCGACGCCCCAGACCACGCCGGCCGCGCCCCAGATGCACAGGCCCGTGACGAGCGCTGAGACTGCCGAAACCGCGTGCGCGGCGATTGCGAGAAGCGCCTTCATGCCTGGCCTCCTGCCGACTTCTTGTCCTTCTTCTTGAACATCTCCAGCATCCGACGCGTGACCAAGAAGCCGCCAAAGACATTGACGGCGGCCAGGGCCACGGCGAGCACGCCCATGGTCTTGCCCAGGGGGCCTTCGGTCAGGGCCGCGGCGAGCATCGCGCCGACGATAACGATGGCCGAGATGGCGTTGGTGACCGCCATCAGCGGCGTATGCAAAGCGGGGGTGACGTTCCACACCACGTGGTAGCCCACGTAGATGGCGAGCACAAAGATGATGAGGTTCAGGACCAGGGGGCTGACGCTGTCCATGGTGGTCTCCGGGTGAGGGTCAAAAAGTACGCAGGGCCTTGATGCGGTTGCCGTCTTCCAGCAACACCACCTTGGGTTTGTAGACCTCGGCCTCGGCCTCGGTCATCGGGGCGTAGGTGCAGATGATGAGCAGGTCGCCCACCATGGCCTTGCGCGCGGCAGAGCCGTTCAGCGAGATCGTGCCGGAACCGCGCGGGGCTTTGATGATGTAGGTCGAGAACCGCTCACCGTTGTTGATGTTGTAGAGCTCGATCTTCTCGAACTCGCGCATGTCGGCGGCGTCGATCAGGTCTTCGTCGATGCCACACGAGCCCTCGTAGTGCAGGTCGGCTTCGGTGACGGTGGCGCGGTGCAACTTGGCCCGCAGCATGAGGCGATTCATGAAAACAATCCAAACAGAAAAAATCAGGCGCGGCCAATCAAGCGCGGGTCACGGCGCCGTCGCGGGCCACCAAACAGGCGGTGACGATGTCGTCGTCCGCCGGCAGCGTGAAGCGGGCCTCTTTGTCGATCACCAGCTTGAGGAAATCGAGCACGTTGCGGGCATAGAGCGCCGAGGAGTCGGCGGCCACCGTCGCGGGCAGGTTGTCCAGCCCAATGATCGTCACGCCGTGCACCTGGGCGATCTGGCCGGTTTGCGTCAGCGGGCAGTTGCCGCCCACGCCACCCGGGCCGCGGCCGGCCGCCAAGTCGACGATGACCGAGCCGGGCTTCATGCTCTTGACCATGTCTTCGCTGATCAAGGTGGGCGCCGGACGTCCCGGGATCAGCGCGGTGCTGATCACCACGTCCGCCTGCGCCACGCGTTTGGCCACCTCCACCGCCTGGCGGCTGAGCCAGCTCGGCGGCATGGGCTTGGCGTAGCCCCCCACGCCCTGGGCCGCCTCGCGCTCTTCGTCGGTCTCGTAGGGCACTTCGATGAACTTGGCGCCCAGGGACTCGACCTGCTCCTTCACGGCGGGCCGCACGTCCGAGGCCTCGATCACCGCGCCCAGCCGCTTGGCCGTGGCAATGGCTTGCAAGCCCGCCACGCCCACGCCCAGGATGACCACGCGGGCCGCCTTGATGGTCCCGGCCGCCGTCATCAGCATGGGGAAGAGCTTGGGGTAATGCGTGGCCGCCAGCATCACAGCCTTGTAGCCGGCGATGTTGGCCTGGCTGGAGAGCACGTCCATGCTTTGCGCCCGCGTGGTGCGCGGCGCGGCTTCCAGGGCGAAAGCGGTCAAGCCGGCGCTGGCCATGGCCTGCAGGCCCTCGCGGTCGAACGGGTTGAGCTGGCCGACGAGTACGGTGCCTGCTTTCATCAGCCCCAGCTCTTCGGCATTGGGTCGCTGGACTTTCAGCACCATCTCGGCGCCCAAGGCGGCAGCGCGATCGCCCAACTCGGCGCCCGCGGCCTCGTAGGCCGCATCCAAACAGGCCGCCGCCTGTCCAGCGCCGCGCTCCACCACGATGCGGTGTCCTTGGGCTTTAAGCTTCTTGGTGGTTTCTGGGGTCACGGCGACACGGGTTTCGCCAGCCGCGCTTTCGCGCGGAACGCCAATCAACATGGGTGAACTCCTGGGGCCGGCGGGGCCGGCAATAGCCGGCGCAGCTTACACAATCCCAACATCATTCCATCCAGGAGTAACGATGAGCGCACGCTGGAAGCCCAATGTCACGGTGGCGGCCTATATCGAACACGAAGGCAAGCTGATGTGGGTGCGCGAGATGACCTCACGCGATGGCGTTCGCATCAACAACGCCGCCGGCCACCTGGAGGCCGACGAGGATCCGCTGCAGGCGGTGTGTCGCGAGGTCTTGGAAGAAACGGGCCACCCGTTCCAGCCCGAGGCCATCTTGGGCTTTTATCTCAGCGACATCCGCATGACCGACGGCGAGCCGGTGCGCTTCTTGCGCATCGCGTTTGTGGGCTCGGTCGGTCCGCGCGAGCGCGAGGTGCTGGACGAACCCATCATCGAGACACTGCTTTTGAGCCCAGAGGAAATCCGCGCGCGCCCTCACGAGCTGCGCTCGCCGCTGATGCTGCGCGGCCTGGACGACTACGGGGCGGGGCGGCGCTTCCCGCTCGATCTGATTCGGGTGCAGGGCTGACCCAAGCAGCCCGCCCTTTGCTTGAAGCGGCCGGCTTCTCGGTCGACACTCCGCACTTCCCGTTGTCGGCACTTTCCCCCACCCAATGGAGCGCCCCATGGCAAGAGTGAGCACTTATCTAAATTTCCCCGGCCAGTGCGAGCAGGCTTTCAGCTTCTACCGCGCGGTGTTTGGCGGCGAGTTCGAAGGGGGCCTGCACCGTTTCGGGGACATGCCGCCCAACAGCGAGTGCCCGCCCCTGTCCGAGGCGGACCGCCAGTTGGTGATGCACGTCTCGCTGCCCATCTTCGGCGGCGCCCATGTGTTGATGGGCAGCGACGCGCCGGACAGCATGGGCTTTGACTGCAAGGGCGGGAACAACCTCTACATCAACCTACAGCCCGACACCCGCGCCGAGACCGACCGCCTGTTCGCTGCCCTGGCCGAGGGCGGGACGGTGGAGACGCCGCTGCAAAACATGTTCTGGGGTGCTTACTTCGGCAGCCTCAAGGACCGGTTCGGCATCCAGTGGATGTTCAACTGCGAGCAGGCCCCGTGATGGGACAAGACTTGAACTATTCGGTTGAGATCTTGGCGCCGCGGGAGCGGGTCTGGGAGCAGATGCTGGGCGAGGCTGGCTATCGCGACTGGACCGCGGCCTTCTGTGAGGGCTCGACCTACCAGGGGCGCTGGGAAACCGGGGCGGACATGCTGTTTCTCGGCCCCTCGGGCGATGGCATGCGCGCGCGCATCGAGCTGGCGCGTGCGCCCGAGGCCGTCAGCATTCAGCACCTGGGCGAACTGGCGGGCGGGGCTCCCAAGGAAGGTTCGGACTGGCAGGGGGTGTTCGAGCGCTACCACCTGCTGGTGCAGGGCGGTGGCACCCGCCTGGAGGTCGAGCTGACTCAGGTGCCGCAGGCCTACGTCGAGATGATGAACACGATGTGGCCAGTCGCCCTGCAGCGCTTGAAGCAAGCGTGCGAGGCCTGAATCCCCCAATCCTGTCGGAGGCGTTCCCATGCCCAACACCCTGAACCTGCAACGCGTGCTGCGTGCGCCGCCCGAGCGCGTCTACAAGGCCTTCATCACCCCCAAGGCGATGGAAAAGTTCTTGCCGCCCTATGGCTTCACCGCCGAGGTGCACGAGCTCGATGTTCGCGTGGGCGGCCGCCACCGGGCCAGCTTCACCAACTTTGGTACGGGCAGCAGCCATTCGTTCGGCGGCGAGTTCCTGGAGATCGTGCCGGGCGAGCGGCTGCGCTACACCGATCGCTTTGACGATCCGAACCTGCTGGGCGAGATGCAGGTGACGATCGAGTTCCGTCGCGTGCTGTGCGGCACCGAGTTGCGCATCACCCAGGCCGGCATCCCCGACGTGATCCCGCTGGAGTTCTGCCAGTTGGGCTGGCAGGAGACGCTGGACCAATTGGCCCGCCTGGTCGAGCCGGAGATCCCGGACGGGGCCTGAGCCCCGGGGGCTCGCGGCCCGGCTGGCGCGCCGGGCCGGGGTTAAGGGGCGCTGTGGCGCTCCAGCAGGTCCCCAAAGCCGGCGTTCTGAACTTCCTCGGGGATGCGGGCGTTCGCCGCCAGGGCCGCGGCCCAGTCTTGCTGCGCCGCTGTGGCCTCGCCTCGCTGCCGCTGGCTGAGGCTGCGGCCGACCAAGGCCCAGGCGTGATCCGGCTTGCGCTTCAGCGCTTGATTGAAGGCCTTGAGTGCCTCCTCGGGCTGGTTGCGCCGCAGCTGCAGCCAGCCCAGGCTGTCGCGGAACGCGGGGTTTTCTTCGTCGCCCTCAATGGCGGCTTGGCAATCTTTCAGGGCTGCTTCCAATTGCTGGCTCAGGCGTGCACGCAGCCAGCAGCGGGCGTTCAGGACTTGCAGGCGGTCGGCGTCTTTGGGGCGGGGGGCCATCCACAGTTCCCACTGGCGCAAGGCTTCGGGCAGGTGATCCAAATGGGCGTACAGATTCGCCATGTCACGCCGGGGCTCGGCTGTTTGGGGCAAACGTCGATCGAGTTCCTGCAGATCGTCAACCGCAGCCGTTCGTTGCTTCAACGTTGTCCGAATCTGGGCACGCAGTAGGCGCGCGGCATGCAGTTCGGGCGATAGGTGCAGGGCTTCGTCCAAGTCGCGGAGGGTGGCTTCACCGCGGCGCGCGGTGTTCAGCACGCGCGCCCGGGCCAGTCTGACGTCGGGCGATTCCGGTGCCAGGGCCACGGCGCGGTCCAGGTGCTGCAGGGCGGTGGCGGTGTCACCGCGCGTGGCGGCAGCGCTGGCCACGCGCACCAGGCCCGCGGCGTCCGTCGGTACGGCCTCGTTGCGCGCGGCGCCTTGTTGCGCATCCTCGGTGCGGTTGACGGCGCCCTGCGAAAAGATCGGCCCGCCGTTCCAGGTGGCGTAGAGCTTGCGTTGGCGGTAGGAGACGTAGATGCGGTGGGACAGAAAGTAATCCAGGCCCAGAATCAGGTCGAAGTCGCGGCTATGGGCTTCGCTTACCTTGATGTTGAGCTCACTGACCTTTTGTCCGCCGAGTTCAAAGCTGCGCAGGGGCGCTGTCCACACCCGTAGACTGCCCTCACCGCCGCCGCCAATGCGGCCCAGTTCTTTGAAGGAATCGCGCTCCATGCCGGCGCGCCGCGCCGCGCTGAGGTTCAGGATGCTGGCAAATGCGCCCGTGTCCAGGATGGCATTGAAGCGCTTGTTGTTGACCTTCACGTCGACCCGCAAGGTTTTGTCGCGGGGACCGCCCTCCAAGTCGGCTTCGATCACCGGCACGTCGTTGGCCCAGTAGACCGGGTGCACTTCCTCGCAATCGCCTTTGAGAAAGATCAGGCGAACCATTCCCTGGGCCAAGTCGTATTCCATGTCGGTCAGGCCCAGGAAATTGCGCCCCAGGATGCCGCGGATTCCCAGGCCCAGTTCGTTGCCGCCGACCAGGAACTCGACGTTCTTCAGTGGCAAGCCGTGGAAGTTCACTTCGTCGACCTTGGTCACTTGGTAATCAATGGCGCCGGCATAGCCTTCCACTTGGAGCCCCGCGGGCGCCCGTTTGAGCGGCAAGCCCAGTTCGGTGGCAGTGCTGGTTTTCAGGCTACTGAAAAACGCGCCGGTGTCCAACAGCATGCGCAGCTCTTGGCCGGCCACGGTCAGGGTCACGATGGGGCGGTAGTCCACCAATTCCACCGGCACCTCCAGCGCCTGGCGTTTGCAGGGCGTGGCGGCCAGGGCCGGAGGGGTGGCGAGCGCGGCCAGCAGCGAAGCGGCCGCGAGAACGGGGGCAAAGAGTGTGGAGCGCATGAAGTCCCTGAAGGTGGGCCCTTGTGCCGCGCAGGCGGCCGGGCTTTTTTTCGCGGGAGGCACTCTAGCGGTGGGCCGGGGCGCAGGGGGCCCTGGTCAACCCGAGGGCGCGGCCGGGCTCAAGTTTGTTGGTGGCGCCACTGCTGGGGCGTGCAGCCCTCCCACGCGCGAACGGCGTGGCTGAAGCTGCTCTGCTCCGCGTAACCGAGCAGAAAGGCAATTTCGGTCAGGCTCAGGGCAGGGTTGCGCAGGTACTGCCGGGCAAGCTCGCGACGGGTGGCGTCGAGCAAGGCTTGGAAGCTGCTGCCCGCTTCAGCCAGGCGGCGCTGCAACGTGCGCGGCGAGAGATGGAGAGCCGCGGCCACGGGGGCGACGCGAGCACCATCCTGGGCCAGCCGCTCGGCGATCTGCGCACGCACCGCGGTCAGCAAGTGGTTCTCGGCCGCCGGATGTTGCATCAGGGCTTGCTGGCGCGCAGCCAGCATCTGGGCGGCGCGCTGCTCCAACAGGGGGAAGAGCGCTGGGTCCGCCCCGGGCACGGGCTCGCTCAGCAAGGCCGCGGGGAAGCGTGCTTCGGTCACCGGCGCGTCGTACTGCACGGCCAGGCCCCAGGCCGCATCGCGGGCGGCTCGCTCCAGCGGGTCGGCGGGGGCGGCGTGGGGAAAGGCCAGGCTCAGCACGGGCAGGCGGCGGCCCGCGAGCCAGGTGGCAAAGCTGAGGATGCTGGCCATGATGGATTCGGTCAGCTGCCGCCCGGGCAACTCGGTGAGCCAAGGGCTGTGCCAGCGGTAAATCGCTTGGTCGCCGTCGAGTCGCAGCTCGCTGCGGCCAAGGTCGTGCGCCAGGCCCTCGAAGCGGCGCGTTTGCTCGATGGCATCGCCAAAGCGCGGGCAGGAGAGCAGCACATGGCCGTAGGCGACGAAGTGGCTGGCCTTCATGCGCGTGCCCACCCGCACGCCGAAGTCGCCCTGCACGCGCCCCCCGGCTTCGAGCCAAGCGATGTAGTCCGGCACCGGCACGGCCTCCTCCGGCCATGCGGGTGGGCCCAGGCCCAAGGCCTGGGCTTCATCCAGCGCCGCCTGCGCATAGGCCCGGGCCACACGGGCCTGGGCCAGCGGGGGCAGGCCGAGCTCGGCGAGGGTGGGGAGGGGGCGGGGCACGGCGGCGTTCACAGTGGGTTGGCGCGAATTCACAATTGCCGCTGGCGGCGACGCGCAAGCTTAAGCGCTGGGTTTTGCCTAGCATGCGGGGCTGACCCTTGGAATCACGCTGGGAGATCCACATGCGACGCTGGAACGGTTGGGGCGACGACACCATTCAGGCCCACCTGCCGCCGGGGGCTTCGGAGTTCCTGAGCAGCCAGGTGGGGGTTCCTGTGCCGGGTAAGGATGCCGACCTGGCCGCCGTGTGCGCGCAGATCGAGCGCGAGCAGCCCTCGCGTCTGACCGGGGCGTGGGCCCACCCGCTGGTGGAGACGGGTGCCGAGGCGCGGCTGCGAGGGAGCTACGGGCAAAGCCTGGGCGATTGGATTGCGCTGCGCCATGGCCGAATCGGCCGGGTGTGCGATGGGGTGGCCTTCCCCGAGGGTCGGAGCCAAGTGCGGGCGTTGCTGGACTGGGCCGCCGCACACCAGGTGCGCGTCATTCCCTGTGGCGGTGCGACCTCGGTGGTGGGCCACCTGAGCCCGCGCGCAGACGACCCGTCGCCGGTGCTGAGCCTCAACCTCACCCGCATGCGGGCCCTCACCGACCTGAACGAGGCCGCCCAACTGGCCACCTTTGAGGCCGGCGTGTTGGGCCCGGACTTGGAAGCGCAGCTGCGCGCCCGCGGCTACACGCTGGGCCACTTTCCGCAGAGTTTTGAATACGCCTCGCTGGGCGGCTGGGTGGTCACGCGCAGCTCGGGCCAGCAGAGCCTGCGCTACGGCCGGGCCGAGCAATGGTTTGCGGGGGGCACGCTGCTCACGCCGGGGGGTCAGCTGGACCTGCCCCCGCTGCCTGCCAGCGCCGCGGGTCCTGACTTGCGCGAGTGGGTGCTGGGCAGCGAGGGGCGCTTCGGCGTGCTGACCGATGTGACCGTGCGGGTGAGCCGCTTGCCCGAAGACGAGCGATTCCTGGGGCTCTTCCTGCCCAATTGGGAGGCCGGCTTGGCTGCGGTGCGCGAGCTGGCGCAGCGCAAGACGCCGCTCTCCATGATGCGGCTGGCCAACGCCGTCGAGACGCTGACCACGCTGAAGTTGGCCGGGCATGCCGGGCAAATCGCCTGGCTGGAGCGCTACCTGGCCTGGCGCGGCTGCGGCGAGGGCAAGGTGCTGTTGTTCCTGGGCTTGACTGGGCCGCACGACCAAGTCGTGGCTGCACAGCGCGAGGCGCTGCGCGTGGTCAAGGCCCACGGTGGCGTGTCCACGGGCCAGATGCTGGGCAAGAAGTGGGCCGCCAAACGCTTTGCGGGGGTCTACCTGCGCAATGCGCTGTGGGACGCTGGCTACATGGTGGACACCATGGAGACCGCCATCCCCTGGGGCGGCACGACGGCCATGGTGAATGCGCTCGAAGACGCCGGGCGCGCGGCTCTGGCCGGCTTTGGCGAGCGTTGCCACGCCTACACCCACCTGTCGCACGTCTACAGCAGCGGCAGTTCGGTGTATTCCACCTTTGTGTTCCGCCGCGCCGCCACGGTCGAGGAGGCGCATGCGCGCTGGTGGGCGCTGAAGACCGGCGTGAGCCGCGCCATCGTGGCCCAGGGCGGCACCATCAGCCACCAGCACGGCGTGGGCAAGGACCACGCGCCCTACCTGGGGGCTGAAAAAGGCGCGGCCGGCCTGGCCGGCATGGACGCCCTTATCCAGCACTTCGACCCGCAGGGCGTGCTGGCCAGCGGCAACCTGCGCTGAGCGCGTGGGAGGGCCCATGCAACCGATCCAGGTCGACCTGCTCGTCATTGGCGGCGGCATCTCCGGCGCAGGCATTGCGCTGGAGGCCGTGCGTCGTGGCGTGAAGGTGCTTCTGGTCGAGCGCGAGGACTTTGCCGCGGGCGCCAGCAGCCGCAGCAGCAAGCTCGTGCACGGTGGCCTGCGCTATCTGAAGCAAGGCGCGGTGCACCTGACTTGGGAGTCGGTGCGCGAGCGTGACCAGTTGCTGCGCGACGCCCCCGGCCTGGTCGAGCCCCTGCCCTTTTTGATGGCGCACCGGGCCGGCGAGCGCACAGGCCCCGGTGTGGTCCAGGCGGGCCTGGCGGTCTACGACCTGCTGGCCGGGCGCCGCACGCGCGCCTATGCGGACCCGGCCGAGACCGCCTGGCGGGTGCCGGGCCTGGCGGCCGAACGCGGCGCCAGCCTGTACGAAGACGCCACGACCGACGACGCCCGCCTGACCTTGCGCGTGCTGCAGGAAGCGCGGCTCTTGGGCGCTGAGCTGCGCAACCGCACCCAGGTGGTGGAACTGCGGCGGGACGCGCAAGGCCAGGTGGCAGGGGCGTTGCTGCGCGGGCCGGATGGGGTGCAGCAGGCGGTGGTCTGCCGCTGTGTCATCGCGGCGGCGGGTGCTTACCTGGGGCCGCTGGCGCAGCAGCTGGGCCTAGCCGCGCCCCGGCTGCGGCCCTTGCGCGGCTCGCACTTGCTGCTGCCGCTGTGGCGTCTGCCGCTGGCTTGCGCCGTGGCCTGGGCCCACCCGCGCGATGGCCGCCCGGTGTTTGCCTATCCCTGGCAAGGCGCCCTGCTGGTGGGCACGACGGATCTGGACCACCCCGACCTGAGCGTGGCGCCAAGCCTCCAGCCCGAGGAGCAGGCCTATTTGTTGGGTGCGCTGAACCACGCCTTTCCGCGCGCAGGCCTGGCCGCGGCGGACGTGCGCAGCAGCTGGGCCGGCGTGCGCCCGGTTGTGGCCCAGGACGGGGCGGACGCGGTCGACCCCTCGCAGGAAAGCCGCGAACACCTGGTGTTGGCTGACCGCGGCCTGGTGGCCCTGAGCGGCGGCAAGCTCACCACCTTCCGGCGCATGGCGCGTGAGGCCCTGGCCCGTGCCCGTCCGTGGCTGCCCCTCTTGGGCCCCGAGACGGGGGCGACCATCCTGCCGCGGCCCGCGCCCGAGCGAGGCCTGAGCCTGCGGCTGCAGGGTCGATTTGGGGCCTTGGCCCGGTCCGTGCAGGCCGCGGGCGCCGAGCGCTTGGGGGGCACGCAAACCCTGATCGGCGAGGTGCGCCACAGCCTGCAGCATGAGCAGGTGCATCACCTGGACGATTTGCTGCTGCGCCGCACCCGCCTCGGGCTGCTGGAGCGCGACTTTGGCGCGGCCCTTTGGCCCGCGCTGCAGCCCCATTGCCAGGAGTTTTTGGGCTGGGATGCCGTGCGCTTCCACCAGGAGGTGGCGCGTTACCAAGCCGTGATGGCCGCGCAACACGGGGTGATTCGTTGAAAGACCTGCTGCTCTCGATTGACCTGGGCACGCAGTCGGTCCGGGCTTTGCTGTACGACTTGCGTGGCGACCTCATCGGCCGCCAGCAACAGGTGTTCACCGACTACCAGCGCGAGCAGCCGGGTTGGATGAGCCATGACGGCGAGGGCTTTTGGCGGGCCGCCGCCAACTGCTGCCAGCGTCTGTGGGCGCAAGAGCCGGCCTGGCGCGCGCGCGTGGCCGGCGTGGGCGTCACCACGCAGCGGGGTTCCATCGTGCCGATGGCGGCAGACGGGGCCTGCCTGGCGCCCGTGTTGATCTGGCTGGACCAGCGCCGCGCCAGCCGCTTACCGACCCTCTCCCCACTGTGGCGCGGCGCTTTTGCCCTGGCCGGTGTGGCCGGCACCATCGCGGCCTTTCAGCGTGAGGCCGAGGTCAACTGGTGGGCCCAGCACGCGACGGATGTGCACCGGCGCGCGCACAAGTTCATGCTCGTCTCGGGGCTCCTGAACCAGCGCCTCACGGGCCGCTTTGCCGATTCCATTGGCTCCCAGGTGGCGTATTTGCCGTTTGACTACAAGCGCCATGCCTGGGCCGGGGCGCACGACTGGAAGTGGCAAGCCTTGGCGGTGCGGCCCGATCAGCTGCCCGATTTGCTGCCGGTGGGCAGCGTGATGGGCACGGTCACCGCAGCAGCGGCGCAGGTCAGCGGCATCCCCGAAGGCACGCCCGTGCTGGCGGCGGCGGCCGACAAGGCCTGCGAGATCCTCGGGTCGGGGGCGCTGCAGCCCGAGGTTGGGGCCCTGAGCTATGGCACGACGGCCACCATCAATATGACCAGCGCCCGGTATGTGGAGCCCACGCCCTTTGTGCCGCCCTATCCCGCCGCAGTGGCGGGGCACTACAGCGCCGAGGTGCAGATCACGCGGGGCTTCTGGCTGGTGAGCTGGTTCAAGGAGCAGTTCGGCCACCCCGAGCGGGTGGCGGCCGAGAGCCTCGGCGTGGCGCCCGAGCAGCTCTTTGACGAGCTGGTGGCCCAGGTGCCGCCCGGGTCGCTGGGGCTCACCTTGCAGCCCACCTGGAGCCCGGGCATTCGCACTCCTGGGCCCGAGGCCAAGGGCGCCATCATCGGGTTTGGCGAGTCCCACACCCGCGCGCACCTGTACCGCGCCATCCTCGAGGGCCTGGCCTATGCGCTGCGTGAGGGCCGCGAGCGGCTGGAAAAGCGCAGCGGGGTTCGGTTCTCGGAGTTGCGCGTCAGCGGCGGTGGGTCCCAGAGCGATGCCGCCATGCAGCTCACGGCCGATGTGTTCAACCTGCCGGTGGCACGGCCTCATACGCACGAGACCTCGGGGCTGGGTGCGGCCATGGATGTGGCCGTGGGCCTGGGCTTGCACGCCGACATGCCCACTGCCGTGGCCGAAATGACCCGCGTGGCGCGGTGGTTCGAGCCCCAGCCCGGCGCGGTGCAGACCTACGACCAGCTCTACACGCAGGTCTACCGGCCGCTGTACGGCAAGCTGCGGCCGCTGTACCAGGCCATTCGTCAGATCACGGGTTACCCCGCCCCCGATTGAGGGGGAACGAGCGTGGTTTTGTGCTCATTCCCCGACGGTCTCCGTCGTTTGCAGTGTTGGTCGGGGATGGGATTCTGAGTATCCTGGATCGCGTCAAGGCCCTGTGGGGCTGGGAGGTGAGATGGAGCGAGCCAAGCTGATGGTTGTGGATGACGACCCGATTTCATTGGGGTTGTACGAAGCCGTCTTGAGCGATGACTTTGATTTGGAGCTGCTCTCCAGCGGCGTGTCATGCCTGGAGCGCATGGCCGAGGTCAAACCGGCGGCGATTTTGCTGGACGTCGAGATGCCCGAGTTGGACGGCTACGAGACCTGCCGTCGCCTGCGTGCGCAGGATCCGGAGGGGCCGCCCGTTCTCTTTGTTTCAGCGCGCGACCAGTTGCAAGACCGCATGATGGGCTACGACGCCGGCGGTACCGATTACGTGTGCAAGCCCTGGCAGGGGCCGGAACTGGTCATCAAGGTCCAACGCTTGCTGGCGGCGGAAGAACAGCGCAAGGCCCTGGCCCGTGAGCGCGATGAAGCCATGGACGCGGTGCTCGGTAGCGCCGACATGGCGGGTGAGCTTGGCGTTGTGCTGGATTTCCAACGCGGCCTGAACGACTGCACGGATTACCAAGCGCTGGCCAAGAGCCTCTTGGATGCGGTGGAGCGATATGGGCTGGATGGCTGCGTTCGGGTGTCAGGCCGCTCGGGTGCGGTGTCAATGAACCGCGCGGGCCTGTGCACCTCGCTGGAATGGTCCATTCTGGAATCGCTGGCGGCCAAGCCGGGCGGCGCTCGCATCCAGGCCATGGGCCCCAACACGGCGTTCAATTTTGGGGCACTGATTCTGTTTGTGCGGGCCTTGGCGGGTCAGGGCGGTGACACCGGTCGCATGGAGCGGGCGGTGGACAACGTGGCGCTGCTGCTGGAAAGCGCCGTGGCGCGTTTGGCGGCCATCGACAGCGGCCGCGCGGCCATGGACCTGGAACACCTTCGCCACATCGTGTCCATGACCAAATCGGCCCTGGCGGAAGTTGCCCAGCGCAATCGAGCGATGGTGGACACCGTGCGCAAGACCTTCGAAGGGCTGCAGTCCGACTTGGACGACAGTTTCCTTCACCTCGGTTTAATGCAGAGGCAGGAAGACTTTTTAAGTGAACTTGTGCGGGCTCAGTCTGAACGGGTCTTGCAGGCCTTGGCCGAAGGGCAAAAGACCGAGCGCGTGCTGCAGCGCATCGTGGCGGAGCTGAGCGCCGGTCTTTGAACGCGGCGCCACTCGTGCGGGCGGATGCTTAGGCTTTGACGATGCAAAAGGCGTTGAGCTTGTTGCCGTCCAGATCGCGGAAATAGCCCGCGTAAAAGCCTTCGCCGCGCAGTCCGGGCGCTCCTTCGTCTTGGCCCCCCAGCGTCAAGGCTTTGGCGTGCAGCGCGTCCACCTTGGCCGGGCTGTCGACGACCAGAGCAATCATGGTGCCATTGCCCGCGGTGGCCGGCTGACCATCAAAGGGCAGCATGACCCCAAAGCCGGGTTTGTCCATGCCGGTTCCCCAGGCATAGCCACGCCCAAAGTCCATGATGCGCCGAATGCCGATCACCTCAAAGAGGGCGTCGTAGAAGGCGGTGGCGCGGGGCAGGTCGTTGGTTCCGAGCGTGGTGTAGCCAATCATGGGGAGCTCCAGCAGTGGGGTTGGGGGGGAATCCGACGGACAGTCTACGCAGTCCGGGCCCTGCCGCTCGGTCTCAGGCCTTTTGAATCACGAACACCGCGACGGGACAGCGCCAGTTGGCGCCCCAGTTGACCCGCTCGTGGCCGCGCAGTCCGAATGAGTCCAGCACCTTGACGCCCAAGCGCTCGCACAAGAGCGCGAAATCCGCGTGGGTGCCCACGCGGATGTTGGGCGTGTCGTACCACTGATAGGGTAGGGTGCGCGTCACCGGCATGCGGCCCGCCAGAACCTGCAGCCGGTTGGGCCAGTGCGCGAAATTGGGAAAGCTCACGATGCCGATGCGCCCCACTCGCACCGTTTCCTTGAGCATGGCTTCGGCATGGCGCACCTGCTGCAACGTCTGCAATTGCAGCACCACATCAAAGCTCTGGTCCTTGAACATGGCCAGGCCCTTTTCCAGGTCCAACTGCAACACGTTCACGCCCCGGGCCGCACAGGCCAACAGCTTGCTGTCGTCCAGCTCGACGCCGTAGCCGGAACAGGCTTTGTGGCGGATCAGCGTGTCCAGCAACTCGCCGCTGCCACAGCCCAAGTCCAGCACGCGGCTGCCCGCCGGGACCAAATCGGTGATGGCGTTCATGCCTGGACCTCCCCAGCGATTTGATGGAAGCGGTGGCGCAGCAGTTGGTGGTAGCGCGGGTCGTCGAGCAAGAAGGCATCGTGCCCGTGCGGGGCGTCGATCTCCGCATAGCTCACGTCGCGGTTGTTGTCCAAGAGCGCTTGCACGATCTCGCGCGAGCGCGCCGGTGAAAACCGCCAATCGGTGGTGAAACTGGCCACCAGGTATTTGCACTGGGCACGGGCAAAAGCCCGAGCAAGGTCACCATCGAACTCGGCCGCGGGGTCAAAGTAGTCCAGCGCCCGCTGAATCAACAAGTAGCTGTTGGCATCGAAATAGCCGGCGAACTTGTCGCCTTGGTGGCGCAAATAGCTCTCAATCTGGAATTCGACTTCCTGGGTCGAGAAAAGCGGTGTTTCCGCGCGGCGTTCGCGGCCAAACTTGGCGTCCATCACATCGTCACTTAGGTAGGTGATGTGACCGAGCATGCGCGCCACCTTGAGGCCCCGCGCGGGCAGTACACCGTGCGCGTAGTAGTGGCCGCCGTGGAAGTCGGGGTCGGTGACGATGGCACGCCGGGCGACCTCATTGAAAGCCAAGTTCTGCGCCGACAGGCTGGGTGCCGTGGCGATGGCCAGGCAGTGGCGCAGGCGCCTGGGGTGGCGCAGGGACCAGGACAGCGCCTGCATGCCC
This sequence comes from Inhella gelatinilytica, assembly GCF_016093295.1. Lineage (GTDB taxonomy): Bacteria > Pseudomonadota > Gammaproteobacteria > Burkholderiales > Burkholderiaceae_C > Inhella > Inhella gelatinilytica. Next base: position 372,327 of record NZ_JAEDAL010000001.1, on the reverse strand, counting down.
CCCAGGCTGCCGCCCAGCACGGCGGCGAGCTGGGCGATGCCAAAGTGGTCCACCACCCGCGCTTGTGCGTCGACCCAGTCTTCGACGGTCACCACCGGAAAGTCCGCGCCCCAGGCGCGACCGGTGGCGGGGTTCGGGTGCATGGGCCCGGTGGAGCCAAAGCAAGAGCCCAGGTTGTTCACGCCGATGACGAAAAACCGGTCGGTGTCCAAGGGCTTGCCGGGGCCAATCAGGTTGTCCCACCACCCGAGGTTGCCCTGCTCGTCCACCCCCGCCACATGGTGGCTGGCATTGAGGGCGTGGCACACCAACACCGCATTGGATTTTTCGGCGTTCAGTTGCCCGTAGGTTTCCACCATCAGGTGGTAGGGCCCAAACAGGGTGCCGCTGCGCAGGGGCAGGGGGGCGTCGAAGGGGATGCGGTGGGGCGTTCCCAGGGGGGCGTGAGCGGTCATGGCAAGCAGAAAAAACAAAACCGGCGCCGCGGGAGGTGCGGACGCCGGCTTGGGTTCCTGCGTCCTTTTAGCGGCATTTATTGAGCGCCCGCAATCTGGAACAAATCGGCGCTGAATCGGGGCTCAGTATAGCGAGCCCCGCCCAAACAGGGGTTATGGGGCCGTGCACAGGCAATGCACGTGCACCGAACCGGGCAGCTTGCCCTGGCCCGGGCGGGCTTGGCTGGTTTCGACCATCCAGTTCAGTTCGGCCGCGGCTTCGCGCACGGGGGCGGGCAACTCGGGCAGACCCAAGCCGGTGCGCAGGGCCTTGAGCACGCTGCGGGCCTGCGGCGCGGCCGCATCGCCAAAGCTGTCCAGCAGTTTGGCGACCTTGCTGCGCTCTTCCTCGATGAAGGCCACTTTGGGTTCACCCTCCAGCTTGGCGCGCTTGGCGGCTTCTGCAATGGCATCCCCGAACGACCCCAACCGGTCCACCAAGCCCCGTTCTTGTGCTTGCTGTCCGGTCCAGACGCGGCCTTGGGCCAGGGCGTCGACTTCTTCGACCTTCTTGCTGCGTGCCGCGGCCGTCTTGGTGATGAACTCGCGGTAGATGCCATCAATGCCGGCCTGGACAGCCTGGGCCACGCGCGGGTCCAGCGGACGACGCGGGTCCCCAGCGCCCACCAACCAACTCGTGGTCACGCCGCCCGTGTGCACGGGGATCTTGTCCAGCAACTTGTCCGCTGTGGGCAACATGCCAAACACGCCAATGGAGCCGGTGATGGTGCTGGGTTCGGCGATGACTTGATCGGCACTCATGCTGACCCAGTAACCGCCCGATGCGGCCACATCGCCCATGGACACCACGACGGGCTTGCCGGCCTTGCGGGTGAGCTCCAGTTCGCGGCGGATGAGCTCGCTGGCGAAGGCCGAGCCGCCGGGCGAGTTAACGCGCAGCACCACGGCGGCGACGTTCTTGTCTTCGCGCGCCTTGCGCACCAGCGCGGCCGTGGAGTCGCCGCCAATCGAGCCGGGCTTGGCACTGCCATCTTGAATACCGCCTTCGGCCACGATCACACCGACACGCTGCCCGACAACGGGGGCTTCCTTGGCGTGGGCCAAGTAGGTCTTGTAGTCGACTTTTCGATAGCTGTTGCCATCGTCATCTTTGGCCCCCCGCTCCATCAGGAGTGCCCGAACCTCGTCGCGCTGCTTGATGCCGTCAATGAGCTTGGCTTCCAACGCCACTTGGGCGGTATCGCCTTTCAAGGCGGTCAGGCGCTCGGGGATGCCGTCGATGTAGCGGGCCAAACTGCCCTTTTCCAATTTGCGTGCGGCCTCAACGCCACTGGCGTATCGGCTCCACAAGTCCCCAAAGAGTTCGCCTTCGCTTTCTTTGGTGGCCTCCGAGGGACCGTTGGTGAAGTAGGGCTCACCGAAATTCTTGTACTTGCCGGCGCGCAGCACGTTGGCGCTGACGCCGACCTTCTCAAACAGGTCCTTGTAGTAATTGCGATAGCGACCGAAGCCTTCGATCAGCACCATGCCCATGGGGTGTAGGTAGACCTCATCGGCCAGCGCCGCCAACTGATAGCCGCGCTGGTCAAAGCTGTCGCCGTAGGCGATGAGTTTTTTGCCGCTTTTCTTGAACTCCGCCAGCGCGGCAGCGACTTCGCGTTGGTTGGCCTGGCCGCCTCCGGCGTACCCGCTGAAGTCCAGCAGCACCTGATGCACCTTGGCGTCCTGTGCGGCGTGTCGCAGCACGCGCAGCACATCGCGCAACTGCACCTGGTCGGAGGGCTGGCCTTGCAATTCGCCCATCAAGCGGTCGCGGGGGCTGCCGCTGAACTGTTCGACCAGACGGCCATCCAGATTCAGCACGAGCGTGGTCTTCTCCTTCAGTGGCTCCGGTCCGCGATGGACGAGGCTGGCCACGATCACGGTCAGCAACAGCAGCCACAGCAGATTCAGCGCGAAGCGGCGGCTGCTGTCCAGCCACCCCCACACACGGGCCACGACGCGACCGAGCGGCGCCAAAGCGGTCTTGACGGACATGAGGAACACCTCCAAGTTAGGGCCGGGGATTCTAGGGAGCACCCCAGGGGAGCGGCCGTTCGTCACACCCTAGGATGGGCCGATCCCGGTGCGGTGGTGCATCGGAGGGGAGACGCCTCATGCAGCGATGGATCCGCGCCCTGAATCAGCAGTTTCCTTTGCGCTATGTCACGTGGTTGGCCTGCGGATTTGGTTTGGCGTTCACGGCCTGGACCTGGTTGTGGTCGGAGCGCGGCAGTTGGCTGGTGCTGACCTTCGCCATGCTGGTCCTGCTCGGGTTGCGGGATGTCGTGCAGACCAAGCGGGCGGTCCTGCGCAATTACCCGGTCATCGGGCACTTTCGGTTTTTCCTCGAGTTCATCCGTCCGGAGATTCGCCAGTACTTCATCGAGAGCGACAACGAGGCGGCGCCGTTTTCTCGGCAGCAACGCTCACTGGTGTACCAGCGGGCCAAGGGCGATCCCGACAAGCGCCCCTTTGGCACGCAGTTGGATGTGGGGGCTTCGGGCTATGAATGGATCAACCATTCTTTGGTACCGACCGTACTGGCGTCGCATGACTTCCGGGTCACCATCGGCGAGCATCGCAAGCAACCGTACCAAGCCTCGGTGTTCAATATCTCGGCCATGAGTTTTGGCGCTCTGTCTGCCAACGCCATCAAGGCCTTGAATGCCGGGGCGAAGAAGGGGGGCTTTGCCCACGACACGGGCGAGGGCTCGATCAGTGAGCACCATCGCGTGCATGGCGGGGACTTGATCTGGGAGATCGGCTCGGGCTACTTTGGTTGCCGGGATGCCGAGGGGCGGTTTGACCCCGAGGCGTTCAAATTGAACGCCCAGAGCCCGCAAGTCAAGCTCATCGAGATCAAGCTCAGCCAAGGGGCCAAGCCCGGCCACGGTGGGGTGTTGCCGGGGGCCAAAGTGACGCCCGAGATCGCCCGGGCGCGGGGCGTTCCGGTGGGCGAGGACTGCATTTCACCCGCCGCTCACTCGGCGTTTTCGACGCCGGTGGAGTTGCTGGAATTCGTGCAACGGTTGCGCGAGTTGTCGGGTGACAAGCCGGTGGGGTTCAAGCTGTGTATCGGCCACCCTTGGGAATGGTTCGCCCTGTGCAAGGCCATGCTGAAGACCGGCATCCGACCGGATTTCATCGTGGTCGACGGGGGCGAAGGCGGCACGGGGGCGGCGCCGCTGGAATTCACCAACCATGTCGGCACGCCACTGCAGGAGGGGTTGCTGCTGGTCCACAACACGCTCATGGGCCTGAACCTGCGCGATGACATCGCCGTTGGGTGCGCCGGCAAGGTGACGTCGGCCTTTGACATCGCCCGGTTGATGGCCCTGGGCGCGGATTGGTGCAACGCCGCGCGGGGCTTCATGTTCGCGCTGGGCTGCATTCAGGCGCAGGCCTGTCACGCCGGGCACTGCCCCACGGGGGTGACCACGCAAGACCCGCTGCGTCAGCGCGCTTTGGACCCGGGTGACAAGGCCGAACGGGTGTATCGCTTCCACAAGAACACGTTGCACGCCCTCCAAGAACTGGTTCAGGCGGCCGGGTTGCAGCATCCAGCGGAAATCTCCGCCGCGCACATCGTGCGGCGCGTCAGCGTTCAAGAGGTCAAGCTACTTTGCAATGTGCTGCCCTTTTTGGCGCCGGGCAGCTTGCTCCATGGTGACCTGCCCCATGCGGTCTATCAGGCGTACTGGCACCTGGCCAGCCCCGACAGTTTTGCGCCGCAAGGCCCGCTGCCCGCGCTCTTGCACGGGCGCAGCCATTCGTAGTCAGGCGGTCACGACGGGCGCCGTGGCCGAAAAACTGGGGCGCTGAGCCAACTTCTCGGCGTGGCGCGCGAGATTGGGGTGGTCGGTGGCCCAGTCCAAATGCGGGAAGCGGAAGCGCAACCAATCCAGGCAGCAGCCTACCGCAATGTCCGCGAGCGTGAAGTGGCTGTTGGCGCACCAGGGCTTGTCGCCCAGTGCGGCATCCATGGCCTGCAAGCCCGCATGCACCTTGCTCAGTTGGCGCTCGCACCACGCTTCGCTGCGCTGCTCGGGGGGGCGACCGGTCCATGTTTGCTCTAAACGCACCAACACGGCAGCATCCAACACTCCGTCGGCCAAGGCTTCCCAGGTCCGCACCTCAGCACGCTCGCGCCCTTTTTCGGGGATGAGCTTGCCCACGGGTGAGAGGGTGTCGAGGTACTCGACGATGACGCGGGAATCAAACATCGATCCGGTGATGGAGTCGTGCCCGCCCTCCATCACCAAAGCTGGCACCTTGCCGAGCGGGTTCACCTGCAGGATGTCGTCGCGGGCCCAGACGTCTTCCAGCACGAACTGGTAATCGAGCTTCTTTTCCGCCAGCACGATGCGCACCTTGCGCACGAAGGGGCTGGTGGTGGATCCGATCAGCTTCATCAAGGACATTGGGGGACTGCAAAAGCGGCGCGAGGCCGGTTCGGACCATTCTATGCAGCGCCCCTCTTCAGAATTGACTCCAGGTTCCCCCGGATTGCGGGCTTCTAAAATTCGCGTTTTCGTCTTGAAGCGGGGGCCGACGCCACCCGAATACCCATGGAACTGACGTCGCTCACCGCCCTGAGTCCTCTTGATGGCCGCTACGCCGGCCGCATGTCCAGCCTGCGTGGGCTGCTGTCGGAGTTCGGCCTGATTCACCGCCGCGTGCAGGTGGAGGTGGCTTGGTTCATCGCCCTGTCTGATGCGGGCTTCAAGGAGTTCAAGCCGCTCTCCAATGGCGCGCGCAACCGTCTGCGCCGCCTGGTGCGCAACTTCAGCGTCGCCGATGCCCAGGCCATCAAGGACATCGAAAAGACCACCAACCACGACGTCAAGGCCGTGGAGTACTGGATCAAGCGCAGCTTCGAGGGCCATGCCGAGTTGATGGCGGCCAGCGAGTTCGTGCACTTCGCCTGCACCAGCGAGGACATCAACAACACCAGCCACGCGCTGATGCTCAAGAGCGCCCGCGACGAAGTCATGCTGCCGGCCCTGGACGGCATCATCGCCACGCTGCGCGGCATGGCGCACCAGTTCGCGGCGCTGCCCATGCTCTCGCGCACCCACGGCCAGACGGCCAGCCCCACCACCGTGGGCAAGGAGATCGCCAACGTCGTGGCCCGCCTGCAGACGGCGCGTGCCCGCATCGCGGCCGTCAAGCCGCTGGCCAAGATGAACGGCGCCGTGGGCAACTACAACGCCCACCTCTCGGCCTGGCCCAAGCATGACTGGGAGGCCTTTGCGCAGAACGTCATCGAAAAGCAGCTCAAGCTGACGTTCAACCCCTACACGATCCAGATCGAACCGCACGACTACATGGCCGAGCTGTTCGACGCCTTCACGCGCGCCAACACGATCTTGGTGGACTGGTCGCGTGACGTCTGGGGCTACATCTCGCTGGGCTACTTCAAGCAAAAGACCAAGGCGGGGGAGATCGGCTCCTCGACCATGCCACACAAGGTCAACCCCATTGACTTTGAGAACGCCGAAGGCAATTTCGGTCTGGCGAATGCCGTGCTGACGCACCTGAGCCAAAAGCTGCCGATCAGCCGCTGGCAGCGGGACCTGACCGACTCCACCGTGCTGCGCAACATGGGCGTGGCCCTGGGCTACACCTTGCTGGGCTACGACAGCCTGGGCAAGGGCCTGGGCAAGCTGGAAGTGAATGAAGCCGCGCTGGCGGCCGACCTGGATGCTGCCTGGGAAGTGCTGGCCGAGCCCATCCAGACCGTGATGCGCCGCTTCGGTCTGCCCAACCCCTACGAGCAGCTCAAGGAGCTGACGCGCGGCAAGGCCATCACGGCCGAGTCCATCGCTGCCTTCATCGAGGGCCTGGACCTGCCCAAGGCCGAGAAGCAGCGCCTGCTGAAGCTGACGCCGGGCGCTTACACCGGCCAGGCCGCCGAACTGGCGCGTCGCATCTGAGCCCCTCGCGCCCGGTTTACAGCACCGAGCTCGGGCGCCTGTGCCCGGGCTGCGGCGCTGCGGTGAACGCCTGCACCTGCAAGCGGTCGTCGGCCCCCGTGGGCGACGGCCACGTGCGGGTGCGCCGCGAGACCGGCGGCCGCGGCGGCAAGACCGTGACCACGGTGCGAGGCCTGCCGCTGGACGAAGCAGCCTTGCTGGCCGTCGCCAAGCAACTCAAGGCGGCGTGCGGGAGCGGTGGCACCTGCAAGGACGGCGTCGTCGAGATCCAGGGCGATCACGTCGAACGCATCATGGCCTGGTTGACCGGCCAAGGCTGGAAGCCCAAACGCGCAGGCGGTTGAGGTCAGGTGTCGGCTCTTGAGGCATTAGCCTTCGGTCCCCTGCCGCTGTCGCCAAAACTCAAGCCGTGGAGGCGACCCAGTTCTCCAGCAACAGGCCCGGTACCCGCTCGAATTCGCCCAGGTTGTTGGTCACGAGGGTGAGTCCTTCGCTGCGCGCGTGGGCCGCGATGTGCAGGTCGTTGACGCCGATCGGGCGCCCCGCCTTCTCCACCGCGGACCGTATGGCGCCATAGTGCTGTGCGGCCTTGGCGGTGTACGGCAACACGTCGAGCAGGCTTGCGAACTCCTCGACCACCGCCAGGTTCTGCGAAACCTTTGCGCTTGTCTCGGCCCCGTGGAACAGCTCACTCAAAGTAATCGCCGAGATGGCCATGCGGCCTGCGTTTTCGTTGAACAGTCCCATGACCTCGATGGGGCGCTGCTTGATGACGTAGATGACGATGTTGGTGTCGAGCAGGTACTTCAGCATGGCGGCGATCGCGTCAGAGGGCTTCGCGTTCGGGCTGTTGCTGGGGGGGGCGCTCGTTCATGAAGTCGTCGGAGGCGCGAGGGCCATTCAAGAAAAACTCGTCCCAGGTGCGGCCCACGGGCGAAATGATCCGCTCCACCCCGCGGGCGCGCACTTGAACCTTCTTGACGCCGTCCGGCAGGCGAACGTCAGCGGGCAAACGCACCGCTTGCGACCGGTTGTTGGTGAAGACCGTGGTGATGCTCATGGCGGCGCCCTGGTGGGATATGCCAGAAGTATATGGCGCTGCCGTCGCGGGCGGCCGGCCCGATGTCAGTCGTCGTTCAGAGACTGACAGGGGGCGCCGCCCGCCGGTTCTTGGCTGCAACCTGCGCCGCGGCGCTGCGCTCAAACGAGGTTGCGCAACTCCCGCATCGCCACGGACAGCATCGCCAGATCCGCCTGCCGCGTTTCCGTCAAGTCGGCGAGCAGACGCTGTGCACGCTCCAGCGTGGCAGCGTTGAGCTGCTGCCAGCGCGTGAGCATGTCGTCCAGCGAGCCGCTGCCGCTGGCCAGCACGTCTTGCGAGAGCTGGCGCTGCAGGCTGGCGAGGTCGTCCGCCAACGCGCTCTTGGCGCGGCTCTGCCAGTAGCTGCTGGCGGGCAGTTGCTCGATCAAGCCGGCAAGCCTTGAGAGGCCCAGCTGGCGCGCCACGGCTACGTGTACGGCGCTCACCTCGTCAAAGCCGCGCTGCACCGAATCGGCTACTTCGGCCACGTCTAGCGCCGAGAGCAGCGATTCGGCCGCCGCCACGCGGGCGGCCAGCGCAGCGGGCACTCCCGCAGCGATCCAGCGCTGGGCTGGCTCGCTGGTTTGCGCCTCGGGCGCCAAGCGGGCGGCCAGCGCGCTGACCGCCGGTTGCAGGCGCTCGATCGTGGGCTGTAGGGCTTCACTCAAGCGGCGCGAACGCAGGAACCAGGTGGTGGCGCGCGCGGTGAGCTGGCCTTCCTCGATCAGCAGCTCGGCCTGGATGGCATCGGGCACCTGGTTGTCCAGCGCCTCAACCTGCTGCCACAGCGGCACGTGGCCGAACACCTCGCGCGCCATCAGGTAGGCGCGCACCACCTGCGCGGGCTTGGCGCCCGTCATCTCCACCAGGCGGTGCACATAGGTGGCGCCGACGCGGTTGACCATGCTGTTCAGCACATGGGTGGCGATGATTTCGCGCTTCAGCGGGTGGCGCGGGATGTAGTGGCTCAGTTGCTCGCGCAACGGCGCCGGGAAGTAGCGCTGCAGCGCGGTGGCGACCCAGGGGTCCTCGGGCAGGTCGCTGTTCAGGATCTCGTCGAACAGCCACATCTTGCTGTAGGCCAGCAGCACCGCGCGTTCGGGCGTGGTGAGCTGGCCGCCGGCGGCCTTGCGCTCGGCAATCTCGTCCTCACTGGGCAGGAACTCGATGGCGCGGTTCAGGCGGCCGGCCTTTTCCAGGAAGCGCATGAAGCGCGCTTCTTGCTCCAGCAGTTCCTTGCCCAAGCGGTTGGTGACGGACAGCACCTGGGTCTGGAAGGTGTTGTCGCGCAGCACGAGCTGGGCGACCTCGTCGGTCATCTGCGCCAGCAGGGCATTGCGCTGCTTCTCAGTCATCTCGCCATCCGCCAGGGCCAAGCCGAGCAGGATCTTGATGTTGACCTCGTGGTCCGAGGTGTCGACGCCGGCCGAGTTGTCGATCGCGTCGGTGTTCAGGCGCACGCCCGCCTGTGCGGCCTCGATGCGACCGCGCTGGGTGAAGCCCAGGTTGCCGCCTTCGCCCACCACCTTGCAGCGAAGCTCACGGCCGTTGACGCGCAGCGCGTCGTTGGCGCGGTCGCCCACCTGGGCGTGGCTCTCGCTGCTGGCTTTCACGTAGGTGCCGATGCCGCCGTTGTAGAGCAGGTCCACCGGGGCCTTCAAGAGCGCGTGCATCAGCTCCAGCGGCGTCAGGCGCTCGGCGTCAATGCCCAGCCGCTCGCGCACCTGGGGCGAGAGGGGGATGGACTTCTCGCTGCGCGACCAGATTCCACCGCCCTCGCTGATCAGCTGGGGGTTGTAGTCGGCCCAGGAGGACCGGGGCAGGGCGAACAGGCGCTGGCGCTCGGCGAACGAGGTGGCGCAGTCGGGGTTGGGGTCTAAGAAGATGTGGCGGTGGTCAAAGGCGGCCAGCAGCTGGATCTGGGTGGACAGCAGCATGCCATTGCCGAACACATCGCCCGACATGTCACCCACGCCCACCACGGTGAAAGGCTGGGTCTGGCAGTCGTGGCCCATTTCGCGGAAGGCGCGCTTGACCGACTCCCACGCGCCGCGGGCGGTGATGCCCATGGCCTTGTGGTCGTAGCCCACGCTGCCGCCGCTGGCAAAGGCGTCGCCAAGCCAGTGGCCGTACTCCAGACTCACGGCGTTGGCGTAGTCGCTGAAGGTGGCGGTGCCCTTGTCGGCCGCCACCACCAGGTAGGCGTCGTCCGGGTCGTGGCGGTGGATGTGCGGCGGCGGCACCACCTTGCCCCCGACCAGGTTGTCGGTCAGGTCCAAGAGGCCACGCAGATAGTTCTGGTAGCAGGCCACGCCTTCCTTCATGAAGGCCTCGCGGTCGTTCGCCGGGGGCGCCTTCTTCAGCACGAAGCCGCCCTTGGAGCCGACCGGCACGATGACGGTGTTCTTGACCATCTGCGCCTTCACCAGGCCCAGCACCTCGGTGCGGAAGTCCTCCAAGCGGTCGCTCCAGCGCAGGCCGCCGCGCGCCACCTTGCCGCCGCGCAGGTGCACGCCCTCGAAGCGCGGCGCGTAGACAAAGATCTCGAACAGCGGGCGCGGCTCGGGCAGGCCGGGCACGCGGGCGCAATCGAACTTGAAGCTGAGGAACTCGCGGCGCGGGCCGGCTTCACCACTGTGGCCCTTTCCGGTACGCCAGAAGTTGGTGCGCAGCGTGCACTGGATGAGCGCCAAGAGCTGGCGCAGCACGCGGTCTTCCGAGAGGCCGCTGACCTTTTCCAGCGCCAGCTCGATGGCGCGCACCTGCGAGGCCTCGCCCTCCGGGTTGGCATTAACCGGGTCAAAGCGCAGCTTGAACAGCTGCACCAGCATGCGCGCGATCGGCGCATGCGTGCCCAAGGTGGCCTCGATGGTGGCCTGGCTCAGGGCAAAGCCGATCTGCTTGCAGTACTTGGCGTAGGCGCGCAGGATGACCACGTCTTCCGGCGGCAACCCGGCGCGCAGCACCAGCTTGTTGAAGTCATCGTTCTCCACCTGGCCCGCGAAGACCTGGGTGAAGGCCTGCTCGAACAGCGGCGCCATGGTTTGCACGTCGATGTGATCGGGCACCTGAGCGCGCAGGTCGAAGTCGTGCACGGACACCCGGCCAGCGGCGATGCGGTGGTTGTGCTCACCCATCACGCGCACGCCCATGTGTTCGAGCATCGGAAGGCTGTCGGACAGCACCACCGCGCCACCCAGGCGGTAGACCTTGAAGCCCCATTGATCGGGCTCGGCCCCGAGCGGGCGGTACAGCGCCACGGCCACCGGGTTCTCTGGGCTCAGCTGCGCAAACTTGCGCACATCGGCGACGGCGGCGCGGGCGGAGACGCGGGCGCGGTAGTCGGCTGGGATGCTGCCCTCCCAGGCCTTGAACAGGGCCAGGCCGCGTGCCTCGCCCTCGGCCTCGACCAGGGCGTCGCGCAGCTGGTCGCTCCAGCGATGCGCAGCGGCGGCCAGCTTGGCCTCCAGGTCCTTGCGCTCATAGGGGGGAATGGCGCCCGGCGTGGTGCGCACATAGAAATGGATGCGCGCCAGCCCGGCCTCACCCAGCATCACCTCGAAATCGGCGCTGCTGCCGGCAAAGGCCGCGAGCAGGATGTCGTGGATGCGCATGCGCAGCTCGGTGCCAAAGCTCTCGCGCGGCACGTAGACCAGGCAGGAGATGAAGCGGTCGAAGGGGTCGCGGCGCAGGAACAGGCGCAGGCGCTGGCGGTCACCCAGCGCCAGGATGCCCATGGCGGTCTCGTACAGCTCGTCGTCAGTGCTTTGCAGCAGCTCGTCGCGCGGGTAGGTTTCCAGCGTGTGGGCCAGCGCCTTGGCGCGGTGCGAGCCCTTGGGGTAGCCGGCGCGGCGGGCAATGGCCTCCACCTTGCCGCGGATCAGCGGCGTCTCGGCCACCCGGGCCATGTAGGCGGTGGAGGTGTAGAGGCCCAAGAAGCGGTGCTCGCCCACCACCTCGCCGGCGGCGTTGTAGCGCTTCACGCCCACGTAGTCGGTGTAACCGGGGCGGTGCACGGTGCTGCGCTTGTTGGCCTTGGTGACCACGAGGACCGGCAGCGGCGCGCGCGCCAGCGCTTTGGCTCCGCTGGGCAGCACGGCGAAACTGGCCGAACGCAGCTCCTCGGCGGTTTCGCGCAACACGCCCAGGCCCGAGTTGGGGACCAGGTGCAGCACGGCCTCGTCGTTCTCGTTGCGCAGCTCATGCTGGCGGTAGCCCAGCAGGGTGAAGTGATCGTCGGCCAGCCAGTTCAGGAAGTCGCGGCTTTCGGCCACGGCGGCCGGGTCCACCGAGGCGGGCAGCTGATCCAGCTCGGCAATCGCTTCGCCCAGACGTGCCAGCATGGCCTTCCAGTCGCCCACCGAGGCGCGCACATCGGCCAGCACCGCCTCGATGCCCTGCACCAGCGCCTGGCGGTGCTCGACCTCCACGATGCGGTCCACCTGAATCTGCATCCAGCTCTCGCGCGGCAGCTCGCCGGCGTCCGCGGGGCGGGCGAGCTGGGTCAGGTTGCCAGCGCTATCGCGCGCCACGGCAAAGAGGGGGTGCACGATGAAGTGCAGCGTCAGGCCCTGGCGGTTGATCTCGACCGTGGTGGAGTCCACCAGGAAGGGCATGTCGTCATTGACGATTTCCAGCACCGAGTGGCGCGCGGCCCAGCCGTCTTCGCCCACGTTCGGATTGATCAGGCGCACTTTGGGAGTGCCCGGGGCCCGCTGTTGACCAAACTGCCAGTGCGACAACAGCGCGCCGGCCAAGTCCTCGGCGCTCTCTTGCGCGAGGTCGTCCGCATCAAACTGGCTCAGGCAATCCTGGGCGAACAGGCTGAACGCCGGGCGTCGCTCGGCACTCAATCGGGCCGTGGCAATGGCATCGATCTGGGACAGGCGTTCCGCCCGCAGGCTGCCGCTGGCTGCTTCCATGTGGGTCTCCTATTTGAGTGGGGGCATCCTAGTGCCGGGTGGCCCGCGCGGCCATGCCAGCAGCGAAACAGGTAATGCACCGGATGCAATCCCTTTGGGGTCGGTGGCGTTTTGGACACGGCAATCCGCCCCCGTCAAGGGCTGACCCCGTAGCGGTTCAACCCGGCCGCGCTTCACTTCGTCGCAGAACGCTGGCGCTGGGCGCAGGCGAGGGGCATGCTGCAGGACTTTCCGCGTGTCGGCCCGGCCGACAGTCTTCGACCCCTCTCCTGGGCATGTCCTGCATGAAGCGAATCGTCCTGTTCTACGCCATCGCCTTCACCGAAGACGGCCGGGTGGTGGCCGATCTGCAGGACCCCAGCGGCGCCTTCCCCAAGGTCACTGGCGTCACCGAGACGGCGGACCGGCTCTACCTGCACACCCTCAACCCGCGCGGCCTGGCCTGGCTGGCGCGCTGAAGTTTGTCCTCGACTGACCGGAGCACACCATGCCCATCCTCACCCGTCGTTTGGCCTTGATCGCCGCGTTGACTTTGCCCCTGGCCGCCTGGGCCCAGGCCCCCGGTTGGATCGGTCTGGAGACCGATGTGGCCGTCAGCGGCAGCTTCTTCAACGCCCGGGTCCAGACCATCACAGTCAAGGGCAGCAAGCCGGGCTCGCCGGCCGAACGCGCGGGGCTCAAGCCCGGCGAGCGGCTGCTGCAGGTGCAGCAAGTCGTGGTGGCTGGGGCCGAGCCCGATGCTGTGCGCGCGGCGCTGAAACTGCAAGTCGGCCAGACCCTGGCCCTGCGCGTGCGCGCCGTGGACGGCCAGGAGCGCACGCTCAGCCTGGTGGCCGAGGCCAAGCCATGAAGCGCGTTCTGCTCGCCGCCCTGGCCCTGGCCTGGGCATTCGGGGCGCAGGCCCAGGTGGGGGTGCGCGACCTGACGCTGCGCGCCGCCGATGGCCGCCCCGCGCCGGCCCGGCTCTGGTACCCCACGGCCAGCTCGAACCTGCAGCCTCAAGGCGCCACCCGCATCAGCGAACCCTGGCAGGCCGCGCCCGACGCGCCGCCGCTGCCGGGGGCTGCGCCCGCGCCGCTGATCCTGCTGCTGCACGGCACCGCCGGCCACCGCGACGGCCTGGGCTGGCTGGCCACGGCCTTGGCCCGTGAGGGCGCCTGGGTGCTGGCCGCCACCCACCCGGGCAGCGGGCCGGGGTCCAAACCGGCCGACATCCTGCGCCCCTGGACCCAGCCCGAGGATGCCCGCGCCTTTCTCGACCAGTTGCCTGCCCAGCCCTGGGCCCAGCACATCGACCCCTCGCGCCTCGCCGCCGTCGGCTATTCGCTCGGCGGCGCCAGCGTGCTGCAACTGGCCGGCGCGCGCATGGACCTGCAGCGCCTGGCCCCCTTCTGCGCCCAGCACGACACCGGCGCCTGCCGCTACTTCCGCCCCGCCTTCACCGCACTGGACGCCGAATGGCAAGCCCGCGCCGCGCGCCCGCAGCACGAGCCGCGCCTGCGCGCCGTGGTGGCCCTGGCGCCGGGTCTCACCGAAACCTTGGAGCCGAGCAGCCTGCGCGCCTTGCCCACCCCGCTGCTGCTGGTGAGCGCGGGGCAGGACGGCCAACTGCCCCCCGCGCTGCACGCCCGCCCGCTGCACGCCCAGCTGCCCGCCGGCACACGCCACTTAGAGATTGCCGATGCCGGTCACTTCATCTTCATGCCGCCCATGAAGCCCAATGCCTGCGCCGTGCTGGCCGAGGACGGCGAGGAATTCGTCTGCTGGGAAAGCCCGCAGATGCCGCGCGCCCAGGCCCATGCACTGCTGCTGCAGGAGCTGCAGGCCTTTCTGCGCGCCCAGGGAGTTTTGAAATGAAGCCCTGGTTCATCGGCGCCTGCCTGGCGTTCTGCCTGCTCAAGCCCAGCCCTGCCGCCGATTTGTTGATTCGCGACGTGCGCGTGCTCAGCCCCGGCGAGCCGGCACAAGCGCGGCGCGACGTGGAGATCACAGCCGGCCGCATCGCTGCCATCCACGCCCATGACCCCGCGCGCCACGCCGCGCGCGTCATCGACGGCGGCGGCCGCACCCTGGTGCCGGGGTTGATCGACAGCCATGTGCACCTGGCCAATGCCAGCGGCCTGCGCCGGCGCGACACCCCGCGCTTTGCCGAGCTCTACGCCGCCTACCAGGCCCAGCTGCCGCGCAGCTACTTGTTCCATGGCTTCACCACCGTGGTCGATCTGCAGGCGGACGCCGACACGGTGGCGCGCCTGCAGGCCACGGCCCTCGCCCCGCGCGTGCTGCACTGCGGCCCCGGCCTGCCGCTGGCGCGCGACTTCCAGGCTCTGGACTACCCGCCCGGCCAATTCCTGCAGGCCTACCCGAACTACCTGCACGACCGCCACACGCAAGCCCAGTTGCCCGCCGGTGAAGACCCGGCGCGCCATACACCGCAGGCCGTGGTGGCCGCGCTGGCCGCAGAGGGTGCGCGCTGCATCAAGCTGGTGTTCGAAGAAGCGCTGTGGTGGCCTGGGGCCGAGCCGCCGGACTTCGACCTGCCCTCGCTGGCCATCCTGCGCGAGGTGGTGGCCGCCGCGCGTGCGCGCCAGCTGCCGGTGCTGCTGCACGCCACCACGCCGAGCGGCCAGCAACTGGCACTGGACGCCGGTGTGGACGTGCTGGCCCATGGCCTGTGGGAGTGGCCGGGCGCCTGGAATGCCGCGCGGGCCCCCGCGGCGCTGAGCGAGCTGGCCCAGCGCGTGGCGCGCAGCGGCATCGCCCTGCAGCCCACCTTCCGCGTGCTGCGCAACGACGAGGCCTTTTACGAGCCCGCCTTCCTGGACGGCGAGTCCCTGCGCCGCGTGCTGCCGCCGGCCCTGATCCAGCACCTCAAGACCGACGCCCAAGGCCAGCGCGCGCTGGCCCACAACCGCCTGCGCCGCATCGCCCCCAAGGTGGGCCTGGCGGCCGACGCCGTGGCCAGCCCCGCGGCGCTGCAGGACTTCTTCCGCCGCTACAACGCCCGCTACGAAGCCCTGATCGGCGCCCAGGCCGCCGCCGGCCAGCGCCTGCTGTTCGGCTCCGACACCGCCACGGGCGGCCTCGGCTGGGGCCACCCGCCCGGTCTCAATGGGCGGCTGGAGATGGACGCCTGGCAGCGCGCCGGCATCCCGTTGGCCACTCTGTTCGAGGCCCTGACCCTGGGCAACGCCCGCGCCTTCGGGCTGGCGCAGGAACTTGGCCGCGTGCGCCCCGGCTGGCGCGCCGACTTGTTGCTGCTGGGGGCCGACCCGCTGCAGACCCTGCAGGCCTACGACCGCATCGAGTGGGTGATCCGCGACGGGCAGGCGATCCCGCGCGGCGCCTTGGCGGCAGACCGCCCATGATCGTGGCGCTCGGCTTCGCCGCCGCGCTGGCGCTGTGGATGGCGCTGAGCTTGGCCCTGCCCGCACCCAGCGGCCTGCGCACCGCCGCCAACCGCTGGCTGGCGGCCCTGCTGCTGGTGTTGGCCGCGGTCATCGGCGAGGCCCTGCTGCTGCACCAACCCAATGGGGCGCAGCGCTGGCCGCACGCCATGGCGGCCACCACCACCTTGCCCTTGCTGTTCGGCCCGCTGGTCTGGGCCTATCTACGCCGCCTGCTGGAGCCGGCGCAGGATCCGGCACAGGGCCCGGCGCATCCGCCGCTCTGGCACGGCCTGCCCTGGCTGCTGGCCCTGCTGGCCTGGGCGCCCTACTACCTGCAGCCGGCCGAGGCCAAGTTGGCGCAGTGGCGCCTTGCGGAGGGCATCAGCCCGGCCGTGCTGGCCTTTGCCCTCTTCAAGCTGCTGCACTTCGGCGCCTATGCCTGGGCCTGGGCCCGCTGGGTGCGCGCCCACCGCGCGGTCGCACCGGACGAGTTGCCGCTGCGCCATCTGTGGCGCCTGCTGCAGGCGCTCGGCCTGGGCGCCGGGGCCGTGGGCCTGCAGTTCGGCCTGGAGGCCTGGCGCGGCCAGGACTTCGCCTGGAACGCCGACCTCAGCGGCGCCGCCGTGCTGTCCCTGTTCGTGCTGGGCCTGGCCGCGCTGGCCCTGCGCGAGCCCCTGACCCACGCGCGCCTGCCGGCCCCGGAGGCCGCGGCCGAGCCTGAAGCAGCGGCACCTGCACCCGAAGCGGCGGCACCGGAGCCCGCCAAGTACGGCGAGCGCGCCTTGCCCAGCAGCACCCGCAGCGACTACTTGGCCCGCCTACAGACCTGCATGGACGAGGAGCAACCCTGGCGCGACGGCGAGCTGTTGTTGGACGACCTGGCCGCGCGCCTGGCGCTCACGCCCAAGGAACTCTCGCAACTCGTCAACGACACGCATGGCGCCCAGTTCCAGGACTTCCTGAACCGCCATCGCGTGGCCGAACTGCAGCGCCTGCTGCGCGACCCCGCCCGCGCTGGCCGGTCCATCCTGGCGCTCGGGCTGGAGGCGGGCTTCAACAGCAAGAGCGCCTTGAACCGGGCCTTCAAGCGGCATGCGGGGTGCACGCCGAGTGAGTGGGCCGGTGCCAATTGCGCGGCGTGTGGATCGGCAGCTGATGTCGAAGATGATCATGGTCCCATGAGGCACCCGAAGAAGCTCCCTGAATGAACTTGACACCGTATTCCGAAGGGCAGGCTTGACCGATGCAGCTGCCAGCGCTTTTGACCGCTGTGGGCGCCATCCAAGGGGGCGTGCTGGCTGCAGCCCTGATGGCCAAGCCCCGTGGCCCGCGCCGGGCCAATCGCTTCATGGCGGCCTTGCTGGGGGTGGTTGCGTTGGCGCTGCTGGGCGACTTTCTGCGTCTGGACGCGCAGTGGAGGCACTGGCCGGCCAGCTATGTGGCGCTGAGCAGCCTGCCCTTTCTGTTTGGCCCCTTGCTGCTGGCGTACGTGCAAGTACTCACCGGCAGCGCGGCGGCGTTGAAGGGGCGCCACCTGGGGCACGCACTGCCCTGGGTCGTCAACTTGGTGCTGTTGACGCCCTGGTTGATGCTCCCGGAGCCGCAATTGATCGAGCGGATTGGCGCCGGACTTGCAGCGCCGGCCGCTGGGGTGAATCTGTTGGCCCTGGGCAAGGCAATCAGCCTGCTGGCCTATACGGGCTGCGCCATGCTGCAGGTGCGCCGCTGGCAGAGGAGCCTGCGCGACCAGTTCTCCAACCTCGACCGCGTCAACCTGCGCTGGCTGAGCGGCTTGCTGGTGCTGTTCCTGGTGCTGGAGTGCGTGTTCCTGAGCTATTTGCTGGGGCTTTGGCCGCCCGGGAATCCGGTGGGGGCTGCCGATACCGCCATCAGCCTGCTGCTGACGCTGCTGGTGCTGGCCACCGGCGTGTTGGCCGTGCGGCAGCCGCAGGTCTTTTCCGCTGAGCCGAGCCTGGCCACCGAGCGCCCTGCTGAAGCAGCGGGGCCGCCCCGCGGCTTGCGCAACCTGCCCGCGGATCGCGTGCCGGCGTTGCGCGAACGCTTGCAGCGGCTGATGAGTGAACAGGCGCTGTATCGGGATCGCGAACTGTCGCTGCGCGGGTTGGCGCAAGCCTTGGGAGCCAGCCCCCACCAGGTTTCAGAGTTGCTCAACCAAGAATTGGGCTGCAATTTCTTCGATTTCATCAACGGGGAGCGGGTCGCTGCCGTGCAGCGCGGCCTGCGCGAACAGCCCGAAGCCACTGTCTTGGACTTGGCGCTGGAGGCCGGTTTCAACAACAAGTCGACCTTCAACAAGGCGTTTCGCCGCGTGGCCGGCTGCACCCCCACGGAGTGGAAGGCGGCCCAGGGAAACCGCCAAGTGGTTGATTTGTAAGGGGGTGGCCAGGGCGAAACGGCTCAGTCGATCGACTCTTACCCGCGCAGGGCAAGCTTCGGCCGAGGCGGTCGACGGCAAGAGGAGCCGGCGCCGAGGATGCGGAGACGTTTCCTTCCGAGTTCACCCATGTCACCTTCCGTTCCGTCTTCCGTGCGCGCCTGGCCGGCCTTGTTCGAGGTCCTGGCGCTTTCCCTGCTGGGGGGCCTGCTGGCCATGCTGCTGGCCGCCGCCTTTGGCGTGCGCCTGAGCAACCCCTTGGCCGCGCTGCAACCCAGCGCGTTGCCGGCCTCCTGGTTGCCGCTGGCCCAATCGCTGGCCCAGGTGCTCTTGTTTCAATATGGGGGCATTGCCTTGCTGGTGACCGCGATCTGGTGGCCGCGCGGCGACCTGCGGCAGCGCCGCCTGGGCCTGGGCTGCGCCGGCAAGCCGCTGCTGAAGCTGCTGAAGCTGGGGCTGCTGGCGGCGTGTTTGCTGGCCCCCTGGCATCTGGGCCTGCTGCTGGCGGATGCACAGTGGGACCTGGGCCCGACCGAGCCCTGGCGCCAGGCCCTGCTCGATGCACCCCAAACTTGGGATTTCTGGGTCCTGATGGCGGTGGCCAGCTACGGCCTGGTGCCTGTGCTGGAGGAAATCTTCTACCGCGGTGTATTGCAGGGCCGCTTGCAGCAGGTCATGCCTCCGGGGCTGGCCATCTTGCTGAGCAGCCTGCTCTTTGCGCTCAGCCACTCCCAGTACCACCAGCCCAATCTGTTGAATTTGGGCACCTTCGCGTTTCTTCTGGCGACCGCGCTGGTGCTCGGTGGCCTGTACTGGCGGACCGGCTCGCTGTGGCCGGGCATGCTCGCCCATGGCGTGATCAATTTGCCGGCACAGCACGGCGCCGCGGGGCTCATGGTCATGGCGCTGATGGTGGGTGTGGCGTGGTGGGGACGTCGCATCCTTGCCGATTGGGTGACGGAGCTGCTTTGGGTGCTGCACCCGCGCCGGCTCGGCAAGGCAGCGATCGCCCTGGCCTTGGCGACCCTGAGCTTTTCCCTCTTGAGTGCCTGGGCCGCCGGCATGGCCCTGCTGCTGGCCCTGGCGCTGCTGCCCGTGGGTTTGGGCTGGGATGCGTGGCTGCGCCGCGGGCGAAAAAACGCCGCCTCCAACTGAAATCCGTCCCAAAACCGGTTTCGCGTCGCCATTTCAGCGTCGTTTCCCCACAGTGCACCCCAACCGGGCACGGTGCCTGGACTGGAGAACACGATGCGAACCCTGAGCCTGCTGGCGGCCGCCTGGCTGCTGGCCGTCCCCGCCCTGGCCGCGCCCAGCCGGCTGGCCGATCAACTGGGCCGTGCCGACGCGGCCTTTGCGCAGTCTGATTGGGCGCAATACCGGGCGGTCTACGCCGAACTGGCCGCCGCCCACCCGGACAACGGCCTCTACGCCTACCGGCTGGGCCGGGCCGAGCGCAGCCTGGGGAACCGGGCCGCGGCGCGGGCGGCGTTCGAGCGCGCGGTGCAGTTGGGCACGCAGCAGGCGCGTGCCGAGCTGCATCTGGCGGCGCTGGCTGCGGAAGCGGGCGACGGCGCGGCGGCCGTGCGCTGGTTCGAGGCGGCCCGCGCCCACCACCTGGTGAATGCCGAGCAGGCCTTGCTGGGGGAGCCGGCCCTGGCCGCGCTGGCGCAGCAGCCGGCCTGGCGTGAGCGCCTGCTGCCGCGCTTGGCTGAAGGGGCCGATCGCCCGGCCCGCTGGGCGGCCGACTTGGACTTTCTGGCCCGCCGCCTGCCCGAAACGCATTGGCGTCTGGAGGCCCAGCTGCCGCGCGAACGCCTGCAGGCCGGCCTGCGGGCACTGAAAGCCGACGTGGCCAAGCTCGCCGACTGGCAGGTTCACCTGCGTCTGCAAACCCTGGTGCGCGAGGCCGGCTCGGGCCACACCAGCTTGGTACCGCCGATGCAGGGCGCGGGCGCCTTTCACCGCTTGCCGCTGCAGTTCGCCGCCTTTGCGGACGGCTGGCATGTGCAGGCCACTGCACCCGAGCACGCGCGGTGGCTGGGCGCCCGGCTGCTGAAGGTGGGCGAGGCCACGCCCGAGCAGGCGCTGGCGCGCCTGACCCCGCTGCTGCAGCACGACAGCGAGACCGGCCTGTTGCGCGTGGGTCAGCGCCTGATGGCGCTGACCGAGTACCTGGCCTTCGTGGGCCTGAGCGAGGCGCGCGACCAGGCCACCCTGCTGCTGCAACGCCCCGGCGCGGCGCCCGAGCGGGTCACGCTCCGCGGCCAGGCCTTGGACATGCCGGCCCTGCAGCAACTGGTGATGGCCCTTGAAGCCCCGGCCGGCTGGCTTGCGGCACGCCAGGGAGACGCCCCCTTGCACCTGAGCGAACCCGAGCAGCCCTTCTTGCTGCAAGCGCTGGACGGCGGGCGCGTGTACGCGCAACTGCGCCGCGTGAGCGACGGCCCGAGCGAGACCTTGGCTGCTTTTGCGCAGCGCCTGCAACAGGCGCTGCAGGGCGCCAGCGGTCTGGTGCTGGACCTGCGCCACAACAGCGGCGGCAACGGCGAGCTGCTGGAGCCCCTGCTGCAAGCGCTGATCCGCAGCCCGCAGCTCAGCGAACGCGGGCGCCTGCATGTGCTGACCAGCGGACGCACCTTTTCTGCCGCGGCTTTGTTGCTGGGCGACCTGGAGCGCCAGTTCCCCGGGCTGATCGTGGTGGGGGAGGCCAGCGGTGCCGGCCCGCACCATGTGGGCGAGGACAACCTGATCTTGCTGCCCAACACCGGCACTCTGGTGCTGGCGGCGAGCCGGGTGTTCGTGCGCAGCTTCAGCGACGACCGCCGCCGCAGCGTGGCGCCGCACCTGCAGGTGGCCGAGCGCTGGGCGGACTATCTGCAAGGGCGTGACGTGCTGCTGGAGGCGGCGCGCGCGGATGGGCAATGAGGCGTGCTAGGGCGCCCTAAGGTGGGCGAAGGCGCCCGTGCCGTTCAGGACCGCGGCTGGGCGGCCAGTTGCAGCGCCCGATCCAAGGCCTGCTCGCCGGGCACGGCCACATGGGGCTGCACCCCTTGGCCTTCCAGCCGTTGCCCGGCCGCGGTGACGTAGTCCGCGCTCGGCACCATGAGCTTGAAGCCGTCGGGCAGGTCCAGGAAGACACTGGCCAGCACGGCCCCTCGGGTGCGCTCGCCCACCAGCTGAGCGCGGCCACTGTCGCCCAGCCAGGCCGCCAGCAACTCGGCGGCGCTGGCGGTGCGGGCGTCGGTGAGCACCCAGACAGCGCCGGTGAAGGGCTGGGCCACGGGGCGATGACGCAAGGCGGTCAAGGCCTGGTCTCGAATTGCGGCCTGAAAACCCATCAAGCTGCGGTCTTGCAGGTCGGCGGCTTGGGCGCGGGCGGGGGTATCGGGCAACTCGCTGTGCTGGTTCCACCAGCGCGGGCCGATGAACACCCCCATCAAGGCTTCGGCCCCCCCCAACTGCGCGGCCACATCCAGGCCGCCGAATTCGCCCCCTTGGTTGCCCCGCAGGTCCAGGATGAGCTGCTGGGTCTTGAGGCCCGGCAGTTGCTCGAATGCGGTCGCAATTTGTTGACGGACGCTGGTGCCAATGAAGTGGCGCAAGCTCAGCAGGGCGACGCCGTGGCCCAGGGGCTTCAGCTCAACCGCTTGGGCTCCCGGGGGCAGCAGCCGGGCCAGGCTGTCCATCAGCGCCGGCGTGCTTTGGTTGGGGCGCCAAAAGCGGAAATGGGAGAACGCCTTGCCGTCCCATTGCCGGGCCAGACCGAGCAAGAAGGCGAGGTCATCTTGGGCGTTCTCGGCCACGCGGGCCACCTGCGCGGCGTAGTGTTGCCAACTGGGGTGCTGCAGGGCCGCCGGCCGGTACACCTGGCGTGTGGCGGTGTCCAGCATATGGGCGGCCAGCTGTGGGTAGGGCCGCAGGGCGCCCGGCGGGCTGGAAAACGTCACCGCCAGCGGCCCGCGCATGCTGCCGGCCTGAATTTCTCCGCGGCCGGTTTGACTATCGATTTGCAGGGGTTGGGGTGGGTTTTGTGCAAATTGCAATTCCCCGGCCAAGATATTGCCGCCCACGAGTTTTAGGCGCAGCATTCCCTCACTGCCGGCATGCCGCCCGACACAGAGTTCGGGGGTTTCGGCGCGCATTTCAAAACGGGCGTGAATATCCCCCCAGTTGGCACTGGTGAGCTGGAGCTGCCACGTGCCGTCGCAGGCCGGCGCGGCGTGCAGCAGGGGGGAGAAGAGCAGGCTGGCAAGCAGCCGGAAGCAGGGAAGTCGCATGGCGAGGGCCGGAGAGTTGCAAAGGCCCGGAGCATGCGTTCAGGTGGGGCGCTCGTCGTCTGGATTCATGTTTCCGGACCCTGAACTTGGGCGCGGTAGGCGCTGGGGCTGGTGCCCGTGTAGCGCTTGAAGGCTTCATTGAAGACGCTCTTGGAATTGAAACCGGCCTCCAATTGCAGGGTGAGCAGTTTGTCCCGCCGGCCTTGCGCCAATTGATCACACACCCATTCCACCCGCGCCCGGTTGACGAAATCACGGAAATGGGGCGCGGGCGCAAACTGCTGAATCCGCTGGGATAACTGGCGGGGGTTTTCTTGCCACAAGGTGGCCAACGCGGTCAGAGATAACTCGGGATCCAGAAAAGGTTTCTCCTGCTGCCAGCGCACGAGCAGGGTTTGCCAGCGCAGGCGTTCCTGGTCGCTCCCTTCAGGGGCGGGCGGCGGGGCGGGCGCCAAGGCTTGCAATTCTTCGACCCGGAGCGCCGAAATGCGCAAGGGCTGGCGCAAGCCCTGCCAGAGCAGCACGTACACGCAGCCCAGCAGCCCCGCCAAACTCAGCCCTTGCAGCGCCGCCGCTCCCGGCAGGTCCAGGGCGCGCAGCGGCAGGCGCAGCGCGTCCAACACCGCAATCCCGGCCAGCACCCAAAGCAGCGCCAGCAGCCAGCGCAGGTCGGCCCCCGCATGGGCCCGCAACTGCGCTGCTTGCTGGCGCTGGCGGTGCAGCGCCCACAGGGCTGCCGACCAGTACGCGAAAAATTGAAGCGCGGCCACCAGGGCCCAGGGCGGCTGCAGGCCCAGGCCCGCAGCCACGGGAGGCAAGGCAGCCGGCAGCAGGTGGACAGCCGCCGGTGCGCCCAGCGCCTGGGCGCGAACCAAGTGCCGCACCCACAACCAGAGCAGGGGCCCGTGCAAAAGGCCCAGAGACTGTGTGAGGCCCGTCAGCCCCAGCGCGGGCGCCGCCAGATTGGCGCCCATGTGCAAGGCCAGCACCCCCAGCCACGCTGCCAAGGGCAGCATGAGGCGTTGACTGAGCAACCAAGCGGCCAGTAAAAGGGACTGCACAGCCAGCAGCCCCATCAGGGAATCAATCATGAGCGGCGCAGGTTACCGCAGCGCCGCTCAGGCCTCAGCGCGCGGCGGCGGCCTGCCGGACTTGGCGCAGGGCGGTGGCAAACGGCTTGTAGTCCGCCGTGTCCAGGTGTTCCAGCACCTTGCCCTGGCGCACCTGCAGGCGCACCACAAAGGGCATGCGGGTGTCCACCACCGCGCCATCGGCCAAGCCCAGGCTCCATTCCAGTTCGCCCACGAACACCATGTGTTCGCCCGAGGCGAATTGGCTTTGGGGGTGGAAGCGCATGGCGCGGATGGCAGCGTAGGTTTCGCGGAACGCCTTCATCAACTCGGTCTTGCCCTGCTTACCCACGGCCCCGCCGAAGACCACATGGGCCGTGGCGTCGTCGAAGCGGATGTGCTCGTCCAGCAGCGGCTCCAGGCGGTCCCAGTCGCGGGCGATGTAGGCCTCGAAGTAGGGCCGGGCCACCGCTTCGGTTTGCGCCGAGCGCTCGGCGAGCGTCGGGCGGGGCGGCTGCGCCGGTGCAGCTGCCGGAGGGTTGGCCGCGGTCGCGGTACCCACCAGGGCAGTCAAAAAGAGGAGGGGAAGGAGCCCTCGAGGCAAGGGGGATTTCATGGGTTTCAGGCTTTCAAGGCTTAGG
Organism: Inhella gelatinilytica; assembly: GCF_016093295.1. Lineage (GTDB taxonomy): Bacteria > Pseudomonadota > Gammaproteobacteria > Burkholderiales > Burkholderiaceae_C > Inhella > Inhella gelatinilytica. Next base: position 348,119 of record NZ_JAEDAL010000001.1, on the reverse strand, counting down.
GATGGGAAACAGGGTGGTGAGGGCGACGGTCAAGGCGTCGGCGGCAGGTACCGCCAGGGTGGGGCGAATGCCTTGCCCTTCGATCCGACCGCTGTGCCACGCGTGGTAGTCCGCCACCGGCAGCATCAGGACCCAGTCGGTCCCCGGGACGTCGAAGGGTTTCTGGGTCAGCATTCGGCCGGCCGTGCGCTCGCCCACCACGCCCACGCGCTGGGCTCTGAGCAGGGCGTCGACGGCCATCTCGGCTGCGCTGGCGGTGCGCGGACTGGTCAGCACGGCCACCGGACCGGCGTAGTGCGGGGCCAGGGGCTCGAACTGAATGCGAGTGAAGGGCTGGGTCTGCACCGTCGTCCAGAAGCTCTGCAACGACCAACCCCGCCAAGCCGGTGCTGCGTCCAGGGCTTGCGCCTGCGGGGGCGAGTGAGTGCGCCGCGGCAAGAAGACGCCGGTGTCCAGCGGCTGATCAATCAGGTGCCCCACCAGGGGGCGAACGGCAAACGCGCCGCCGGGGTTTTCTCGCAGGTCCAGGATCAAGGCCCGGGCGGGGCGGGCCACGATGGCTCGGTAAGCCGCGCTGATGGCCTCTTGCGTGTCCCGCCCCATCAAGGTGTGGACGGCCAGCACCGCCACCTCGCCGTGCCAACTGAGTTGCACGGCGCTGGGACCCACGTTGAGCGCGTCTAGGTGCTGCGCCACGGCCTCGGCCGACCCGGGTTGGGGGAGCAGTTGCACATGCGAGAACGGGCCTTGGGTCGCCCACAGACGATTAAAGCCTTCGACAAAGGCCGCCCGATGGGGTGCCTGCGCGGCCAAGCGCTCCAGCGAACGCTTGAAAGCCGCCTGGCTGTCGTCGGTCCAGCGATCCGGGTCGTGGCTGTGGGTGCGCAGCAGGGTGTCAATGGCTTGCAGTGGACCCGTCCACCTGTCGGGCGGTGTGGCGTGGGCCTCGGGGGCCCACAGCGTGGACCCGCACAACAACAGGGTTCGAAGAAGACTGAGCATGGGGGCTCCCGTTAGGGTTCCCATGCTGGCGCGAGCCCGCCGCCTTGGGTGGGCTTTGGGACGAAGCCCCGTTGCCCTGCCACCAGCACCCGGGCGTGCCGGCGCGGGGCGGCCTACAGTCTGGCCATGCCTTCCCCCCCTTTGCCTCACGCCGCCGAGGTTTTGGCTTCGCAACCCCTGACCCGCCGCGGTGTCGCGCGGGCGGTGGGGGGAAGCCTGCTGTTTTGGAGCCTGGTGACGCTGGCGCTTGCCGTCAGCGCCGCGGTGGACCAGCAGCGGGCGGGGCGCGTGGTCACGGTGCTGGAGATGCTGGCCCGGTTTTGGCCCACCACGCTGCCCCAGATGGGGTTCACCGCCCTGATCGCCCTGGTGCTGCAGGCGCACCCCGAGGTGCTGGAGCGCCCGCGCCGCGTGTTGGCGGTGGCCGCGGTCGGAGTTCCGCTGTATTTGCTGATCGCCACGCCGCTGGTGGTGCTGATCCAAATGGCGCAGCAGGGCCAGCCGCTGGCGCGCTTTCCCGAGGCGCTGGGGCAATGGCCCGCCATAAATGTGTGGATTGATGCCATCAGCTCGTCGGGCGCCTTGGCCGCGCAACTGGGCTGGGCTTATTGGCGACAAACGCAGCGCCAGCAGCAGCTCATGCTGCAGACCCAGGCCGACAACCTGCGGCTGCGGCTGACTTTGCTGCAAGGCCAACTCGAGCCGCACTTTCTCTTCAACACCCTCAACAGCATCGCGGCCCTGGTGCGCGGCGCGGAGCGCACGGTGGCGCTGCAAGCCATCAGCCGGCTGTCCGACCTCTTGCGCTACGCCCTGCGCGCCAGCCAGCAGCGCTGGGTCAGCGTGGCCGACGAGTTGCGTTTTGTCGACGACTACGTGGCCCTGCAGCGACTGCGCTTTGGCGATGCGCTGCGCTGGGATGCGCGCGTGGAAGGCCCGGACTGGGCCCGCTGGGCTTGCCCGCCGCTGCTGCTGCAGCCCTTGGTGGAAAACGCCGTGCGCTACGGGCTGGAAGCGGCGGAGCCCGGCGAGCACGCCGACTTGAGTCTGGTCGTGCGCCCCGAGGGCCGCACCCTGGTGCTGTGGCTCAGCAACCCGCGCCCCGCCGAGGCCCAGCTGATGCGGGGCCACGGCCTGGGGCTGGCCAAGACGCGCGAGCGCTTGCAGGTGCTCTACGGGGACCGTGCGCGCATCGAGACGGAGGCCAGCTCGCAGCGCTTTGAGCTGTGCCTGCGCTTGCCGCTCGAAGACTTGGACGCCGCCCTGGACGCGGTGGCCGGCCCCGAACCGGAGCGGGGCTGAGCATGCCCCGCGTGTTGATCGTCGACGACGAGGCCCTGGCGCGCAGCAATTTGCAGTGGGCGCTGGCCGAGCGGCCGGCCTGGCAGGTTTGTGGGCTGGCCGCCAGTGCGGCCGAGGCCCGCGTGCTGATGGTGCAGCGCCCCCCCGATGTGGTGCTGCTGGACATCCAGATGCCGCGCCAGCATGGCCTGTCCTTCGCCGCCGAACTGGCGGCCCTGCCGGAGCCGCCGCTGGTGATCTTTGTGACCGCGCACGACGAGCATGCGCTGGCGGCGTTTGAGGTGCACGCCTTGGACTACCTGCTCAAGCCCGTGGACGACGAGCGGCTGGACCAGGCCCTGGCGCGGGCTGAAGCCCTGCTGCTTCAGCGTCAGCAGGCCCTGCAGGCCGAGAGCCTGGCCGCCTTTGTGCGCGAACAAGCCGCCCCCGCCGGGTCTGGCGCGCCCCCGGCGCTCAGCCAACTGGTGGTGCGTTCGGTGGGCGAGCTGGTGCGGGTGGCGGTGGCGGACGTGCGCTGGCTGCGCTCGGCCGGCAATTACGTGGAACTGCATCTGGCCGACGGGCGGCAGCTCTTGCACCGGGCAACCTTGAGCGCGCTGGAGGCCCGGCTGGCACCTGGCGACTTTCTGCGCCTGCACCGCACGGCCCTGGTGCGGCCGGGCGAGATCACGCGCCTCACGGTCGAAGGCGATGGCGTCTACAGCGCCCACTTGACGGACGGCCACACCGTGCCCGTGAGCGAACGGCACGTGGCGGCGGTGCGGGCGCTGTTTGAGCCCGGCGGCTGATTGCACCGCGTCGGGGTTTCGTCCCTGACTTCCGAGGGGGCCGGCCCCAGGCTTCGAGACTGACGCCGCGTTCCCTCTCGGAGTTCCCATGTTGTTTTCTTCTCGTGTCCGCGCCTTGGCTCTGGTGGGCCTGTTCAGCGCCGGCGCTGCCCAGGCCCAGGCCCTGGATGCCGCCACCCGCGCCGCTACTGAAAAAGCCGCGCTGGCGGCGCTGCAGCAGCATTACGTGTTGCCCGACCGGCTGGCCGATTTGCCGCAGCGGCTGAACGCGCAGCGCGCGCGGCTGGAGGCCGCAACCGATGCGCCGGCCTACGCCCGAGCCCTGGGCCAGTTGCTGGCGGAACTGACGAACGACCGTCACGTCAACGTGGCCTACAGCGCCGAGCCCCTGCCCGCCGTGGTGGCGGCCACCGCGTCCAGCCCGGAAGAGGAGCGGCGCCGCCACCGGTTTGTGAACCAGGGGGTGACGAAGGTGGAGCGCCTGCCGGGCAACCTGGGCTACCTGGACCTGCGCGTCTTCAGCGAAAAGGGCGATGCCGCACCCAAGCTGGCCGCGGCCATGACCCTGCTGGCCGACACCGAGGCCCTGATCATCGACCTGCGCCACAACGGGGGCGGGCGGCCGGAGACGGTGGCCTACCTGTCCAGCTTCTTCTTCAAAGACCGCACGCACTTGAACGACATGGTGTGGCGCACCCCGCGCGGCGAGGAGCGGGATTCCTTCTTCACAGAGCCGGTGGCGCTGCATTACGACAAGCCGGTGTGGCTGCTGATCTCGCCGCGCAGCTTCTCCGCGGCCGAGGGCTTTGCCTACAACCTGCAGCAGCTCAAGCGCGTGCAGATTGCCGGTCAGCCCAGTGGTGGCGGCGCGCACCCGGGCGGCATGCACCGCCTTGGCGCGCACTTCAGCCTGTTTGTGCCGAGCGGTCGCTCGGTCAACCCCAAGACCGGCACCAACTGGGAAGGCGTGGGTGTGCAGCCCGATGTGTTGCTGCCCCCCGCCGACGACGCGCTGCGCGTGGTGCAGCTGCGCCTGCTGGAGGCCCAGAAGGCCCAGATCCAAGACCCGCGCCTGTTGCGCGGCCTCGAAGCCCGTCTGCAAGAGCTGCAGGCTGCCGCGCCGAAATCCTGAACCGATCCCCTCGAATCGCCATGAACTTCAAACGCCCCGTTCTCTTCTTGCTCTGCGCGCTGGCCCTGGCAAGCGGCGCCTCGGCCGAGCGCCTGCAGTACCACCGCCACCTGGTGTTCCGCGAGTCGCCGATGGAAGACCTGCGCGGTCGCCACGAGATCAGCGCCGAGCAAGCCAAGACCACGCTGCACCACCGCTTCCGCTACGACGACCAGGGCCGCCTGACCGAGGTGCGCCGCGCGGTGGGCGACACGGTCACGCGCAACCCTGGCAGCTTTGAAGGCTTCTTCTGGTGGGCGCCCCAGGTGCGCATCGAATACCTGCCGGGCAGGGAGATCCGCAGTTTCTACAACGAAGCCGGCGACCGCATCGCGGCCCACGGGCCGGTGTGGCGCATGGAGTTCACGCTCGATGCCCAGGGCCGCCGCAGCACGCTGCACTACTTCGACAAGGACGGCCAGCCCGTGGAGGGTCAGTGGGGTGCGCACCGTTACACCTGGGAGTACCCGGAGCCCGGCGTGGTGATCGAGACGCGCCACAAACTCAATGGCGACTCGGCGCCGTTGCGCCCAAACTTCCTGTTCCATCGGGTGCGCCTGGAGTTCGGCCACGACGACCTGCTGGACACGATGCTCAACATCGACGCCCAGGGTCAGTTGGTGGCCACCAACTCGGGCTCGGCCGTGGATCGCATCGTCTACGACCCCTGGGGGAGCTTCGTTCGCTGGCAGGTCTACGACACCCAGCGCCGCCCCAAGAACGGCAACGACCCGATGGTGGCCACGGGCGAGCATGTGTACGACGGCCTGGGCCAGGCCATCATGCTGCGCGGCTTTGGCGAGCAGGGCGAGGACCGTGCCCTGGACGGCACCAGCGGCCCCACGACCTACGCGTACGACGCGCACGGCAACCAGACGCGCCAGCAGCTCCGCAACATGAAGGGCGAGCTGGACTTCGAGGTGCGGCTCAGCTACAGCGCGGAGGGCAGCCGGCTGGAGTGGGTGCGCTATTTCGACGGCCAGGGCAAACCCAGCTCGCCCCCGGGTCTGCCGCCGGCGCTGGCCGGCATGGTGGCGCAGCAGTTGCAGTACGACGCGCGCGGACTGCGCACCGCGCCCATCCGCTATGGCGCCGACGGAAAGCCCTTGCCGGCCCGCTGAGTGGGGGCTGGCGGGGTCAGCCCGCCGCAGCTCGCCAGCGCCAATGCTGCGTCGGCCCGTCGGGGTTCCCGGGGCTGTGGGGCTGCAGGTGCTCGGCGACAAAGCCCAGGTCCTGCAGCAGGCGGTTGCTGGCGTGGTTGCTGGGCGAGGTGATGGCCAGCAGCTCCCGCAGGCCCAGTTGGCGCGGGGCGTACTCCAGGCAGGCGCGGGCGGCCTCGCGGGCATAGCCCTGGCCCCCGTGGCGGGTAAGGAAGCCGTAGCCCAGGTCGGGCAGGGGCAGGCTGTCGCGCTTGAAGATGCCGCACATCCCCAGCGGTTCGCCATCCAGGCGGCGCTCCACCAGCCAAAAGCCGTGGCCGTGTGTTTGGTAGGGGGTGATCAGACGATCCTGAACCCAGGCTTGGGCGGCCTCGCGGGTGCGCACGCCGGCGTCGCGAATGCCGGCGATCCAGGCCGGTTCGTTGATGAGGCCGAGCACGAAGTCCGCGTCCTCCAGGGCGAAGTGGCGCAGGTGCAGTCGGGGGGTGCTCAGAACTCGCATGGGGCGGGACAATAGCCCACCTGGACTTTCCCCGCCGCTGCGCATGCCCACTTTCTTCGACCGCCTCCAAGCCGCCATTCAAGCCCGAGATTCCCTGCTGTGCGTGGGGCTGGACCCCGATCCCGCCAAATTCCCCGGCGATTGGCAGGGCGATGCGCGGCGCATTGCGGACTTTTGCTGCGCGGTGGTCGATGCCACGGTGGACCTCGCCGCGGCCTTCAAGCCGCAAATCGCGTACTTCGCCGCCGCCGCGGCCGAGGACCAGCTGCAGCGCGTCATCGACCACATCCGCGCCAAGGCCCCGGACATGCCCATCGTGCTGGACGCCAAGCGCGGCGACATCGGCGCTACGGCCACGCTCTACGCCAAGGAGGCGTTCGAGCGCTACGGCGCGGACGCAGTGACGCTCTCGCCCTACATGGGCTTTGACACCATCGAGCCTTACCTGGACTACACCGACCGCGGCGTCTTCGTGCTGTGCCGCACCAGCAATGCCGGTGGTGACGACTGGCAGATGCAGCGCCTGGCGGACGTGGACGGGCAGCCGCGACTCTTTGAAGAATTGGCGCGCCGGGCCCAGCACGAGTGGACGCGCATTCCCGGCCAGATCGGCCTCGTCGTGGGGGCCACCTACCCGCGCGAGATCGAACGCGTGCGCGAGCTCGCACCCACGCTGCCGCTGCTAATCCCGGGCGTGGGGGCCCAGGGCGGGGACGCCGAGGCGACGGTGCGGGCGGGCTGGCGGGCCGAGGCGCCCATCCTCGTGAACAGCTCGCGCGCCGTCCTGTACGCCGGTCGCACGGTGGCCGAGGTGGGCCCCGCCGCGCGCGCGGTGGCCGAGGCCACGCGGGCCCAGTTGCAGGCGGCGCGAGGCTGAGCCCATGCAGCGGCGGCCGCTGATCGCCTGGGCTGGTCTTGATTCGTTTGATTAACCCCTTGCTGCCCCCCGAGACTCCGCTGCATCGCTCGGAACTCTGGTGGGGCGATGACCTGAGAAAACCGTGAACGCTCCGTTGCCTCCCCATGCTGCCTTGACCCTGCCGGCCTCCGGGCCGGTGGACCTGCTCTTCCTGCTCATGCACGGCGCTGGCGCCGATGGCCAGCAGATGCAGGGTCTGGCCCAGGCGCTGACCGCGGCCTACCCCCAGGCGGCGGTGGTCTGTCTGGACGCGCCGCTGGCGCTGCCGAGTGAGGCGGTGCGCGGCTTCCGGTGGTACGAGGAGGCCCCGGGCGCGGCGCCGGAACTGGCCGCCCTGGCCGCCATCCCGCCCCTGCTGGAAACGGTGCGGCGCTGGCAGGCGCATTTCCACCTGGAGTGGCCCAGGGTGGCACTGGCCGGCTTCTCGCAAGGGGGCACGCTGGCGCTGGAGGCGGTGATGAGCACGCCCCAGTTGGCAGGCCGGGTGCTCAGCTTTGGGGCGGCGCCGCTGGCGCGGCCGCGTCAGGCCCCCGAGGGTGTGTGCCTGCACCTGTTGCATGGTCTGCAGGACGAGGTCGTGCCCTACCGCCACGTGGTGGATGCCGCCCAGACTTGGGTGGCGCTGGGCGCCGACATCACCGCCGACGTGGTGCCGGGTGTGGGCCACGCCCTGGATGAGCGCCTGATCACCAAGGCCTTGCACCAGTTGCGCACCTTCATCCCGGCCCGCCTGTGGCGCGAGGCGGCGGTGACCGCCGCCGAGATGGACCAGGCCGACCAGGAGGCGCTGGGGCGCGGCAAGCCGCACTGACGGTTCTCGGGCGGGCTTACCAGCTCCCCGTGTTGGGCATCGAGGCCCAGGGCTCGGCCGGGGGCAGGGCTGGGCCGTTTTGCAGCAGCTCGATCGAGATCTGGTCGGGCGAGCGCACGAAGGCCATGCGGCCGTCGCGCGGCGGCCGCAGGATCGTCACCCCCGCCGCTTGCAGCCGGGTGCACAGGGCGTAGAGGTCGTCCACGCTGTACGCAATGTGGCCGAAGTTGCGGGCGCTGCCGTAGTCCTCAACGTGGCCGTTCTCATCGGGCCAGTTGTAGGTCAATTCCACTTGAGCAGCCTCGTCCCCTGGCGCGGCCAGGTAGACCAGGGTGAAGCGGCCGGCCGCATGCTCGCTGCGGCGCACCTCGTGCAGGCCCAGGGCGTCGACATAAAAGCGCAGCGAGGCGTCGAGGTCGCGCACGCGCACCATGGTGTGCAGGTATTTCATGTTGGGCATGGGAAAGGGGAGGCCTGCATTGTGTCCAGGGAAACCCGCCCCCGGGGTTGAGGGGGCAAGGGCGGCCCTGCCGGGCTTGAGACCTGTCTACGATGGACTCCTCCGTTTGGAGGAGTAGGCCCAGTGATCGAGATCCACGCCGCGGACGACAACCCCGCCGAAGCGTTTCGGGCGCTGCGGGTGCTGCTGGATGCCGTGGGCGCCTGCATCTTCACCAAGGATCTGCAGGGGCGCTACACCTACGTCAATGCGCCCATGCTGGCGTTGATTGGCGGCCCGGCCGAGGCGGTGCTGGGCTCGGTGGCCGACCGGTATGTGGACCCTGACGGCGCGGCCCGCATCCGAGCAGACGATGTGCGCGTGCTGCAGAACGGCGAAGACATCGAGCGCGAAGAGGTCAACGTCCTGGCCGCGAGCGGAGAGCGCCGTGTGTTCTGGACTGTCAAGCGCCCCATGCGGGATGCCCAGGGCGGCATCATTGGCCTTTGCGGCGTGTCCACCGACATCACCGAACGCAAGGCGATCGCGGCGCAGTTGGAGGACCAGCGGCAATTGCTGCAAGCGGTGCTCAACCACATTGACGCCTACGTCTACATGAAGGACGAGTCGCGCCGCTACCGTTATGTGAACGAAAAGGTGGCGCGTGAGTGGGGCGTGTCGGCGGCACAGGTGATTGGCAAGCGGGATGTGGAGGTCATGCCGCTCGAACAGGCCGAAGGGTTCTGGCGCATGGACCAGCAGGTGTTTGAGACCAATGCGCCGCAGATGGCGGAAGAGTCGTTTGTGGGGCCGGATGGCGCCATCACCTACCACTGGTCCGTCAAGGTGCCGGTGAATTACGAGGGCAGCCGCACGCTGATTGGTCTTTCGACCGACATCACGGAGTTGGTGCAACTGCGCGAGCGGCTGCGTCAGCAGGCGATCACCGATGGCCTGACGGGACTCTTTAACCGGCGACATTTCAACGAGATCGCGGAGAAGGAACTGGCCCGCGCCCGTCGCCACCAGCATGCAACGACGCTGCTGATGCTGGACATCGACCACTTCAAATCCATCAACGACCGCTTTGGCCACCCGATGGGCGATGCCGTCTTGCAGCGGGTGGCGCAAGTTCTTCAAGCCCAGTTGCGCCGCGAGGACACGCCCGCGCGTGTGGGCGGTGAAGAGTTCGCCGTGCTGCTGCCCCGGACGGATCGAGAAGCCGCGTGCGTGTTGGCCGAGCGCATTCGCGCCGCGCTGAGTCAGGACCGCGGGGTGCTGCCCGAGGGGTTGGGGCTGACGGCCAGTTTGGGGCTGGCCGTGAGCGAGGGGGGACACACCAAGCTGGAGCAGCTCTACGCCGAAGCCGACGCGCTGCTCTACCAAGCCAAGCAGACCGGCCGCGACCGCGTGTGCTGTCGCGCCGCCAGCTGAGACGGGTTCAGCGCGGGCTCACGCCCAGCCAAGCGCTGTGCACCCACAGCGCGAACACCGCGTAGAACACCGTGCCGCCGACCAGCGCAATCGCGGTTTGGCCCCAGGCCGGAGCAGCGGGCGCGGCGCCCGGCCGCCGGCGCGCGGCGCGGAAGTCCAGCACGGCCCAGATCAAAAAGCCCCCAAACAGCAACAACTCGCTCGGCTTGTGGTTCACGAGCAAGTGGGCCAGGGCCCAGAGCTTGACCGAGAGCAGCATGGGGTGGCCGAGCTTGACCTTGAAGTGGCTGCGCGGCAGGTGGTAGGCCACGATCAGCCAGCAGGCCGGCAGCATCAGCAAAGCGGCCAAGTGGCGCAGCCCGAGGGCCATGCCGGCGGGCAGGGTCAGCAGCGGCAGTTCGGTGTGTCGCACGCCCGCAAAGCCCCAGAGCAGGAGCCCGAACCCCAACAGCGAGATGCCGCTGTACAGACCTTTCCAGCGCGCCGCACCCAAACGCTCGATCTGGCGCGCGCGCCAGCCGTCGGCCACGATGCGGACCGAGTGGACGCCCAAAAAGAGCACCAACCCTAAGTAAAAAGCAATCGTTTCGAGCGGCATGACGTCGGGCCTGGATCAGGCAAGTGAGGGGGCCTCGGGATTGTGGCGGCTGTGCAAAGACCTCACGCCACGCGGTCCACCCGCATGGCCAGCAGCACCGAGGAGTTGGTGCGCAGCACGCCGTCGATCTCGCCGATCTCGTCCAGCAGGGCATCGAGCCGCTGGGTGCTCGGGGCGCGCAGCACTGCCAAGTAGTCGAACTCGCCGCTGACCGCGGCGAGTTGGCGTAGCTCCGGAATCAGAGAGAGGCGTTCGATCACGGCCTTGGTCAGCTTGGGGCTGACGGCCAGGTTCACAAAGGCCTGCACGCCCTGCGTGCCTTCCGTGGCCGCCAGCCGCACGGTGTAGCCCACGATGGCCCCGCTGCTTTCCAAGCGGGACAGCCGCGCCACGACCGTGGTGCGTGCCACACCGAGTTGCCGCGCCAAATCGGCGGTGGCCGCGCGGGCATTGGCTTGCAGCAGGGCGATCAAGCGGCGGTCCAGGTCATCCAGGGCTTGGCTCATGGTTTTCCCTATTTATTCGATAACGACGAAAAATGATGACGAAACGTCGATGCAGACCTATTTTCCGACGAACTTGACGTTTCTTTCGTCGGCGGAATTTTCTACAGTTCGCTCCATGGCCCGCCGGGACGGCGCGGCTCCGACATCAACCCTCGAAGAGATCCACCATGATGAAGATTGCCCTGCTCGGCGCCGGTCACATCGGCCAAACCATCGCCCGCCTGCTGCACGCCACCGGCGACTACCAGGTCACCGTGATGGACAAGAGCCCCAAGTACCTGGCGGTGCTGGCCGCCGAGGGCATCGCCACCAAGGAAGTGGACAGCGAGAACAAGGCCGCCCTGATGGCCGGCGTGCGTGGCAATGACGCCGTCGTCAACGCGCTGCCCTACCACCTGGCCATCACCGCCGCCGAAGCCGCGCTGGAGTGCGGCTGCCACTACTTCGACCTGACCGAAGACGTGGCCGCTACCAAGGCCATCATGGAAATGGCCAAGGACGCCAAGACCGCCTTCATGCCCCAGTGCGGCCTGGCTCCCGGCTTCATTGGCATCGTGGCCCACCACCTGGCCAAGCAGTTCGACGAAGTGCGTGACGTGCAAATGCGCGTGGGCGCGCTGCCCGCCTTCCCGACCAACAAGCTGAAATACAACCTGACCTGGTCGGTCGACGGCCTGATCAACGAGTACTGCCACCCCTGCGAAGCCATCCACGGCGGCGACTTCATCCAAGCCCTGCCGCTGGAAGGCCTGGAGCACTTCAGCCTGGACGGCGTCGAGTACGAAGCCTTCAACACCTCGGGCGGCTTGGGCACCCTGTGCGAAACCTGGAAGGGCAAGGTCCAGAACCTGGACTACAAGACCGTGCGCTACCCCGGCCACCGCGACCTGATGAAGTTCCTGCTGGAAGACCTGGCCCTGGCCGGCGACCAGGAGAAGCTCAAGGACATCATGCGCAAGAGCATGCCCGCCACCATGCAAGACGTGGTGCTGGTGTTCGTGACCGTGTCCGGCATGAAGAATGGCCAACTGCTGCAAGAAGTGTTCGCCCGCAAGATCTTTGCCGATCGTGACGTGAAGGCCCCGCTGTCGGCAATCCAGATCACCACGGCTGCCGGCATCTGCACGGCTGTGGACCTGTTCCGCCAGGGCAAGCTGCCGCAGAAGGGCTTTGTGCGTCAAGAAGACGTGGCCCTGCCCGACTTCCTTGCCAACCGCTTCGGCATGGCCTACGAGCAGCAGCGCAACGTCCAGTCGATTGCTTAAGCTAGCCACCTTGCGCTAAACACCCAGCGCCGCCGCCCTGTCTCAGTCAGCGCGGCGGCGTTTCTGCTTCCAGGAGAATTCAATGAGCACCATTTCCACCCAAGCCCACGACCTGCTGGCCCGCATGGGCGTGGCCAAGCGCCTGTACACCGAAGGCACGCTGACCGCCCGCTCGCCCGTGGACGGCGCTGTGACGGGCAAGGTCGTCGAAGGCACGGCCGCGGACATGCAAGCCGCCATCGCCCAAGCCCATGCCGCCTACCTCGAGTGGCGCGTCATCCCCGCCCCCAAGCGTGGCGAGCTGGTGCGCAAGTTCGGTGAAGTGCTGCGAGCCCACAAGACCGACCTTGCCGCCCTGGTGAGCCTGGAAGCCGGCAAGATCGCCAGCGAAGGCCTGGGCGAAGTGCAGGAAATGATCGACATCTGCGACTTCGCGGTCGGTTTGAGCCGCCAACTGCACGGCCTGACCATCGCCAGCGAGCGCCCCGGCCACCGCATGATGGAACAGTGGCTGCCCTTGGGCGTGGTCGGCATCATCTCGGCCTTCAACTTCCCCGTGGCCGTGTGGGCCTGGAACTCGGCCCTGGCCCTGGTGGCCGGCGACACCTGCGTGTGGAAGCCCAGCGAGAAGACCCCGCTGACCGCCCTGGCCACGCAAGCCCTGTTCGAGAAGGCCGTTGCCGCCTACAAGGCCGACGGCCATGCTGCGCCGGAAGGCCTGTCGATGCTGATCAACGGCGGCGCTGCCGTCGGTGAAGCCCTGGTCACGGACGCCCGTGTGCCCCTGATCAGCGCCACCGGGTCGACCCGCATGGGCCGCATCGTGGGCCCGAAGGTCGCCGCGCGCTTTGGCCGCTGCCTGCTGGAGCTGGGTGGCAACAACGCCCTGATCGTCAGCGACAAGGCCGACTTGGACCTGGCCGTGCGTGCCATCGCCTTCGGTGCCTGGGGCACCGCCGGCCAGCGCTGCACCACCACCCGCCGCGTGATCGCCCACGCCTCGGTGCACGACCAACTGGTCGAGCGCCTGGAAAAGGTGCGCGTGCAACTGAAGATCGGCAACCCCTTGGCCGACGGCACCCTGGTGGGCCCGCTGGTGGACAAGCTGGCCTTCGACGCCATGCAAGCCGCTCTGGGCCAGGCCAAGGAACAAGGCGGTGTGGTGCGCGGGGGTGAGCGTGCGCTGGCCGCCGAGCACCCCGAGGCCTTCTACGCCGCCCCGGCCCTGGTGACCATGCCGGCCCAGACCGAAGTGGTGTGCCACGAGACCTTCGCGCCCATCCTCTACGTGCTGAAGTACGAGAACCTGAGCGACGCCATCGCCCTGCAAAACAACGTGCCCCAAGGCCTGTCCAGCGCCATCTTCACCACCGACATTCGCGAGGCCGAGGCCTTCATGTCGGCGGCCGGTAGCGACTGCGGCATCGCCAACGTCAACATCGGCACCTCGGGCGCCGAAATCGGTGGCGCCTTCGGTGGCGAGAAGGAAACCGGCGGCGGCCGTGAGTCGGGCTCGGATGCGTGGCGCCAGTACATGCGCCGCGTGACCAACACGGTCAACTACAGCAACTCGCTGCCGCTGGCCCAAGGCGTCAAGTTCGACGTTTGAGGAACTGACCCACCAACCCCGAGACGGCGGAGCCGTCTCCCCCTCAAGGGGGCGCCACGAGTGGCCCGGCGAAGCCGGTTCCACCCTGGCCCCATATCTTCTGGGACTGCCCAGGTGGGCGGCCCAGTCTGCTTGAAGATTCACTCGATGAGTTCTGCTGACACCGGCGTCTATCGCCTCGTCAAGGGCATGCTCGGCGTCTCTGCCGCCGATGCCCTGTTCACCCAACTGGAAATCGACCCGCGCTTGCTCAAGCCCGTGGGCGAGACCGTCAGCCGTGCCGAGATGGCCCAGGCGCTGAACATGGTGTTGTTCTACGACCTGCACGAGCGCGTGCCCGAGGGGCACGACTACGTGCAGGACGTGATGGCCGCTGGTCAGAAGATCACCTTCGACCACGGCGCCCTGCGCACCGTGGCTTGGCCGTCTGGCGCGCTGCCGCCGGGTGAGGCCGCCATCTCTAGAGTGCTGCGTCCGCTGGGCTTTGTGGTGGCCGACACCTACCCGTTGCCGCGCCTGAAGATGACGGGCCGCGCTTGGGCGCACACCGATTTCCCCGAGACCATCGCGCAGTTTTTTGTGTCGGAGCTGCACCCCGAGCAGTTCAGCGCCGAGTTCCAAGCCGCGGTCACCCGCGTGCTGGCCGATTCGGTCGACCCGCTGGGCCCGCAAGACATTGGGCGCCTGGAGCGGCTGGGCCGTGACAGCAGCCTGCCCTGGATGGACGCGCTGGCGCTGATGCCCAAAGTGGTGGCCTGCTTCGGTCGCCAGCACGGCGGCTTCTCGCTCAAGGACTACGAGACCTTGCTGGCCGAGAGCGCCGAGATGGCCTGGATTTCGACGGAGGGCAACGCCTTCAACCACGCCACCGACCGGGTCGAGGACCTGGAGGCCTTGAGTGCGCAGCAGAAGAAGCTGGGCCGCTCCATCAAGGATGCCATCGAGGTCAGCCGCAGCGGTCGGGTGTTGCAAACCGCCTTCAAGGCCGCTCAGGTCGAGCGCGAGTTCCTGACCGAAGACGGGGACTGGGTGGCGCGCCATGTGCCGGGCAGCTTCTACGAGTTCATCCAGCGCGAGCGCCTGCAATGCGGCCGCTTGGACCTGGCGTTTGACGCGGGCAATGCGACGGCCATCTTCAAGATGACCACGCACGAAGCCCTGGAAATCCTGAACTGATGCGCTGGCTCTTCGGCTTGGCCGCCCTGGCGCTGACCGCCCTGGTGTTCTGGGGCGCGGCGGCGCTGGTGGGCCTGATTTTCGGCCCCAAGTCGGCCACGTCTTCGGGCTCCGCCTCGTGGACGGTCATGGTCCCGGTGGTGATCGGCTTGGTGGTGCTGGTGGCTGTGCGTCTGCGCATGGCCCGCGAAAAGCGCCGCCGTGCGCGGCAACACGACGATGACGCTTGAAGCCTTTTTGACGGCCGTGGGCCCCGCAGCCTGCGCCGAGATTGAACCCCGTTACCTGCAAGGGGCCCGCTACGGTGCCGGCCACGCCGCCGCCGTGCTCAAGCCCGCCACCGCTGCCCAGGCGGCCGAGTGGCTGGCGCTGGCGCAGCGCCACGGCGTGGCGGTGGTGCTGCAAGGCGCCCACACAGGATTGGTGCAAGCGGCCACGCCGAACGGGCAGGTGCTGCTCTCCACCGAGCGGCTGCGTGAGGTGTTTGAGTTTGACCCGCTGGACCGCACGCTGCGCGTCTCGGCGGGGTTCAAGCTGAGCGAGGTCAACCAGCGTCTGGCCGAGCACGGCTTGCAGTTCCCCATCGACCTCAGCGCGGACCCCAGCATTGGCGGCATGCTGGCCCACAACACCGGCGGCACGCGCATGTGCCGCTATGGCGACGTGCGCGCCAACACCCTGGGCCTGGAAGTGGCCCTGGTGAACGGCGAGGTGCTGCGGTTTGGCCATGGTCTGGCCAAAGACAACTCGGCCTTGGCCGTGCAACAGCTCTTTATCGGCAGCTCCGGCAGCTTGGGGCTCGTCACCGAGGCCACCTTGAAGCTGGCCCCGTTGCCGAAGCAAAGCGCCGTGGCCCTGGTCGCCCCTTCGGGCTTGGACGCGGTGTGGCCGCTCTATCAGCGCTGGATGGGCGAGTTCGGGGCCTTGGTCTCGGCCTTTGAGGGCCTGAGTGCCCCGGCCTTGGCGGCGGCCATCCATGTGCAAGGTGGTGCTTCACCCTTCGCGACGGAATTGCCGCCTTACAGCCTGTTGATCGAACTCTCCTCAGAGCTCTCGCCCGCGCAGCTCAACCTGCGGGAGCTCCTGCACGCGGCCTTGGAGTCGGCGTTTGAATCCGGCGAGGTGGTGGATGCCGCGTTGGACAACGACGAAGGCCTTTGGGGCCTGCGCCACGCGGTGAGTGAAGGCCTGCGCGAGCAAGGCGCCGTGATCGGCTTCGACATCAGCCTGCCGCGCAAGGCCGTCTGGTCCTTCCGCGAAGCCGCCACCGCCTGGTTGGCCGAGCACTTTGCGCCGGCCCAGGTGTGCGACTTTGGCCACCTCGGCGACGGCGGCCAGCACTTCAATTTGGTCTGGCCCAAGGCCGCCGCGCCGCTGGCCAAAGACGACAGCCTGCGCCTGCGCACCGGCATCTACGCCTTGGTCGCCCAGCACGGCGGCAGCTTCAGCGCCGAACACGGCCTGGGCCCGCTGCTGCAAACCACATACGATCAGCTCACCCCCGCACCGCAGCGCGCGCTGGCCGGGGCCGTGCAGGGCTTGCTCAACCCCGGGATGGGCTTGGGGCAGTTTCGGTTCGGGTGATGGCCGTTTGACGAGGCGGGCCAACGGCCTGGCCGCGTCGCCTCAGCGCTTCTTGCCCTTGAGCGGCGCCACGCGCATCGCGACCTCGGCCCAGGCGGATTTTTCTGCCTGCGGCGAGGGGGCGGGTGCCGGGGCGCGTTGGGGCGCTGGCGCGGCGTCCGGGGCGGGGGTCAGCACCTCGCCCAGCAAATCCAGCAGGCGGCCGCGGGCGCGCAGGGGGTGGCGGCGGTAGTAGGTCAACACCAGGCCGACGATGAAGCGCTCGTCGTCGTCCTGAGGCACGCTGGGGCTCAAATCCGCCGGGGAGGGGGCAGTGCTGGGAGCCGGAGCGTTCAGGGCGCCAGGGGCCGTCCCGTGGTCCTGGTCCATCCAGAAGGCCGGCTTGTGGCACAGCTGCTCAAACTGGCGCGCCAGGCGCTCGCCGATTTGGCGCGAACGGCTTTTGATCTGGCTCCAGTAGCTGGGCTGGATCTGCAGCCGTTCGGCAAAGCGCCGCTCCAGGCCTCGCAAGGCAGCGGCATCGGGGTGTTTGACGGTGGCGGCGACGAACTCGTCGAACAAGCGCAGCGCGTTGTCCAGACGGATCTGCGCGACGTCGCGGGGCGCGTGGGGCATGGGGGCGAATGATAAACGGCCCTTGCCTTAAAGAATTAGGTTTGACGCACCCAATCGGTGTGGAGTTCGCCCGGATGGGACGCGCCGCACAGGGCGAGGGCGATCTCGAACTCGTCGCGCAGCAGGCGCAGCGCGTGGGCCACACCGCGCGCGCCTTGCGCCGCCAGCGCCATGACGGCGGGGCGGCCGATGAAAACGGCATTCGCCCCCAAGGCCAGGGCCTTGACGACGTCGGTGCCGCGGCGGATGCCGCCGTCGACCAGCAGCGGCCAGTCGGGCCCCACGGCCGCGCGCACGGCCGGCAGGGCGTGGGCAGTGGGCCAGGCGGTGTCCAGGGTGCGGCCGCCGTGGTTGCTGACCCAGCCCGCGGCCGCGCCCAGGTCGTGCGCGCGCCGTGCATCCTCGGGGTGCAGCAGGCCCTTGAGCACGACGGGCAGCGGGCTCTCGCGGATCAGTTCACCCACCGCGCCCCAGGTCGGCGCGTGGGCCAGCAGGCCGCCGCACAGCGGTGGGTGTTCAAACGCGGGCAGGGGCGGGTGGCTGCCGGGCACGGCGTTGGCCTTGGACAGCGCCGCCGGCAGCACAAAGCCGGCACGGCGCTCGCGGTCGCGCGCACCGTGCACGGGGGCGTCCACGGTCAGCACCACGGCTTCCATCCTCGCTTGCGCGGCGTGCTCCACGAGCGCCAGGGTGCGTGCGAGCGAGCCTTGCCAATAGGCCTGCGCCCACAGCGGGCCGCGCCCCGGATCGTCGCGCACCAGGGCACTCAGCTCGGCCCAGGGCGTGCTGCCTTGGCTGGAGAGCACGCAGGCCGCACCTTGGGCGGCGGCGGCCAACACCGTGCCGCACTCGGCCTCTGGGTGAAAGAGCGCATGGGCGGCCACCGGGGCGATGCCGATGGGGTGGGCCCAGCGCCGCCCCAGCAGCTCGATCTGGGTGTGGGCGGTGGTGAGGTTGCGCAGCACGCGCGGTACCAGGTGCAAGCGCTGCCACGCCTCGCCATTGGCGTGCATCGTGGTCTCGTCGCCCGCGCCGCCGGCCAGGTAGGCCCAGACCTCGGGCGGCAGGCCCTCGCGGGCCAGGGCCTCGAAGTCACCGAGCTGGATGGCGGTGGCGCCCATCAGGTGTCCGCCCACAGGCGCAGCAGGTTGTGATACGTGCCCATCAGGCGCACGGTGTCGTCGGTCTCGCCGTGTTGCTCGCGCAGCCGCATCAGGGCGAGATCGAGATCGAAGAGGATGCGGCGCTGCTCTCCACTGCGCACCAGGCTTTCGATCCAGAAGAAGCTGGCGCGGCGCATGCCGCGGGTCACGGGCTCCACGCGGTGCACGCTGCTGGCGGGGTAGAGCAGGGCCTCGCCGGCGGGGAGCTTGACGCGCTCCTGCCCAAAGGCGTGTTCCACCACAAGCTCACCCCCCTCGTACTCGTCCGGGTCGGCCAGGAAGACGGTGCAGCTCAGGTCCCCGCGCACGCGCTGGCCGCCCAGGTGGCGGATGGCGTTGTCCACGTGGTTGCCGTAGGCGTTGGCAGCCCCGGCGTAGCGGTTGAACTGCGGGGGCACGATCTTCTTGGGCAGGGCGGCGGTCAGGAAGAGCGGGTGGGCTTCCAGCGCGCCGAGGATCAGGGCTTGCAGCTCCTGCGCCTCCGGGCTGGAGAGGCGCAGTTGCTCGTTGTTCTTCACGGCCACGGCCTGGCGGCCGGCCGTGGCGCTGCCGTCCTCCCAGGGGCCTTGGTCCAGCAGCGTCCGGGCGCGGCGCACAGCGGCCGGGCTCAAGACCTCGGGGAGACGGATCAGCATGGCGTGCTCCTTAGAACTTCAGGCTGGTGGTGATTTGGACCATCCGGCCCGCCCCCGGCACGTAGTGACCGGGATAGAGCTGGTCGGCATAGAGCTTGTTGGTGAGGTTGCTCACATTGGCCTTGATCGCCACCCGGTTGTGCACCAATTGGTACTCGGCCATCAGGTCGGCGGTGGTGAAGGCGGCCGCCTCAAAGCCCGGGTTGCGCAGCGGGGTTTGGCTGCTGCGGTGGTTGAGGCCGGCACCGAATCGCCAGTCGGCGCCCCATTGGTAGGTCAGCCACGCGGTGGCGGTGAACTTGGGGGTCAGGCTCGGGCGGTCGCCTTGCACCTCGCCGGAGGTGGCCGAGCTGACGTCGATGGTGGCCACGGGCATCCACACCGTGCTGACAAAGAGCTCCCAGTCCTTGCCGATCTTGCCGGCCACGTCCAGCTCCAGGCCGGCCACGTGGCGGCGGCCGGAGAGGGTGACCACGTTGGTCAAGAGGGGGTCGGTGTTGCGCTCGTGCAGCTTGGTGGAGCGGAAGAGCGCAAAGCGGGTGCTCAGCCGGCCGTCCTCGGAGTCGATCTTGCCGCCGGCCTCCAGGTTGATGGCCTGCTCAGGGGGGATGTTTTGGTTCTCCTTGGACAGCGAGTAGGCGTCGCCCGAGGTGTTGAACGAGGTGGCGCCCGAGACGTGGAAGCTGGCGCGCTCGTTTGGCTGGAACAGCGCACCCAGGCGCTGGCTCCATTCGCTGACGGTCATGCGGTAGCCGGTGGTGCCGGTGGCCTGGAACTTGTCAAAGCCGTGTTGGCCTTTGCTGCCGGTGTAGGTGTAGCCCAGGGTGTCGTAGTCGCCCACCAAGTGGTCGTGGCGCAGGCCGGCCAGCAACTTGAGCGTCGGTGCCACCTGCACCAGGTCTTGCACATAGAAGCCCTCGGCGCGCGAGCGGTATTCGCTGGTGCGGAAGAGCCGGCGGCGTGCCTCGTCGATGGCGGCGCCGTCGGCGGGCGCACCCACCGAGGTGTTCGGCTTGGTCAGGCCCACGGCTTGGCTGAATTCGGCGCGCAGGGCGGCGGGCACGACGCTCAAGAGATCGCCCTCCACCGTCTTGCGCTCGTGCGCAAGGTCCACCCCGGCTTGCAGCTCGTGCTGGAGGCCGGCGAATTGCAGGCGGCCGCTGTAGTCCGACTGCAGAGCGGCGGTGTCCAGCGCCTGAACCTTGAGCGCCGAGCCGCGCGTCAGCACCGTGCTGGGCGTGAGGGTGCTGGCGATGACGGGCCTGCCGTCGGGCTGCAGGGTGCTGGCGCCAAAGCGCATCACGCTGGCGCGCAGGTCGCGCTCGTAGTGTCCCACGCGCAGCACAGCGCGCAGCTCTTGGCGCGGTGCGAAGCGGTGCACGTGGGTGAGCGTGGCGCTGCTGGCCTGGCCGTGGTTGCGGTCGCTGGTCAGGCCGTAAGTCGTGGTTGGGGCGGCCGGCAGCAGGGTCGTCGCGGGGTCGAGGACGGCGGGTTGCCCGGCGGCGGCCGGCGGCACGCTGCGCAGCCAGGGCAGGCCGTAGTTGATGCCGTTTTCGTTGTTCAGGTGGTAGAGCGTGAAACCGAACTCGTCGCGCTCGCCGATGGCGGTGCGCAGGTTCACGGCCAGGCCTTGTTTGTCCACGGCCGAGCCGGTGCCGTTGTCGTCGGCCTTGGCAATCAGTGTGCCCACGCGCAGGGCGCTGCTGTCGCTCAGGCGGAAGTTGAAGTCGCCGACCTTGCGCATCGTGTGGTGCGAACCGAGCGTGAAGTCCACTTGGTGCTCGTCGATCAAGCGGGCGCTCTTGGTGACCTGGTTCACCGCGCCGCCGGTGGAGCCGCGGCCAAACAGCATGGAGGCCGATCCGCGCAGCACTTCCACGCGGTCGTAAAAGAAGGTGTCGCGGTCGTAGAAGGCGGGGTCGCGCAGGCCATCCACAAACACGTCGCCGGTGGCGGCCAGGGGGAAGCCGCGCAGGCGGATGTCCTCCTCGCCGCCTTCGGCCGCCAAGAAGCTGATGCCGGCGGTGTTGCGCAGCACGTCCTTGAGGGTCTCAAGGTTGCGGTCGTCGATCAGCTTCTCGGTCACCACGGTCAGGGACTGCGGCACGTCGCGCAGCTCTTGCTTGCCCTTGCCGATGCGGGTCTCGGTGGCTTGCACGCCATCCTTGCCTTGCGGCTC
Organism: Inhella gelatinilytica; assembly: GCF_016093295.1. Lineage (GTDB taxonomy): Bacteria > Pseudomonadota > Gammaproteobacteria > Burkholderiales > Burkholderiaceae_C > Inhella > Inhella gelatinilytica. The sequence continues at coordinate 327,261 of NZ_JAEDAL010000001.1, read as the reverse complement.
TTTGGGAGCCTTGGCCTTGACGGTGGGCAGCTCACGCTCGGGTGCTGCGTCAGCGTGCGCCGGCAGCTGCAGGCCAGCGGCCAGGGCGCCCAAGGGCATCAAAGGCAACCAGCGGCGCAAGGTGGGTGTGTTCATGGTGTCTCCAAGTCAAAGGCAAAAGGGGGCCCAGCGCCCGCGGGGGGCGCGGCAAAAAATCGGGGGTAGGGTGGGCGGCGTGCGCCTCAGTCCAGCTCGTACTCCAGCCAAGCCTGGGCGATCACCTCGATGGGGTGGCCGTCTTCCACGATGGGCTGGATGCGGGCGCGCTGCATGGCCTCCAGCGCTTGGGCATCCAAGCGGGCAAAGCCCGAGCTGCGGCTGAGTTGGATTTCGCGCGGGCTGCCTTGGGTGTCAAAGAGCACGCGCAAGCCCACCCGGCCCGACTCCCCCGCGCGTCGCGACAGGCGCGGCACCTCGACGGCGGGTTCGACGCGGTAGCGCAGGGCCGAGGCGGGAACGACCTTGGGCGAGGTGACGGCTGCGGGCGGGGCGCTGGTGGGACTGCCCTGCGGGTTGGGCGGGCTGACGGCGTGGGGAAGTAGGGCCGTGGTCGACGGCGTCACAACGGCCGGGACTTCGGGGGGAGGAAGCGTCACCGCCGCGGGATGCGGCGGCAAGGGCAGGGTGGCGGTTGCTCGGGGCGCGGAATTGGCTCGGGGGCGATCGATCGGCGGCCGCTCGGCGATCAGGTGCACGGCCAGGGGCTCGGGCGCCAGCGTGCGGATGGCAGTTCGCCCGCTTTGCCCGAGCGCGAGCACCACGAGCGCGTGCACTACCACCACCAAGGCTCCGCTGCGCAAGCGGCGGGGCTCGGGGGTCCAGCCCGGTGGGGCAAGGGGCAGCAGGGTGGCGGAGGGCATGGGAACTTGCGGATGACAGCGAATGAGTACAACTGTATTGCAAATGCGAATGATTCGCAACACGGATGTTGAGTGGGTGGAAACGCGGGCCTGCGGCTTGGCGAGACAATCCGCGCCCGAAACGGGGCGGTCGGACGCCCCATCCTTGAAACCTGGGGCCGCCATGGCAAAACTTTTTTGGCGCTACGGCGCGATGGCTGCCGGCAAGACGCTGGCGCTACTGGGCGTGGCCCACAACTACGAACGCCTGGGCCGCAGCGTGGCGCTGTACACGGCGCAGATCGATGACCGGTTCGGCGCCGGGGTCATTGGGACCCGATTGGGGCTGCAGCGGGAGGCGCAAACCTTCAGCGCCGCGCACGAATTTCGTGCGGCGGATTTGCCGACCGACACCGCCTGTCTGCTGATCGATGAGGCCCAGTTCCTCACCACCGCGCAGGTGCGGCAATTGCATCAAATCGCGGTGCTGCATGGGGTGCCGGTGATTTGCTACGGCTTGCGCACGGATTTCCAAGGCAATGGCTTTGAAGGCGCAGCGGCCTTGGGGCTGCTGGCCGACCAGATCGAAGAGTTGAAAACGGTCTGCGGCTGTGGGCGCAAAGCCAGCTTCAATGTGCGCGTGGACGGCGAAGGGCGACGGGTGCGCGAGGGCGAGCAGGTCTCCATTGGCGGGGATGCCCAGTACCACGCGGCGTGCCCGTATTCCTTCTATACCGAGGCCTGCAAGCCCTGAGCCGCGGGTTCGGGTGAAAAAAAACGCCGCAACCCGACGGGCTGCGGCGCTGGAGGGGGCGTTGACCGGCTTAGAAGCGGTAGCTCGTGCCCACACCCACGTGGCGCCCCTGGACCTCGGCACCCTGCACTTCGTATTTCTCGCTGACCACGCGTACAAAGGCGCTCAAGCCCTTGGGCCAGACGTGCTCGGCTTGCAGCACCCAGCCGGCCTTGGCTGACATGTCGTAGTTGCCGATGTAGCTGGCGCCGGAACTCGTCAGCTTCACGCCGTTGGCCTTGCGCACGCCACCGCCGAAGCGCCAGCCGTCGCCCCCTTGAAAGAAGCCCAGCACTTCAATGGGCCAGCGCTGGAATCGCACTTCACCATTTTTCGCGGCGCTGTTGTCGACGTGATAACCGATGTTGGCTTGTACGGTCAGCGGCAACGAATCCATTTGAACTTCAAAGCCGCCGAACAGGTGCACCAAGCCGCCGCTGCGCACGTCTTGGTGCGAGCCATCGGTAAAGCTCACGCGGGCCAGCTTCTCGCCGCCGGCGGTGAAGGAAGCGCCGATCACGGGGCGCACGGTGGTTTCAGCCTGCGCCATGCCGGCCACACACAGGGCCGCAGCCGCCCAAATCGCACGAAGGGTCATAGGGTTCTCCCGAAAAAGGGCGGGATTGTGCCCAGCGTGTGCCATCCACCATCCACCCGGTTGGGGGGTGGGCTAGAGGGGCGCCAACGACGGGTTTTTGCCAGATCAAATCGGACTCGCGCTGAATCCAACGGGCACGGTTGATGGGCAAGTGAAGGGGGTGAAGCCCGCCTTTATCGGCGGATTGATCTTGGGCACCCGCCTCACAGTGGGAGGCCGTTTGAGCAGGAGGCCCCATGCAGATTGCGTTGTTGCCGGCGTTGTTCGAATCACGGCGCGCGGGTCAGGCGCGCTAGCCCGCCGTGTTCACGATCCGCTTCTTGACTGCGCAGCAGCGGGCGGAGCCGCCCTTGCCGCAAAGCGTCCTGCGCGATGCCTTGGAAATCATGCTGGCCTTCAAGTGCATCGCGCCCGGCATCGTGGTGGAGCAGGACGGCGCCCGTATCGCCGAGACCCGCGATGGCCGCTTGATTCATCCCCAACTGGACGACCACATGGAGGTGGCCTTGGAGCAAGAGCATCCCCCAGAAATCAGCTACAGCCGCGCGGCGCAGTTGCTGGGTGCGTACCGCGGTGCAGCGGCACAACTGGAGACCGCCCACCGGCTGGAATTCCCGCTGTTGTGTACCCGCTTGTTGGCGCTCGAGGCCACCCTGTTGGCCCACGCCGCCCGCGATGGGCTGGACCTCGACGCCCAGGGCTATCGCAGCGCCCAGGCGTTGATTGAAGAAACGCGCGACGGAACCCACTTGAGGCTGATCTGAGGGCTGGCCGTGCGACGGGGCCCCAGCGATGGGCGCTCCAGAATCAGTCGGTGTCGTCTTGCACCTTGTAGGCCGCGGCCAGCTGCGCCTGGGTGTTGGGCGGAACGGGGTCGTAATGACTGAAGGCCAGGGTGTAGCGGGCTTGGCCGCTGGTCAGGGCGTTCAACCGCGTTTGAAAGGCGGCGAGCTCGGCCAAAGGAGCCAGCCCTTGCACCACCAGTTGGCCCGGAATGGCTGCGCGCGTTCCGGTGACTTGCCCCCGGTGGCTGGCCAGATCGCCCGAGACATCCCCAACACTGGCTTCCGGTGTCAGCACTTCGACCTGTACCACGGGCTCCAGGACCACCGGGCGGGCCTCGCGGACGGCCAATTGCACGGCCTTCTTGGCGGCGGTTACGAACGCGATTTCTTTGCTGTCCACACTGTGGTGCTTGCCGTCGAAGACGGTGACCTTGAGGTCGACCAAGGGATAGCCCGCCAGGACGCCCAGCGCACAGGCTTCACGCACCCCTTTCTCCACCGCCGGGATGAAGGCCGTGGGAATCACCCCGCCTTTGACATGGTCGACAAACTCGAAGCCCGTGCCGCGCTCTTTGGGCTCCACCTTGAGCCACACCTCGCCAAACTGTCCGGCACCACCACTTTGCTTCTTGTGACGGTAGTGGCCTTCAGAGTAGGCGGTGATGGTTTCGCGATACGCAATGCGTGGGGGTTGGGTCTTGACCTCGAATTTGAAGGTCTCTTTCAAGCGTTCCAGTAGCACCCGCAGGTGCAATTCCCCGAGCCCGTAGACCACGGTCTCGTTGGTCTGCGCAGCCTGCTCGAGTTTGAGGCAGGGGTCCTCTTCGACCAAACGGTGCATCACATCCCACAAGCGCTGCTCGTCGCCATGGCGCGTGGGCGAAAGGGCCAGGCCATGGACCGGGGTGGGAACGGTCAGCGGGGCCAAGTGGATGTGCTCGTCCTCGGTGGCGTCATGAAGCACGGCGTCCGGGTGCAATTCATCCAGTTTGGCCACGGCGCAAATTTCGCCGGGGCCCGCCTGGTCCAGCGGAACCTGGGTCTTGCCTTGCAGGGCAAACAGGTGGCCGACACGGACGGGCTTGCGACCATGGCCGACGTAGAGCTGCATGTTCTTCTGCAGCGTGCCTTGGTGCACGCGCAGGAAGCCCAATTTGCCCAGGAAGGGGTCGGCCCGAACCTGGAACACATGGGCCAGCACGTGGGCCTCCGGATCGAGGCTGACGCGGACCGCTTGGGCCTCGGCGCCCTCGCCGCTCAGGAACTCCGGGGGGTTGGCCTCGCCCGGGTTGGGGAGCAATTTGTCGATGACGGTCAGCAACTCGGGCACGCCCACGCCACTCTTGGCGGCACAAAAGCAAACCGGGATCAGGTGCCCCTCGCGCAAGGCCTGTTCCAGCGGCGCGTGCAATTCGGTGGCCGGCACATCGCCGTCATTCAGGTAGCGGTCGACAAAAGCGGCGTCCACCTCCACCACCTGCTCAACCAGGGCGCTGTGGGCCGCCTCGACCGACCCAAAGTCACTGCTCCCCGTGGCTCGGAAAAAGCAGTCCGCCACGCCCCCGGCGTGGGGCAGGTTCAGCGGCAAGCACTCCTTGCCGAAGGTGGCTTGGATCTGTTCCAACAGCGCGGGCAGGTCGACGCCCGGGGCATCGATCTTGTTGATGACGATGACCCGATCGCGGCCGCGCTCCTTGGCGGCGTCCAACATGCGCTGGGCCATCAGCTCGATGCCGCGTTGGGCGTCGAGCACGACCACCGCGGTCTCCACGGCCTCCAGCGCGGGCAGGGCCTGCCCGGTGAAGTCCGGACTGCCCGGGGTGTCGATCACGTGCACGCGCAGGCCGTTGTGCTCGAAATGCAGCAGGCTACTTTGCAGCGAATGTTGCATGCGACGCTCAATCGCGTCGTGGTCGCTGACGGTGTTGCCTTTTTCGACGGCACCCTGCGCCGGCACGGCACCGGCCGCATGCAACAGGGCCTCGGCCAAGGTGGTTTTGCCGCTGCCAGCGGGGCCCACCAAGGCCAGGGTGCGAAGGGAAGCGATGCGATTCTGAGCGGCCATCATGAACTCCGTCACACGATGACCCCAGCGTATCGACGGCCAGACGGCGACGCAAGCGGCAGTTGCGGGGGGCTTGAAACGGATCAAGACCGGGGGCGACCCCCGCAGCGTGGGTCAGGACGCGGCCGTGCCGCCCAAAAAACGTCGGTGGTAGTTGGCGGGGAGATCCGCCAATCTCAGCATCAGCGGAAAGTCGGCGCAGCGGAAGTCGGGATCCCAGGCCGGAGCGCCCAGCAGTTGCGCATTGGCCTTCAAGTAGCCCCGCAGCAGGGGGGGCATTTCGACGGACGATGCGGCGGGCGCCAAGTGCAGCGGCGTGCGGGGTCGCACCTGCCATTCAATGGGCGCCAGGTGGCGCGGAGCCAATTGATTCCAAAGGGCCCAAGCGTTCTGAGCCCCGTGGCGGGCGTCCACGCTCGCGCAGCCAATCAGCAGGTCCAGTCGGCGGCGCTGAAGGTGCTCGGCAATGGCGCCCCACAGCATCAGGACGGCGGCGCCACGCCGATAGGCGGGCGCCACGCAGGCGCGTCCCAATTCAGCGATGCGGTGGCGTTCATGGCGCAGGCGAATCAGATCAAACGCGGAATCGGCGTAAAAACCCCCGATGCGACGGGCGGCGTCCGCCGTCAGCACGCGGTAGCACGCGACCACGGGGCCGGGCTCGCCCGTGGGCGACTCAGCCCGCAGCAGCAAATGCTCGCAATGCTCATCGTAGAGGTCCGCGTCGTGCCCGGCCGGGGTGCCCCGAGGGGGGCGCAGCAGGGCCCCCAACTCCTGTGAAAACACCTGATGGCGAAGCCGCTGCGCTTCCCGAAGTTCATCCAGGTGCTGGGCCCAGTGGATGGTCAGACGGCCGCTCGCCAGGGGCGCTGCGGGAGATGAATAGAGGGGGGTTGAGATGGCCAGCATCACCGATCACTTTTTGCATTGAAGGTGCCGGCCATGCTGCCCCTCATCCATGACACGGCTGTGTCGGATTGATGGCAGTCTTGTGACAGCGCCCTGAGCGATCTGCTGAAGGGCCGTGGCTAGGTTGACTGGGTCCCCGCCACCCACACCGCCTCGAGCAGTCGCTCGTCGCCCAACATCAGCCAGGCGAACAGGCGCTCATGCAAGCTGTCGGCGCGCCCCAAGCGATGGTCCAGCACCGAGCCCGCGTCGGCCCAGCGCCAGCAGCACACATCGGCCACGCAACCGGGCTCCAGGCGGCCGATTTCGTGACCAAGCTGAAGCGAGTCCGCATTGCCCGCAGTGGCGGCGTGCAAGAGCGTGAAGGCGTCCAGCCGCTGGCCCTGCAGGGCGGCCACCTGGTATGCGGCGGCCAGCGTGCGTTGCAGCGAGAGGCTGACCCCACCGCCCACATCGCTGGCGATGGACAGGCGCACGCCCTCGGCGGCCCGGCCGCGCCAGTCGAACAGGCCACTGCCCAGAAAGAGGTTGCTGGTGGGGCTGTGGGCGATCACCGAACCAGTGGCGCGCAGCGCCGCGCGGTCGTTGTCGTCCAGCCAGATGCCGTGGGCGAGCGTCGAGCGCGGGCCGAGCAAGCCGTGGCGCTCGTACACGCCCAGGTAGCTGCGCGCTGTGGGGAAGAGCTGGCGCACCCAGTCGACCTCGGCGCGGTTCTCCGCCACATGGGTCTGCAGGTAGCTGCTGGGGTGGGCGGCCAGAAGCGCGCCCGCCAGGTCGAGCTGGGCCTCGCTGCTGGTGGGGGCGAAGCGCACGGTGTGGGCATAGGCATTGCGGCCGCGGCCGTGCCAGCGCTGGATCAGCTCGAGGCTGTCCCGCTCCGCTTCAGCCACCGTGTCGCGCAGGCCCTCGGGCGCATGGCGGTCCATCAGGCACTTGCCGGTGATCAGGCGCATGCCGCGCGCTTCGGCCGCCGTGAACAGGGCGTCCACGCTGCCCTTGTGCACGGTCGGGAAGACCAACGCCGCGGTGGTGCCGTGGGCCAGCAATTGATCCAGGAAGCGGGCGCTGCCGGCGGCGGCCACCGCCGGGTCGGCCCAGGCCTTCTCGGCCGGGAAGGTGTAGCGGTTCAGCCAGTCCAGCAGCTCGGTGCCGTAGCTGGCGATGACGTCGAGCTGCGGCGCATGCACATGGGTGTCGATGAAGCCCGGCAGCAGCAGCCGACCCGGGCGCTCGTCGCGGGGCCAGCGGGCATCGGGGGCCTCGGCCTGCACGGCGACGATGCGGCCGTCCTCGATCAGCAGCCAGTGGTCAGGGCGCCAGCGCACACCGGGCGGCGGGGCGTCCAGCGCAGCATCGGGCGGCGGGGCGTGGATGAAGTCGAGCAGGTCGCCACGCAGCGCCAGGCGGCGGGGCTCAGTCATGCGGGGCCAATCCCGGTTCGGCGCACAGCCGGCCCCGTCCTTGGTGCTTGGCGGCCCACAGCCCCGCATCGGCGCGGCGCACCATGTCCTCGACATGACGGTCGCCCGAGCGCATCAGCGACCAGCCGGCGCTGTAGTCGAGCACGAAGCCCAGCTCTTGCTCGGCCGAGGACTCCAGCGTGGCGCGAATGCGGGCATCCAGGGCTTCCACACCTTCCCCTTGCGTGCGGGCCAGCAACACCCCAAACTGCTCGCCACCCAGGCGCGCTGCGCAGTCACCCGGTCGAATGGCGTTGCGCATCAATCGAGCGAGCAGCCCCAGGGCCTCGTCGCCACTTGTGTGACCATGCAGGTCGATCACCTGCTTGAAGTGATCCACGTCCAAGACCATGAGTGCGAGCGGTTCGCGATGTCGTCTGGCCACGGCCATCATCTCGTTGCCCCGCTGTTCAAAGGCCCGGCGATTGGCCAGCTGAGTCAGGGCATCGGTCTTGGTTTGGTGGCGCAGTCGCCCATCGGCCTCCCCCCGCCAGCCGGCCAGCACCGCGCTGGTCATGCCCCAGGACGCCAGCATCAAACTCCCGTACAGCGCCAGGCTCCAGGTCGCGGGCGGTGGCGCCCCCCAAAGGGTCATGCCTTGGTGGATGAAGAGCAACTGAGCCGGGAGCAGGGTCAGCGCCCACAACCGACTCCAACGGGTGTGCAGTTCCGGCGCTTGCGGCGCGGGCGCCACCAGCGCCACGATCAGGACCGCCACCAACAGGGCCAGCCAACTCGCGGCAAGACCTTCCACCAGCAGGGGTTGGTAAAACCACGCCCCAGCGAGCAGGGGCGGGCCGGCGAGCCCCATCACCCAGGCGGTGTGGCTGAGGGGTCGCTTGCCCATCCAGGCCTGCACCCCGCGCTGGGCAGCCACCACAGCCGCGCCGAGCGCGGCAAAAGCCAGCAATTGCACGGCAGAAGGCAGGGGCCAGTGCGCATGGATCAGGGCACCCACCGCCACGGTGCTTTGTAGCCCGAGACTGAGCTGCACCCAGCGCATTGCCACGCTCATGGGACGGCCCACCAAGCGTGGCAGGGCGGCCGTGAACCACAGCACATGCAGCAGCAGGGCGGTCAGGAGCGTGGGCAGGTGCAGTGTCATAACGGTCAAGCATAGCCCGCCGGGGCGTTACAGCGGGGGGCGATGGGCCCCGTCGGGGACGCTCCGGCGCGGGCCGGGAAAGGGCCGATGCGCAAGCGCCGAGGGCATGCCTACACTCGGCCCCTTCTATCCCCGCCCTTTGCGGCCCAACGGTCCATGGTGCCTGAACCCTCGTGCGCGCGCTGGCTCCCCCGGTTCTGGCTGGGTGGACTGGTTGCGGCTGGGCTGTGCGGGCTGGGGGCACTCTGGGCGGTGTGGACCACCGGCGCCTGGGCGGCGGCCTTGGCTTGGGCCGGCGGCGGGGTCGGCTGGGCCGCCTTGGCCGGGGTCGCCTGCGTAGGGCACCGCCTGCTCCAAGCCGTACAGTCGCAAAACCAGCAAGCGGTTCATGCGCAGCAGCAAATCCAGACCTTGCAGCAGGCCTTGAAGGCGAAGGATCAGCAACTGGCGGAGTCCGAAGCGCAGGGCCGCAGTTTGATGAGTCAATGGCAGGACTCGCTCAAGGCCCTGCAGGTTCAGCATCGCGACTTGCAGGACGCCCATGCCGAGTTGGCCCTGGTTGCGGAATCCGACTCCCTTGGGGTGCTGGGCAGTCGTCGGGCGCTGGAGGAGCGGCTCAATCGCATCGTCCACGCCGTGGGTGAGCGTCGGGCGCAAGCTCCCCGCTACGCCTTTTTGATCGTTGATCTGGATGAGTTGCAATCCATCAATGCGAAGTGGGGCCGTCATGTGGGCGACTTCGTTTTGGGCGTGGTGTCCACGCGCTTGGCATTGGCCCAGCGCGAAGGCGATTTACTGGTGCGGTGGGGTGGGGAGGAATTCCTGGCGCTGATCCCCGCCGACGATCCGGCGGCGGCACGCGCGTGTGCGGAGCGGCTGCGTTTGGCCGTGGCGGCCCACCCGGTGGCGTTGCCCTGGGGCGAGGTGGTTCAGCTGACGGTGTCGGTGGGCTATGCCTGCTGGCCCTTTGCCCCTGAGCGCGCCCTCAGCTGGCAAGAGGCCGTGCTGGTGGCGGAATGGGCCATGCAGCAGGCCAAAGCCAATGGCCGCAACCGCAGCGTGGGCGGTGTGCCGGGGGAGCCGGGTCTCAGTCCGGAGTCAGCAGACGGTGCCATGACGCCGATTCGATTGGCGCAATGGGCTGCCGCTGGGCAGATTCGAGCGCTGGCGGGGTTGGGGAACTCTTAAAACCTGCGCTCGACAGCTGCCCCGGGGAAGTGGGGCTTTCATTGTCGTGTCACCCCTGGCAGGATGGTTCGATGAGTACGCTTTCACTTCGGCGTGGGCCCGTTTCTTGGTGCGGAGGGGTCGTACTGATCCTGGCATCGGCTTTGGGCGGCTGCTCCACCCAAGCCCTGCTGGCGGATGCTTTGGCGCAAAACCAACAGACGGATGAGGACGATGTGGGCCTCGCCCGCGAGGCCAGCGCCTTTTATTTGAAGCTGTCGGAGTCGGTGCTGCGGGAGCAGCCGGGGCACGCCCGCTTGGGGGTGGCGGTCGCCTCGGGTTTTGCGCAATACGCCTACGCGTTTGTTGCTTTTGAGGCCGAGCGCCGGGAAGCGCAGGACCCCAAGGGAGCGCAAGCCGAGCGAATGCGAGCCACGCGACTGTTTGCACGCGCCGAGGGCCATGCGCGGCGGGCGCTGGCCACCCCGATACCGGACTGGGAGGCGCGCCTGCGGGAGGACCGCATGCCCAGCCTCAGCCCGGAGCAACGGGCCCTCGGGTATTGGTTGGCGGCGGCCTGGGCCGCGCGCATCAGCCTGTCCAAAGATCAACCCGAGGTCGTCGCGGACTGGCCGCTGGCGCAGCGCCTGGCGCTGTGGGTGTGGCGGCAGCAGCCCGACTGGGGCGAGGGGGACGTGGCGGCGCTGCTGGGCAGCCTGGAAGCCAGCCTGCCGGGCGGGCAGTTGGCGAAAGCCCAGGCCTACTTTGCCCAGGCGCAGCAGGCGTCCGGGGGGCGCAAGGCCGGGATTTGGGTCGCCCAGGCCGAAGCCTTGGGGCTGCAGGACCGCGGGCAATGGGAGGCGTGGCTGCGCCAGGCCCTTCAGGTGGCCGATCGCCATCGCAATCTGGCCAACGCGGTGATGCGGGAGCGGGCCCAGTGGCTGCTGGACACCGCCGATGACCGGTTTTGACAGGGGGATGACATGACGATGCACCGACGCGGAGCCCTGATGGCGCTGGCCGCCTGGCTGGCCCACGCACCCGCAACCCAAGCCCAAGGCCTGATGCAGCTGCGCATCGGTACCGTGGCGCCCAAGGGCTCTTCGCACCACCAGCAACTGCTGGAGATGGGCGAGGCCTGGCGGGCCGCCCAAGGCCCAGGCGCGAAAGTGACCGTCTTCACCGACGGCAGCCAAGGCGGTGAACACGAATTGCTGCGGCGCTTGCGCATTGGCCAGTTGCAGGGCGCCATGATGACCGTGGTGGGCTTGCGGGACATCGAGCCCAGCGTCTCCGCCTTGCAAAACCTGCCGCTGCTGTTTCGGAGCTGGGACGAAGTCGATGCGGTGCGCGAGAAGCTGCGGGCGGGCCTGGAGAAGCGCTTCCTCGACAAGGGTTTTGTGGTTGTGGCCTGGGGGGATGCGGGGTGGGTGCGGTTCTTTTCGAAAACCGCGGCCGTGCGCCCTGACGACTTCAAGCCGCTGAAGTTCTTCAGTTGGGGGCCGGAAACCGAGCAGCAGGCGCTGATGAAGGGCCTGGGCTACACGCCGGTGCCGCTGGAAACCAATGACGTCTTGCCCGCCTTGCAGACCGGCATGATTCAGGTCGTGCCCACCACGCCCTATTTCGCGCTGGCCACGCAGGTCTTCGGCCCCGCCCCGCACATGCTGGACCTGAACTGGGCCCCGGTGGTTGGGGCGGTGGTGGTGACGGCCAAGGCCTGGGAGGCCATGAGCCCCGCCGCACAGGTGGCGCTGAAGGCGGCGGGCGAGAAGGCGGGGGTGGCGATTCGCGCGGCCGCCCGACGCGAGGTCGAAGAATCGGTCGAAGCCATGCGCAAGCGCGGGCTGCAGGTGCACAAGCCCACGCCGGAGCAACTCAAAGAGTGGACCGACTTGGCCGAGAAGCTGTACCCCAAGCTGCGGGGCAGCCTGGTGCCCGCCGAAACCTTTGATGAGGTCATGGCCCATGTGAAGGCGGTACGTGGTGGGCGCTGAGCGCGAAGACGCGACCGCCCCGGGGCGGTCGGTGTGGGCGCGGGTGTCTGATTGGGATGCCTGGCTGGCCGCCGCGGCCCTGGCCGCGATGGTGGGCCTGCCGTTGGCGGAGATGGTGCTGCGCAAAACGGGCACGGGCCTGGACAACGCGGCCGCCCTGGTGCAGCACCTGGGGCTGGTGGTGGCCCTCTTCGGGGCCGTGGCGGCGGAGCGCCATGGCCACCTGGCCACGTTGGGCAGCGACTTCGGCGCCAGCTTGGCCGGGCCCCGCGTGATGCAGGTGCTGGGCAAGGGCGGGGCGGCGTTGATCTGTGGCGTGCTGGCCTGGGCGGCGGCGCAGTTTGTTCAGGCCGAGCGCCAAGGGGCGATGGTCCTGGCCTATGGGCTCCCCGTCTGGTGGGTGCAAGCCAGCTTGCCGGCGGGTTTTGCCCTGCTGGGGCTGCAGTTGGCGGCCCACTGCTTTGGGCCGGGGCCGTGGCGGCGGGTGCTGGCGCCGCTGATTCCCCTTGCGGGGGCGCTGGCCGCGGCCTGGGGCGAAGGGCAGGCGCTGCCGTGGATCCCCGCGCTGGGCGTGCTCATGGTGCTGTTGGTGATGGGCACGCCCATCTTTGCCGTGCTGGGGGGCTTGGCGGTGGCCCTCTTTTGGAGCGAGGGGCTGCCGCTGGCGTCGGTGCCCCTGTCGCACTACCAAATCACCGTCAACCCGTCGCTGCCGGCGCTTCCGCTCTTCACCTTGGCGGGCTTGTTGCTGGCCCGCACGGACGCCGCGCAGCGCGTGGGTCGGTGTTTAACGGCGACGTTTGGCGCCGGGCCCTTGGGCACCGTGCTGGCGGTCGCCCTGCTCTGTTCGGCCTTTACCGCCTTCACCGGGGGCAGCGGGGTCACGATCTTGGCCTTGGGGGGATTGCTGCTGCCGCTTTTGATGCAATCGGGCTACCCCGAGCGCAAGGGCATCGGGCTGGTGACCAGTGCCAGTGCGCTGGGGGTGTTGCTCGCGCCTTCAGTGCCCATGATCCTGGTGGCCATTCTGGTCAAGGTGCCCATCCGGGACATGTTTTTGGCCGGTCTGCTGCCCGCTCTGGTGATGGTGGCCAGCTTGTTGTTCTTTGGCGGTTTTTGGCGCCTGGGCCGGCGGGGCGAAGCGCCAGCGGTACCCGCGTCCTTCCCCCAACGCCCCCCGCTCGGGGCCGCGCTGTGGGCGGCCAAGTGGGAACTGGCGGCGCCCGTCGTGGCCCTCAGTGCCATGTTGGGGGGCTGGGCCACGCCCACGGAGGCGGCCGCGCTCACCGCGGCGTACGCCTTGCTCACCACCGTGGGGATCCACCGTGAACTGGACGCACGGGCCCTGGGGCGCTGCTTGGGGGATTGCGCGCAGATCATCGGTGGGGTGATGCTGATCCTGGGCATGGCGCTGGCGCTCACCAATTTCTTGGTTGATGCGGGCATCCCGGACCTGGCGGTGGAGCAGGTGCCGCAGTGGCTGCCCAACCGCTATGCGTTCTTGGTCGCGCTGTGCGCTTTCTTGTGCGTGGCGGCGGCGCTGATGGAGATTTATGCCGCCATCGTGGTGCTGGTGCCGCTGCTGCTGCCGCTGGCGCAGCACTACGGATTGGACCCCTTGCACTTTGGCATCTTGTTCCTGGCGGCCATGGAGGCGGGCTTCTTGTGCCCGCCGGCCGGCATGAACGTCTACTTTGCGGCAGCGCTGTTCAAGAAGCCCTTGCCCTATGTGGCCAAGGCGGTGGGGCCCGCCTTGATGGCTATTTTCTTGGGCACGGTGCTGCTGGCCCTGCTGCCCCCGCTGGCCACGGCCTTGCCCCACTGGATGGCGGGCTGACCGGGCCGGCGCGGGGCGGCCTGGGCTTAGCTCTCCTGCCCTGTGCCCGGGGCCGGCAACGCCGCGGGGCCGGTGCGACGCAGGATCAACGGGTCCGGCCGGGCGAGCGACAGGCCCACGCCCGCCGCCAGGATGCTGATCGTCAGCGTCAGCGACACCCAGGACGGCGGGTGGCCGAGGAACGGCGCGAACAGGACCTTGGCGCCAATCATCACCAGCAACACGGCCAGGGCGTGCTTCAGGTAGTGGAAGCGGTGCAGCATTTCGGCCAGGGCGAAGTACAGCGCCCGCAAGCCCAAGATGGCAAAGATGTTGCTGGTGTAGACCAAGTAAGGGTCGGTCGTCACCGCCAACACGGCGGGAACCGAGTCGATGGCAAAGATCAGGTCCGCGGTTTCGATGGCGCACAAGGCCAAGAACAGCGGCGTCACCCACCATTGCTTGCCTTTGCCGTCGCCGACATCGCGGCGCACCCAAAACTGGTTGCCCTGGAGTTGGGGCGTCACGCGCAACCAGCGGCGCAGGGTTTCGAGGCCGGGAATGCTCGGCGGCTCGTCTTCCATGCCGCTGCGCGGCCACATGCGCCATCCCGTCCACACCAGCAGGGCACCAAACACGGGCAGCATCCAGTCGAAGCGCTGAACGAGCGCCGTACCGCCGCCGATGAGCAAGGCGCGCAACACGATCACGCCCAGGATGCCCCAGAACAGCACCCGGTGCTGAAGGTGCCGGGGTACTTGCAGGGCGGCGAATACGGTGGCGATGACGAACAGGTTGTCGATCGACAGCGCCTTTTCAATCACGTAGCCCGTCAGGTAAGTCAAACCCGCGTCTGAGCCCTGCTGGACGGCGATCCATCCCCCGAACGCAACGCCTGCGGCGATGTAGCCTGCCGATTGCCACAAGCTGGCCCGGATGCTGATCTCCTTGTCCCCTCGGTTCAAGACCCCCAGGTCCAGCACCAACAGGGTCAGTACGATGCCCATGAACAGCAGCCACGCCCAGACGGCTTGCCCCAGGAAGGGCTGGTAAAGCCAGGGCAGCAGGGCCGAGGTGGTTTCGAGTGGCGGCATGGCGCGCTCCTTGTTCTTGAAAAGCCGCGACTGTAGAAATTCAACTATTCTTAAAAAAGCAGTTGATTGCGAATAAATAATCCTTAAAAAAGAGAATATGAACGAATTCAGCTACCGGCACCTTCACTACTTTTGGGTTGTGGCGACCGAGGGCAGCATGTCCAGAGCGGCCGAGCGGCTGGGCATGGCGGTGCAGACCGTGAGCGCGCAGGTCAAGGCCCTGGAGCGCGACTTGGGCCATGCCTTGCTCAAGCCGGCCGGCCGGGGATTGGCGTTGACCGAAGCCGGCCAGGCCGCTTTGCGGGTGGCCGATCAGATTTTTCAGATTGGAGATCAGCTGCCGACCGTGGTCCGTGAGGCCGGCTCGGTGCCGGCGGTGCGCTTGCAGATCGGCGTGGTGGACAGCCTGCCCAAATGGGTGGTGCAAGACCTGCTGCGTCCGGTGCTGAGCACTCCCCACTTGCACTTGATCGTCCAGGTCCACGAAGAAGAGGGTTTGATCGCCGATTTGGCCCTGCACAAACTGGATGCCGTGTTTTCAGACCGCATTCCCACGGCCGGCGGCGTCCGTCTGCACGGCCACGAGGTGGGGCGCTCCGCCGTCTCGTGGTATGCCGCGCCCGCGTGGCAATCCGTGGCCCAGCGGTTTCCACAGGCTTTGGGCGAGGTCCCGGTACTCTTGCCCACGCGCCATGCCGCCTTGCGACGTCAATTGGATGCTTGGTTCGAGCGCCACGGCGTTCGGCCACGCGTAGTCGGGGAGTTTGAGGACAGTGCGTTGCTCAAGGCCTTCGGCGCCGAAGGCATGGGCGTTTTTCCGGCCGCCGACTTGGTGCGGCCGGCGCTCACGACCCACTATGGCGTGGCGCCCGTGGGGTTGTGTGACGGCGTGGAAGAACGCTTCTATTTGGTGACCGCGCACAAGCGCGTGGCGCATCCGCTGCTGGCCCCGTTGGTTCAGGCACGGACGGTTTGATCAGCGCAGCGACTGTTCCTGCAGGCGGCCCTGCCAAGCTGGGTCGCGGGCCAGCAGCGCCACGCCTTCACTGAGCTGCTTGTGCAGCGCGGGCTGATCGTGGGGCACCAGGATGTGGCGTTCGTATTCGTCGTGGGGTTTGGGGGCCACATGAAAACGGCCCCGCAGCCCGGGGCGCCGCGCCAGCAAGGTGTAAAGCGTGCGGCGGGTGATCACCGTGGCGTCCGCCCGCCCGAGCGACAGCATCATCAGCGCGGTTTCGTCACTTTCGCTTTCCTCGCGCGGAATACGCCCGGCTTGGACCAGCTCTTCGATGCCCGCGTAGTAGTAGCCGCGGGGCAAGGCCATGCGCACGCCCACCAACGAGTCCGGCCCGGTGTACGCCACGGGGTGGTCGTGGCGTGACACCACCACGTCGGCATCGCGCATCACCGGCGGGGTCCAGAGGTAGCGCGAACGCTCGGCGTCGCGGAACCAGGTGGGGTGCACGCCCAGAATCGCCCCGCGCAACCGCCCGGCCACCAAGTCCGCTTCCAAGCGCCGCCGCGGCAGGTATTCCACCCGACAGCGCAGGCCCGGCACCCGCAGGCTGAGCAAGTCGGCCAACTCGTAGTACAGACCTTCTTTGCGGGTCAAGTCCAAGTACGGCGGCTTGAGGTGATAGCTGTACAGCACCGTGTCCTCGGCCGCGCTCGCGGTGAGCGGGGCCCAGCCCAACAGGCTCAGGCTGCCCAAGCAGGTGCGGCGGGACAGGGGGGCGGAGGGGAGGCGCACAGCGAAATGGGAGGCAGAGAGTTAGACGACTGTAGACCCGTCGCGGTGGCAGCGCCAGTGCCCGAGTCAAGGGGGTGGGAGTCGGGACGGTGCGTAAAGTGCCCCCAACTCCGGCATCGCTTGGTGCAAGGTCAAAAGCGTGGCCAGGCGCTGGGGGTAGCTGGGGTCGATCTCCAACTGTGGCAGCCGGGCTCGCAGGGCTGAGGCGGGCACCACCAGCCAGTCGTGGGGTTGTCCCGTGGGGTCGCCGCGGCTGGGGTGGGCGCTGAGGCGTGTCAGGTCGCGCAACTGGGGGTGCTGCGCGTCGAATTGATCTTGCCGGGTGGAGGCCTCCCGCAGCGCGGCGGCCCCACTTGAGCCCAGTCTGAACCAAGCCTGCCAGGCTCCCAAGCGGTCCTGACAGTCGCGAGCTGAGCCGTGAAGCAGCACCGGACCGCTCAGACGAATGGAATGCGCCGCCGGCAGCAGGTAGTTGGCGCAGGCTGAACCGCACAAGCCAAACACGATGACCGGCGTCCTCCAACGTTGGAGATCTGCGGCCAGTTGCAGGGCCACCGCCTCATCGCCGCCCGCGCTGCTGATGAGCAACCGCGCGGGTGCGCGCGAGGCTGCGGCAGCCTGCCACTTTTTCAGCAACGCCTGATCGAGGCGTCCAGTCAGGATCCAATTCCCGCTGGTTTGAGCCTGGAAGGTCCCGGACATTTTGGCCATCAGCAGCGCGTTGACCTCGTTTGCATCCAGGTCCGAGAACTGACCAGCGACGTCTTGGATCTTCAGCGGAACCTGGGGGGCACGAACATCGCAGGTGGCCGCGCTGATGACGATGGCCGCATCCGTTCGATCAGGGCGCACCAACCCGGCGACCACTCCGCCAACGCCTACGAGAAAGAGCGCCGTCCACCCCAAGGCCTTGTGGAATTTCATAACAAGTTCGGTCGCTGGGCGCGTGCAGTCGCCGCGCGGCGGTACGCGAGCCAAGGCCTCACGATGAAGTGGTGGACGCACAGCGGCCACAGGACGAATCCAGAGCAAAAGATCAGCAGATCGAGGTTCAGCAAAAACTCCGATCCGGGAACGTAGCAGTCCCCGGCTTCTGGGCAACCGATGGAGCGGCTGTAGGTTTGACGGAGCCTGAACTGAGCGATGGGCAGATAGGCGACAGCCAGCCACCAAATCTGGTGCACAACGAACAGAAGCACTCTCATGGCGGCATTGTGGGCTGCGCAGTGTGGCGTGAGCCGGCCGTTGGCGCGAAGAAAAGGCCTCCCGAAGGAGGCCTGCGGGATCGCGTGGTGGCGTGTGCTTACATGCTGCGCCGGTACTGCCCGCCCACCTCGAACAGGGCCGACGTGACTTGGCCCAGCGAGCAGACGCGCACGGCGTCCATCAGGACTTCGAACACGTTGCTGTTGTCGATCACGGCCTGCTGCAGGCGCTTGAGCATGGCGCCGCTCTGCGCGGTGTTGCGGGCTTGGAAGTCCGCCAGGCGCTGAAGCTGGCTTTGCTTTTCCTCGTCGGTGGAGCGGGCCAGTTCGATGCTCTCGGGTACGGGGTCGCCCGCCGGGTTGCGGAAGGTGTTGACGCCGATGATGGGGTACTCGCCCGTGTGTTTGAGCATCTCGTAGTGCATCGATTCTTCTTGAATCTTGCTGCGCTGGTAGCCCGTCTCCATGGCGCCGAGCACGCCGCCGCGGTCGGCGATCTTTTCGAACTCGGTCAGCACGGCCTCTTCGACGAGCTCGGTGAGCTCGTCAATGATGAAGGCGCCCTGGTTGGGGTTCTCGTTCTTGGCCAGGCCCCACTCGCGGTTGATGATGAGCTGGATGGCCATGGCGCGGCGCACGCTCTCTTCGGTCGGGGTGGTGATGGCCTCGTCGTAGGCGTTGGTGTGCAGCGAGTTGCAGTTGTCGTAGATCGCGATCAGCGCTTGCAGCGTGGTGCGGATGTCGTTGAAGGCGATCTCTTGCGCGTGCAGCGAACGGCCCGAAGTCTGGATGTGGTACTTGAGCTTCTGGCTGCGCTCGTTGGCGCCGTACTTGTCGCGCATCGTGGTGGCCCAAATGCGGCGCGCCACGCGGCCGAGCACGGTGTACTCGGGGTCCATGCCGTTGCTGAAGAAAAAGCTCAGGTTGGGCGCAAAGTCATCGATGTGCATGCCGCGCGCGAGATACGCCTCCACAAAGGTGAAGCCGTTGCTGAGCGTGAAGGCCAGCTGCGAGATGGGGTTGGCGCCGGCCTCGGCGATGTGATAGCCGCTGATGGACACCGAGTAGAAGTTGCGCACGTTGTGGTGCACAAAGTAGCTCGCGATGTCGCCCATGACCTTGAGGCTGAACTCGGTCGAGAAGATGCAGGTGTTTTGGCCCTGGTCTTCTTTGAGGATGTCGGCCTGCACGGTGCCGCGCACGTTGGCCAGCACCCACTCTTTGATCTTGGCGGCTTCGGTGTCGGTGGGCTCGCGGCCGTTATCAAGCTTGAACTTGTCCAACTGCTGATCGATGGCGGTGTTCATGAACATCGCCAGGATCGTGGGCGCGGGCCCGTTGATGGTCATCGAGACGCTGGTCGAGGGGTTGCAGAGGTCAAAGCCGCTGTAGAGCACCTTCATGTCGTCCAGCGTGGCGATGCTCACACCCGAGTTGCCCACCTTGCCGTAGATGTCGGGGCGCGGGGCTGGGTCGGCACCGTAGAGCGTGACCGAGTCGAACGCCGTGGAGAGGCGCTTGGCGGGCATGCCTTCGCTGACCAACTTGAAGCGGCGGTTGGTGCGGAAGGCATCGCCTTCGCCCGCGAACATGCGGGTCGGGTCTTCGCCCTCGCGCTTGAAGGCGAACACGCCGGCCGTGTAGGGGAAGCTGCCGGGCACGTTGTCCAGCATCAGCCACTTCAAGAGTTCGCCCTGGTCCTCGTAGGTGGGCAGCACGACCTTGCGGATCTTGGTGCCGGAGAGCGACTGCTGCACGAGCTGGGTGCGGATCTCTTTATCGCGGATCTTCACGACGTACTCGTCGCCCGCGTAGGCCTTGACCATGTCCGGCCACTGCTGCAGCAGCTTGCGCGATTCGGGCAGCAGGCGCTCTTCCCGTTCCTGGGCCAGGGCTTCCAGCGTGGCAGGCACCTCGTGCTGGCAGGCTTTGAGCATGGCTTGCGAGGCGCGCAGTTGTTGCACTTCGCGCGCCAGCTTGGCTTGGCTGCGGGCGCGGGCCTTGTAGCCGCGCACGGTGTCGGCGATCTCGGCCAGGTAGCGCGTGCGCGCGGCCGGCACGATGGGCACTTGGTGGGTGCTGTGGCGTGTGGCCACCAGCGGGAGGCGCCCGGCATCGAGTTGCAGACCTTTCTCGACCAGCACGGGCTTGAGCGCTTGGTAGAGCGCGGTCACGCCGTCGTCGTTGAAGCGGCTGGCCATGGTGCCGAAGACCGGCATCTGGTCGGGCATCACCGTGAAGGCCTCGCGGTTGCGCTGCACCTGTTTGGCCACGTCGCGCAGCGCGTCCTGCGCGCCCTTGCGGTCGAACTTGTTGATGGCGACGAACTGGGCGAAGTCCAGCATGTCGATCTTTTCGAGCTGGCTGGCGGCGCCGAACTCGGGCGTCATGACGTACAGGGGCACGTCCACCAGCGGCACGATGGCGGCGTCGCCCTGGCCAATGCCCGAGGTCTCGACGATGACCAGATCAAAGCCCGCGGCCTTGGCGGCGGCGATGCAGTCCGGCAGCGCCTGGCTGATCTCACTGCCGTAGTCGCGCGTGGCCAAGCTGCGCATGAAGACACGTGAACCGTTCTGCCACGGGCCGGTCGCGTTCATGCGGATGCGGTCGCCCAGCAGCGCGCCACCGCTCTTGCGGCGCGAGGGGTCGATCGAAATCAGCGCGACGCGCAGGCGGTCGTCTTGGTCCAGGCGCAGGCGGCGGATCAGCTCGTCGGTCAGCGAGCTCTTGCCCGCGCCGCCGGTGCCGGTGATGCCCAGCACCGGGGCGGTGCTCGCTTTGGCGGCCTCGTGCAGCGCGGCCTTAAAGCCGGCATCGGCCGCTTGGTTTTCGAGGGCAGTCAGCGCCTGAGCCAGCGAGCGCCAAGCGGCCTCGGTGTGGCCCTGGAGGGCAGAGACGGCGGTGGGGGCATAAGGCGACAGGTCCCGGTCGCAGCGCATCACCATCTCGCCGATCATGCCCTGCAGGCCCATGCGCTGCCCGTCCTCGGGGCTGAAGATGCGCACGCCGTGGGCGGCTAGGTCTTTGATTTCGGCCGGCACGATCACGCCGCCGCCGCCGCCAAAGACTTGGATGTGCTCGCCGCCGCGCTCTTTGAGCAGCTGCACCATGTACTTGAAGTACTCGACGTGCCCGCCTTGGTAAGAGCTCACCGCAATGCCCTGAGCATCTTCCTGCAGGGCGGCCGTGACGACCTCATCCACCGAGCGGTTGTGACCGAGGTGGATCACCTCCGCCCCCATGCTTTGCAGGATGCGCCGCATGATGTTGATGGCGGCGTCGTGGCCGTCGAACAGACTGGCCGCCGTCACGAAACGCACCTTGTGGGTGGGACGGTATTGGGCCAGCGCCTTGTGTTCTGCGTGGGAATGGTTCATGGCGGAAAAGGCAAGAAAACCCAGGGCCGAGCGGCGCCTTGTGAGCACCGGGGCTTGCGGGCGGAAGCCCGCAGTTTAGGGTTGGCCCGAGTGTGGCCGATGCGCAGCGGTGCCGGGCCTTCGTCTCTGCACAATGCCGCTCATGAAAAAACGACTCGTTTTCTCGGTTTCTACCCGACACGTGGGCGTTGCTGCCTTGCTGATGTGGCTGGCGACCCCGGGCTTTGCCAACGACGGACGCAACCGCTACGAGCAGGGCGTGCCGGCGCAGCTCTTTCACTGGCACGAACCCGCCGGGGCGGGTTCAGGCTATCGCGTTCTGGCTGAAGACCAGGCGGGTGGGGCCGATGGCGACCCGGCGTACCGCTGGGTCACCCGTCCGGCCCTGGCCTTGGTGCGGCTGGCCAGCCGGCGCACGCACGAGGTCCTGGGGGCGGCGCCCCTGCCGTACCCGGTGTTCGATCTGGCCAGCGAGAACGGTGATACCCCGCTCAAGATGGAGGCGGAGGGCGCGCGGGGCCGTCACCCGGGCAATTCGCACGATGGCGGCTGGAACCTGGACCTGGGCTACTACCTCAGCAGCGAAAAAGGCCAAGTCGAAACGCCGGACTACGCGGCCTGCACCGAGCACCACAAGGTGGGCGCTGAAGGCAAGCTGCTCGAAGCCCGCCAGTGCACTGGCCCTGCGGACCGGCTGGACACGCCGCGCCAAACCTTCTTCCTGCTGGAGCTGCTGCGCATGGACCGCGCCCAGTTCGGCGGGGAGTGGGTGGAGGCCATTGGCATCGACGCCGAGGTGCGCGCGGCCGTGCTGGTCCAAGCCCGTCAGTGGGCGGCGCAGCGTCGGCATGGGGTGACGCCGGCCTTGGTGGAGGCGCTGGGCGCGGTGTTTGCCTCCAGCCCGTACGAGGGCTGGGCCACTTCGCACCACCACCACATCCACCTGCGGCTGCGGGCGTTGGACACCAGTGGCCGCTACCGCGACGCGTTCAAGCGCTTGATCGACGCCGACCAAGCGCTGGAAGCCCGCTTGCTGGCCGGCAGCGCTGCGGCGGCCCGCGGCTGCGCCTTGATCACGGAGCTCTCCTCGTTCAACCTCGCCCGCTCGTTGGACCTGCGCGTGACGGGCTGCACCCAGCCGGCCGAACTGATGGGGCTGCGCTTCCGTTTCCAAGGGGGTGCATGGAGCCCCCCGCTGGACCCGCTGGACCCGCTGCACCACGTCATCCCCGCGCCCACCCGTGCGCAGTTTTCGACCGCCCCGGCCGAAGTGGAGTTGGCGTTCGCCGATGGCCAGCGGGCGCTCCTGCGCCGCGAGGTGGCCCTGCCCGCGCAAGCGCCTTGGCTGCGGGTGCGCGTCGAGGCCCGCGACTTCGTGGCCCGCACGCGCGCCCTGCCCGAAGGTCTGGACGTCACGCTGGATCACCCGCCGGCGCACGCGGCGCTGATCACCAGCCTGGACTTGCTGGTCTGGCGCCAAGGCGCCACGGCCCCCGAGCGGGTGAGCTTGAGCCCGGCGAGCCCACGCGCGACGGTGACGGCACCAGAGACCGTGGAGTCGATGGAGGCCGAGGTCGGGCTTTCCAAGCGGGTGCGCTTGCGGGTGCCAGTGCCCCGCTCCGCTCCGGCCTCCTGAGGCAGGGGCATCGTCCCGGGCCAGTGACCCTGTGACCCATCGCGGATCTTTGCCCCTACTTCGGGTTGGCGCGGCAGTGCTCGATAGCGCGATTGAGCGGCGTGGCCAAGCCCTTGGGGTCCTGTGGACTCAAATAGAAGCCAGTGGAGCGCGTTTTACCCAGGGTGGGGGAGACGCCCTCGGGCCAAACGGGTTTCAGTTCCTCGTAGATGGATCGGGGTACCACCACGGCATCGACCAGATTCAGACGCAAAGTCTTGCCCAACTCTTCGTAGGTGTTGGCGCCCACCACGCGGGCGTAGCCCGCCGCCGTTTGTTCGGCCTCCTGCGGTGAGCCCAGGCGGGCAGCCACGCGCAAACTCTTGTCGGCGGGATTGATGGGGCGCAGGGACAACCACAGGTCTGGGTTGTCCCACAGCGGCTGGCTTTGCAACATGCGGGCGGCGCGCTCTTCGCTAAAACCCATCGGGAAGGCCACGTCGAGTTGGCGTTCCACCACCATTTGAATCAAACGGCGTGTGGGCAAGGCCTGCCAAACAAACCGGGCGTCCAAGGTCTTCGCCACACAGTCGAACAGCTTGCGCTTGAACTCCTCTTCGATGCGGAGTTCACCGTCTTTCAACTCGTAGCCCGGTAGGCCTTCCACAACGCCCGCCTTTACCGTGAGCGTAGC
This sequence comes from Inhella gelatinilytica, assembly GCF_016093295.1. GTDB lineage: Bacteria > Pseudomonadota > Gammaproteobacteria > Burkholderiales > Burkholderiaceae_C > Inhella > Inhella gelatinilytica. The sequence goes on along the minus strand of NZ_JAEDAL010000001.1, from coordinate 303,950 downwards.
GCCCGCCACCGGCGGCGCGAACCCCGGGGCCGCAACGATGAACGCCAAAACCCAACTGCGCATGGGGTCGCTCCTCGAAGGATGATGGACGGCTGCACCAAGAGGGCACGCGCCGCAGGCCGAGAAACTGTACACCGCCGCTTCCGTGTCCACCTCGGAGGGGCGCCCTATGGAGCCGGCACCTCCGGCGTACGACCGGCGATCAATGCGAGGTGCCCTCGCTGCGCGTGAGCTTGTTGTGCAGGTTGTACTTGCCCACGGGTTTGCTCATGGGCAGGCGCTTGACTTCCTTGAAGGTGGCCGCGTCATAGACGATCAGGGCGCCGTCCATCTCCCACAGGCTGGCCAGGGCGTATTGGCCGTCTCGGGTGAACTCGATGTGGGCCAGAGTTTTGCCAGGCTCGCGCACCTCGGCCACCACCTGCAGCGTGCGCTTGTCGATGACGGTGAGCCGGTCCTTGGCCTTGGGCGCCATCATGGAGTCGACCCAGGCATAGGGGGTTTTTTCGTGGCTGCGCATGAAGAAACCCGGGCCCGGCGTCGCGATGGTTTTGACGGTCTGCCAGTTGGTGAGGTCGATGACGTCAATGGCGCCATCTTTGAGGTTGGGGCTGGCCAGTACGCGGCGGCCTTGGTAGTCAAAGGTGATGCCCGAGCCCAGGTGCGGCATGCCGGCAATGGGCAGGTTGGCGACCTTGCGGCCGGCGTCCAGGTCCACCACCTGCGCCGTGGCCTGACCGTCGCCTTGCGGGCGGCTGGCGCCCAGGGCGTGGCGGTAGGCCGGGTCGAAGAAGAAGTCGTCCAGCGGCTCTTCCAGCTGAATGCGACGCGGCGCGGCCGGCGCCTTCTTGCCGGCGTAGGAGATCTCCCACAGCTCGGGCACGTCTTTGAGGGCGACGACAAAGCTCTGGCGCGGCGCGGCGTCGTAGACAGCGGAGACGCGCGAGCTCTCCACGCCGCTGCGCGCCGCATGGGTTTGCACCAGTTTCAGGTCGTGGTCAAACAGCACGACGCTGTGCGGCAGGTAGTTGGCGGCGATGACCCAGCGCCCGTCGCTGCTCACCGCCACGTTGCGCATGTTCAGCCCGGCGCGCACCTCGGCCACCAGCTTGAGATTCCAGAGGTCGTACTTGCTGATCCAACCGTCACGTGATCCGAAGTAGACAAATCGCCCGTCGGGGCTGAACTTGGGGCCGCCGTGCAGCGCGTAGCGGGTAGGAAAGCGGTGAATGCGCTCAAAGCGGTCGCCATCCAGCAGGCTGACGTGGTGGTCGCCGCCCTCGACGACGATGAACAGGTTCATCGGGTCGGCCTTCCACTGCGGCTTGTTGGGCAGCTTGCGGGCGTCGGTGTGCTGAACGCGCGAGGCCTGGATGTCCAGCTCCGTCCACGCCGGCGTGGGGCGCATGGGCTGGTAAATCAGCTCGGTCAGCGCCTGAATGTCCGCGGGTGAGAGGCTGGCCTGAAATGCCGGCATCTGGGTGGCCGGGCGGCCCTCCGCAATGGTTTTGCGCGCCTCGGCGGGGCGCAATCGGGCCAGTGATTCGGGCAGCAGGGCCGGGCCCATGCTGCCGGTGCGCTGGGCGCCGTGGCAGCTGGCGCAGTGCTGCTGGAAGAGCGCGGTGGCATGTGGGGCGCTCGGGCTGTCTTGCGCGGCCTGGGCGAGCCCGAGGGTCAGGCTGAGGGTGGCCGTCACCACCGTGAAGAGGGTGCGTTTCATGTCCGCCATGATGGCGACCTTCATCCCCCTTGCCCTTGACCTGGATCGACCCGGCGCGCAATGGCCGGGTCGAGCCCGTGGGCTGGAACGGTTCAGCGCCCCAGGATCCGGGCCGGCAGCATCAGCACGGCGCGCAGCAAGGCGAAGGCGGCTTCAAAGGTGATGCCGATCAGCCGGAAGGGGAGCGAGAGCAGCCACACGAAGGGCCACGCCACCAGGGCCAGCAGCGCCAGCGGCCAGCAGAGGAAGAGCAGCAACAACCAGACCAGGAAGCCGAACATGGGGGGACCTTTCTGCGTCGTTTTGCGTGGCGACGTTTAGCGCGCGCTGATCTCGCCCGAGCCGCTGATCTGGCTCTTGACTTGGGGGCGGCCGGCGTAGCTCAGGTCGCCGCTGCCGCTGAGGGTGGCTTCCAGCTCTTGGCACACGCCCACGTCCAGATCACCACTGCCCGACAGGCGCGCCTTGATCTTCTGGCCACTCAGCGACGCCGCTGCAACATCGCCGCTGCCGCTCAAGTGCCAGTCTTGACGCTCGGCCGTTCCGGCCACTTGCACGTCGCCCGAGCCCCGCAGGCGGGCGGTGAGCTCGCGCACGTCGAGCTGGCCGATCTGCAAGTCGCCCGAACCGCTGAGGTCCAGCTCCAGGCGCTCGCCCTTGTAGCGGTCCAGCTTAGCGTCGCCGGAGGCGCTCAAGTGCAGGGCTTGCAGCTGCTTGAACTGCACCGTCACCCGCAGCTCCTGGCGCGTGGAAAAGCTCGCACCGGGCTTGACCCCAACCACCAGTGTGTCGCCCTCGACCTGGGTGGTGATCATCGACTCGATGTTGTCGTCGGCGCGCACTTGAGCGCCCTCGCTGTTGCCTTGCACCAGTACCACATCCACCGGGCCGCTGACCTTGACGCGGCTGAACGGCGAGAGCGCGCGGGCCACTTCCACCGCTTTGCCCGAGCCCTTGATGCGGTGGGCCGAGTGGCCCACCGAAGTGGTGCCCCCCACGTGGACGCTGAAGCCGTTGGTCTCCTGCTTCACGTTGATGGACCATTCCTTTTCAGCCGCCTGCGCGAGCGGCAGCAGGCTGAGGCTGGCGAACAGGACGAGCGGGGCGCGGAAGCTTTTCATGGTGAGGACCCAGGGGTTCGAAGTGGCGTGACTGTGCCGAGCGGGCGCCAGGGTGTCGCGGGGCCTGCGATCAAATGCGCCGTGACGAGGATGAACTGCAAAACCTCTGGATTGAGGGTCGAGGTTGGGCACGCAGCGTTTAGCGCCGGCGCGCCTGCCACAAGCCCACCGTCAAACCCATGACAGCGACCAGGGCGGTGAAGGCTGGCATGGCGGTCGGCGCCACGCCGTTGAACCCCAGCCAATCCAGCGCGCCCACCTGCGGGGCCTGAACCGCCACAAACAGCCAAAACAGAAAGAGCGCCAGGAAGGCCCGCCCGCCGCCGCTCAGCCGGCCCAACACCAGCGCCGCCGCACTGGCCGCCGCCAGCCCGGCTGCCAATGGCGTCAACAGCGCTGGCTGCTGGGCGATGGCGGTGGCGCAACCCGCCAGCCCCAGCCACGTGGCGGCCGCCCAGCGGGTGAGCACCCGCCGCGGCGCGCCACCGGGCAAGCTGGTGGAGAGCGCTAGGGTGCCGGCCTGCTGCGTGTCGCGCGCCCCCAATTCGGCGGCCCACAGGGCCCAGCCCGCCAGAACCGCGGCCACCCCGGCGCCCAGGTGCGCGGGGGGCACGGCCGAGGTTCCGAGCCAGGCGGCAACCAGCCACACCAAGGCGAGGGGCTGGCTGATCAAGCTCAGCATGCCTTCGGCCCACACGCCGGCCAGGGGCAGGCGACCGACGAGCGGCAAGAGGCGGCCCAAACCGCGGGTGAACGGGCTCAGGCTCCACGCCACCGCGCGGCCGAGGCGACCGTGCGCGGCGGCGGCGCTACGGGCGCGAACCCGGTCCGGGCGGTAGCGGTGGAACAGCGGCAACGCCAGCAGCAGGGGCAGCGCGGCCAGGGCCAGCGCGCCCAGCCGCCAGGCCACCATGGGCAGCGTCCACAGGTCGGGTGGGAACGCCCGCAGGGGTAGGTTGGGGTCAAACGAATTGCCCCCAATCGCGATGTGGGGGGTGCCCAGTTGCTGGGCCAATGCGAACACCGAGGTGGCCAGGCCACTGAAGTCCAACAGCAAACTGGCATTCAGCCCCTGGAGGTGTTCGTTCAGTGGCATGAGGGCAAAGAGTGCCGTCCACACAAAAAAGTAGAGGACATCGCCTCGTCGCCCCATCAGCGGCGCCCAGGCATCAAAAAGCGTGGCGCAGCAGGCGGTCCACAGCAACTGGGGCACCAGCATCAAGAGGTAGTGCTCGACGTACACCCAAGGCAACCAGGGGCCTTCACCGCGAAGGGCATGCAGCGCCCAGGTGCCCATCAGCAGCACCCCGGCCAGGGCCATCAGGTAGGCAAAAGCGCCCAGGGCGCGGCTCAGCAGCAAGGTTTGGTTGTCGACCGGCGAGGCCGCGAGCACGCCGGCCATGCCGCTGCGCAAGTCCTCTTGAACGCGCCCCCGCGCCAGGTAAAAGCCCGCTAAACCCAGCAGCACGCTGCCCATGGCGGCGCTGCCATAGGCCAAGGTGCCGCTGCTGTAGGCCAAGCGGTGTTTGTTGGCCTCGAGCAAGGTCAGGCCGCTGGCGGGGTCGGCGATCATCAGCCAGGTCACCGCCAGCACGGCCAGGGCCACGATCAGGGTGCCGGGTCGCCGCACGCGCAGCAAGAACTCCGCCCGCAGCAACGCGGCGAAGGGCGAATGCCGGCGGTGCAGGGCGGCGGTCACGCAGCCACCCCTTCGGGTCGGGCGTAGCGCAGCGCCATTAACGCTTCTTCCAAGCTCGGTGGGCTGGTTTGGGCGCCCTCGAAGGGCGCGTGTGCCTGGGCGACGCGGACCCGCACGCTGCCCTGTCGGTCGCGTTGCGCGTGCAGCACCTGCCATGCCCCGCGTCGAGCTTCGTAGTCCGCAGCGTCGAGCTCGCCCGCCCACACCTGGCCGCTGGCCCGCTGCAGCAGGGTGTCGGGCGTTTCATAGGCGCTCAGCCGCCCGCGATTCAGGATCGCGAGGTGGGTGGCCATGTTTTCGACGTCCGACACGATGTGCGTGGAGACGATCACCAGCTTGCGAAAGCCAATTTCGCTGAGCAGCTGCCGAAAGCGCAGGCGTTCTTCGGGGTCCAGTCCGGCCGTGGGTTCATCCACCACGAGCACGTCCGGGTCGTTCAGCAGCGCCTGCGCGATGCCCAAGCGTTGGCGCATGCCGCCTGAAAAGCTCGCCGCTTGACGGTGGGCGTGTTCATGCAGGTTGACCTGCTCCAGCAGGCGCCGCAGCCGGGCCGGATCGCGGACGCCCTTGAGGGCCGCGAAGTACTGCAGCAACTCCAAGGCGGTGAGGTTGGCGTACACGCCGAAGTCCTGCGGCAAATAGCCCAGGCGGCGGCGCATGGCCTCGGGCTGGGCCACGATGTCCTGTCCCTCCAGCAAGAGGCGACCTCGCGTGGGCTTGATCAGCGTGGCGAGCATTTGCATCAACGTGGTTTTGCCGGCGCCGTTGTGGCCGATCAAACCCAGAACGCCGGGCTGGAGGGTCAGGCTCACGCCGTCGACCGCAAAAGTCTTGCCGCCGTCAAAGCTGCGGCTGAGGTTGTCCAGTTGCAGCATGGGCGCACCTGTTGTGTGAAGAAGGCGCGCAGCGTAGGCCGACGCGGCGGGGGCCGCGAGCGGTGTGCGACAGGCTGTCCGTTCAGGTGCATGAAGAGTGGGTTCGGGGCGAGGGCCAGCCGGCGGTTCCCCGGGGCCACCCCGTGCAAATCCTGAGTGGCGCATCAACATATTGACAATATATTTGCTAGGTATATATGCAAGTGAAACTTTTGGGCTCACGGAGCCGTTGCACGATCACGGAAGGGGAATCGAATGAATCCAGCGGATTCGATCTGGCTCATGACCGCCTTGGCGGTGGTGGGTGCTTTGGGGGCCGAGGTGGGGGTGCGAACCGCTGGCCTGCCGCGTGTGTTGGGTTATTCGCTGGTCGGAGCCATGTTGGCGCTGACTGGGCATGGGGTTGCCTTGCCCCTCAGTGGCTGGTCACGCGGCGTGGTGGACAGCGCAGCGGCGGTGCTTCTGTTTGAGGTGGGGGCCCAACTGCGTTTGCGATGGCTCGCAAGCAATCGGTCCATGTTGCTGGTGTGTGTGCTTGAAGCCAGCCTGACCGCTGGACTGAGCTTTGCTGTCCTTTATTGGCTGGGGGTGGGTGTGCAGGCTGCCGCTGCTGCAGCGGTGGCGACGCTGCCGGCATCAGTGGCGGTGGCCGGGCGTGTGGCGCGCGAGCTGGGGGCGCAAGGCCAGGTGGCGCAGCGCATGGCCGTGTTGGCGGCAACGGGCACCTTGGCCGCCGCGATCTTGATGGTGCCGCTGCTCAGCATGATTCATTTGGGGCAGGCGCCTATCGCGTGGCTTGCGCTGAGTGAGTTGTCGCTGTCCATGGCCAGTGCCTTGGCGCTGGCGACGGCCCTGGCCTTGGCGATTGCGGGTGTGACGAAATGGATGAACCTGCGGCAGGAGAACACCGTGTTGCTCGTGCTGGCCCTGATTCTGTTGGTCAGCCACTCGGCCCGCTTGGTCGGAACGTCCACGCTGTTGGTGCCGTTGCTGGCCGGCGCCCTGCTGCGCAACATCAGCGACCGGGCCTGGCCTTGGCCGCAGCATTTCGGCACGGCCGGGGGGCTGTTGGTGCTCATGATGTTTGTGGTGGTGGGCTCCGCCTGGTCAGTGGGCACGTTGCAGGCGGGCTGGTGGATGGCGTGCGCCTTGGTGGCCGCGCGCTTGGCCGCCAAGACGCTGGCCGTTTTGGCCCTGCGTCGTCCGTCCGGTTTGAAAGAGCGGCAAGGGTTGGCGTTGGCCATCACGCTTATGCCGCTGTCAGTCACTTGTTTGCTGTTGCTCAACGAGTTGATGGTGGCCGCACCCAGCGTGGGCGCGCAAATCGCGCCAGTGGTGCTGTCCGCCCTGGCGATCCTGGAGTTGACGGGGCCCTTGGCTGTCCGCTGGGGGCTGCGGCGAGCGGGTGAGGTCCCGGTTGAAATCAAACGGAGTGAAGCATGAGCTTGCCGGTCTTTTCCCAGTCGCGGCCGCTGACCTTGGGCGTGGAGTTGGAACTCCAAATCGTCAACACCCATGACTACAACTTGACGCCTCAGGCCGTGGATCTGCTGCGGCAGATGAGAGGCGTGTCGATTCCGGGCGAAGTCAAGCCGGAAATGACGCGCTCCATGATCGAGTTGTCGACTGGCATTTGTGAAGACCATGCCGATGTCCTGAGCCAATTGCGGGAGATCCATGGCGCGCTCCAGCAGGGTGCTAAACGGCTGGAGGTGGCGCTGTGTGGCGGGGGCACGCACCCCTTCCAGGACTGGACGGCCCGTCAGATCTTTGACCGTCCGCGTTTTGCGGAGCTATCGGAGTTGTACGGTTATCTCTCCAAGCAGTTCACGGTGTTTGGGCAGCATGTGCATATCGGTTGTTCGGGCCCGGATCAGGGGCTGCAACTGCTGCATGGGCTGTCGCGCTACATCCCGCACCTTATTGCGCTGTCGTCGTCGTCTCCGTTTGTGCAAGGGGCGGATACCGGGTTCGACTCGGCCCGCTTGAACTCGGTTTTTGCCTTTCCCCTGTCGGGGCGTGCGCCCTATGTCTTGAGCTGGGAAGCGTTCACTGAATACTTCCAGAAGATGCGCCGCACCGGCGTGGTCAAGAGCATGAAGGACTTCTATTGGGACATTCGACCCAAGCCGGAATACGGCACGATCGAAGTGCGGGTGATGGATACCCCGTTGACTGTCCGCAAGGCGGCGGCCATCGCCGGTTTCATCCAATGTTTGGCGCGTTGGATTCGCACCGAGCGGCCGTTCGAGCTCTCGGAGGATGACTATCTCGTCTACACCTTCAATCGTTTCCAAGCCTGTCGCTTTGGGCCGGAAGCGACCTATGTGGACCCGAGCACTGGCGAGCATCGACTCCTGCGTACGGAGCTCGAAGACCTGTTCGCTCGCTTGGAAGTGCATGCGATGGAGCTCCGTGCGGAAGGGGCCATCCAGCATTTGCGCCACGAACTGCTAGATATTGGCAACGATGCGGGGCGTTTGCGCCGCCTGTATGCCCACGGGTGTGACTTGGGCGAGTTGGTGCGCGAACAAACCGTGATTTGGAGCGAGGCATGAAACCCGAACCGCTGCGCATTGGACTGTCGGCGCGCTTGCTTCATCAGCCCCCACGGGAGCTGGGTTTTCGTAACAAGACCTTGCATTACCTGGAGCAAAGCATTGCGCACTGGGTGCTGGGGCGAGGGGCTCTTGTCTTCATGATTCCGGCACTGGGCCAAGGCGCGGAAGTCGAACGCCGCCAAATTGCGCTGGGCGAATACGCCGCTGCGCTGGATGGACTCGTTTTGCAGGGCGGCGCCGACATGAGCCCGCAAAGCTATGGCGAGCTGCCGCAGCGCCCGGAATGGGAAGGCGACCCGGTGCGGGACCGCTATGAGCTCGAATTGTTGGAGGTGTTTTTGCGGCGAGGGCGACCGGTGCTCGGCATCTGCCGCGGCTGCCAGTTGATTAACGTGGCCTTCGGGGGCACGCTCTACCAGGATCTTTCTACCCAGCGGCCGGACGCCATTACGCACTACGACCCTGCGCAGTACGACCAACTGCACCATGCCATCGAACTCGTACCGGACAGTCGTTTGGCCGCCCTGTATCCGGAGGTTCACTCGGCCAAGGTCACCAGCTTGCATCATCAAGCCATTGCACGCTTGGGAGGCGACCTGCAGGTGGAGGCCATGTGTCCGGACGATGGCATTGTGGAAGCCATACGTGGCAAGGGCGTTGACACCGTAGTTGGCGTGCAGTGGCACCCTGAGTTCCATCCGGATCATTCGGATTGGCTGAGTGCTGAACCTCTGATGGATGACTTTCTCGCCTTTGCGAAGGCGCGACGCCAATGAATGACGCTTTGCCTCTGGTGCTGCAGGTCTTGCCTGGTGCGTGGCCTGCCTCCAATCCTCTGATCGTGTTTGGCTTGTTGCTCGCATTCGGCGTGCTGGGCGGCACCCTGGCGGCGCGGATACGGTGGCTACCTTCGATCACTGCATTCATGGCGCTGGGTCTGCTTATCGGACCCAGCGGCATCGGGCTCCTATCGAAAGAGGCGCTGCTGAATTCCCGCATCCTGGTGGACATCGCCCTGGGCCTGATTCTGTTTCGCTTGGGCGGGAGCCTTCACCCCCAGCGGACGCTAAAAAATCGACGTTTGGTGGTCACCAGCGTGGTGGAGAGTTTGGCGACGGCGATCGCGATTGGGTCGCTCTTGATGCTGTTTGGCGCTGGCGCGGGGGTTGCGGTTCTCGCGGCCTCGATGGCGGTTTCGTCTTCGCCTGCGGTGCTGGTGCATGTGGCAGAGGAACTCCATGCGCGGGGCACCATCGTTGAGGGGGCGAAGGCCCTGGTGGCTGGCAACAATCTGTTGTCGTTTGTGTTTTTTAGCCTGGCGTTGCCGGTGGCCCTGTTGGGGGCGCAATTTGACGTGGTGGGCGCTTGGGCTCTGCCAGCCTATCAATTGCTCGGGGCGGTATTGGTTGCTGCTGTGGTGTCGGTGTTGGTCACGCAGATTGCACGGCTGACTCGCAGCGCGGACAGCCACTACCGATTCGCCTTGGTGGTGGGCGCAGTCACGCTGGCCTTGGGGTTGGCGAAGGCCTTGGAGGTGTCCGGGCTCTTTGCGGGGCTGTGCCTGGGTATTGGCTGCCGCTGGCTGCAAGGGCGCACACGATTGACCCGCATCGAATTCGGCGGGGGGGGTGATGTGTTCTTTGTCATCCTCTTTGTCTTTGCCGGCGCCAAGATCAACCTCATGCAAGTGTGGGAGGTTCTGCCCCTGGCAATGGCTTTCGTGGCGACCCGGACCGCGGTCAAATTCGTGACGGTGTACTTGGCGTCACGGGCCTACGGCGTGTCGCATCGGAGCGCAACCGGGCAGGGCTTGTTATTGGTGCCCATGGCGGGGCTGGCTATTGGTCTTGTGCAGACCTCAACGGGGTTGATGCCCGAATACGCCGGTCCGGTGGCGGCCATCGTGTTGGCCTCCGTGGCGATTTTTGAAACCCTTGGCCCGCCCGTCGCCGCTTTTGCGTTGCGTTATGGCGGAGCCGTCCCGGTGAAGGAGAGTTGAGGTGACGATCAAACGTCTGATGGTGGTGCTGGAACTGACGCCCTGGAGTGCGTCGGCCGTCCAGCAAGGGCTGGCGCTGGCAGGGGCGCTTGCGGCCGAATTGGTGTTCTTCGTGCCCCTGCCGGCGCTGGGTTCGGCCATGGGCGATGCGTTCACCCTGATGGTGGAGTCGGGCGAGACGACCGATGCGGCATTGCGCTTGGAGGCGGCGGAGCGTTTACGCCAAGCGGCTGAGGCGGCGGATCACGCGGGTATCCTTCACCATGTGGCGGTTCAACGCGGTGGCGACCTTTCCAGCCTCGTGGTCGAGCAAGCGCGCCGCTGGCACTGCGCCTACATCTTGGTGGGGGCGCCACCGCAGAATGCCGTCATGCGCTTGTTGTCTGGCAACCTGATTCCCGCCCTGATCACAGCATCTCCAATTCCCGTCTTGGTTTGTAAGGATGAGCAGTGAAGGCAGTCCCCCACGGATCGGAAACCGACACCCCGGAGCGGTTGCTGCGTCAGTTCCGTGTGGTGTTGCGGGCGGTTCGAGCGCACTTTCAAGCCGTTGAACGGGAAGTTGGAATAGGCGGTGCGCAACTGTGGGCACTTGCCGTCATCGACCAGCGGCCTGACTTGGGGGTGAATGAATTGGCTCGCGCCCTCAGCATCCGCCAGCCCAATGCCAGCAGCATGGTGAAGCTTTTGCATTCGGCCGGCTATGTGGAGACCCGTCGCGACGCTCAGGACAAGCGCTTCGTCCGCTTGCGTGCGACGCCTGAAGGGCAACGCCTGCTGATGCAGGCGCCTGGTCCGGCAGCGGGTGTGTTGCCCGCGGCGCTGAAAGACCTCACACCGGAGTCCGCGCGGCAACTGGAGCGCAGCATGGGGGAATTGATCGCGCTGCTCCAGGCGGACCCCGCGCTGGCCGACGAACCGCTGGCTCAGCTTTGAAAGGTCCGCCCGCTCAGGCGAGGCTCAGCTGTTCGATGGGAAGCTGAACACCGCGGACTCCCGTACCCCGCCGCTGGGCCAGCGCTGGGTGATGGTCTTGCGCTTGGTATAAAAGCGCACGGCGTCCGGCCCGTAGGCGTGCAGATCGCCAAAGAGGCTGCGCTTCCAGCCGCCGAAGGAGTGGTAGGCCACCGGCACCGGCAGGGGCACGTTGACGCCCACCATGCCGACCTGGATGTGGTCGGTGAAGTAGCGCGCCGCCTCCCCGTCGCGGGTGAAGAGGCAGGTGCCGTTGCCGTACTCGTGGCTGTCGATCAGCTCCATGGCCTCGGCCAGGCTGTGCACGCGCACCACGCCCAGCACCGGGCCAAAGATTTCTTCTTGGTAGATGCGCATGCCGCGCTTGACATGGTCAAAGAGGCAGGGGCCGAGGAAGTAGCCGTCCTCATGGCCTGGCACCTGGAGGCCGCGGCCATCCACCACCAGCTCGGCGCCTTCTGCCACGCCCTGATCGACATAGCCGCGCACCTTCTCAAGGTGCTGGCGCGTGACCAGCGGGCCCATGTCGGGGTTGCCGGTGTCGCCCGGGCCGACCGTCATCTTGGCCATCTCCACCTTCAGCTTGGCCACCACGGCGTCGGCCACCTCGTGGCCCACGGCCACGACCAGGGGCACGGCCATGCAGCGCTCGCCACAACTGCCGAAGGCCGCGCCCATCAGAGCGGCCACCGCGTTGTCCAAGTCCGCATCGGGCATCAGCACCGCGTGGTTCTTGGCGCCGCCCAGGGCTTGCACGCGTTTGCCGGAGGCGCTGCCGTGGCGGTAGATGCTCTCTGCAATCGGCGTGGAGCCGACGAAGCTCACGGCCTTGACGTGCGGCGAATCCAGCAGCGCGTCGACCGCCTCCTTGTCGCCGTGGACAACGTTCAGCACGCCGGGCGGCAGACCGGCTTCCAAGGCCAGCTCGGCCACCAAGAGGGCGGAGGAGGGATCGCGCTCCGAGGGCTTGAGCACAAAGGTGTTGCCGCAAGCCACGGCCATGGGCCACATCCACAGCGGAACCATGACCGGGAAGTTAAACGGCGTGATGCCGGCGCACACCCCGAGCGGCTGGAACTCGCTCCAGGAGTCGATGCCGGGGCCGACGTTTCGGCTGTGCTCGCCTTTCAGCAGCTCGGGTGCATAGGACGCATATTCGACGTTCTCGATGCCGCGCTGCAGCTCCCCGAGGGCGTCGGCCAGCACCTTGCCGTGTTCGGCGGTGATGAGCTGACAGATGCGCTCGGCGTTGGCTTCCAGGAGTTCCTTGAGCTTGCTCATCACCCGCGCGCGCTTGAGCGGCGGGGTGTTGCGCCAGGCCGGGAAAGCTGCCTGTGCGGCCGCGATGGCCTGCTGCACGGTCACGGCGTCGGCCAGTTGCACCTGGCGGCTCACGCGGCCGGTGGCGGGGTTGAAAACATCAGATTGACGGCTGCCGCCGTCCACCAACTGGCCATTGATGAGGTGTTGGATGGGGGGCATGTCAGGCCACTTCCGAGAGGGATTCGCCCAGGGCGTTGATCAGGCTGTCGAGCTGGGCCGGGGTGCTGATGAAGGGCGGCGCGAGCTGAATGGTGTCGCCGCCATAGCGCACGTAGAAGCCCTTTTTAAACATGGACATCGCGATCTCAAAGGGGCGGCGGGCCGGTTCACCGGGGTGGGCGGTGATAGTCAAGCCGGCCGCGAGACCGTAGTTGCGGATGTCCGCCACATGCCGGGCGCCGCGCAGGTTGTGCACCTTCTCTTCGAAGGCCGGGGCCAGAGTGCGCACCTGGTCGAGCGTGTGCTCCTGCTCCATCACCGCCAGCGTGGCCAGGGCCGCCGCGCAGGCCACCGGGTGGGCGCTGTAGGTGTAGCCGTGCGGCAGCTCCAGCAGGTAGTCCGGCCCGCCGGACTGCATGAAGCTGTCGTAAATCTCTTGCTTGGCGACCACGCCGCCCAGCGGCTGCACGCCGTTGGACACCTGCTTGGCAAAGTTGAGCAGATCGGGCGTGACACCAAAGGCCTCTGCACCCGTCCAGGCCCCCGCGCGGCCAAAGCCGGTGATGACCTCGTCAAAGATCAAGAGGATGTTGTGCTGCGTGCAAATCTCGCGCAGGCGCTGCAAGTAGCCCACGGGCGGGATCACCACGCCGGCCGATCCGGAGAAGGGCTCGACGATGACGGCGGCGATGGTGCTGGCGTCGTGCAGGGCAATCAGGTTCAGAAGCTCGTCGGCCAGCTCGGCGCCGGTCGGCGGCATGCCTTTGAAAAAACTGCCGCTGGGGGGCTGGGTGTGGGGCAGGTGGTCGGCCTCGATGCCCTGACCAAAGGTCTTGCGGTTGCCGACGATGCCCCCCACCGAGATGCCGCCGAAGTTCACGCCGTGGTAGCCCTTGACGCGGCCGATCAGGCGGGTCTTGCTGGCCTGACCCTGGGCGCGCCAATAAGCGCGGGCGATCTTCAGCGAGGTGTCGGCGGCCTCTGAGCCCGAGGCGGTGAAGAACACCCGGTTCAGGCCGGAATCCTTCGGCATGCGCGCCACGATCTGGTTGGCCAGCTCGAACGAGAGCGGGTGGCCGAACTGGAAGGCGGGTGAGTAGTCCAGCGTCGCCAGCTGGCGCGCCACCGCGTCCACCAGCTCAGGGCGGCCATGGCCCAGGCCGCAGCACCACAGGCCGGAGAGGCCGTCAAAAATTTGACGCCCATCCGCTGTCGTGTAGTGCGTGCCCGAGGCAGCGGTGAACAGTCGCGGGGCCGCTTTGAACTGCCGGTTGCCGGTGAAGGGCATCCAGTGGGCGGCCAACCATTCGGGGTCGGCAAAGGACGCTTGCAGCGAGTGGGTGTCGGCCAGGTTCATGCGGTCTCCTCGGGGATGGGGGGATCTTGCGCTTTTATTTGCTTGAATACGATGGCGAAATATCCCAGCTCAGTTGAGTTTTTATGCAACCAAAAAAATCAAGGGCTCTGATCGGGCAGTTGGGTGACGTGGATTTGCGCTTGCTGCGGGTGTTCAAGGCCGTGGCCGATTGCGGCGGAATGGCGGCGGCCGAACTGGAACTGAACATCGCCATCTCCACCATCAGCCGCCACGTGAAGGACTTGGAGCAGCGCTTGGGGCTGGTGCTGTGCCGGCGCGGCCGCGGCGGCTTTGCGCTCACGCCCGAGGGGCGGCAGTTGGTTGAGGCCGCCGAGCAGCTGCTGAGCGCGACCGATGCCTTCCGCGGCCGCTTGCACGAGATCCACCAGCGCCTGGGTGGCGACTTGCATATGGCGGTGTTTGAGAAAACCGCCAGCAACCCGGCGGCACAAGTGCCGCTGGCACTGAGCCGTTTTCGCGACCAGGCCCCCGATGTGATGCTGCACGTGCACATTGGGTCGATCAGCAGCATCGAGCGGGGCGTGATTGACGGCCAGTTCCACTTGGGGCTGGTGCCCGAGCACCGGCGCTCGGAGCGACTGGTCTACACCCCGCTATTTCGCGAAACCATGGTGCTGTATGCCGGGGTGGGTCACCCCTGGTTTGAGACCCGGGCGCTGCGGCCCGGGTGGGCGGACTTGCGCCACCAGGCGCTGGCAGGGCTGGACTATCACTCGCCCAACCTCATGCTGGCCCATGCGCGGCAACTGAGCCGCCAGGCCAGCGCGTCCGACCAGGAAGCGGTGGGCTTGCTGGTGTTGTCTGGGCGCTTTGTCGGCTTTTTGCCGGATCACTATGCCGCGCCCTTTGTTGAATCCGGTCGGCTGCGGGCCGTGAATCCAGAGGTCCTTGCTTACCCCTGTACCTTCAGTTGCGTGATCCGCCGGACGCCGGCGCCGCCCCGTGCGGCTCAGGCGTTTGTAGCGGCGCTACAGGCGGTACACGCCAAGTCCTTGGCCTGATTCGGGCCGTGCGCACAATGCAAGTTGTTATCCCCCTTTCGGAGGTCGTATGAAGACATTGAAATTCGGGCTGGTGGCCGCTGGGTTGCTGGTCGCGGCGGCCAGTCACGCGGGCGCGCCCATGGCCACGGAAGATGCCGATGTGCTGAGCCCGGGGCAGTGCGAGTGGGAGACCGTGGCCGAGCGAGCCAAGGCGGCGGGCATTTCAGCCCACGGTTGGAACACGGGCTTTCAATGCCAGGCGATCTTCAGCACCCAAATGGGCTTGGCCTTCGGCCGCGCGACGGCCGAGGGGGTGAGCGCGAGTTCACTGACCTTGAGCGGCAAGACGGGGCTCATTGAGCGCAAGGGCGATGGCCTGGGCCTGACGCTGGCCTGGGGGCTCGAGAGCCTGCGCCTGCCCGGGCGCAGCGGCTATCGCCAGGATGCCCACTTTGCCAAGTGGGTGATGAGTTATGGCCTTGGCGCCTGGACTGTGCACGGCAACGTTGGGTGGATGCATTCCAAGCTGGCCGATGAGACCGTTCGGGCGACGGCGCTGGGTGTGGGCTACGCCCTGAACGATGCGGTGGAGCTGCTGGCTGAAAGCTACGGTGAACAGGGCAGTCCGCGCAGCTACGGGGTGGGGGTGCGCACGGTGGTGAACGACTGGACGTTTGGCGCCATGGCCACGCAAGACCGCGGCAGCCCCAAGACGCGCAGCTTCACGCTGTCGGCCAAGATGGGGTTCTGAGCCCATCCGCGCCCCTGCTTGCATTCGGAGTTCGTCATGACCGACTACCTCGCCTATCGCGCCCACCAAGAAGATGGTCGGGTGATGTCTCGCCTTGAAACCCTGGCGCCCCAACCCCTTGGCGTGGGCCAGGTGCGGGTGGCGGTTCAGTGGTCAGGCATCAACTACAAAGACGCGCTGGCCGCCACGGGGGCGGGCAAGATCATGAAGCGGTTCCCGCTCGTGGTCGGGATCGATCTCGCGGGGGTGGTCAGCGAATCGGCGGACCCGCGCTACGTTGTCGGTGAGCCCGTGATCGTTGTCGGCTGCGGCATCGGCGAGGAGAGCGATGGCGGTTTTGCCGAACAAGCCGTGGTGCACGGGGATTGGATCGTGCGCTGCCCTGCGGGACTGAGCCTGCGCGATGCCATGGCCATCGGGACGGCCGGCTTCACCGCGGCCATGGGCATTCAGCGCCTGGAAGACAACGGCCTCACGCCCTCCGCCGGCCCGGTGTTGGTGAACGGTGCGACGGGCGGCGTGGGCAGTCTGGGCCTGAACATGCTGGCGGGCGCGGGCTACCGCGTGACCGCTTGGACCGGCAAAGCCGACGCCGCCGACTGGCTGCGGGGCCTGGGCGCGGCCGAGGTGATGCTGGCGAGCAGCCTGCCCGAGAAAGTCCGCCCGCTGGAAAAAGCCCTGTGGGCGGGCGCGATTGACAACCTGGGCGGCGCCCCGCTCGCGTGGCTGTGCGCGACGATGCAGCCGCTGGGTTCCATCGCCAGCATCGGCCTGGCCAGCAGCCATGAGCTGCACACCACGGTGATGCCTTTCATCCTGCGCGGTGTGAACCTGCTGGGCATCAACAGCACCTATTGCCCCGTACCCTTGCGCGAGAAGGTCTGGGCCCGCCTGGGTGGCGACCTGAAGCCTTCCGGCCTGGCCACCATCGCCCAACGCGAGGTCGGATTGCGGGAACTCCCCACGGTGTTTGAAGACTACCTGCAGGGGCGCGTCACGGGCCGAACCCTGGTTCGGGTGGGAACTTGAGCATGCGGATTGAAATCGAACCGGGCGTCCGCTTGTTTGTCGATGTGGAAGGCTTGGGCTATGTGGTGGACGGGCCTCGCCTGCGGGAAAAACCCACGCTGATCTTGATCCATGGCGGACCGGGCTTTGACCACACGGGGTTCAAGCCGTTCTTTTCGCAACTCGCTGATCTGGCGCAAGTCGTCTATTACGACCAGCGCGGGCATGGCCGTTCCGATCAACGTCCAGCCTCCGAATGGACTTTGGATACCTTCGCGGACGATGTGGTGCGCTTGTGCGAGCGGCTGGGCATCGTCAAGCCCATCGTGCTGGGCCAGAGCTTTGGCGGGTTTGTGGCGCAGCGCTACCTGGCGCGTCACCCCGATCACCCGGCGCGGGTGATCCTCTCCAGCACCACCCACCACATGGGGTTGGTACGCAAGAACGCCTGGTTCGGTCGCCTGGGCGGCCCGGCTGCGGAGTCGGCATCGCAGGCGTTTTGGTCGAATCCCTGCGCAGAAACCTGGGCGACCTACGAGGTGCAGTGTCGGCCTCACTACAACACCCAGCCCCAGGACGGCGAAGCCAGGCACCGCCAGGTGTTCCGTCCGGAAATCCTGTTCACTTCGGCGGCCGGCGAGCAGCAGCGCATGGATCTGCGGCCCGGCTTGGCGGGCGTGCGCTGCCCGGTGCTGGTGATGGCGGGCGATACCGACCCGGTCACGCCGATTGAAGATGCCGAGGAGATCGTGGCCGCGCTACCGCCTGCCTGCGTGCAGTTTGAGCGCTTCGCTAATGTGGGCCACGGCCCGTGGCGCGATGACCCGGTGCGCACGCTGGCGGTGCTGCGCCGGTTTATTGGGGGCGAGGCTTCGAGGGCCTGAGGGCGCCGGCTGCCGGCGGCTCGGCCAGGAGTTGAGCCCCAGCGGGCGCGGGCACCGTGATTTCGATGCGGGGCAGGACCACCACCGGGGCGGCGGCCGTGGCGGCCGCCGGGTTGAACACCGTCAACGCCACGGCGCTGGCGACGCTGACCCCAGCCGCCATCACGGTCATGGTGAGAAAGTCAACGGCGCGCAATGTGCTCATGGCGACCCCTTGGGGTTGAAACGGGCGATGGTGGGAAGTCTGGCGCCTTCACGGACGGCGCGCGAGTCGGGTGTGACGAGCGGCGGAATGCCGGGGGTGAATTGCGCTGGAATCGGGTGAACGGCCGTGATCCGACAGGGCGACCCGAGTACGAAAAAGCCCGGCCAGGGCCGGGCTCGGTGGGCAACGCGGTGGACGATCAACACACCGCGGTGCTGGGCGCACAGGCTTCGGCTTTCGCCAACTGTGCGGCGTCCGTGGATGCCCGCTTGACCGTCACCACCACTGTGGGCAGGTGGGGCACCTCAGGGCGCTTGGCCGTGATCTCCACCCGGGGCAGCATGACCACCGTCTCGCTCACGCCATCGAGGGCGGGCTGGAAGGTGGCCAGAGCGGCGGCGCTGGCGAAGCTCAGACCCACCATGGTGGTGAAAGTCAGGAGGCTGGCGATGCGCGACGGGGTGGTGTTCATGGTGGGCTCCTCGGGGTTCAGCGTTGCGATGACTGAACTGTGCGCGAAGCCCTTTGAGCGCGCGAGCGGCTTGCGATGAACCGCAGAAATCACGCGCTGAATCGACGGGGAAGTGGAGCGTTTAGCCCAGCCAGGCGCGCGTTTGGTAGGGCAGTCGCACCTGGCCTTGGCGCTGGTGTCGATCAAACAGGTGACCCAGCGCCCGGACGACCGCGTTGCCGTCGTGGCTTTCACGTGAGGGCATGTAGGAGCGGCTGAAAACCAGGGCTTCCAGCCCCTCAGCGTCGAGCAACTGGTGATGCGGGCCATGCCAGAACTGAGCGCCCGCGCCCAAGAATTGGGCGGCCCGCTCCAGCTCGTTGTCCGCCACCTGCGCCGCCCGAGCGGCCCCGCCAAACTGTGCGAACAGGGTATTCAAATCCTGGTGGATCGGGGCGGCCTCGTCCCGGTCGTTCCAGATCAGGGCCACTCGCCCGCCCGGCTTCAGCACCCGGGTGCATTCGCGTCGCGCGGGCACGGGGTCGAACCAATGAAAGCTTTGGGCTGCCGTGATCAGGTCCACACTGTGGTCGTCGGCCGGCAGGGCTTCAGCTAGGCCCGCTGCGCTTCGGTAGTGGGGGACGTTGGACAAGCGGGCATCGCATGCGGCACGCATGGCGGCGTCGGGCTCGACGGCCAGCACCCGCCATCCACGTGCCAAAAGACCTTGCGTGAACAGTCCCGTGCCAGCCCCGATGTCCAGCACCTCCGGGTGCACCGGCAGATGCGAAGCCAGCCAGTCAAAGAGCGCGGTGGGGTAGTCCGGGCGCGCCGCTTGATAGGCCGCGACTTTGGTGGAAAAGAGCTGCGTACTGTTTTGGCCGAAGGCCTGCTCGAGCGGGGACTTCCAGGGCATGACGCCATCCTAGCGGTGGCCTGTCTTCAGCGCGACGCCGCTCCAGCGGACCAGCGCCCAGCGACTCAGAGACGGAACACCCCCACCACCCCGGTGAGGGCGTGGGCTTGCTGGCGCAGGCTCTCTGCCGCCGCGGCCGCCTGTTCCACCAGGGCCGCGTTTTGCTGGGTGGTGCGATCCAAGTCGGCGACGGCTTCGCTGACTTGCCCGATGCCCTGGGCCTGTTCGCGGCTGGCGTGGTCCATTTCGCGAATCAGGCTGGCGACCCGCTGCACCTGGCTGACGATCTCGCCCATGGTGCGGCCCGCGTCGGCCACCTGCCTGCCCCCCGCCTCCACCCGGTCCACACTGGCGCCAATCAAGCCTTTGATCTCCTTGGCGGCTTCGGCACTGCGACTGGCCAGCAGGCGCACTTCGCCGGCCACCACCGCGAATCCACGCCCTTGTTCGCCGGCTCGCGCCGCCTCCACCGCTGCATTCAGCGCGAGGATGTTGGTTTGAAACGCAATTCCGTCGATGACCCCGATGATGTCGGCGATTCGCTTGGAACTGGTGCTGATGTCGTTCATGGTGGACACCACCTGCCCCACCACCTCGCCTCCCCGCTCGGCCACCTCACTGGCCGCAGTGGCCAATTGCGAGGCATTGAGCGCCGTTTCGGCGTTGTGCCGCACGGTGGCGCTCATCTGCTCCATGGATGCGGCTGTTTCCTCCAAGCTGGCGGCTTGCTGTTCGGTGCGCATGGACAAGTCGGCGTTGCCACTGGCAATTTCGGACGTGCCCGTGGCGATGGAGTCGGCGCTCTCCCGCACCTGCCGAACCAAACGCCCCAGTTGATCGTTCATCTCGGCCAGCGCCGCCAGCAATTGCCCAATTTCGTCGTGGCCCTTGGCCTCGATGCGGGTGCTCAAGTCCCCCGCGGCCACGGCCTGCGCCAAGCGCAAGGCCTTGCGGGTGGGGGCGGTGATGGAGCGGGTGATGCGCCAGCCCAACGCTGCCCCGAGCACCAGCGCCGTGGCGGTAAGCAGCCCCACCAGCCATTGGCTGCGGGCCTGTGCGGCTTCGGCCGCTGCGTATTCCGCTTGGACCTGACGCGTTTGCAGTGCCAACAGCGCACCCAGGTGCTGGGCCACGGGCGGCGCGTATTCAGCCACTTTGCCCAGGAAGGCGTTCTGCACGCCATTGAAGTCACGCTCCTCCAGGGCTTTACGGGCTTCGGCCAGCCCCTCGCGCGCGTAGGCCGTGCGGGCCGTCATCAACTGCGCGGCCAGGTCTTTTTCTTCCGCACTGAGGCTGCCCGCCAGATAGGCTGCCAAGAGCCGGTCGGACTCTTGGGCGTTACTGCTCAATTCCTGCAAAGCGCGCGCGGTGGCGGAGTCGTTGCGCAGCAACTGCGCTTCGGCCAGCAAGTAGCGGTCGCGTATGGCCATGGCGTTCACGCGCCCGAGTTGCTCCAGAGGCACGGTGCGCTGCTGGTACACCGCCTTCAGCCGATCGTTGCTGTGGCCCAGCTCCACCCAGCCCACGACCGCGACGCACAGCAACAAGGCCAACAGCGCAATGAAAGACCCGCCCAGCCGCTGGCCCACGCGCAGTTTCAGAAAGAAGTTCATGCATCCTCCGGTGCGCCGAACGAGGGGTCGGCGGCACGGTCGATTCTGGCCCGCGCCGGCGCTCGTGGGGCGCGAACTTCAGAGGGCAAACCCCTGCTGGTACTTCACAAACAGTTCCCGCTGCTGCACGGCCCCCAGTGCCGGGCGACTGAGGTTCAGGCCCAGGCTCCAGCCCCTGAGCGCGCCCGCGCGGGCCAGCCACGTGAAGGTGGTGGTGCGGTCGCGATGTTGGCGAGCGGCCAAGCCGGGCTCCCCCCGGCGCTCGCCCAAGCCCCGCTGCTGGACCCAGCGCAGGGCCTGCTCGGGGCTGAGCAGAAGCAAGAGCTTGGTCTGAGACTGCCGCTCCCGCAGGGCCCACTCACTCCCGGAGGGGGTTTGCAGATGGTTCAGCGCCCAGCGCTGCTCCAATTCCAGCCCCCAGCCGGTTGGCAGGACCGTGCGCCAGTTGAACTGACTGCTCAGACTCAAGCCCCGAACCACCCTGTCCGCTTCGACGTCTACCCGTTCACCCCAGGTGAGGTCGGCCTGCGCGAAGTGCCACCGCGGGCCGGGGTGGGACTCAAAGCCCAGGGTCCAACTCCGGGGCCGGTGCAGTGGCCCTCCCGCCTGGGCCCGCTGACGTTCCTCATTGGCATGGACCCACAGTCCGGTGTCCCAGGGCCCCAGAAGCCAGAAGCCCGGTTGCACGGCCTGCGCGCTGGCTTGGCGCTGCAGCACGCCGTGCTCCGGGTCGCGCAGCGCTCGGGTGTCCAGCAGTCGCACCATCCACTCCCACTCCACGAGGGGGCCCGACTCGGGGTGAATGGGGCGCACCCACTCCAGCGTTCGCCGCTCAATGCCGGCCTGGGGCACAAAGCCGTTGTCGTTCACGAATCGCGGGGAGATGTGTTCCCAGTGCGCGTGCCAGCGCAGTCCCTCGCCCCGGTGTCGCCATGACACCCAAGCGGCGTGACCCCGTTCGGAGTGCGCCGAGGGGCTCGCGCCCGGACCGGTTCGGTCCTCGCTCATGAGCCAGTGGCCCCGCCACTGATTGGCCTCCGACGGCTCTCCCTGAAAGTCCAGCCCTAGCAAGCGGGTTTGGCCCCCGCCTTGCCAATCGCGGACGGAGACCAAGCCAGCCAGCGCCCAGTCGTCGTGCCACTGCATGCGGTGGCGCGCAAAGAGGGCGCGCGAGGCGCGCGCTACCGCCTCGGCCTCGGTCCCGAAGGGCCCCGGCCGCCAGCGCTGGCCCCCGCCGGCATCGTGCAGTGCCAGTGCCGTGGCCTCGGCCTGGGCTCCGCGCCAGGTGGCGCGAACGCCCCAGCGGGGGTCCGCCACGGTGCGGGAATAGAACGCCAAGAGCCCGCGGGCCACGCCCCAGTCGTCGGGCATGACGTGTCCCAGCACCTCACTGCTCTCCAAGAAAAAGGACCGTTTTTCGGCTTGAAAGAGGGCGAATCGGGTGTTGCCGGCCAACTGCGGTTCATCCAACTCCACTTGCGAGAAGTCCGGGCGCAACGTGGCATCCAGCACCCAATCGGCGCGCGGACGCCACTGCAGTTCGAGCCCCAAATTGGCCTGCGGGCTGGCGCGCTCCGGGCGGCCACGCCGCAGCGTGAGTTCACTGCGCAACACCCGGTGCTCCGCCCGGGCCAGCCGCTCAGGGAGCACCTCGTCGAGGCCGGACAGCGTCTGCATCTGGGCCAGCAGGTGGGGGTGCTCGCGATTCAGTGCCGTGCTGGTAAAGGTGAGCGCGGGCTCGCGCGGTACCCGCCGGCTGACCATGACGCGCCAGGGCAAGACGCCCTGCAAGGGGTAGCGCAGCGCGCTCAGCGGCCAGCGGATTTCGACGCTGTAGCCATCCGGCAAGCGGTGGGCTGCGGCCTCGACTTCCCAGAAGTCGGGGGCGGTGTCTTCATCATCCGCGGCGGCGCTGTACAAGCCATCGTGGATCACACCCGCTGCGTTGACCCGCACGAACTGCGCAACTTGTTGACGCCCCGTGGGGTCGATCCACACCGTCAGGCTGTCCTGATCGGGCCAGACCTGATCGCGGCGCGCCAGCGGGGCCCGCAACTGCTGGGGGTCGGGGTCCCATGCCCGCAGGCCGATCACCAGGGCCTCGGCGGTCAGCAGCAGGCGGACCTCGGTTCGATAGGGCCCGGCATCGGGGGCACTGTCGGGACGAAAGCGTTGAAAGGCCTCGAAGGGCGGGGCTTGGCGCCACAGGGCTTCTTCCAAGCGCCCGTCGATCTTCACCGGTGGCGCTGGGGACGTGAGCGCCAGGACGGGCAGCTGTGGGGGCTCGGACAGGGGGGCCGCAACCAGCGGCGCCGCCGCGCCCAGCAGCGCGGCGATGAACAAGATTCGCATGGCAGTAGGAGGCCGCGTTGAAGCGGACATGAGCATGAAGTTGGGCGGGCCGGTGCGGGCGCGCCAGCGGAGCCAAGGCGCGGGCCTTGGCGAGGCGTTAGCAGGGGTGCAGAACCTTCATGTCGACCTCCGGGATGGCGCGCGAGCCGGCGCCTGAGCGGATGAGCTGCGCAGTCTAGGGGGCACATCGCTTTGCATCAAGCCCTGAGCTTTGTCAAAATCCTCCAATACCCCACATGTGGTGAGCTCGCCATGTCGAATCGGTTGCCTTTTTCTTTCAAGCCCTGGGCGCTGTCCACTATTGACAGTGAGGGATCAGTGTTTGATGCCACCGCTACTTCGTTGTCTTTGGGGGCGTTTGGCGATCGGGTAGTTCCGGCTGTGGACGCCCTAAATCTTGCCCTGTTACCGATCGGCCTCACGGATCTGTGGGCATCCGTCGCGCCAGTGGAAGTGCTGGAGGGGGATGGGCTTTTGGAACTCGTCGGTGTCGCTGAAGCTCAGGGGGCTCACCCGTACCAGGGTGCACCGGTAGCTATTGAGTTGCGAGTCGAATCACCAGACACCTGGGTGCTGGCTCCTGGCGTCACGCCGGCGACCTACGCTTGGCTTGGCGACAATTTCGATTTGGTGCGTTTGGCTCGTGTTCACGAAACCAAGGCCGGACTGCTGGAGTTCAGTCCGGACATCGACGACTGGGTCCAGTCGGCCGGCTGGTCCATCCTGATCGGCAGCGGCTTGTTGCCCGACCCCTTCAGCACCGTGGACTGGGTGGGGGTGGACCCCAGCGCGCCGACCGGTCTGTAAGGACTGCCCTGCAAGAAAAAGGCCACCCGTGAGTGGCCTTTTGTATTCGCCGGTCGATGCCGTTTACGGCGCGCGCCCCAGGTGCTGCAGCCAGAAAGCTTCGTACTTGCGGTGCCAGCCAGCGGTCTTCACGGCGCCGCCCATGCCGTGCTCTCCCTCGGGGTCGAGGAAGAGATCCACCAAGGTTTCCTTGCCCGACTCCAGCAGGGCGCGGTAGACGTTGACCGTGTCTTGATAGAGCACGTTCGGGTCCATCATGCCGTGCACCAGCAGCAAGGGCTTCTTCAGATTTTTCGCGAGCGGCAACAGCGAATACTTGCGCAGTGTGGGTTTGCTGCGGTCCACCGCGCCAATGGTGCGACCGCTGTACCAACTGTTGTAGTTTTCCCATTCGGTCGGGCCCGCTCCGGCGATACCCGCCGCATACAGGTCGGGCCGGGTGAAGAGGGTGTGCTGGGTTTGGAAGCCGCCAAAGCTCCAGCCGTTCAGGCCAACCCGCGCCCCATCCACGCCGAGGTTCTGCACCATGTAGCGGTGCAGGTCTTCCAGGTCCTCGGTCTGGGGCACGCCCGGTGCTTCCCAATTGGCGTCGGAAAAGCGCCGGCCGTAGTTGGAATGCCCCCGGGTGTCGAGGGTGACCATCACGTAACCGTGGCGCTCGGCCATGTACATCGAGAACTGGTACGCGGTGGGCTGATAGCTGTCCAGTTCCACCGAATGACGGTCGTTCAGGGGCCCGCCATAGACGTAGGCCACGGCCGGCCGCCGATCCGTGGCTTGCCAGCCCTTTGGTTTGAAAACATAGGCTTGCAAGAGGTCGCCGTGCCGGTTCTTAAAGCTGAACCGTTCCGGCACCCGGGTACGCATCAACCCCGCCCAGGCCGGGTCGTGGCTTTGCGTCAAGACCTTGGCCGGTGCGCCCAGCGTCAATCGCTTCAGCTCCGGGGGAGCGGCCCAGTGGCCGGCGACCGCCACCGCCTGACGGCCGTCTTCCGAGACTGCGGCATTGCGGTGGTAGTCCCCGGCCGCCCCCAACGCCTGCATCGTCCCATCGGCGACGCCAAACCGATAGACGTTCATGGCGGCCCAATCGTCTTTGTTGGCCAGCACAAAGCCATGGCGGCTGTCGCGCGTGTAGCCGAGCACCTGGTGGGCCTCAAAGTCCCCCTTCAGCAGGGCCCGCAACTGGCGGGCCTTGAGGTCCAAGGCATAGGGCTGACGCCAGCCCCCGTCATCCAGCACGGTGACCAGCGTTTGCCCGTCCGGTGTGAAGTGCGGGCGCAGCACGTTGACCACCTCATGACCCACGTCGCCCCGGCGCTCGATCACGACTTCGGGTTTGGCTTTCTCGTCGGCGTTGCCGAGATACACGCGCAGCAGTTCCCGCTCGCGCTCCCAGGTGGCAAAGGTGTAGCGCTGACCGTCGCGACTCCACACCACGGGGCTCATCTCAAACCACACGTCTCCGCCTTTGTGGGTGAACACTGGTTCGGGTTGGGCGGCGGGGGCGGCCCCTTCGGCCGGCACGGCGCGGATGTAAAGCGCGGTGGGGAGCACCTGCCGCTTGTCATCGGAGACCTCCCGGTCCACCTTCTTGGCGGTCGCGAAGCGCTGGTCGTAGCCCATGATTTCCACTTGCCGCCCCGCCTTGGGCGGCGGTTTGCCTTCCTCGCCCAAGGGGGCCTGGGCCAACAGGGCCATCCAACGGCCATCGCGGCTCACCGTGGTCTGAGCGATCTTGTACTTCTTGTCGACGTCGTCCGCGTGGACCAATTCACGGTTGAGCGTTTGTACCGAGAGGCCCTTGAAGCGCAGGCGCAGCACCCGCGTCTCATCCTGCACAAAGAGCGATTGGTCCCCGGGGCCATAGGCGAGTACGCGCAAGCCGCGGTTCATGCCCATCAGCAGTTGGGGCTTGTCCTGCCCGGCCTGCCAGCGGAACAAGGCCCCGCGGTATTGGAAAACCAGCTCCTCGGCCTCTTGCGCCCACACGAATTGCGCCACGCCGGGGTACAAGTCCTCGGGTTTGAGCTTGTTCTTCTGCTGTTGTTTTTTCAGCTCGTCCCGCCACTCCCAGTCGTCCTTCTTCAACTCGGGGGCCGATGCCGCGGGGGCTGGTGTGGGCGCAGCCGGTGTGGCGGGAGCCGGGGTGGTGGCAGGCGCTTTGCCCGCCCGACGCGCGGCCAAGGCGGCCATGGCCTTCTTCTCCTGCTCCGCGTCTGCCTTGTCGGCCGCCTTCTGGGCCTCGTCTCGCTGGTGTTTGGCCTGAGCCTGGGCCTTGAGCTTGTCCAGCGCGGCGCGCTCCCATTGCGTCAGGTCCACGGGTTCGCCCCGCAAATAGGCGGCCTGTGCCTCTTCCTGGGCTTGTCGGTCTTGCCAGTCCTGATGGCGCTGCTGCAGCTTGCGGGCAAAACGTGCCTGCTCATCGGGGCCGTCGAAGGGGGTCATCGCGCCCGGCGAGGTCAGGCGCTGGGTCTGACCGGTGCGGGTGTCGTGCACGTACAGGTCCAAGCCGGGTTCCCCATGCGGGTTCCAGCGGTAGGCGACATAGCGACCGCTGGCACTGAATGCGGCATCCCGTGCGGCTTCGCCGCGGTAGGGTTGGGCGCGAAACAGGCGCTCCAGCGTCAGGGGCTCGGCGGCCGCAAAGGCCGGGGCTGTGCTCGCGCTGCCCAGCGCCAAAACGGTGGCGGACAGCAGGGCTGCAACGTGTGCACGCAAAACCATGGGGAGGTTCCGAAGGAAGCAAAACTTGCCATTTTCGAAAGCTCAGACGCCACAGCCAAAAGGCATGGCCCGACGCGACCGGACATGCTCATTCGTTGAGGGCTTTCCAGCCCCACAGCCATCCCACGCCGAGTGCGCTCAGTGCCGCCAGGGCCGCCCCGGTCACGAATGTGGCGCCCGAGCCCCATTGCTGCCACAACCAACCCGCCAGAGCGCTGGCCAGCAACAGGGCGACGCCACAGGCGAGGTTGAACACACCGAAGGCCGTGCCTCGCAGGTCGGCCGGGGCAAAGCGGGCCACCAGGGCCGCCAGCAAGCCCTGCGTCATGCCCATGTGCATGCCCCACAGCGCCACACCCGCAGCCAAGCCCCACCAGCTGTGGGCGGAGGCCAACACCAAGTCTGCGCCCACCAGCACGGCCATGCCCCCCATCAGCAGGCGCTGAGGTGGCACGCGGTCCGCCAGCCGACCAAAGGGAAAGGCGGTGGCGGCATACACCACACTCATCACCACCATCACCAAGGGCACGCCTGCCGGGGGCACCTCCAGTTCCGCGGCGCGCAGGACCAAGAAGGCCTCGCTGAAGCGAGCCAAGGTGAAGACCGCGCCCAAGGCCACCACGTGCCACAGGCCCTGGGGCAAGCGGGCCAGTTGCGAGCGCTGCAAGGGATTCACGCCGGCGCGGCGTTCTACCCCGCCGGAGTCTTCAACGCCCATGAGCACCAGCACGACGGCCAAACCCGCCGGCACGACCGCCACCCAAAAGACCGCCCGGTAGTCATTGGCCCAGAGCAGCATCAGGCCCACGCCCAGCAGCGGCCCGAGGAAGGCGCCGATCGTGTCCAAAGCCTGACGCAGACCGAAGGCCGCCCCTCGAATTTCGGGCGGCGTGACATCGGCAATCAGGGCATCGCGCGGGGCGCCGCGAACGCCTTTGCCAAAACGGTCGGCCAAGCGTGCCCCAACGACCCAGCCTGCGCTGGAGGCCAGCGCAAACAAGGGTTTGCTCAAGAACCCCAGGCCATAGCCGAGCAGCACTAAGCCCTTGCGTTTGCCCAGCCAGTCGCTCAAAGCCCCCGAGAACACTTTCACGATCAAGGCGGTGGCTTCCGCCGCCCCCTCGATCACACCCACCCAAAAGATGCTCATCCCCAAGGTGCCCACCATGAAGAGCGGCAGCAGGCTGTGGATGATTTCCGAGGAAATGTCCGTGAGCAGACTCACCATCCCGAGCACCCAGACGGTGCGCGGGATGGCGGTGCGGGCAGTGGATGCAAGCATGGCCCAGTATCCCCGGCGGCGCCCCGCATCCTCGGGACGCCGCCCGCTCGCGTTTGCGCTACGCTGCCCGCCCAACTTCTGACTTGAGGGAGGCGCCATGTTGCGCTCCGTGCTGGTGCTGGGGCTGTTGGCCTGCAGCAGCCTTGTGACCCTGGCGGACACCTGGAAGGTGCCCGTCGCCCGTAAGACTTTGAGCAACGGGTTGACCGTGCTGATCTCCCCCGATGCCAGCTCGCCCACGGTGGGCGTGAGCGTGGTGTACCGCGTGGGCATGCGCCTGGAGCCGCGTAACCGCACGGGTTTTGCACACCTGTTTGAGCACCTGATGTTTCAGGGCACGCCCCAAGCCCCCAAGGGCGTCTTCGACCGCGTGGTCACGGGCGGCGGCGGTGACAACAACGGCTCGACCCGGCCGGATTTCACCAATTACGTGGAGACCGCGCCCGCCTCCGCCTTGGAAGCCTTGCTGTGGCTCGAGGCCGACCGCATGAAAACCCTGGACTTCAGCGCCGAGTCGCTGAAGAACCAGCAGGACGTGGTGAAGGAGGAAATCCGCGTCAACGTGCAGAACAAGCCCTACGGCGCCGTGATGTGGATTGACATCGGCCAATTGGCTTTTGATAAATGGGAAAACAAGCACGACGGCTACGGCAGCTTTGAAGACCTGGAGAACGCCAGCCTGGAGGATGTGCGCGCGTTCCACCGCGACTACTACGGCCCCAACAACGCCGTGTTGTCCATCGCGGGCAGCATCACGCCCGAACAAGGCTTTCGTTTGGCGCAAAAGTATTTCGGAGGCATTCCGGCGCGGCCCACGCCCAAGCCGACCGATTTTTCGGAAGGGCTCAACACGGCGGAGCGGCGGCTCGCCCAAACCGACGCTCTGGCCCAACTGCCGGCCGTGACGGTGGGTTGGAAGTTGCCCAATCGGGGCTCCCCCGACCAGGCGGCGTTTGCCGTGTTGGGCGAGTTGCTGGCAGGTGGTGAGGCCTCGCGCTTCTACCTGGGCTTGGTCAAGGGGCGCGAGCTCACGCTGAACCTGGACTCGCTCTACGGGCTGACCAGTGCCTGGGAATACGACGGCCCGAGCCTGTGGACGCTGTTTGCCGTCTACAAGGCGGAGCACACGGCGGACGCCGTGCTGAGTGCGCTGGACCAGGAGATTGCGCGCGTGGTGAAGGACGGTGTCGACGCCCCGACTTTGGCGCGCATCCAGACCCGACTCAAGGCCAATTGGTTCAACGGACTGGAGAACTTCATGCAACGGGCGGACCTGCTGGCCCGACTGCAGACCCTGTGGGGCGATGCCGAGGTGGTGAACCGCATTCCCGGCTGGATCCAGGCTGTGACTAGTGCCGACGTGCAGCGGGTGGCCCGCACCTATCTCACGGTCGAAAACCGCTCGGTGATTGATCGCCGTCCGACGCCCGCCAAGCCTTGATGCGCAGGAGTTCCCCCATGTCTCGGTTCCCTACTTTGATGCGTGCGGCTGGCCCGCTGGCCTTGGCCCTGTTGGGGCTGCCCGCCGCGGGCAATGCCCCGCTGCCTGCGGATCTTCCGGCGTTCGCCCCGGAGCAGACCATCCCGCCCCCCACCGTGCACCGCACCACCTTGCCCAATGGCTTGCAGGTCTGGGTCGTCCCCCGCTCCGGCCCGCCCCGGGTGGATTTCGTGCTCAGTTTGAAAGGGGCCGGCTTCACGGCCGACCCCGCAGATCGGCCCGCTGCCGCCAAACTGCTCGCCGCCCTGCTCAACGAGGGCACGACGCAGCGCTCCGCCCAGGCCATTGCCGAAGCCGCCCAGGGCATGGGCGGCGCGGTGGGCGCCAGCGCCGGTCGCGATGGGTTGACCGTGCAAGCCCATGCCCTGGCCTCCCAGGCTGAGCCCATGCTCAAGCTGCTGGCCGAGGTCACTCGCCAGGCCAGCTTCCCCGAGGCCGAAGTGGCCTTGGCGCGGGCCAATGCCCTGCAGGCGTTGAAAGCCGCCAGCGCCGACCCGAATTTCTTGGCGGACGGCGCCTTGGGGCGTGCGGTGTACGGTGACCATCCCTATGCCCGCACCCAAGAAACCGAGGCGGGCTTGCAGGGCATCACGGCCGAGTGGTTGCGCACGGAGCACGCAGTCCGCTTCCGCCCCGATCGCGCCTTGCTGGTCATTGCCGGCCGCGTGCAACCGGGTCCGGCCCTGCGCTGGGCCCGCGTCGCGCTGGGGGACTGGAAGGCCCAGGGCGCCCCGCGTGCGGTGGCGCCTTTGGCCCCGGCGAGCCTGCCGCGCCAGCACCAACTCATTGCGCGGGCCGGCAGTGTGCAGGCCACCCTGCGGCTCGGCCGACCCGGCATTCCCGCTCAGGCTGAGGATGTTCCGGCGCTGCGTCTGGCCGGAACGATCTTGGGCGGCAGCTTTTCCAGCCGCATCAACATGAATCTGCGCGAAGAAAAAGGCTACACCTATGGCGCCTATGCCGGGGACGGCACCTATCTGCTGGGTGGCGTGGTGATGGGCGGTGCGGATGTACGCAACGAGGTCACGGGCGCGGCCATGGCGGAGTACGGCAAAGAGTTCAAACGTTTGGCGGACGAACCCATCAGTGCGGAAGAAATGGCCATGAACAAGCGCTACGTCGCCGGAAGCTACCTGCTGACCATGCAGATGCAAGCCGCCGTGGCGCAGTCTTTGGCGGGCAATTGGCTCAAAGGTTTGCCGCCCGCGGCCTTGTCCGACTATGTGCCGGCCATTCAGCGGGTGAGTGCGGCCCAGGTGCAAACCATGGCCCGGCGCTACTTTGATCCGGCGACGTTTTCTTGGATCGTGGTGGGAGATCCTGCACAGATTGCCGAACAATTGAAGGCGCAGGGCCCGTTCAACACGCCCTGATGGTCTGAAGATCGGTTCTATGCAACAACCCACCCTGCATGTGCGGCGCGTCGGCATCGATACCTGGCGCGAAAACGTGGCCTATCTGCACCGGGACTGTCCTGTCGTGCGTGCCGAGGGTTTTCAGGCGCTTTCCAAAGTAACCGTCCAGGCCAATGGGGAAGTCATCTCGGCGGTCCTCAATGTGGTGGACGACGAGCGCATCGTGCCGCCGTGTGACTTGGGCCTTTCCGAGGAGGCTTTTCGGCGACTGGGGGTGGCCGAAGGCCACACGGCGCGCATTGAACATGCCGAGCCCCCGCCCTCCATTGCTGCGCTCCGACGCAAGATTGCGGGGGAGCGCTTGGGCCGCGACGACCTGCACGCGGTGATGGCCGACATCGCCGGTGCGCGCTATTCCAAAATTGAGCTGGCTGCCTTCGTCGTCGCCACCAACCAGTATGAGCTGGACCGCGACGAGGTGTTGCACCTGACCGAGGCCATGATTGCCGCGGGTCGCCGCATCGACTGGCGTGCCGACCTGGGCCATGCCCCCGTGGTGGACAAACACTGCATCGGCGGTATTCCGGGCAACCGGACGTCGATGCTGGTGGTCCCCATCGTCACGGCGCACGGCATGCGCTGCCCCAAGACGAGTTCGCGGGCCATCACCAGCCCCGCGGGCACGGCCGACACCATGGAGGTGATGGCCGAAGTCGAATTGCCCATGGACCGCCTCCAGGCCATCGTGCGCCAAACCGGGGGCTGCATTGCCTGGGGGGGCACCGCCGATCTCTCGCCTGCCGATGACATCTTGATATCGGTCGAACGGCCCTTGGCGATTGACTCACCAGGGCAAATGGTGGCGTCCATTCTGAGCAAGAAAATCGCGGCGGGCTCGACCCACCTGGTGCTGGACATTCCCGTGGGGGCCAGTGCCAAGGTCCGGACCATGCCCGAAGCCCAGCGCCTCAAGCGGCTCTTTGAATACGTGGCCGGCCGCCTGGGTCTGCAGTTGGAGGTGATGGTGACCGACGGTCAGCAGCCGATCGGTCGGGGGATTGGCCCGCTGCTGGAAGCGCGCGACGTGATGCAGGTGCTGCGCAACGACCCCATGGCCCCGCAGGACCTGCGCCAAAAGGCCTTGTGGCTGGCGGGCCGCATGATCGAATTTGACCCCGACGTGCGCGGCGGCGAGGGCTGGCACCTTGCCCGAGACATTCTGGAAAGCGGCCGTGCCCTGGCTCAGATGGAAGCCCTGATCGAAGCCCAAGGGCGGCGAACGCCGCCGGCGCCGGCCCCGTTGATGTTTGATGTTCTCGCGCCCACCGCTGGGACCTTGGTCAGCGTGGACAACCTGCGACTGGCCCGCATTGCTCGCCTCTCGGGCGCCCCACAGGTGCCGGAGGCGGGCTTGGATCTGGCGGTTCGTTTGGGGGACACGGTGCAGGCCGGACAGTTGCTTTATCGCCTGCATGCCCGCTTTGAGGCCGATCTGGCGTTTGCCCGCCAACTCGCTGAGGCTGACAACGGGTGGGTCATCGGCGCCGCCACCAGTGTCACGCCCCCGCTGGGGAGTGGCGGGCGATGACGGCCTGGCCTCGCCCTGACGTGCTGCTGGCTTGGCCTGACGAGGCCCCGCTCGCACGGGCTCTGGCTCAGGTCCTGGGCTGCCCGATGCATGAGGTGGAGATTCACCGGTTCCCCGATGGCGAAAGCCGCTTGCGATTGCCGCCCCACTTGCCGCCCCAGGTGGTGGTGTTGCGGGGCCTTCAGAACGCCAATGCCCGGCTGGCCGAATTGCTGCTGGTGTCGGGCGGTGCGCGCGAGCTCGGTGCCGAGACCCTGACCTTGATCGCGCCTTACTTGGGCTACATGCGGCAAGACGTGGCCTTCAACCCGGGCGAAGTGGTGAGCCAGCGTCACTTTGGGCGGGTGTTGGCCCAGTCGTTCGAGGCCGTTGTCACTGTGGATCCGCACCTGCACCGGGTGGCAACCCTGGCGGCTGTCTTGCCCGGGCGCCAGGGGCTGGCGCTCTCTGCTGCGCCGCTCTTGGGGCTGTGGGCGGCCCAGCAGCGCCCGGGCGCGTTGTTGCTGGCACCGGATGGTGAGGCTGAGCAGTGGGTTCGCGTGGCGGGCGAAGCCGCCGGCCTGCCTTGGGCGGTCTGCACCAAGGAGCGCCAGGGTGACCGCGAGGTTCGGATCGCCCTGCCGGACGTGCCTTGGGTCGGCCGGGACGTGGTGTTGGTCGACGACGTGGCGAGTACCGGGCGGACGTTGGCCCAAGCCGCCCGGCTGGCTCTGGCGGCCGGTGCCGCTTCAGTGAGCGTGGCCGTGACGCATGCCCTTTTTGGGGGGGATGCGGAGGCCCAGGTTCGCGCCGCTGGCGTGCAAGCTATTTGGAGCACCGACTGCATTGCCCACCCCACGAACGCCCTGAGCGTGGCGCCACTGTTGGCGGCGGCATTTTCCGGTGAAGCCCGGGGCTTGGCCCCGCTCTCTCCGGGCTGAGCGCGGTATGGATCGTCGGGACGTCTTGCTCGCGGCCGGGGCCGCCGCTCTGCCATCGGCGCCAGCGCTGCGCGTGGCCTTGCCTGCCACCTGGGGCCCGCCCTTCGTTATGGCGGACGGTGGCCCGGGGCCCGCGGGCATCCTGCCCGATTTGATGCATTTGCTGGGATTGGAAATGGGCGTCCCCGTGGAATGGGTGCGCTTGCCCGCGATGCGGGCGGTCACGGCCATGGAGGCCGGCGAAGTGGACCTTCAGTGCCCCATGCACCCCGACTGGTGGGGTAGCCCCGTGTCTGCCGGGCGCTGGAGTGCCCCCATCTTGACGCTGCGCGATGTGTTGGTGGCCGCGCCCGATGGCCCTACCCACTGGCCCGTGAAGCCCGTGCCGTCCCATCCGTGGCGGGTGGGTACCGTTCATGGGTATCTCTACCCCGCACTGAAGTCTGAATTCGTCAGCGGGCGCATGATTCGGGACGATGCCCCGGACCAGGCGGCGGTGCTGGCCAAGTTGGCCCGCTCCCGTGTTCCCGTTGGGGTGGTCAATGAATACGCACTGCACGCTTTCAACCGTGAACGTGCCCGGCATGAGGGCCTGCGCTTGCTGCGGGTGGTCTCCGAAGTCGAAACCCGCTGCTTGCTGGCGCCCCAGCCTCGCCATGAACCGCGGCTGATCTTGGAGGCCCTGGACCGCTTGCGGCAGTCCGGTCGTCTCAAGGCCGTGCTCGACAAATACCGGCGCTCTTAACGATGCGGAAGAGTCGGAAGTCGGCTCAGGATTGCAGGCTCAAGCGTTCCACCCGAATCTCTTGCGCAATGCCTTGGATGTAGGCCTGAAACCCCGGATCTTCTCCCCGGAGCAGCTGCGGCAGGCTGAAAAAGAAATCATCGCGGGCGCACCATTCGCGCATGTAGTCGTCCCAACTGTTCCAGCGCCGCCGCTCACTGGCACTCATGTCTTCCTTGTAGGCCACCAGATAGGCTCGCTCGAAGAGGCTCACCAGCATGTCAAAGATGATCAACATGCGTTCGCGTTGCTCTGCGGTGGGCGCCTCCAGGGCCGGCGCGCTGCGCAACTGCAGGTCGCTGTTGGCCAGCACCACCTTGAGAAAGTCGTTGTAGGCATTGGCCAGCAGTAGGTAGGCCTCCTCCTCTTCGTTCTCGCGCTCCGCCCGCTCTTGGCGCATGAACACCCAAATGGCGAAGGGCAGGCCGATGACCGTCACCAAGTAACTGCCTTGCTCCAGCCACAGCGGCCAATTCCAGTCGATCATGGTGAGTGCGGCGGCGCACCCGCCGCATGGGGGGCGGCCAAGGCCCGATTCAGCTTGCTCTCCAGCGTGGCCAGGGTGAAAGGCTTGAGCAAATAGTCGGTGACCCCCGCCGCGATGGGGCCGTAGCCCAGCACCCGCAGCAGGCGCAGCAGCAATTCACGCATCTCTACCACGTCTTCCACCACCAAGATCGGGTGGGCGCGGGTTCGGGAATCGCTCATGCCCTGCCTCCCTTTCGCGTTGTTGAGCCCCGGCGATGGTAGAGGAAGACGGATCTCAGATTGGCCACAGATGGCGGGCCAACGCGGGCAAGGTGGGTGTGTCCGCCCACCCCGGACACCCGGCCAACTGAATGGGCAGGTGGCTGTACCGGTGCAACAGCAGCAATCGCAACTGCACTGTGCGGGCGGCCTCGTCAAAGGCGACGCCATAACCGGCAAAAAAAGCGGCCACGCGCTCGCCATGGCCCGCCGCCAAGAAGGCCAGCGGGCCGCCCCAGTCGTAGGCGCAGGGGCCGATCAGCCCATCCCCAAAGTCAAAGAGGCCGATAACGCGCTCCCCCTGGGGGTCCACCATCAGGTTCATGGGCGTGAACTCCCCGGTCAGCAGCACCTTGGGGTCCAGCGGAACCGGTCCAGCAACAAAAGCCTCGACTTGCGCCAGCAACTGCGGGGGCAGGCCCGTGCGTTGTTGCCGCGCCCAGCACCCGGTGCGTTGCCGGGCCAAGAAATCCGCCCACAACGGCGCCAGGGTTTGTTGGTCGCCCACGGGCACGCCATGCACCTGTCGAGCCAATTCCCCGATCTGGCGCAGCAGCCCGTGCCGCCGCGCTTCGTCCAAACGGGGCCACAAGGCGGTGAGGGTTTGCCCCTCCAGCCGGTTCATCAGCAGCCAAGGCCAGCCCTGCACGTCGCCTGACGCCTCCAACCGGGGCGTTGGAACGGTTAACTGGCCTTGCAGTCGGATGAGCAGGCCCCGCTCGAACGCCCAGTGGTCGCGCAAGAAGGGTGGAAAGACTTTCAGGATCCAGTCGGCCCCCACTTGAACCACCAGGGCCGTGCCCTCACCCAAGGGCAGCACCCCCTCCGGCAAGCCGAGCTGCCGAGCCAAGCCCTGCACCCAGGTAAGCCACCGCACAGGGTTGTCGTGCAACTCGTCGAAAGCGCGGGGGTCCCGGAGGTCGGGCCAGGGTAAAGGGGCGGGCGTATCCATGGGCACCGGCTGTGTCAGGTTGGCGCAAACCGCCGACTGGCGTCGTAGGGGAAGACATCGTGAACATGCCCCGCGAGGATCTTGTCCTTGTGACCCTGCCAATAGGCCGGATCGAGCAAATCAGCGTGGTGCTTCATGAAGGGCTCGCGCACGCCGGGGTGGCCGAGCAGGAAAGGGCCAAAGGTTTCGGGAAACACATCGCCCTTGTTCACGGCGTACCAAATTTCGCCGCTCATCTCGTCTTCTTCGTTGCGCGCCGCCGGCACTTTGCGGAAATTGCAGTCGGTCAGGTACTCGATTTCGTCGTAGTCGTAGAAGACCACTTTGCCTTGGCGCGTGACGCCAAAGTTTTTCCACAACATGTCACCGGGGAAGATGTTGGCCGCCACCAAGTCTTTGATGGCGTTGCCGTACTCCCGCACGGCGTGTTCGCGCTGGGCGTCCGTGGCATCTTGCAAAAAGATGTTCAGCGGCACCATGCGGCGCTCGATGTACACGTGCTTGAGCACGATGTCGTCCCCACTGTCGTCCAGCAAGCTCGGGCAAAAGTGGCGCAGCTCCTTGATCAACTCATCCTCAAACCGCTGACGTGGAAAGGCGACATTGCTGTACTCCAGCGTGTCCGCCATCCGGCCCACCCGGTCGTGCTGTTTGACCAGCAGGTACTTGCTCTGGATCTGCTCGCGTGTCGTGTCCTTTTGCGGTGGGTAGAAGTCTTTGATCAGCTTGAATACGAACGGAAAGCTGGGCAAATCAAACACCAGCATGACCATGCCCTTGATGCCGGGAGCGATGCGGAATTTGTCGGACGAATGCCGCAGGTGGTACAGCAGGTCTCGATAGAACAGGTTCTTGCCGTGCTTTTGGAGGCCAATGGCGTTGTAGAGCTCCGCGCGGGGCTTGCGGGGCATCAGGCTGCGCAAGAACTGCACCGTGGCGGAGGGGACCTCAAAGTCCGCCATGAAATACGCCCGCGCAAAGCTGAAGAGCATCAGCAAGTCATCTTCGCCAAAGAGCATGGCGTCGATGACCAAACCTCGGTCTCCGTGCAGGATGGGCAGCGCAAACGGCAACTCGTGAAACCCGTTGATGATCTTGCCCACCACGTAGGCGCCCTTGTTGCGGAAGAACAGGCTGGACAGCACCTGCACCTGGAAGTTCGCGCGCCAGCGCTCGCCCCCCAGCTGTCGCTCAACCGCCGCGCCCACCGCAGCGGTGTCCCGCTCGGGGTCTTCGAAAGGCGTCTTGAGCTGGAAGTTGGTGACGATGCGTCGAAACGTTTGCGGCAACTTGCCGGGTTCCGGGTAATAGGCCCGGTAGGTGGGCTTGGCGGCGGGTTCGTCGTTTTCGATGTATTCCGTGCTGACGGCCGGGCGCACGAACAGAAAGTCGTTGTGAAAGTAACTGTGGTGCAGGATGCGGGTGCACACCGAGTTGAAGAAAGTCTCGGCCAGTTCGGGTTGCAAGTGGTTGGTCAGCAGACCGATGTAGTGCAGCTTGATCTGCTGCCAGACTTCCATCGGCAGCTGAGAGGCTTCATAGCCCAACTCCAGCAGTTCCACGCATTCACCCACCCGCTGGTCGTAATAGGCGATGCGCTCCGCCTGGGCCTTTTGTTGGCCGTGCCAGTCGGCGCGCTCAAAGCGCTGCTTGGCCTGAGCCGTGGTTTCACGAAACAGCCGGTAGTGGCGGTTGAAGCCCCCCAGCAAAGCTTGCGCGATCTCGTAGGCGCGGGGATCGTTGAGCTGGTGCGGAAACATCGGCGGGCCCTCGGTGACCAGAGGGCCCTAGCCTAGCGGCTGAAATCGGTACAGGCTTCGTGGCTGTGGGGTCAGCCTTCTAAATCAGCACCGTAGCGGCGTGCCACCCGCGCTACGCCCGCTTGGTAAGCGGGCCATACATCGTCCAGCGCTCCGGCCGTGATGCGGAGGTCTTCCAAGAGGCCGTTGTGCAGGCCATAGACCCAGCCATGCACCACCACGCTCTGGCCGCGCGCCCACGCATCCTTGACGATGGTGGTGTGGCAGACGTTGCGGGCTTGCTCCAGCACGTTCAACTCCACCAGCGCATCCACCCGCAGGGCCTCGGGCACGCGCTCCAGCAGCGCCGCGTGCTGGTCGCGCACGTCCTGCACATGGCGCAGCCAGTTGTCGACCAAGCCGACGCGGGTGCCGGCCAGCGCGGCTTTGACGCCCCCGCATTGGGAATGCCCGACGACGATGACATGCTGGACCTTGAGGGCGTCCACGGCGAACTGAATCACCGACAGGGCGTTCAAGTCGGTGTGCACCACCAGGTTCGCCACGTTGCGGTGAACGAACAGCTCACCAGGCAACAGGCCCACCAAGTCATTGGCCGGTACCCGGCTGTCCGCACAGCCAATCCACAGGTACTGTGGGGTTTGCTGTCCGAGCAGACGGGTGAAAAAACCGGGCTGGCGCTGCTCCATGGCCGCCGCCCAGGTCCGATTGCTGTCAAACAGCTCTTTGAGGTCGTGACTCATGGTCAGGGATCAACGCGAGGTGCTTGCCGGCACGCGCGCGCCCAGCCAGCCCATTGGGCCCAGCAGCAAACTGCAGCCAAAGATCCACCACAGCGTCAGAGTGCCCCCGTCAAACGCCAGGATGCCGAGGGATCGCAGCACCAGCACGGCGATGGCCACCATGCCCAGCAACAAGCACAGGGCTCCACTGGCCCGAGTGAGCCACTGAATCGGGCCGTCATTGGCGGGAATGACAAAAAGCCCGTAACCCAGCAGCGTCAGACCCGGATAGGCCAGCCCGGCCGTCCAACCCGGCTCCAGGGCAGTCGCCCCCAGCGCCGATGCGGTCAACACGCCGCCTGAGAGCAGGCCCAGCACGACCATCAAGGCGCCAAAGGCCAACAGCATCACAGCGTCTCCGCAAACAACTCACGCCCGATCAGCATGCGGCGGATCTCGCTGGTGCCGGCGCCGATTTCATAAAGCTTGGCATCGCGCCAGAGGCGGCCCAGCGGGTATTCGTTGATGTAGCCGTTGCCACCAAAAATCTGCACGCCCTCGCCAGCCATCCAGGTGGCTTTTTCAGCACACCAAAGAATCACGGAGGCGCAGTCCTTGCGAACCTGGCGCACGTGGGCCGCACCCAGCTTGTCCAGGTTTTTGCCGACGGTGTAGCAGAACGACCGACCGGCTTGCAGCACGGTGTACATGTCGGCCACCTTGCCTTGGATCAGCTGGAACTCACCGATGCTCTGGCCGAACTGCTTGCGGTCGTGGATGTAGGGCACCACGTTGTCCATCACCGCCTGCATGATGCCGATCGGGCCGGCGGCCAGCACGGCGCGTTCGTAGTCCAGGCCGCTCATCAGCACCTTGGCGCCCTGGTTCAGGCCACCCAGGATGTTCTCGGCCGGCACTTCCACGTCTTGGAACACCATCTCACCGGTATGGCTGCCGCGCATGCCCAGCTTGTCGAGCTTTTGCGCCGTGAAGAAACCCTTCATGCCCTTCTCGACGATGAAGGCGGTGACCCCGCGCGCACCCAACTCGGGCTCGGTCTTGGCGTAGACCACCATGGTGTCGGCGTCGGGGCCGTTGGTGATCCACATCTTGCTGCCGTTCAGCAGGTAGTAGCCGCCCTTGTCCTCGGCCTTGAGTTTCATGCTGATGACGTCGGAGCCGGCACCTGGCTCGCTCATGGCCAGCGCGCCCACGTGTTCGCCGCTGATCAGCTTGGGCAGGTACTTGGCCTTTTGCGCCTCGTTGCCGTTGCGCTTGATTTGGTTGACGCACAGATTGCTGTGCGCGCCATACGAGAGACCCACCGAGGCGCTGGCCCGGCTGATTTCTTCCATGGCCACCATGTGGGCCAAGTAGCCCATGTCGGCGCCACCGTACTGCTCGGGTACGGTGATGCCCAGCACGCCCAGGTCGCCCATCTTGCGCCACAGATCCATGGGGAACTGATCGCTGTGATCGATCTCGGCCGCGCGCGGCGCGATCTCGGCCTCGGCAAAGCTGCGCACGGCATCGCGCAGCGCGTCAATGTCTTCACCGAGTTGGAAGTCGAGGCCGGGGAGATTCATGGGGTTACCTGCGGTTTCATGTCAATAACCCCGCCATTTTAGAGAGCGCCCCCCAACTGTCGCAGGCGGGCTTCTCTAGCGGCTCACGCGCCGACCACCCGGCCCCGTCCCGCCCGCTTGCCTTCGTACAAGCGCGCATCCGCCCGCCGCAGCAGTTCGGGCCACGTGTGGCCGTCTTTCGGTGTCGCTGCGACGCCCGCGGTGGCGTCCAGTGTGAGGGGCGGAACCCCTTCGCCCTGCAACGGCGACTGGCGCAGTGTCTGGAGCAGGTTCTCCATCAGGTGACGCGCTTCTTCGGCCTGCGTTCCGGGAAGGACCAGCACAAACTCTTCCCCACCATAGCGGATGACGCTGTCCAGTTGCCGCACCCCGTTCTGGAGCACTCGCCCCACGTGCTGCAGAGCCAAGTCGCCCACCCAATGGCCTTGGCTGTCATTCAGCGCTTTGAAGTGGTCCAGATCCACCAGGACCAATGCCGTCGAGCGGCCCTGGTGTTCGTCCAAGCGCAAGATCGCCGGCACCTCACGCTCCAGGTAGCGGCGGTTCAGCAGCCCGGTCAGCGCGTCGCGTTGCAATTCGCGCTCCAGGCTCTGCAGGCGCCGCTGAAACGAAAGCACCGCCAACAAATCCAAGGCGGCCGGTTCCACACCCCGACGCCATCCTCGCAACCAAGTGGCCCCCACGGCCCCGAGAAAGAAGGCCACCACGGTCTTGCCGATCAGCACGGCCCGCAGGTCGTCCCAAACCAGGCGCTGGGGTCCGATCAAGGCTTGAAACGCCAGGGTGTCGACCAGATTCACCAGAAGAAGACTGACCACCACGCTGCCCCAGAGGCTGAAGCCCCGTCGCAGCAACACCTGCAACAGCACCACCACGCCGATGAGTCCGACAACCAGGAGCCCATTGCCGACCAAAAGAACCGCGCCGCTGAACACCATGCTGCGCGGGTCCAACGGCGCATGCAGGATGACGTCTGGATGGGCCACCAACGCGGCGAGCAGGGCCATGAACCAACTGGTCAGCACACTCAGGGCCACCAGGCCCCACAGCAGCTGGCGCGTGGGGCCGGCCCCCAAGCGCAGATAGGCCATCTGCACGGTGGCCAGCAGGGCCACAAAGGACACCAGTGAACCGAGTTCGGCGGTACCCAAACCCGGCAGGGTCAACACCACGTGCCCCGCGACAAAGTACTTCAATCCTTCCAGCAGGGCCATGCAGACCATGGCGGGCGCCAGGCCGTGGCGGTCATACAGAGACAGGGCGACCAAACACAAACCAAAGCTCAGCAGCGCAAAAGTCAATGCCAGAAAGATTGGAACCATCGCGAACGGTCGGCGTAGCGGGCACGCCATACCCTAGCATGTGTCCATGCAGCTACAGCAAATCCTGTTCAGCCAAGGGTTCGGCACCCGTCACGAATGCGCAGGCTTGGCCGTCCAAGGCCGGGTGCGGGTGGGGGGACAAGCGGCCCTGGACCCTTTTGCCGAGTACGAACCCGACGGGCTGCAGTTCGAGGTCGACGGCGTGCCTTGGCCCTACCAAGGGCAAGCCTTGGTGGCGCTGCACAAGCCGGTCGGCTACGAATGCAGCACCAAACCCAAGCACCATCCCAGCGTGCTGAGCTTGCTCCCAGGGCCCTTGCGGGTTCGGGGTGTGCAACCCGTAGGCCGTCTAGACGAAGACACCACGGGCCTGCTGCTGCTCACCGACGACGGTTCGCTCATTCACCGCTGGACCCACCCCAAGAAAAAGGTGGCCAAGGTGTACGAAGCGACGCTCAAGCACCCTATGGAGGAGGCGGCCCGGCTGCAGTTGCTCCAGGGGGTAGTGCTGCACGATGATCCCCAGCCGCTTCAAGCCGAGGCCGCTGAGTTGATCGACTCCACCCACTTGCGGATCACCTTGACCGGTGGGCGGTACCACCAGGTGAAGCGCATGGTGGCGGCGGTGGGGAACCGGGTTGAGGGGCTGCACCGCAGCCAGTTTGGGCGCTTGGCCCTTCCCGCGCATCTGCAGCCGGGCGAGTGGTGCTGGATCAACGCGACGTCCGTCTGACCCCGAGAACCCTCGCCCGCTGCCGTTCGCTGTCAGTACAAGGCCACCGCCGCGGCGACCGGCAGTGCCGTGAGCGCCACACGGTTGGTGTCCTTCCCCTCGTCGGATTCGGGCCGAATCGCCAGACGGAAGGCGAAGCGCTGGGGCGCGCGAGCCACGCTGGCCGCTTCGCATTGGACGTTTTGCATGGCCTGGCGCACCGCCCCCCGGTAGGGGTTCCAGTGCCCTTGGGTTTGCACTTGATCCACCGCGCCCTCGCGGATGTCGAAGCGCACCACCATGTCGGCGCTTCCCCCGGTGCGGGACAGCGCGCGAGCGAGTCCCACGGTCAGTTGCGCCGTTACGTCCGGGCACGCTTGCAGCACATCCGTTCGGACGGGGAGGGCTTGCCCTGCCACCTCGACCCGTTGCAAGGGTTGCAGTGCATGGGGCGGTGTGGCGGCACCGACGCCCACGGCTCCGGTCATCAGCACCAGGGAAACGGTCTTGATCAAAAAGCGGCTCATGGTGGTCTCCTTTTCGAGCCAGTCGACACATGGCCCTTGCGAGTTCAAACCTCGCAAGGCAGAGACCCCGAGCCACTCAGTGTCGCGCGCCGCCCAGCGGCTCGGGATGGCAGCAAACAAAAAACGTCTGCTGGAGCCAATCCTGCGCCGAATCG
Organism: Inhella gelatinilytica; assembly: GCF_016093295.1. Classification (GTDB taxonomy): domain Bacteria; phylum Pseudomonadota; class Gammaproteobacteria; order Burkholderiales; family Burkholderiaceae_C; genus Inhella; species Inhella gelatinilytica. Next base: position 261,530 of record NZ_JAEDAL010000001.1, on the reverse strand, counting down.
CCCCGTGCACCGAAAGTCACACTGCTGATTGGTGCCATGCTGGGCGGGTGGCGCCGCGAAAGCGCGTCGCAAAGCTGTGACTTCTTGCCGTCCCCCTGGGGCCGTGCCCGTCGTTACCCCGATGCGGGGAGGGGCGCTTCGCGGTAAATTGGCGCATCCCCGCACCCTGCCTGAGGTCAGCCCATGAAAACCATTGCTTTGATTGCCCTGTTGGCCCCTGTGGCCGCCTTTGCGTCGTCGGATCAAACCCTGCGCAACGACTGTTCCAACCGCAGCACCAGCACCAACGAATACGAATTCGTTTACACCAAAGGCAAGCTGGGCTGCAACGAGCGCCAGTACAACCAATACTTGGCCAGCTTGGATCCGGCGCTGGTGATGGGGGCCAACCCGACGGCGGCAGGCAAGCCCGCCATCGAGGAGCACAAGTTCACGTACCGCAAGGGCAAGCTGAAGTCGGGTCAATAAGCCCCGTTCACCTCGCGATCGATGAAGCCGGCCCCGGGCCGGCTTTTTACTTTTTGAACTCCTGCAGCACCGCGTCGATCTCGCGGTCTTTGGCCTCCCAGACTTCGTTGAGCCAAGTCTGAAAGCGCGCCCGGAAGGCCGGATCGTCGGTGTAGTCCCCTTGAACCAAATCCAGGGGGATGGCTCGCTCCTGCACCAGCATCACCACCCGTCCGCTGCGCCCACAGAGCAGGTCCCAAAACGTCGGGGCGCCATCGGGGTAGACCAAGGTCACGTCCAGCAGCGCCCGGAATCGTTCGCCCAGGGCGCTGAGCGCCAGCGCCAACGCGCCGCCTTTGGGCTTGAGCAAGTGGCGGTAGGGCGAGGCCTGACGCGCGTGTTTCGCCAGCGTGAATCGTGTGCCCTCCGCAAAGTTCATGACGCTGGTGGGGGCGTGGGCGAAGCGAGCACAACTCTTGCGCGTGGTCTCCATGTCCTGGTGGCGCAGTGCTGGGTTCTTGCGCAGCGCGGCTTTGCCATGACGTTTCATGAACGGGAAGTCCAGTGCCCACCAGGCCAAGCCAATGACGGGTACCCAAATCAACTCTTGCTTGAGGAAGAACTTCAGAAACGGAATGCGCCGGTTGAAGCCCCGCTGCAGCACAAAGATGTCCACCCAGGACCGGTGATTGCAGTTCACCATGTACCACCCGCCCGACTTCAGGTGATCGGCCCCACGGACCTCCCACGGCGCGGGGTTGCTCGCAGCGATCCAGGCGCTGTTGCAGGCGATCCAGCTCTTGGCAATGCGATTCAACCAGGGATCCAGCGCGCGACGCACACTCTGCAGGGGGAGCAACAGCTTGAGCAGAGACAAGGCGAAAAGCGGTGTGCACCAAAACAGCGTGTTGAGCGCCAACAAGAGGGAATTCAGGGCCCCAAGCAGGGGGGCGGGCAGCCAAGTCAGCATGAATCGAGCGCGGGTCACCAGGAAAACCGGGATTGTCGCCGCTGCACCTCAACTCGCGACGGGGCGCTCCCGCACGGGCGCCGCCCCACCGCTCACCCGCAGTTGAGGGGGTGGAACATTCGGTTACCAAATTGGGCGCGCCCGGGGCGGGGACACTTCGGGACCACAAACGCCCCCTTCGAGGGCGAGGGATTCCCCATGAAACGATTTTTCTTGCCGGCGCTAACCGCTGGCCTGTGCAGTCTTTTGGTCGCTTGCGGGGGTGGCGGATCGTCGACCCCTGCACCCACGCCAACGCCGCCAACACCGCAACCGCTGGCCGCGGTTGATGCGTGCGCGAACAGCAGCAACTTTGCGGTGACGAGCCAAGCGCCGACCGCCCCGGGGCGTCCGGCTGCTGTGGGGGTCCTGAATTGCCAAAGCGTGGGTGAACTGACCCAGTTGAGTTGGACGCAAACCGAAGGGCCAGCCGTCAGCATGCAGTCGGCCCGCTCCCAGCTCATTGCGTTCGAGCCGCCGCAAACGGGGCGCTATGGATTTCGCGTTCAGTTCGTGGACGCGGGGGGGCAGCCCCAGTCGCAGTCCGTCAACGTGGACGTTGCCGGAGCGTTCCCCACGCCCCTGATCAGCCCCCGCACCAGCCAAGCCGTTCGAATGGGGGGCAAAGTGTCCCTCCGCGCTTGGCCGTCGCCCGGGGTCGGCGCCAGTCAGATTTCCTGGACGCAGCTTGAAGGCCCCGTCGTGACCCTGGACACCCAGGACCCCACCGTTGCCTTCTTCACCGCCCCCACGGTGACGCGAGACACGGTGATCCGTTTGCGGGTGACCGCTACCAGCCAGGGGCGCAGCGACAGCGCCGACGTCACCGTCCTGGTGGAGCGCCACGCCCAGGCAACAACCGGGGATGCGTCGGCCCTCTGGGAGGGCTACCACGTCTCTCGCGTGTACCCCTACATCGCCAGTAGCCCCCATGCGGCTCACTTGGTGCCTTGCACGTATGCGGCCAATCAGCGGGACACCTCGCTGTGTTCGCTGGAGCGGCTTCCCCTGCTGGCGCAAGAAACCCTGGGTCAGCCGCCCGCCATTGATCAGGTGATGAACCGGGTCTTGGTGTCGCACGACTGGATGGGGGTGAACTTCCGCCGCTTCTTGGAAACCCATGACACCCGGGGGGATTTCCGCCGCATGCTGATGTCGACCACCGCCGTGGTGATTGGCGCTCAAGTTCGCCCGTCGTTCTATTACGCCGCCACCGGGGCCATCTACTTGGATGCCGACAACTTCTGGCTCACCCCGGAAGAGCGCGACACCATTAATGAGGCGCCGGACTACCGCGGTGCGTTTGGCAAGACGCTGCAGTACGACATGCTGTGGCGTTACACGATCGGCAATGCCAGCATCTACAGCTACTACGCTCCGGATCAACGGGTGACCCGTCCCATCGGTGACTTGCTGGCGGATGCCGGTCCCTTGATGTACCACGAGCTGGGCCATGCGCTCGACTTCACGCCGCCCGCAGCCTATGCCGGTCTGGACCGCAGCAAGACCCTGTGGGACAACATTGCGCCCCGCTATGGCGCCAAACAGCTCACCTCGGATCGAGCGGGTAGCCTCCACCCGTTGATCTCGACTGAACTGCAGGGCTTGGGCCAGGTGAAGTTCCATGGGGTGACTGCATCGGCGTTGCAGAACAGCTATACCCCGTCCCAGATCGCCGGCTTCTTTGCGCCCGACCTGGCGACCGACGAGTACGCCTACTCGACCTCGCGCGAAGACACGGCCATGACCTTCGAAGAGGTGCTGTTGACGCGGCGTCTGGGCTACCGTCGTGACGTGGCCGTCACGCCCGCCATTCAGGCTGGCGACACCAGCCGCACCATTTTGGTGACCTGGGGGCAGCGGGGCCGGATTGGCGACCCGCGGCTGCACCCGCGTGCGCGCTTGGTGATGAACGATTTGGCGCCTTGGTTCGACACCACAGAGCTGGGCCAGCTGCCGGCGCCGACCCCAATGCGCGCGGGCGAGAGCTGGTACAGCAATCTGTTCCTCGGTAGCGAGCCGCTGCGCAAACCCTTTGCTGCGGGCGGCCCGCTGCCCACGAAGGAAGAGTGGGGGGTGTTCCAGAAGGAGCTGAAGCGTCGCCATCACGCCCGCCACGAAGGCCGCCCGACGCTGGACCGGCACGTGCACTGAGCGCAACATTAAAAAGCCGCCTCAACGAGGCGGCTTTTTTGTGGGCGCCGGAGTTCTCAGAGAAACCGTTCCAGCAAGCGGCGCGAGCCCCGATCCAGCGCCCAGCGGTCGGCCACATAGAGCTGCAAGCCGTGACTCGTGGTGATCAACAGCCGCCCTTCACCCAATCGACGAATGTCCTCTTCGGTCTTGAGGATGAACTCCAAGCCCCCCTTGTCGGTCTCCACGGTCCATTGGCTGGGTGTCGAAAACGTGCTCACGGCCACCAAGCGCTGCAGCAGGGGGCGGAATTCCCGGGTGCGCAGCTCCGCAAGCAGCAAGTCGCGCGGGCCGGCAGGCAAGTCCGCCAAGCGGTCCACCCAGGCCAATTCATGACCATCCGCGCCCACCAGACTCAAGCCCTCATCGGGGGCGCTGATCGGGTGGGCTCGAACGGGGTGCACGCCCGCGTGCGCGGCCCCACTCGCATCGGTGAGCACCAATCGGCCAAAGGCATCGCGGTGCAGGGTCCAGTCGATTACTGTGCTCATGCGGCCACCGTGTGTTGATTGGGGTTGGGGGCCACGACCATCAGACCCTCTCCTTCATCATGTTCCTCCGCCCGACGGGCCTGGGCTTCCCACAGTCGCCAATAGTGGCCCTGTGCGGCGATCAATTCGTCGTGTCCTCCGACTTCGACGATTTCGCCGCGGTCCATCACCACCAAGCGATCGGCCTTGCGCAAGGTCGACAAGCGGTGGGCAATGGCGATGGTGGTGCGCCCCTTCACGAGGTTGTCCAACGCCTTCTGGATCTCTTTCTCGGTCTCCGTATCCACCGCGCTGGTGGCCTCATCCAAGATCAAGAGAGCCGGGTCAATGAGCAAGGCTCGGGCGATCGAGATGCGCTGGCGTTCGCCCCCGGACAGTCCTTGGCCTCGTTCGCCCACCAGGCTGTCGTACCCGTGGGGCAAGCGCAGGATGAATTCATGGGCGTGGGCGGCACGAGCGGCGGCGACGATTTCTTCCCGCGTCGCTCCTGGCTTGCCGTAGGCGATGTTCTCGGCAATCGTGCCAAAAAACAGGAAGGGCTCTTGCAGCACCAGGCCGATGTGCCGCCGGTAGTCCGCCACCTTGATGCGTCGCAGGTCCACGCCGTCCACTCGAATCGAACCCTCGGTCACGTCGTAGAAACGGCAAATCAGGTTCACCAGGGTGCTTTTCCCCGAGCCGCTGTGCCCCACCAAGCCGATCATTTCGCCCGGCTGAATGTCCAGGTCCAGGCGTTTGATGACTGCGCGACTGCCATACCGGAAATGCACGCCTTGCAAGGACAGCGCCCCGCGGGCCTGGTCAAAGGGCACGGGCTGGGCGGGGTCGGGCACATTGGAGACATGGTCGAGGATGTCAAAAATGCGCTTGGCGCCGGCCGCCGCCTTTTGGGTCACCGACACGATGCGGCTCATCGAATCCAACCGGCCGTAAAAGCGGCCGATGTAGGCCAGGAAGGCGGTCAACACGCCCACCGTGACCGAACCGCGACTGACCAACCAAATGCCCGTCGCCCACACCACCAAGAGGCCAAACTCCGTCAGCAGGGCCACCGTTGGGCTGAACAGACTCCAGGTCTTGTTCAGTTTGTCGTTCACCGCCAGGTTGTTCGCATTGGCTTCTTTGAAGCGCAGGGCTTCTCGCTTTTCCTGGGCGAAGGCTTTCACCACCCGAATGCCGGGAATCGTGTCGGCCAGCACCGAAGTCACTTCGCCCCATACGCGGTCGATCTTTTCAAATCCGGTGCGCAGGCGATCACGCACCAAGTGAATGAGCCAGGCAATGAAGGGCAGGGGAATCAGCGTGGCCAAGGCCAAACCCGGGTGAATGCTGAACAGGATGACGGCCGTCATCCCCAGCATCAGCACATCCGTGATGAAGTCCAGGGCATGCAGCGACAGGAAGACCGAAATCCGATCGGTTTCGGAGCCGATCCGCGCCATCAAGTCGCCTGTGCGCTTGTTCCCGAAGTACTCCAGCGACAGACCCAGCAAGTGCTCAAACGTGGCCGTCCGCAGATCGGCGGCGATGCGCTCGGACACCAGGGCCAGGATGTAGGTTTTCGCCCAACCCAGCACCCAGCTCACCAGCGCGGCGCCGAAAAGACCCGCGAGCAACCAACCCACCAGGGTGGTGTTGATGGGCTGGCCGTTCTGGAACGGAATCAGCACCTGGTCCATCAGCGGCATGGTCAGGTAAGGCGGCACCAACGTGGCGCCCGTGGCCCCCATCATCAACAAGAAGCCCAGCAGCAACTGCCCTTGGTAGGGCTTGGCAAAACGCCCCAATCGCAGCAGAACCCAGGTCGAGGGCGGCGTATGGAGTTCCCGATGGCAGGTGGGGCATTCCTCGCTTTCAGGTGGCAACGGCGCTTGGCAGGTGGGGCAAAGCTCGGCGTCGTCGGCTCGAGCCGGCTGGGGCTTCCCGGCCAATTCGTCCTGCGATTGCGCAAAGGCATCTTGCAAGCGCGTCACGCCCAGTTGATCGGCCAAGGTGAAGTGCCAATGCTGCTCACGACCCAGCGCGGTACCCAGCTCCAGGCAGCCTAAGCCGGCATGGTCGTGGCACCGCAGCGTCATGCCGGAGACCACCGGCCACACCTGGCGTCCATCCGCCCCGAGGGCCAGCAATCGGAACCCGTGCCCAGACTGAATCAAGGCCAGCAGCCCCGCGTCAAACCGCAACGCCCGGTTCAGGTCAACGCTGGCTGCCGCGATGACGTTGTCGCCAGCCTGGACTTCTGCCTGCAACGAGGCCCAAAGCGGGTGCTGACGCAGGGCATCACTGATGGGAAAAGCTTGCATGGGACGAAAACGAGAAGAGTCGTCGGGCATTGTGCCTCTCCGATTCCGCGCAGAATGCACCCTATCTGAGCCCCACGGCCCGACCATGAGCAAGAAAAACGACATCCAACTGTTGCGCATCAGTTACCTGCGCGGCCCCAACATCTGGACCTACCGGAGCTGTCTGGAGGTGTGGCTGGATTTGGGGGAATTGGAAGACCACCCCTCGCACCTGCTGCCGGGGCTGAACGACCGTCTCACGACTTGGTTGCCCAACTTGCAGGAGCACCACTGCGGTGTGGGCGAGCGCGGTGGGTTCCTGCAGCGTCTGCAGGAGGGCACCTGGATGGGACATGTGTTGGAGCACGTGGTCATCGAGTTGCTGAATCTGGCCGGCATGCCCACGGGCTTTGGGCAGACCCGATCCACCACGCAGCGGGGCGTCTATCGCATGGTGTTCCGGGCGCGTGATGAGCAGGTGGCTCGCGCGGCGCTGAAAGAGGGGCATGCGCTGTTGATGGCCGCCATCAACGATGAGCGGTTCGACGTGCCGGCCGCAGTGGCGCGACTTCGGGACACCATCGACGACTGTTATCTGGGCCCCAGCACGGCGGCGATCGTCGCGGCGGCGACCGAGCGGCGCATTCCCCACATTCGGCTCAATGATGGCAATTTGGTCCAACTGGGGCATGGGGCCAAACAGCGCCGAATCTGGACAGCAGAGACCGATCGAACCAGTGCCATTGCCGAAGGCATCGCGGGGGACAAAGACCTCACCAAAACCCTTCTCAAAGCGGTGGGGGTGCCTGTCCCGGCGGGGCAAGTGGTGCGCAGTCCAGAGGAGGCTTGGGAAGCCGCCCAAGATTTGGGGCTTCCCGTGGTCGTCAAGCCCAGCGATGGCAACCACGGTCGGGGGGTGACCCTGGACCTCAAAACGGAGCAAGACGTTCGCGCGGCCTTTGCCCTGGCCGACTCGGAGGGCTCGGAGGTGCTGGTGGAGCGATGCATCCCAGGCAATGAGCACCGCATGCTGGTTGTGGGGGGCAAAGTGGTGGCGGCCGCTCGCGGCGAGTCAGCCTGGATTCATGGCGACGGCCGGCACAGCGTGCGTCAGTTGATTGACTTGCAAATCAACAGCGACCCGCGCCGGGGCTTGACCGAAGACTTCCCACTGAACCGCGTGATGCCCGAAGAGGATCCGGTGGTCATGCTCGAACTGGAGCGGCAGAACCTGCGTCCGGAATCCGTGCCCGCGCATGGCCAGCGGGTTCTCATTCAGCGCAACGGCAATGTGTCGATTGACTGCACGGCCGAAGTCCACCCCGAAGTGGCGTTTCAGGTGGGGCTGGCGGCTCGCACGGTGGGCTTGGACATCGCCGGCATTGATCTGGTTGCGGAAGACATTGGCCGTCCGCTGCACGAGCAGGGCGGCGCCGTCGTCGAAGTCAATGCCGGCCCGGGCCTGTTGATGCACCTGAAGCCCGCCGAAGGTGTGCCCCAGCCCGTCGGGCAGGCCATCGTCGACCATCTGTTTGCTGAGGACGAGAGCGGCCGCATCCCCATCGTGGGCGTCACGGGCAAGCAGCACACCACCCCGATTGCCCGCCTGGTGGCCTGGCTTTTGCACCTGCACGGCAAACAGGTGGGCCTGGCTTGCAGCGCTGGCCTGTTTTTGGGACCTCGGCAGGTGGAGAAACACATCAAACGCCCGTTTGACGCTGCACACCGCCTGCTGATGAATCGGCGCGTCGATGCCGTGGTGGCAGAGAACGATGCAGGTTCCATCCTGAACGATGGGCTGGCCTATGACCGTTGCACGGTTGGGGTCGTCACGGACCTGAACCTGGACGCCAGCCTGCAGCATCACGATGTGCAGGAGTTGCCCCAGCTCTTCAAAGTGCTGCGCACCCAAGTCGATGTGGTGCTGCCGGAGGGAGCGGCCGTTTTGAATGCCGAAGACGAGCAAGTGGCCAGCATGGCCGAACTCTGTGATGGCGAGGTCGTGTTCTACAGCTGCAGCGAAACCGCCGCCCCGCTGACGGCCCACTTGCACGGCGGCGGTCGGGCTGTGGTGTTGAGAGGAACGCAAGCTTGGCTCTTGAGCAGTGAGGGCCAGCAAGTTGGCGCAAACGTGGATTCCCTGTTGCGCCGTTATCAGGGCGCCGGGTTGCATTGCGAGGCTGGGGCCGTCTTGGCGGCCGTGGCAGCGGCCTGGGCCTTGGGCATTTCGCCCGAATTGATTGCCGCCGGTCTCGAAACCTTCATTCCCGCCTGATTGAGAGAGCAATCCGCATGGAAGTCTCCCGCGTCCGCGCCCTCCGGGGCCCCAACATCTGGAGCCGCCACCTCGCCATCGAAGCGGTGGTGGTGTGCTCTGCCGCCGAGTCCGACCTGCGCCAACTGCCCGGGTTCGAAGCCCGCCTGCGCGCGCTTTTCCCGGGCGTGGGCTCGCTGCATGGCCCCAAGCAAGAAACCATCAGTTTGGCGCACGTGATTGAGCAAACGGCGCTCGCGCTTCAAGCGCAAGCGGGGTGCCCCGTCACGTACAGCCACACCCACCGCACGCCCACCGAGGGCCACTACCTGGTGGTGGTGGAGTACTCGGAAGAGGATGTGGGGCGCTTGGCCTTTGATGAAACCGTCAAGCTGGTTCAAGCGGCGCTGGACGGCCGCAGTGACTGGGACCATGTTGCGGTTACCAAGCAATTGCGCGAACTGGACGAGGATGTTCGACTGGGGCCTTCCACGGGCAGCATCGTGAATGCCGCGGTCGCCCGGGGCGTACCCTACCGACGCTTGACCCAAGGGTCGTTGGTTCAGTTTGGCTGGGGGCACAAGCAGCGTCGCATCTGGGCGGCAGAAGTGGACGCCACCAGCGCGGTGAGCGAGTCCATCGCCCAAGACAAAGACCTGTCCAAGCGCCTCCTGCAAAGCGCCGGCGTGCCGGTGCCGCACGGGCGTCCCGTTGACGATTTGGAAGACGGTTGGGCTGCCGCTCAGGAAGTGGGTCTGCCCGTGGTGGTCAAACCCCAAGACGGCAACCAAGGCAAGGGCGTGACCGTCAACGTTTCGACCCGAGAAGGCTTTGACGCGGCCTACAAGGCCGCCGAAGAAATCGGCGACGTGATGGTGGAAAAGTTCCTGCCGGGCGCCGACTACCGATTGCTCGTGGTCGGGAACCAACTCGTGGCGGCGGCCCGACGTGACCCTCCCCAGGTCAGCGGGGACGGGGTGCATACCGTGCGTCAACTGGTGGACGAGGTGAACAAAGACCCGCGCCGTGGCGATGGTCACGCCACCTCCCTCACCAAAATTCGTTTGGATGACATTGCCATCACGCGTCTGGCCATGCAGGGGCTCACTCCGGACTCGGTGCCCGAGAAGGGGCAGCGCGTTATCTTGCGGAACAACGCCAACCTCTCGACGGGCGGTTCAGCCACCGATGTCACGGACGACGTCCACCCCGAAGTGGCGGCGCGGGCCATTGCGGCGGCCCAAATCGTGGGCTTGCACGTGTGTGGCGTGGATGTGGTGGCGGAAACCGTCATGCGCCCGCTGGAAGAAGTGAATGGCGGCATCGTGGAGGTGAACGCTGCCCCGGGCCTGCGCATGCACCTGTCGCCGTCGTACGGCAAGGGCCGCAATGTCGGCAAGGCGGTGATCCAAAGCATCTATGGCGCGGACAAGAACGAAGACGGCCGGATTCCGGTCGTCGCCGTGACGGGCACCAATGGCAAGACGACCACCGCGCGGTTGATTACCCATCTTTTTGCCACCAGTGGGCTCAAGACGGGCATGACGAACACCGATGGGGTGTACGTGGATGGACGCCAGATTGACAGCGGTGACTGTTCCGGGCCCAAGAGCGCGCGAAACGTGCTCATGCACCCCGATGTGGAAGCGGCCGTGTTTGAGTGCGCCCGCGGGGGCATCTTGCGAGAAGGGCTGGGCTTTGATCGCTGCCAAGTCGCCGTTGTGACCAACATTGGGGCCGGCGACCACTTGGGTCTCAATTATTTGGAGACCGTCGAAGACATCGCGCGGCTGAAGTCCGTCATCGTTCAAAACGTGGCGCCCTCGGGTTACGCGGTACTGAACGCCACCGACCCGCTGGCTGTGGGCATGGCGGCACAATGCCCCGGTCAAATCATTTATTTCGGCGCCGATCGCCATCAACCCTTGATGGCCACCCACCGCGCCCAGGGCAAGCGGTGCGTCTTTGTCGATGAAGGGGCCGTGGTGGCGAGTGATGGTGCCTGGCGCGAGACGATTGCGCTGCGCGATATACCCATCACCCGGGGCGGCTTGCTCGGCTTCCAAGTTGAAAACGTCATGGCTGCGGTCGCGGCCGCCTGGGGCGCGGGATTGGCGTGGGATGCCATTCGCCGCGGTCTGGCCAGCTTCAACAGTGATGGCGATAACGCGCCGGGCCGTTTCAACATGATGGAGTTTCGCGGCGCCACGGTGATTGCGGACTACGGCCACAACCCCGACGCCATGCGCGCCTTGGTCGCCGCCATTGAGGCCCTGCCCGCGCAGCGTCGCAGTGTGGTCATCAGTGGGGCGGGCGACCGGCGCGACCAGGACATCGTGGAGCAAACCCAAATTCTGGGCGCCGCGTTCGACCACGTCGTGCTCTATCAAGACGCCTGCCAGCGTGGCCGCGAAGACGGCGAGGTGGTGGCCTTGCTGCGCCGCGGACTCGAAGGCGCCACCCGCGCTGCCCGTGTTGACGACATTCGTGGCGAGTTCCTCGCCATCGATCACGCCTTGCAGCACTTGAACGAAGGCGACTTGTGCTTGGTGCTGGTGGATCAGGTGGAAGAAGCCCTGGCCCATTTGCGCCGGCGCTGCGCGGAATAAGTGGCGCGCCGCGGGCGGCGCGCCACTTGACGCGAAGCCCAAGTCCGCGGTGAGGCAAGGCTGTTCAGTTCCCGGGAACAATGCCGGCCATGCTGGATGTTGTGGTGTTCTTTTTCGTGCTCGGGGTTTTTGCGCGCGTGGTCAAGAGTGACCTGCGCCTGCCCGAGGCCCTCTATGAAACCCTGACGATCTACCTGCTGCTCGCCATCGGCCTCAAAGGGGGGCTGGAGTTGAGCCGGCAGCCCCTGATGGCGCTGGCGCCCCAGGTGGGGGCGGTCATGCTGCTGGGGGCGCTGATTCCCTTGGGCGTGAGCCCGTTGCTGCGGCTGGCCGGGCTGCGCGCGGTGGATGCTGCGGGCTTGGCCGCCCACTATGGCTCGGTCAGCGTCGTGACCTTTGCCGTGGGCCTGGCCGCCGTGCAGCGGGCGGGGCTGCCCCATGAAAGCCATGCGGCCTTGTGGGTCGCCGTGATGGAGGCGCCGGGCTTGGTGGTCGGCATCGTGCTGGCGCGCCTGGCGATGGGCCGCGAGGGCGGCAGCCCCTTGCGCTGGGGCTTGCTTGCCCACGAGGTGCTGCTCGGCAAGTCGGTGCTGCTGCTGCTGGGTGGGCTCTTGATCGGCGCCGTGGCGGGGGACGCTGGCGTGGCCCCCATCAAGGCCGTGTTTGTCGACCCCTTCAAGGGCGTGCTCGCGCTGTTTCTGCTGGAACTGGGCCTGGTCGCGGGGGGGCAAATTCCGGCTCTGCGCAAACACGGCATGAAGCTCGTGCTGCTGGGCTGCGTGCTGCCGCCCCTGCTGGCCTTGGCTGGTGCTGCGACAGGGTGGTTGCTGGGCCTGCAGGCCGGCGGCGTGGCCCTGCTGGCCACGCTGGCCGCGAGTGCCAGCTATATCGCCGCGCCGGCCGCCGTGCGGGTGGCGGTGCCGCAGGCCAACACCGGTTTGGCGATTGCCTGTGCGCTCGGGGTGACCTTCCCCTTTAACCTGCTGATTGGCATCCCGCTGTATTTGAAGCTCGCGCAGAGTTGGACCCCATGAGCCTGACCAAACACCGCAAGACCCAACTCAAGATCGTGGCCGAGGCGGCGCTGGAGCCTCGCCTGCTGGCCGAGCTGCGCCGGCACCAGATTCAGGCCTGGACGCTCTACGAGGTGCGCGGGGGCTTCCCCGAGGGCGAGCGTGCGGGCGACTGGGAGGGCGACCGCAGCATCGAGCTGCGCGTCACCTGCGATGCGGCCGTGGCCGATGCCATTGCCGAGACGGTGCTGCAGCGCTTCGCTCCGCACTACAGCGTGCTGGTCAGCTTCACCGAAGTCGAAGTGCTGCGCGCCAATTTGTACTGAGGTTCAGCCCTGGCGGCGCGCCTGCAGCGCGCGCAGCTCCTCGGCCATCATGCGCTCGCGCAGGCCCTGGCCGGTCAGGCTGATCAGGGTCACGATGCCGTGAATGGTCAGGCCCAGGCCCCAGCCCCAAATCGGCACCAAGCGCACGCCCTCACCGCCTTTGAGCAAGCCCAGCAGGGCCAGGCCAGCGTTCACCAAGATGAAAACCGTGAGGTGGACCAGAAAGCCCATCTTCTGGTCCACCCGTTTCTTGGCCAGGCGCTCCAGTTCGGCGTCGGTCGTTGCGGGGGTCAGGCTCGTGTTCATGGGGCAGCTCCGTGAGGCGTTGAAGGGACAAGGCCGGCATCGTGCCGATGGCCCTCGCTGGGTTCGAGCGTCCTGCGATGAAGGGCCGGCACGGGCGCTGAATGGGGATTGGCAAGCGTGAGTGGTGAGCAGCGGGTGCACGGGCGCACGTCGAGGGCGCGCCCCAGACTCACGGCTGCGGCTTCAGCTCCGCCGCCAAGCAACCCAAGGGCACGGTCCCCAAGGCCAGCAGGCGGTCGTGGAAGTCGCGCAAGCTGAAGCGGGTCCCCAGCGCTGCTTCGTGCTCGGCGCGCAGGCGGCGGATGTGAACTTCACCCAGCTTGTAGGAGAGCGCTTGGCCGGGCCAGCCGATGTAGCGGTCCACCTCGGTGCGCACCTCGTGCTCGCTCAGGGCCGTGTGGTCGCGCAAAAAGGCTTGCGCTTGCTCGCGGGTCCAGCCCAGCGCGTGCAGGCCGGTGTCGATCACCAGGCGGCAGGCGCGCCACATCTCGTAGCTGGCACGCCCCAACTCCTCGAAGGGGCTGCGGTAAATCCCCATCTCGCGTCCCAGGTATTCCGCGTACAGCGCCCAGCCCTCGGAGTGCGCGCTCAAGTCGCCCGCGCGGCGGAAGGGGTGCAGGCTCTCGTTTTCCAACTCCAGCGCGAACTGCAGGTGGTGGCCGGGCACGGCTTCGTGCAAGGTCAGCGCGGGCAGTTGCAGCAGCGAGCGGCTGGCCAGGTTGTGGGTGTTGACCCAGTACAGCGCGGCTTGGCCCTTGGGGGCCGCCAGGTAACGGCCGGCGGTGTAGTGGGGGGCGAAGCTTTCGGGCACGGGCTCCACGCCAAACGGTTGGCGCGGCAGGTGGCCAAAAAAGCGCGGCAGCACCGCGTCCACCCGCTTGCAAATGCCGCTGGCCGCGTTGAGCAGGGCCTCGCCACTGGTGGGGATGAAACGCGGGTCCACCTGCAGCGCGCGCAAAAAGCTCGGTAGGCTGGGGCCGGCCTCGCCGCAGGCGACCTGCAGCGTCGCCATGTCGTGGCGGATGCGCTCGACCTCGGTCCTGCCCAACTCATGCACTTGATGGGGCGTGAGCGGCAGGGTGCTGAAGTTGCGCACGCGGGCGGCGTAAAAGGCGTCGCCCTCTGGCATCGCTGACGCCCCGACCGCTGGGCCGCTGCGGGCAGCGGGCCAGTAGCGGGTCTCCAGAAACTGCAACAGGCGACGGTAGGCGGGCAGCAGGTGGCCCTCGATGGCTTCGCGCGCCAGGGCCGCCAGGTGTGGGTGTCGCCGCAGCGGTTCGGTCAGGGGCGTCCAGAAGGGCGTCTCTTCTGCCCGGGCACAGGCCGCCATGCGGCGCACGGGGCCCTCCCGCCCGGCCAGCACCAGAGCCGGCTGCACCCGGCCAGCGCGCAGGCCGTCTTCCAGCAGGCTGTGGTGGTCGTCCAGGTAAACCGCGACGGCTTGCAGGCGCAGCAGATAGGCCTCCACCTGCTCGGCGTGGTCCAGCGGCTGGTCCCGCCAGAGCTCGGGCAGGTAGCTGTAAAAGGCCTGGTCGGCGTCAATGGGCATGAGCACGCCGCCCAGCGCGTGCTCGTCGATCTGCGTGTCGAGCTGGTGCGCCAGCACGGCGGCGTTGACGCGGTTCGGGGCGCTCAGCTGGGTCGTGTCGAGCGCGTCCAACTGTGCGCGCACCTGGCGCCAGTGGGCCAGACGGCGTGCCCGGCTCTCGGCGTCCATGCGTTCCATGCGGTGGTTGTGCTCGGTCAGGCCATTGAGCGTGGCCAGGCGGGGGAACTCCCGCAGACGCCAGTGCCATTCGGCGTTGAGCAGGGTCTCAAAGGCGTGATCGGGTTCGAGCGGGGCGGTCATGGGCAGTGCGGCGGGCCTTGGATTGAGGGGCATCTTCGCCGCTGAAAGGCGCCGATGGGGCGGGACAATGCGCCCCCCTTGCCCTGGCGCCCGAGGAGGGCCGCATGACCCCGCATTGCCTGAACTGCAGCACCCCGCTGAACTCGCCCTATTGCCCCCAGTGCGGGCAAAGTGCCGGCGTGCATCGCTACACGCTGGCGGGTTTGCTGCACGACGTCCCGCATGCGGTCTTCCATGTGGACCGCGGCTTGTGGCCCACGCTGTGGGGCGTGCTGGTCCGGCCGGGGTCGACCATTCGGGGCTACCTGGAGGGTCAGCGGGTGCGCCATTTCAACCCGCTGACCCTGCTGGTGCTGTGCGCCAGCCTGTATGTGGCTTGCTATGGGCGGGCGGACTTCCTGCCCCAAATCAGCCGGCTGGGTGGGGAGCACATGGCGGCCATGGGTTTTGACTTGCTGGGTTGGTTCACCCGTGCCTTTTCTTTGCTGATGCTGGTGGCCGTTCCCCTGCAGGCCTGGGCCAACTGGCTGTGTTTTCGGCGCGAGCGCTACAACCTGGCCGAGCACATGGTGGCCGTGGCCTTCATTTCCGCCGCCACCACCGTTTTGATGGTGGTCCCCCTGTTCCCCCTGCTGTGGGGGCTCAGCCGCCAGGGCCCCGCGGCGCAGGCGTGGATTGGGCCCTTGTGGCTGGTGGGGGTGGCGCTCACCACCTCGTACCAGAGCTGGGCGCTGGCTCAGGTCTTTGACCGCCCCGGCCTGCGGCCCAAGGCCAGCTGGCGCGTGCAGGGGGGCATGGTGCTGCTGCTGCTGATGGTGGCGGTGCCGGCCTTTGTGATGGGCGTGGCCTGGGTGGTGCTGCGGCGCTGATGGGCGCGCCTCTCCATCGGCTCCCGCCGACCCGCCATTCGCCGGCGGAATCCGCCATTCGCCGCTGGCCCGGGCCGGTCGGCCTGCCTGTCTCTAGACTGCGGACCCATGCAAACCGCCCAAGCTTCCTGCGCCGACATCCCGTGGTGGCGTGACTGGCGCCAATACCTGGCGCCCGGACCCCTGCGCCGTTTCAGCGCCGAGGAGTTGAAACGGGGCGGCGACCGGCCCTGGCCCCTGGGGGCGGATCGCTACGTTTACATCAACATCCTCATCTTGCTGGCCGTGAATTGGCCCCAGATGACGCCGGGTCTGCGGGTGGTGTTGCCGCCGGTGACGCTTGCCGTGACCTGGGCGGCGCTGGCGGGCTGCCACTGGATCTGGGCCAACCCCAGCCGCTGGCGCTTGGGCTGGGCGAATGCGGCTGGGGGACTGGTGTTTGCCGGCATGGCCGTGGCGCTGCGCCTGACCCGCGAGCCCGATACCCGCGAGCGCTCCATGCTCTTGCTGGCCCTGGCCCTGTCGGCCTTTGTGATGGTGGTGACGGCCTGGTGGTTTCTCGCCATCTACCGCGCCCAGCAAATCGAGGCGCGGCTGCGCGAGTTGGACGACCAGGAGGCGCAGCGCCGCCTGCAGCACCGCTTGGCGACGGCGCAGATTCACCCGCACTTTGTGTTCAACACCCTGGCCTCACTGACGCAATGGGTCGAGACGCAAGACCCGCGGGCCGCGCCGCTCTTGCGCGACTTTGCCGCCTACTTGCGCGCCACCCTGCCGATGTTTGAGAAGGAGAGCCAGCCGCTGCGGGAAGAGCTGGAACTGGTGCGCCGCTACCTGGCCATCATGGCGGCCCGCATGGGCGAGCGGCTGCGTTGGACGGTGGAGGCTGACCCGGCGCTGGCCGAGTGCCCCGTGCCGCCGGGCAGCGTGCTCACCTTGACCGAGAACGCGATCACCCACGGGCTGGAGCCCAGCCTGCGTGGCGGGGAGCTGCACGTGCGGGCCCAAGCCCAAGCGGGCCGATTGACCCTGAGCGTGCAAGACACGGGTGTGGGTCTCTGTAGCGGCTCGGAGCCGGACGAACCCGGCATCGGTCTGGCCAACACCCGCCAGCGCTTGCAAGCCCTGCACGGCCCGGGCGCCACGGTGAGCCTGGCCGAACGCCCTGAGGGCGGCTGCGAATCTTTGATGGTGATCCCTCTTCAGTGAATGCCTCCAGTCTTGCCACGGCTCGCCACCCCCTGTTATGACCAAAATTCTGATTGCTGACGACGAAGAAGCGCCCCGCGAACACCTGCGCCGCCTGCTGGAGGCCACTTGGCCCGAGGCGGACTTGGTGGCCGCATGCAGCAATGGCGTGGACGCCTGGGACGATGCGCTGGCCCTGGAGCCCGATGTGTGCTTCCTGGACATCCGCATGCCGGGGCTGACGGGCCTGCAAGTGGCCCAACGACTGGCGGGCCTGGAGGCACCGCCCAGCGTCGTGTTCGTCACGGCCTTCAACGACCACGCCTTGGCGGCCTTTGATGCGGGGGCGGTGGACTACGTGGTCAAACCGCTGGACGCCGAGCGCCTGGCGCAGACGGTGGCCCGGCTGCAGGCGCGGCGCCGCCATCCCTCGGCGTCGGGGTCGGCTCCAGCGGCCGGGGCTGAACTCCAGGCCCTCTTGCAAAGCCTGCTGCCCGCCGCCCGGGCGACCAAGCCCCGCCCCATCCAGGCCAGCCTGGGCAAGGAGGTGCGCCTGATCCCACCCGAGGATGTGCTCTATTTCGAGAGCGACAGCCGCTACACGCGGGTCGTGTACCGCAGCGAGGGGCAGGACGGGGAGGCCCTGATCCGCACGCCGCTCAAAGAGCTGGTGGCCCAACTCGACCCCGACCAGTTCTGGCAGGTGCACCGCTCGGTGCTGGTCAACAGTCGGGCCGTGCTCAGCGCCCTCCGCGTGGATGAGAACAACCTGCAGCTCACCCTGCGCGGTCGCAGCGAGAAGCTGCCCGTGTCGCGCCAGTTCCAGGGCTTGTTCAAGGGGCAGTGAGGGCGGAAGGCCGGGTGGGATCCGCCCTTAGGCCACCATGCGTGCCCCATTCATGCGCTCTGCGTCACCATCCATGACAGGCCGGGCGCGAGTCGCCCCAAACCGGTGGGCCGGTGATGCCCGACTTTCTAGAGTCACGTCCATGGTCTTCAACACGCCCTTTTCGCCATGAACAGCACCTCCTCTCCTCTGGCCCACGGCAATCGGTTTCAGCGCGCTTACCACCGCTGGGCGGCCCCCCATTACGCCCGCATGGCGCCGGACTTGCGCGAGCAGGTGGAGGCCATTGACCGCCACCTCTACACCCGCCAAGGCCTGGGCACCTGGCTGGGCGTCGTTGGCGCCCTGGTGGGCACCACGCTGGGCTTGCGGGCCAGCGGCTTCCCTTGGCTTGGGGCGGTCCTGCTGGCCCTGACCGGCTGGGGCGTCGTGTTGATGATGGGCCTGAACCTCTGGCTGCAGCCAGACAAAATGGCCAAGTCCTTCGGCTCCCTGCCCAAGGTGGCGTTGATGCTCGTGCTGGGGCTGACCGGAGCCCTGTTCGGCACCTGGGTGGGACACACGGCCAAGCGCGGGTATGTGGATTGGTCGGCCTACGTGGCGACGTTGCAGGGCAAGCTCACCAGCTTTTTGCCGGGCTTGGTGGTGGGCATGCTGGGGACCTTTCTGGTGCTGTGGAGCCTGGCTGCGGTGCGCCGCGGGGTGCTCCGGCGCCAGCGCGACCAGGCGCGGCTGGAGGCCGAGCGCGATGCGGCCACGGCCGAAGCCCGGCAGGCGCAACTGCGGGTGCTGCAAGCCCAGATTCACCCGCACTTCATCTTCAACACCCTGGCGGCCTTGCAGCACTGGGTGGACAAAGGCGATGAGCGGGCAGCCCCCTTGCTGCGCGAAGTCACTGCCTTCCTGCGCGGCGCCACGGAGCTGTTGGGGCGCGACTCGGTGACGCTGGCCGATGAATGGGCGCAGGTCGGGCACTACCTGGCCATCATGAAGGCGCGCTGGGGCGATCGCCTGCGCTACGAAATGGACGCAGCGCCAGCGCTGATGGAGCGAACCCTGCCCCCTGGCGTGCTGCTCACCTTGGTGGAGAACGCTGTGGAGCACGGCATTGCCCACCGGCTGGGCGGCGGCGCCCTGCGGGTGGCGGCAGCCTCCCACACCCAAGGCTGGCGCGTGACGGTGGAGGACGAGGGGGTGGGCCTCGCCCCCGGTTGGCAGCCCGGTGTGGGCTTGAACAATGTGCGGCAACGGCTGGCGCACCATGCCGGCCCGGCTGCCACGATTACCCTGGCGCCCCGCCCGGAAGGCGGCTGCCTTGCCACGATTGAGATTCCGCAATGAACACACGCCCCACCCTGTTGATCGCCGACGACGAAGAAGCCCCCCGCGAGCAGCTGCTGGACGCCTTGGCCCAGGTGTGGCCGCAGGCCAACGTGGTGGCGGTGGCCCATCACGGCGCCGATGCCTGGGACCAGTGGCTGGAGCATGAGCCCGAGGTTTGCTTTCTGGACATCCACATGCCGGGCCTGAGTGGCATCGAAGTGGCGCAGCGCATTGCCGGCCGCAGCGCGGTGGTGTTCGTGACGGCCTATGGCGACCATGCCTTGGCCGCGTTCGACGCGGGCGCGGTGGACTACGTGCTCAAGCCGGTGGAGGAGGCCCGTCTGGCGCAAGCCGTCCGCCGGGTGCAGACGCGCCTGCGTCCGGTTTCGGAAGCGCCCCCCGCCGCGGGCGAGAGCGCTGCGCCCGCGCCATCACCGGAGGCCCTGCAAGCGCTGCTGGCCAAATTGGCCCGGGACCTGCAGCGGCCGGCCAAGCCGGAGGTGCTGCAGGCCTCGGTCGGCAAAGAGGTGCGCATGATTCGCCTGCGCGACGTGCTGTTCTTCGAGTCCGATACCCGCTACACCCGAGTCGTTTACCGCGCCGACGGCGAGGACGCCGAGGCCCTGATTCGCACGCCGCTCAAAGACCTGCTGGCCCAGTTGGACGAGCAGCTCTTCACCCAGATTCACCGCTCGGTAATCGTCCGCAGCGAGGCCATTGCCAGCGCCGTGCGCGACGACGCCGGCAACATGCACCTGCGCTTGCGTGGGCGCGACGAGCGCTTGCCGGTGTCGCGCCAGTTTCAGGGCCTGTTCAAGGGGCAGTGAGCCCCGGCATCAGCGCAGCCGGTTGCGCCGCTGCTCCAACCAAGCCTGAGTGGCCGCGTGGCTGGCGACGCGCAGCGCCGGGTCATCGGGGCTGTGCCCGGGCTGGCGCTGCACGCGGTAGGCCAGCGCGCTGGCGGTGGGCCCGCTGTCGAACAGGAAGACGTCGGTGCGGTTGCTGAGGTCGTTCTGCGAGAGCGAGAGCAACGAGGTCCACTGCGTGCCGCGGTTCACCAGGCCCATGTAGTCGCCCAAAAAGAGGCCGCGCGCGTCCGGCGCTTTGGCGAGGTCGAACGGCCCCCAGACCCGGCTCTCTTGCCACGTGCTGCCATCGCGGCTCGTGGCCAGCCAGGCGCTGGTGGGCAGGGTGGTGGCGTCGGGCGTGTCGTCCCGCAAATCGAAGTACAGCAAGGCCACGCTGCCATCGGCGCGGGCAGCCAGGTTGGGGGTGAAGGCGCCGGCATCCAGCCGCCGGTTCACCGCCTGCGGGGCACTCCAGGTTTGGCCCCCATCCACGGAGCGGCTGAGCACGATGCCGTCGGTGTTGCCCGTGGGGTGAAAGCGCGCGTCCTGCCAGGCCAGCCACAGGCTGTTGTCGCCGCCCACGGCGACGGTGGGGATGATGCCGCCGCTGCGAATGGCTTGGTTGGTCTGGGGGTCGCGCACGCCCACGGTGCGGTGCTCGGCCACGCGCACGGGGGCGGACCAGGTGAGGCCCTTGTCGTTGGAGCGAATCACCCCCACCCAGTTGGTGCTGAGGCTGCCCACGGTGTCGATTTGCGTGAAGACATTGACCAGGCGACCGTCGTTCAGGACCACGATGCGGTTGCCGATGGTCTGGCTGATGCCGCCCGCCACGCTGGGGCTGTAAATGATGCGCGTGGGCTCCCAGTTCGCGCCGCGGTCACTCGATCGGGCCAACAGCGTGGGGCCGAAGCCGCTGCTGTCCAGACGGTCCCACACCGCGTAGACGTAGCGCCCATCGGTGCGGTCGGCGGTCAGGGCGTTCTTGTCATGGAACAGCGTGCCGCCGTCTTGCGCCAGCGTTTTGACGGGCTCCCAGGTGACGCCGTTGTCCAGTGAGCGGGTGGCCAACATGGCGCTGACCGATCCGGCTTGGAACGAGGTGCCGCTGAACGCCAGGGCCATGGCGTGGATCGCCCCGTCGGGGCCGATGTCCACCCAGGGGTCGCTGGCGCGCTCGTAGTCGCCCGCGCTGCTCGCCACGGCGCCGCCGCATCGGGAGAAGGGGTGCAGGGTTCGGCGCCACGTCACACCGCCATCCGTGCTGACGGCACTCATCGTCGCCCGCGCACCGCCGTTGTTCCAGCGGTCTTGCTGCCAACCGGCGGCCAAGACGTTGGGGTTCCCCGGGTGGGCGGCCAGCCAGGGTTCGACCTCGCTGTTCGTGTAAACCGTGCCCGTGGTGCCGCCCGTGCAGTTGGTGGCAATGGGGCTGGGGGCGCTGACCTTCCCACTGGTGGGCAGGGCGAAGGGGGCGGGAGCGGGCGGTGGCGCGGGGGCGGGCGCTGGGGCGGAGCCCCCGCCGCCGCCGCAGGCGCTCAGGGCCAGCAGCAAGAGTCCCGCGATGGGGGTTTCGAACTTCATGGGGCCTCCTGGTTGTGGGCTGAGGGCGGGGCCACGGACGCTCCCGCGGGGTGGGGCGCTTGGGCTGCCCGCTGGGCGGCCCACAGCGCTTCCAACTGCTCACGGCCCTGTTTGGACAGGGCAATCAGCTGCGCCTCGTTGCCGAAGTGCGGCAGCATGGCTTCGAGCTGCTCAATATTGTGGGCGCGGAAGGCCTGAGCCAGCGCCTGCGCCTCCGGCGACGACAGGCCCAGCAGCTCCAGCACCTGGCGGCTGCTGACCAGGGCGCTCTCGAAGGTTTCACGCTCCACGTGCTGCACGCCGGCGCGGCGTAGCAGGTGGTAATGCGTGACGTTGCGTGCCCGGGCCACGATCTGCAGGTGAGGGAACTGCTCACGCGCCAGCCGCGCCAGCGCCTCGCTGGCCGCCCCGTCGTCCAGGGCAATCACCAGCACCTGGGCGCGGGCCGCGCCGGCCGCGCGCAACAAGTCCAGGCGCGTGGCATCGCCGTAGTAAGCCTCCCAGCCAAAGCGGCGCACGCTGGCCACCTGCTCCGGGTCGTTGTCCAGCACCGTGGCCTTGCGGCCCTGGGCGGAGAGCACCCGGCCCACGATCTGCCCATAGCGGCCAAAGCCCGCCAGGATCACGGGTGCCTCCTGTTCCTGGGCCTCGTCCAGCCGCGGCGGTAGGGGGCGACCCTCGCGGTCGCACGCGGCCAGGCGCGGCAACCACCAGCGCTCCAAGGCGCCCAGCAGCAAAGGGGTGACGAACATGCTCAGCGCAATGGCCCCCAGCAGCATGGAGGCCTGTGCGCTGCTCAGCACGCCCGCGCTCTGGCCGGTCTGCGCCACGACGAAGCCGAACTCGCCCCCCTGCGCCAACAGCAGCACGAAGTAGGGTCGCTCGGCCGCTGCCAGGCGCAGGCCGCGCGCCATCCCCACCAGCAGCACGGCCTTCAGGGTCAGCAGGCCCAGCAGCAGGGCGGCCATCTGCCCGGGCGCGGCGGCGAGCACGCCGAAGTCGATGCTCATGCCCACCGCCATGAAGAAGAGACCCAGCAACAGACCCTTGAAGGGTTCGAGATCGGTTTCGAGCTGCTTGCGGTACTCGCTCCCTGCCAGCAGCACCCCGGCCAGAAACGCGCCCAGGGCCATTGACAGGTCGGCCAGACGCATCAGCGCGGCCGCGCCCACCACCAGGAGCAGGGCGGCGGCGGTGAAGAGTTCGGGCAGACGGCTGCGGGCAATCCAGCGCAGGGCCGGCCGCAGCAACCAGTGGCCCCCCCCCACCAACAAGGCCACCACGCCCAGGGCCTGGGCGGCAGCCAGGCCCGCGTTGCCGCCGCCGCGGCTGTCGCCCAGCAATGGCACGCCGGCCAGGATGGGGATGGCGGCAATGTCCTGCAGCAGCAGCACGGCGAGCACCATTGCCCCCATGGCGCTGCCCATGAGGCTGCGCTCCGCCAGCGTGCCCAGGCCAATGGCGGTGGAGGACATTGCCAAGGCCAACGCACCCACCAAACTCACGGCCCAGGGCAGCCCGAGCAGCGCACCGGCAGCGGCCAGCAGTGCCGTAGAGCCCAGCAATTGCAGGCTGCCCCAGCCAAACACCGCGCACCGCATGGCCCACAGCCGCCGCGGTTCTAGTTCCAGGCCGACCAGAAAGAGCATCAGCACCACGCCAAACTCGGCGCCGTGCAGGATGGCCTCGGGGTCGCGCACAAAACCCAGGCCCCAGGGGCCGATCAGGAGGCCAGCGATCAGGTAGCCCAGGATGGCGCCCAGCCCCAAGCGCTTGGCCAGCGGCACGATCAACACCGCGACGGCCAAAAAGAGCAAGGCCGCTGAAAGCCAGTCGCTGGGCGGGACTGGGGTCAAGGCGGTGGCCGTTGGCGCGGTGGAGGCGGGAAGGGTCATGTGGACAGCGGCTGGAGCGTGAGACGAAAAAGCCCCCGGCAGGGGGCTTGGGTTGAGCCAGGGGCAGGTGCGGGTGGCCGGCCGTTCACTCGACGGTCATCACCACCTTCACCGTACCGTCCACAGCAGATTTTTCGATGTAGCCAATCGCATCCGTGTGGGCGGCTACGAATTTCTTGATCTCCGCTGCTGAGGCCAATTCCTTGGGCGGAGTGGCCTTGCCCGAAAACGCCAGCCGGGCCCAAATGGCCTTGACCTGGCTGGGCGTCTTGCTGGCCGCCTTGCTGTAGAACAGCTCGCGCGCGGCGCTGGATTCGGGTAAATCCAGGGCCTGGCTCAAGCCGCCGGGCAGGCTGCTGGCCTTGCCCAAATAAAAGGCCGCGACCTGCTCCGCATTCAGCCCGTCAGCCGCCGCCTTGGGGTTGACGATCACGACCACCTGTGCCTGGGCCCACAGCGGCAAGGCCAGCAGCAGCCCACAAAGGATTTGGGGTTTCATTTCGGCTCCTTCCGCGGTCAGAAGACCAGGTCGTAGGACAGGCTGATCAGGCGGCTGTGCCCTGACAGCGGCGAGGGACTGGTGTCGCGCACGCGGTCGAATTGCAGCTTGACCGCACCGCCTTTGTGCACGTCATAGCGCAAGGCCAAGGTCCGGGTGCTGAGTTTGACCGGCACATAGGTGTCGAGGTCAAAGTCGCTTTTTTCCTTGTAAGCGCTCAGGCCGGCGGTGAGCGTGAACTTGCCCATTTGGTGGCCCAGCGTCATCAGGTAGAAGTCGGCGTCGTACCCCGCAGCATCCATGCGACGGGCCTTGCCAAACTCACTGCGCCACTGCCATTCATCCCAATCGCCGTTCAGCACCAGCCCCATGAAACTTTGCGGTGCGCGCGTGCTGCCATCGAACAGCTCGACGGCGGCGCCGGCCGCCCGGTCGCGGATGGAGAAATTCGAGCGGGTGTAACTCACGCGGCCAGTGAACCAGTCCTTGCTGAACTCGAGCGAGGCCCCACGCAGGCTGCCCCAGCGCACGTCAAACTTTTCGTCGTAGAAGATGGTCGAGTAGGGATTTTTGCGGCTGTTCTCCCCGCCTGCATAGACTTCAGCGCGGAAGTTCCAGTCGCCCATCGATTGACTGTGGGAGAGGCTGGCGCCGTTGTAGTTGACGACGTCCCAGCCGTACACGTCGGGTGTCGGACGCACGGTGTTGTAGGCAAAGCCCACATCCTGAAAGTCGGAGTAGTAGTACAGCGGTATGCGCTTGCGCCCGACCTGGAGTTTCCAATCCGGTGTGGGGCTGTAGCTGAGGTAGGCCCACTCCAGGTTGACGTGCTGGTCGCTGAGCGTCCGGGCACTGACCTGCGTCACCGCCGTGAGCTCCTTGCTGAGTTTCCACTCGCCCTGAATGCCGGCGCGGGTCTCTTCGCCCGCCGTCCATTTGTTCTGATACACGCCGCCATGGCCCCAGTCGACGATGGCGCGGGTGCAACTGTCGTTGTGCTGGGTGGCCATGGCGTCGGTGGCCACGCAAGCACCGCTGGTGCGGCCGACCACCAAAGAGGCAAAGCCACTGACCTTGAAGTCTTGCGCGCTGGCGGCGCCGGCGGCAAGGCTGAGGGCGGCAGCCACGGTGGCACGAAGGGCGGTACGGGGTTTCATCGGGTCTCCTCGAAAAGTGTCCAAGACCATCCGCCCAAGCCGTGCGCCAGGCAGTGCTGGGGTTATACCGAGTTCGCCACGATTTGTCTGGTCGGGCGTGTGCTGCGGGCAACGACGCGGGCGCCCCATTCACGGGGTGGCGTCGGGCGCCTGGGTGGGTTGCCGCAGGGGCAAGTGAACGGTGAACACCGTGCCCACCCCAACGGTGCTTTGGACCTCGATGCGGCCGTCGTGGGCGGCGACGATCTGGCGCACGATGTCCAGGCCCAGCCCACTGCCCTCACCGGACGGTCGGGTGGTGAAGAAGGGCTCAAAGATGCGCGGCAGGATGTCCGGCGGAATGCCCGAACCCGTGTCTTGCACCGTGACCTGCAACTCGTCCCCGTGCTGCCGCAGGGTCAAGGTCAAGGTGCCGCGGTGGTGCATGGCCTGCAGGGCGTTGTGGATCAGATTGGTCCACACCTGGTTGAGTGCATCGGCCTGGCACCACAGGGGTGGGACGGTCTCGACGTGCTGGACCAATTCCACACCGTGCCGCATCACGCTCTGGTACAGCGTGAGCACCGTGCCCAGTTGTGCGGCGACATCCGAGAATTCCAAGGCCCCATCGCTGCTGCTGCGAGAAAACGTCTTGAGCGCGAAGACGATCTTGCTGACCCGTTCGATGGCCACATTGATGTTGTCGGTGCCGCTGATGACCGTGCCCAGACTGTGAGCCAGGGCGATCACGCGCGGCCCCTGGGGCAGGCGCAGCAAGGGCAGGGCTTCGTCCAGGCAGGATTCGGCCTGCAAATCCACCAAGAGTTGGGCCGTGTGGTCGGGGTCGGGCAGGCCGTGCTGCGTCAATGTGCGGGTCAATTGCCGAACCACCGCCCGCTCTTCGCGGCTGCTGCGCATCCCCCGGTGCTGCTGGCGGGCTTCGACCAGGCCGAAGAATCGGCGCAGGTTGTCGTCGTCGAGCGTCCGAATCAGCGCGGGCAGTGCCGCGAGCGCGGTGGTCAGGGCTGAGTGAATGTGGGCGCCGCTGGACTTGATGGCCCCAATCGGGGTGTTGATCTCGTGCGCCACGCTGGCCACGAGTTGGCCCAGCGAGGCCATTTTTTCGGATTGCACCAGGCGGCTCTGGGCCTGCATCAGGCGCCGCAGCGACAGGCCATTGGCCACGGCGATGGCGGTGTAATTCGCCAGCGCTCGCAGGAAGTCCAGGTGCTGGGCGCTGAAGGCGGCGATGCGCCGGCTTTGCACGGTCAGGCAGCCCAGGACCTGATCTTCCATCACCAGGGGCAGGTAAAGGCAGGACTGCATCTCAACGCCCGCCACCACGGGCGGTACGTGGCCCAGGTAGGCCAGCAAATCGGAGCGCTGGGCGGTCACCAGTTCTTTGCGCTGCCGCACACACCAGGTGCCCGCCCGCCGGGCGTCGCTCAAGGTGAGGTTGACAGGGGCCAGCCGCACGCCGCACTCATAGACGTAGTCCATGCGTAGCACCTGAACGCGCTCGTCCACGCTGCCGATGCCAAAAACATCCACATCCAGCCGTTTGGCGACCTGCTCATGCAAGCGTTGAAAGATTTGTTCCAGGTCCAGGCTGGCCGTCAAGCCCTGGCCGATGGCTTCGAGCTGCACCAAGTCCGCCGTTCGCTCCGCCACCTGCTGTTCGAGCTGGCGTTGGCGCTGCCGCAAACGCTGGGTGCGCCAGCGCCACCCTGCGGTCAGGGCTCCGAAGGCCGCCAGGCCCAGGGCCACTGCGAACCCCGCCGTCTGCCAGAACGCGGGCAAGATTTCAACCGGGATCGTCAGCTCGTGCGGGCTCCACTCGCCCAGGCGGTTGCTGCCCTGCACCCGCAGCGTGTAGCGCCCCGGCGGCAGTTCGCCGTAATGCGCGCTGCGCTGGCCGGCGTTGGTGTCCACCCAGTCTTTGTCGTAGCCCTCCAGGCGGTGGCGGTAACGCAGGCGCTGCGGGGCGCTGTAGTCCAGCGCGGCGTACTCCACGGCAAAGCTGCGCTGCTGCGGTTGCAGCACCAGGCCCTGGGCCGGGAGCATCGCCGGCAGAGGGGCGCCATCCACGCGAATCTCCGTCGCCACCACCGGGGGGTGATGGGCCCAGCGCCTGAACTGGGCGGGGTCAATGATGGCCACCCCCTGCGTCCCGCCGAACATCAAGAGGCCGTCATCGGTC
The DNA here is from genome assembly GCF_016093295.1 of Inhella gelatinilytica. Classification (GTDB taxonomy): domain Bacteria; phylum Pseudomonadota; class Gammaproteobacteria; order Burkholderiales; family Burkholderiaceae_C; genus Inhella; species Inhella gelatinilytica. The sequence continues at coordinate 234,362 of NZ_JAEDAL010000001.1, read as the reverse complement.
TTGGCGTAGGACCCCACCCAGGGCGTGCCCAGGTCCAGCCCGTCGGCGCGGCCCAGCTCTTGTGCCTGCGTGGCCTCGCGGTTCAGCACAAACCACTGGGTCCAGATCCGTCCCTCGGCGTCTTCCAGCAGGTTGCCGCCAAAGTACTGACCCGGCCGCCCCACCTGGGTGCTGATGTCCTCGAACTCGGCCCGCTCCCCGTCCCAGCTTTTCAGCCGTTGCAGGCCTTTGCGCGTGTCCACCCACAGCCGGCCTTGGCGGTCGACCAACAAGCCGTTGACATCGTCCGAGAGCAAGCCCCCCTGTTGCAGGGGCAGGCTGCGGATGCGGCGCAGGGCCTTGGCTTCGGGTTCCCACACCACCAGACCTTCCTCGGTCCCCGCCCAAACCCGCCCTGCGGAATCCTCGGCCAGGGTGTCAATGCGGCTACGCATTGGTTCCCCATTGGCGAGGGTCAGGGTTTCAAAGCCCAGGCCTTCGCCCCGCCATCGCGCCAACCCGCCCCAGGTGGCGACCCACAGCTCGCTTTGGCGGCTCCACAGCAGGCGCGCCACCCGGTGGTCGGGCAGACCCTGGGCCAGCGAATGGTTATCCCACCGTGCGCTGCCGGGACGCAGGCGTTGCACACCCTGGTTACGCGTGGCGGCCCACAAGGAACCGTCGGGTCCCGATGCCAAGCCGGTGATGAGCCCGTTGTCCAGGCCACTGATGCCGGGCCGCTGGCCGCCCACGCGGCCGCGCTCGCGGTCGATGCGGTCGATGCCTCCCCGCGCCAGGCCGAGCAGGATTTCTCCGCTCGGCAGCGGCAAGACGGAGTGCACGTCAGCATGGCTGAGCAGGCGCCCATCCTCGGCACTGCCGCGCAGCATGCGCACGCTGGAACTGGCGCGGTCGTTACGCTGCAGCCCCCCACCCCAGGTGCCGATCCAGTGCAGGCCCGCGCGGTCCACCCATTGGGCACGAACATCATCCAAGGCCAGGCCGGAGGTGCGCGAGAGGTCCCGCTGCATTTTTTGCAGCGGCAGGCCCCGATCTGCCGTCACAAAGTACAGCCCATCGCGCCCCCCCAGGGCCATCACCCCATCGCGGGGCTGGGCGATGGACTGGACGGCTTGCGGCCCCGCACCCGCCGCCAGCCAGTGCACCGCGCCGGTGCCAGGCTGCAAGCGGGCAGCGCCCCGCTGCTCACTGCCCAGCCAGATCTGGCCGTCCTGCGCCTGGAACAGTTGCGTGATGTGGGTGCTCGCGCCGGCCCCAAGCGGCACGGGCTCAAAGCCAGTTGCGCGCCGAACCTGCAGCCCTTGGTCCGTGCCTACCCACAAACGCCCATCGCGGTCGAGCAAAAGACTCTGGATCCGGGGCGCCTGCGGCCCGGCGGCCCCCAGTCGATGCACCGTGAACGCGGTAGCCCCGGCCGGCAACTCGCCCAGCCCCTGATCGGTCCCGACCCAGAGCGACCCGCGCGCATCGGTCACCAGGGCGTTGATCCGGCTCGCCGGTACCGAGCCTAGTTGCGCGGGGTTGTGGACGTACCGTGTGAAGCGCTCGCTGCGCGGGTCGTAGACCGCGAGTCCGTCCGTCAGCGTGCCGACCCACAGCCGGCCATCGGGGGCGGCCCACAGGCTGTTGATGAAGTCCCCGGGGAGGGAGTGGGGGTCGTCGCGGTGGTGCTTGAACAGACGGAAGCGATAGCCGTCGTAGCGCACCAGGCCGACCTGGGTGCCGATCCACAGGAAGCCCTGGGTGTCTTGGGTGAGGCTGACGACCACGCCAAAGGGGATGGACTCGGCATCCCCGACGGTTTCCAAATAGGGCTCCGCCAGCCGGAAGGGTGTGGGCGCCGCACCGGCTCCGTGGGCGGCCGCCAGCACCAGGACGAGTGCAAACCAAATCCGGCGAAAAAGGCGGGGGAGGGGCACGTTGGTCTCGACAAAGGCGGCCTGCAGCGCGCAATCCAGGCGGCTGATGTTGCCACTGGTGCCTCGGTCTTGGGGGACGACTAGGGTTTACGCGGTCGAGAAACGCGGGGGTCTCCGGCAAAGTTGCCGCGCAGGGGGACGGTGCCGTGAAAGAAGTGGTGGTTTGCGTCGATGACGACAGCACGGTGCTGCGTGCGTTGCGCAGCTTGCTGATGGCGCGGTTGGAGCCGGGCAGCCGCATCGAGATCGCCGAAAGCGGTGACGAAGCCCTGGAGTTGCTGCAAGAACTCGATGACGAGGGCCTGCCCTGCAGCGTGCTGGTGTCCGACTTCATCATGCCCGGCATGCGGGGCGACGAGCTGTTGGTGCGGGTGCATCGCCGCTGGCCCGAGGTGCTCACGGTCATGCTGACCGGACAGAGCGACTTGGAAGGGGTCAAGCGGTCCATCAACGAGGCGGCGTTGTACCGCTTCATTGAGAAGCCCTTTGACAACGACGACATGGTGATGACGCTGCAGCGCGCCCGCGCTGCATTTCGCCAAGCGCGCGAGTTGGCCGCCCGCACGGCCGAGCTGGAACGACTGAATCAGGAGTTGGAGGCCATCGTGGCCGAGCGGACCCAGCAATTGGAGGCCGCCAACCGTGAGCTGGCCGCGCTGTCCCGGACCGACGCGCTCACGGGGTTGGCGAACCGCCGCTGTCTGGACGAGGCGCTGGAACACGCGTGGCGCCGGGCGGGCCGGGCGGAGCAATCCTTGGCCGCCATCCTGCTGGACATTGACCACTTCAAACAGGTCAACGACCAACACGGACACGGCGTGGGCGACTCTGTGTTGGTGGAGGTGGCCGGCCTGCTGCGGCGCGGCGTGCGGGCCACGGACCTGGCGGGTCGCTGGGGCGGCGAAGAGTTCCTCATCCTTTGCCCCGACACGGACCGGGACGGTGCGCTGGCCTTGGCCGAGAAACTGCGGGCGGCCGTTGAGGCCCATGCGTTTGAGGTTGTGGGCCGCAAGACTAGCAGCTTTGGTGTGGCCACGCTAAACCCGAATGAAGCGCTGGCCGACCTGCTTCGCCGCACCGACGAGGCGCTGTACCGCAGCAAGCGCGAAGGTCGGAACCGGGTCACCCAGGGGGACTAATCCCTGCGCCGGCGCGTGAGGCTGCGGCCCATCATGCCCTGGACGTCATCCGACCGGGGGCCCGTGATTGCTGAGAATGCGGTCATGCTGATTTCCTTCCTGCTGTGGTTGGCGCTCATCTGCGCTGCCCCCGGGGCCCACGCGGCCCCCTTGATCCCCCAACCCCACGGACCCCACGCCGTGGGGTTCCAACGCTTCCAGCAAGCAAACGGCGCGCGGCCCGCGCAAGTCCTCATCTGGTACCCGGCCGCAGCGCCTGGACAGCCGCTGCGGTATGCCGACTATCTGGCCACCCGGCTGACGGCGTTGCGCATCGACCGGTCGGATGACGACATGCGGGCGCTTCGGGCCCAGCAGGCGGAGCAGCTCACCCGGCGCCTGGGCCCTGCCGCTGCGGCCGTTCTGGGGGCGGACATGCGCGCCACGCGCGATGCTCCAGCGGCGCCGGGCCGGTTCCCGGTGGTGGTGTATGCGCCGGGCGTCGGTGGGCCCGCGGATGAAAACGCGGACCTTTTTGAATACCTGGCCAGCCACGGCTGGGTGGTGCTTTCCAGCGTGGGCCTGGGGACCGACGGCAAAGACGTTGACGAGACGCTGGCGAGCGTGGAGCCCCAGGTGGCCGACCTCCAAGCCCTGATTCAACGGGCCCGCACCCTGCCCAACGCGGATGGGGATCGACTCGCCCTGATGGGCTGGAGTTGGGGTGGCATGACCATTTTGTTTGCAGGGGAACGGGACTCCGGCGTTCGCGCCCTGATCAGCCTGGACGGAACCCGCGAGCCGGCCCTGACCCGCTTGATTGAAGTGAAGCGCTTTCGCGCGCCCTGGCTCTATGTGTCCCGGTCACCCGACACGATTGCGCAGATCAACCGGGCGGGTATTGATACCCGCTTCAGCTTGCTGAACGCGGCGGAGCACGCCGCAGTCGATCAATTGATCGCGTTCCCCTTGCAGCACGCCGACTTTGTGTCGCGTCGGTTGCGTGAGGCTTCCGACGCCGCCTACGACGAATACAGCCGCGAGGAGGTGCGGCAGGCGCTGGGCTGGGTGGCGCTCTATGTGCGGCAGTTCTTGGCGGCACACCTTTTGGATGACCCCGACGCACAGCGCTTTTTGAGCCGCAAGCCACGCGAGCTGGGGGCGCCCGCGCACGCCTTCCGGTGGGAGCGTCGCTCAGCCGCGAAGCGGGGGGGCTCCGAGGGCCCCTGAACGGCTCCTCATTGCTCGCTGTCCGCTCTTCGCCGCAGCAGGGCTGGCCTGGACCACCGCGGCCCAACTTGACAGAACGCGCCAGCGGGGTCTCAATGCGCGTAGGCGGGGGGGGCCGTCTCAAGGGGTTGCGGTGCAATTGCTCAAACTGGTCGCCAGTCAAATCAAGGTGGGGCAGCCCTTGCCGTTCAATGTTCGCGACGAGCACGGGCATTTGTTGCTGGCGGCGGCGCAGGTGATTGGCAACGAGCGCCAATTGGAAGCCTTGCTTGCGCGGGGCATCCACGCCGACGTGCAAGAAATCAAGCAATTGGCGGCGGGGCGGAAGGTGGAGCCACAGCGTCCAACGCTTTTTGCCCGGTGGGGCCGGTGCTATTGGGCTCTGGATGCGTTGGCTCGAGAGCCCTTGTCCGCCGATGAATTCCAGCAGCAGGTCACCGAGTTGGGCGACGCGGTTTGCGCCGCGGTGACGCAAGCGCCGGATGTCGCCATTTTTCTGATGCTGCGCCAGGAGTCGCACCACCTGCGCATGTACGGGCTCACCCATTCGATCTACTGCGCGGCGCTGACCGCGCTGCTGTCGGCCCGCATGCAGTGGACGCCCGAGCGCCAACGCTCGGTCATGATGGCCGCGCTCACCATGAACCTGGCGTGCCTGGAGTTGCAGGGGCGTTTTGCCGTTTACGGTCGGCTGACGCAAGAGCAGCGAGACGAGCTGCGCCTGCACCCCGACGCCGCAGTGGAGCGACTCAAGCGCGCGGGGGTCACCGACGAGGTGTGGCTGCGGGCCGTCGCCGAGCACCACGAGCATGTGGACGGTAAAGGCTACCCGCGGGGTTTGGTGGAGGTCAGCGAAGACGCGCAGTTGGTCCGCTTGGTCGATGTGTTCCTGGCCAAGATCAGTCGGCGGGAGTCTCGGCCGGCTCTGGATTTGCGGGAGGCCGAGCGCCAAGCCTACGGGGAGTACCCCAACAGTCCCTTGGTGGCGGCGCTCATCCGCGAGCTGGGCCCACTGCCGCCGGGCGAGGTGGTGGTGTTGGCGAACGGCGAGCGCGGGGTGGTGGTGCGACGGGGGCCGAACCCGCAGGCGCCCCTCGTGGCCACGCTGACCGACAAGCGGGGCATGCCGGTCCAGGCCTCGGCGAAGCGCGACACCGCGCAGCCCGAGTTTGCCGTCAAAGCGTTGGAGCCCGACCGGGTGTTGGTTGCCCGCCTGCCCCCAGAGCGGGTGTACGGGCTGATTGAATGAAGCTGACGGCGCCCGAATGTCCCTGCGCTGAGGCCGCGACGCCCGAGTTGCTGGGGCGTCGGTCGGGGGCCGTGCTGACTTCAGGGGCCGGGTGACTCCGGGAGTGGCCGATAGCCTGCGTCCAGCAAGGGACCGGGGTAGCGTTCCCGCAGTTGCCGCCACAGGCGGGCACGAACCGTCGGCGCCGACAAGGTGGCGGCCAGCAACTGGCGGTCGCTCGGCGGCAGGGGGTCCAACGCCAAATAAAAGCCCGTCGTGCCCCAGTCGAGCTCCGGCAGCGCGCGTGCGCTCAAATGGGTGGCCAGCTCCCGCAAGTCGGTCTGTTCCGCTTGCAGCAAGTGGCCTTGCAAGATGACCGGGTTCATCAAAGCCGCATCGGCCAGCCCTTCGCGCAGGGCCCGCAACACGCCGACGGTATCGGCTTCCACCACCAAACGTTCGCGCTGGCGCAGCTGGGTCAACAGTTCGCGGTAGGCGGGCCCGTTGTCCACCCCGCGCAGCACCGCCACCCGCAGCGTGCTGTCGTGGAGCAGCGTGGTCGTGTTGATCACGTGGGTCGACAGGGGACGCAGTGCCACCAGGGTGGGGCGCACCTGCAACATGGCCACGTGCTGACCAAAGGGGTCGCGCCGGTCGGTGCGCTGGGCCGGCAGCATCAGGTCCGAGCGACGTGCCAGAAACAGCATTTCCTGCCGCGCCCGGGGCATGGGCTCAAAGCGAAAGCGGCAGCCAGTCGCGCGGCCGGCCTCTTGCAGCACCTCGACAAAGGCCCCTCCGGGTTGCCCTTTGTGCACCGTCACCATCAGCCCCAGGGGCGAGACGGGCACATAGATCTCCCGGGAACATCCCGCCCGAGCCGCCGGGGCAAGCAGCAGCCACAGCATGGTGAGCAAGGCGACGAAGGCAGGCATGGCGAGGGGGCAATAAAGACTGTCGTTTGTACGACGATCTTGGCAGCAAAGCCATGGGGCTACACCTGAACCGCGTGCGCCTCACTCTGCCTCGCGCAAGCCCATGGCGCGACGCACGGTGGCCTCCTTGAAGGTGGCCCAGCCCGCGGCGTCCAGCGGCCGGCTGGAGAGGCGCTGCAGTTTGAAACTGCTCCAGTCCGGGTTGTCCGGCACCGGGTGCTCGAAGCGTTCGATCAGCCGGTCTTGGGCGTTGACCCAGAGCCAGCCGGTTTGACCGCCGAACGCCGGCCCGCTCACTTCGTAGCGGTGCACGGCCACCTCGTCGTCGAGCGTCTCGTCGCCCACATAGCGGAACCGCGCCAGGCCCTTGTCCTTGAAGCCGCCGTCGAGCGTGCCGGCGTTGGGCTTGAAGTGCTGGCGCAGGAAGGCGAAGTCCGGGTCCACGAGGCCGACCTGAAAGTCCGCGCGCGGGTTCTTCAGCAGTGGCAGGGTGAGGTTCAGGCCGCTGAGGTCAAAGTTGTAGACGTGGGCTGGCAGGTGGCTGGCCGTGACCGGCATCTGCGTGCCCGCCACTTGGGCGATGCGCCGCGCGGCGCCGGGCTCGGCGTCCATCTGCATCTGCAGGCGCTCCTGCCCCGGCCCGCGCTCCAGGTGGTTGTAGGAGCGCATCCAGGCCTCGCTCAGCGTTTGCGGGTCCAGGCGTGCGCGCACCAGGGCCAGGTAGCGCCCATCCGCCTCGGCCTTCAGCACTTCCACCTCCAGCGGTGCGGGAAAGTAAAGCGAGAGCACGGACCGCTTGCTGCCGTCCAGGTTGGACTTCACGTAGTGCACCACCTGTTGCGTTGGCGCTGGGCCTTGGCGGTTGTAGGCGTCCAAGGACGAGGTGGCGGCAAGAGCGGGCAGGGCGAGGCCCAGAGCCAAAGCGCTGGCGGCGGCGAGCCGGACGGGTCGGAAGGGACGCAAGAGTGACATGGGTGGCAACTTGAAAACACGACAAGCCGCGCACCTTAGGGTGGCAGCCCGCGCTTGTCGCCTGCCCTGCGACCGTCGCGCCTTACGGTGCCCTCAAGTGCATTTTTGAGGGCGTGGCTGCGGGCGGGGTGACCCCGTTGTAACGGGGCCATAGCGGCGTCAGGCCAATCGGCGACTGCGTTTGGGCTGCGCGGGTGCGAGCGGCAACTCCACGCAGCGGCCTTGTTCCCATTGGCTCGCGCACTCCGTCATCAGCCGCGTGAGCTCGGCGTCTTGCTCATCGAGTTGCTGGCGCATGGCCGCAATCTCGGCGCGCCGCTGCTCCAGTTGGGCCAGGATCTGCGCCTTGGCTTGGCTCGGGGCCTGTTCGCCGTCCCAGGCTTGGAAGAGGCTGCGCAAGCTGTCCAGCGTGAAGCCCAGGCGCTGCGCCAGCTGCAACACCTGCAGGCGCTTGAGCGCTGCGGCGTCGTAATCGCGGTACCCATTGGCGCCGCGAGGGCTGGCCGGAAGCAGGCCGCTGGCCTCATAAAAGCGAATCGCCGAGGGCTTGATGCCCAATGTTGCCGCCAATTCACCAATTCGCATGGCTGGGCTCCAAAAACACTTGACCTTCAAGTTGACTTGAATCTTACGCTTGCGCCTGTGTTCAACCGGAGCCCTTTTCCATGCCCGCCGTCGACCTTTTTTCGCCCCTGATCCTGCCCAACGGTCAAACCCTGAAGAACCGCCTCGTCAAGGCCGCGATGGAAGAGTCGCTCGCTCAGGACGGTCAGTTGCCGGGCCAGGGCATGCACCGTCTCTACCGCACGTGGGCCGAGGGGGGCGTGGGTTTGCAAATCACCGGCAACGTGATGGTGGCCGCCGATGCCATGACCACACCCGGCGGGGTGGTGCTTCAAGCCGGGACGCCGCTGGCGCCATTCAAGGCCTGGGCAGACGCCGCCCACAGCCAAGGCGCGCGGGTGTGGATGCAAATCAGCCACCCCGGGCGCCAAGTGATGGCGGCGCTGGGCAACCCGGGGTGGGCGCCGTCGGAGGTGCCACTCAAACTGGGGCAACACAGCAAGCTCTTTGCGCAGCCCAAGGCGCTGGATGTGGCGCAGATTCAAGTCATCGTTCAACAGTTTGCGCAGACTGCCGCGCAAGCCGAGGCGGCGGGCTTTGATGGGGTGCAGATCCACGCCGCCCACGGCTACTTGATCTCGCAATTCCTCTCGCCCCTCGCGAACCAGCGAAGCGATGCCTATGGGGGCGCCATCGAGAACCGCGCCCGATTGCTGCTGGAGGTGGTCCGCGCCGTACGCGCGGCGGTTCGGCCCGGGTTCGCCGTCGGGGTCAAGCTCAATTCGGCCGACTTTCAACGCGGGGGCTTTAGCGAGGCCGATGCGCAGGCGGTGGTGGGGCTCTTGAACGCCGAATCCATTGACCTCTTGGAACTCAGTGGTGGCAGCTACGAGAGCCCGGCCATGCAAGGCCGCACGGCCGATGGGCGAACCCTGGCACGCGAAGCCTATTTCCTGGAATTCGCCAAAGACTTGGCGGCCGTTGCGCAGATGCCGGTAATGACCACCGGGGGCGTGCGCCGCCGCGAGGTGGCGCAGCAGGTCGTGGACAGCGGCATCGCCGCCGTGGGCTTGGCCACGGCGCTGGCCATGGACCCCCAGCTGCCTGCCCGCTGGGCCCGCGGGGACCTGACCGTGCCGCCGCTGCCCATCGTGCCCTGGCGCAACAAGGCCTTGGTCAGCCTCACCACCATGGCCATGGTGCGCCGGCAAATGCACCGCTTGGCCGCGGGGTGGCGGCCCAAGGCCCGCTTGTCGCCCTGGTTCACCTTGGTGTGTGACCGCTGGCAGGGCAAGCGCCAGGCCCAGCGCTACCGGGGGTGGCGGGCGACCGACGCCGCCGAGGCGCCGCGCCTGTGAGGCTTGCTGAGGCTCAGGGGGTGGCGCGCACGGCGCTGACCGCCAGGATGCGGGGCTCGGCGCCCGTGGGGTCAACCAGATAGAAACCTTGGAAACGCTGAGCGGCGGCACCCTTGGTGCTCCCCACCACGGCCCGCGTGTCCAAAGCGCACAGCCCCCCTACGGGGGTCACGCGCAGCAGGCTCAGCAGGTGATCGTCTTCTGGGCTCAGGGTGGGGAAAAGCTGGGTGAACAGGCGCGCCACGCCGGCTTGACCGTCGGCCACCACGCCACCGGGCTGAATGCGCAACTGCCCTTGGGGGTGGTACAGGGCGGCCATGCCGGCCGGGTCGCGGGCTTGCCACCGGGCGTCCACTTGCGCCAACAGGCGCTCGGCCGCCGCACGAAATTCGGCGCTTTCACAGGCGCTGTTGGCCTGGGCTGGAGCCAGCCCGGTGGTGGTGATCAGGGCCGCGATTTGAAACAGGCGGCGCAGCACAGGGGGAGTCGGATTCATGTCGGGCGCCCTCGTTGGGGTGCGGGTTCAGTTGCGAAGGCCTGCACTGTGCAGAGGCCGTCGCGCTCGGGCGACCCCGATGCGACGAGCCGCGCCGTCAGGCGGCTGAGCCACGACCGGCGGGTGGTTTGCCGCCGCCCGGGCGGCCTTCACAATCTCCTCTCCGAACGATTCATGGACGGTTGGAGACGAAGGTGAACCCTCGCATGCCCGTTGCCTATGTTCCCCACGCGGGTGGACCCGTGGGCCATGTCGAGATGGGGCTACCGCCCGCCGAGGTGGCTGGCTGGATTGCGTACTGGCAGTCGCTCCGCGCGCTCCCCCCTTGTCCGCCCAAGGCGGTGCTGGTGATATCGGCCCACTGGGAGGCCCCGGTACCGACGGTGATGAGCGCGGCGCAGCCAGCGCTGCTGTTTGACTATGGGGGCTTTCCGCCCGAGGCCTACCGGCTGCGCTGGCCCGCGCCGGGCGACCCCGCGTTGGCGGCCCGCGTGGGCGTCCTGCTCAATCGGGCCGGGTTCAATACCGCCGAGGACCCGCTGCGGGGCTATGACCATGGCACCTTTGTGCCCCTGAAGTTCACCTACCCTGACGCGGCGGTTCCGGTCGTGCAACTGTCCTTGATCGCGGGGCTGGACCCTTACCTGCACATTCGCCTGGGTCGAGCCTTGGCCCCGCTACGCGATGAAGGCGTGTTCCTGGTGGGCAGTGGCGACAGTTTTCACAACTTACGAGGCTTTCAGCCGTCTTCCCGCGAGGCGGCGGAGCAGTTTGATGCGTGGCTCAGCGCGGCGGTCACTGCACCCGCGCCAGAGCGGGAGGCCCGGTTGGTGGCGTGGTCCCAGGCCCCGTTTGCGCGGCATTGCCACCCACGGGAAGAGCACCTGCTCCCCCTCATGGTGATGGCCGGTGCAGCCGGGGACGATGCGGGCCAAGTCAGCTGGCGCGGCCCGTTTATGGGGCTGCCCCAAACGGGCTATCACTTCGCCTGAACCGGGCCGGTCAGGGTTTGCTGCTGGCCCCCGGCCGGTTCAGCTTGAGCTGCCACCCCGCGTAGTCGCGCTCGGCGTCTTGCCACACCCGGGCCGTGAACCCCGAACGCTCCAAGTCTTTGAGCGCCGAATCCAGACGCGGGAGCCAGGCGGCATGCCGGGTGTGAATGAGGTGGAAAAACGGCACCACCAGCAACGGTTCGGCCACCGTGCAAAACCCCTCTCGTTCCACGGCCGTGCGCATGGCCGGGGTCAAAGGCAGGGCGGCCAGGTCCGCCATGCCGCCCTGCACATAGCGCAGCGCTTCATGGGGGTCGAGCGCGGGCACCTTGGGGCCGGCGGGCAGCGCGGCCTCCAAGGCGCCGCTGCCGCGCTGCAGCGTGACGCGCAGCCGCGCCAGCTCGGCCAGTTCCAGGCGCGGGGCGCACGGGGGTTGGCGTACCGCCACGTACTCCACCAGCCTCAACGGTACGCCGACCTTCAGGGCAAACGGCAGTTTGGCGGCGGACTGTTCGGTGCGGGCCAGCACGGCATCCAAGTCGCCCGAGCCCAGCAAACTCTCCCCCCGCAGCAAAGGCACAGGCTCGAAATGGGCCTTTAGGCCGATGCGGGCGTAGGCTTCGCTGACGATGCGATGAAAAGGCCCGGCCGCTTGCTGGTCTTCAAAACTGCCCACGCGCCACGCATCCGCCGCTTGGGCGTTCAGCGGCGTGCCCAACAGCAGGGTGCCCAAGGCGACCGCCAACCCGAACCCTGAAACCATCCGGAACTCCTCATTCGCCGAGGCGTGAGCCTAAACCAAAGCCCACAGGGGAGGCCAGGGGTTCAGCGCGGCGCTGAAGCGGCGGGAGCGCAATTCGCAGCTGGATCGATTACGTATGCTCCAGTCGAGCCGCCCACGGTGGCGCGCACCAGGGGATGTCTCAAAGCACGATTTCAGTTCCACGTGCTATTCGTCGTCGGCGTTCGCGGGGCATGATTTGACTCAGGCATCGCACGAAGCTGAAGCGCCACATCGGCATGGAGGGCCGCCAGCAGCGGAGCTGGCGCACAAACGGGGACGCCCCCAAAAATATCACCGCAATGCCGTCAGGGGATTCCCGAGCTCAGCGCGATACCGCTCGGCGGCGGCAGCCAGGGGCGCAGCGGGGTGCTCGCGGCGACATAGAGCGGGTGGCGCGGATGCCCTGCTTGCGTCTGGCCCAGGCAGTGCAGGGTCGGGAAGAGACGGGCCACGGCGGTCCCGCGGTGCAGCAGTTCGCCGTGTTGGCCCCAGGCGGCGACCACCTGCGCGCTCTCCTGCGCCAGGCGGCGCAACCACCCGGCATTTCGCGGGCCGATGGCGGCCAGAGGCCCGCCGGCCGTCACCGCGCGGCGCAAGTCATCGGGGTCCGGTGAACGCAGCGCAAACAGGTTCCCAACCGCCAGTCCGCCAAACCCCCAGGCCTGCGCAAAGCCCATGCAGCGTCGGATCGTCGGGTCGTCCTGCCGCGCATCGGCCGTCGAGGGGTTGAGCATCACGAAGAGCACCGTGGGGGCAGTGTCGTCCCAGCGCCGCCACAGCGCGTAGCGGTAGCGGCGGCAGCGGGAGAGGGCAGCGTCGCGGTGCATTGGTTCTCCGGCGTGTTGCGTACCCCGGGCGCCTGGGTCAGCGCCACACCGGCAGCCGAAAGTCCCGCGCCAGCGCCAGGGCACGCAGCCCGCTCGTGAGCCCGGCCCCCACCAAGAGCGCGGCGCTTTCGGGCCAGGCCAGGGCATGGGCCCCAACCACGGCCCAGCCGCCCACAAAGGCGCAAACGGCATAGGGCCGGTGGTCGTGGAAGGCGCTGGGGATGTCGTTGCACACGATGTCGCGCAGCACCCCGCCGCAGACAGCGCTGATCACCCCCATCAATACGGCCACCAAGGCGGGCTGCCCGAGGCTCAGCGCCAGTTGCGTACCGGTGGCCGTGAACAGGCCCAGCCCCAGGGCATCGGGCCATTGCATGGCGCGCTCGGTCAGCGCCAGGTGGCGCTTGCGCAAGAACAGCATCGCCCCCACACACAGCACCAGCAGCGCCCAGAGCCAATTGGCGTGCTCCACCCAGAAGAAGGGGCGCCGGTCCAGCAACACATCGCGCAGCGTGCCCCCGCCAAAAGCAGCTAGGCCGGCCACCACCACCAAGCCCACGGCATCCAGCCGCTTGCGCGCCCCGGCCATCAGGCCCGACAGCGCAAATGCGGCGGTGGCGGCAATTTCAACCGCCAAGACGAGGGTGGAGGGGGTGAAGGCGAGCGGCATGGGCGTGTGGTGTCGGGCGCTCAAGCACTTACTCGCAGCGCACCCGGCAAGCGCCAGGGTCGGCCGTGCACGCGGGCGGGTCCACCACCGCGCAGCGCGCCTTGGTGCGGTGGGCCAAGGTCAGGGTGTCGTTTTCGTCGCCACCTGCGATCCCATACTGGCAGGCCACCCGCGTCACCGTGCCTTGGCGGCTGACGGTCACGCTTTGCACGCGGGCGGCTTGCAGGCGCTCGCGGGGCACGTCACAACTCAGGTAGCCCTGCCATGCGCCGTCGGCGCCCGCTTCCCACAGCGCCACATTCTTGAGCTTGCGGTAGTTTTCAAAGCGGCTGCAGGTGTCGTGGTCGGCGGCATACAGGCGCCGGTTGTCGCTGCAGTAGCCGACAAAGCCACCGCGCAGCTGCTCGTCGGATGGGCAGGCGTCAATTTGCACGGCGCTGGCCAGGGCGGGGCAGCTGAGGGGCTCGGCGGCGTGGATTGGGATCAGGGGCAGGGCCAAGGCCCAGGCGGCCAGGCTGCGGTGGATGAGGGACGTCAAGCTTTGCATGGTGGCGTGATGCTGTGGGGCGCTTCTCTGAAGTGGGTTCAGCGCCCCAACAGAAACTCGATGGCGCGGTTGATGGTGGTGGCCTGGGCCTCGTTGCAGGCCGCGGGTGTGGTGCGCGGGCTGTCGGGGTAGACCTCGGTGGTGGTGGTGAAGCGCGCTTGGGTGATGCCGCCGCACAGGCCCAGCGCGCTGAAGTCGTAATGGATCACGCCGTGCGCCTGCACGGGCGAGCCAATGATGCAGCCCTGCGGATCGGGCTCGGCGATGGGCGTCACCCGTGCCACCGCCTCGATCAGTGCTTGCTGGAACGCAGGCACGGGGCGCGCGGTGTCGCCCACCACGTAGAAGCCATCGGGTACCTCGTGCCACTCGTAGGGTGTGCCATCGCGTGCGGCCTTGGCGGGGCCGAACTCGTCGTTGTCGCTGTCGGTGGTTTCGTGCAGGTCCACGTGCACATCCACCTGCGGTGCGTGTGCGGCCACACAGGCCATGGCCAGGTGGGCTTCGGCGGATGGGCTGTCCGGCTTGAACAGGCGGTTGGGGTCCAGGGCTTCCGGGTTCCAGCGGTTGATGGTCTCGTAGCCCCAGGGGCTGATGGCGGGCAGCACCAGCACATTCACCTCATGCGACCAGCGCGCGAAATCACGCCTCAGCCACAGGAGCGCACCCTGCACGCCGCTGGTTTCGTAGCCGTGCACACCGCCCGTCACCAGCACCGTGGGGCGGCCGGCTTGCCAGTCGCGGCTGCGCACGGCCATCAAGGGGTAGGTGCCCAGGCCCAAGTGGCGGTAATCCAGCTGTCCATATTCAAAGCACTCTGCCGGTGCGGGTGGGTGGGCCTGCAGCGGGGCCAGCACCTCGTCCGCATACGAGCGCTGCACGCGCTGGCGCGCCAGCCACGCGGCGCGTTCGGGCGCGCCCCAGGCCTGGCCGGGGGTGCCGATGGGGTAGGGGGTCAGGGTGGGGGGTGGGGTGGCTTGCATGCCCACACTGTAGACAACCGGCGTTGCTGGGGTGAGGTTCAGCGTGGCCTCCGGCCGGTTGGTGTCGCGCTCCCCGCCATTCGACCGCCCAATCCGCCATTCATTCCTCCACCCGGCACGCGGTGCGGGGGCGTCCCTACGCTACAGCTTGGCTTTAGGAGCGATGCAATGAAAACCTGGTGGCGCGCACAGCGCGGATGGGTCACCCTGCTGCTGATGTTTGGCTTGTTCCGCACCGCTGTGGCGGACTGGAACCCGGTGCCCACGGGCTCGATGCGGCCCACCGTCGTTGAGGGCGATGTGGTGCTGGTGAACCGCCTCGCTTGGCAGGCCAAGCTGCCCTTGTCCGATGTGGTGCTCGCGCAATGGGGCGCGCCCGAGCGGGGCGACATCGTGACCTTCAGCTCGCCGGCGGACGGCACGCGCCTGCTCAAGCGCGTGGTCGGACTGCCTGGGGACCGCATCGAGCTCGTGGACGGGCAGCTGTGGGTGAATGGCCAAGCCATCCCGACCAGCGAGGCTGAGTGGGTGACCGAAGCCGTGCAGGACGATCTGGAACTGAGCGCGGCACGCCGCCAGGAGCAACTGGGCCGGCATCGCCATCCCGTGCAAGCCCTGCCGCAACTCTCGGCACGGCGCGACGGCGTTTGGCACGTGCCGGCCGGGCACTATTTCATGATGGGCGACAACCGCGACAACAGCCTGGACTCGCGTTATTTCGGCCCCGTGCCCCAGGCGCGATTGATTGGCCGCGTCTCGCGTCTGTTGGCCTCGTTCGATCCGGATCGCTTCTTTCTGCCCCGCTGGGAGCGCGTGGCGTTGAGCCTGCCCTGAATTGGATACTGCGGCGCATGAGCTTCCTGCGTCTGTCTCCTGCCGCCGAACGTAACAAGCAACCCATTCTGGAGGCGCTGCAGCAGCGCTTGCCACCGCGTGGCGTGGCGCTGGAAGTCGCCTCGGGCACCGGGCAGCACGCGCTGCACTTCTTGGGCGGGCTCGGGGGCTGGACCTGGCTGCCCAGCGATGGGTCGGGCACAGCGGTCGAGGGCCTGCAGGCCCTGCGCGGGGCCCTCGCGCCCACGCTGGCGGAGCGTCTGCAGCCGGCGCGGCTCCTCGATGTCAGCGCCGACAGCTGGCCGCTGGACGAACAGCACTTTGATTTGATCTATTGCGCCAACCTGCTGCACGCCTCGCCCTGGCCTTGCTGCCGGGGCTTGATGCGGGGCGTGGCCCGGCACCTGGCGCCGGAGGGTCTGCTGGTGACCTACGGCCCCTACTTGGAGAAGGACGTTGCCCCTGCCCCCAGCAATCTGGCCTTTGACGCCGACCTCAAGCTGCGCAACCCCGAATGGGGGCTGCGCGAGCTGGACGCGGTGCGTGCCGAGGGCGGGCGTGTGGGTTTGCAGTTGCAGGAGCGCGTGAGCATGCCGGCGAACAACTTGCTGTTGTTCTGGGCGAAGGGGGGGTAAGGCGCCTGGCCTGCAGATGCCGTTCCGGGGACGGGAAGACACCATTGCTTCAAGTGGAGGTTCTCGCGGGGCTCGAAACCCACCACAGTCCGGCACGGCGCATTCATGCTTCGGAGGCTGCAAGACGCAGCCCTGCTAAGGAACACCCATGCTTTCAAATCTTTCTGGCGCACTGCATGCTTTGTTTGTCAGCCTGCTGCTGGCGCAACCTATGTTGGCTGCGTGCGCGGAGTCGGAGGCGAGGATCCCTGTGGCAGCGCTGCTCCAAGACCTTCACGCCCTGAAGCTAGGCATCGCCAACACCCACCCGGATCCCTCGCTCACCGCTGACCCAGAAGGTTTGGAAAATGCCTTCCAGGAACTCGAGGCCGAACTTCGCCGTGGGCCCTTGAACCGGTTGCAGGCCTAGCGCGCCTTCTCGCGACTGAATCGCTGGTTTGGCGACGCGCATTGGTCCGTGAATCTGCCCGATCGTGTGGCTCTTCTGAAGGCCCATTTGCAGGCAGGAAAGGGTCTGTTTCCCTTTGCTGTCCAGGTGGATTTGTCGGGTGACCTGCGCATCCGTACCTTACCTGGTGGCGGTGTGGCCGACTTGCAAGGGCGGCGCATCCTGCGCATTAACGGACGGGAAGCGCAGGCCGTGGTTCAAGAAATGTTGGCCCATTTTTCTGGCGACACATTGTCTTTCCGAACCGAACTGCTGTCGCGCCGCTGGCCCATGGCCTACTGGCTGTTGCAAGGTGCGCCCGAAGAATTTGAGTTGACCGTGGAAGGGTTTTCCAAGCTATTGCGTGTGTCGGCTAGCCGTGAGCTGCCGGTGGAGCTTCGGAACCCATCATTTGAACAAACCTTCCACCTACAGTTGCGCCCCGAGAAGTCCGCTGCCGTGCTCACGCTGAACGAATTTTGGTGGGAAGACAAGCCACGCTTTCACGCCTTCATCGAAGACGTTTACGCCCGACTCAAAGTTGCCAAGATCCGGCGTCTGATCATCGACGTGCGCGCGAACCCGGGCGGTGACGATGACATGTGGAAGGGCCCGCTGCTGCGTCTGGTGGCCAAGCAGCCGTTCCGCAATGCCTCGGCTTACGTGAAGAAGGTGCTGCCGGGACGGGCCAGTGGTACCGAGAAGGTGGGCGATGTGGTGCACGGACAAGCCGACAGCTGGGTGCAGCCTGATCTGGAGAGCCCGGTGCGGTTCGAGGGCCAGGTCTACGTGCTGGTGGGGCGTTTCACCTACTCCTCGGCGGTATTGTTTGCCAACGTAGTGCAAGATTTCGGCATCGGCCAGCTGGTGGGCGCTGGGGGCAGCCAGCGCACCCGGCAAAGCGGAGGTATTCAGAAAGCCGTCCCGTTGCCCCACACCGGCCTGGATTTATTTGTGCCGCGCTTTGTGCTGACCCGTCCTTCAGGTCAGCGTGAACCCGAATTGGTTTCTCCGGACATCGTGCTGCCGGACAACCCTTTCGACACCACCGAGTTGGTCGAGGAGCTACTGAACCGTTTCTAGCTTTTTTGAACCATGCGACGGCCCGTCGGTCGCAAGCCAACTAAAAGTTCTTCAGGATCCGCCATTCAGGGTCGTCTGTGCGGGTTACGAACCCCACGTGTAAATCTGGACTCATGAGTCGAGTTCCCGTTGAATATTGGCCAACAGGGCGTCGCAGGCGGCTTCCACCAGGTCGAGTACGGTCTCAAACCCCTCGCTGCCGCCGTAGTAAGGGTCGGGCACGTCTGGCGTGCGGAGGGCTGGCGCGTGGGCCAGCAATCGGTCCAGGCGCGGGCGCCGGGCCGGCGGGCACAGCGCTGCGGCCCGGGCCAGATTGGCGCCATCCATCACCAGCACGCGGTCGAAGCGCTCGAAGTCCTCGGCCACCAGCGCGCGGGCGCGCAAGTCGCTGATGTCGTAGCCGCGTCGCCGGGCGTGGGCTTGGGTGCGTTCGTCGGGGGGCTCGCCCACGTGATAAGCATGGGTGCCCGCAGAGTCCACCTCGATGCGGTGTGCCAAGCCGGCGGCCTGCACTTTGGCGCGCATCACGCCGTGGGCGGTGGGGCTGCGGCAAATGTTGCCCATGCAGACGAAAAGTACACGAATGGGAGCAGTCGGGGTCATGGTCGTCGATTCCGTCTTGCACGGGGTTCCGGTCGGGTGCTCGCTGGTCGCGCGGTTGCACCGCCGATATTTTGAGTTCGCGGGCGCGCCCGGGTCAGCTTGGGCCCCGCCGAGTCGGCCGCCGCCAGCGCCCGGCCCCATGACGCCGTAACATGGCCCAACAGCTCGTTTGAGCCGGCCTGCGCGTTGGCGCGTGCCCCGGTGTCAACGGACGGGCTTTGGGCTTAACTGCAAGCACCTCAATGGCATGAACGAAACGCGCATCCGATCGAAGCCGGCCCGAGTTGCGGGGTGGGTCGGCGCGCTGCTGTGGCCGCTGGTGGCCGCGGCACAGGCGCCGACATCGACAGAGTCGCCCGTGACCTTGCATTACGTTCAGCGCCCGCCCTACATGATGGTGAAGGGCGAGGGGCTGGTCGGGCTGACCGGCGGGCCCTCGTATCAAGCGTTCAAGCTGGCGCAGGTGCCGGTGCGCATCGAGGAGACGCCCTTCGCCCGACAACTCCGTTCCCTGAAGGAGAACACTGGGCAGGACTGCATGATCGGCATGTTCTGGAAGGCCGAGCGCGAGGAGTTTGGGCGCTACAGCAAGCCGGTGTACCAAGACCAGCCGCAGCTGATTCTGGCGGCCGCCGCCAGTCAGTCGCGCTTCAAAGATCACACCTCCGTGGAGGATGTGTTCAACGACAAGTCGCTGCGCTTGCTCGTCAAACTGGCGTACTCCTATGGGGCGCCGCTGGACGCCCTGATCGAAAAGATGCAGCCCACCCGCCGGGCCACACCGGACGAGAACCTGCAGATGGTGCGGCAGATCAAGCTCGGCATGGCCGACTACATGCTGATGGCGCCTGAAGAGGCAGGTGTGGCGATCGAGGCCGCTGGCTTCCAGCCCGCCGACTTCGTGCAGATTCGCTACAAGAGCATGCCCGCCGGGGAGCACCGGCACCTGTTCTGCAGCAAGAACGTGCCCGTCGAGGTCATGCAGCGGCTGGACGCCGCCATCAAGAAGCTCACCGACCGGGCGCCGCCACGCTGAGGCAGCCGCCGCGGTTTCACCGACCCGTGTACGCAGCGTGCGGCCTGGGCCATCGACGCAGACGCGTCAGCCCCGCAGGGTATCGAACGCAGCCCGCTCAGGGCGCGTAGCCGCTGGCCGCCAGCAGGGCGGCGGGGTCGCGTGCTGCGAGCAGCTCGCGCAGCGCCGCGCGCGGGTCGGCTGCGCGGGCCAGATAGGCGCGGGCGATGTTGCGCCCGACCCAATAGCCGAGCTCATCCGGCCAGCCTTCGGGCAGGCCTTTGAACGTGGCGCCCGCGTTGGCAAACCATCGACGATAGGCTTGGTTGGCGGCGTCTTTGTCGCCCTGGAGCAGGATCTCGCGGTCGGCCAGAAAGCGCCGCCACAGATCGGCCTCGCGGGGCCGTGCCCAGGCCTCGCGGGCGGGGTCGGGGTCGAACCCCGTCACCAACTCGGCCAACAGGTCCGGCGTGCCTTCTTTGAGTGCGGCCAGCAGCAGCCAGTCCTTCGTGTCCGCCGCGGGTCGCGGTTGCCAGGTGTGCGCGGTCTCGTGCGCAAAGAAGCTGCGCATGCTGCGACGGAACTCGGCCTCGGTGGTGCCCGCCTTGCACAGCACCTCCAGGCCCAGCACCTGCGCGTCGGGGGCGGCCGTGCCGCCGCTGTTGCCCGCGCCAAACACCCAGTGCACGGCCGGCAGGGGCAGCTCGGGCAACAGGCCGCGGTAGGCCAGGTAGATGGCGCGCAGCTCGCCATTCAAGCTCTCGGCCAGGGGCAAGCAGGTGGCAATCGCGTGGGCGTAATCGGCCCGGCGTTTTTCCACCTGGCGGGCGAGGTGGGCGGCGTCGTGGATGCGGTTGGGCGTGAAGATCTGCACCCCGCGCCCGGCGCCGTCCAGATAACCCGCCTGCAAATCCTCGGCGCTCGTCTTGCCGGCTTGAAACAGCTTGGCAAAGCGCCAGGCATCGCTCGTCTGCACCTGGGCGCGCAGCGGGTCTTCGCTGGCGTGGCTCAGGCTGCTGGCAAGGATCAGGAGGAGCGAGAACAGGGTCTTCATGGTGGCGAAACTGTGAGGCCTTTGCGGCAATGACGGGGTCGTGGAGATTGCAGCACGGCCCGCGGGGCGGTGCCGAAAGTTCAGCGCCGGGTCTCAGAGGTCGAACACCGACGGCCCGGCCTGCAGGCCGGCCAGATCCAGCGCGTGGGGCCGCCCCAGCCACAGCGCACCCTCGCGGTGGTCGCGCAGCTCGTTGTCCGAGTTGGGGTGCAGCAGCACGTCTAGCGTGCCCCGGTTCAGCAGCAGCCAGCCCAGCACCGCGGGCAGATGCTCCGGCAAAAAGGCGATCTCGTAGCTGCCCACGGGGTGCGGCCCCACCGGGCCCTCGTTGAAGCGCCCAAGCCGGATGCGCGGCCCCAGATCGGCTTCCAGCGCGCCGCGCAGGGCCCGGGCTGCCGCCTGCGTGGAGTCCTCGAAGTACACGTGGGCGTGCCAGCTGTGGATGCGAGAGGGGTCGAGAGAGCGCATGGAGTTGATTTTCGGAATCGAGGGGGCCGGGTCCGGCTCAGCCCCGCTTCACGCGGACGAGAGGTGACGCCTGAGACTCTGCTTCCGCCATCTTGATCAGCTGGCTGAGCCGCCCTACGGTGAGGTTCAACGCCCGCGCCAACTCGGTCTGTAACCCTGGAGCGGCGCTTCGCCGCTTCAGGAGAGCCAAATCAAATATGCAACGCCTGCCCCAAAGCCCGCAGGCAAGCCTCCTGCACCGCCTCACCCAGCGTGGGGTGCGAGTGGATGGTGTGCGCCACATCCTCCAGCCGCGCGCCCATTTCCAGGCTCAGGCCGAAGGCGGCGGAGAGCTCGGACACCGCCGCGCCCACGGCTTGCCAGCCGAGGATGAAGTGGTTGTCGGCACGCGCCACGACGCGCACAAAGCCTTCTGGCGCTTCCAGGGACAGCGCGCGGCCGTTGGCGGCGAAGGGGAATAGGGCCTGCAGGACCTTGAAGCCATGCTTGGCCCCTTCCGCCTCGGCGCTGGCCGGGGTGTGGCCGGCGACGACGATTTCGGGGTCGGTGAAGCAGACGGCTGGGATGCTGGCGGGCTCGAAGCGGCGGTTGTGGCCGGCAATGACCTCGGCCACCAGCTCGCCTTGCGCCATGGCGCGGTGGGCCAGCAGGGGCTCGCCGGTCAGGTCGCCAATCGCCCAGACGTTCTTCATGGAGGTGCGGCACTGGGCGTCCACCTTCACGGCGCGGCCGGCCATGTCGAGCATCAGGTGCTCCAAGCCCCAGCCGCTGGTGCGCGGCTTGCGGCCCACGGCGACGAGGATCTTGTCGGCCGGCAGTTCGAGGAGCGCGCCTTGCGGGTCGCGCACGGTGAGGGCCGTGCCGTCGGCGTTCAGGCCCTCAACGCGGTGGGCGGTGAGCAGCTTGATGCCCAGTTTGGTGAGGGACTGGGCGACGGGCTTGACGAGGTCGGCGTCGTAGGCGGGGAGGATGCGGTCTTGCGCTTCCACGACGGTGACCTCGGCGCCCAGCTTGCGCCAGACGGTGCCCAGCTCCAGGCCGATGTAGCCGCCGCCCACCACCACGAGGTGCTGGGGCACGTCGGCAAAGCTCAGGGCCTCGGTGGAGGAGACGACGCGGCCGTGGCCGCCCCCGAAGGGAAGGAAGGGCAGCTCAATCTCCTGCGAGCCCGCCGCCAGCAGCAGGTGCTCGCACTGAATCCGCTGGGGGCTGTCGCCCGCCTCGGCGCCGGGCTGGGTGATCTCGACGGTCTTGCCGTCGATGACTTCGGCCCAGCCCTGGACGACGGTGACGCCGTGCTTTTTGAGCAGCGCGCCCACGCCGCCCGTGAGCTTGGCGACGATGCCGTCCTTCCAGGCGATGGTTTTTGACAGGTCGAGCTGGGCGCTGCTGACGCTGATGCCCAGCTCAGACCGCCCATAGGCCTGTTCGCGGGCTTGGGCAAAGGCCTCGGCCGCGTGGATCAGCGCCTTGCTGGGGATGCAGCCGACGTTCAAGCAGGTGCCGCCCAAGCGCTTGCCTTCGACCAGCGTGACCTTGAGGCCGAGCTGGGCGGCGCGGATGGCGGCCACATAGCCGCCGGGGCCGCCGCCAATGATGAGCAACTGGGTTTGCGAATAAACGGGGGGCATCGCGGACTCACTCAATGAATAGGGTGGCGGGGGTTTCGAGCAGGGCGCGGATGCGCTGCACGAAGAGCGCGGCGTCCATGCCGTCCACCACGCGGTGGTCGAAGCTGCTGCTTAAGTTCATCAGCAGGCGCGGCACGACGCGGCCGTCGCGGTCGAACATGGGGCGCTCGACCATCTTGTTGACGCCAATGATGCCGACCTCGGGGTGGTTGATCACCGGCGTGGTGACGATGCCGCCCAGCGCGCCCAGGGACGTGATGGTGATGGTGCTGCCAGAGAGTTCGTCCCGGCTGGCCTTGCCGGTTTTGGCGGCGTCGGCCAGGCGGGCGATTTCTTCGGCGCAGGCCCAGGGGTCCAGGGTTTCCGCGTGGCGGATCACGGGCACCATCAGGCCAGCGTCGGTCTGCGCGGCCATGCCGATGTGCACGGCGCCGTAGCGCGTGACCACGTTGGCTTCGTCGTCAAAGCGGGCGTTGACTTGGGGGAAGTCGCGCACGGCGATGACGATGGCGCGGGCGATGAAGGGCAGCAGCGTCAGTTTGGTGCGGCTCTTGGCGTGCTGGGCGTTGAGGCGCTGGCGCAGGGCTTCGAGTTCGGTCACGTCCACTTCTTCCACATAGGTGAAGTGGGGGATTTGGCGCTTGGCCTGCTGCATCTTTTGCGCGATCTTGCGGCGCAGGCCGATGACGGGCACGGGCTCCTCATCGAGGCGCAGGGCGTAGCGGCTGTCGGCTTCGCCGCCGCCCACGCCCGAGGCACCGCTGGCTGCAAAGGCGTCCAGGTCCTCATGGGTGATGCGGCCCGCCGGGCCCGTGCCGGGCACGAACTGCAGCTCCAGCCCCAAGTCCCACGCGCGGCGGCGCACGGCGGGGCTGGCGATGGGCTTCTCGTTCGCGGCGCGGCGCGGGGCGGCTGTGCGCACTGCCGCCTTGGCCGGCGGCTTGGCGGCGGGCGCTGCAGCCGGTGCTGGGGCTGCGGCAGCCATCGGGGCGGGAGCGGGCGCGGCGGACACAGCGGGCGCAGCGGACGCGCCTAAGGGGGCAGGGGCGGGCTGGGCGGCCGCCGGGGCGGCGTCGCCTTCCTTGACGTTGCCCTCGCCCTCGACCTCCAGGCGGATCACCTCCGAGCCCACGGCCATCACCTGGCCGACCTTGCCGCCGTGCGAGATCACACGGCCGGCCACCGGCGAGGGGATCTCCACCGTGGCCTTGTCGGTCATCACATCGGCCAGGATCTGGTCCTCGGCCACCCAGTCGCCCGGCTGCACGTGCCAGGCCACCAATTCCACTTCCGCAATGCCCTCACCGATGTCGGGCATCTTGATCACATAAGCACCCATCGCTCAGGCCTCCGTCACACGTTTGAGAGCGGCACCCACACGTCCGGGGCCGGGGAAGTAAGCCCATTCCTGCGCGTGCGGGTAGGGGGTGTCCCAGCCCGTGACGCGCTCGATGGGCGCTTCCAGGTGATAGAAGCAGTGCTCTTGCACCAGCGACATCAGCTCGGCGCCGAAGCCGCTGGTGCGGGTGGCCTCGTGCACGATGACGCAGCGGCCGGTCTTCTTGACCGAGTTGACGATGGCGTCCAGGTCCAGCGGCCAGATGGAGCGCAGGTCGATGATCTCGGCGTCCACGCCGGTCTCGTTGGCCGCGGCCTCGCTGACCCACACCATGGTGCCGTAGGCCAGCACGGTCACATCCTTGCCGGGGCGGAAGATGCTGGCGCTGGTCAGCGGCACGGTGTAGTAGCCCTCGGGCACTTCGCCCATGGGGTGCTTGCTCCAGGGCACGACGGGTTTGTCGTGGTGGCCGTCGAAGGGGCCGTTGTAGAGCCGCTTGGGCTCCAGGAAGATGACCGGGTCGTCGTTCTCGATGGCCGAGATCAGCAGGCCCTTGGCGTCATACGGGTTGCTGGGCATGACGGTGCGCAGGCCGCAGACATGGGTGAACACGGCTTCGGGGCTCTGGCTGTGCGTCTGGCCGCCGTAGATGCCGCCGCCGCAGGGCATGCGGATGGTCAGGGGCGCCGTGAAATCGCCGTTGGAGCGGTAGCGCAGGCGCGCGGCCTCGCTGACGATCTGGTCGAAGGCGGGGTAGACGTAGTCGGCGAACTGGATCTCGACCACGGGGCGCAGGCCGTAGGCCCCCATGCCCACGGCGGCGCCGACGATGCCGCTCTCGGAGATCGGCGCATCAAACACGCGTGACTTGCCGTACTTGGCCTGCAAGCCTTCGGTGCAGCGGAAGACGCCGCCGAAGTAGCCCACGTCTTCGCCAAAGATGACCACATTGGGGTCGCGTTCCATCATCACGTCCATGGCCGAACGCAGGGCCTGGATCATGGTCATGGGCTTGGTGGGGCCTTGGTCGCCTTTCGCAGCGGGCGCGCCCAGTTTGTCCTGTTGGACGATGTCGTTCATGGCGTGCTCCTGATCAGTAACCTAGCTGCTGGCGTTGTTGGCGCAGGTGTTCAGGCATGTCCTTGTAGACGCCTTCGAACATGCTGGCGACGCTGGGGATGTGGCCATCCAGCAGCGAGCCATAGCGCTCGGCCTCGCGTTGCGCGGCGATCACTTCGGCCTCCATCGCTTTGAGGGTGGCCTCATGCTCGTCGTCGCTCCAGTGGCCGAGGCCGATCAGGTGCTTTTTGAGGCGCTCGACCGGGTCGCCCAGCGGGAAGCGCTCGGCATCGTCGGCGGGGCGGTACTTGCTCGGGTCGTCCGAGGTGGAGTGCGCGCCGGCACGGAAGGTCACCCATTCGATCAGCGTGGGGCCCAGGCCCCGGCGCGCGCGCTCGGCGGCCCAGGTGGAGGCCGCGTGCACAGCCAGGAAGTCGTTGCCATCCACGCGCAGGCTGGCAATGCCCGAGCCCACGCCCCGCGCGGCGAAGGTGGTGTGCTCACCGCCGGCAATGGCCTGGAAGGTGGAAATGGCCCACTGGTTGTTCACCACGTTCAGGATCACCGGCGCGCGGTAGACGTGGGCGAAGGTGAGCGCGGTGGAGAAGTCCGACTCCGCGGTGGAGCCGTCGCCAATCCAGGCCGAGGCAATCTTGGTGTCGCCCTTGATCGCGCTGGCCATGGCCCAGCCCACGGCCTGGATGTACTGCGTGGCCAGGTTGCCGGAGATCGAGAAGAACCCCGCGCGCTTGTAGCTGTACATCACCGGCAGCTGGCGGCCCTGGATCGGGTCTTTCTCGTTGCTGAGCAGCTGGCAAATCATCTCGACCATGGAGATGTCGTCGCGGCTCAGCAGCAAGCCTTGTTGGCGGTAGGTGGGGAAGTTCATGTCCCCCTGCTGCAGGGCCATGCCGTGTGCCACGGCGATTGCCTCTTCACCCAGGCACTGCATGTAGAAGCTCAGCTTCTTCTGGCGCTGGGCAATCTGCATGCGGGCGTCAAAGGCGCGCACCTTGAGCATGGCCTTGAGGCCACGGCGCAGGAAGTCGGGCGCCAGTTTCGGGTCCCAAGGGCCCTTGGCCGTTCCGTCGTCATCCAGCACGCGAATGAGCTGGTGGGCGAGGTCCTGGGTGTCGACGGGGGTCACGTCCACGTCCGGGCGGCGCACCGCGCCGGCGGGGGAGACCTTGAGGTAGGAAAAGTCCGTGGCACAGCCCGGACGCCCAGTGGGCTCGGGCACGTGCAGACGCAGCGGGGCGTACTGACTCATGGCAGCGCAAAACTCCTGGCGTCCCTTGTGGGGCGCCGTGGTGACAGGCAATGAGCCAACCGCGGGGCCCGGTTGGGGCCCAACGGCTGGCGGGGCTTGGCCGGCCGCGGGGCCCAGGGTGCGGGGCGCGGCGCCAGGGCCGTCAGCGTAGCGCAAAGGAGTCTGGGGTTTCCCCGAGGAAAGCCCGAACAGAAATCCTGGCACCGCCTGATTCAGGTCAAGGCCCCGGGCTGTCGATTCACCGCCACGATTGGCGATTCGGCGCGTGTTGCTGGTGCTTTGGCGTGCAGAACTGCACAGTTTCCATTCCTTTTACGAATACCCCAGGAGCCGTCATGACCCCCAGCTTGGACCACCAACTGAAGGAATTCCGCAACCGCCGTTTTTTGGCGATGCCCCTGGCTGGCACGCTGGCTTGGGCCTTGATTGGGGTGGCCGGTCAGGTGCTGGACGCGCGCTGGCACCTGCTGGCGACTTACCTGTTGACCGGGTGCATCGCCTATCTGGGGATGGGCTTGTCCAAACTCACCGGCGAAGACTTCATGGCCCCGGCGAACCGCCGCAACGTCTTTTCCAAACTGTTCATGCTCAGTATGGGGCAGGCCTTGCTGGCCTTCGCCATTGCCTTGCCGTTCGCCATGGTGCGCCCGGAATCGGCGGTGTTTACCGTGGGGATGTTGGCGGGATTCATGTGGCTGCCCATGAGCGGCTTGATCGGCCACTGGATTGGGGCTGCCCACGCCATCGGGCGCACCGCGATGATCGTGGCCGCTTGGTTTCTCGCCCCGGATCAGGGCATGGTGTGGGTGCCGGCCATCGTGCTGGGCTGGTATGCCGTGACGATTGCGGTGCTGGAACAGCGCTGGCACAACCTGAGCAAGCAGCCGACGCCTGCGGTCGCGGTGACGCCTGTTTGAGGGCCGCTCCGCCCACCCGGCGGTCCGACCGCCCGCGGGTTTTCCTGGTGGTCAAGGCAGAAAGTGCGGAAAAGTTAACGGTTTCCCTTTGGGGGTATTCCCTTGACCAAGGGAATACCCGTCCTTCTTTTGGGTGCACGAATCCATAACTTTTGGAAACAATCCGCTCCACGCCGCCCGAGAGGGTTCCAAGAGAACGCCAGGGCCTTCCGATTCCACACATTCACGGAATGAGCGACATGCAAAAGGTTTTCAAGCGCAGCGCCCTGGTTATCGCCCTGGCAGCCCTCTCGGCCCCCGTTCTGGCGGCTCCCGACGCCGAAGCCCGCGCCCGCGGTCACATCGAGTCGTTCGCCGGCTACACGATGCACGGCAACGGCCACGCCTACGGTCTGCGCGATGTGGTGACGGATGCCGACGGCGGCACCCACGCCCGCTTTGACCGCACCTTCCGCGGCATGCGCGTGATCGGCGGCGATCTGGTGGTGCACAACGACGGCAACGGCAATTTCCGCGGCGCTAGCCACACCCTGCGCCATGTGATCAACATGAGCGATGTGGCCCGGATCACCCCGGCCGCTGCTGCCCGTGCCGCACTCGCCGCCCATGCCGGTGACACCCAGGGCAAGCCGGCCGAGAAAGTGGTTTACGCCCGCGGCGCGACCCCGCAGCTGGCTTATGACGTGCGCGTTTTCGGTGAGCAAGCCGACGGCACGCCCAGCGAAATGCATGTGATTGTGGACGCCACCAACGGCGCCGTCCTGGAGATGTGGAATGACATCCACACCGCAGCCGTCAACGGTACGGGCAAGAGCCTGTACAGCGGTACCGTGTCCCTGGGCACGAACAGCCTGAGCAGTGGCTACGAGATGCGCGACCCCAGCCGCGGCGGCATCTACACCACCAACATGAACAAGAAGACCTCGGGTGCCGGCACGGTCTTCACCGACGCCGACAACGTCTGGGGCAATGGCACGACCTCCGACCTGGCCTCGGCCGCCGTGGACGCTCAGTACGGCACTGCTGTGACCTGGGACTACTACAAGAACGTGCACGGCCGCACCGGCATCGACGGAACGGGCGCCAAAGTGGCCTACAACAAGGTGCACTACGGCCGCAGCTATGCCAACGCCTTCTGGTCGGACAGCTGCTTCTGCATGACCTACGGCGACGGCAACTCGTCGATCAAGCCCTTGGTCTCGCTGGACGTGGCCGGCCACGAAATGACCCACGGCGTGACCAGCCGCACCGCCAACCTGACCTACTCGGGTGAGTCGGGTGGCCTGAACGAAGCCACCTCGGACATCTTCGGTTCGATGGTCGAGTTCTACGCCAACAACACCAGCGATGCCGGCGACTACCTGATCGGCGAGAAGATCATGGTGGGCAAGGCCTTCATGCGCAACATGATGCAGCCGAGCAAAGACGGTGTGAGCGCCGACTGCTGGTACAGCGGCCTGGGTTCCATCGACGTCCACTACAGCTCGGGCCCGGCCAACCACATGTTCTTCATGCTGGCCGAAGGCACCAACAGCGCCCTGGGTGCGAGCAAGACCTGCAACGCGGGTGACACCAAGACGGCCACCGGCAACGGCAGCGTGACGGGCATTGGCCGCGATGCCGCTGGCAAGATCTGGTATCGCGCCCTGACGGTGTACATGACCTCGTCGACCAACTACGCCGGCGCCCGTGTGGCGGCGTTGAAGGCCGCGAGCGATCTGTACGGCGCGGGCTCGACCCAGTACAACAGCGTGGCCGCCGCGTTCTCGGCGATCAACGTAAACTGATCGGAAAAATACGCTGCGGACACCGCGGCGACCAGAGGAGGGCCGGCTTGTCCGGCCCTTTTTCATTGACGACGGATTGAGGTTCGATGCGGGGTTTTGCGGTTCGTCTGGTGGCGGGGGTGGTGGGGTTCGGTGTGGCCGGCGTGGCGCTGGCCGCCCCCATGTCCGAACGGCGCGTGCTCGCGTGCGACGACGACAACGGCTGGCCGCCCTACACCTTTCGGGTGCCCACCGCGAATGGCGCCTCAGAGGTTCGGGGGCGCTCGGTCGACCTGCTTCGCTTGGCCTTGGGGCGCCTGGGCTGGACCTTGGAGCTGGAGCTGCTGCCCTGGAAACGCTGCCTGGCGGAAGTCGCGGGGGGGCGTTACCACCTCATCCTGAGCGCAACGCAGACGCCGGAGCGTCAACGCGACTACTGGGTGACGGCCCCCTATTACAAGACCCAGCAGTACTACGTGTGGAACCGGGCGCGGTGGCCGGACGGCCCCACCGTGGCCAAGGCCGCCGATTTCGCGCAGTGGCGCGTGGGCGGCGTGCAGGGCTTTGTTTACCCGTATTTGAAAGCGGTGGGGATCACACCGGCGGTGCAGGCCAAGAGCCACACCAACCTGGTGGACATGCTGTTTGCGGGTCGCTTGGATACGGTGCTCATCGCCGATTCCATTCTGCGCAGTCAGCGCAACCGCGAGGGCGTGCTGTTCTGGGACGACCCCAACCTCGGGCGAGCGCCGGTTCCCGGTGGCTATCAGAACGAATATCACATGCTCATCAGCAAGCGCTGGCCGCAGGGGCAAGAGCTGCTGCAGGACCTGCAAGCGGAACTGGGCCGCATGCGCCAACGGGGCGAGCTGAGTCTCTTGATGGATGGCCGGTGAAGCTCCCTTGATGGGGGTCAATCAACGCCGAAGCCGAACTTTTTGCGCAGTGCAGCAATTTGCGCGAAACCCAGTCAGAATTGGGTTTTCGCCCGACCTCGCGGCCCGCCTTGGCCGCCCCTCTGCAGGAGTGATTCATGTCTGCTGATCCCATCGTCATCGTTTCCGCGGCCCGCACGCCCATTGGCGGTTTGCTGGGTGATTTCTCCAACTTGGCGGCCTGGGAGCTGGGCGCTGTGGCCATCAAGGCGGCGGTGGAGCGCGCCGGAGTGCCGGGCGATGCCGTGGACGAGGTCCTGATGGGCAACTGCCTGATGGCCGGCCAGGGCCAGGCCCCGGCGCGCCAAGCGCTGCGCAAGGCCGGCCTGCCCGATTCGGCTGGCGCGGTGACGCTCTCCAAGATGTGCGGCTCGGGCATGCGCGCCATGATGTTCGCGCACGACATGCTGGCTGCCGGCTCGGCCTCCGTGATGGTGGCGGGCGGCATGGAAAGCATGACCAATGCACCCCACCTGATGTTTGCGCGCAAGGGCGTGAAGTACGGCCTCGCGCAGATGTACGACCACATGGCGCTGGACGGCCTGGAAGACGCTTACGAGCGCGGCAAGGCCATGGGTGTGTTTGCCGAGCAATGCGTCGGCAAGTACAACTTCAGCCGCGAGGCGATGGACCAATTCGCCATCAGCTCGACCCAGCGCGCCAAGGCCGCCAACGAGGACGGCAGCTTCGATTGGGAAATCGCCCCGGTGACGCTCACCAGCCCCAAGGGCGACACCGTCGTCAAGTTTGACGAGGCGCCTTTCAAGGCCAAGCTCGACAAGATCCCGACCCTGAAGCCGGCGTTCAAGAAGGATGGCGCCATCACCGCCGCGACCAGCTCGAGCATCTCGGACGGCGCCGCCGCCCTGGTGCTGATGCGCGAGAGCGAAGCGGCCAAGCGTGGCCTCACGCCCATCGCCCGCATCGTGTCGCACGCCGTGCACGCCCGCGCGCCCGAATGGTTCACGACGGCTCCCGTCGGCGCCATCGAACTTGCGCTGAAGAAGGCCGGCTGGGACGCCAAGTCGGTGAACCTGTGGGAAGTGAATGAAGCCTTCGCCGCGGTGTCGATGGCCGCGATGGCCGAGTTCAAGCTGCCGCACGAGATCGTCAATGTGCACGGCGGTGCGGTCGCGCTGGGCCACCCGATCGGCGCCTCGGGCGCGCGCATCGTCGTCACGCTGCTGGGCGCGCTGAAGAAGCGCGGCCTCAAGCGCGGCATGGCGGCGCTGTGTATTGGCGGCGGCGAGGCCACCGCGATGGCGGTGGAGATGATCTGACGCGGCTCAACTCGCGCTAATCTACGCATCAGGCCCTCCGGTGAGGGCCTGAACTTTTTGAGCCCCATGCGTCACTTGCTTCTTTTGTTCGTCGCCCTGCTGGTTGGCTACGGCCTGTGGCAGCTCGGCAACCGCCGCGCCTGGCGTCAGGCCACCCGGCACTTCCTGCGCGTTGCCGCGCTGGCGGTGGTACTGGTGGCCTTGCTGGTGCTGGCGTACCTCACCCCTGCAATCAAACTGTTATGAACCTGCGTACCCCTTTGCTGCTCGCCCTTGTGGCGGGCCTGACGGCTTGCACCCAAATCGACACCGGCAACGTGGGCGTGGAGCGCACGCTGGGCAAGGTGAGCCCCGAGGCCCTGCCACCGGGCGTGTACTTCACCCTGTTCAAGACGGTGGATGAGTTCAGCGCCAAGGAAGTGAGCTTCCAGCTCAACGACATGACGCCCAAGAGCCGCGACAACCTGACCATGAAGGATGTGGACATCGACGTCTACTTCAAGGTCAATCCGGGCGCCGTGCCGGGCCTGTACACCAAGTACCAGGGGGATGTGGTGCGCCACCGCGATGTGGTGCGCGAAGGCGGCACCAAGGACCTGATCATTGCCTACAGCCGTGTGTCCCGCGAGGCTCGTGAGGCGGTTTACAAGTCCATCGCCCAGCTGGACGCCACCACCATGCACACCAAGCGCAGCGAACTGGCGGAGCTGGTGCGCAGCGGCCTGCAGCGCGAGCTGGATGCCAACGACAAGGGCGCGTTCGTGGTCACCGCGGTCAATGTGCGCAACCTGCTCACCGACCCCGCCATTGAAGCGGCGATCCGCCAGCGCGCCGAGACCGATCAGGCGATCGAGAAAAAGCGCAAGGAAATCGAGCTGGCCAAGGCCGAGGCCGAGCGCTTGATCGTTGAAGCCGAGGGCCAGGCCAAGGCCAACCAAATCCTCAGTGCCTCGCTGACGCCGGCGCTGAAAGAGATCAAGCTGGCCGAGTTGCAGCGCGATGCGGCGCTGGCCATCGCCAGCAAACAGGGCAATACCGTGTTGCTGGGCACGACCGCCCAACCGCTGGTGAGCGTGGGCAAGTGAAGGGGAGTGGCATGCACGTTCTGGTGATTGGCGCGTCGCGCGGCATTGGGTTTGAGTTCGTCAAGCAGTATCGCGAGGCGGGGCATCAGGTCACGGCCACGGCGCGGGATGAAGCGTCCCTGCAAAAGCTAAAAGGCCTGGGGGCCAAGGCTTTGCCGCTGGAGCTGCTGGACGCCAAGAGCTGCGCGGGCCTAGCCTGGCAGCTGGATGGCCTGCAGTTCGACACGCTGTGGATCAACGCCGGTGTGTTTGGCGCGGACGTGGCGGCGCCCACGCCGCCCACGCAGGCCGAATTTGATTTGGTGATGCACACCAACGTGCTCGGCCCCATGCGCGTCTTGCCGGCCCTGACGGACTGCTTGGCGCAGAACGCCAAGCTGGCGTTGGTCTCCAGCCGCATGGGCTCCATGGGCGCGCGCACCAGCCCCAATGCCTGGCTGTACCGCGCCAGCAAGGCGGCCGCGAACTCCGTGCTCAAGGACGCATCGATTGCCTTCGGGGGCCGCGCCACCTGCGTGGCTTTTCACCCCGGTTGGGTGAAGACGGACATGGGCGGCTCGCAAGCCGACCTGACGCCGGCCGAAGCCGTGTCCAGCATGCGCCAGGTGCTGGACGGCCTGGGATTCCAAGACAACGGCCGCTTCTTGAATTTCGACGGCAAGCCCCTGCCGTGGTGAGCGCCTGATGCAGGCCTCCGAGGTCGAGGCCTTTTTCGCGGCCTACGCGGCGGATTTCAGCGCCCTCGACGGCCAGGCCGTGGCCTCGCGCTGCAGCGTGCCGCTGAGCATTGCCCACGCCGGCGGCGTGACGGCTTGGACCGATGCCGAGCCCCTTCGCGCCAACATGCTGGCGCTGTGCGAGATCTACCGCGGCGCCGGCCTGAGCGAGGCGGTGCCGCTCATTCTGGAGACCGTTCCCCTGGGGCCGGACGACGGTTTTGTGCTGGTGCGCTGGACCTTGCGGCGCGCCGATGCCTCGGTCCTTCAAGTCTTCCGCACCGGCTACCAACTCAAGCGCCTCGAAGGCGCTTGGCGGGTCGTGTTCGTGACAGCATTTGAAGAAAATCTGCAAGCCTTGAAGCGAGCAGCGGCCGCCCCCTGAGGGGCAGGTCAGACAAAAGAACGGGATGGCGATGCGGCGTGTATTGAAGGCGGTGCTGTTAACGGTGCTGGGCTTGTTGGGTCTGGTGGTGCTGGTGGCGGCCGCCTGGTTTCTGAGCAATGTCCGCGATGCGGAGCCGAAGCCTTGGCCTCAGGCGCTGACCGTTGCCCCAGCACTGCCGGGGGACGACAACTTGCTGATCCCGTTCGAGGCCGTGCGCGGTTCGAGGAACAGCCTTCCCTGGGAGCTCAAGGACTGTGGTGCCCAAGGGGATTGTCGGGAGGCGCTTGATAAGCAGGTGATTGCATGGGAGCGTTGGAAGGCTGCTGCGGCTGACTTGGTCAAAACCTGCGAGCAACTGCCGCCCGCGGCGGATTTGCGCCTGCGCGAACGCTTGCCGGAGCGTCCCCAAGACCCGCTGCCTACGTATTCCTTGGTCCTGGGCTGTCACACACATTGGTTGATGGTGGGTGAGCAAGCCCAGCGGCGAGGTGATGGCGCCGCGGCGTTGGACGCGCTGCAGCGGGCCGATGCGATTGCGCGGACGGTGAGCGAGCAAACCCGATTGCTGATTGGATACTTGGTTAGCCAGGGGATGACCCGGCGTCAGCTATTGCTGGTGCGTGAATGGGCTCGGCGAGACCCCGACCGGGCGGGGGACTGGCTACCGTTGGTGCGGTGGGACGAGGCCGTTTGGAAACGGGGTTTGGCCCGCTGGGTGCCCACGGAGGCGCAATTTGGACGGGGGGTGATGGTCGACTTGGCGGCTCAGACTTGCTCGGCCACTGCGCCCACCGATGGTTGGTGGGGGCGACTGACGTGCCCCATTGCCTCACGGACCCTGCAGTCGGAGTACGCGCAACAGCAGGCGGCGACTTATTGGATGTCTGTGATGGATCAGGCGCGACAGCATCCGCTAGATGAACTGCCAGCCCATGGAGCTGTTGCCGAGCCGGGCTGGCGTTGGTTCCATACCCTGCCGACCGTTCTGTGGAGCATCGCGCAGCCTGCTTTTGATCAGTACCTGGAACGCACAGCCGATCTAGCGCTGGCGACCCAGGCCACGGCGCTGTGGATCGAAGTCCACACGATGCCGGTGGCCGATCGCCCCGCATGGTTGAAGCAACGCACGCGAGGGGAGTTGGCGGCACGCCTGACAATTACGCCCGAAGGCGAGTGGGTGTTGCGGCCATGGCGTCCACAAGACGTCACGGAACTGCCCCTGCGCTGGCCTGCCATCCGCAGTTGAAAGCAAAACCATCATGATCCTCTCCGAAGACCACCTGGCCGTTCAAGACGCCGTGCGCGCGTTCGTGCAGGCTGAAATTGCCCCCCATGCCGCGGCCTGGGACAAAACCCACCAGTTCCCCGCCGAACAACTGAAGGGCTTGGCCCAGCTGGGCTGTTATGGCGTGGCGGTGCCGCCGGAGTACGACGGCGCGGGCTTGGACTATTTGGCGCTGGCCGTGATCTTGGAAGAGATCGCCGCGGGCGACGGCGGCACCTCGACCGTGGTGAGCGTCAACAACTGCCCGGTGTGTTCCATCCTGATGGCCTTTGCCAACGAAGAACAGAAGCAGGAATTCTTGAAGCCCCTGGCGCGCGGCGACATGCTCGGCGCCTTTTGCCTGACCGAACCGCATGTGGGCTCGGAAGCGGGCGGGCTCAAGACGGTGGCCGTGCGCGAGGGCGACGAGTACGTTCTCAATGGCGTCAAACAGTTCATCACCAGCGGCAAGAACGGCGACGTGGCCATCGTGATGGCCGTGACCGACAAGGCCGCCGGCAAGAAGGGCATCAGCGCCTTCTTGGTGCCGACAAAAACGCCGGGTTACACCGTGGCGCGCATCGAAGAAAAGATGGGCCAACACTCCAGTGACACGGCCCAGATCCTGTTTGAGAACTGCCGTATTCCGGCGCGCTACCGCCTGGGCGAGGAGGGCGAGGGCCTGAAGATTGCGCTCAGTGGGCTGGAAGGCGGGCGCATCGGCATCGCGTCGCAAAGCGTGGGCATGGCGCGCGCAGCGCTGGAGGCTGCCACCTCCTATGCCAAGGAGCGCATTGCGTTCGGCCAGCCCATCTTTCAGCACCAGGCCATCCAGTTCAAGCTGGCCGACATGGCCACCCAGGTCGAAGCGGCGCGCCAGCTCATCTGGCATGCCGCCAGCCTCAAGGATGCCGGCCGCCCCTGCCTGAAGGAGGCGGCGATGGCCAAGCTCTTTGCGTCCGAAATGGCGGAGCGCGTGTGCTCGTCGGCCATTCAGGTGCTGGGCGGCTACGGCTACGTGACCGACTTCCCCGTGGAGCGCCTCTACCGCGATGTGCGCGTGACGCAGATCTACGAAGGCACCAGCGAAGTGCAAAAAATCCTCATCGGGCGAGCTTTGGCCCTCTGACGGGGCTGGTGCAACCCCGCTGGGCCGTGCGATAACACCATCATGCTCAAGCCCCCGATCGACTTTTATTTCGACTTTTCCAGCCCTTACGCCTACATCGCCAGCGAATGGATCGGGGCGGTGGCGGCGCGGCATGGCCGCACGGTGAACTGGCGGGCCATCTTGCTGGGGGCCACCTTTCAGGTGACCGGCTTGAAGCCGCCGGTGGAGTTCCCGCTCAAGCGCGACTACCTGTTGCGGGACGTGGCCCGTTCGGCGGCGTACGCCGGGGTGCCGCTGCGCATGCCGGAGGTGTTTCCCATCCCCACCCAGAACGCGGCCCGTGTGTTCTGGTGGCTGCATGCCCAAGACACGCAGCGCGCCGTGGCCTGGGCGCGGACGGGGCTGCGCGCCTACTTTGCGAGGGGCATCAACCTCTCGGACCCCGCCGCGCTCAAGGCGCTGTGTGAGGAGTCGGGGTTGGATGCCGAGGCGGCCGAAGCGGCCTGGAACGCGCCCGAGTGGAAAGCCAAGCTCAAGAGCGTGAATGAAGCGGCCATCGCCACCGGGGTCTTTGGGGCCCCGTTCTTCGTGATCGATGGCGAGCCCTTCTGGGGCAATGACCGCCAGGCCCAAATCGAGGCCTGGCTGGCCAGCGGCCCGCCGCGCGGCATCGCCTAAAGCAAAACCTGAGCGGCGGGCTTCGCCGCTCAGGCGGCTTGGGCTGCGGCCGGCGCGCGGTAGCGGGCCAGCAGTTCGCGCCCCTGTTGGCGCACCGCTTCCACATTGGCGTGCTTGACGTGGCCATAGCCGCGGATGCGCTCGGGCAGGCGGGCCAGCTGCACGGCGGTGTCCAGCGTGTCCGGGCGAAGGCCAAGGATCAGCTCTTGCACCAGCGTTTCGTAGTCGGCCACCAGTTGCCGCTCCATGCGGCGCTCGGCCGTGTAGCCGAACAGGTCCAGGGCGCTGCCGCGCAGGCCCTTGAAGCGGGCCAGCCCGCGCAGCGCCTTCCACATCCAGCCGCCGTAGGTGATCTTCTTGGCCCGGCCATCGGCGCCGGGCTTGCTAAAGACCGGGGGCGCCATGTGGAAGCGCAGGCCGTCCCAGGACTCGAACTGCTCTTTGAGCGCGGCCTCGAAGCTGCCATTGGTGTACAGGCGCGCCACCTCGTACTCGTCTTTGATCGCGAGCAGCTTGGCGTAGTAGCGCGCCACGGCCTTGGTCAGGCGCTCGGCCTTGCCCGCATCCCCAAGCCGGCTCTCGGCTTCGCGCACGCGGCGCACCAGGGCTTCGTAACGCTCGGCATAGGCCGCGTCTTGGTAGTCGGTCAGGAAGGCCTTGCGGCGGGCGATCAGGCCCTGCTCGCCATCGAGCTTGTCGGTGGCCAGGCTGAGCTTGACCACGGTGGCGCCGCCCAGGCGGTCCAAGGCGGCCGGTGCGGCATGGGCCAGACGGCCCAGGGCAAAGGCCGTCTTGTTGGCCTCCACCGCCACCCCGTTGAGTTCGATGGCCCGCGTCAGCGCCGCCAGTGACACGGGCACCAGCCCCGCCTGCCAGGCCGCGCCCAGCATGATGATGTTGCTGGGCATGGTGTCGCCGAGCAGTTTTTGCGCCAGGGTTTGGGCGTCGACGGTCTTGAGCAGGTCGTCGCGCTGGCCCGTGGCAAAGCGCATCTTGGCCAGCAGCTCATGCGCTTGCAGCGAGGCGTCGGGGTTGCGCACGAAGGCGGCCGTGGGCAGCTCGTGCGTGTTGGCCAGGATCATGGTGCGGCCGGCCTTGACGGTTTGCAGGGCGTCGTTGCTGGCGCCCACGACCAGGTCGCAGGCCAGCAGCACATCGGCCTGCTGGGTGTCGATGCGCACTTGATTGAGCTGGCTGGCCTCGGGTGCCACGCGCACGAAGGAGAGCACGGCGCCGCCCTTTTGCGCGAAGCCCATGAAGTCCAGCACCGAGGCGCTCTTTTTCTCCAGGTGCGCGGCCATGGTGATGAGCGCGCCCACGGTCACCACGCCGGTGCCGCCCACGCCGGTCACCAGCATGTCAAAGGGGCCAGTCCAGTTCCAGGCGGCAGGCTCGCCGATGGCCGCCAACTCGCGTGCCACATCGGCGGCGCTGAAACTGGCGCCCTGGCGCTTCTTGAGCACCGCACCGTCGACCGAGACGAAGCTGGGGCAAAAGCCGTTGACGCAGCTGAAGTCCTTGTTGCAACTGGTTTGTTCGATGGCGCGCTTGCGGCCCCAGTCGGTTTCCACCGGCACGACCGACAGGCAGTTGCTGGCTTGGCCGCAATCGCCGCAGCCCTCGCACACCTGCTCGTTGATGAAGATCCGGCGCGGCGGGTCAGGGAACTCCTTCTTCTTGCGGCGGCGGCGCTTCTCGGCGGCGCAGGTCTGGTCGTAGATCAGCGCGGTCACGCCCGCGGTGTCGCGCAGCTCGCGCTGCACGGCATCCAATTCGCTGCGGTCGTGGAAGGTCGTGCCCGGCGGGAACTGGCTGCGGTGGTCGTCGTACTTGTCGATTTCATCGCTGACGACGACCACCCGCTTGACCCCCTCCGCCTCAATCTGGCGGGCAATCTGGGGCACCGATGTCGAGCCGTCCACCGGCTGCCCGCCGGTCATGGCCACCGCGTCGTTGTAGAGGATCTTGTAGGTCAGCGTGGCCTTGGCGGCCACAGCCTGACGGATGGCCAGATAGCCCGAGTGGTAGTACGTGCCATCGCCCAGGTTCTGGAACACGTGCGGCGCGCGGCTGAAGCGCTGTTGCGCCACCCAGTCCACCCCT
Organism: Inhella gelatinilytica; assembly: GCF_016093295.1. Classification (GTDB taxonomy): domain Bacteria; phylum Pseudomonadota; class Gammaproteobacteria; order Burkholderiales; family Burkholderiaceae_C; genus Inhella; species Inhella gelatinilytica. Next base: position 196,081 of record NZ_JAEDAL010000001.1, on the reverse strand, counting down.
TCCGCGCCCATTTGCACCAGGCCCGAGGTGCTGCGCTCCATCCAGTTGGCCATGAAGTGGCAGCCAATGCCGGCCAGCGCCCGTGAGCCCTCCGGCAGCTTGGTAGAGGTGTTGTGTGGGCAGCCTGAGCAGAAGTACGGCAGGCGGCGCACAGCGTCCGCGCTGTTGGAGAGCAACTGCGGCGCCGTGAAGTCCACCACGTGCTCGCGGCGGTCGAGCTCCGGTGCCAGGCGGGCCAGCCAGTCGGCCAGCACGCCCATCACCCGGCTGGGGCGCAGCTCGCCCAGGTCGGAGAGCAGGCGCTCGCCTTGGGTGCCCGTCTTGCCGACCACGGCAGGACGCTGCGCCCAGTGGAAGCACAGTTCCTTGAGCTGGCGCTCGACCACCGGCGCTTTCTCTTCGATCACCAGGATGTCGGTCAGCCCGGTCGCAAAGGCCGTGAGCCCCAAGGGCTCCAGCGGGTAGACCAACCCCACCTTGTAGACCGCGACCCCACTCTGGGCGAGTTGCTCCAGGCTGAGGCCCAGCCGGCGCAGCACTTCCAGGAAGTCGTAATGCGCCTTGCCCACGGTGACGATGCCCAGGCGCGGCTGGGTCGGCGCCACCACGAGGCGGTCCAGCGGGTTGGCGCGGGCGAAGGCGCGGATCGCGTCCAGCTTGTGCGTCAGGCGCGACTCCAGCTCCAACGAGGGCAGGTCAACCAGGCGCACGTGCAGGTTGACAGCGGGGGTGTGGTCGGTCGGAACTGCAAAACGGGTCTTCACCGCATCCAGATCCACGGTCATCCCACTCTCAACCACCTCCGAGATGGCCTTGAAGCCCACCCAGGCGCCCGAGTAGCGCGACGCGGCCCAGCCCCAGAGACCAAACTCCAGGTACTCCGCCACATTGCCGGGGTGCACCAGCGGCATGTGCCAGGCCTGCAGGGCCAGATCGCTCTGGTGCGGGGTGGAGGACGACACGCAGCCGTGGTCGTCGCCGCACACCACCAGCACCCCGCCCTGGGCGGAGCTGCCGTAGATGTGGCCGTGCTTGAGCGCGTCACCCGCGCGGTCCACCCCCGGGCCCTTGCCGTACCACATCGCAAACACGCCCTCGACCTTGCGCTCCGGGTCCAGCGCCAGGCGCTGCGTGCCCAGGCAAGCCGTGGCCGCCAGGTCCTCGTTGATGGCCGGCAAAAACTCCACGCTGGCTGCTGTCAGGAATTTCTTGGCCTTCCACATCTGCTGGTCCACCATGCCCAGCGGCGAGCCGCGGTAGCCAGAGACGAAGCCAGCTGTGGACAGCCCGGCCGCGTCATCTGCCTGCTTTTGCATCAGGGTCAAGCGCACCAGGGCCTGGGTCCCGGTCAGGAAGACGGCGCCAGAGGGGGCACTGAGGTTGTCGCTCAGTTGGTAGGGGCGCAAATCGGTGGACGCGGGCTGGGCGGACATGGCAGGGCTCGTGCAGGCGGGGGAGGCGTGATTTTTGGGGAGTTCACCCGGTGGAAGTTTGCTGATTGACGCAGTTGAAGGCCACTGACAGAATGAAAATACTCAAAATATCTGGATATGGAAAATAAATCATTCGATCGGGCAACGCGGCAGATCCTGGAAGCGCTCCAGGACGACGCCCGCCTCTCCACCCAGGCCTTGGCCGAGCGCGTGGGGCTGTCGGCCACGCCGGTGTGGCGCCGCGTGAGGGAGCTCGAGGACGGGGGCGTGATTCGCCGCCAGGTGGTGCTGGTGGATCGCGAAAAACTGGGGCTGTCGATCTGCGTGCTGGCCAACGTCAGCCTGGTGCGGCACAGCGAGGGGGCGGTCGAGCAGTTTGAGGCCCTGGTGAAGGCCAGCCGCGAAATCATCGAGTGCCATGGCATCACGGGCGAGGCGGATTACGTCATCAAGGTGGTGGTGCCGGACATGAAGGCCTACGACCAGTTTCTGCAGTCCAAGGTGTTCAAGGTGCCCGGTGTGGCCAGCGTGCGCAGCAACGTCGTGCTGCGCGAAGTCAAGTACGAGACGGCCCTGCCGATCCCCTAAGCCCCTTCCCTTCGTGGAAGGGTTTTCCGGGGGGATTTGTCGCGGGGCGGGACTGGCTTTTTGGCGGGCCGGCGATAGCATGGCTTCTCCAAGCCGGCGGGTTGAACCCGCGGGTGCACGGGCGAGGGATGCGCGTCATGGCGGAATCGGAGTCCAAGCTTGCAGCGGAGGCCATTGCGGCCATTCAAAAAGCAGTCGAAGAACTGCCGGATGCTTGCGAGCGCCTGAAATACGTCAAGCAATTGACTCAAAGCGCGGCCAACAAGGTCTTCGACTTGAGCGATGCGGTGCAAGCTGACGCCAAGGCGTTGCTGAGCTTGGCCGACCAGGTGGCGCCTGAGCATCAAGCCGCCCTGCGCGCCTTGGCCGAAAAGCAACAAGGGCTGGCGACCGAACTCATGATGTCGCAGGACTTTCAAGACCTGTCGGGTCAGGTGGTCAACAAAGTCATTGCGCTCATGCAATCGGTGGAGCGGCCGCTGGAAGCAGTGCTGGAGCACGCCGGGCGGGTCGAGGCCGCTGTGCAGGACGACGCCCTGGCTGGGGTGCAAACCCCTGACAAGGCCCTCAAACAAGATGACGTGGACGATCTGCTGGCGTCCTTGGGGTTCTAACCCGTGCTCACCATCGCCATCATTGATGACAACGCCGTCAACGTGGCGCTGTTCCGTGCCCTGGTCAAACAACTGGACGGGGCGCGGTCGGTCGAATTTCTTCAGCCGCAGGAAGCCCTGACCTGGGTGCTGTCCCACGATGTGGACTTGGTGGTCGTGGATTACCAAATGCCCGAGATGGACGGGCTGACCTTCATCCGGCATTTGCGTGCGCAAGAAGACAAACGCGAAGTGCCCGTGCTCATGGTGACGGCCGATCATGAAATCAGCCTTCGCCATGAGGCGCTGCAGGCCGGCGCGAATGACTTCCTCACCAAGCCAGTGGACCGAGTGGAGTTTCAAGCGCGAGCACGCAACATGTTGGCCCTGCGGCAATCACAGCTGGCCTTGCTGAACCGGGCAGCGTGGCTCGCTGAAGAGGTCAGTAAAGCGACGGCCACCGTGGTGGCGCGTGAGTTGGACACCATCTTGCGGCTCTCACGGGCAGCGGAATATCGTGACCCGGAGACTGGGGCGCATGTGCTGCGTATGGCGCACTATGCGCGGCTCATTGCTGTGGAGTTAGACCTGCCCCTAGAGGAGTGTGACCTGTTGTTGCGGGCGGCACCCATGCATGATTTAGGTAAGGTTGGTACGCCCGACCACATCCTGCTTAAGCCCGGGCGTCTGACACCGGAGGAACTGGCCATCATGCGCCAGCACGCACGGGTCGGCCATGACATTCTGGCGGACAGTGAGAGTCCGTATCTTCAGGCGGCAGCCATCGTTGCCTTGCACCACCACGAGCGGTGGGATGGAACCGGCTATCCAATTGGACTGGCTGGCGACGCGATTTCGCTGTGGGGTCGTATTGTCGCTGTGGCCGATGTGTTTGATGCCCTTACCTCAGAACGCCCCTACAAGGCGGCTTGGGCCATGGAACGGGCCCGTGAGTTCCTGTTGGAGCAATCTGGCTCGCACTTTGATCCACGCTGTGTTCAGGCCTTTTGCAATCGGTGGGCAGATGTTTTGAGGGTGCGAGCTCGGTTTGCGGATGACCCGTTGCCGCCGTCCGCATCTCAGATCATGGAGTTGCAATGAAAGTTGAACAAATCCGCTTGGACCGCACCCCGGATGCCGTGGCACTGGCGGGGCTGCAGGCTTTGGCTCCGCACTTGGTATTGGTCTTTGGATCGGTCCAGCAGATGGGCGCACCGGGCTTGGTCCGGGCGCTACAGGGGGCCTTCCCTCAGGCACAAGTGGCGGGCTGTACCACGGCCGGTGAGGTAAGCAATCAAGGCGTGAGCGATGGCACCTTGGTGATCACGGCACTGCGGTTTGACCACCCCGCTCTGCGTGTCGCCAGCACGGCCTTGTTGTCCATGGACGACTCCCAGGCCGCCGGACAGCGCTTGGCGGCGGCGCTGACGGCACCCCTTGACGGCCAGCCCCTGCACCAGGTGCTGGTCTTGGGCCAAGGGGTGGCCATCAATGGCAGCGCCCTGATTGACGGTCTGCAATCGGCTTTGGGGCCCAAGGTGTCGATCTCTGGGGGGCTTGCGGGCGATGGCGGGGCGTTTACCGGCACGTTGACTTTGGGGCCTGAGGGCGTCTCCGCCCAGCAGGTGGTGGGCCTGGGTTTTTATTCGCCCCACACGGTGTTGCGGCATGGCAGCTTTCACGGGTGGCAGCCCTTTGGGCCGGAGCGCAAGATCACCCGCTGTGCGGGCAATGTGCTGTACGAACTCGATAGCGAGCCGGCCTTGGCGGTTTACAAGCGCTACCTGGGGGAGTACGCCAGCGGCCTGCCCGGCACGGGGCTGTTGTTTCCCTTTGAAATGATGGGCAAAGATCACCAGACGCTGGGGTTGATCCGCACCATCTTGGGCGTGGACGAAGCGCAAGGCAGCTTGGTGTTGGCGGGGGATCTGGACCCCGACGGCTATCTGCGTCTGATGCATGCTTCGACGGACTCCTTGGTCGATGGGGCCGAGTCGGCGGCCGAGGCCCTGTTCGACACCGGTCCGGTGACGGGTGAGAAGCTTGCCGTTTTGGTGTCGTGCGTCGGGCGCAAGCTGGTGATGGGCGCGCGGGTTGACGAAGAGGTTGAGGCGGTGCTGGACGTGTTGGGCGCACAAGCCCAGGTCACGGGCTTTTATTCCAATGGCGAAATCAGCCCGGATCTCAAAGGGCTGGAGTGCCACCTGCACAACCAGACCATGACGATCACGCTCGTGGCCGAGCGGGCCTGAGCCCTCATGGTGCGGACCAAGTTGCTGCAGCGGCAGCTCAAACGGGGCTTGGGCGTCGAGGGGCCGGAGGCGCTGGAGGCGCTGCTCGGGGCCCTGGGGCAGGCGGCCGACCCCGCAGTGCAGGCGCTTGCGAACAAGTTGCCGCATTTTTTGGAGTTGGTCGATGCGGCCTATGAGCAGAGTGATCGCGATCTGACGCTGCGAACGCGGAGCCTTGAGCTGTCCAGCGCGGAACTCAGCGGGGTCAATGAGCGGCTGCGACAAGAGTCGGCGGCGCAGCGGGCGGTGTTGGAAGGCCTGCGCCGGACCAGCAATGAATTGCTGGTGCGCACCGGTCGCCCGCCGCTGGCGGTCGACGGGGAAGACAACCTGCTGGCGCTTAGTTCCTTACTGGGCGAACTGGTGGCGGAGAGCGAGCAGGCGCGGCGTGAATTGGTGCAAAAGGAAGCCCGGTTCCGCAGCCTGCTCTTCAACCTGCCCGGTTGCGTGTACCGGGCGCGCGTGGGGCCGCCCGCCAAACTGGTGTGGATCTCGGATGGTGTCGAAGAGCTGACGGGTTGGCCGGCCCGTGAGTTCATGGACAAGCGGCGCAACCTGCTGGATCTCATCCACCCCGAGGACATCGAAGCGGCCACCCAGGAGGTGCTGCAGGCCATCGAACAACGGCGCCCCTATGTCCAGGAATACCGCATGCGTCATGCCAACGGGCACTACCGCTGGGTGCATGGGCGCGGCCAATCGGTGCGCGACCCCCACGACGACGTGGTCTACATGGACGGCTTTGTGCTGGACGCGCACGAGGCCAAGCTGGCCCAAGAAGAGATCACGCGCACCCGAGCTCAACTGGTCGATGCGATCGAAGCCTTGGATGCCGGTTTTGCGATGTTCGATTCCGATCAGCGCTTGGTGACCTGCAACAGCCGCTACCGGCAGTTCTATCCGAGCTTGGCGGCGCAGCTTGTGGTTGGCGCGCGATACGACGACTTGAGTGCGGCCTATGCGGCGCAAGCCGGGGACGGCCCCGCTGATCGAGAACGGCGCCTGCAGGGGTTCCGCGTGGACCGCGGCGTGCGCGAGGCCAAGGTGGAAGAGGCCTGGCTGCGCATGGATGACAGCCAAACCCCGCAAGGTATGACGGTGAGTTTGCGCACCGACATCACGGCCATGAAGCGCTTGATGCTCGAACTGACCGAAGCCAAGGAGGCGGCGGAGGCTGCGCTGCAGGTCAAAGGAGACTTCCTGGCCAACATGAGCCATGAGATCCGCACGCCGATGAACAGCATCATTGGCATGACCGAATTGGCGCTGGACACCGAGTTGAGTGCCGAACAGCGGGAGTACCTCAGCCTGGTCAAGAGTTCGGCCGATGCGCTCTTGGTCATCGTCAACGACATCCTGGATTTTTCTAAGTTCGAGGCCGGCAAGATGACGCTGGACCGGATCGACTTTGATCTGGCGAATCTGATGTCGCAGACGCTGAGGCCGCTGGCGCTACAGGCGCAAGAAAAGGGCTTGGCGTTGCACTTTCGGATTGCCCCCACGTTGCCGGCAGTGTGTCAGGGTGATCCGGGCCGCTTGCGTCAAGTGCTCACCAATTTGGTGGGCAACGCCATCAAATTCACGGCCGCGGGCGAGGTGCAGGTGGATGTGCGCCCCGAGTCGGATCGGTCGGGCCGCGTGCAGTTCAGTGTTCGCGATACCGGTATCGGCATTCCAGCCGACAAACTCGATCGAATTTTCGAGGCCTTTTCGCAGGCCGATACCTCCACAACCCGGCGCTTTGGCGGCACGGGCTTGGGATTGAGTATCTCGGTTCGGCTCGCAGAATTGATGGGCGGGCGCATCTGGGTGGAGAGCGAGCCTGGCCGCGGTTCAACTTTCCACTTCTTGGCTGATTTGGGCGCAGCCTGTCACCCGGTGCAGACCGCTCCGGCGTTGCAGGGCTTGAGCGTGCTGCTGGCCGAAGCCCACCCCACGGCTCGCGCTTGGGAGTCCGAGTTGATGGCCGTGTGGGGCATGGACGTGACGACCGTTGCGGACGGCGAGGCGGCCCTGAAACGCTTGAGCGAGCAAGCGTTTGACTTGGTGCTGCTGGATGTCAATTTGCCCCACCTCAGTGGGCGCGATGTGGCCGCCACCCTGGCGGGCCAACCGCGCTTGCTGGAAAAAACCTTGCTGACGGCGCCGGTGATCGAGCAGCGCCGGGTGTCTCAGGACAGCCAATCGCTGGGGGTGGCGGGCTGCATGGTCAAACCGGCGTCACCCTCGGATTTGTTTGATGCGCTGGTTCAGGTCGCCCACGGCGAGCCCGTGGTGGCGCGCTCCAGTGTGAGCAAGGCCCGGGTGGCCCCGGCCGCTGGTCAGCAGAGCTTGAATCTGCTGCTGGCCGAAGACAACCCGGTGAACCAGGTGCTGGCGACGCGACTGTTGGCCAAACTCGGCCACCATGTCGATGTGGTCCCCAACGGCTTGGAGGCGGTTCGAGCCACCGCCGAGCGCGGCTATGACCTGGTTTTGATGGACATGCAAATGCCAGTATTGGGGGGAGTTGAGGCCACGGTGCAGATCCGTGCCCGCGAGGCGCAGTCCGGGGCGAGGCGGGTACCCATCGTGGCGATGACGGCCAACGTCCTGGAGGGCTATCGGGAGCGCTGTTTTGAGGCGGGCATGGATGGTTATGTATCCAAGCCCATTCAAACCGAACTCTTGGTGCTGGAACTGCAGCGGGTGCTGGGCGAACGTCCGCCAGCCAGTGGGGTGCCGGCTCCAACCCCCACCCCTGAAGTTTCGGCCGACTGGGACCAGGCAGAAGCACTCGACCGCCTGGGCGGTGACACCGCCTTGTTGATCGAGTTGATGGACATGCTGCGGGCTGATGTGGATGCGCGACTGGCCGAGGTCGAGGCGGGGTGGCAAGAGACCGACCCCCTGCGAGTCGCCCAGGCCGCCCATGCCTTGGCCGGGTCGGCCGGCAATCTGTCCGTCAAGGCGCTCACATCAGCGGCCCGGGCCGTGGAGGCCGTGGCCAAAGCGAACCGCCTTGCTGACGGGGCGGCGGAGCGGGCGGCGCTGCGCGAAACGGTGGAGCGATTTCGCCAACTACGGGTTTGACCTGCGGCGCGCGCGCCACAGCGTGTTGCAAAAAAGTGGCGAAACAGGGAGGCTTGAGGACTCTCTCCACGGACCGTCACACGACGGTCACGCGCCGGCATGACAATCCAACCACTTCATGCTTTCCTTGCGGCCGCCGGTCTGGGAGATCTCTACAAGGTCTCCGGATACAGGCGGCCGACTTGCGTTCAGCGTATCGCGTTAACACCTAGGAGTTTTCCCTGATGAGCTCGACTCTCTTTGCTCGTACCGCGCTGGCTGCGGCGGTGGCCATCGTGGCCGCCGCTCCGGCCTTGGCGCAGAACACCTCGGCGGCCATTGGTGGCCGCGTCACCACCCTGGACGGTAAGCCGGTGGCGGGTGCCACGGTGGTGGTGGTGCACCGGGAGTCCGGTTCGACCGTGACCCTGACCACCGATGCTGAAGGCCGTTTTGCATCGCGCGGGTTGCGCGTGGGCGGCCCCTACACGGTGACGGTGACCAAGGGCGCCGACAAGACGGTCAACAACGAGGTGTATTTGGCTCTGGCCGAAACCACGGTGGTGGACCTGCGCTTGGGGCAGCAACAACTCGAAGCCGTGGTGGTGACGGGTGCGGCATCCGCCAACAACAAATTCAGCAGCTCGGCCATGGGTTCGGGCACGCAATTGGGCCGTCAGGAGTTGGACGCCTACGCCTCCATCCAGCGCAACTTGCAGGATTACGCCCGCACGGATCCGCGTCTGGCGCAGACCGACAAGGAACGCGGCGAAATCTCGGCAGGCGGTCAGAACACCCGCTTCAACTCCATCACCGTGGACGGGGTGCGCATCAACGACACCTTCGGTCTGGAGGCCAACAACCTGCCGATGCTGAAGCAGCCGATCTCCATCGACGCGATTCAGGCGGTGCAGGTCAACCTGAGCAATTACGACGTCACCCAGACGGGCTACACCGGCGCCAACATCAATGCCGTGACCAAGTCGGGCACGAACGAACTCAAGGGCAGCATGTACTACGTGTACAGGGATGCCAACATGGCCGGTAAGCGCTACAACCGCAACACCGACACGTATTTCAACCCACCGGGCTTCAAGGAAGACACCAAGGGCTTTACGCTCGGCGGCCCGATCATCAAAGACAAGCTGTTCTTCTTCGCCAGCTATGAAGAGCTGGCCAGCACCCGCAACGGCCCGGGTTTTGGCGTTGTGGGCGGCACCCTGCCGTTCACGGGACTGACGCAAGCGCAGGTCGATGCGGCGGTGGCCCTGGCCAAGTCCAAATACGGCATGGACATTGGTGGTACGGCGACACCGGCCGGCGTGGAATTGACGGCCAAGGACACGCTGCTGAAGCTGGACTGGACCATCAGCGAAAAGCACCGCGCCAACGTGCGCTACGCCAAATCGGAAGAAAACAACCCGATCTACCCCAGCACGACCAGCAACACGCTGATGTCGCTCAGCTCGCACTGGTATGTGCAGGCCAAGACGCTCGAGTCCATCGTGGGCCAAGTGTTCTCGGATTGGACGGACAACTTCTCCACCGAGCTCAAGATCTCGCAACGTGACTACGACAGCGTGCCGCTGAACAACAGCAACCTGCCCCAGGTCAGCCTGATCTGGAACTCGTCGGCTGCCGGCAGTGGTCTGTCGGCCACCCAACCCCAGACCCTGCGGTTTGGCACGGAAAACAGCCGCCAGTTCAACAAGCTCTCGACCAAGACGTCGAACACCTTCTTCGCGGCCAACTGGATCCTGGACGACCACGAAATCAAGGGCGGCTTCGATCTCGAGAAGAACGACATCTACAACGCCTTCTTGCAAAACACCAAGGGCGTGTACGAGTTCCGTCAGGCCTCGCCGACCAGTTCCAACCCGAATCCGGCCGATCCGCTGGCCCTGTGGACGGCGGGCATTCCGACCTCCTACACCGTGCAATTGCCGCTCTCGGGTAAGGCGCTGACCGACGGGGTGGCGGATTGGACGCAGAACAACCTGGGCCTGTTCTTGCAAGACACCTGGCAGGCCAGCAGTCAGCTGACTTTGGTGGGTGGGGTGCGCATTGACCGCTTCACGACCGATGACCGGCCCATCGCGAACGCGGCCGCCTCGGCTGCCCCCACGGTCAACACCAGCACGGGTCGCGCCGCCGGTGGCTTTGGTTATGACAACACGCGCACCATGGACGGCATGAAGCTGTTCCAGCCGCGTCTGGGGTTCAACTACGCGTTCAAAAATGCCGACAAACGCAAAGAGCAGTTGCGCGGCGGCGTCGGTTTGTTCCAAGGGAACGCCGCGAACGTGTGGATGACCAACCCCTTCCAGAACGCGGGGGTGGCCACGGGCAACTTCAACTGCAACAGCGCCACCGCCTGTGCGTCGGTTCGTTTCAGCCCGAACCCTGACACTCAACCGGTGATCGCGGGGACGCCGCCGGCGCCGAACGTCGACTTCATCGCGCCGAACGTGAAGCAGCCCTCGGTGGTCAAGGCCAACTTGGCTTATGACGCTGAATTGCCCTGGCACGGCCTGACCTTTGGTGCCGAATGGCTGTTTACCGATGTCAAGGACGGCCTGTACTACCGGTACTTGAATCTGGGTGCGGCCACGGCCAAGGCCCCGGATGGCCGCGACATGTTCTGGAACGCAGCGGGTCGCGACCCCAACTGCTGGTTGCCGGGCGGCAGCACGCCGCAGAACTCCACGACGCCGGGCAAGCTGTGCAGTGGCGCCACCTTCAAGGCCTTGAACAACCCGGGCTTCAACAACGTGACCGTGGTTGAGCGCACGGACAAGGGCGGCGGCAATGCCGTGACGCTGTCGCTCAGCCAACGCCCGATGCCGGGCCTGAGCTGGAGCCTCGCCTACACCCGCACCAGCGCGACCGAAGTCAGCCCGCTGACCTCGTCGACGGCCAACTCGAACTGGTTGAACCGCGCAATCTACAACCCCAACGAGGAAGTGGCGTCGAACTCGGCCTACTTGATCCGAGATCGCTTCAGTGCCTCGGTGAACTTCAGCAAGGCGTTCTTCGGCAAATACAAGACCACCGTCGGGGTGTTCTATGAAGGCCGCGAGGGCAAACCCTATAGCTGGACCTTCAACAACGACATGAATGGCGACGGCGTTGCCGGCAATGATCTGCTCTATATCCCGAATGCCCCAGGGTCGGGTGATGTGCTGTTCAAGCTGCCGGGCTCTTCCAATACGGTGGCCAATTCCGGCGCCGCGGCGGAGGCCAAGTTCTGGGACGTGGTCCACAACAGTCCCGCTCTGACGAACGCGCGCGGCGGTGTGGTGGCGCGCAACGCGGAGTTCTCGAAGTTCACCAACAACATCGACCTGCGCATCAGCCAGGAAGTGCCCGGTTTCTTTGCCGGTCACAAGGGCGTGATCGCGCTGGACATCCTGAACTTCGGCAACATGCTGGACAAGCGTTGGGGCCGCATTGACGAAATCGGCTTCGGCACGGGCGGCAATGTGCGCAACTTCGTGAACTACTCAGGCATTGATCCGGCGACCGGCAAGATGATCTACACGGTCAACGATCCGCGCACCTTCACGACGCGCCAGGTGCGCGGCGAGTCGCAGTGGGCGGTGCAGGTCACGGCACGCTACACGTTCTGACCGTCGCGCCCTTCGGGGCGCTCTGGCAAGTATCAAGGGGGCCTACGGCCCCCTTCTTCATTGCCGCTCGTGTTGATTCGTGTCAGGCTTTTTGGGGGCGCTCGCCAAACAGCGCCGTGCCCACGCGCACCCAAGTGGCCCCTTCCACCACGGCGGCTTCCAAGTCGGCGCTCATGCCCATGCTGAGGGTGTCCAGCGCCAAGCCTTCGGCATTGAGTCGATCGAACAGGGCGCGCAACTGGCGGTGGGGCGCGCGTTGGGCCTCGAAGCCTTCGGCGGGGGCGGGAATGCTCATCAGCCCGCGCAGCTTCAGGCGCGGCAGTGCCGCAACCGCGTGCGCCAGAGCGGGCAGTTCCTGGGGGGGGACGCCGCTTTTGCTGGACTCACCGCTGACATTGACTTGGAGGCACACCTGCAGCGGCACCTTGGTGGGGGGGCGCTGCTCACTCAGACGCTGGGCAATTTTGAGTCGGTCCACGCTGTGCACCCAGTCGAAGGCTTCGGCAGCCAACCGTGTCTTGTTGCTCTGCAGGGGGCCGATCAGGTGCCAGGTCAGGGTGGGCCGCAGGTCGGGCAACTCGGCCATCTTGTCCAGGGCTTCTTGCAGGTAGTTTTCGCCGAAATGTCGCTCACCGAGTTGGTGAAATTCGCGGATGGCCGCTGCCGGCTGCGTCTTGCTGACGCACAGCAGGCCCACGGCGTTGTCCGGGCGCCCGGCCTGCGCACAGGCTGCCCTCAGGCGGGTGTGGACTGCGTGCAAACGAGAGGCGGCATTACCAGCAGAAACAATCGAAAAGGGGGAGGAGATGGCCATAATGGTTCGCAGCCTATCTCTTCTTTTGGCCCGCCATGGACATCACCCAACTCCTCGCGTTCTCGGTCAAGAACAAAGCCTCCGACTTGCACTTGTCCGCTGGCCTGCCCCCCATGATTCGGGTGCACGGTGACGTGCGCCGGATCAATGTCGAGGCCTTGGATCATCGCGGCGTGCACGACATGGTGTACGACATCATGAATGACGCCCAGCGCAAGGTCTACGAGGACACGCTGGAGGTGGACTTTTCCTTTGAGATTCAGGGCTTGGCGCGCTTCCGGGTCAACGCGTTTAACCAGAACCGCGGGGCGGGCGCGGTGTTCCGGACGATTCCGAGCAAGATCCTGACCTTGGAGCAATTGGGGTGCCCCAAGGTCTTTGCCGACTTGGCCTTGCGCCCTCGGGGGTTGGTGCTGGTGACCGGGCCGACCGGCTCGGGCAAGTCGACCACGCTGGCGGGCATGGTGAACCACCTGAATGAAAACGAGTACGGCCACATCCTGACGATTGAGGATCCGATCGAATTCGTGCACGAAAGCAAGAAGTGCTTGATCAACCAGCGGGAGGTCGGACCGCACACGCTGAGCTTCGCCAACGCGCTGCGCTCCGCCTTGCGGGAGGATCCGGACTGCGTGCTGGTGGGTGAGCTGCGCGATCTGGAGACGATCCGTTTGGCCCTGACGGCGGCTGAAACGGGGCACTTGGTGTTCGGCACCCTGCACACCAGCTCTGCGGCCAAAACGGTTGACCGGGTCGTGGACGTGTTCCCGGCCGCCGAAAAAGACATGGTGCGGGCGATGTTGTCCGAGTCGCTGGTGGCCGTGATCTCCCAAACGCTGTGCAAACTCAAGGACGGCAGCGGCCGGGTGGCCGCGCATGAAATCATGATTGGCACGTCGGCCATCCGCAACCTGATTCGCGAGAACAAGGTGGCCCAGATGTACTCGGCCATTCAAACGGGCCAGAGCCTGGGCATGCAGACGTTGGATCAGAATTTGACCGATTTGGTGCGCCGCAATGTCATCAGCCCGGCCGAAGCGCGAGGGAAGGCCAAGTTCCCTGAAAACTTCCCTGGCTGACAGCCGGGGAAGTTTGGCGAAGACGACACGAAGGGGAGTCTCGTCAAAATACTCTGACCGACAAACCGAGAAATTGGGCGAGAACGGCAGCGGGAAGCGTTTTTCCCGCTGGACCCAGGATTCCCGACAGGACCGCTGAATGGAACGCGATCAGGCCTCAAAATTTATCAACGACCTGCTGCGCTTGATGGTGTCGCGCAAGGGCTCGGACTTGTTCCTGACGGCCGAGTTTCCGCCCGCCATCAAGGTGGATGGCAAGGTCACCAAGGTCTCACCGCAGCCCCTGACGGGGCAACACACGATTCAGTTGGCGCGCGCCATCATGAACGACAAGCAGACGGCGGAGTTTGAAAAAACCAAGGAGTGCAACTTCGCGATTTCCCCGCAAGGGATTGGCCGTTTTCGCTGCAATGCCTTCATTCAGCAGGGCCATGTGGGCCTGGTGCTGCGGACCATTCCGGCCACCCTGCCGACCGTTTCCTCGATGGAGTTGCCGCCCATCCTGAGCGACCTGGTGCAAACCAAGCGCGGACTCATCATCCTGGTGGGGGGGACGGGTTCCGGCAAGTCCACGACCCTGGCGGCCATGGTGGATCACCGCAACGAAACCACACACGGGCACATCATCACGATTGAAGATCCGGTCGAATTTGTGCACCCCCACAAGAACTGCATCGTCACCCAGCGTGAGGTGGGCATCGACACCGATGGGTGGGACATGGCGCTGAAGAACACGCTGCGTCAGGCCCCGGACGTGATCCTTATGGGGGAAATCCGCGACCGTGAAACCATGGACCACGCGGTCGCCTTTGCGGAAACCGGCCACTTGTGCATGGCAACCCTGCACGCCAACAGCGCCAACCAGGCGCTGGACCGGATCATCAACTTCTTCCCCGAAGAGCGGCGTCAGCAGCTGTTGATGGACCTTTCGCTCAACCTGAAGTCCCTGATTTCGCAGCGTCTGCTGCCTCGTCGCGAAGGCAAGGGGCGGATTGCCGCAGTCGAAATTCTCATCAATACGCCGCTCATCTCCGAACTCATCTTCAAGGGCGAGGTGGGGGAGATTAAGGATGTGATGAAGCGCTCGCGCGAACTGGGCATGCAAACCTTCGATCAGGCCTTGTTCGACCTCTACGAAGGTGGGCGGGTGCTGTACGAAGACGCCCTGCGCAACGCGGACTCGGTGAACGACCTGCGCCTGAACATCAAGCTCAACAGCGAACGGGCCCGCAGCGGCGACCTGAACGCGGGCACCGAGCACCTGACCATCGTTTGATTGTTTCGAGGCACCTATGAGCGAATCTGTGGCCTTCATCGGCTTGGGGGCTATGGGCGCGCCCATGGCTGGCCATTGGCAGCGCGCCGGTCTGTCGGTGAGCGTTTTCAACCGCAGCGTAGACAAAGCGCAGCGCTGGGCGCAGGCCTATGGCGGACGGGCCGCGGCAACGCCAGCCGAGGCTGCTCAGGGCTGCCGGGTGGTGGCCCTGTGTGTGGGCCGCGACGAGGACGTGCGGCGGGTGGTCGGCGGCGAGGACGGCCTGTTGACCGTGTTGGCGCCGGGCTCGGTCATCGTGGACCACACGACCACCTCGGCCGAATTGGCGCGCGAAATGGCAGCCCTGTGCGCGAAGCACGGCGTGACGTTCCTGGATGCACCGGTGTCGGGTGGTGAGGTGGGGGCGCAGAAAGGGCAACTCACCGTCATGGTGGGGGGGGACGCCGCGGCGTTTGAGGGGGTTGCACCGATCTTGCGTCATTACGCCAAGGCTGTGACCTGGCTCGGGACGAGCGGATCCGGACAGCTCGCCAAGATGGTCAATCAAATTTGCATCGCAGGCCTGGTGCAGGGTCTGGCTGAAGCCCTGGCGTTTGGTCAGAACGCAGGACTGGACATGCCGGCCGTGCTCAAGGTCATTGGGCAAGGCGCGGCGCAGAGTTGGCAACTGGACCAACGTGGCCCCACGATGCTGGAGGACCGTTTTGACTTTGGGTTTGCTGTCGACTGGATGCGCAAGGACCTGGGCTTGGTGCTGGACGAGGCCCGTCGCAATGGCAGCCGTTTGCCCGTGACGGCCTTGGTCGACCAGTTCTATGCCGAGGTGCAGGCCCTGGGCGGGAATCGCTGGGACACCTCCAGCCTGATTCGCCGGCTTCAGTGAGGGGCAGGGGCCCCGCGGCCCCCGCCGGTCTGTGCCTGGATTACTTCTTGGGTTGCAGGCGGGCGAGTTCTTCCTCGCTGATCAGCTCAAAGACGCGCACCACTTTTTTGACGCCAGGGATGCCGCGCACCAGTTCAGCGGCACGGTGGGCCTCGCGCTCGGTGACGCGCCCCATCAAGAAGACTTCTCCGCGTTCCACCACGATCTCAAAGGCGTTGGAGATCAAGTCCTGGGCATCAATCAGGGTGGCCTTGACTTTGGCCTTGAGCACCACATCGCTCGAGCGCGAGGTCAGCGAACTCAGGAATCCGGGCTGCACCTCGTTGACCACCCGGCTGACGTTTTCCACTTGCGCCGCCACCTGCTCCGCGCGCAGGCGGTCGGCTTCTTCTTTGGTCTCGCCAGTGATCAGCAGCACCCGGTTGTAGGCGGTGACGTTGAGGTGGGCGCGGTCACCCAGGGCTTCGCGCAGTCGCAGCGCGGCTTTGAGCTCAATGCCCTGGTCTTCGACTTGCGTGCCTGCCGTGCGCCGGTCCGTCGCCATCAGCGCCCCTCCCACCATGGCCCCGCCCACAACGAGGGGCGTGCAAGCCGTCAGGGCGGAAGCCAGGAGCGTCAGAACGAGAATTTTTTTCAGCATGGGAAAGTCAAGGTTAGGCGCCGGCATCCAGGCCGAGCAGTTGAACGTCAATGGCGTCGCACAGGGCATGCAAGGCCAAACGGTGGGTTTCGGTGACCCGCGGCCAGCGCGGGTGCGCGACACGAATCAACAAGTCGGTCTCCGTCATGACGGCGCGCAGGTGGGCGTCCTGATTGCCGCACAGCGCCACCACCGCCACATCCTGCTGGTGCGCGGCTTCGACGAGTAGGCCGGCTTGCGCATCCCCCAGCGGGTCAATCCACACCAGCAAGTCACCCGGGTGGGCCAGCGCTTGCACTTGGCGAACCAGGGCCGGCACGCCGTGAAGGTCGCCCAACTCAGCCTGCAGGGTTTGGGCACAGAGGGGCGGGCGGTCCTGCTCAAAGCGATTCAGCAGCAGTTGAGACCACCACTGCGCATCGCCTTGCGCCAGCCCACTGCCGGCCACCCACAGACGGGCGCCACTGGTCAGGGTGCCCACCGCCATTTGGGCTGCGGCGGCGAGGGGGCGGGTGAGTTGCTCGGCCGCTTGGTAAAACCAATCGGCGCTCTCAAAAAACTGGGCTTGAATGCGGGCTTCCGTCATGGGGCCAGGATGATAGGCGGGGTTTACCCCAAATCAAACGCGGCCTGCAACCATTGCAGCGACTCACCGTCCAGCGCGACCACATCGAACCGGCAGGGCGGCAAGCGATCCAACCGCAGCAAAAAGTGCTGCGCTGCGCGAATGACGCGGCGGCGCTTGCCCTGGCCAATGCTGGCGGCGGCCCCGCCGTGGGCGGAGGAGCGACGCGAACGCACTTCGACGAAAACCAGGGTGTCGCCGTCGCGCATGATCAAGTCGATTTCACCGGCGGGCCGGTGCGGCCCGCCGCCAATCCGATAATTCCGCGTCATCAACTTGAGCCCTTGCTGCTGCAAGTACTGCAGTGCACGCGCTTCGCCTTCATCCCCGGTGGCGCGGGGGCTCCAGAGCTTTTGAATGTCCAACGCCCTTGACCTCCTGGCGGTTGCCGCCCACGTGGCCGGCGGCCAGCAGTATCCCGCTGGTGCGCTGTATGTGGTGGCCACTCCCATCGGTAACTTGGCAGATTTGAGTTTGCGGGCGGTGCATGCCTTGGCGATGGCGGATGCGGTGGCCTGTGAAGACACGCGGGTGAGTGGGCAGTTGCTGCGTCACTTGGGCCTGCACAAGCCGCTGATCGCCTTGCATCAGCACAACGAGCGAGAAGCCGCACAAGGCGTCTGCGCGCGGCTGCAGCGCGGTGAGCGCATCGCGTTTGTCAGCGATGCGGGGACGCCGGCGGTGTCTGACCCGGGCGCGCGCCTGGTGGCCGAGGTGCGGGCGGCCGGCCTGCGCGCCATTCCCCTGCCCGGTGCCAGTGCGCCGCTGGCCGCGCTCAGTGTGGCCGGAGATGCCCAGGCCACCGGTTTTCGGTTTGTGGGCTTCCTGCCCCCGAAGGGCGAGGCCCGCGCGCAGGCGCTAGCCGCGCTGGACCGACCGGGGGATGCGCAGATTCTGTTTGAGGCGCCGCACCGCATTGCCACCTTGGCCCAAGACTTGGCCGAACGCTGGCCGGAGCGCCTCGTCACCTGCGCTCGGGAATTGACCAAGCAGTTCGAGACCGTGACCACGCTGACTTGCGCGAATCTGCCGGCTGCCTTGCAGGGTGATGCGAATGCCCAGCGGGGGGAATTCGCGCTGGTGCTGCATGCCCAGCCGGCAGGGCAAGGGCAAGAGGGCTTGCCGCCAGACGCGGAGCGCATGCTGCAAACCCTGCTGAACGAGTTGCCGCTCAAGCAAGCCGTGGGCCTGGCAGCTCAGCTCAGCGGTGTGGCCCGCAACGCCTTGTACGCGCGGGCCCTGGAACTGAAGGGCGCCTGAGCCGGCACCGCGCCTGGTTTACCGGCGGCCGTTGTGCTTCTTGCGGTGGATATCCCGGCTGGCGGCGTCTTGCGCGGCTTCTAAGCGGGCGCGCTCTTTGCCGGTGATCACCCCATCGGCTTGGGCGCGAGTTTCCATTTTTTGGATGCGAGCCTGCTCTTTTTCCAGACGCAGGGTTTCGGGTGCCGTGAGGCTGCCCGTCGCGACGCCTTGTTCAATGCGCTGCTGCTGGCTGGCCTGTCGTTGATCCACGCGCGGGGTGCCGGCATGCGCGTTCAGTGCGGCCATCAAGAAGCCGGCGAGGACAAGGGCGAGGGGGATTGATTTCATGGTGGACTCCGGTGAAGGCCGCGACCCCGATGGCCGCGGTGGGGTGTTCAACGGCGGCGGGAATGGTTTGCTGACCGCGGGGGCGTAAAGCTCGCGTCAAGTTGTGTGAACCCCAAAAAGTGGATGGCACCCCTCACAATTGCCCCATGAATGCACCTGACTCCATGCTCACCGCGCTGGCCGCTGCCCACGGCAGTTTGTTGACTCCGTTTGGTCTGGATGAGGCCGCGCTGGACCGGACGCTCAAGTTGATCACCGCGCACCGCGTGGACGATGCCGATCTCTATTTCCAAACCACCCGTGCAGAGGGCTGGAGTTTGGAGGAGGGTATTGTGAAAAGCGGTAGCTTTTCCATCGACCAAGGGGTGGGCGTGCGCGCGGTGGTGGGCGAAAAAACTGCCTTTGCGTATTCCGATTCGCTGACCGAAGCGGCGCTGG
Source organism: Inhella gelatinilytica (assembly GCF_016093295.1). GTDB lineage: Bacteria > Pseudomonadota > Gammaproteobacteria > Burkholderiales > Burkholderiaceae_C > Inhella > Inhella gelatinilytica. The sequence goes on along the minus strand of NZ_JAEDAL010000001.1, from coordinate 177,151 downwards.
CTGACTGCGCGCAGACGGTACGCACCATCGCCGCAGCGGGGCAAAGCCGCCGCATCAAGGTGCTGGCGCGCCAGGCCCGCGGGCTTCAGCTCTACGGCAGCGCCGACCCCATCGCCAGCCTGGACAGTGCCGCCAAAGTGGCCCTGCTGGAACGAATCGAACGCATGGCGCGTGCCAAGGATCCGGCCGTCGTGCAGGTCATGGCCGGCCTGGCCGCTGAGCATGAGGTGGTGCTGATCGCCCGCGCCGATGGCCTGCGCGCCGCTGACGTGCGCCCCTTGGTGCGCCTGTCCATCACGGTCATCGCCGAGCGCAATGGCCGCCGCGAGGTGGGCAGCGGCGGTGGTGGCGGGCGTTTTGGGCTGGCTTACTTCACCGACGAGGTGTTGCGTGGCTATGTGGACCAGGCGGTCAATGGGGCGCTGACCAATTTGGAAAGCCGCCCCGCGCCAGCGGGCGAAATGACCGTGGTGCTGGGCCCGGGTTGGCCGGGCGTGCTCTTGCACGAGGCGGTGGGTCACGGGCTGGAGGGGGACTTCAATCGCAAAGGCTCCAGCACCTTTGCCGGCCGCCTCGGGCAGCGTGTGGCGGCCAAGGGCGTGACGGTGTTGGACGACGGCACGCTGCCCGACCGCCGCGGCTCGCTCAACATCGACGACGAGGGCCACGCCAGCCAGCGCAATGTGCTGATCGAAGACGGCATCTTGGTGGGCTACATCCAAGACGCCATGAACGCGCGATTGATGAAGGTGGCCCAGACGGGCAATGGGCGCCGCGAAAGCTATGCCCACCTGCCCATGCCGCGCATGACCAACACCTACATGCTGGGCGGTGACAAGACGCCGGAAGAAATCATCGCCAGCATCGACCGAGGCCTGTACGCCACCAACTTCGGTGGGGGCCAAGTGGACATCACCAGTGGCAAGTTTGTGTTCTCGGCCTCCGAAGCGTATTGGGTTGAGAAGGGCAAGATCCAGTACCCGGTCAAGGGCGCCACGCTGATCGGCAACGGCCCCGAGGCGCTGACCCGCGTGTCCATGATCGGCAACGACATGGCGCTCGATTCGGGCGTGGGCGTGTGCGGCAAGGAAGGTCAATCCGTGCCCGTCGGTGTCGGGCAACCCACCCTTCGCATCGAAGGGCTGACGGTCGGCGGCACGGCCTGATACATTCAGTCCCCATGTTCCGCGCTGCTGCTTACTTTTACTTTTGGTTCTATCCCTGCCCCGGCGGTGGAGAGATCTGAGCGCGCGAAACGCGAACCGAATCCCCAACAAACCGCCGGCCCGAAAAGCCCGGCGGTTTTTTTATGCCCTGAGCGAAAGCCATGAACGCCAAAGCCCTGCCCGAACGCGTGTACAGCCAGGAAGACCGCACCAGCCGCACCGATGACGAGCGCATTGCCGACATCACACCGCTGCCGCCGCCGGAACATCTGATTCGCTTTTTCCCCATCGCCGGGACGCCGATGGAAAAGCTGGTGCTGCAAACGCGCCAAAGCATTCGCAATATTCTGGCTGGTAAGGACCAGCGCCTGCTGGTGGTGGTGGGCCCCTGCTCCATTCACGACCCCGCCGCTGCCCTGGAGTACGCCCGGCGCTTGCGCACGGTGCGCGAGCAGTACAAGGACACGCTGGAAATCGTGATGCGGGTGTACTTCGAAAAGCCGCGCACCACGGTGGGCTGGAAGGGGCTGATCAACGACCCCTACCTGGATGAGAGCTACCGCATCGACGAGGGTCTGCGCATCGCACGCCAGCTGCTGCTGGAAATCAACCGCTTGGGCGTGCCGGCCGCGTCGGAGTTCCTGGACGTGATCTCGCCCCAGTACATCGGCGACCTGATCGCCTGGGGTGCGATTGGGGCGCGCACCACCGAAAGCCAAGTCCACCGCGAGTTGTCTTCGGGGCTGTCTGCGCCGATTGGCTTCAAGAACGGCACCGATGGCAACATCAAGATCGCGACCGACGCGATTCAAGCGGCCGCCCGCCCGCACCACTTCCTGTCGGTTCACAAGAACGGGCAGGTGGCCATCGTGCAGACCAAGGGCAACAAAGACTGTCACGTGATCCTGCGGGGCGGCAAGGCCCCCAACTACGACGAGGCCAGCATCGACGCCGCATGTGCTGAGTTGACCGCCAGCAAGCTGCCCAATCGATTGATGGTGGATTGCAGCCACGCCAACAGCAGCAAGCAGCACGAGCGGCAGCTGCTGGTCGCCGAGGAGTTGGCGCGTCAGTGGCGGGAGGGCCGACGCCAGGTGTTTGGCGTGATGGTCGAGAGCCATTTGCACGGCGGCGCGCAGAAATTCAGCCCCGGCAAGGACGATCCGGCCAAGCTCACCTATGGCCAGAGCATCACCGATGCCTGCATCGATTGGATGCAAACGCTCAACCTACTGGCCCATCTGGACGAAGCGGTGCGCGGCGCCTGAGGGCGCTCGGCCTCAAAATGGGGGCTTGAAACCCGGCGGCTTGGCCCCAGATGGCCAGCCGCCGGTTTTGTTTTTTGGAACGACACGCCATGAGCACCAAACACACCCATGCCTTCCAGGCTGAAGTCAAGCAGATCCTGCATCTGGTCACGCACAGCCTGTACTCCAACAAAGAGATTTTTCTGCGCGAATTGGTCTCCAACGCCAGCGACGCGTGCGACAAGCTGCGGTTCGAGGCGCTGGATCAGAACGAGCTGTTCGAAGACACGCCGAACTTGGAAATCCGTCTGCTGGTGGACAAGGAGGCGCGTACCCTCACCATCCGTGACAACGGCATCGGCATGAGCGCCGACGAAGCCATTGCGCACTTGGGCACCATCGCCAAGAGCGGCACGCGGGACTTCATGGCGAAGCTCGATGACGCCAAGAAGGGCGATGCCAATCTGATCGGTCAGTTTGGCGTCGGTTTTTATTCGGGTTTCATCGTGGCCGACCGGATCACGGTCGAAAGCCGTCGCGCTGGGGTGGCCGCCGACCAAGGTGTGCGCTGGGTGAGCGAAGGCACGGGCGAATTCGAGGTGGAGACGATCGAAAAAGCCGGGCGTGGCACCGACGTCATCCTGCACCTGCGTGAGGGCGAGGACGAGTTCCTGCAGCCCTGGAAGCTGCGCGCGGTGGTGGGCAAGTACAGCGACCACATCAGCTTGCCGATCCTGCTGAAAAAGGAAGTCTGGGACGCCGAGAAGAGCGCCTACGTGGCGACCGACGAGTGGGAGACCATCAACAAGGCCTCGGCCCTGTGGGCGCGCCCGAAGAGCGAGGTCACGCAGGAGCAATACGAGGAGTTCTACAAGACCCTCAGCCACGACAGCCAGGCCCCGTTGGCCTACACGCACAACCGCGTGGAAGGCCGCAGCGAGTACACGCAGCTGCTGTACATCCCGGCCAAGGCGCCCTTTGACCTCTGGAACCGTGACAAGAAGCCGGGCGTGAAGCTCTACGTCAAGCGCGTCTTCATCATGGACGACGCCCAGGAGTTGATGCCCAGCTACCTGCGCTTTGTGCGCGGCGTGATCGACTCGGCCGACCTGCCGCTGAACGTGAGCCGCGAATTGCTCCAAGAGAGTCGCGACGTACGCGCCATCCGCGAGGGCTCCACCAAGAAGGTGCTGGGCATGCTGGAGGCACTCGCCACCAGCGAGGACCAGGCGGACCAGGACAAGTACGCCGCCTTCTGGAAGGAATTTGGTGCCGTCCTCAAGGAGGGCATGGGCGAGGACTTCCCCAACCAGGAGCGTCTGGCCAAGCTGCTGCGCTTTGCCTCGACCCACGCCAGCGAAAACGTCAGCCTGGCGGACTACTTGTCGCGCATGAAGGAGGGGCAGGAGCACGTCTACTACATCGCTGCCGACAGCCTGGCCGCGGCTCAAAACAGCCCGCAGCTCGAAATCTTCCGCAAGAAGGGCATCGAGGTGCTGCTGATGGTGGATCGCGTGGATGAGTGGATGCTCAGCTACCTGAGTGAGTTCGAAGGCAAGACGCTGCAATCCGTGGCCAAGGGCGCCGTGGACCTCGGCAAGCTGCAGGATGAGGCCGAGAAGAAGGCGGCCGAAGAAGCTGCCGAGGCCTTCAAGCCGGTGCTGGACAAGCTCAAGGACGCGCTCAAAGACCGGGCCAAGGACGTGCGGGTAACCACCCGCCTGGTCGACTCACCCGCCTGCATCGTGGTGGAAGAGGGTGACATGAGCGCCCACCTGGCGCGCCTCCTCAAGCAGGCCGGTCAGGCGGCGCCCAGCAGCCAGCCCACGCTGGAAGTGAACGCCGAGCATGCGCTGGTCAAGGCCTTGGCGGGCCACCCGAAGTTCGACGACCTGGCCCACGTGCTGTTCGACCAAGCCTTGCTCGCGGAGGGCGGGCAGCTGGACGACCCGGCCGCCTATGTGAAACGGGTCAACGCGCTGCTGCTGGGCTGATCTCAAGGCGCTCGGGGCGGCCGGCCGCCGGCCGGCCTTGGGCGCTCATGAGAATCCGTCCCCATCGAAGTCGACGAAATCATCGTCGGCCGGCGGTGGGGGCGCGTCCTGAGGTTCGGCCATGGCCTCCAACTGCTCGGCCAGCTTGGCGACTTGGTCGGACCAGTAGTTCGGCGTGCCAAACCAGGGAAAGGCCAGCGGAAAGGCCGGGTCGTCCCAGCGTTTGGCAATCCAGCCGCTGTGGTGAATCATGCGCAGGGTGCGCAGCGGTTCGATCAGGCGCAGTTCGCGGCGGTCGAAATCCAGCACTTGTTCATAGCCGGCCAGCAGCGAGCGCAACTGGGCCTGGGCTTGCGCCGGCTCCCCGCTGAGCAGCATCCACAAATCCTGAACGGCCGGGCCGGTGACGGCATCGTCCAAATCCACAAAGTGAGCGCCGCCGCCTGGGGACCACAGCAGGTTGCCCGGGTGGCAGTCGCCGTGCAGTCGCTGCAGGCGCAGGTCGGGCACCGCGTCAAAGGCGGTTTGTACGGCCTCCAAGCAACGGTCCACGATGGAGAGCCAGCGCGGCGCCAGATCCGGAGGCAGGGTGTCGCTTGCCAAGACGGCGGCTCGGGCCAGGTCACCCGGAGCGCGGCCTACCCACTGCGGACGGGCCACGAAGTGACGCTCGCGCCCCACGCGGTGAATCCGGGCGATGAAGCGCCCCAGGACTTCCAACACTTCGGGGTCTTCGAGCTCTGGCGCGCGGCCGCCGAGTTTGGGCGTTGCGGCGAATCGCATGCCGCCCCACAGGGCGAGCGTGGGCGGCTGACCTTGAACTTCCGCCCGGCTGTCCGGGGCGAGGCTCAGCGACAGTGGGGCCGCCAAAGGGACTTCGGCAGCGAGCAAATCCAATGCAAAGCGGTGCTCCTCGAGTAATTGGGCATTGCTCCAGCGTCCCGGCCGGTAGAACTTGGCCACGATGGCGCCGCCTTCTTCCAGGTGAACCAGATAGACCCGGTTCTCATAAGAATTGAGTTGCAACAGTCGGCCATCGCCGCGCAGGCCCACTTCATCCAGCGCGTCCAGCAATCGACCCGGGTCCAGGTCGGCGTAGTCAAGATTCAAGGCGCGCTTTCGGGCGGTTGTTGAGGGGGCGCATCTTCGCTGACTCGCTCTGGCGCATCGGCCTGCAGCGTTTCGACGAAGTCCTTGATCTGCTTGGCCTGCATCTTGAGGCGGAAGTCCAACTCGCCCAGACCGTCTTCGATGGCTTGCTCCGCATGGCTACCCCAGGTGTCTTCGGGTAGATGGAGGCGGGCGCTGACACTGCCCTCAGCGACCTCCTCGACCCAGGCGCCTGACTTGGCGGCGATGTGCAGCATGGGTTGGTTCTCACTGAGGGCGTGAATCAGCAGGTAGCGGCAGTTGCGATTGCGCGCATGCAGACAGGCCAGTTCAAACAGCCGGCTTCCCAGGCCGCGCCCCCGGTAACGCTCCAAAACCGAGACCCCAAATTCCGCGGTGTCGAGATCCGGTCCCGCCGGGGCGTAGGCCAGATGCGCCATGGCGACCACCTCCAGGCGTCGGTTGAACACGCCCAACAATTCGTCGCGATCAAAATTGAGACTCAGCGCGTAGCGTTCGATTTGTGCGTCGCTGGCGGCGTAGCCGAATCGCAAGTACCGGTCGCTTGGGGTCAGGGTCAGCAGGTGCTTGAGGATGCGGCGACGGTGGCGGCGCCCCAGGGCTCGTATGGGCACCCAATGCCCTCGCAAGGCGGCCAGTGCGGCGTGCAGGGGGGATCGGTGGCTGTCACCCATGAGGCCCATTATCCGAAGCGGGGTGCACAAGCTGCGCGGGTGAGGCATCCTTGCGGCCCCCTAGGGTATCTGCTAGACTCGACAGCTTTTCCGCCTCCAGTGGGCTTTGGGGGTGGGCGTTGTTGTGCGAGGCCGCCTGATCGCAAGGTCAGATCGATAAGCGGTTCCAAACGGCAAATGTTTGAAAAAGCTCGTTTGAAAGACATTCATGAAGACCTTCAGCGCCAAGCCGGCCGAAGTGACGCACGAGTGGTTTGTGATTGACGCCACCGATAAGGTGCTCGGACGTGTTGCCAGCGAAGTGGCACTCCGACTGCGCGGCAAGCACAAAGCCATTTACACGCCTCACGTCGACACCGGTGACTTCATCATCGTTGTGAACGCCGACAAGATTCGCGTGACCGGTACCAAGTCGGAAGACAAGATGTACTACCGTCACAGCGGTTTCCCGGGCGGCATCTACGCCACCAAATTCAAGGACATGCAGGCCAAGCACCCCGGCCGCGCCTTGGAGAAGGCCGTCAAGGGCATGCTGCCCAAGGGCCCGCTGGGCTATGCGATGGTCAAGAAGCTGAAGGTTTATGCTGGTGACAACCACCCGCACGCCGCTCAGCAGCCCAAAGTCCTGGAGATCTGAGCATGATCGGTAATTGGAATTACGGTACCGGCCGTCGCAAGTCGTCGGTGGCGCGTGTCTTCATCAAGAAGGGCACCGGCCAAATCACCGTCAATGGTCGTCCCATCGCCGAGTACTTCGGCCGTCAGACCTCCATCATGGTGGCCCGTCAAGCTTTGGTGCTGACGAACAACGCTGAAGCCTTTGACGTCAAGGTCAATGTGCACGGCGGCGGCGAATCCGGTCAAGCCGGTGCGGTTCGTCTGGGCGTGACCCGTGCGCTGATCGACTATGACGCGGCCCTGAAGCCGCAACTGAGCGCTGCGGGCTTCGTGACCCGTGACGCCCGTGAAGTCGAGCGTAAGAAGGTCGGTCTGCACGGCGCCCGTCGCCGGAAGCAGTTCTCGAAGCGTTAATTCGTTATCGAGAGGTCGCAGAAGTCGCATCGTTCCGGGCAACTTCTTGCAGGCCCCGCTCGTCAAAAGGCCGCAGTTTTCTGCGGCCTTTTTCATTGGCGCCGATAATGCTGCCCTATTCAGGAAATCTCATCATGAACGCTGTTGCCGACATCCAAGACATTCCCCTGCCGCTGGTCTTTACGGACAGCGCCGCCAACAAAGTGGCCGAATTGGTGGCCGAGGAAGGCAACCCCGATCTGAAGTTGCGCGTCTTCGTGCAAGGGGGCGGTTGCTCGGGCTTTCAATACGGCTTTACCTTTGATGAAGAGGTGAACGATGACGACACGCAGATGCAGAAGAACGGCGTCACCCTGTTGATCGATGCCATGAGTCTGCAATACCTGACGGGGGCGGAGATCGACTACAAAGACGATTTGAGCGGGGCGCAGTTCGTGATCAAGAATCCGAATGCGACGACGACCTGCGGCTGTGGGTCGAGTTTTTCGGTTTGAAGCCGGAGGGTAGGCACTGAAGAGCGGCTCGATGAGCCGCTTTTTTGTTGGGTCGCCCGTGTGCCGCCCGCGGGACGCTCAGGCCGGGTAGAGCGCGCCCAGAATACGCGGCCCCTGGGCCCCCGTCACACAGACTAGGTTTCCCGGTTCACGGGCCGTGAATCGCGCGGCCAGCCAGGCGAACGCTGTGGCCTCCACCTGCATGGGCGGCAAACCCCGCCGATCACTGGTGACAACCTGCAGCTGAGGCAAGTGCCGCTGCAGGCGATGAAGCAAGTCGAGGTTGAAGGCGCCGCCGCCACAAACGATTAACTCGTTGGTTGCGGGCTGCGCACGGTTCAGTGCGTCCGCAATGCTCCAGGCGGTTAGCTCGGCCAGTGTCGCCTGCACATCGGCTGGACTGAAGGACCGCAGAACCTGTTGCTGAAGCCAAGTCCAGTCGAACAAATCCCGGCCGGTGGAGCGTGGCGGTGGCAGCGAGAAGAACGGTTCTGACTGCCAGCGCGCCAGCAAGTCCGGCAGAACGCGCCCTGTGGCGGCCCAGCAGCCTCCGGCGTCGAAGGCCGGGCCTTGGTGGTGGCGATGCCAGGTGTCAAGCAACACATTGCCGGGGCCGGTGTCAAACCCTCCGGTGGGCCCCTGTGCGGGCAGCAGGCTGAGGTTGGCCATGCCGCCGATGTTGAGCACCGCGATGTCCGCATCGGGTCGACCAAAGACGGCCCGGTGAAAGGCCGGCACCAGCGGGGCGCCCTGTCCGCCGGCCGCAACATCCCGGCTGCGCAAGTCGGCAACGATATCGACTCCGGTCAGTTCAGCGAGCAGGGCCGCATTGAGTAACTGCACGGTAAAGCCGAGCTCGGGGCGGTGGCGAACCGTTTGCCCGTGAGCCCCAGCCGCTGATACGTCTTGGGGGCGAGCGCCCGCCTCCTCGAGCAGCGTGCGCAGGACCTGGGCGTACGCTCGTGCGACGGCGTTGGCCGCCAGCGCAGCCTGGTGGAGTTCATCGGGGCCGCTTTGATTCAGGCGAAGCAGCTGGCTTTGAAGCGCGGGGTCAAAGGCCTCAAAGCGATGGGCAGTCACACCCGAGTTGGGTGACCACAAGACCGCATCCACGCCATCCAGCGAGGTGCCGGACATGAGCCCGGCAAAAAGAGGGCTCGGGCTCAATCGGAGCCGGTCACGCCCATGCCCAGCGTTCCAGCGACCGCCAGCTGGGTGCGCGCCCCTTGGGCCGTGGCATCGAAGGCTGCTTTGGCGGTCGTGGGCAGCGGCACGTTGTCACTCGCCTTGGCGATGGTGCGCGGGTCAACGTGACGTCCATTGACGCGAAATTCAAAGTGCAGGTGCGGGCCGGTGGCCCAGCCGGTGGCCCCCACAGCCCCAATGCGTTGGCTCTGCTCGACGCGCTGACCCTTGCGTACATCGATCTTGCTCAAGTGAGCATAGACCGTGGTGCGCTCGCCCGCATGGCGCAGATGGACCACATTACCAAACCCGTTCTGCCACCCTGCAAACTCCACCACCCCATCCCCCACGCTCCGTACCGGGGTCCCGGTCGGAGCACCGTAATCGGTGCCCAAATGCTGGCGCCAGGTTTGATGGATGGGGTGAAAACGCATGGCAAATCCGCTGGTCACGCGCGAGAACTCCAGCGGGCTGGCCAGGAAAGCGCGCCGCTTGTTTTTGCCCTGGAAATCGTAAAAGCTCCCCTTCCCAGTGGCGGTGTCTTTGAACCACAAAGCCTGGTGGGTGCGCCCGCCGTTCACGAACTCGGCGGCGAGCACCCGCCCTTCGCCCCAATTCACGGGTTCGCCATCCGCGGTCAAGCTTTCAAAGACCAAGGTGAAGCGGTCGCCGCGCCGCAGATCCCGGTGGAAATCAATTTCGGCGGCGAACATGTCCGCCAGTTGCGAGGCCACGCGATCCGGAAGACCGGCGGCATCGGTGGCGGCAAAGAGAGAGGACTCGATCGTTCCGCTGGCCAGTCGGGTTTGCGCTTCAAAGCGCCCCAGTTCCATGCGGGCTTCCCAGGCTTGGGCGGTGTTGCGCTCCAGAACCAATCGGTTGAAGTGCGAGCCCGCGACTTCACTGCTGGTGGCTGGAAACCGGGCAACCAGCCGCAGAACCTTGCCGGCATCGTCCACATCGACCTCGACCCGTTTGCCCGCTCGCCCACTCAGCAATTGGCGAGCGGTGCCGTCGCGGCGCAAAAAGTTGGCCACCTCGGGATCAAAGGCGCCCAGGCGGCTGAGCAACGTTTCAGCCGTGTCGCTTGCGCGGGTTTGGTCGCTACGGCGCAGCGAGAGTCGATGCTCCGCCAAGGCGTCCAGCTGGTCGGCCAGCGACAGGGCGGGCAGGGCCTCTACAACCGAGTGCCGCGGCAGGTCCGCCGGGTTGGGCACAAGCGGCGCCAAGCCGAAGGCGGTTACGGCAAAACCGCCCAACAGCACCAGAACCGCCCCTGTGAGTTGGTGCGGGTGTCGAGCTGCAAAACGATCCAGAGACTGCAGCCAAGGCTGCAGGCGATTCAACCAATTCATACCAGCACCACGAGGTGTGGGGAGCAAAGGGTGAAACGGGGCACCAACGTCGCTTCCACCAGGGGTTGCAGGGGGTGTCGGCGTTCCGGGCCGACGGCGGCAGGGGGCGAGACCCTGTGCACCTGCTCAACCGGAGGGGCCGGGAGCGTGCCTGAGGCAGTCACCTAGAATTTGCGACTCTTTGTGGCCGTGAGCAGCGGCTGTACGGCAGAGGCGCGAGGTAGATTCTACGACGCCCGCCCGCCAGCGCAGCCGGGAAAGCCCGGGCCATGCCCACCCGATTTCGGGTAAACCCTGAATTGAGCCGCCCATGACGAGCGCCCAGCAGCCTGAATTCCCCATCACCGATGCCGTCCGCGAGGCGCTGGCGGTCAGCCGGCGCGGCACGCAGGAGTTGCTGCCCGAGGACGCATGGGTCAAGAAGCTGGCCCGTTCGGCGGCCACCGGCGTGCCGCTGCGCATCAAACTGGGCCTGGACCCGACAGCGCCGGACATCCACCTGGGCCACACCGTGGTGCTGAACAAGATGCGCCAGTTGCAGAACCTGGGGCATCAGGTCATTTTCTTGATCGGCGACTTCACCTCCATGATTGGCGATCCGAGCGGCCGCAACAGCACCCGCCCACCGCTGACCAAGGAGCAGATCAAGGCCAACGCCGAAACCTACTACCAACAGGCCAGCCTGGTGCTGGACCCGGCGCGAACCGAGATCCGCTACAACTCCGAGTGGAGCGACCCCCTGGGGGCCGCGGGCTTGATTCAGCTGGCCAGCCGCTACACCGTGGCGCGGATGTTGGAGCGCGACGACTTCACCAAGCGGTTCCAAAGCCAGACGCCGATCTCGGTTCACGAGTTCTTGTACCCGTTGATGCAAGGCTATGACTCGGTGGCGCTGAAGTCCGACCTGGAGCTCGGGGGCACCGACCAGAAATTCAACTTGCTGATGGGCCGCCACCTGCAGGCTGAATACGGGCAAGAGCCGCAGTGCATCTTGACGATGCCGCTGCTCGAGGGCTTGGATGGCGTCGAGAAGATGTCGAAATCCAAGAACAACTACATCGGTATCAGCGAGCCCGCGAACACCATGTACGCCAAGGTGCTGTCCATCTCCGACACCCTGATGTGGCGCTGGTACGAACTGCTGAGCTTTGAATCGCTGGAGGCCATCGCCCAGCTCAAGGCCGAGGTGGACGCTGGGCGCAACCCCAAGGACGCCAAGGTGGCCCTGGCGCGCGAGATCACCACCCGCTTCCACGGCGCAGCCGCGGCAGCGGCCGCTCAGGAGGACTTCGAACGCCGGGCCCGAGGCGGCATTCCGGACGACGTGCCGGAGCTGACCCTCGCTGGGGGGCCGCTGGGCATTGGTGCCTTGCTCAAGGCTGCGGGCCTGGTGCCGTCCAACGGCGAGGGCCTGCGCAAGGTGGAGCAGGGCGGTGTGCGCATCGATGGCACCGTGATCAGCGACAAGGGACTCAAGGTCGAGCCGGGCACCTTTGTGTTGCAGGTGGGCAAGCGCCAATTCGCGCGCGTCACCCTGACCGCATGAGCGATCCCCGCTTCACCGCCAAGCCGCCGCGCAACAGCACGTGGCGTTATTTGTGGGTGTTGGCCCTCATCGTGGCGGGCCTGCTGGCCTATCTGCGCCCCTGGGCTGCCGAAACACCCCTGGTGTTCCGGCTCCGTCCGGCCGAGCCTGCAGCCTCTGGGGCGGCACCGACGCCCAATGCGGTGGGCGTGCGGCTCATCCCGTCGGCGCCCGGCACGGCAGCCTCTCGGCCCAAGCGCGCCGCCTCCAGCGGGTTCTGACACCCTCAGCGGTTGGCAATCCCCGCCGCCACATGGCCGCTGGGTACGTGCTGGCTCGCGTGGGTGATGTGGCCCAATTGATCGTCGAAGAAAAAGTCGGGCTCAAACTCGCGCAGGAACTCACCCTTGGGCAGGCCGCCGAGGAACATCGCCTCGTCGATCTCGATCTTCCAGCTCATCAAGGTGCGGATGGCGCGCTCATGCGCTGGCGCGCTACGCGCGGTGACCAGCGCGGTGCGCACGCGCACCGCCTGGTTGCGCTGCTGCTGCAGGCCGTGCAAGGCCAACAGCAAGGGTTTGAAAGGGCCGGGCGGCAGGGGTTCAAGGGCGTGGTGGGTCTCGTGGCGCTGGAAGGCGTCCAGGCCTTCGGCCTGGAACACGCGCTCGGCCTCGTCGCTGAACAGCACGGCGTCGCCGTCGAAGGCGATGCGCAACTCGTCCGGGTGGGCATCGCTGGCGCGCGCGCTGGTGGGGTAGACACGCGCCGCCGGCACGCCGGCGTCGAGCGCGGCCCGCACATCAAGCTCATTGGCGCTCAGGAACAGCTGGGCGTGTAGGGGTTTGAGAAAGCGCCAGGGCTCGCGCCCGCGCGTGAACACGCCGCGCTGGATGGGCAGGCCATAGGCCTGGGCCGAGCGGTAGACGCGCAGGCCCGAGACCGGGTCGTTGCGGCTCAGTACCACCACTTCGACGCGCGGTGGCTGGCCGGCCTGGTTGAAGCCGAGCAGCTTCTTCACCAGCGAGAAGGCCACGCCCGGCTTGGCCGGCACGTCCAGACGCTGCTGCTGCAGGGCCATGTAGGCGTGGTCGTCGCTGGCTTCGAAGAGCTGGTTCTCTTCCTCGAAATCGAACAGCGCGCGCGAGGAGATCGCGACGACCAGGCAGCCATCCAGGGAGGCGGGCATGTCAGGGCTTCAGTCCGAGCTTCTTCCAGCCTTCGATGCCGAGCTTCTCCAGCGTCTCCATGTTGGCTTCGAAGATGGATTCCGCTTCGGGGAAGGCCGCCACGGCACGGTCGATGGAGTCTTCGCGAATCAGGTGCAGCGTGGGGTAGGGCGAGCGGTTGCTGTAGTTGGTGATGTCGTCGACCTCGGTCCCTTCGAATTGGTACTGGGGGTGGAAGCTGGCGATCTGCAACTCGCCCTCCAGGCCGATCTCGGCCACCAACGCGTCGGCCGCGTCCAGAAAGTCGTTGTAGTCCAGGAAGTCGGTCAACACGCCCGGGTGAATCAGCAGCGTGGTGTCCGTCTGTTCCGCGGGGGTGTCGTGCAAATGGTTCAGTTCGGCCGCCAGCTCATAGAGCAGCGCTTCGACGCTCGTCGAGGAGCTCACCACGTATCGCACCTGTCCCTTGACTTGAACTTGTTTGGCGAAGGGGCACAGGTTCAGGCCAATGACCGCTTTGTCCACCCAGGCGCGGGTGTCCGCGATGACTTGTTCTTCATTCATGCTTGTTGCTCCTTGAACCAGGCTTCGACGAGCTGGACCCACATACTGCCGCCGACCGGGATCAGGTGGTCGTTGAAGTCGTAGCTCGGGTTGTGCAAGGTGCACGGCCCCAGACCGTGGCCGCCTTCGCGGTGCTGGCCCTCGCCGTTGCCGATCAGGAAGTAACAGCCCGGCTTGTCCAGCAGGTAGTAGCTGAAATCCTCGGCGCCCATGGTGGGCTCGAAGTGCTCGACCTTCGCGCCCATGGCGGTGAGGGTGCGGCGCACAAACTCGGTCTCGCGCGCGTGGTTCACTGTGGGCGGGTAGTTGCGGCGGAACTGGAACTCGCACTGCAGCTCAAAGCCGGCGGCCAGGTGTTCGCTCAGCTCCTTCATACGGCGCTCGATCAGGTCCAGCACCTCCACCGTGAAGGTGCGCACCGTGCCTTCCAGCGTCACCGCCTCGGGGATCACGTTGGTGGCCTCGCCGGCGTGGATCATGGTGACCGAGATGACGCCGGTGTCGATTGGCCGCTTGTTGCGGTTGATGATGGTCTGGAAGGCCTGCACCAGCTGGCAGGCGGCGGGCACCGGGTCGAGACCAAGGTGGGGCATCGCGCCATGCGCGCCTTTGCCCTTGAGCACGATCTTGAACTCGTTGCTGCTGGCAAACACCGGGCCACTGGCCAGCGAGAAGGTGCCGGCCGGCATGCCGGGCCAGTTGTGGATGCCGAACACGGCGTCCATCGGACACTGTTGCCACAGCCCGTCCTTGATCATTTCGCGCGCACCGCCACCGCCTTCTTCGGCGGGCTGGAAGATCAGGTAGACCGTGCCGTCGAAGTTCCGGTGCTCGGCCAGATGCTTGGCTGCGGCCAGCAGCATGGTGGTGTGGCCGTCGTGGCCGCAGGCGTGCATCTTGCCGGCGTGCACGCTGGCGTGCGGGAAGTGGTTGTGCTCGGTCATCGGCAGGGCGTCGATGTCGGCGCGCAAACCGACCGCGCGCGGGCTGTCACCGCCCTTGACGACGCCGACCACGCCGGTTTGCCCCAAGCCCCGGATCACCGGAAGGCCCCAGGCTTCCAGCTGCTTGGCAATCAGATCCGAGGTGCGCTGTTCCTGAAAGCACAGCTCGGGGTGCTGGTGGATGTCGCGGCGGATGCGCACCAGGTCAGCTTGGGCATCGAGCAAGGGAGTCAGCAATTTCATGGGACGGGCGAGGGAAAGAAGGCTCGTGCCATCATCGTCGCATGTCTGCCGAAACTTCTTTGCGCCGTGTTCATGGCGCCTGCCCGCACGATTGTCCTGATACCTGTGCCCTGGTGGTGCATTCAGAGGGACAGCGCGTTCTTCGCGTTCAGGGGCGGGCTGACCATCCAAGTACTCACGGTGCCTTGTGCACCAAGGTGAGCCGGTATCCCGAGCGCACGCACCATCCTGATCGTGTGCTGTACCCACTCAGGCGCGTGTCCGCCAAGACCGAGCCCCCTCGGTTCGAGCGGGTGACCTGGACCGAGGCGCTGGCGGATATCGCGGGGCGCCTTCAGGGTATCGCGGCCCGTGACCCGCAGGCCATTCAGCCCTATTCCTATGCCGGCACCATGGGCTTATTGCAAGGCGGGTCCATGGCCGACCGCCTGTGGAATCGGTTGGGGGCGGCCCGTTTGGATCGCACCATTTGCGCCAGCGCTGGCGCCGAGGCGCTGAACCTGACATATGGGAGCCGCGTGGGGATGCACTTGCGGTTCTTTGCCGAGTCGCGATTGATCTTGATTTGGGGCAGTAACAGCATCGCCAGCAATTTGCACTTCTGGACCTATGCCAATCAGGCCAAGCGCAACGGCGCCAAGCTGATTTGCATCGATCCGCGCCGCACCGAGACGGCCGATAAATGTCATCAACACTTGGCGTTGCGCCCTGGCAGCGACGGCGCGCTGGCGCTGGCACTGATGCATGAATTGATCCGGCACGATTGGCTGGACCACGACTACCTCGAGAACTATGTGACCGGGTGGGCCCAACTGCGGGAACGAGCGCTGCAGTGGCCCCCGGAGCGAGTTGCGCCAGTCACGGGGCTGAAGGTCGATGAGATTGAAGCGCTGGCGCGCGACTATGGCACCACCGCGCCGGCCGCCATTCGGCTCAACTACGGGATGCAGCGTGTACACGGCGGAGGCAATGCCGTGCGCTTGATTGCCCTGTTGCCCTGCCTGGTTGGCGCCTGGAAACACCGAGCAGGCGGCCTGCTGCTGTCCAGCTCGGGTTGGAGCGCGCCGTTCAAGAACAACGCGGCGCTGGAACGCCCGGACTTGCTCGCCGGGCGACAGCCCCGCATGGTGAACATGAGCGCAATCGGCAATGCCCTGAGGGACTTGGAGGGCCCGCGCATCGAGGCGCTGGTGGTCTACAACAGCAACCCGGCCGCCGTTGCACCCGAGAACGGGAACGTGGTGCGTGGCTTGCAGCGCAACGACCTGTTCACGGTCGTACTCGAACACTTCATGACGGACACCGCCGACCATGCGGATTACGTGCTGCCGGCCACCACCCAGATGGAGCACTTGGATGTGCACACCAGTTACGGCCACACCGACGTGCTGATCAACGAACCGGCTATTCCGCCACTGGGTGAGTCGAAGCCCAACACGCAGATCTTTCGTGAGCTGGCCGCGGCCCTGGGTTTTGGCAGTGAACCCTGGGCGCAGGAGGACGATGAGGCGCTGGCCCGGCAAGCCTTGCTGGGCTTGGACTACGAGCGCTTGCGGCGCGAAGGATTCGTCTCTCTGGATCTGCCGGATGCGCCTTTTGCGCATGGCGAGTGGCCCACGACGGATGGCAAGGTCTGGGCCGTGCATCCCGCAGCCGGTCTGCCGGACTTTGTGCCCAATGTGGAGAGCCCTGAGTCAGCCCCGACACTGGCCGCACGCTACCCGCTGGCCATGATTTCCCCGCCGGCTCGGAACTTCTTAAACAGTAGTTTTGTCAACGTGCAGAGCCTGCGAGACATCGAGCGCGAGCCGGTGCTGGAAATGCACCCTCAAGACGCCCAAACCCGCGGTCTGACCGATGGGGCGATGGCCCGTGTGTTCAATGACCGTGGCGAGCAGCGACTGAAAGTTGTGCTCAACGGGCGAGCCCGCCCAGGCGTGGTGCACGGTCTGGGCGTGTGGTGGCGCAAGTTTGGCCCTGACGGCAAGAACGTCAATGAACTCACCCACCAGGGGCTTACGGACATCGGAGGCGGTGCCTGTTTTTACGACTGCTTGGTGGAAGTCAGGGCTGCCTGAAGTGACTGCACCCTGGTAATCTCAGCGCATGTCGACACTGCACATCCACCGCGAACACCACCTCGGCTTGGCCAAGGCCCGCAAGATCGCCTGGAAATGGGCCGAGGATGCCGAGGCCAAGCTGGGCATGGAATGCACGGTCTATGAAGGGGATGACAGCGACACGGTGGAGTTCCACCGCAGTGGCGTGAAGGGTGAGCTGGTGGTGACCGCCACGGCCTTCGAGCTCAAAGCCAAGCTGGGGATCTTGTTGGGAGCGCTGCGCGGCACGATTGAGAAGGAAATCGAATCGGAGTTGGACATGCTGCTTGCCCAGAGCAGTAAGCCGGCCAAAAAGCCCAAATAGAACTGCCCCCAAAGGGGCGACTGAGCGAAGCAAGAACGGCCCCACTGGGGCCGTTCTTGCTTGGGGGGAGTGCGCCTTACTTCAGGCTTTCCACCAAGTCCACGTACTCTTGCATGGCGTCGTTCTGGCTCATGCCTTTGAGTTCGTCCCAGGCGCCCCACTTGGCACGCCCCACCATGTCCATCATGCCGGGTTTGGAGGTCTCGTTGTCGCCCTCGGTCCCTTGCTTGTACAGCGCATACAGCTTCAGCAATGTGGCGTTGTCAGGGCGTTCAGGCAGTTGCTTGGAATCGGCCACCGCGGTCTCAAACTGCTTTTTCAGGCTCATCGTGTCTCCTTCGTTCAACAACGACCGCAATCTGTGCGGACAGGGCTAGGGTGAGACGGATGTTAGCGACAGAATCCGTTCTGAACTCCTATTTGAGCGCCCACCCCATGAGTCTGATCCCCGAGCGCATGAGCCGTGTTGACACCGCATGGTTGCGGATGGACACGCCTGAGAACCTGATGATGATCGTGGGGGTCTGGTTTCTCAAGCCCAAACTTGACATCGAGGCCCTGCGCGAACGCTGTGCCGAGCGACTGCTGCCCTATCGGCGGTTTCGCCAGCGGGTGGTCGAGGACGCGATGGGGGCCGTGTGGATTGAAGACCGAGACTTTGACATCGAGAACCATGTCTGCACCGTGGAGTTGGACGTGGATCCGGGCCAAACCCGCATGCAGGCCTTGCAGTCATTTGTGGCCATGCGGGCTGCTCAACCCCTGGACCCGGGGCGACCGCTGTGGTCTATGGAGTTGATCGAGGATTTCGAGAACGGCGAGTCGGTACTCCTAGCGCGTCTGCATCACTGCATCGCGGACGGCATTGCGCTCATCTCGGTCATGCTGTCGATCACCGATGGCGGGGCGCTTCCGTCTAAGAATCGCAAGCCCGAGCACGATGCCCACGAAGGTGAACACGACTGGATCATCGATCACCTTCTAAAACCCATCACCGACATGACGGTTAAAACCGTCAAGATGGCGAGCAAAGGGGCAGCCAAGAGCATGGATCTCTTGATGGCGCCGGACACGCCGACGGACGCCACGGTTCACATGGCTCGATTGGGCTTCCAGGCCTTCAACGATGTGGCAGCCATGGCCCTGATGCCCGATGACGCGCACACGCGGCTCAAGGGCAAGCCGGGGCAAACCAAAACGGTGGCTTGGGCCGACAGCCTCAAAGTGGACGAAGTCAAGGCGATAGGCAAGGCCCTGGGCGGCTCGGTGAACGATGTGCTGCTGTCATGCGTGGCTGGGGCAATCGGGGCCTACCTACGCGAAAAAGGGGACGACCCGAGTGGGCAGGAAATCCGTGCCATGGTGCCGGTGAACCTGCGGCCACTGGACAAGGCTTACCAATTGGGTAATCGGTTTGGATTGGTGCCCCTGGTGTTGCCCATTGGCATCGAAAACCCGATCGAACGCCTCTACGCCGTGCGCGCCCGGATGCAGGAACTCAAAGGAAGCTTCCAGCCCATCATGGCCTTTGGCTTGTTGGCTGTGGCGGGGCTGCTGATCAAGCCGGTTCAGCATGCCCTGCTGAACCTGTTCGCCAAAAAGGCCACGGCGGTCATGACCAACGTGCCAGGGCCCAGCAAACCCTTGACTTTTTGCGGCTCGACGGTGGAGCGCGTGATGTTCTGGGTGCCGCAAAGCGGCGACATCGGCATGGGGGTGAGCATCCTGACCTACGCCGGCAAGGTTCAGTTTGGGCTGATCACCGATGCCGAACTGTGCCCGGACCCGGAGGCCATCATTGCGCAGTTTGAACCGGAGTTCGAGAAGCTCACGATGCTGACCCTGATGCTGCCGTGGGTGGGCGAGCCCACCTAGCGCCCCGAAATCAGAAAGACAAACGGCCGGAGCAAAGCGCCGGCCGTTTACTGCTGCAGGTTTCTAATTAAGTGGAAGCCGCTTTTCTGGCGGGTTTCTTGGCCGCCGGACTCACGGCCTTGCGGTGGGGTTTCTTGACTGCAGGTTCTGCGGGAGCCTTGGCCGCTGCGGCCTTCTTGGCGGGCGCGCGCTTGGGTGCAGTCACTAGCAATTTGCCGTCGGAACCCTTCCAGGTTTTACGGGCCTCGCGGGCCAGATCCACCACCTTGGCGATGTCTTTGTCGGTGAAGACGCCGTTGACCCCCGAGATGGCGGCCAGCTTCATGCCATGTTTGAGGCCCAGCTTGTAGATCTCTTTGACCTTGGGCCACTCGGTATCCCGACCGATGGTGAAGACCTCAAAGCGGCCTTCCAGCGCCAACACGATGGTCTCGGCCAAGCAGGCATAGATCACATTGTTCGGCAGGCCAATGCTCTTCATGCCCCGCACCTTGGTGGGCAGTTCGATTTCACCCGACTCCACCACCAGCACATCTGGGCGTTTGGCCACCTCTTCGGGGGGCAGGTCCAGCGGACGGGCGACGTCGGTGATGACGCAACCCGGCTTGACCTTGGTGATGTCCAAGATCTTCTTGCCCGCGCCGCTGGTGGACGTGACGATCATGTCCATGTCCGCGAGCAACGGGTCGTAGTCGGTTGAGCAGGTGACTTGGGCATCCGGCGTGTCCACCAGGATGCTCTTTTTGAGTTCTTCGAGTTTCTTGATGTCGCGGCCCGCGAGCACCACTTCATCGAAGGCCATGGCCATCAACCGGGCAGACACCGAGCCGATTGAGCCCGTGGCACCAATCACCATGGTTTTGGCGGGCACTCGCTTGTCGCCCTTCTTCAGTTCAATCAGCCCCATGCGGCGCATGGCGTCTGCGGCCGCCCACAGGGCTCCAGAGGCCGAATAGCTGTTGCCGGTGGTGATGGGGATGGCCGAGCGACGCGCAACGGTCACTCCCGCGTCGCCCACCACTTTGGTGAAGGCGCCCAGGCCCATGATCTGGGCGCCCATCTTTTCAGCCATCTCGGCGGCCTGAAGCAAGCGTCGGTAGGTGAACTCCGGGCTGTGCGACAGCATCTGCTTAGGGGTGCCACCCACGCTGATCAACCAGCCTTCGGCCTCGGCGCCGGTGGGGCTGATGATGTTCTCCATCTTGCAATAAACCATGGGCGGCATGTGGGCCGCCAGCGTTTCCACTTGATCCATCACGAACTTGGGCGTGCCCTTGGGGATGGGGAAGCCTTTGCGGATGAACTCTTGCGACAGCGGGTGGATGACGAAGGCGAAGCGTCGGATGTTGCGGAATTTGCCCGTGGGGTGCAGCAGGCGCGGTTTGACGTGCAACTCGTCCAGGATCTCCGTGAAATCGTCGTCCGAAACCTCCTCGGGGGCCTTGCCGACTGCCGCCAGGATCATGGCTTCCAGTACGTTGATGCCAATCACCTGATCGAAGAGTTTTGGGGACACGTCAATCACCAAATTGACCTTGCACTGCTTGAAAAACTTCAGGCGCTCGGCATCGACGGCCGACGTGATCAGGGTCTTGCCTGCCAGGTTGCCCGCGTTGCCCACGGTTTTGAGCTCGGCAAAAGTGCCGACGACGACATGGGCCTTTTCCACTTCGGCCATGACCTTGCGGCGCTTCAGCCCCGAGAGTGAGGCCTCCAAGATTTCGCGCGGCTTGCCGGGCATGACCCAGCGCATGCCCTTGGCAAAGAGTTCGAGCTGGTCGAGCGAGGTCAGCATGGCCGGTGCGCCCGTTTGAAAGAGCGCATCGGCAAAGTTCAAATTCTTGGTGTAGTCCGACAAGGCCACGGCCATGTCGTAGTTGCGCATGCCGTTCAAGAACAGCACGATGTTGTTGTTGAAGTAATGGCCCAACTCGTGCTGCACGTGTCGGATGGCGCGCACCTGCAGCAGGCGCCGCAAGGTCGCGCCGGTGGTGGCCGGCACACGGGTCACCACGTTGAGGAGCCGTTTGGTCTCCTTGTTGACCACCGTGCGCAGGCCCACCTGGTAGTGGTCGCCAATTTCTCCCAGGCCCACGGCATCCGCATCGGCCTGGTGGCGGCGCATCAGCTCCCAAGCCTTGGTGGTGTCGTCGTCGGCACCCAGGCGCTGAACGATGAAGTCATGACCCAAGAACCGGGTCTTGAACTCGAAATCCTGCTTAGAGGAGCCGAGGGTGACGGTTACTACCTTTTTCGTGGGCATCGGACGTCTCCTGAGATCAAGCCTTGCGGGCAGTCTTTTTGGCCGGGGTCTTGGCGGGGGTCTTGGGCGCGGACTTGGCTGGCGCTGGAGCCGCCGGTTTGCGGGGGCTGCTGGGCTTGGCGGCCGCGACCGGCGCGGGTGCCGCGCCGCTCTCACCGTCCACCGGCAGCAGCGCTTTGAGCAAGGCCACGCATTCGTCTTGACTCATGTAGCGCGGCACCGGGTAGCCGGCATCGGCCTCCGCGCGGGCGCCGCGGGCGATGCTGGCGATGTCGCTGCGCTTCAATGCGGCCAAGGTGCGGGGGATCGCCAAGTCGGCATTGAGTTGGTCGATGGCATCCAAGAACCGTTCGGCCAATTCGTCATCGCGGTCACTGGCTTCGCCCAGTCGCGCGGCGACAGCCAAGCGCGCCAACCGCGCCGTGATGGCGGGGGCAGAGAAGCGCAAAACATGGGGCAACACGATGGCATTGGCCAGCCCGTGAGGGGTGTGATAGCGCCCGCCGAACTGGTGTGCGATGGCGTGCACATAACCGACATTGGCCCGCGTGAAGGCCATGCCGGCATAGGTCGAGGCCAGCGCCATCTTCTCCCGGGCGGCCAAGTTGCCGCCCTCGAGGTAGGCCGTGCGCAGGTTGCCAAAGATCAGCCCCACGGCCGTCAGCGCCAAGCCGTCGGTGTAATCGGTGGCCCATTGGCCGATGAAGGCTTCCACTGCATGGGTCAGGGCGTCAATGCCTGTCGCGGCGGTCACCGCCGGCGGCAATCCGGTCATGAGGGTCGGGTCGAGCGCCGCAGCACGCGGCACGATGCGCGGATCGACGATGACGATCTTGTCTTTGCGCTCGGGGTCAGAGATCACCGCGGCGACCGTGACCTCGGATCCGGTGCCGGCCGTGGTGGGCACGGCATAGAGCGGCAGTGGGGCGTGCCGGCCCTTGAAATACCCGGCCAAGCGGCGCAGGGGCTTGGGGTTGGCTGCGGCGACCGCAATGGCTTTGGCGGCATCCATGCTGGAGCCCCCGCCGACCGCGATCAAGGCATCACAGCCCTGATCTCGAAAAAAGGCCAGGCCGCGCTCGATGAGGGGGATGGGGGCGTCCGGTGTGATTTCGTCAAAGACCGCGTACTCGGTGCCACCGCTTTCCAAAGCATCCGTCAGCCCTTTGAGCAGGCCCAGCTTGGCAATCACGGCATCCGTGACGATGAGCAGTTTTAGGTGTCCGAATCCGGCAATCAGTTCGCCCAATCGGGTCATCGAACCCGGTCCGACCAGCAACGTGGGCTGGGGAATGGGGATGTAGCGCGTGACTTTTCCAGCACCCTTCATCAAGGTGCCAAGACTGGCCGCGCGGGCACTGTCGGGGAGGAGGTCCAAGAGCACGTCGTTCTCCGCTACACAAAGCCAAGGGTCGTGTGATTCTGCGGTAGGAACGCAAGGGATTTGCAGCGTGCATGCGACAAAGCCCTAGGGGCGTGCCCCCAGGGACAATGCGGGTTTCCTTCAAGGGCCGCAACGATGGCAATTCAATGGTTCCCCGGGCACATGCATGCCACCCGTCAGGCGATTCAGGATCGACTGAAGGAGGGCATTGATGTGGTCATCGAACTCATCGATGCCCGCTGCCCGGGGTCGAGTGCCAACCCGTTGCTGGCGGACATGACGGGCCACAAGCCCACGCTCAAGTTGCTGAACAAACAGGACTTGGCCGATCCGATCCGGACGGACGCCTGGTTGGCGGCGTACAACGCCCGTCCGGCCACCCGGGCCTTGGCGGTGGACTCCCAGCAAGCGGCGCCCGTCAAGGCGCTCTTGCAGGCCGTTCGGGAATTGGCGCCCCACCGCGGCGGCATGGTCAAACCGTTGCGGGTTCTGATCTGCGGCATTCCCAATGTGGGCAAATCCACCCTGATCAATCGATTGATGGGTCGCAAGGCGACCAAGACGGGGGACGAGCCCGGCATCACCAAAGTCGAGCAAAAACTGCAACTGGCCAACGACGTCTATTTGTTTGACACGCCGGGCATGCTGTGGCCGCGGATTCACATTCCTGAAGCGGGGCAAAACTTGGCGGCCAGCGGTGCGGTAGGCCGCAATGCCTTCAGTGAAGAGTTGGTGGCCTTGGACCTGCTGCGGGATCTGCGTCGAGACTATCCCGCTTTGCTGGAGGCGCGATACGCCCTGGGCGCGCTGGTGGTGGACCCGGCGACGGATGACGAGGCGGTGCTGGCCGCGATTGGGCGCAAGCGGGGGGCCATGCAGAGCGGTGGCCGCGTGAACTTGCAGAAAGCGGCTGAAGTGTTGATTTATGAATTTCGTCAGGGGGTTCTGGGCCGGATCACGCTGGAGACCCCCGAGGCGTTTCGCGCGTGGGAAGCCGCCGCCGCGGTGGCCGAAGTAGAGCGCGTGGCGCGCCAAGCCGCCCGCAAGGCAGCGCGCCGGGGCGGGCGACGGGGGGCGAGTGCCGAGGAACTGGCCGAAGGGGTGGACGAGCCGGAGGCCTGAGCGAGGTCTGTGACCTCAATCTTCCAACTCGGATCGCGCCAACTCGATGTCCAAGCACTCCATGGCATCCAGGGGTTCACAGGCCGCCGCCTTGAGGTAAAGCGCCTCGGCCTCCTCCAGGCGCTTTTCCCCTTCGAGCATCACCAAGCCGTTGGCGCGTTCAATCATGCCGATGGCTGAGTGGGGGGCCAACTTGCCGGCTTGCGTCAGCAGTTTGAGCCCCGTGGCCGGGTCCGCCCCTTGCGTCTTGCCCAGAAGCGGCCCCACCTTGTCGATCACCTCCGCGTGAAAAGCGCCCAGAGCCAAGTGCGCATCCGCGTGCTTGGGCGCCAGTTCGATGGCGGTCTCTAGCGCGAACTTGATCTTGATGCCCAGGCCTTGCGACAGCGCCTTGGCCACGGTGATGCCCTGTCCGTAGCGTCCGAGCGCGTAGGCCTGCCAATAAAAGGCATTGGGGTTGTGGGGCTCGTCGGCTTGCTGAGCCTCCGCGCGCTCGGCAACCTCCAGGTACAACTCGAGCTTGGTTTTCTCGTTTTTTTCGAGGTAAGTCGCGTAAATCGATTGGGCCTTGTTGGCGCAGGTCAAGCCGGCGCCGCCGACCTTCAGTCCGGCATCCACCGCCTTCTTGAAGTCACCCGCGTGAAAGTGCAGCCACGCCTTTTGCACGGCCTCTTCCTTGGGCCAGGGCTCGCCATCGCCTTGGTGTAAACGAGCCCAGTTCTTCTTGAGGCTGGCCAGCGTGTATTGAAAGGCCTTGTTCTCATAGGGGAAAGCGGTCCATTTGGGCATGGCGAAACTCCCTTGAATCAGGATGACAGGTACTGGCTGGCCAATCGGTGCAGGTGCTCGCGGGATTGGGGCTCCAGATAGGGCATCAGCACACTCAGCACATGAAAGGCGCCCCTCAGCAAGGCGGACCCCGCGCGTTCGGGTTCCAGCGCGTGGCGGGGGTCTTTGACGTACTCGTAACTCAGCCAATAACTCAGCAGCACCACCATGCTGGCACCGACGGGTGCCGCCTCGCGCGGGTCCATCTTGAGGGCGCCGCCGATTTTTAAGCCGGCCAGCACGCCGCGCATGGCTTCTTGCTTGCGGGCCAACACCGTTTGAAAGTGCGTCTCCAGTTTGCGGTTCTTGGAGAGCAAATCGTTCAAATCGCGGTACAGGAAGCGGTGCTTCCAAATCAGTTCGAACAGCGTATGGAAGAAGAACCACGCGTCTTCCACATGACGCACGTTGTCGGCCGCCAGCAGCAGGTCAGCGAGCTCGGTGTCAAAGCGCTGGAAAAGCGCATTGATCAGCTCGTCTTTGGCGGGGTAGTGGTAATACAAATTGCCGGGGCTGATGTTCAGCTCGGCCGAGATCAGCGTGGTGGAGACATTGGGTTCACCAAAACGGTTAAACAAATCCAGCGTCACTTCCAGGATGCGCTCGGCGGTACGGCGGGGCTTTTTGGGTGGGGCCATGGGTGTTTTGCCTCGGGGACGCTGCACGATAACCCCAGTTTTTCCGCTGATGGAAGTGGTTTTCTAGAATTGGCGCATGACCGCGACACCCGCCATCCGCTTCGAGCGGGTGAAGAAGACCTACCGCGGCGCCTCCAACCCGGCTTTGCAGGACGTCAGTTTTGACATCCCGCCCGGGGAGTTCTTTGGGCTTTTGGGTCCCAATGGCGCCGGCAAGACCAGCCTGATTTCCATCTTGGCGGGGCTTTCACGCGCCGATCAAGGGCGCGTGGAGGTGCTGGGCCACGATGTGGTCGGCGACTTTGCTGCCGCGCGGCGCTTGCTCGGCGTGGTGCCCCAGGAGTTGGTGTTTGACCCGTTCTTCTCGGTGCGGGAGACCTTGCGCTTCCAATGCGGCTACTTTGGCCTGCAGGCCGACGAGCGCTGGATTGAGGAGCTGCTCGACAACCTGGGCTTGCTTGCCAAGGCGGACGCCAATATGCGTCAGCTCAGTGGGGGCATGAAGCGTCGCGTGTTGGTGGCGCAAGCCCTGGTGCACCGGCCGCCGGTGATCGTGTTGGATGAACCCACCGCCGGAGTGGACGTGGAATTGCGCCAGACCCTGTGGGCGTTTATTGCTCGCCTGAACAAGGAGCAGGGCACCACGGTGTTGCTGACCACCCATTACCTGGAAGAGGCGGAAGCCCTGTGTGGGCGGATCGGCATGCTCAAGCAAGGGCGTTTGGTGGCGCTGGACCGCACGGCGGCGTTGCTGGCGAATCGCAGCCATCAGGTGTTGCGGTTCAAGACAGACGCGGTGCTGCCGTTGGGCCTTGAGGCCCGAGTGACCGGGCGCATCGTGCAAATCAAAGCCCATGACGCGGCAGACGTCGAGCAGGTCCTGGCCCGCTTGCGGAGTTCACAGGTGCCCATTGAAGATCTGGAAATCGGCCGCGCGGACTTGGAAGACGTGTTCCTGGAGATCGTTGGAGGGGAATCGCCATGAGGGCCACCTCCGGGGCGGCGACGCTCTTTAGAAAAGAATTGCTGCGTTTCTGGAAGGTCAGCTTCCAAACCATTGCCGCGCCGGTGCTCACGGCTGTTCTGTACCTGATGATCTTTGGGCATGTGCTCGATGAGCATGTGCGCGTGCACGGCGTGCCCTACGGCAGTTTTCTGTTGCCGGGTTTGGTGATGATGAGCGTGCTGCAAAACGCGTTTGCGAACAGCAGCTCCAGCCTGATTCAAAGCAAGATCACGGGCAATCTGGTGTTTCTCCTCCTGACGCCGCTGTCGGCCCGAGATTGGTTTCTGGCCTATGTGGGGGCCGCCGTCTTGCGCGGGCTGTGTGTGGGGGCGGGGGTGGCCTTGGCGACGGTGTGGTTTGTGCCCTGGGCCGCGTTTCAGCCGGCCCATTTGGCCTGGGCCTTGGCGTTCGGATTGCTCGGTGCGGGACTGATGGGCAGCCTGGGCCTGATCGCCGGGCTGTGGGCCGAAAAATTCGACCAACTCGCAGCCTTTCAGAATTTCATCGTGATGCCCATGACCTTCTTGGCGGGAGTTTTCTACTCGGTGGACTCGCTGCCGCCCGTGTGGCGTGCGGTATCCCACCTCAATCCTTTCTTCTTCATGGTGGACGGCTTTCGCTACGGTTTCTTTGGCGTCAGCGACAGTTCACCGTGGATCAGCTTGACCATCGTGGGGGCCAGCTTTGCGCTGGTTGCCGCCTTGGCGCTCCACCTCCTGAAGAGCGGCTACAAAGTCCGCCACTGAACACCATGTCTGATCCCACGCCCATCGAGGTGCGCGACTACATCGCCGCCGGCTTGCCCTGTACCCATCTGGAGGTGAACGGCGATGGCCGGCACTTTTTTGCCACCATCGTCTCGCCCGAGTTCGAAGGTCTGTCCCGCGTGCGCCGTCACCAACGCGTCTATGCCGCCTTGGGGGAGCGCATGAAGGAGCAAATCCACGCGCTGTCGATGAAGACCCTCACGCCGACTGAATTCCAAAGCGAAGCGAGCCACTGATGGACAAGCTCCTGATCCGCGGTGGCAAGCCGCTGAATGGCACGGTGACCATTTCCGGCGCCAAGAACGCCGCCTTGCCGGAACTCTGCGCTGCGCTGCTGACGGCCGAGCCGGTCGTACTGGACAACGTGCCCCGTCTGCAAGACGTGCAGACCATGATCAAGCTGTTGCGCAACATGGGCGCCGGCGTGGAGTGGCAGGCAGAGGGCAGCCACCGCCTGGTGTTGAATGCCGGCACGGTCACCAGCCCCGAGGCCCCGTACGAACTGGTGAAAACCATGCGCGCCAGCATTTTGGCGCTGGGTCCGTTGCTGGCGCGTTTCGGCGAGGCCACGGTCAGCCTGCCGGGCGGCTGCGCCATCGGTTCTCGCCCTGTGGATCAGCACATCAAAGGGCTGCAGGCCATGGGCGCCGAGATTCGCGTGGAGCACGGCTACATCCTGGCCAAGGTGAACGGCCGCCTCAAGGGGGCGCGCATCACCACCGACATGATCACCGTCACCGGCACGGAGAACTTCCTGATGGCCGCCGCCTTGGCCGAGGGCGAGACGGTGCTGGAGAACGCGGCGCAAGAGCCCGAGGTCACCGATCTGGCCGAGCTGCTCATCAAGATGGGGGCCAAGATCTCGGGCCATGGCACGAGCCGCATCGTCATTCAGGGCGTGGACCGCCTGCATGCGCCAGTGCAGCCGCACCCCATCGTGCCGGATCGGATCGAGGCGGGCACGTTTTTGTGCGCCGTCGCCGCCGCAGGCGGGGATGTGGCCTTGGTCGGGTCGCGCGCCGACCATTTGGATGCGGTGATCGACAAGCTGCGCGAAGCGGGCGCCAGCATCAATGCCATCAACAACCAGTTGCGCATCACCATGAGCACCCGGCCGGTTGCTGTGGGCTTTCGCACCAGTGAATATCCGGCCTTCCCCACCGACATGCAGGCGCAGTTGATGGCGGTGAACTGCGTCGCCCAAGGGGCGGCCAAGATCAGCGAAACCATCTTTGAAAACCGTTTCATGCACGTCAACGAGTTGGTTCGGCTGGGGGCCCACATCGAAGTAGACGGGCACACGGCCGTGGTGACCGGGGTGGAGCGCCTGAGCGGCGCCACGGTGATGGCCACCGATTTGCGGGCGTCGGCCAGCTTGGTCATTGCGGGGCTGTGTGCGGATGGCGAAACGGTGGTGGACCGTATCTACCACCTGGACCGCGGCTACGAGCAAATGGAAGCCAAGCTGCGCGGCCTGGGCGCTGACATCGAAAGAATCAAGTGAGTGGACTGACCCTTGCCCTGTCCAAGGGCCGCATCTTTGACGACACGCTACCGCTGTTGAAAAGCGCGGGCATCGAGGTGGTGGACGACCCCGAGAAAAGCCGCGCGCTGATTCTGCGCACCAACCAGGCGGATGTGCGCGTGGTGCTGGTGCGCGCCAGCGATGTCCCGACCTATGTGCAGCACGGCGGGGCGGACGTGGGGGTGGCGGGCTTGGACGTCTTGCTCGAGCACGAAGCCGGGCCCTATGGGGGGGGGGCCTTGTTGCGCCCGCTGGATCTGCAGATTGCCCGGTGCCGCCTCTCGGTGGCCACGCGCGCCGACTTTGATTACGGCGCGGCGGTGCGCCAGGGTGCCCGCATTCGCGTGGCGACCAAGTACACCTACCTGGCCCGCCAGCACTTCGCCGAAAAGGGCGTGCACGTGGATCTGATCAAGCTGTACGGGTCCATGGAGCTCGCACCGCTCACCGGGCTGGCGGACGCCATCGTCGATCTGGTGAGCACCGGCAGCACCCTCAAGGCTAACAACCTCGTGGAGGTGGAGCACATCTTGCCCATTTCCTCGTACCTGGTGATGAACCCCGTCTCAGCCAAGCTCAAGCGCGAGCGTTTGCAGCCCCTGCTGCAAAGCCTGCAGGCGGCGGTGGCGCAGCGTTGATGCCGGAGCTCCGACGGGCCGTCGCCGCCGACGCCCCGGTGCTGGCTGCGCTCGGGGCCCAGGTTTTCTTGGAAACCTATGCCACCGACGGCGTGACCCCCGCCCTTGCGCGGGAGGTTGCGGAATTTTTTACAACCGATCGATTCCTGGCGCTGATGCGCGACCCGACGGTCGAGCTGCAGGTGCTGGCACAAGGCGAGGGCCTGCTTGGCTTTGCGCAAAGCCAGGTGGACGTGACACACCGGTTGGTGTCCACGGGGCGGCCCGCCGAGTTGCAGCGCCTTTATCTGCAACGGCGTTGCCACGGCCAGGGGTTGGGCGCTCAGTTGCTGCGTGCCGCCGAACAAGGCATGGCGGCCCGGGGGGCTGGCGTGCTGTGGCTGGATGCTTGGGTTCACAACCAGCACGCCCGTGCCTTTTACGTCCGTCAAGGCTACGACGAGTTGGGCGCCGACGTCTACCGCTACGAAGACGCCGTCCACGAGACACGGATCTACGCAAGGCGCCTTGCGCCGCAAAATTGACCCATGAAAATCACCCGCCTCGCCACCACCGCCCCCGACTTCGACGACAGCCTGCAAACGCTCTTGCATTGGAGCGAAGACACCGATGCGGGGATCGAGCAGGCGGTGGCCGGCATCCTGGCCGAGGTTCGGGCGCATGGTGATGCGGCCGTGCTGGCGCGCACGGCGCAGTTCGATGGGGTGCAGGCCGCATCGGTGACTGAGTTGGAAATCCCGCGTGCCGATTTGCAAGCCGCCTTCGAGGGATTGCCGGCGGACCAGCGCTTGGCCCTGACGACAGCCAGCGAGCGCGTGCGCCGCTACCACAAGGCCCAGGCGGAGGCGTGCTGCCAAGGCTTTGAGTTCACCGACGCCCAGGGCAACCGCCTGGGCCAACAAGTGACCCCGCTGGATCGGGTGGGCATCTATGTGCCGGGTGGCAAGGCGGCCTACCCGAGTTCGGTGCTGATGAATGCGATCCCTGCCCTGGTGGCCGGGGTGCCCGAGATCATCATGGTGGTGCCCACGCCCGCCCGACGGGATGGCTCGTCCCAGGGCTCGCGGGGTGAACGCAACCCCCTGGTGCTGGCCGCGGCCTATCTGGCCGGCGTGCACCGCGTGTTCACCATCGGGGGTGCCCAGGCCGTGGGCGCACTGGCCTATGGCACGGCCACCATTCCGCGCGTGGACAAAATCACCGGCCCCGGCAACGCCTACGTGGCGGCCGCCAAGCGCCGGGTGTTTGGACAGGTCGGCATCGACATGATTGCCGGGCCCAGCGAAATCCTGGTGCTGGCCGATGGCACGGTGGACCCGAGCTGGGTGGCGATGGACCTCTTCAGCCAAGCCGAGCACGACGAGTTGGCGCAGTCCATCCTGCTGTGCCCCGACGCCGCCTACATCGACGCCGTGGCTGCAGCGATGGAACGCCTGCTGCCCGAGATGCCGCGTGCGGCGGTCATCCGCGCGAGCCTCGAAGGCCGGGGTGGCCTGATCCACACGCGCAGCATGGAAGAGGCCTGCGACATCAGCAATCGCATCGCCCCTGAACACCTTGAAGTCAGCGCCGCCCAGCCGCGCCAATGGTTGCCCCATTTGCGCCACGCGGGTGCCATTTTCTTGGGCGCCTATGCCAGTGAAAGCTTGGGCGACTACTGCGCCGGACCCAACCATGTGCTGCCCACCAGCGGCACGGCGCGCTTCTCGTCACCGCTCGGGGTGTATGACTTCGTCAAGCGCTCCAGCCTGATCGACATCAGCGCCCAGGGCGCGCAGGCCCTGGGGCCGGTGGCCGACACGCTGGCCCAAGGCGAGGGCCTGCAGGCGCACGCACGCTCGGCCACGATGCGCCTCGCTTAACAGCGGGCGGGCGCTTCCTTCACAGTGCGCGCGCCGCAGCCCGCGCCGTGAGGATGCAACCGGGCAGGAACGTGCCTTCAAGGGAGCGTTTGCCGTTGGCCCCACCGCCGCCAAACCCGGCCGCCTCTCCGACGCAATAGAGGCCGGGAATCGGTTTGCCCGCGGTGTTGAGCGCGCGGCTTTGCAAATCCGTTCGCAGGCCACCCAGGCTCTTGCGGGTGATCAATTGCATCTGGATGGCGATGAAGGGCCCGGCGCCGCGCTGTTGCAGGGGCGCGGGTTTGCAGGTGCGCAGGCGGTCTGGGCCCCACTGACGGGCGTGGAGGATGCGGCGGATCTGATCGTCGTTGTGCAGACTGTCGCCGCGTGAAAAGTTCGCATCAAAGGTGTCGGCCGTGGCCTGCAGCACTTCGGCCCGCACGTCTTGGGTGCCGGTTAGCGCGTTCATTTGGTGAGCCAGGCCGGCCAACGTGGCGTCGACCAAAAAATGCGGGCTCTCGGCCTGCATTTGGCGCACCAAACGGTGATTGCCCAACAGGGTTTCCTTGAGGAAACGCAGGAACTGACGGTCGCGAATGCGGGCGTTGTGCTCGGCGCCCGAGATGGCCAACTCTTTGGCCGCGATGCGCCAGTTCAGCAGGTGCCAGGTGTAGGGCTTTTCGAGGGCGGCCACCCGCTGACACAGCGCATGGGTATCGAACCCCGTCACCAGCGGCTCCGGGCCGAGGCGCTCGCCCCGGTGGTTCAGCCACAGCGCGGATTTGCAGGGGATGCTGGAGAGCCCATGCCCTTCAAAGTGCGGCTGGGGGTGCGGGAAACCGGCGGCGTAATTCCACATCTCGCCCGGACGCACCAGCGGGGCGCCCAGGTGCTCGGCAGCCCAGTGGTGGAGCGTGCCGTCGGAGTAGGGGTGCGCGCCGTTGAGAAACGTCGCGGGCAGGGCGCGGCCTTGGGGCCAGTGGGCGCGCACGGCCGCGTGATGCCCGTTGAGCCCGCCCATGGCCAGCACGACGGCTGTCGCCTGGCAGCGCACGGACGCGCCGGTGGCCTCGTCCGTGGCGTGGACCCCGGTGACCTGTCCCGCCTGCGTGTCCAGGGCGGTGACCCGGTGGCGGTGCAGGAGGCGCAGGCGCCCGCCCGAATCGGCGGCGCGCAGCGCCGCGATCAAGGTCAATGTCATGTGGCGAGCGGTGCCCCAGACGATGTGATAACGCGGCACGGAGTTGCCGTCGCCCTGCCAGCCGCGCTCCACCCAGTTCACGGCCGGCATGAAGCGCAAGCCGTGGGCCAGCAGGTAGTCGTACACCTCGGCGCAGGAGTGCTCCACATAGTGCCGCGCCCAAGCCAGCGACCAGGGGTCGTCGTCGGGCAGTTCGCCAAACCGCAGCCAGTCCCGCAGCGCGCGGTCGGGGCTGTCGGGAATCTTCTTTTTGGCCTGCAGCGGCGTGCCCACCAAGGCCATGCCCCCAAACGCCCACAGGGCCAGCCCGCCCAGTCGTTCGGGGGTGTCGCGGTCAATCAAGGTGACGGAGCGCCCTTTGCGTAGGGCCTCTAACGCGGTGACGATGCCCGCCAGCCCCCCACCCACCACCACCACGTCGGATTGCATTGGCTTGTCCATGATGGGCTGTGCACTCAAGGGGCGAGTTTGCGCTTCAAGAAACGGGCGACAGGGGCGGGCAGGCCTTCCAGCGACTCCAGCACGGTGGGCAAGAGCTTCAGCTTGAGTCCAGACAGGGAGGGCGGCACCAGGGCCTCGATCAAGTGCGGCCCTGGGGTGCTGAGGGTGCGCTCCAACGCTTGCACGAACCCCTCCGGGCTCTGCACCCGCGTGGCGGGGACGCCCATGCCCTGGGCCAACGCCGTGAAGTTCAAGCCTGGCGCGCTGAGGTCCAATTGCGCCTTGGCCTTTGGCCCCGCCTCCTGGGCCCCGACGCGGGAAAGCTCCACATTGAGCACCGAATACGCCGCGTTGTTGAAGATCACGGTGACCACGTTCAGTCCCTCCCGCGCCATCGTCCAGAGGGCTTGGATCGTGTACATGGCGCTGCCGTCACCGACCAGGGCCAGGACGGGCCGATTCGGGCACGCGATGGCCGCCCCGATGGCGTTGGGCAGCGCCTGCCCGATGGCGCCGCCCGTCAGGGTCAGCAGGTCATGGCGAGGGGCGCCGGCGGTGAACTTGGGCAACATCAGTCCGGAGGTGATGGCCTCGTCCACGACGATGGCGTTTTCCGGCAGCAAGTGCCCGATGGCTTTGCACACTTTTTCCGCCGTCAGCTTGCGCCCGCGGGGGCGGCTGGGCCGCAAGGCCGGGGATCGGGGGGGGGTGAGCGCGTCAACGCCCAGGGCTTGGGCCAAACGGGTCAGACTGGCGGCGGCGTCCTGCTCGGGGCTGCACAGGGTGTGCACTTGGCAGCCGGGCGGCACCAGCTCACTCTTTTTGCCGGGGTAAGCGAAGAACGACACCGGTGCCTTGGCATCGACCAGGACCAGGTGCTCAAACCCACGCAACTGCACGGATGCCAGCTCGGCCAGATAGGCCATACGCTCCACCGCCGGCACCCCGGCGCCGCGGGTCAGTCGGGTGGGGAAAACTTCGCTGAACAATTTGGCGCCACTGTGCGCGGCGATGCGCGCGGCGGAGACCAAGGCCGCCTCTCGCAACGCCTGCCCCCCGAGCAAGAAGGCCACCCTTGCCCCGGATTGCAGCAGCGCCACCAGAGACTCCAGCGTGGTGTCGTCGCATACCGGCGCGACGGGGGCGGGCGGCGGCGCCACAGCTTGTCCCCCGTCGCTCCACGAAACGTCGGCGGGCAGGATCAAGGTGGCCACCTGCCCGGGGCGCCCCCGGGCCACTTGCAGGGCGTCCACCGCGTCTTGGGCCAATGTGCCGGTCTGAGTGGCGGTGCGGACAAAGCCCGGGGACACGTTGCGCGCCACGGTTTCGATGTCCGACTGCAGTTGGGCATCCAGTGGGGCGTGATACGTGGCGTGATCCCCCACGATATTGAGCACCGGCACCTTGCCCTTGCGGGCGTTGTGCAAATTGGCCAGGCCGTTGCCCAGGCCACACCCCAGGTGCAACAGCGTGGCTGCGGGCTTGTCCGCCATGCGGGCATAGCCATCGGCCGCACCGGTGGCCACACCCTCGAAGAGGCACAGCACCGCCCGCATCCGGGGTTGATCGTCCAGTGCGGCCACGAAGTGCATCTCGGACGTGCCGGGGTTGGTGAAGCACACCTCAATGCCCGCATCGGTCAAGGTTTGCATCAGGGCTTGCGCACCGTTCATCAGACTTCTCCAGAACTGAAATGCGATTGGAGCGTGCAGGGCGCTCAACGGATGGCAGGGGATTTCCCGGTGCGGACGTTGATTCGGCGCGAGCGGCATGAACACGAACTTCGTGCAACACGAAGTTCGTGCTGAACCAAAGTCGTAAGACAATGGAGCGATGCGAAATGTCACCGTGACGATGGAAGACGCTGTGGCCGATTGGGTGCGGGTCGAGGCGGCGCGCCGGAATACCAGCGTGTCGCGTTGGCTGGGCGAACTACTGGCCGAAAAGATGCGCCACGATGACGCCTATGAGCGGGGCATGCGCGAGGCGCTGGAATTCAAAAGCTTTGCGCAAGCCCAGTCCCGTACGGTGCGGCGAGGCCGGGCGTGAATCCCCTGACCTTTGTGGACAGTGGCGTTTTGCTGGCCGCGTTTGACGTGGACGCGCCGCGTCGTGAGCGGGCACGCCAGTGGTTGGTGCATTGCTGGACGCAGCGCACGGGGCGATTGAGCACTCAGGTGCTGGATGCCTTCTATGCCCAGGCTCGGGCTCGCTACCCCAGCGCGCTCTCTGCGGGTGATGCGCGAGCCGAGGTCCGGCGTTATCAACTCTGGCACCCCTGGAGCACGGACCATGCGACCGTGGAGTCGGCCTGGGCCGTGGAGAGTCGCTGGGGGCTGCCCTATGCCGATGCGCTGCTGATCGCCTCGGCGCAGCAGCAAAGCTGTGAATGGTTTCTGTCTGAAACCCTGCCCCATGGGCAAGTCATCGATCGGGTGTCCATCCTCAATCCGTTTCAAGTGGACCCTGTCGTGGCAGGGTCAGGACGATCAACATGAGCCGTTTCTGGAGTGACACCGTGCGGGGGCTCACGCCCTACGTGCCGGGTGAGCAGCCGCGGATTGAGGGGCTGGTCAAGCTCAATACCAATGAGTGCCCTTACGCGCCCAGCGAGCACGTGGTGGCCGCCATTGCGGCGCAAGGTGGGGAAGCCCTGCGCTTGTACCCCGATCCCCAGTCGACGCTGTTACGTGAAACCTTGGCCAGCTACCACGGGGTGACTCAGGATCAGGTCTTCGTGGGCAATGGATCCGACGAGGTGCTGGCCCACGTGTTCATGGGCTTGCTTCGGCACCCTCTGCCGCTGCTGCACCCGGACATCTCCTACAGTTTTTACCCCGTCTACGCCAAGCTGTATGGCATCACAACCCGCGAAATTCCGCTCAACGCAACGTTTGAGATTGAGGTTCAGGACTACCTGAATGCAGGTCCGAACGGCGGCATCATCTTCCCCAACCCCAACGCCCCAACGGGCGTTGCCCTGCCTCGGGCTGAGGTCCAGCGGCTGCTGGATGGCAATCGCGATTCGGTGGTGGTGGTGGATGAAGCCTATGTGGACTTCGGCGCCGACTCCGTGGCGCCCTTGATTGCCCAGCATCCGAATCTCTTGGTGATTCGCACATTTTCGAAATCTCGTGCTTTGGCCGGCTTGCGGGTCGGCTATGCGCTGGGGCACCCCGCGCTCATCGAGGCCCTGGTTCGGGTGAAGGACAGCTTCAATTCCTACCCCTTGGACCGCCTGGCGCAGGCCGGGGCACAGGCGTCGGTCGAGGATGAATCTTGGTTCCGTTTGACTTGCGATCGCATCATGGCCACGCGAAACCGCTTGAGCTTGGCGCTCCAGCAGCGGGGCTTTGAGGTCTTGCCGTCCGCCGCCAATTTTGTTTTCGCGCGCCATCCGGGACATCGGGGTGCCCATGTGGCCGCCGCGCTGCGCCAGCACAAAGTTCTGGTCCGTCACTTCAGCCAGCCGGCTCGGATTGCCGACTTTTTGCGCATCAGCATCGGCACTGAGGCCCAGACGGACACCTTGCTCGCCGCACTGGATGTGGTTTTGAACCCCACTTGATTGCCCTTGATTCGATCGGATGACCTCATGAGCCATCGCACCGCCACTGTTCACCGCCAAACCGCGGAAACCGACATTCGTGTGACTCTCGACTTGGATGGGCACGGGCAGGCTCGAATGCAGACAGGCCTGGGCTTTTTTGACCACATGCTTGACCAAATTGCGCGGCACGGCTTGATCGACTTGACGATTGAGGCCAAGGGAGACCTGCACATCGATGGTCATCACACCGTTGAAGATGTGGGCATCACGCTGGGGCAAGCGGTCGCGCAAGCCCTGGGCGACAAGCGCGGCATCACCCGCTATGGCCACGCCTATGTGCCTTTGGATGAAGCCTTGGCCCGCGTGGTGGTGGACTGCTCTGGACGCCCAGGCTTGCACATGCAGGTGCCCTTTACCGCGGGCCGCATTGGGGACTTCGACACCCAGCTGAGCTACGAATTTTTCCAGGGCTTTGTGAACCACGCGGGGATCACCGTGCACATTGACGGCTTGAAGGGACACAACGCCCATCATCAGTGC
This sequence comes from Inhella gelatinilytica, assembly GCF_016093295.1. Taxonomy (GTDB): domain Bacteria; phylum Pseudomonadota; class Gammaproteobacteria; order Burkholderiales; family Burkholderiaceae_C; genus Inhella; species Inhella gelatinilytica. Next base: position 140,388 of record NZ_JAEDAL010000001.1, on the reverse strand, counting down.
GAGGCGGTTTTTAAGGCGTTTGCCCGTGCCCTGCGTGCGGCTCTGGCGTTGGACCCCCGCGCCGCAGGCGTCATCCCCAGCACCAAAGGCAGTTTGTGAGGCCGCGACCATGAGTACGGTCTTGGTGCTGGATTACGGCATGGGCAATCTGCGGTCGGTGGCGCAGGCCGTCCAGGAAGCGGCCAAGGGCAGCGACGTACGTGTGGAGGTCGGCCACGATCCCGATCAGGTTCGTGCGGCGGACCGTATCGTGCTGCCGGGCCAAGGGGCGATGCGGGATTGCATGGCGCACTTCGCACAAAGCGGGGCCCGCGAAGCCGTGTTGAGTGCGGTCACGGCGGGCAAGCCTTTGATGGGCGTGTGCGTGGGCATGCAAATGCTGTTGGAGCACAGTGAAGAGCAGGACACGCCAGGCCTGGGCCTGTTGCCCGGGCGCGTGCGGCGGTTCCAGTTGGCGGGACGGTATCAGGCTGATGGCAGCCGGTTTAAGGTGCCACAAATGGGGTGGAACCGCGTGGACCTCGCCGCAGGTCATCTGGGGCACCCGATGTGGGCGGGGATTCCCGGCGGCGCCTACTTCTACTTTGTGCACAGTTATTACGCCGCGCCGTCTCGTCCGGAGGATGTGGCCGCAACGACCGACTACGGCGGTGCATTCGCCTGCGCCCTCGCTCGGGATAACATTTTCGCGACCCAGTTTCACCCCGAGAAGAGTGCGGAACTGGGTCTGCGGCTGTACCGGAATTTTTTGACCTGGAACCCCCAAGGCGCAAGCCCCTAAGGACCTGTTTGCATCATGTTGTTGATTCCTGCCATCGATCTGAAAGACGGCCATTGCGTGCGCCTGCAGCAAGGCGACATGAACGCGAGCACCACCTTCGGTGAAGACCCTGCCGCCATGGCACGACGCTGGCTAGCGGCCGGTGCGCGGCGCTTGCATTTGGTCGATCTGAACGGGGCCTTTGCGGGCAAGCCGGTCAACGAAGCGGCGGTCAAGTCCATCCTGCGGGAAGTGGGCGACGAGATTCCGGTGCAACTGGGCGGTGGGATCCGTGACTTGGACACCATCGAGCGCTATTTGGATGACGGCATCAGCGCCGTCATCGTTGGTACGGCGGCGGTCAAAAACCCGGGGTTCATTCGGGACGCCTGCACGGCATTTGGTGGCCACATTTGGGTGGGTTTGGACGCCAAGGATGGCAAGGTGGCGACCGATGGCTGGAGCAAGCTTTCCGGCCACGAGGTCGGGGACCTGGCCAAGAAGTTCGAGGACTACGGTATCGAAGGGGTGATCTACACCGATATCGGCCGCGACGGCATGCTCAGTGGTATCAATGTGGAGGCCACGGTGCGCTTGGCGCAGCAACTCAGCATTCCCGTGGTGGCGTCGGGAGGGCTGGCGGGCTGGGCCGATATCGAAGCCCTGTGCGCCGTGGAAGACGAAGGCATCAGCGGCGTGATTTGCGGGAAAGCGATTTACACCGGTGCGCTGGATTTGCAGTCGGCCCAGCTTCGGGCGGATGCCCTTCGAAAATAGAAACCTTTCACCAACGAGGAGATGGGCATGACCCTGAATACCTGGATCGTGGCTTTGGCATTTGGCCTGCTGGGGTCGGTGAGCACGCTCCCCGACGCACAAGCGGCAACGCACAAGGGCGCTCACGCGGTGAAGTCGGCCAAGGGGGTTCAGGCGGCCCAGGCGGGGCACAAAGCCAAGGTAACCACCAAAAAGGTTGTGAAGAAGAAGACGACGAAAAAGGTCAAGAAGAAGGTGGGCAAAAAGCGCGCCCACTGAGCGCTTAGAGGCGACGTGCTTCGCCGTGCAGAAGGATAGAGACATGCTGGCCAAGCGCCTCATCCCTTGCCTGGACGTCAAAGACGGCCGGGTCGTTAAAGGGATCAATTTCGTTGGTTTGCGAGACGCCGGCGATCCGGTGGAGATCGCCCGTCGGTACAACGAACAGGGTGCCGACGAGCTGACGTTCTTGGACATCACCGCCACGCACGAAGGCCGGGATTTGATTCTTCCCATCATTGAAGCGGTGGCCGCCCAAGTCTTCATCCCCTTGACGGTGGGGGGCGGTGTTCGGGAGGTGGCCGATGTACGGCGGTTGCTGAACGCTGGCGCCGACAAGGTCAGCTTCAACTCGGCGGCGGTGGCGCGCCCCGAGCTCATCCGCGAGGCCAGCGACAAATACGGTTCGCAGTGCATCGTGGTGGCCATCGATGCGAAGGACAACGGGCTGGGCGGCTGGAATGTTTTCACCCATGGGGGCCGCAAGGACACGGGGCTCGATGCCGTGGCGTGGGCGCAGACCATGCAGGCACAGGGCGCGGGGGAGATTTTGCTGACCAGCATGGATCGCGACGGAACGCGTGCGGGCTTCAATGTGCCGCTGACGCGTGCAGTCAGTGATGCGGTCGACGTTCCGGTGATTGCCAGCGGTGGCGTGGGGAACTTGCAGCACTTGGTCGATGGGATTCGCCTGGGTGGCGCCGATGCGGTCCTGGCTGCCAGCATCTTTCACGATGGGCAGCACAGCATTGGCGAGGCCAAAGCTTTCATGCGGGACGCGGGCATCGCGGTTCGCCTGTGACCAAGCCAGGGAAGTCAGCGACCGGAGAGGTCCGGATCGTTGGGGGGCTGTGGCGTCGCAGCAAACTGCCGGTTTTGGATCGCCCGGGCCTACGCCCGACCGGTGATCGCCTCCGCGAGACCTTGTTCAACTGGTTGGGACAGGACCTGTCGGGTTGGCGGGTCCTGGACGCATTTGCCGGCAGCGGTGCCTTGGGCCTGGAGGCGGCTTCGCGCGGCGCGGCATGGGTCAAATTGGTCGAGCGCGATGCGGCCGCAGCGGCCAGCTTGCGGCAGGTCGTCACGCGCCTGCCGGGGGCGGCGGAACGCGTCCAGGTGCAGGCCGGGGATGCCCTGGGCGCCTTGATTCCCGATGCCTGGGACTTGATCTTGCTGGACCCGCCCTTCGATGCGCAACTGTTTGAGCCTGCGCTGGCCGCGGCCACTGCTGCGATACAGCCAGGCGGATGGATTTATTTGGAAGCGCCGAGGCCGTATCCCGAGTCCTCGCGTCTCGCCCTGCATCGTCACCTGAAGGCCGGAGCGACCCACGCTCACTTGTTCCGGCGCAACGTTGACAATTCAGCCCCATGAAAGCGGTCTACCCCGGTACCTTTGATCCCCTGACCCTGGGTCACGAAGACATCGTGCGCCGGGCCGCGCGCCTGTTTCCCCAGGTCGTGCTCGCCGTGGCGTCTGCCCACCACAAGAAAACACTGTTCACGTTGGACGAGCGTTTGGCCATGGCGCGGGAAGCCTTGGCGGATGTGCCGCAGGTGGATGTGGTGTCGTTCGAAGGGCTGCTGAGCAACTTCGTGCGTGCACAGGGGGCGCACGTTGTGGTGAGGGGCATTCGCGCGGTGAGTGATTACGACTACGAGTTTCAGATGGCGGGCATGAACCGCCAATTGATGCCCGAAGTGGAAACGGTGTTTTTAACCCCCGGCGACGACTACCAATTCGTTAGCGGCACGTTTGTGCGCGAGATTGCCATGTTGGGTGGCGATGTGCGCAAGTTCGTGGGGCCGGGCGTGCTGCAGCGCTTGCAGGCCAAGCGAGGGGGCTGAGGTGGCGCTGAAGATCACCGAAGAGTGCATCAACTGCGATGTCTGTGAACCGGTTTGCCCCAACCAGGCCATCTCCCTGGGCATGGAGCACTATGTGATCGATCCCGCGCGCTGCACGGAATGCGTCGGGCACTTTGATCAGCCCCAATGCGCCTTGCTGTGCCCTGTGGCCTGCATTCCCAAAGACCCCGCCCACCCGGAGACCGGGGAGCAGTTGCTGGAGAAATATCAGGCGCTGATCCAGGTCAAGCGTTTGGACTGAGCTGGCTGTCGGGGTACTGCGCGTACAAAGCGCGCACCTTGTCCACGTTTTGCATCAACAAGGGCACCAAGCCTGGGTCAAAGTGCAAGCCGGCCTGGCTCTCGATGTACTCGAGGGCTGTTTCAAAGTCCCAGCGGGCCTTGTAAACGCGGTCCGAGACCAGTGTGTCCAGCACATCCGCCAGCGCCACGATGCGGCCTTGCACGCTAATGGCTTCGCCGGCCAATCCGCGGGGGTACCCTTGGCCATCCCAGCGCTCGTGATGCTCCAGCGCAATCTGTGCCCCCAGGCGCAAGATGCGACGCTTGCTTTGCGCCAGCAAGTCGTAGCCGGACTGGGTGTGGGTTTGCATGGCCGCCCATTCATCCGCACTGAGCTTGCCGGGTTTGCTGAGGATGCCTTCTGGCACCGACACCATGCCCACATCGTGAAGGGCCGCGGCCAGTCGCAAATGCTCGACCTCAACCGAGCACATGCCCCGAGCCGCGGCGATCAGGGCGCTGAGCTCCGAGATGCGCCGCACGTGCGCACCCCCCTGGAACTGATGCCGCTCAAGTGCCTCACCGAGCACATACACCATGTCCCGCTGGGTTTCCAGCACCTCTTCCCGCAACAACAGGGATTCGTAAGTGATGGCCACGTTGGAGCAGTAAATCTCCAGCAACTCCTGGGCCTCGCGATCGACGGCGTCGCTGAACTCAATGTAGAGCAGGCTGATGCTGCCGGCGCTGGTGCGGTAGTAGCCCACACAGTAATGGGGCTCAAACAAGCTCCGCTGCTCGCGTTCGGCGCGCTCCAGCGCCTCGCGAACCTTGTTGGGCAGGGACTCGTCCGCCAAGTCGTCCAGCAAGCCCGCGTATTCGGGCGTGGCCGCCAGGATGTGCAGGCGCCCATCCCATTCGGAGGTGGCATAGGCCGAAATGCGGTTGGCGCACAGCCCGCGCGCTTCGTAGCCCAGCAGGTGCGCCACCTGGTTCAATACGGCCGAAGCAAAAACCCTCAGGTTGCGAGAGTCATACACCCGCTGAATAGCCTCGATGGAGCGACGCAGCGCAGCCTTGCTTTCCTCAATGATCAGGATGTCGCGGTACGAGCGCAGGGCCGCGAAAAAGACGGTATTGAGCTTGCGCTTGGTGAGCTCGGTCTTTTCCTTGTAGTCGTTGATGTCGTAATTCTTGATGACCTGCTCTTCAGGCGCCTGTCCAGGCTGCCCCGTGCGCAGCACGATGCGCGAGCGCCGGTTACCCATCTGTTCTCGGATGTCCCGTGCCAGATCCAGGCCAGCATGCTCGGACTCCATCACCACGTCCAGCAGGATGAGCGCGACATCGTCTCGTCCCTCCAGGACCTTGCGGGCGTCGGCCGCGCTGTAGGCGTGGAGAAATTTCAAGTGGCGCCCCGCGAACTCGAAATCCGCCATCACCAATTCGGTAACCTCGTGAACCTGCGGCTCATCGTCAACGATCAGCACCACCCAGGGGCTGAGGGCTGCGCCCAGGCCGGCGGCACTGGGTTCAGGGGCAAACAGCAGATCGTTGTCGTCGGTGTCAGGCAAGGACATGGATCACGCCCGAGTCAAGGGTCGGATGATCATGCCAGAAACCCGGCCCTTGCGAGACCCCGGAAACTTGGGGCTAATCGGGATGGCGTGCTGTCGGCGCACTGGCTGCTCCCAAAAAACGCGGGGGCTTGGTCTTTGGCGGTTTGCGCTGGGCGGCGGCGGAGGCGGGCGTCTCCGCGGGTCTTGCGGCTTGGGCAGGCCCCAAATTGCCCGGGGAAGTGGGGGCCTGGGATTCCGCTTTCTCTCGTTGAGCCCGTGCACCGTCCGCCCATTTTTTTTCCTGCTCAGCTCGTGCGCGAGCGAGCGCGGTGTCCTTTGCCGAGGGCTGATCCACGCGAACGGCCTGCGAAGCACTGGGCCCTGGCGGGCAGGGGCGGTCACTGAGCTCCCGGCCCTCGGGGCCGCAGCGGTAGACCGTGGTCCCCGCGGCTTGAGCCTGTCCCCCCAGTGCATTCAAGCTGACGAGGGCAAGGGCAATCTTGAGAGAGAAACGACGTGGGCTCATGATGGGGTGGCGGCGGGGTCGGCAGGGGTGGCGGGCGGACGGGGAGGCTTGGGGCGCTGGGGCTTGGCGTGCAACTGATGGGTGGCCGCGTCCAATTGACCGGCCAGGATCAGGGGCAGCAAGCCCAAGCTCTTCTGAATGGCGAGTTCCAAGGCCTCGCGCTCGGGCGCGGGGGCGCGTCGCAGCACGTAGCCGGCCACGGCGTCCCGGTGGCCGGGGTGACCGATTCCCAGGCGCAATCGCCAATAGTCGGGAGAACCCAGTTGCGCGGTGATGTCCTTCAATCCGTTGTGTCCGGCCGCCCCTCCGCCGCGTTTGAGCTTGACCTCCCCTGGCGCCAGGTCCAGTTCATCATGCGCGACCAACACCTGCTGGGGCTCCATCTTGAAAAAACGGGCCAGGGCGGCCACCGACTTCCCGGACAGATTCATGTACGTCAAGGGTTCAAGTAGCCACACGTCTCCTTGTGGGGTGCGCGCTCGCGCCGCAAGGCCGAAGTACGTCCGTTCGGTGGTCAGCGACACCTTCAGCGTGCGGGACACGGCGTCGATCCAGGCGAACCCCGCGTTGTGTCGGGTGTCTTCGTATTCGGCCCCGGGGTTTCCCAGGCCAACCAGCAGTTTCAGCATGCGAGGATTATCCCGAGGGCGGCCAACTGGCCCAGCCTGAAATACTGCCACCCGATCAGGAGTGAAATCCCTTGGCTTTTTTGCGCACCCGCACCGAACCCGGCTGGACGGCCCTGTCGCCGCAGGGCCCTGTCTTGCGGGCGGTTCACGTGGCGCCCGCTGCGCCGGGAGGACGCCCTCGGGTGCAGTGGGTGTGGGAAGGCCCCTGGGGCGAGACGGACGAGGCCCAGCGTGAAGCCTTGCAGGCGTTGCGTCGGCAACACAGTGCCCCCAGCCAGCGGGTGTGGGTGTTGGAGCGGGGCCAGTACCAAATTGTGCCGACCGACGCCCCCGCCGATGTGCCCGAATCGGATTGGGCGCAAGCCTTGCGCTGGCAGCTGAAGGGGCAACTGGAGTTCTCGGCCGAAGACGCCACCATCGATTTGCTCCGCATTCCCCAAGAGGCGGGCTCCCGGCGGAGCACGCCCTTGCTGGCCGTGTTGGCGCCGCGCAACCGTCTGCGTCCCCTGGTCATGGCCGCCGAGTCCGCGTCCCAGGCCTTTCGGGTCATTGACATTCCGGAAACCGCGCTGCGGAATTGGACGGTTCGGGCGGAGGCGTCAGTGCGGGCGCGGGCCTTGCTCAGTTTTGGCAGTGGGCAAGGCGGTCTGGTGATCACCCATGAAGGGCAGCTGTTGTCGTTTCGTCAGATTGAGCTGGCCGCAGAGCTGTTGGAGCACACGGACCTCGACCGCCGCCAGGCCGCCTTGGACCGAGCGGCCCTGGAGGTTCAGCGCACGCTGGATCACTTCGACCGCCAGTTCAGTCACTTGAGTTTGGGTCAGCTGGACGTGGCACCCGGTCCCGCCTCGGAGGCCCTGTTGATGCACTTGGCGGTGCAGGTTGCGACCCCGGTGACCGCGCTGGATCCGGTCGAGCGGGTGGACTTGAGCGGGGTTCCAGCCCTCCAAGGCACAGCGTTAGCGCCCTGGCTGTTGCCCATCGGGGCAGCCTTGCGCGGGGGATGATGGTGGCTGTGCAAGACCTCAATTTATTTGACGCCGGCCTGCTGCCCGAAAAGCGCTGGGTCACCCTGCCTACCGCGCTGGGACTGGCGCTGGCCCTCCTGGTGTTGATGCTCGCTGGGGCGGCCGGGTTTCAGCAGGCCATGCGCGGCCAGATGCAGCGCTTGCAGCAAGCGGAGACCGAGCTCAAGGTGTTGGCGCTGACACCGGCCGTGAGCGAGGAGGCCGCCCAGAAGGAGGCCATACAAGCCATTCGGGATCGCCTGGCTCAAGCCCAGGCCTTTGATCGGCAATTGGCGTCGCTCCCCACGAGTGAGGCGGCACCGCAATTGCTGGAAGGCCTGGCCCACGCGGCCCTACCCGACGTCTGGGTGACAGGATTGCGCTGGGAAGCGAGTGAGTCCCAGCTCGAAATTGCCGGTCGTTTGTTGGACCCGGCTCGGTTGCCGGCTTACTTGCGTCGGCTCGAGCAACAACCGGTCTTCAAGGGACAGAAACTGGCTCAAGTTCAGGTGGCCACGGGCGCCGGCGCCGACCCGGGCTCTGCCAGTTTTCAGCTGCGCAGCCTCGCCGCCAAGGGGAAGTCGCCATGAAGCGTTCGTCCTGGCACCAGCAGTGGCGGGCTTGGCAGCAAGCGTTTGACGCGCGTGCCCCGCGGGAGCGTTGGCTCTTGGCAGGTACGGTGGTGGCGCTGGCTTTGTGGCTGGGCGACAGCCTGGCACTGAACCCGGCAATGAAGCGCTGGAAAGCGGCCCAAACCCAAGCCGGGCAACTCGAATCACGCGTGGCCGAGCTGCGCCAGGTTCAGGCGCAAGCCCGGGTGCAAGCCGAGCAGCAACGCCAGCAACGGGCGGCAGAGTTGCAGCGACTGCAGGCCGAATTGGGGCGCCTGGAAGGGCGGCCCGGCGCGCTGGAAGCGGCGCGAATGCTCACGCTGTTGGAGGAGGTGGTTGCACAGCAGGGGGGGGCTGTTCGCTTGCGCGCGCTTAGCGCCAAGCCGGACACCCGGGTCGCCCCAGCGGCGGCGGCCAGTGAGCCGGTGGGCCCGCGGCTCTTCCGGCACGGCATGGAAATTGTCGTAACCGGTCGCTATGAGGCCTTGCACCGCTACTTGGCTGACTTGGCCCACAGTGAGAGCCGGCTGCGCGTGCGTCAATTGGCCCTGACGGTGCGGGAGCACCCGGAGATTGAGATGACCGTGCTCGTAGAAACCTTGAGCCCGCAAGCGGCATGGTTGACGTTATGAGGGCGCTTTGGGGCATCGTTGGCGGATTGAGCGCGGTGGCATCCGTCCAGGCCCTGCCGGATCCCACGCTGCCGCCGCCCCAGGCACGCGCCAGTGTGAGCGCGGGGTTGCCGGCCTCCCCGGTGAGCGCGGCGCCCGCACGGCCCGTTCTGCAGGGCCTTCGTCCCGGGCAGCAGCCCACCGCGGTGGTGAGTGGACAGTTGTTGCGTCCTGGGCAAAGCGTTCAAGGCCACGTGCTGCTGCGCATCGAGGCCGATGCGGTGGTGATGCGGGACCCCGAGGGGCAGCGCCTGCGCTTGACGATGTGGCCGGTTGACGAGAAGAAACCATTGATTAAAGAGGTTCGCCGATGAAGTTCTGGGGTCCCCTTTCTCTTGCCCTGGCCCTTGGCGTGGGGGTCTCGCCTGGGGCCTGGGCTACGACGGCCCTGTCCGCGGCGCCGACCGCGAACGCCAAGTTGGAGCGCTTCGACATCGCTTTGGTAGACGCGCCGGCGGCCCAGGTCTTCTTGCAGATTGCCCAAGGCTCTCCGTATCAATTGCTGGTGGCCCCGGAGGTCACGGGGCGCATCAGCTTGAATCTGAAACAGACCACGGTGTTGGAGGCGCTGGAGGCGATCAAAGAGCTCTACGGGTACGACTACAAGGTTCTCACCGACAAGGTCTACGTTTATTCCAACGCGATCCAGACGCGGATCTTCCGCATCAATTACTTGCCCGGTCGTCGTCAGGGGGAAAGTGATACCCGGGTCTCGACCAGTGCCTTGGCGGTGGCTGGCGCCACCTCGGGTGGCAACTCAGGGGGCGGCTCGGGCGGAAGTAATGGCGGGGGGGCGGGCGGGAGCAGCGCGCTCAAGAGCTTTGAATCCGCTCAGGTGCGCACCACGTCAGACGCCAACTTCTGGAGCGAGGTGCGGGAATCTTTGGCGCTGCTGGTGGGCAGCAGCGGCGGGCGCTCGGTGGTGCTCAACCCCTCGGCCGGCGTGATTGTGGTGCGAGCCCCAGGGCCTGAACTCGTGCAGGTGGAGCAGTATTTGCAGGCCATCCAGGTGAGCATTGAGCGACAGGTGATGCTGGAGGCCAAGATCCTCGAAGTGAGCCTGAGCGACGATGCCAAGACGGGTATCAACTGGGGCGCCTTCGGGCAGTTGTTGGGCGGCGCACGGGGCGGTCAACTGGCCATTGGGGTCGGTCAACCCGGGGCCGTCATCAGTCCCACTGGGACGGCGCTGACCGATGGTGCGAATGTCATCACACCCGGCGCGGGAGGCGCCATCAATCTGGGCGCCATGGGCCGCGGCTTCTATGGGTTGGCCTTTCAGGCGACCAACTTTGCGGCTCTGCTCAACTTCTTGGAGTCGCAGGGCGATGTGCACGTGCTGTCCAGCCCCCGCATTGCCACGCTCAACAACCAAAAAGCGTTGCTCAAAGTGGGCTCGGATGAGCTTTATGTCACCGGCATCAGCAACAGCAACACCAACAATTCGAGTTCGAACAACACGGGCAGCAGCACCAGCCCGGCGGTCCCCACCTTGCAGTTCACCCCGTTCTTTTCCGGCATCGTGCTGGACGTGACGCCGCAAATTGACGCGCAGGGCCAAGTGATGCTGCACGTTCACCCGTCGATCAGTTTGGTGAACGAACGCGAAAAAATTCTCAACCTGGGTCTTCTCGGTAATTTCCGCCTCCCGTTGGCCACGTCCTCCATCAATGAAACGGATTCCATCGTTCGCGTGGCCGACGGGCAAATCGTGGCCATTGGCGGCTTGATGACCCAGGAGCTGCGCGGGGATCGGACGGGTTTGCCGGTGCTGTCCAACCTGCCCGTGGTGGGCAACCTGTTCGGTCAAACCCAGCGCGTCAACCGCAAGCGCGAGCTGGTGATTCTCATCAAGCCGACGGTGATCCCCGCCGATGGGCGCTGGCCTGCGGAGCTCAGCGCGCCGGCGCTGCCCGCCCCGCCCACGCCCCAGCGCACAGCGCCATGAACGCCCCCCAGCGCATCCGGCTGGGTGATTTGCTCACCCAAGAAGGGCTGATTCGTCCGGAGCAACTAACCGAAGCCCTGAGCTTGCAGAAGGCCACTGGCCGCAAGCTGGGGCGCATCTTTGTCGACAACGGCTGGGTGACCGAGGCGCAGATCGCCAAGACGGTGGCACGTCAGCTCAGGGTGCCCTACCAGGACTTGAGCGACACGGTGGTCCGGCCCGACGCCGTACGGGCCCTGCCTGAGGGGCTGGCGCGCCGCATGCGCGCCATGGTGCTGGAGTCCGATGCATTGGGCGCTCGGGTGGCCATGGGCGACCCGACCGACATTGCCGCGTTCGATGAAATCGCCCGCCTTCTGAAAAAAGACGTTCAGCTGGTGGCGGTATCCGAGAGCCAGTTGTTGGCCCTGATCGATCGCAGCTACACGCTCGGTGAAGACATTGGCAGCTTGGCCAAGGAGCTGACCAGTGAGCTGGGGGCGGTCGAGGACGAACTTGGCGAGTTGCTCGGGCTCAATACCGCCGGCGCTGAGGATGCCCCGGTGGTTCGCCTTTTGCAGTCGGTGTTTGAAGAGGCCTTGCGCAAGCGGGCCAGCGACATCCACATCGAACCGCAGGAGCGGAGCCTGCGCATTCGTTTCCGCATCGACGGCGTGCTGCAGGTGCAGACCGAAGCCGACGCCAAAATTTCTACCGCGGTGGCGCTCCGCCTCAAGCTGATGAGCGGCTTGGACATCTCCGAGCGTCGACTGCCGCAAGATGGGCGTTTTCACGTCAAGCTGCGCAACAGCAGTGTGGATGTACGGATCTCCACCATGCCCACTCAGCATGGCGAATCCGTCGTCATGCGGTTGCTCAACCAGAGCACGGGCCTCTTGCACCTGGATGGCTTGAGCTTGCCTCGCCACGTCAAGGAGGCCATAGGTCGGGCCATTGAGCGCCCCAGCGGCATGTTCTTGGTCACGGGGCCCACGGGCTCGGGAAAGACCACGACCTTGTACGCGACGCTCAATGCGCTCAACAACACCGAGCGAAAAATCATCACGGTCGAAGATCCGGTGGAGTACCGCCTGCCGGGCTTGAATCAGGTGCAGGTGCACGAAAAGATCGACCTCAGTTTTGAACGCGTTTTGCGGGCGGCGCTGCGCCAGGACCCGGACGTGGTGCTCGTGGGCGAGATGCGGGACCAAGTCACGGCCGAAGTGGGCCTGCGGGCGGCCATGACGGGCCACTTGGTGTTGTCCACACTCCACACGAATGACGCGGTTTCCACCCCCATCCGCTTGTTGGACATGGGCGTGCCCCGCTACATGGTGGCGCTGTCGCTTCATCTCGTGCTGGCGCAGCGGCTGGTGCGAACGATTTGTACCCACTGTGCCCAAGCCCATGAACCCACACCGCAGGAGCATGCTTGGTTTGAGGCCAACGGCGAAAGCCTGGTGGGCGCCACCTTGAAGAGGGGGCGGGGCTGCGTGCATTGCAGTGACACGGGGTACTCAGGCCGCACGGGGGTGTACGAATTCCTCGAGATGGATCAGGGCTTGATTACCGCCTTGAATCGGGGCGACAACGAGGAGTTCACGCGCTTGGGTCGCGCCCAAATGAAGGGCAACAACCTGCGTCACGATGCGCTGCGCTTGGTCAAAGATGGACGGACCACGCTGGAAGAAGCCCTGCGCGTGTCGACCGCGGTGGATGAACTGTAGGTCTGCTGAGCCCGTATGCCCAATTTTGCTTACACCGGACGTCGTGGCCCGGAAGCCGTGCGCGGGGTGCTCGATGCCGCCTCGGCGGGCGCAGTGGCAGACGCCTTGCGAGCGGAGGGCATTACCGTCTTGTCGGTGCAGGCCGATGCTGCGGCTGGCGGCGACGGCACTTCATCTGCACAAGATTGGCTGAACGAGCGCCTCAAACCCGCCATTCAGCCGGTGGACATGCTGGTGTTCACGCGGCAATTGCACACCTTGTTGAAATCCGGGGTGCCGATTCTTCGGGCGTTGGCAGGCCTGACAGAGTCGGCCACCAATCTGCGCATGAAGGACACCCTGCAGGCCGTGCGCAGCAGCTTGGAGTCTGGGATTGAACTGAGCCGCTGTTTTGCCCAGCAAAGCGGCGTGTTTGACCAATTCTTCGTGGCCATGGTGCGCGTCGGGGAAATGACGGGGCGCCTGGACGAGATCTTTTTGCGCCTGTTCGAACATTTGGAGTTCGAACTGTTCATGCGCCAGCAGGTCAAGTCGGCCTTGCGCTACCCCATGTTCGTCATGATCGCCATGGCGGCGGCCATCGGCGTCATCAACGTCATGGTGATTCCCGCGTTTGCGGGGGTGTTCAAGAGCCTGGGGGCCGAGTTGCCGCTGGCCACGCGCATTCTGCTCGCGACGTCGAACTTCACCGTGCAATACGGTTGGGCGCTCCTGCTGTTGCTGGGCGGCGCCATCTTTGGATTGAAGCGGTGGGTGGCCACAGAGCCCGGGCGCCTGGCCTGGGACCGTTTCAAGCTGAAGATTCCGGTGGCCGGCAAGATCGTGCTGAAAGCCGAACTGGCGCGGTTCGCGCGGAGCTTGGCGCTGTCCTTGCGCAGTGGCTTGCCCGTGGAGCAGGCTTTGACCGTGGTGGCCCAGACCTGTGAGAACACGCACATCGCCAGCAAGATTGAGGGCATGCGGGCGGGCATTGAGCGGGGCGAGTCGTTACTGCGCGCGGCCATTGCCTCCGGTGTGTTCACGCCGGTTGTTCTGCAGATGGTGGCGGTTGGCGAGGAAACGGGCTCCGTGGACGAACTCATGCTCGAAGTGGCGCAGCTCTATGGCAACGACGTGCAGTACGAACTCAAGACGCTCAGCCAGCAAATCGAACCCATCTTGATCGTTTTCCTGGGGGTCTTGGTGCTCATCTTGGCGCTGGGGGTGTTCTTGCCGATTTGGGATTTGGGGCGCGTGTCGTTCAAAAAATGAGGTTGCGTCGCATGCTGGAGTTGGCGGTGGTGCTCATTGCCCTGGGCATTGCCGCGTGGCTGATCGAGGCGCGATTCAACGACGTCCAGCGCGAAGCCCGGCGCGTCCAGGTGCGCATGGCAGCCGAGGCCGCTCGCACCAACGGGGCGCTTTTTCAGCTGCAATGTCCCCATTTGGACGACACCGCGTGCACGCAGCGCGTGATGAGCCGTCTGAGGCGCGCGCACCTGACGACGGTGAGTCCTGTGGAGGGCGACCGGTTGCCCCCTGGTTTGGCGGGGGCTCAGGCCCGTCTCTGGGGCCTTGCCTTGGCCAGCGGCGTTGCGCCGGATCAAGGGGAGCAGGGGCGGTGGATTGCGGACTTTGACAGCGCTGATACGCTTCGGGTCAGCCTGCGCGGTGTGACCGATTGCCGCTTCTTGTTGCGTATCCACCTCAATTCAGGGTCTGTCACGGTCGAAGAGCAGGCTCTGACTTGCTAGGCTTTCGTCATCCAAAAAGAGGAGTTTTGCCATGCGTGCCACTTCCCGCCATCAGTCGGGTTTCACCATCATTGAATTGATCGTGGTTATCGTAATCTTGGGGGTGTTGGCGGCAACCGCTCTGCCCCGGTTTGTGGATATTGGTGACGATGCGAAGACTGCTGCGGTTCAGGGCGTGGCGGGTGCCGCGGGTTCTGCCATGACACTGAACTACAGCGGCTGTGCCATTAAGAACCACAGCACGGCCGACGCGACCAAGTGCAAGTTGGTCAACGATTGCACTGATGTGGCGGGCCTCATGCAAGGTGGGGCGATGCCAGCGGGCTATGTGGCCTCGGACGCGGGTGGCTCGTCTACGACCAATGGTACGAGCCTTACCTGCACTATTGAGACTTCAGATGGTAAGAAGTCGGCTACCTACACCGGTATCGCTGCCGGAAACTGAAGGCAGTCCGACTGGGCCGTCCGTGAGCGTCCCTCGAAAGGCGCAGGGCCTGCCTGCCCTGGATCAACGGTCAGCCGCGTGCTGGCCGTTTTTTATTCGCTGCTTGCGAGCCACAGTCGCGGTCATGACCCTTGTGGGGGTGGCTGGCGTGGATGCCGCCACCTGTCTTCCCGTGCGCAGTCCAACTACCTGCGTGAATGATTCGTCGAACGGTTTGCATGAACCTTGGACGAACGCCAGTCGGGCCACAGCCAGCGATGGGCTGTCGGCTACTGCATCCCCGCCAGGGACCAACCAAACCCAATACCTCAAATGCACCGGCTATGGATTCTCCGTGCCAACGGGATCGGTCATTGACAGCATCAAGGTGGGCGTCCAACGCTCGGGATCCGCTTTCCAGGACCATCAGGTCTATCTCGTGAAGGCTGGCGTGGTTCAAACGGCGAAAAATGCGGCGTCGACCACCAATTGGACCTCGTCAAGCGTCACGGAATGGCATGGCGGGGCTCCCAGCTATTGGACTGGAACCTGGGGTGTGACCGATGTGAATCATGCGGGTTTTGGTGTGGCCTTCGCGGCTGACAAGGACCCGGGGGGGGCAGCCACAGCCCAAGTCGATCATCTCCCGATTGAAGTCTGCTACAGCGCCGCCACTGGACCCCACCACCTGCAAATTGAACACGCCAGTGGCAGCGGATCGACGTGCTCGGCCACGACCTTTACGGTCCGTGCATGCGCGGACGCGGCTTGCAGCACTGGCTACACGGGCGGGGTGACGGGCAGTTTGTCAGCCTCGAATGCCAGCTTCAGTTGGCCGGGCTCGGCCAATTTCAGCATCGCTTCAGGTGCCAGCACGACCACGGTGTCGGGCTTGCTGCCGGTCGCTGGCACGGCGAGCCTGAGTGTGGCCAGCAGCAGCCCCACGGCGACCGCGGCAGCCACCTGCCTCTTTGGCGGCAGCACCAGTTGTACGTACACGAGCGCCACCGCGGGATTCACGGTCACGGTGGCAGACCATCGGGCCGAGGACAGTGGGATGGCCACGATTTCTGCCAGTTGCGCCGGGCTGGCGGATGTCACGCGCACGTTGACCCTGGGCTGTTCCTACGTGGACCCTGGCTCGGGCACGTTGCCGCTTCGAATGGGGGCGGGGCTGACGCCTCTCAACGCCAGCGCCAGTGCGACGGCAGCCTGTGGAAGCCGCGATCTCTCGGTGTACTTTGACGCCTCGGGCACCGCCAGCTTGGACCTGCGTTACGCAGACGTTGGCCGCATGAGCCTGACGGCCACCTACAGCGGTTCGGCCGGCACGGGCGATGCGGGGGTCACGATCACCGGGAGTACGCAGTTTGTGGTGGCGCCGGCCAGTTTTGCTTTGACTTTGGACGGCAGCCCCCCGCGCACCGCCGGGCAGTCGTTTACGGGCCAGCTTCAGGCGCGCAATGGCTTGGGGGCGGTGACGCCCAATTTTGGCCTCGAGACGACACCGGAAACGGCGGTGCTCAGCTTTACTCGCCTGAGTCCGGCCGGGGGTTTTGATGGGCTGTTTGCGGGAGACGTCGGCGCCTTTGCAGGGGGCCAGGCGAGCTTGAGTAATTTGATCTGGTCCGAAGTCGGCGAAGGGCGAGTCAGCGCGCAGTTGGGGGACGGCAGTTATCTGGGCAGTGCCTTCAATGTGACGGGGCAAGTGGATACCGGGGCCTTTCGTCCGCATCGCTTGCTGATCGGGGTCACGCCGGGTTGCGATAGCTTTACCTATGCCGATCAACCGTTCGAGCGGGTCACGGTGACCGCGCTGAACGCCACCGGCGGCACCACGCAGAACTACGACGGCAGCTTGGGGCTCTCGCGGGTGTTGACCTTTGCGGACGCCAAGGCCTCCACCAAGGGCGGCTTGGACACGGGCAACACCAGCCCGCTGAGCGCGCAGCAATGGCCGGCCAGTCAGTTCGTGCAAGGGGTGGCGGAATCCAGCTTGCGGTATCGGTTCACCGCCAAGCAGACTGCCCCCATGCGGTCCACCGATGTCGGTAATCCCGCGCTCCAGCTGCGGGCCACGGATGCCGATGGCGTCAGCAGCAGTGTGGTGACCGCCGATGAGCCACTGCTTGACATCTGGAGCGGGCGACTCACGCTGGAGAGCCGCTCGGGTTCGGCGGCGTCCTCGTTGAGCCTGCCGGTTCGCATCGAAGCCTGGTCCGGCAAGGCGTGGGCCCTGCACGCGGCCGATTCCTGCACGGCGGCCCGGCTCAGCACTACGGCGATCGCGGTGTCCAGCCCCACCACCCTTCGTGGCGCGACCGCGAGCTGGGGGGTGACGGCCGCCAGCCTGGGGGGTTTCAGTGGCGGGTTGGGCAGCCTGCGACTGAATGCACCCGTTCCTGCTGGGGGCAGCGGCAGTGTGGACGTGGCCCTGAACTTGGGCAGTACCACGACCGACCGCGCCTGTGTGGCCCAGCATCCAACGACCACGGGTGCGGGCCTGGCGTGGCTGCGGTCGCGGTTTGGGGTGGCCCAGGGCTGTAACGACCGGTGGGACAGCGATCCCAGCGCCCGCGCCAGCTTCGGCGCCGCCATCCCGGAAAGCCAGCGGAGGGTGCATGAGCGGCAGGTGTATTGAGTCCCGCTGCTCCGGCTTCACCTTGGTCGAACTGGTGGCCGTGCTCTTGTTGTTGGGGGTCCTGGCGGCGGTCGCGGTGCCCCAACTCACGGGGCTGGGAGGCTTCAAAACCGACAGTTGGCGCGAGCAGGTGGCAGCAGGTCTGCGCTGGGGGGGCGCCGTGGCGCAGGGGCATCGACGTGTCGTGTGCGCGGAGGTGACGGGGCAGGGGGTGTTGAGCCTGAGTATGGTCAGCAGCCGGACCGGTACGAGTTGCGATCAAGCCTTGTTGGGCCCCGATGGACAAACGGCCTTCAGTTCGGCGGCTGGGGTGACAGTCTCTGCCACGCCGAGCGGGACGTTTTTCTTCCAACCCGACGGTCGGGTGAGCACCGACTTGGCCGGGGCCAGTTCGGCCACCGTGCGATTGAGCGCGGAGGGCGTTGGCGATCTGGTGGTGCGAGGGGAGAGTGGCTATGTGGAGTAGCCGTGCCACGCGGGGTTTCACCTTGGTGGAGATGATCATCGCCATCCTGGTGCTCGGTTTTGGGCTGGCGGGCGTCCTGGTGGCCTTCCAGCAAACCACCAAGGGCTCGGCCGATCCTCTGATCCACCGGCAACTCTTGTCCGTGGCTGAGGGCTATTTGGAGGAAGTGCTCAGCCGGCCCTTCGCCAGCAACTTGGCGCGGAGTGTGAACGGCTGCGCACGCGATGGGTTTCACGACGTCGACGATTACGCAGGATTTACCAATCAGTCGGTTTGCCCCATCGACAGCACTACGCCCGTCAGTGGCTTGGAGCTGTACACGGTGTCCATCGCGGTGGAGGCAATGGCCCTCAACGGCGTGGCGGCCGATCAGGCCCGCCGAATCACGGTCACGGCCCAGCGCAGTGACGGCCAGTCGTTGACCCTGGTCGGTTGGCGAACCCATTACGCGGGGCCGTGATGAACACCCAGCACCGCGGCTTTAGTTTGGTTGAGTTGATTGTGGTGATCGTCATCCTGGGGGTCATTGCAGCCACTGCCACGGTTTTTGTGAAGCCGGCGGCTGAGGGGTTTGTGGCGCAGCGCGACCGCAGCACGCTGCAGTCGGCGGCGCAGTCGGCCCTGCACGTGATGGCACGTGATCTGCGCTTGGCGTTGCCCAATTCGCTGCGCCGGCCGGCCGACGCTTGTTTTGAGTTGGTGCCGACAGTGGGCGGGGGCCGCTACCGCATGGGGCCCGACATCGATGCGCCTTGCACCGGTGCGGCAGACTGCGCGGCCGTGCTGGACCCGAGTACCACCACGACGACTTTCGATGTTCTCGGGCCCGTGACGGGCCGACTGCTCACGGGAGACTGGATCGTGGTGGGCAACCAGAACGGGGACGAGTTCTACGGCGGAAGTAACCGCAGCGCCGTGGTGGCCTTGGGCAGTGCGGGCGCCTACGGCAGCCAGCGGGTCCAGATCAATCCGCTGCAGTTCCCGCTAGGCTATGCCGGGGGGCGCTTCCAGGTGGTGAACCCGAGCGAGGCGAGCGTCTTCTTTGTTTGTGCCAATGCGGGGGTCGATGCCCAAGGCAATGGAACGGGCACCTTGTATCGCCAAACGTCGACCGCTCCATCGAGCAGCTACCCCTCGTCCTGCCCCGGTGCGGGGGGCGAGGTGCTGGCGACCCAGGTCGCTGACTGTGGTTTTGAGTACAACAACACCTCACTGACCGAGCAGGGCCTGATGAGTCTGCGTTTGGTGTTGCAGCGCCGGGGCGAAACCATCAGTCTGCGTCAGCAAGCGCAGGTGGTGAATCGACCATGAAGCCGCATCAACAGGGATTTGGCGCGCTGGCCGCCGTGGTGGTCTTGGTGCTGCTGGCGCTGGTGGCGGCGTCGGTGGTGCGATTGAGTCAATCCAGCCAACTTGGCATGGCGCAGGAAGCGCAGGCGGCGCATGCGCAAGCGGCTGTACGTGCGGGCGTGGATTGGGGGCTCTACCAGGTATTCCGTGGGACTTGGCAGGGCTGCACGGGGGGGCAATCCCAGACCTTGGACTTGCGGGCGGAAGGTGGTAACTGGGTCACCGTGAGCTGCAGCGCCCCGTCCCCTTATCAAGAAGGGCAACTGGGCAATGGGAACGCACGACAGGTGCGGGTGATTACGCTCAGTGCGGTGGCCTGCAATGCACCGGCTGGGCCTTGCCCCGACGACGGCGCGGCCGCAGGCGCACATTACGTGGAGCGCGCACGCGAGGTGGTGGTGGCGGAGTGCACGCAAGAAGACGGCAGTTGGGGGAATTGCCCTTCTTGATCCGGTCTGCGTGACCATGAAAAAAGCCCTGCCGAAGCAGGGCTGTTGCGAGGCGGATGCCGGGCGAAGAATTACTTCTTGCCCTTGCCCTTGCCCTTGGCGGGCGCGGCCGGAGCGGCTGCGACCACGATCTCTTCGACCTTGGGTTCGACCGGGGTGGCCACAACCGGGTTCGGCTTGCCGTGGGTCACCACCTTGACGCCCGCGGGCAGCTTGAGGTCGTTGACGTGCACGCTGTGGCCCTTGGTCAGGCCGCTCAGGTCCACCTCGATGAACTCGGGCAGCTCCACGGCAACGCAGGTGATTTCCAGCTCGTTCATGATGTGGCTGACCGTGCACTTGTCGGTCTTGACGGCCACGCTCTCGGCTTCACCGATGAAGTGCAGGGGCACCTTCTTGGTGATCTTGGTCGTGTTGTCCACGCGCTGGAAGTCCACGTGCAGAACCTGCTGCTTCCAGGGGTGGTACTGCGCGTCACGCAACAGCACTTTGGACACTTGGCCACCCAGTTCCATCTCGAGGATGGAGCTGTGGAAGGCTTCCTTCTTCAGGGCGTGCCACAGGGCGTTGTGATCGACTTCGATCATGGCCGGTTCGCCCGCGCCAAACACGATGCCGGGCACCTTGCCCGAGATACGCAGGCGGCGGCTCGCACCAGTCCCCTGCAATTTGCGCTCAAAAGCGACGAATTTCATAAACACTCCAGTTGAGTGAAGACGGCTCGCGACCAAACCGCCTGTTGCGAAAAAGGGCCGCAGGGCGGCCCCGAGGAAAGCGCCTTGCGGCGCTCAATTCAAAAATTGTTGTTCTGTTCCGAGAACAGCGACGTGACCGATTCGCCATCGCTGATGCGACGGATGGTCTCGGCAAACAAGAAGGCCACCGACAACTGGCGGATCTTTTTGCAGGCCCGGGCCGCATCGGTCAGCGGAATGGTGTTCGTGATCACCACTTCATCCAGCGCTGAACCCGAGATGCGTTCGATCGCCGGGCCGCTGAGGATGGGGTGCGTGCAGTAGGCGTAAACCGACTTGGCGCCCCGGTCTTTCAACACCTCAGCCGCTTTGACCAGGGTGCCGGCGGTGTCGATCATGTCGTCCATGATCACGCAATTGCGACCTTCGATTTCCCCGATGACGTGCATCACTTCGGACACATTGGCCGCTGGGCGGCGCTTGTCGATGATGGACAGATCACACCCGAGTTGCTTGGCCAACGCACGAGCCCGCACCACGCCGCCGACATCGGGGCTGACCACCACCAAGTCCGGGTAGTCTTTGCTCTTCAGATCCGAGAGCAGCACCGGGCTGGCGTAGATGTTGTCGACCGGAATGTCGAAAAAGCCCTGAATTTGGTCGGCGTGCAGGTCCATGGTCAGGACCCGGTTGATGCCCACGGTTTCCAGCAGGTTGGCCACGACCTTGGCCGAAATGGGCACGCGGGTCGAACGCGGACGGCGATCTTGCCGCGCGTAGCCAAAGTAGGGGATGACCGCGGTGATGCGGCGAGCACTGGCGCGCTTCAGCGCGTCCGTCATCACCAGGAGTTCCATCAGGTTGTCATTCGTCGGCGCACAGGTGGGCTGAACGATGAACACGTCGCGGGCGCGGACGTTCTGCTGGATTTCGATGTCGACTTCGCCATCCGAAAAACGGCTCACCTTCGCACGGCCGAGTTCGGCGCCGAGATGAGCGGCGATTTCTTGCGACAGCGCCGGATTGGCATTGCCAGTGAACAGAACGGTGTTGTTGAGCACGGGGCGTTCCTTTGCGGTCTCGCATTCAACGCGCAAACTGCGTTGCTCTCGCCTCGCCGTGCGCTAGCGCTGTCTTCAGTTCAGTGTCTGATTGGCTTTGGACGCATAACCGCGTTGGGCCAGCAGGAGCACCGGGACTGACGAAAAATTTGGCAGGGGAGGAAGGACTCGAACCCTCGCATGTCGGAATCAAAATCCGATGCCTTAACCAACTTGGCGACTCCCCTACACAGGACCTTGGCTGAGGCCAAGACCCAGAAATCATCTCAGTCTTTTAACCACGGCGCCAGCGGCAGTGATTCCAGACTGCGGCAGACCCGACCCTCCCACTGATGATGCATTCCGATGCCGAAATCCACCAACTCGGTCGCCATGGGCGAATCGTCGCTGCCTACTTCCGCAAACACCGCGCTGCCTGATCCGGTCATTCGGCTGTTGCCAAAACGACTGAACAAACACTGAAGGGCGTCGTCAATCTCTGCGCACTGCGCACTAGCGCTGGCTTGCAGATCATTCCGCTTGGCCTTCCAGTCCAGAACAATGTTGTCTGCGAAAGAGCCCGCGACTATAGCCTGACTTTTTGAGGTCTGCAAGAGGGGGCTTGAAAAAATCGCGCGGGTGGGCAGGCTTTGGCGCGGCTTGATGACGGCGAACCGGGTGGCGGGGAAGGCGACTGCGCGCAGGTTTTCCCCGATGCCTTGGGCAAAGGCGGGGCCGGTGCCCAAGAAAAAGGGAAGGTCCGCGCCCAGTTGGAGCCCGAGGGCCATCAACTGCGCTCGACTGAGATGGAGGTTCCACAGGCGATTCAAGCCGATCAACACTGTGGCCGCATCGGACGAGCCGCCGCCCAGGCCGGCGCCAGAGGGCAGGCGCTTGTGCAAATGAATGTCGACCCCCGCCGTCGAACCGCTGGCCTTTTGCAGCAACCGCGCGGCGCGGGTGCACAGATCGTCCGCAGGGAGCGGCTCGGCTGTGGCTGGGTGTAGATCGTGGCGGACGATGCGCCCATCGGTGCGTCGTACCAAGTGCAGGCTGTCGCCCCAGTCGATTGGTACGAACAAAGATTCCAACAAGTGGTAGCCATCGGGGCGTTTGCCCACCACGTGAAGGTACAAGTTCAATTTGGCGGGGGCGGGGAGGTCGTAGAGGGCGTGCAAGGCTCACTCCGTGCTGATCAAGACCAAGCGCAAGGCCCCCAGGCCGCCCTGTGCGGGGCGGGTCAGGGTGATGCGCTGCGGCGCCAGTTGGACCCGCCAGCCGGCTTGTTCAAATCCGTCCTCCCGTGCGAGGGCGGGCCAGCCCGGAGCCGGTTCGCGGCGCAGCCAGTGCAGCAGCGGACGCAGCGGAAGAGGCGGGCCTTGCAAGGCGTCTCCCAGCGCCTGCCCGAGTTCCTCCAGCGTGACAAAGGGGCGCGGACCGTGGCCGTCGTCCAGCCACACCCCTGAGGCATCCCAGCGGGCCGAGGCCAAGGTGGTCCCCAGTGGGCTGGTGAGGCTGAGTTGCCCTTGCTCTGTCGAACCCTGCCATTCGAAAAGCGCCGATCCGGCTTGAGCGCGCTGGGTGGGGCTGGCTTCCATTTGGTAGGCCAGTTTGCCGCTCCAGGTGCCCGGCGTTGGCGGGGGGGGCGTGGTGACGCAGCCGGTTAGCACGAGGGCAAGGCCCACCGTCAGCAGGGCCAGGGCGTGACGGATGTTCACAGCGAAAGGCGCTTTTGCAGGGCCAGCAGTGCCTCACTGCGGGGGTCCCGCTTGAGGGCGCTGCTCAACAGATCCCGAGCCTCCTCCAGGCGCCCCTGGGCCTTCAACACTTCGACGAGGTGCGCCGCAATCTCGGCGTCGTAGCGCGCTTGGTAGGCCCGCCGCAGGTGCTGCTCGGCGTCCTGCAGTTTGCCCTCACGGAAGGCGACCCAGCCGAGGCTGTCCACCAACGCGGGTTCGTGTCCGGCCAGCTTGAGCGCGCTTTCGATCAATTCCCGCGCTTCGGGCAGACGCTGGTTTCGATCCGCCAGGGAATAGCCCAACGCGTTGCGGGCATGCGCGTGGTTGGCGTCGAGTTGGATCACCTCACGAAGAACCCGCTCCATGTCCTCATGGCGCTGTTGGCGCTCCAGCCCCATGGCCTTTTCGTACAAGAGGTCGGTGTCCTGTGGCTCGGCTCGGAGGGCTTCTTCCAGCCGCTCCTGAGCTTCTGCCCAACGCTTGGCCTCCCGCAGGACTTGCACTTCGGCCAACAGACGTCGTCGGGGCTGATCGGGCTGGTCGCCAGGTAGGCTGCGGGCGATGGCACGGGCGGCGTCCCACTGCCCTTGGCGGGAGAGGATGTGCAGGCGACGGTAGGCGGCCTCGAGTGCACGGTCTGGGTCCTTGACGGCCTCGAGCGCGTTCAAGGCCTTGGCCCAGTCGCCACGCTGCTCGTCTACCTGCACCAGCAGCAGTTGAGCGGCTGATCGCCGGCGCCCCTCCTCGTCGGAGGGATCCGGTTGGCTCAGGTACTGCGTCAAGGCCTCTTGGGCGTCGTCCAGTTGCCGCAAATCCAGCGCCAAAGACCCCATCAGGTACAGGTGGCTGCGAACCTGCGGTTGCTCTTTTGCGAGTTCACGGACCAGGTCGAGGGCCTCGGCACTGCGCTGGTCCCGGGCCCGCGCGTAGGCCAATTCCAAACGAAAGGCGCTGTCAGCCCGGGGCCCCGTGGCAATCAGCGCATCCGCTGCGGGCGCGAACTGCGTCCAGCGCAGGGCCAACCAGGCGGGGAGGGGGTGGCTGGGGTCCAGTTTGCGGGCGGCTTCCAGGTGTTGGACGGCCAGACCGTATTCCTTGGAAAGGGCCGCCAGTTGAGCAATGGCACAGGCGGCCAACGAGCGGCGCAAGGGCGTTGAGCCGGCACGGTCGCGCTCCACCGTGAGGCCCGGCAGCAGCGTGCCCAGTGCCTGGGGGCTGCGAATCAAGGCCCCGAGGTTGCTTAGGAGATGGGCCCGATCCTGTGCGGTTGTGCTGCGCTGCAGCCAATCCAAAATGGGGCCTGGCGTGGCATCCAGTTGCCCCAGGGCCGCCAGCAACTGAATCTCGGACTGCGCCGGCTCCACCAGGGCCGGGCGGGCGAACTTCCAGGCGCGGGCTGCTTGCAGCGCCTCTTGCCCCGCACGCGCCTGAATCGCAACTTGAACGGCCCGTCGATACAAAGCGTCATCCTGGGTTCGCCGCGCGGCGTCCAACAAGACTTGAAACGCCACACCGGCCTGCCCCCGCTGCAATTCCAACTCGCCCACCAGCACTTGATAAAAGAGAGGGGCGTCCATCGCCGACGGCGCGGGCATCGCTGGAGTCGATTGGGCCAAGGTTCCCAGCGGGGCCAGCAGGGCAAGGGCGCAGGAGGTGCGCACGAGGGGGCGGATCAAACGATTCAGACGGTCCATGGCGCGGAGATTGTGCCGGGCCTGAACAGCAAGGGCGCCAGCGTGTCTTTCTACACTGCACCCATGCCGGAACTTCCCGAAGTTGAAATCACCCGCCAGGGCTTTGCCCAAGCCCTTGAAGGTGCCACCGTTCAGGGCGTACGCCTGGGCAAACCCCTGCGGTGGCCCCTGGGGGTGCAACCAGCGGCGTTTCAAGGCGCGCGCTTGGGGGCGACGTTGCGTCGGGGCAAGTACTTGTGGTTGCCGCTGGATCGTCCGGAGCCCCGGGGAGGGGTGCTGCTGCACCTCGGCATGTCAGGCTCCCTGGCGTTTGAACCCGCCCCCGGCAAGCTTCAACCGCACCAACACTTTCAATTGGTCACGGACCGGGGGACGTTGACCCTGACCGATCCGCGCCGATTCGGCGCCGTGGTGTGGTCCCCTGCGCTGGACGTCGATCCAGCGGCCCGCTTGCTGGCCCGGTTGGGTGTGGAGCCCTTTGATGAGTCGTTCACGTCGACTCAGTTTCATGCGGCGCTGCGCGGACGCCGGCAGGCCATCAAACCCGTATTGCTCGGTGGTGAGGTGATTGTGGGCGCTGGGAACATCTACGCTTGCGAAGCCTTGTGGCAAGCGGGAATTCACCCCGAGGCGCCCTCTGGTCGTTTGTCGCGCGTGCGGGCTGAGCGCCTGTTGACGGCGCTGCGAAGCGTGTTGCGCGCTGCACTGGAGGCCGGGGGCAGCACCTTGCGAGATTTTTCGAGCAGCCTCGGCGCCATCGGGCGCTACCAGACCCTGGTGGCGGTCTACGGGCGGGAGGGCCAGCCCTGTCCTGCTTGTGGGCAGGCTGTGCGTCGTTTGGTGCAGGGGCAGCGTTCAACTTTTTATTGCCCGAAATGCCAGCCGCGCTGACTGAGTTTTCCGCTCGACTGCTGGCATGGCAGCGCCAGCACGGCCGCCATGATTTGCCTTGGTGTGGGATGCGCGACCCCTATCGGGTCTGGTTGTCGGAAATCATGCTGCAGCAGACCCAAGTGGCCACGGTGCGCACCTACTACGCACGCTTCCTGGCGCGCTTTCCCTCTGTTGACGATTTGGCTGCGGCGCCGTTGGACGAGGTGCTGGCCCTGTGGGCCGGGCTCGGTTACTACACCCGCGCCCGGAATTTGCATGCGTGTGCCCAGGCGGTGGTGGCCCTGGGGGGATTCCCCCGCGCCGCCGACGCCTTGGAAGCCCTGCCCGGCATCGGGCGAAGCACGGCGCGGGCCATTGCCTCGTTCTGCTTTGAGGAGCGGGTGTCGATTTTGGATGGCAATGTGCGGCGCGTGTTGGCGCGGCTTCTTGCTTGGCCCCATCCCACCACCAGTGCGCGTGCCCAGAAAGAACTGTGGGCGCACGCCGATGCCCTGCTGCCCCCAGCGGCGGCCGACATGCCGCGCTACACCCAGGGCCTCATGGACTTGGGGGCCTTGGTGTGTACCCCGCGAGGTCCTCGCTGTGGTGAGTGCCCTGTTGCTGCACTGTGCGCCGCGCAGGCACAAGGACGGGTCGCGGAGTTCCCCTTGCGGGCGCCCAAACCCCAGCGGGGGCGACGCGAACAGTGGTGGCTCTGGCTCGAGCGCGAATCGGACGGCGCGCTGTGGTTACAGCAGCGCCCGAGCCCCGGTGTGTGGGCGGGGCTGTGGAGCTTGCCGCTCTTCGACGCGGAGGCTGACCTCCGGGCAGCCGTGGGTCTGCGAACCGTGGAGTTGTTGCCCCGAATTGACCATGCCTTGACCCATTTCGATTGGGTGCTGCACCCCCGGCAGGTGCGGTGGTCCGACTCCGCGCCGCCGTTGGAGGTCGGGCAGTGGGTGAGCCCAACAGACCGGCCCCGCTATGGGATGCCGGCACCTTTGAAGAAGCTTCTGGGATGAGGCTCTACGCGGTCGGCGAATCCTGTGCGGTGTTGGATCTGGATACGGTCCCTGACCCCGTGGCGCAGCGGCGCTTGTGGTGGGTGGCCCATCGATTGCGCGCGCAAGGCCTCGGATCGGACGTGGTTCCGGGCGTGGGCAACCTCAGCATTTTTTTTGACCCAGCCCGTGACGAGGTGGAGGCCGTGCTTCAGCGCTTGAGCGACACCTGGGCGGCGGCCCGTCCGCGCGCCGAAGCGATCGGAGCCTTGCATCAACTGGCGGTGCGCTACGGCGGTGCGGCGGGGCCGGATTTGGACGCGTTGGCCTGCGGAGTCGGCTTGACCCCGTTGGCGGTGGTCGAGCTTCACACGGCGGCGGAGTACACCGTTCAATGCCTGGGTTTTTTGCCGGGATTTGCCTACTTGGCCGGCTTGCCCGCCCAGTTGCACTGGCCGCGGCGGGCCCAGCCTCGAACCCAAGTGCCCGCGGGTGCGGTGGGGATCGGAGGCGGGCAGACGGGAATCTATCCGGTGGAGAGCCCGGGCGGTTGGAACTGGATTGGCCGGTGCGAGCAAGCCCTGTTCAACGCCCATGCTGAGTCGCCGTGCTTGTTGCTGCCGGGCGACCGGGTGCGCTTTGTTGCGGAGTCGTTCGATGCTTGAGGTGGTGCGGGCAGCGGCACTGTGCAGCGTTCAGGACTTGGGCCGACCCGGGCGGCAGCACTTGGGGGTTCCGCGCGGGGGCGCGCTGGACCGAACCGCTCTTCAGCGCGCCAATCTGCTGGTCGGGAACCCGGCTGAGGCGGCGGCCTTGGAGGTGCTGGCGGGCCCACTGCGGTTGCGATTCCACCGTGCGGGCTGGTTGGCCTTGTGTGGCGCGGCGTTTGAGATGCATCTGAACGGCAGGCCCTTGCGAACCGAGTGGCGCTGGCCGTTTCCCGCGGGGGCTGAATTGGTGCTGCGGGGCCCGGTGACGGGGCGGGTGGGGATCTTGGCGCTCGATGGGGGCCTGGCGGTGGACCCGGTGCTGGGGTCTCGTGCGACCCAGATTCCCGGCGGGTTTGGGGGCTGGCAGGGGCGGACTCTTCAGGCGGGGGACCGGCTTCCGCTGGGCCCCCCGCGTTCGCTGTTGGGGGTGCGGGGGCTGCGCGTTCCGGCTGTCGAACCGGGCTTGCGGGTGGTTCCGGGGCCCGAGTGGGCGGCGCTTACGGCCGCGTCGCAGCGCCAGTGGACCGAGCAACTTTGGCGAATGAGTCCGCAGTCGGACCGCATGGGCGTGTGGCTGGAAGGGGCGCCGCTGCGCTTCTCCACGTCGGTGGAGATGCGCTCGCATGCGGTTGCGGCCGGATGGATCCAACTGCCCCCCGCAGGGCAGCCCATCGTCCTGTTGCCGGGGTGTCAGAGCACGGGCGGCTATCCCCGCATTGCCGCCGTGATTGAGGCGGACCTGGGGGCGCTCGCCCAATGGCGGCCGGGGGAGGCGCGTCGCTTCCGTTGGGTTACGCCCGACGAGGCGCGAGCCGCTCGACAAGTTCAAGGGGTCCAGTACGCACAGTGGGAGTGGGCATGCGCGGGATCGATTTGAATGCCGATGTGGGAGAAGGCGGTGCCCACGATCTGGCACTGATCGGGTGTATCAGCAGCGCCAACATTGCCTGCGGTTGGCATGCCGGGGATGGCGCGACGATGCGGGCGGCCCTGCGGGCCTGTCGTGACCACGGAGTGGCCGCGGGCGCACACCCCAGCTTCCCGGATCGGGCGAACTTCGGACGCCTGCCGTGGGTCCGCGAGGCACTGGCGGTCGAGGCCGACCTCATCGCGCAGATTGGCGGGCTGCAGGCCTTGGCGGCCCGCGAGGGGGTGGCGCTGCGCCATGTCAAACCGCATGGGGCGCTGTACAACCAGGCCGCGTTCGATCCCCACTTGGCGCAAGCACTGATCCAGGCCGTCCAGGTGTGCGACCCGCACCTGACACTGCTGGCGTTGGCCGGCAGTCCCCTGCTGGACTGGGCGCGTGCCGCGGGGCTGCGGGTGCGCGCCGAGGCGTTCGTTGACCGGGCCTACCAAGCGGATGGCCGGTTGGTGCCCCGCAGTGAACCCGGTGCGGTGCTGCACGACCCGGCCGTCGCCATCGCGCAAGGGCTCCGACTGGCTCAAAGCCAAACCGTCATGAGCCAAGTCGGGACGCCGATTGACGTGCGTGCCGAAAGCCTGTGCTTGCACGGCGACGGGGCGACCGCCTTGACTTTGGCTCAAACCCTGAGCGGGGCCCTGCGGGATGCGGGCATCGAGGTCCGTGCGGGATAAGGGGTGGCCTCACCCAATTCGTCCGGAATGACAGGCTGTCAGGCGCGCCGAGCGGTTGGTCGCAAACCGCTGGGCCCGGGGGAGGCGTCAGTCTTAGGCTGAAGGCCTCTTGAGCTTGGAGGCACACCATGCAGCATTCGAAATGGCCCCTGGCCGCACTGGCCCCGCTGGCGCTCGCAGGCCTGATGGTTGCCCCTGGCGCTGGGGCCCAAGGGACGGGCGCCGGCCTGCAAATCGAGGAAGCCGCCAGCGAGGCCCAGTTGGGTTTGCCCCGCTATCCCAAGGCCCAACCGATGCGGGACGGCAAGGACTCGGCTGGGGCCGGGGCCGGGGCCTTCAATCTGTCGCTCTGGGGCGGCAGTTTTGGTTTTCGGGTCGCGGTGGCGCAATTCCGCAGTGGAGACAGCGTCGGGGCGATTGCCGACTTCTACCGCAAGGCCATGTCGAGCTTCGGGCCGGTGGTGGCGTGCACCCCGGGGATGCCTCGCCCGGCTTCAGCGCCGCCGGAAGGGGCGCTGCAGTGCAAGGCGTCAGACGTTCCCGCGGGCGGCGTGGTGTTGAAAGTCGGCCGCGCCAAAAACCTGCGCGTGGTGGTCATTCAGCCCGAAGGCAAGGAGACTCAGTTTCAGTTGATGCGCATCGAGGCCCAGTGAAGCCCGCCCAGCGGCCGCAGCCGAAGGGCTCAGGCCGCGGCGCGTACCGGGGCGTCGCGCAATTGACAGAACAGTGCTTGCAGCACGCGGGCTTCGTTGTCGGGCAAGCGGGCGCTGCGCAGCACGGCCTCGCGCTCTAACTCCCGCAGTCGCCAGGCAAACTCGTCCAAAAGGGCCACCAGGTCGTGGTGCAAATCCGCCTCGCTGGCCCCCAGCACCGTGCTCAACACCATCTCGGGGGGCAGTGAGTCCAAACCGCTGCTGCTGAATCCGGCGAGCAGGCGACGCATGCGGCACAAGTTCAGATCAATCAGTGTTCGCAGGGTCGTGCTGGCCCGCTGCTGCTGCAAGGTGGCCTGTGGCAACATGGTCCGCGCTTGTTGCAAACATCGCGCAACGTGCTCAAAGCGCTCCAGAGAAACCGCACCGTCGATATGGCCAACAGTAGGCGCCGGACCACACTGAGCGGCTTGATGCACCCATCCCAGCAGCGCCGGGTGGAACTCTCCGGGGACCAAACGGGCGGCCGCACTGGCCCTTAGCAGCGCCCTGGGGCCCGCCTCCATCAGCGTCGCCAGCCATTCGGCGGCAGCCAAAATTTGCGAGGACAGCGCGAACGCCGTTTCGGCAATGCCGCGGGGGTACCCAAATCCGTCCAGACGCTCGTGGTGTTCCAACACCCGCGCGGCCACCTCGGGCCCCGTGCCTTCGAGGTGCAGCAAAACCTGGTGCCCCACCAAAGGATGGGTGGCGATGGGTCGCCAATGCCACGCATCCAGCTCCTGATCGGGGGCGTCGACCACCTCGGGGTCGAGGTAGAGCTCGCCCACGTCATGCAACAGACCTGCCAGCGTCAACGTGCGGTGCTCCTCCACCTGGCCCGGCAGCAGGCGCCGCGCTTGTGCCAGGCTCAACAGGGCCACCCGCACCGCATGGTCCAGTCGCTGCTGGTCGTCCAACAAGGTGATCAAGGCTTGGACGGGGCCGCTCAGCGGCAGTTTGCCCAGAGAGACGGCGAGGGGTTGACCGGCCCCCGCCGGGCACAAGTGCGCCAGGACCGGATCGTCGGCGAGCAGCCGTTCCGCCCGCGCACGGAGGGCGTCTGCGTCCACACAAGCCCCCATCGAGAGGCAGGTTTCCAACGGCTTGGCCAAGCGGTGTTGCAGCAAGCGAGCTTGGGTACTGGCGTCGATGCGCGCGCCTTTGGCCAGCAGCTTGACGCCGTTGCCGCACAGGATGTCTTCGCTGGCCTGCACATCGCGCTGGCTGGCGCTGTGCATCAGGTGTTGCAAATAATGAGGATTCACCTCGGCTGCGATTGGCTGCGTGTCCATCCCGCCTCCCTTGGCGTTTCTGGCCGATCCGGGAGGCGGATCTTGATCCTGGCAGGCGTCAGCGCCAACCCTCCTTATGGGGGCCTCCTTTGGAAGGAGAGGGGCTGCCTTCAGCGGGCATCCAGCTCCCGATGCCGCTTCAGCACCCGCCCATGGGCGGCAAAGTGCTGGGCCAGCGCCTCAACCAGGTAAACCGAGCGATGCTGCCCGCCCGTGCAGCCAATGGCAACCGTCAGGTAGCTGCGATGGTCGGCGACGAAAGCAGGCAACCATTGCTGCAAAAAAGCCTGCAGCTGATGTTTCATCGCCAAGACTTCGGGCTGGGCCTCGAGGTAGCGCTGCACGCCTTCGTCGCGCCCGGTTTGGGCGCGCAGCTCGGGGACGTAATAAGGGTTGGGCAGGACGCGAACGTCAAAAACATAATCGGCGTCGCGAGGAACGCCGGCTTTGAAAGCAAAGCTTTCGAACACCAGGGTCAGGTGGTCGCCCGGTGTTTGGACCCAATCGCGCACCCAGGTACGGAGCTGCGCGGGGCGCAGCAGGCTCGTGTCCAGAATGCTGCTTTCGACGCGCAATGCGCCCAAGCACTCCCGCTCCAAGCTCACGGCTTCCAGCAAGGCCAGCGCGCCGTCAGGTGCTGCGGCGTGAGCCGCCAGTGCACTGCGATCTTGCAGCGGATGCGGGCGTCGGGTCTCGCTGAAGCGCCGCAGCAGGGCGTCATCGCTCGCGTCCAGGAACAAGGAGCGAATGGCCTGACCTTCGGTGCGCAGCTGCTTGACGAGCGGGAGCAGGTGCGGCAAGGAGCCCTTGGAGCGAACGTCCACCGCGATGGCGACACGGCGCGGCTCCCGCTGCGCCTCAAGGTCCAAGAGCGGCGGCAGCAATTCGGGCGGCAGGTTGTCGATGCAAAAGAACCCCGCGTCCTCCAGCGCGTGCAAGGCGATGGATTTGCCCGCGCCACTCATGCCCGTCACCAGCACCAGTTCGCTTTTTAGGGCTGCGGCGTTCATGGGCGCGCGGCTTCCAAGAGCTCTTGGGCGTGTGCACGCCCTGCGTCGCTGTGCGCACTGCCGCCCAGCATGCGGGCAATCTCGGTGATGCGGGACTCTCCGTTGACCGTGACCACTTGGGAGTGCACGGCGTCCGGTTGGGCCGCTTTGCTCACCACCCAGTGCTGATGGGCGCAAGCCGCGACCTGGGGCAAGTGGGTGACGGCCAGCACCTGACGGGATTGCCCCAGTTGCTGCATCAACCGCCCCACGGTTTGCGCCACCGCGCCCCCCACACCGGCATCGATCTCGTCAAAGATCAGCGTGGGCGCCCCGTGCTGGTCCGCTTGGGCGGTGCACACCGCGATGGCCAAGGCGATGCGCGAAAGCTCGCCCCCCGATGCCACCTTGGCCAGGGGCCGGGCACTGGCGCCGGCGTGCCCCGCCACCCACAGTTCGGTGGACTCCAGCCCGTAGCTTTGGGGTCCGTCCTGTGCAATCAGGGCGATTTCAAGGCGCCCGCCGGCCATGCCCAAGGACTGAAGCGCCGCGGTGACTGTGTTGGCCAGCTCGGGCGCTTTGTGCTGTCGTTGGCGCTGGGCTTGCAGCGCAAGACGGTCGAAGGCTTGGCGGGCCTGATTTCGCACCGTCTCCAGCGCGGCCAAGTCGGCCTGCGCATCGAGTGCGGCCAGCTCCGACTGCCACTGCGTCTGCAGAGCGGGCAATTCCGCGGGAGGGCGGCGGTAGCGACGGGCCAGCTGCATCCAACTGGCCAGCCGGTCGTCCAACTCGGCCAGCCGCTGGGGATCTGGTTCCGCCGCATGCAGGTAGGCGCGCAGCGAATGGCCGGCATCCGCGATCAGTGACTGGGCTTGGGCCAGGGTGTCCAGCGCCGCTTGCAGTTGCGCGTCATGGTTCACGACGTTTTGCAGTGCGTTGTGGGCGTGCGCCAACTGGGACTCCGCACTGTCGTCAGCTTCGGCGGCGCGCTCCAACGCGAGCCGGCTGGCGTCAATCAGTGCTTGGGCGTGGCTGAGTCGTTCGTGCTCGGCATTGAGCTCCATCCACTCGTTCGCCCCCGGGTTCAACCGAGACACTTCGTCGAGTTGCCATTGCAGGCGCTCGCGCTCGCGCTGCAAGCCCTCCTGCTGACTTTGTGCGGTGTCCAGCGCCGCCTGGGCGGCACTCCAACGGGCATGGGCCTGCGCCAATTGAGCGCTGTCCACGCCGGCGTAATCGTCGAGCAGGGCTCGAACGCTGGCGGGGCGAGTGAGCTTCTGCCACGCATGTTGACCATGGATGTCGATCAGACCTTCGCCCAGCTCGCCGAGCTGGCTGACGGTGGCGGGGCTGCCGTTGATCCACGCGCGGCTCTTGCCTTGGGCATCGATGACCCGGCGCAGCAAAAGCTCTTCGGTGTCATAACCCGCGGCCTCCAGCCAAGAGCGTGCACCGGGCGGGACGTCAAAGGCCGCGCTCAGTTCAGCCTTGGCGCTGCCCTCGCGAACCACGCCCGCATCGCCCCGGGCCCCCAACAGCAGTTGCAGCGCGTCCAACAGGATGGATTTGCCGGCCCCGGTTTCCCCCGTTAATGCGGAAAACCCGCCGGAAAACTCCAGCTCCAAATGGGGGACGATGACGAAATCGCGCAGTGTGAGTCGGCGAAGCATCGCTTAGCCCTCGTACCAGCCGAGCTTGCGCCGCAGCGTGGCGTAGTACGACCAGCCCTTCGGGTGTAAGAACAGACTGCGATGTTGGCTGCGGGTGACGGTGACCCGGTCGCCATGGTGCAAATGGGTGAGCGACTGCATATCAAAGTTCACGCTGGCATCCCGTCCGGCCACGATCTCCAAACTCACAACGCCGGTGTCGGGCAACACGATGGGGCGGTTGGACAGCCCATGCGAGGCGATGGGAACCATCACCCACCCGCCGATGGAGGGGTGCAGCAGGGGGCCGCCCGCACTCATTGAATACGCGGTGGAGCCGGTGGGCGAGGCCACGATCACGCCGTCGGCCCGGATGTTGGCGACGAATTCCTCGCCCACGTGAATGCGTAACTCCACCATGCCGGCCGCGGCGCCCCGGCTGACCACGACATCGTTGAGGGCCAACCCAGAAAAAATGCAGGCCCGGTCTCGCCAGACCGCACCTTCCAGCATGGTGCGCTGTTCGGTTTCAAAGTCGCCCGCCAAGATGGGTTCCAGGGCCTCACGGAATTGGTCGGCCGGAATGTCCGTGATGAACCCCAGCCGGCCTTGGTTGATGCCCACCAGCGGCACACCAAACGGTGCAATCTCGCGGGCCAAGCCCAGCATCGTGCCGTCGCCCCCGGCCACGACCACGAGATCGCATAGCCGGCCAATTTCTTGGGTGTCCAGCACCGGGTAGCCCGCCAGCTGCGCCGATTCGGCACTTTGGCGTTCCAGGCTCACTTGCAAGCCTTGGCTTCGCAAGAACTGGCGAATCTGCTCGACCAAGGGGCCGCTGGTGGGGGCCTGATGCTTGGCCACGATGGCCACGTGGTTGAATCGGGTGCCGGGCATGGGTAAGGGCCAAGTCGATCGATGCGGTCGTGAAGGGAAATCCCGCTGCGGCGGAATTACAGCATGGGCACTCGGGGTTTCTAGAATGACCGCCATGCTCGATGAACGCGCCCGATCCCTGCTCAAGACCCTGGTGGAGCGATACATCGCCGACGGCCAACCGGTGGGCTCGCGCACGCTCTCGAAAGCCTCGGGCTTGGAGCTCAGCCCGGCCACCATCCGCAACGTGATGGCCGACCTCGAGGAGCTGGGCCTGATTGCGAGCCCGCACACCAGTGCCGGACGCATCCCCACGGCTCTGGGGTACCGGCTTTTCGTGGACACCATGATCACCGCGCGGCCCCATCTGCTGGCCCAAGAGGTCGATGCGCTGGAGGGGCAACTGCGGCCCGATCAACCGCAGCGCGTGATCGCCCATGCGGCCCATTTGCTGTCCAACCTGTCGAGTTTTGTTGGCGTCGTGACGGCGCCGCGCAAGCCCTCGGTGTTTCGGCACATTGAATTCCTGCGTCTCGGTGAACGGCGGGTCCTGGTGATTTTGGTGAGCCCCGACGGCGATGTGCAAAACCGCGTCGTCATGACGGCGCAGGACCACGACCAGTCCGAGTTGGCGGAAGCGGCGAACCGATTGAATGCGCAGTACACCGGCTTGACGCTGGAGGTCGTGCGGGAGCGCCTGCGCGCCGAAGTGGAGCAGTTGCGCGGCGAGATCGCCAGCCTGATGACCGCCGCGGTGCAGGTCAGCGGCGGCGAGGAATCGGCCGAGCAGGTGGTCATCAGTGGCGAGCGCAATCTGTTGGCGGTGCAGGACTTCGGACAAGACCTGAGCAGCTTGCGACGGCTCTTTGGCCTCTTTGAAGAAAAGGCCCAGTTGATGCGATTGTTGGACGGCAGCAGCCGGGCCGAAGGCGTGCGCATCTTCATTGGCGGCGAAAGCCATGTGGTGCCCTATGAGGAGCTGTCGGTGGTCAGCGCCCCCTACGAAGTCGACGGTCAAGTCGTGGGCACGCTGGGGGTCATTGGCCCCACGCGCATGGCCTATGACCGCATGATCCAAATCGTTGATGTGACGGCCCGGATGGTGAGTCAGGCTCTGTCGGTTCGCTGACGGGGGGTGGGGCGCTTGCCCCAGATCAAGCCGGTTTGGCGGGGCTCAGGTAGGCTGGCGCCATGGAGCACGACACGCAACCCGGTGACCTGGGTCCCCCAGTCCACTCACCCACCCTGACGCCGACGCTGTCACCCGTCCCCTGGCAGGGCAATCCGCAGCAACTGTGGGAGCGCCTGTTGGCGACGCCGGAGCCCCACGCCCACCTGGGCACCGCGCTGGTGCAAGCCGGGGTTCTCAGCAACAGCCAGGTGCGCCATGCGCTGAAGGTCCAAGGCGCGATGGCGCAGCACGTGCCCTTGGGGGAAGTGATGGTGCAGTTGGGGCTGCTCACGGCGCCCCAGCTCCGGGGCTTGCTGGCCTCTTGGATGGGGGTTCCTACCGTGGATTTGGGGGCCTTTGAGCCCGAGCCCGAGGCGCTGGCCACGGTGCCCTATGCCTTGGCCTTGCGCGAAACCCTCTTGCCGCTGCTGGTGCGGGACGACACCCTGGTTGTCGCCTTGGCGGACCCCTGGGACCAGCGCTTGTTGGAGATCTTGCGTTTCACGACCGAATTGCGCGTTCGCCCCGTGCTCGCGCAAGCCGGCACGCTGGCGCCGGCGGTGGCGCGCGCCTATCGGCAAACGCAAGCCCCGGCCAGTGGCCCCAAGCCCATCAATTTGCAGGATCTGGCACAGGAGTTGGCGCAAGGGGCCGATCTGCCCGCCGATACCGCAGCTGCCTTGGTGTCCGAGTCGGATAACACCCTGGTGCGGGTGGTCAATCGGCTGATCCAGGATGCGATCGACCTGCGCGCCTCGGACATCCACATTGAAACCTACGACCCCCCACGCCCGGTGCGGGTGCGTCTTCGCATTGATGGGGAACTCAAGCAGCACCTGGAGCTGCCCCCGCGCGTGCGCTACGCCATCGTTGCCCGGCTGAAGATCATGGCCGACCTGGATATTTCGGAGCACCGCCGGCCGCAAGACGGCAAACTGGACTTCGCCCGGTTTGGCGGCGCGCGCATGGAGTTGCGCATGGTGACCGTGCCCACCAGCGCGGGTTTGGAGGATGTGGTGTTGCGCTTGCTTGGCGGTATGAAGCCCATGCCGCTGGACGACATCGGCCTGGCGCCTGCCAATCTCCAGGCGCTGCGTCAGGTCATGGCCAAACCGTATGGTCTGCTGTTGATCTGTGGGCCCACCGGCTGCGGCAAGACCACCACCTTGCATTCGGTCATGCGCGAGCTCAACCAAGAAAGTCGCAAGATCTGGACGGCCGAGGATCCCATTGAAATCACCCAAGAAGGGCTGCGCCAGGTGCAGGTGAATGCCCGCATCGGCTGGACCTTTGCCGGGGCCATGCGCACCTTCTTGCGGGCCGATCCCGACATCATCATGATCGGCGAAATGCGGGACGAAGAGACTGCGCGGATCGCCATTGAAGCGTCCCTCACGGGCCACTTGGTGATGTCCACGTTGCACACCAATTCGGCCCCTGAGTCCGTCACGCGCCTGCTGGAAATCGGGCTCGATCCCTTCATGTTCTCGGACTCACTGCTGGCCGTGCTGGCGCAGCGCCTGGTGCGTCGGTTGTGCAAAAAATGTCGCCAGCTCGAAGCACTGGACGAGCGCACCGAGCGGTCATTGGCGCGGCTGTATTTGGGGGATCGTGCGGGCGCGGGTGATGAAGCGGCCTTGATCGAGCGCTGGCGCCAACGCTGGGGGCAAGCGGGGCGCTTGCACCAATACCGTCGTCAGGGCTGCGAAGCCTGTGGGCAAAGCGGCTACAAGGGCCGGCTGGGGATTCACGAGCTGCTGGTGGCCGACGACGCGCTGCGCGACCTGATCCGTCACCGGGCGCCCGCTTCGGAAATGTTTGCAGCCGCCAAACGCGCGGGCATGACCACGCTGCGCCAGGACGGTATCGAAAAGGTGTTGGAGGGCTTGACCGATCTGCCCGAAGTGCTGGCGGCGACCGGCGTGTGAGCCGCAGGGCGGGGCAACCGCCGGTCTGAGCGAGAATCCCGCCCCCAGCGGGCCGTTAGCTCAGTCGGTTAGAGCAGAGGACTCATAATCCTTTGGTCGCAGGTTCGAGCCCTGCACGGCCTACCACCGCTGGAAAAAACGCTGCCCTCGAGCAGCGTTTTTTTATGGGTGCCGATCCGGGAGGTCAGAAGGTTTCCCACTCGTCATCGCCGCCACCGCTCGTGGGGGCTGGGGCCGGACGCGGCGCGGGTTTGGGGGCCGCTGGTTTGGCGCTGGCTATGGGCGCCGGGGTGGCAGGCTTGGCCGGGCTGGGCGCGGGCTTGGCGACCGTGCCTGATTTGACCGAATGGGCGGTACTTGCGGCGGTGGCGGTCGTGGTCTTGGGGACCATCGGCTTGGCGGTCGATTTGCTACTCGGTGAGTAGAACGAGCTGCTGCTGCCCGAATAACTCGATCCCCCTTCGCGAAGCTTGAACACGGAGACCACTTCGGCCAGCTTGCCCGCCTGGTGCTTCAGGCTTTCCGCGGCAGCGGCCGATTCTTCGACCAGCGCGGCGTTCTGCTGGGTGACTTGATCGAGTTGGTTCACGGCTTCCGACACCTGGCTGATGCCCTTGGCCTGCTCGCCGCTGGCCGCATCGATCTCGCCAATCATGTCCGCGACCCGGCGCACTTGGGCCACGATTTCGCCCATGGTGCTGCCGGCCTCAGCCACCAGTTGGGTGCCACTGTCGACCTTTTCCACGCTTTGGCTGATGAGGTTCTTGATCTCCTTGGCCGCCTCGGCGCTGCGCTGGGCCAGCACACGCACCTCGCCGGCCACCACGGCAAAGCCCCGCCCCTGCTCACCCGCTCGTGCGGCTTCCACGGCAGCGTTCAGCGCCAGGATGTTGGTCTGGAAGGCGATGCCGTCGATGGTGCCAATGATGTCGACGATCTTGCGCGAGCTGGTCTGGATGTCCGTCATGGTCTCGACCACGCGCCCCACCACCTCGCCGCCCTTGGCCGCGACACCGCTGGCGGAGTGGGCGAGCTGGGTGGCGGTGCGCGCGATGTCGGCGTTCTGGTTCACCGTGGCGCTCATCTCTTCCATCGACGCGGCGGTTTCCTGAAGGTTCGAGGCCTGTTGCTCTGTGCGTTGCGATAAGTCTGCGTTGCCAGTGGCGATTTCTGACGAGCCGGTGGCAATCGAGTCCGAACTCTGTCGCACCTGGGACACGATGGACGCCAGGTTGTCGTTCATCTGCCCCAGGGCACGCAGGACCGCGGCGGCCTCGTCGTGTCCACGCACGTCCACAGCTTCGCGCAGATCGCCCGCCGCCACTTGCTCGGCCACCCGCATCGCGCGAGACAGGGGTTTGGCGATGGATTGGCCGATCCAATTGGCCAGGAACAGGCCGAGCCCCAAGGCCAGGACCGCCCCACCGATGACCCAATTCCGAATGCGGAAACGGGTGGCCGTGGCCTCGTCGTAGTGCGTTTTGGCCCCAGCAAGCTGCTGCTCCACCATCGTTCGAATGCTCTTGTCGACGGCAGGCGCCAACTTGGAAATACTGCCATAAGCGCTCTTGATGGCGGCTTCATCGCCGGAATCAATCGCCTGACGGGCAGGAATCAGCCCCTCCTGAACATAAGCCTTGCGGGCCGGCAGGAACTCATCCAACAACTTTTTCTCGGTGGCGTCCAGTGGGCGCGCCGCATACGCCTTGATCAGCCCATCGACCTTGCCGATGTTTTCTTCCAGCTCCTTTTTCCGCTTTTCAAGGTTGCTGGGTTCGTTATTCAGCATCATGTCCATCACCAGCACCCGATTGCGTTGCGTCAGGCGGGTGATCTCGGCCAGGTCGGCAAGTGGTTCCGTGTTCTCTCGGAATACCTCTTCCAGACCCTCATGGATGCGAGCTTGACCCAGCAAGCCAGCCCCTGCAGTCAGCAGCAACAACACCAACATCAAACCAAAAGCCCAGGCCAGGCGGGCGCGAATGCGAAGGTTCAGAAAAAAATCCATGGATCCCTCGGGGACAGTTGGCGTCAAACGGCCAACTGTAGGGAGGGAGCCGTCTTGCAAGCAAGCAAATGCTCAGCGGGGTTTCCCGGGGGTGGGGTCCGTCTGGGCCAGCCAGCCGGCCAGCTCGGCCGCGGAGCGCACCCCGAGTTTGCTGAATACCCGGGCGCGATGCACCTCAATGGTGCGGATGGAGACGTGCAGGCCATCGGCCATTTGCTTGTTGAGCTGGCCGCTGGCCACGCGCCGCATCACCTCATGCTCCCGGTCGGTCAGGCTGGCCAAGCGGGCCTGCCGCTCCTGAGATTGCGAATCCTGAACCTGCATGGCTTCAGCGACGCGCAGCGCCTGCTCGATGCGGTCGACCAGGGCGTTGTCGCTGTAGGGCTTTTCGAGGAAGTCAAACGCGCCGCGCTTGAGGGCCGCCACCACCATGGGAATGTCGCCGTGGCCGCTCAAGAAAATGACCGGGTTGCGTAGACCGCGGGCGAGCAGGGCCTCGTGAAGGCGCGGACCGGGCATGGGCTCCATGCGCACATCCAACACGAACACCCCGCTGGGTGGGGCGGGCAGGGTTTGAAGGTGGTCAAGCAGGGCGGGGCCACTCTCAAATGGGGCCACGTGCAGCCCGCGAGAGGCCAGCAAAAAGCCCAGCGCGTCGCGCACGGCGGCTTCGTCATCCACCAAAAAGACTTGAGTCGGGGCCATCGTCGGCACGGGGCAAGCTGAAGGAAAACCGCAGCCCACCCCAAGGCGAGGGCTCGGCGCTGAGAACACCATGATGCGCTTCGACGATGGAGCGGCAAATCGCCAAGCCCATCCCCATGCCTTCGGGCTTGGTGCTGTAGAACGGGGCGAACAGGGTGTCGGGGGTCCGCCCGGCCAAACCGGGCCCGTTGTCGTCCACCTCCACGCGCACAAAACGCCCCGCACTGTGGGCCTGCAGGCGGATGCACCGGGGTTCAGGCTGGGACGCCAGGGCATCGGCGGCATTGCGCACGAGGTTGATGACCACCTGCTCGATCAATACCGCATCGGCGCGGACGGTGGGCAGGTTCGAGTCAAACGCGGTCTCCAATTGAACCTGCTTCTTCTGCAAGTCCTTGTCCATCAGGTGCAGGGCTGACGCGAGCACGGGCGCCAGCAGGCAGGGCTCGATTTGCGGTTCGTGGCGGGTCAGAAATTGGCGGATCCGGTGCACCACGCGGCCGGCTTGGGCCGCTTGATCGGCTTGACGCTGGAGTGCGCCCCGCACCACGGCATCGGTGACCCCCAGGCGCTCCAGCGAGTTGACCAGACCGGCGTTGTAGCTGGCGATGGCGGTGAGCGGCTGGTTCAACTCGTGAGCGAGTGTGGAGGCCACTTCGCCCAGCATGGTCAGGCGTGCCGCATGGGCTTCACGCTCGGCGCGTCGGGCCTCGTTTTCGGCCAGACGTTTGCGTTCGGTGATGTCCAGGATGGTGCCCAGCCACCCCACCTGCTGGCCCTGTGCATCCACCAGCGGGGACTCGAACACGAGCACGTCGATATCGCGCCCGCTGCGGTGACGCCAGCAGGCTTCGTAGCCCTCACGCGGGGCCTTGCCGGCGAGGTTGCGATCGCTGCGCGACTGCACCTCGGGCAGGGCGTCCGGCGGCCAATAGGGCATGGGCGGGGCGCGGCCCACCAGGTCTTCGGCGGGCCAGCCCACCAGCTCGCAAAAGGTGCGGTTGACCGACAGCAGCTTGCCTTGAGCATCGCGGGCCCGCAGACCCACCAAGGTGCTGTCTTCAACGGCAGCCCGCCAGCCCGCTTCCGCTCGCCAGCGCGCCTCGGCCTCCAGGGCCCGGCGCACCTGCCGGCGGAGTAGCCCGCTGGCGACGGCGCTGAGGGGCACGAATCCCGCAATCAGCACGCCCACCAAGGGCTTGAGACCGCTGGCCGTGGGCTCGCGCAGCACCAATTCCAATTGGGTGCCAGGCGCCGCTTCGTCCAGCGGTACGCGGTAGTGCGGGCGAAGGTCGTTGCGCTCCGGCCGTGGGGTGTGGGTCAAGGCGGCGAGAACCTGCTCGTCGCCATCGATCAATTGCACGTCGTAACGCCGGGCCAGCCACCAGGGCGTGGCCTGCTTGAGTAAAAGGGTGGGGCTGTAACGAAGAACCAGGCGACCGCCCGGTGGATCGTGGGGCAGGGCTTGCTCCAGGTGCAGCGCAAACCCTTCCGCACGTCGACTCGGCGCAAACACTTCTTGGCGCACGCGATGTTCGGTATCCAGCCACACCAAGCCGGTCCAAATCCCTTGCAGCCCGGCTTCGACGTCGGCGCGGTCCGCCAGGTGGGCCGGGGCCTCAAGGGGGGCGGTGCGCCCCGACGCCTGAGTGGGCGGCTGAGTCGGCGGTTGAGCCAACTGCTGCGCCACACTTTGCAAGGCGCTGCGCTCTCGTGCCAATTGGCTGCGCAGGGCATCTGCGGCGCTCAGCGCGTCGGCAATCATCACCTGACGCTGCGCTTCTTGCTCCCGCGCTTCGTCGAACACGGCCCAACTCAGCACGGCGCCCACAAACAGCAAAGACAGCAAGAAGGGCAGGGCCCACAGCCACCGGCGGCTGTGCTTGAGTCCGGCCCGAAGCAACATGTGCATGGCGCCACTCTAGCCAGCGCGGGGGGTTTGGGGCTGGCGATGGCGCAGAAATGTGGGAACCCACAATATCGGCCCGGGCCTTGGTTTTTTCAGAATGGCGCATCCCCCAACTTTTCTGGAGATGCCCATGTTCGCTTGGACCCGTCGCCTCACGGTCATTGCCGCCACTGCCTTGCTCGCCTCCGGGGCCGCGCTGGCGCAGGCTCCCATCGTGATCAAGTTCAGCCATGTGGTGGCCAATGACACACCCAAGGGCAAGGCTGCCGACTTTTTCGCCAAACGCGCCGGCGAGCTCACCGGGGGCAAGGTCAAGGTGGAGGTGTACGCCAACTCCACGCTGTACAAGGACAAAGAAGAGATGGAGGCCTTGCAACTGGGCGCCGTCCAGATGCTGGCGCCCTCGTTGGCCAAATTTGGCCCGCTGGGCGTCAAGGAGTTTGAGGTTTTCGACCTGCCTTTCATCTTTGACAACTACGACGAGTTGCACAAGGTGACGCAGGGGGCGGTGGGCAAGCAACTGCTGGGCAAGCTGGAGGGGCGGGGCCTCAAGGGTCTCGCGTTCTGGGACAACGGGTTCAAGTCGTTCAGCGCCAACAAGCCGCTCAAGACGCTGGATGATTTCAAGGGACAAAAGCTCCGCATTCAGTCGAGCAAGGTGCTGGAGGCGCAAATGCGTGCCCTCGGGGCTTTGCCCCAAGTGATGGCGTTTTCAGAGGTTTATCAAGCGCTGCAAACGGGCGTGGTGGATGGCACCGAGAACCCCCACAGCAACCTCTTCACGCAAAAGATGCATGAAGTGCAAAAGCACGTGACGCTCAGCGACCACGGCTACTTGGGCTATGCCGTGATCACCAACAAGAAGTTCTGGGACGGCTTGCCCGCTGATGTGCGGGCGCAGGTGGAGCAGGCCATGGCGGAGAGCACGGCCTACGCCAACCGGATTGCGAAAGAGGAAAACCAGCAGGCGCTGGAGAAGGTCAAGGCCAGCGGCAAGTCGCAAATCAACGCGCTCAGCGTGGCAGAGCGGCAGGCCATGAAGCGGGCCATGGTCAAGGTC
Organism: Inhella gelatinilytica; assembly: GCF_016093295.1. Lineage (GTDB taxonomy): Bacteria > Pseudomonadota > Gammaproteobacteria > Burkholderiales > Burkholderiaceae_C > Inhella > Inhella gelatinilytica. The sequence goes on along the minus strand of NZ_JAEDAL010000001.1, from coordinate 97,150 downwards.
CACCAGGACATGGCGTCGCGCATCGGACAAGACGTCATCAACGCGGTTTACAAGGAAACCGGCTTCGATCCGGCCAATCCGTAAACGCCCACGGGCCGCGCCACGCGCGGCCCCGTGACCGCCCTGTGTGGGTTTGCCTGGAGGCCGTATGCGCGTCTTGGACCATTTGGAAGAAGGCCTGATCGCCTTTCTGATCGGCGCCGCCACGCTGATCATCTTTGCGGCGGTGCTGCACCGCTACCTGTCGGGGCTGGCCATTCCGGGGGTGCAAACCTGGCTGCTGAGTCTGAATTTCGGCTGGTCGCAAGAGCTGTGCATCATCATGTTTGTGTGGATGGCCAAGTTCGGCGCCGCCTATGGCGTGCGCACCGGCATCCATGTGGGCGTGGACGTGCTCATCAACCGCCTCAGCAGCGCGGTGCGCAACAAGTTCATCGTGCTGGGCTTGCTCTCCGGCGCCCTGTTCACGGGCGTCATCGCCACGTTGGGCGGTGCCTTTGTGTGGGAGAACGGAGCCCACTACGCGATCTACAAGGCCGTGGGCTTGTCGATTGACGGGATGTTTGAGGGGCCCACGACGCCCGACTTGGAGTGGCCCACCTGGATCGTGTATTCGGCCATTCCGTTGGGTTCGTCGCTGATGTGCTTTCGCTTCCTGCAGGTGACGGTCAGCTTCCTGCGCACCGGCGACCTGCCGCACCACGACCACGGACATGTGGATGGCCTGGATGCCGAAGACCCGGCCGTGCCGGGGCAACTGGATCAGGTCTTCCGCATGGACGATGACCTGCACCCCAAGGTCGATGACACCGCCCCCGGCCGCAAGGAGACGCGCTGATGAACACCTTGATCATCTTCGGCCTGTTGGTCGTCTTGATGCTGACGGGCATGCCCATCAGCATTTCACTCGGTCTGACGGTGTTGGGCTTTCTGTTCGCCTTCACCCAGGTGCCCATCGAGTCGGTGGCGCTCAAGCTGTTCACGGGCATCGAGAAGTTCGAGATCATGGCGATCCCCTTCTTCATCCTGGCCGGTAACTTTTTGACCCACGGCGGGGTGGCCAAACGCATGATTCGTTTTGCCACCTCCATGGTCGGCCATTGGCATGGGGGCTTGGGGCTGGCAGGGGTGTTGGCGTGCGCGCTCTTTGCCGCGGTTTCGGGCTCCAGCCCGGCCACGGTGGTGGCCATTGGCTCCATCTTGCTGCCCGCGATGGTGAAGGCGGGCTTCCCGAACCGCTTTGGCGCGGGCGTCATCACCACCTCGGGGGCGCTGGGCATCTTGATTCCGCCCTCCATCGTGATGGTGATGTACTCGGTGTCCACCAACACCTCGGTGGGGGCGCTCTTCATGGCGGGCGTGGTGCCGGGTCTGCTGCTGGCCTTCATGTTGGGTTTCACCACCTGGTGGCGGGCGCGCAAGTTCAACTACCCGCGCCAACCCAAAGCCACCTGGGCCGAGCGGGGCAAGGCGCTGCGTGAGTCGTTCTGGGGCCTGCTCTTGATCGTCATCGTCATGGGCGGCATTTACAGCGGCGTGTTCACGCCCACGGAAGCCGCTGCGATGAGCGCGGTGTGGGCGTTCATTACGGCGGTGTTCATCTACAAGGACATGGGCCTCAAGGATGTGCCGAAGGTGTTGCTGTCCAGCGCCAACATGAGTGCCATGCTGCTGTACATCATCACGAATGCGGTGCTGTTCAGCTTCCTGATGACCCACGAAAACATTCCGCAGGCCATGGCCGACGCCATGATTGGCACCGGCGTGGGCGTCATCGGCTTCTTGCTGATCGCCAACGTGCTGCTGCTGGCCGCAGGAAACTTCATGGAGCCCAGCTCCATCGTCTTGATCCTGGCCCCCATCCTGTTCCCCATCGCCATGAAGCTGGGCATCGACCCGGTGCACTTCGGCATCATCATGGTGGTGAACATGGAGGTGGGCATGTGCCACCCCCCCGTGGGCTTAAACCTCTACGTGGCCTCCGGCATCACCAAGATGGGCATCACCGAACTGACCATCGCCACCTGGCCCTGGTTGCTCACCATGCTGGTGTTCTTGGTCGGGGTGACGTACTGGCCGGCCCTGTCGCTGGCGCTGCCCCGGGCTTTGGGCATGGTGATGTAAAACCGTTCAGAACGTTTCCCACTCATCGTCGGCTGCGGCGGGTGCTGGAGCGGGGGGACGGGGGGCGACTTTGGGGGCGGGAGCGGGATTGGGCTTGGGCGACCGGGCGGGCGCCGGCCCGGTGGCTTGGACCGAGGTGGGTTTGAGCGCGGCAGCCCCGGGCTTTGTCGCCGGTGGGGCCACGGCGGCGATAGCCGGCTTGGTGGGGGTGCGGGCGGACGTGGGCTGCGCGGGTTTGGTGCTCCGAGCCGGGGCGCTCCCTCCGCTGCTCGGGGCCACGCGATATTTGCTGACCAAGGTGGCGAGCTTGACGGATTGGTCCTTCAAGCTTTCGGCAGCTGCGGCCCCTTCTTCCACAAGGGCGGCATTGGACTGGGACATTTGATCCAGTTCGTTCATGGACGAGGCGATGCCGCTCAAATGCTGACTCTGCTCGGCGCTCGAGGCGGAGATTTCGCCAATCACATCGCTGACGCGGCTGACGCTGGCGACGATTTCTTGCATGGTGCTGCCGGCCTCTTGGACGAGGCGGCCGCCATGTTCCACACTCTCCACGCTGGCGCTGATCAGGGACTTGATCTCCTTGGCCGCCTCCGCGGATCGCCCCGCCAGGGAGCGCACTTCCGAGGCCACGACGGCAAAGCCGCGGCCTTGTTCGCCTGCGCGGGCGGCCTCCACGGCGGCATTGAGCGCCAAGATGTTGGTCTGAAAGGCAATTCCATCGATGACGCCGATGATGTCGGCGATCTTGCGGCTGCTTCCGCTGATCTTGTCCATGGTCTCAACCACTTGCCCGACCACGGCGCCACCTTGATGGGCCACGCCGGCAGCGCTGCGCGCCAACTGGTTGGCGGTGGCGGCCCCTTCGGCCGTGTGGCGAACCGCGCCGCCCAGTTCGTTGATGGCGTGGCTGGTTTGCTGCACATGGGCCGCTGCCCGCTCGGTGCGTTGGCTCAGATCCATGTTGCCGTTGGCGATTTCCGTTGATGCCGTGCGGACGCTGTCGGCTCCCTCCCGGGCTTGGGTGACCATCTCGGCCAGCTCGCCCCGCATGTCCTCGATGGCCTGCTGCAGCTTGCCGAGCTCATCACCGCGGTTGACCGTCACCGATTGACTCAGGTCGCCTTCGGCAATGTGCTCGGCCAGGCGGATCAGGGCGCGGACAGGATCGATGATCTTGCGCATCAGGTACAGCGTTGAAACGATCAGTCCCAGGGCAATCAGCGGGACCAGCGCCACCACCGCCCAGACCGTTTTCATGCGCGCTTCGCTGATCTGGTCCTGCAGTTGGCGGGCTTCACTCTTTTGGCTGGCAACAAAGCGGTCCAGCCCTTGCAGGAGGGTGGCGCTGGCCGCACCCGCCTGGCCGCTCCAGGCGGCGGCATCCCCCCCTTTGATGGCCGCGTCGGCGGCACTCACGTAGGCCTGAAGCGGGCCCCCCAAGGCTTGCACCTGAGACTTGTCGGCGTCGGACTTCAGGGCGGCCGCCAAGGACTTGGGCATGTCCTGCAGGCGCTGGCTGGTTTCACTGTGGGCAGACTGCTGTCCTTGCGCGCCCTGCAAAACCAGCTGGCTGAGCGCGGCATGGCGGGCGGCCAACTCGCGCCACAGCAGCGCCCCCTCCAGCCGTTCGATCTGCGCGGCTTGCTGAATCTTGGATTCATCGATCAAACGGACCGTGCGGCTGACCGTGGCAATGGCCATGACCGTCAGTAGGGCCACGATGACGAGAACGGGCAACCACATGCGCTGGACCAAGGAAAGTTCGGTGCGTTGGGACATGGTGACAACAACTCCAACTTGGGGGGTTGTCAGATATTAGGGTGGGCGCAGGGGCTGCTAGGCTTGGGGCTGTCCCGACCTCACTCGTCCGCATGACTTTTTTGGCCATTGACATCGGCAACACGCGCCTGAAGTGGGCGTTGTTTGAACGGGCCCAGCCGGGTGCGGCGCTGCTGCAGCAAGGGGCTGTGTTTTTGGAACACATCGACAACTTGGCGGAGTTGGAATGGGCCCGATTGGCACCGCCGACCCAGCTGCTGGGGACCAACGTCGCGGGGGATGCCGTTCGCCGTCGGGTGGAGGCCCAGTTGGAATGCTGGGACTTGCCGCCGCGCTGGGTCGTGCCTGGCTTGCAGGTGGCCGGGGTGCGCAATGGCTATGACCATCCCACTCGCTTGGGCGCCGATCGCTGGGTGGCGCTGGTCGGGGCGCGTAGCCACGTCGTGCGTCGCGGGGCGCCGCGCCCGGCCTTGGTCGTGATGGTGGGCACGGCGGTGACGGTGGATGCCCTGGATGCCGAAGGGCAGTTTCTGGGCGGCTTGATCTTGCCCGGCCACGGCATCATGCTGCGCGCTTTGGAGGCCGGCACAGCGGGCTTGCGCGTGCCCACAGGCGAGGTGCGGGAGTTCCCCACCAACACTTCCGACGCCTTGACCAGCGGCGGCAATTTCGCCATTACCGGCGCCATCGAACGCATGCACCGCCACCTGGAGCGGCACTGCGGTCAACCGCCCTTGACGCTGATGACGGGCGGGGCGGGCTGGAAGGTGTCCCCGGCTCTGGATATCGAGCATGAGCTCATTGACAGCCTGATCTTCGATGGCCTGCTGGCGCTACAGCAGGCATCGGACGCGGGCCGGCCAACGGTTTGACAGCGGGCGAGCGCTCAGGGTTTTCGATCGGCGCGCAGCTGCTCGATCTCGGCCCTTAGGGCTTTCACCTCGCGGTGCAACTCGTTCAGGATGTCACGTTCCACCTGACGCTCGGTGGTTTCCACCCACATGGCGGCGATGGCGGCGGTGACCAGGGACAACGCCGCATAGCCCAACAGCACGACGAACACTGAAAAGATCTTGGATGCGGTGGTGGTGGGCACGATGTCGCCATAGCCCACCGTGGCTGCGGTCGTGAAGGCGAGCCACAGACCATCCGCCAGTGAGACTGCCTTGGGCTCCAGCAACCAAAAGCCGATGCCACAGGCCCCCAGCACCACAACCGCCAGCGCCAACAAGTGCCGCAAGCTGCCTCGCGTGATCCAGGGGCGAATGAGACCCACCATGCGCACCAAACTCAGGCCAGCGACGGTGAAGCGAAGCGCCAACGGCCAACCCAGTTCGGAGGCGGCCGGCAGAACGGCGCTGGCGAACAGGCCGGCGATGAGGAGGGCGTCGTGCGACTGGCGTCGCAGGTAGGCCAAGGGCAGGGCGTGCAGTCGAGCCAGTTGGATCTGCCCGACCGCCAGAGTCACAGCGGCCAGAAGGTAAACCGTGCGGCCCACCCAATGCGGGGACGCCTCCAGGATCTCAATGTAGAACGCCGGGATGGTGGCCACCAATGCCCCTAGCACCGCCCAGCGCCATCGAACCTGCAGCGTGAGGGCGGAGTGGGGCGAGGTGACCATGCCGCGCACGTTAGGCGGTTTTGCTTTGGGGGAGTTTGAGCCGGGTCAGAGAATGAAACGGCTCAGGTCTTCATTCTGAGCCAATTCGCCCAGGCGGTTGTTCACCAGGGCGGCATCCAGCGCCAGGGTTTGACCACCTCGATTGGGGGCGTCGAAGCTGGCCTCCTCCAGTAGGCGCTCCATGACTGTCGCCAGGCGACGGGCACCAATGTTTTCGGTGCGTTCGTTCACTTCGTGGGCAATCTGGGCGATGCGACGGATGGCTTCGGGGGCGAAGTCCAGGGTGAGGCCTTCGGTGGCCATCAGGGCTTGGTACTGCTTGATCAAGCTGGCATGGGTGCTGGTGAGAATCGCCTCGAAATCTGCCACGCTGAGCGACTGCAATTCGACACGAATCGGGAAGCGGCCCTGCAACTCGGGAATCAAGTCACTGGGTTTGGCCAGATGAAAGGCCCCGCTGGCGATGAACAGGATGTGGTCGGTCTTGACCATGCCGTACTTGGTGCTGACCGTGGTCCCTTCGACCAAGGGCAGCAAATCCCGCTGCACGCCCTGCCGACTGACGTCGGCGCCCCCATGCTCCGCGCGGGATGCGACCTTGTCGATTTCGTCGATGAAAACAATGCCGTTTTGCTCCGTCTTGGTGAGGGCGGCGTGTTTGATCTCGTCCTCGTTGACGAGCTTGGCCGCCTCCTCCTCAATCAAAGCGGCCAAAGCCTCTTTGATCTTGAGCTTGCGCGAGGTCTTGCGGCCCGCGGCCATCTGCCCGAACAGGCCCTTGAGCTGCTCGGCCACCTCTTCCATTCCCTGTGGCCCGACGATTTCCATGCTGGGTGGGCGCTCGTTCAGGTCCAACTCGATTTCTTTGTCGTCCAGCGCGCCTTCACGCAATCGCTTGCGCATCACCTGTCGGGCCGTGTTGTCGGCCTTGGCGGGCTCTTCGCCGAAACCCAGGCTGCTGGAGCGCGGCGGGGGAACCAGAACGTCCAAGATGCGGTCTTCCGCCGCATCCTCGGCTTGCATGCGGTGGCGCTTGATCTGGGCCTCGCGCTCCTGCTTGACGGCCAAGTCCATCAGGTCGCGAATGATGCTGTCGACGTCTTTGCCCACATAGCCCACCTCGGTGAACTTGGTGGCCTCGACCTTGATGAAGGGGGCATCTGCCAACTTGGCCAGGCGGCGGGCGATTTCGGTCTTGCCCACACCCGTGGGGCCGATCATCAAGATGTTTTTCGGGGCAATTTCATTGCGCAGGGCGCCGTCGACTTGCTGGCGCCGCCAGCGGTTGCGCAGGGCAATGGCCACGGCACGCTTGGCTTGGGATTGACCGACCACGTGGCGGTCCAATTCGGAAACAATTTCCTGCGGCGTCATGCTGCTCACGAGAGCACCTCAATCGTGTGGCTTTGGTTGGTGTAGATGCACAGATCACCGGCGATGGTGAGTGCGCTCTTGACGATGTCTTGCGCCCCAAGTTCGGAGTGCCGCAACAGGGCCAAGGCCGCGCTTTGCGCATAGGCCCCGCCCGAGCCAATGGCGACGACCCCCTCTTCAGGCTCCAAGACATCCCCATTGCCGGTGATGATGAGGCTGTGCTCGCGGTCGGCGACGGCGAGCATGGCTTCCAAGCGGCGCAGCACGCGGTCGGTGCGCCAGTCCTTGGTCAGCTCCACGGCAGCGCGGATCAGGTGCCCCTGGTGCTTTTCTAGTTTGGACTCAAAACGCTCAAAGAGCGTGAAGGCATCGGCCGTGGCGCCCGCAAAACCGGCCAACACTTGATCGCGGTACAGCTTGCGCACCTTGCGCGCGCTGCCTTTGACCACGATGTTGCCCAGCGTCACCTGGCCATCGCCGCCCAGCGCGACCACACCCTGGCGGCGCACCGAAAGAATCGTCGTTCCGTGGAAGACAGGGGAATCGCTCATGGGATTGGAGGGGTAGAGAGTGTCAGACAGAGCTTAGCGCGGGGCGACCGCCCGTAGGGCCGCCCTAAGGGGGCGCGGGTCCTTTGAGAGGTGGAGGAGGCTGCGGGCGGTCCAGGCCTCGCAGCGGGAGACTGGGGGCTTTTAGACCGCCCGAATCTTGATGCGCGAGTGCTCGTTGATGCCCATGGCGCCGAAGAACAAGGCCACCAGGCGGTGGGCATCGACAAACACCACGGTCCGATTTTCACTGCGCTGGTTCAGCACCCAGTTGAGCAAATCACCCGCGGCGATGAAGTCCAGTCGCAGCAGCTTGGGGCAGGCCACTTGCACTTGAACGGCGCCGCCGATTTGGGCCGTCATGCTGCGCAGCATCTCGGTGATGTCGCCCACCAGTTGCCCGGACATTTCCAGGTGGGCAACCTGGCCGCCGTCCCCCTCATCCATCGTCGTGGAATCCAGGAACGCCAGACCGCCATCGCCCGAGGCCTGACTGGGTGGGCCCAACGTGGAATGGCCGCCGCTGCCCCCGCGCACCTTGCAGCGCGCCATGTCCCAAGACGGCGGCGAGACTTCGTAGGTGACGCAATAGTCAATCGCCGCTTCATCGAATTGATCCGGGCGATTCAGGACACGCAGGGTTTCGAGCCGCAGCATCCACCAGCCCGTGTCCACATCACGCTCGCCCACCGGTGTGGCCTCATTCAGGAGACTGAGCAACCGGTCGGCCTGTAGCCAGCGCATCTCAATCGGCTGCTTGGCCCACGCACGCATCAAGTCGGTGAGCGGTTCACGGGCCTCGGCCTCAATGCGCTCAACCGCACTCCAGTCAAACACCCAGGGCAGCGGGGCGGAGTCGCAGCGTTTCTTCAGCAGGGCCTGGGCGTCGAGGTCGAATACGGCCGGTGAGGTCCAGGTCGTGCTGGCGGTGGCCGATGCGGCGGGCGCCGGGCGCTCCTGCAGGCGCCGGCTGTCCGCAATCATCTTCGGAATGGAGAACCACTGCGGCGCGGACAAGCCAAAGAGGTGGACGTAGTCGAGCGCCAGGGCCTCAAAAGGCTGATGCTGTCCCGTGGCGCGGTAGAAGTCGAACCGCACCATCCAGGTGTCGGCATGGCCGTGGCGCGCACCGCCTTGCTGCGTCAACACCGTCAGGCTGTGCTCGCACGTCTCGTTGTCGCCATTGGCGAAGGCAATGACGGCTTCGTCCAATTCGGGGTCATGTTCGAGTTCTTGTTGCTCAGAGGGTGGTGAGGCATCCAGCACCAACTCGAAATCGGGCTCCACCGCGGTGGGCTGAGCCTGGGAGAGTTCGGGCAAGTTGAGGCCCAACTCCAGCGGCGGCAGCGTGAGCAAATTGCTGGGATCCGCATCGGCAGCTGGACTGGTGGGGGCCCCGCCCTCCAGATTGGCGGCCGGCTGGGTTGGGGCGAAATGCGCGGCGTTCGTGGTCGTCGCACCGAAGTCCGGAACATCGCTCGCCTGCTTGGGGCGCGGGGCCGACGAGGGGCGGAAGCCCTCTTTGGCCATCTCCTGCTCGATCAGGTTGATCTTGTCGCGAACGGCCCCCTGTTCGTCCTTGCTCATTTCGCTGCTGGGCCGCTCGCCCTCGCCCATGACCGAGTTGGCTTGGGCACCGGCGGCCGCCAACTGCTCGGGGGTGAGGCCTTCGCGCCGCAAGCGACGCAGCATGTCGAACTCGCGCTTGCGGACGAAGTCGTTGCGCCGCTTGCGCTCAATCATGGCCTTGAGTTCAGCCCGCGCCAGTTCGCTTTCCGGGTCATCCTGGCGAGAGTTGATTTCCTTCCAATCCGTGGTGGGATTGGCGACAAAGCGCGCAACCTTTCGCAGGAAGCTTTCCGATTGTTTCGGGTCGTCGGACATGCGCGCCTTTGGTCAATGGAGCGAAATCAATCGCCAAACATTTTTTGCTTCATCTCACGCCGTTGCTGGGCTTCCAGCGACAGTGTGGCCGTTGGACGGGCGATCAGTCGGCCCAGTCCGATCGGCTCCCCGGTTTCGTCGCAATAGCCGTAATCGCCCGAGTCAATGCGGGCGATGGACTGCATGATCTTCTTCAAAAGCTTGCGCTCGCGGTCGCGGGTTCGCAACTCCAGCGCGTGCTCTTCTTCAATCGTGGCGCGGTCGGCGGGGTCCGGAACGATGGTCGTGTCTTCGCGCAGATGCTCGGTCGTCTCGCCCGCGTTGGACAGGATGCTTTCACGCAGTGCCTCCAGCTTGGCGCGGAAGAACACCATCTGCTGGTCGCTCATGTACTCGCTCTCGGGCATGCCGAGCACTTCGGCGTCGGTCAGCTCTTGCCCGGGCTTGTTGCGCCAAGCCTCGTTGCCGCCCGCCTTGGCCGCCTTGGCCGGAGCCTTGGCGGCTGGGCTCGCTGCGGGTTTGGGGGTCAGGGTCTTGCTCACCGTGTGGTCTCCTTGGGCGGTCGTGCACGAATGGGGTTATACGACGTCTGAGGTCGATTCGGGGGCGGGATTGTAGTCAGCACCCACCCCCATGATTACCCTCAAACCAGGCAGCCGTCTAGGCCTTGTTCGAGGACTTCGCGCGGCAGTTCGATGCCGATGAACACCATTTTGCTGCCGCGTTTTTCACCGGGGGCCCACTTGGGGCCGAGATCGGAACCCATCAGCTGATGGACGCCTTGGAAGATGACCTTGCGATCCGTGCCTTTCATGTTCAACACGCCTTTGTACCGCAACATCTTGGGCCCGTAGACCTGCACGATGGCACCCAAGAAATCCTCCAGTTTGGCGGGGTTGAAGGCGCGATCCGAGCGGTAGACAAAACTCTTGACGTCGTCGTCGTGGTGATGGTGGTGCGGGTGGTTGCAGGAGTCACCGTGGGCATGGTGGTGGTGTCCGTGGTCATGCCCATGGGCGCAGTGCTCGCCATGGACGTGATCGTGCCCGCAGTCCGGGCCGTGAGCGGGGCTGGAGTCCTCGGCTTTCAAAAAGTCTGGGTCAATGTCAAGCTTGGCATTCAGATTGAAGCCCCGCAAGTCCAGCACATCGCCGAGCGGCACGTCGCCAAAGTGCACCTTGCGCTGTGGCGCCCGCGGGTTCATGTGCTTGATGCGGTGTGCCAGGGCGTCGACGTCGGCGGCGTCGCACAACTCACTCTTGCTGATGAAGATCTGGTCGGCAAAGCCCACCTGACGGCGGGCCTCTTGGCGGGTGTCAAGCTGGGATTGCGCGTGCTTGGCATCGACCAAGGTCAGGATGGCGTCCAGGACATAGCTTTCGGCAATTTCATCGTCAATGAAGAAGGTCTGGGCGACGGGACCGGGATCGGCCACCCCGGTGGTTTCGATGATGACGCGATCAAACGCGATGTCCCCCCGGCGCCGCTTGGCCGCCAAGTCGGAAAGGGTCGAGCGCAAATCTTCGCGAATGGTGCAGCAGATGCAGCCGTTGCTCATCTGAATGATTTGCTCTTCGGTGTCGGCGACCAAAATGTCGTTGTCGATGTTTTCCTCGCCAAACTCGTTCTCGATCACGGCAATCCTTTGCCCGTGGGCTTCGGACAACACGCGTTTCAGCAAGGTGGTTTTGCCGGCCCCCAAAAAACCCGTAAGGATGGTGGCGGGGATGAGGGGCGTGGTGGCTTCGGACATGGTGAGCAGGTTGGGGTGCGGGAAAACGGTCTATTTTGGGGCGTAAGCAGCAAACACAAGGGTTGGGATGCCGTTCCGCTATCCTTACCGCCCTTTTTGGCTGATGCGGGGCCCTGCCGTCCCGTGCGCTATGTCTGAACCCGCTTCGGGTCGAACCTCACGACCAGGCTCCCCGAAAGAGCCTCGAACCCTGCTGGAACGTCTGTTGGAGTTCTTGCACCCAGGGCCGGACTCCAAGTCCGAGCTGATGGAAACCTTGGCGGAAGCCGAAAACCGCGAATTGATCGAACCGGAGTCGCGGCAGATGCTGGAAGGCGTCCTGCGCATGGCCGAGTTGTCGGCGGGCGACGTGATGGTCGCGGCCCCGCGCATCGATTGGCTGGACATCGAGGCGTCGTACGAATCGTTGCTCGCGACGGTCATTGACACCGGGCACTCGCGGTTTCCCGTGTTTGAAGGCAGTCGAGACCAGATCTTGGGCATCTTGTTGGCCAAGGATCTACTCAAAGTTCAACGCGCACCGGAATTGAATTTGCGGGCGCTGTTGCGGCCCGCGGTGTTTGTGCCGGAAAGCAAGGGCCTGAATGAATTGCTGCGGGATTTCCGCACCAACCGAAACCACTTGGCGCTGGTGATCGACGAGTTCGGCAACACGGCCGGTTTGCTGACCATCGAAGATGTGCTTGAAGAAATCGTTGGCGAAATCGAAGACGAGTTTGACGAGCGCGATGCCGACGGTGGCGTCTATACCCTGGCCGACGGCAGCCAGCGGGTGGCGGGCGATGCGCAGGTTGATGCTGTGAACGAAGCCTTTGGTCTGACCCTCCCGGTCGAAGACTTCGACACCATTGGGGGCTTGATCGCCCACGAGCATGGCCGCGTGCCGCGTCGCGGGGAGACCGTGGTGTTTCAGGGGCTGCGCTTCACCGTGATGCTGACCCGCGGTGGCGCGGTTCGCTGGTTCAAGGTCACCCGCGACGCCGCAGAGCCCACGCCGTGAGGCCCGGGTGGTGGCGTCCCCTTGTGGCTTTGATCGCCGGGGGGGGACAAGTCCTGGCGTTTGCGCCGTGGGGTTGGTGGTTTGTCCAGCCGGCGGCCCTGCTGGCCTTGTTGTTGAGCCTGCCGCCAAAGGCGAGCGCCGACGGGCGACCGATTCGAACGGCGGCTTGGCAGGGGTTCTGGTTTGGCCTGGGCTGGTTTGGTTCGGGCCTGTGGTGGCTGTACATCTCGCTGCATGACTTTGGTGGGCTGCCGCCGCCGTTGGCCGGCCTGGCTCTCTTGGGGCTGTTTGCCTTTTTGGCGCTGTACCCGGCCGGGGCGCTGGCCCTTTGGGTGGGGCTGCGCCCGCGGCTGAAGCCGAGATGGGCGGCCATCAGTTTTGCGTCGTGCTGGCTGTTGGGCGAATTGGCCCGTGCAACGTGGTGGACTGGATTCCCCTGGATCGCGACGGGGTATGCGCACACGGCGGGACTCTGGTCGGTATGGGCGCCGTGGATTGGGGTGTACGGGATTGGTTTCCTCGCCGCGTGGATGGCCGCTGCGGGGTTGGACGTTCGCGACCGAAGGTGGGGCCTTGCGCTGTGGCCGCTCGCTGTTGCGGTGGGGGGCTGGGGCTTGCCTCAGGAGTTCACAGAGAGCCAGGGCACGGTGTCGTTGACCTTGCTGCAGCCCAACGTGGCGCAGGCGCAAAAGTTCGATCCCGTCTGGATGGACCGGCAGTTCGATGCCCTCCTCTTGCAAATAGAGGCGGCCCCTACCGGTGTGGTGATCACGCCCGAATCGGTGCTGCCCGTTCCCTTGTCGTTGATGACGCCGGAGCAGCAAGACCGGGTGGCGCGAGCCAGTCAGGGGCGCGCCTTGCTGCTGGGGAGTTTCCGAGGTTCCTACGCTGAGGGGTGGGTCAACTCGCTGCTGGGGTTTCAGGAGGGGCAGGCGGTCTACGCCTATGGCAAGCGCCACTTGCTCCCCTTTGGTGAATTCATTCCACCGGGCTTTGGCTGGTTTGTGCGGGCGCTCAATATCCCCATGGACGACCAAGAAACGGGGCGGCATCAGCAGCCCTGGGTTGTCGGCGGGCAACGGCTGCGCCCGCTGATTTGCTACGAAGATTTGTTTGGAGAAGACGTCGTGGCCAGCGCGCTGGACGGGCCAGATGCCGCCACCATCTGGGTGAATGCCAGCAACCTGGCGTGGTTCGGCCCCCGAGTTATTCAAGATCAGCATCTGCAGTTCAGCCAAATGCGGGCGCTTGAGTTCCAGCGCCCCATTGTTCGCAGCACCAACACGGGGGCCACGGCGTGGGTGGATCACCGCGGTGTGATTCGGGCTCGCCTGCCGGCGGAGGTCTCGGGGCAGTTGTCGGTCACGCCCGAAGGCCGCCTAGGGGTGACCCCCTATGCGCGCTGGCTGGCGACCCTGGGCCTGGCGCCGCTCTGGGCTGTGGCTTTGTTGCCGCTGGGCGGCGTATGGCGCCGACGTGCGAAGAACCCACCCGGGCGGCCCGTTGCGCGGCCTTAGATCCCTAGAATTCGCCCCTCTCGGCTGTGCGCTCGTGTGCGGCCCCTCGACGGATTGGTTCCACCATGCTGAGCTTCCAGCAACTCATTCTTCGCCTACAGGATTACTGGGCCCGCCAGGGCTGCGCGCTCTTACAGCCCTATGACATGGAGGTGGGGGCCGGCACCAGCCACACCGCGACCTTCCTGCGCGCGCTCGGCCCCGAACCCTGGAACGCCGCGTACGTGCAGCCCAGCCGCCGCCCCAAGGACGGTCGCTACGGCGAGAACCCCAACCGCTTGCAGCATTACTACCAGTTCCAGGTGGTCTTGAAGCCGGCGCCGGCCAACATCCTGGAGCTGTACCTGGGCTCGCTCGAAGCCCTGGGCTTCGACCTGAAGAAGAACGACGTCCGCTTTGTCGAGGACGACTGGGAGAACCCCACGCTGGGCTGCTGGGGCCTGGGCTGGGAGGTCTGGCTCAATGGCATGGAGGTGACCCAGTTCACTTACTTCCAGCAGGTCGGCGGCATCGACTGCCGGCCCATTACGGGTGAGATCACCTACGGCCTGGAGCGCTTGGCCATGTACCTGCAAGGCGTGGAATCGGTCTACGACCTGGTCTATGTGGAAGCGCAGAACGGGCGCCCGGCGATCAAATACGGCGATGTGTTCCACCAGAACGAGGTCGAGCAGTCGACCTACAACTTCGAGCACAGCGACGTGGACTTCCTGCTGCAGGCCTTTGCCGCGCATGAAAAGCAGAGCAAGCACCTGATGGAGCAGCAGTTGGCCCTGCCGGCCTACGAGCAGCTGCTCAAGTGCGGTCACACCTTCAACCTGCTGGACGCGCGCGGCGCCATCAGCGTGACGGAGCGCGCGGCCTACATTGGCCGCATCCGAAACCTGGCGCGGGCGGTGGCCCAAAGCTACGTCGACAGCCGCGCCCGCCTCGGGTTCCCGATGGCGCCCAAAGCCTGGGCCGATGAAGTGGTCGCCCAGATCGAAGCCAAGAAACAAAAAGAACAGAAGGCGGCCTGATCGTGAGCACGACGCAAAACCTCCTCGTCGAACTGTTTGTCGAAGAGCTGCCGCCCAAGGCGCTGAAGAAATTGGGCGAGAGCTTCGCTCAGTTGATCGAAACGGCGCTGCGCGCTCAAGGCTTGGTGGCCGAAGGCGCGGTGGCGACTTCATTCGCCTCGCCGCGCCGCCTCGGCCTGCACCTGACCCAGGTGCTGGAGCAGGCACCTGAAAAGGCCTTGCGCATCAAGCTGATGCCTGTCGCCGTGGGCCTCGCGGCCGACGGTCAGCCCAGCCCGGCCCTGCTGAAAAAGCTGGCTGCCTCAGGTCTCGCCGCCGACACGCCGCTGGAGCGCGCGCTGGACGGCAAGGCCGAGGCTCTGTTCGCCAACACCGTGCAGCCCGGCGCCAGCTTGGCCCAAGGCTTGCAGCAGGCGCTGGACGAGATGCTCAAGGCACTGCCCATCCCCAAGGTGATGAGCTACCAGCTGGCGGATGGCTGGAGCAATGTGCACTTCGTGCGCCCGGCGCACAGCCTGATCGCCCTGCATGGCGACACGGTCGTTCCGGTCAGCCTGCTGGGCCTGCAATCCGGCCGCCACACGCAAGGCCACCGTTTCGAGGCCGCCGAGCCGCGCCTGGAAATCGAACACGCCGACCACTACGCCGAAGCGCTGAGGACCCGCGGCGCCGTGATCGCCAGCTTCGTCGAGCGCCGCGCCGAGTTGCAGCGTCAACTGCAGGCCGCGGGGGCCAAGCTGGGTCTCAAACCCATCGACGACGAGGCCCTGCTGGACGAGGTCACTGCCCTGGTTGAGCGCCCAAATGTGCTGCATTGCCAGTTCGAGAAGGAGTTCCTGGAGGTGCCGCAGGAATGCCTCATCCTGACGATGAAGGCCAACCAGAAGTACTTCCCGCTGTTGGACGTGTCCAAGGGCAATGAGGGCAAGCTGACCCAGCACTTCCTGGTGGTCAGCAACATCGCCCCCGCGGACGCCAGTGCGGTGATCCAGGGCAACGAGCGTGTGGTGCGCCCGCGCCTGGCCGATGCCAAGTTCTTCTACGACCAAGACCGCAAGAAGAAGCTGGCCGACCGCGTGCCCGGTCTGGCCAAGGTGGTCTACCACGGCAAGCTGGGCAGCCAGGGCGAACGTGCCGAGCGGGTGCGCGCCATTGCCCACGCCATCGTCAACCAGCTGCGCATGGCCACCGTGCCCTACACCGTCGAGGCGCGCGACGAATTCGAGGTGCTGGATAGCAAGGTGCAGCAGGCCGCCCAGCTGGCCAAGGCCGATCTGCTGACCGACATGGTGGGCGAGTTCCCCGAGCTTCAGGGCATCATGGGCGGCTACTACGCCCGTCACGAGGGCTTGCGCGACGGCGTGGCCATTGCGATCGAGGACCACTACAAGCCGCGCTTTGCCGGCGATGCGCTGCCGCGCAACCACACCGGCACCGTGCTGGCTCTGGCCGACAAGCTGGAGACCCTGGTGGGCCTCTTCGGCATCGGCCAGTTGCCCAGCGGCGACAAGGACCCGTTTGCGCTGCGCCGCCATGCGCTCGGCGTGATCCGCATCCTGATGGAAAAGAACCTACCGCTCAGCCTGCCCGCCCTGGTGCAAGCCGGGGTGGCCGCCTTCCCCGACGGCATGCTGACGCACGCCACGGTGCAGGACGATCTGCTGCACTTTGCCTACGAGCGCTTGACCGGTGCCCTGCGCGATCAGGGCTACTCGGCCCAAGAGGTGGATGCGGTGATCGCGTTGCGCCCGACGCAGTGGGGCGACATCCCCAAGCGCCTGGCCGCGGTGCGCGCTTTTGCGGCCCTGCCCGAGGCCCCGGCCCTGGCCGCGGCCAACAAGCGCGTGGGCAACATCCTGAAGAAGAGCGAAGAAGCCCCGGTGGCGCTGAATGCGGCGCTGCTGCAGGAGGCGGCGGAGCAGCAACTCGCCGCCGCGCTGCAGGCCGCGACGGCCCAGGCCGATCCGCTGTTTGAGCAGGGTGACTTCACCGGCTCGTTGCGCGCCTTGGCGGCCCTCAAGGCGCCCGTGGATGCGTTCTTTGATGCGGTCATGGTGAATGCGGAAGATCTGGCGGTCCGAGCAAATCGCTTGGCCCTGTTGCGGTCGTTGCAACAAGCCATGAACCGAGTGGCCGAGTTGGCCCGGTTGGCGCAGTAAGACCATGCACAGCCACCATCCTGCCCACCACCCGATGAAGCTGGTGATCCTCGGGCGGGATGGCACGCTCAATCGCTACCGCGATGACCACGTCAAGTCGCCCGCGGAATTGGAGCCCCTGCCCGGTGCGTTGGAGGCGGTGGCTCGGTTGAACCACGCGGGCTGGCACGTGGTGCTGGCCACCAACCAGCCAGGGATCGGCCGCGGACTGCTTGACATGAGCGCGCTCAATGCGGTGCATCTGCGGTTGAATGAGCTCCTGAAGGCCGAAGGGGGACGTTTGGATGCGGCGTTCTTTTGCCCCCACACGCCTGAAGAGGGCTGCGCCTGCCGCAAGCCCTTGCCGGGGTTGATTGAGCAAATTGGAGAGCGGTTCGGCGCCGATTTGGCCACCGTTCACATGGTCGGTGCCTCGTTAAGGGACCTGCAGACGGCGGCTGCGGCCGGCTGTGTGCCGCACCTGGTGCAAGGTGATCGGCTGGCGGGTATTGATGACGAACGGCTCCACGCCATGGTCAGCGAGGTGGTGGGCGCGCGACTGCACGCGGACTTGGCGGCCTTTGCGGAGTGGCTGCTGCACACGGATCGAAGTGGCAGTCTGGCGGCGGAGGAAGACGCGCAGAACCCGGGGTATGAAGGGGGCTGAGGCGTGTCCATGCTGATGCGCGCTGCACGATCGGCGCTCTTCGTCTTGTGGGGCCTCGTGACCCTGGCGCCTTGGGCCACTGCGGCGGTGTTGATCTCGCCGTGGGTGAGCTCGACGCGGTTGTACTGGTTCTGTTCGGCATGGGGCCGGGTATTGCTCTGGGGCTTGCACCGCATCGTCGGCGTGCGGGTCCAGCTTCGAGGCTGGGATCGTCTGCCTCAGGGGCGACGTGAGGCGGTCATCGTGTTGGCCAAGCACCAGAGCGCGCTGGAAACCTTGGCGCTGTTTGCTTACATGCCGCACCCGCTGGCCTTTGTGTTCAAGAAGGAATTGCTTTACATCCCCTTTTTCGGCTGGGCCTTGGGGCGCATGGACATGGTGCACATCGACCGCAGTCGCCGCACAGAAGCCTTTCAAAAGGTGGTGGTGCAAGGGCGACGACTGGCGGCGCAGGGAACCTGGGTCATCATGTTCCCGGAAGGCACGCGGGTGCCCCGCGGGGCCGTGGGAGCTTACAAGACGGGGGGGACGCGGTTGGCCTGTGAAACGGGCCTGCCCGTGCAGCCTGTGGCCTGTGCTACGGCCAGGGTATGGCCCCGGCGCAGTTTGCTGCTCCAACCGGGCGAGTACGTGCTCTCTGTGGGGCCGGCTTTGGCGCCCCAAGGGCATTCGCCAGACAGCCTGATGGCCGAAGTTCAGCGCTGGATTGAGTCGGAGATGCAGCGTTTGGACCCAGAGGCCTACACCTCCCGGAATGGGGTGGGACAGGCCCCCGCACCGCAGCCCAGCCATTGATGCAGGACCCCATGCCCAACTCCGAGGCGGCGCTCGGCGGGGTGCCCTGGGTCGTGCACCGCAGTCGGCGGCGGTCGATTGGCTTGCGGGTGGATGCCCAAGGCTTGCAAGTGCGAGCGCCCCATGCGGTGTCCCAGGCCTACTTGGAGTCCGTCCTGCGCGCTCGCTGGGCTTGGGTCGAGCACAAATGGCAGGAGGCCCGCCAGCGGGCCCATGCTTTGGAGTCGCTGCGGCTGAAAGGGGTTCCGGGGGAAACCCTGCTGTATCGCGGTGAGCCCGTCCTCCTGGTGCAGGGGGCTGGAAAAGTGCCGAGGTGGGTCGAGGGCGCTCCGTCGCAACTGCACCTGCCCGGCCCGCCAGGCGAGTCGTGGACGCGGATGGCGCGCAAGTGGTTGCAAGATCAAGCCCGGGCGGCCCTGCAGGCCTGCGTGCAAGATCACACCCAGCGCTTGGGATTGCCCGCGCCGGCCATTCGACTCAGCAATGCCAAAGGACGCTGGGGCAGTGCCAGCAGCCGGGGAACGCTGAGCTTGCACTGGCGTTTGATTCAACTTCGCCCCCACCTGCTGCGGCATGTTGTGGCCCACGAGGTGGCGCATTTGCGAGAGATGAACCACAGCCCCCGATTCTGGTCGTGGGTGGCGGTGCTGGATCCCGACTACCGGGCCTCCCGGGCCGAACTCAAACAGGTCCAGTTGCCGCCCTGGTGAGCCTCCTTCTTAAGAAGGTTCCCCCTTTTGGGGGGATTGGCGGGCAAGGCGCGGGTCGAGACACTCCCGCCCAGCGCTGTCATCCAAGGCAAAAGGGAGAGACGCCAGGGAGAAACAAAGCCGCCGCGGCCCGTGAGGGTTCGCGGCGGTTTTGTTTGGTGGGGGCTGGGGTCAACGGGCTTCGAAGCGAATGTGGCCGTGCGGGTCGACGAGTCGATGCGCTTGGCCTTGGTGCCACAGATGGTTGAGGTGGGCGATGGCCTCGCCCATGGCGAACGTGGTTTGGTGAAGGTCCAGCGGACGATTGAACAGTACCGGCAGCACCCCGGCCGCGTCCTGGGGGCCTTGACGCAAGGCCGTTCGCAAAACGTCCAACCGCTCGGCGTGATGGTCTTGCAGTTGGCGGATCCTGCGCTGCAGTCCGCGGAAGGGACGACCGTGGGCGGGCAGGACCAGACTGTCGTCCGGAAGGTCCGCCATCCGGCTCAAGGAGGCCAAATACAGGCGCAAGGGGTCGGCTTCGGGCTCGACATCCACCACGCTCACATTGGTGGAAATGCGCGGTAGCACCATGTCGCCGGCGATCAGCGTCTGCGTTTCAGCCTGCCAAAAACTCAAATGCTCGGGAGAGTGCCCCTGGCCGGCGCGGGCCGCCCACGATCGCGGGCCCACCTGCAGCGTTTCGGCATCCAGGATGCGGCGGTAGGTCAAAGGCACCTGGGGCACCATTCGCGGGTAATAGTCGGCGCGCGCGCGGATCTTGGCCTGTGCCTCGGGGTCCGTCAGTCCGTGTGCGGCAAAAAACAGGGCGGCTGCGTTGCCGCCCATGCCCACCGTCGACTGGCTGGCCAAGCGGGCAATTTGGTAGTCCGTGGCGCTCATCCACAGACGGCACCCCCAGTGCTCGCACAGCCAGGCAGCATTGCCCATGTGGTCGGGGTGGAAGTGCGTCACGAGCACGCGCACCACCGGCAGCCCCTCAAGGGCGGGGTGCGCAAACACACTTAACCATGCTGAACGGGTTGCTTCGTCCGCGATCCCGCAGTCCAGGATGGCCCAACCCGGCCCGTGCTCGGGGTGCGAGTCACGCAGCAAATAGAGGTTGATGTGGTCCAGCGCAAACGGCAGTTTCATTCGCACCCAGAGCAAGTCGGGCGACAGGGCCTGTACCTGGCCCGGTTCAGGAACCTGGTCCCCCAAGGGGTAGTCCAGGGCGGTTTCATGGGCGTTGGCCATGGCGTTTCAGGGGAATCCCGTAGGGTGTGGAAAGTAACAATCCGTAAACTCTGCCCCCCAAATGGGGGGCTATTCGGCGGGTGGATTGGAAGTCCGTCGAGTGTGCCCCAAGGCGCGCCCCGGCTGGCGTCGGATGCGCGAAGGACGGCGGCTTTTGCCCTGTGCGTCCTTCACGGCGGGCGCGTTTTTTTGCGCGGATTGACCTGGATCGCTTGCTCAATCCCGGGCCGCACCCTAATGTACTGGGTGCCGCGTTTTGGATGGCTGGATGGAAGGAATGGGCATGGGATTGAGTGTTTGGGGTCGGTTCACGGCGGTGGCTGCGGCCGCTTTGTTGGTGGTGGTGCCCGCGGTGGCGCAAGACTCGGGCAAGCTCAGTGACCAAGAGCGGGCCAAGCGGGACGCTGAAAAGGTGTTCCGCTTCATCAAATTCCAGACCGTTCGCAGCGCGAACAAGGATAAAGACGAAAAGAAGGACGAAAAGAAGGCCGCAGCCGCTGCGACTTCCTCACCTGCGGCAACTGCTCCCACTGCGTCGGCGGCCAAGCCCCAAGTGGTGGCCAAGACCGAGGAGGCGCCCCGGATGCGGGGTTTGGAGCCCCCGGCTGCGGGGCAACCGGCTGAGGCGAAGGCGGGTGCTGCGCCTGCCGTGGCCACCACCCTGCCACCGGTCGTCGAGCCTGTGACGCCCCCCGCGGCGACGGTGGCGGCCAATCCGACGCCGAGCAATCCGGCACCGGAACCCGAGCCTGATGAGCCGGATGAGGTGCCACTCAAGCTGATCAATTACGTGCCGCCAGAAATGAACCGCCATGTCATGGATGCCATGGGTGGGCGGGACCACTCGGTCCCTGTGCGGTTTACGGTGGAGCCCAATGGCACGGTGAGCCAAGCGGACCCGCGCCCCGGTGTGCAACGCAAACTGGGGCAGTCGGCTGCCGCCGCGATCAAGCAGTGGAAGTTCTCGCCGCTGCCCGAACGCCGGGTGGTGGATGTGGAGTTGATGTTCCGCGCCGCAGTGGACTGAGCACCTGGGGCGCCGTGCTCAGGCGCGGCGCAAGCGCAGGGCGTTGCCCAGCACAATCAAGCTGCTGGATGCCATCGCCGCGCTGGCCCACAGCGGGTTGAGCTGACCGGCCATGGCCAGTGGCAGCATCACGGCGTTGAAGCCAAACGCCCAAAACAAGTTTTGACGAATGGCGCGCAAGGTGCGCCGAGCGAGGGTGAGCCCCTCGGGGATGCGACGCAGGTCGTCGCTCAGCAGCGTGAGCGTGCTGGCCTGGGCGGCCACGTCCGTGCCCCGTCCTTGGGCCGTGATGGCGATGCCCACATCGGCTGCGGCCAGAGCCGGGGCATCGTTCAGTCCGTCGCCCACCATGGCCACGCGTTCTCCGCGTGCCCGCCAGGTGTGAATCGCCCCCAGCTTGTCTTGGGGCAGCAGTCCGCCATGCACTTCGTCCTGGGCACCAAATCCCAACTGCTGGGCCACGGCCCGCGCTGCTTCGGGGCGATCGCCTGACAGCAGGCTGCAGCGCAACCCCTGCTTGCGCAGGTCGGCCAGCGCGCGGGCGGCTTCTGCGCGGGGACGGTCGCCAAAGCTCAGTAAGCCCAGCAGTTGTGGCTCGGGCTGGCTGGCGGCCAACCAGCTCACGCTCAGGCCGCGAGCAGCTTGCTTTTGTGCGCTGGCCTCCCACGCTGCCGTCGACAGGCCCAATTCCAGCAGGTAACGGCTGGACCCCAGGTGCAAGCGCTGCTCGCCCACCTTGCCCATCAGCCCCAAGCCTGCCAGGGCACGGACCTCGGTGGCGGCTGCGGTGGGCAGGTCGCTTTGCGCTTCTCGGATGGCGCGCGCCAGGGGGTGCTCACTCCCTGCGGACAGCGCGGCCGCCAAGGCCTGCACTTGCAGGCGGTTGAGTTCGCCCAAGGGCTCGATGTGCAGCAATTCGGGCTCGCCCCGCGTCAGGGTGCCGGTTTTGTCGAACACGATTCGATCCAGACTGGCCATTTGCTCCAGCGCTGCGGCGTCGCGCACCAGCAGGCCGCGCCGGGCCGCGCGCCCGATGCCCACCACCACGGCCGTGGGCGTGGCCAGGCCCAGTGCGCAGGGGCAGGCGACCACGAGCACACTCACCGCGGCAATCAGGCCCTGACCCCATCGACCGGCCAAGGTCCAAGCGGCGAGGGTCGCCACCGCCAGGAGCAAAACCGCTGGCACAAAGCGGGCCGCCACACGGTCTGCCAGACGCTGAATGGGGGCCTTGCTGGCCTGAGCCGACTCCACCAGCCGCACCAACTGCGCCAGGCTGGAGGCGGCAGCGGTTTGACTGGCCCGCAGTTCGATGACCCCGTCCAGATTCAGGGCCCCGGCGCGGACGACATCGCCCACTTCCTTGGCCACCGGCAGGGGCTCCCCGCTGAGGTGGGCCTCGTCCACATGGGTGCGGCCTTCGGTGACACGACCGTCGCAGGGGATGCGACCCCCGGGTCGCACCCGCACCCGGTCGCTGGCTTTGAGCTCGCTGAGGGGCTCCAGGCGCCAGGCCTCATCCCGCCACAGTTCGGCCTGCGCCGGAGCCAGCTCTTGCAAGCCCCGCAATGCACTGCCCGTGGCGCGTTTGGCTCGACCTTCCAGGTAGCGGCCCAACAGCACGAAGCTCAGGATGGAGGCGCCTGACTCAAAAAACAGCTCCATGCTGCCCGCGCCTCGCCAAAGCAGCCACAGGCTCAGCCCCCAGGCTGAGGTGGAGCCCAGGGCTACCAGCACATCCATGCCGGGGCTGCGAGCGCGCAGCCCCGCCCAGGCGGCTTTGTAAAAGCGACGGCCGGGCCCGAGTTGCACCAGCGTGGCCAGGATGGCTTGCGCCGGGCCAGGGATCATCCAGTGAATGCCGCCGAGCATCAAGGCCATGGGGGCCAGCAGCGGCAAGGTCAGCGCCCAGGCTAGGAACAAGTCGCGGCGCAAGCGCGCTTGTTCTCGCTCCAATTGGGCGCCGGCATCGGTTTGTGTTTGCAGCGCAGCGCCAAAACCGGCCGCGCGGGCGGCCGCCAAGAGCGGTGCGCTCTGGGTGCTGGGCAGGGCCTGCAAGGCCACCGACGAAGCGCTGAGGTTGACTTGCACCAGGATCACCCCTGGCACTTTGGCCAAGGCTTCGTGCGCGCGCAGCGCATCGGCCTGGTCGTGCAAGCCGTCCAGGTGCAGGGTGGCTTGCGTGAGCGGCACGTCGTAGCCGGCCTTGCGCAGGGCGGCCATCAGGGTGATGGCGCTCCACCCGGGCTCGACCTTGAGCTGGGCGCGGTTTTCGGTCAGCAGCACGTCCGCTTGGACGACGCCGGGGGTGGCCGCCAGGGCTTTTTCGACACGGGCGACGCAGGCCGCACAGTGCATGCCGCTGATCGGTAACGAGAGTTCGGTGGATGCCATGACCCGAGTGTAGGAAGGGCAGCCGGCGCACAATCGCGCCATGAGCACCGAAACCACCTTTCAAGTTCCCAGTCTGAACTGCGGTCACTGTGTGGCCAGCGTCACCCGGGCGCTGTCTGCGCTGCATCCTCTGGTGGAGGTGCAGGCGGACCCGGCCAGCAAAACTGTGCGCGTTCAAGCACCGGCCAGCGTGGAGCGGGCGCGTTTGATTGCGGCCCTGACCGAAGCCGGTTACCCGCCCGCATGATTCGGGGCCGACCGCTCGGTCGGCAAGTCCTGTAACCGGGCGAAAATGGCGGATTCCCCAGCATTGACGGACTCTGCCGCCATGGCCCAACTTCGCAGCCAGCTCAATCCCCGTTCTGCCGACTTCCAGGCCTCCAGCGAGGCCATGCGCGCCTTGTTGGACGACTTGCGTGCCAAGTTGGCTCGCATCGCCGAAGGCGGCGGCGAGGCCGCACGGGCCAAGCACACGGCACGGGGCAAACTGCTGCCGCGCGATCGCGTGCAGATGCTGCTCGACCCGGACACCCCCTTTCTGGAAGTGGCGCCGCTCGCCGCGCTCAACGTCTACAAGGAAAAGGACGGCAGCGATTCCGCACCCTGCGCCGGCATCGTGGCCGGCATCGGCCGCGTGGGTGGGGTGGAGTGCATGATCGTCTGCAACGACGCCACGGTGAAGGGCGGCACCTACTACCCGCTCACCGTCAAGAAGCACCTGCGGGCGCAAGAGATTGCCGAGCAGAACTGCCTGCCTTGCATCTATCTCGTGGACAGCGGCGGGGCCAATCTGCCCAACCAGGATGAAGTCTTCCCGGACCGCGACCACTTCGGCCGCATCTTCTTCAACCAGGCCAACCTCTCGGCCGCGGGCATTCCGCAGATCGCGGTGGTGATGGGCTCGTGCACGGCCGGCGGCGCCTATGTGCCCGCCATGAGCGACGAGACCATCATCGTCAAGAACCAGGGCACCATCTTCCTGGGTGGCCCGCCGCTCGTGAAGGCGGCCACCGGCGAGGTGGTGACCGCCGAAGACCTGGGCGGTGGCGATGTGCACACGCGCCTCTCCGGCGTGGCGGACCACCTGGCCGAAAACGACACCCATGCGCTCGCCCTGGCGCGCCAAGTGGTGGGCAGCCTGAACTGGAGCAAGCGCCACGAATTGAAGCTGCAGACCCCTGAGGCCCCGGCCTACGACCCGTCGGAGTTGCACGGTGTCATCCCCACCGACACGCGCAAGCCTTTTGACGTGCGCGAGGTCATCGCCCGCGTGGTGGATGGCTCCAAGTTCGACGAGTTCAAGGCCCGTTACGGCACCACCTTGGTCTGTGGATTTGCCCACATCGAGGGCATGCCCGTGGGCATCGTGGCCAACAACGGCATCTTGTTTGCGGAGGCCGCCAACAAGGGGGCGCACTTCATTGAGCTGTGCTGCCAGCGCAAGGTGCCCTTGGTGTTCTTGCAGAACATCACCGGCTTCATGGTGGGCCGCAAATATGAAAACGAGGGCATTGCCCGCGCCGGCGCCAAGATGGTCACGGCCGTGGCCTGCGCCCAGGTGCCGAAGTTCACCGTGATCATCGGCGGCAGCTTCGGCGCTGGCAATTACGGCATGTGCGGCCGCGCCTATTCGCCGCGCTTCCTGTGGATGTGGCCCAACGCGCGCATCTCGGTGATGGGCGGCGAGCAGGCCGCCTCCGTGCTGGCCACCGTCAAGCGCGATGGCATCGAAGCCAAGGGCGGCGCCTGGAGCGCGGACGAGGAGGAAGCCTTCAAGGCCCCCATCCGCCAACAGTACGAAGAGCAAGGTCATCCCTATTACGCCAGCGCCCGCCTGTGGGACGACGGCGTGATCGACCCCGCCGACACGCGCCGCGTGCTGGCGCTGGGCTTGAGCGCTGCGCTGAATGCGCCCATTCCGGACACCAAGTTCGGCGTGTTCCGGATGTGATGACCACTCGGGCTTGCCATGAACTCCGTTGGATGCTGCTGACTTTTTGCGTCCTGCTGCTGGTCGGCAATGCTCAGGCCACCGACACGCAGCTGCTGCGGCCGGTCGATTGGCGCCCCGTTCTGATAAGGCTTCAGCGAGTGGCCGCGCCTTGGTGCGGTGAGCAGACGTTCCGTGATTCGGAGGGTCGGATGCGATGCCGGGTGCTGCTCGCCGTCCTCCCGCACTCAGTGCCGGCGGGCGCCATGGGGCCAGGCTTGCTGACCCTTGGTCAGGGTGCACTCGATTTGCTGCCGGAGGACGAATTGGCGCACGTTCTTGCCCATGAATTTGCCCATTTCGTCCTGGGTCACCCGCTCATCGCCTTGCGGCGGTTGCGGCCCGACCAATTGGCTCGAGCGGCCGAACGTGCGGGCAAGAACACGTCGGAGTTCTTGGACTGGATGGCGATGGGCATTCCACCTGTTCATGCCGAGACACCCACAGACCGGCATGAAATTGAGCGGGACGCGGATACGCTGGGGCTCTACCTCGCTGGTCTTGCGGGTTATCCAGTCGCCGCCCAAGCCTCCCTTTGGAAGCGCCTTGCCGAATACCCGGCTCTGAATGCTGCGGCCACTGCTACGCATCCCTCAATGCCCGATCGGAGTGCGCATCTGCATCGCGTGGCGCTGCGCTTTTGTGAGCAGTTGCTTGAGGGACATGCGTTGGTCCCTGATGCGGAACGCTTGCGCCCTTCTGTGGCGCCTGAGGAGGTCGCTAGCCTTCGCCTACTCAGGTCCGGTGTTTGCCCGCTATGAACTACGAGACAACTGTCTGCACTGTCGCGGAGACCTGGGCTCGCACGTTGCAGATGAACGCTGTTCCCTGAAATCTTTGGAGTATTGATGACTGCCACCCTCAAGATGGACGTGCAAGGCGCCGTTGCCCGCGTGACCCTGAACCGTCCCGACGTGCGCAACGCGTTCAACGACGCCGTCATCCACGAACTGACCCGGGCCTTCGAGGACCTGGGCAACCGCAGCGATTTGCGGGCCATCGTGCTGGCCGCCGAGGGCAAGGCCTTCTGCGCGGGGGCTGACCTGAATTGGATGCGCGCCATGGCGGATTACTCCTGGGAAGAAAACCACCAGGACGCCGGCCGCCTCGCGCAGATGCTGTGGACGATCTACCGCTGCCCCATCCCGGTGATCGCCCGCGTGCAGGGGGATGTCTACGCTGGCGGCGTGGGCCTGGTGGCGTGCGCCGACATCGTGGTCAGCACGGTCGCCGCGGGCTTTTGCCTGAGCGAGGCCAAGCTGGGCCTGCTGCCGGCCACCATCGGCCCCTATGTGGTCAAGGCTCTGGGGGAGCGCCAGGCGCGCCGCTACTTCACCACGGCCGAGCGCTTTGACGCCGCCACCGCCCACCGCCTGGGGCTGGTGCATGAGGTGGTGGCGGACGCGGAGGCCTTGGATGCCAAAGTGGCCGATTTGGCCGCGGCGCTCTGCGCCAACGGACCGGCGGCTGTGAAAGCCTGCAAGAAGCTGGCGCTGGACATGGGCGCGGCCCCTGAGCTCACCGAGGCGCTGCGCGACGACACGGCGTGCCGCATTGCCGACATCCGGGCCTCTGCGGAGGGCAAGTCTGGCGTGCAAAGCTTCCTGAATAAGCAACCCTTGCCGTGGCTGCTGAGCGAATGACCCCCCACGACCTGGCCGCCCGCAGCCGCGCCGCCATCTGGCACCCCTGCACCCAGATGGCGCGGCTGGATGCCGTGCCGCCCTTGCCCATCGCACGCGGTGAGGGGCCGTGGCTGTTTGACACCGAGGGCCGCCGTTACTTCGATGCCAACAGCTCCTGGTGGGTGAACCTCTTTGGCCATGCGGATGCCGGCCTGGCCGAGGCGATCGCTACCCAAGCCCGCACGCTGCCGCATGTGATGCTGGCCGGATGCACGCACGAGCCGGCCGTGGAACTGGCCGAGCGCCTGAGCGCCCGCACGGGCGGGGCCTTGGGCCATGCCTTCTATGGCAGCGACGGCGCCAGCGCCACCGAGATCGCGCTGAAGATGAGCGCTCACCACTGGCGCAATCTCGGTCAACCCGAGAAGTGCGAATTCATTGCCCTGGCCGGGGGCTACCACGGCGAGACCTTGGGTGCGCTCTCGGTCACTGACGTGGCGATCTTTCGTGACGCCTACGCGCCGCTCTTGCGTGCGACGCACCTGGCGCCGGCCCTGCACGAGTCGGGCGCGCTGGCCGCCATCGAGGCCAAGCTGGTCGAACTCCAAGGACGCTGCGCGGCGGTGATCGTCGAGCCCTTGATCCAAGGCGCCAGCGGCATGCGCATGCACGGCCCCGAGGTGCTGCGTGAGTTGCGCGCGTTGTGCACCCGCCAGGGCGCCCATTTGATTGCCGACGAGATCGCTGTGGGCTGCGGCCGCACCGGCAGCTTTTTTGCCTGGGAGCAGGTGAGGGCGCTCGGAGCGGAATGGCCGGACTTCATCCTGCTCAGCAAGGGCATCACCGGTGGCACGCTGCCGCTGTCCCTGGTGCTGACCACGGATGCGGTGTTCGAGGCCTTCTTGTCCGACGACGTGGCGCGCGGCTTCTTGCACTCCCACTCGTACACCGGCAACGCCATCGCCTGCGCCGCGGCCAACGAGGTGCTGCGCCGCATGGAGACGCTGCTGCCTACCTTGTCCGGTCAAGCCGCGGCCCTGCGCGAGGCGTTTGCGCCGCTGCTGCACGATGACGCCCGGATCGAGAACGGTCGTCAAACCGGGATGGTGCTGGCGTTCGACGTCAAGCCCGGTGTGGCGGGCGAGCGCTTTGCGGAACGCTTCCACCTGGCCGCGCGCCAGCATGAGTTGTTGATCCGCCCCATTGGCCGCACGGTCTACCTGATGCCCCCGTATGTGATCGACGCGTCAATTGCTCGCTGGTTGGTCGAGGTCGTTGCCCGCACGCTGAACGATGTCTGCTCTGTTTGATCGCTACGCCCAGCAGTTGGCCGAACGCGCCGCGCAGGACTTGATCCGTGTGCGCCGTGTGGCCGCCTCGCCCACCGCGCCCCGTCAAGTCATCGACGGCGTGGAGAAGCTGCTCTTTTGTTCGAACGACTACCTGGGCCTGGCGGACCATCCCGAGCTGATTGCGGCCTTGCAAGAGGGTGCGGCGCGCTGGGGCGTGGGCAGTGGGGCCTCGCACCTGATCAGCGGCCACAGCCAAGCGCACGAGGCGCTCGAGGCCCAGTTGGCCCGCTGGGCGCGCGACTGCATCCCCGATGCCCGCGCGCTGACCCTGTGCACCGGCTACATGGCCAACCTGGCCCTGCTGACGGGCCTGGGGGATAGGGAGGACGCGGAGCTGTTCTCGGAGCGGCTGAACCATGCCAGCCTGATCGATGGCGCCCGCCTGGCGCGGGCGCGCAAGAGCATCTACGCCGACCTGGACCAGTTGGAAGGCCAACTGCGCGCCTCCACCGCCCCCACCAAGCTCATCGTCACCGACGCCGTGTTCAGCATGGATGGCCATCTGGCGCCGCTGCGCGAACTGCTGGCCTTGGCGGAGCGCTTTGATGCCCTGCTGCTGGTGGACGACGCCCATGGCTTTGGCGTGCTGGGCCCGCACGGGCATGGCAGCCTGGCGCACAGCGGCCTGCGCAGCGAACGCCTGGTGTGGATGGGCACGTTGGGCAAGGCCGCCGGCGTGGCCGGCGCCTTCATCGCCGCCCACCCCACCTTGATCGAATGGCTGCTGCAGACCAGCCGCCCCACCATCTTCACCACCGCCAGCCCACCGGCACTGGCCCATGCGCTCGTGACCTCACTGGCCCTGATCGAGGGCGAGGAGGGCGAGCGCCGACGTGATCAGCTCGACCTGCTGCGCGCCCAGTTGGTCGATGGGCTCGCGCCCATCGCCGCGGCACGCGGCTGGCAGCTGCCGCGCAGCGACACCCCCATCCAGCCGCTGATCGTGGGCGAAAACGCCGCCGCGCTGGCGCTGTCAGCACGCTTGGATGCCCAGGGCCTCCGTGTGCCCGCCATCCGCCCGCCCACGGTGCCGGCAGGGACAGCGCGGCTGCGGATCACGTTGTGTGCGGATCATGAGGCGCAGGAGATCGATGATTTGTTGGCCGCCTTGGTGGCATCGACATAGCTACTTGGCGCGAGGACTTGAGCATGACGAATCTGTGGATGAAAACGGTTCTGATGCTGGCCCTGGCGGGCTGGAGCGGCGTGGGTTGGTGCGCATCCGAGGGGTGGCAGAGGTTTGCTGACCGTTCGACCAACGAGTGGCTGATCGGGGACAAACAATCCCAGCGCTTGATTCGGCGTCATGTACCCAAGGAACTGGTGTCGGACGTCTTGGCTGGGCTCTGGGGCCCGCCCAACCCTGTGGAGTGGAGGGAGGACCGTTACTTTTCGGTGTCGGCGTGCCAAGCGCACAACTGTGGGCACTTGGGGTTCTTTTGGCTGGATACCCAAAGCAGCCGGGGCTTGGGCGCCGAGCTGGATCATGGCTTTGACGGCCGGGCTGTGACCCTGCGATTGGGCTCACGCGATCTCGTGGGCCCGCAAATCCCGGAACCTGCCCTTGCCGCCATCCAGGCCTGGCTGGGCGAGGCCTTGCAACAACCGGAGGACGCGGGTCGGAGCCGGGCGGCCACCGTGGGGGCCGTCCGGTTTCTCAATCGAGAAGGACGTTGGTTGGACCTCCCGCCCGAGCGGTTTCAGCCCGAACCGGTTTTTGTGCCGCCGGCGGGTGGACCGAGCTTTGATTGTGCCCAATCGACGGGGTCCTTGGCCAAGCTCATCTGTGCAGACTCCGAGCTGGCGGCCTTGGATTTGAGGCTTTCGGCCGCGGCCCGCAGCATGCACTTGAGGGGGGCGGACAACGACTACCGCCGCCAGTTGAGCCGCCTGATCCTGAGCTTCGAGGAGGCCCGCCAATCGCGCTGTTCCTCTAGCGATGAACCCAAGGGCTGCCTGAGGCCGCTTTATTTGCAACACGAACTGCAGTTGCAGCACTGGACCCCATCCCGGCGATGAGCAGGCTGTTTTTCATCACCGGCACCGACACCGAAATCGGCAAAACGACCTGTACGGCGGCGCTCACGCACGCCGCCGCCCAGCGTGGCTGGCGCGCGGCGGGTTTGAAGCCCGTCGCTGCGGGGCAGGAACTGCGCGCGGGTCGTTGGATCAACGAGGACGTGGCGGTGCTGCACGCCGCACAAACCGTGGGGCTGACGGAGCAGGAGGTGGGGCCGATTCAACTGCGCACGCCCTGCGCGCCGCACTTGGCGGCCCGGTTGGAGGGGCGGCCCATTCGCCGTGCCGAGGTCATGGCGGCCCTACGGGCGCCGTTGCCCCGTTTGGATGTGGCCTTGGTCGAGGGGGTGGGCGGTTTCCGCGTGCCCCTGGACGAAGAGGCCGGCTGGGACAGTGCCGACTGGGCGCGCGATCTGGCGGCGCCGGTGATCTTGGTGGTGGGCCTGCGCTTGGGTTGCATCAACCATGCGTTGCTCACCGCCGAAGCCGTGCTGGGGCGGGGCCTGAAGCTCGCGGGATGGATCGCGAACACCGTGGATGGCCAGATGCTGCAACACAGCGAAAATGTCGCCACTTTGCGGGCCTTGCTGCCTGCGCCGTGTCTGGGCGCCGTGCCGCGCCTGGATGCACCCACCCCGGAGGCCGTGGCGGTCCACTTGGACGCCGCGGCTTTGGATTGCTTGTTGTTGAAGAAGGATCTCGCATGAACGCCCCCGTCCAAACCGTGCACTTGCACCGTCCCTTGAAGGCTCAGGAAGGGCAGTGGAGCGTGGCCGAGATCGAAGCCCTGTTTGCGCTGCCGTTTATGGAGCTGATCCATCGCGCGCAGTCGGTGCACCAAGCGCATCAACCCAAGAACCAGGTCCAACTCTCGACGCTGCTGTCCATCAAGACCGGTGGTTGCGAAGAGGACTGCGCGTATTGCCCGCAATCCAGCCACTACGACACCGGCCTCGAAGCCGAGAAGCTGTTGGACTTGAGCGAGGTGCGCTCCGCAGCCCAAGCCGCCAAGGCCAAGGGCGCCACGCGCTTTTGCATGGGCGCGGCCTGGCGCGCGCCCAAGGACCGTCACATGGAGCAGCTGATGGCCATGGTGCGTGAGGTCAAGGGCCTGGGGATGGAAACCTGCGTGACCGCCGGCATGTTGAAGGCCGAGCAGGCCCAACAGCTCAAAGAGGCCGGCCTGGACTACTACAACCACAATCTCGACACCTCGCCCGAGTTCTACGGCGAGATCATCACCACCCGCACCTACCAGGACCGTCTGGACACGCTGGAGGCCGTGCGCGCCACCGGCATGAAGGTGTGCAGCGGCGGCATCGTGGGCCTCGGCGAGAGCCGCACCCAGCGCGCCGGCCTGATCGCCCAGCTCGCCAACTTGAACCCGCCGCCCGAGTCCGTGCCCATCAACAACCTGGTCAAGGTCGAGGGCACGCCGCTGGCGAAGAACGAAGACCTGGACCCGTTCGAGTTCGTGCGCACCATCGCCGTGGCCCGCATCACCATGCCGGGCAGCATGGTGCGCCTCTCGGCCGGCCGCGAACAGATGGACGAAGCCCTGCAAGCCCTGTGCTTCCTGGCCGGCGCCAATTCCATCTTCTACGGCGAGAAGTTGCTGACCACCGGCAACCCACAAGCCGAAGCCGACCGCAAGCTCTTGGAGCGCCTGGACCTGAACGTGGCCGAGGTGCAGGAGACCGCCGCGGAAGACGCCGCGGGTTGTGGCTGCGGCTCCCCATCGCCTTGCGGTAGCTGAGCCGCGCCGCCCGATGCTGGAAGTCCTCTTCGAGCTGTTGGGGGAGTTCCTGCTGCAGGTGGTGGCGGAGCTCGGGTTTCGGGGGCTGGCCCAGCCCTTCGAGCGGCAGCCCTCGTTGTGGCTGGCTGCTCTCAGTTACGCCGTGCTGGGGGTCGTGCTGGGTGGATTGAGTTTGCTGGTGTTTCCGCACAGCTTGATCGCCCCGCAATGGCGGTTCGCGAACCTGATCGTGTCGCCTCTGCTGGCTGGATTGGCCATGCATGCGCTGGGCCGCTGGCGGGAGCGCCATGGCCGTGAGGTGTTGCGCATTGATCGCTTTGGCTGCGGCGTGGTGTTTGCGCTGGGCTTCGCGCTGGTCCGCTACCACTTCGCGAACTGAGGAGCGGCTGCATGGTGTGGTTGATCACGAAATACGCCCTCACGGCCGCCCTGGTGGTGGTCATTGGTGAGGCGGTGCGCCGCAGCGACAAGCTGGGTGGCCTGATCGGCGCACTGCCCTGGGTCACGGTGCTGGCCCTGATCTGGATGCACGTCGAAGGCCAGTCCACCGAGAAGCTCGCCCGCCACGCGGAGTACACGCTCTGGTACGTGCTGCCCACCTTGCCCATGTTTGTGGCCTTCCCTTGGTTGTTGCCGCGCTGGGGCTTTTGGCCCGCGCTCGCCGCCAGTGCCGCTGTGGGTCTGCTGGGATTTGTGCTGTTTGCGTTGGGTCTTCGGCGCTGGGGCATTGAGTTGTGGTGACGGGTTTGGCGAACTTCTTGTTGGGCGCCAAGCGCGCGACCTATGCCAGCGGCGATGGCTCTGCCCGCGTGACGGCGCTGCTGCCGGGCGCGCGCCAACTCGAGTGGCAGGATGGCGATTGGCTCTACCGGGATCACTATTTCGGCTTGCTGAACTTCGTGGGCCAGGAGGTGGTGTACCGCGCGGGGGTGCCCGTTTGGTCGATGGCTTATGCGGGCGGGCTGACCCTTGGCGTGGCGGGTGAGCAGGCCGAGCGCGTCTATCGAGCCCTGAGGGCGGCCCTGCAGGAGGCGCCCCAGGACTTGGCGTTGCGGGGGCCGGCTCAATTCGAGGCCGAAGGGCTGCACTATGGGCTTGCGGTCGAAGGTGACTTGGCGCGGTTTCACCTGCACGAGACGCTGAGCGAAGCAGGCCGGGTGCTTTACGAGCTGCGAGGCTCGGGGGGCGACCTGGTATGAAGCGGGGGTTCGGACGCAGAGCCCCGCAGAGCCACCCGATCGCCCCCTTGTGAAGGACAGCCGAGAGACGTCGAGATGAGCGCCACTGCTGAAGGCAACGATTTGGGTTTTGTCTACCGCACCCTAAAAAATGGTTCGGTCGAGGTGACTCACCACGGCCGGTGGGCGGCCACCTTGCGAGGACGGGATGCGAGCGAGTTTTTGGCCCGTGTTGATGGCGGATCGCCCGAGGCAGCGCAGCAGCTGATGGCACGACTCACCGGTAACTACCGCCGGGGCAACGAGCGCCAGGCGCGCCAGCACCCGCGCAACCGCTGAGCCGGAGGGGGAAACCATGCTCGAAGACGTACTCGCTTTTTGGTTCCAGGAGATTCCGCCAGCGGCTTGGTGGCGCGTCGATCCGGCCTTTGACGACCAGCTGCGCCAGCGCTTTGGTGGGCTGTTGGTTCAGGCGGCGCAGGCCGAACTGACCGGGTGGCGTTCCAGCGCGCATGGGCGCCTGGCCGAGGTGCTGGTGCTGGACCAGTTCTCACGCAACATCCACCGCGGTACCCCACAGGCTTTCGCCCAAGACGGGATCGCTCTCGTGCTGGCGCAGGAGGCGGTTCGGGCGAGTGCGCTGGAGGCCTTGACTGAGCCAAGTGAGCGTGCGTTCTTGCTGATGCCCTACATGCACTCGGAGTCGCCCGCGATTCATGCGCTGGCCGAGCCGCTGTTCCGGCTCCATGCCCCCGCAAACCTGGACTTTGAATTGCGGCACCGGGCCATCGTGGACCGCTTTGGGCGCTACCCCCATCGCAACGCCATCCTGGGGCGCGTTTCCACGCCCGAGGAGTTGGCCTTCTTGCAGCAGCCGGGCTCCAGTTTCTGAGCCTGAAGGAGAGCGGGGCATGCACCGTTTGTTTGGCTTTCAAGGGGCGGGTTCGGCAGCTGTCGAGGTCGCTCTGCACTGGGTGGGGGAGCCGTTCGAAAACGTCGCCGCAGCCTCCTGGGCCGCGGATTCCGCCCTTGAAGCTCTGCGGGAGGTGAACCCACTGATGCAGATCCCCACCCTGCAATGGGCAGATGGCACGGTGATGAGTGAGAGTGCGGCCATCCTGATTGAGTTGGGCTTGCGCTACCCGGCGTCCGGCCTGCTGCCGATGGCCGCCTCAGAGCGGGCACGGGTGCTGCGGGGCCTGGTGTTCATCGCCGCCAACTGCTATAGCGCCATCAGCGTCAGCGACTACCCGGAGCGCTGGTTGGCGCTGCCTGACGAGGCGGCCCAGGCCAATCTGCGTGCGGGCACGCGTGCGCGCCTGCACGCGCACTGGTTGGTGTTTGCCGACACCTTCTGGGATGGTGACAGCGCCTACCTGCAAGGGGCCCAACCCGGTGCGTTGGACCTGCTGGCGGGGGTGGTATCCAAGTGGTCCGGTACCCGATCTCACTTGGCGGTCGAACGTCCGGACTTTTGCGCCCTGCTGCAGCGTGTTGAGCAGCATCCCAAGGTGGCGCCGGTCTTTGCCCGTCACTGGGCGGCCTGAGTCCTCGATACTTCGGGGCTTGCGCCCATGCGGGGCGCCCCTCTCCCACAAGGAGCACCCATGTTCAAGAAGATCCTCATCGCCAACCGGGGTGAGATCGCCTGCCGTGTGGCGGCCACTGCGCGCCGCTTGGGCATTCAAACCGTTGCCGTCTATTCCGAAGCCGATGCGCGCGCCCAGCATGTGCTGGCCTGTGATGAAGCCACCCTGATTGGCGGCCCCGCACCGCGGGACTCTTACCTGCAGTGGGAGCGCATCTTGGCCGCCGCGAAGTCCACAGGTGCCGAGGCCATCCACCCGGGTTATGGGTTTCTGTCCGAAAACGAGGGCTTTGCCCAGGCCTGCGCTGAAGCCGGCGTGGTCTTTATTGGCCCGCCCGCATCGGCCATCTTGGCCATGGGCCTGAAGGCTGAAAGCAAGCGCCTGATGGAAGCCGCGGGCGTGCCCCTGGTGCCGGGTTATCACGGCGCGGACCAAGATCCGGCGCTTCTCAAGCGTGAGGCCGACCGCATCGGCTACCCCGTGCTGATCAAGGCCAGCGCCGGCGGGGGCGGCAAGGGCATGCGCGCGGTGATGGCGGCGGACGAATTCGACGTCGCGCTGGCCAGTTGCAAGCGCGAGGCCATCAACAGCTTCGGCGACGATGCGGTGCTGATCGAGCGCTATGTGCAGCGCCCCCGTCACATCGAGATCCAGGTGTTTGGCGACACGCAAGGCGATTGCGTCTACCTGTTCGAGCGCGATTGCTCGGTGCAGCGCCGCCACCAGAAGGTGCTGGAAGAAGCGCCGGCTCCGGGCATGACGGAGCAGCGCCGCCGCGAGATGGGCGAGGCTGCCGTGGCCGCCGCCAAGGCGGTGGGCTATGTGGGCGCCGGCACCGTGGAGTTCATCGCCGAACAGGATGGGCGCTTCTACTTCATGGAGATGAACACCCGGCTGCAGGTGGAGCACCCGGTTACCGAAGCCATCACCGGCCTGGACCTGGTGGAGTGGCAACTGCGCGTCGCGGCCGGCCAGCCGCTGCCGCTCAAGCAGCATGAACTGAAGATTCACGGCCACGCCATCGAGGCGCGTATCTGTGCCGAGAACCCCGAGGCCGGCTTCCTGCCCGCCACCGGTTCGCTGGACGTGCTGCGTTGGCCGGCGCACAGTGCCTTCTGCCGTTCCGACGTGCGCGTGGACACCGGTGTGGTGGAAGGTGATGCCATCAGTCCGTATTACGACTCGATGGTGGCCAAGCTCATCGTCTGGGGTGAGGACCGTGGCCAGGCGCTGGCGCGTTTGGATGCGGCGCTCACGCAGACCCACATCGTGGGCCTGCAGACCAATGTGGCCTTCCTGCGCCGCTGTGCGGCCACGGCCAGCTTCGCCGGCGCCGACCTGGACACTGGCCTGATCGAGCGCGAACGCGCCGCACTCTTTGGCCAACCCGGCCTGCCGCTCGATGTGGCTGCCGCCGCGGTGGTGGCACACACGCTGGCGCTGGAGGCGCGCACGCAAGACGCGGACCCCTGGAGCCGCCGTGATGGCTTCCGCCTGACCGGCGATGCCGTGCGCGGTTTTGACCTGGAGCTGGATGGTCAGCATCACGCGCTTCAGTTGCGCCGATTGCATGCGGGGGGTATGCAGTTGCTGGTTGGGGGCGAAGCGGTGGCGTTGGCGATCGATTCCGCCTCCCCCGAGCGTCACACGCTGCTACTGGGCGAAGGTCTGGCCGTGCGCCGCATTCCCGTCCACACCTATGCGCGCGGCGAACAGGTGACCGTGTTCGCGCCGCAAGGCAGCGCCACGTTGACCGAGGTCGATGTCATCGCCCATGCGGGTGAGGGCGCGGGTGGCGGCGGCCGCTTGACCGCCCCCATGCCGGGCAAGCTGGTGGCTTTGCATGTGAAGGCGGGCGATGCCGTCAAGGCCGGCCAGCCCCTGGCCGTCATGGAGGCGATGAAGATGGAGCACACCCTCAACAGCCCGCGCGATGGCACGGTAGCCGAGCTGCTCTACGCCGTGGGCGATCAGCTCACCGATGGTGCGGAATTGCTGCGCCTGGAGGGCTGAACGTGGCATCACTCCCCAGCAAAGTCACGCTCTGCGACGTCGGCCCGCGCGACGGCCTGCAGAACGAGAAGCAAACCGTGGCCACCGAGCACAAGGTGGCGCTGATCCATCGCTTGCAGGCGGCGGGCCTACGCCGCCTGGAAGCCA
Source organism: Inhella gelatinilytica (assembly GCF_016093295.1). Lineage (GTDB taxonomy): Bacteria > Pseudomonadota > Gammaproteobacteria > Burkholderiales > Burkholderiaceae_C > Inhella > Inhella gelatinilytica. The sequence goes on along the minus strand of NZ_JAEDAL010000001.1, from coordinate 59,892 downwards.
CCAGCTTTGTCAGCCCCAAGTGGGTGCCCCAGATGGCCGACAACGCGGCGGTGATGTCGACCATCGAACGCCGTCCGGATGTGGCCTACGCCGTCTTGGTGCCCAATGCCAAGGGCTGGGAGGCCGCGCAGGCGACGCGGCCCGATGAGATCGTGGTGTTCACCGCCGCCAGCGAGGCGTTTGCGCAAAAGAACATCAATTGCTCAATTGCCGAGAGCATTGAGCGCTTCGCTCCGGTCGTGGCGGCGGCGAAGGCGGCGGGTGTCAAGGTGCGGGCGGCGCTTTCCTGCGCGGTGGGCTGCCCCTATGAGGGTGACATCCACCCGGACCAGGTGGACGCGGTGGCCGCACAGCTCGCTGCCATCGGCGTCGACCACCTGGGCGTCAGCGACACCATTGGTGTGGGCACGCCGCGGCGCATCCAGGCCGCGCTGGAGCGGGCGCTGAAGCACTTCCCGCTCGCCGAGGTCAGCGGCCACTACCACGACACCTATGGCCAGGCCCTGGCCAATGTGTACGCCAGTCTGGAACTGGGCGTCGCGACCTTTGACGCCAGTGTGGGCGGCCTGGGCGGTTGCCCCTATGCCAAAGGGGCGACGGGCAACGTGGCGACCGAGGACGTGGTGTTCATGCTCAACGGCTTGGGCATTGAAACCGGTGTGGATTTGGACGGTCTGGTGGACGCGGCTGCAGCCATCAGCGAGGTGCTCGGCCATCCGCCGGTAAGCCGCGTGGCCCGGGCCCTGCTCGCCAAACGCGCCGGGTGAAGGCCGGCCGCGCTGCTCAGGGATGGGCGGCGCGGTACTCGGTCAGCCAGTTTTCGAATTGGTCCGCCGGCATCGGACGGGCAAACAAATAGCCCTGGCCTTCGTGGCAACCCATCTGGATCAGGTGGGTGGCTTGGTCTTCAGTTTCGATGCCCTCGGCCAGGACCTGCATGCCCAGGCTGCGGCCCAGGTTGACGACCATGGCGGCGATGGTGGAGCCTGCCACCGAGCACTCGGCCTCTTGCACAAAGGCGCGGTCGATCTTGAGGCGCTCCACCTGCAGCTGACGCAGCTGCGACAGCGACGAGAAGCCAGTGCCGAAGTCGTCAATGGCCACAGTGGCCCCGGTGGCCCGGATGGCGGCCAAGATCTTGAGCACCATGTCCACGTCGTCCATGGCCATGGATTCGGTGATTTCGAGTTCCAGCGCGGCGCCCGGAATGTCGGCCTCGTGGATGGCGGCCCGCAGCGTGGGGATGAACTGCGGGTGGCGGAACTGGGCCATCGAAATGTTGATGGCCATGCGGACTTCGGTGTGCCCCAACTCGCGCATGCGCTTGACTTGGAAGCAGGCCGTGCGCAGCACGAACTCGCCGATGGAAATGATCAAGCCGCTTTGCTCGGCGAGTGGAATGAATTGATCGGGCGGAACGAAACGACCGTCCTCGGTGCGCCACCGCAGCAGGGCCTCGACCCCAACAACCCGACGGCTGTTAAGTTCCACCTGCGGTTGATAGACCACGAACAGTCGCCGCGCCTCAAAACTGGCTCGCAGCCCTTTGAGCAACTTGAAGCGCTCGCGCGCATCGACGCCCATCTCGGCCGAGAAGTACTGGCAAGCGCCGCGGTGCATCAACTTGGCTCGCTTGAGCGCGATGTGCGCATCCAGCAGCAGTTCGGAGCCCAGCGTGCTGCTGTCGCTCAGACTCACCAAACCGGAGGTGGCGGACAGCTGAAGTCGCTCGCCCGAGACATCGAAGGGCTCGGCAAACACGTGAGAAATGCTGGCCGCGTTGATGTGGGCACTGGGGCCCATCAGCCCAAAGGTGTCGGCCGAAATGCGAGCCATCTCCGTGCGCTCGCCCAACTGTTCACCGAGACGGGCCGCGACCGACTGCAGGACCTGGTCGCCAAAGCGGTGACCAAAGGCATCGTTGATGTCCGAAAAATCGTCGATGTCGATGAGCGCCAGCGCCAAGCCTTCCGGGGCCAACAGGTGTTTTTCCAACAACTCAATGAAGCGATTGCGGTTGGGCAATTGCAGCAACTGATCGTTGTAGGCGTGATCGAGCAGTTGGCCGTACATCACCACGTTGTCAAAGCTGATGGACAGCGTCGACAAATAAGTCTGCAACAGCGGCTCTTCGTTGTCTTCGGGCTTGCGGTCCAGCACGGCGTGCAGCACCACGTTGCGCTCATTGGGCAACTTGAAATGCAGCGTCAACAAGGCGCCGATGTGTGACTGGGCTTGTGTGAAGGCCAAGTCGATGGCCTCGTGAGACGCGTCATCCGTCAGGCGGCCGACGGTGGCGCCCAGCAACTCGGTAAAGCGCCCGCTGGCCGCCACGATGCGCGCCATGTCGGGCGTGTCCGAGCGATGTTGCACGGCGACCAAGCCGACGCTCGGACATTCAAACAGGGCGCAGAGTTGCTCCAGCGCGCAGGCAGCAAACTGCGGCAGGGTGCGCAGGCGTGAAAGCTCATTGGCGGCGTGCAGGATGCGAGACAGGCCGCGGCGCCCCACCTGCAATTCGCAAATTTGCTTGTAGGAGCGAATGGCTGCGGTCAACACGGTGTACAGCCGGGTTCGCGTCAGCTCAGACTTGGTCTTGTAGTCGTTGATGTCCAGCGAGCGGACGGTCTCGATCTCGGGGGCATAACCCGGTTGCCCTGTGCGCAACACGATGCGCATGGCGTCCAGACTGGAATCCGCGCGGATGTGGCGCACCAACTGCAGGCCCGCGTCCTCGCTTTCCATCACCACGTCGAGCAAGGCCACTGCGAGATTGGGCTCGCGCGCCAATACGTCGCGGGCTTCGCTGGCGGAATGCGCATGCAGGAACTGCAGCTTGCGGCCTTCAATCAACAGGCCTTGCATCGCCAGCTCGGTGGCCTTGTGCACGTCCGAGTCGTCGTCCACGATCAGGACGCGCCAAGGCTCGCCCACAGGATGAGCGGCCGCGGGCAGATCGTGCTCGTCGATCAGCTCGAGCAGGTCATCCTCTGCGTGAGGATCGTGAGAGGGCTGAAAGGTCTCCGACATCAAAACCAGGGTTCACTCCGTCGTTGGAAGTATGCGCTAGATCCCTGACTTGCCAAGCCCGCTGTCATCGGGGTTTAGCCGGGTTTCCTACGGGGCTTATTTCGGGCTCCCAGCGCACGAGGCGGTAACCCGGTGTGTTGGGTGAGGGCCGCCCCAGGCCTCGGCCGTGCCGGGGCCGGTGCCGAGGGCGTGCTGTTGCTGCGTCGCGCGCTGGTGTAACCACCGTCTGTTTGCGGTTGCCAACTGGGGATGAGGTGGTGCTTGCCATTGCCAATCAGGTCCGCACGTCCCATGTCCTGCAGCGCTTGGCGCAGCAGCGGCCAGTTGTTGGCGTCGTGGTAACGCAGAAACGCCTTGTGCAAGCGGCGGCGCTTGTCGCCCTTGACGATGTCCACCGTCTCGCTGTCGCGCGTGACCTTCTTGAGCGGGTTCTTGGTCGAGTGGTACATGGCCGTCGCCGTGGCCATGGGGCTGGGGTAGAAGGTCTGCACCTGGTCGGCCCGGAAGCCGTTCTTCTTCAGCCAGACGGCGAGGTTCATCATGTCTTCGTCGCTGGTGCCCGGGTGGGCGGCGATGAAGTAGGGAATCAGGTACTGCTTCTTGCCGGCGGCGGCGCTGGCGGCTTCGAACAGCTGCTTGAAGCGGTCATAGGTGCCGATGCCGGGCTTCATCATCTTGCTCAGCGGCCCGTTTTCGGTGTGCTCAGGGGCGATCTTCAGGTAGCCGCCGACATGGTGGGTCACCAGCTCGGTGATGTATTCGGGCGACTCGACCGCGAGGTCGTAGCGCAGGCCGGAGCCGATCAGAATCTTCTTCACCCCCTTGAGGGCGCGCGCCTTGCGGTAGAGCTGGATCAGCGGCCCGTGGTCGGTGTGCAGGTTGGGGCAGATCCCTGGGTACACGCAGCTGGGCTTGCGGCAGGCCGCCTCGATGTCCTTGCTCTTGCAGCCGATGTGCCACATGTTGGCGGTCGGGCCACCGAGGTCGGACACCACGCCGGTGAAGCCCTGCACCTTGTCGCGGATGTCTTCGATCTCGCGCAGCACCGATTCTTCCGAGCGGCTCTGGATGATGCGGCCCTCATGCTCGGTGATCGAGCAGAAGGTGCAGCCGCCGAAGCAGCCGCGCATGATGTTGACCGAAAAGCGGATCATTTCCCAGGCCGGGATCTTGGTCGCGCCGTCATGCCGGCCCTGCTCGTCCGCGTAGCGCGGGTGCGGGCTGCGCGCATAAGGCAGGTCGAACACATGGTCCATCTCGGCGGTGGACAGCGGGATGGGCGGCGGGTTCAGCCACACATCGCGCACCGAGGGGCCATCGCCATGGCGTTGTACCAACGCACGGGCGTTTCCGGGGTTGGTTTCCAGGTGCAGCACGCGGTTGGCGTGGGCGTACAGCACCGGGTCGGCCTTGACTTGCTCAAAGCTGGGCAACCGGATCACGGAGCGCTCGCGCGGCGGGGTGACGGCGCGGGCATCGGTCTTGGCCACCGTGCGGCGCACGATCTGGATCGGTTTTTCCTCGGTCTTGGGCGTGTCGCCGGTGGCACAGGCGGCACCTTGCGAGGTGCCGGTTTCCTCGGTGGTGGCGTAGGGGTTGATCAGCTCGTCCACCTTGCCCGGGACATCAACGCCGCTGGAATCGATCTCGAACCAGCCGGCGAGCGCAGGGTCATCCACCCGACGCATGAAGGCGGTGCCGCGCACGTCGGTGATGGATTCGATGGGCTTGCGCTGGGCCAAGCGGTGGGCGATCTCGATGATGGCGCGCTCGGCATTGCCGTACAGCAGCAGGTCGGCCTTGCTGTCCACCAAGATGGAGCGTCGCACCTTGTCGCTCCAATAGTCGTAATGCGCGATGCGGCGCAGACTGGCCTCGATGCCGCCGATGATCACCGGCACGTCCTTGAAGGCTTCCTTACAGCGCTGCGTGTAGACCAGTGTGGCGCGGTCCGGCCGCTTGCCGGCCTCGCCGCCGGGCGTGTACGCGTCGTCACTGCGGATCTTCCGATCGGCCGTGTAGTGGTTGATCATCGAATCCATGTTCCCGGCCGCGACGCCAAAGAACAGCTTGGGCCGGCCCAAGGCCTTGAAGGCCTCGGCCGAGTTCCAATCGGGTTGGGCAATGATGCCAACGCGAAAGCCCTGGGCCTCCAAGGTGCGGCCGATGACCGCCATGCCAAAGCTCGGATGGTCGACGTAAGCATCGCCGCTGACGATGATGATGTCGCACTCGTCCCAACCGAGCTGGGTCATTTCTTCCCGACTCATGGGCAGGAAGGGCGCCGGACCGAAGCGCTTGGCCCAGTAGGGTCGGTAGCCGGTCAAGGCTTTGTCGGCCTTGGGCGGTTTGACCGTCTGGGCGGTGTGGGCAGGGTCTCGGGCAGCACTCATGGGGGCATCACAGTCGGGGCAACCCCGTATTGTCGCGACGGGGCGCCCTCTGGATGGTCAATGCCCCCCACAAGCCTAGGGGCATCGCCTCATTCAGAACCCTTGGTCAAGGCGCCGGCCTGCGCCTTGAAGGCGGGGTCGTTGCGAACCTTTAGGATGGTGTTCCAAACCGCACGGGCCGTTGGCGCGTGTTTGGCGGTAAAGGTCTTGGAAAACAGGGTGTAGTAGGCCTTTTCCACGATCACCGGCTCGACGCGTTCCAGGCCTTTCAGCGCCGGGTCTTGGGCAATGGAGTTGTCGCCTTCGGCGTTTTGGACGACGCCCGCCTGGTACTTGCCGGAGACCACGCGCTTGAGGACTTCATCGGCCGAGGTGGTGTTGTCCTCGACCTTGGCCCCCAGGTCCTTGAGTTGCGCCACCACAGAGAACCCCTGCTGGGCCCCGATCAGGCCGTTGGCCTGTAGGGCCTTGCCATCCCACTGCAACGCCGCCCCTTTTTGCCGGTAAAAGCTGTAGGACGCCCGGTAGAGGCGGCGGGTGGCATCGACTTCACCGTCCAACTTGATGGGGTAGTCAGCAAATTCCGCTCGCTCCTTGCTGTAGCTGCCACTGATGGCGCCATCCACGGTGCCCGCTTTGACATCGGCCAGGCACTGTTTCCAAGGGGTGGGGACGAGCTTGAATTCAATGCCCATTTGTTTGCCCACTTCCAGCATCAGCAGCTGGGCGTAGCCGGGCTTGGCGCCCATCATGATCCAGGGGATGTTGTCGGCGTTTTCCAAACAAAAGGTCAACGTTGGCGGATGCTGCTGGGCCCAAGCACTGGTGCCCATCAAGAGCGTGGCCAATCCCAATCCGATGCGGCGTTTGATCAACATGGTGTGCTCCTGGGGGCGCAGTTCAAACGGCGCTGCTGGGGGCCCCAGGTCCAACAGGCCATGAATCGTTGCGCGACTTAGAGCGCAACGAGAGACTTCAAATCGCGCTCCAACAACTTGGGGTCACCCACGTTGACCTCCACCAAACGGCGCAAATGGCTGATGGACTCCAAGTCGATGGTGCGGCATTGCAAGCCTGCCGTCCCGTCTTGGACGTGGGCCACCTCGGCCCCCATCTTGAGGGTGATGTCGCCCAAGCGCAGGGCCAGCAAGCACGGCTCGCCGGCTTGGAGTGCCGCGCCTTCCGGCAATTGCACCAATGCGCCTTGTAAGGAGATATCCAGCAGCTGGGCCTCCAGTCGTTCGTCGACGCTGATGACTTGGGCCTGGGTGGCGAAATGCACCCGAGAAAAATGGCGACGTTCGTCGGCGGGCTTCATACCGTGAGCGGTTGATGGCAGAAGACTTGATCATGCGCGCAAAGCGCCCGGGTGACCAGACCAAGGCAGGAAATCCCGCATGCCCGTTAGTTGCGGCTGCACTACATTCAGCAGCATGAGCTCCCCTGCCTTTATCGACCTCGAAGCCAGCGGTTTCGGCCGCGGCAGCTATCCCATCGAAGTGGGTTTTGTGGACGGGGCGGGCCAGCCCTTTTGCACCTTGATCCATCCGGAACCCGATTGGGTGCACTGGGACGATCAAGCGGAGGCTGTGCACGGGATCAGTCGGGCGGTTTTGGCTACCCACGGTCGGTCCGCCGAATGGGTTGCCGCGGCGCTGAACGAGCGGCTGGCGGGCCAAACGGTGTACTGCGACGGCTGGGCGCAGGACTACCCCTGGCTGGCCCGGCTGTATGACGCCGTGGATCTCACCCCCAGCTTCCGCCTGGAAGATTTGCGCACCTTGCTCGACGAGGCCCAAGCGGCGCGCTGGCACGCGACCGTAGATCGGGTGCGCGACGAGCTGTCGCTCGGGCGGCACCGCGCCAGCAGCGACGCCAAAGTGCTGCAGATTGCGGTTCAGCGCGTTCGGGCTGGCTCAGCCTGAGGCGCCTCAAAGGGGGCGCCGCGTTGGAGGGCACTCAAGCAGGCCACGCACAGGCAGTCTGACCAACGCCGCCGCAGTTCCCGCTGCAACTCGGGGCTGAGATCCAAGCCGAAGCAGGCGCAGTCGCCGGTGGTGGCCCCACACACCCGGGGCCGTCCGCAGCGCGGGCAGGGGGCTTCAGCGGTAGAGCTGGGCATGGGTGTCTCGCAAGAGTTTTTTCTGCACCTTGCCCATGGCGTTGCGCGGCAACTCGGCACAGACGAGGATGCGTTTGGGGCACTTGAACCCGGCCAGGCGTTGGCGCATGCGGGCGAGCAGGTCGGCTTCGTCGGGTGCTGCGCCCGCTTGCGGAACCACCAGCGCCGTCACCGCCTCCCCAAAGTCCGGATGGGGCAAGCCGATCACCGCGGACTCCTGCACTCCGGGCAACTCGTTCAGGTGCAGTTCCACCTCGGCAGGGTAGACATTGAAGCCGCCGGTGATGATCAGGTCCTTGGCCCGCCCGACCAGCCACAAATACCCCTCGGCATCCACGCGCCCCATGTCGCCCGTGCGGAAGAACCCGTCAGAGGTGAACTCGGTGGCATTGAGCTCTGGGCGTTTCCAGTAGCCCGAAAACACATTCGGCCCCTGGACTTCGACGCTGCCCACGCCCTCGCTGTCGGGTTCGTGAATGCGCACGCTGACCCCCGGCAGCGCGGGCCCCACGGAGGCCCGGCGGCGTTCGCCGTGTAGCGGGTTGCTGGTCAGCATGCCGGTCTCGCTCATGCCGTAGCGCTCCAAAATCCGTTGGCCGATGTGCTGCTCGAAGGCATCGAAGGTTTCGGCCTGCAGGGGCGCGGAGCCGCTGATGAACAGTCGCATGGTGCCGCAACGGGCCGGTGTAAAGGCGGGGTGGGCCAGCAAACGCGTGTACAGCGTGGGCACGCCCATGAAGACCGTGGCCCCCTCCAAAGCAGAACAAACGGCGGCAGGGTCAAAACGTTGCAGCCAGCGCATGGGGCTGCCGCTGAGCAGGGCGCAATGGCTGGCGACGAACAGGCCATGGACATGGAAGATGGGCAGGGCGTGAATCAGCACGTCCGGCTGGGCGCGCCACCCCCAGAGCTCGACCAAGGTTTGGGCATTGCTGAGCAAATTGCCGTGAGTCAGTAACGCCCCTTTGCTGACCCCCGTGGTGCCGCTGGTGTACAGGATGGCGGCCGCGTCGGCCTCGGTGCGGGGCAGCGGGGTGTGTCGGTCAGGCTGGAACGCCGCCCGGTCCAGCAGCGTGCCCGTGCGCTCGGTGCCGAGGGTGAACACCCAGCCGACCCCCAGCTGAAAGGCCAGGCTGCTGTGGCGCCCGAAGGTTTCAGGCGCGCAGATGAGCACCCGAGGTTCGGCATCGCGCAAAAAATGGGTCAGTTCGGCGGCTTGGTAGGCGGGGTTGAGGGGCACCAGCACCAAACCGCTGCGCAGGCAGGCCAGCCACACCATCAGGGCCTCGACCGACTTTTCCACCTGCAGCGCGACGCGCTCACCGGGCTCAATCCCCAGATCGATGAACAGGTTGGCCAGCATGGCCGATCCTCGGTCCAGGTCACGCCAGGAGTAGGCGGGCTGGTCGTCCTGGTCCCAGACGGTGATGGCGGTCTGATCCCAGTCCGAGGGGAAGCCGGTTCGGAGGGCCGAAAACAAGGAAGCGTCGTGCAGGGTCATGGAAGGCCTTTCAGCAGCAATTCTCGCCAGCCCGCAGAATGTTCGCCCCCCGTCGTGGTGAAGCCTCCATGTCAGCCCCCATTCGAATTCGCGGTGCCCGCCAGCACAACCTCAAGAACCTGGACCTGGAGATCCGCACCGGGGAGTTGACCGTGGTGACTGGGCCCAGTGGTTCAGGCAAGAGCTCGCTGGTGTTCGACACCCTCTATGCCGAGGGCCAGCGCCGCTACGTCGAGACCTTCTCGGCCTACGCGCGCCAGTTCCTGGACCGCATGGACCGCCCGGCGGTGGACAGTGTGGAGGGCGTGCCCCCGGCCATTGCCATCGATCAGACCAACCCGGTGCGCAACAGCCGCAGCACGGTCGGCACCATGACCGAGCTGAACGACCACCTCAAGCTGCTGTTCGCCCGCGCGGCCCGGCTGTTCGACCGCCAGACCGCGCAGGAAGTTCGGGCGGACACACCGGCCACGATTGCTGCCGATCTGCGCGCCCGCGCCGCCGCCGCGGGCGACCCGCGCGTGGCGCTCACGTTTGCCGTGCAGTTGCCAGCCGCGGTGGGTGAGGGTGAGATCGAGCAATGGCTGTCCGCCGCCGGCTTCACCCGCTACCTGAACCGCCGTGAGGCCGACGGTCAAGCCGTTATCGACGTGGTGGCCGACCGCATCCGCCTCTCCAGCGCCGAAGACGTGCGGCTGATGGAGGCCATCGAAACCTGCCTCACCCGCGGCCAGGGCCTGATGGCGGTCCAAAACTTGGATGGACCCGAGGTCTGGCGCTACAGCAGCGGCCTGCATTGCCCGGACAGTGACATCCGCTACCGCCCGCCGCAACCGGCGTTGTTCAGCTTCAACTCCGCCCTGGGCGCCTGCGAGCACTGCCGTGGTTTTGGCCGCGTCATCGGCGTGGACTGGGGCCTGGTGATCCCGGACGAGAAGAAGACCCTGCGCGGTGGCGCCATCAAGCCCTTCCAGACCCCGGCCTGGGCCGAGTGCCAGGACGATCTGATGAAGCATGCCGGCGCCTTCGGCATCCCGCGCGACACCGCCTGGAGCCACCTCAGCCCCGAGCAGCGCCACTGGGTGCTGGAAGGCCAGGAGGACTATAAGGACGGGCAGTGGGGCAAGAAGTGGTACGGGGTGCGGCGCTTCTTCGCGTACCTGGAGACCAAGGCCTACAAGATGCACATCAGGGTGCTGCTGTCCAAGTACCGCAGCTACACCGAATGTCCGCATTGCCGCGGTGCGCGCCTGCAGACCGAATCGCTGTTGTGGCGTCTGGGCGGAAAGCCTGAGGCCGATGCGGTGCTGGCGCCCGCGGCGCGCTTCCTGCCGGTGGGCGTGGGCTGGACGCCGACCCAGCTGGCCGAACTGCCCGGCCTGGCCCTGCCGGACCTGCTGCAGCTGCCGATCGCCCAGGTGCGCGCCTTCTTCGATGCCTACCAGCCGGACTCGGCGCTGCTGGACGAGGCGCTCGGACATCTGCTCGATGAGATCCGCAACCGGCTGAAGTACCTCTGCGATGTCGGACTGCATTACCTGACCCTGGACCGCCAGAGCCGCACGCTCAGCGGCGGCGAGGTGCAGCGCATCAACCTGACGACGGCTCTGGGCACCAGCCTGGTCAACACGCTCTTTGTGCTGGACGAGCCCAGCATCGGCCTGCACCCGCGCGACATGCACCGCATCACCCAGGCCATGCACCGCCTGCGCGATGCCGGCAACACCCTGGTTGTGGTCGAACACGACCCAGCCGTGATGTTTGCCGCCGACCGTGTGCTCGACATGGGCCCCGGCCCCGGCATGCTGGGCGGCCATGTGGTGTTTGACGGCACCCCCGAGGCCCTGCGCGCCGCCAACACCATGACCGGCAACTACCTGGGTGGGCGCCGCCATGTGGGCATGGGCCTGAAGCGCGTGGTGGAGGCCAATACCCCGCGCCTGCTGCTCGAAGGCGCGCGCGAGCACAACCTGCGCTCGCTCTCGGTCGAGATCCCGCTGCAGCGCTTTGTCGTCGTCACGGGCGTGAGCGGCTCGGGCAAATCCACCCTGGTGCAGGACGTGCTGGTGCCGGCGCTGAAGCGCCACTTCGGCGAAAGCACCGACGCCCCCGGCGCGCACGACCGTCTGCTCGGCGCCGACTGGCTGGCCGGCGTGGTGTTCGTCGATCAAAGCCCGATCGGCAAGACCGCCCGCTCCAACCCGGCCTCGGTGGTCGGGGCCTTTGACGAGGTGCGCAAGCGATTTGCCGCCGCTCCGTTGGCGCTGGAGCGTGGCTACGGCGCCGGCCATTTCAGCTTCAACGCCGGCGAAGGCCGCTGCCCCACCTGCGCGGGCACAGGCTTCGAGCATGTGGAGATGCAGTTCCTCAGCGATGTGTACCTGCGCTGCCCGGACTGCAATGGCACGCGCTACCGCACGGAGCTGCTGGAAGTGGTGATCGAGCGATGCAGCCGCAAGCTCAATGTGGCCGAGGTGCTGGAGCTGACCGTGGCCGAGGCCGTGGAACTGTTCAAGGACGACCGCGAGCTGCTGGCCAAGCTGCAGCCCCTGCAGGACGTGGGCCTGGACTACCTGCGCCTGGGCCAGCCGGTGCCCACGCTGAGCGGCGGCGAGGCGCAGCGCCTGAAGCTGGCCTCCCACCTGGCCGACAGCGGCAGCAAGCCGCGCGTGGCCAAGAAGGGCCTGCTGTTCGTGTTCGACGAGCCCACCACCGGCCTGCACTTTGATGACATCGCCAAGCTGATGCGTTCGATGCGCAAGCTGATCAGCGCTGGTCATTCGCTGCTGCTGATCGAGCACAACCTCGACGTCATCCGCGCCGCCGACTGGCTGATCGACCTCGGCCCCGAGGGCGGCAGCGAGGGCGGCCTGCTGGTCTGCCAGGGCACGCCCGAGGACGTGCGCGAGCACGCCAGCAGCCACACCGCCCAGGCCCTGCGCGACTACGCGCTGGCGATGGACGAGCCGGTCAAGGCGGCCGAAGGGTTGCCGCTGCAGACCTTGCTCTTGAATCGAAGAAAAGAGCGCGCGGCGCAGAGCGAGGCGATCCAGATCGTCAACGCCCGCGAGCACAACCTCAAGGGCGTACATGTGGACGTGCCGCGCGGCAAGTTCAACGTCATCACTGGCGTGTCCGGCTCGGGCAAGAGCACGCTGGCCTTTGACATCCTGTTCAACGAGGGCCAGCGCCGCTACCTCGAATCGCTGAACGCCTATGCGCGCAGCATCGTGCAGCCGGCCGGCCGACCCGAGGTGGATGCCGTCTGGGGCATTCCGCCCACCGTCGCCATCGAGCAGCGCTTGAGCCGCGGCGGCCGCAAGAGCACGGTGGCCACCACCACTGAGGTCTGGCACTTCCTGCGCCTGCTGTGGGTCAAGCTGGGCGTGCAGCATTGCGTGCACGACGGTGCCGTGGTGGCGCCGCAGTCGGCCGAGCAGATCCTGGCGCAGATCCAGAGCGAGTACCGCGGCCAGCGCATCGGCCTGCTGGCGCCGCTGGTGATGCACCGCAAGGGCCTGTACACCGACCTGGCCAAGGCTCAGGCCGCCAAGGGCTACACCCATCTGCGCGTGGACGGGCTCTTCATCCCCACCAAGCCCTGGCCGCGCCTGGACCGCTTCAAGGAGCATGTGATCGAGCTGCCCGTGGGCGAGGTGGAGGTGAACCCCGCCAACGAACCCGCGCTGCGCGAGTTGCTGGCCAAGGCCCTGGAAGCGGGCAAGGGCGTGGTGCACCTGCTGCCCTGCTTGACCGGCGCCCAGCCGGTGCGTGTGTTCTCCACCGAGCGCGCCTGCCCGGTCTGTGGCACCAGCTACCCGCAGCTGGACCCGCGCCTGTTCTCCTACAACAGCAAGCAGGGCTGGTGCACGAGTTGCGTGGGCACCGGCTTGGCGCTGGACCGCAGCCAGCGCCAGCTGCTGGACGACTCGCAACTAGGCGACGACGAAAAGGGCCGCGAGCAGCGGCTCTCGCACGAACCGGAGATCGAGGACCTGGGCGATCTGCCCTGCCCGGACTGCGGCGGTGCGCGGCTGAACCCCACGGCGCGGGCGGTGCGCTTTGCCGACGCGCCGATTGCCGACATCGCGCAGCTGAGTGTGGACGACTGCCTGGCCTGGGTGGACAGCCTGGCCCTGGCGGGCCGCGCACACGAGATCGGCCGCGATGTGCTGAGCGAGATCCGCGCCCGCCTGGCCTTTTTGCAGCAGGTGGGCCTGGGCTACCTCACCCTGGACCGCGCCGCTCCTACGCTGAGTGGCGGCGAGGCCCAGCGCATCCGCCTGGCCGCGCAGCTCGGCTCGCACCTTCAGGGCGTTTGCTATGTGCTGGACGAACCCACCATCGGCCTGCACCCGCGCGACAACCGCATCCTGCTCGACGCCCTGCAGACCCTGGCCAGCCGCGGCAACACCTTGGTCGTCGTCGAGCATGACGAAGACACGATCCGCCGCGCCGAACACCTGATCGACATCGGCCCCGGCGCCGGCCAACGCGGCGGGCGCGTGGTGGCGCAGGGCACGGCAGCCGATTTGGCCGCAGCGCCGGAGTCGACCACCGGCCGTTGCCTGGCCGAACCGATGCGCCACCCGCTGCGCCCGCGCCGGCCCGTGAACGCCGAGACACCGCACGTGACGGTGCGCGGCGCCACGCTGCACAACCTGCAGCAGCTCGATGCCAGCCTGCCGCTGGGCCGTCTGGTGGGTGTCACCGGGGTCAGCGGTTCGGGCAAGAGCACGCTGGCGCGCGAGGTGCTGCTGGCCAATCTGGCCGCCGCCGTGCCGCTGCGCAAGGCCCCTTCGAAGTGGTCGGGCTGCGCGGCGATCGAGGGCCATGAGGCGATCGAGCGCGTGCTCGAAGTCGACCAGACCCCGATCGGCAAGACCCCGCGCTCCTGCCCGGCCACCTACATCGGCTTCTGGGACGCGATCCGCAAGCTGTTTGCCGAAACGCTTGAAGCCAAGGGCCGCGGCTTCCAGGCCGGGCGCTTCAGCTTCAACACCGGCCCCGGCCGCTGCCCGGCCTGCGAAGGGCAGGGCATGCGAACGGTGGAGATGAGCTTTCTGCCCGATGTGAAGTTGACCTGCGACGTCTGTGCCGGCCAGCGCTTCAACCCCGAAACCCTGGCGGTGCGCTGGCGTGGGAAAAGCATCGGCGAGGTTTTGGAGCTGCCGGTGGACGAGGCGGTCGAGTTCTTCGCCGCCATGCCGGCGATCCACCACCCCCTCAAACTGTTGCAGGACGTGGGCCTGGGCTACCTGACGCTCGGCCAGCCCTCGCCCACGCTGAGCGGCGGCGAGGCCCAGCGCATCAAGCTGGTTAGCGAGCTGGTGAAGGTGCGCGAGGACGTGCGCCGCCAGAAGCAGCCGCACACCCTCTATGTGCTGGACGAACCCACGGTCGGCTTGCACATGGCCGATGTGGCGCGCCTGATTGCGGTGCTGCACCGCCTGGTGGACGGCGGCCATTCGGTGTGGGTCATTGAGCATGACCTGGACCTGATGGCCGAGGCCGACTGGGTCATCGACCTGGGGCCCGAGGGCGGCAAGGGCGGCGGCCGCCTGGTGGCGGCGGGCACGCCCGAGCATTTGGTGGCGGTCGGCACCCACACCGGGCAGGCACTGGCGGGGGTTTTGAGCCGCTGAGCGATCAGTGCAGCGTGCGCTTGTCGCGCCGCTTGCGAAAGTCAGGGCGGGCCACATTGCCGTCCCACTCGACCTCTTGGCGTTCGGGCCGGGCAGTCGGTGCGGGGCGACGCGGCTTGGCGCGGCGGCGCATCAACCAGTTCTTTAGCTGATACAGCGCAATGCCAACACAGGCCGTCAGGCCGATCGCGGCCAGGATTTGGGAGACCATGCCAGGGGATTGGGGAAGAAAGGGCGCCATGCTAGCCCGCAGCACGGCTGACTTTTGACTGCATCCGGAGCACCGCGCAAGATGCATCCATGAAACATTGGACGACCAAGTTGGGCGGGTTGGCGTTGCTGGGGTTGGGCGCGTGCGGGGGTGGCGGCGAGTTGCCACCCCCCGCTCCCCCAGCTTCTGTGCCGACCCCTGCGGGCACTGCGCCGGCTGCAATCCTGTTTTTGGGCAACAGCCACACCCATGTGAACAACGTGCCAGAACTGGTGCGCGAGTTGTTTCAGCAAGGAGGAGGGGCCGTTGCCGTGCAGGCAGCGCCGGACTATCTCTTCTTGGATGAACGGCTCAGCGATGGGCGATCCGTCGCACTCTTGGCGTCGGCGGGCTGGACCCATGTGGTGCTGCAGGCACAAAAGCTCAGCAGCTCTTGGCAGTTCATCTACCCCACCGCAGAAGCGCAAGAGTGGGTTCGACGCGTGAAGGAGCGTCAAGCCTTGCCCGTGCTGTTCCCAGAATGGCCGCGTGCAGGCCAAGACGAAGCGGGGCGCATCTACGCCGTGTACGAGTCGATTGCCAAGGCCAGCCCGGCCTGTTTGGCCCCCGTGCCTCAAGCCTTTGATCGTGTCCGGTCTGCTTGGCCTGAACTGCCGCTGTACGCCGCGGATGGCAATCACAGCAGCCCGGCCGGGGCGTTGTTGGCGGCGTTTGTGCTGTACGCCAGCGCCAGCGGAAAGCCGCTGGAGGCCGGGCCGCCCTTGCTGAGCTCCCCCGTGGACGCCGCCTCCCAGGCCTTGCTGCGGGAGCAGGCCCGGGCGAGCCTGGCGGCGGGGCCGTCTGCCCGGGCGTACTGCCCCTGAGCGGCGATCAGGCGCGCTGGGGCAGCCAGCGGCTCACGCCATTCCAGACCAGCAGGCAGATCGCCCCGGCAGCCACGCCCACGCCCAGGTTTAGGCCCATTTCCATCAAGGCGCCGGTGAAGCCGCCCTGGGCTAGGTCTTCGGCGATGTGGTGCAGGGCGGGGATGCCGTGCACCAGGATGCCGCCGCCGACCAGGAACATGGCCGCCGTGCCCACAATGGCCAAGAGCTTCATCAGCTGGGGCGCCGCCGCCAGCAGCCCGCGACCCAAGAGATTCAGCGGGCCGCTGGCGTGGCGCTGGGCCAAATAAAGGCCGGCATCGTCCATCTTCACGATGGCCCCGACCAGGCCATACACCCCCACCGTCATGGCGATGGCGATGCCCGTCAGCACTCCGAGCTGGGTGCCCAGTGGTTTGCCAGCGACGATGCCCAGAGCGATGACGATGATTTCAGCCGAGAGGATGAAGTCGGTGCGGATGGCGCCCTTGATCTTGTCGGCCTCGAACTGCACCAGGTCCACCTCGGGCTGGAGCAGGGCGTCCATCACCTCCTTTTCGTGCGCCGCTTCTTCCTCGCGATGGGCGATCTTGTGCCAGAGTTTTTCCACCCCTTCAAAGCAGAGATAGGCGCCGCCCAGCATCAGCAGGGGAAGCACCAACCAGGGGGCGAAGGCGGAAATCAGCAGCGCGGCCGGCACGAGGATGGCTTTGTTGACAAAGCTGCCCTTGGCCACCGCCCAGACCACGGGGATCTCGCGTTCGGCGCGCACACCGGCCACTTGCTGCGCGTTCAGCGCCAAGTCATCGCCCAGCACGCCGCTGGTTTTCTTGGCGGCGACCTTGGTCAGGATGGCGACATCGTCCAGAACGGTGGCGATGTCGTCGAGAAGGGCGAGAAGACTGCCTGCGGCCATGGGTTAAGGGTTTTCGCTGAGTTGTTTAAGGTTGGCGAGGCCGGCTTCAAAGTCCGGCCCCACCATGCGATCCATGAAGAACGCCAGCCAGCGGCTGATGAGGTTGTCCATGCGGCCCTCCATGCTCCAGGTGACCCGTGTGCCCCCTTCGGCGGGCTCTAGCGTCAGTGCGCCGGCACTGGGGGCGAAGCTTTCAATTTGGAGTTCGTAGGCCACCTTGCGCTCGGGTTCGACCGCGGTGAGTTTCATCTTGCCATTGCCTTGGCTGGCGCTGAGCCAACTCCAGGCGGCGCCCGCCCCTTTGGCCGGGCCGCTGTTGGTGACCTTCATTTGCGGATCATTTCGGTACCACACGCCCCAGCGCGCCCATCCCGGGCTGGAATCCAGGTGTTGATAGATCGCCCCTGCGGGGGCCTGAATCACCACCGAGCGGCTCACCGCGTAGTCGGGGGACAACATCAGGGCGCCGCCCAAGACCACACCCACCAGGGCCGTGGTCACGCTCAACACCATCGTCAGCAATCTCATGGCCACTCCTTTAAAAGGGTCAGGGTTTGATCTTGGTCGGTCGGGCCCAATCGGGGATCACCGTTTGGCGGGCCCTCGCCACGGCCAGATGGCCCGGGGGCACATTCTTGCTGATGGTGCTGCCCCCGCCGATGGTCGCCCCCTGACCCAGGGTGACCGGGGCCACCAAGACACAGTTCGATCCAACGTGAACATCGGCCTCAATGACGGTGCGGTGCTTGTTGGCGCCGTCGTAATTGGCGGTAATCGCCCCCGCCCCGTAATTCACCCGTTCGCCCACGGTGGCATCGCCCAGGTAGGCCAAGTGGTTGGCCTTGGCGCCCGCGGCCAGGGTGGAATTTTTGACCTCAACAAAGTTGCCAATGTGCACGTCCCGGCCCAATTTGGCCCCGGGACGCAGACGGGCAAAGGGGCCGATCAGCGCGCCTTCCCCCACCTCAACGCCGGTCGTCTCGCCGTCAATGTGCGTGAAGGGGTGCAGCACGGCCCCGGCGGCGATGCGTGCATTTTTGATGACGCAGTAGGCGCCGATGCGCACCCCTTCGCCCAGTTCGACCCGGCCTTCAAAAACGCAGCCCACATCAATCTCGACGTCGGTCGCCGGGACAAGTTCACCGCGCAAGTCGAAACGGGCCGGATCGGCCAGGCGCACACCGCCCCGCATGAGCGCCTCGGCTTGCTCGCGCTGAAAACGCCGCTCCAGATCCGCCAGCTGCAGCGGGTCATTCACGCCCAGCACTTCGGTCTCGCTGCCGGCCCGTGTGGCCACCACTTCGACCCCTTCCGCCACGGCCATGGCCACGATGTCAGTTAGGTAGTACTCGCCCTGGGCGTTATCGTTCCGCAGTTGACTCAACCAGCGCACCAGCAGCGCGGTGGGGGCGGCCATCATGCCGGTGTACCCCTCGCGGATGGCCCGTTCCTCAGGGCTGGCATCTTTGTGCTCCCGGATACCCTGTACACGGCCTTGCGGATCACGCAGGATACGACCGTATCCGGAGGGGTCCAGCAAGTCGACCGTCAACAGGGCAAGGCGTTGGCCCGCACAGGCCGTAGCCAGGGCCTCGGCCGTTTTCCGCTGGACCAACGGGGTGTCCCCGTTCAGGATCAGGGTGGTGGGTGCGTCTGTGGCCAGCACAGGAACGGCCTGCTGCACAGCATGACCGGTCCCGAGTTGGGGCATCTGGCGCACGTAGCGCAAGCCCTGGCCCTGGCAGGTTCCCTCGACGGCCTCCGCCCCGTGGCCCGTGATGACGATGCGGGTTGAGGCGGGCAGGGGCGCCAGGGTATCCAGAACGTGCTGAACCAGTGCTTTGCCCGCCAAGCGGTGCAACACCTTGGGCAGGGCCGACTTCATGCGCGTCCCCTTGCCCGCGGCCATCACCACCACATTCATTGCCATTGCGGCCTCCCCGGTTCCTGAAGGGGCGCGATTATTTCAGCCGCAGAGCACCCAGCGACGGCGACCGCTCAGGGCAGCTGAATGCGCACCACGTGCGGTTGGGGCTGGGCTTTGGGGAAATCGGCCAAAGCCGCCTGAAACAGGGCTGCCATCAGCGCGTCGCCGCCTTGGGTGCTGCCATCGCTGCTGGCACGGGCTTCATAGAGCGGCTGGCCACTCACCCGGTCACGCAGCAGGACCCCCACTTCACGCTCGTAGCGTCGATCGACAAATAAGGGGTGCGCCCGCGGGGGCATGCCAAAGCGCCAGTGGTACAGCGGGGCGTTCCACCGGTACCAGAGCGGATCGTCCCAGGGGCTGAGGGCCACGGCGCTGATGCGCACGCCCAGTGCCACGATTACATCCGGGGGCGTGCCGGCAGGCGCGGGTTTGAACCCCGCCTTCTCCAGCGCGGGTGCCGCCAGCGTCTCCCATTCCGCCGCCCGGCTCAGGGGATCTTGTTGACTGGGCAAGCGCTCAAAGGCATAGGTGCCGGCCTTTTTGTCGGCCGGCCACGCGCCAAAGCTTCGAACGTCGACAGCGAGCGTTTTGAGGGCGGCGCAGCCCCCCAGCAAGGCCAGGGCACTCAAACTTAACAGGGTGCGACGGTGCGGGCTCATGACAGTTCTCCTGATGAAAGGGGATCAGGCTTTAACGGGGCTGCGGGCCCACTGGATGACCGCTTCTTCGGCGGGAGGCGGCGGGGCGCAGGCCTCGTCATCCTCATCAAAGGCGATGTCGCCCCCAGCATACGGGGCACCGGTGGGTTTGATGGTGGTGAAGGGGAACAACGCGGTGTCCATCATGTGGCTGGGCACGATGTGGGCCATGGCGCGCAGCATGTTGTCCAAGCGGCCCGGGTGTTTCTTTTCCCAGCCCTGCAGCATCTCTTTGATGGCGGCCCGCTGTAGGTTCTCTTGGCTGCCGCAAAGGTTGCAGGGAATGATGGGGAACTGGCGATGCTCGGCCCAGCGCACCAGATCTTCTTCGGCCACGTAGGCCAGCGGGCGGATCACGGTGTTGCGCCCGTCATCGCTGACGAGCTTGGGGGGCATGCCCTTCATCGTGCCGCCGTGGAACATGTTGAGCATCAGCGTGGTGACGATGTCGTCGCGGTGGTGGCCCAAGGCAATCTTGGTGGCGCCGAGCTCTTGGGCGACCCGGTAGAGGATGCCGCGGCGCAGGCGCGAGCACAGGCTGCAAGTAGTCTTGCCCTCGGGGATCAGCTTCTTGACGATGCTGTAGGTGTCCTGCTCTTCGATGTGGAAGGGGACGCCGACTGCCTTCAGATAGGTCGGCAGCACGTGCTCGGGGAAGCCGGGCTGCTTTTGATCCAGGTTGACGGCCACCAGGTCGAACGAAATCGGCGCGCGAGCCTGGAGGTTGCGCAGGATGTCCAGCAGCGCGTAGCTGTCCTTGCCGCCGGAGAGGCAGACCATGACCTTGTCGCCGTCTTCAATCATGTTGAAGTCGCCAATGGCCTCGCCCACCTGGCGGTGTAGGCGCTTGCTGAGCTTGTTCAGCTCGTGGGTGGCTTTGTCTTTGTTACTCATGGAATTCAGTTCGGCTTGATGCCGAAGACCTCAACGCCGACCGCGTCGCAATCGGGGTAGACATCGGGCTTTTCCGTGCTCACGCGCGCGGCGCGAACCTTGGGGTGGGTCAACATGCGCGCCAGCACGGCATCGCAAAGGGTTTCCTGCAAGTGAATGTGCCCGCCCGACACGTATTCGGCGATGGTGCGGCGCATGAAGTCGTAGTCCACCACCTCGTCCAGTTCGTCCGCCTGGGGCGTGGTTTCGGCCAGGGGCACGTAGAGGTCCACATTGATCAGCACCCGCTGCTCGCCGCGTTTTTCAAAGTCGTGCACGCCGATGTTGATCCACACCTCGTAATTGCGCAAAAAGAGGCGCCGGCAGTTCAGCAGGCTGGGGTGGTCGAGGGCGGAGGCCATAAATCAGTCTCTCTTCACGAGGTAGTAAACGTCGCGTGGCTGCGCGGCGAGGTGTTGACCGCCATCGACTAGCAGGGTGGTGCCCGTGACCGCCTTCGCGCCCAGCAAATAGTGCACCGCCTGCGCGAAATCGTCAGGCGTGCTGCTGCGTCCCAATGGCGTCAGCGCATGGGCGGCCAGGAACTCCGCTTCCGTCATGGGTCCGCTGGGCAAGGTGACGCCCAGGGCCACGCCCACAACCCGCACGCGGGGCGCGAGTGCCTGCGCCAGCACGGGCGTGGCGGCTTCCAAGGCCGCCTTGCTGAGCGTGTAGCTGAGATGGTCCGGGTTGGGGTTCCAGAGCTTTTGATCCAGCACGTTGACCACACAGCCGGCGTGCCTTGCGGTCTCGCAATGGCGGTGCAGCGCACGCGCCAGGGTCAGGGCGGCGGCGGTGTTGGCGCGCAGATGGCGCTCCAGGTTGGCGTAGCTCAGGGTGGCGATGTCGTCGTGGCTGAACAGCGAGGCGCTGTTGACGACGGCATCGAGGTGCCCCAGCGCCTCAACGGCCGCCGGCACCAGCCTTTCAACGGCCGCTTCGTCCTCCAAATCGGCCGGTAGCGCCACGGCGCGGGCTCCCAGGGCCGCCAATTCGGCGCTGAGCGAATCGGCATCGGCGTCCGGTGCGGCCCGGTGGTGAGCGGCCACGTCATAGCCCTGCCGGGCCAGGTGCAGGGCCAAATGGCGGCCCAGGCGACGGGCCGCGCCGGTAATGAGAACGGTTGGACGCATGGCGGACGAGGAAAACCCGGAATTATCCCGGGCCTGGGCACCCCGACGTCAGCGTTTGGCCTTGGCTTGCTGCGCTGCGCTGTGGAAATAGTCGTGGATGCCGGCTTCACTCATGCGCCGGGCATTGGAGAGTTCGCCCCCCACCGAGGCCAGGACCACTTCGCCCTTGGCGTTGAGCACCACGGCAGCTGGGATGCCCTTTTTGGTGGGTTGGCCATACTGTTTGGAGAGCTCCTGGTGCTTGGTGAAGCGGCCCACATCCACCTTCACCAGCACGAATTCGCGCTGAATCAATCCGGCCGTGGGCTCTTGCTGAAAGGCGCGGTCCAGGGCCACGCAGTCCCCGCACCAATTGGCCCCGAAAACCACCAGCACCGGTTTGGACTGTTTTTGCGCTTGAACGAGCGCCTGTGCCACGTCGGCGGCACCATCGGCGGCTTCGTCATAAGGTTGGGCCGTAGCGGCGACGCTGCAAACGATCAGGATGAGGGCAAGCCACCAAGCTTTCATGGAACTCTCCAAAAGGTCGATCTTGCCACTGGCGCTGTGGCGATACTGGAGGTCATGGACACCGACCTGCCCGCCTTGCCCGAGACCCCCCTGGGCCGTTATCGCCACTACAAAGGCGGCGAATACGAAGTCATCGGCTGCGCACGCCACAGCGAAACCCAGGAGCCCCTGGTCGTGTACCGGCCGCTCTACAACGCCAGCGGCCTTTGGGTGCGCCCCCATGCCATGTTCTTTGGCACCTTGGCGGTTGGGGGGCAGGTTCGTCGCCGGTTCGAGCGGGTTAGCCCGGACGTTTCTTGAATCGGCGCCAGACCCGCCAACCCAATGCCAGAGCGAACAGGGCGCTGTAGAAGAACGGGTCCGCAAAGTTTTGCTTGCCTGCGCGCATCCACCAGAAATGCAAACAGGCTGCGAACGGGATGAGGTAAACCACCCGATGCAAGGTCTGCCAGCGCTTCCCCCCCAACCGGCGCACCGCGGCGTTGAACGACGTGGCCGCCAACGGCAGCAGCAAGCCAAAACTCAGCATGCCCACCAGGATGAAGGGCCGTTTGGCGATGTCGCCGACGATGTCGAGCAGGTCCAGTCCCATGTCCAGCCAGGCATAGGCCAGCAAGTGCAAGGTCGCGTACACAAAGGTCCACACCCCAAGCAAGCGTCGAAAACGCAGCAAGGCCGGTTGATGAAACTGAACCCGCAAGGGGGTGATGGCCAACGTTAACACCAAGCCCCTTATCGTCCAATCGCCCAGGCCGCGAATCAGGGCTTCGGCCGGGTTGGCCCCCAGTCGATGGGTGAAGGCGGCCGTCACCAACCACATCAAGGGCGCCACGCAAATCAGATGCGCGATGGGCTTGGCCGTGCGGTGGGTCAGCGCGTTCAGAACCACCGCTTCAGGTCCAGGCCGGTGTAGAGCTGCCCCACTTGCTCCGCATAACCGTTGAACATCAGGGTGGGGCGTCGCTTCGAAAACAGGCCATCTTCACCAATGCGGCGTTCGCTGGCTTGGCTCCAGCGGGGGTGGTTCACTTGCGGGTTGACGTTGCTGAAGAAACCGTACTCACGCGGCGCTGACGTGTTCCAGCTGGTGGCCGGTTGCCGTTCGGTCAAACGGATGCGCACCAAGCTCTTGGCTGACTTGAATCCGTACTTCCAAGGCACCACCAAGCGCAGGGGCGCGCCGTTCTGTTTGGGCAGCAGCTCGCCGTACATCCCAAAGCTCAGCAGCGTCAACGGGTGTAGCGCCTCATCCAGTCTCAACCCTTCGCGGTAGGGCCAGTCCAGCACACCGGAGCGCAGGCCAGGCATTTGCTCGCGGTCCGCCAAGGTGGTGAACTCGACGAACTTGGCTTTGCCGGTGGGCTCGACCTTCTTGAGCAGCGCGGAAAGGGAATAGCCGATCCAAGGGATGACCATGCTCCACCCTTCAACGCAGCGCAGGCGGTAGATGCGCTCTTCCATGGGGGCCAGTTTCAGGAGGTCTTCGATGCCGAAGGTCTGCGGTTTCAGGCACTCGCCATCGACCTGAACAGTCCAAGGGCGGGTGCGCAGACGCTGGGCCTCGCGTGCGGGTTCGTCCTTGTCGAGTCCGAACTCATAGAAGTTGTTGTAGGTGCTGGCGTCACTGAAGGCGGTCGGCTTTTCCATGCTGACCGCACCGAGGACGTTGCTGCGCTCGGCCGCCAGTCGGGTGGCGGAAGCCGCGGCCGCGGTGGGCAAGGTCAGGGCCCCCAGGATGAAATGCCGCCGCTCAAAAAGCGCACGCGGCGTGACTTCCGTCGTCAAGATCTTCATGCCAGCCTCCGACCAACCGCTGCGGTGCGGCCGACTTTAAGGTTTTGCCATTAACCCTGCAGGGCAACCGATGGGGACCTGGAGCAATTGGCGGTACTCCGGGCTGGCGCGCAACTGGGCCAAGCCTCGGTTGAAGTCCAGCCGCAAGGAGTCGCTGGCGGGTTTGCCCTTTGGAAACAGGACGTGCGTGGTGAAGTTGTCCGTCATGCGCTTTGGGTGAGCGATCAACTCGGCCTGCTGCTCGGGGTTCAAGTGGCGGCTCGCCAAGTCGCAGGCCACACGACGCTCAGTGGGAAACACCTGAATGCGGTCCAGCAACAGCATCTTGAGGCCCGCCAAATCATTCGGAGGGCTCCCGGACTTGATCTGCCCTGAGCGCGCCAGGGCCCAGATTTCCGGGGTGTAGGTGTAGTCGCGAACCAAACCGATGCGGTACGGGCGCAGGTCGGCCGCCGTGCGCCAGCTGAAGTCTTTCAAGCTGCGGCGATAAACGAAAACCCAGTCTTCGGTGAGCAGGTTGTCGCTCAGCAGGAAGTTTTCGCGACGCTCCGGCGTGGCGCCCCAGTGTGCGCTGGCGTCCCATTGACCGCCTTGCGTTTCGAGCTGGGCTCGTGACCAGGGCATGAAGTGGAACTCCACCGCGTGTCCGCCCAACTCGAAGGCGCGCCGCACGATGGCCAGCGCCAAGCCTTGGTCAGAGCGCTCGGCCGTCGCGTAGGGCGGCAACTCACCCGTCGCGATGCGCAGGGGAGCGGCGCGCGCAACCAACAGCGCGCTGATCCCCAGCAGGAGCGCGGCGCGCCACATCGAGGTCACAGCTCGCCGTAGCTGTGCAACCCACTGAGGAACATGTTGACCCCCAGGAAGGCGAACGTCGTGATCAGCAGACCCACCAGCGCCCACCAGGCGCCCATGGCGCCGCGCAGGCCCTTGATCAGGCGCATGTGCAACCACGCGGCGTAGTTCAGCCAAACAATGAGTGCCCATGTCTCTTTCGGGTCCCAACTCCAGTAGCCGCCCCAGGCCTCGGCGGCCCAAAACGCGCCCAGGATGGTGGCGATGGTGAAGAAGGCAAAGCCTAGCGCGATGGCCCGGTACATCAGCTCATCCAGAATGGGGAGCGCGGGGAGTCGTTCTGTCACGCGCTGACGCAGGGCGACGCACAGCCCCAAAAACACGCCGATGCCCCCAAACTTGCGGGCCCAACCCTGCAGGCCGGTGACCGTCCCCTCTGCCAAACCGCCGAACTGCGCTGCTGCCAGCAATACCCCGACCAGGGTCAAGGGCAACACCACCAAGCCCCACCACAGGGATCGCGGCTCCGCGGTCTTGAGCAAGTAGGCCAGGGCCACCATCGCCGCCAATGCAAAACCGCCATACCCCACAAAATTGGCGGGCACGTGGATCTTCATCCACCAGCTCTGCAACGCGGGGACCAGCGGTTGAATTTCGTGGGCGCTGCGCGACGCGGCGTACCACAGCAAAAAAGCCACCGAGGCTGAAACCACCAGCATCACCCAGGCGCCCAACGCCCGGGTCTGGAAGCGTGCTTCGTAATAGAGGTAGACGAGGGTTGTGAGCCAGGCAAAGAGCACGAACACTTCGTACAGATTGCTCACGGGGATGTGGCCAATGTCCGGTGCGATTTGATGACTTTCAAACCATCGAACCATCGTCCCGATCAAGGCCAGGGTCACTGCCGCCCAGGCCAGCTTGGTTCCGAAACTCTCCAACATGGTCGCCTGACGTCGCCACGCCAGAGCGGCCCAATAGGACAGGGTGGAAAGGAAGGTGAGGCAAGCCATCCAGAGGATGGCGCTTTGGCTGGCCAGGACATATTTCAGCCAAAACACCTGGTTGGCGGCGGTGAGGTCCGCGCCAAACCCGTCCGTCTTTCGACCATACAGGGCCAGCGCCAGCAGGGTGCCGGCGCCGACCACCGCGGTCAGGGTGCGCAGCGGCTGCCAGAACCAGCCCAAGGCGATCAGCGCGGGCGCGCTGAGCAGCAAGATGGCCTGCTCGTAAGCGTCCATCGAACCCGAGTAGCGCCAAAAGGCCCAGGCGAGTCCAGTGAGTGTGAGGGCTGCGAAGGCCCAGTCGCTGGCGGGCCGGGCGCTACCGGGCGGCAAGGAAAAGACGGAAGCGTTCATGGCTGGATGAGGGTCTTCAATCGTTCAAATTCGGCATCGGTGTCACTTCCCTGGCGCGGGCTGCTGTAGGCCAATTGCACCTGGGTGCCCGCTGCAGAAGGTTCCAGCCACACCCAGAGGCGGCGCTCTCGCAAATACAGCATGGCAAACACGCCCAGCATCAGCAACACCGCGCCGAGGTAGACCAGCTTTTGTCCCGGAGCGCGGGTGACTTGGAAGACCGAGGCTTGACGCTGATTGAACCCTTGCAGGGTGTAGAGCGTCGATCCGGGATAAAAAACGCTGTCGGACAGCGACAGCAGGGCCTGCGTCAAAAAGGCTTGGCGGGCTTCGTCTTCCGCCGGGGTGCTCACCCCTGCAGCTTGGCGACTTTGCAGGTCCAGCTCGGTCAGCGCGCCGGTCAACACGCGCAACATCACAGTGGAAACGCGCTCGCGCTCTGCTTCCGGCACGGTTTTTTCAATGAATTGCGACAGGGCGGGTAGGCCACCGGGCGGGCCGTCGGTCACCGGTTCTGCGGCAGCGAGCAAGGCCAGGGCTTTCGCTGCTGTCGCTGCCAGCTGCGGCCGCAGGTCCTCCCGTTGACTGGCCGCTTGGGCGTAGGCCGCAGCTGCGGATTGACGTGCGGCCGGATCGTGCAGCGCGCGGCGTAAGCGCAGCCAACCTTGCAAGCTCCCCGCTTCA
The DNA here is from genome assembly GCF_016093295.1 of Inhella gelatinilytica. Taxonomy (GTDB): domain Bacteria; phylum Pseudomonadota; class Gammaproteobacteria; order Burkholderiales; family Burkholderiaceae_C; genus Inhella; species Inhella gelatinilytica. Next base: position 33,379 of record NZ_JAEDAL010000001.1, on the reverse strand, counting down.
TCGGCGGGAATGCGCAAATATTGGAACTCTGCGTTGGCGGACTCGCGCACGCCCGTCAGGAACACCCACTGGCCGCTCATCTCCACCGGCTGCATGTAATGGTGATATTCCTTGGCCTGCCCGGCCGCGTCGCGCACCCGGTACGTGATGGAGGGGCCGATGTTGCGCAAGGTCTTGCGGTTCGGATCTTTGGCTGCGGAGCCCCCGGACAGGCCCGACTTGGGTGTGCTGGCGGCCTCGCTTGCTCCTTTGACCTGCGCAAAATCTTCGACGTTGATGGTGCGCAGTTCGGTCACTTCAAGCCGCTCTTGGCCCGGACGCACCACGGCGGTGCCCACGGTTGCTTCAAGGGACTCGACGGGCCCAGCGGCCGTCAAGGGCTCGGCGCGAAGCTCCACCTGGGAGCCGCCATCATCAAAACTGCTTTGGTAGATCGCAATGCCGTTGTGGATGAGGGGCTTGTTGACTTCGATCCGCGCTTCTTTGGCTCCGTGGCTGTCGCGCAGGATGACGTCGCTGGCAAAGCGCTTGGGCATGCCGGTTTCGTAGTGCTCCACGACGAAACGTTTGAGCTCCAATTCGAAAGGTAGCTTTTGAAGCACCAGCCCTCCGGGCAGCGGCAGCACGGCCGAGTCGTTTCGCTGCCCTTCGGGAACAAAGAGGTTGCCACGAAAGCTGGGGTTGCGATCATCGAGCCGATGCCGGTCGGGCTCGGTCACCGAGCCACTGCCGGTGAAGAGTTCCTTGCCCTGTAGTTTCATGGCCAAGCGGACGATCAAATCCCCATCCAGCAACCCCCCCACACAAACCAGCACGATGGCGCTGTGCGCCGCCAGGTAGCCCAGCTTGTGCACCCGCCCCTTGCGAGAAGCCAGCAAGTGGCCCTGGGCCCGCTCATCGGCTTGACAGCTCCAGCCCTGGAGCGCCAGGCGCTCGGCCAGGGCTTTGCGCGTGGCACTCAACTCGCCAGGCCATTGCACGGCGACGTGGTGATGGTGAGCCTTTAAGGACTCGGCGCGCACCTTGAGTTTGGCGTCCTGCCAATCGCGGATGATCTTGGGGGTGTGCCGCAGGATGCACAGGCTGGTGGACAGCACCAAAAAAGCCAAGATCAACAGGAACCAAGGCGCGCTGTAGACCGTGAACAGGTCCAACTGCCCGAAAGCCTCGGCCCAGAACGGCCCAAAAGCGTTGATGTAGTTGTTCAGGGGCTCGCGCTGGCGCAGTACCGTGCCGATGACCGAGGCAATGCAGAGCACCGACAGCAAGGTGATGGCAAAACGCATGGAGGCGAGCAGTTCAAACCACTCGCGTCGGGAAGACTTGGACAACATGGTGCCGATTGTCGCGGGCGAAAAAAAGGCCAGCACAGGGCTGGCCTTTCGAGATCACTGATTTTTTGACTTAGTGCAGACCGGCCATGTAGTCGGCCACGGCCTTGATTTCTGCGTCGTTCATCTTGGCGGCGATCGCACTCATTTGAAGGTTCTGACGTGCACCACTGCGGAAGGCCACCAATTGGGCTTCCGCGTAGTCGGCATGCTGACCGCCCACGCGCGGGTACTGCACCGGCAGGCCCGCGCCGTTCGGGCTGTGGCACCCGGCACAGGCCGGCACGCCCTTGGCGGCGATGCCACCGCGGTAAATCGCCTGCCCCAGGTTCACCGTGTCCTTGTTTTTCGCGGCACCCGGTTTCGCTGACTTGCTCGCGTAAAACGCAGCTACGTTGCGCATGTCGTCTTCGCTCAGCGTACCGGCAAACCCCTGCATGACGGCGCTCTTGCGTTTACCGCTCTTGAAATCCGCCAGTTGCTTGGCCAAATACTCCGCATGCTGACCCGCAAGGATGGGGTTGGCCGGTGTGCCCCGCGTGCCATCGGCCGTGTGGCAGGCCGCGCAAACTTGGGTGGAAAGGGCTTGGCCCTTGGCCAGATCAGCCTTGGCTGGGGCGGCAGGTGCCGAGCTGGCATGGGCGGCGGTCGCGATCAGCAGCGTGGCAAGGAGGCTCAGCGTCTTCATCATTGGGGGCGCTTTCTAGGGTTCAGAGCGTCTTGATCGGCCCGATCACGTGCGCCTTCAAAAAGGCGGTACGCGGTTTGACCGGGCGCAAAAGGCGGCGAATCTTACACTTGACGCCATGACCGTTCCCCATTTGCCGCCGCCCCAGCCCGCCGACATGGCGCTGGACGTCACTGACAAGACCGTTTTGGGCTGGGCCCATACGGCCCGATTCTTTACTACTGCGGCCCAATTGCATCAGGTGCCGGAAACCGGCTTGCCTGAGGTGGCCTTCGTGGGGCGCTCGAATGCCGGTAAGAGCACGGCGATCAATACCTTGGCGCAGCACAAGCGATTGGCGTTCGCGTCCAAGACACCGGGGCGCACCCAGCACATTAATCTGTTTCACGTCGGCCCCAAGGAGGTGCCCAATCAAATTTGGGCTGACTTGCCGGGCTACGGCTACGCCGCCGTGAATCGGGATGCCAAGAGCCGCTGGCAAAAGGTGATGGCGGACTATTTGCAGCAGCGCGAGCCGTTGCGGGGTGTGGTGCAAATGGTCGACAGCCGCCACGGCCTGACCGACCTGGATCGACAACTCATCGACTTTGTCGCCGAGCGGGTTTACGCGGGTGAAGTGAAGTTGCTGGTGCTTTTGACCAAGGCGGACAAGCTCAGTCGCAAGGAGCAGGCGGCGATCCTGGAGCAAACGCAGGAGTTGCTCGGCAGTTACGTGCTCACGGAGCAGGCCGATATTGGCGTGGCCCTCTTTTCTGCGCTCAAGGGCCAGGGCGTGGCGGACGCGGCGCGCTGCCTGTATGAATGGGCGCAGGAGCCGCTGCCGGCGTTGCCGTCCGCGGATGAGGCACCGGACTCAGGGTCGTCCGAGGAATAAGTACACGGCGTTACTGCCTGTGTCGGTTCGTCCCAACGCGAGGTATAGCGGGCCGATGGCGGTGTCAGCCCCCACATAAACCGACCCGGCCCACCGCAGGGCAGACCAGCGTGCCGCTCGGGGCTGGATCCACACATTGCCCGCCTCCAGCGAGCCACCGAGGAACAAGCCGCGTGACAGCACTGGGGCGTCCAAAAGGCGGTGATACACCCCGGCGCGGAACAAGGCCAGCGCATTGCCCGTGATCTGATCGGCCTGCATCCCCGAGAGTTGCTGAAATCCGCCCAGGGCGTACGGCCCGCCCGGCACGTCGGGCAGGACCTGGGTTCGCGCCAGCTTGCCATAGAGGTTGAGCGTGGTGTCGCCCCAACTCAGCACGCGAAGCCCCTCGGCTTCCAGCCGATACGCACGCCCGTCCAAGCCCGTCTGACGGCCGTGGATGCCGGTGACGACCGTGCGCCACCCACTGCGGGGGAAGTTGACCTCGTCCAGTTGATCGACCTGCACCTGCGCGCGGAGCCCGAACAAGCGTTGCACCTGATTCAGGCGATCCAGCGGCAGGGGCACGGTGTTGATGTCCGAGTGCCAGCGTGCCGCCTCCTGCCACAACCCGAGCCGGAATTCGCCCAAACGGCCCCAGGGCTGACCCAGGTCCAGCGCCGCAGTCAGGGTGCGGCGGCGCAGCAGCGCGGTTGTTTGCCCCGCGGTGTCGAACAAGGCGGTTCGTTTGAGCTGGGCTTCACCCCAGGCCGAGACAAACCAGTCGCTGCGGGTGCCCGCCTGGGCGGCCAGGGGTTGATACCACTCGCTGAACAGCCGAGGAGCGCGCCCGATGGTGAGCTGGTTGCGCCACTCGCCACCCAGGCTATTGAGCCAGTGCCGGTTGTGGCTCAAGCGAAGGTTGAAACTCCCCAGGCCCCGGTCATCCGTCGAGAGGTCCAGCCCCAACTTCAAGTAGTTGGGCCCCCAGGGCTTGTCCTCCAGGTCAAAGACCAGCACTTCGCCCGCCGGACTGGCTTCCAGATGAAAGTCCACCCGCGCGTAGTCGCCACTGGCGGCCAACAAGCGGGTGTCGCGAACGGCTTTGCGCACATCGAAGGGGTCGCCCGGTTTGCTGTCCAAGACGGCCAGCCACCGCTCTGGACGGGTGCTCTGACTGCCGTCCATCCGCAAAGCGGCCAAGACGGGCGGCGCGGGCTCCCCTTGCAACTGGCGCTCCGTGCGCCACCGGGCGTACTGCGCTGCCGACAGCGACAGCGGCCGCAATTCGGCCACCAAGGCCTCGGCGCTGGCTTCGCCGATGCGAATGAACTCGCTCGCCCGCTCAAAATCGGCCGCCGTCAGGCTGCCCAGCCCAGGGTTGATGAGTACGTCCTCGTCCCAAAGCGAAGCCAAGCTGCGCTTGACGTTTTGCTCGGTCAGGATGTTGATCATTTGGGTGGTCAGCCCCAAGAGACTGCCCAGCGCTTCCCGCCCCGACAACGGGGTTCCCACGTTCACGGCGATCACCCGCTCGGCCCCCAGTCGCCGGGCCACATCGACCGGCAGGTTGTTGACCAGGCCGCCATCACCCAGCAGGCGGTCATTGCGCTCAATGGGGGAGAAGACGCCCGGCACGCTCATGGAGGCGCGCAGGGCCGTGGCCAAGTCGCCCTGGTCCATGACCAAGGCCTCGCCCGATTCCATGTCCGTCGCCACGGCCCGGAAGGGGATGGGGAGAGCATCAAACGAGGGCAGGTCGCGGGTCGGCAATGTCAGCCGCCGCAGCAGCACTTCCAGCCCGCGGCTGGACACCGTGCCTTGGGGGGCGCGAAGTTCGCCTTCCCGAAGCCCCAGCTCCAGGGCGGCTGAAAACGCATAGTCCTCTTCTTTGCGCCGCTGTGACAGGTGCTGACGGTCCACCCGATTGGCAAAGACTTGCTCCCAGTCCAAGGCTTTGAGTTCGCGCTCCAGCGCGCTGGCGCTCATGCCGCTGGCGTACAGCCCGCCAATGATGGCGCCCATGGAAGTGCCGGCGATCACGTCGACCGGGATGCGTTCGCGCTCCAGAACCTTCAGCACACCGATGTGGGTCAATCCCCGTGCCCCACCGCCCGACAGCACCAGGCCGACTTTGGGACGGTTCGCAGGTGCTTCAGCGGCCAGGGCGGACCCGCTCGTGGCCAAGACGAAGGCGCCCAGCAGGGCGCGGGCCCAATGACCGCGGATCACGCGTCGAGTTGCTGAATGAGCTTGGCGACCGCGCGATCGACCACGCCCTCTTGCTCAAGGTACATCACCAAACCGGCTTTGTAGAGCTGTGCCACGGCACCGGCCGTGAGCGAATGCCGCTCGTGTCCGTCCTGGTCGATGAATGCAAAGAACTCACGGTCCTCACTGATCCAGACCAGTTGGGTGGTGACCCAGTGGGTCTCCAGAAACATGTGGAACCAGCCGCCCACTTCCAGTTGGCGCATCCACTGGCCCACGGCCACTTCACCCGTGTCCCCCGCGTCAGGCAGGGGCATGGGCTGCGTTGGAAGTTCGGAGCGGTCGACCTCGGCATGCGCCCAAACCGAGGCGAATTGGCTCTCGCGTTCGTCCAGCAGCCGCCGCACGTCGCCCTCGGCTCCGGCTTCGCCGCTGCTGGAGGGGCGGAACGGGGCCGGCTCCCGGCGCGCGGCCTCGGATACCCCGCCCCGCATGGCGCGCATGTGCTGTCGTTGCAGGCCTTCCAAAATGGCCTGACGCTTGGCGTCGGAGAGGGGGATGGTGGCCAGTCCGCGGGTGATGCGCCCAATCAGCTCGGGCAGGCGCTGTTGCAGCGCCGTGCGGGCTTCGTCCACATGCAAGGGCGCCAAGCTCTCCACCAGGTCGTCGACCAATTGAACACTGTCTTGAACCGCATGGGAGTCTTCGCCATGGCTCACCATGGCCTGAACAATGACATCCAACCAGATGCCGAGCAGGAATTCGCGCACCGACGGGCTGATGCGGGCAGCGTACAACTGGGCCTCCAGTTGCTCGCGCACCATGTTGGCCCACTGCGCCCGTCGCCCTTCGCGCTCCAGCGCGGCGATCGCGGCGCTGGAGGCTGTGCTTCGCTCTCGGGCCTGGCGTGCGATGAAGGCATCCATCAAGCGCTGCAGGCTCTCGAATTGCTGTCGGTTCAGCATCGGCGCATCGGCCAGCAACTGCCCTTGTTGATCCAGGAACTGCAGGTAGTCGCCCAAGCGCGGGTCATGGGGGTCTTGGAAGGCCCGGCCATAAGCAGCCACGGCATTCAGCAGCCGCCACGTTGGGTGGTCTTGTTGTCGCAGTAACTGGTCATCCAGCTGGGCCATGCGCAAGACCACAGGCTTGAGTCGTTCGAGCTGAGCCTTGACGGGCTGCAGCAGCAAGGGGTCGGCCATCATCTGGTCGTAGATCTTGTTGACCAAGTCCGACCCCGGGGTTGCGACTCGCCGGACCCGAAACTGATCGGGCTGTTCCAGCTCGGTACGCCGCCGCAGTTCCTCCAGTCCGCCGGCGGCGCCACCGTGGGGTCGCAACTGGTTGTGCTGGAAGTCCACCGCCATGACCAGGGGCGTTAGGTTGTTGCGGCGCAGTTCGTCGGCGAGTGCTTGGTAGATGGGGACCAAGCCGTCGGACATGCCAGGGGCGATGGCGTGCATCAGCGCGTAATGACCATCGGCACGCAGATCGGTACCGGCCAATGCGTCCGTCAGCGCCCGAGCAAACAGGGCTGGACGCAGCAAATTGGGTTCGCGAGGGGGCCGTGCCTGACCGCGGGCGAGCCCATTGAAGAAGTTGGTGAGCTGGAAGAGTTCGGTGCGGCAAGCCTCGCTGACGGTCTCGACCACCAGGGCGATGCCCACGTCCCGCAGGGCGTTGGCTTCGTCGACGAGGGCCAATTGATCCAGGCCGATGTTGCGTTTGGGCGCCAGCGGGTCCTGTCCGTTGCGCACTTGGGCCAGCATCGGGCGAACGCTGGTGTCGAACTCAAACTGAAAGCGACTGCGCCGCCGCATCCAGGCCTCTTGAAGGGCGGGGTGCTCGCGGACCGCCTGCTGGATGGAGTCCTGCAGATTGCGGGTGAAGTCCGGCAGCAAAGCCAGCACACGGTCGACCAAGGCGACCAGCAAAGGATTGGCGCTCATGCCCCCGATTATGGGAAGCAATTGAAAAAGAAAAAGGCCCACCAATGGGTGGGCCTTGGATTCAGGGGGATCCCTGAGGGCTTACATGTCCATGCCGCCCATGCCGCCCATGCCGCCCGGAGCGGGCATCGGGGTTTCGTCCTTCGGGGCTTCGGCGACCATGCACTCGGTGGTCAGCATCAGCGAGGCCACGGAGGCGGCGTTTTGCAGCGCGGTACGGGTCACCTTGGTCGGGTCCAGGATGCCCATCTCGATCATGTCGCCGTAGGTGTCGTTGGCTGCATTGAAGCCGTAGTTGCCGTTACCAGCCAGCACAGCGTTCACCACGACCGAGGCTTCGCCACCGGCGTTGTAAACGATCTCGCGCAGCGGGGCTTCGATGGCCTTCAGGATCAGGCGGACGCCAGCGTCTTGGTCGGCGTTGTCACCTTGGATCGAGCCGGCTGCTTGACGGGCGCGCAGCAGGGCCACGCCGCCGCCGGCGACGATGCCTTCTTCAACGGCGGCACGGGTGGCGTGCAGCGCGTCTTCCACGCGAGCCTTCTTCTCCTTCATCTCAACCTCGGTGGCGGCACCGACTTTGATGACGGCCACGCCGCCAGCCAGCTTGGCCACGCGCTCTTGCAACTTCTCGCGGTCGTAGTCGCTGGTGGCTTCTTCGATCTGGATGCGGATCTGCTTGACGCGCGCTTCGATGTCGTCGGCCTTGCCGGCGCCGTCGATGATGGTGGTGTTTTCCTTGGCCACTTCGACGCGCTTGGCTTGGCCCAGGTCGGCCAGGGTCACCTTCTCGAGGCTCAGGCCCACTTCTTCGGCGATGACCTTGCCACCGGTCAGGATGGCGATGTCTTCCAGCATGGCCTTGCGACGGTCGCCAAAGCCCGGGGCCTTGACGGCAACAACCTTCAGGATGCCGCGGATGGTGTTGACCACCAGAGTGGCCAGCGCTTCGCCGTCGACTTCTTCGGCGACGATCAGCAGCGGACGGCCAGCCTTGGCCACGGCTTCCAGCGTGGGCAGCAGGTCACGAATGTTGCTGATCTTCTTGTCGTGCAGCAGCACGAACGGGTTGTCGAGGATGGCGACCTGCTTCTCAGGGTTGTTGATGAAGTAGGGCGACAGGTAGCCGCGGTCGAACTGCATGCCTTCCACGACGTCCAACTCGTTGTTCAGGCTCTTGCCGTCTTCAACCGTGATCACGCCTTCCTTGCCGACTTTGTCCATGGCGTCGGCAATGATTTGGCCGATCGAATGGTCGCTGTTGGCGGAAATGGCACCCACTTGAGCGATTTCTTTGCTGGTCGTGGTGGCCTTGCTGGCCTTCTTCAGTTGCTCGACCAGGGCGGCAACCGCCTTGTCGATGCCGCGCTTGAGGTCCATCGGGTTCATGCCGGCGGCCACGTACTTCATGCCTTCGCGCACGATGGCTTGGGCCAACACGGTGGCGGTGGTGGTGCCGTCACCGGCGTTGTCGCTGGTCTTGGAAGCGACTTCCTTGACCATTTGCGCGCCCATGTTCTGCAGCTTGTCCTTCAGCTCGATTTCCTTGGCGACCGACACACCGTCCTTGGTGACGGTGGGCGCGCCGAACGAGCGCTCCAGCACCACATTGCGGCCCTTGGGGCCCAGCGTGACCTTGACCGCGTTGGCCAGGATGTTCACGCCTTCAACCATGCGCGCGCGGGCTTCGCCGCCGAACACTACGTCTTTTGCTGCCATTTCTTTATCTCCGAATTCGATTCAGTTGGGTGAGCGTGGATTACTTTTCCACCACGGCGAACAGGTCGTCTTCTTTCATGACGAGCAGTTCCTCACCGTCTACCTTCACGGTCTGGCCGCTGTATTTGCCAAACAGCACGCGGTCGCCGACCTTGGTGTTCATGGCGATGAAGTCGCCCTTGTCATTGCGCTTGCCCGGACCGACGGCCAGCACTTCACCCTGGTCGGGCTTCTCGGCGGCGTTGTCGGGGATGATGATGCCCAGGGCGGTCTTGGTTTCGTTTTCCAGACGTTTGACGATCACGCGATCGTGCAGGGGACGCAGCTTCATGGGTTCTCCTCTAGGAAAAAACAGGCGGCGTCAGGGCGCCGCAATTTGTTAGCACTCACAAGTTTTGAGTGCTAATAACGCCAGTATAGGGGCGCGGTGCCAGGTTTCAAGGGGGGGAGGTTGGGGTGGTTTGCGCCAAAAGACTCGCCAGCCGTTGTCCGGCGCGGCCCAAGGGGCGGTCCAGGCGATGTACCAGCCAGGGGGTGAAGCGGTAGCGCGATCCCCCTTCGTAGGGCAGTTCCGCCAATTCGCCGCGATCCAGCCACTTGTCGACCAGATACCGCGGCATCCAGCCAAAGCCCATGCGCATCAGCAGGGCCTCTCGCTTCGCAATGAAGCCCGACAGATAAAAGACGCGATCTCCGCCGAACATGTGCCGATCGGGGCCGGTTTCACTGGAATCGTGCACACTGAGCTCGACGTGCGCGTGCAGATCGGAGAGCCGCGCGGGCCGCCCCAGCGTCATCAGCGGGTGCTCGGGCGCCACGCACAGAATGCACTCCACCTCCGGCAAGGCTTGGGCAAAACACTGGGCGTTGGGGCTGTATTCCTTGGTGATCATCAGGTCCGCCCCGTCCTTGTCAAAGCGGTACTGCACCCCACGCAGAAATTCGATCTTCAGCTGGATGCGGGTGGGAACCCCTTCGTCGGTCAGGGTCTTGAGGGCTTGAAGGCTGTCCGCTAGCGGCAGGATGCCATCCACCACCAAGAGCAATCGAGCCTCCCACCCGCTGGACAGCTGCTGCGCGAGGTTTTCAAGTTGGCGGGCTTGCAGGAGGAGGCGTCGACCTTCATGCAGGATCGCCTCGCCCTCCGCGGTCAGCCGCAATCGGTACCCGCTGCGGTCCAGCAAAGGCAGGCGCAGTTGGGTTTCCAGCTTCTTGATTTGGTAGCTGATGGCGGAGCCCACCTTGTGCTGGTCTTGGGCGGCCAGGGCCACGCTGCCGGTGCGCACCACGGCTTCCAGTGCCAAAAGCGCGTCAAGATCGATTTTCATGATCTAAATTTTAGAAAAAGAGTTGCAAAGAAATTCGCTTTTATTGAATTTCACTTCTGCGAAGAATGCGGCTCGTTGTTCTTTTCTTTTTTGGATGGAGTCGATGAGCAATCCCAACCCCTGCGGCCTGCGCGGCATTGAATTCACCGAGTTCTGTGGCCCCGATCTGGGCTATCTGGAGTCGCTGTTTTGGGCCTTCGGCTTCTCCAAAGTGCGTCGCCACGCGCAGAAGGACATCACCTACTTCCGCCAGAACGACATCCATTTCCTGCTGAATGGTGAGCGGGAAGGGCATTCAGCAGCCTTTGCCAAAGCCCATGGCCCCTCCATCAGTGCCATGGCTTGGCGGTGCGACAACGGCCAGGAGGCGGTGAAAGCGGCCGTGGCCCGTGGCGCGGTGGAGGTGCCGGCTGATCAAAAAGACCACCCGTACCCTGCGGTGTGGGGCATCGGCGGCAGCGTCATTTATTTCATCGACGTGGTGCAAGCTGGGCAGCCCACGATCTACGACCGCGATTTCGTGGCGCTGGAGAAGCCCCTGGTGCAAGCGCACAAGGGTTTCACGGTGGTGGATCACTTGACCAACAACGTCCCGCCCGGCGAGCAGGACAAGTGGGCATCGTTCTACAAGGACATCTTTGGCTTCACCGAGGTGCGCTACTTCGACATCAAGGGCGTCAAGACGGGGCTGACCAGCTTTGCTTTGCGTTCGCCCGATGGCAGCTTCTGCATCCCGATCAACCAGCCCAAGGACGACAAGGACCAGATCGCCGAGTACCTGCGCGAATACAAGGGCCCGGGCGTTCAGCATTTGGCGTTCGCCACGACCGACATCCTGGCCTCGCTGGATGCGCTGCAAGGCAGCCCCATTGACACGCTCGAAATCGACGACGAGTACTACGACGAAGTGTTCAACCGCGTACCGGGTGTGCGCGAAGACCACGCCCGCATCCGCGCCCACCAAGTGTTGGTGGACGGCGATGAAAGCGGCTACCTGCTGCAGATCTTCACCAAGAACATCATCGGCCCCATCTTCATCGAGATCATTCAGCGGCAGAACAACCTCGGGTTTGGCGAGGGCAACTTCGGCGCGCTGTTCCGGTCGCTGGAAAAAGACCAAGAGCGCCGAGGCGTGATCTAAGGAGCCCCACCATGTTGCAAGGCATCCATCACGTCGCCTACCGTTGCCGGGACGCCAAGGAAACGGTCGAGTTTTACAAGCAGGCGCTCGACATGGACCTGATCCTCGCCATTTCCGAGGATCACGTGCCCAGCACCAAGGCGCCGGACCCGTACATGCACATCTTCCTCGATGCCGGTCGGGGCAATGTGCTGGCGTTTTTCGAGCTGCCCAACAGCCCGGCCATGGGCCGCGACACCAACACGCCCGAATGGGTTCAGCACCTGGCTTTTGAGGTCAAGGACATGGACGCCCTGCGCGCGGCCAAGGCCCGACTGGAGGCCATGGGCCTGGACGTGCTCGGCCCCACCAATCACGCGATTTTCCAGTCGATCTATTTCTTCGATCCGAATGGGCACCGCATCGAACTGGCTGCCAACACCCAACAACCGGGCGACATCGACCGTTTGCGCGAAGTGGCCATTCCCATGATTGAAGAATGGAGCCGGACGAAGCGGGCCGTCCACCACGCTGCTTGGCTGCACGAGCGGGAGTTTTCTGAGGTGAACTGAGCGCGAGTCCGCCGACAGCGCCCAAGCAAAAGGGCCACCGGAGGGTGGCCCTTTTTTTTGTAAGAGGTTGGGGTTAGACATTGAACAGGAAGTTCATCACGTCGCCATCTTTGACGATGTACTCCTTGCCCTCGGCGCGCATCTTGCCGGCGTCTTTGGCGCCTTGCTCGCCCTTGTAGGTGATGAAATCGTCAAAAGCGATGGTTTGAGCGCGGATGAAGCCGCGCTCGAAGTCGGTGTGGATCACGCCGGCGGCCTGCGGGGCCGTGTCGCCCTTGTGGATGGTCCAGGCACGCACCTCTTTCACGCCCGCGGTGAAGTAGGTTTGCAGGCCCAGCAGGCTGAAGCCGGCGCGGATCAGGCGGTTCAAACCGGGTTCGGTCTGGCCCATTTCCGCCAGGAACATGGCCTTGTCTTCGTCGCTCATCTCCGATAGCTCGCTCTCGGTTTTGGCACAGATCGCCACCACCGGCCCGTTCTGGGCGGCTGCGTACTCCTTCAGGCGGTCCAGGAACGGGTTGTTCTCAAAACCAGACTCGCTGACGTTGCCCACAAACATGGCGGGCTTGGCGGTGATCAGGCACAGGGGCTTCAGAACGGCCAACTCTTCCTTGCTGAAGTCGATGGAACGCACCGGTTTGCCCTGGTTCAGCGCCTCTTCGCACTTTTTCAACACGTCAACCAGGCGTTGGGCGTCTTTGTCGCCCCCGGCCCGCGCCACTTTGCTGTAGCGCACTAGGCTCTTTTCAACGGTGGACAGGTCGGCCAGGCAGAGCTCGGTCTGGATGACTTCAATGTCCGAGATGGGGTCCACCTTGCCGTTGACGTGGATGACGTTGTCGTCTTCGAAGCAGCGCACCACGTTGACGATGGCGTCTGTTTCCCGAATGTGGCTGAGGAACTGGTTGCCCAAGCCTTCACCCTTGCTGGCGCCGGCCACCAGGCCTGCAATGTCGACAAACTCCACGATGGCGGGGACCACGCGTTCGGGTTTGACGATGGCCGCCAGTGCATCCATGCGTGGGTCCGGCAACTCCACGATGCCCACGTTGGGTTCAATCGTGCAGAACGGGTAGTTCTCGGCCGCGATGCCCGCTTTGGTCAGGGCGTTGAAAAGGGTGGACTTGCCCACATTGGGCAGACCCACGATGCCGCACTTCAGGCTCATCGGGATTCCTTGGATCGGTGGAGAGCCCCCGGGCGGGGGCCATCGGTCAGCCCAGAATTGGGCAAAGCGCGCGATTTTAAAAGGGTATGCGGGAAATCACGGCGTTAGTGAAGGTGCCTTCCTAGAATGAGGGGATGCAACACGATGTGCTGATTCGCGGAGACGGCTGTGTCGGACGGGCGCTGGCTTTGGCGCTGTCTCGCCAGGGGCTGCGCGTGGCCTTGCGCGGCCGACCGGAACGGTCCTCGGGGCCGGACCTGCGGGCCTATGCGCTCAACACGGCATCCAAGCGACTGCTGAGTGATTTGAAGGTTTGGGACGCGCTGTCCCCGGACGCACGAACGCCCGTGCGGGACATGAAAGTGCAGGGTGACCAGGCGGGGGCGCACATTGGCTTTTCGGCCTCGCAAAGCGAAGTCGAAGCCCTGACCTGGATCGTTGATGCGGCGGAGTTGGAGGCGCAGTTGGAGACGGCCCTTCGTTTTGCACCGCATGTTGAGCGGGTGTTGGACGACGTGCCGCATGCCCTGCTGGCGCTCTGCGAGGGCCGCGAGGCCGGAAGTCGGGCGGCGTTGGGGGTGTCGACGCGGGCGCATCGCTATGGCCACTCGGCGGTGGCCGCCCGCTTGGTTTCTGATCGACCGCACCACGGTGTGGCGTGGCAGTGGTTTCGTGATGGCGAGGTGCTGGCTTTGTTGCCGCTGGATCGCCCGCAGGCGGGCCATGGATGGGCTTTGGTGTGGTCCCAGCCCGCGGAGCGGGCCACGCGTTGGCTGGATGCATCGCCGACAGATTTTGAAGCCGCTTTACAGGCCCACAGCCAGGGACTGGCCGGGGAGTTGAAGCTCGCCAGCGAGCGCAAGGCTTGGCCTCTGCAGTGGTTGCAGGCCGACCGGGTGTCTGGGCCGGGTTTTGTCCTGTTGGGCGATTGCGCTCACCAAGTCCATCCGCTGTCGGGGCAAGGTCTGAACTTGGGGCTGGGGGATGTGGCCACACTCGCGGAGGTCTTGGCGGCGCGCGAGGCGTGGCGCCCCCTGGGCGACGAGCGGCTGCTGCGACGTTACGACCGCAAACGCGTCTGGCCCACGCGTTTGATGGGGGGTGGGGCGGATGCCCTGTGGGCTGGGTTTGCGCACGATTCGCCCTGGGTGGCCTCGCTGCGCAATCACGGATTGAATTGGGTCGATCAAATGCCCCCACTGAAACGCTGGTTGGCCCAGCGGGCGATGGGTTGAGGAGTTGGCAATGAAGTGGTGGTTCAAGGCCCTGATGGGCGTGATGGTGGCGGTGTCGGGCGCGGCGCAGGCCAACGAGGCCGTGATTCGCAAGGCCTTGGCCGAGCGCTTGCCCTCGCATTTCCCGGCCATCGATGAGGTGCGCCCCAGCGTCATTCCAGGTCTCTTTGAAGTGCGGTTCGGCAACGAGATTCGGTACACCGATGCCAAGGGCGAGTACCTGTTCGAGGGGGACCTGATCGACCTCAAAACCCGCAAAAGCCTCACCCAGGAGCGGGTTGAAAAGCTGACCGCGGTGGCTTTCGACTCCCTCCCTTTCAAAGACGCCTTGGTGTGGAAGCGCGGCAATGGCAAGCAACGCATTGCGGTGTTTGCCGACCCCAACTGTGGGTACTGCAAGCGCTTTGAGCGCACCCTGCAGGACCTCAAAGACGTGACGGTCTACACCTTCCTGATTCCGATCTTGGGCGCCGATTCGCGCGACAAGAGTCGAAACATTTGGTGCGCCAAGAACAATGTGGATTCCTGGCTGGGCTGGATGTTGAACAACAAGAACCCGGAGCGGGTGATGGCCAGCTGCGATGAAGGCGCCATTGAGCGCAACCTTGCCTTTGCCCGGCGCCATGCCATTCACGGAACGCCAGCGGTCATCTTCGAGGATGGCACCCGAACCCCCGGGGCGCTGCCCCTTGAGGCGCTGGTGGAGCGCATCACCAAAGCAGAGAAGCGATCTTGAGCCCGACTACTTCGGTTTTTCCGCCACCGCCCGTGGCGGTCCGCTTGGCCTATGCCGGCCTCACCCCGTTTGTACTGGGCGCGCTGTTGGCGTGGCTGCTGCCGCCGGGGCCCGATGAGCACACCTTTGCCATGCTCGGACTGTCGGCTTACGCGGGGGTGGTGTTGGCGTTCTTGGGGGCCGTTTACTGGGGGCAGGCCTTGGCGGCTCGCAGCGCGCAAGCCTTCCCGTATGTATGGGCGGTCGTGCCAGCCATCTTGGGCGCCACGGTTCAACTGATGCCGCCCTACGCCGGCTTGGTTTTACAGGGGCTCGGCTTGATCGGTTGCTATGTAGTGGATCGGCAGCATTACCCCCGGTGGGGCGCGCAAGCTTGGCTGACCCTGCGATTCCGCTGCACCTTGATCGCGAGCTTGTGCTGCTTCTTGGCGGCGGCGGCCAACTGAAGTCGTCCCGAGCTCGGCGCCTGGCGTTTGCCGGTTTGCTGCTGCTGGTGCTGGCCGGCCATCAGGTGCTGGGCCAATGGTTTCACCGGTGGTTGGCGGAGCGCGTTCCGGCCGAGTCCGTGCCCGCGCGCTTGGCGGTGCAGCTGACACGGCCGGCGGTGCTGCAGCCCGTCGCCCCCCCAAAAAAACCGTCGCCGGAACGGCGTTGGGGTCAGCTGAGCAGCCCGCCGCCACCGCACGCGTCAGTCGCCCAAATGGGCGGGGTCGAGGCCCCCGTGCCGGTGGTGGACCCAGCCGCCATTGCGCCCCCGCCTTCGCTGACGGAGGGGCCGGATGACCCCAGCGCGGAGCCCGGCCCCGAGTGGCCGCTCTCGACCCGGTTGCGCTATGCGCTCACCGGGAACTACCGGGGTCCAGTGCACGGTGATGCGGAGGTCGAGTGGCTGCGCCAGGGACACCGCTATCAAGTTCGATTGCGTGTTTCGGTCGGTCCCGAAATCGCTCCTTTTGTGACCCGTTTGATGGTGAGTGAAGGGGAGCTGGGGCCGGATGGCGTGCGTCCGCGGCGCTACGACGAGGAAACGCGCCAGCTTTTTCGAACCCGGCAGTCGACCCTGCGTTTTGTGGACGGCCTGATCGAGTTCACCTCAAGCGGCGCCCGACGTGAACAGGCTCCAGCGGGGGTGCAGGACACGGCCAGCCAGTTTGTGCAGCTGACTTGGTTGATGCTCACCGGCCGCTTGGCATTGGAGCCGGGGACTCAGGTGGAGCTGCCGTTGGCGCTACCGCGTCGGCTCTACGCCTGGCGTTATGAGGTGATGGGCCAGGAGACCTTGGAGACGCCCGTCGGGGCCTTACCTGCTTGGGAGTTGCGCCCTCATGTCGATGACGCGCGCGGCACCTTGCGCGCCACCGTGTGGCTGGCCGCCGGCTTGCAGTTTCTGCCGGCGCGCATTCGCATTGTTCAAGACGACGACACCTGGGTGGACCTGCGGCTGTCTGAACATCCCCAACAAGAGCGTGCGCCGGCCCGCGACAATTCGCCCCCATCGCAAGGAGACCCTGCTTCATGAACACGAACTACGAGTGCATCCTGGTTGAAACCCGCGGCGAGGGGCCGCGAAAGACCGGCGTGATCCGCCTGAATCGGCCCAAGGCTTTGAACGCCCTGAGCGACCCGCTGATGGACGAGCTGGGGCTTGCCCTGAAGGCCTTTGACGCAGATCCCGGCATTGGCTGCATCGTGCTGACGGGCAACGAAAAAGCCTTCGCAGCGGGGGCGGACATCCCCACGCTCTTGCAGCACGACTTCATGTCGGCGTTCAATAGCCAGCTCATCAGCAAGAACTGGGAGCACATCCTTCAGGTGCGCAAGCCGGTGCTGGGTGCCGTGCAGGGCTTCTGCCTGGGCGGGGGCTGCGAGCTGGCCATGATGTGCGATGTGCTCTACGCCGCCGACACGGCCAAGTTTGGCCAGCCTGAAATCAAGCTGGGGGTGATCCCGGGCGGCGGCGGCACGCAGCGCCTGCCGCGCTGGGTGGGCAAGAGCAAAGCCATGGACATGCTGCTGACCGGCCGCTTTATGGACGCTGCGGAGGCCGAACGCTCCGGCCTCGTGGCCCGCGTGCTGCCAGCCGATCAGCTGATGGACGAAGTCTTCCAAGCGGCCGAAACCATCAACGGCTATTCAGCCCCGGTGGTGGCCTTGATGAAGCAGCTCACCAACCAAGCCTTTGAAGTGCCGCTGACCGAAGGCGTGAAGATTGAGCGCGGCATGTTCCACGCCGTGTTCGGTACGCACGACCAGCGCGAGGGCATGAACGCTTTCTTGGAGAAGCGCCCGGCCAATTGGAAGCATGGCAATTGACGCGAATGGCTCAATAAAAACGGGGCCCGCGGGCCCCGTTTTGCTTTGAAAAGCTGGATCAGCTCTCGCGGCGAAGCGCGGGGAAGAGGATCACGTCACGGATAGCGGGCGAATCCGTCAGCAGCATCACAAAGCGATCGATGCCGATGCCGCAGCCGCCGGTCGGAGGCATGCCGTATTCCAGCGCCCGGATGAAGTCGGCGTCGAAGTGCATGGCCTCGTCGTCGCCGTCGTCCTTGGCGTCCACCTGGGCGTGGAAGCGCGCGGCTTGGTCTTCGGCGTCATTGAGCTCGGAGAAGCCGTTGGCCACTTCGCGGCCGGTCATGTAGAGCTCAAAGCGCTCCGTGATGCCGGGGTTCTCGTCGTTGGCGCGGGCCAGCGGCGAGACCTCGATGGGGTGGTTCATGATGAAGGTCGGCTGCCACAGCTTGTCCTCCACCGTGGCCTCGAAGAGGCTGTACTGCAGCACCGCCAGATTGGCGTTCTTGGGCACGGCCTCACCCGCCGCCTGAATGCGCGCGGCCAGCACCTCTGGGTCGTCGACCTCGGCTTCGTTGATGCCGGCATGGGCCAGCAGGGCGTCCCGAATCGTCAAACGCGCGAAGGGCTGGCTCAGGTCCACTTCCTGGCCGTTGTACTGCAGCTTGGCCGTTCCGGCCGCGGCCCGGGCCACGTGGCGCAACAACTCCTCGGTGAAGTCCATCTGGTCCACATGCGTCCAGTAGGCCGCATAGAACTCCATCATCGTGAACTCGGGGTTGTGGCGAACGCTCAGCCCCTCGTTGCGGAAGTTGCGGTTGATCTCAAACACGCGCTCAAACCCGCCCACGATCAGGCGCTTCAGATACAGCTCGGGCGCGATGCGCAGGAACATTTCTTGATCGAGCGCGTTGTGGTGCGTCACGAAGGGCTTGGCGTTGGCGCCCCCGGGAATCGGGTGGAGCATGGGCGTCTCCACCTCCAGGAAACCGTGCTCCACCATGAAGCTGCGCAGGGCGGAAACGGCCTTGGAGCGCAGCGCGAAGCGGTCGCGTGCGGCCTCGTCCATGATCAGGTCCACATAGCGCTGGCGGTACTTCATTTCCTGGTCGGCCACGCCGTGGAACTTGTCCGGCAGTGGGCGCAGGCTCTTGGTCAGCATCACCAGCTGCGTGACCTTGACGGAGAGCTCACCGGTCTTGGTGCGGAACACGGTGCCGCGGGCGCCCACGATGTCGCCCAGGTCCCAGTGCTTGAAGTCGGCGTAAGCGGACTCGCCAATGGCGTCGCGCTGGATGTAAAGCTGGATGCGGCCGGTGGCGTCTTGAATCGTCGCAAAGCTCGCCTTGCCCATGATGCGCTTGAGCATCATCCGGCCAGCAATGCTGACCTCGACGGCCTGGGGCTCCAAGTCCTCGTTGGGAATGTCGCCGTAGCGCTGGGCCAGGGGCAGGGCGCGGTGCTCGGGTTTGAAGTCGTTCGGAAAGACCACGCCACCGGACTGCTGGGCGGCTGCGCGACGCTCGGCCAGTTTGGCGCGGCGCTCGGCGATCAGTTGGTTCTCGTCGGCGTGCGGCGCGGTGGCTTCCATGGGGTCCTTCCGGAGGGCAAAACGGGCGATTTTAGAGGGCGGCTTTCTAGAATGCCGGGTTTTCCCGTTGGCCCTTCTCGAGTGGGGCGTCCATTTCCATGCGCCCAACTGTCCTTAACCATCGATGTGCGTGCCCGCATTGGGCTGGGGGGCTCCGTTCGTGAGCACCCTGCTGCGCGGTGCCGGGTTGGTGGGACTGGGCAATGGAGTGGCCCACGCGCTGCCCTTGCTGCTGGGGCCCTGGTTGACTCGCCTGTTCACCCCTGTCGAATACGCGGCCTTCAGTTTGACCTGGGCGGCGGCCACCAACGTGGCGGTGGTGGCTTGTGGACGCTATGAATATGCGTTGCCCCTGGCGAGGGGCGCGACGCGGGCGCGGGCCTTGGTGGCGCTGTGTGCTTGGGTGCTCACGGGGGTAGTGCTCCTGTGTGGGGTCTGGGTGCCGGTGCTTCGCCCCTTGGAGCCCACCCTGACCCTGTTGCCGGTGCTGGTTCTGGCACTGGGCGGGGTTCAGTTGCTCAGCATGGTGGCCACGCGGGCCCAGCGATTTGGTGCGTTGGCACTGGCAAGGGTGCTGCAGTGGGGGGGCGCTCCGGCGCTGCAGGTGGGCGCCGGGCTCTTGCAACTGGGCGTCTGGGGCTTGGTGCTGGCGCCTGCGTTTGCAGCGGTGGCGGCCTGCGCGTGCCTGTGGCTCTTGCTGCGGGCGGGTCAGGGAGCCTGGCGGGACGTGCGACCCACCCACTTGTGGGCAGTCGCGCGGCGTTACAGGGACTTCCCGCTACTCAACACCCCCCATGCCTTTGCCTCGGCCGCGCAAGACACGCTGGCGCTGCTCTTGATCACCGCCTGGGCGGGAGACGTTGCCACCGGCATTTGGGCCCTGGCGCTGCGCTATTTGAAGGCGCCAGCCACTTTGGTGGGCAGTGCCGTGTCTGCGGCGCTGTACCCGGCCCTCACCCATGCCCCCAACTTTGAGGCGGCACGGGCGCAGCTGCAGCGCACGGTGCGCACGCTCTTTTTGATGGCGTTGCCGCTGGGTGCCGCGGTGATGCTGCTCGGCCCCGAGGGCTTTGCTTGGGCCTTTGGCGAGCCCTGGCGAGCGGGCGGCGAAGTGGCGCGGGCCCTCACGCCTTACTTGGTGCTGCACTTCGTGGCCTCGCCCCTGGCGGTGGTCACGATGGCCTGGCAAGCCCAAGCCTGGGCGCTGCGCTTGGCGCTGGTGGGGCAGGGGCTGTTCCTGGGCGGACTTGCCGCCGGGCTGGCGTTGGGCGGTTTGGTTGGCGCAGCGTGGGGTGTCTCACTCACCATGACGGGATACTTCGCTTTTTACCTGGGGGCGCTGTGGCGCTGGAAGCGATGATGGGCGGCCTGCGCGCTGCGCTCAATGCCGGGCGGCGGTGGCTGTGGCGAGTGCTTTTCTTTCGCATGGTGTTCGGGGAGCGAGATCCGGCCAGCGGCGCGCTGCGCCCGCACAGCCGTATCGCGGCCAGTACCTGCATTGAAGGCGAGGCGGGGCTGTCCTTGGGGGATCACGTCTTCATCGGCCAGTTCAATTTCCTGGAAGCCAGCGGGGGGCTTGTGCTGGGCGAGGGCGTCCAGATCACCAATTTCTGCAGCCTGGTGACCCACAGCAGCCAGCAGGCCCAGCGTCTGCTCGGGCGGGCCTATGTGGGCTGGAGCGGGGAGAAGCCGGGGTTCAAACGGGCACCCATTGAGATCGGACCTTACGTGTTCATCGGCCCCCATGCGCTGATCGAAGCGGGTTCACGTCTGGGCAAAGGCGTGCTGGTGTGCGCCTATGCGCAGGTGCGCGGCGAGGTGCCGGATTTCGCCATCGTCGCGGGCCAGCCGGCCCAGGTGGTGGGCGATGTCCGGGCGGGGGACGCCCGGTGGCTGGCGGCGCACCCCGAGTGCCGGTCGCATTACGAAGCCTGGGCTGGGAGGCTGACTTGAAGCACCTGTGCCTGCTCGGCGACGCCAACCATGTGCACCTGCGCCGCTGGGCCGCTGAAATGGTGGCGCGGGGGTGGCGGGTGTCGGTGGTGACGGCACGCCCCGAGTCCCAAGCCGGGGTGACGCAATGCGTGCTGCAGCCAGTGTTCAAGCCCTGGGATTGGCTCTTCCGCGTCAAAGACGCGCGACGTGCCGTGGAGATGCTGAAGCCCGATTTGATCCACGCCCATTACGTCACCTCCTACGGGTATTTGGGCGCGCGTGTGGCGGACCGCCGGCCGTTGCTGATCACGGCCTGGGGCAGCGATTTGCTGGTCACACCCCGCGAGAGTTGGCTCAAGCGCTGGCTGACGGCCTGGAGCCTGCGCCGGGCGCGGGCGGTGACCGGGGATTCGGCGGACTTGGTGGCTGTGGCGCGCGAGTTGGCGCCCCAGGTGCCCGCGCATGAAGTTCACTGGGGCGTGGACTTGAGCCGCTTCGCCCCCGTGTCCTGGGGGCAGAAGCCCGGGTTTGAGGCGGTGAGCCTGCGCTCCTGGGCGCCCAACTACCGCATTGACCTCATCCTGCGGGCGCTGGCGCGGGTGCGGCAGCAGCACCCCGGCGCGCACCTGCACTTGCTGGGCGGAGGGCCCGACGAAGCGGCCCTGCGCGCCCTGGCCCAGGAATTGGGGGTGGAGTCGGCCGCTACCTTTCACGGCCGGCTGGACGATGCGGGTATGGCGGCCGTCATGGCGCGCTGCAAGCTGTCCATCAGCGTGCCCCGCAGCGACGCCACGTCGGTCTCGCTGCTGGAGGGCATGGCTTGCGGACTGGCGGTTCTGGCGAGCGATTTGCCTGCCAATCGACAATGGCTACCCCCAGAATGCTGTGTTCCGGTGGATGATGAGGCGCTGCTCGCGCAGCGGTGGTCCGCTTGGGCCGCAGAAGAGGCGCCAGCCGCAGCGCAGGGCCAGGCGAATGCCGAGCGCATGGTGCGCGAGGGCGCGCGTTCGGTGCAAATGGATCGGGTGGATGCGCTTTATCGCGCGGTATTGAATCAAGCATGAGTTCGTGGGTTTCGGTCATCGTCCCCTGTCGCAACGAGCGAGCGCACATCGAGGCGTTCTGTGCGTCGCTATTCGCCCAGCAGCTGCCCGCCGGGTGGTCGCTGGAGGCGGTGATTGCGGACGGTCAGAGTGACGACGGCACCGCCCAGTGGCTCGCCGAGCACGCGGGCGAGCGTCTCAAGGTGATTGATAACCCGGGGCGCATCGTCTCCACGGGCTTGAACCACGCGCTTTCCATCGCGCGCGGCGAGGTGATCGTGCGCATGGATGTCCACAGCGTGTACGCCCCGGACTATGTGGCCGAGTGCATTGCCGCGCTGGCGCGAACGGGCGCTGACAACGTGGGGGGCGCTTGGTGCGCCCAAGGCCAGGGGGCCCTGCAGCGGGCCATTGGCGCGGTGTTTCAGTCGCGCTGGCTCAGCGGTGGAGCGCGCTCGCGGGTGCTGGACTTCGAGGGCGAAGTGGACACGGTCTACCTGGGGGCGTGGCCGCGGGCCAGCTTCGAGCGATTTGGCGCCTTTGATGAAAACCTCGTTCGCAATCAGGACGACGAACACAACCTGCGCATCAAGAAAGCGGGCGGCCGGGTGTGGCAAAGCGCGCGCATTCGCTCACACTACACCCCGCGCGCCGCCTTGTCCGCTTTGGCCCGGCAGTACCTGCAGTACGGTTACTGGAAGGCGTTTGTGATGCGCAAACACGGGCAGGCCGCCAGCGCGCGCCATGTGCTGCCTGCGCTGGGGCTGACCGCCGTCCTGGGGGCTGTCTTGGTGTTGCCCTGGTGGCCCGGTGTCTTGCCCGCGCTGTTGGCCCCCTATGCGCTGTGGGTGCTGGGGGCTTCCGCCGCGGCGGGTCGGGAAGACTGGGCCGTGCGCCTGCGCATGCCGGCAGTGATCCTCACCTACCACGGGGCCTATGCACTGGGGACGATTGTCGGCGCTTGGGATGTGCTGCGGGGATTGCCGCCCGAATCGGCACGCAACAGCCGGTTCGCCCAACTGACGCGATGAGCCTGGATGCGATTGAAGCCGCGTATGCCCGCCGCTCGGCGGAGGATCCGCGCTACCACCCTTTGAACCCCGCCCAAGCCCAGGCCATTGCCCAGCGGGATGCGGCACTTCAGCGCCTGCTGCGCCGCGAGGGCTGGGGCGACACGGCCTGCTTGCGCGCCGCGGAATTGGGGTGTGGCACGGGGGGCAATCTGCTGGGCTTGCTGCGCTGGGGGTTTCGCCCGGAGCACCTCACGGCGGTGGAATTGCAGGCCGCGCGCGCGCATCAGGCGCGCCAGGTGTTGCCGTCGACCTTGCAACTCTTTGACGGCGATGCGCGCACAGCGGCCGTGCCAACAGGCAGCCAAGACCTGGTTTTGGCTTTTACGGTGTTCAGTTCGGTGCTGAGCGATGCCTTGCAGCAAGACTTGGCCGACACGCTGTGGCGCTGGTTGCGCCCCGGGGGCGCGGCCATCGTGTACGACTTCACCGTGGACAATCCGCGCAACCCGGATGTGCGGGGCGTGCCTTTATCGCGCCTGCGGACGCTGTTCCCGCGGGCGAGCGTCCGCTCCCTGCGGCTGACGCTGGCACCGCCCTTGGCCCGCCGTCTACCCGAAGGGCTGCTTCCACTCTTGGCCGCACTGCCGCTGCTGTGCACCCACCGTTTGACTCACCTTCGCAAGCCGCTGTGAACGCTCCTCAATTCCTGCCCTTTGCCCTGCCCGACATCGGCGACGATGAAATCGCTGAAGTGGTGGACAGCCTTAAAAGCGGATGGGTCACCACGGGCCCCAAGGCCAAGCGGTTTGAGGAGGAGTTTGGCGCCTTCTTGGGGGATTCCTCGTTGCACTGCATCGCGGTCAACAGTGCCACGGCGGGCTTGCACTTGGCGCTCGAAGCCCTGGGGCTGGGCCCGGGCGATGAGGTCATCACCACCACCCACACCTTTACGGCCACGGCGGAGGTGGTGCGCTACCTTGGGGCCGATGTTCGCTTGGTGGACATTGACCCGGCCACGCTCAACCTGGACCTGGATCAGGTGGAAGCGGCCATTACCCCCCGAACCCGCGCCATCATTCCCGTGCACTACGCGGGTCTGGCGGTGGACATGCTCCGCCTCTTGGACATTGCCCGCCGCCACGGCCTCAAGGTGGTGGAGGATGCGGCGCACGCTCTGCCCACCACGTTGGAGCGCGAACTCATTGGCACGCTGGGCAGCGACGCGACGGTGTTCAGCTTCTACGCCAACAAGACCATGACGACGGGCGAGGGCGGCATGCTGGTGACGCGCAACGCCGCACTGGCTGCGCGGGCCAAGGTGATGCGGCTGCACGGCATGAGCCGTGATGCCTTTGATCGGTTCACGGCCAAGGTGCCCAGCTGGTACTACGAAATCGTCGCGCCTGGCTACAAGTACAACCTGACGGACATTGCCGCTGCGCTGGGACTGCACCAACTCAAGCGGCTGCCCGCCTTCCAAAAACGGCGGGAGGAGCTGGCGGCCCAGTATTTCCAAGGCTTGGCCGACTTGCCGTTGATCTTGCCGCCCCAGGCACCGGCAGGCGACACCCATGCGTGGCACCTGTTTGTGCTGCGCTTGACCGATGACGCCCCAGTCGACCGAAACACCTTCATTGAGCGTCTATACGCCCAGGGCATTGGCTGCAGCGTGCACTATGTGCCGCTGCACTTGCACCCGTACTGGCGCGATCGCTACCACCTCACCCCCGAGCAGTTTCCGCACTCGCAGAAGGCCTATGAGCGCATGGTCAGCATTCCGCTGTACACCGCCATGAAGGACAGCGACGCCCAGCGCGTCATGGCGGCCATTCGCCAAGCGCTGGAGGCCTGATGGCCAAGCGGCTGTTTGACGCGGTGTTGAGCGGCTGCGGCCTGGTGGTGCTCTTGCCGCTGCTGCTGCTGATTGCGGTCTGGATCAAGCTGGACTCGCCCGGGCCTGTCTTTTTCCGCCAGGAGCGGGTGGGGCGGGCGGGGCGCTCGTTTTGGATTCACAAATTCCGCACCATGCGTCACGCCGCCGGGGGCTTGCCGCTCACGGTGGGCACGGACGACCGCGTTACGCGCGCCGGTGTTTTTTTGCGCCGGCATAAATTGGACGAACTGCCGCAGTTGATCGATGTGCTCGTGGGCGATATGAGCTTGGTGGGGCCGCGCCCCGAGGTGCCACGCTATGTCGCCCACTATCCAGCGGCGCTGAAGGCGCAAGCCCTGGCCGTTCGACCGGGTATCACCGACCCGGTCTCTTTGGCCCATTTGGATGAAGCGGCGCTGCTGGCGCAGGCCCAAGACCCGGAGCGGGAATACATCGAGCGCATCCTGCCCGCCAAAGTCCAGGCGGCCGTCGCTTATGCGCAGCGCGCGAGCTTGGCTTCGGATTGCGCTGTCTTGGTTCGAACTCTTCGTACGCTCTTGCAGCGCCCCTCGCCATGAATGCCAGTTTGCGCGCCTGGGGCGCGGTGGACCGCTTGCTCAACCGCCTGCGCAAAGGGCGCGAAGGCTTGGCCTTGCTGGTCGACTTGGGTGGGGTGGCCGTGGCCTGGCAAGCCACCTATCTCTTTCGGCTGGGCTTTGATCGTTGGCTCAGCGCGCGCCCGGACTACGACCCCTGGGTCTTGGCGGGCTTGCTGGGCGTTTGGGCGGTGGTGTTCCGCGTGTTGCGCATTCCGCGGGCCCTGTGGCGGTTTTCCGGCTTCGGCGAAGTCAAACGCCTGACCGTGGCCTGTGTGCTGGCCGGTGTGCTCACGGCCGCGGGCGTGCGCGCCTTGGGTTTGGATGCCATTCCCCGTGCGGTGCTGGCGCTGCACCCGGTGTTGGCGCTGATGGGGCTGGTGCTGTTGCGGATTGGCTATCGCATGCTCTATGAGCACATGCGCGCCCGTTTGCACCGGGGGGCGGGGGAAGTTCGGCAACTGCTCATCTTGGGGGCCGGCGAGGCCGCCAGCCGCCTGGTGGCTGGCCTGCGGGATCAAGACTGTTTGCTGCATGGCTTGCTCGACGACGAGCCAACCAAACGCGGACGCCGAGTGGCCGGGGTTCCGGTGCTGGGCGGTTTGGACGAACTGCCCCTCTGGGTCGACCGGCTGCCGCTGACTCACCTGGTGTTGGCCATTCCCTCCTTGCGCGGCACCGCCCGCCAGCGGGTGCTGGAGTTGGCCGCGGCCACCGGGCTGCCCGTGCTCACCGTGCCCAGCCTGGAGGAGTTGCAGGAGGGCGTCCCCCCGGAGCGCGTGCGGGATATCAAGCCCGAAGACTTGCTGGGCCGTGCGCCCGTGGAATTGGACGAGGCCGGCATCGGCGAACTCATTCGGGGGCAAACCGTGCTGGTCACGGGCGCGGGTGGGTCCATTGGCAGCGAGTTGTGCCGCCAGGTGGCGCGCTACCAACCCGCCCGTTTGGTCCTCTATGAGCTGAGTGAATTCAATCTGTACAGCTTGGACCAGGAATTGCAGGAGCGTTTCCCCAATCTCGCGCTCACGCGACTGATGGGGGATGTCAAGGACTACGACCACCTCTTGGCTAGCTTATTCGAGTGGCAACCCAGCCTTGTGCTGCATGCTGCGGCCTTTAAACATGTCCCCTTGATGGAGGAGCAGGCCAATGCGGTGGCCTGCCTGCGCAACAACACCCTGGGCACCTTTCAGGCCGCGCGGGCGGCCGCTGAGGCCGGGGTGGCGCGGTTCGTGTTGATCAGCACGGACAAAGCGGTGAACCCCACGAACATCATGGGGGCGACCAAACGGGCTGCCGAGCGCGTGATCTCGGCCCTGGCCCAGGAGCACCCCCGCACCCGATTCATGGCGGTTCGATTTGGCAATGTGCTGGGCTCCAGCGGCAGTGTCATCCCCAAATTCAAGGCGCAAATCGCCAAGGGGGGGCCGGTGACGGTGACCCACCCGAACATCATTCGCTACTTCATGACCATTCCGGAAGCTGCACGCTTGGTGCTTCAGGCCGCAGCCATTGGCGATACCGGTCAGGTGTTGGTGCTGGACATGGGCGAGCCGGTGAAGATTGTTGATTTGGCGCGCGACATGATTCGCCTCAGCGGGCATTCTCTCGAGGACATCGCCATCGAGTTCACGGGGCTGCGTCCTGGCGAAAAGCTGTTTGAAGAATTGCTGGCCGACAACGACACCACGCTGGCCACGCGCTGCCGCAGTGTGCGGATCGCGCGGTTGGGCGGGGTAGAGCCCGCCGAGGTCCGGGCTTGGTTGCGCGACCTGGACTTGTCGCCCGAGGCGGGCGTGGAGGCCATCGCCGCCCAGTTGGGCCAGTTTGTGCCCGAGTACCGTCGCAACGCCAGCTAGGCGTTAAGCCGCTTTCCAGCGGGGGTCACTTTGTCGGGCTGACCTTCCCGTCGGCAGCTTCTTGCAATGTGTCCGGCTGATGCACCACCAGAGCGTTCCCGTCTCGGGCCAGCACCTTCAGCCCTTGCAGGAACTGCAGGGTTCTTGTCACGGTCTCCCGGCTGGTGTTGACCATGATCGCAATTTCCTGGTGGGTGGGCGGCAACGCAATGACCACTTGGCCCTGGCCATTCTTTTGCGTCAGCAGGGCGAGCTGCGCACAAACACGCTGGAATGAGCTGGGCAGCGCCAACACCGCCCGCTGACGCGAGGCGCGTCGCAAGCGCTGGGCCAAGCGCAATGAAATCGCCTCCGCCGCAGCAGGGCTGGAGAACATCAACTGCCGCGCTCGATCCGGGTCGACGAAAAAGACCCGCGACGGCGCGACCGCGATCACGTATTCCGGCGCCGATTGGCGGTCAATCAGGGGTAATTCGCCGAAAAAGTCGCCTTCTTCGATGAAATCCAGCCCGACCTCGCGCCCATCCAGCGTAAAGTCCACAGTCTGCAGGCGGCCCTCAATGAGAAAGCCCAAGCCCAGGGCGCTTTCTCCCCGCTTGACCACCACTTCGCGCCGCTCCACCCGACGCTCGCTGAGGGTCTGGGCCAGGGTCGTCAGTTGGGCGACCGGCAGGCTGTCAAAGAGGCGCAGACCCTGCAGGATCGGAATCAGAATGGGCATCGCAGCATGCTGATCTTAAAAAAGCGGCGCGGATGTGATGCAGGGCACACAAAAAGAGGGTGGTTTGGAGGCAAGATCCTCAGTCCACACTGGCGGAACGAGTCTCTTGGGTTTCTCAGGCGTGGATTCGGGCTCTCTTGGAGGGCTCAATACGCGTGGTGTGGAACCCGCGCAGGAGTTTGGTGATGATACTGACACGAATTCAACACAGCCTTTGGCGCGCTGCGGGTCTGGCCTTGATGGGGCTGACGGCCGTGGGGGCTCATGCCCAGCAAGTCGGTCAGGTCAGCCTGCTCATTGGGGCCGCCAAAGTCATTCGCGCGGATGGTTCGCGCACGGACTTGCGTCAGGGGGATGCCGTTACCGTGGGTGACCGCATCGAAACCGCGGCCAACGGCCACGTTCACCTGCGGTTCTTGGACCACGGCGCCGCCAGCGTTCGTCCGGACAGCGTGCTCGAAGTGCAGTCCTATCGCTACGACCCGGACAAGCCCTCGTCGAACGAAGTCCGACTCAAATTGCACCAAGGCGTGGCGCGTTCCATTTCCGGTGCCGCGACGGAAAACGACAAGAACCGCTTTCGTCTGAATACACCCTTGGCTGCCATTGGCGTGAGGGGTACGGATTTCATCGTGCAGGTGTTGCCGGAACATGTGCGCGCCACCGTGGCCACCGGGGCCATCGTGATGGCGCCGTTTGGGGCGCAGTGCCGAGCGGATGCGCTGGGTCCCTGCGGGGGGCGGGCTGGACAGTTGCTCAGCGCCGACATGGGCCGCATGATGTTGGAGCTGCGGTCCGGGGAAGTGGGCGCTCGCATCGTGCCGGCCGTGGATGCGGTTATGGCGTCGGTGCCGCAGCAGGCGGAAGTCCGCAAGGCGGTGCAGATGGCGGCCATTGCCGCGGCGCAAGCCGATTCCCGCTCGACGGCAACCGACCGTGCGGCTGCGGCCGTGCTGGCCATCGCGCCTGTCGGTCCCACCGACGCTCGCGTATTGAACACGCCGCCGAGCCGCGACTCGGAACTCGCCTGGGGGCGTTGGTTCAGCTTCTATTCTGGCTTCGACAACATGAGCATCCCTTACTGGGCGGCCTCTGAAGGCCGGCACATTACTGTGGGCGATGGCAACTCAGGGTTGTTCCGCAAAGGGGATCCCTCAGCAGCGGAAGCGGTTTTTCGCAATCCGGGCGTGGATCGTGTTGATTTCCGGCTGACGCGGGCGCAAGCCAGTTTCGAATCGGGCAGTCACATGGAAGCCGCCGCAGTGGAAGGGGGGACCTTGAGTCTGGATTTCCTCCACCGCAGATTTGCGACAGCGCTGGCACTTTCGTCGCTCACTGGGGGTTCGGCTGAATTGCGACTGGGTGGCGCCATTCGAAGTGACGGCACCTTTGCGGTGGCAGAGGATGGTCAACGGGTGGCCGGTGCGGTATCGACCAGTTTGCAAGAGGCAGGCTATCTCTTTGAGAAGCAAGTCGGTAATGGTGTTTTCCGCGGCCGGACGCTTTGGGGTCGCGGCAAGTAAGCCGCCCGGGACTGATGGCTCATGAACCGCCTCCGGCTGTCGATTGACCGTCCCTGGCGCGCTCGGGTGGGCGCGCTGGTGCTGGTCGCGTTGCTGATTCTGATGCTGCCCTGGGCGGCGGCGGTATGGCTACAGGCGGCGCAAGACTTTGTGGGGGATTGGAGCTGGCGTGTTGCTGCCACCCCTCGGGAGGCAGAGCGCCGCGTTGTTGTGGTGGACATCGACGAAGATAGTTTGCGTCAGGTTGGTCCGTGGCCCTGGTCCCGCGAAACTCTCGCGCAACTGTCAACCCGCCTGAACGATGCTGGCGCTGCGTTGCAGGTTTACGACATGGTGTTCCCTGAGGCACGCGAGGGGGACGAGGCGCTGCGCACCGCATGGTCCAAGAGTGCCGTGGTGGTGGGGCAAATTTTCTCGCTCGACCCTCGTTCGCAACCGCGACAAGGGGTGATCAGTGCCGCATCGACCTTGGGCGCTTGCCATGAGCGTGGGTTTGGCTCTGAGGCCGTTGCCCAAGGTTGGGTGGCCAATTCGCCTTCAATTTTGCCGCCACAGGCTGCTGTGGGCCACTTGACGCCCCGCCTTGGCCTTGATGGGGTCATCCGGCGTGTTCCGGCTTGGATATGCCATGAGGGGCAACGTTACCCATCGCTAGCCCTGGCTGCGTTGACCCGGCTGCTCGCGCCTTCTGCTCCCAGCGGGCGGGTAGAGTGGCAATTGCGCACAGCATCGGGTGCGTTCTCCCCGGGGCAGCCGCCGCGGTGGTTGCAGTCGACACAAGCGCCGGGATTTATCCTGCCTGTCGATGAGTACGGCGACATGCTGGTGCCGTACCGCTTGGCGCGCGAAAGTGTGACGTCTGTATCTGCTGGTTCGGTTTTGGCCGGTCGGGCCGATATCAACCTGTTTCGTGGCGCCATCGTGGTTGTCGGGGCCACAGCCTTTGGGCTGACGGACACGGTTTCTACGCCGCTGTCTTCGGTCGCCTCGGGGGTTGAGGTGCATGTCCAGAGCCTTGTCGGCATCCTGGATCATCAGGTTCCCTATCGGCCCCAGGCAGCCCTTGCGGCTCTCGGCGGCACCATGGCGGTGACCGCTTTACTGCTCCTGGCATTGGTTCGGCGCAAACGCCTTTCGGCGCGCACCTTGCCGCTGACGGGCGTCCTCTTGGGCGTCGTGTGGGCGGTCGGCGGCGTTTCCCTGCTGCCTGGGCTGTCGTGGGATTTGCCTTGGGCGCAAGCGGCACTTTATTCCGTAGTCGCTGCGGTGGTTTTGGCTGCGCTGGAACACAGTTTTGCCAAAGGTCAGCGCGAGCGCCTGTCGGCGCACCTCAGTGCCTACCTGCCCGAACCTGTCGCTGCGCAACTGGTGCGGTTGGAGCCCACCGGGCAGTTGGATGCCCGTCGCCGTGAGATCACCGTCTGGGTCGCCAATCTGCGCAACTTCGACGCTTTTGCGATCCACTCTCCGCCTGAAGAGGTGGCGGCAACCCTGCATGCCTACACCTGCTTGGCTGTTCAGGCGGTGGAGGCCAATGGGGGCGTGGTGGAGCAAGTTGCCGGTGACCGAATCGTGGCGGTCTGGAATGCTTATGCCGATGACGCCCAGCATCCTGTGCGCGCCTTGGCGGCCGCCAAAGCGCTGATTGTCAGCACCCGCGACTTGCTTTCACCCAAGGCTTGGGGGCCGGAGGCCTCCACACTCCAACCCCTGGGCTTGGGGATCGGCATGGAGTCCGGCGATGCTATCGTCGGGTCTTTCGGGCCCGCCAAACGGCGAGCGCATGCTGCGCTCGGTGAACCGGTTGGGGTCGCTGCCCGATTGCAAGGCATGACCACCGACCTGTCTCTACCCATCCTGATCGGCCCCCGTTTGGCGGCGGCTTTGCCTCAGGCTGCTTTGGAGACGCAGGGCGAATATCTCATTGAAGGCCAGCGCCGCTCCATGGAAGTGTTCGCCCCGGCGGACTGGGCCCAGTGGTTGCCGCCCGAAACCGTTTGGCCAGCCAGCAGCCTTCAGGATGCGCAAGGCACCGACGGCCTTGAAACCTGGTCAAGCGAACTCCCCCGGCCCACGTGACCCGAAATCCCTCGATGCGCCGGTCAAGCCGCCTGTGGGGCGGTTTTTCGTTTGGCGCCCTCGTGATGGGGCTCTTGGGGGCCCTCCCCGTGCAAGCGCAGAGCCTGTCATCCTGCACAAGCTTGGCCCGCACACCCTGGCCATTGACCCCAGTGGGTCGGGCAGACTTGTTGCAGCGATTGAGCGCCCAGCGGGAGGCCTGCATTGAAAACGCCCCGTTTTTGGCATTGCTTGGCGCGCTTTGGTTGGAGCAGGGCGATCCGGGTCAAGCCTTGGTTTGGTTGGAGCGTGCCTTGCTGCTGGAGCCGCGGGCCCAGGGTGCCCGCTTAGACCATGCCCTGGCCTTGGCTCGGATGGGCGAGTTGGACGCCGCGCAGACTCTATACATAGAGTGGCAGCACAAAGCCGATGTTCCGCCCGTCGTGCTGCACCGGCTGCGAGCCGCCATTCAGGGCGGCGCAGCTCCCGTGGTGGCGTCGGCGCCGCCCGAACCGGTCTCGCTTGGCTGGCGCTTTTCGCCTTCGGTTTCCGTGTCCCGTGGGTATGAGGACAACCTGGATCGCTCGCCCACTCTTAGTGAAATTCGCTTGACCCCGCCCGAAGGGCCGATCACCCTGCCGCTCGCCGTTCCCATTGCGCCCAGAAAAGGCCAAACTTGGTTGACTGAAGCGGCCCTCCAGGCCCATCGCAGCACTGGGGCGGACACCCTGTGGCAAACCGGGCTTCTGATCAGTTGGCGCCAGGTTTCGCAGCAATCGGCTGATGACCAGCGCTCCGTCCAATTTGCGCTGGGGCGCTGGCACCAAGTTGGTGCGAGTCAAAGTTCCGCCTCCGAGTGGATCCCGAGTTGGCTCCTTAGTGCCTGGCGCATCCAAAATCAAATCAGCTTGGGTACGGTTCAGGGTAGTGCGGCGGCCAATCACCACCAAGCTCGCTATTTAATTGCGGCTGAGTCCGATTGGAATTGGGGTCCAGGTCAGTGTGTCCGCCGCCTGGAAGGGGAGTGGACTCACCAGCGCTACACCGGAGAGGCCCTGCTCAGCAGCAACACCCCAGCGCTGACCCTGGCAGCCGACTGCCGGCGTGTAAACGGGCAAGTCTGGACCTGGGGTGCGCATGTACGCTGGGGGCAAGACCAGCCATTGTCGGCAGAACGCCCAGGTGGAAGACAGTCCCAATGGTCAGCTGGCTTGCGTATGGCGCTTGAGTTGGGGGGGCGTTGGGGGCTGGAGGCGGCTTTGCGCAGCGCGCGGCTCACAGACGATGAAGGCTTTAGCCCCTTGCTTGAGGGCGGCGCGCCCCGCCGCCAGACCCAATGGTTGGCTACCTGGGAGGCCCGCTACCGCCTGTCACCGCCCCAGTCGGGCTCAGGCTCCAGGTGGGAGGCCTGGGTGCAATGGCAGCACCTGCGCCAGGGTAGCAACATTGAGTTGTTTCGCTACAACGCCAACACCGCCTATGCGGGTTTGCGCTGGCGCCCCTGATCCCGGGCCCCGTCAGAGGGCATGCTAGAGTCCGAGGTGACGCACCGGGCATGGGTGGGAGTGCGCCTATGCGAGACACAACCACCTGTGTGTCAGTGTGTTGTGGGGTTTTAACAAGGCTCGGTTCATGTGATGACCATCACATGCGCCGCGCGGCGAGCGAACCACACTACGCACGTCCATTGGGATAGCTGCTGCCGTGCTCGGTGGCTTTTTAACTGAACGAAGAGGATCGTTTATGGCAATCAATTTCGGTACCGACACCCTGGGTCGTGACATCGCTCGTTTGTATAAGGCGCTGTACGACGCGGCGCCCGGCGTGAATGGCCTGGAAGCCTTGCGCGACCAATCCAAGGTTGCGGTGGGTGTTGGTAGTACCGCTGCGCAGAATGTGTCGTTTTATTTGAACGATGCGTTCAAGACGCTGAGCAATGCTGACTGGGCGGAGCTGATCGTCACC
>NZ_JAEDAL010000019.1 GCF_016093295.1 Inhella gelatinilytica | reverse complement strand
ATCCAATCCCCTAGGCCCCCGCCACCGTCGCCGCGACGGTTCAGTCCAACATGGTTTATCTGCCGCGATTTCCGCTCAGGCCGCTCGCCATGTTCGTGGCGCGGCAGATAAACGCTGATTGTTAGCCATCAGATGCAAGAGCTCGCACGGATCCAGAGTTGGTACGCATCGCAATGCGATGGCGACTGGGAGCACTCATATGGCTTGCGGATCGAGACGCTAGACAACCCTGGCTGGCACATCACGATTGATCTCCACGATACAGAACTTGCTGCGCGAAGCTTCGAGCCAGTCGTGCGTGGCGCTGAAATCGGGGAGGGTGATTGGGTGCACTGCAAGGTTGAATCAGGGCAGTTCGTTGGGTCGGGCGGAACCGGAAATCTTGCTGAAGTACTCGCAGTGTTTCTCTCGTGGGCGGAGGCCTGATGGCTAACCATTCATTGCAGTGGACCTGCGCCAGCTGCGCTGGCTGGTCCACTGAATTCAAACTACAAGGGCTTCCCCACTAATTGCAAGCAATATTCAGCCCTGATGAATGGCGCAGCCATTCATCAAGGGGTTTGCAGTTGGATTTCCAACGATTTCCAACGCGATTGGTGCCGGTTCGCTGAGCACAGAGCAAGTGCGGACTGGGGTTACTACAAACGGTCATTCGTGCAGCTTTTCGATGCTGCGGACCCTGATGTGAAGACGCGCGCGGGGGCCTCATTCGTTAGCCGGAGCCGGTTTCCCGCTCCCTTGAATTCATCAGGCACGCCCCGCACAGGTCCAACCTTGCTCATCAACGACAGGCCGGTCACGCGGCGGAAGAATTCGGGTGGTTGGTCTCCGGTGTGGCGGGTTGATCGGTGGTCTGCGGACTCAGGATGTGGCTGCCGCCGCGGGCAGCTTGAACGCGTCCCCCTTGGCCAGCACGGCCCAGGCCAGCCGCGCGTTCTTGGCCGCCATGGCCACCACCGCCTTCCAATAGCCGCGCCGCTCTTCGACGTTTCGCACCCAGCGACTGATCGGGTCGGTCTTGTTCTTGGCCGCCGCCAGCACCGCCCGCGCGCCCAGCACCAGGAGGCTGCGCAGATAGGCGTCACCTGCTTTGGTGATGCGCCCCAGCCGCGTCTTGCCGCCCGAGCTGTACTGTCCCGGCGTCAAGCCCAGCCAAGCGGCGAACTGGCGCCCGCATTGGAAGTCGTGGCCGTTGCCGATGGCCGCAGTGAGCGCGGTGGCCGTGGTCTCGCCAATGCCCGCCAAGCGCATCAAGCGCTTGGCGGCCTCGCTCTCACGGGCCAGGTGCGCCAAGTGACGGTCGTACTGGCCGATGCGCTCGTCCAAGCGGCCGACCTCGCTCAAGCAGTCGCCCACGGCCAGGTTGGCCCAGCCGGGCAGGTCTTCCAGGTGCAAGAGGGCTTCTCGCCGCACGGTGGCGGCCTTCAAGGGCAAGACGATGCCGAACTCACTGAGCAGGCCCCGAATGCGGTTGATCAGTGCGGTGCGCTGTTCGATGAAGCCTTGTCGCACCCGGTGCAGGCACAACTGCCCTTGCTGCTCCAAGCTCTTGGCGGGCACAAAGCGCATGCTGGGGCGTTGGGCGGCCTCGCAAATGGCTGCTGCGTCCGCGGAATCGTTCTTCCCCCGCTTGCCCGAGAGCCGATACGGAATCACAAACTTCGGGGCGATGAGCTTGACGGTGTGGCCCAAGGCTTGGAACTCGCGCGCCCAGTGATGAGCACCCGAACAGGCCTCCATCGCGATCAAACAAGGCGGCAGCGCCGCGATAGCCTCCAGCAGCTTTGCGCGCGGCACCGTGGGCCGCACCAGCGCGGGCTTGCCCGCCTCATCCACCCCATGCAGGGCAAATACGTTCTTCGCCAGATCGATGCCGACGCAGACAATGGCCATGGACTTCCCCTTCAGAGTGAATAGATGAGATTTCGCAACCCCATCGTGGCACTTGTTGCCGTTTGCCGCTCACCGCGGCTAGCTCGGGACGGGGAAGTCCCTTTCATTCGTTAGGCAGCGAGTCGCTTCGCATGATCGATGTTCTCTTCGAGTCACCGCGGCTCATGTTCAGCGCCTTGGTTGGCGTCGTTCTTGGCGTAGTTGCCGCGCTTGTGCTTCACCACTTCCGCCCGCTCGCGTCAGCGTTGCTCGGTGCTGCAGTCGTTGCCGGCGGTCTGGTCCTGGGGCTTGGCGTGGGCGCAGTGTGGGAAGCACGCAAGTCATGAACCACATTCGTCAGCTTTGCCAGTTCCCGTTGCGTTGGCCGCTGCCTAACCCTTCGTTGCACCTGACGTTCGCCAGCCGGCTTCGCCGTCTGGCGCCAGCAGGTGAACTCAAACTACAAGGGCTTCCCCACTAATTGCAAGCAATATTCAGCCCTGATGAATGGCGCAGCCA
Organism: Inhella gelatinilytica; assembly: GCF_016093295.1. GTDB lineage: Bacteria > Pseudomonadota > Gammaproteobacteria > Burkholderiales > Burkholderiaceae_C > Inhella > Inhella gelatinilytica. The sequence goes on along the minus strand of NZ_JAEDAL010000019.1, from coordinate 58 downwards.
TTCATCAATGGGTTTGCAGTTGAATTTCCAACGCGATTGGGGCCGGTTCGCTGAGCAC
>NZ_JAEDAL010000018.1 GCF_016093295.1 Inhella gelatinilytica | reverse complement strand
GACGCGGTGGCTGCCTCAGAGGGGCGGTCACCGCGTTTGGCTTTGGGGTTTTGGCTTGTGCGGGGCCCGCAGAGTGGCCAGTCTTGGGGCTGGGGAATGTTCCTCAGCACACCAGGAGTGGGTCATGACGCCTTTGCGCCAACAGTTGATTGATGCCATGGTGGTGCGCGGGCTGTCCGTGCGCACCCAAGAGACTTACGTTGAGGTTCTGGCGCGCATGGCGCGCCACTTCGGCTGCAGTCCGGCGCGGTTGGATGCCGCCGCCATCGAGCGCTACATGCTGCACTTGGTCCGCGACTGCAAGCGTTCGTACTCGACCATCAATCAGGTGGCCTCAGCCAGTCGATTCTTGTTTGTCCATGTCCTGGGCCGCGATGGCTTGAGTACGAGTGCCCAGCGCGTCCTGCCGCCCGTGGCGCGCACGCCCCAGAAGTTGCCGCAGTTGCTCGGGCGCGAGGAGATCGCCAGGCTGTTTGCGCAGTGCCATCACCCCATCGTGCGCATGCTGCTGCAGACCCTGTACGCCTGTGGCCTGCGCATTCGAGAAGGCTGTCAGTTGCGGGTGGCCGACATCGATAGCGCGGCCGACCGCATGTGCGTTCGCGTCGTTGCCGGCAAGGGCGCAGCCGACCGCTACACCTTGCTCAGTCCGACCCTGCTGAGCCTGCTGCGCACGCACTGCCGCACCCATGCCTGCCATCGTCACAGCCCTGGGTGGCTATTCCCCAACCCCGACAGCGGCCAGCCACTGAGCCCCTGCAGTGTGCAGCGCCACTACCACGCCGCCCGTGCCCGGGCCGGCATCCACAAGGAAGGCTGCACCCACACCTTGCGCCATTGCTTCGCCACCCACCTGCTTGAAGTGGGCGTGGACTTGCACACCATCAGCCAACTGCTGGGTCACCGCCACATCAGCACCACCACCCGCTATCTGCACCTGATCAGCCCGCAGTTCCGGCCGGGTGCCCAAGCGGACCGATTGGACAGTCTGGGCCGGCTGGACTTGCTGGCCGCGCTGCAGCCCGCTATGGCCCCGCACTAAATTCTTGGCATGGCCACCTTGGCCGAGGTGCTGCGGGCCGGCGCGCAGGCCCAGCCGCTCGTACACCCCTTGAGCTGCGCGCAGGCGCGCGTGTGGCGACAGCTGTGCGCCTGCCGCACGGCGCTGCTGGGCGGCCAGCAGCTGGCCTGCCAAGCCTGCGGCCATCAGCACTGGCAGTACCACTCCTGCCGCAACCGCCATTGCCCCCAATGCGGGGCGCGCGCCAAAGATGCTTGGCTGCAAGGGCAGCTCAGCGAAGTGCTCGCCGTGCCTTATGTGCACCTGGTCTTCACACTGCCGCATGCGCTCAACAGCCTGTACCGCAGCGCGCCGCGCTGGTCGATCGAGACCCTGTTCGCCAGCGTGGCGGCCACGCTCAAGGACTTCGCCGCGCAAGCGCGCTGGATGGGTGTGAGCCATGGGCAGCCCGCCTTCAGCCTGGTGCTGCACACCTGGAGCCAGAACCTGACCCAGCACCTGCACTTGCACGCCGTGATGGCCTGCGGGGTGCTCGGTCCCGATGGGCTGTGGCATGTGCCGGTGCGCCGCAACGATTTTTTGTTCCCCGTTCAGGCGTTGTCGCGGGTCTTCCGGGGCCGCTTCATGCAAGCGCTGAGTGTGCTCGCCCGCCTATCGGAGCCTGGGTCAGCGGGGGAGCCGCAAGACGTCAATCTCACTCCCGCAGGGCGCCGTGCGCTGTACCGCCACAACTGGGTGGTCTACGCCAAAGCGCCCTTGGGCGGCCCCGGCCAAGTGCTGGCCTACCTGAGTCGTTACACCCATCGCACCGCCATCGGCAACGAACGCATCCAGGCGCTGAGCCCGGAGCGGGACGTGGTCTTCACGGTCCGTGCCGATGCGCACGGCGGTAAACGCCGCATGCGGCTGCCGTTGCAGGAGTTCATCCGGCGCTTTTTGCTGCACGTGCTGCCCGCCGGGGTGCAGCGCATCCGCCACTACGGCGTGCTGGCCAACGGCTGCAAACGCAGGCAACTTGCGCGGGCCCGCCAAGCCCTGGCACAACCGCAACCGCAGCCCCTGGCACTGGAGGCCGCGCGCGACTTCATGGCACGCGTGGCGCGCATCGACACCCAGCGCTGCCCCACCTGCGGGCACAGTCCTATGCGGGTGGTGGCCAGCCTGCAAGGCCGGCCACAACTGCCTTCACCGATCCATGCGCGAGCGCCCCCCGCATGAAGACGCACTGCCCAATCGACATCTGCCAGACAAGAGGTGTGCGCCTGCGCACGCAGCGGCAGCGCCATGGCTGGCAGGGCTATTCCACCGTGCCAACGCGCAACGGGCACCCCAAGAGACGGGCTTCGAGGGGCCCAAATGAGTCCGACAGCGGGTCCATCCTCAGGCCCCGCATGCCGCACCTGGGCAAAATGGGCTGATTGCGGGCACTGCCCAGCATCCAATCCCCTAGGCCCCCGCCACCGTCGCCGCGACGGTTCAGTCCAACATGGTTTATCTGCCGCGATTTCCGCTCAGGCCGCTCGCCATGTTCGTGGCGCGGCAGATAAACGCTGATTGTTAG
>NZ_JAEDAL010000017.1 GCF_016093295.1 Inhella gelatinilytica | reverse complement strand
ATAGAAGTGAAGTTCACTTCGATTCCGTTGAGTAAAACAGATCGAACTGTAGAGTTTGATCCTGGCTCAGATTGAACGCTGGCGGCATGCCTTACACATGCAAGTCGAACGGTAACGCGGGGCAACCTGGCGACGAGTGGCGAACGGGTGAGTAATGCATCGGAACGTGCCCGGTAGTGGGGGATAACTGCTCGAAAGAGCAGCTAATACCGCATACGACCTGAGGGTGAAAGGGGGGGATCGCAAGACCTCCCGCTATCGGAGCGGCCGATGTCGGATTAGCTAGTTGGTGGGGTAAAGGCCCACCAAGGCAACGATCCGTAGCTGGTCTGAGAGGACGACCAGCCACACTGGGACTGAGACACGGCCCAGACTCCTACGGGAGGCAGCAGTGGGGAATTTTGGACAATGGACGCAAGTCTGATCCAGCAATGCCGCGTGCGGGAAGAAGGCCTTCGGGTTGTAAACCGCTTTTGTTAGGGAAGAAATCTTCTGGGTTAATACCTCGGGAGGATGACGGTACCTAAAGAATAAGCACCGGCTAACTACGTGCCAGCAGCCGCGGTAATACGTAGGGTGCAAGCGTTAATCGGAATTACTGGGCGTAAAGCGTGCGCAGGCGGTTATGCAAGACAGGTGTGAAATCCCCGAGCTCAACTTGGGAATTGCACTTGTGACTGCATAGCTAGAGTACGGTAGAGGGGAGTGGAATTCCGCGTGTAGCAGTGAAATGCGTAGATATGCGGAGGAACACCGATGGCGAAGGCAGCTCCCTGGACCTGTACTGACGCTCATGCACGAAAGCGTGGGGAGCAAACAGGATTAGATACCCTGGTAGTCCACGCCCTAAACGATGTCAACTGGTTGTTGGGAGGGTTTCTTCTCAGTAACGTAGCTAACGCGTGAAGTTGACCGCCTGGGGAGTACGGCCGCAAGGTTGAAACTCAAAGGAATTGACGGGGACCCGCACAAGCGGTGGATGATGTGGTTTAATTCGATGCAACGCGAAAAACCTTACCTACCCTTGACATGGCAGGAATCCTGAAGAGATTTGGGAGTGCTCGCAAGAGAACCTGCACACAGGTGCTGCATGGCCGTCGTCAGCTCGTGTCGTGAGATGTTGGGTTAAGTCCCGCAACGAGCGCAACCCTTGTCATTAGTTGCTACGAAAGGGCACTCTAATGAGACTGCCGGTGACAAACCGGAGGAAGGTGGGGATGACGTCAGGTCCTCATGGCCCTTATGGGTAGGGCTACACACGTCATACAATGGCCGGGACAGAGGGCTGCCAACCCGCGAGGGGGAGCCAATCCCAGAAACCCGGTCGTAGTCCGGATCGCAGTCTGCAACTCGACTGCGTGAAGTCGGAATCGCTAGTAATCGCGGATCAGCTTGCCGCGGTGAATACGTTCCCGGGTCTTGTACACACCGCCCGTCACACCATGGGAGCGGGTTCTGCCAGAAGTAGTTAGCCTAACCGCAAGGGGGGCGATTACCACGGCAGGGTTCGTGACTGGGGTGAAGTCGTAACAAGGTAGCCGTATCGGAAGGTGCGGCTGGATCACCTCCTTTCTAGATTAGACGAAGCCGGTTCATTGCTACGGACCTCTAAATCGATCGAGTCCTTGACGACATTGCTGTCAGCGATGTCAAAGTTATAGGGTCAAGTGACTAAGTGCATGTGGTGGATGCCTTGGCAATTACAGGCGACGAAGGACGTGATAGCCTGCGATAAGCTTCGGGGAGCTGGCAAATTAGCTTTGATCCGGAGATTTCCGAATGGGGAAACCCACCCTTAGGGGTATTGCATACTGAATACATAGGTATGCAAGGCGAACCGGGTGAACTGAAACATCTCAGTAGCTCGAGGAACAGACATCAACCGAGATTCCGAAAGTAGTGGCGAGCGAAATCGGAGGAGCCTGTACGTTTTAGCAGTCTGCATATCAAAACGGGATGGAAAGCCCGGCTATAGAAGGTGATAGCCCTGTATGAGAAATGCACTCTGTGGAACTAAGCGTACGACAAGTAGGGCGGGACACGTGTAATCCTGTCTGAACATGGGGGGACCATCCTCCAAGGCTAAATACTCGTAATTGACCGATAGTGAACAAGTACCGTGAGGGAAAGGCGAAAAGAACCCCGGGAGGGGAGTGAAATAGATCCTGAAACCGCATGCATACAAAAAGTAGGAGCCCGCAAGGGTGACTGCGTACCTTTTGTATAATGGGTCAGCGACTTACATTCAGTGGCGAGCTTAACCGAGTAGGGAAGGCGTAGGGAAACCGAGTCCGAACAGGGCGAATTAGTCGCTGGGTGTAGACCCGAAACCAGGTGATCTATCCATGGCCAGGATGAAGGTGCGGTAACACGCACTGGAGGTCCGAACCGACTAGTGTTGCAAAACTAGCGGATGAGCTGTGGATAGGGGTGAAAGGCTAAACAAACCTGGAGATAGCTGGTTCTCTCCGAAAACTATTTAGGTAGTGCCTCAAGTATTACCGTCGGGGGTAGAGCACTGTTTAGGCTAGGGGGTCATGGCGACTTACCAAACCTATGCAAACTCCGAATACCGATGAGTACAGCTTGGGAGACAGTGCACCGGGTGCTAACGTCCGGACACAAGAGGGAAACAACCCAGACCGCCAGCTAAGGTCCCCAAAATTGGCTAAGTGGGAAACGAAGTGGGAAGGCTAAAACAGTCAGGATGTTGGCTTAGAAGCAGCCATCATTTAAAGAAAGCGTAATAGCTCACTGATCGAGTCGTCCTGCGCGGAAGATGTAACGGGGCTAAGCCAGTTACCGAAGCTGCGGATGCACAGCACAATGTGCGTGGTAGGAGAGCGTTCTGTAAGCCTGTGAAGGTGGGTTGTGAAGCCTGCTGGAGGTATCAGAAGTGCGAATGCTGACATGAGTAGCGTTAAAGGGGGTGAAAAGCCCCCTCGCCGTAAGCGCAAGGTTTCCTACGCAACGTTCATCGGCGTAGGGTGAGTCGGCCCCTAAGGCGAGGCAGAGATGCGTAGCTGATGGGAAACAGGTCAATATTCCTGTACCGATCAATAGTGCGATGTGGGGACGGAGAAGGTTAGCTCAGCCGGGTGTTGGATGTCCCGGTTCAAGCCTGTAGTCGTGCCTGGTAGGCAAATCCGCCGGGCTTAGATGAGGGGTGATAACGAGTCTGCTTGCAGACGAAGTGAGTGATACCCTGCTTCCAGGAAAAGCCACTAAGCTTCAGCTATTGACGACCGTACCGCAAACCGACACTGGTGCGCGAGATGAGTATTCTAAGGCGCTTGAGAGAACTCTGGAGAAGGAACTCGGCAAATTGACACCGTAACTTCGGAAGAAGGTGTGCCCCAAGTCAGTGAAGTTGTACAAACGGAGCTAAAAGGGGTCGCAGAGAATCGGTGGCTGCGACTGTTTACTAAAAACACAGCACTCTGCAAAGACGAAAGTCGACGTATAGGGTGTGACGCCTGCCCGGTGCTGGAAGATTAAATGATGGGGTGCAAGCTCTTGATTGAAGTCCCAGTAAACGGCGGCCGTAACTATAACGGTCCTAAGGTAGCGAAATTCCTTGTCGGGTAAGTTCCGACCTGCACGAATGGCGTAACGATGGCCACACTGTCTCCTCCAGAGACTCAGCGAAGTTGAAATGTTTGTGATGATGCAATCTCCCCGCGGAAAGACGGAAAGACCCCATGAACCTTTACTGTAGCTTTACATTGGACTTTGAACAGATCTGTGTAGGATAGGTGGGAGGCTTTGAAGTGCGGACGCTAGTTCGCATGGAGCCGACGTTGAAATACCACCCTGGTGTGTTTGAGGTTCTAACCTTGGCCCGTTATCCGGGTTGGGGACAGTGTATGGTGGGCAGTTTGACTGGGGCGGTCTCCTCCTAAAGCGTAACGGAGGAGTTCGAAGGTACGCTAGGCACGGTCGGAAATCGTGCTGATAGTGCATAGGCATAAGCGTGCTTGACTGCGAGACTGACAAGTCGAGCAGGTAGGAAACTAGGACTAAGTGATCCGGTGGTTCTGTATGGAAGGGCCATCGCTCAACGGATAAAAGGTACTCTGGGGATAACAGGCTGATACCGCCCAAGAGTTCATATCGACGGCGGTGTTTGGCACCTCGATGTCGGCTCATCTCATCCTGGGGCTGTAGCCGGTCCCAAGGGTATGGCTGTTCGCCATTTAAAGAGGTACGTGAGCTGGGTTTAAAACGTCGTGAGACAGTTTGGTCCCTATCTTCCGTGGGCGCTGCAGAATTGAGAGAGCCTGCTCCTAGTACGAGAGGACCGGAGTGGACGCACCGCTGGTGTATCGGTTGTCATGCCAATGGCATTGCCGAGTAGCTAAGTGCGGAAGAGATAACCGCTGAAAGCATCTAAGCGGGAAACTCGTCTCAAGATGAGTTCTGCCGGGGCCTTGAGCCCCCTAAAGAGTCGTTCGAGACCAGGACGTTGATAGGCTGGGTGTGGAAGCGCAGTAATGCGTTAAGCTAACCAGTACTAATTGCTCGTGAGGCTTGACCCTATAACCTTGACATTGGATCAAGGTTGCGAAAAGTCGTTCTTCAAAGAACACGCAATCCAAAGCTGATTCCTGACTAACCCTCAGTCGAGATACAATCTCGAGACTCTACGAATTGGGTTTGCAGACCAAACGCTGCAAGCCAACAAGTTAAGCCTGACGACCATAGCGAGGTGGTCCCACCCCTTCCCATCCCGAACAGGACCGTGAAACACCTCAGCGCCGATGATAGTGCGGATTGCCCGTGTGAAAGTAGGACATCGTCAGGCTAATATCCCCAAAAACCCCCTCCAGCTAGCCTGGTGGGGGTTTT
>NZ_JAEDAL010000016.1 GCF_016093295.1 Inhella gelatinilytica | reverse complement strand
GTCTCGCCCACGGCCAGGAAGTTGAACGCCTCAGCACCGGAGTTGAAGCTCCAGGTGATGTTGTTGACGTCGCCCGTGTTGGCCGCGATCGGACCGGCGTTCACACCCATCATCGCCAGCAGCGTGGCGTTGACCGGCGTGCTGCCACCCGCGTAGGTGCCACCCACGGCAACCGCCGTGACGGCGTTGGTCACCGTGTCCGTGGTGTCCACGTCCACCACCGTCAGCGTGTCGCTGGCGGTCAGACCCGCGTTGGTCTCGGTCACACCCACTGCAGCCACGTCACCCGTTTCCACCGAGATCACCGGAGCGTCATTGACACCCGTGATGACCACTTGCACGGCCTGGTCCACAAACGCGCCTTCTTCGTCCGTGATGCGAACGGTGTAGTTCTGCGTCACGGTCTGGCCAACCGCCAGGTACTGCACCGCGCTGTTCGCCACCGTGAAGGTCCAGGCCACGGTGTCCGCGCCCTGGTTCACAGCGCCCAGCGACAGGGTGCCCAGCATGAGGCTCTGGTCCGTCGTGATGGCAGCCGTGTGCACGTCCGCCGTCAGGTAGGAGTCCAGATCGGCGAAGGTGATGGTGCCCGTGTCGGTCAGGTTCGGGTTCGAAGCGTCTTCGGTCACCGCACCGGCTGCATCGGTCGAACCCACGACGATGGTCGGGATGTCGTTGGTGCCCGTGATGCGGATGGTCACGTTCTGGGTGAAGGTGGCGCCGTTGATGTCCGTCACCGTGATGGTGTAAACCTCATCCACGTACTCGCCTTCGGTCAGCTCTTGCACCGCCAGCGAATCGACCGAGTAGTTCCACTGCACCGTGCCGTTGCCAGCGCCCGTGGCGGCGGTCGTGATGGTCGGCGTCAGGACGCCGGCATAACGGTTGCCACCCGCAGCCGTGACCGACACCGTGTGGGTGTCGCTCAGATCGGTATCGTCGAAGGTGAACGAGCCGGCTTCGATCAGCTTGAAGGTGATCGGCTGGATGTTCAGGTCTTCGGTGATGGCACCCGTGACGTCCGTGGCCGTCACCAGGAACGGCAGGTCGTTCGCGCCAGTGACGTTGACGGTGTAGGTCGTGGTGACCACGCCATCATCGCCATCCGACACGGTCACCGTGAACACGTCGCTGGGGGTTTCGCCATCAGCAACAGCTTCCACAGCCGCCTGGTTCGGGGTGTAGGTGTACGCGCCGGTCAGCGAGTTCACCACCAGCGTGCCGTAGCTGCCAACCTTCTCGATCATGTGACCGTTCGGGAAGGCTTGCGCCGAGCCGCCGGTGATGCCGTAGGTCAGCGTTTCAATATCAACGTCAGCGCCCACCAGGGTACCGCTCAGACCACTGGTCGAAGCCAGAGCAGCCGTGTTCAGCGCCTGGTCCACCATCGTGCCGCTGGTCACAGCGGCGATCGTGGGCTGGTCGTCCGCGCCCGTCACCGACACCGTGTAGGTGTTGGTGGCGGTCAGGCCAACGTCGTCGGTCGCCGTGATGGTGAAGGTGTCGGAGCCCGACTCACCGTCATCCAGCGCTTCGATCGCAGCAGTGTTCTTGGTGTAGGTGAAGGCACCCGTGGCGCTGTTCAGCGTCAACGTGCCGTAGGTACCAACCTTGGTCCAGATGCCAGCGGCCAGCGCACCACCGGTCACGGCGGTGTAGGTCACGGCACCGCCATCGGTGTCGATAGCGTCCAGGTTGCCCACCAAGTTGGTGTCCGTGGTCGCAGCGCTCAGACGCACTTCAGCCACCGAGCCCACTTCGGCCGGGAACACCGGCGCGATGGTGTCGCGCAGAACGATGTCGCCAGACTGCAGGCTGGTCACGCCGCTCAGCGTGATCTGCACGTCCAGACCGTTCAACACGCCGTCGTCGTTGACGTCGATCCACAGCTTGTTGATGTCCTTCTGGAAGACGTAGTCGGCCTTGCCGTCGTTGGCGGTCAGGCTGATGGCGCCTTGGGCGTCCGAGAAGTCGTTGGCGTTGCCCGCGAAGTTCACACCGATTTGGTTGGCGGTATTGTAAGCATCCGCAGCCATCACCGGCGCACCCGCGAAGGTGGCCTTCACAGCAGCCGACACGGCTTGGGTTTCGATCACGATGCGATCGTTGCCCGAGGTGAAGCCGGTCACGACGTCGCGGGTCAGACCCACGGAGTCAGAGACGTTCTCCACGCGCAGACGGTCAGCGCCTGCACCCAGGCTGATCTGATCCGAACCCGCGCCACCAGTGATGGTGCTGCCAGCTTGCGTGGCGATGCCGCTCACGCTGATCTGGTCGTCGCCATCGCCACCCCAGATCGTGTTGTTGCCGGTGCCGGCCACGACGGTGTCGTTGCCCGTGCCTGCCACGATGCTGTTGTTGCCATTGCCAACGGTCACGCTGTCGGTGCCGGTGCCGGCGTCAACGGTGCTGTTGCCATTGCCCAGGGTGACGGTGTCGTTGCCCGAACCTGCGGTGACCAGCTTGTTGCCGTCATCGTTGGTGATGACGTCGTCGCCAGCGCCCGAGTTGACGGTGTCGTTGCCCAGCCCCAGGTTGATGGTGTCGTTACCAGCACCCGTGGTGATGTTGTCCGAACCCGTACCGCCGGTCACGTTGAAGTGACGCGAGCCCGTCACGCCGCCGGCGTTCAGGGTCATGCCGCCTTCGGGCAGGTCTTCCAGACCCGCACCGGTGGTGGTGTCGTTCAACGCGCTGGCGTTCACCGTGATGGTGCCAGAGGCCACACCGGTGAAGGTGTTGTTGGTGATGGTCAGGCCAATGTTGGCGTCACCGTTCTCCACCACGTTGAAGGTCTCAACGCCCGTAACGTTGGACAGGTCGGCCGTGCCGTTGTCCGCGGCCAGGCTGAAGCTGTCGTTGGCGGTGGTGCCACCGGTCAGCACGTCGGCTGCGGTGATGGTCGAGGCCGTCGACTGGAAGTTGATCGCCGTCGCAGAGGCGCCACCGTTGATGGTGTCGTTGCCACCCGCGCTGAGGTCAACCGCCAAGCCGCCGCTGGCCGGCACGAAGGCCGCGTCCAGCAGGACGTTGTCGTTGCCGCTGCCACCGATGATGGAGTCAATGCCGGTGGCCTTGGCTTGCGCGCCCAGCTGAGCCTGCACCAGACCCAGGCCCGCCGTGGCGGTCAGGATCTCATAGTTGGTCACGCCCACGAACGAGTCGTCGGTCACCGAACCATTGTTGATGGCCAGGGTGTCGCGGCCGTCGCCACCGTCCGTGGTCACCGTGGTGCCCAGGTCAGTGCCGTCGATTTCCAGGCGGTCATTGCCCGCGCCGGCGTTGAACACCAGGTTCTCCGGCAGGTTGGGGGCGCTGCCCACCACGGTGTCGTTGCCCGCACCGCCGGTGATGTTGAACTGGTAGTCCTTGTCGGCCAGAGCCGACAGGTCCACCGTCAGGGTGTCGATGCCGGTGGTCAGGCTGCTGGCGTCCACGGTCACCGTGTTCAGCGTGCTGACGTTGCCGCCGCTGAAGTTGACGGTGAAGTTGCGACCGATGTCGGTCGGCGTATCCACCGTGTGCTGGGTGACGTAACGCTCAACATCGGTGACGTTGGTCAGGTTCACGTTGGCCGTGACGTTGCCCGCCGCATCCGACAGGGTCACGGTGTCGGTGCCCGAGCCGCCAGCCACCACATCCGTGGTGCCAAAGGCGGTGGTGCCCGTCACGATCAGGTTGTCGTCGCCCGAACCGAGGTTGATGTTCTCGTTGTAGCTGGCACCGTTCAGCAAAACGGTGTCGTTGCCGGCGCCCGAGCTGATGGTGTCGTGACCCGCTTGGCCATCAATGGTGTCGTTGCCCGAGCCGGTGGTGACGTTGTCTTCACCCGTGCCCATGTTGACCGTCAGGCCAACGGTGTAGGCAGCAGCCGACAGGGTGTCATCGCCCGACGAACCGGTCACCGAGACGATGCCCGCGTTCTGCGCGTTGGCGCCCAGCGTGGCGCTGTGGGCCGAGGCGTAGTCGTAGGTCTGAACGCTGGTCACGTTGGCAAAGCGGCCGTCGCCGGCACCATTGCCCGTGGCGTGCAGGGTGTCGTCGCCAGCACCGCCAGCCACCGTGTCGCCGCTGTCCAGGTTGTTGCCCATCCAGAAATGGTCAGCACCCGCACCGCCGGTGATGTTGAAGTCCTCGTCGATGCCGTCACCGTCAACGTCCAGCGCTGCGGTGTTCACCGTCAGGACTTCGCCCGCATCCAGGTCGCCGCCGTCAATGGCCAGGACCGAACGGGTGTCGCCACCGTTTTCCAGGTTGTTGTAGTTGCCAGCGGCACCTGCCACGGTGATGGCCACCGTGTTGTTGTTGTAGGTGTTCTCGTTGTCAACGACCTTCAGCGTCTGGATGCCGGAGACTTCGTCGCCCAGCGCCGCCGTGATGGTCACGGCCGTGCCCGGGGCCACCTTGGTCGGGTTGACCAGGTTGATGGTGTCCGTGCCCGAGCCACCCGCGATTTGGGCGTCAGCACCGTCCAGCTCACCGCTTTGGACGATCAGCAGATCGTCGCCAGCTTCCATGGCGATGTTGTCCGTGCCATTGGCGCCGTCGATGGTGTCGTTGCCAGCACCCGACTTGATGGTGTCGTTGCCGCCGTTGCCACGGATCGAATCCGCGCCCAGACCGGTCACGATGGAGTCGTTGGCCGAACCGCCCAGAATGGTGATGGCGCGCGAGAGCACGTCATCGCTGGTGCTGCCGATCGGCTCGTCACCCACGCCGTTGGTGGGCGAGAGGTCGTTGCCTTCAAAGGTGAAGGCATCGTTCATCGCCGACGCGTCGATGGTGGTGGCCGTGCCGCTGTCGCTGTCAAACGGCGAGGTGTCGGTCACGGTGATCACGAGGGCCTTGGTACCGTCGGCGATCACGATGTTCTCGAAGCCCGTCACACGGTCCAGGATGTTGCCGTCGGCGTTGTTCGCGCTCAGGTTCAGCGTGTCCGTGCCGTCGCCGCCCACCAGGGTGTCGCCACCAGCAGTCGCGGAGGTTTCGGTGAACGAGCTGCTCAGCGAGGTGCCGGCGTTAACGGTGTCGTTGCCCGTACCGGCATCCACCGAGTCAGCGCCACCGGCGGTGATGTCGATGGTGTCGTTCTCCGAACCACCGCTCACCACGTCGTTGCCCGAACCCACGGTGATCGTGTCGGCGCCTTCGTTGCCGTCCACGACGTTGGCACCGTCGCCAGCGCTGATGTTGTCGTCGCCTTCGCCACCACGGATGGTGTCGTTGCCGCCCAGCGCCACGATGGTGTCAGCACCCGCGCCGCCCAGAACGGAGTTGTTGCCCAGACCCGCGCGGATCCAGTCGTTGCCGCCATTGCCTTCCACGGTGTCCGCACCGTCGCCGGTCACGAAGGTGTCGCCACCCGCGCCACCCAGCACGGTCGCGCCCGTGTCGTTGTCTTCGGTCGACAGCGCCACAGCAGCGGTCGAGGCCGTCGCGTCCACGCGATTCACCGAGCCGCTCAGCGCGTTCTCGAACGCGGCCAGGCTGCTGTTGGTGTCGCCAATGGTCAGCGCGTTGCTGGCATTGATGTTCAGCGTGGTGGTGCCCGGGGTGTTGAAGTCGTTGATCCGGACGTTGCTCACGCTGTCGCTGCTCGACTCGGCGCGCGCGGTCAGGTTGACGGTTTCAATGCCCGAGGTCGTATCGGCGCCGTTCACACCACCGATGGTGATGGTTTCAGCGTCAATGCCATCGTCGTCCGAGTCGGTGACCAGGACATTGGCAACATCCGACGTGCCGATCACGTCGTCGTTGCGGAAGTCCAGGCCCACGCTGGTGCCGTCGGTCAGGTTGCGAACTTCCAGGTTCGAACCGATCGTGGCGTAGTTGAAGAACACGTTGGCCGTGCTGTTCACGCTGCGCAGAGTGGTGATACCCGTGGTCTGCGACAGGTCGAACGAGGTGGCCGCGGTGACCGGCGTCAGTGCACCGGAGATGCTGTCGTTGGTGACTTCAAAGGTCTCGACGCCGGTCAGCGTGAAGCTGGCGAAGGCGCGGCTGCCCACGGCGCTGTCGATGTTCAGCGACAGGATGTCGTTGCCCGTACCGCCATTGACGTTGTCGCCAGCGTTCAGGTTGTTGTTGAAGCCACGGATGCGCTCGTCGGCGCTGGTCAGCGTGATGTTGTCCAGACCCGCGGTCAGCACTTCGTCAACCGGGTTCACCGTGATGGTCACGGTGGCGGTGCTGGTCAGACCACCCGCGTCGGTGACGGTGTAGGTGAAGCTGTCCGTGCCGTTGAAGTTGGCGTTCGGGGTGTAAACAAAGGTGCCGGTGCTGGCATTGATCACCACCGAGCCATTGGCCGGGTTGGTGGCCTTGGCGTAGGCCAGCGTGGCGTTGTCGATGTCCGAAGCGACCAGTTGGCCGTTCACAGCCAGCTCTTCGTCGGTCGTCACGGCAGCGGCGGTCGCCACGGGAGCGTCGTTCACAGCCGTCACGGTCACGGTGGCGGTAGCGGTCGAGGTGCCGCCGTTGCCATCGCTGACTTGGTACGTGAAGGTGTCGGTGCCGTTCCAGTTGGCAGCCGGCGTGTAGTCAAACTTGCCGGTCGTGGCGTTCCACACCACGGTGCCGTGAGCAGCGCCGGTCAGGACCGAGTAGCTCAGGGTGTCGCCGTCGATGTCGGTGGCCACGGGGGTCACGGCGATCACGGCAGCGTCTTCAGCGCCCACGGCGGTCACAGCGCCCGCAACCGGGGCGTCGTTGACGGCCGAGACGGTGATGCTGACGGTCTTCGGAGCCGACACGGCCAAGCCGTCGTTCACGGTGAAGGTGAAGCTGTCGGTGCCGTTGAAGTTGGCAGCCGGGGTGTAAACGTAGGTGCCGTTGGCGTTGAACACCACGGTGCCGTTGGCCGGGGCGGTGGCCACGGCGTAGGTCAGGGCGTCGCCGTCGATGTCGGCGCCGGTCACGGTGCCGCCCACCGAGGCGTCTTCCGCCACGCTCACAGCGGCCGGGGTGTTGGCGGTCGGGGCGTCGTTGACCGAGGTCACGGTCACGGTGGCCGTGGCCATCGAGGTGCCGCCGTTGCCATCCGCCACCATGTACACGAAGGTGTCGGTGCCGTAGAAGTTGGCATTCGGGGTGTAGTCAAACTTGCCCGTGGTGCTGTTGAAGCTCACGCTGCCGTTGGCTGCACCGGTCACGACCGAGTAGCTCAGGGTGTCGCCGTCGATGTCGCTGGCGATCGGGGTCACGGCGATGGCGCCACCGTCTTCAGCACCCGAGGCGCTGACAGCACCGGCCACCGGGGCGTCATTCAACGCACCAACGGTGATGCTGACGGTCGTGGCAGCCGAGACAGCCAGGCCGTCGGTCGCGGTGAAGGTGAAGCTGTCCGTGCCGTTGAAGTTGGCGTTCGGGGTGTAAACGTAGCTGCCGTCGGCGTTGAACACGACCGTGCCGTTGGCCGGGCCGGTGGCCACTGCGTAGGTCAGGGCGTTGCCGTCGATGTCAGCACCGGTCACGGTGCCACCGACCGAGCCGTCTTCCAGCACCGAAGCGCTGGCAGCGTTGGCGGTCGGGGCGTCATTGACCGCACCCACCGACACGGTGGCCACAGCCAGGGCTTCGCCACCCTTGCCATCCGACACCTTGTAGGTGAAGGTGTCCACGCCATTCCAGTTGGCGGCGGGGGTGTATTCAAACTTGCCGGTCGTGGCATTGAAGCTCACGCTGCCGTGCAGGGGCTGCACCGCAACGGTGTAGCTCAGGGTGTCGCCGTCCACATCGGAGGCAACCGGGGTCACAGCGATCGCGCCACCGTCTTCCAGGCCCGAGGCCACAACAGCCGCAGCGGTCGGGACGTCGTTGGTACCGGTCACGGTGATGGTGAGCACGCCATTGCTGCTCATCATGCCGTCGCTAACCTTGTAGTTGACGGTGATTGCACGCGTCGCACCCGCAGCAAGGCTGTTGTAAGCGGCGTCGGTCGGGTCGAACGTGAAAGTGCCGTTGGCGTTGAACACCAGGCCCGGAACCGGGTCTTGACCCGCCACCAGCGAGAAGCTCAGAGCGTCGCCTTCCTTGTCGGTGTCGTTCGCGGCAACCGTACCGCCAATCACCGCACCGCCCTCGGTCGCCGAGGCGCTGTCCGCCACCGCCACCGGGGCCGTGTTGGGCTCGTCCGCCAGCTTCAGCGCGGCCAGACTGGTCACGCCAACATTGGCCGGATCCATCGAGAACGAGTAGGACAGGGCCACAGAATTATTAAAGTACTGGGCCGACGAGCCAAACACAGCGTCGTCAACCAGCGTGGGCAAATAGCTCACCGCAATGATCAGCAAGTCACCACGCTTCAGGTTCGGATCCCCAGCCAGCGCCCCAATCAAGAATGCCTTGGCTTGCAGCTTGGCATCACCCGTCATGTGCAGGTTGGTGACGATCAGCTCCGCCCAGTCAGCATTGCTCAGCGTCTTGAACGCATCGTTCAAATAAAACGACACATTCTGCGCAGCGGTACTACCAACACCCACCGCAACCTTGGATTGGTCGCGCAAGGCT
>NZ_JAEDAL010000015.1 GCF_016093295.1 Inhella gelatinilytica | reverse complement strand
GCGACAACGTGTCGATCACGGTCAAGCTGATCGCCCCGATCGCCATGGAGCAAGGCCTGCGTTTCGCCATCCGTGAAGGTGGCCGTACCGTGGGTTCGGGCGTTGTGGCGACCATCATCGAGTAATTCAAGTTCTGCCGCAGGGGAATAGCTCAATTGGCAGAGCGTCGGTCTCCAAAACCGAAGGTTGGGGGTTCGAGACCCTCTTCCCCTGCCACGGCAAACTGATTAACGACACGACATGTCGCCAGCCCGCTGCGGTGAAATGCCCGGCGGGCTTTGCTGCTGATGGCGACCCGATTCGCAAATACTGATCCAAATCCATGACACAAGTCGAGACCGTCACGTCGAGTGCTGACAAGGCCAAGCTGGCTGCGGCGGCCTTGTTGGTGATTGGTGGCCTGACGGCCTATTACCTGCTTGCGGCCAAGGGCGCCCTGGTGCAATGGGGTGGCCTGTTGGCCTTGCTGGCGGGCGCTGTGGCGCTTTTCTTTACCAGTGAAACGGGCCGCTCCTTGATTGGCTTCGGTCGCGACAGCGTGCGCGAAGTCAAGAAGGTGGTTTGGCCCACGCGCAAGGAATCCCTGCAAATGACGGGCTACGTGTTCGCCTTTGTGGTGGTCATGGCCTTGTTTCTGTGGTTGACCGACAAGACGCTGGAGTGGGTGCTGTACGACCTGGTTCTGGGTTGGAAGCGCTGAAGAAAGTTACACGATGAGTGAACCGTTGAGCACCCCCGTAGCTGTTTCGATGCGCTGGTACGTCGTCCATGCCTATTCGGGTATGGAAAAGGCGGTCGAGCGCAACCTGCGCGAGCGCATTGATCGCGCCGGTATGCAGGACAAGTTCGGACGCATTCTGGTTCCCACCGAAGAGGTGGTTGAGCTGAAGAATGGCAAGAAGGCCATCACCGAACGCCGCTTTTTCCCGGGTTATGTGCTCGTGGAAATGGTGATGGACGATGACACCTGGCACTTGGTGAAGCACACCAGCAAGGTGACCGGTTTCGTCGGTGGCGCGCGCAACCGTCCGGCTCCGATTTCGGAAGCCGAGGTGATGAAGATCGTCAACCAAATGCAAGAGGGCGTGGAAAAGCCGCGTCCGAAGTTCGAGTGGACAGTGGGCGAGGTGGTGCGCGTCAAGGAAGGCCCGTTTGCGGACTTCAACGGCGCCATCGAAGAGGTGAACTACGACAAGAGCAAGCTGCGCGTGTCGGTCACCATCTTCGGTCGTGCAACGCCGGTCGAACTGGACTTCGGTCAGGTTGAAAAAGTCTGACGATTCCGTCGCCAGACTTTTTTGCCGCAGGCCGTAGGCAAAAGGTCTCTAGGCATACCAGAGCCTGATTCGCGTCAGCGAGTCGACTGGTCGCGACAGCCCAACGCGATTTTGGGCATGAGGAGCCAGCGATTCGCTTGAACGAAAAGCTGGCGTTTGTACTCGGGGCTGTCGCTTGCGACGGCTCCTTAGGAGTGAAAAATGGCAAAGAAAATTGTCGGCTTTATCAAGCTGCAAGTTCCGGCCGGCAAGGCGAACCCTTCGCCCCCGATCGGTCCCGCGCTGGGTCAGCGTGGTCTGAACATCATGGAGTTCTGCAAGGCCTTTAACGCCAAGACGCAGAGCATGGAGCCGGGTCTGGTGCTGCCGGTGGTCATCACCGCCTTCGCCGACAAGAGCTTCACCTTTGAGATCAAGTCGCCGCCCGCGACCGTGCTGATCAAGAAGGCCGCCAAGATTGAGAAGGGTTCGCAGCGCCCCCACCTGGACAAGGTCGGTAAGCTGAACCGTGCCCAACTGGAAGAAATCGCCAAGACCAAGATGAAGGACTTGAACGCCGCCGACATGGAAGGTGCCGTTCGCATCATCGCCGGTTCGGCCCGTTCGATGGGCATCATCGTGGAGGGTCTGTGAAATGGCTAAGTTGACCAAAAAGCAAAAAGCCCAAGTCGGCAAGGTCGAATCCACCAAGCTGTATCCGCTGGGTGATGCTCTGGCCCTGGTGAAGAGCCTGGCCACCGCCAAGTTTGACGAGTCGATCGATGTGGCCGTCCAACTGGGTGTGGACGCCAAGAAGTCGGACCAAGTGGTTCGCGGTGCTGTCGTGTTGCCCCATGGCACCGGCAAGACCAAGCGTGTGGCCGTGTTCGCTCAAGGCGCCAAGGCTGAAGAAGCCAAGGCCGCTGGCGCCGACGTGGTGGGCATGGAAGACCTGGCCGAGCGCGTGAAGGCGGGCGACATGCCCTTCGACGTGGTGATCGCTTCGCCCGACACCATGCGTATCGTCGGTACCCTGGGTCAGATCCTGGGCCCCCGCGGCCTGATGCCCAACCCCAAGGTGGGCACCGTGACCCCGGACGTCGCGACCGCTGTCAAGAACGCCAAGGCTGGCCAAGTTCAGTTCCGCGTTGACAAGGCCGGCATCATCCACGGCACCATTGGCCGTCGCTCGTTCGACGATGCCAAGTTGGCCGACAACCTGCGCGCCCTGGTGGACGCCTTGAACAAGTCCAAGCCGGCTTCGAGCAAGGGTGTTTACCTGCGCAAGGTGGCTGTGTCCTCCACCATGGGCGTCGGCGCCCGCGTGGAAGTCGCATCGATCAACGCTCAAGCCGCGGCTTGAGTTTGAAGTGGTGGGCTGAGGCTCTACACCGGGCAGTCCTGAGGACTGATCGGTGCGTGCCGAAGGCCTCTGGGCACGCCAGCCCTGAGGTCGGGTGCACGTAAAGAGTCGCAGGTCATCCAAGACCGCTGGCGCGAAAGCGTAATGGAAGCCCGCAAGGGTGGATGCCAGCGCAGATGGCGGTCCCCGCCGACGAGGAATTCCCGTGACTCCCATGGAAGCAACGGGGCTCCGAGACGGCAAGGTCGCTAAAACCGGTGCGGTATTCGGGAGTGATCCTGATGCCGCGATGTGAGGAGATAGACCTTGAGTCTGAATCGCAACGAGAAGGCTGCCGTCGTCTCGGAAGTGGCTGCGCAAGCGGCCAAGTCCCAGACGCTCGCGATCGCCGAGTACCGTGGCCTCACCGTGGAAGCTCTGAACAAGCTGCGCGTCGACGCGCGGTCCAAGGGTGTGTATCTTCATGTGCTGAAGAACACCCTGGCCCGTCGTGCCGTTGCTGGCACCCCGTTCGAGCCCGCGGCGGAGCTGATGGTCGGTCCGCTGATCTACGGCTTTTCTGAAGATGCAGTTGCCGCCGCCAAGGTGGTGGCCGACTTCGCCAAGAGCAATGACAAGCTGGTCCTCAAGGGCGGCGCCTACAACGGCAAAGCCCTGGATGTGAACAGCCTGAAGACCCTGGCTTCGGTGCCCAGCAAGGAAGTCCTGCTGTCGCAACTGGCCGGTCTGCTCAAGTCGCCCGTGCAGCGCACTGCTGCCGTGCTGGCGGCCTTGGCGGCCAAGCGTGGCGAGGGCGCCGAAGCGCCCGCCGCCGCCTAATTGGCACGCATCCGTTTTCAATCATTTTTCGATTCTTAGGAGCCTCAAATGGCATTCGATAAAGACGCTTTCCTGACCGCCCTCGACAGCATGTCGGTGATGGAACTCAATGACCTGGTCAAGGCCATTGAAGAGAAGTTCGGCGTGTCCGCCGCCTCGATGGCCGCCCCGGCTGCTGGCGGTGGCGCCGCTGCCCCGGCCGCTGAAGAGAAGACCGAATTCAACGTTGTGCTGCTCGAAGCCGGCGCGAACAAGGTTGGCGTGATCAAGGCCGTGCGTGAAATCACCGGCCTGGGTCTGAAGGAAGCCAAGGACCTGGTCGATGGCGCCCCCAAGACCGTCAAGGAAGCCCTGCCCAAGGCCGACGCCGACGCCGCCGTCAAGAAGCTGGTCGAAGCCGGCGCCAAGGCCGAAGCCAAGTAATTCGATCGGTGCTCGGCTACTGCGCGGGCCGATCTGGGGCCTGCGGTGCTCGCC
This sequence comes from Inhella gelatinilytica, assembly GCF_016093295.1. Taxonomy (GTDB): domain Bacteria; phylum Pseudomonadota; class Gammaproteobacteria; order Burkholderiales; family Burkholderiaceae_C; genus Inhella; species Inhella gelatinilytica. The sequence goes on along the minus strand of NZ_JAEDAL010000015.1, from coordinate 12,932 downwards.
GTACGAAAGTACGGCTGCGCGCCTCAGACCCCACCTCGACCCGCTCGCGACGCCGCTCACCGACCGAAACTGCGAGGTCGAGCCCCGGAAACGGGGTTCGGCCTTGTTCCATTTCCGACGAGGTCCTTCGCAAGGGTCCGGCAGGTCTACAATGCCGGGTTTTTCCGAAGGTTCTCTGATCCGACTGCAGAGAACGGGTTTGGTCGAGCCTGTAGCGCAATGCCGCAGGTTGTCTGCCAGCGACGGGTAGTGGCCCGTCACCGAACCTCGAATGCAATGTTCGAGACGCCAGTCGTCCGGCTGCTGGACTGATCCCCCACGGCCTCAACTCCTCGGAGCTTTCATGGCGCAAGCTACCCCTTACAGCTACACGGAACGCAAACGCATCCGCAAGAGCTTCGGCCAACGCGACAGCGTGCTGGGCGTGCCCTATCTGCTGACGATGCAGAAGGATTCCTACAAGGCCTTCCTGCAAAAAGACGTCCCCCCGGCCCAGCGTAAGCCCGAGGGCCTGCAAGCGGCCTTTTTGGCGGCTTTCCCCATCGTCTCGCACAACCAGTTTGTCGAGATGCGTTTCTTGGAATTCAACATCGCCCGTCCGACCTTTGACGAGCGTGAGTGTCAGCAGCGCGGCCTGACTTTCGCCGCGGCTGTGCGCGCCAAGTTGCAAATGATCATTTACGACCGCGAGACTTCGACCCCGTCGAACAAGCAGGTCCGTGAAATCAAAGAGCAAGAGGTCTACATGGGCGAAGTGCCCTTGATGACCGACTACGGCTCCTTCATCATCAACGGCACCGAGCGCGTCATCGTGTCGCAGCTGCACCGCTCGCCGGGCGTCTTCTTCGAACATGACAAGGGCAAGACCCACAGTTCGGGCAAGCTGCTGTTTTCCAGCCGCATCATTCCCTACCGCGGTTCGTGGCTGGATTTCGAATTCGACCCGAAAGACATCCTGTACTTCCGCGTCGACCGCCGCCGCAAGATGCCGGTTTCCATCCTGCTCAAGGCCATCGGCCTGAACCCCGAGCAGATCCTGGCCCATTTCTTCTCGTTCGACAACTTCCGCTTGATGGATGTCGGGGCGCAAATGGAATTTGTGGCCGAGCGCATCAAAGGCGAAGTCGCTCGATTCGATCTGACCGACAAAGAAGGCAAGGTCGTTGTTGAGAAGGACAAGCGCGTCACGGCTCGCCACATCAAGCAGCTGGAAAGCTCGGGCACGCAGTACATCTCGGTGCCGGAAGACTTCTTGGTGGGCCGTGTGGTCGCCAAGAACATGGTGGATCCGGATACCGGTGAAATCATTGCCAAGGCCAACGAAGAGCTGACCGAGTCGCTGCTCAAGAAGCTTCGCGCCGCCGGCATCAAAGAGCTGCAGTGCCTGTTCACGAATGAACTGAGCGAAGGCGCCTACATCAGCCAGACCCTCGCTCTGGACGAGACCGCCGACCAATTCGCAGCGCGCGTGGCGATCTACCGCATGATGCGCCCGGGCGAGCCGCCGACCGAAGATGCGGTCGAGGCCCTGTTCAACCGCCTGTTCTACAGCGCGGACACCTACGACCTGAGCCGGGTCGGCCGCATGAAGTTCAACGCTCGAGTGGGGCGTGACAGCGGCGAGGGCGAGATGACCCTCTCCAATGAGGACATCCTGGACGTCGTCAAGATCCTGGTGGAATTGCGCAATGGTCGGGGCCAAGTGGACGATATCGACCACCTGGGCAACCGTCGCGTGCGTTGCGTCGGCGAACTGGCCGAAAACCAGTACCGCTCGGGCCTGGCCCGCATCGAAAAGGCCGTGAAGGAGCGTCTGGGCCAGGCCGAAACCGAAGCCCTGATGCCGCACGACCTGATCAACTCCAAGCCGATCTCTGCGGCGCTGAAGGAGTTCTTCGGTGCGTCCCAGCTGTCGCAGTTCATGGATCAGACCAACCCCTTGTCGGAAATCACGCACAAGCGCCGTGTTTCCGCCCTGGGCCCAGGCGGTCTGACCCGTGAGCGGGCAGGCTTTGAAGTCCGTGACGTGCACCCGACCCACTATGGCCGCGTGTGCCCGATCGAAACGCCGGAAGGTCCGAACATCGGCCTGATCAACTCGCTGGCTCTGTTCGCGCGCCTGAACGAGTACGGTTTCTTGGAGACGCCGTACCGCCGCGTGGTGGACAGCCAGGTGACCGACCAGATCGACTACCTGTCGGCCATCGAGGAAGGCAAGTACGTTATCGCCCAGGCCAACGCCTCGCTGGACGCCAACGGCCGTCTGACCGATGAGCTGGTCAGCGCGCGTGAAGCCGGCGAATCGGTGTTGCTGAGCCCTGAGCGCGTGCAGTACATGGACGTGGCCCCTGCGCAGATCGTGTCGGTGGCTGCCTCGCTCGTGCCCTTCCTGGAACACGATGACGCGAACCGCGCGTTGATGGGCGCCAACATGCAGCGCCAAGCCGTGCCGACCCTGCGTCCTGAAAAAGCCTTCGTGGGCACCGGCGTCGAGCGCGTGGCCGCCAAGGACTCGGGCACGGTCGTGGCCGCTCGCCGCGGCGGCGTGGTTGATTACGTGGACACGAACCGCATCGTGATTCGCGTGAACGACACGGAAACGGTGGCGGGTGAGGTGGGTGTGGACATCTACAACCTCATCAAGTACCAGCGTTCCAACCAGAACACCAACATCCATCAGCGCGCCATCGTGAAGCGCGGGGATCGCGTGGCCGCAGGTGACATCGTCGCCGACGGCGCCTCGACCGATCTGGGTGAGTTGGCCCTGGGCCAGAACATGATGGTCGCCTTCATGCCCTGGAACGGCTACAACTTCGAAGATTCGATCTTGATCTCCGAACGCGTGGTGGCCGACGACCGCTACACCTCGATTCACATCGAGGAATTGGTGGTCATGGCGCGCGACACCAAACTGGGCAGCGAAGAAATCACCCGCGACATCCCGAATTTGAGCGAGCAGCAACTGGCGCGCTTGGACGAGTCGGGCATCGTCTACATCGGCGCCGAGGTCAACCCGGGCGACGTGCTGGTGGGCAAGGTCACGCCCAAGGGCGAAACCACGCTGACGCCGGAAGAGAAGCTGCTGCGCGCCATCTTCGGCGAGAAGGCTTCGGACGTGAAGGACACTTCGCTGCGTGTCGACCAGGGCACGCAGGGTACGGTCATCGACGTGCAGGTGTTCACCCGCGAGGGCATCCCCCGCGACAAGCGCGCCCAGCAGATCATTGACGACGAGTTGAAGCGGTTCCGTCTGGATCTGAATGACCAGATGCGCATCGTGGAAGCCGATGCCTTTGACCGGATCAAGAAGCTCCTGATTGGCAAGACCGCCAACGGCGGCCCGAAGAAGATCGCCAAAGGCACGGTCATCACGGCCGAGTACCTGACCGAGGTCGAAAAGCATCACTGGTTTGACATCCGCCCGGCGGATGAGGACCTGGCCAATCAGCTGGAGTCGATCAAGAACAGCCTGGATCAAACCCGCCACAGCTTTGACTTGGCGTTTGAAGAAAAGCGCAAGAAGCTGACCCAAGGCGACGAGCTGCCGGCCGGCGTGCTGAAGATGGTGAAGGTGTACCTCGCCGTTAAGCGCCGCCTGCAGCCGGGGGACAAGATGGCCGGCCGTCACGGCAACAAGGGGGTGGTCTCCAAGATTGTTCCGGTCGAGGACATGCCCTACATGGCCGACGGCACGCCGTGCGACATCGTGCTCAACCCGCTGGGTGTGCCCTCGCGGATGAACGTGGGTCAGGTTCTGGAGGTCCACCTCGGCTGGGCGGCCAAGGGCATTGGCCAGCGTCTGGGTGACATGCTGCAGCGGGAAGCCAAGGTGGCGGAGTTGCGTCAATTCCTGGACAAGCTCTACAACCAGAGCGGCGGCCGCAAGGAAGACCTGTCGCTGTTGTCCGACGACGAAGTGCAAGCCATGGCCAAGAACCTGACGGCCGGTGCGACGTTTGCCACGCCGGTGTTCGATGGCGCTGCCGAAGAGCAAATCCGCGCCATGCTGCACTTGGCGTACCCGGATGACGTCGCTGAACGCAAGGGCCTCACCGCGACCCGTACTCAGTGCTATCTGAGTGACGGCCGCACGGGCGAGCGCTTTGAGCGTCCCGTGACGGTGGGCTACATGCACGTGCTGAAGCTGCACCACTTGGTGGACGACAAGATGCACGCCCGTTCGACCGGCCCGTACAGCTTGGTCACGCAGCAGCCCTTGGGTGGTAAGGCGCAGTTCGGTGGCCAGCGCTTCGGTGAGATGGAAGTCTGGGCCTTGGAAGCCTACGGTGCGTCTTACGTGCTGCAGGAAATGCTGACCGTGAAGTCCGATGACGTGAATGGCCGCACCAAGGTGTACGAGAACATCGTCAAGGGTGAGCACTCGATCGATGCCGGCATGCCGGAATCGTTCAACGTGTTGGTCAAGGAAATTCGCTCGCTCGGTATTGATATCGAGCTCGAGCGCAACTAATCAAGGAACAGGAGAACGACATGAAAGGTTTGCTGGACCTGTTCAAGCAGTTCACGCCGGACGAGCACTTCGACGCGATCAAGATCGGCATTGCTTCGCCGGAAAAGATTCGCTCGTGGTCCTTCGGTGAGGTGAAAAAGCCCGAGACCATCAACTACCGCACCTTCAAACCGGAGCGCGATGGCCTGTTCTGCGCCAAGATCTTTGGCCCGATCAAGGACTACGAGTGCTTGTGCGGCAAGTACAAGCGGCTGAAGCACCGTGGCGTGATCTGTGAGAAGTGCGGGGTTGAAGTCACCCAGACCAAGGTGCGCCGTGATCGCATGGGTCACATCGACCTGGCGGCCCCGTGCGCCCACATCTGGTTCCTGAAGTCGCTGCCGTCGCGTCTGGGCCTGGTGCTGGACATGACGCTGCGCGACATCGAACGCGTGCTGTACTTTGAAGCGTATGTCGTGGTGGACCCCGGCATGACCCCGCTGAAGAAATTCGCCATCCTGAGCGAAGAGCAGTACGACGTCGAACTGGAAAAGCACGGCGACGAGTTCACCGCGCTGATGGGGGCCGAGGGCATTCAGCGCCTGCTGGCGGACATGGACCTCGATGTGGAGATCGACAAGATCCGCAACGACATGACCGGCTCCGAGCTCAAGATCAAGAAGAACTCCAAGCGCCTCAAGGTCATGGAGGCCTTCAAGCGCTCGGGCATCAAACCCGAGTGGATGGTCATGCAGGTGCTGCCGGTGCTGCCGCCGGATCTGCGCCCGCTGGTGCCGCTGGACGGCGGCCGTTTCGCGACCTCGGATCTGAACGATCTGTACCGCCGCGTTATCAACCGCAACAACCGTCTGGACCGCCTGCTGGAGCTCAAGGCCCCCGAGATCATCGTGCGCAACGAAAAGCGCATGTTGCAGGAGTCGGTGGACAGCTTGCTGGACAACGGCCGTCGCGGCAAGGCTATGACGGGGGCCAACAAGCGTCCGCTCAAGTCGCTGGCCGACATGATCAAGGGCAAGGGCGGTCGCTTCCGTCAGAACTTGCTGGGCAAGCGCGTGGACTACTCGGGCCGTTCGGTGATCACCGTGGGCCCGACCTTGAAGCTGCACCAGTGTGGCCTGCCCAAACTGATGGCGCTCGAGCTCTTCAAGCCCTTCATCTTCAGCCGCCTCGAGGCGATGGGGATCGCCACCACCATCAAGGCCGCCAAGAAAGAAGTCGAGGCCGGCACCCCTGTGGTGTGGGATATCTTGGAAGAGGTCATCAAGGAGCACCCGGTTCTGCTGAACCGTGCCCCGACGCTGCACCGCCTCGGCATTCAGGCCTTTGAGCCGGTGCTGATCGAAGGCAAGGCCATTCAGTTGCACCCGCTGGTTTGCGCGGCCTTCAACGCGGACTTTGACGGTGACCAGATGGCCGTTCACGTTCCGTTGTCGATCGAAGCCCAGATGGAAGCCCGCACCCTGATGCTGGCCTCCAACAACGTGCTGTTCCCCGCCTCGGGCGAGCCCTCCATCGTGCCGTCGCAAGACGTGGTGCTGGGCCTGTACTACGCCACTCGCGAGCGCACCAACGGTAAGGGCGAAGGCATGGTCTTTGCCGACCTGCCCGAATTGCAGCGCGCCCTGGACAACGGGGTGGTGGAAATCACCGCCCGCATCAACGTCCGTTTGGTGGAGCACCGCAAAGGCGACGATGGTTCTTGGATTCCGGAAACCAAGTTGGTGCAAACCACTGTGGGCCGTGCCCTGCTGTCGGAAATCCTGCCCAAGGGCCTGCCGTTCTCCAACATCAACAAGGCACTGAAGAAGAAGGAGATCAGCAAGCTGATCAACGCCTCCTTCCGCAAGTGCGGCCTGAAGGAAACCGTGGTGTTGGCGGACAAGCTGATGCAATCGGGTTTCCGCTTGGCGACGCGTGCCGGCTTGTCGATCGCCATCGACGACATGTTGGTCCCCGCTGAGAAGCACACCTTGATCGAGGCGGCCGAAAAAGAGGTCAAAGAGATCGAGCAGCAGTACATCTCGGGTCTTGTGACCGCGGGTGAGCGCTACAACAAGGTGGTGGACATCTGGGGCAAGGCCGGTGATGAAATCGGCAAGAAGATGATGGACCACCTCAAGGTTGAGAAGGTTCAGGATCGCAACGGCAAGACCGTCACCCAAGAGTCGTTCAACTCCATCTACATGATGGCCGACTCAGGTGCTCGCGGTAGCGCGGCCCAGATTCGCCAGTTGGCGGGTATGCGGGGCCTGATGGCCAAACCGGACGGCAGCATTATTGAGACCCCCATCACGGCCAACTTCCGTGAAGGTCTGAACGTGTTGCAGTACTTCATTTCCACCCACGGCGCCCGTAAGGGTCTGGCGGATACGGCGTTGAAGACCGCCAACTCGGGTTATCTGACCCGTCGTCTGGTCGATGTGACGCAGGACTTGGTGGTGACCGAGGACGACTGCGGTACCGACAACGGCATGGCCATGCGCGCCTTGGTCGAAGGCGGTGAAGTCATTGAATCGTTGCGCGACCGTATCTTGGGTCGTGTGGCCGCGATCGATGTGCTGAACCCGGAGACCCAGGCGGTCATCGTTCCGGCCGGCAAGATGCTGGACGAAGACACGCTGGACAAGGTCGAAGCGGCTGGGGTCGACGAAGTCAAAGTCCGTACACCGCTGACTTGCGCCACGCGCTACGGCTTGTGCGCCAGCTGCTACGGCCGAGACCTGGGCCGCGGCGGCATGGTGAACAACGGTGAAGCCGTGGGCGTGATCGCCGCCCAGTCCATCGGTGAGCCGGGCACTCAGCTGACCATGCGGACCTTCCACATCGGGGGTGCCGCCTCGCGTGCCGCCGTGGCCTCCAGCGTGGAAGCCAAGTCGGACGGCATCATCGGCTTCAATGCCACGATGCGTTACGTGACCAATGGCAAGGGCGAATTGGTGGTGATCTCCCGTTCGGGCGAAATCATCATTTCCGACCAGCACGGCCGCGAACGCGAACGCCACAAGGTGCCGTACGGCGCCATCCTCAACATCAAGGCCGATCAAACCCTGAAGGCCGGTACGGTGCTGGCCAACTGGGATCCGCTGACCCGACCGATCATCACGGAATTCGCCGGTAAGGCGAAGTTCGAGAACATCGAAGAGGGCGTGACGGTGGCCAAGCAGGTGGACGAAGTCACCGGCTTGTCGACCCTGGTCGTGATCGATCCGAAGCGCCGTGGGGCTGCCAAGGTCGTCCGTCCGCAGATCAAGCTGCTGGATGCTGGTGGCCACGAGGTCAAGATTCCGGGCACCGACCACTCGGTGACGATTGGTTTCCAAGTCGGCTCGCTGATTCAGGTGCGGGACGGCCAAGACCTCGCCCCGGGTGAGGTTCTGGCTCGTATTCCGGTCGAAGGGCAGAAGACCCGCGACATTACCGGCGGTCTGCCCCGTGTGGCTGAACTGTTCGAAGCCCGCTCACCCAAAGACAAGGGGGTTCTGGCCGAACAAACCGGTACGGTGTCGTTCGGTAAGGAAACCAAGGGCAAGGTGCGCTTGCAGATCACCGACCCGGATGGCAAGGTCTGGGAAGAACTGGTGCCCAAGGACAAGAACATCCTGGTGCACGAAGGTCAGGTGGTGAACAAGGGCGAGCCCATCGTTGACGGTCCGGCGGACCCGCAGGACATCCTGCGCCTGTTGGGCATCGAAGAGTTGGCGCGCTACATCGTGGACGAGGTTCAGGACGTGTACCGACTCCAGGGTGTGAAGATCAACGACAAGCACATTGAAGTGATCGTTCGCCAAATGCTGCGTCGCGTGCAGATCGTCGATCCGGGTGAGTCCAGCTACATCTCCGGCGAGCAGGTCGAGCGTTCCGAGATCCTCGGTTCGATCGATCAACTGCGGGCCGCGGGCAAGATGCCGCCGACTTACAACGACGTGCTGCTGGGCATTACCAAGGCCTCGCTGTCGACCGACTCCTTCATCTCGGCGGCTTCCTTCCAGGAAACCACCCGCGTGCTCACCGAGGCGGCCATCATGGGCAAGCGCGACGAGCTGCGTGGCTTGAAGGAAAACGTCATCGTGGGTCGCCTGATTCCGGCGGGCACGGGCATGGCCTTCCACAAGGCTCGCCGCGCCAAGGAGGAGATGGACGATGCCGAGCGCAAGGCCATCGCCCTGCAGGAAGCCGAGGAATTGGCCGCGATGCAGTTGGCAGCCTTGGACGACGCCGACTCAAGCGCCGAATAAGGTGCGGCGCCTTCGGGCGCTCTCTCTCCCCAAGGGCGGCCACGGTGCCGCCCTTTTTTATGGGGGCAACCCTGTCACTCGGTTGACCAGCAGGCCTGCACGGCGCGCCAGCCGTCCTCCGGGCGTTCAATCTGAATGCCGTGCGCTGCGGCGCGCTTTGCCCAGCGGAGCAGGGCCAGATCCCGGCTCCACAGCCGAACCGGCTGCTCCTGCCACGCCAGGTCCAGGAATTTCTGGTCGTCCGGGTCTTTGCTCCTCCAGGGGGCGGCCTGGGTCGGCGGCGTGCAAAGACGATACAGCCCCTGCGGCGCAAACAGTCGGGGCAGGGCGCGCCAGCGATCTTCCCAGGGGCGGTGGGCCACATGGTGCAGTTCGTCCAGCATGGCCGGACTGGCGAGCCAAGTGACGCGCTCCTGCTGCAGCGCCGCCTCGAATCCGGCGAGGCGGGCATCCTGGAAAAGCCAGAGATCCAGCAGCACATGGGTGTCAAGCACCAGCCGAACGGGGGGCTGATGGGGTTGGATTTCGTCTGCCAATCGGGATAAACCTTGCATCTCTTCAACGCCTGGCTATAATCGCCGGCTTTTCTTCGGATTGGCCGAGGTGCGTCCGCACGTCGGTGAAATTCGAATTGTCTTTGACTTCAAACGGGAACAAGTCAAACATGCCAACCATCAATCAGCTCGTGCGCTTTGGCCGTCAGGCCGAGGTCACGAAATCCAAGTCGCCTGCCATGCAGGATTGCCCGCAGCGCCGTGGCGTCTGCACCCGCGTGTACACCACGACGCCCAAGAAGCCGAACTCGGCTTTGCGTAAGGTTGCCAAGGTGCGTCTGACCAACGGGTTTGAGGTGATCTCGTACATCGGCGGTGAAGGCCACAACCTGCAAGAGCACAGCGTTGTGCTCGTGCGCGGCGGTCGTGTGAAGGACTTGCCCGGTGTGCGTTACCACATCGTGCGCGGCTCCCTGGATCTGCAGGGCGTCAAGGATCGGAAGCAATCGCGCTCGAAGTACGGCGCGAAGCGTCCCAAGAAGTAATCACGTCTCTGGGGTTCGTCCCTGGAATCAAGCGGTAGCGCCCCATCGGGTGAACCGAGTAAGTGGATGGCCTGAAGCTGGCTGTCCGCGGTTGCGAAAGCAGCCAACTGAAGACACAAAGGAAGAGAAATGCCTCGTCGTCGCGAAGTACCGAAGCGCGAGATCCTGCCGGATCCGAAATTCAACAGCGTGGACCTGTCCAAGTTCATGAACGTCATCATGGAATCGGGCAAAAAGGCCGTGGCCGAACGCATCATTTACGGTGCGCTGGAGCAAATCGAGAAGAAGTCGGGCAAGGACCCGCTGGAAGTCTTCTCGACCGCTCTGAACAACGTCAAGCCGATGGTCGAAGTGAAGTCCCGCCGCGTGGGCGGTGCGAACTACCAAGTTCCCGTGGAAGTTCGCCCTGTCCGCCGCGTGGCTCTGGCCATGCGCTGGTTGAAGGAATCGGCGCGCAAGCGTGGCGAGAAGTCGATGGCCCAGCGTTTGGCCAACGAACTGCTGGAGGCCTGCGAGGGCCGTGGCGGCGCCATGAAGAAGCGTGACGAAGTTCACCGCATGGCCGACGCCAACAAGGCGTTCTCGCACTTCCGCTTCTAAACTTCAGCCCCTTCGGCCGCCGCGGGTTTCTACCAACCCGTCGGCGGCTCACGCATTTCGGAGCAAACCATGGCCCGTAAGACCCCCATTGAGCGCTATCGCAACATCGGCATCAGCGCTCACATCGACGCCGGCAAGACCACCACGACCGAGCGCATCCTGTACTACACCGGTGTGAACCACAAGATCGGTGAGGTGCACGACGGTGCCGCAACGATGGACTGGATGGAGCAGGAACAAGAGCGCGGCATCACGATCACGTCGGCTGCGACCACCTGCTTCTGGAAGGGCATGGACATGTCCTACCCCGAGCACCGTTTCAACATCATTGACACCCCGGGCCACGTGGATTTCACCATTGAGGTGGAGCGTTCCATGCGCGTGCTGGACGGTGCCTGCATGGTGTACTGTGCGGTGGGCGGCGTGCAGCCGCAGTCGGAAACCGTCTGGCGTCAGGCCAACAAGTACAAGGTGCCCCGTCTGGCGTTCGTCAACAAGATGGACCGCACGGGCGCGAACTTCTTCAAGGTCGTTGACCAGATGAAGACCCGCCTGAAGGCCAACCCTGTGCCCATCGTGATCCCCATCGGCGCTGAAGACAACTTCAAGGGCGTCGTGGACCTGATCAAGATGAAGGCCATCCTGTGGGATGAGGCCTCGCAGGGCATGAAGTTCGACTACGTGGACATCCCGGCTGAGCTCGTCGACACCGCCAATGAATGGCGCGAAAAGATGGTCGAAGCCGCCGCTGAGGCCAGCGAAGAGCTGATGAACAAGTACTTGGAGTCGGGCGAGCTGAGCGAAGCCGAAATCAAGTTGGCCATCCGTCAGCGCACGATCGCGACGGAAATCCAGCCCATGCTGTGCGGTACCGCCTTCAAGAACAAGGGTGTGCAGCGCATGTTGGATGCCGTGATCGACTTCTTGCCCAGCCCGGTGGATATTCCCCCGGTCGGCGGCACGGACGATGACGAGAAGGAAGTCACCCGCAAGGCAGATGACAACGAGAAGTTCGCCGCTCTCGCGTTCAAGCTGATGACCGACCCGTACGTGGGCCAGCTGACTTTCGTGCGCGTCTACTCGGGCGTCTTGAAGTCGGGTGACTCGGTGTTCAACCCCATCAAGGGCAAGAAAGAGCGTATCGGCCGTATTCTGCAGATGCACGCCAACCAGCGCGAAGAAATCTCGGAAATTTTGGCCGGTGACATCGCGGCTTGCGTGGGCCTGAAGGAAGTGACCACGGGTGAAACCCTGTGCGATCCGGACGCCATCATCACCTTGGAGAAGATGAACTTCCCCGAGCCGGTGATTTCGCAGGCTGTCGAGCCCAAGACCAAGGCCGATCAGGAAAAGATGGGTATCGCCCTGGGTCGACTGGCCAAGGAAGACCCGTCCTTCCGCGTGCGCACCGACGAAGAATCGGGCCAGACCATCATCTCGGGCATGGGCGAGTTGCACCTGGAAATCATTGTTGACCGCATGAAGCGCGAGTTCGGCGTGGAAGCCAACGTCGGCAAGCCGCAGGTGGCCTACCGCGAAACCATTCGCAAGACGGCGACCGATGTCGAAGGCAAGTTCGTGCGTCAGTCGGGCGGTAAGGGTCAGTACGGTCACGTCGTGTTGACGGTGGAGCCGCAAGAAGCTGGCAAGGGCTTCGAGTTCGTGGACGCCATCAAGGGCGGTGTGGTGCCGCGCGAGTACATCCCTGCGGTCGAGAAGGGTGTTATCGACACCCTGCCGAACGGCGTGCTGGCCGGCTTCCCGGTGGTGGACGTGAAGGTTACGCTGACGTTCGGTTCTTACCACGACGTGGACTCGAACGAAAATGCGTTCAAGATGGCCGCTTCGATGGGCTTCAAAGAGGCTTGCCGTCGCGCCAGCCCTGTGATCCTCGAGCCGATGATGGCCGTGGAAGTCGAGACCCCAGAAGACTACGCCGGTTCGGTGATGGGCGATCTGTCCAGCCGCCGCGGCATGGTCCAGGGCATGGACGACATGGTGGGCGGTGGCAAGGTCATCAAGGCCGAAGTTCCCCTGTCGGAAATGTTCGGCTACTCGACCACGCTGCGCTCGATGTCGCAAGGTCGCGCCACGTACACGATGGAGTTCAAGCACTACAGCGAAGCTCCGAAGAACGTGTCCGACGCCATCATCACGGCTCGCGCCAAGTAAATCCCCATGGTCTGCAACCTGCCCGCCACCGGTGCCCGTCCCGGTGGGGTTCGGGTGGGCTGACAGACCTAAAACCGTAGACGGGACTCTGTTCTTTTTTGGAGATTCCAAATGGCAAAAGGTAAGTTTGAACGCACCAAGCCGCACGTAAACGTGGGCACCATCGGCCACGTGGACCATGGCAAGACCACGCTGACGGCGGCGATCGCAACGGTGCTGGCTTCGAAGTTCGGTGGCGAGGCCAAGGCCTACGACCAGATCGATGCGGCCCCGGAAGAGAAGGCTCGTGGTATCACGATCAACACCGCGCACGTCGAGTACGAGACGGCCAATCGTCACTACGCTCACGTGGACTGCCCGGGTCACGCTGACTACGTCAAGAACATGATCACCGGTGCCGCCCAGATGGACGGCG
>NZ_JAEDAL010000014.1 GCF_016093295.1 Inhella gelatinilytica | reverse complement strand
CGAATGAAGACACGGCGGTCAGCGGCAGCCTGCCCGCGGCCAGCGACTTGGACGGCGACACCGTCAGCTACGCCAAGGCCAGCGACCCGGCCCATGGCACGGTGACCGTGAATGCCAACGGCAGCTACGTGTACACGCCGGCAGCAAACTACAACGGCCCAGACAGCTTCACCTACACCGTGAGCGACGGCCAAGGCGGCAGCAACACCTACACCGTGGCGATCACGGTGAACCCGGTCAACGACGCGCCGGTGGCGGCGAACGCGACCGCGACGACGAATGAAGACACGGCGGTCAGCGGCAGCCTGCCCGCGGCCAGCGACTTGGACGGCGACACCGTCAGCTACGCCAAGGCCAGCGACCCGGCCCATGGCACGGTGACCGTGAATGCCAACGGCAGCTATGTGTACACGCCGGCAGCAAACTACAACGGCCCGGACAGCTTCACCTACACGGTGAGCGATGGCCAGGGCGGCAGCAATACCTACACCGTGAACGTCACGGTGAGCCCGGTCAATGATGCGCCGGTGGCGGCCAACGCGGCGGTCACGACGAACGAAGACACGGCGGTCAATGGCACGCTGCCCACGGGTAGCGATGTGGATGCCGATGCGGTGAGCTACGCCAAGGCCAGCGACCCGGCCCATGGCACGGTGACCGTGAATGCCAACGGCAGTTACGTCTACACCCCGTCCCCGAACTACAACGGCCCGGACAGCTTCACCTACACGGTGAGCGACGGCCAGGGTGGCAGCAACACCTACACCGTGAACGTCACGGTGAGCCCGGTCAATGATGCGCCGGTGGCGGTGAATGACACCGTGTTCACCAACGAGGACGCGGCCTTGACCATGGCGCCGCAAATCTTGCTGGTCAACGATCGCGACCCTGAAGGCGACTCGCTCACCATTGTCAGTGTTCAAAGCGCAGTCAATGGAACCGTCTCCCTGGTGGGGGGGAATGTGGTGTTCACGCCCCCTGCGAACTACACCGGCCCCGCGTCGTTCACCTATACGGTGATGGATGCCCAAGGTGCGACAAGTACTGCGGTGGTCAATGTCATCGTCAACCCAATGGGCGATGCACCTGAAGGTGCGGATGCCAGCTTAACAACCCTGGAAGACACGACGATCAACGGCAACTTGCCGGCCGCCAGCGACCTGGACGGCGACACCGTCAGCTACGCCAAGGCCGGCGACCCGGCCCATGGCACGGTGACGGTCAATGCTGATGGCAGTTACGTGTACACGCCGGTGGCGAACTACAACGGCCCGGACAGCTTCACCTACATGGTGAGCGACGGCCAAGGCGGCAGCAACACCTACACCGTGGCGATCACGGTGAACCCTGTCAACGATGCGCCGGTCGCTGCGAACGCAACTGCGACAACGAATGAAGACACGGTGGTCAGCGGCAACCTGCCCGCGGCCAGCGACCTGGACGGCGACACCGTCAACTACGCCAAGGCCAGCAATCCGGCCCATGGCACTGTGACGGTCAATGCTGATGGCAGCTATGTCTACACGCCGGTGGCGAACTACAACGGTCCGGACAGCTTCACCTACACCGTGAGCGACGGCCAGGGTGGCAGCAACACCTACACCGTGGCGATCACGGTGAACCCGGTCAACGACGCGCCGGTCGCGGCCGACGCCAGCATTTCGACCAGCGAAGACACGGCGATTGAGGGCAACCTGCCGGCTGCGAGCGATGCGGATGGCGACGCCGTCAGCTACACCAAGGCCAGCAATCCGAACCATGGCACGGTCGAAGTGAATGCCGATGGCAGCTACGTGTACACGCCGGTGGCGAACTACAACGGCCCGGACAGCTTCACCTACACGGTGAGCGATGGTCAGGGCGGTAGCAACACCTACACGGTCAATATTGACGTGGGCGCCGGAAACGATGCCCCGGTGGCGGCCAATGCCGAGGTGTCCACCAACGAAGACACGGTGATTGAGGGCAGCTTGCCTGAGGCTAGCGACCTGGATGGCGATGCGGTGAGCTACGCCAAGGCCAGCAATCCGGCCCACGGCACGGTGACGGTCAATGCTGATGGCAGCTACGTCTACACGCCGGTGGCGAACTACAACGGCCCAGACAGCTTCACCTACACGGTGAGCGATGGCCAGGGTGGCAGCAACACCTACACCGTGGCGATCACGGTCAATCCGGTCAACGACGCGCCGGTGGCGGCCAACGCCGAGGTGTCCACCAACGAAGACACCGTGATTGAGGGCAGCTTGCCCGCGGCCAGCGATTTGGACGGCGACGCCGTCAGCTACGCCAAGGCCAGCAATCCGGCCCATGGCACGGTGACGGTCAATGCTGATGGCAGTTACGTGTACACGCCGGTGGCGAACTACAACGGCCCGGACACCTTCACGTACACGGTGAGCGACGGTCAGGGCGGCAGCAACACCTACACCGTGGCGATCACGGTGAACCCGGTCAACGATGCGCCGGTGGCCGCCGACGCTGAAATTTCGACGGATGAGAACACGCCGATCGAAGGCCTCTTGCCCGAAGCGACGGACCTGGACGGCGACACCGTCAGCTACGCCAAGGCTGGCGACCCGTCGCACGGCACCGTCACCGTGGGCGGCGACGGGAGCTATGTCTATATCCCCGCGGAAGGCTACAGCGGGCCCGACAGCTTCACGTACACCGTGAACGATGGCAACGGCGGCAGCAATACCTACACCGTCGACATCGTGGTGCATTCGGGGAACGATGCCCCGGTTGCCGCTGATACCAAGGTCAGCACCCCGGAAGACGCGCCCATCAATGGGACCCTCCCAGAAGCAGTCGATGCAGATGAGGACCCAGTCAGTTACTCCAAGGCCAGTGACCCCGCCCATGGCGCGGTGACCATCAACGCTGACGGCACCTACACCTACACGCCCAACGGCAACTACAACGGCCCGGACAGCTTTACGTATACCGTGAGCGATGGGCAGGGTGGTAGCAATACGTACACCGTGAGCATCAACGTCACGCCGGTGAACGACGCCCCGGTGGCCGTGGACGACGCGATCACGGCGACGGAAGACACGCCGTTCAGCTCGACCGTGAGCCTGCTCGCCAACGACACCGACGTGGACGGCCCGAGCCTGACGGCCGTGGCCGGGACCTACACGACGGCGCAAGGCGGCACCCTAGTGCTGGCGACTGACGGCAGCTACACCTACACGCCGGCGGCGAACTTCACGGGCACGGACAGCGTGAACTACACCGTGACGGACGGCAGCTTGACTGACGTGGGCACGCTGACCATCACCGTGGGTGCGGCGAACGACCCGACGAGCGTGACGGGCGACACCAGCGGCAACGGGGACGAAGACACGGTCATCAGCGGCACCTTGACGGCCACGGATGCGGATGGTCTGAGCGACGGCAGCGTGTACAGCGTGACGGGTCAGGGCGCGAACGGGCAGACAGCCTGACGACGGCCGAAGACACGGCGCTGGTGATTGCAGCCAGCAGCCTGCTGGCGAACGACACGTTTGAAGGCAGCCCGACGGTCACGGCCGTGGGCAGCGCGGTGGGCGGGACGGTGAGCCTCTCGGGAGGGAACATCACGTTCACGCCGACGGCCAACTACAGCGGCGCGGCGAGCTTCACGTACACGGTGACGAGCCCGGCGGGCATCACCGAGACGGCGACGGTCAATGTCACGGTGACGCCGCTGCCTATCGCCAGCGTGAGCGTGAGTACCGCAAGCGTGACGGAAGACGGCGCGACGAACCTTGTGTACTCGGTGAGTCTGGATCGTCCGTCGTCGACGGACACGGTGATCAATCTGGGCTGGAGCGGGACGGCGACGGCGGGCACGGACTTCACGGGAACGCGGCCGGCGACGATCACCATCCTGGCAGGTCAGACCACGGGTAGCACGACGGTTACGATTGACCCGACTGCAGACAGCACGTACGAGCCCAACGAGACCGTGGTGGCCACGATTGCCAGCGGCAGCGGCTACAGCATCAGTGGCACGGCGGGCAGCGCCACGGGGACGATCACCAATGATGATGCGGTGCCGACAGTTAGCTCGGTTACGAGCGACACTCAGAGCGAAGGCACGAGCCTGGTGCACACCGTGACGCTGTCCAACGCGTCCTCGAGTAGCACTAGTTTTGCGTTCACGCTCGGTGGTGGCACGGCGACGGGCGGCGGGACGGACTATGGCACGCCGACGTTCAGCAACGGCGTGACCCTGGTGGGGGGCAACCTGGTGGTGCCGATTGGTGTCACCAGCTTCACTATCACGACGCCGACGACACAAGACAGCCTGGTCGAGCCCAACGAGACCTACAACCTCAGTGTGGGAGGAGTGGCTGCCACGGGCACGATCACGAACAACGACGCGTTCACCGTCAGCAACGTGACGAGTGATGATGATGACGTCAATGAAAACCGCGATGCGTCGGCGCTCAATGACATCACCCAAGCGGGCACCATCACCAATGTGGCCAGCAATGTGGTGCTGTCGGTCAACACGGCAACCCTGCCTTCGCTGACCTCCAACGGCACCACCGTGACCTATGCCTGGGATGCCGGCAGCCGAACCCTGACTGCCTCGGCGGGCGCCCAGTCTGTCTTCACGGTGACGCTCAACGCCTCGAATACCGGCTATACCTTCAAGCAGCTGGCAGCCCTGGATCACGCAGTCGTTGCTGGGGAGAACCACAGTCTGAGCATTCCCATCAGTTTGAATGCTCGCGACAGTCTGGGTAATTTGATCGGCAGCTCCTCATTCAACGTGACCGTCTGGGATGACGCGCCCACGGTGAGCTCGACGCCGCGCTCGTTCACGATCGCCAACGACGGCGTCTACACCGAGACCGGTGTGCTGACCGAAGCCACAGTCTCAAATGACGTGACGCGGGTGAGCTGGAATACCGCCAGTTTGCCGACGAACTTGGTGGTCGACGGCAAGACGATTGTCTGGGTGGATCTTGGCACCGGCACGCTGGAAGGGCGAACGGCTGCGGGCGACTCGGCCAGTACCGTGCTGCGGGCAACGGTGGATCCAAATGCCGTGAACGCTGGCGGCAACCCGCAGTACAGCGTCCAGTTGGTGACGCCGGTAGGCTCAGACGGCACGATCGGTTCGATCAGTCAGCCGACGACGGCGTACACGACCATCGGCGGCGGCAACGTAAACGACAAAACCCTGCTCTTTGGCGGCTACGTGGTGAATGAAATGAAGGGATTTACGAGCGCGGGAGCTGCCGGCTCAGTCAACACCAATAACGGGTGGATCGGTGTTGGTGGGAGTCCCGGCCCAGGCAATTGGTTTGAGGACGGTGAATATCTGACGATGGATTTCTCGTACCAGGGCACTAGTGCACCAGCCGAGGTTCGCGGCGTGGGCTTGAAGTTCGACGGTGGGGGCAATGCCTCTTATTCGGGAATTTGCACGGTCACAGCCGCAGTGAATGCCGCAGGCGATACGGTCACCTATTCGGTTCCTTTTTCTTCCGCTGGCGGCGTGTCCACAGTGTCGATCCCGTTAATGAACGGCGCCATCTACTTCACCAAGTTGGAGGTGCGGCAAATCTCGGGATCTTTCCGCATGAATTTCGACGGTGGCGGGTTGACCTACAACGATTACTCCAAAGACATCAACCTCAGCCTCGGCTATACCTTGACCGATGCGGATGGCGATACGGCGTCGGGAAGCTTCAGTGTCTTGCTGGATGCTGTTCCGGCATCTGCCACCCCCGCCTTCAATGCACCCCAGGAGCATGGTCTCTTCGCCGTTGACCCCGGTGCCGCCACCGTGGCCGCCCCGAGCGCGGCTGCAGCCCCCTCCACCGGCGCGGGCTCGTTCCAAGTGGAGCCCTCGGAAGGCGAACACCGCCACGCAGGAAGCCGGGAGAGTGTGGCGTGGCTGGACGAGGCTTCGAACCAGGTGCTGCGCCTGGATCTCGCCGATCTCGCGGCGCCGCAGGAGACGGTCGTGGCCCAGGACGCGCCGGCTTCGGGCGCTGCCCTGGACCTGCGCGATCTGCTGCAGCCGCTGGACACCCACGCGGCAATGGCGGGGTTGCCCGTGGGCCCGCAAGCGGTTGAGACGCCGCTGGTGGGCCAGCCGCTGACGGTGGCGGCCGCCCCGGTGGTCGAGGTGCGCGAGTTGACGGCGCACGAACTGGCGCAAACCCAGGCCGCGCTGTCGGGCGGGGTGGATGCGGTGGCTGAAGAGCTGCTGCGTCAGCTCAAGCATCCGGTCAGTGGCGTTTAAACCGACAGAGGCTGGAGAGGCTGCATGCCCTACATCGTCCGTGATCCGACCGGGGCCATCGCCGGGGTGCTGCGAAGCAACCCCGGTGGGGCCGAATACATCGAGGGCAGCGACGCGGAGTTGCGTGCTTTTCTGGAAGCCATTGCGCCGTCGAATGGCGAATTTCAGCGACTGGACGCCGAGTTCGTCCGGGTGCTGGAAGACGTGATTGAGACCCTGGTGGCGCGCAACCTGCTCACCATCACCGACCTGCCCGAAGACGCCCAGGCCAAGCTGTTTGCGCGCAAGAGCTTCCGGGAGCGCAGCGGGCGGAACTCGCTGAACCTGTTTGTCGAAACCGACTACGGCGACGTGATTTGAGGTGCGGGGCTCGGGTGCGGGTTCACAACCGCACCCCGGGCTCGCATTTCACCTCTTCCATGACCACATAGGTGCGGGTTTCGCGCACGCCCGGCAGCGTCCAGATGCCGCTGCCGATGAACTCTCGGTAGGCGGCCATGTCGGCCACCCGGGTCTTGAGCAGGTAGTCGAAGCCACCGGCCACCAGGTGGCATTCCAAGATCTCGGGCCGGGCCTGAACGGCCCCTTTGAAGGTGTCCATGACGTCGTGGACGGTGCGGTCCAGCAGCACCTCGACGAAGACCATCAGCGCGGCTCCGAGTTTGTCCGGGTTGAGTTGGGCCCGGTAACCCAGGATGAACCCCTCGCGCTGCAGACGTTTGACGCGCTCGTGAACGCTGCTGGCGGAGAGGTGCACCTCGTCCGCCAATTTTTGGTGCGTCATGCGGGCGTCTTGCTGCAGGGCGCGCAGGATGCGCAGGTCAATGCGATCCAACCCCTCTGGCGGGTGAGCGTCCCAATCCATGTCGGAAATCCTTCGGTGTGCCAGCGAATTGTCCGCAACATTTTCGGATTGATGCGGCCTAAAGTCCACGGATCATCAGGAGATCCTCATGGCTGCACTGCCCGCCCGCCCCGAAATTCAACGCTTGCCCGAGCCATACCGGGACGAGAACGCCCAGGTCGCGGCGCTCTTGAATGAGTTGGGGGCCATGCGGGAAGGTTGGGGGCAGGCCGTGGCGCTGGCGGCGCCGTGGGTGCAGCAGGTGCGCGACAACCCGGCGCCGTTCTGGGCCATGGAATCGCTGCTGCGCGAGTACCCCATCACCCGACCCGAGGGCCTGGCCCTGATGCGTCTGGCTGAAGCTCTGTTGCGGGTGCCCGATGCAGAAACCGCCATCGCGCTCACCGCCGACCAACTGGGTCGTGCGGATTTCGATGCGGGGAGCGAGGGCCCGCACAAGATGTTGGCCAGTCTGTCGGCCGCGGCCATCAACTTGTCCAAGAAATTCCTACCCGGAGAGGACAGTGGCGGCCTGCTCGGTCGCATGGGCAGCAAGACGGTGGTTGCGGCCACGGTGCGCGCCATTCAATTGCTGGGCCGTCAGTTTGTGCTGGGCCGCAACATCGATGAGGCCCAGGGTGAAGCGGCCAGTGCGCGGCGTGAACAGCCCCAACTGACCTTCAGCTACGACATGCTCGGAGAAGGCGCGCGCACGGAGGCGGACGCCGAACGCTACCTGGCGAGCTACCGCAATGCCATCGCGCGCATCGCTGCACGCTCGCCCGGTGGCCGCGCCAGCAGCCCCATGAAGGCAGACGGCATTTCGATCAAGCTCAGCGCGCTGTTCACCCGCTATGAAGTGCTGCAACGGGAGCGCGTGTTTGAAACGCTGGTGCCTCGCGTCCAAGGTTTGGTGGATGCGGCTGCCCAAGCAAACATGAACCTGACCATTGACGCGGAAGAGGTGGACCGCCTGGAGCTGAGCCTGGATGTGTTTGAGGCCCTGGCGCGCCACATCGCGGACAAGCACCCGCAGTGGCAGGGTTTTGGCTTGGCGGTTCAGGCCTACCAAACGCGGGCTCGCGCGGTGGTGGATGCCGTGGCGGCGATCGCCCGCCAGCTGAACCTGCGCTTCATGGTGCGCCTGGTCAAGGGCGCCTATTGGGACGGGGAAATCAAGCGGGCCCAGGAGCTCGGCCTGAGCGACTACCCCGTCTTTACCCACAAGGCCCACACCGACATTTCTTACTTGGCGTGCGCGCAAGCGCTGCTCGCCCACCAAGACGTCATCTACCCGCAATTCGCCAGTCACAACGCGGGCACTGTGGCCGCCATCCTGGAAATGGCCCGTCACAGCGGGGCGGCCTTTGAGATGCAGCGCTTGCACGGCATGGGCGAAGGCGTGTACCGCGAGGTGTTGAAAGACCCGGCCGTGCCTTGCCGGGTGTACGCCCCCGTGGGGGAACACCGCGACCTGCTGGCCTACCTGGTGCGCCGTTTGCTGGAAAACGGGGCCAACTCCTCCTTTGTCCACCAGTTGGCGGACCCGCAGGTGGACGTGCCCACCCTGCTGGCTTGCCCGCTGGAGGATGTGCGTCCTGCGCCCACCCTGCCGCGCCCGCTGGACCTCTACAAGGCGGCCGGCGAGCCGCGGGCCAACAGTCGCGGTGCGGACCTTGCCGCGCCGACTCAACGGGCTCCGCTGACTGCTGCGATTGCCACAACGGTGGTGCCGAGCCTCCCACTGGCCTCGGCGGAGGACGTGCGGGCGGCCATGACTCGCCTGCAGGATGGTTTTGCCGCTTGGAGCCGCACCCCGGTGGCCCAGCGCGCCGCGGTGCTGCGCCGCGCCGCCGACCTGCTGGACGATCAGTTGGCCCCGTTCTGCGGGCTCTTGGTCAAAGAGGCGCACAAGACGCTCGCAGACTGCATTGCCGAGGTGCGCGAGGCCGTGGACTTCCTGCGCTACTACGCCGACGAGGCCGAGGCCGCGGGCGATGCCGCCATGCAGGGCCGTGGCGTGTTCGTTTGCATCTCACCGTGGAACTTCCCGCTGGCCATCTTTGCCGGCCAGGTCGTGGCCGCTCTGGTGGCTGGCAACACCGTGGCCGCCAAGCCGGCCGAGCAAACGCCGGCCGTGGCCCAGGCCTGCGTGGAGTTGTTCTACGCCGCCGGCTTGCCGCGCGACGCTCTGGTGCTGCTCAATGGACTGGGTGAGACCGTGGGGGCCGCCCTGGTGGCGCACCCCGCCACCGCGGGCGTGTGCTTCACCGGCAGCACGCAAGTGGCCAAGATCATCCAAAAGACCCTGGCACAAGGCGCCGAGCCCAAGGTGCTGATCGCCGAAACCGGGGGGCTCAACGCCATGGTGGTGGACTCCACCGCCCTGCCCGAGCAGGTGGTGGACGCGGTCGTGCAAAGCGCCTTCCGCTCGGCCGGCCAGCGCTGTTCGGCCCTGCGCCTGCTGTGCGTGCACGAGTCCGTGGCGGAGGGTGTGATCCACATGATTCAGGGCGCGTTGGCGGAGTTGCGCTGCGGCGACCCGACCAACCTGGCCACCGATGTCGGCCCGCTGATCGACGCTGAGGCCTATCAGGGCATTCGGGCGCAGGTGGAGCGCTTGCGTTCGGGGGCCCGGCTCATCGCCGAGGGCAGGCTACACGACGCTCAGGTGCCCAACCTGCTGGCGCCCATCGCGTTTGAGCTCAAGTCCATCGCTGAAGTCAAGACGGAAATTTTCGGCCCCGTCTTGCACGTGGTGCGCTGGAGTGGCGATCCGGAGGCGATCATCGACCAGGTCAACGCCCTGGGCTACGGCCTGACGCTGGGCATCCAAACCCGCATCGACACCCGTGCCGAACGCCTGGCGGATCGCGCCCGCATTGGCAACGTCTATGTGAACCGCAACATCATTGGTGCCGTCGTGGGCGTGCAACCGTTCGGCGGCGAAGGCCTCTCGGGCACGGGCCCCAAGGCGGGCGGCCCGAACTACCTCTGGCGCTTCGTGCGTCCGCACCCCGTACCGCAGCGCGCCGCCGCCGCCTCCAGTCTGCCCGAGGCCTTGGCGCAGCGCCTGCGCGCCCTGCAGGCCGCGATGCCCGATCAAGCCGCCTTGCTCGCGCAGGCCGCCCCGCGCTTGCTGACCCAAGCGCTGCCGGGCCCCACGGGCGAGCGCAATGAACTGCGCTTGCATGCCCGCGGCCACGTAGTGGGTTTTGTCAACGGCGAGGGCTGGCGCCCCGCGTTGGCACTGGCCTTGCTCGCGGGCAACCAAGTCACCGTGGTGGGCCAGTCTTCCGCGCTCACGGCCGCGGCCGCCTTGCAGCAGCAGTTCCAAAGCCTGGGTGGCGCCGACTGGATGGCTTGCCAAGAGCACGCACCCGCCGATTGGTTCGATTGGGTTCGTCATGCGGCGCTGGATGCCGCGTTCTGCGCGGGTCTCAGCCACGATCAAACGGCGGCCTTGCTCTCCGCCCTGGCGGCGCGCAGCGGGGCCATCGTGCCGCTGGTCACCCCCGATGAGGCACAGCAAGCGCAGCAGGTCTACCGTTTTGCCGCCGAGCAGACCTTGACCGTCAATACGGCGGCCGCCGGGGGCAATGCGGCGTTGCTGGCGGGTTTGCACTGACCGCTGATGCCCTTGGAAGGCCTTGCGCTGGCAAGGCCGGTCCAAGGGTGGTAGAACCCTCTCCACGCGGCGTCACCACGCCGCGTGTTTGTTCCTGGGTGTACCGATATGACCTTGACTGCTGACCTCCGTGGGCTCACGCCCGAGCGTTTGCGCGGCATGCGCCGTGGGATTGAGCGCGAAAGCCTGCGCGTTCAGCCCAGCCATGCCCTGGCCTTGACGCCCCATCCAATTGCGTTGGGGGCTGCGCTGACGCATCCGCACATCACGACGGATTTCAGCGAGTCCCAGGTCGAACTCATCACCGGCGTGCACGCTCGCGCGGAGGACTGCATTCAGGAGCTGGCGGAGCTGCATCAATTCGTGTATCGCGCGCTGGGTGATGAACGGCTGTGGGTCAACTCCATGCCCTGCTGTCTGCCGGTGGATGAGTCCATCCCCATCGGGCGGTACGGCAGTTCGCACATTGGCCGGGCCAAGGCGGTGTACCGCGCGGGCTTGGGCCACCGCTACGGCCGGCGCATGCAGATGATCTCGGGCATCCACTACAACTGGTCGCTGCCCGGCTTGGACAACGCGGCCTACTTTGGCTTGATTCGCAATTTCCGCCGCCACAGCTTTGTGTTGCTCACGCTGTTCGGTGCTTCGCCGGCGGTGTGCAGCAGTTTTGTCGAAGGGCGAGAACATGGCCTGCAAGCACTCTCGGCCACCCAGCCGGGCGCGTTGATCCTGCCGCATGCCACGTCGTTGCGCATGGGGCGGTTGGGCTACCAGAGCGACGCCCAGTCGCGCTTGGCGGTCAGCTACAACTGCCTGGACCGTTATGCCGAGTCGTTGCAGGCGGCCTTGACCGAGCCCTACGGCCCCTACGAACGGATTGGGTTGCGCAACCTGGGGGGCGAATACAACCAGCTCAGCACCAGCCTGCTGCAAATCGAGAACGAGTTCTACGGCACGATCCGCCCCAAGCGCGTGATCCGCAGTGGCGAGCGACCCTTGCATGCGCTGCGCGAGCGCGGCGTGGAGTACGTCGAGGTGCGCTGCATGGATCTGAACCCCTTCGAGGACGTGGGCATCGGGGCGGACACCTTGCGGGTGTTGGACCTGTTCTTGCTGCATTGCCTGCACACGGACAGCCCGCCGGACAGTCCTGAGGAGATCGCCGCGATCGCCCGCAACCAGCAACTCACCGCGACACGCGGGCGCGAGGTGGGGCTGATGCTGGAGCGCGGCGGGCAGGCCGTTTCCCTGATGACCTGGGCTGGCGAAATCTTGACGGCCTGTGAACCGTTGGCCCAAGCCGTGGATGCGGCCCTGGGGGGGGAGGCCTACCAGCAGGCGCTTGCCCAGGCTCAGCAGGCCTTGCGTCAGCCGGAGGGCCTGCCCTCGGCGCGGGTCTTGGCGGCCACTCGGACCGAAGATTCCTTTATTCGCGCCACCGGTCAGATGAGCGACGCCATTCGAGAGCGTCTACTCGCTCAACCCTTGGCCCCAGAGGTTCAGCAACGTCTGTTGCTGGAAGCCGCCGCGTCCATTGCCGAACAAGCCCGGGTAGAGGCCGCTGACACCGAGCCTTTTGAGGTGTTCCGGCAACGCTACCTGGACCCACACACCTTGGTTTGTTGAGCGCGGGTTAAGCCCGGCAAAGCTTTTCCAATCGTTACCCATTTGACGACGCAAACTCGCATACTGCGCTCTCCAGGAGGGCAGCGAGCATGCAAGGCGTGGAACAGTTGGAACGACCGCGGGAGCTGTGGGCCGCGGTGGCGGGGGCGGCGGCGCTCTTGAGTGCTTGCGGTGGGGGCGACACCCTGCCGGACGCCATGTTGGAGACCGCTTCGGCGCAGGACATGCGCCATTTGCTGGCGGCCAGCCCCTCGGCGGACACGCCCTCACCGGGGGCAAGCGTGCCCAGCGCGACGCAACTGATGGACTGGGCGGAGAACGTCTATTCCCCGTTTTTCCCTTCGCACGAACCCGATCTGCGGGCGGACCCCTTCACCTACCGCTATTACCCGTCGACCCAGAACTACCTGGGCGTTGCGGCCGATGCCTCGGGGGTCTCGCGCGTCTACATTTTTGGCCCGATATCCGGGGGCGTGCTGGCCGATGTGGGGGCGCTGGCCGATTTCTCGGAGCGGGTTTTGGCCGGGGTCGCGCCCGCCAGCGACGCTCTGGCCGCCCGCTTCCTGAGTCAAGCCACCCTGGGCTATACGGAGGCCGACATTGCGGCGCTGCGCGCCGCAGGCGGCTATCGCGCTTGGCTGCAAGCCGAGATGGCCAAGCCGATTTCCACGAGCAATTGGGACTGGCTGGTCAGCAAGGGCTATGACACCAACGCCAACGCCATGACCGGGCTGGCGGGCTTCGATTCGTCGATTTGGCAGCGCTTGATCACCGCCCCCGATGGCTTGCGCCAGCGCATGGCCTTGGCCTTGAGCGAATTCTTCGTCGTGGGCGTGGATGGGGTGACCGGCAATTGGAAGCCCTTCCGCATGGCCGCGTATTGGGACCTGCTGGCTGCCAACGCCTTTGGCAATTACCGCACGCTGCTGGAGCAGGTGACGCTCAGCGTGGCCATGGGCAATTACCTGAACATGGCGGGCAACCAAAAGGAGAACGCTGCGACTGGGCGCGTGCCGGATGAAAACTACGCCCGCGAGGTGATGCAGCTCTTCTCGATCGGGCTGGTGGAACTGAACCTGGATGGCACACCGAAGCTCAACAGCCAGGGCCAGCCCATTGAGACCTACACCCAGGACATGGTGACGCAGCTGGCGCGCGTGTTCACGGGTTGGGATTTCGACCGCAGCGGCAGCGGCACCACGGTGCCGGAGTTCGCGCGCAAGCCCATGGTGCTCAACGCCAATCTGCACTCCAATCTGGCCGCGTCGTTCCTGGGTGTGACGGTGCCGGCCAACACGGCGGGTGCAGCGGCGCTCAAGATCGCGCTGGACACGCTGGCCGCGCACCCCAATGTGGGCCCCTTCCTGGGCAAGCAGCTCATCCAGCGCCTGGTCACCAGCAACCCGAGCCCCTACTACGTGGCCCGGGTGGCCAAGGTGTTCAACGACAACGGCCAGGGTGTGCGCGGTGACCTCGGGGCCGTGGTACGCGCGGTGCTCTTGGACGACGAAGCCCGCGACCCCGCCAAACTCAGTGACCCCAGTTGGGGCAAGCTGCGCGAACCCATGTTGCGGGCCATCCAGTGGGCGCGCGCGTTCAAGGCGAATTCCCTGACCGGCAATTGGAACCTGGGCAACACCAGCGACCCCTCTCGCAGCCTGGGGCAAAGCCCCCAGCGCTCGCCCTCGGTGTTCAACTATTTCCGACCCGGCTACGTGCCGGCGGGCAGTGCGATTGGCACGGCGTCCCTCGTTGCGCCCGAGTTCCAACTCAGCAACGAAACCAGCGTGGCGGGCTACCTGAACGCCATGCAAAACGTGGTGGGGTCGGGTCATTCGGACGTCAAACCCAATTACGTCAGTGAATTGGCGGTGGCGGCGGACGCGAATGCGCTCTTGGATCGGGTGGTGGTGTTGCTCAATGGCACGGCGCTGTCCACGACGTCTCGCGCCACGATTCTGGGCGCGTTGAACGCCATTGCGGCCACCTCGGACACCGGCAAGGCCAACCGCGTTTACGCGGCCGTCTTCTTGGTCCTGGCCAGCCCGGACTACCTCGTTCAAAAGTGAGCCCGACATGAGCAAGACAGCTGTTGATCTGGCGCGCCGCGCCTTCTTGCGCCGGGCCGCACTCACCGGGGTGGCCGGAGCCGCTGCGCCCTGGGCGCTGAATCTTTCCCTGATTGGGGAGGCGGCCGCCGCCACCAACCCCAGCGATTACAAGGCCCTCGTCTGCGTCTTTCTTTATGGCGGCAATGACAACGGCAACACGCTGATCCCGGCCGATGCGACCAATCATGCGCAGTACGCCACGGTGCGGTCGACCCTGGCCCTGCCGCAATCTGGCTTGGTCGGAACCACGCTGACGCCGAACGCGGCCCTGCCTGGGGGTTTGCAGCTGGCCTTGAACCCGGCCATGGCCGCACTCATGCCGCTGTGGGACGCAGGACAACTGGCGGTACAACTCAACGTGGGCCCTTTGATCGCGCCCACCACGCTGGCCCAGTACAACGCGCGTTCCGTGCCGCTGCCGCCCAAGCTCTTTTCGCACAACGATCAGCAGTCCATCTGGCAGTCGGACCTACCTGAAGGCGCGCAGTCAGGCTGGGGCGGCCGCATCGGCGACTTGATGCTGAGCGGCAACGGCGGCTCGGTGTTCAGCTGCATTTCGGTGACCGGCAATTCGGTGTTTCTCACCGGAAAAAGTGCGGTGCAGTATCAGATGGGGACGAGCGGCGCCGTGGCCATTAACGGCATTTCACGCTCGCTCTATGGGTCCGCGGCCGCCCAGGCTGCCCTGCGCAACCTGATCACGGCGTCCAGCAGCCACCTCTTTGAAGCGGAATACAGCCGGGTGACCAAGCGCAGCATCGATGCGGAAACCCAGGTCACGGCGGCGCTGGCGGGTCTGCCCGAGCTGAGCACCCCTTTTGACGCCAACAACAGCTTGGCCAACCAGCTCAAGATGGTGGCGCGCATGATTGCCGCCCGCGGCAGCCTGGGGGTCTCGCGCCAGGTGTTCATGGTGTCGCTGGGCGGCTTTGACCTGCACGACAACCTGCTGACCAACCATCCGGGCTTGCTGGGCAACGTGGCGGGCGCGCTGGCCAGCTTCCAGTCCGCCATGAGCGAGCTCGGGGTGGCGGATCAGGTCACCGCTTTTACGGCCTCGGATTTCGGCCGTACGCTCACCAGCAATGGCGACGGCTCCGACCACGGCTGGGGCAGTCACCACTTCGTTTTGGGGGGTGCGGTGCGGGGCAAGGCCTTTTACGGCACGGCCCCCAGTTTCGCCCTGGGGTCAGGCAGCGAGGTCGGTCAGGGCCGCTTGTTGCCCACCACGTCGGTCGATCAATTCGCGGGCACCTTGGCCACCTGGCTGGGGGTGAGCGCCACCGATCTCCCGATGGTGGTGCCCAACCTGTCCAATTTCAGCCTCAGGAACCTCGGGTTCGTCTGAGGCTGGGCGCGATCAAGTCGGCGTCGGCACGCCCGCCATGCGGTCGTGCTTGACGAAGTATTGGCGCGCCATGGCCACCAGTTGCTTGTCCGAGGGGTGGTCCACCGTTTCGTAGCCCACCACCTGGCCCACCTGCGACGCGCGGTGCTTTTCCAGGTAGTGGCGGAAGTCCGTTTGCGCGGTGCGCGAGCCGGTCACCAGCACCTCGGTCACGCCCTTCATGGCGTCGCACACATCGGCGAAGAACTCATGCTCGCTGCGCACCGCACTGCCATGCTGCTTGGTGTGGTGCGTGTGCGAACGGATGCGCTCGGCCTCAATGTGCTCGGCGTCGAACTGGAACAGCTTGGCTTCGTGGTGATCAAGCCAGAGCACGGCGTGGAAAAGAGACATGAAAACCTCCTGTTGACAATGGCTTCATCCTGTCTCGGCTGGTGCGCAAGCGCCTTGAGGCGAGTCAATTCACCAGAAGGTGTTGCCGGCGCGCATCGGGCACAAAAAAGCCCGCCGAAGCGGGCTTGTGCAGGGCGGCTGCGCGGGGCTCAGGCCAGCACGGCGGCCATGGCGTTGGCCACCACTTCCACGTTCTTGCTGTTCAGGCCGGCCACGCACATGCGGCCGCTGCGCACCAGGTACACGGCGTGGTCGTTCTTCAACGCATCGACCTGATCGGGGCTCAGGCCCGTGTAGCTGAACATGCCGCGCTGGGTCAGGAAGTAGTCGAAGTTGCGGCCGGGCACCTTGGCGCTCAGCACCTCGTGCAGGGCCTTGCGCATGGCTTGGATGCGGGTGCGCATGGCGTCCACTTCGGCGTGCCACAGGCTGTTCAGCTCGGGCGTGTTCAACACCGTGGCCACCACTTGGCCGCCAAACGTGGGCGGGTTGCTGTAGTTGCGGCGGATCATGAACTTCAGCTGGCCCAGCACGCGCTCGGCCTCGTCGGCGGTGGGGCACACCACGGAGAGGGCGCCGCAGCGCTCGCCGTAGACGCTCATGTTCTTGCTGAAGCTGTTGGCCAGCAGGAAGGGGCCGCCGGCCGCGAGCAGCTCGCGCACAGCGAACAGGTCTTCGTTCAGGCCGTCGCCATAGCCCTGGTAGGCCAGGTCCAGGAAGGGCAGCAGTTCGCGCTCGTTCAACAGCTTGACCAGCTCCGTCCACTGCGCGGCGCTCAAGTCCACGCCCGTGGGGTTGTGGCAGCAAGCGTGCAGCAGCACCACCGAGCGGGCCGGGGCCTTGGAGAGGGCATCCATCATGCCGGCGAAGTCAAGCTGCCCGTCTTGGTAATAGGGGTAGGTCGTGGTCTCGACGCCCGAGCCTTCAAACACCGCGCGGTGGTTGTCCCAGGTGGGGTTGCTCAGGTACACCTTGCTGGCCGGGAAGTGCGCCTTGATGAAATCGGCCGCGACTTTGAGGCCGCCCGAACTCCCCACGCCTTGGATGGTCGCGATGCGGCCGGCCTTCAGCGTCGGGTGATCGGCGCCGAACAGCAGGTTCTGCACGGCGCTGCGGAAGTTGGCCGCGCCCTCCATGGGCAGATAAGGGCGGGCACCTGCGGCCTCCACCACGAGGCGCTCGGCTTTGCGCACCGATTCCAGCGCCGGGATCTTGCCGTTCTCGTCGAAGTAAATGCCGATCGAGAGGTTGACCTTGCCAGCACGGGGGTCCTTCTGGAAGGCCTCGTTCAGGCTGAGGATGGGGTCACCGGCGTAAGGGGGGATGTGCGCAAACATGGGCGAAGGGAAGGGAGGGACGGAGTTCGGGATTATCCCGATTCGCGGCGATTTGCGCTTCGCGCTTGGCCAGCGCTCGGTTCACCAGGACTCAAGCCCCTACTGGACGCGCCCAGCGCCCGTGGGCATGGGCCCACAGCAAGGCCTGGCTGCCCCGCGCCCGGTGCAGGCTCAGCAGGCAAGCCGTGGGCTCCGGTGCCGCGGGCGGCAGGGGGCTCAGGGGGTGGCAGGCCAGGGGTTCGAGGCAGATCCAGGCCAGGCCGCGCTCGCGCACCAGGTGTAGCGCACGCTGGTGAAAGGCGGCCAGCGCCGCGGGTTGCAGGTAGGCCAGCACCCAGCTGGTCAGCAACACGGGCTGCACGGCCGCGGGCAGGCTCGCCTGCCAGGCCTGCAACTGGTCCAGCCCCTGCTGTTCGTCGCGGCAGGGCTGAACGCGCCAGTCTTGCCCCTGTGCCCAGGCCAGGGCCTGGGAAAGGCGGGTGTGGCGCGCGCGGTCATGTGGCCACAAGCAGGCTTGGAGCCAGCGCCGGGCGTTGGCATCCTCCACCGACACCGGGGCGGGGTCCACACCGTGCCGCGCCACCACGGACCAAGCGCTTTCGGGCGGCGGTGCCCCAGGGCCGCGCCAGTCGCAGCCCAGCTGCAGACGCGTGCCGGGGCCGCGCTGGAAGCCGCCGTAGTCGATGCGGTCTTCGTCCACCCCCAGGTTCAGGCCGGCGCTGGCGCCCAGCTCGAACAAGGCCAGCCGCGGGTGCTCGGCGCCCAGCGCGTCCAGGCCCAGGCGCAGCAGGGCCGTCCGCCCGGCCTCATTGGTCTGGGTGGCGCGCGAGCGCAGGTGCTGGCGCAACACGGCGCGCTGCGGCCCCAAGGCCAAGGCGCGCAGCGCGGCGGGCAGGTCGGCGTCGGGGGCGCGGGTGCCACCCAGGTTGGGAAAGTAGGCCGCCAGGGGGTCCCTGGGGTCGGCCAGCAGGCGTTCGTGCAGGGCGGCCAGCAGCAGGTTGGGGCGCGCTTGGCTCGGTGGCACCTCGTCGTGCAAGGCCAGCAATTCAGGGTCCGCCGCGACGGCCAGGCAAAGGGCCACGTAGACCGCTTCGTCGGGGCACTCGTGGGCGGCGAAGTGCAGGTAGCGCTGCGCCCAGGTGCGCTGTTCGTCCAATGGCATCGTCATGCTCGGCAGTGTGCCGGTGGGCGTCCGGTAACAATGTCGGAATGCCGACATTGTTGGAATCGCTCTGGCACGTGGCCCAGGCTGAGCTGGCGGGTGCGGTGCCGCTGGCGCCTCCGCCATTGGGGCTGCACGACGAGTTGCAGCGCCACCTGGTTCAACGCCGCCTGCGCGCCGGGGCGGTGCTGTTTGCGGCCGGCCAACGGCCGGGTGCGTTTTATGCCGTGCTGGAGGGCGAGATCGTCTGTAGCTTGCTCGGGCCCGACGGCAGCGCTTCGGTGCTGGAGCACGTTGGCCCGCCGCATTTCTTTGGGCTGGCGGCGTTTGTCACCGGCCAACCCAGCACCTACGAAGCCCGGGCTCACGGGGCCACGCGCCTGCTGGCGATCACACCGCCGGCCTACCTGGCTCTGATGGACGGCTGGCCCGGATTCGCCCGCGCGCTGTTGGCGCACTTTGGGGCTCGCTTTGCCGGCAACCTTCAGCAACTGGAAGCGGCCCGGCACCGACCCGCCGCGGAGCGCCTGGCGCTGGCGCTTCAACAACTGCGGCGCGAACGCGGGCGGGCCGAGGGCGGCTCGACCTGGGTACCCGCCACCCAGGCAGAACTGGCGGCCCTGGCGGGCGTGACGCGCCAGACGGCGAATGAATGGCTGGCGCGGCAGGGCGGCGTGGTGCGGGGGTATGGGGGGATGTGGCTGGGGTGAGCGGGGAGATTCGAGCGGGATGTCAGCGTTGTGGGCGATGGCGGCCCCCGGCTGATTCCGCTCGCGCTGGTGACAAGCGCTGGCATGATGACCGTTGAGTTCACCCAACTCCCGGGGCCTCAGAAACCGCCGCCACCCAACTGCATTACGGCGCAGTTTTCGGATGGATGAAAATTCAGAGAACAAGGGAAAACGCATGACGGATCAAGCACTTGCGATGGTGCGAGTCAGCCTTTTTATGCAGCAGTACCCGGTTTTATGCAGTCTCCCGAAAACGCGTTGAACTAAACCGCTGACGCGGTGGCTGCCTCAGAGGGGCGGTCACCGCGTTTGGCTTTGGGGTTTTGGCTTGTGCGGGGCCCGCAGAGTGGCCAGTCTTGGGGCTGGGGAATGTTCCTCAGCAC
>NZ_JAEDAL010000013.1 GCF_016093295.1 Inhella gelatinilytica | reverse complement strand
GTCCGAGGTCGGCGGCGCGGAAAGCGGCCGAATAACCGCCCGGGCCGCCGCCCAGGACCAGGACTTCGCAGTCGAGGTCAGCACCGCCGGTGTGGATGGCGGTGGCGATGGGGGCGGCTACCGGTACCGCGGCTGCAGGCGGAGCTGCGGGCGTTGCGGGCGCTGGAGCGATCGGAGCCGGTGCCGCCACCGCAGCGGAGGCCGCGGCGGACCCCTCCACCAGGGCGATGAGGTCGCCTTGGTTGATCTTGTCGCCGAGTTTGACCTTGAGCGCCTGAATCACCCCGGCGCTGGTGGCCGGGATTTCCATCGAGGCCTTGTCGCTCTCGACCGTGATCAGGCTCTGGTCGGCGGCCACGGTGTCACCGGGCTTGACCAGGATCTCGATGATGGCGACGTCTTTGAAGTCGCCGATGTCGGGGACGCGCAACTCAATCGTTGTCATGTTCTTTCCTCGTTAGCGCAACCGTTGCGAGCGCAGGGCCGCCCCAAGCCGCAACGCGCCCCATAGCCAAAGTACTGGGGCAGGCCCCGCCAACAAGCGGGGCCGTGGGGGTCAAATCAAGACGCGGCGGAAGTCCGCCAGGATGGCGCCCAAATAGGCGTTGAAGCGCGCCGCGGCCGCGCCGTCGATCACGCGGTGGTCCCAACTGAGCGACAGCGGCAGGGTCAGGCGCGGTTCAAATTCTTTGCCATTCCACACCGGCTTCATGAAGCTCTTGCACACGCCCAAGATGGCCACTTCCGGCGCATTGATGATGGGCGTGAAATAGGTGCCGCCGATGCCGCCGAGGGACGAGATCGAGAAGCAGCCGCCACTCATGTCGGCGGGGCTGAGCTTGCCGTCGCGCGCTTTGGCGGCGAGCTCGCTCATCTCTTTGGCGATCTGCGCCACGCCCTTTTGGTCGGCGTCCTTGATCACGGGCACCACCAGGCCATTGGGTGTGTCCGCCGCGAAGCCGATGTGGAAGTACTTTTTGAGCACCAACTCATCGCCGTCCAGCGAGGCGTTGAACTCGGGGAACTTCTTCAAGGCCGCCACGCAGGCCTTGATCAGGAAGGCGAGCATGGTGAACTTGACGCCCGACTTCTCGTGCTCCTTGTTCATCTGCACGCGGAAGGCTTCCAATTCGGTGATGTCGGCCTCGTCGTGGTTGGTCACGTGCGGAATGACCACCCAGTTGCGGTGCAGGTTGGCGCCCGAAATCTTCTTGATGCGCGACAGCGGCTTGCGTTCCACGCTGCCGAACTTGGCGAAATCCACCTGGGGCCAGGCCAGCACCGACAGCCCGCCACCCGCACCCGCGGCGGTCGGCGCCTTGGCGGCGATGGCTTGTGTTTGCGCCGTGCCGGCCATGACGGCCCCCACAAAGGATTGCACATCCTCATGCGTGATGCGGCCCTTGGGGCCCGAGCCCTTGACCTCGGCCAGCGGCACGCCGAGCTCCCGGGCGAATTTGCGCACGCTGGGCGAGGCGTGGGGCAGGCCGGACGCAGCCGCCGTCGGGTTGTTCGCTGGCGCGGCCACCCCGGCTGGCGCTGCGGGCGCAGCAGGTGCCGACGCCGGGGCGGCAGCGGGTGCAGCCACAGGGGCGGTCACCCCCGCGGGGGCTGGGGCAGTGGCCGGCGCAGCAACCGGCGCGGGAGCGGCAGCGCCGCCCTCGCCCGTCTCGACTTCAAGGATGAGGTCGCCGATGTTGAGTTTGTCGCCCAGCTTGACCTTCAGCGCCTTCACCACGCCACCGTGGCTGGCCGGGATCTCCATCGAGGCCTTGTCGCTTTCGACCGTGATCAGGCTTTGTTCGGGGCGAATCGTGTCGCCCACTTGAACCAGCACTTCGATGATCGCGACGTCTTTGAAGTCCCCAATGTCTGGGACTTTGACTTCCACCAATGCCATACCGTGGGTTCCTTAGGCGTAGAGCGGGTTGATCTTGTCTGCAGCAATGCCGTACTTCGCGATGGCCTCAGCCACCTGGGTCAGGGGCAGCTTGCCTTCATCGGCCAGGCTCTTGAGCGCGGCGACCACGATGTAGTGGCGGTTGATCTCGAAGTGCTGGCGCAGCTTGCTGCGGAAGTCACTGCGGCCAAATCCGTCCGTCCCCAAAACCTTGTAGCCCCGGCCGGCGGGGATGAAGGCTCGGATCTGCTCGGCGTAGGCCTTCATGTAGTCGGTTGACGCCACCACCGGGCCAGCGGTCTTGCCCAACTGCTGCGCCACAAAGGGCACGCGTGGCGTCTCGGTGGGGTGCAGCAAGTTCCAGCGGTCGGCGTCCTGGCCGTCACGGGCCAGTTCGTTGAAGCTCGGGCAGCTCCACACGTTGGCGCCCACGCCCCAGTCCGCCTCCAGGAGCTCTTTGGCTGCCATGGATTCGCGCAGGATGGTGCCGCTGCCCAACAGGTTGACCTCCAACGGCGCCTCGGCGGCTGGCTGCAGCAGGTACATCCCCTTGAGGATCTCGGCCTCCGTGCCCTCCCGCAGGCCCGGCATGGCGTAGTTCTCGTTCAGCAGGGTCAGGTAGAAGAACACGTTCTCCTGCTTGCCGACCATGCGCTCCAGGCCGTTGTGCAGGATCACCGCCACCTCGTGGGCAAAGGTCGGGTCGTAGGAGATGCAGTTCGGAATGGTGCCGGCCAGGATGTGGCTGTGGCCATCCTCGTGCTGCAAGCCTTCACCATTCAGCGTGGTGCGGCCGCTGGTGCCGCCGAGCAGGAAGCCTCGCGCCTGCATGTCACCCGCTGCCCAGGCCAAGTCCCCAATGCGCTGGAAGCCGAACATCGAGTAGTAGATGTAGAACGGCACCATGACGCGGTTGTTCGTGGAGTACGAGGTCGCTGCAGCAATCCAGCTGGCCATGCCGCCGGCCTCGTTGATGCCTTCCTGCAAGATCTGGCCCGCCTTGTCCTCGCGGTAGTACATCACCTGGTCCTTGTCGACCGGTGTGTAGAGCTGGCCTTTGGGGTTGTAGATGCCGATCTGACGGAACAGGCCCTCCATGCCAAAGGTGCGGGCTTCGTCCACCAGGATGGGCACGACGCGTGGGCCCAGC
Organism: Inhella gelatinilytica; assembly: GCF_016093295.1. Taxonomy (GTDB): domain Bacteria; phylum Pseudomonadota; class Gammaproteobacteria; order Burkholderiales; family Burkholderiaceae_C; genus Inhella; species Inhella gelatinilytica. The sequence goes on along the minus strand of NZ_JAEDAL010000013.1, from coordinate 23,851 downwards.
TCCTTGTCGCGCAGCAGCGCGGTCAGGCAGCGCACATAGGCCTGAGTGGTGGAGATTTCCCGGCCCTCCGGCGTGGCCTCCAGCACGGCGCTGAACGCCGACAGCGACGGCACGGGAATGGTCTCGTCGGCCTTGACGCGGCGCTTGGGCAGGTAGCCCCCCAGCGCCTGCCGGCGCTCGTGCAGGTAGCGCATTTCCGGCGTGTCATCGGCTGGCTTGTAGTACGGCAGCTTGGGCAGCTCGCTGTCGGGGATGGGGATGCCAAAGCGGTCGCGGATGTATTTGATGTCCGCGTCGGTCAGCTTCTTGGTCTGGTGGACGGTGTTCTTGCCCTCCCCCGCCTTGCCCATGCCGTAACCCTTGACGGTCTTGACCAACAGTAGCGTGGGCTGCCCCGTCGTGTTGTGGTGGGCCTTGTGGAACGCGGCATAGACCTTCTCGGGCTGGTGCCCCCCGCGACGCAGATCAAAGATCTCCTCGTCGCTCATGTGCTCGACGAGCTTGGCGGTCTCGGGGTACTTGCCGAAGAAGTGCTTGCGGACGTAGGCCCCGTCGTTGGCCTTCATGGCCTGGTAGTCGCCGTCCACGGTTTCCATCATCAGCTGCTTGAGCTTGCCGCTCTTGTCGCGGGCCAAGAGCTCGTCCCATCCCTTGCCCCAGACCAGCTTGATGACGTTCCAGCCACTGCCGCGGAACTCGCCTTCCAGCTCCTGGATGATCTTGCCGTTGCCGCGCACCGGGCCGTCCAGGCGCTGCAGGTTGCAGTTGATGACAAAGACCAGGTTGTCCAGGCCTTCGCGGGCGGCCAGGCCGATGGCGCCCAAAGACTCCGGCTCGTCCATCTCGCCATCGCCCATGAAGGCCCAGACCTTGCGGTTGGCCGTGTCAGCAATGCCGCGGGCGTGCAGGTATTTCAGGAAGCGTGCCTGGTAAATCGCCATCAGCGGGCCCAGGCCCATGCTGACGGTGGGGAACTGCCAGAACTCGGGCATCAGCTTGGGGTGGGGGTAGCTGGAGAGGCCCTTGCCATCCACCTCTTGCCGGAAACTGTCCAGTTGGGCCTCGCTCAGGCGGCCTTCCAGGAAGGCTCGCGCGTAAATGCCGGGGGCGCTGTGGCCCTGGATGTAGAGCAGGTCGCCGCCGTGGTTCTCACTCTCGGCGTGCCAGAAGTGGTTGAAGCCCGCGCCCAGCATCGAAGCCAGCGAGGCAAAGGAGCCGATATGGCCGCCCAAATCGCCACCGTCGGCGGGGTTCAGGCGGTTGGCCCGCACCACCATGGCCATGGCGTTCCAGCGCATGTAGGCGCGCAGGCGCTTTTCGATCTCGATGTTGCCCGGGCAGCGCGCCTCTTGGTCCGCCGGGATCGTATTCAAGTAGGCCGTGTTGGCACTGAAGGGCACGTCAATGCCCGCTTGACGCGCCTCGTCAATCAAGGCCTCCAAGATGAAGTGAGCGCGATCGCCGCCTTCCTCACCGATCACAGCCTTCAGGGCATCCAACCATTCCTGGGTCTCGCGCGGATCAGCGTCGTTGGCGCGTACGGCCAGGCTCTCATTGGGCAAACAAGACATGGGGGCTCCGTTTTAGAGTCAGTACTCAAGCGGCCGCAGTTTGCCACAAGTCCCGAGTTACTTCCAAATTACGACATTGCATTTCATAGTGTGAAACTTTGACGCCAAATCCATAATCACGGCATGCCTGCTCGCTCGCAATGGACCCAAGCCGTCCTCTCTTTTTTTCGCCCCACCCTCGCTGCCGCGGCGCGTTGGTGGCGACGCCAGTCGCCCGCGAGACAAGACCGCTTTGCCACCCTGGGGCCGTTGCTGACGGTCCTGCTCTTTTTAGCGACCATCGTGCTGGCGTTTTGGTACCTGCGGAACGAAGAAATCGAACGCGAAACCGAGGCGGTCAAGCGCGACACGGAAATCGCCCAGCAGCAGCTTCGCCTGCGATTGATCGAGAACCAAGAGCAACTGGCCCGCATCGCCCGCGAAATCGTCACCCGCGCGATCGACACCTACGAGTTCAGCGCCCAAGCCAGCGCGTTCGCGCGCGAACGCCCCGAAGTGCGCCACATCACGTGGTTGACCCACCGGCGCGAGCGCCGCGCCTCGGTCGCCAGTTCGGGCTTTCAGGCACCGAGTTTGATGACGCCGGGCTCCGACGACCCCTCCATGCCCCAGGCGGGCAATGCGGCCGACCAGACCTTTCATGCCGTGCGGGATCGACGCCAGCCCCTGTACACCAGCGCTTTTGCCGATGCGATTGGGAACCTCGTGTTTCAGGTCCAAGTTCCCTTGATCGACCGCAACGGGTTTACCGGCGTCTTGATCGCCGAATACGGCATCGAGTCCTTGCTGCGGTACTACGTCCCCTATGAAGTGGCGACCCGCCACTCCATCACCGTGATGGACGCACAGGACATGCCCGTGGCCAGCACAGTCACCCCCATGCCGGGCACCGGCAACAACCGATCAGCCATCCTGCATGAAGTGCCGCTGGCCCCGGCGTTGAACGGACTAAGCCTCCGGGGCCAAGGCTACCGCACCAGCATTGGCCTCATCTCCAACACCCTGTTCTGGATGGTGGTGGCGCTGTCCATCCTGACCGTCTGGATGCTGCTGGGCACCTGGCGCCACATGCGCCGCCGTTTGCACATTCAGAACGCACTTTTGGCGGAGACCAATTTCCGCCGCGCCATGGAGAACTCGATGCTCACGGGCATGCGAGCGCTGGACATGGACTCACGCATCTCCTACGTCAACCCGGCGTTCTGCGCCATGACCGGTTTCTCCGAGGCGGAACTTCTGGGCCGACAGCCCCCGTTCCCTTATTGGCCCAAGGATCGACTGGAGGAGAACCAGCGGCTCTTGGAGCAAGAAATGCAAGGGCGCAGTCCCAGCGGCGGCATCGAAGTGAAGGTGATGCGCAAAGATGGCTCGGTGTTCGACGCCCGTATGTATGTCAGCCCCCTGGTGGACGCCAAAGGAAAACAAGCGGGGTGGATGACTTCGGTCACCAACATCACGGAGGCCAAGCGAGTCCGGGATCAGCTCTCCGCCTCCCACGAGCGCTTCACCACCGTGCTGGAAGGCCTGGACGCCGCGGTGTCCGTGTTGTCCATTCCAGAACAGGAATTGCTGTTCGCCAATCGCAGCTATCGCCTGTGGTTCGGCGCCGAAGAGGCCGGCCACACCCTGCTGGCCGACCCGCCCACGGATGGCCCCTCGCTGGCCGATCTGGAAGAGGATGAATCCGTTGACGAGTTCAGCGGCCTCCCCGCCCAGCCCCTGACCGAAGGCGCAGGCACCACGCCCCGCGAGGTGTACGTCGAGAGCCTGGAGCGCTGGTTTGATGTGCGCACCCGCTACCTTCAGTGGACCGACGGCCGCTTGGCCCAGATGCTCATCGCCACCGACATCACCGCCCGCCGCCAAGCCGAGCAGCAGGCCGAAGCGCAAGCCGCCAAGGCCCAGGTGACCAGCCGCTTGATCACGATGGGGGAGATGGCATCGTCCGTGGCCCACGAGCTGAACCAGCCGCTGACGGCCATCACCAACTATTGCAACGGCATGATCAGTCGCGTACGGGGCGACAACATCGCCAAGGATGATCTGCTGGCCGCCCTCGAAAAGACCAGCAAGCAGGCCCAGCGAGCCGGTCAGGTCATCCACCGCATCCGATCCTTCGTCAAGCGCAGCGAACCGCAGCGACTGGTGGCTCAAGCGGCCGACATTGTGGAAGACGCGGTGGAGCTGGCTTCCATTGAACTGCGCCGTCGCAATGTTCAACTGAATGTCTATGTGGCCCAACACCTGCCCGGCATGCTGGTGGACCCCATCTTGATTGAGCAGGTGCTGCTCAACCTGCTGAAGAACGCTGCGGAGGCCATTGACGGCGCCAAGCTCCCACCCTCGCGCCGCCACATTGAGTTGCGCGTCATGCCACGCCACATGCCGGACCAAGGCGGCACCATCGAGTTCACGGTGCAAGACACGGGGCCCGGCTTGCCCGACGATGTCATCGGGCGAATCTTTGAGGCCTTTTTCTCCACGAAACCCGATGGCATGGGAATTGGCCTAGGGTTATGCCGGTCCATCATTGAGAGTCATCAAGGACGTCTACGGGCCGAGAATCTCTACAATGGTGAGCTGATTTCCGGGTGCCGCTTTGCCTTCACCATTCCGGTGGACTTGCGGACTGCGCCTTGACTGTGTCGAACCTTTAACGCCTCCCCACCATGAGTTTGATTCCCAAGAAGGGCAATGTCTTCGTCGTGGACGACGACGAAGCCGTGCGTGATTCCCTGCAATGGCTGCTGGAGGGCAAAGACTACCGCGTCAAATGTTTTGACTCGGCCGAGTCCTTTCTGGCGCGCTTCGATCCCCGGGAAGTGGCCTGTCTGATTTGCGACATTCGCATGGATGGCATGAGTGGCCTGGAGTTGCAGGACAAGCTGATCGACCGCAAGAGCCCCCTGCCCATGGCCTTCATCACCGGCCACGGCGACGTGCCCATGGCGGTGCAGACCATGAAAAAGGGCGCCATCGACTTCATCGAAAAGCCCTTCAAGGAAGAGTCCCTGGTCGCCCTGGTCGAAAAGATGCTGGAACAGGCCCGCAGCTCGTTCGCCAGCCACCAAGAGGCCGCGAGCCGCGACGCCTTGCTGTCACGCCTGACCGGCCGTGAAGCCCAGGTTCTGGAGCGCATCGTCGCGGGCCGCTTGAACAAACAGATCGCCGACGACCTGGGCATCTCCATCAAAACGGTGGAAGCGCACCGCGCCAACATCATGGAGAAGCTCAACGCCAACACCGTGGCCGACCTGCTCAAAATCGCACTGGGCGCTCAAACCGCCAAGGCTTGATTCCACGCTGCATGCAAGGCCGCTCACCCGAGCGGCCTTTTTCGTTTCTGAAAGGAGCCCATTCATGACCGCCCAACCGATCGATGGCAATGCCTTGGCTGCCAAATTGCGTGCTCACATGGCCACCGAAGTCGCCGCGCTTGCCGCCCAAGGCCACACGCCGGGGCTCACCGTACTGTTGGTGGGCGAGGACCCGGCCAGTCAGGTCTATGTGCGCAACAAGGTCAAAGCCTGCGAAGCCATCGGCATGGCGTCCCGCCTGGAACGTCACCCAGCGGACATGAGCGAAGCCGCCCTGCTGGCGCGCATCCAAGAGCTCAATGCCGACCCCAGCGTGCACGGCATCCTGGTGCAACTGCCCCTGCCCAAGCACCTGAATGCCGACTTGGTCATCGAGACCATTGCCCCCGAAAAGGATGTCGATGGGTTTCACATCGCCAGCGCCGGCGCGCTCATGGTGGGCCAACCCGGCTTCAAGCCCTGCACGCCCTACGGCTGCATGAAGATGCTGGAGGACATCGGCTGCAACCCGCGCGGCAAGCACGCCGTGGTGATTGGCCGCTCCAACATCGTGGGCAAACCCATGGCCCTGCTGCTGCTTCAGGCCAGCGCCACGGTCACCATTTGCCACAGTGCCACGCCCAACCTGGCCGAGTTGGCCCGGCAAGCCGACATTCTGGTGGCGGCTGTTGGCCGGCCCCGCTTTGTCACGGCCGACATGGTCAAGCCAGGAGCCGTGGTGTTGGACGTGGGCATCAACCGCCTGCCCGACGGCAAGCTCTGTGGTGACGTCGACTTTGACGCCGTCAAGGACGTGGCCGGCTGGATCACCCCCGTGCCGGGCGGTGTGGGCCCCATGACCATCACCATGCTGCTGCAAAACACGCTGGAAGCCGCACAGCGTCGCGCTTCGACTTGATCGAAAGCCCGGCGTGATGACCAACCCTCTGCTCTCGCCCTCCCACCTGCCCGACTTTGCCGCGGTCCGACCCGAGCACATCGAGCCGGCCATCACCGAGTGCCTGAGTCGCGCTCGCGCTGCTCTGGCGCGGGTGACCGCACCGGACTTCCCCGACGATTTGGCGGCCTTGGAACGCGAGCTCGATGTAGCCCTCGATGCCTTGGGGCTGGCTTGGGGCGTGGTCGGCCACCTGAATGGGGTGGCCGACACGCCGGAACTCCGAGCCGCTTACAACGCCCAACTGCCGGGGGTCAGCGAGTTCTACGCCGATTTGGGGGCCGATGAGGCGCTCTACGCCCGCTACAAGCGCATCCAACGCCTGCACCCGCCCAGCGACCCGGCACAGGCCCGGGCACTGCACCTGGCCATCCAGGGTTTTGAACTATCAGGGGCTGCCCTCGAAGGCGAGGCCAAGGCTCGCTTCACCGAGGTACAGAACCAGCTCAGCGAGCGCAGCCAGGCGTTCTCCGAGCACGTGATGGACGCCACCGACCAGACGGTGTTGTGGGTCGAACCCACCCGCCTGGCTGGTGTCCCTGCCGATGTGCGTGAGCACGCCTTGGCCCTCGCAAAGGCCGAAGGCCGGGCCGGCGAGGCCAAACTCACCCTCCACGCCCCCTGCCAAGGCCCCGTGCTGCAATTTGCGCACGACCGGGCTCTTCGCGAAGCCGTTTACAAGGCGCTGGTGACTCGCGCCAGCGAATGGGGGCCCGACCCCCTGGACAACAGCCTGCTCATTCAGGAGTTGCGCGCACTGCGCCACGAGGAAGCCACACTGCTCGGCCTACCCCACTACGCCGCACTTTCGCTGGTGCCCAAAATGGCCGGCACACCAGCAGCAGCCCTGCAATTCTTGAGCGACCTGGCCCTCCAGGCTCGGCCCCATGCCGAGCATGACCTGCAGGCGCTGCGAGACCATGCCCATCACTTGGGCCTGGACCGCCTCGAAGCTTGGGACCTTGCCTACGTCAGCGAATCCTTGAAAGCCCAGCGCTTTGCACTGGATGCACAACGGGTGCGCGAGTATTTCACCTTGCCCCAAGTCTTGAGCGGTTGGTTTTCCTTGCTCGGGGATCTCTTCGGCCTACAACTCCAGCGCATCGAAACGAGCGTTTGGCACGCCAGTGTGGAAGTTTGGGCGCTGAGTCGAGGAGGGAAAACCGTTGGCCATGTGTACCTCGACCTGCTGGCACGCCCCGGTAAACGGCCGGGCGCCTGGATGGACGACGTCCGCGGCCGCTGGCGCCGCCCCGACACGGGTCAGCTCCAGCTACCGGTGGCACACCTGGTCTGCAACTTCGCCCCCGGCGTCGATGGCAAACCCAGCCTGCTCACCCACGAGGACGTCCAAACCTTGCTCCATGAGTGGGGGCACGGGCTCCATCACCTGCTGACCGAAGTGAATGCCCACGGGGTGGCGGGGATCGATGGCGTTGAGTGGGATGCCGTGGAACTGCCCAGTCAGTTCATGGAAAACCTAGCCTGGGAATGGCCCGTCATTGAGCGCCTGAGCCGCCACGTCGTTACTGGCGAAGCCATGCCCCGCTCAATGTACGACGCCCTCCTCGCCGCCAAGAACCACTTGTCGGCTTGGCAGCTTCTCAAACAAGTCGAATACGCAAGCTTTGACCTGCACCTGCATCAAACGGCGCTCGAAGAGCCCCCGCTCAGCGTACTCGACCAAGTTCGGCAAGAGGTGGCCGTCTTCACGCCGCCAGCCTACGCACGTTTCCCCCACAGTTTCAGCCACATCTTCGCGGGCGGCTATGCGGCAGGCTACTACAGCTACTTATGGGCCGAAGTGCTCAGCGCCGACTGCTGGACCGCCTTCGAGGACGAGGGGGTGTTTAACCCCGATGTCGGTCAACGCTTTGTCGGCGAAATCCTGAGCCGAGGCGGGTCGCGACCAGCGATGGAGAGTTTCGTGGCGTTTCGAGGGCGCCCGCCGGATGGCGGGGCGCTGCTCAAACAAATGGGGATCAAACCGAGCATTTGAGCCCCAAGACGACAATGGACTCAGAAATCTGCGGCTGCGGGGCAGTCAGCTGCTCGATTGGAGTTGCTCGTTGTGCAGTTCTGATGAATAGGAAAGGTCGCCACCGTGGTACTGCTCGGGCAGCTATTTCCGGACGTAATCAAATAGTTTTGCTGGTCCAAAGACTCGTTGACGCCAGCATAGGGCTGCACATTGCGACTATTGGCATTGGGGCCGGCAACATACTGAACCCGACAAATTCTAAAACTGCCACCACTGGCCAATGTTGAACCGGCGAACCTAAAAATGCCTCCATAGGTGGAGGTTGACGTCGGGACCTGTATAACACAGATATAGTATTTATAACCAGAAATAGTTGAACCGGTATTTTGATCAACCGCATTGCCAAACTGACAATTTGCAGGCTCATCCCCAGATGCCGCAGCATGCGAATTGGTTCCTGTAAGACCACTCAAATTAACAGCAGTGGCCGCCGACAAGGAACCAGAATTATTGTTATTTCCATTCCCACTTGAATATTCAGATAGATAACCAGCCAAAATATAGGCATTAACATTTGTGCACTGATCAACATTAGACAGATTAACCGACCCCGCACAGTACTTTATAACCCAGCCCGTGTCGTTACTAAAAACAGCCGACCAACCGGCTATCTGTATAACCGACCTTTCAGCATCAAGCGGCGTCGCCTGAATAGGAATGTTAAGGTTGCGATTTTTCGGACGCTTAATCGTTCCGTTTCCGATCAGTGGAAACCCAAGCGCACCCTCAAGCGCAGGGTCAATCTTCGCAATGACGGAATTCAAAGTTACAGAATTGCCTGTTGTATTACCCGAGCGATCCGCCCAACTGACAGTCACCGCAACATTCCGCTTAGGATCAGCAATCGAGCCGCCCACTGTCCATGAGCGTGTGTAAGTTGAATTTCCAACCGCCAGAGTCCCGCTACCACTAGCAATAGAATCCCAGGCAACCAATCCAACCCCGGTTTCAATTGAATTAAAGGAACGCAACTCCTCCATTTTCTCTTCAGCGAGACGAGTGGCTTCGCTGCGTTGCCGCGCGACCTCCCCATTGCGAGCCAGCGTCATTTGCATGCCAGCAATGGAAAGCATTCCAAATGCCACCACCATTAGCGCCACCAAAGCCTCAATCAGGGTAAAACCAGCCTGCTTGAATCGATATTCGATCATTTCTGTTCCCCTTTTGCCCGAAATTATCAATTCCAGTCCTTCCAACTACCAGGAATTTTCACCAACGTACCACCCAATATATTTATGTTACCAAAGACATCTTCATTGTAACTGACCAATCCGTTGCCATTATTGTTATAGGCATTGCAACTAACAATGGCACCATATATCGAAGAATTACCCGTTCCGATATCATTGAAATCAGAAGAGTTTGAAAAAATCACACCGTAAATAGTCCAATTACCATTAATGGTTAGACCATTGGGTGTAACAAAAACAACAGGATTGCTTACGTTATTCAGCGTGACATTACCACTCAAATGCACATCGCTGGAAAAGTAAAAATTCCTGTCACCAGCAGCATAAGCCGTTTGAATCTGACTAGAGCAATCATTTGCAGAACCGCAACTAATTGTTTTAACCTGCGGTTGGTTTTTGTATTCCTCTATGGTAGTTCCAAAGAAGGTACGGAACATGCTCGAGTTGGAACAAGTTGCGTCGGAACTGGCCAAACTTGAAAGCGAGGAGTCACTACCAACCAGGGCATTTTGGGCGGGTTGGCCTGGCAGTGTTGTGTAACTGGTCCCATTGCCACTCGTGATAGTGCCACCTGCGTTCACCAAAATACCATTTGTCTCAACCGATTGATTGATAACAGAAAAAGAGCCGCCAATGGCGCAGTTGCCACCACAAACAATCGGCGCTGGAGCACGAGCCGGAAGCAACGGACTCACCTTTAATTGAGCCGTAATCACCGCCGTTCCATCTGGCGCCCCCGTACCAGTCGCAGCGCACACCCCTGTACCAGTATTTTCAGTGCAACCCGTAACCGTCACTTGAACCACATTGGTATAGCCAGCAACCGCCGCGAAACTAGCAGTAAAGCTTGGCCCACTCGTGGCACTCAAATTAGTTGAAGTCCCACTGGGGCATTTGCACGACCAAGCCCCGTTGATCATCTTGCAACCAGGGACACCATTGGTGGGTGCAAACGTTGTGATATTGGGGGCCAGATAAGTCACTCGGAACCTTGTGCCCGAGGAATTCGCAACACAGTTGCCATCCACCTCCGTGGGTGTATTGAGCATGCCGATGACCCACTCCATTCCGGCCTCGGCAACCTCAAAAGCCTGTGTATTGCGCGCCTGAGAAATCGCAGATCTTTGCTCGAATATAACGTTACGGTTGGCATAAAACACAACAACCGTCATGATCAGGAGCAAGAGGACTGAAGCAGAAAGTGCTCCGACCCCGCGCTGAAATTGGCGACTTTTCACAATTACCCCCTCAATCACAGTTGCCCGTCAGACGATTGTTCCTTACCCGGACCGTCGTTTCCAGAGTTCGAACAATAGAACTGTCCAGCGCCGACTGGGCTGTAATCGATAAATTGTACTGACGCACAAAAATATACGGCGCGCCCGGAGTTGCCACGCTCTTCACGGTTTCGCATCGATAACCCAGCCATATGCCGGCCGCCATGGCATCAGGCTCCTCCACAGAAAAAGCCGTAACCGTCGTATAGGCTGCATCATTAAGTGGATATGAAACACCGCTCGCCGTTTGCATGCTTAGTACGCCGTCACTGATTGAAAACCCAAATGACTCGCCTGTGGCCAGTGTATTGTCCGCATCCTTCGAGTACGCGTAAGAAAATCCACCTGCCGCCGAGGATTCCGTCGCCGATATCGGCGAATAAACATTAGCCACTGTAACTGTAGTACCGGCACCAGTTGCGACAGTTCCCGCAGGTGCATTCTGCCAATATCCACCCCGCCTCAGGTCTCTAGTCACCACATCAGCAATATTCCGCAAGTCTTGTTGTACCCTGCTTTCCGCCACCATGCGGCGCGTGTTTTGCACGCTAGTCGCAAACAGAGACAGGGCACCAACCATAACGAACAAGCCAGCGGTCACCCCCACCAGTAACTCAACAAGAGAAACACCTCTCTGGAGTTGCGGCCTTGACAAATGTAAAGCTTGAATATTCATTCGCATCATCCATCAGGCAGAGGGCGACACAGTCGGACAGGACGTAGTTACACCATAGAAACTACCGCTAACCGCACAGGTAGTCGGTGTTCCAACCGCATTAACGGAAACCTTCAGTGAACCACCGGCGCTCGGGTTTGTGACGGTTACTTCGCCGGTCGATGTTGCTTGGCCTCGGAGACGCTCAAAAACGATCATTCCCGAAGCGGAAAGCGTCGTATTGCTGGGCAGGGATACCGACTTTGCAACTTGTGTTACTCCCGCATCATCAACATAACTAAGGGTGTAAGAACCTCCTCCACTCGCCACCGCCACGGTCACATCACGGCGCAGGCGAATCGCCTCGGCCTTCGCGTACTGCAAATCCGTGCGGAGTTCAGAGGCCACACCCTCTACCCGAGCCTTTGCAATCAGGGAAAGCAAATTAGGCATAACGACTAACGCCAAGATGGCGATCACTGCGATCGTGACCAACACTTCTGGCAGCGTAAAACCACGTCCAGCCCGCGTCATCACCGACTCCAACAGGTTGAGGGGGTATACGTCGCATTTCCGTTTGTGACGGCCATCGACAATGAGGTACAACCTGAGTCCGAAGCTTGGCTACCTTGCCCCGCAAGAGTGACGGTGTATCCGGTCGCTGTCGCCCCACTGAGGGTCAAGGAGTAATACCCGCCAGCACTGGTCGATGTCGCGCCAAACGTTGCCAAACCAGTAAAACCGGTGGCGTAGGCTGTATTCGTTCCCCGATAACGCTCTTGGGCCTGCAAGACTTTGGCCGCCGCGTCCACCGCGTCCGAACGACGACTCTTGCGAACCTGCTGCAAGAAGCTAGGGTAGGCCACAGTCGCCAAGATGCCAATGATCACTACCGTAACCAGCAGTTCGATGAGCGTGAAACCCCGCCCCTTGCGACTCGAATGCGGGAGACCCCTGTTGGCTTGCTTCATGACGGAATAGTCCTTCTCTGGGTTGGGTGCATTGTTGAACGGGCGCCCCTGCGCGGGAATGGGATGAAGACAAACGGCCCGCGCTTATCGACAGGCGGCTAGGCCCTTCATTGGTGAATGCGACTCAATGGGGCGGCCTAATTTCAGGCGCGCCGTCCGTTCGACAAGGTCAAACCCGCCCATCCCTCAACTGCCGCTCGATCATGGCGCGGGCCTCGTCCACCGGCAGGGCCTTGCCAAAGAGCCAGCCTTGGCCAATGTGCACCCCCAACTCGTGCAAGAGCTGGGCCTGCCGCTCTTCTTCGACGCCCTCTGCCAGGGCTTGTTTGCCCAGGGCTTTGACAAGACCCACGATGGTGCGAACGATTTCCACCGCATCCCGACCCGCGTGCAGGCGCATGACGAAGCTGCGGTCGATCTTGAGCGTGTCAAACGGGAATTGGTGCAGATACGCCAGCGAGGAGTAACCTGTCCCAAAGTCATCAATAGAGATCTTGAACCCCATCTTGGCGAGGTCCTGTAGCGCCTCAGCCGTTTGGGCCGGGTTGGCCATGGCCATGCTCTCGGTGACCTCCAGCTTGAGACGGTGCGGATCCAAGCCGTTCAGCCGCTCGATGGTCGCCCGTGCATCGGCTTGCAAATCGCCTTCGACAAATTGGCGGCTGGACAGGTTAACGGCGATTTCGCCATCAAACCCCATGGCGTCCCACTCCCGCAGCTGCTCAGCCACGGCCAGCAGGGTCCACTGGCCCATGGGTACGATTTGCCCGCTCTCTTCGGCGTAGGGGATGAAATCGCCCGGCATGATGAAACCCCGCTCGGGGTGAATCCAGCGAATGAGTGCTTCAAAGCCGAGCAGCTTCCGGTCCTCCAGCCGCACCAAGGGCTGGTAGTACATGCGGAACTGCTGCTGAGTGAGTGCTTGGCTAAGGTTCTCATGCAACCAGCGGCGGCTGTTTTCCAGCAACTGGTCGGTGGGGTCGTAAGCCCGAATTTGGCCCCGTTGACGGGCTTTGCCCAGTGCCAGCGCCATTTCGGCGCAGGCCAGCAAGTCAGCGGCATCACGCGGGCCTTGGCTCTTGTGGGCCCAGCCAACGGTGGCTTGAATGGGCAGGGTTTTGCCGCTGACTTGAATGGGCTCGTCCAATTGGCTCTTCACCCACACCGGCGTTCGCTCACGGTCTAGGCCACTGGACGTGAGTTCGGCAACAAAGGCCACCCCGAATACATCGGGGCCCATGCGCGCCACCGACTGGATAACCCCCCCGCGCCGGTTCAGCCGCTTGGCAATCTGGCGCAGCACCCCGTCGCCGACCACGCTGCCCTCCGCTTCATTGAGCGCACGGAAGCCATCCACCCCCAACAGGACAACACCAACCGCCACATTGCTGTCCACCAACTGCTCGAGACGCTCGATGAACAGCGCTCGGTTGTCCAGCCCCGTCAGACGATCGTGCAAGGCATCGTGAACCAACTGCCGCTGCAAGCGAAGCGTGTCCGAAATGTCGGTCAACGAGCCCGCCATTCGCAGAGGCTGCCCCTTGTCGTCGCGCGTGGCCATCCCGCGCACCAACAGGGCCCGTTCTTGTTCGCCCTCGCGAAATTGCAGCACGTGGTGCAACTGCAGGCTGCGGCCCTTGAGGTGCTCTTGCAAGGCCGCCTCAAAAGACGACTTGGCCCCCGCATCTGCGGTCGCGGTAAAGGCGTCCATGGTGGCGCCAGCCGTGGGGTTCTGCCCCATGAGGTGGAACCAGCGCTCGCTCAAGTGCACCGCACCCGCCGCGATGTCCCAATCCCACAGCCCATCGTTGGCCCCTTGCGCGGCCAGCGCATACCGCTCCTCGCTCAGCCGCAAGGCTTGCATCGCCGCCTCCTTGCGGAGGCGCTCAGCATGACCCCGCAGCATCGTGGAGCCCACGACCGCCGTCAGCACTGCCAGCAAGGGAAAAGCGAGTGAAAGGAAGCGGTGGTTTTGTACGAAGTCCCACTGCGCCAAGGTCAAGAGCACGACAACGGACAGCGCCACGACGGCCAGCGAGCGACGGCCCGACCAAACACTGAACGCCCAGGCAACTGCAAAGGGCAGCCCCAGCATGGCCGCCAATTCGATCAGCGGCCCCTCCTTCGCGACCCGAAGGTTCCGGCCCGTCAGCAAGTTGTCGATCACCGTGCCCAGCCGCTCCATCCCTGGCAGCGCCGAGTCAAAAGGGGACGGCACAACGTCCCCTGTGCCCAGCGCGGTAGCGCCCAGCACAACAAGACGGCCTTTAAGTTGTTGCGCCCCCACCTTGCCTTCGAGCACATCCACGTAGCTGAAGGTTGGCAGTTGCTGTTCCCGCCCGTAGTAATTCACCCACTGGCGGGAGGCCGCATCCAAGGGGACCTCCCAATTGCCCCAGCGAATGGCCTCGCCAGCCACAAATTCCGCTTGCCCCCAGTCCAGGCGCTTGGCCCAGCCCGCGACGCGCAGGGCCACCGAGGGAAACCACTCGCCCTGCCACTGCAACGCGGGGAGGTCGTACCGCAAGGTGCCATCGGGGCTGCGCCGGGCGCTGACGTGGCCGAGCAGCGAGGTGGCCTGCGCCAAGTCTGAAGCGGGGGCCACCAGCGCTTTGGGTTTCATGGCAACCGCCTCGGCGGCCACCGAATCCGCCTTGGCGCGCATGAAAGCGTGCCCCAGCAGGACGTCCACCGGGGCGCCCGCCTGCATGAGGCTGTCGTGCGGGAGTGCCATGACCATGGCAACGGGCATGGCCGCCGACTGCAACTCCGCGGCCAGCGCGACATCAGCCGCTTTATCCCCGGTCTCCGGCATCAGGATGTCGACCACCACGGCCCGCGCACCGGCGGCCCGCAGCTTCTGCAGCAACTCGGCATGACGGGCCCGGTCCGGACCGCTTCCACCCAGGGTCTGCAGGGTTTTGTCGTCAATGGCCACCAAGGCCACAGGGTCCACCGTTCCGGGCTCGATCCGCCCCCGAACTTGCATCTGCAGGTCCAGGGTCATGCGGTCCAGCCGCTCGAGCAAGGTGTCAGCCCGCTGGCTCCAAAGACCGATCGCCAAGGCGGCGGACAACAGGGCGATCAGCCAGTAGCCATAGCGCTGACGCAGGGACAGAGAACCCGGGGCGGCCACCGAACTGCCGCCTGTCAAACGCCGCTCAGGCGATCGAGCAGGGCCTTGACCCGTGCTTCACCCCACGTGGCGGCTTGGCCACAGCCTTTCTCACTGCTGCAATCGGTCCCCAGCAGGCCGGCCAGCGCCACCACCGGAAGCGCGGCCACAATGGACCGGGTCTTGGCCGTAGCGGGTTGCACATCCACGCTGCCGCTTTGCATCAGCACCGAGGTCTTGCCCTCTTCCGGG
This sequence comes from Inhella gelatinilytica, assembly GCF_016093295.1. Taxonomy (GTDB): domain Bacteria; phylum Pseudomonadota; class Gammaproteobacteria; order Burkholderiales; family Burkholderiaceae_C; genus Inhella; species Inhella gelatinilytica. The sequence continues at coordinate 8,525 of NZ_JAEDAL010000013.1, read as the reverse complement.
ACATCGACCGCAAACTCCGTGCCCCGCACGGCCGTAACGGCGCTGGGTGTGCGCATCGTCCAAGCACCGCCCGCACTGACCTTTTGGCCCACCAAGCCCAAGCGCAGGAAAAAGCGAGCCTCCTTGCGCTCCATGCCTTCGGTGTTGAAAGACTCAATGCGCATGTGGCTGTTCTCGGCCAGCACCAGAGATGAACCGTCCATGCAGCGCAGCCGGAGTCGGGACTTGGCCTGCGTTTGAATCTCATCGCCGACCCGCAAGCCATGGCCCACCGCCAACGCGGCACTCCCCACCTTGGCTTCGCCGATCAAGGCGGCCACTTCACACACCGGCGGATCGGATGGCGCCGCCATGGCGTTGCTTACCGCCAGCGCCAAAACCAGCGCGCTCATGTTCCAGTGCTTCATGTCAAACCTCCACAGGCAATGAGGCCGATGCCCCGTTCCCGCGATGCTAGTGCAGTGGCCCCTCCGCGGAAACCCTCAATCGGGGAGGACTGCCGTCACTTCAATCTCCACTTTGGCCCGGTCTTCCATCAGGGCGACCACCTGGACCGCACTCATGGCCATGGCGTAGTGCCCGATGTGAGCCTTGAACCAAGCGCCCAATTCCCGCCCCGCCGCCAGGTACTCGCGCTTGTCCGTGACGTACCAGGTCATGCGGACGATGTGCTCCGGCCCGGCGCCCGCCGCGGCCAAAACCGCCAGCACATTGGCCAAGGCCTGGCAGGCCTGGGGGAGGAAATCGTCGCTGACGATCTGCTCCTGGGCATCCCAGCCAATCATCCCCGCCACATGGAGGTGCCGCCCCTGGGCCAGCACGCCATTGGCGTACCCCCGGGGTCGCTTCCAGCCTTCGGGCAAAACGGTTTGATGCGGGCTGCTGTTCATGCCAGCTCCTTCAACTTGAAACGCTGCAGCTTGCCGGTCTGGGTGCGCGGCAGCGCGTCCACGAACACCAGAGCACGCGGGTACTTGTACGGCGCCACGGCGGCCTTGACATGCTCCTGCAGGGCCTTGGCCAGCTCCGGCCCGGCCGCAAAGCCGGGGCGCAACACCACGCAGGCCTTGACGATCTGGCCACGCTCCTCGTCCGGCACGCCGGTGGCACCGCATTCGGCCACCGCCGGGTGTGTCATCAAGGCCTCTTCCACTTCGGGCGCGGCGATGTTGTAGCCGGCCGAGATGATCATGTCGTCGGTACGGGCGTGGTAGTGAAAGTAGCCTTCGGCGTCCATCGAGTAGGCGTCGCCGGTGTAGTTCCAGCCGTCCTTGACGTACACGGCCTGGCGGGCGTCGTTCAGGTAGCGGCAGCCGGTGGGGCCCTTGACACGCAGCTTGCCCACCTCACCCGTGGGCAGCACGCGGCCCTCTTCATCCACTACCTCGGCGCGGTAGCCGGGGATGGCCTTGCCGGTGGCGCCAGGGCGGGCGCTCTTCTCGTCGGCCGAAATGAAGATGTGCAGCAGCTCGGTGGCACCGATGCCGTCGATCAGCTCGATGCCGGTGGCCTGCTTCCACAGCGCCCGGGTGGAGGCGGGCAGGGCCTCGCCGGCGCTGACGCATTTGCGCAGCTGGGTTTGGCGGATGGCCTCGCCGTGCTGGGCCAGCACGCGGTAATTCGTCGGCGCGGTGAAGAGCACGGTGCCGCCGTACTGCTGCAGGCCTTCCAGCAGCTGCGGCGGCGCGGCCTTCTCCAGCAGCGCCGTGCTGGCGCCGATGCTCATCGGGAACAGCACCAGGCCGCCCAGGCCGAAGGTGAAGCCCAGCGGCGGGCTGCCCATGAAGACGTCATCGGCATGGGCCTTCAGCACATGGGGCGGCCAGCAGGCGCAGATGGCCATCACGTCGCGGTGGAAGTGCATGGTGGCCTTGGGGATGCCGGTGGTGCCCGACGTGAACGCCAGGATGCAGGTGTCGTCGGCGCCGGTGGCCACGTTCTGGAAGGGTGAGTCGTGTCGGGCCATCAGCGCTTCCAGTCCGCCCTCCCCTTCCTGGCGGTAACAGCGGATCTGTTTGAGCTGCAGGCTCGCCGCGGCGGCTTCGAGCAGATCGGCCGCCAGCAGGCCATCGCACAGCGCGTGCGAGACCTGGGCGATCTCGATCATGGTCTTGAGCTCCTTGGCGCGCAGCAGGGGCATGGTGGCGACGGCAATGCCACCCGCCTTCATCACCCCGAACCAGCAGGCCACGGCCATCGGGTGGTTGGGGCCACGCAGCAGCACGCGGTTGCCGGGCACCAGGCCCATGTCCCGCACCAGCACATGGGCGATGCGGTCGGCCTGCTCGCGCAGCTCGCGGTAGGTCCAGCGGATGCCGCTGCCCTGTAGGCACAGGCGTTCGCCCCAACCCTTCTCCTCGATCGCCCTGTCCAGCAGCTCCGTGGCGCAATTCAGCTGTTCGGAGAACTGCAGATCGGGCAGCTCGAACAGGAACTCGGGCCATTGCTCGCGCGGCGGAAGGTGCTCGGCGGCGAAGCGGTCGACGTGCGCGGTGGACATGCTCAGTTCCCTTTCAACAGCTCACGGCCGATGATGAGTTGCTGCACTTCGCTGGCGCCCTCGTAAATGCGCAGCGAACGGATCTCGCGGTACAGGCGCTCGACCATCTGACCGCTGACCACGCCGAGGCCGCCGTGCAGCTGCAGCGCGGCATCGATGACTTGCTGCGCACCTTCGGTGGCAGCCAGCTTGGCCATCGCGGCTTCTTTGGTGACGGAGCGGCCCTGGTCGCGCTGCCAAGCGGCGCGGTAGGTCAAGAGCGCGGCGCTGTCGAGCGTGAGTGCCATCTGGGCCAGCTTGGCTTGCGTGAGCTGGAAGTCGGCCAGCAGGCCGCCGAACATGCTGCGGCTCTGGACCCTTGCCAAGCCTTCCTGCAGGGCGCGGCGGCCGAAGCCCAGGGCGGCAGCGGCGACCGAACAGCGGAACACATCCAACGTGCGCATGGCCAGCTTGAAGCCCTGGCCGGGTGCGCCCAGGCGCTGGCTGGCAGGAATGCTGCAGTTTGCGAAGCGAAGCCGGGCCAGCGGGTGCGGCGCAATGACATCGATGCGCTCGGCAATTTCCAGCCCCGGCGTGTCGGCATCGACGATGAAGGCGGTGATGCCGCGCGCGCCGGGCGCTTCGCCGGTGCGGGCAAATACAACGTAGAAGTCGGCGATGCCGCCGTTGCTGATCCAGGTCTTCTCGCCGTCCAGCACATAGTGGTCGCCGTCAAGACGGGCGCTGCACTGCAGGGCGGCCACGTCGGAGCCGGCTTGCGGCTCGGAAAGCGCAAACGCCGCAATCGCTTCGCCCGCCGCCACGCGGGGCAGGTAGCGCGCCTGCTGCTCGGGCGTGCCGTCCAGGCTGATGGCCCCGGAGCCCAGGCCTTGCATGGCGAACGCGAAGTCGGCCAAGCCGCTGTGGAAGGCCAGGGTTTCGCGGATCAGGCAGATGGCGCGGGTGTCGATGCCGCGGCCGGCTTGAGCGACGGCGTGGTGCAGCCAGCCGGCTTGGCCGAGTTGGCGCACCAGCGTGCGGCACTCGGCGTCCACATCCGCCCCGTGGCCGCCCTGCAGCTCGGCCGCTGCCCATTGCGCCAGCGTGCTGCCCAGCTCGCGGTGCGTGGGCGCAAAGAAGGGCCAGTCGGTGTGCGTCATCTCAGTTGCCCTCGAACACCGGCTTGCGCTTGGCGGCGAAGGCCTCGTAGGCGCGTTTGAAATCCTGCGTGAGCATGCAGATGGCTTGGGCTTGCGCCTCCGCCTCGATGGCCTGCTCCACCGTCATGGCCCACTCCTGGTGCAGCATGGTCTTGGTGATGCCGTTCGCGAAGGTGGGGCCGGCCACCAGCTGGGCCGCAAGGGCCTGCGCCTCGCCGAGTAAATCTTCCGGCGCGCACAGACGGTTGAAAAAGCCCCAGCGCTCGCCCTCCTCGCCGCCCAGCGAACGCCCGGTGTAGAGCAGCTCGCTGGCGCGCCCCTGTCCGACGAGGCGCGGCAGCAGCGCGCAGGCCCCCATGTCGCAGCCCGCCAGGCCCACGCGGTTGAACAGGAAGGCGGTCTTGCTGCGCGCAGTACCTAAGCGCAAGTCCGAGGCCATGGCCAGGATGGCGCCGGCACCGGCGCACACGCCGTCGATGGCCGCCACGATGGGTTGCGGGCACTGCCGCATGGCCAGCACCAGATCGCCCGTCATGCGCGTGAACATCAGCAGTTCGGGCGCGGGCAGTTCGATCAGCGGGCCGATGATTTCGTGCACATCGCCGCCGGAGCAGAAGTTCTCGCCCGCGCCGGCCAGCACCACGGCGTGCACATCGGTCGCGTACTTCAGGCTGCGGAACAGATCGCGCAGCTCGGCATAGCTGTCAAAGGTCAGCGGGTTCTTGCGCTCGGGGCGGTTGAGCGTGATCGTCGCCACGCCGCCCTCGCATTGCCAGCGGAAATGCCGCGCTGCGTAGGCCGCGAACTCGCGGCGGTTACCGGCGGCCAGGGCCGGGTCGAGTGCTTTGTTCATGCCTTGCTCTCCAGTTGGGCGAGGTGCACACGCAGCTGCCCCAGCAGTTCATACAAACGGTTGGCGCCCTCGAACTCGCCCAGGAGTTCGATCAACCAGGCCTCATGCTCGGCCGCCATGCCCAGAAATTGGACCCGACCCTGCGCCGTGAGTTGCAGGATCCAACTGCGCCGGTCCTCGGGGTCGGGCAGGCGCTGCACGAGCCCCTCACCCTCCAGTTGGTCAGTCAGGCCCGTCACATTGCCGCCGCTCACCATCAGGTAGCTGCCCAGTTGTTTCATGCGCAGCCCCTCGGGGTGGCGCTCCAACTGGGCCAGGTAGTCAAAGCGCGGCAGCGTGGTGGCAAAGCGCTGCCGCAGGCGGGTCCGCACTTCTTGCTCGATCTGCGTGCTGCAACTCAGCAAACGCAGCCACAGGCGCACGGCGCCGTGGTCCTGGGGCTGACTGCGCGCTTCGCGGCCAATCGCCTCCTCGCCAAGCACGGCAGCAAGCTTGGCCGGTTTCAATTCATCACCTCGCCGCCGCTGACCGAGATGGCCTGGCCGTTGATGGAGGCCGCACCCGTGCTGCACAGCCAGGCCACGGTGTCGGCCACTTCCTCGGGCTGGATCAGGCGGCCCTGCGGGTTGTGCCGGGCGAACTCGGCGCGCGCGCCCTCCACCGTGCGGCCGGTCTTGCCGACCACGTTCTCGATCGAGCGCTGCAGCAGCTCGGTCTCGGTGTAACCGGGGCAGACGGCGTTGACCGTGATGCCCTTGCCCGCCAGCTCGAGCGCGGCCGAGCGCGTCAGGCCCAGCACGCCATGCTTGGCCGCCGCATAGGCCGCCACATAGGCGTAGCCGCGCTGCGCCGCCGTGCTGGCCACGTTCACCACCCGGCCCCAGCCGGCCGCCTTCATGCCGGGCAGCGCGGCGCGCAGGCAGTAGAAGCTGCCGCTCAGGTTCACCGCCAGCATCTGCGCCCACAGCTCGTCGCTGGTGCGCTCCAACGGGCTGCTGAGCGCCTGGCCGGCGTTGTTGACGAGGATCTGCACCGGGTCGATGGCCTGGAAGGCCGCCTCGACGGCGCGCGGGTCGCTCACATCGCAGACCAGCGCGCGGGCCCGCAACTCGTTCGCCAGCTGCTGCAGCGGTTCGAGCTGGCGGCCCAGCAGCGTGAGCCGCGCGCCCTCGCCCGCCAGCCGGCGCGCAACGGCCGCGCCGATGCCCTTGCCCGCGCCTGTCACCACCGCATGGCGGCCGTGCAGGTTGGTCATGGCTTTGCTCCGGCCGCGGCGCGTGCAAAACCGGCTTCAAGCTGCGGCTTGGCGCTGCGGTAGGGCTTGGGCCAGGCCAGCTCCTTGAAGCCGATGCGCGCGGCCTCAGCGAGAGTCCAGGCCGGATTGGCCAGGTGCGGGCGGGCGACGGCGCACAGATCCGCCCGACCGGCCGCGATGATGGTGTTGACGTGATCCGCCTCGCTGATCGCGCCCACCGCGATGGTGGGAATGCCGGCCTCCTGGCGGATGCGGTCGGCAAAGGGCGTCTGGAACATGCGTCCGTAGCTGGGCTTCTGCTTCTTGCTAACCTGGCCGGAGGAGCAATCGATCAGGTCCGCGCCGGCGGCTTTGAAGGCCTTGGCAATCTGCACCGCATCGGCCGGGGTGATGCCGCCTTCGACCCAGTCATGGGCTGAGATGCGCACGGAGATCGGCAAATGCTCGAGCCAGACCGCGCGGATGGCGGCGAAGACTTCGAGCGGGTAGCGCAGGCGGTTTTCCAGTGCGCCGCCGTACTCATCGGAGCGCCAGTTCGTCAGCGGCGAGATGAAGCTGGAGAGCAGATAGCCGTGGGCGCAATGCAGCTCCAGCCAGTCGAAACCAGCGGCGGCGGCGCGCCGGGTGGCTGCGACGAAGTCAGCGGTCACGCGATCCATGTCGGCGCGCGTCATCGCCTGGGCAAAGGCGCTCACGCCCTCCAGGTATTGCTGGCCCGAGGCGGCGATCAAGGGCCAGTTCGGCTCCGGTCCATCGGCCGGCAGCGGCAGGTCCTCGCCATCCCAGGGCCGGCACGTCGAGCCCTTGGGCCCCGCGTGGCCGAGCTGCATGCCGATCTTGGCGTCGCTCTGCCGGTGCACCCAGTCGACGATGCGGGCCCAAGCTGCGCCCTGCTCATCGCTCCACAGGCCGGGGCAGGCCGGGGTGATGCGGGCGTCCGGGCTGACGCAGGTCATCTCGGCCATCACCAGGGCCGCGCCGCCCAGGGCGCGGGCGCCCAGGTGGACGAGGTGGTAGTCGCCCACCAGGCCATCCTTGGCCATGTACTGCGCCATCGGCGAGACGATGACGCGGTTCTTCAGCGTCACGCTGCGCAAGGTGTAGGGCGTGAACATCGGCGGCACAACAGAGCCCCCAGGTGCATCGCTTCGCGACGCCCCGCCCCCCGAGGGGGTCTCGGCCGCTTGGGAGCGGCCCGGCGCGGCCTCGGCCGCTTTAACTCCTGGTGCCTGCGTGCCACGAGCCGCCAGCCAGCGCTCATAGCCCTCCAGCCAAGCCTTGTCGCGCAGGCGCAGGTTCTCGTGGCTGATGCGCTGGCTGCGCGTCAGCATCGAATACATGAACTGCTCGGGTTCCAGCTGGTCGCAGTAGCGCTCGCCGCAGACCTCGAACCACTCCATCGCGTTCCAGGCCGCGTTCTGGATCTTTAGTGTCTCGACCCGGCGCCGCTCCTGATAGCGCGCCAGCACGGCCGGGATCTGCTCCCGGCTGTGGCCCGCTTGCTCGAACTGGTTGGCCAGCTCAATCGCGTCCTCGATCGCCAGCTTGGTGCCGGAGCCGATGGCGAAGTGCGCGGTGTGCACCGCGTCGCCCATCAGCACCACGTGGGCACCCTGCTCGTTCTGCAGCCACCACTGGCCACAGACCACGCGCTGGAAGTTCAACCAGGCCGATCCACGCAGGTGGCGGGCGTTGCTCAGCAGTTCGGCACCTTCAAGCGTTTCGGCGAACAAACCCTCGCAGAAGCGGATCGACTCCTCCGGTCCAGCTCGATCCAGCCCATGGGCCAGCCAGACGGACTCCGGGCACTCGACAATGAAGGTGCTGGTCTCGGCATCAAACTGGTAGATGTGCGCCTGAAACCAGCCGTGCGGGGTGCGCTGGAAGTCGAAGGTGAAGGCCTCGAAACGCTTCTTCACGCCCAGCCAGATGTAACGGTTGGGCCGGGTGATCAGTTCGGGCTGAAGGGTGACGGCGTAGCGGTTGCGAATGCGCGAATTGATGCCGTCGCTGGCGATGATCAGGTCGGCGTCCGCGAACGCCAGGTCGGACTCGACTTCGGCGTCAAAGCACAGCTGCACCCCCAGCGCCTCACAGCGTGCCTGCAGGATGTTGAGCAACTTCTTGCGCCCGATACCCACAAAACCATGACCACCCGAGCGGATGCGCCGACCCTTGAAGCGCAGCTCGATGTCGTCCCAATGCGCGAACTGCGCCTCGATGGCATCTGCCGTCTCAGCGTCACAGCGGCGCATGTTCTCCATCGTCGCGTCGGAAAACACCACACCCCAGCCAAAAGTGTCGTAGGGGCGGTTGCGCTCCACCACCCGCACGCGATGCTCGGGGTGGCGGGCCTTCATCAGCAGGCCGAAATACAGGCCGGCCGGGCCGCCGCCGATGCAGACGATGTTCATGAACCTACCCGCGCAGTGCAACAGCTAGGAACTTTAGAACTTAATTATTCAGATTGGAAGTGAATAGATCGATGGTTAACCCGGATCGATACGACTGAATTGCGGGCCCCAGTCCGCCAAGAAGGGTGCCGAACGGGCCGCCGAACCGGCGACGTGGACTGAAGGGGAGAGTTCGGTGGCTTTACTGGCCCGAGGCCTACATTGCAGCAGGCCTGGTTGCCTTAACGGCGCCGCAATAGCAAAAACCCCCACCAGGCTAGCTGGAGGGGGTTTTTGGGGATATTAGCCTGACGATGTCCTACTTTCACACGGGCAATCCGCACTATCATCGGCGCTGAGGTGTTTCACGGTCCTGTTCGGGATG
>NZ_JAEDAL010000012.1 GCF_016093295.1 Inhella gelatinilytica | reverse complement strand
TGGCCATCGAGATGGGCGCTGACGCGGTGGACATCGGCAAGACCATCCACCCGCACCCGACGCTGGGCGAGAGCATCGGCATGGCCGCCGAGGTGGCGCATGGCTCTTGTACGGATGTGCCGCCGGCGCGCCGGTAAGCCACGAGCCGTTGAATCGCGCCACGGCCCATTCCCCCAGCCCGCTGGGGGCGGGCGCCGCTACCCTCGTTGGCCGGCCGCTTCAGGCAGGTGGCTCACCTGAACGGCGCAAATCACGTCGTTCAGCGTCACTTGGTCGCCGGCGCTGTGGGTGCTGAAGCGCACTACGGCTTGGCGGTAGCGGAGGCTCAGCTCGGGGTGATGGTCGTGCGTCTCGGCCACTTCGGCCACGGCGTTGGCGAAATCCATCACCTCTCGGAAGTTGTCAAAGCCAAAGCGCCCCACGAGGGCGTTGCCCTCGACGGCCCAGCCGGGTAGCTGAGCCAGGTAAAAGGCTTGGTCCTGGGCGCTCAATGCGGGGGCGTGGGCGGTGCATCGGGCGGTGAGCAAGTTCAGGGTTTGTGTCATGGTTGTGGCAGGACGGAAACAGCCCCCATAGTGTCTGGATTTCCAAGCCGAAACGGGCCAAATGGGCTATCTTTACGGCTCATCCAGTTCCACCCCTGCGAGCCCATGACCCACGCACTTCACAAGCCCGGTGCCCCCACGCTGCTGCTGGTTGACGACTCGCCAGAAATGCTCATCCTGCTGGAGGAGTTGCTCAGTGATCGTTACAACATTCAGACGGCGTCGAGTGGATCCGAGGCGATGGAATGGCTCGGCAGCGCGGGCAGCCTGCCCGATTTGATCTTGCTCGATTGCTTGATGCCTGGCATGGATGGCTATCAGACTTGTCAGGAGATCCGCAGATCCAGCGCTTCGGGTGTGCCCGTCGTTTTTTTGTCGGCCCTCAGCTCGATTGAGGAGCGTCTCAAGGGCTACTCGGCCGGCGGCGACGATTACATTTGCAAGCCCTTCGATATGGCCGAACTGTTGGCCAAGATCGAGCGCCATATTGTGGCGGCGGCCTCCAAGCGAGAGCTCGATCAGCAACTCAATGACGCCGTCAACGCGGTCATGAGCAGTGCCGACATGGTGGGTGAGGTCGGTGTGGTGCTGGACTTTCAGCGTCAACTCAACAGCACCAACAGTTACCAGGGCATCGCCGCGCATCTGTTTGGCGCCTTCGAGCGCTACAACCTGGATGGCTGCGTCCGCATTTCCGGCCAAATGGGTCGGATCTCACAGAACACCAAGGGCAATTGCACCGCGCTGGAGGCGTCCATCCTCGATCATATTGAGGCCCAGGGAACCGAGCCTCACATCCGACCCTTTGGCAATCACACCAGTTTCAATTTCGGCAGTGTCATCCTGTTCCTGCGCGACCTGCCGATGAACCGACCGGCCGACATGCCGGCCGAACTTTCAGAACGCTGCGGACGCCAAATCGACAACGTCGCGCTGTTGGCCGAAGGGGCCACCACCAAGGTGCAGGCATTGGACAACCAGCAGGCTGTGCACAAGTTGGTGGGCCTGAACGCCGAGATCGTTGGCGCCACGCGCATGGCGCTGGCGGATATCTCCAGCCGCAACCAGGCACAGTCGATGCGGATGCAAGATTTGTTTGAGGCTTTGTCTGAGGAATTGAACAACAGCTTCATTCACCTGGGTTTGCTCCCTGAGCAGGAGGACGCGCTCGCCAGCATGGTCGGCCGATACAAAGACAAAGCCTTGGCGGCCTTGGTCAAAGGTCGCGAAACCGAGGCCAAGCTCGGCGAGGTCATTGAGCGGTTGGGGACGCTTGATCGGTAAGGGATCGCCCCTGCAGAGAAAAAGGCCAGCCCATCGGGTTGGCCTTTTTTGTTGGGCGCGGCCCGTGCGGCTCGTGCTGTAAGAGTGCAGGGCCTGCCGGATCACAGCGGATGAATCGAAACCGCGGTGACAAAAAAAGAGCCGGGCTGTGCCCGGCTCTTGTGGGGAGCGAATCCGGCTTAGAAACCGCTGACGTTCAGGCGGCCACCGGTCAGCACCTTGCCCGCCAGCGACGGGGTGGGGGTGGCGCTGTTCAGGATGCCAGCTTTGATCTGTGCGGCCGTCGCACCCGGGTTGCGGGCGGCGTACAGCGCCGCAGCGCCCGTCACGTGCGGGGTGGCCATGGAGGTGCCGTTGTAGCTGGCGTAGCCGGAAATCACTTTGCCCTTCGACGACTTGGGCACCGTCGACCAGATGCCCGAGCCCGGGGCACCAATGTCCACCGTGGTGGCGCCCCACTGCGAGAAGCTCGACAGCGCGCCGGTGCTGGTGATCGAGGCCACCGCGATGATGTTGGCGTTCGGGTAGTTCGACGGGTAGCTGGCTTGAGCGTCGTTGTCGTAGGCGCTGTTGCCAGCCGCGGCGATGAACAAGATGTTGGCGGTGTTGGCGCGACCGATCGCGTCCTGCAGCGCCTGCGAGAAACCGCCGCCGCCCCAGGAGTTGTTGGTGGCCACGATGTTCAGGTTGTGTCGGGTCTTGAGGTCGGTGATGTAGTCCACCGCCGCGATGGCGTTGGCGGTGGTGCCGCCGCGGCCGCCAAGGAACTTGGCGCTGATCATCTTGATGCCGCTCCAGCACACGCCGGCCACACCCTTGCCGTTGCCGCCCATGCCGCCGATGGTGCCGGCCACGTGCGTGCCGTGATCGTCGTTGGCGCCGCCGGAGTTGATGTTGTTGCTGCCGCCGTCGAAATCCCAACCGCTGTAGTCGTCAACCTTGCCGTTGCCGTCGTTGTCGATGCCATCCACCGGGTCGTACGGGTTGACCCAGATGTTGGCGGTCAGGTCTTCATGCTTGGCATAGATGCCTTCGTCGATCACGCCGACGATGACATTGCTGCAATCCTGCTTGTTGTTGGCCCAAGCCGTCTGAGCCTGAGAACCATAGGTGCCCGTCATGCCCCACAGGCTGCCGTTCGTGACATAGGTGTCGTTCGAGGTCGCGCTGTGGGTGTAGATCCAGTTCGGCTCTGCGAAATCCACATCCGCGTGTTGGCTCATGGCGCGCACAGCGGACGCCATCGACAGACCAACGGGCAGCGACATCACGTGCAGGTCGCCCTGGTTGTGGGCGCGAACGCCAGCGGCGCGCAGGGTGCCCTTCTTGGTTCCGCCCACGAAAGCCATGGCCGATGCCTGGGCTTCGGCGCTGGTGCCGGCCTTGAACTGAACCAGCATTTCATTGGGCACGTACTGGGCCTTGCCCCCGTTCAGAGCGGCTTCGACCAAGTCCGGACGACCGCCGGCCATTGCCGAGCCACTTGCCACCATGGCCGCCAGGGCCAGAACCGAGAATTTCATATCAACTCCATCGAAGGGGTGGACCACGGGTTCTGAGCGGGTACCGCCTGCTGCGCCGGGTGGGCGCCATGCCATGGGTCCGATTGCGGGTGCCCAGAATGATAGGCGCCTCCTCCTTTTGGAGGACTAGGGGTAAGCGCGCAAAGGTGTATCAAAGGTGGCGGCCAAGCGGTGGCAGGGCACCGAATGCAGGCCCCGGGGCGGGAAGCGGATCGGGGCTGGCTCCGTCCTCGCGCAGCTGCCTGTTTCTGTCCGCTACCCTGAGTCCATGAAACTTTTATTCATTGGCGGTGGCCGCTTCGTTGGCCATCATTTGCTCGAAGCGGCGCTGCACGCCGGGCATCAAGTCACGGTGTTCAACCGTGGTAAAAGCTGCACCGAATGGCCCGCTGGCGTGGACGTTCGAGTGGGCGACCGTCGCAGTGACCTGCGTGCACTCCGCCAGCCTCAGGACCGCTGGGACGCGGTGGTGGATTGTTGTGCCTACCTGCCCAGCGAGGTGCACAGCCTGGCCGCCGCGCTACAGGGGCGGGCGGCGCGCTACGTGTTGATTTCCAGTGTTTCCGCCTATGCGGGCTTTGCGCAGCCCAACCAAGAAGACAGCCCTTTGGGCAGCCTGCCCGACGACGACCCTGAGGTGCTGAGCGGCACGGTGAACGGCCGCACCTATGGGCCGCTGAAGGCGATGGCTGAAGCGGCCGCGCTGCAGCACTGGGCTGAGGCTGATTGCCTACGCATTCGCCCGGGGCTGGTGGTGGGCCCCCAGGACCCGACGCAGCGTTTCACCTACTGGCCGGCCCGACTGGCGCGGGCCCAGGACGGCGAGCCCGTGCTGGCGCCGGGCCGGCCAGAAGCGGCGGTGCAGTGGATCGATGCCCGCGATCTGGCCTGCTTCACGCTGCAAGCGCTTGAAGCGGGCCGTCATGGGGCCGTGAATGTGCACACCGCCCCCGACGCGATGCACCTGGGCGCCGTGCTGGCCGAGATGGCTGCCGCCCTGGGCCGCCGTCCTCGCTGGGTGTGGCGCAGCGACGCCGAGTTGCTGGCCGCCGAGCTCAAGCCCTGGAACGATTTACCGCTCTGGCTGCCCGCCGACGGCGAGTACGCCCATTTCATGCGCAATGCCAATGCGCGCGCCGTCTCGTGGGGCCTGCAGACCCGCAGCGTGGTGGAGACGGCACGCGACACCCTGGCCTGGTGGCAGGGCTTGCCGGCGGATCAGCAGGGCTTCGACAAGGCGGGCCTCAGCGCCGCGCGCGAGCGGGCGTTGCTGGGCGCTGGGGCTTGATGGAGTCGGCTGCAGGGGCCGCGCGATGGGCGGCTCGGCGGGATGCGCGTCAGCGGAGCTGGAGGCCGCGCCGGCGCAGGTAGGGGTCGAGTTGCGGCGGGGTGCCGACCATCTTCTGGAACTCGGCCATGATGTCTTTGCTCCCCCCGATCGAGAGAACATGGCGGCGCAGCGCCTCTCCTGTGGCGCGGTTCAGACCGCCGTGCTTCTCAATCCATTCAACCGTGGTCGCGTCGAGCAGTTCGCTCCACAGGTAGCTGTAGTAGCCGGCGGAGTAGCCGCCCACCATGTGGCTGAAATAGGGCGTGCGGTAGCGCGGCGTGACCAGGGTGTGTTCGGGGCCAAAGCCTTCTTGGCTGAGCACGCGGGCTTCGAAGGCCATGACCTGGTCCGGCTTGGGCACCTCCGCCGATTTCAGTTGGTGCCAACGCTGGTCGAGCACCGTGGCTGCAAGGTACTCGGTGGTGGCAAAGCCTTGGTTGAAGGTCTTGGCCCCCAGCACCTTCTGCAACAAGGCCTCGGGCATGGCTTCGCCGGTCTGGTGGTGGCGGGCATAGTGCTTGAATACCGAGGGCCAGCTCTGCCACATCTCGTTGACTTGCGACGGGTACTCGACATAGTCGCGCGGTGTGCCGGCCAGGCCCGGGTAGCGGATGTCGGACAGGATGCTGTGCAGGTTGTGGCCGAACTCGTGGAACAGGGTGTTGGCCTGATCCCAGGTCAGCAGGGTGGGCTGGCCGGGGGCCGGCTTGGGGATGTTCATGTGGTTGCCGACCACCGGCTGCTCGCCGAACAGGTGGCTTTGGCGCACGTAACCATTGGCCCAGGCGCCGCCGCCTTTGCTGGGGCGGGCATAGAAGTCGAGCAGCAGCAGCGCCCGCGTCTTGCCGTTCGGCCCGAAGACTTCCCAGGTCTGCACGTCGGGGTGGTAGGTCGGCAGGTCGTGGCGGCGCTTGAAGGTGATCCCAAAGAGCTGGGTGGCGGCATGGAAGACGCCGCGCTCCAGCACGTTTTGCAGTTCCAGATAGGGGCGCAGTTGTTCGCCGTCGTAGCCGTGCTGGACGGCACGCTGCCGCTCGCTGTAGTAGGCCCAGTCCCATGCCTGCAGGGCGAAACGGGGCTGGCCGGCGTGGTCTTGCTCGCGGTCGGCGAGTTGCTGCAGCAGGGCCTGTTCCTCGCGCGCCTTGGCAACGGCAGCCGGCGCCAGCTGGCGCAGCAGTTGGTTGACGGTTTTCACCTCTTTGGCCGTTTGGACTTCGAGCTCGAAGTCCGCATGCGTGGCATAGCCCAGCAGGGCAGCGCGCTCGGCGCGCAGCGCGGCGAAGCGGCTCACCAGGGCCGTGGTGTCGTTGGCGTCGCCGGCGCTGCCGCGCGCGATGGAGGCTTGGTGCAGGCGTTCTCGCAAGGGGCGATGCTGCAATCGTTCAAGCAGTGGCTGGCCCGTCGTGTTCTGCAAGGCGATCTTGAAGCGCCCATCGGCTTGCTTCAGGGCCTCGATTTCGGCGTCGCTCAGGTCCTTGAGTTCGGCGCGGTCGCTGACGAAGACGGCCGACGCGTTGACGCCGGCGAGCACCTTGCGGTTGAACTCGGCACCCATTTGCGCCAATTCGCCGTTGATCGCGCGCAGGCGCTGCTGTTGCTCTGCGGGCAATTGGGCACCGGCGCGGCGCAGGTTGCGGTGCATGCGCTCGAGCAGGCGCTGTTGCTCGGCATCCAGCTTGGGCTTGGATTGCAGCAGAGCGTCGAGGCGTGCGAAGTGGCGCGGGTCCAGCAGCACGCGGTCGCGGTGGGCCGCCAACTCCGGCGCAAAGCGTTGCTGAAGCGTCTGACGCGCCGGGTTGTTGTCCACTGCGCTCAGTCCGCCCAGCAAGGTTTGTGTCCGGCCCAGCAGACGGCCGGCACGCTCCAAGGCCTCGACGGTGTTGGCAAAGCTCGGCGGGGCGGGGTTGCTCAGAATTACATCCACCTCGCGCCAGTGCAGGGCCATGCCGGCGAGCAGTGCCGGGGCGAAATCGGCGTCTTGAACCTGGTCGAAGTGGGGGTAGCCCAATGGCAGCTAGGAAGGCTGGAACAGCGGGTTGTCACGGGCGCCGGCGGCGGTGAAGCCGGCAGCGAGCAGCAGGGGGAGCAGGAGTTTGCGCATGGGGCGGCATGTTGCCACCGCCAGCCGTAAACCGGGCGTCGCCCCGCGGTTTGCCCTCATTCTTGGGGCTGGACAAGATGCAGATGGCTCGCACCCCTGGGCGCTTCGTCCCGCGCAGAATCACGGCGGACACCCATCCCGAGCGCGGCGCGCACCATGACCCAACCCACTGACCCCTTTGCCCTGCATTGCATCGAGTTGCTGCAAAGTCTGGGGCCCACGCGTGCCCGGCGCATGTTTGGCGGGGTGGGTCTCTATGTGGATGAGCTCTTCATCGCCCTGATTGCGTTCGATCGCCTCTACCTCAAGGTCAGCGAGGCCCATCGGCCGGCCTTTGAGGCCGCGGGTTGCGAGCGCTTTGTCTACCCGATGAAAGATGGAACGAGCGCTAGCTTGAACTACTGGACCGCGCCCGAGCAAGCGTTGGAGTCCCCCGCGGAGATGCGCCCCTGGGCGCAACGCGCGCTGGAGGCTGCACTCGCGGCCCGCAAGACGGCTCAGCCGCGCAAGTCGAAGACGGCGGGACGCAAGGCCTCCACCACCCAGTCCTGACCCTCCCGCAAAAAGAGGGCCTGACCTGCCTCCAGCACCCGGTCCTCTGCCGGGGCGTCCAGGCTGCCCTCGCGGGTCAGCCAGAGGCGACCGCTGCGCACCGAGAGCTTCTCCGCGCGCTGCACGCGGTGGCGCCAAACCTGTCGTGGTTGGAGCATCCAAGGGGTAGATGATTGATGCGTTTCCATGTCTCTCTCCGCTTCCGCCATGTTGGCGATGGAGGCAATTCTTCTAGACAGTGACCTGAAAGGCCAATCACAATCCTGGCGCACATTGATGCGATTTGGTTATGAATAAATCGATCCGGACCCGCCCCCTGAACATTGGCCCGCTGCGCACCTTCGAGGCAGTGGCACGGCTTCTGAACTTTCGGGCCGCTGCCGAGGAGTTGCACCTGACCCAGCCGGCGGTGAGCCGCCAGATCAAGGCCTTGGAGGACGAGCTGGGGTTGCTGCTCTTTGAGCGCGGCACGCGCCATGTGGCGCTCACCGGCGCGGGCCACCAACTGCGGGCGGCGACGCTGCCCGTGCTGGCGCAGTTGGACCAGACCGTGCGGCAAATGCGCCGCGATGCCGGGCGGCAGGTCATCCACCTCACCACCTTTCCTTCGTTTGCCAGCCTCTGGCTGCTGCCGCGCCTGGAAGCCTTCCAGCGTCAGCACCCGCAACTGGACATCCGCATTTCGGCCAATGATCAGACCCAAGACCTGGAGGCCGCGGGCTTCGACCTCGGGCTGGGTTATTTCCTCCAGTCGCCCCGCCAGGGTCGGGCGGAAGCCTTGTTTGGCGAGGTGCTGACACCCGTGCACAGCCCCGCGCGCGTGCTGCGCGGCGAGCAGTTCAACCTGCCCCCGTTGCGCGAGCCCGCCGATCTGGTCGGCCACACCCTGGCCGAGGAAGACGATGACCGCCCCGCCAATGTGCATGCGAAATGGCGCAACTGGCTCAAGGCCCAGGGCCTGCCCGACCTGGAGCCGCGCCGGTGGCTGCTGTTGAACTTCACTCACCAGCAGGTGCAGGCCGCCCTCTCGGGGCAGGCGGTGGCCTTGGCGCGCCTGCCCTTGGTGCTGCCGCAACTGGCCAGCGGCGAACTGATCGAAAGCTTTGGCCCCGCACGGCGGCTGCAAACTCCGGCCCAGTACTGGCTGCGCCTGAGCGAGGGCGCGGCCCACAAGCCCGAGGTTCAGCATTTCTGTGACTGGCTGCGGGCCGAGGCCGAGGCCACGCGGGAAGCCTTGAGGGCTTGACCTGCAGACGACCAGAGGATGCGGGCTCCTAGGCGCCCGATCTGCGCCGCTTTGGTGCAGGCTTCGTAAGCTCGTGGGGCGGGGGCCGACCCTTAGCCCCAAATTGGCGCGGCTCGGGCATGCTTGGGTACAGAACGAGCAGGCACAAGGTTTGCTTTCAGCCTCTGTGCCACCAGGAGACGTATGCACGCCCTTCAACTTCCGCCGCCCCATCACTTTGACGAAATGCTGCTGGCCAGTGGCGCCATCCGGCCGCAGTACCAGGGCTTTGCCGACTGGCTGCAGGCCCAAACGCCCCAGGCGCTGGCTGCCAAGCGGGCGGAGGCCGACCTGCTGTTCCACAAGGTGGGCATCACCTTTGCCGTCTACGGAGATGAGGCCGGTGCCGAGCGCCTGATCCCCTTCGACACCGTGCCCCGCATCGTGCCGGCCGACGAATGGGCCACGCTGCAGCAGGGCCTGCGGCAGCGGGTGAATGCGCTCAACCGCTTCCTGCATGACATCTATCACGAGCACGCCATCGTCAAGGCGGGCTTGATTCCGGCCGACCAGGTGTTTGCCAACGCGCAATACCAGCCGGCCATGCAGGGCCTGGACCTGCCGCACCAGGTCTACGCGCACATCACGGGGGTGGACCTGATCCGCCACGCCGACGGCCACTACTACGTGTTGGAGGACAACCTGCGTGTGCCCAGCGGCGTGAGCTACATGCTCGAAAACCGCAAAATGATGATGCGGCTCTTCCCCGAGCTGTTCGACCAGTACGCCGTGGCGCCCGTGGCCCACTACCCCACGCTGCTGCTGAACGCGCTGCGCCAGTCGGCCACCACCGAGGACCCGACCGTGGTGGTGCTCACCCCAGGCCCGGCCAACAGCGCCTACTTTGAGCATGCCTTCCTCGCCCAGCAAATGGGGGTGGAACTGGTAGAAGGCCAAGACCTATTCGTGAAAGGCGGCTACCTCTTCATGCGCACCACGGTCGGCCCCAAGCGGGTGGACGTGATCTACCGCCGCATCGACGACGCCTTCCTCGACCCGTTGGCCTTCCGCGCCGACTCCATGCTGGGCGTGCCCGGTCTGCTTAGTGTTTACAAGCTGGGCCACGTGGTGCTGGCCAACGCCATCGGCACCGGCGTTGCGGACGACAAGTCCATCTACCCCTACGTGCCCGACATGGTGCGCTTTTACCTGGGCGAGGAGCCGATCTTGCGCAACGTGCCCACTTGGCAGTGCCGCAAGGCCGAAGACTGCGCCCATGTGCTGGCGAACCTGAAGGATCTGGTGGTGAAAGAGGTGCACGGCGCGGGTGGCTACGGCATGTTGGTGGGCCCCGCGGCCACGCAGGCGGAGATTGCGGAGTTCGCCGAGCGCGTCAAGGCCGACCCCAGCAACTACATCGCCCAACCCACGCTGGCACTGAGCAGCTGCCCCACCTTCGTGGAGAACGGCATTGCGCCGCGGCACATCGATCTGCGGCCCTTCGTGCTCACGGGGCGCGAGGTCAACATGGTGGCCGGCGGGCTGACGCGCGTGGCGCTGAAAGCGGGCTCGCTCGTCGTCAACAGCAGCCAAGGGGGGGGCACCAAGGACACCTGGATCTTGGAAGCCCCTGAGACCAAGGAGGTGAACTGATGCTGTCCCGCACCGCCTCCCAGCTCTACTGGATGAGCCGCTACATGGAGCGCGCCGAAAACCTCGTGCGCATGCTCGACGTCACGCAGTCTCTGAGCCTCATGCCCCAAAGCCGCGGCGCCGCCACCGAGCTGGCCGCGCCCCTGGCCGTCACGGGCGCCCTGCAGGCCTACCAAGCCAAACACACCAAGTTCGACGCCAAACGCCTGTTCGAGTTCATGGCGCTCGACCTCGACAACCCCGCCTCGGTCGTCTCTTGCCTGCGCGCCAGCCGCGAGAACGCGCATGCCGTGCGCGGGCAAATCACCGCCGAAATGTGGGAGGCCGTCAACGCGACTTGGCTGGAAGCCAAGGGCCTGCCCAAGCGGCTGAGCGGCAGCCCCTCCGCCTTTTTCGACTGGGTGAAGGAGCGCAGCCACCAGATGCGCGGTGCCACGGTGGGCACGCTGCAGCGCAATGACGCCTACTGTTTCATCCGCCTGGGCACCTTCATCGAGCGGGCCGACAACACGGCGCGCTTGCTGGACGTGAAGAGCCAGCTCATTGAGCCCGCCGAGGACAGCCTGCAGCCCGTGGCCGCACGCCAGGACAGCAGTGCCGAGTTCTACGCCTGGAGTGCGCTGTTGCGCTCGCTGTCTGCGTTCGAGGCCTACCACGCGGTCTACCGCGACAGCCTGGACGCCCGCCGCGTGGCCGAGCTGCTGATCTTGCGCGGCGACGTGCCGCGCAGCTTGCGCAGCTGCGCCGCGCAGGTGGCGGCCGTTCTGCCCGAGATCCAATGCCAAGCGGGCAGTCTCGATGCCGGCCGCACGCCCAAGCTCCTGGCCGGCCAGATGGCGCTGAAGCTGCAGCACGCTGACATCGACGCCATTCTGGATACCGGCCTGCATGCTTGGATCACGCACTTCCTGGACGAAAGCGCTCAGTTGTCGAGTGCCATCAGTCGCGCTTACTTTGAGGCGCATTGACGTCGCCCCCGGTCTCCCTGCGGTCGCCCCCTCCCGAGGGGGCCCCGTGTTCTCGGGGCGGCCCGGCGAACACGGATCTTGAAAGCCTTTCATGCTCCTGCACATTGCTCACGACACCACCTACCGCTATGACGCGCCGCTGCGCTTCAGCACCCAGTACCTGCGCCTGAGCCCGCGCCCCACGCCAGGTTTGGTCGTGCGCCGCTGGCAGCTGGACCTGCCCGGTGCCGCCGTGCAGGCAATGGACGCTTGGGGCAACACCCTCCATGTGCTCACGCTCGAGGGCGACCGGCGTGAAATCCATCTGCGCGCCTTCGGCGAAGTGGAAACGCCCGACGGGCCGCAGGTGCCCGAGCCCGACGGTGCGTTGCCGCCGCACGTGTTCCTGCGCGCCACGCCGCTCACCACGCCCGACGCGGCCATCCAAGCCTTTGCGGCCGCGCACGCCGCTGCCATTCGGGCCGAGCCCGAGGCGGGGTTGATGGGCTTGATCGAGGCGCTGCTCGGGCACATGCCTTACATCCAGGGCGGCACCGATGCCGCCACTTCGGCCGCCCAGGCCTTCGCCACCGGGCACGGCGTGTGCCAAGACCATGCGCAGGTGTTCATCGCTTGCGCGCGGGAGTTGGGCTTGCCGGCCCGTTACGTCAGCGGCTATCTGGCCACGGACGCCGAACACGTTGCCAGCCACGCCTGGGCCGAGGTGCGCTTGCCCGCCGGCTGGGTGGCCTTTGATGTGTCCAACCGCTGCCGGGCGGACGGACGTCACGTTCGGCTCGCTTTTGGGGCCGATTACGCGGACGCTTGCCCGGTGCGGGGCATGCGCAGTGGCGGCGGGCTGGAACAATTGGCGACTTTCGTTCGCGTGTCGGCCCAGTCCGACCAGTGATTGCGCCATGACTTATTGCGTTGCCATGCGCCTGCGCGCCGGGCTGCTGTTTGCGTCGGACACCCGCACCAATGCGGGCGTTGACCACATCGCCCAGTTCCGCAAGATGCACCTGTTCCACATCCCGCACCAGCGGGAGATCGTGCTGCTGAACGCGGGCAACCTGGCCACCACGCAGTCGGTGGTGTCGCTGCTCAAGCAGAGGCTCTCGGAAGACCCGGAGCACATGCTCAACGTGTGCAGTCTGTATGACGCTGCGGTGCTGGTGGGCAAAACCTTGAAAGAGGTGGTGGCCCGCGATGCCGACGCCGAGCACAGCCCCAGCCAGGGCGTGGACTTTGGCGCCAATTTCCTGCTGGGTGGGCAGATCAAGGGCGAGGGGCCCCGGCTCTTCCACATCTACCCGCAGGGCAACTTCATTGAAGCCACCGAGGACACGCCTTACTTCCAGATCGGTGAGAGCAAGTACGGCAAACCCATCATCGACCGGGTGGTGCACTACGACACCACCCAGCTGCCCGAAGCCGCCAAGTGCACGCTTATCAGCTTTGACTCCACCATTCGCAGCAACCTCAGCGTGGGCCTGCCCATCGACATGGTGCTGTTGCGCGCCAATCGCTTCGAAGAGCCGATGAAGGCCCATCGCGTGGGGGCCGACTCGGCCTACTTCCAACAGTTGCGCAAAGGCTGGGGCGAGGGCCTGCGCAAGGTGTTCGAGGGCTTGCCCGATGAGCCCTGGTTTGAAACCTGAATTGTTGCCCCCCGAGTGCCGGCTACGTGTGGGCGCTGGCACGCCGGGGTAAGTTGAGCGAATTGCCCCGCCCCGTGAGTGGAAGGGGCGTGCCTGGCGGTTGAAATGAACCGAGGTGCGCGGCAGACGGAGTTTTTGAGACTTCGGGTGCCACGCGCTTCATCTCTGCCGCCTGTTTGGAGTGGTGGATCTTTTTGGGGCGACACCTCGGACACCCGCTGCTGAGCTGGCCCGCCATCACCGCTGCAGATGCTGTGCGAAAAAGCGTTCCAGGCGTTGGGCAAAATCGATCTGGTTCTCGGGCTTGCGCCAGCCATGTCCCTCACGCGCATAGACCACCCAGTCGGCCGGCGCGCGGCCCGCACGTTCCAGGGCGCTGCGCAGGCGCTTGCCATGCGCCAGGGGTACACGCAAATCATCCTCGCCAAAGGCGAGCAGCAAGGGCGCCTTAATCAAAGCCGCTTGTTCCACAGGGGAGTTGGCTTTGAGCATGGCTTCGTCGGTTTTCGGGTCGCCCACCATGTCCTTGAGGCCGTAGCGACGCCCGGAGTCCGCGATGTCATCTCGAACCCACCAACTGCCTTCGACGTAAAGAAAGGGGTCGGTGACCGCCACCCAGGCCGCGCCACATCGGTACAGATCGGGGTGTTTGATCAGACCCATCAGGGTGCTGTAGCCACCGTAGCTGGCGCCCGCGATGCACGCTTTGTCGTTGGCCCAGCCTTCTTTTTGGGCCCACAGCAGGGCGTCGGCCACGTCGTCCTGCATCGCTTGCCCCCATTGCTTAAAGCCCGCCTTTAAGTGCTCCATGCCGTAGCCCTCGCTGCCTCGGAACTCCGGCTCAATGACGAGGTAACCTCGTGAGGCCAGGAACTGCCGCATGGGCTCCCAGCGCCAATGACCGATGCGGACCCAGGGTCCGCCGTGTACCAGAACAATGGCAGGCTGGGCCAGGGGTTTGCCGTCTGTACCTTTCTTTTGGCCGGTGATCCAGACGGGCAAGTCGCGTCCGTCGCGGGCGCGGATGCGCTGCAAGTCGGTTGTGGCCATGCGGCTGGGCTCGATGCCGGGCTGCACCTGGCTCAGTCGCCGCCACTTTCCATCCGCCCTGGTATGCAGCAGCAACTGGCCGGGGTCACGATCGTTGAAGCTGCGCACCAGCACCACAGCATCATCCGCCTCGCAGCGGCGGCAGCTCAGACGATTGACACGGCCTGGTAGGGCGGCATCGACCAAAGCCTGGAGGGCCTTTCGTGCCGAAGAAAACCAAATCGTTTGCTCAGCATCCGTATCAATGCGAACACCCAGGAGGCTCCCATCCCGCCCGCTGATGAAGGAACCTGCAAAGTCAAAGCCGGGTGCCTTTACCAGGGGCTCTTGACTGGGTTCGCCTTTGGAAAAATCAAAGGGCACGACGTAGGACTCGCCCACCGGGCCCATGACCTGTTCGAGGTACAGCGTGTCAGCCCCTACCCAGGCTGGGCTGGGCGGCGGGTTGAGCATCGTTCCTTCGCTGATCTGTTTCCAGCTACCGCCGCCTTGCCCGTCGGGTGTGAACCAGTGATACGCCAGCCTCCCCTTATCGCGCGTGAGCACAAGACGCGGTTCACCTTGGGGCGTAAACCACCAGCTCAGCGCGCCCCTGGGGTGGCGATAAGTGTCGAAGCTTCTTGTGGCGCCGGTACGGGTATTCAGCCAGAGTGGCTCCACGCTCAGCAACTCATTGCCCGAGCCGCTCATTTCCCCAACGATGACCTCATCAGCGCGGGCACCGCGCGGATCCTCGCTGGGCACGGGGACATGCAGTAATTTGTGGTTCCAGTGCAGCGTGCGAATACGGCTCTCGGCGCTCTGCACGAAGCTGCGTCCTTCACGCTCGATCAGGGCACGCAGCTCGCTGCCATCAAACTTGGCGGCAAAGAGGCCTGGCGCGGTGCGGTAGTCTTCGCCGCTGCCCGCTTGCAGGTCGACGACGCTGAACACGATGCGCTCGTCATCGACCCAATCGAAGCTCGGCACATCGGCGTCCGAGAAGTGTGCGGCGCGGGTGGGCGTGAGCTCGGCGGTCTGTAGGTCCAGGACGAATACGCCCACCCGGCCTGTGGGGCCGTACGGCGCGCTAAAAGCCAGCCGCTTGCCACTGGGCGAGAGGCTGGCATCCATGACGGCGGGTTTGCGAAAGAAGGTCTCGGCACTGGGTTGGGCGGCCGCCGTAGCCAATCCGCTCAAGAGGGCGAGGGGCAGGACGACGATACGGGCCTGGAGCCAAGCCAGCGGTGAGAAACGGAACATGGTGATGAAGACTCCCTGATTGATGCGCGGCGCCCGATCGATGCAGGCTGCCGCGGCATTGTGGCGGCAGTGGGTGTACTGATGCGGAGTCGCCAGTGGAGGTGCAGTGAAGACCCCAAGCCGCCAGACGGCGCATCGAGTCTCTAAGGCTGCCGGCGCCCTGACCGCCGGCGCTTGGGCGTAGGATTTCTCGGTGTATTCACTCAAAAGGAACTGTGATGAGACTCACTCGTTTCCTCCTTGTTTCTGGGGTACTCGGGGCAGGTGTGGGATTGGCCCAAGCGCAGAACTTGCCCAAGTTCGACATGAAGCCGGGAAAGTACTCCTACGTTATGGAAAGCCATAACCCGGCTGTGCCGTTCAAGATGCCGCCAATGAGCTTCACCCAATGTGTGACGGCCAAGGATATCGACGAAGGTCGCGCTTTGCGGACGCAAAAGGACGCCGGTGTGGATTGCCAGTACACCAACGCCAAGTCTGGCGGAGGGCGGTTCAGTTACACGGCCACCTGCAAGATCCCCGGGGACATGACCATGGTGGCGGATTACGACGGCAAGGTCACGGGCGGCACGATTACTTTGGATGTCAAACAGAAAATGCAAGGAGGCAGCATGCCGGACAACATGCGCAGCTCTACCATGACGATGGTGATGACCCGTCAGGGCGACTGCTGACAACCAAGGCAAGCATCTCGTCTGTCGGCCCAGTGGGCGGGGTTATTCGAAAGGGCACCCAGGGCGGGATTCGGCACGGTATTGGCCCCGGCGCTGCCGGGGACTTTGACCCTGGCCTGCGAGTCGGAGCCGGATTCCGGCAAGATGGGCGCCCACCCCAGCAGGATGACTCACCATGCTCCGACTTCTGACCGCCGCTTGGCTAGGCCTGTGCCTGGTCTTGACCCCGCTCGGCGCCCACGCGGCCCTCAAGCCCGGTGACCCGGCCCCGGATTTCACGACCGAAGCGGCGCTGGCCGGTGAGCCCTTCAAGTTCGAGCTGAAAGAAGCGCTCAAGCAAGGCCCGGTGGTGCTGTTTTTCTACCCCAAGGCCTTCACCAGTGGCTGCACCTTGGAGGCCCATCTCTTTGCCGAGGCCACGCCGCAGTTCCAAGCGTTGGACGCGCGGGTGATCGGCCTGTCGCACGACGACATCGACACCCTCAAACGCTTCAGCATCGAGGCTTGCCGAAAGCAGTTCGCCGTGGCCTCTGACCCCCAGGCCAAGGTGATCCGCGCCTACGACGCCAAGCTGATGCTGGTGCCCGACATGGCGGACCGCATCTCTTACCTCGTCACCCCCGACGGCCGCATTGCTGCCGTGCATGCAGCCATGGACCCGAGAGGTCACGTCCAGGCCATGCTGAAGGCGGTGGAGCAGTGGAAGAAAGCCAACCAGCGCTAACGGCGCTGCCGGTGTAAACCCCTGACGGGGCCCGGCCCGGCGGGAGGAATGGCGTATCGTGGGCTGCGAGGTGCAGGCCATGACGCTTAAGCTTGAAATCGACGGGGTTTGGCAAGAGGGGCGGGAGGGGGAGACGCTGCTCGCCCTGTTGCAGCGCCTTGGCATGGCGCCGCCCGCGCTGTGCCACGACCCGCGCCTGCCGCCCGCACCGCGCTGCCGGCTGTGCGAGGTGCAAGTCGCCGGGGAGCCCCACCCGCAGCCGGCCTGTGCCCTGGTGGTGCGCGAAGGGCTGTCGGTCCGAACCCAAAGCGCGGACCTCGCGGGGTACCGCCACCAGTGGCTGGAGCGCTTGGCCGGCCATGTGGAGCCGGCGGCGATGCAGCGCCACCCGGAGCGGAGTCTGCATCGCGCCCTGAGCGCCGCGCGCGTGGCCCCTCGTCTGGAGGAGGGCGGCTGTGGTCGATCGTTGGATTCGACTCACCCGCTGATCCAGGTCGACCTGGATCAATGCATCGCCTGTCAGCGCTGTGTGCGCGTCTGCAACGAGATTCAGGGCCAGGGGGTGTGGCACCAACTGGGGCGGGGGGAGGGGATTCAACTCCTCTCCGATGGCGCGACGGGCTTGGGGGACAGCCACTGCGTGAGCTGCGGGGGCTGTGTCGATGCCTGCCCCACCGCAGCGCTCACCGACACCAGCGGCCTCCAGCCCCACACGGCGGTGCGCTGGACGCGCACTGTCTGCCCTTATTGCGGCGTGGGCTGCGAGCTGGAGCTCGGTGCCGACGCTCAAGACCGCATCGTGGGCGTGCGCGCGGCCCTGGATGGGCCGGTCAACAAAGGCCATTTGTGTGTCAAAGGGCGCTTCGGCCAAGGCTACGTGGACGCGCCCAGCCGGGTGACGACCCCGATGATTCGCCGCGACGGCGCGTGGGTGCCCTGCAGTTGGGACGAAGCGCTGGCCTACGCCGCCGAGCGCTTGATGGCGCTCAAGGCGGCGCACGGGCCCCAGGCGCTGGGAGTGCTGGGCTCGGCCCGCGCCACCAATGAAGACAACTACCTGGCCCAGAAGTTTGCGCGCTTGGTGCTGGAGACCCACAACGTCGACTGTTGCGCCCGCGTGTGCCATGCGCCGACGGCGGTGGCTCTGAAGAACCTCCTGGGCACCGGAGCGGCGACCAATTCGTTCGACGACATCGAGCACAGCCGGCTCTTTCTGATCGTCGGGGCCAACCCGACCGAGAACCACCCGGTGATTGGCGCCCGCCTGAAACAGCAGCTGCTGCGCGGCCAGGCGCAGGCCATCGTGATCGACCCGCGACGCACCGAACTGGCCGAGTTGGCGACCCTGCACTTGGCACCTTGGCCGGGCACCGATGTGCCGCTGTTCAACGCGATGGCGCAGCACATCCTGGCAAGCGGCGTGCAGGACTCAGCCTTTGCCGCCGAACGCTTGGAGGGGTGGGCCCCGTTCGTCGAGGCGGTGAACGCATGGACGCCCGAACGCGCCGAGGGGGTTTGTGGCGTGCCAGCGGCCCTCATTCGCGCCGCGGCCGAGCTCTATGCGCGCACGCGGCCGGCGATGTCCATCCACGGACTGGGCCTGACCGAGCAGGTTCAGGGGGTGGATGCGGTGATGGGCTTGGTCCATCTGGCTCTGCTGTGTGGGCACATCGGCCAACCTGGCTCCGGCGTCAATCCGCTGCGCGGGCAAAACAACGTGCAGGGCTCGGCCCACATGGGTTGTGAGCCCGGCAGCTTGCCGGGTGGCCAAAGCCTGGCGCAGGGCCGCGCCACCTGCGAGGCGGTCTGGGGACAGAAGCTGCCCGAGGCGCGCGGCCTGACCTTGATGGAAATGATGGACGCAGCCGGGCAGGGCCGGTTCAAGGGGCTGCTGGTCGTGGGCTACGACATTGCCCACAGCCTGCCCGACTCCGAGCGCACCTGGGCCGCGCTGGAGAAGCTGGAACTGGTGGTGGTTCAGGACCTGGTGCTGACGCAGACGGCCGCGCGTTTCGGCCATGTGTTCTTACCGGCCTGCAGTGCCGCTGAGAAAAGTGGCAGCTTCATGAACGCCGAGCGCCGTGTGCAGCGGGTGCGGCCCGCCGTGTCGCCCCGGGGTGAGGCGCGCCCCGATTGGTGGATTCAGTGCGCGCTGGCCCAAGCCTGTGGGCACCCCCAGGGTTTTGAGTTCGAGGATGCTGCTGCGGTGTGGGACGAGGTGCGCCGCGTGTGGCCGGCGGGCGCCGGCATGAGCAATGCGCGCTTGGATGCGGCCGGGCTGCAGTGGCCGTGCCGGGACGAGCAAGATCCGGGCAGCACCCTGCTGCACCGCAGCGGGTTTTCGATCGGCCCCCGCGCCACCCTGAGAGCGCTGGAGTTCTTGGGGTCGCCGGAACGGCCGGACGACGAGTTCCCGGTGCTGCTGATCACCGGCCGCAACCTCTACCAGTTCAACGCGGGCACCATGAGCCATGCCAGCGCGGTGGAGGCGCTGCGCCCGGCGGACACCCTGGACCTGGCCCCAGAGCAGGCCGAGGCGCTGGGGTTGGCGGAGGGGCAAGCCGTGCGCGTGTGCAGCCGCCATGGGGAGGCGGTGCTGCCGCTGCGCGTCGATGCCCGCGTGGCACCGGGCATGGCGTTTGCGACGTTCCATGACCCGGAGCGGGAGGTCAACCGTCTCATCGGGCCCTGGCGCGATGCCGTGGCCCACACGCCCGCCTACAAACGAACGGCGATTCGGATTCAGCCGGCGTAGCGCTGGGCCTTGCCCAAGCCTTTGCCGAACCCTCTCTTTTTTTCTGACAAACGGTCAACCGGCTTCTGCTTTATCTGGGGGCCTGAATTCGGCACGATGCCGCCGGCCTGCGCCGCCCCTGCACGGCCTTTTTTGCACCTGACCGTTGAAAGGACTCACCATGGAAACTCGCACTGTTGCCGCCCCGGCCTGGGGCACGAGCGCTGGGCGCTCCTCGCTGATCAGCACCCACCGCGTGCTGCGCAACACCTATGCGCTGCTGTCGCTCACCTTGCTGTTCTCCGCCGCGGTGGCCGGGGCCGGCGTGCTCTTCAACTGGCCGCACCCGGGGATGTTGGTCAGTTTGATCGGAACCTTCGGCCTTCTCTTTTTGGTCCATAAGCTTCAAAACCGTGCCGCAGCCATCCCCGCTGTGTTTGCGCTGACCGGGTTTATGGGCTACACGCTCGGGCCGGTGCTGAACGCCTACCTGCAGCTGCCGGGCGGCGCGCAAACCATTGCGATGGCGCTCAGCGCCACTGGGGTGACCTTCCTGGCCATGTCCGCCTGGGCCCTGCAGTCCAAGCGGGACTTCTCTTTCCTGGGGGGCTTCCTGTTTGCGGGCATGGTGATCGCGTTGCTCGCCGGCTTGGTGGGTTTCTTTTTCGAAATCCCGGCGCTGTCCCTGGCCGTAGCCGGGGCTGTGGCCTTGCTTTCGGCGGGCTTGATCTTGTTTGAGACCAGCCGCATCGTGCACGGCGGCGAGACGAACTACGTCATGGCCACGGTGGGGCTGTTTGTATCGATCTACAACCTCTTCACCAGCCTGCTGGCGCTGTTCGGCTTCGGCGGTCAGAGCGAGTGATTGACCTCTGGGCGATTGGCGCCCCACCGGCATCGAGGGTGGGGCGCGGGCCGTTACTCAGCCTCGGGATGGGCGGCGGTCCTTGACCCATCCTTGTGTCAAGGCCCCCAGCGCCATGGCGCCCACGCCCCAAAGGATGTCGCCGCTCCCCGTGCCCAGTGCGGCGATGGCCGCACCTGGGCACAGGCCACTGAGGCCCCATCCGACTCCAAAGAGTGCGGCGCCCAAAGCGGTATTGCTGTTCCAGGTACTGGGGTGGGTTTGAAACTCGCCGCCCCACAGCGGGTGGCGCATCCACCTGGGGACCGCCTTGTAGGTCACCAGGACGACGGCCACGGCGCCGCCCATGACCAGCATCAGGCCCAGGTCCCGGAAGTGAAGGAAGCTCAGCACGATGTCCGGCCTCACCATGCCGGACAGGGCCAGCCCGAAGCCAAAGAGGGCGCCGCAGAGCAAGGTGCTGGCCGCGCGGCCGAGGGTCTGGGTTTGGGGTTTCATGACACGGTTCGCATCAGGTTGGCGGTCAAGAAAGCGGTTGCCATGAAGGTCAGCACGGCACCGAGGGAGGGCAGCTGCAGTGAGCCCAATCCACAGACGCCGTGCCCGGACGTGCAGCCGTTGCCGAGCCGGGCCCCATAGCCGGCAACGAAGCCGCCCAGCGCCAATTGCCAAACCGGTACCGACGTGCGCTGGGGCTGCCCTTCACCCAGCGTGGCCCACCACAGGAAGGCGCCAAGGATCAGGCCCAGGGCATAGACCAGCCGCCACTGGCGCGAGGCAATGAATGGCTCCTGCTGGAAAAAAGGCCGCTGGATGACATAGGACCAGCTGCTGGACAGCACCGTGCTCATGCCACCGATGCGCCCTGTCAAGACAAACAGCAGCGCTGTGCCACCGCCCACCAGCAGGCCGCCCAGCAGGTAAGGCTGCCAACCCAAAGGGAAAAACGAACTCCAAGTTTGCATGGGCGCTGCTCCGTGTTCCGCGCAGGATTTCTAGTCGGTTTCAGTATGACGCGCGCAGCCCTACCGCATACTGACTGCATGTTCTTGAATCCTGAACCCGGCCTCGCATGGTGAACGCCCTGCCACTCACTTGGGACGAGCAAGGCGTTGCGCACGCGGCGCGGTGGCAGTCCGCCTCAGGGGCGCCGTTGCCCAAACGCGTGCGTGTGGTGGATGACACCTTGAACGCCGACACGGCCTACAAGCTCGCCTGCGAGGGCCACGCACTGTTGTGGCGAGGGGACTACCACCAAGCGCGCCAAATGCTGACCGCGCTGGCGCACCGCATTGACAAAGCGCGGGCTCGTCGCAAGCTCGCCGCTGCCCCCTTGGGCCCGGCGCAGGCTTTTCACCAGCACCGCAAGGCGCAGGCCGAGCGGGCGCGCATCTTGGGCCTGTTGGTGATGGCCTTGGATGGGCAGCACACCCTGGCGCTGCGGCGCGCGCCGGAGTCCGTCAAGGCCGCCGCCCAGGCGGCGATTGGCGAACAGACCGGTCCTTATGTCGTGAGCCTGCGGGAGTTGCTGGGATGGATGGGGGCCTGGGAGTGGCGGCAGGTGGGCGTGGCAGTGCCTGCGTTGGGCGGCGCGTGCATCCACCCCCACTACGGCGTTTACAGCCCTGTGCGGGGGGAGTACCTGGATCTGCTCGCCGAAGCGCCGCTGCCGCCTGCACTCAAGGCGCACGGTTTGGCCTACGACATTGGCACGGGGACGGGGGTGATTGCGGCGCTTCTGGCGCGCCGGGGTGCGGCCCGTGTGGTCGCCACCGATGTGCAGGCCACGGCGTTGGCCAACGCGATGGAGACGGTTCAGGCGCTGGGCCTGCAACACCGCGTGGAACTGCAGTCGGCCGATCTGTTCCCCCTGGGGTCAGAGCGCGCCGCGCTCATCGTCTGCAACCCGCCTTGGTTGCCCGCGCGGCCCAGCAGCCCCATCGAGGCTGCGGTGTATGACCCCGAGAGCCGCATGTTGCGCGGTTTCCTTGAAGGATTGGGGGCGCGCCTGGTGCCCGGTGGCGAAGGCTGGTTGATCCTGTCGGACTTGGCGGAGCACTTGGGGTTGCGCAGTCGGGCCGAACTGGAAGGCTGGATCGCCGGCGCAGGCTTGCGGGTGCTGGGCCGCCTGGACACGCGGCCGCGCCACGGCAAAGCCCAAGACGCGGGCGACCCGCTGCATGCCGCCCGCAAGCGTGAGGTGACGAGTGTGTGGCGCCTGGGCGCCGCATGACCTACAGCGGGCGCAGGCTGGAACAGTCCGCCACGCCCCAGCGGTCGACCTGCAGGCTGAGTTTTTGGCCGACGGTGAAGCGGGTCCAAGCCTCGAAGGCGGGGCGACAGGTCCATTCGCTGCCATCGACCGCCCGAAGGCTGAGCTCCTGCGTGGCGTGGCGCTTGCCGGGGCGTTCCGCGGATTCGGCTTCACTGGCCTCGCGCAGGGCCACCAGTGGCCACTCGGGCACTTGGGGGGCGAGCCCCGAGGCGATGGCCGATCGCCGTTTGCGCCAGACCGGTGCCAGGTAGCGGCAGTAGTCGGCGGGCGGCTGGATGCCGCTGGGGTCGTCGCGGCGCTCGCGCTCCAAGACCTCGGCCCCTGCGGGAATTTGCGCGCACCAGTTGGAATCGCGCTCCCGCACTTGGCGCTCGATTTCAACCTCGCGCCGCCAGGGTTTGGCCACCACTTCGACGTCCACCCGGTGCGGCCCGCCCAGGGTCCAGAGCAGCAGCGGGACTGCCAACAGGCCCATCAAGCGGTACGGGGGGCGGCGCGCTGGGGTCATGGTGTGCGTGCGGCGGCTTCGGCGGCCGCCGGGCAGGCGGCGAGCTCCGCGACCAGGGCCTCCAAGAACACGCGGGTGCGCAGGGGCAACAGCCGCCGCCCGGGAAAGACCGCCCAGCAGGGCGTGGGCGGCAGGCACCAGGCGGGCAACACCCGCACCAACTCCCCGCGTGCCACATACGGCGCGGCAAAGTGGGTGCCCACGGCGGTAACGCCCAGGCCGGCGCACGCCAGGCGCAGCAGCATGTCTGGGGCGTTGATCAGAGTCCGCTGAGCGGGTGCGCCCTCCCACGGGGGCGCGGCGTCAGGAAGGGTGGGGAACAGGGCCCAGGGCAGGGGCTCGCCCTGGCGGCTGAGGATCATCAGCCCGTGCAGGTGCCGCAAGGCATCGGGGTGTTGGGGCTCTCCCTGCTGGGCCAAGTAGTGCGGGCTGGCGTACAGGCCGGTTTCGATCAGGGCCAAGCGGCGGGCGGCCAATTGGCTGTCTTCGGCCAGGGGGCCGATGCGGACCGCCAAATCGAATCCTTCGCCCACCAAGTCCACCCGGCGGGGGGACAGATCCAACTCCAGCTGCACGCGTGGGTGGTCCCGCACGAAACGTTCGATGACGGCAGGGACCGCCTGATGCGCAAAGTCGGCGGGCATCGAAACCCGCAGCCGCCCGCTGGGCTGCTGTTGGCGGTGTAGGGCCAGCGCCAAGGCCCCGTCCACTTCGGCGCTGAGCGCGCGCGCGTGCTCCAAAACACCCTGACCAAACTCGGTGAGGGCCAGTCGCCGGGTGGTGCGTTGCAGCAGCTTCTCACCCAGTCGGGCTTCCAAGGCCGATAGCCGACGCGAAACCGTGGACTTGGGCAGCTGAACGCGCTCGGCGGCCTTGACCAGGCTCCCGGCATCCATCACCCGGGCAAACAGCAGCAAGTCATCGGCGTCCAGATTCATCGAGTACCGAGCGTTTCGTCATTTGTTCCATTGATGGAACGATCATATCCATTTGACCGTCTTTTTCATTCATTGATGCATCCATACAGTTCACTCCACCGCAACCCTTGAACTGAATTTGGAGCCTCGCATGATTCTGCAAATCAACACCAGCGCCCGCTCGGCCCATGAATCCCTCTCCACCCGCTTGGCCACGGAATGGGTGTCGCGGCTGCGGGCTGAACGCCCCGAGGTGGCCTTGGAAGTCCTGGAACTGGGCCAGCAAGCGCCCGCGGTGCTGGACGAAGCGGCGCTGCAAGCGATGTTCATGCCCGCCGAGCAGCGCAGCCCCGCGCAGGCCGCGCGGGTGGCGCAAGACATCGCCTACATCGATCAAGTGCGCCGTGCAGACACGCTGGTGCTGGCCGTGCCCATGATCAACTTCGGCGTGCCGGCCGCGCTCAAGAATTGGATCGATGCCATCGCCAAGGCCGGCGTGACCTTTCGCTACACCGCACAGGGCCCTGAGGGCCTGCTGCCTGGCAAAACCGTCTACGTGGTGTTGACGCGCGGGGGCATTCACCGCGACCAGCCGCAAGACAGCATGGTGCCCTACCTGCGCACGGTGCTGGGGTTCCTGGGCATGACCGAGGTCCATTTCATCTACGCTGAGGGCTTGAACATGGGGCCCGAGGCCCAAGCCGCGGGTTTGGCGAACGCCCGGGCCGAGATGGACGCTTTGGTGCCGGTGCACGCCTGAAAGGATGATCATGAAAAACCTACGACGCTATTTGCCGCAGATCCTTTTGGCCTTGCCTTTGTTGCTGGGTGGCGGAGCGAAATTGTTGGGCGTGCCGCAGGTGCACGCGAGCTTTGGCTTGATGGGCCTGCCCGCTTGGTTTGGCTATTTCATCGGGGCGGCGGAAGTGGCAGGGGCCATGGGCCTGTTCCTTCCGCGCCTGCGCCGCCTGGCCGCGGCGGGCCTGGTTCCCATCATGGCTGGCGCGGTGTTCTTCCATTGGCGCTACACCCCCTGGGAGCAAGGCATTCCGGCCTTGATCTTGCTGGGCTTGAGCGCCTGGTTGGCTGTGCGCGCTGAGCGCCAAAACTGAATCGGAGGTCGCATGACAACAACGGTACTGAAACCCCGTGCGGTGGAGTCCGTGGTGGCCGGACTTGCCACTCGCGATGGCGCCGGCGTCAAGCTGACGCGGGTGCTGACACAGAACCTGCAGCGGCGCCTGGATCCGTTCTTGATGTTGGACGCCTTTGGCTCGGACCAAGCCGACGACTACATCGCCGGCTTCCCCGACCACCCGCACCGCGGCTTTGAGACGGTGACCTACATGCTGGAGGGGCGCATGCGCCACCGGGATTCGGCCGGCAACGAAGGCCTGCTGCAGACGGGCGGCATGCAGTGGATGACCGCGGGTCGGGGGGTGATTCATTCGGAGTTGCCCGAACAGGTGGAAGGCCGCATGGAAGGCTTCCAGTTCTGGCTCAACCTGCCGGCGCGCGACAAGATGTGCCCCGCCTGGTATCGGGACGTGGCCGCCCGCGAGATTCCCGAATGGGCAGGCCCCGGCCAGCGGGTGCGCGTGCTGGCGGGGGCGCATGCCGGCGTGGTGGGCGCCGTGCAGCGCGAGGCCACCGAACCCTTGTTGCTGGACGTCCACCTGGAGCCCGGTGCGTGCTTTGAGCGGGAGCTGCCTGTCCACCACAACGCCTTTGTGTACGTGTACCGCGGCGGGACCCAGTTCCCCAGCGGCTGCACGGTTCCGGCCCAGCGCATGGCCATTCTGCGCAATGACGCGGGGGCCGATGGCGTTCAGCTTCGGGCGGGCGAGGGCGGGGCCCGATTGCTGCTGGTGGCTGGTGCCCCCTTGAACGAACCCATCGCGCAGCATGGACCTTTTGTGATGAACACCGAAGCGGAATTGGTGCAAGCCGTGCGGGACTTCCGCAGCGGGCGGTTCGTGCAGCCTTGACGGGACGCTATTTGGGCCAATGGGCGTAGCGGGCATCGATCTTGCTGGCGCTGCCGTCGCGGTTGATGACGCCCAGCATGACGTTGAGGCGATCGATCACCTCGTCGGCGACCTGCGGATTGCAGGCGAGGTAGAGCTCCGAGCGGTGAAAGCTCAGCACCGGCACGATCTGTCCGTTCCAGCCGCCTTGGTCGATCAGGATCGCCCCGTCGTAGCGGCCGGACACCCACAGGTCAATGCGCCCCAGGACCAGCTTGCGCGGGTTCAAGGAGTCGGCCACCACCGTCTCGACCTTGAACCCCCGCGCCCGCAGGTGGTGTTCGCGCACATCGCCGTTGTAGGCCCCGATCAAATAGGGTTTGGCATCGTCCAACTGCTGTAGCTTGAGGGGCGCGTCTGCGCGGCCGAACAACACCCATTCGTTGAAGGCGATGGGGCCGACCCACTTGAACAGGTTTTCGCGCTCGGGCGTGCGGGTGGTCGAAAACACGCAGGAGTGGGGCGCGCGCAGGGCGTCCTCATAAGCGCGCCGCCACGGCAGCAGTTCGATCTTGTAGGGCTGCTTGATGCGTTCCATCATCAGCTTGACCTTGTCGGCCCCGATGCCCACCACCTGGCCGTTGACCAGCATGTTGTACGGCGCCGCGTCCTCGGTGTTCAGCACCAAGGGGCGCGCCCCGGCGACCGGGACCATCAGCAGCAACAGCAACGCGCAAAGCCTGGTCATGATGGCGCTCCCGGCAGTGGAGGGATCGGCGAGGGGGGATCCTCGGGTTTCCACGGTATGCCTTGGCGGCGACGGTGGCAAGCCCCTGTTTGTGCGTCCGAACGCTCGCCGCGCGCTGTGCGGGCAGCGGCACAAAAGTGGTTGGCGCGGCGAACACGCTAGGGTTGTCCTGGGGGGCAAGGCGGCTGCGCTTCTTTCCCTGTGGTTTCCCTAGGTTTTGGGCCTTTATGCATCGATCGGCCGCATCGGCCCGCGGTTCGGAAAGCCGCCTGTTTGTCTATGAAACGACGGTGCGGCGAGGGCGGGATCCCGCCCGGGCAGCTGGGCGCCCCAGCTGCCCCCGAGCGTCATTGGCACGCTTTCTGCAAAGAAGGGAGCGTCCTTCTTTTGAAGGAACAGACCGCGGGTGTTAAAGACCGGTCGGGTGGTGCCCGCACACCACCCTTGCAGTATTCGGGTGCACGACCGGCCGAATCAATCCAACCGTTTTGGAGTCGATGTAATGAAAGCCCTAGCTCACTGGTGGTCGCGCCGCAGCCCCACCCAACGTCCCGCGCGTCGTGTGAATGAATTCGCCGCCTTGGCCCTCGTTGCCGGCTGTGCCGCGGGGTGGCTGCCGGTGGCTTGGTCTCAAACCTCGGGGACCACGGGCTATTTGGTGTCTCTGCGTGGGGGGGCGCAAATTCACGAAAACCTCGCCCGGGAGGAGGCGCTGGAGCGGTCGCGGGGGCAAGCCCTGAGTGCCGCCCGCCGCGAGCAGGTGGTGGACGGTCAAGCGCGGGCCAACAAGGCGCGGGCCACGGCGCTGGCTCGCCGTCTGGGCATCGAACCGCAGTTCACGTATGGCGGGGCCTTCGCGGGGTTCTCGGCGCAGTTGACCCAGGCCCAGGTGGATGCGCTGCGCCGCACGCCCGAGGTGGAAAGCCTGTCGCTGGACTTGCCCATGACGGCACAAGCCCGCCCAGGGGGCGGCGGGGGCGGCTCCACGACGCAAACCACACCGTGGGGCGTCACCCGCATCAACGCCGCGGGTGCGGCCAACACGGGCTCGGGCGTGCACGTGTTTGTGGTGGATTCGGGCATTGACCGGGATCACCCGGATCTGGCCGCCAACATTCTGGACGGCTATGCCGTGGAGGCTTGTGTCTCGTCGGGCAAGTTCAGCTGTTCGGCCACCTGGGACGACGACCAGGGGCATGGCAGTCACGTGGCCGGCATCATTGCTGCGGTCAACAACAGCCAAGGGGTGGTGGGGGTGGCACCTGGCGTGAGCTTGCGGGCTGTGAAAGTCTTGGACCGGTTCAACAACACCACCGCGGCCAAGGTCGCTGCGGGCATGGATTACGTGGCCCAGCGCACGCTGGCCTTGGGCACAGCCACGGTGGCCAACGTGTCAATCGGCGGTGGTGGCAGCAAGTCGGGCTACTGCAACGCCAACGGCTACACGGGTACGGACAACTATGCCCGGGCGTTCTGCGAAGCGGCCAAGGCCGGGGTGGTCATCACCGTGTCGGCGGGCAATTTTGGTGTCAACGCACGCGGCTTCCTGCCCAGCACCTACGACGACGCGGTGATGGCCATCAGCGCCGCCTGGGGCGGGCCGGATTCCACGGGCGGGGATTGGTGGTGGAACGACAGCAACTGGGGCAATGAAACCTCCAGCTGGAACACCCGGCCGTCGGCCCCGGTGGCGCTGGGCGCCCCGGGCTACGGCATCTACTCCACCACGCGCCTTGAAAACAATGGCGGCTACGTGTCGATGACGGGGACGTCGATGGCAGCGCCGCACGCCGCGGGGGCCGCCGCCCTGTTCTTGAAGAAGTCGCCCCAAGGCAACAGCTACAGCGCCTTTCTCAACATCCGCCAGCAGATGTTGAATGCGTCCACGAGCACCAGCGGCTTCACCAACACCTCGGGGTACTCCCACACCGAAAACTACCTGAGCGTGACGCCCGTTCGCTGAGACCTACCGGTTGGAGCTACCCGATGCCGTAGCGCCGCAGCTTGCCGGCGATCACGCTGTGCGAGATCCCCAGCCGCGCGGCCAGCTTGCGGCTGCTGGGGTAGCGCGGGTACAGGCGGGCGAGCAGGTCGTGCTCAAACGTCGCCACGGCGTCGGCCCAGCTCGCTGGTTCCTCGTCCGGGGGGGCGGGCAGTGGGGGTGGTAGGCCCGCGCCCCGCGCGGGCAGCGGGCTGGCGGGGGCCGGGGATTGGGCGTCCAGGTCCAGATCGTCCACCTCGAGCTCTGCCTTGTCGCACACCGTCACGGCCCGGAACAGCAGGTTTTGCAGCTGGCGGATGTTGCCCGGCCAACTGGCGCGTTTGAGCGCGACGCGAGCGGGGGCACTCAGGGCGGGGGGCTCTCGGCCAATTTGGCGGGCAGATCGCTCGATGAAGTGCTCGGCCAGCAGCAGCACGTCGTCGCCCCGCTCGCGCAGCGGGGCCACCTGCAGGTTCAAGACATTGAGGCGGTAGTAAAGGTCTTCGCGGAACTCGCCGCGCGCCACCATTTGATCCAGACGGCGATGGGTGGCCGAAATCACCCGCACGTCCACCTTTTGTTCTTTTTCGCCGCCCACTCGGCGGAAGCTGCCGTCGTTCAAGAAGCGCAGCAGCTTGGCCTGCAGGTAGAGCGACATCTCGCCAATCTCATCCAGGAACACCGTGCCGCCGTGCGCCATTTCGAGCAGTCCGGGCTTGCCCCCGCGCTGGGCGCCCGAAAACGCGCCGGGGGCATAGCCAAAGAGTTCGCTCTCGGCCAGGCTCTCGGGCAAAGCGGCGGCGTTCAGGGCGAGAAAGGGGGCCTGGGCCCGCGCGCTCAGCTCATGGCAGGCGCGGGCGATCAGCTCTTTGCCCGTGCCGGTTTCTCCCAGGATCAGCAGGGGGGCGTCTACGCCGGCCATGCGTTCGGCGCGGGCGCGCAGTTCGCGCAAGGGCAGGGAGTCGCCGAGCAGTGAGTTCAAGCCGCCCGAGGGTTCCATGCGCTGCAGGTGGGCCGCCTGCTCGCCCAGCCAGCCGGCGTCACGCAGGGTCACCACCGCACCGGTGAGGGCACCGCGGTCGGACTCCACCAGGGGGCTCGCGTACAGCAGCCAGGCCCGCCCGGCAAATTGCACCTCCAAGCTGCTGACTTCGCCCCCGGCCGCGCGCAGGTCCTCCCACAGCGAGGGGACGCGCAACAACGCCGACAGGGGCAAGCCAATCCACTCGGGCTGGCGCTGCCGTGAGGCCCGCTGGGCGGCCTTGCTGACCATGACGATCTGCCCTTCACGGTCCAGTACGAAGACCGGTTGGGCCAGGGAGGCCAGCAGGATGTCGAGTTGCTGACGCCGCGCTTCGCCGGGCATCAACTGCAGCGGTTCCACGCGCTTGACCCCGGGCACGGCCAGCAACTCGTTTTCGATGCTGGCGCGTGCCGCGGGTTTGAGGTCCGGCACGTTCAAGTAAATGTTGTGCAGGCCCATTTCCATGGTGGCCAGATCGAGCTCACGCTGGGCAATGAGCGCCAGCACCTCGTGGGTAATGCCGAGGCGGTCCTCGGTGATCAGGCGCAGCTGCATGGGTGTTCCGATTTAAGTACGACAGGGCAATCGTATCGATTGGGTTACGAAATTGAGCCAGGGCTAACCATGTCTGATCTTTCGAACATCGATAAGTCATTGATTTGCTTTACGCGGAGCCTTGGCACGGTTTGTGCGGCGGAAGTAGCACGCCCAGCGGGTGCTGGGCGAAACCTACCCAGGAGATGTCCTTTATGAAACTGCGTCCTGTTCTCTCTTTGTTGATCACCGCCGGGGCCGTGAGCCCGGCGTTCGCGCAAGATCTGGTGATCAGAATCGGTCACGTGGCCCCCACCAGCGGTGGCATTGCTCACTTGGGCAAGGACAACGAGCTGGGGGCCCGCCTGGCCATCGAAGAACTCAACGCCAAGGGCCTGCAAATTGGCGGCAAGAAGGCCCGCTTCGAGCTGCTGGCCGAAGACGATGCCGCGGATCCCAAGCAGGGTACGGCGGCAGCCCAAAAGCTGGTCGACGCCAAGGTCAACGGTGTGATCGGTCACATGAACTCGGGCACGACCATTCCGGCCTCGCGCATTTATTCGGACGCCGGCATTCCGCAAATCAGCCCCTCGGCCACCAACCCCAAGTACACGCGGCAGGGTTTCAAAACGGCCTTCCGGGTCGTGGCCGACGATGGTCAGTTGGGGGGCACGCTGGGCCGCTATGCGGTGAAAACCGTGCAGGCCAAGGTCATCGCCATCATTGACGACCGCACCGCTTACGGGCAGGGCGTGGCGGACGAATTTGAAAAAGGGGCCAAGGCCGCGGGCGGCAAGGTCGTGGGCCGCGAGTTCACCAACGACAAGGCCACGGATTTCAGTGCCATCCTGACCGGGCTGAAAGCCAAAAACCCGGACTTGATCTTCTTTGGCGGCATGGATGCCGTGGCGGGCCCCATGCTGCGCCAGATGAAGGCGCTGGGCATCACGGCCAAACTCGTGGGCGGCGACGGCATCTGCACGGGCGAGCTCCCCAAACTGGCGGCGGGCAGCATGGCCGATGGCCAGGTGATCTGTGCCGAGGCTGGTGGCGTGGAAGGTGAGCAGAAAAAGGGGCTGGACGCTTTCAAGGAAAAGTTCCGCAACAAGTTCAATGTCGACGTGCAGGTGTATTCCCCCTACGTGTACGACTCGGTCAACCTGATGGCGGCGGCCATGGTCAAGGCGGGCAGCGCCGATCCCGCGAAGTACCTGCCGGTATTGGCCAAAACTGAGGGTTACCCCGGGGTTACGGGCAAGATTGGCTTCGACGCCAAAGGCGACATCAAGAACGGTGCCCTGACCTTGTTCACCTACAAGGGCGGTGCGCGCGAACTCATCAGCGTGGTGCGTTAAGGGTTAACGCTCGTGTTGAAAGCAGTACGGCGAATTTTTCGTACCGAAATGAAAACAACTTTGTATGGAATGGGCTACGTGCAAAGTTGAGAGTCATGTAAGTACTTGATTCTTCGTCATGAAACGGATTGGCACGACCCCTGCATAGGGCTGCCAGTCCGTTTCTTTTTTCTCTCCAAGGAGATCTGCATGACGTTTGCTTCCGCGCTCGGACGCGCCCCCTTTGCCCGCACGCTTCTGGTCACCCTGGTGGCGGGTGCGTTGCCTCAACTGGCCGCTGCCGCCGACGCCGAGCCCGTGAAGCTCGAGAAGATCGAGGTCACCGGCTCCCACATCAAGCGCGTCGCGGCCGAAGGCCCGTCGCCCATCCAGGTCATCAGCCGTTCCGACATCGAACAAAGCGGTGTAACGACCGCGGCCGAGTTGCTGGACACCATCACGGCCAACAACAACGCGGGCGGCCAGTACCGCACCAACAACACCAATAACACCGTGGTGGGCGGCTCGGCCGTCTCGCTGCGCGGCCTGGGCCCCAACTCCACCCTGGTGTTGCTGAACGGCCGTCGCATGGCCTTCTACGGATTCAGCGACGCCTCGGTGTTCGTGGACTTGGGCTCCATCCCCATTTCGGCGGTTGAGCGGGTGGAAATCGTCAAGGACGGGGCGTCGGCCATTTACGGGTCGGACGCGCTGGCGGGCGTGGTCAACTTCATCCTGCGCCGCAACTACCGCGGCATGGACCTGCGCGTGACCGGCGGCCGTTCGCTGACCTACAAGGACAACGACTACCACACGATGACGCTGTCGGCCGGCGGCGGTGAGGGCAAGCTCTCGCTGATGGGCATCCTGGAAATTCACGGCTCGGAGCCGGTGCAGGTGTCCGATCGGTTTGGCGGTCGGCAGGGCGAGCGCACCGCCATGGCCCTGGCCGCGGGTTACACCGGCACCAGCCTGACCACGGGCACGGGCATCGGCGGCAACTTCCCTTCGACCTCGACCTCCAACGGCAACTGGTGGTCGCCCAACCCCAACGACAACTGGAAGGCGGGCTACTACGCCGCCGGCGCTTGCAATGCGCCCAACGTCCTCTACAGCGGCACGTACAACGGTTATTTGGCCAAAGGCATGTGCTTGGACACGGAAACCGACCGGTTCAACACCCTGAACCCCAAGACCCGCAAGGTCAGTGTGTTCGGTCGCATGGGCTATGACATCAGCGCCACGCTGAGCGCCTTTGCCGAACTCTCGGCTGCGTCGATCGAGCAACAGTACGAGTACTGGCCGACGTTCAAGAACGACTACTACGACGGTGACAGCACGCCGCACTTCCCGTTTGCCCAGGCGCCGGCCGGCTGGGGCTACTACGCCCGCCTGTACGACGAGCTCGGCCCCAAGCTGCGCGATGTCAGCTCCGAGTCGGCCCGACTGGTGGCCGGCCTGAAGGGTGAAAACGCCGGCTGGGACTGGGAGGCGGCCCTGACCCGTGCGACCAACAGCACGGACTTCCTGGGGACGAACTACATCCGCTCGGACGTCTGGTACGACGGCATTGCCAGCGGCGCCATCAACCCCTTCCAGCGACTGACGGATGCCAACATGGCGGCGCTGAAGACCACGCACACCCGTGCAGGCACCAGCAGCTTCACGCTGTTTGACGTCTCGGCCTCGACCGAGCTGACGCAACTGCCGGCCGGCCCGCTGCAGCTGGCCGTGGGGGCGAGCCTGCGTCACGAAAAGATGTCGGACGGCATCGATGCCGCCTCGAACGCTGGCAAAGTGGAGAACGCCTCCATCCGCCTGCCCATTTCGGCCAGCCGCAGCGCCCAGGCCGCTTTCGCCGAACTGTCGATCCCGTTAGCCAAGACCCTGGAGTCGCAGGTGGCGTTGCGCTACGACCACTTTGGCGATGCCGGCTCCAGCGTCAACCCCAAGCTGGCGCTGAAGTGGACCCCGGTCGCGCAGCTGGCGCTGCGTGGCTCGTACACCACCGGCTTCCGCGCGCCCTCGCTGGCTGAGATGCACGGCGGCATCCGCACCTACGTGAACTGCGTGCAGGCCACGAACCCCATCTGCCCGGCGCCGAGCCAGGTCTGGGGCAATCAGGTCACGGTGACCTTCATGGACAGCCCGAACCTGGAGCCGGAAAAGTCCAAGTCCAGCAACTTGGGGCTGGTCTGGGAGCCGATCAAGGGCCACAGCATCTCGGTGGACGCCTGGGCGATTGAGCGCCGCAACCAGGTCTACGGGCCCTCGATTGGCAACCCCTTGGATGTGAGCTGGTTCACGCAGATTGCGCCGGCCTCGAATGCCGCCCCGGCGGCCTTCCGGGCGCAATACGTCAACCTGGGCAAGACCGATGTGCGGGGCCTGGACATTGCGCTGCAAAGCCGCTGGTCCCTGGGGGAAATGGGCAACCTGAAGGCCTCGCTGACCTCGTCCAACATGAGTCAGTACGAGGTGGAGTTCCGCGGTGCGGTGACGGACTACTCGGGCAAGTACGGCTATCCCAAGTGGCGCCACCGGGCGGATCTGGTCTGGTCCAACCCGAAGTGGACGGTGGCCCTGGCGGGCAATCACCGCGGTGCATTTGAGCAGGCCGTGCCCGGCCCGAACGGCAGCATCATCATGGTCCAGTCCTTCACCACGATGGACGCCTACGTGGCCTATCGCGGCCTGGCCAAGGGTCTGAGTCTGGCGGCTGGCGTGGGCAACCTCAGTGGCAAGAAGGCGCCGTTTGATCGCCTGGGCCGCCTGGGCACGCTGTACGAAGACAACAGCGACGGCCGCACGGGCTACATGACGCTGGAATACAAGTACTGATCTTGCTCCGCAGGGCCTGCGTGCGAGCTGGGGTGATCCCTCGGGGAGCGCGCTGGGAAGGGCCCTGACTTTGGCCCCATCTGGCGACGGATGGGGTTTTTTTTCGTGAGGTGAACATGAAACGCTTTGGGGTTCTCTTGAGTCTGCTGCTGACCTGGGGCGTCGCCGCAGCAAGGCCCGAACCCGTGGCGCCCAGCATCGAACAGCTGTTGGCGGCCCCGCAGGTGAGTGATGTGGCCTTGTCGCCCGATGGCCAGCGCTTGGCGCTGTCGCTGAAGACGGCGGGGCGCCGGGTGATCGCCGTGATGGCCTTGCCCAGCCGGCAGGTCACGGTCATTGCCCAAGACCCCGATTGGGATCTGGTCGAGCCCCGATGGGTGGGGCCGCAGCGGCTGATTTACAAGAGTTGGGACTTCCAGTCGACCTGGCCGAACAACCGCGCCGGTGGCCATTACGCCATCGATGCCGACGCCCAGCGGCCGCGCCAGCTCTGGGACACGGTCGCCCAGGCGCAGGCCCAAGGCCGGCCTTGGCATGTGCTGACCGTGCTGGGCCCGGGTGCGCCGGGCTCGGAGGAGGTGCTGGTGTCCGTGGCGGACCGGGCGCCGCCGCCCTCGGCCGACCGCTTCCCGGGCAGTGATGTCTATGCCCTGCACACCCGCACGGGCAAACGGCGCCTGCTGACGCTGGAAAACCCCGGGCAGGTGCAGGCGTGGGTGGGCGATGCCCAGGGGCGGGTGCGCGCGGCGTCGAGCCTGCGCGTGGACCCCGAGCGCGGGGTTCAACAGCAGACATGGTGGCGGCCCGATGGCGAAGCGCCTTGGCAGTTGCTGGGGGAGCAGGGGCTGGAGGCGCCCAGCTTCACGCCCCTGGCTTTCGAGGCCGATGGGCAACTGTTGGTGGCCGCGCGTGGGGCGGGGGAGGACACGCTGGGTTTGATGCGCTGGGATGCGGACGCGGGCCGCCCCGGCGAACTGCTGCTGCGCCACCCGTTCGCGGACGTGCAGCGGGGGCAGTTGCTCTGGGGGGCGGGTGGGGCGCTGGTGGGCGTGGAGGTGCAGGGCCTGCGGCCTGAACGGCATTTCTTTGACGAGGCGGCCGCGCGTCTGCAAGCGCAGATCGACCAGGCCCTGCCCGGGCGCCGTAACCGCATCGACGGCACGGGCCCGCTGCACTTGGTGATCAGCAGCAGCGACCAGGACCCCGGCACGCTCTACAGCTACGACGCCGCGGCGCGTCGTTTGCAGGTGCTGGGGCGCCACTTGCCCGGCCTGCCGGTGCAGGCCTTGGCACGCAAAGAGGGCTTCACCTACACCGCCCGCGATGGTTTGCGTATTCCGGCCTATTTGACGCTGCCGCCCGGCTTGCCGGCCGGAGTCAAGCCACCGCTGGTGGTGTTCCCGCATGGCGGGCCGGCCGAGCGCGACCGTTGGGGCGTGTACTGGGATGAAAACGAGCCGTTGGTGCAATTGCTGGCCACGCGCGGCTATGCCGTGCTGCAGCCCCAGTACCGCGGCTCGTTCGGCCTGGGTTGGTCGCTGTACCGCAAGGGCTGGCGGCAATGGTTTGACGGCAGTGTGGACGACCTGCTCGATGGCGTGGAGCAGGTGGTGCGGGCGGGCCAGGTGGATGGCGAGCGCGTCTGCACGATGGGCAAGAGCGCCGGGGGTTACTTGGCGATGGCGCTGTTGATCAAGGCGCCGGAGCGCTTTCGGTGTGGGGTGAGCTGGGCCGGTACGACGGAAATGGCGCTCTTCTTCAGCGAACCCACCGCGGCCTACGCGGGCAGCGCCTGGCTCCAGCACTTGGCGCCCCACACCCACGTGGGTCCGCGGGACGAGACCCTGATCCGGCACTCGTCCTTGGTGCGGCAGGCGGCGCGCATCCGCGTGCCCGTGCTGTTGGCCTATGGTTCGGCCGATTTCACGGTACCGCTGGCCCATGGCACGCAGTTGCGCGATGCGCTGCAGGCGGCTGGCCAGACGCCCGAGTGGGTGGTCTATCCCGACGAAGCGCACGGCTGGGCGTTGCCCGCCCACCGACTGGACTTTGCACGCCGGGTGGAGGCATTCATGGCGCGTAGTCTGGGTGATCGTGTCGTAACGAAAACGGAACAACAAAAATGATGTTTGTAAAACATTACGAAAACGTATTTCA
Organism: Inhella gelatinilytica; assembly: GCF_016093295.1. GTDB lineage: Bacteria > Pseudomonadota > Gammaproteobacteria > Burkholderiales > Burkholderiaceae_C > Inhella > Inhella gelatinilytica. The sequence continues at coordinate 7,398 of NZ_JAEDAL010000012.1, read as the reverse complement.
ATCATGACACTTTGTCGCGAAAACCCGCTAAATGCTTGATTGGGCGGGGGGTGGTGGGTTGGCACGATCCCTGCAACAGCCAGTGTGGACCCACTACCTCACCCTCGCATGTCTCCCATCACCACCCCTGTCGGTGTCGTTCGCGGCGACCCGGCCAGCGCCTCGCCCTTGGACAACGCGCCCAGCTGGACGAACGAGTTGGCGCGCGAACGCTTGCCTGGCCCCTTCATTGGGCATCCCGACCTGACGGGTTTGTCGCCCTCCACCTTGGCGGTGCACGCGGGCACCCGCGATGACCCGGCCACCGGCGCGGTGGGCACCCCGATCTACCAAACCAGTACCTTCTTGCTGGAGGGGGATCAGTACCGCTCCATCGAGGAAGGCTACGCGCGGGATCGCTTCATCTACACCCGCTACGGCAACCCCAGCCAGTGGGCGGTGGAGCAGAAGCTCGCGGCACTCGAGGGTGCTGAATCGGCCCTGGTGTTCAGCTCGGGCATGGCCGCCATTTCGGCCGTGATGTTGACCCTGATGGACCGTGGCGGCCATGTCGTGGCGTCCAACGAGCTTTACGGGGGCACGTACGCCTTCTTCCAGGGCGAGCTGCCCACGCTCGGCATGAGCTGCAGCTACGTCAATCCGCGTGACCTGGCGGCGATTGAAGCGGCCATCCGTCCCAACACCCAGGTGCTGTTCTTTGAGGCGCTGACCAACCCGCTGCTCAAGGTGGTGGACGTGCCGGCCTTGGTGGCCTTGGCCCAGAAGCACGGCCTGCGCCTGGTGATCGATGCCACCTTCGTTTCGCCCATCGCCCAGCAAGGCCTGGCCCTGGGCGTGGACGTGGTGGTGCATTCGGCCTCCAAGTACCTGAATGGCCACTCGGACCTGATTGCCGGTGTGGCCTGCGGGTCGCGCAAGCTCATGGACGCTTGCTGGCCCCGCCGCCTGTCCTACGGCGGCAGCCTGGACCCGCACGCCTGCTTCATGTTGGAGCGGGGTTTGAAAACCCTGGCCATCCGCATGCGCGCCCACGCCGAGAGCTCCACTGCGGTGGCGCAGTTCTTGGAACAGCACCCCAACGTGCGGCGCGTCTTCCATGTGGGCTTGCCCTCGCACCCGGACCACGAGCTGGCCCAGCGCATCTTGAAAAACCCCACCGGCATGGTCTGCTTTGAGATCGACGGCACGGACGAACAGGCCGTCGAGTTGCTGGACCACTTGAAGCTGGGCAAGAAGGCCACCAGCCTGGGCGGGGTCGAGACCCTGGTCAGCCTGCCCTTCAACACCTCGCACGCCGCGTTCACGGCCGCACAGCGGGAGCGCATGGGCATCCAGCCCGGGTGCGTGCGCCTCTCGGTCGGCATCGAAGAGCCCGCCGACCTGATCGCCGATCTGAACCAGGCCCTGGCCGCTGTTTTCAACTGAATCAAGGACTCACACCATGCGCAATGGCATTCCTCTCGCCGCCGTCTCCGAATTGACCGATGAAATCCGCCAAGACCCCCAGCAGGGCATGGTGGTGTGCGGGGTCGGCGTGGACTGGCAAAACGGCACCCGGGCGCTGATCAGCGCGCTACCGCTGAAGTTTGGCCGCCACACGGTCAGCCGCGGCCACAGCTGGATCGTGGACGAGCCGCGCCAACTGGGCGGCGGCAACCATGGCCCCTCTCCGCAAGAGTTGCTGCTGGGCGGCGTGGGCGCCTGCATCATGGTCGGTTTCACCGTCGGCGCCTCGGTGCTGGGGGTTCAGCTGGAGTCGCTGCGCGTTGAAATGCGCGCCGAAATGGACTTGTCGGGCTTCCTGGGCCTGAGCGATCAGGTCGCACTGCGCCGCATCGATGTGCGCATTGAAGTGAAGGGCGACGGCACGCCGGAGCAATTCGAGCGCCTGCGCCGCGAGGCCATCGCCCACAGTCCCAACGCCATGTCCGTGGCCCAGGGCGTGTCGCTGAACAGCGAACTGCACATCCTGGCCTGACGCGGCCGCCTCAAGGAATCGGCAGATGGCGTTCCGTCTTCAGCGCTTTCAGCGAGAAGCTCGAGTACAGCTCCTTGACGCCCGGCAGGGTTTGCAAGGTGTTGCGCGCGAACTCGCCGAACGTGTTGAGGTCGGGCGCCACCACCTCCAGCAAGAAGTCGTAGCGGCCGGAGACGTTGTGGCAGGCAATCACCTCGGGGATCTCGGTCACCCGCGCCTCAAAGGCGCGCGCCGCGTCCTGACTGTGGCTGCCCACCATGACGGACACGAAGGCGGTGACGCCGTAGCCCAGTGCTTCGCTGGACAGCCGGGCTTGGTAGGCCTGAATCAGCCCGGCGTCTTCCAGGCGTTTGATGCGGCGCCAGCACGGCGAGGCCGACAGCGCCACGCGTTCGGCCAGCTCCGCGACCGTCAAACGGGCATCGTGCTGAAGGGCTTGCAGCAGCTGACGGTCGATGCGATCCAGGTCCATGGCAAAACATTCCGAAAACAAAACGATCAAGGGATGAATGTACCTCCACTACAGGGGCTAGAGGGCTGAAAAGCAAGCACTTTCTGCGGCCGGCGCAACAGAATTCTTGCCATCAGCACTCACCCAACGAGGGACTCTCATGACCGGTTTTGCCACCACCGCCATCCACCACGGCTACGACCCACGAAGCGCGCAGGGCGCCCTGGTGCCGCCCATCTACCTGAGCTCTACCTTTACGTTCACCTCGGTGGAGCAGGGCGCGGCCCGCTTTGCCGGTACGGAGGGCGGGTACTTCTACACCCGCATCGCCAACCCCACGCTGGACCTGCTGGAACAGCGCCTGAACGCCCTGGAAGGCGGTGCGGGGGCGATTGCCTTCGGCTCCGGCATGGGGGCCGTGACGGCCACGCTGTGGACCCTGCTGCGCCCGGGCGACGAGATCCTGGTGGACCGCACGGTCTACGGTTGTACCTACGCCTTTTTGCATCACGGCATTGGTGAGTTCGGTGTGCGCGTGACGCACGTGGACATGACGGACCTGCACGCACTGGCCACGGCCCTGCTCAGCGGCCCGAAGCTGGTGTACCTGGAAACGCCGGCCAACCCCAACATGCGCTTGGTGGACATCGCCGCCGTCACGCGCTTGGCCAAGGCCCAGGGCGCCCTGACCGTGGTGGACAACACCTACTGCACGCCCTACCTGCAAAAGCCGCTGGCGCTGGGGGCTGACGTGGTGATCCACTCGGCCACCAAGTACCTCAGCGGCCATGGCGACGTGACCGCCGGCCTGGCCGTGGCGGCCGATGCCGAGATCGCGCAGCGCATCCGCTTGCAGGGCCTCAAAGACATGACGGGCGCCGTCATGTCGCCGCAGGATGCCTTCTTGCTGCTGCGCGGCCTCAAGACCCTGCACCTGCGCATGGAACGCCACGCCAGCAACGCCCTGGCCCTGGCCCAGGAAATAGCGGCCCACCCCGCGGTGACGCGCGTGTACTTTCCGGGCCTGGACAGCGACCCCTTCCACGCCCTGGCGAAGCGCCAAATGAAGAATTTCGGCGGCATGTTGGCCTTCGAACTCAAGGGCGGCGAGGCTGCGGGCCGGGCCTTCATGAACGCCCTGCAATTGATCGCCCGGGCTGTCAGCCTGGGTGACGCCGAATCGCTGGCCCAGCACCCGGCCAGCATGACCCACTCCACCTACACCCCCGAGGAGCGCGCCCAAGCGGGCATCTCCGACGGGTTGGTGCGCCTGTCTGCCGGTCTGGAAGACCCCGACGACCTGCTGGCCGATGTGCGCCAGGCCCTGGCTGCGGTGGCGCAGTCTGAGGTCCCCCGTTCTCAACCTGTTTCTGTTTGAACCCGAGCGAAAGAAGTCCATGAACGCCCGCTGCACCGATCCGGCCATGCCGCCGATTCCCCCCGATGCCGACCCCGCTGAAACCCGCGAATGGCTGGACGCGCTGCGCGCGACCCTGCAATCTGGCGGACCGGAGCGGGCGCTCTACCTGTTGCAGCAACTGGACCAGCAGGCCCAGCAGCTCGGCCTGTTCCCCCATGCCCAGCCCTTCTCGGCCTACCGCAACAGCATTCCCCTGGAGCAGCAGGGCGCCTACCCGGGCGACCTGGAGATCGAGGAGCGCCTGACCGCTTGGATGCGCTGGAACGCGCTGGCCATGGTGGTGCGCGCCAACCAGGCCTATGGCGAGCTGGGCGGCCACATCGCCAGCTACGCCTCGGCGGCCGAGATCTTCGAACTCGGTTTTAACCACTTCTTCAAGGGCGACGGGCCCGGCCGCCAGGCGGACCTGGTGTTCTTCCAGCCCCACTCGGCGCCGGGCGTCTATGCCCGCGCCTACCTGGAAGGGCGCCTGAGCGAGCAGCAGCTGGCCCACTATCGCCAGGAGGTGGACGGCGGCGGCCTGTGCTCCTATCCCCACCCCTGGCTGATGCCGGACTTCTGGCAGTTCCCCACAGGGTCGATGGGCCTGGGGCCCATCACGTCGGTGTACCACGCGCGCTTCATGCGCTACCTGCAAAACCGCGGCCTGCTGCAGACCGAAGGTCGGCGCGTCTGGGGCGTGTTCGGCGATGGCGAAATGGACGAACCCGAGTCCATCGCCGGCCTGACCTTGGCGGCGCGGGAGCAGCTCGACAACCTGACCTTCATCGTCAACTGCAACCTGCAGCGCCTGGACGGCCCGGTGCGCGGCAATGGCCAGGTGATTCAGGAATTGGAGGCGCTGTTCACCGGTGCCGGCTGGAATGTCATCAAGGTGCTGTGGGGCTCGGACTGGGACGCGCTCTTTGCTCGCGACACCGAACACGTGTTGTTGCGGGCGCTCTCGCAGACGGTGGACGGCCAGTACCAGACCCTGGGCGCCAAGGACGGGGCCTACAACATCGAGCACTTCTTCCGCCAGAACCCGGAGGTGCAAAAGCTCGTCGCCCACATGAGCGAGGCTGAGATCGATGCGCTCAAGCGCGGCGGCCACGACTTCCGCAAGCTGCACGCTGCCTTTGCGGCCGCGGTGGCGCACAAGGGCCGCCCGACCGTCATCCTGGCCAAGACCAAGAAGGGCTACGGCATGGGCGGGGCCGGGGAGTCGCGCATGACGGCGCATCAGGCCAAGAAGTTGGACTTGGACGCGCTCTTGGCCTTCCGCAACCGCTTCCAACTGCCCATCAGCGACGCCGATGTGGAGGCGCTGCGCTTCGTCAAACCGGCCGAGGACAGCCCGGAGATGCGCTACCTGCGCGAGCACCGCGCCCTGCTGGGCGGCCCGCTGCCGGCCCGCCAAGCCGGCGCGGCGCCCGTGGCCGTGCCGCCGCTGCAGGCTTGGGGCGGGTTTGCGCTGCAGGCCGAGGGCAAGGAAATGTCCACCACCATGGCCGTGGTGCGCATGCTCAGCGGCTGGCTCAAGGACCGTGCACTGGGCGAGCGCATCGTGCCCATCGTGGCCGATGAAGCCCGCACCTTCGGCATGGCCAGCCTGTTCCGCCAGATCGGCATCTACTCGCCGCAGGGCCAGCGCTACGAGCCGGAAGATGCCGGCTCCATGCTCAGCTATCGCGAGGCCGTGGATGGCCAGTTGCTGGAAGAGGGCATCACCGAGGCCGGCGCCATCTCGTCGTGGATCGCCGCCGCCACCAGCTACTCGGTGCACGGCCAGGCCCTGCTGCCGGTCTACATCTACTACTCGAAGTTTGGCTTCCAGCGCGTGGGCGACCTGATCTGGGCCGCTGCCGACCAGCGCGCCCGTGGCTTGCTGCTGGGCGCCACGGCCGGCCGCACCACGCTCGGGGGCGAGGGCTTGCAGCACCAAGATGGTTCCAGCCTGGTGATGGCCGCCCTGGTGCCCAACTGCTGCGCCTGGGACCCGGCCTTTGCCGGCGAGCTGGCCGTGATCCTGGACAATGCCACGCGCCGGATGATGGAGGAGCAGCGCGACGAGTTCCATTACGTCACCGTGATGAACGAGAACTACGCCCAACCGAGCCTGCCCGAATCCGCCCATGCCGACGTGTTGCGTGGCATGTACTTGTACGAGCGACGGCCCGTGGCGCAGCTCAAGGGACGGGTGCGTTTGCTCGGTTCGGGCACCATCTTGCGCGAGGTCCTGGCCGCGGCGGAGCTGCTGGACCAGGACTGGCAGGTGGAGTCGGACGTGTTCAGCGTCACGAGCTTCAGCGAACTGGCCAAAGAGGCCCGCGAACAGCAGCGCGCCCAGCGCCTGGGCCTGACCCACGAGACCCCCCAGGTGCGCCGCCTCTTGCCGGGCGCCGAGCCGGTGATTGCCGCGACCGACTACGTGCGGGCCTGGCCCCAGCTCATCGCGGAGTACGTGGACGCGCCCTATGTGACCCTGGGCACTGACGGGTTCGGCCGCAGCGATACGCGTCAGCAACTGCGCCGGTTCTTTGAGGTGGACCGCCACCAGATCGTGCTGGCGGCCTTGCAGGCCTTGGTGGACCAGGGCGCCCTGCCCCTGGCCGTGCTGGCCCAAGCGCGTGAACGCTATGCCGTTCGCATCGCCCCCCAATCGCCCTGGAGTTGCTGAGATGGGAATCCCCATGGAAATTCGCGTCCCCGACATCGGCGACTTCAAGAACGTGGCCGTCATCGAGCTGCTGGCTCAAGCCGGCGACACGATTCGCGCCGAGCAAAGCCTTCTGACGTTGGAAAGCGACAAGGCCTCCATCGAGATCCCCAGCCCGGCGGCTGGGGTGCTGAAGTCCCTGAGCGTCAAGTTGGGGGACAAGGTGTCGCAAGGCGATGTGATCGGCTGGATGGAGCCCGCGGGCGCCACGGTGCCGTCCCCTGCGGTCGCGCCAGCCGCCAGCGGGGCACCGGTGAGTGCCGCGCCGGCCCCGGCTGCGCCCGCGCCCGCGCCGGTGGCGTCTCCTGCCCCTGTGCCGGCATCGGTGGCGACACCGGCTCCTCCCGCGGCGTCAGATCGGCCGCCGCATGCCAGCCCCAGCGTGCGCAAGTTCGCCCGCGAGCTGGGCGTGCCGTTGGCGCAGGTCAGCGGCACGGGCACCAAGGGCCGCATCACCGAGCGCGATGTGCAAGCCTATGTGCAGCAGGCGCTGGCGGCACGCGCTGGCGCCCCGGCCGCGGCGCCTTCCCCGGCCGGCGGCGCCTTCCCCGGCCTGTTGGCCTGGCCCCAGGTGGATTTCGCCAAGTTCGGCAGCGTGGAGCGCAAGGCGCTGTCGCGCATCAAGAAGATTTCGGGCGCCAACCTGCACCGCAACTGGGTGGTCATTCCGCACGTGACCAACCACGACGAGGCCGACATCACCGAGCTGGAGCTTTTCCGCGTTCAGATGAACAAGGAGCACGAGAAGTCGGGCGTCAAGTTCACCATGCTCGCCTTCCTGATCAAGGCCTGCGTGGCGGCCTTGAAGAAGTTCCCCGAGTTCAACGCCTCGCTGGACGGCGATGAGTTGG
>NZ_JAEDAL010000011.1 GCF_016093295.1 Inhella gelatinilytica | reverse complement strand
CATCCAATCCCCTAGGCCCCCGCCACCGTCGCCGCGACGGTTCAGTCCAACATGGTTTATCTGCCGCGATTTCCGCTCAGGCCGCTCGCCATGTTCGTGGCGCGGCAGATAAACGCTGATTGTTAGACCTCATGTACACAGTCAGTGCCTCAGATCGGCCGAAAGTAAGTACAGCGTTCCCGCAATCGTCAATTGGCGCGCCATGCCCGATGCTGCTTGCGGATGAACACACACTGCGCATTTGCTACTACCTCGAAGAGGATCGGCTGTCTCAAGCATGGCCTCGATCAGAAATTCGGCCAGCTGCGTCCGATGACTCTGATGATCTATGTGCCGTGGTGACGTTTTCCATAGTGCATGCACATATGTTTGGGCCGCCGAACGACGAAGCCTTTTCCGGTCATCCGCTCGCAAGCCGCGGCTTGGAACCTTATGGCGCGTTCGAAGTTGAGCATTCCTCTTGGCTGCGAACACTTGAGCGAATGAATTCTGTGCACCCTTACCATCGTCCTGAGCGGTTTGCTCGATACAAGCATTTCATCTTGTCGTTCCACGATACGACCTTTGAATGCATTGCCGAATCATTCAGCATCTCCCTACGTCGGGGTAGTGTTTGGCGAGTACTTGCCGGTGCAAAAAATGAGGTCTAACCAGTCGCTCGAGCCGACGTCCGTCGGCAAGCCTCCGTCCGCGGCTCAGCTTCAACGTTGGCCGCACAACACACGCTTCACTATCGACATCAATCCCCAAAGGGAATAGCACCATGGCCAAGTATTTGATCTCCTTTCCCAGCGCCGCCATGGTCGTGCCCGAAGACGCGCTGGGGGCGGTGGGCCGCGATGCGCACGCCGTGATCGAGGAGGCAAAAGCTGCTGGCGTCTACATCTTCGCCGGCGGCATCGACGAAGGCGTGCCGCCAGTGCTCGTCTCGGCCGACGGCGCGGTCGCCGACGGCGGCTACCCATGGGCACCCCCGATTAATGGCGGCTTCACCGTACTCGAACTCCCTTCGCGTGAAGAAGCCGTCGCGTGGGCCGCGCGCATCGCGAGTGCCTGTCGCTGTAGTCAAGAGCTACGTGTCTTCGGGCTCGATCCGCAGTCCTGAGGGCAGAAGCAGCATCACAGCTTCACCCAGCTATTCGGTCGGGGCCCGGATCAGGGCATCTATTTCATCGGCAAGCCAAAGGCGCTGAAGCACGGGGAGCAATATGCCGAACCAGTGAAACACTGGAACCACACGGCCCTCGACAGAGGCATTGCCTCTCATCCGAAGGGGGAGCGGTGGTCTGGGTGGCAAATACAGTGACGGTCACCCGTCGCTCAAGCCGACTCGCGACACCCAAGCCACCGGCCGCGGCTCAGAAACAAACTCAGCGTCATGCCCACCACCAGTTCACCCGTCACGCTTCGAGAGATCACAGCCGAAACGGTGCGTGCCGTGATCAACCTGTCCGTCGCAGAAGACCAGGAGGGGTTTGTTGCGCCAAATGCTGTGTCACTCGCCCAGGCGCTCTTCGCACCTCAAGCCTGGTACCGCGCCATCTACTTGGGCGAGGAACCCGCTGGCTTTGTGATGCTCGACGACGAGTCCCTTCTCTCCACGCCTCCGCTTCGGCCTGAAGTTGGCGTCTGGCGCTTCATGATCGACGCCAAATTTCAAGGTCGCGGCATCGGGCGAGCGGCATTGCGTCAGGTTATCGAGCATGTCCGCAGCAAAGGTCTGTTCACCCGCTTGCGGTTGTCGTACGTGCCCGGCCCAGGCTGTCCGGAGCCGTTCTACCTTTCGCTCGGCTTCCGCCACACGGGTTGTGTTGACGAAGGCGAAATCGTCCTGGAGCTGCCTCTAGAAGACAAAACGACCTCTCACAAGGCATCCGCTGGACAGTAGCTGATTGCATGGAATTCGTCTCGACGGCCTGAGCAACGCTCAGGCCGTTGTCGTTTCCGGGCTCGATGCCTGGATGGGCGCCAATTGCATGCCCAGCGGCGGGGCCTCCGCGTCGGGTTGGCGACCACACGCCGCGATCGACCCTCCCCACGTCTGCCGCCCCCACCAATCGAGCGGTGCTTACTTCCCCGGCTTCTGCGTAAACAACGCGGCGGCACGCCCTTTGAGCTCCAGCAGCTCACTGGCCGTCACGGAGTAGCGGCCCTGGGCGTCGGCTTCGACGCGGAACTCCACTTCGCGGCCGCCATTGCTCAGGACGCCCACGGTGAACTCGTAGTCTTCCAAGGTCGCGGGCACGCCTTGGGTTTCGACGTCGTAGTCCTCATAGCGGACGTTGCGGATGACCCCGCTGGCCAGGTCCAACTCGCCCTGGGCGTTGATTTCGCCGTCGCTGAGTTCGTCGACGATGGTGATGGGGAGCTTGAGATCCATGTGCGTTCTGATTTGAAGGGCGCTGGGTGCGCGAGCCCGCGATTCTCGCCGGGCGCGCCCCTTGCCCCTCGCTGCCCTCACATCTGCTTGAACAAGTGCAGATAACTTCGGCTCACGGGCAGCACCTCGGGGCGGCCTTTGAGGTGGATGTCGGCGGTTTCATTGAGCCCGCGCACGACGTGCGAGATGGCGCGCAGGTTCACCACCACGGAGCGGTGCACCTGCACGAACTGCGCGGGGTCGAGTTGGTCGATGAGCTCGCGCAGTGGCGTGCGAATCAGGGCCTCACCTTCGCGCCAGACGACCAGGGTGTACTTCTCGTCGCTGCGCAGAAACACCACTTCGTCCACCGGAATGAGTTTGAGCGCCTGCCCGACGGAGGCCTTGATCCACTGCAAAAAGGGCGAGGGGCCGCCTTGCTGCAAGCGAGCGGCGATTTGCGCCAACAGCGCGGTGGTTTGCGAGGGCGCGTCGGGGTCGGGGGCGGGGCCGCTGAGGCGCTCTTGCAGCCGCTGCACGGTTTCCTGCAGGCGCGGCAGTTCCACCGGTTTGACGAGATAGTCGATGGCGCCCTGCTCAAAGGCCGCGACAGCGTATTGGTCATAGGCCGTGACGAAAACAAGCACCGCTTGGCGATCCACTTGGCGGATGGCCCGCGCGGCTTCCACACCGTTCAGGCCCGGCATGTGCACATCCAAGAACACCACCTGGGGGCGCAGGCGCTCAAAGGCTTCGACCGCTTCGCGCCCGTTGCGGGCTTCGCCCACCACGCGCAGTTCAGGCCAGGTGCGGGCGAGCATGCCGATCAGGGCCTCGCGCAGCAGGGGTTCGTCGTCCGCCACCAGAGCGGTCAGGGGAGTCAGCGAGGTCATGCAAGCTCCAAAGGCAGGATCAATTCGGCCCGCACGCCATGCGGCAAGACTTCGGTCAGGTGCAATTGAGCGGCAGCACCCAACGTGAGTTGCAAGCGTTCCCGCAAGTTCGCCAACCCCACACCGGGGGCGCCCCCTTGTCGCAGGCCCACGCCGGTGTCCTCCACGGTGACGTGACAGCGCCGCCGCGTGCCTTCGCCCTCGAGGCGCACCCGCACCTCAATACGGCCGCCCTCCTCGCTGGGGTCGATGCCATGGCGAACCGCGTTTTCCACCAAGGTCAGCACCGAGACCGGCGGACAGGGTACGGCCTCGCAGTCCGGGCAGGGGTCGAAAGTGAACTGCAAGCGATCGGGCATGCGCAGGTGCATCAGCTCCAGGTAGGCGCGAGCCAACTGCAGTTCCTGGCCCAGCGTGCTGGTTTCGGCTTCCAGACGCGGTACAGCGGCGCGCAGGTAGGCGATCAGGCTGCTCAACACCGAGGAAGCCTTGGGCGAGCCCGCATCCACCAAGGCGCGCACATTGGCCAAGGTATTGAAAAGGAAGTGCGGCTCCACCTGGGCGTGCAAGAGGCGCAGGCGGGCGTCCAGGGCACGGCGCTGCAACTCCGAGCGCTCCAGCTCAAACGCCAGGGCCTGGCTGCGCACCTCCGCGTCACGCTGCTGGAACAGGGCCGTCATCACGGCCAACGGCCCCAGAACCAAACCGGCTGCGGCGGTGAAGAGAAAGCCGGCAATCCGCCCCTCGCTGTGCAAAAACGACTCCAGGTTGCCGCCCGATGCAAACCAATAGATGGTGAAGGTGGTCACCGGCACCGAGATCACCACCCCGCCCAGCTGCAAGTACCAGCGCTGCAACCACCGCGGCAAGCGCTGAGGGGCGTTCTCGAAGAGCACGAAGACGGCCAACGCCACCCCGCCGATCAGCAGCGTGCGCCCAATCAAAAAACGCAACGGCGTGATGAAAACGGGGCTGAGCAGCACGGCGATGGCGATGGCCATGCCGATGGTGAAGCCCAGTCGACGGGCGGTAAAGCCCCGAATCAGGCGCAGCCCAAGGGGTGCGAGGGGTTGGGTTTGAGCATCCATGGCGGCACCATACCCAAGTGTTCGGCACCCTGGAACCGGGGTGCGACGAGCCACGGCCGGCGGGGGGCGAACGACGGAAGTCATGTGCGCACAAACCGGACGATCGCAACCAATAGGCTCACCCCATGAGCCACTGAGCCCGCACACTCACCCGCATCACTGGCTCACCCCGTTGTCCAATACCGCCCCATGCAAGCCGGATTGATCGTTCTACACAGCAACCGCCTGGAAAACCTGGCCGACGTTTCCCTGGCCTGGCTGGCCCGCCACCCTCTGGCGCCGCTGGAGACCGAGACCTTTCTCGTCCACAGCAACGGCATGGCGGAGTGGCTCAAGATGCGCATGGCGCAGTCCTTGGGGGTGAGTGCGGCGTTCCGGGTCGAGCTGCCGGCCCGCTTTTTGTGGCGGCTCACACGCAGCGTGCTGGGGCGGGACGCCGTACCACCCATGGCCCCCACCGACCGCGAGCCGCTGACCTGGCGCTTCATGGCGCGCTTGCCCGAGTGGCTGGCGCAACCCGGGCTGGAGCTGCTGCGCGAGCGCTTGGCCGGGGCCGATGCGGCGCAGCGCCTGAGCTGGTCGCGCCGCCTCGCCGACTTGTTTGACCAATACCAAGTGCACCGCCCCGACTGGTTGGCCGACTGGGCGGCGGGCCGCGCGGTGCTGCAGCCGGGCCGCGGCCCCGCACAGCCGGTGCCGGACGACCAACTCTGGCAGCCCCAGCTTTGGCAGGCCGTGGTGCGCGACCTGGGTGATTGCGCCCAGGCGCAAGGCCGCGCCGCCCTGCAGCAGCGTTTGCTGAACGAACTGGCCGCGGCCCCCTCGCGCCCGGCCGGCCTGCCGCGGCGCGTCGTCGTCTTTGGCATCAGCCAAATGCCCACTCCGGTGCTGGCGGCGCTGGCGGAGGTGGCGCGCCACAGCCAGGTCATCGTGGCCTTGCTCAACCCCTGCCGCTACCACTGGGCGGACACCCTGGCCGGGCGTGAGTTCTTCGCCTCACCGCGCCGCCTGCCGCTGCGGGGCGGCGTGGACCACGCGCACACGCCGCTCGAAGCCCTGCAGTCGCAGGGCCACCCCCTGCTCAACGCCTGGGGGCACCAGGGGCGGGATTTCATTCGCCAATGGGATGCTTTTGAGGACGTGCTGCGCCTGGGCGAGCGCAGCGGCCTCACGCTTGAACACTTTGACGTCTCCCCGCCCCGCACCTGGCTGGAACAGGTGCAGGCCGCTGTGCGCGACCTGCAACGCCTGGCCGAGCACCCTCGGCGCCTGGATGCCGTGGCAGCGGACGACCGCTCCATCGTCTTCCACAGCGCCCACAGCCCGCAGCGCGAGGTGGAGGTGCTGCACGACCAGATCCTGCACTGGCTGGCCCACCCGCCCGGTGGCACAGCGCTGGCGCCGCGCGACATCGTGGTGATGGTGCCGGACATCGACCGCTACGCCGCCGCCATCGCCTCGGTGTTCGGCCAGCACGATGCGCGCGACGAACGCCACGTGCCGTGGAGCCTGAGCGACCAGCGGGACAGCGGCCGCCCGCCCCTGCTGCGCGCGCTGGAGTGGCTGCTGCGCATCCACGAACACCGCTTCACCCAAAGCGAGCTGCGCACCCTGCTGGAAACGCCGGCCCTGGCCGCGCGCTTCGAACTGCGCGCGGACGAACTGCCGGGCTTGCTGGACTGGATCGCCGGCGCGGGCCTGCGCTGGGGCCTGAATGCCGCGCAACGCGAGGCCTTGGCGCTGGGCACGTGCGGTGAGCTGGGCTCCTGGCGCTGGGCGCTGGATCGCATGCTCGCCGGCTACGCCCTGGGTGCCCGGGGCGATGACGAGCCCCTGCCCGCCCCGCTGGACGGGGTCGAGCCCTATGGGGAGATTGGCGGGCTCGCCGCCCCCGTGGTGGGCAAGCTCGCCGAGTTGGTGGGCCAGCTGGAGGCCTGGTGGCAGACCGCCCGCGAAGCCCGCCACCCCGCCGACTGGGCCACCGCCCTGCGCGCGCTGCTGGAGGCCTGCTTCGCGCCCCAAGACGAGACCGAGCGCGACCAAGTCGCCGGACTGTGGGCGGCGTTGGAGGCCTGGCTGCACAGCTGCGAGGCCGCCGGGTTTGACGAGGCCGTGGGCCTGCCCGTGGCGCGCGACGCCTGGCTGAGCGCCTACCAAGCCCCGCAACTGGAAACGCGCTTCAAGAGTGGCGGCGTCACCTTCTGCACCCTGCTGCCCATGCGGGCCATCCCGTTTGAGATCGTCTGCCTGCTGGGCATGAACGAGGGCGACTACCCGCGCCCCAGCACCCGGGTGGATTTCGACCTGATGGCGCGCCCCGGCATGCTGCGCCCCGGCGACCGCTCGCGCCAGCGGGACGACCGCCAGCTCATGCTCGACGCCCTGCTGAGCGCGCGCCGCGTCTTCTCGGTGAGCTGGTGCGGGCGCAGCGTGCGCGACAACCAGGCCCAACCGCCCTCGGTGCTGGTGGGCCAGCTGCGGGACTACCTGGCCGCTGGGTGGGACGAGCGCCTGGTGCAAGAGCGCACCACCGAGCACCCGCTGCAAGCCTTCAGCCCGCGCTACTTTGCACAAGACAAACCGGCACATCTCTTCACCTACGCCCGCGAGTGGCGGCACGCGCTGGAGCTCACGTCTCCCGCCAGCGGGCCGCACCCCGCCCCCACCCTGCCCGAGGCGGGCACCCCTGGGCCCACGGTGACGCTGACCGAATTGGTGCGCTTCCTGAAGAAGCCCGTGGAATCGTTCTTCCGCACCCGGCTGCAGGTGCAGTTTGACGATCTGGAGGAAGGTGCTGCGGACGACGAGGTGTTTGCGCTCGACGCGCTGGCCACCCACCAATTGATGGGCCAACTGATCGAAAGCTGGCAACAGGGCGGGCTGGATGCCAGCCGCGCCGCCGCTCGCCTCGCACGGCTGGGCCGCCAAGGCGAGCTGCCCCTGGGCGGGCCCGGCACCGCCTTGGCCGAGGCGCATTGGGCGTTGCTGCAGCCCATGCTGCAGGCCTGGGCACAGCACACCGACGGCTGGGCGCCCATGGACCCCGACGCCACGCCCGGGGCGCTGCGCCTCGAACACCCGGAACACCCCGGCCTGGCGCTGGAGGCCACGCTGCCGCACGTCCACCGCGATGCGGACGGCCGGCCGCGTTGGGCGCCCCTGGGGGCGCACGCGGTCAAGCAAAACGCCAAGACCAAGAAGCCCGCATGGGGCGATCTAAAGGGCAAGCACCTGATCGAGCCCTACCTGACGCTCTGTGCCGCGGCCGCGGCCGATCAGCCCATGCCCGCCACCTGGATCACCCGCGACGCCGTGCTGCACCTGCCCCCGCTCGCCCCGGACACCGCGCGCGACACGCTCCGCCACCTGCTGCGCGCCTACCTGGCCAGCACCCAGGCCCCGGGGCCGTGGCCGGCCGACGCCGCCACCGGCTACGCCACGCTGGCCCAAGAGGCCAAGCGGGCCACCAGCATGACCCCTGAAGCGGACGCCGAGCCCGCAGCAGCCAAAGCCGCCAAGCTCTACCGACCCGAGCACGATGCCGCGCTGGCGCGCTGCTACCCCAGCTACCGCGACCTGCAAGGCCACCCGGCCTGGGCGGATGCCACCACCCTGCTCTACGGCCCCTTGGCCGCCTGGGCCGCCTCGATCACCGTTGACGCCTTGCCCACCCCATGACCGCGCCCCTCCAGACCGAGCAACTCGACCCCCTGACCCTGCGCCTGCGTGGCAGCCGGCTCATCGAGGCCAGCGCCGGCACGGGCAAAACCTGGACGCTGGCCGCGCTGTACCTGCGTCTGGTGCTGGGTCATGGCGACTGCGTCACCCCGCACGGCCAGCCCCTGCACCCGGCGCAGATCCTGGTCATGACCTTCACCCGGGCCGCGGCGCGTGAACTGGGCGACCGCATCCGCGCCCGCTTGGTGGAGGCCGCCCGCTGCTTCCGCGGCGAGGCGACCCCGCACGACAAAGACAGCCTGCTGCCCGCCCTGCTGGCGGACTACCCTGAAGGCCCTGCGCGCCAGCAGGCCGCCTGGCGCCTGGCCCAAGCCGCCGAGGCCATGGACGATGCGGCGCTGTTCACCATCGACGCCTGGTGCCAGCGCGCGCTGCGCGAACACGCCTTGCTCACCGGCAGCCGCGCCGAAGAGCAACTGGAGCCGGACGAATCCGGCTGGCGTGAGCAGGCGGTGCGCGACACCTGGCGCCAAGAAATGCTGCCGCTGAGCGGGGCGCCGCTGAGCGCCTTGTTGACCCAATGGCCGACGGTGGAGTCGCTCTCCAAAGCGCTGTCAGCCGCCCTGCGCCGCCCCGTGCCCAGCACCTGGGGTGAGGGCTCGCTGGTGGATGCGCTGGCCCACGGGCAAGCCGAACACGCCACGGCCCTGGCCGCGCTCAAAGCGCCGTGGGCCGCCCGTGTCGATGAGATGGTCTTGTGGATCGAGGCCCAGGCAGCCCATCTGCCCCCCAAGAAATTCAGTTCTGCCCCCAAGTGGCTAGACGCCTTGCGCGCCTGGGCCCACGATCCGACGCTCGAAGAACCCCAGCTCACCGACACCGCCTGGGCACGATTCACACCGGCGGAGATGACTTCGCTATGGATCGGTGAAGGCATACCCGACCTGCCTCCTGCCTTCGCGGCCTTTGCCGAACTGCCGGCGGCGCTGGAAGCACTGCCCAGCCCCCACACGCACACCTTGGCGCACGCCACCGTGCGCGTGCAGCAGCGCATCCAAACGCTCAAGGCCCAGCAAGGCTGTGTGGGCTTTGCCGACTTGCTGCAACGCTTGGACGAGGCGCTGGACGAGCGCCTGCACCCCACCCAGGCCGCCGCCCTGCGCCAGCGCCTGATCGAGCAATACCCGGTCGCGCTGATCGACGAATTCCAAGACACCGCCCCAGCCCAGTGGCGCGTGTTCGACCGCCTCTACCGCGTGGCGACGGACGATCCGGAGCGTGCGCTCTTGATGATCGGCGACCCCAAGCAAGCCATCTACGCCTTCCGCGGCGCGGACATTCGCTGCTACCTCCAGGCCCGCAGCGCCACCGCCGGGCGCCATGAATGGCTGGGCACCAACCACCGCTCCACGCGCGAGTTGGTGCACACCGTGAACGCCCTCTTTTTGGCGGCAGAAGCACGGGACCCCGAAGGCGCCTTCGCCTATGGCAACCCCGACCAACCCAACCCGGTGCCCTTCCTCCCCGTGGAGGCCGCGGGGCGGGCCGAGCGCTTGATGCGCGGTGGGCAGCCCATCGCGCCCCTGCACGTGGGCTGGCTGAACGACGCCCTGGGGCGCGAGGCCTGCCTACCACGTCTGGCCGACTGGGGGGCCGAGCAAATCGCCCAGCGGCTGATGGACCCCAGCTGCGCCTTTGTGCACCCCGAGCACGGCACGCGCGCCCTGCGCCCTGGGGATGTGGCCGTGCTGGTGCGCGACCAAAAAGAGGCCCAGGCCATCCGCGAGGCACTGCGCCGCCGGGGGCTGAATTCGGTCTACCTCTCGGACCGCGACAACGTGCTGGCCAGCGACGAGGCGACCGACTTGCTGCGCCTCTTGGAGGCCGTGCACCGCCCGCGCGACCTGCGCCTCGCGCGGGCGGCCCTGGCCACGCGGCTGCTCCAGCGCAGCCTGGACGAGTTGCGCACCTGGGCCGAGGACGACAGCGCCCTGGACCGCGCCTGCGCGCCCTTGGACGACCTGCACACCGCGTGGCAGCGCCACGGGGTGATGGCCATGCTGCGCCAGGCCCTGCACCGCTACGACTTGCCCGCGCGCTGGCTGGCGGAGGACGACGGCGAGCGGCGCCTGACCAACGTGCTGCACCTGGGCGAATGGCTGCAGCAGCGCGCCGACAGCACGGACAGCCCCGCCGCCCTGCTGCACGCCTACGCACAGGCCGTGCACGAGGCCCAAACCACGGGCGCCACGCCGCCGGATGAACAGGTGCTGCGCCTGGAGAGCGACGCCGATTGCATCCAGGTCGTGACCATCCACAAGTCCAAGGGCTTGGAGTACCCGGTCGTGGTGCTGCCCTTCGCCGCCCGCCTGCGCGAGGCCGACGCGGCCCCGCCCTTCCCCGCCGAGTGGGGGGGCACGCCCCGCCTGCATGCCACGGCGGGGGACCACGCCGCCGCCGCCCAAGCCACGCGCCAAGAAGACCTGCGTCTGCTCTATGTGGCGCTGACGCGCCCACGGCACCACCTGATCCTGGGCCTGCACGTGCCCTTGATCGGTCAGAACAAGGCGCTGCGCTGGCACGACAGCGCCATCGGCCGCCTGCTCAGCGGCCCCACGCCCCTGGACAGCGTGGAGGACGCCCGCGCCGCGCTGGAGACCTGGGTCCAGGCCAGCCAAGCCAGCTTCGAGACGGTGCCCGCCGAGCCCGCTGCCCCCACGCGCTGGGTGGACCGCAGCCTGCGCCCGGCGCTGCGCGAGGCGCCCATCTACCGCGCCAGCTTCGACCGCCAGTGGGGCATCGCCAGCTACTCCTCGGTGGTCAAAGACAGCCAACCGCTGCACACCCTGCGCGAAGACCCGCAGGACGACACCGCGCCCCAGCCCGTGTCGCCGCCTGCAACGCAACCCGCAGCGGCTTGGCACCGCTTCCCGCGCGGCGCGCTGCCCGGCAACCTGCTGCACGACCAGTTGGAGTGGCTGGCCGGCGAACGCTTTGCGCTGCCCGCGGCCGATGCCGGCGGCTTGCAGGACGCGCTGGCCCGCCGCTTGGAGCGCGTGGGCTGGACCGCCCACACCCCCACGCTGCAGCCCTGGCTGCACGCCGTCTGCCACACCCCCTTGCCCGCGTTGGAGACGCCGTTGTCGGGCCTCGCCCACACGCTGGCGGAGATGGAGTTCTGGTTCCCGCTCGACGACTGGCCAACCGCCGATCTGGATGCGCTGTGCCGCGAGCACCTCTTTGCGGGCGAGCCGCGGCCCGCCCTCACGCCACGCACCCTGCGCGGCTTGATGATGGGCTTTGCCGACTTGGTCTACGCCCACGCCGGGCGCCATGGGGTGTTGGACTACAAGTCCAACGCCCTGGGCGATGACGACAGCGCCTACACCCAGCCCGCCCTGGTGGCTGCGGCGCTCTCGCACCGCTACGAGGTGCAGGCCGTGCTCTACCTGCTGGCCCTGCACCGTCTCTTGCGCAGCCGCCTGCAATCGGCGTACCGCCCCGAAGCGCATCTGCACGGTGCCCAGGTGTTCTTCCTGCGCGGCGTGCAGGCGCCGGGTGCGGGGGTGCTCTTCATCCCCGCGCCGCTGGAGCTGCTGCACGCCCTGGACGCGCGCCTGCCCGCCCCCACCTTTGCCTCGGAGATGTCCGCATGACCCCGCCGCCGCTGCAGGAGTGGCCCCTTGGGCCGCTCTTGCGACCGCTGGACCGCGCCCTCGCCACCTGGCTGCGCGAACGTGACCCCCACACCCCCGACAGCCTGCTCGCCGCCGCCGCCCTGTGCGCGCACCTGGAGGGCCAAGGCCACAGCTGCCTGCCCCTGCCCGCGCTGCACGCCGCGCCCAGCGCCACACTGGCCTGGCCCGCCGACCCCGCGCTCGACGAACAGCTGCGCGACCGCCTGCCGGCCGATGGCGCACAGGCGCGCGACCGGTGGCGGAGCAGCCCCTGGGTCAGCCTGGGCGATCAAGGCTCCCCCGCCGCCCCCCTGGTGCTGGAGGGCGACCGGCTTTACCTGCGCCGCTACTGGCAGACCGAATGCCGCTTGGCCGCCCACCTGCTGTCGCGGGCGCAGGCGGATGTGGGCGAGCACACCCTCGACCGCCCCCTGGCGCGGCAGACCCTGGCGGCTTTGTTCCCAGCGGCACCCGGCACCGACATCGACTGGCAGCGTGTCGCCTGCGCGCTGGCGTTGCGGCGGCGCCTGACCGTCATCACCGGCGGCCCGGGCACCGGCAAGACCTACACCGCGGCCCGCCTGCTCGTGGCTTTGCACGCCCTGCACACCCAGCACCCAGGCCCCACCCCACTGCGCGTGGGCCTGAGCGCCCCCACCGGCAAGGCCGCAGCCCGTCTGCGGGAGTCCATCGACCAGGCCTTGGCGCGTCTACCCGGCGGCCCCCCAGTTTGGGCCAGCGCCCTGCCGGCGGCCCGCACCCTGCACAGCCTGTTGGGCGCACGGCCAGGCACGCGCGCCTTCCGCCACACCGCACACAACCCGTTGATGCTCGATGTGCTGATCGTGGACGAAGCCTCCATGGTCCACCTGGAGCTGATGACCGCGCTGCTGGACGCCCTGCCCGCCCGCACGCGCTTGGTGCTGCTGGGCGACAAGGATCAGCTCGCCTCGGTCGAAGCCGGGGCCGTGCTGGCCGACCTGTGTGCGCACGATGCGGCCTACGACGCTGCACACGATGCGGCCCACAACACGGCCTACGACACGTCCACCCGCGACTGGGTGGACGAGCTCACCGGCTGCACCCTGCCCGCCCCCGGCGGCCCGGCACTGGCCCAGCAGGTCGTGGCGCTGCGCCAAAGCCGACGCTTTGAGGGCGCCATCGGCCAGGTGGCCCAGGCCGTCAACGCCGGTAATGCCGCCGCCACCGAAGGCGCGCTCCACGCGCCGGACGACACCGTGGCCTGCCTGCGGCCGCGTGGGGAGACCGACCCCGCGCTCGATGGCCTCGCGACCCAGGGCCGCGGCCCCCACCCGGGCTACGGCCCCTATCTGGAGCTGCTGCGCCAAGGCCCGGCTGACAAGAGCCCCGCCGCCTTTGACGCCTGGGGGCTCGCCTTGCTGCAAGCGTTTGACCGCTTCCGCGTGCTGTGTGCGCTGCGCGAGGGGCCCTGGGGCGTCAGCGGCTGGAACGCCCGCATCGAAGCCGCGCTGGCCGAGCAGGGCCTGAGGGTGGGCCGCGAGGCCTACCCTGGCCGGCCCGTCATGGTCACCCGCAACGACCCTCAACTCGGCGTCTTCAACGGCGACATCGGCCTCACGCTCAAGACCCCGGACGGTCAACTGCGCGTGGTCTTTGCCGACTGTGGCCGGCTGCGCTCCGTCGCCGCCAGCCGCCTGGCCGACGCCCAAACCGCCTTTGCCCTCACGGTGCACAAAGCCCAAGGCTCCGAGTTCGAACACGTCGCACTCGTCCTGCCCGAGCGCGACAACCCCGTGCTCAGCCGCGAGCTGCTCTACACCGGCATCACCCGCGCCCGCAAAGCCTTCACCCTCGTGGCCCCACCCGGCGCCCCGCTGGCCGAGGCGGTGGCGCGGCGGACAGTGCGGTTTGGGGGCTTGGGGGAGCGGGTGAGGTAAGCCCGCGGCAGTACGGCTGCGTCCGTCGAATGCGCAGCAGTTCATCTGACATTCCGATATTTGCTCCATATCCGTTTTTCAGATAAATTCTACTTATCCGATTTACAGATAAACCATGACGCCGTCGCCTGACCATCCCCTGCTCACCGCCGCCCAGCTTGGCCAATGGCTGCGCGCCGCGCGCAAGCAACGGGGGCTGACGCAGGCTGAGCTGGGCGCGCGGCTGGGGCTCAGCCAAAACCGTGTGTCGCACCTAGAGAGCCATGCGGATGAATTGAGCGCCAAGCAACTGCTGACCTGGTGCGCCGTGGTCGGGCTGGAGCTGAGCCTGCGTGAACGCGTGGCCCCGCCACCGGAGTGGTGAGATGGCGCGCCGCACACAAACCCAGTCGCTGGCCCTCTGGGCCAATGGTCTGTACGTGGGCCGCTGGAGCCTGTCCGCCCGGGGCGAAATGGCGCTGCAGTACGACGCCGCCTGGCGCGCCTCGCCCCTGGGGCGCCCGTTGTCGCTCTCGCTGCCCTTTGGCTTGGGCGATGAGCCCCTGAAGGGCCCAGCCGTCCAGCATTATTTCGACAACCTGCTGCCCGACAGCCCCACGCTGCGCAAGCGCGTGGCCGAGCGCTTTCGCACCGGCTCGGTCGAGCCCTTTGATTTGCTGGCTGCCATTGGCCGCGACTGCGTGGGCGCACTGCAGTTCTTGCCCGAAGGCCAATCCCCCGAGGGACATGACCGCATCGACGGCATCGAGGTGGACGAAGCCGCCATTGAGCGCCACCTGCTGGAGGTCGTCTCCCCCGGCCGCTTTGGCGCTGCCCGCGACCCGGATGACGACTTCCGCATCTCGCTGGCCGGCGCGCAAGAGAAAGACGCCTTCCTGCGCTGGCAGGGACGCTGGATGAAGCCGCGCGGCGCCACCCCCACCACCCACATCTTCAAACTGCCGCTGGGGCTTGTGGGCGGGCGGCAAGCGGACTTCAGCACGTCGGTGGACAACGAATGGTTGTGTCTGAAGCTGCTGGCGGCCTACGGCTTGCCCGTGCCGCAGGCCGAGATCGCCACCTTCGGCCGTCAGCGGGTCCTGGTGGTCGAGCGCTTTGATCGCGTGGCTGCGGCCGATGGCTCGCGGCTGCTGCGCCTGGTGCAAGAGGACTTCTGCCAGGCCACCGGCACCTCGCCCTTGCTGAAGTACGAGACCGAGGGCGGCCCGGGCCTGCCCACGCTGTTCAACCTGATCCAACAGTCGGTGGAGGCCGAACGAGATTTGCGCACGCTGATGGCCAGCCAGGTGCTCTTCTGGATGCTGCGGGCACCCGATGGCCATGCCAAAAACTTCAGCATCCACCTGCTGCCGGGTGGGCGCTATCAGCTCACACCGCTGTACGACGTCATGTCCGCCTACCCGGTGATGGGCGATGGCCCGAACCAATGGTCACCGCGCGAGCTCAAGCTCGCCATGGCATTGATGGGCAAGAGCCGGCACTATGAGGCCGAGCGCATCCAGCGCCGCCACTTCAACAGCACCGCCAAGCGTGTGGGCTATGGCGAGAGCGCCGAACCCCTGATGCAGACACTCATCGAGCGCACCCCCGCCGTCATCGCCCAAGTGCAACAGGAGCTGCCACCAGAGTTTTCACAATGGGTGGCCGATTCGGTGCTGGGTGGTTTGAAAGAGGCCGCGCAAGCGCTGGAGCGAATGCCGGCGGAGTGACCGAGGCTGGGCCGGCAAGGTCAAGGAACAAGCCGCACCCGGTCCCGCTCGATGATTCGCCTGAACTCCGGGCTCACCTCCGCCCAATCCACCAAGTCGACCTTCCACGGCAAGTCGGACTGAGAAAACGCCTCGGCCAACACGGCTAGGCGCTCCAGGCTCAGGGGCGCGGGGCCTTCGAGCGCCAAGTCCAGATCGGAAAACGGTTTGGCCTTGCCGGTCGCCCGGGACCCGAAAACCCAAGCGGTGCAATCAGGCGCATGCTGGGCCAGGATGGCCCGGACGGTGGTCAACTCCTCCGGGCGGAGGGCCAAGGCACCGTCGTTCATGGCGCGGGGTGACGCACCTGCAGCGCCGCGAGCAGGTGCTCGGCTTCCGCCAAGAAGTCGGGAATGCCGGCAACCACCTGCAGGGCGACGCTTTCGTCGTAAGCGTGGCTGGTGCGCGAGAGCATCTCCCGGTACAGCCGCCATTGCGGCCAGGCGCTGCGCAGCAGGCCCTGTTCATTGGCCGAGCGAATCAAGTACTGGAAATCCGCCGCGTCAAACTCCGCGGGGTCAGCTGCGCTGGCTTCGAGATGGCGCTTGAGCATCTTGTGGGCCAGCTCGAAGGTGAACTCAAAGCGCTGCACCAGTCCATCGCGGATCTGGGTGTCTGTGGTGTCGAGTTGGTAGCGCGCCCAGCCTTCGCGCAGCCGCTGCACGGCCCGTGCGAAGGGGCTGAGGTCCAGGCTCATGCGCCCGCTCCGGCCCGCCGCGCCCGCACCGCCGCCGCCAGCTCATGCAGCACCGGTTCGGTCTGGGCCCAGCCCAGGCAGGCGTCGGTGATGGAGACGCCGGGGCGCAGCTCGCTCTTGGGTTGGCCTTCTTGGTGATCTTGGCGACCGCCCTCCAGGTGACTTTCGATCATCACGCCGGCGATGCGGCGCTCGCCTTGGGCGATTTGCTGGGCCACGTCGCGTGCCACCTCGATCTGGCGCTCGTACTGTTTGCTGCTGTTGCCGTGGCTGCAGTCCACCATCACGGCTTCGTGCACGCCACTGGCGCGCAGGGTTTTGCAAGCGGCCTCGATGTGGGTGGCGTCGTAATTTGGGGTCTTGCCGCCGCGCAGGATGAGGTGGCAGTCGTCGTTGCCGCGGGTTTCAAAGATGGCGGCCGCGCCCATCTTGGTCATGCCCATGAAGGCGTGGCCGCTGCGGGCGGCGAGCACAGCGTCGGCGGCGATCTTGATGCTGCCGTCGGTGCCGTTCTTGAAACCCACCGGGCAGGAAAGGCCGCTGGCTAGCTGGCGGTGGCTTTGGCTCTCGGTGGTGCGGGCGCCGATGGCGCCCCAGGCGATGAGGTCGGCGATGTACTGCGGCGAGAGCAGGTCCAGGAACTCGGTGCCCGCGGGCAGGCCCAGGCGTGTCACATCGAGCAAGAGGCGGCGCGCCAGGCGCAGGCCTTCGTTCATGCGGAAGCTGCCGTCCAGCAGCGGGTCGTTGATGTAGCCCTTCCAGCCCACGGTGGTGCGCGGCTTTTCGAAGTACACCCGCATCACCACGATCAGGTCGCTGGAGAGGGCATCAGCCGCAGCCTTGAGCCGGTGGGCGTAGTCCAGGGCCTCGTCGTGGTCGTGGATGGAGCACGGGCCCACCACGGCCACCAGGCGGTCGTCCTCGCCGCGCAGCACCCGGCCAATGGCAGCGCGGGTGCGCTCCACCAGCACCAGGTCACCTTCGGTGACGGGCAGCTCGTCCTGCAGCAGGGCGGGGCTGATCAAGGGGCGGACGGCACGGATGCGCGTGTCGTCGGTGCGGGTCAGGTCCAGCGTGGCATCCACGGAGCCCACTTCGCGGTCGCCGCGCGGGTTGTCAAGAAATTTCATAAGGCAGCAAGGGACAATTCCGCCGATTGTTGCCCACCCGGGCAGCGCCGCCCTTGACTTCTGTTTGATCTCCAGCATGGCCCTGATCCCTTACGCCCTGGCACGCGCCGCCCTCTTCTCGCTCGACCCCGAGCACGCCCACGAGATCACGATGGGCCAGATGGAGCGTTTTCAGCGCACGCCGCTGGAGTGCACCTGGGCCCAGGCCCGAGTGGACGACCCGGTCACCGTGGCGGGCCTGCGCTTCCCCAACCGCATCGGCCTGGCGGCGGGGCTGGACAAGAACGGTCGCGCCATCGATGGCCTGGGGGCCATGGGGTTTGGGTTCATCGAAGTCGGCACGGTGACGCCCAAGGCGCAGCCGGGCAACCCGAAGCCGCGCATGTTCCGACTGCCTGAACACCAGGCGCTGATCAACCGCCTGGGCTTCAACAACGAGGGCCTGGAGGCCTTCTTGGCCAATGTGCAAAAAAGCGTGCGCTTCCGGGCGCAAGGCGGCATCCTGGGCCTGAACATCGGCAAGAACGCCAGCACGCCGATTGAGGACGCCGCCAGCGATTACCTGAAGGGCCTGGAGGGCGTGTACCCGCACGCCGACTACGTGACGGTCAACATCAGCAGCCCCAACACGGCCAACCTGCGCAGCCTGCAGAGCGACGAGGCGCTGAAAGCCCTGCTGGATGCGCTGATGCAGCGCCGCGAACAGTTGGCGACGCGGCTGTCCCGCCGGGTGCCGCTGTTTGTGAAGATCGCCCCGGACTTGGACGAGGCCCAGGTGCAGGTGATTGCACGCACGCTGCAAGACTGCGGCGTGGACGGCGTGATCGCCACCAACACCACGCTGTCGCGCGAGGCGGTCGCCGGCCACGCCCACGCCCAAGAGGCGGGCGGGCTCTCGGGGGCTCCGGTGCTGGAGGCCAGCAACCGCGTCATTCGCCAGCTGCGCGCCGCGCTGGGCGCGGGCTACCCCATCATCGGCGTCGGGGGCGTGATGAGCGGCCACGATGCCGCGACCAAGCGTGCGGCCGGGGCGGATCTGGTGCAGGTCTACACCGGGCTGATTTACCGCGGTTCGGCCTTGGTGCGCGAAGCGGGTTTGGCCCTGCGCAGCTGATCGAGAGAGGAATCCCATGGCCCTAACCGTCCAGATCCGCCAACCCGGCGGCCCCGAGGTGTTGGAGGTGGTCGATCGCCCTGTGGGCGAACCCGGCCCCGGTGAGGTGCGCATCCGGCACGCGGCCATTGGGCTGAACTTCATCGACTGCTACCACCGTAGCGGCCTGTACCCGCTGGCCCTGCCCCACGCCCTGGGCATGGAGGGGGCCGGCACCATCGAGGCGGTGGGCGAGGGCGTGAGCCACCTGCAGGTGGGCGATCGCGCCGCGTACGCCAGCAATCCACCCGGTAGTTACAGCCAAGCCCGCGTCATGCCGGCCCAAAACGTCTGCCGCCTGCCCGATGCGATTGGCTTTGAGACCGCCGCCGGCATGATGCTCAAAGGGTTGACCGCCCAGTACCTGCTGCGCAAGACCTTGCCCGTGGAAGGGCTGCAAACCGGCGATTGGGTGCTCTTTCATGCCGCGGCCGGCGGCGTGGGCTTGATCGCCTGCCAGTGGGCCCGGCATCTGGGCTTGCGTTTGATTGCCACGGCCGGCAGCGCCGAAAAGTGCGAACTGGCTGTGGCCCACGGCGCCGAGGTGGCCATCAACTACCGAACGGAAAACTTCGTCGAGCGCGTCAAAGCCCTCACCGGCGGGCGCGGCGTCAAAGTGGTCTATGACTCCGTCGGCAAGGACACCTTTGAAGGCTCGTTGGACTGTCTGGCCCCGTTTGGCCTGATGGCCTGCTTTGGCAACGCCAGCGGCCCGGTACCTCCCTTCGCGCCCGGCGTGCTGGCCGCCAAGGGGTCGCTGTATCTGACCCGGGCGACGCTCTTCACCCACTTGCGGTCCCGCGAGGCCACGCAGGCCATGGCCAATGAATTGTTCGACGTGGTGAGCTCCGGCGCCGTGAAGATCGAGGTGCACCACCGCTGGCCGCTGACCGAGGTGGCCGAAGCCCACCGGGCGCTGGAGGCGCGAGTCACCACCGGCTCCACCGTGTTGCTGCCCTGAGAACGCTGGTATGCGTACGGTTCAGGTTGTGGCGCATGACCCTACATGGGCGGACGCGCACGCCCGGGCTGCCGAGGAATTGCACACCCTCCTCGGCCCGCGACTGGTCGCCCTGCATGCGATCGGCAGCACGGCTGTGCCAGGTCTCGCCGCCAAACCCATCTTGGATTTGTTGGGGGTCGTTGCAGACCTTGCGGACGCTGATGCGTGCAACGCGGCCCTGGCTTCGCTGGGTTACGAGGCGATGGGGGAGTACGGAATCTCGGGCCGCCGCTACTTTCGCCGCGACAACGCGCAGGGCGAGCGCACCCACCACTTGCACGTTTTTGCCGAGGGCTCGCCGCACATCCGGCGCCACCTCGCCTTTCGGGACTACCTGCGGGCGCATCCTGGCATTGCGCTGGACTACGGGCGACTGAAGCTGCGCTTGGCGAGCCTGCATCCGAGCGACATGCCGGCCTACATCGCCGGCAAGGACAGCTTCGTCCGCACGATTGAGGCCCAAGCCTTGGCTTGGGTGAATGCACTTGCTTAAGGCCTTGGCGCCCCGAGCGGCATGAAAAAAGGCCCCGCCAAGCGGGGCCTTCTGCACATCAGGGTTCTGAGCCCGAAGTCCTCAACGTCACCAGACTTTGCAGACGTCCGCCGGCTTCTTCACCATCTTTTGCCCCGGCTTGCAGGCAAAAGCCTGGGCGTACTCGGGCATGTTCACGGCCACGCCGTTGATGCGATAGCGGCCCGGCGAGTGCGGGTCGGTGCGGGCGTGCATGCGGGCGTACTCGTCGCGGGCGTGGCTGCAGTCCCACTGGGCAAAACCGACGAAGAAGCGCTGGTCGGGTGTCAGACCGTCCTGCGGGGCCAGCTTCATGGCGGCAACCTGCTGCTTCCACGCTTCCAACGCCAAGACCAAGCCACCGAGGTCCGCCAAGTCCTCGCCCAGCGTGAGCTTGCTGTTGATCTTTAGCTTGTCCACGACGGTGTACTGGGCGTACTGCTGGGCCACGCAGGAGGCACGCTGCTCGAAGGCCTTGGCGTCCTTGCGCGTCCACCAATCCTTGAGGCGGCCTTGGGCGTCGAACTGGCGGCCCTCGTCGTCAAAGCCGTGGATCAGCTCGTGCCCAATGGTGCCGCCGGTGTTGCCGTAGTTGGGCGCATCGTCCATCTTGGCGTCATAGAGAGGGGGCTGCAGCACGGCGGCCGGGAAGTTGATGTCGTTCATTTGGGCGTTGTAGTAAGCATTCACCGTTTGCGGCGTCATGCCCCACTCGCCGCGATCCAGCGGTTTGCCGATCTTCGCCAAGTCACGGGCGACCTCAAACGCCGCGCCGCGCTGCACATTGCCCAGAAAGTCCCCCCCACGGACCTCGTAGGCGCTGTAGTCCCGCCAGCGGTCGGGATAACCGACCTTGTTGACCATGGAGGCCAGCTTTTCCTTGGCTTTGGCCTTGGTTTCTGGGCCCATCCAGTCCAGCTGATCAACGCGGCGCGCCATCACGCCCTTGATCTGGTCGGTCATCTTGATGACGGCAGCTTTCAGTTCCGGGCTGAAATTGCGCGCCACGAACTCTTGGCCCAGGGCTTCGCCCAGCTGCGCATCGGCCAATTGGACGCAGGTTTTCCAACGCGGCTTGAGCTGCGGCACACCCTGCAGAGTCTTCCCGTAGAAAGCGTGGTGCTCTTCCTGCCAGGCCTTGTTCAGGTAGGGCGCCGTGCTGCTGATTAGCTGCCAGCGCAAGAGGGTCTGCAGCTCCGCCAGCGGTAGCGTTTGCGCCATCTGTCCCCAGGCCTTGAGGAAGCGCGGCTCGGTCACGTTGACCACGGGCAGTTCGGCCGGTGCGCCCAGCGCGCTGCGGTACGCCGCCCAGTCAAAGCCCGGGGTGAGCGCCTGAAGCTGCGCCAGCGTCATGCGGTTGGCGGTCTTGTAAGGGTCGCGGCGCTCTTCGGGCTTGAAGGTCACTCGGGCCAGCGCGGTTTCGGCCTTCAGCACCTGCTGTGCGGCGCGGGCGGCCTCTGCCGCACTCAGGCCCATCATCACCAGGCTGCGCTGGATGTGGGCGACATAGGCCTTGCGCACATCCACCGAGCCTTTGTCGCTGCGGAAATAGGCGTCACGCTCCGGCAGCCCCAATCCGCCCGCCCCCACAAAAGCAATCACTTGGGTGGCATCGTTGAAATCCTGGCCCGACGCAAAGCTGAAAAAGGCCCGGCCCATGGCGCCAGACCGGTGCAGTTGCGCCAGCAAGGCCGGCAGCTGGCGTCGGTCGTTCAGGGCTGCGATGGCCTCCAGCGGGGCTTTCAGCCCCTGCAGTCCGGCGGACTCCAATGCAGCTTCATCCATGCAAGCGCCAAAGTAGCGACCCAATTGAGCCGGCTGCGGGGCGGCTGACAACTCGCTCAACAAACCCCACAGGTAGCGCTGGTTCTCATTGGCCGCTTTGGAATACACCCCCCAGCGCGCCTCATCGGCCGGAATGGGGTTGTTCTTCATCCAACCGCCGCAGGCGTATTGGTAAAGGTCTTCACAGGGGTCGACGGTGCGATCCATGGCCGAGACATCCAGACTGGGCGTATACGGCAAGCTCTTGAGCGGTGTTTCTTCTGCGGCAAGGGCCGGGGCTGACAAACCAGCAACGACCGCGGAGGCCAGCATCCAATGGGGCGTATTCATAGGGAGGCGCGGCCCGGGGGCCCGTATCCGTTTAGGAAAGGCGCGATTGTCCGCGTTCGCCCCACCCCTGCTGACAGACACCCCCCAACCCGAGGAGAATGTCGCTATGGCACCATTTTTATCGAGGCACGGGACCCGGCGCAGGCTTTTGGCCCTGGCCGCGATTCCCAGTTGGGCGCAAGCCGGGCCGTCGCTCCCCATCAAATTGGTGACGGCCGACCTCGCTCCGTTCGCCATGGCGGGCGCCGCGCCAGGCCAAGGGGCCTTGGTGGACCTGACTCGTGCGATGGCTAAGCGTGCCGGCCTACAACTCGAAGTGGAGTTCGTCCCGTGGGCCCGCGCTCAGCAAGACGCCCAGCAGCAGCCCCGGACGCTGATCTTGCCGCTGACCCGCACCCCTGAGCGGGAAGCCTCGTACACCTGGGTGGCCCGATTGAGTTGGCACCCCTTTGGGTTCCAAGGCCTTAAGCGTCAGCCTCGGGTGCAGTCCATTGAGCACGCCAAAACCCTGCGCGTCGGCGTGTTACGGGGGGCCCCTCAACAGCAGCAGTTGCAGGATCTGGGCTTCACTCAGGTGGTCTTGGTCGCCAACAACACCGACCTGCATCGCATGTTGCAGGAGGGCATGGTGGACGCCATTTGCGGCAGCTTGCTCATCAACCTCTACAGCGCCCGGGTCGCGGGCTACGACCCCGCCGACTATCAGGCCGGAGCGCGATTGGGGGGCGGGGAAATTTGGCTGGCGGCCGCCACGGACTCGGGGCTCAGCGAGGACGAGCGGAACCGACTGCAGCGGGCCGCCGCGCAACTTGAGGCCGAAGGCCTGCCCCGCCGTTTATTCCGCAAATACGGGGTGGAAGCGCCGGTCGGCCCCTAAGCTCGGGCGACCGAGCCTTCAATCTTCAATCTTCACGGCGCGCACGAAAGCCACTCGATCCCGCAGGCTGTCCAGGCTCGGATCCGGGTACGACCACAGTGCGTCTGGCAACAGGTCCCCGTTCACGAACAGGCTTTGCCACTGTTCTTCCCCGTAGGAGGATCGGGAGCGATGGTTGCTGAAGGTCAGCAGGTCCGTCCGCACACTGGCTTTGGGAAAGTAATGGTTGCCGTCCATCACCACGGTGTCGGAACTTTCGGCGACGACAACGCCGTTAAAGATCGCTTTCACTCTTTGACTCCTGCGGCAATCGACATCACCTGTTTGAAACCTTCGACGGCCTTGCCCTTGCGGGCCCGCTTTCCAGCATGCGCCGCCAGCCCAGAAAGGCGCAACAGGTCCTCTTTGGGCTTGTTTCCACGGGCCAGACCGGCCAAGTGCAGCCCACTAGCAAAACAGCACACGGCCTGCAATTGCGCCTTGGGCGCCAACTCCATCAAAGTGAGCCCGCGCCCCCCCTTGGGCTGGTGCTTGAGCTCCGAGACCGCATAGGTCAGTAGATGGCCGTCATCACTGAGACAGGCCAATTGGTGCTGATCCGGCCGCACCCACGCCGGTTTGAGCGGGGCTTCACCCGTCTCCAGCGTCAGGAAACTTTTGCCCACGCGCTTGGAAGCCGTCAGATCGCCGATGGTGGCCATCAAGCCGAACCCACCAGAACCCGCCAGGACCAGGGCTTGTGTCACCGCCCCGGCGACATAGTGAAGGAGCTGCGTACCCGACTCCAGATCAATCAGGCTCGTCACAGGGGCTCCATCGCCCCGGCCGCCGGGCAGTGCGGAAACAGCGGCGGAGTAACTTCGCCCGTTACTGCCCAAGGCAATCAAGGTGTCCACGCTGCGGCAGCGGAACACGCCATAGAGCGAATCTCCCGCTTTGAAGCTCAGCCCGTTGGTGTCGACTTCATGCCCCTTGAGTGCGCGGGCCCAGCCCTTCTGGCTGATCACCACGGTGACCGGTTCGTCCACCACCTTGAGCTCCGCCACCGCGCGTTTCTCGGCTTGAATCAAGGTACGGCGTTCATCGCCGAATTGCTTGGCATCCGCTTCAATCTCCCTGACCATCAATCGCTTGAGCGTGCTGGGGTTGGCCAGGATGTCCCGTAGTTTGTCGGCTTCTTCGCGCAGGTTTTTCAGCTCCTGCTCAATCTTGATGGCTTCCAGGCGCGCCAGCTGACGCAGTCGGATCTCCAAGATGTCTTCGGCTTGCCGGTCGGTCAGACGGAAGCGGGTCATCAAGGCCGATTTGGGTTCGTCGCTGTTGCGGATGAGTGCAATCACTTCATCGATGTTCAGCAGCACCAGCTGGCGGCCCTCGAGGATGTGAATCCGGTCCTCCGCTTTTTGCAGCCGGTACCGACTGCGCCGCTCAATCGTGGTCTGCCGAAAGGTCAGCCACTCGATCAGCAAGTCCCGCAGCGTCTTTTGCACCGGCTTGCCGTCCAACCCCACCATGGTGAGGTTGATCGTCGAACTGGTCTCCAGGCTGGTGTGCGCCAGCAAAATTTGAGTCAATTCTTCAACAGCAACCGTTCGGCTTTTGGGCTCAAACACCAAACGAACGGGGGCGTCTTTGCTGCTTTCATCCCGCACGCCATCCAGCACAGCCAGCAAGGTGTTCTTCAGCTGCAACTGTTCAGGGCTGAGGGCCTTCTTGCCCGCCTTGACCTTGGGGTTGGAGATCTCTTCGATTTCCTCCAACACCCGTTGACTGGACACCCCATGGGGCAACTCGGTCACCACCAACTGCCACTGGCCGCGCGCGAGGTCTTCCACTTTCCAACGGGCTCGCAGCTTCAGTGACCCACGCCCCGTGTTGTAGGCCGCACGAATGTCGTCCGGGCTGGAAATGATTTGCGCCCCACCGGGAAAGTCGGGGCCAGGCAAGGTTGCAAAAAACTCCTCGTCGCTCAGCTTGGGGTCTTTCAGCAACTTGACAGCCGCCTCAGCCACTTCGCGCAGGTTGTGACTGGGCACTTCGGTGGCCATGCCCACGGCAATACCGCTGGCCCCATTGAGCAGCACGAAGGGCAAGCGCGCCGGCAAATCCTTGGGTTCTTCGGTGCTGCCGTCGTAATTGGGCGTGAAATCGACCGTCCCTTCGTCGATTTCTTCGAGAAGCAGACGAGCGAGCGGCGTCAGCCGAGCTTCGGTGTAGCGCATGGCCGCGGCGCCGTCGCCATCGCGGGAGCCGAAGTTCCCTTGCCCATCCACCAGTGGGTAGCGCTGAGCGAAGCCCTGCGCCATGCGCACCAGTGCGTCGTAGGCGGCCTGATCCCCGTGCGGGTGAAACCGACCCAGCACGTCCCCGACCACCCGCGCCGACTTCACCGGCTTGGCCCCATTGGCCCCACTCCACGCCAGTCCCATGCGAACCATGGCGTACAGGATCCGTCGCTGCACGGGCTTCTGCCCATCCCCGACCGCGGGCAGGGCGCGGCCTTTCACAACGGATAGGGCGTACTCCAGGTATGCCTGCTGCGCGTACAGGCCCAGATCCAGACCGTCCGAATCATCCCCATGCGGGGGCGGGGGCTTGGGAGCCTCCGGGGGCACCGGCGGCACGTCATCCATCAAACTCAATTGCTCGGGCATGTCTTACCTCGTTGGGGGGCGCATTGTCGCCATCCACCGCGGGGAAACTAGCGCGCGGGCCGCAAGTCGTTCGAGTGAAAAGTACACATTGTTTGCAGACGCGCCACAGCCCGGGTCAACCCCGCCCTTGTGCCCCGGAATCGCTGTGGAATACTGGGCTGCAAGCAAATCGTGGCCGACTCCGTCCCCTGCCGGTGTGGCCCCGCGTTTGGCTTTGGTCGATTCACCGTCGAGCGCTGGGTCCGTACCTGCGCTTGGCCCGTTCTGCGAGGTCTGAAGACATGGGTTTCGGTTCACTGCGCATTGGTCAACGCTTGGCGCTGGGCTTCGGGGTCGTCATCGTCCTGCTCCTGGTCATGGCCGGATTGGCCATTTCCAGCACGCGGGCGCTGAGCGCGGACATGCGCGCCGCCATTGACGAAGGCTTCAAGAAGACCTACCTGGCCAACAAAGCCAAGGCGGAACTGGGCGACGCCTCCCGCAGCATGATGAGCACCATCATCATGACCGGCGATGACCAAATCAAGAAAGAGCTGACCGCGGTGGACAGCCTCTTGAAGGCGCACGAGGCCTCGGTTGCCAGCCTAGAAAAACTGGTCACAGACGACGAGGGCAAGGCCGCGCTGAAAGCCATGGCCGAGGTCCGCGCCAAGTTCATTCCCGCACAGGCGGGTTTCGTCAAACTGATGGCCGAGGGGGACAAAGACCAGGCCACCCTCAAATTCCTGTTCTCAGTCCGCGCCCTGCAGATCAAGTACCTGAGTGCGATGGACAAGTTTGTCGAGTCGCAAAACAAGCAAATGGAGAGCGCCAGTCAAGGCGGCCAAGAATTGGCCAGCCGCAGCATTACCGTCATCGCCGTTCTGGCTCTGTTCGCGAGCTTGGCCAGCATCGTCATCAGCGTGTTCGTGACCCGAGGGATCGTCCGCCCCTTGGCCGGCGCTGTGGCCGTGGCCCGTAAAGTGGCCTCCGGCAACCTGACCAGCACGATTCACGTGCGGGGAACCGACGAAACCGGCCAGTTGCTGGAGACGCTGTCCGAGATGAACGACAGCTTGAAGCAAATTGTGGGCCGCGTGCGCGATGGCACGGAGTCCATTGCCTCGGCCTCCGAAGAAATCGCCAGTGGGAACCTGGACTTGTCGACGCGAACGGAAATGCAAGCCGCGGCGCTGGAGCAAACCAAGCACTCCATGAACGATCTGACCGAAGCCGTTCGACGCAATGCACGCAATGCCACCCAGGCCAATGAGTTTGCGCACCAAGCCTCTCAAGTGGCCCATGCCAGTGGGGAAGTGGTGTCCCGGGTGGTGACCACGATGGGCTCCATCGATGCCTCTTCCAAGAAGATCGTGGACATCATCGGCGTCATCGATGGCATCGCTTTCCAAACCAATATCTTGGCCTTGAACGCGGCGGTCGAAGCGGCCCGCGCCGGCGAGCAGGGGCGCGGCTTTGCTGTGGTGGCGGCCGAGGTGCGCAGCCTCGCGCAGCGCTCGGCGGGCGCGGCCAAGGAAATCAAGAGCCTGATCAGCGACTCGGTCGAAAAGGTTGCCCAGGGCAGTCAACTGGTACAACAAGCCGGCTCGACCATGAGCGACGTCGTGGCGAGCGTGCAGCGCATGACCACGGTCATTGGCGAAATATCAACCGCCAGTGAGAGCCAGACCGAGGGCATCGAGCGCGTGACCCAAACCATTCATGAAATCGACAAGAACACCCAGCAAAACGCCGCCTTGGTGGAAGAGGCGGCGGCGGCGGCAGACTCCATGAAGAACCAAGCCCGTTCATTGGAGGATGTGGTCAAGACTTTCCAACTCGAAGACACACGCTGAGCAGCAGGCTCAACGCGCACTCTGCTCGTTCATCTTTCCCCCGTCCGACAAGGAGGACCTCATGGAATTTCGCATCGCTCGTCGAACCGCGCTGGCCACGGCTGTCGCACTCGTCTGCGCCCCAAGTTGGGCCAACCCGCTGCAGATCGCGGGAGTCAACGTCGAACCCACGGCCAAGGTCGCGGGGAAGGAACTCAAGCTCAATGGGGCCGGCATTCGGACCCGCGTCATCGTCAAGGTCTATGTGATGGCGCTGTACTTGACCGAAAAACAAACCACGTCTGAGGGCGTGTACGACTCGCAGGGGCCCCGCCGGTTCACCCTGACCATGTTGCGCGAAGTCAACGGCGATGATTTCGGGCAGGCCTTTATGGCCGGGATTACGGCCAACACCACGGCGGCGGAACGATCCAAGTACGTGAACCAGTTGACCGCCTTCGGTGAGGCCTTTGTGAACGTGGGGACGATGAACAAAGGCGGCGTCCTGACCGCGGACTGGGTGCCCGGCACCGGGATGGTGATGGCCATCAACGGCAAACCCTTTGGCGATGTGTTGCCCGATCTGGGCTTCTACAACGCCGTGCTGAAAATCTGGCTGGGGGACAAGCCGGTCGACAAAGACCTCAAACCCGGCTTGCTGGGGGCGCTCCCCAAATAAGCACACCGTGCGCGATACGCAGGGGCCAGGATCAGGCCCCTTTTTCTTGCCCCATCGCCAAGCGCGCCTGGAACTCGCGGTCCAGCATGGACATCACGATCAGGCTGTCAAAGCCCTCCGCGCCGGCCACCCGGACGGACTCGCGCAAACGTCCTTCCTCGACAAAGCCTTCGCTCAAATACAGCTGGTGCGCCCGTTCGTTCATGGCCTTCACATCCAACCAGAAGCGATGCGCCTTGAACTGTTGGAAGGCCAACGCCTTTAACGCCCGCAAACAGGTGCGTCCCAGGCCCTGCCCCTGAGTTCCCGGGGCGAGCACCAGTCGTTTGAGTTCCAAAGAGCCATTCGGGTTGCGACACCCCTGCAAGATCACAAAGCCCAAGCGCACCTGATCGGAGCTCTCAACAATGAAATGGCGGCTGTCCGGGAAGCGGATGGCTCCCTCGTGCTGCGGCCGCTCCCACGGCGTGATGAATGGGCGGTTGGCCCCATCTTGTTCAACGCCGACCACCCACTCCAAATCACTGAGCATGGTGGGCCGCAGCCGAACCGATGGCGCCGCCATCAGATATCCACCTCGATGGCATCTCCATGTCGCTCCATCAATTCGCGGCGGGCGGCGGCTTCGTTGCGGCCCATGAGCTGGGTCAGCACACCCGCCACTGCCTCAGCATCCGGGACGCTGACCCGCAACAAGCGGCGGGTATCGGGGTTTAGCGTCGTATCCCACAACTGCTCGGCGTTCATTTCACCGAGGCCCTTAAAGCGGCTGATGGTCCAGGAGCCCTCTCGCGCCCCTTCTTTGCGCAGCTTGTCCAAGATGGCGTGCTGCTCCCCCTCATCCAACGCATAGAGCTTGACCGGGGGCTTCTTGCCGCGGGCCGGCGCATCCACACGGAACAAGGGCGGCCGGGCGACATAGACGTGACCGGCCTCCACGAGCCTGGGAAAGTGCTTTTGAAACAAGGTCAGGAGCAGCACCTGGATGTGGGCGCCGTCGACATCCGCGTCCGACAGGATGCAGACCTTGCCGTACCGCAGGCCGCTGAGGTCGGGCGTGTCGCTTGGGCCATGCGGGTCCACGCCAACGGCCACTGCGATGTCATGCACTTCGGTGTTTTTGAAGAGCAGATCGCGCTCCACCTCCCAGGTGTTCAGCACCTTGCCCCGAAGTGGCAGGATGGCCTGGGTCTCTTTGTCGCGCCCCATCTTGGCGCTGCCCCCGGCACTGTCCCCTTCGACCAGAAAGAGCTCATTCACATTCAAGTCGCGGCTCTCGCAATCGGTCAGCTTGCCGGGCAGGACGGCCACGCCGCTGCCCTTCTTCTTTTCGACCTTCTGCGCGGCGCGCTGGCGACTCTGCGCCTGCTTGATCACCAGCTCAGCCAGCTTCTTGCCCTGCTCCACGTGCTGGCTCAACCACAACTCAAAGGCGGGCCGCACGTAGCCTGCAACCAGACGCAGCGCGTCGCGACTGTTCAAGCGCTCCTTGGTTTGCCCTTGAAACTGGGGATCAAGAACTTTCGCCGACAACACAAAACTGGCCCGACCAAACAGATCCTCGGGCATCAGCTTGACCCCTTTGGGCAGCAGCGAATGCAGTTCAATAAAGGTCTTGACCGCTTGAAAGAGCCCGTCTTTGAGCCCGGCTTCATGCGTCCCTCCAGCCACGGTAGGGATCAAGTTGACATAGCTCTCACGCTGACTGGCGGCCTCTTCGGTGAAGGCCACACACCAAGCAGCGCCCTCGCCCTCGGCAAAGTTTTCGGTATCGCTGGCCTTGGCGTAGTGAGCGCCCTCAAAGAGGTCCACCAAGGGCTCTCCGCTCAGGGCTCCCTGCAAGTACTCGCGCAACCCCCCTTTGTACAGCCAGGTCTGTGTTTCCCCCTTTTTTTCGTCAGTCAGGGTGACCGTTACGCCCGGCATGAGCACAGCCTTGCTGCGCAGCAGATGAATCAGCTCACCGCGCGGCAGGTCGGCGCTATCAAAATACTTGGCCTCAGGCCACACCCGCACACGCGTCCCTTGCTTGCGAGGTGCGCCGGGGGCCAAGGTCACCGGTTGGATGACATCGCCGTGCGAAAAAACAATGCTGGCGGTCTGGCCTTCGCGCTGCACCGTGACTTCGAGGCGTTTCGAAAGCGCGTTGGTCACCGAGACACCCACGCCGTGCAGCCCCCCTGAAAAGCTGTACGCGCCGCCCGCGCCTTTGTCGAACTTGCCCCCCGCGTGCAGCCGGGTGAATACGATTTCGACGACTGGGACCCCCTCCTCGGGGTGCAGACCGAATGGGATGCCCCGTCCGTCGTCTTCAATCGAAACGGAGCCGTCGCTGTGCAACGTGAGGGCAATGCGCTTGCCGTAGCCGGCCAGGGCTTCATCGGCTGCGTTATCGAGCACCTCTTGCACGATGTGCAAAGGGTTGTCCGTGCGGGTGTACATCCCCGGCCGCTGCTTGACGGGCTCCAGGCCCTTGAGCACGCGGATGGAGGCTTCGCCGTAATGAGGTGTGGAGGCCATAACTTCCTGAGTGAAGGGCGCGGATTCTAGGAAGCCCGCAAAATCCCAGCCATGCAACCACCCCATATCCGGCCCAGCGCGGTCCAAATATTGGCCTGCGGCGCGGCCATCGTGACCCTGTCCATGGGGATCCGCCACGGGTTTGGATTGTGGTTGCAACCGATCATCACCGAGCGCGGCTGGACCCGTGAGGACTTTGCGCTCGCCCTGGCCGTTCAAAACTTGGTATGGGGCGCGATCGGCCCGCTCACAGGGATGTGGGCCGATCGCGTGGGTGCGTTCAGACCCCTGGTCGCCGGGGCCCTGCTCTATGCCATCGGGTTGATGGGCATGGCCGCCGCCAGCGCGCCCTGGGCCTTTGTGGCGGCAACAGGGCTGGTTATCGGTGCCGCACAGTCGGGGACAACCTACGCCGTCATTTATGGGGTGATTGGCCGGCAACTGGACCCCACTCGACGCAGTTGGGCCATGGGGGTGGTGGCCAGCGCCGGTAGCTTCGGGCAATTCTTGATGCTGCCAGTGGAGCACCAG
Organism: Inhella gelatinilytica; assembly: GCF_016093295.1. GTDB lineage: Bacteria > Pseudomonadota > Gammaproteobacteria > Burkholderiales > Burkholderiaceae_C > Inhella > Inhella gelatinilytica. Next base: position 38,479 of record NZ_JAEDAL010000011.1, on the reverse strand, counting down.
CTGATCGAGCGCTTTGGATGGCAGCCGAGCTTGTGGCTCCTCGCGGGGACGGTGCTGGCCATCGTGCCGCTGGCTTGGGGTCTGCGAGAACCCAGCCATCGTCCGCAAACCGCGGGTCGAAGCGGGAGCGGGAGCGGAGCCGCCCTGCTCGAAGCCCTGCGAACCCCCAGTTACTTGTGGCTCACCGCGGGTTATTTCGTGTGTGGGTTCCAGGTGGTGTTCATTGGCGTGCACTTGCCCGCATTTCTCAAGGACCAAGGGCTGCCGGCCCAGGTGGGCACCTATGCCCTGGCGCTGATTGGCTTGTTCAATGTGGTGGGCACCTACGCCGCAGGGCAATTGGGACAAAAGTGGCCCAGGCGCTACATCCTGGCCTTCATCTATTCAGCCCGTTCCGTCGCGATCGTCGCCTACCTGGGCACCCCCATCAGTGCGCCGAGCACCTATGTGTTTGCTTCGGTCATGGGCCTGTTGTGGCTGTCGACCATCCCCCCGACCAATGCAACGGTGGCGCAGATTTTTGGCGTTTCTCACTTGTCCATGCTGGCCGGACTGGTGTTCTTCAGCCACCAGATTGGCAGCTTTTTGGGCGTCTGGTTGGGTGGCTACGTGTTTGACCAAACGGGCTCTTACGACTGGGTGTGGTGGAGCGCGGTCGCGCTGGGTGTGGCAGCGGCGCTGGCCAATCTTCCCGTACGCGAACAGCCGCTGGTTCGCCCCCACCTCGCATGAAACGCGCTGGACTGATCGCGCTCGCCTTGGCGGCCCTCGGTCTCGTTTTCCGGGCCTGGGATGATCCCAGTTTGATTCACCGCCTCACCGATGTCATTCGTGCCTGCTTCTGAAGCCTCACCTTGGCTACAACGCTGGGGTGCCTGCGCCCAGCCTGGGCAAACCGCGTTGGACCTGGCCTGCGGAGGGGGGCGGCACTCGCGCTGGATGAACGACCTGGGCTTGCACGTCACGGCCGTGGATCGGAATTCAGACGCCTTGGCTAGCCTGCCGCCCGGCCTCGAGACCTTGACAGCAGACCTTGAAAGCGCCCCCTGGCCCTTGGCGGACCGTACCTTTGATTGGGTGGTGGTAACAAACTACCTTTGGCGCCCATTGTTCCCGTCATTGCTTCAGGCGGTCGCACCGGACGGGTACTTGATTTACGAAACTTTCGCGCAAGGTCAGGAACAACTGGGGCGCCCGCGCAACCCCGACTTCCTGCTGGCCCCCGGCGAACTCTTGACTTTGTGCCAGGGCAAGCTGCATGTTCTGGCCTACGAAGACGGCGTGGTCAACGGAGCCAGAATGCAGCGCGTTGCGGCCCGACGGGTCGCTGTTGGCGACAAGCCCTGCCCCATCGAACACCTTCACATTCCAAGCACAACACCATGAAACCCATTCAAGGCAGCATCGTGGCCCTGGTCACGCCCATGCACGACGACGGCCGCGTGGACTACGACACCCTGCGGGCACTGATCGATTGGCACCTGTCGGAGGGCACACACTGCATCGGTGTGGTGGGCACCACTGGCGAGTCCCCCACCGTCAGCACCGAAGAGCATTGCGAGATCGTTCGGGTGACCGTCGAGCATGTGGCCGGGCGTGTTCCGGTGTTGGCCGGTACGGGATCCAACTGCACGCGAGAGGCCATCAACCTCGCCCGTCACGCCAAAGCCGTCGGTGCCGATGCCCAGCTCTCCGTCGTGCCTTACTACAACAAGCCCAGTCAGGAAGGCATTTTTCAGCACTTCAAAGCGCTGGCCGACGCCACCGATTTGCCGTTGATGCTCTACAACGTGCCGGGGCGCACGATTGCCGACATGTCAGCCGAAACCTCGGTTCGCTGTGCAGCCCTGCCCCACGTGTTTGGCACGAAAGAAGCCAGCGGCAACGTCGAGCGGACCGCACAGATCCTGAAGTCGGCCCCGACGGGCTTTTCGTTTTACAGCGGTGATGACGGCAGTGGATTGGCCTCGATGTTTTTGGGGGGGCGGGGCATTGTGAGCGTGACGGCCAACGTCGCGCCCCGCTTGATGAGCCAGATGTGCACTGCCGCCTTGGGCGGGGATTGGGCGCAAGCCAAGGCCCTCAACAACCAACTGCTCGATCTCCACCGGACGCTGTTCTGCGAACCCAGCCCGGCCCCCGCCAAATGGGCACTGAGCCGGCTGGGGCGCTGCCCGGCGCATGTTCGATTGCCGCTGCTCTCGCTCAGTCCGGGCGGCCAAGATGCGGTCGAAGCCGCCATGCGGTCTGCACACCTGCTCTAATCACGGCTTTCTCCAATCTGGATCGCCCCGCCGTGACCCGAATTGCTCCTCACGCCCTGACCCTTGCTGTACTGGCCGCCCTGGGCGGCTGCAGCGCGCTCAACACCACCTTCGGCTCCGACAAGGTGGACTACCGCAGCCAATCCAAGCAGACCACCGGCCTGGAGGTTCCCCCTGACCTGTCTCAGTTGCCCCAGTCCGCAACCGCCAAAAGCCAAGGCGTGGTCAGCGCCGTCGCCCTCGCCGCGCAGCCGGCCCAGGCCCCTCAGCAAACCGTGGGCGCCCCGCAGGTCGCGCTGAACCAGCTGGCCGGGGCCGAGATCGTTCGCGTCGGCCCCACCCGGCTGATTCGCACCAGTCAAAGTCCCGAGGCACTCTGGCCCGTTGTCCGGGCTTTCTGGGGCGATCTGGGCTTTGACTTACCCAAGGAGCAAGCCGAAGTTGGCATTCTGGAAACCGACTGGCGGGAGAACCGCGCCAAGTTGCCCCAAGACCTGATCCGCCGCACCATTGGTACCGTCTTCGATGGGCTGTATTCGACGGGTGAACGCGACAAATTCCGCACCCGATTGGAGCGTGTGGACGGCAAGACCGAAATCACGGTGTCACACCGGGGCATGCAAGAGGTGTACACCGGGGCGCAGAAAGACCAAACCGTCTGGACGCCACGGGCTGCGGACGCGGAGCTCGAGGCCGAAATGCTGGCGCGGCTTTTGCTGCGTTTGGGCGGTAAGGAAGCGAGTGCTGTGGCGTCAACCGCCGCCCCTGCCGCTTTGGGCACCCCAGCCGCCAAGCCGACTGCACCGGAAGTGCGCCAGCCAGCGCTGTCCGAAGTCCCCAACGAAATCGTGATGAACGAGGGCTTTGAAGCCGCTTGGCGGCGCGTGGGCCTGTCGCTGGACCGCCATGGCTTCACCATGGAAGACCGGGATCGCCGCGCGGGGCTCTTCTTCTTGCGCTATGCCGATCCCCGACAGGCAGGTAAGGAGGAACCGAACTTCCTGCAAAAGCTCTTCTCGTCTGACAAAGGCCCGTCGACGGAACGCTATCGCGTCTCAGTCAAGAGCGAAGGCAACCGCACAACGGTGTCGGTGCAAGACAGCCAAGGCAAGTTGGCCACGAACGAACAAGCCAAGCGCATCCTGGCACTGCTCTGGCCGGACCTTCGCTGACAAACCACCGCATTGGGTTAGGGCCAGGCCCTGGCAAGAACGCGCCCTCGGGGCGCGTTTTTTCTTGCTCTTTGCGCCCTACCGCGCAGCGGCTCGGTCCCAGAAAAAACAAAAGCCGCCCGAAGGCGGCTTTCGGCACGACCGGCCCAAGGGCCAGTCGGGCGATCTGCAGCTTAGTTGCTGGCGGCGGCCGAAGCGGCAGCAGCAGGAGCCGAAGCGTCAGCGGCGGGAGCCGAAGCAGCTTCAGAAGCAGCGGGAGCCGGAGCAGCCACCGGAGCCGGAGCGGCAGCGGGAGCTTCTTCCTTCTTGCTGCAAGCAGCCAGAGCAACAGCGGCCAGCAGGGAAGCCATCAGGATCGACTTTTTCATTGGGGTCCTCTAGAAGACGAAAAGGGAAAAACACCGGTGATTTCGGATGCCGCAAAGCACGAGCCTTAAGACACCCAGTGGGACTGTTCCCAGCCCCGCCTGCGGCATGAAAAACCTCGAGCGTTTTTTATGCCTAGCCGCGCATTATAGGCAGGGAAAACACCCGCATTCAGAGACCGAGTTGCGTATACGGCCACGCGGGCGTGGATCTCTGCGAAATGGCATCAAAAAAATCAAACACGGAGCGTCGTTCCACGGCCGCATGGGGCCCGGACCGAGCCCAAGTGGCGCGCCCGTCTTCGAACTCCAAGAGCCTCAGCACCGGCCCTTCAGTCGCGGCCATCAAGCAGGCGGGCCACTCCGGACCGACTTCTCGCGGCTCGAAAGACCCGATTGTCAGAAGGTGATCAAAGTGTTGTCGCCATTGAAGAAAACGCGGATGCCGCCGCGCACAAGCACCGTAGCTTGGGGCCAGCATTTCCAGGCGTCGCCCGCCCAATCGCCCCCACTGCGCCAGGTGGTGCAGCAGGTCGGGATCCGACCAAGGCCACTGGACAAAGTCCGGATCAAGCACCACCACCCGACGCGCCTTGTGCTCGAAAGCCTCAGTCAACAATTGGCGAAGGCCCTCCGTGATGTCGGGCCAGCCTTCCAGGCGGCCGCCTTCACCCTCTAGCGTGACCCGGGACTCGGACATACCCACCCCCACTCCATCCATTCGTTGAGCAATTGTTGTGCATCCGGGCTGAGTTGTTGACGCTGCGCAGCCGACAGTTGGCGCGCATCGGCCAGCCGCTGCATCAGCCGCGCATCGCGTCCGGCCGCTCGGTAAGACTCACCATTGAGGAAAACATGCCAGCGGTCATAGAGCATCCGGCTTCCCGGGGCCAGCGCCACATCGCCGGGAAGCGCACGACCGCCATCAAAGAGCTGTTTGGGTTTGGGCTCGCTCAAATACTCGCCCAGCGCACGCGCCATACCCTGCGGATCGTCGACCACGCGACGCAAGGCGTCCTGCGCAAAGGCCTGGAACTCGGGCGAAATAGCGGCGGGGTGCAGGGTCGGGCCAATGTCAGCGTCCCGGTACACCGACTCCCAAGCGGCGGGCGCATCGTCTTCGGGGTCGATGAGGCGCGGCAGGAGCGCATCGGCCAATTCGACGCGCCGGGGCGCGCGCAGACCCACGGACGCCGTGATGCAGTCCGCCCCCAGAGCCACGCCGTCGTGGGCCCAGTTGGGGGGAAGGTAGAGGATGTCGCCCGGTTCCAGCTCCCACTCCAGCGTGGGCTCGAAACACTGCAGGATCTTGACCGGTAGGCCCTCGATCAAGTCGCGCTGTTTTTGGTTCGACACCCGCCAACGCCGGCGTCCGCTGACCTGGACCAAGAAGACGTCATAAGCGTCAGTGTGCGGGCCCACGCCGCCGCCGTCCGAAGCCCAGGACACCATCACATCGTCCAGCCGTGCTTCGGGCAGGAAGCGAAAGGCGTCGAGCAACTCACGGGCGGCCGGATGAATGGCTTCCATGCCTTGCACCAACACCGTCCAACCCGGTTGACTGAGCGCAGGCAAGCTGCGACGGGGGAACGGCCCGTGGCGCAGCGTCCAGGCTGCGCGGTCGTTGCCGGTCACGAGTCGAGACTCGACATCCTCCCGCTCCGCCAAGCCAAACAGCTCACCACGCGGCATCCGGCCCACCCACGGCAAGGCAGCCGCTCGCATCAGCGCAGGCTTGCGCTGCCAGTGTCGGCGCATGAACTGTTCGGGGCTCATCCCCCCAAGCAAAGGCCAGGGGGCAGCGAAATCAGGGGCTTGTGGGGCTTGCTTCATGTGCCCATTGTGAGTGGAGCTGGCGGGTCGTGAGAACATCGCAACTGCTGCAACGAAAGAGACGCGCCGGGCTATTGACCCTGCGCAAATTCATGGAAGAAGTTCAAACCCCTTGTGTCGTCAGCTTGACTTGGCGACTGGAAGACGCTCAAAGCGAGCTCATTGACACCCTCGACACCCCGACCGAGTTCCTGGTCGGAGGCGAAGATCTGCTCCCCAAGGTGGAACAGGCCCTGCTGGGCCAATTGACCGGCGCGGAAATCGGCGTGGCTTTAGAACCCACCGATGCTTTCGGCGAGTACGACGCCGACTTGGTGTGCTTTGAAGCCCGCAGTCTCTTCCCCGCCGAGGTGGACGTGGGCATGCGGTTTGAAGGCCTGCCGCCAGGGGCTCAGTCGGAGGACATGCCGATGGAGGCCATCTACACGGTCACCGAGGTGTACCCTGAACACGTGGTGCTGGATGGCAACCACCCGCTGGCAGGCATCGGCCTGCGCCTGCACCTCAAAGTGTGCGGCGTGCGCGAGGCGACCGAAGAGGAACTCGAAGCCAAGTCCGTCGGCGGCAGCTTCGTGCAGGTGCTGGAAGGCGCCCCGGCGGACGAGCCCCTGCACTGAGCCTTTAGGAGGGCTTCAGGACTTGCCCGTCGAGCCGAAGCCCCCGGTACCGCGTTCCGTGGCGTGGAATTCTTCCACCCGTTCGAACCCCACCTGGACCACGGGCACGACGATCAGTTGAGCCAGCCGATCCAAAGGCTGGATGGTGAACGCCTGCGATCCGCGATTCCAGCAACTCACCATCAGCGGCCCTTGGTAGTCCGAGTCGATCAGGCCCACCAAATTGCCCAGCACGATGCCGTGTTTGTGGCCCAGGCCGGAGCGCGGCAGGATCAGGGCCGCCAGCCCCGGGTCGCCGAGGTGGATGGCGATCCCCGTGGGGATTAACTCGGTCTGTCCTGGCTGCAGGGTCAGCGGCGCCGAAAGCGCAGCGCGCAAATCCAGACCAGCACTGCCCGGCGTGGCGTAGGTGGGGAGCTGGTCGGCCAAACGGGCATCCAGCACCTTGAGTTGAACTTGGTGCATGAGACAAAACGGGGTTAGGGGCGCGCAGCCAGGCGCTGCGCAATCTCGTCAATCAGTTGAACGGCCAAATCGCTCTTGGCCGCCCGCGGCAACTCGCGCGCGCCCTGCTCGTCGACAAGCAGCAGCGCGTTGTCGTCTTTTCCAAACGTCGCGGGGCCCAGGTTCGCCACGATCAGGGGCACGGCCTTGCGCAGGCGCTTGGCCTGCGCGTGCTCGAGCAGCTTTTCACTCTCGGCCGCAAAGCCCACGCAGTACGGCGCATCGGGCCGGGCGGCCACGGTGGCCAGAATGTCCGGGTTCTCGGTGAAGGCCAGTTGCGGGGTCTGACCGCTGCCATCTTTCTTGATCTTGTGCTCGGCCTCGCTCGCGGGGCGCCAGTCGGCCACCGCCGCGGTGGCGATGAACACATCCTGCCCGGGCAAGGCCGCCAAGGTCACCTCCAGCATCTGGCAGGCTGATTGAACGTCCACGCGTCGCACACCGGCCGGCGTCGGCAGGTGGACCGGGCCAGCAATCAGCGTGACCTCCGCCCCTGCGCGATGGGCCGCCTGCGCCAGGGCGAAGCCCATCTTGCCGCTGGAGCGGTTGGTGATACCGCGCACGGGATCCAGGGCTTCGTAAGTCGGGCCCGCGGTCAACAACACCCGTTTCCCCGCCAGTCGTTTGGGGGTGAAGTGGTCCACCAAGGCCTCCAGCAGCTCGGCGGCTTCCAACATGCGGCCATCGCCCACTTCCCCACAGGCCTGCTCGCCATGACCGACGCCCAGCAGCTGCGCACCATCGGCCGCCAACTGGGCCATGTTGCGCTGCGTGGCCGGGTGAGACCACATCTCGCGGTTCATGGCGGGCGCAATCAAGAGGGCACAGCGCTCGCGCGGACGGGCCAGCGCCGTCAGGCTGACGATCTCATCCGCCCGCCCTTGGGCCAGCTTGGCCATCATGTCGGCGCTGGCGGGGGCCAGCAGCATCACCTCGGCCCAGCGCCCCGCGTTGATGTGCGGCATGTTGTTGGGTGCGCTGGCATCCCAGGCATCCCGCAACACGGCTCGGCCCGAAAGCGCCTGCAGCGTCACCGGCGTGATGAACTGCGTGGCCGCCTCGCTCATCATCACCTGCACCTCGGCGCCAGCCTGCACCAACAGGCGTGTCAGTTCTGCAATCTTGTATCCGGCGATGCCGCCCGACAGGGCCAGCAGCACGCGGCGGCCTTTGATGACGTTCATCGCCCCTCCGTTCGCGCCTGCAGACGCTGGCCAGCGCGGATCAGCACGCTGCCCAGCAGCCCCGCCAAGGCCAGCAAGCCCAGGCCCAACCCCCAGCCCCAGACCAGCGCCGCGCTCAGCCACGCCGAAACATCGGGCCAAGATTGAACCCAAGCCTGGAACTCCGGCGCCCAATCGGCCAACACGGCCTGAAAGCGCTCAATCCAGCCAATACCCAGAATTTCCATCAACCACGGCGGCAGGTCCAGGCTGGGCAGCTGCTTGACGCCCTCCACGCCTTGCTTCCAGCCGGTCCAGTGGACCAGGCTACGCAGGAGCAGGTAGAGCAACGACCACAGGCTGGCCAGCACGGCCAGCACGCCCCAAAGCAGCAGGTGCCAGCCCATCAAGCCCGCCGCCGGAACACCAGGTCCCAGACGCCATGGCCCAAGCGCAGGCCCCGTGCCTCGAACTTGGTCAGCGGCCGATAGGCCGGTTTCTCTGCAAAGCCCTCTGCAGTGTTCTCCAGCAAGGGCTCGGCCGACAGGACCTCCAGCATCTGCTGGGCATAGGGCTCCCAGTCCGTGGCGGCATGAAAGTAGCCGCCGGGAGCGAGGTACTGCACCAAATCAGCGATGAAGGGCCCTTGCACCAAGCGCCGTTTGTGATGGCGCTTCTTGTGCCACGGGTCCGGGAAAAACAAGTGCACGCCGTGCAAGCTGGCCTTGGGAATCATGTGCGCCAGCACCTCGACCGCATCGTGTTGCACGATGCGCAGGTTGGTCAACTGCGCTTCATCAATGCGCTGCAGCAGCGCTCCCACTCCGGCTTCATGCACCTCGCAGCCAATGAAGTCGATGTGCGGCAAGGCCGCAGCGATCTTGGCCGTCGCATCCCCCATGCCAAAGCCGATCTCCAGCACGCGGGGTGCCTCGCGGCCAAAGACTGCGGACCATGACGGCACCGCATCGGCCCGGTACGGCAGCACGTAGCGCGGCGCCAGCTCCTGCAGGGCTCGGATTTGCCCCGTGCCCATGCGCCCGCCGCGCTTGACGAAACTCTTGATGCGGCGCTCGGGCCGCTCTGCGCTCGTTGCGCCCGTTGCATCCATTGCGCCTTCGGCCGCGGATTCTTGAACGTCGCTCACCCCACCACCTCCGCTACCAAGGGCGTCGCTTCCGGTCCCACGTCGCCAATACAGCAAGCTGCTTGGTAAGCCTGGACGGCCCGCTCTGCCGCCGCTTCATCGGCCGCGTGCACCACCGCAAGTGCCTCGCCAGCCTGGACAGTCCGGCCCAGCGGGCACACTGCGGAAAAACCCACGCGCGGGTCGATGGGGTCGGCCGCCACGCGCCGGCCGCCACCCAGCTCGATCACAGCCATGCCGATCGCCCGCGTGTCCTGCCCCACCAGCACGCCGGCCCGGGGCGCGGGCACCGCCCGCTGAACGGGCGCAACCGGCAAGTGGCGCTCGGGGCGTTCCACGAGGTCAGCCGGGCCGCCCAGTGCGACCACCATCTGGCCAAAACGCTCCGCTGCCGCACCGCTGTCCAGCGCCGCTTGCAGCTTGGCCCGCGCCTGCGCTTCGTCAGCCGCCAGCCCCCCGAGCATCAGCATCTGGGCACACAAGGCCAAAGTGACCTCGTGCTGACGCGGCTCCACGTTTCGACCGCGCAGGTAGTCAACCGCTTCCAACACCTCCAAGGCATTGCCCGCGGTGTGGCCCAGCACCTGGTTCATGTCGGTGATGAGAGCGCGCGTCTTCATGCCGGCGCCGTTGCCCACCGCAACGATGCTGTCGGCCAATTCGCGCGCCATGGCCGGCGTGTCCGCAAAGGCCCCATTGCCCACCTTCACGTCCATCACCAGCACGTCCAGCCCGGCGGCCAGCTTCTTGCTCAGAATGGAGGCAGTGATCAGGGGCACGGATTCCACCGTCGCCGTCACGTCGCGGATGCCATAGAACCGGCGGTCCGCCGGCGCCAAATCGGCCGTTTGGCCAATCACCGCACAACCGAGGTCTCGCACGATGCGGTCGAACTCGGCGAAGTCGGGCCGCGTGTTGTAGCCCGGCACCGCCTCCAGCTTGTCGACCGTGCCCCCCGTGTGGCCGAGGCCGCGCCCCGCGATCATGGGCACGTAGCCGCCACAGGCGGCGACGAGGGGCGCCAGCATCAGGCTGATCTTGTCGCCCACCCCGCCCGTACTGTGCTTGTCTACCACCGGGCCGGGCATGTTGGGCCAGTGCATCACACGGCCTGAATCCCGCATCGCCTGGGTCAACGCCACGGCTTCGTCGCGCCCCATTCCCTTCAAAAAGATGGCCATGGCCAGGGCCGCCACCTGGCCCTCGCTCCAGCGCTCCGTGGTGATGCCGTCAACAAAGGAGTCGATTTGCGCTTTGGACAGCGCCCCGCCCCCGCGCTTGGTGCGGATGATTTCTTGCGCCAGCATCTCAATAGCCTCCGCTGGCGGTCACGGCAGCCGCGCCCTGCCCGTCCAGCACCGCCAGGATGTCGTCCAGCAAGCCCGACGCGCCAAAGCGCAGGCGACTCGGGTCCAGCGCCGACTCGCCCAAGGCCGCGCGGGTGGCCGCCACATAGGGCTCACCTTGGGCGACCGTGCGAATGCCCCCCGAGGCCTTGAAACCCGCCGCGGCCAAGCCGCTGTGGGCGATTTCGTCCAGCATGGCCCGCGCCGCCTCCAGCGTGGCCGAGACTGGGGTCTTGCCCGTGCTGGTCTTGATGAAGTCGGCGCCCGCGTTCAGGCTGAGCTGGGTCGCCCGTCGAATGACCGCCTCGTCCTTGAGTTCCCCCGATTCGATGATGACCTTGAGCGTCAAGGGGCGGCTGGCATGGCGCACCTCGGCCAGGAATTCGCCCACTTCCAGGCTTTGCCCGGCGAGCAAGGCCTTGTAGGGCAGCACCACATCAATTTCCTGGGCCCCCGCCTGAGCGATGGCCTCGATATCCGCCACGGCTCGGGCCACATCCAGCGCGCCATCCGGGAAGTTGGCCACTGCCGCCACGCGGATGCTGGCCGGCAATGCGGCCCGCGCCTGCGCCACAAACTGCGGCCACACGCACACCGCCGCCACCGGGCCGTGGCGCGTCTGCGCCTTGGCGCACAGCGCGGTGATGGTGTCCGCCGTGTCGCCATCGTTCAGGCTGGTCAGGTCCAGGCAACGCAGCAGGGTGCGTGCCGTGTCTTGCGAGCTCATGAGGTCAGGCCTTTTTCAGCGAATCCAGCGCGCACAAACGATCCAGCAAGGCGCTCAAGAAACCGGCCGCGCGCTCCCCGCTCTCTTTGGCCTCCCGCAAGGTCAGCTCGTGCGTGAGCGCCTCAGCCGACAGGCCAGCCGCCATGTTGGTGATCAAGGCCAGACCCATCACGCGCAGGCCCGCGTGGCGCGCGAGGATGGTGTCCGGCACGGTGGACATGCCCACCGCATCGGCACCAAAGGCCGCAAACATGCGAATTTCAGCCGGCGTCTCGAACTGCGGGCCCAGCGCCCAGCAATAGACCCCTTCGTGCAAGCGCGTGTCGATTTGCTGCGCCAGCGCGCGGGCCGCCTGGCGCAGCTCGAGGTCGTAGGCGCAGCTCATGTCCACGAAACGATCGCTGCCCGAGAGGCCCACCAAGGGGCTGCGCTGCACGGCGTTGATGTGATCGCTGATGAGCATCAAGCTGCCCGGCCCCTGCTGCTGGCGCAGCGAACCCGAGGCGTTGGTGGACAGCAGCACCTGCACGCCCCACGCCTTGAGGCTGCGGATGGGCGCGGCCATGCCGGTGCAGTCCCCGCTCTCATACGTGTGGGCCCGGCCCCGCAACATGGCCACGCGCGCGCCCCCCGCGGTCGTGCCCACCACCACTTCGTTGACGTGACCCTCGACCTTGGGCAGGGGCCAGCCCGGCAGGTCCGCGTACGACAAGCGTTGGACATCGCGCAGCTGCTCGCTCGCCGCCGACCAGCCCGAACCCAGCACCACGGCGATGGACGGGGCGGCGCCAAACGTCGCTTCCAGCTTCACGCTGGCGGCCTGAACGGCGTTGGCCAGGGCTTCACCCTGCAAATAAGGACTGCTCATGTTCGAATCTTTCAAGCGAGATGGTCGGGACTGAACGAGTGGGGGAACAACTGCTCCAGCGTCCACTGTTGCTGCTGACCGCTCTCGTTCACGGCCAGGACCCAAAAATCTTCCGGCTGCGCAAACTCGCGCAGCTTCTGGCGGCACCCGCCACAAGGGGTGATCAGGTGCTGGCCATCCCCGACCACTAGCACCCCTTTGGCCTTGCGCACGCCGGCCAGCACCATGGCCGACAGCGCCCCCGCCTCGGCACAAACGCCTTGGGGATAGGCGGCGTTCTCGACGTTGCAGCCGCCAAAAATGCGGCCATCCTCACCCAGCAATGCGGCGCCCACCCGGTAGTTCGAATACGGCGCATAGGACGCCGCACGGGCAGCACGGGCGACCGCCAGCATCTCGGCCTTCAGGGATTCGTCCGCCATCACCGTTCCTTGACGTACGGCCGACCCAAGGCCTTCGGCGCAATCGCCTGGCCGATGAAGCCCGCGAGCAACACCACCGTCAGCAGGTAGGGCAAGGCTTGGATGGCCTGGACGGGGATCTCGCCGATGCCAGGCAGGCTCACGCCTTGGAGCTGGATCGCCAGCGCATCCAGCAAGCCAAAGAGCAGGCAGGCGAACAAGGTGGGCAGTGGCCGCCAGCGGCCGAAGATCATGGCCGCCAGCGCGATGTAACCGCGGCCCGCGGTCATGTTGGGGCTGAAGTTGGCGTTCTGGGCCAACGAGAGGTAAGCACCCGCCAAGCCCACCAGCACTGCCCCCATGAGCAGCGCCCCATAGCGCAGCAGCGGCACAGAGACGCCCGCGGCGTCCACCATGGCGGGGTTCTCCCCCACGGCACGCAGCCGCAGCCCCAGGCGTGTGCGCTCCAGCAGGAACCAAACCCCCACCACCGCGGCGAACGCCGTGTAGACCAGGGCGTTGTGACTGAACAGCGCATGGCCCAGCACAGCCCCCAAAAAACCGCCATGCGCTTGCGCGGCGGCGGCTGGCTCGGACAAGCCGGGAGCCAGCGCGGTGATGCGCAATTCGGGCGCCAAGGTCGGCGTCTGCCCGCCCGTCTGGAACCACGCGATGCCCAGCACCACCGTCAACCCGGCCGCCACCATGTTCAGCGCGACGCCGGACACCACCTGATCCCCGCGATGGGTGATGCAGGCAAAGCCGTGAATCAGGGCCATGGCCGACGCCACCCCCACCGCGGCAATCAAACCCAGCAGCACCGACTGGGTGGCGGCCGTTGCGGCCGCGGCGGCAAAGGCTGCGGCCAGCATCTTGCCTTCCAAGCCCAGGTCAATGACCCCGCTGCGTTCGCTGATCAGGCCCGCAAGGGCCACGAGCAGCAGCGGCGCGGTCAGGCGCAGCGTGGAGCCCAGCACGGAGCCGATCAGCACCATCTCATCCATGGCGGGCCTCCTGGCTCACGAACGCATAGAGCCGCGCAAACAGCGGTGCGCTGACCATGGCCATGGCACCGGCAAACAGCACGATCAGCCCTTGCACGGTCACCACCATCTCCCGCGAGAAGCCGGGCAGCTCAAACGCAACCTCGACCCCGCCTTGATAGAGCACACCAAACAGAAGCGCCGCCAAAACAATGCCCACGGGGTGGTTGCGCCCCATCAGGCTCACCGCGATGCCCGTGAAGCCCGCGCCCGCCACAAAGTCCAGCGTCAGCTTGCCCTGCACGCCCGACAGCTCATTGACGGCTACCATGCCTGCCAGCGCCCCAGACAGCCCCATCGCCACCAGAACCTGCGCCCTGGGGTTCATCCCCGCATACTGAGCCGCACGCGGCGCGGACCCCACGGCGCGCAGCGCGTAGCCGGCCCGGGTGCGCCACAAGAACCAAGCGACGAAGAAACAGGCGGCCAGGGCCAGCAGCGTGGCGGCGTTGAGCGGAGAAGTGGGCCAGTCCACGCCCCAGCGCGCCGCCCAGTCATGCAAGGCGGGGAGCTTGGCGGCCTCGGGAAACGGCTCGGACTCAATCACCATGGAGCCGCCACCCACACGCAGGCTGTTGACCAGCAGGTAAGCGTTCAGCGCCGCCGCCAAGAAGTTGAACATGATGGTGGTGATGACGATGTGGCTGCCGCGCCAGGCCTGCAAATAGCCCGGCACCAGCCCCCAACCCGCCCCGAACAGCGCGGCCGCCCCGATCACCAGCGGCAGCAGCGCCCAGGCCGGCAAACCCGGCGCCAAATACAGCGCGGCCAGCGCCAAGCCCAAGCCGGCAAACGTGGCCTGCCCTTCCCCGCCAATGTTGAAGAGCCCGCCGTGTATGGCAACCGCGACGGCCAACCCGGTAAAGGTGAACGTGGTGGCGTAGTACAGGGTGTAGCCCAGCCCTCGCGCGTCACCCAATGCGCCCTTGATCAGCACCTCAAAAGCCTGCGCCGGGCTGTGCCCAATCAAGGCCACCACCCCCGCCGCGACGGCCAGGGCCACGGCCAGATTCCAAAGGGGCAGAACACCGAGCTCGATCCAGCGCGGAAGAACAATGGAATTACTCATCAAGCAGCCTCGGGCTGTGCGGCCATCAAGAGGCCCAGCTTGCGTTCATCACAGTCGTCGATCGCCAGCTCACCGGTGATGCGGCCCCCGTTCATGACCAGCACCCGGTCGGAGAGAAGCAGGATTTCGTCCAGCTCGCTGGAAACCACCAGGACTGCACAGCCCGCATCGCGCAGCGCCCGCAATTGGTTGTGGATGAACTCGATGGCCCCGATGTCCACGCCCCGGGTGGGCTGCCCCACGAGCAGCACCTGGGGGGCTTCGCCGATCTCGCGCGCCAGGATCAACTTTTGCTGATTGCCGCCACTGAACTTGCTGGATCCCAGGTCCGCGTTGCGGGGGCGCACGTCAAAGCGCTCCATCATGGTGGCCGTCGCGGCCTTCAAGGCCCGCCGATTCAGCCCCCACCGCCCGCTCTTGTACTTGGGCGCATCCTGGTAGCCCAGCACGGCCGATTCCCAGGCTGGGAAGCCGAGCACGAGCCCGCAAGCGTGGCGGTCCTCGGGCACATGGGCCAGGCCCAATTCGCGTGCCGTCTTGGGGTTCAGCCAACTGCCGGGCTCGTACGCCCGGTCGCCCAGTTGCAGCCGACCGCCCTCAGGGACGTGCAGGCCCGACAGCACCTCGAGCAATTCGCTCTGCCCGTTGCCCGACACGCCCGCCACGCCCACGATTTCGCCCGGCCGCAGGTCCAGTGAAACCTCGCGTAGCACCGGCACACCCTGGGCATTTCGCAGGCTCAGCGCCCGGGCAGACAAGCGCGGAGCTGCATCCGCTGTGACCGCGGAGCCGCCTTGGCGGCCCAGCACAACCTTGCGCCCCACCATGGCCTCCGCCAACTGGGCCTCATTGGTGTCGGCAATGGCGCAGGTGTGCACCACCCGCCCGGCGCGCATCACCGTCACGGCATCGGCCAAGGCCATCACTTCCTTGAGCTTGTGGGTGATCAGGATGATGGTGGTGCCCCGGGCGCGTAAGCCGCGCAGCACCTCGAAGAGCTGCTGGGTTTCCTGCGGCGTCAGCACCGCTGTAGGCTCGTCCAAGATCAGGATCTTGGCCCCGCGGTACAGCGCCTTGAGGATTTCCAGCCGTTGCAGCTCCCCGACCGGGAGCTCGTCGACCCGGGCCTCCAAACGCACCTGCAGCCCGGTGTCCTGCATCAGTTGCTGCAGTCCGGCGCGCACCTGCGCTTGGGCCTTGGGCAAATACCCGTGCGGCTCGGCGCCCAGCAGCACGTTGTCCAAGGCACTCAAGGTGTCCACCAGCATGAAGTGCTGGTGGACCATGCCCACGCCTTGGGCAATGGCCTCGTGCGAATTGCGCACCTGCACCGCTTGGCCGTGCAGAGCAATTTCGCCTTCGTCCGCCTGGTAGTAGCCGTAGAGGATGGCCATCAGCGTGGACTTGCCCGCCCCGTTTTCGCCGATCAGGGCGTGAACGGAACCGGCGGCCACTGTCAGATCCACACCGTCATTGGCCTGGACCGCGCCAAAGCGCTTGGAGATCCCCCGCAGGGCGACGGCGGTCATGCAGCGGGCTTACTTTTTGCAGGCTGCCGGTTCGGCCATGGCGTCCACCACCTTGACCTTGCCGCTGACGATGTCGGCCTTGACCGCTTCCAGCTTGGCTTTCATGGCTGCGTCCACCAACTTGGCGTTGTGCTCGTCAAAGGCGGCCATCACGCCGTCTTCCTTCAACCCCAAGGACTGCAAACCGGGCTTGAAGCCCTTGAGTACGTTGTAAACCGCCACGTCCACGCGCTTGACCATGGAGGTCAGCATGGTGCCGGGTTGGAGGTGGTTCTGGTTGCTGTCCACCCCGATGGCCAGCTTGCCCGCGTCTTTGGCCGCTTGGTAGACGCCCGTGCCCGTGCCGCCAGCCGCCGCAAACACCACGTCCACGCCCTTGGCGAATTGCGCCTTGGTGAGCTCGGCACCCCGGGTCGGGTCGTTCCAAGCCGTCGAGGTCGTGCCCGTCATGTTGGCCAGCACTTCGGCCTTCGGATTGGCGGCTTTGACCCCCTGCTCGTAGCCGCACTGGAACTTGCGGATCAGCGGAATGTCCATGCCGCCCACGAAGCCCAGCTTGCCACTCTTGCTCTTCAAGGCCGCCAACACGCCAACCAGGTAGCTGCCTTCATGCTCTTTGAACACGATGGAGGAGACGTTGGGCAGATTGACCACGCCGTCAATGATGGCGAATTGCGTCTTGGGGAATTGCTTGGCGACTTGCTCCAGCGCGCTGGCCTGGGCAAAACCAATCGAAATCACCGGGCTGTAGCCCTTCTCGGCCATGCGGCGCAGGGCTTGTACGCGCTGCGTGTCGTTCGAGATTTCGAACTCCTGATAGGCCTGGCCGGTCTCGGCCTTCCACTTCTCCACGCCGCGGTAGGCCGCTTCGTTGAAGCTCTTGTCGAACTTGCCCCCCATGTCAAAGATGACCGCCGGGGCCGCAAAGGCGGTACCGATCGAGAGGGCCACAGCGGCGACAGCAAAACGCGGCAAAAGGCTCATGGCAAAAACTGTATACAAAAGGAGGGGCATTCTAGGGCGGCGGGCTGCGTCAAGAGCGCGTCGACGGGCGGCCGACCCCCTCGTAAACCAGACCCTGCGCGGCCATTTCGTCCGCTTCGTACAGGTTGCGGCCGTCGATGATCAGCGGCTGGCGCAAGCGGCTTCGAATTTGCTCGAAGTCGGGGGTGCGGAACTCACGCCACTCGGTGATGATCACCAGCGCGTCAGCCCCATCCAGGGCCGCGTAAGCATCGTCCACGATGGTGATGCCCGCCTTGTCGTGTAGCTGTGCGCGGGCAGCGGTCGCCGCCACGGGGTCGTAAGCCACCACGGAGGCCCCGCGCTCCAGCAGCTCCTCGATGACCACCAAACTGGGGGCCTCCCGCAGGTCATCGGTGTTGGGTTTGAACGCCAGCCCCCACAGCGCGATGGTTCGCCCAGCCAAGGGCCCCAGGCGGCGCTCCAGCTTCTGAACCAGCACGCGTTTTTGCCGCGCATTGGCGGCCTGCACCGCCTCCAACACCCCGAGCTGCAGGCCATGTTCTCGCCCCGTGTGCAGCAGGGCGCGCACGTCTTTGGGGAAGCAAGAGCCGCCGTAACCGGCCCCGGCATAGAGAAAGTGCGTACCGATGCGTTCGTCGCTGCCCATGCCACGCCGCACCTGCTCGATGTCGGCCCCCACCTGCTCCGCCAGTGCGGCCAACTCGTTCATGAAGCTGATGCGCGTGGCCAGCATGGCGTTGGCCGCGTATTTGGTGAGCTCCGCGCTGCGGGCATCCATCACTTGAATGCGCTCGCGATTGCGGTTGAAGGGCGCGTACAGCGTGCGCATGAGCTGCAGCGCTGACTCGTCCTCACTTCCCAGCACGATGCGGTCGGGTCGCAGGAAGTCGTCCACCGCGGCGCCCTCTTTGAGGAACTCCGGGTTGCTGACCACCGCCACCGGGTAATCGATTTGACGCTCGGCCAAGCCCGCTTCGATCACGGCTTTGACCCGATCGGCCGTACCGACGGGCACCGTGCTCTTGTTCACCACCACCGCGGGGCCGATCAGGTACTGCGCGATGGTTCTTGCCGCTGCCAGCACATGCTGCAGGTCGGCCGATCCGTCTTCGCCCGGGGGCGTGCCAACCCCGATAAATAGGATGCGCCCGTGGCCGATGGCGTCCGCCGCATCCAGGGTGAAGCGCAAGCGCCCAGCCGCCGCATTGGCACGCACCATCGCCTCCAGGCCCGGCTCATGGATGGGGACGTGGCCGGCCTGAAGCTGGGCCACCTTCGCGGCGTCCACATCCAGGCACACCACGTGGTTGCCCGTCTGGGCCAAGCAAGCGCCGGTGACCAGGCCCACATAGCCCGAACCGATGACGGTGACCTTCATGCGTGCCCGCTCCGATCAGGCGTCTTGCAGGTGGGCCAGCGGGTGCTGGTCGGCCGGCCAGGGGCTTTCGAACATGGCGGCCACCTGGGCGGCCGTCACTTCAGTCTGCGTGGCCGGCTGCCAACGGGGGTGGTGGTCTTTGTCCACGGCCAGCGCGCGGATGCCCTCCACCGTTTCGCAGTGCACGCCCCGCCAGGCCGGCTCAAAACACCAGTGCACGAGCGTGCGCTCCAAGCGCAGGTCGTCCGCCAAGCTCAACGAGCGCCCCCGACGCACCAACTCCAGACTGATGGCCATGCCCAAGGGCGAGTTGTGGCTCAGCTGCTTGAGGGTCTTGTGGGCCCACTCGCTGCCATCGGCCTGGAGGGACGCCAGCACCTGATTCATGTCGCCAACGCCAAAGTGCCGGTCAATCTCCGCGCGATGAGCACCGTGAACCGCTGCAGGCGCCACCGCCGCGCGGTCCATCACCGTGGCCACCACGCGCTCCGCACTGGGCTGTTCGCCATGACGCAGCGCCTCAACCAGGGCATCCCACTCCGCCGCAGGCACGTAGACGTCCCCCAAGCCCCAGGCAATGGCATCGCCTGCGCCCAACACTTGCCCGGACAGCGCCAGCCACTCGCCCACATGGCCCGGGCATTGCGCCAAAAACCAGCCGCCGCCCACGTCAGGGAAGAGGCCAATGTGCGCCTCGGGCATCGCCAGCTTGCTGCGCTCGTTCACCACCCGCAGCTTGGCCCCCTGGGTGATGCCCATCCCGCCGCCCATGACGATGCCGTCCATCAAAGCGATGTAGGGCTTGGGATAGACGTGAATCTCGTGGTTGAGGGCGTATTCCTCGGTGAAGAAGTCGCCCAGCGCGCTGTCTTTGGCGTGCGCTGCCGTGTGGAAGAAACGGATGTCACCGCCAGCACAGAACGCGGGCGGCTTGCCCTCGCGGCCCTGCCCCAGCACCACCACCGCTTCGATGCGCGCATCGTCGCGCCAGGCCGCCAGCAGCGTGCGCAGGTCCCGGATCATGGGGAGCGACAGGGCGTTGAGAGCTTGCGGGCGGTTCAGGATGATGATCCCCAGCGCACCGTTCACCTCGGCCAGCACATGGCCGTCGCTGCACAGGGGCGGAATGAGGGACGTCGTCATGAAGATTTCTCCGGCGCCGAGCGGCGGCGCAATTCATTGAGGAATAGGGCGAGCAGCACCAAGCCCCCGCCAGCCAAAGTGTTGGAGCCAGGGGCTTCGCCCGCCAGCCACCAGACCCAGGCCACACCAAACAGCAATTCCAGTTGGGCCATCAGCGCCACCTCGGTCGCACTGAGGACCTTGGTCAGGTGCACCACCAAGGTACAGGGAAAGGCCAGTTGAAAGGCCCCCAAAAATGCCAGCCATAGCAGGTCGCCCGCCGAGGCAGAGAAAGGCCAGGCCAGGACCAGGGTGGCCAGGGCGGAGATCAGCCCGCCCAGGGCCACGGCATGGGGCAGTGAAACGGGGGCATCGCTTCGACCCATTCGCTGCAACACGATCCAATTGATCGACGCCGCCACTGGCACCGCCACGGCCACCAGCGCGCCTAGCCCTGGCTTGGCCTCGCCACCGAACATCCACGCCACCCCGGCGCCGGCCAGGCCCACAGCCACCAGGGTGCGCAAAGGCAGGGGTTGTTTCAGCACTCCCCAGGCCAGGAGGGCGGTCATCAGGGGCCCCAGGGCCATCACCACCAGCACCTGGGCCACGGGACTGATCGAGACCGCCACCATGAACGCGGTGAACATCACTGACCAGCACAAGCCAGACGCCCAGAGTGCCTTGCTGGGGTGCAACAACGGGGCCAAGCCCGCCCGCCCCTCGCGCAGCCCCCACCACAGCAGCAGCGTGAGCGCCGTGAACGCCGAGCGCCAGAAGGTCACCTCAAACGGTCGCGCGCTCTCCAGCTGACGGCTGACGATGCCCGCACTGCTCCACAGCAGCGTGACCACCACCATCAGCAGCAGGGCGCGACGGTGACTCATTCGCGTCTCAAGCGCCGGCCGCCTCACGCGCCATGCGCTTGCGTTCGTGCTCCACCAGGTAGCGCTTGCGCAGACGCACGCTCTTGGGCGTGATTTCCACCAACTCGTCGTCATCGATGAAATCCACACCGTACTCGAGCGTCAGATCGATGGGCGGCGTGATCTTGATCGCGTCTTCCTTGCCGCTGACGCGGAAGTTGGTCAGCTGCTTGGTACGGGTGGCATTGACCACGAGATCGTTTTCGCGGTTGTGGATGCCAACGATCATGCCTTCGTAGACCGGGTCGTTGGCTTTCACGAACATGCGACCGCGGTCGTCCAGCTTGCCCAGCGCATAGGTGAAGATTTCACCCGCGTCCATGGAAATCAGCACGCCGTTCTTGCGACCGCCGATCTCGCCTTTGTGGGCCTCGTAGCCGTCAAAGATCGAGGAAATCAGGCCCGAGCCGCGCGTCAGGTTCATGAACTCGTTGGAGAAGCCAATCAAGCCGCGGGCTGGGATGCGGTACTCCAGGCGCACACGCCCGTGACCGTCCGGCTCCATGTTGATCAGATCGCCCTTGCGCAGCCCCAAGGCCTGCATGACGCCGCCTTGGTGGATTTCCTCGACGTCCGCCGTCACGAGCTCCATCGGTTCCGACTTCACGCCATCGATGTCCTTGAACATTACCCGCGGTTTGGATACGGCCAGCTCGTAGCCTTCACGGCGCATGTTTTCCAGCAGGATGGTCAGGTGCAGTTCGCCGCGGCCACAAACTTCAAACACCCCGTCTTCGCTGGTTTCCTTGACGCGCAAGGCCACATTGCTTTGCAACTCTTTTTGCAGGCGATCCCAAATTTGGCGGCTGGTGACGTACTTGCCTTCCCGGCCGGCCAGGGGCGAGGTGTTCACGCAAAAGTTCATGGTCAGGGTCGGTTCGTCGACCTTGAGCATGGGCAGGGGCTGCGGGTTGAGCGGGTCGGTCACGGTCACACCCATGCCGATGTCCTCAATGCCGTTGATCAGCACGATGTCGCCGGGGCCAGCTTCCTGAACCATCATACGGTCCAGGCCCTTGAACTTCAGCACCTGGTTGATGCGGCCCTTGGCGGTCTTGCCGTCCGGGCCTTCCATCACCAGCACGTCCATGCCAGGCTTGATGGTGCCCTGGTTGATGCGGCCCACGCCGATACGACCGACATAACTGCTGTAGTCCAGCGAGCTGATCTGCATCTGCAATGGGGCGCTCTCCTCGCCCTCGTGCGGCTGCACATGGCGCAAGATAGTTTGGAACAGAGGGGCCATGTCCTCGCCCCACTTCTCGCCAGGCGTGCCCTCCTCCAGCGACGACCAGCCATTGATGCCGGACGCGTAAACCACCGGGAAGTCGAGCTGTTCGTCCGTGGCGCCGAGCTTGTCAAAGAGGTCAAAGGCGGCGTTGATCACGGCGTCGGGTTTGGCGCCGGGCTTGTCGACCTTGTTGACCACGACGATCGGACGCAGGCCCAGAGCCAGGGCCTTCTTGGTCACGAAGCGGGTCTGCGGCATCGGACCTTCCTGGGCATCAATCAGCAGCACCACGCCATCGACCATGGATAGCGCGCGCTCAACCTCACCACCGAAGTCCGCGTGCCCCGGGGTGTCCACGATGTTGATGTGCGTACCTTCCCAGCTGACTGCGCAGTTCTTGGCCAGGATGGTGATGCCGCGCTCTTTTTCGATCGCATTGCTGTCCATCACGCACTCTTCAAGTTGCTCGTGGGCGGCAAAGGTGCCGCTCTGGCGCAGCAGCTGGTCCACCAGGGTGGTCTTGCCATGGTCGACGTGGGCAATGATGGCGATGTTGCGGATTTGCTTGTTGCTCATGGCAGTTCTCAGGTCAGTGATGCGGGGCCAGCGAGCAGGGTCTGCAGCTCGATGGGGCTGAGCAGACGCTCAGGGATGAGTTCACCGCCCGCAATGCGGGCGGAGCCGAGGAAGGCTTGCGGCTCAGGGCCAAAGGTGCGCACACGCGCCGCGGGCGCTAGCGTGGTGCGGCGGCGGATGCCCGCCAGCAGCTTGCCGGCATCGTCGGCACCGAGCCGGATCAAAGGGCAATCGGCCAGCAGCAGATCCGGCGGCAGCAGGTGCCGCAAGCGGGCGGCGTCATCCAACAGCTCCAGCTCGGCCAGGGTGATAGCCCGGTCGAGCGTCAACGGGCCGCTGTGGGTGCGGCGCAGCGCACTCAGATGGGCGCCACAGCCCAGCAGCTCGCCGAGGTCTTCGGCCAAGGTCCGGATGTAGGTGCCTTTGGAGCAACGTACGGAAATTTGCAGTGTCTCGTCGGTTTGCGACAGCAGCTCCAGCGCGTGGATCGTGACGCGGCGCGGCTCGCGCTCGACTGTCTTGCCCTGGCGCGCCAGCTCGTACAAGGCTTTGCCCTCATGCTTCAGCGCCGAGTGCATGGGCGGGACTTGATCAATCTCGCCGCGCAGTTGCTGCAAGGCCCCTTGCAGGTGCTCGGGCGTGAACGCGATGGCACGCTCGCTCACGATCTCACCCTCGCGGTCGCCGGTCGTCGTGGTCTGGCCCAGACGCAGGGTGGCGACATAGGCCTTGTCCGCCTCCAGATTGAGTTGGCTGAACTTGGTGGCAGCCCCGAAGCACAGCGGCAATAGACCGGTAGCCAAGGGGTCCAAGGTACCCGTATGCCCTGCCTTTTCTGCATTCAACAGCCGCTTGACCTTTTGCAGCGCGTCGTTGCTCGACAAGCCCAGGGGCTTGTCCAGCAGCAACACGCCGTGCAGGGCACGGCGCACGCGTTTGGTGCGGGTCAAGGCGCACGGGTCCATGGGTTCAGTCTTCGCGCCCGTCGTCCGCCGGCAAG
Source organism: Inhella gelatinilytica (assembly GCF_016093295.1). GTDB lineage: Bacteria > Pseudomonadota > Gammaproteobacteria > Burkholderiales > Burkholderiaceae_C > Inhella > Inhella gelatinilytica. The sequence continues at coordinate 15,211 of NZ_JAEDAL010000011.1, read as the reverse complement.
GAGGGCTCTGCGTCCTGGGCCCGATGGCGGTTGGCTTCGATGATGAGACGGTTCATTTCGGCCGCCCGTTCGGTGCTGTGGTCGAAATGGAAATGGAGCGTGGGCACGGTGTGGATCTGCAACGACTTAAAGAGGCTGTTGCGCAAAAAACCTGCCGACTCGTTCAGAGCCTCGGCCGTCGCCGCCGGGTCGCCCACCAACACGGTGAAGAAGACCTTGGCGTGGGCGTAATCCGGGGTGACCTCCACCGCGGAGATCGTCACCATGCCGATACGGGGATCTTTCAATCCGCGAATGAGCTGCGCCACGTCGCGCTGGATTTGGTCAGCAACGCGAAACGAGCGATTGGGCGTGGATTTCTTGTGACGCATGTCAGAACTCCTGGATGGACAAAGCCCCACCGGCAGGTACCGGTGGGGCTTGTTGCGGATCCTGCTACCGGTTTACAGGGTGCGGGCGACTTCCTTGATTTCGAAGAATTCGAGTTGGTCGCCTTCTTTGATGTCGGTGTAGTTCTTGAGCTTGACACCGCATTCGAAGCCTTCCTTGACTTCCTTGACGTCGTCTTTGAAACGCTTGAGCGAATCCAGCTCGCCGGTGTAGATCACCACGTTTTCACGCAACAAGCGGAAGCGTGCATCGCGCTTGACGATGCCATTGGTGACCATACAACCCGCGATGGTGCCAATCTTGGTGGCCACGATGACGTTGCGAATCTCGGCCGTACCCAGGATCTCTTCACGCTGTTCGGGTGCCAACATGCCCGACATGGCGGCCTTGACATCGTCCACCGCGTCATAAATGACGTTGTAGTAGCGCAGGTCGACATCGTTGCCTTCGGCCAGCTTGCGTGCGTTGGCATCGGCGCGGGTGTTGAAGCCAATGATGACCGCCTTCGAGGCGATCGCCAAGTTGACGTCCGTCTCGGTGATACCGCCCACGGCCGCATGCACGATCTGAACGCGAACCTCGTCCGTGCTGAGTTTGAGCAGCGAAGCCGCCAAGGCCTCTTGCGAACCCTGCACATCGGCTTTGACGATCAACGGCAGCGTCTGAACATCGCCCTTGCCCATGTTCTCGAACATGTTTTCGAGCTTGGCGGCCTGCTGCTTGGCCAGCTTCACGTCGCGGTACTTACCGGCTCGGAAGGTGGCAATTTCACGGGCGCGGCGCTCGTCCGACAACACCATGAACTCGTCGCCCGCGCGCGGCACGTCGGACAGGCCTTGGATTTCGACCGGGATCGATGGCCCGGCTTCGGTCGAGGGCTTGCCATCTTCGTCCACCATGGCGCGCACGCGGCCAAACGTCGAACCCGCCAAAACCACATCGCCGCGCTTGAGCGTACCGCTCTGCACCAGCACCGTGGCCACCGGGCCGCGGCCCTTGTCCAACTTGGCTTCAATAACCAAGCCTTTGGCCAGCGCCTCCACCGGCGCCGTCAGTTCCAGCACCTCAGCCTGCAGCAACACTTGCTCCAGCAGGCTGTCAATGCCTTGTTGGGTCTTTGCCGACACCGGCACAAACGGCGACTCACCACCGTACTCTTCCGGCACCACCTGCTCGCCAATCAATTCCTGACGCACGCGGTCCAGGTTGGAGCCGGGTTTGTCGATCTTGTTGATCGCCACCACGATGGGCACGCCAGCCGCCTTCGCGTGGTGAATGGCTTCTTTGGTCTGCGGCATCACACCGTCGTCCGCCGCCACCACCAGGATGACGATGTCGGTGGCTTTGGCACCGCGGGCCCGCATGGCGGTGAACGCCTCGTGACCGGGGGTATCCAAGAAGGTAATCACACCACGGGGCGTTTCGACGTGGTAAGCCCCAATGTGCTGGGTAATGCCGCCGGCTTCACCCGCCGCAACACGGGCTCGGCGAATGGCGTCCAGCAACGAGGTCTTGCCGTGATCGACGTGGCCCATGACGGTGACCACGGGCGGCCGCGGGAGAGCTTCCACGGCTTTGTCTGCCGCTTGGCCTTCTTCCTCCAAGAACGCATCCGGGTCGTCCAACTTCGCAGCGAAGGCTTTGTGGCCCATTTCCTCGACCACGATCATGGCCGTTTCTTGGTCAAGCGCCTGGTTGATGGTGACCATCTGGCCCAGCTGCATCAGCTTCTTGATGACCTCAGCAGCCTTCACCGACATCTTGTGGGCCAGTTCCGCGACCGTAATGGTTTCCGGAATATGGACCTCTTGGATCACCGGCTCCGTGGGCGCAACGAAGTTGCTTTGTCCACCATCCTGCCGATCACCGCGACGGCCACCCTTGGGTGCTTTCCAACCCGGCGTGGCGCGGCCCGAACCCGCCGTCGTGTCACCACGCGTCTTCAGCCCCCGCTTCTTGGCCGCGTCGTCAGCCCAGCTCGAAGAGAGCTTTTCGCTCTTGACGGACTTCTTGTCGCCCGGCTTGGCGGTGCCTGCGCCGGCATTGGCATTGGCACCGGCAGGGGCCGGTGCACCGGGCTTCTTGTGCAACGTGCCCTTGATCCCCGGCGCTTCGGCAGGCTTGGGCTCCTCGGGCTTCTTGGCCACCAGCACCTTCTTCGGTGCATTCATCATGGCGCGGATGGCGGCGGCTTCGGCTTCGGCGGCCTTGCGGCGACGCTCCAACTCCGCCTGCTTGGCCGCCGTTTCAGCGCTGGCCGCGGCAGCCTTCACCACACGAACAGCGGGTTTGGCCGCCTCGATTGGGGCAGGAGCCGGCGCAGGCGCGGCTTGGGGCGCCGGAGCCGGCGCCACGGCGACGGGCGATACCTCCGCGGCCGGCTTGGCTTGAGCGGCCTTCGCCGCTTCAGCCGCTGCCGCAGCAGCTTCCGCAGCCGCTTTGGCTGCCGCCTCGGCCGCGGCGCGTTCTTCGGCAGCTTTGCGCTCTGCCTCCTCGCGGGCTCGGGCCTCGGCCTCGGCGCGCTCGCGGGCTTGGCGCTCCAACTCCGCCTGTTCGCGGGCCAGGGCTTCGGCTTGGGCGCGGGCCTCCTCCTCACGACGGGCCAATTCAGCAGCCTCTTGCGCGGCGCCATCCTCAACACCCGGGCCATCGTCTCGCTTCACAAACACGCGTTTCTTGCGCGTTTCCACCGTAATCGTTCGGGCCTTGCCGCTGGCGTCGGCCTGTTTGATTTCGGTGGTGGACTTCTTAACCAGGGTGATTTTCTTGCGCTCGGCACCCGCAGTGCCATGCGACTGACGCAAGTGCTCAAGCAACTTTTCTTTATCGCCTTCAGTCAGGGCGTCGGCAGCGGATGCTTTGGGCACGCCGGCGGCCTGGAGCTGCTCCAGCAGCGTGCTGGCCGGGCGGTTGAGCTCGGCAGCGAATTGGGCGACGGTGGTGACAGCCATCAGTGGAATCCTTGGGGGTCGGAGGTCGTAGCGGTGTGGTTCAGCGTGCGATGAATCAGGCGAACCAGTGTTCGCGGGCTTTGAGGATCAAGGCCTTCGCCGCCTCGTCGTCCATGCCCGTCATCTCGACCAACTCGTCAACCGCCAGATCCGCGAGTTCATCGCGGGAGTGCACGCCCCCCGCCGCCAGCTTGGCCAGCAGATCGGGCGAAATGCCCTCGAGGTCGCGCAGGTCTTGCGACACCTCCTCTACCGACTCTTCCTTGGCAATTTCCATCGTCAGCAGCGCATCCTTGGCACGGGCACGCAGTTCATGCACCGTGTCTTCGTCGAAGCTTTCAATCTCCAACATTTCAGCCAGCGGCACATAGGCCACTTCTTCCAGAGAGGTGAAACCTTCGGCGATCAGGATGTCCGCCACTTCTTCGTCCACATCGAGCTTGTCGATGAAGAGCTGACGCACGCCTTGGTCTTCCTGCTCCTTGCGAGCCGCAGACTCTTCAGCCGTCATGATGTTGATGCGCCAGCCCGTCAGCTCGGAGGCCAATCGGACGTTTTGCCCGCCCTTGCCGATGGCAATGGCCAGGTTGTCTTCGTCCACGACCACATCCATGGCGTGACGCTCTTCGTCCACCACGATCGATGACACATTGGCCGGCGCCAAGGCGCCAATGACGAACTGCGCCGGGTCTTCGCTCCACAGCACGATGTCCACGCGCTCGCCAGCGAGCTCATTGGTCACAGCAGTGACGCGCGAACCCCGCACCCCGACACAGGTGCCAATGGGGTCCACCCGTCGGTCGTGCGAAACCACAGCGATCTTGGCGCGGCTACCGGCATCGCGGGCGCAGCTCTTGATCTCCAAGAGGCCTTGTTCGATTTCCGGCACTTCCTGGGCAAACAGTTCCTTCATGAACTCTGGCGACGAGCGCGAGAGCATGATTTGCGGGCCACGGGCGGTGGGGTCAATACCCAGCAAAACCGCGCGCACACGGTCGCCGCTGCGCAGGTTTTCCTTCGGGATCATTTCGTTGCGCTTCAGGCGCCCTTCCACCCGTCCCGACTCCACAATCATGTCGCCCTTGTCCAGGCGCTTGATGGTGCCGACGAAAATCTTCTCGCCCCGCGCCAGGAAATCGTTGAGCAACTGCTCTCGCTCGGCATCACGAATCTTTTGCAGGATGACCTGCTTGGCAGCTTGCGCACCAATTCGGCCGATCGGCACGGACTCAATCGATTCCTCGATGTAATCCCCCTCTTCGATGTCTGCGATCCGATCACGGGCATCGGTCAGCAGTTCTTCGGCGTCCGGGTTTTGCAAGCCGGCGCTGTCGGGCACCACCAACCAGCGGCGAAACGATTCGTACTCGCCCGACTCGCGGTCGATGGCCACGCGGATGTCGACCTCACCGCCGACAAACTTTTTGGTGGCTTGCGCCAGAGCCGATTCAACGGCGCCGAACACCACTTCTCGTTCCACGCTCTTTTCGCGGGAAATGGCGTCCACCAGCAACAACAGTTCGCGGTTCATGGGGTCTGATCTCCGTCGGGCTTCTTCTGATCTTGGGATGCGGCGGTTTTCTTGCCGGCGCCGGGCTTTTTGGCCGGCTTCTTGCTGGGGGCCGGCGCTTGGCCGCGCCCCTTGAAATTGATGACTGGAACCAAACGGGCGTCCCGCACCTCGTCCAGCTGGAAGTCCAGAACCTGCTCTTCGCCCGGCTCTCCGAACAGAAGGCGCCAGCCCTCTGCTTCACCCTGCTGCAACAACCCGCGATATTTTTTTCGACCTTGGAAAGGCGCTCGCAGCGTGATCTCAACTTCCGTTCCCACGAAGCGAGCGTAGTGCGCTGGCGTTCTCAGGGGCCGATCCAGGCCGGGAGAGCTCACTTCCAGACGGGCGTAGTCGCAGCCCTCCACCTCCAGCACAAACTGCAACTGGCGGGTCACCCGCTCGCAGTCGTCCACCGTGATGAAGCCGGGCTCTTGGCCCGGGGGCGGCGGCAGCTTGTCGATGTAAACGCGCAGCAAACCGCCCGCGGAGCGTTCACACTCCACCAACTCCAGGTCCAAGCCTGTTACGGTTTTCTCCACCACCGACTGCCAACTCATCCGCCGACCTTGCTCCTGTTCGCTCAAAAAGCGAAAAACCAAAAAAAATGGGCTGGAAGTCCCGCCCACGCTGTCACATTCACAGGGAAGCTGGCATTCTAGCCCGAAAGCCGGACTTACCCCATACCCCGTCTGAAGTCGCGTTTAATCGCCAGAGAAGTGACAGAATTCCGCCCCTTTGCAAAGTTCGAGAGATACCCATGGGATTCCTGGCCGGCAAGCGCTTTTTGATCAGCGGCGTCATTTCCAACCGCTCCATCGCCTACGGCATCGCCAAAGCCTGCCACCGCGAGGGCGCTGAGTTGGCGTTTTCCTATGTGGGCGAGCGATTCAAGGATCGGATCGCCGAATTCGCCGCTGAATTCGATTCGAACCTCATTTATGAATGCGACGTCAGCGATGACGCCCAGATCGATCGCACGTTTGCGCAACTCGGCGAGGTGTGGCCGGAGTTCGACGGTTTCGTGCATTCGATTGGATTTGCACCGCGCGAGGCCATTGGCGGCAATTTCTTGGATGGCCTCACCCGCGAGAACTTCCGAATCGCGCACGACATCAGCGCCTTCAGCTTCCCCGCGATGGCCAAAGCCGCCGCGCCGCGCTTGCGCGAAGGCGCTTCGCTGCTGACGCTGTCGTATCTGGGGGCGATGCGTTACGTGCCCAACTACAACACTATGGGCTTGGCCAAAGCGAGCCTGGAAGCCAGCGTGCGGTACCTAGCCTATGCCATGGGGGACAAAGGCATTCGGGTCAACGGCATCTCAGCGGGACCCATCAAGACCTTGGCGGCATCGGGCATCAAGGACTTCGGAAAGCTGCTGTCGGCTTTCGCTGCAGCCACGCCCATCCGCCGCAACATCACCATCGACGACGTCGGCAATGCGGCCGCCTTCCTGCTTTCAGACTTGGCGGCCGGCGTGAGCGCCGAGATCCTGTACGTGGACGGTGGCTTCAGCCACGTCGCCTTGGCAGACGCCGAATAAACACGCACCTCGCGAAGTAAAAAGGGCGCCTTGTCGGCGCCCTTTTTTCATCGCTCGCGCTCGCTGGCTTATTGCTTCACGCAATCCACGTAATAGACCATGCGACCGGTCTCTTCATCGACTTCATGGACCAGGCCATGCACGTCCGTGGCGAAGCCTGGGAACTTGGCATTGAAGCTGCGGGTGAATTTCAAGTAATCCACGATCTTCTTGTTGAAGCACTCGCCCGGAATCAGCAGCGGAATACCCGGGGGGTATGGCGTCAACAGGCTGGTGGTGATGCGCCCTTCCAGGTCATCGATTGCGACCCGCTCGGTCTTGCGCTGCGCAATGTGGGCATAAGCATCCGTGGGCGTCATGGCCGGCTGCAGGTTGGACAGGTACATCTCCGTCGTCAAACGCGCAATGTCACCTTGCGCGTACGCTTCGTGGATGGACTGACACAGGTCGCGCAAGCCCATGCGTTCGTACTTGGGGTACTTGGCACAGAACTCCGGCAAGATGCGCCACAGCGGGGCGTTCTTGTCGTAATCGTCCTTGAACTGCTGCAACGCCGTCAGGAGCGTGTTCCAGCGGCCCTTGGTGATGCCGATGGTGAACATGATGAAGAAGCTGTAAAGCCCGGTCTTTTCGACCACCACGCCGTGCTCAACCAAGAATTTGGTGACAACAGAAGCCGGGATGCCCGTGGTCGCAAAGCGCCCCTCCATGTCCATGCCCGGGGTGATCACCGTGGACTTGATGGGGTCCAGCATGTTGAACCCTTCGGCCAGCGCGCCGAAGCCATGCCATTCCTCATTGGCGTGCAGCATCCAATCTTGCGAGAGCGGCTCACTCCCCTCTTCACGCAGGAAGTCCGGCCCCCAGACCTTGAACCACCAATCGTCACCATAGTCCTCGTCCACCTTGCGCATGGCACGGCGGAAGTCCAGCGATTCCTTGATGCTTTCTTCAACCAGCGCTGTGCCACCCGGGGGTTCCATCATGGCCGCGGCCACATCGCAGCTGGCGATGATGGAGTACTGCGGTGAGGTCGAGGTGTGCATCAAGTAGGCCTCGTTGAACAAGTGCTTGTCCAACTTGACCGACTGCGAGTCCTGCACGAGCACCTGTGAGGCCTGTGAAATGCCGGCCAAGAGCTTGTGCGTGGACTGCGTGGCGTACACCATCGCCTCCTTGGGACGCGGGCGGTTCTTGCCCATGGCGTGGAACTGACCATAAAAGTCATGAAAAGCCGCATGCGGCAGCCACGCCTCGTCGAAGTGCAGCGTCGGCACGAAGCCATCCAGCTTTTGTTTGATGGTCTCGGTGTTGTAGAGGACCCCGTCGTAGGTGCTTTGCGTCAGCGTCAAGATCGACGGCTTCACTGTGGTGGGGTCCACATGCTTGAGCAACGGGTTGGCTGCAATCTTGGCGCGAATGGTTTCCGGCGAGAACTCGCTTTCGGGGATCGGGCCAATGATGCCGTGATGGTTGCGCGTGGGCGTCAGGAACACCGGGATGGCCCCGGTCATGATGATGGCGTGCAAATTGCTCTTGTGGCAGTTGCGATCGATCACCACCACGTCGCCCGGCGCCACCGTGTGGTGCCACACCATCTTGTTCGAGGTCGAGGTTCCGTTGGTGACGAAGAAGCAGTGGTCGGCGTTGAAGATGCGCGCGGCATTCTTTTCCGAGGCTGCCACGGGGCCGGTGTGATCCAGCAACTGGCCGAGTTCTTCCACCGCGTTGCACACGTCGGCGCGCAACATGTTCTCGCCGAAGAACTGGTGGAACATCTGACCGACCGGGCTCTTCAAGAAGGCCACGCCGCCGCTGTGACCCGGGCAGTGCCAGCTGTAGGAGCCGTCTTGGGCGTAATCCATCAACGCCTTGAAGAACGGGGGGGCCAGGCCGTCCAGGTAGCTCTTGGCCTCCCGAATGATGTGCCGCGCGACGAACTCCGGTGTGTCCTCGAACATGTGGATGAAGCCATGCAACTCCCGCAGCACATCGTTGGGCAAGTGCTGGCTGGTGCGCGTTTCACCGTAGATGTAGATGGGGATATCGGGGTTGCGGAAACGGATTTCTTCGATGAACTTGCGCAGGTTCAAAACCGCTGGATCCAACTCAGGGCCCGGCGTGAACTCCTCGTCGTCAATCGACAGAATGAACGCCGAAGCCCGACTCTGCTGTTGAGCGAATTGGCTCAAGTCACCATAACTCGTGACCCCCAGCACATCCATGCCCTCTTTCTTGATGGCATCAGCCAAGGCTCTAATGCCCAAACCCGAGGCGTTCTCGGAGCGGTAGTCCTCGTCAATGATGACGATGGGGAAATGAAAACGCAGCATGGCAAGGCTCCGGGACGGGCCAGAAAAAGGGGAAAAAAGGGCGCGAAGTTTAGGGCGCGAAGTGTTGCTTGTGCATGAAAGTGCCGCTCTAAACTGGGCTGACCGCCACTTTATGGGAGACACAGATGACTGCTAGCACCGCTTGGTGGGTGCTGACCGGGGTTTTGGTGGCCGCCGAATTGGGCACCGGCACCTTTTATTTGCTGATGCTGGCGCTGGGCGCCGCAGCCGGCGCCGTGGCCGCCCACCTCGGCTTCGCCCCCACGGGGCAAATTGCGGTCGGTGCCATCGTGGGCAGCCTGTGCACGGTCGCCTGGTACGTTCGCCGGCGCGGTTCCGCACAAGAACCCGTCATTGAAGCCAATCGGGATGTGAATCTGGACGTCGGGGAAACGGTCCAGGTGGCCCAATGGGATGCCCAAGGTTGCACCCAAATTCACTACCGCGGGGCCCTGTGGACGGCCCGCTTCACGGGCAATACAGCCCCCCTGCCCGGCCCCCACCGCATCGTTGCACTGCGGGGCAATGTCTTAGAACTTCAAACCGCCTGATCCACCATGGAAATCGCCTTCGTTCTGGCCATCGTGGCCGTCCTCTTTGTGGCCCGTGCCTTCAAGATCGTTCCGCAGCAGCATGCGTGGGTCATTGAACGGCTTGGTCGATACGACCGCAGCCTCCCGCCCGGACTGCACGTTTTGGTGCCCTTCGTCGACCGGGTGGCCTACAAGCATTCGCTGAAAGAAATTCCACTGGATGTCCCCAGCCAGGTCTGCATTACCAAGGACAACACGCAGTTGACGGTCGACGGCATCCTGTACTTCCAGGTCACCGACGCCATGCGCGCCAGCTATGGCAGCAGCAACTTCATCGTCGCCATCACCCAGTTGGCCCAAACCACGTTGCGCTCGGTCATCGGCCGCATGGAGTTGGACAAGACCTTTGAAGAGCGCGATGCCATCAACGCCTCAGTGGTCTCGGCACTCGACGAGGCGGCGCTGAACTGGGGGGTCAAGGTGCTGCGCTACGAGATCAAGGACCTGACGCCCCCGGCCGAGATCCTGCGCTCGATGCAAGCCCAGATCACGGCCGAGCGCGAAAAGCGCGCCCTCATCGCTGCTTCCGAAGGCCGGCGCCAGGAGCAGATCAACATCGCCACCGGTGAGCGCGAAGCGGCCATCGCGCGCTCTGAGGGCGAAAAGCAAGCGGACATCAACAAGGCGCAGGGCGAAGCGGCCGCCATCACGGCCGTGGCCGATGCCACCGCAGACGCCATTCGCAAAATCGCCGACGCCATTCAGGCCCCCGGCGGCGATCAAGCCGTGCAACTCAAGGTGGCAGAAAAGGCTGTCGACGCCTACGCCCAGCTCGCGCAGAAGAACAACACCATGATCGTGCCGGGCAACATGAGCGAAGTGGGTGGGCTCATCGGCACCGCTATGGCCTTGATGAAGGGCGGCAAGCCCTGATCGAGGCCAAAACTCGGGCTAGAATGCCGGGTTCCGGAGAGATGGATGAGTGGTTTAAGTCGCACGCCTGGAAAGCGTGTGTGGGTTCATAGCCCACCGCGGGTTCGAATCCCGCTCTCTCCGCCAGACAGCAAGTGAAAACGGGCCTCACGGCCCGTTTTTACTTTCAGATCGACACCAACTCAACGAGTATGGCCGGTCAGACTGATTTGCGTGGCCGCAAATCCGTCCTGATCCACGGCGGGATCGGCATCGAACATCTCTTCGATGCCCAGGAAGATTGAAGCGGCAGCCTGCTGGTCTTCCATCGTGCTGTCCGGCGCCGCGGCCGCACGAGCCATCACATCACGCCGCGCATTGATCAGTACCTCCTGCAATTGCTGGTTCTGCTTCTTGAGCCGGCCACGGGACTGCTCCAACTGCTTGCGATATTGATCCATCTTCAAGAGCTTGCGTTGCATCGCTTGGAGCTTCGCGCGCAGCAGGTAATACGCACCGCCCGCGCCGAGCAAGACACCCACGACCAACGCCAGGATCACTGACAACACATCCATCGATCTCTTCCTTTTGTACCGCCCTGAAGGCAACCCCGCGATTGCCGCTGAAAACGGCGCGCACGACCATGGGGAATTGTGCGGGGGTCTGACGCCCCGCAACCCCACAATGTCGCCCATGGACTGGTTAATGGGTGATTTGCAGGGTTGCGACGGCGCATTTGAGCGCCTTCTGGATCGCATCGGTTTTTCGGCATCACGGGATCGCCTCTACCTACTGGGCGATCTGGTGGGACGCGGCTTTGACGCCTTGGGGGTGCTGCGTCGAGCCATCGCGTTGGGGGCGGAGCCAGTCTTGGGCAATCACGATCTGCATCTGCTGGCGGTCGCTGCCGGGGTGCGCCGCGCCAAACCGCTGGATCGGCTCGACTCGGTCCTGACTGCACCCGATCGATCTGAACTGTTGGACTGGTTGCGTCGGGCGCCCTTGGTCCGCCAAGCCGGCCATTGGGTGCTAGTGCACGCGGGCCTGCTGCCGCAATGGACCTGCGCACAAGCCCTGCAACTGTCCGCAGAGGTGCAGACCCTGTTGAGCGATCCGGTGGCGCTGGCCGATTTTTGGCCCCATATGTACGGGAATGAACCCCGCTGCTGGGACCCAACGCTTGCCGGCGCGGACCGGTGGCGAACCATCATCAACGCTTGTACCCGACTGCGGTTTGTTGATGCCGCGGGACGCATGGACTTTGACTTGAAAGAAAGCGCGGACGCCGCACCTCCGGGGCTGATCCCGTGGTTTGAGCACCCTCAACGCGCCAGTCAAGGTCAATCCATCGCCTTCGGCCACTGGTCAACGTTGGGCCTGATTCAACGCCCCAAGCTGTTGGGGCTCGACACCGGTTGCGTGTGGGGGGGCTGCCTCACTGCCGCCCGGATCGACGGCGCCACTCCGGAAGTGGTGCAAGTCCGCTGCGAAGCCGCGCAAACCCCGGGAACTTGAGAGAGAATGCGCGCCCCTGCGGAGGCTTGGGGGAGTGGTTTAACCCAGCAGTCTTGAAAACTGCCGACCGGTAACGGTCCGTGAGTTCGAATCTCACAGCCTCCGCCACAGAGGGCAATAATCGGCCGCATGCCGTTCCAGCATCGTTTCGCTCCACTGACATGGCCTGCCAAACTGACTTCGGGTTTGGCCTGGGTGATTGGGGTCACCGCAGCCCAGGGACAAGCCCTTCAAATTGAATACCGCGACAAACCGCCGTATAGCCATACGGAGGCGGGCCGACCGGCGGGATTTCTGTTGAAACGCACGCAAGACGTGCTGCGCTTGGCCGGCATCGAGGCATCGTTTCAGGAAGTCCCGGCTCGGCGCATCCTCAGCGACATTCAGTCTGGCCGCGGCCCCATTTGCTCCCCGGGTTGGTACCGACTGGCAGAACGAGAGAAGTTCGCCAACTTCACGCTGCCGATCCACAAAGACCGGCCCCATGTTGTGCTGGCCCATGCAGCGGCCGCCAAGGCCGTGCGGCAGCATCAGCGGATTGCCGCACTGTTCGAAGACACTTCCTTGGTGCTGGGGGTCATGGAAGGCGTCTCCTACGGGCCCACGCTCGATCAAGCCCTCAGCAAACTCACCAAGCCGCCAGTGCAAGCGCAGATCTCCCCCATGCAACTGGCCAAAATGGTGGCGGCACGGCGAGCCGACTACATGCTGATCGACCAGGAGGATGTGGAGTGGCTGTTGGCGCATGAGGAGCTGGGCGCCTTGGGATTGGTTCGACTGGAGTTTGCCGACATGCCGGAGGGCCTGCAGCGCTTCCTCATGTGCTCAAAACAGGTCGACAGCCAGACCCTGGAGCGAATCAATACCGCCATCCGCGCCGTGGCTCCCGAAATGGCCCGCTGAAAGGCTTCAGCGGGTTTTCCACCATCCACTGGCCACGGCCAGAGGCAGGACCGAACGGGGGGCATAGGCCATGCGCCACAAGCCACCGTGAATGGCCTGGTCCATGAACAACTCGAAGGGGTGGCCCAGGCCAACAGCGGGATCCGCAGGGGCTCGGTCGGTCCGCAAGTCATGGACCCACAGCCCCGCCATCAGCGCGCGGGTGGTCTCGGGCTCAAAGACCTCGAGTCCAAAGGCTCCGGCGCCGCCGAAGCCCGCTGCCAGCAATCGATTGCTCAGCACCGAGCGCGTGCGGGTGGCCGGTGCCACATTGAAGCTGACGCGGTGGCCCATGGACCGTGCCAAGAGCGCACGCCATTGCTGCAAGCGCTTGGCCAGTGCGTAATTGGGCCCTTGTTGAACCACCAGCGCATCCACCAAACCCAGTCGGCGTCCTGATTCCTCGAAGCGCTGGGGGCTGTTGGGTGCAAACCAGAGGCCGCGGCTCAGCGCACCCGCCAGCCGCCCCCCCCAACTGCGACGCGCGTACACCCACTCCGACGCATCCGCGGCCTCGGGCGGCACGGCAAACACATCCGTTGGGGTCGCCAAATACGCCAAACTGCTCTGCGGCTGGGCTTGAACGACCGCCGAGGTCACCATGTCCATGGCCGCGCTCAGTCGAAGGTGGCGCTCACCATCGGCATAAGCCATGCAAGCCAGGTCCAGGTTTTTCCCCAGACTCAGCAGCCATTCCGCGATGCGCGGCGCGTCCTGAAGCAGATCGGCCCCCGCCCCGTCGAGTCCGGGGCTCCCCCGCACGGGAACGTGCAACGTGCCATTGCCCATCGTGCAGGCGTCTTGAAGGCGGCTGTGGACCTCCGGCCGGGGCAAGTCCACGGCATACACATTGGCCCGCCAACGCATCAGCCACTTGAGTGCCCCCATCTCACTGCCCGCACCCAGCAGGGCAATGTGGCGATCGGACAGATCAAACCACTCCGGGTGGCGCACGCAACGCCCCAACGCCTTGGCCGCACTGGGCTCCATCACGCCGGACTCCACCCAGCGGATCAGTTGCAGCAGCAACTCTTGCCCCTGCAACTGCCGGCCCCGGTAGGGAACAGACCAGGGTTGGACCGAAGGGGCGCCAGTACCTCGCAGCGTGTGCGTTTGAAAGGGCTTCCCTTCCGGCAGTTCCAGGGCGGCTCGCAGGCTGATTTCTTGCCCGCGCTCGTTGGTCCACAGCAAGCTCAGCCAAAGGGCCTGCAGCCCGGAGGTGGCGCCATCCAACGCGACCCGGGGGCTCGCCAAGGCGGAGGCCACCATTTGCCGCCAATACATCGGGTAGTGCTGACGCCAGTGGTCCTCCACGTCCAACTGCTGCGCCCATTTGCCTTGATTCTGGGCACGGAGCACAGCCGCCATCACCCGCAGGCCCGCGTCCGCGCTGCTGCGACGCCCATCCAAACGGGCAGGAAACAAGATCCCCGTCACGGGGGACTTCAATTGGAGGTCATGGGTCGATTTCACGGGCGCAAGCTTACGCACTGAATGCGGTCACATCGCCACTGCCAACGCGCCGTGAGTCACGGCGTCGCCAAGTATTTGCGCAAAATGGCCTGAAAGACACCTTCGCGCTGAAGACCTTCAACCGTTTGGTCATAGCGCTGGACAAATTGAAGGGACTGGGTGCGTTTGCTAAAGGCATCCCCAACCGGTTGATTGGAAATGACCAGCGGCAACGACTGAATGGTCGTACCACCTCCCACGTGTTCCCACTCGATTTGGGCCGTCCACTCATCGGCCACCACCCCGTCGATCCGCCCGCGCTGCAACATCCTCCAAAGCCCCGATCGATTGGGTGCCCTCACCACCCGCTCCCGGAACGCAGGCTCCCGCATCAGGGCATCCAACTCCTGGGCGTAGCTCACATCCACCTGAACACCCAGTCGCATGCCCGAGCGCTGCAAGGTCTCCCAGCTGTGGATGGTCCAGCGCGATGCCTCATCAGAGCGCACAAACAACAGATTCCTTGAGGTTCGATTGGGCACGGAGAACCAGGCGTAGGCCTCGCGCTCAGGTCGACGAAACGCCCCCATCAGCACGTCCAACTCCCCCGACTCCAGGTCTTTGAGTGCGCGGGCCCACGGCAACTGGCGCCACAGCAGCTTGCAGCCCATGCGACCAAACGTCGCCTCAGCCAGCTCCACCTGCAGCCCCCCAGGGCGGCCATCCGGCAAGGCCATGCTGAACGGGGGGTCGTGCGTCCACCGAATGCGCAGTTGGCAGTCGGCCGCGTGCGTCCAGGAGCTCAGGGCCAAGCCCAGAGCCACCAGACCCCACCCCCGCCACCACCCGAAACCACGCATGGTCGACCCCTCCAAGGTTCCCGGCCTCTTCACCATGCGCAAGGTTCGGCGGACTTCATCGCCCCGTCAAGCCCATCAGCGCACGGCAGGCAACTTAGCGCCTTGCCGGCGGCACATCCGTACAAGAGCCATGCGCCACCTCGGCGGCCATGCCGATGCTCTCGCCCAGCGTCGGGTGCGGGTGGATGGTCTTGCCGATGTCCACCGCGTCAGCGCCCATCTCGATGGCCA
>NZ_JAEDAL010000010.1 GCF_016093295.1 Inhella gelatinilytica | reverse complement strand
TGGAAGCCGAGCGACTGGAAGCCGAGCGACTGGAAGCCGAGCGACTGGAAGCCGAGCGACTGGAAGCCGAGCGACTGGAAGCCGAGCGACTGGAAGCCGAGCGACTGGAAGCCGAGCGACTGGAAGCCGAGCGACTGGAAGCTGAGCGACGAGAAGCTGAGCGACGAGAAGCTGAGCGACGGGAAGCTGAGCGAGGGGAAGCTGAGCGACGGGAAGCTGAGCGACTGGAAGCCGAGCAACGGGAAGCCGAGCGCCTGGAAGCCGAGCAACGGGAGGCTGAGCGGCTGGCGGCCCAGTCTCCAGCACAGATGGCCGTGGCGCCACCCCTGCCGTCGCTGAATTCACGTGAACTGCGTGCGGATGAAACCGTGGTGTTTGTGGTGGATGACTCCAAGGTGGTGCGGGTGAAAACACAACGCGCTTTGGCTCCGCAGGGATATCAGGTGGTGTTGGCGGACAGTGGCGAAGAGGCAGTGGCCAAGATGGCGCTGCATACGCCCCATGTGGTCATCACCGACGTTGAAATGCCGGGAATGGACGGGTTTGAGCTCACGCGATACGTGCGTGCTTCCGCCACTTTGGGGGCGATTCCCGTCATCATGATCACCTCGGCCGATGACCGCAAAGCCGCTGCCGATGCGGCGGGCGTGACGACCCTGCTGGGTAAGCCGTATGCCGAGGCCGACCTGATCGCATGTATTGAGCGCGCCCGGCTGGCGGTTCAGGTGCCGGCTTAGATCCGCTCATGGGTGGGCTGCACGTCCAGCCAGCCCAAACCCTGGCGGGCGACTTGGGCGAGAACGCCAGGGTCGCCCGTCGAACTCAACCGCAACCCCCCGACCTCTTCAGGGGGCATCGTTCCGGCCCAAAGTCGGGCGGCCTGTTGGGCAACGGCCGCCTCCACCTGGATCAGTTGCACACCGGGGCCCAGTTCGGCCTCCCACAGTGGTCGAATCAGGGGGTAGTGGGTGCAGCCCAGCAGGGCGGTATCCACGGCGTTTTGCCGCAGAGGCTCGCAATAGCGGTGAATGAGGGCCCGCAAGGCCGCACTGTCGACATCTCCCGCTTCGATGTGCTTGACCACGCCCGAGCACGCGACCGATGTGATTCGGGCGTCGGCGGCATGCCGGGCAAGCAGGCGGGCAAAACGTGGGCTGTTGACCGTCGCAGTGGTGGCCAGTACGCCCACGCGACCGGTACGACTGGCGGCGACCGCCGGTTTGATGCCGGGTTCGATGCCGACGATGGGGACTCCCGGATGGCGGACCCGTAGCGCGTCGGCCGCTACGGCCGTGGCGGTGTTGCAGGCGATCACGATGAGTCGCGCTCCCCGGGCAATCAAATGGTCGGTCAGCGCCAGGCTGCGTTCCAGAATGAAAGCGTCAGCGCGCTCGCCGTAGGGGGCATGGGCGCTGTCGGCCAGGTAGTGCATCGGTACGCCGGGCAAAGCCCGACGCAGGGCGGCGAGCACCGTGAGCCCGCCAACGCCTGAATCCCATACACCCACCGATGGTTGCACCTTGACCTCACGCAAAAAATAGAACGACCGTTCTATTTTGACTGCAGGTTTGCCCCGAAACCCCCTGTACCCCCTGGGGTCGACCCCTAGAATGCCGGCAGTTTTTCCCTTCTTGGAGACCGGGATGAAAGTACTGGTGCCCGTCAAGCGGGTCGTGGACTACAACGTGAAGGTGCGCGTCAAGGCCGATGGCTCGGGCGTGGACATTGCCAACGTCAAGATGTCGATGAACCCCTTCGACGAAATTGCCGTCGAAGAAGCCGTTCGACTGAAAGAAAAGGGCGTTGTGACGGAAATCGTCGCCGTCTCGTGCGGTGTGAGCCAGTGTCAGGAGACCCTGCGCACCGCCATGGCCATTGGTGCTGACCGCGCCATCCTGGTGGAGACCGATGCCGAGTTGCAGCCCCTGGCGGTGGCCAAGATCCTCAAGGCCTTGGTCGAGAAGGAAGCGCCGCAGTTGGTCATCTTGGGCAAGCAAGCCATCGACGACGACTGCAACCAGACTGGCCAAATGCTGGCCGCGCTGACCGGCATGCCGCAAGGCACCTTCGCCTCCAAGGTCGAGGCCGTGGACGGTGGCGTGAACGTCACCCGCGAGGTGGATGGCGGCTTGGAAACGGTGAAGCTGGCCCTGCCGGCGGTCATCACGACCGACTTGCGCTTGAACGAGCCGCGCTATGTGACGCTGCCCAACATCATGAAGGCCAAGAAGAAACCGCTGGATACGGTCAAACCGGCCGATCTGGGTGTGGATGTGACGCCGCGCATCAAGACGCTGAAGGTCGCCGAACCGGCCAAGCGCAGCGCGGGGATCAAGGTGCCGGACGTGGCCACCTTGGTGAGCAAACTCAAGAACGAAGCGAAGGTGATCTAAATGGCCGTTCTCGTCATTGCCGAACACGACCATGGCACCCTGAAGGGCGCCACCCTCAACACC
The DNA here is from genome assembly GCF_016093295.1 of Inhella gelatinilytica. Lineage (GTDB taxonomy): Bacteria > Pseudomonadota > Gammaproteobacteria > Burkholderiales > Burkholderiaceae_C > Inhella > Inhella gelatinilytica. Next base: position 96,502 of record NZ_JAEDAL010000010.1, on the reverse strand, counting down.
GTGACGGCTGCCCTGGCCTGCGGTGGCGATGTGCACGTGCTGGTGGCCGGTCACAACGCGGCGGGTGCGGCCCAAGCCGCTGCCGCCATCGCTGGCGTGGCCAAGGTGCTGCACGCTGATGGCGCTGCGCTGGCTGAAGGCTTGGCCGAAAACCTCGCCGCTCAAGTGGTGGCCCTGGCCTCTAGCTACAGCCACATCCTGTTTCCGGCCACGGCCAGCGGCAAGAACGCCGCACCGCGCGTGGCGGCCCTGTTGGATGTGGCCCAGATCAGCGACATCACCAAGGTCCTAAGCGCCGACACGTTTGAGCGCCCGATCTACGCGGGCAATGCCCTCGCCACCGTGCAGTCGGTCGATGGCATCAAGGTCATTACCGTGCGCAGCACCGGCTTTGACGCGGCGGCTGCCGGGGGCAGCGCGGCAGTGGAAGCCATTGCTGCGGTCGGCGATTCGGGCAAGAGCAGCTTTGTGGGCCGTGAGACCACCAAGAGCGACCGTCCCGAACTCACGGGTGCCAAGATCATCGTCTCGGGCGGTCGCGCCATGGGCTCCAGCGACCAGTTCAATGCCGTGCTGACCCCGTTGGCCGACAAGTTGAACGCGGCGCTCGGCGCCAGCCGTGCCGCCGTGGACGCCGGCTACGCACCCAACGATTGGCAGGTGGGCCAGACCGGCAAGATCGTCGCCCCGCAGCTCTACATCGCCTGCGGCATCAGCGGCGCGATTCAGCACCTGGCGGGTATGAAGGATTCCAAGGTGATCGTGGCGATCAACAAGGACCCCGAGGCGCCCATCTTCAGCGTGGCGGACTACGGCCTGGAAGCGGACCTGTTCGCGGCAGTGCCCGAACTGGTCAACAGCCTGTAATTCACTGCACCCGATCCCAGGGCGCCGCCACCCCCGGGTGCCGGCGCCTTTCATTTTTCTGGAGTCATCATGAGCTACACCGCCCCCGTCAAGGATCTGCTGTTCAACATGGCCCATCTGGCCGACCTCGACAGCCTGACCCAAATCCCCGCGTTTGCCGATGCCGGTCTGGACACCGCCCAGGCTGTTCTGGACGAATGCGCCAAGCTTTGCCAGGATGTGATCGCGCCCCTGAACCACGACGGGGACAAGAACCCCAGCAGCTGGGCGGACGGCAAAGTCACGACCACGCCGGGATTCAAGGAGGCCTTCCGTCAATATGTGGAGGGCGGTTGGCAAGGCCTGGTGCACCCCACCGAATTTGACGGTCAGGGCCTGCCCAAGGTCATTGCGGCTGCCTGCCAAGAGATGGTCAACAGCGCGAACATGAGTTTCGCCCTGTGTCCGCTGCTGACCGATGGCGCCATCGAGGCGCTGCTGACGGCGGGCAGTGACGAGCTCAAGCGCCGATACATCCCCAAGATGATCGATGGCAGCTGGACGGGGTCGATGAATTTGACCGAGCCGCAGGCGGGGTCGGACCTGGCCCTGGTCCGTACCAAGGCCGAGCCGCAGGGTGACGGCACTTACAAAGTCTTTGGGACCAAGATCTTCATCACCTACGGCGAACACGACATGGCCGAGAACATCGTCCATTTGGTGCTCGCGCGCGTGCCGGGCGCGCCGGCCGGGGTGAAGGGCATCAGCCTTTTCGTTGTGCCCAAGTTCTTGGTCAATGACGATGGCTCCCTGGGCGCACGCAACGATGCGCACTGTGTGTCCATCGAGCACAAGCTGGGCATCAAGGCCAGCCCCACGGCGGTGCTGCAGTTTGGCGACCACGGGGGTGCCATCGGCTATCTGGTCGGCGAGGAAAACCGTGGCCTCGAATACATGTTCATCATGATGAACGCCGCCCGATATGGCGTGGGCGTCCAAGGCGTGGCGCTTTCCGAACGGGCCTATCAGCAGGCGGTGGGCTATGCGCGCGATCGGGTGCAGAGTCGGCCGGTTGATGGCTCGCAGGCGGCCGCGGCAACCATCATTCATCACCCTGACATTCGCCGCATGCTCATGACCATGCGGGCCCTCACCGAAGGCTGCCGCGCCATGGCCAGCACTGCGGCGGGCGCTTATGACCGCACGCATGCGGCGGGTGATCAAGAGGCGCAGGCGTTCTATGAATTCCTGGTGCCGTTGGTCAAGGGCTACAGCACCGAGATCAGCCACGAGGTCACGTCCCTGGGCGTACAAGTCCACGGCGGCATGGGCTTCATCGAAGAAACGGGTGCTGCCCAGCATTACCGCGACGCCAAGATCCTGACCATCTACGAAGGCACGACGGCCATCCAGGCCAATGACCTTGTGGGACGCAAGACGCTGCGCGATGGTGGCCAGTACGCGCGCACCGTGGCGGCGATGGTGGAGGCCACGGAGTTGGAGTTGGCTCAGGGGAGCGAAGCGGCACATGCGATGCGGGCCAACCTCAGCCATGCCCGTCAAGCCTATCTGGCCGTGGTGGATTTCATGGCCGAGAACGGCCGCAGCAACCCGAACGCGGTCTTTGCCGGTTCCGTGCCTTACCTGATGCTGGCTGGGAACTTGGTGGCGGGTTGGCAACTGGCGCGCGCCCTGCTGGCGGCTGAGAAGGAATGGGCGGCCGGCAACGACACCGCATTCATGCAGGCCAAGATCACCACCGCGCGCTTCTATGCCGAGCACATCCTGCCGCGCACGGCAGCACTGCGTGACGCCGTGCTGAACGGCGCGGGCTCGGCCCTGGCCCTGCCGTTGGAAGCCTTCTAATCATGGCGCTCCCCAAGATCCTGCAAGGCCTGCGGCTGCCGGTGGTGGCTTCGCCGATGTTCATCGTCTCGGTGCCGGCGCTGGTGATCGCCCAGTGCAAGGCGGGCATCGTCGGCTCCATGCCGGCGCTCAACGCCCGCCCAGCTGAGCTGCTCGACGAGTGGTTGGCCGAGATCACCGAAGCCCTGGCGGCCCACAACCGGGCCCACCCGGAAAGCCCGGCGGCGCCTTTTGCGATCAACCAAATCGTGCACAAGAGCAACGACCGCTTGGAGCACGACATGGCCGTGTGCGCCAAGTACAGGGTCCCGCTCATCATCACCAGCCTGGGCGCACGGGAGGATGTCAACCAGGCCGTGCACGCCTGGGGGGGCCTCGTGCTGCACGATGTCATCAACAACAAATTCGCCAAGAAGGCCATCGAGAAGGGCGCCGATGGTCTGATCGCCGTGGCCCACGGCGCCGGCGGTCACGCCGGAGTCAAGAACCCGATCCCCTTGATCCAGGAAATCCGTGAGTGGTTTGATGGGCCGCTGCTGCTCAGTGGGGCCATTGGTACCGGCGACGGCATCCTGGCCGCGCAAGCCATGGGCGCCGACCTGGCCTACATGGGCTCGGCCTTTATCGCGACCACAGAGGCGCGGGCTGCCGCGGAGTACAAGTCTGAAATCGTCGGCGGCACGAGCGACGACATCGTCTACACCAACCTTTTCACGGGGGTGCATGGCAATTACCTGCGAGGCTCCATTGCGCGTGCAGGGCTGGACCCGGACAACCTGCCAGCGAGCGACCCCAGCAAAATGAACTTCGGCGGCGGTGCGGCAGCCAAAGCCTGGAAGGACATCTGGGGCTGCGGCCAAGGCATCAACCCGGTCAAGGCGGTGGTGCCGACGTCCGAACTCGTGGACCGGCTGGCCCGCGAGTACCAAGCCGCACGCCAGCGCTTGGCGCTTTAAAGGCCGGCACTCATTCGGCGGCGCAACTGCGGTTGCGCCCTGTGCGCTTGGCCTGGTAGAGCGCCTGATCGGCGGCCCGAATCAGGGCCTCAGGGCCTTCCAGCGCATGGGCCACGCAGGTGGCGTGCCCGATGCTGACCGTGACGCTCTCAGCCGTGGGCGAGGGGGCGTGATCGAGGCCCAAGGCTCGGATGCTGTGGTGACAGACGGTGGCAATCTGGGCTGCGGCCGTCGTGTCCGCATCCGGAACAAGAATTGCAAATTCTTCCCCACCGAAGCGGGCCACCAAGTCCGTCGCCCGCGTGATGGAGGCCTGCAGCGCCTGGGCCACCGCCCGGATGCACTGATCGCCGTCCACGTGCCCATAGTGGTCGTTGAAGAGCTTGAAGTGGTCGATGTCGATCATCAGCAATGAGAGTGGACGGCCGTGCCGTTGGCTGCGCCGCCATTCCAGTGCCAATCGCTCATCAAAGGCCCGACGGTTCGCAATCCCGGTCAGGCCATCCTTCATGCTCATCTGCCGCAGCTCTTCGGTGCGCTGAGCGACTTTCTCTTCGAGACTTTCGTAAAACCGGGCATTGAGCATGGAAATGGCGGCTTGGGCGCTCAGCGCCTCCAGGGTGCGCTGCTGTCGTAGCGTGAAGGCATCGCTGAGCAGCCGGTTCTCCAAATAGACCAGGGCCACCAATCGCCCCTGGGTCAGAACCGGGAGGCACAGCACCGATTGCGGCTGCAGCGCCTGCCAATAGGCGCTGCGGGCAAATCGGGGGTCTTGCGCGGGTTGATTCAGCACCAAGGTGCTTCGGGTGAGTTGCACGTACTCCAGCAGCGGCATGGGGAGCCAGGTGTCATCCGCAGTCAAGGCTTGAGCCAAGCGCTGCGAAATTTGCAACTGCCCGGCGCCCAAGCTGCCTTGAACCTCCAGTACCAACTCCCCCTCGTTGCAGCTGATGATGGCGCCGGCCTCGGCCCCGGCGTTTTGCAGCAGCAAGCTCAGCATGGTTTCGAGCAGGGTGTCGAGGTGGATTTGCTGGGCCAGCGCCTGGTTGGCTTTCAGCAGGGAGGCCAGGTCGACGGCATTGGCGCTCTCGCTTTGGGTGCTGCCCAACGAATGACCGGTCGTGGCGCTGTGCCGCTGCACCACGCGGAACGACAGCTGCGGCCATTCGGTTTCGAGTTGCTGGCACTTGACCGAGGCACCCCAGCGCCGGTAGTGGAAGTGGGCCTCCCGAATGAAATTCGCCGCCAGCTGCTGTTGCCCCATCCCCTGCCAAAAACGGGCATAGCGCTCGTTGGCCAGGGCCTCGTCCGCGGTGAACTCGGCTTGGGCGGCGGCATCAATGGCCTGGGCGAACAGGTCCATCGCGTGGCGCTCATCGCCCTGGACCCGGGCGAGCTCGGCGGCGATCAGGAGCGCCCGGTGGTGGAAGTTGGTGCGGCAGCCGTGGGCCCAGGTCTCAAAGCTTTGCAGGTGCGCTTGGGCGCGCGCCAACCCATCGGGGGCCTCCCCAAACCCTTCGCGCAGCAGGCCCAGGGCTTCATAGAAACAGGCCTCGACGTACGTGGGGCTGTCGGGTAGCACCAAGCCGATCATCGGCACGTTCGGCACATGGTGGCGCCACAGCTCTGCGGCCCCCAGCAGGTAGGCATGTCGCAACCAAGCGGCGCTGTAAAAGGCCAACTGAATGCCAGGCGAGCGCTCATCGCCCTTGAAGAAGGCGCTGGGGCTGAACTCGGCGCTCTCAAAACTCAGCGGGCCCTGCGTGTGGCCGCGCAGCGCCCGGAGCGGCTGCAGCACGCCGGTGAGCAGCATGGCTTCGGTGCTGGGCTGCAGGGTGCGTTGCAATACGCGCTGGGCACGTTCGGCTTCGGGTTCCACTTCTTCCAGCGGCGCGCCGTAGATGAAGCGGTTGACGGCCCGCAGCAGCACGCAGTAGCCGGTGGAGAGCGGGTTCATCCCGCTCAGCCCCAATTCAATCGCGCGGTCGAGCAGGGGCAGGCTGTCCTGCAAGGGCTCACCCCAGTGTTGGTAGAACGGCCCGAAGTATTGATAGACCGTGATGCGGTAATGGCGATCGGGCCTCGCCTCGGCAATGCGCACCGCCATGCGCCCCATGCGGTGCACCTCGGTGTACGGCAGTTTCATGGCGGCCATGGCCGTGGTGTAGGCCACGCAGGCCACCGCCGTTAAGTCGCAAAGCCCGTATTGCAAGCTGGTGCGCACCATGCGGCTGGCGTCCAGCAAGAAGGTGCCAAAGCAGGCGCACTGGTAGCTGGCGTGGGTCAAGCCCAGGTAAAGGCGCATCTCCATCAGGCGCGCCGGGTCTTTCATTTCTGGGAGTGCCAGCCAGTCCGTGTGGGCGTGGGCCGCCAGCAAGGCTTGCGTCTGGGCGAATTCTTCCGGGAAGGCGGCCATCGCCTGCGCATCCTCCTCCGGGAAGGGGCGCCCGACCAAGGCCAAACCCTGGCGCAGAACGGGCAGGGCGGTCAGGAAGTGCCCCTGAATGCACAGCTGTTCGGCTTGCACCAAGCAGATTTCGGCGCGCAACACGGGGTCGGCACACTGGGCATGCACCTGGGGGTAGACCGCCAGGGCGGCCTCAAACTGCCCAGCCAGATAAAGGGCCTCCGCCAGTGCCTTGTAGACCCGCTGGGTGCCGACGGGGTCCTGCGCCCAGGCCTCGGCGGGGAGGAGCTTCTGGGCCAGCTTCAGGTGCTGGGCCGCCGCCGCGTAGGCGGACGAGGCTTTGGCGCGCAAACCGGCCTGCAGGTTCAGTCGGCCCAGGGCTTCGCGCTCGGTTGGCTCCACCAGGAGGTTTAGTCCTTGGTTCATGCACTCCAGCACCACGAAGAGGCGGTCCTCGAGTTCCGCGGCCTGAAGCCCTCGCTGCAGGCGGCGCCCGCAGTCGAGTTGCAGTGCGCTGCGGTCGTCCGCAAGGGTGAGCGCATGGGCGGCCTGCTGAACCCGGTCGTGCAGGAAACGGTAGCGCGCGCGCTCCAAGAGATCGGGGCTCTCTTCGAATTTGTAGCGCTCGCCCAGCGGCAGCACCAGACCCGCGGCCAGGGCCGGCCACAGCCGGGCAGCAGTGGTGCGAGCGTCCTGGCCACACAAGAGCATCAACTCGCCCAAGCGAAAGCCCTCGCCCAGGTGGGCGACTCGGGCCAGCAAATCCCGCGTGTCCTGGGGCAGGCTGCGCAGCCGGGTGAGCATCAGCTCCACGACGTTGGCGGTCTCGTCGCGGCCGCGAATGCGCTCCAAGTCCCAGACCCAGGCGCCGGTGGGGCGGTCGTACTGCAGATCGCCCACTTCATGCAGATGGCGCAGGAATTGGCTCAGGTAGAACGGGTTGCCGCCGGTCTTGGCATGGCAGAGCGTGGCCAGTGGGGTTACCGAGCCAGGCGGGCGGTGCAGGGACTCCCCCAGCCACTGTGCGACCTGACTCAAATCTAAGGGGGGCAAGAGCAACTGCTCAACAGGGCGGTGGCGCTGCACCAGGTGCAAGAGTTCTTGCATGGGGTGGGTGGCGTCCACCTCGTTGTCGCGGTAAGCGCCGACGATCAGCAAGCAGGCGCGTTCGTCACCGGTCAGCAACTGCTCCATGAGGCGCAGGGTGGGGCGATCGGCCCACTGCAGGTCGTCCAGGAACAGCAAGACCGGGTGGGCCTGCGCGGCCACGATGCGCACAAAGCGCCCAAAGGCGATGTGAAAGCGCTGCTCGTTTTCGACGGGAGGCAGCACGGGCAGCGGGGGCACGTCGCCGAGCAGCAGGCGCAGTTGCGGAACGATCTCCGTGATGGCCGCCGCGTGTTCCCCCAGCGCTTGGCCCAGCTGTTCGCGCCAATAGGCGCGTCGAACCGGGTCCTCGACTGCCAGTTGCTCCATCAAGGGATGAAACGCCTGCACCAGCGCCGCGTAAGGCTGCTCGTGGTTGAACTGGTCGCACTTGCCGCGCAAGAAGTAGCCGCGCTGCGCCAACACCGGGCGGTGCAATTCGGCCACCAGCGCCGACTTCCCCACACCCGAAGGCCCCGCCACCAGCAGCAGCTGAGCCTGGCCGCTGCGCGCGTGCTCGAACGCGGCCAGGATGTTGTGGATCTGTGCCTCCCGTCCGATCAGACGCTGCGAGACACTGAACCGTTCGGGAACGTCCTGCTGGGCCAGCGCGAAGGGTTCGATGCGCCCCTGAACGCGCAGTTGTTCCGCGCAGTGGTCCAAATCCGCCTTGAGCCCATGGCTGCTTTGGTAGCGCTCGTCGGGGTTTTTGGCCAGCAGCTTGTGCACCACGGCACAGAGGGGCTCCGGCACCTGCGGGTTCAATTGGTGCAGGGGCGGCGGGGGCAGGGCGATGTGGGCATGCAGCAGGGCCATGGAGTCACCCGACTGGAACGGCCGCTGCCCGCCCAACAATTCGTACAGCGTCACCCCCAGCGCATAGAAGTCACTGCGGTAGTCCACCGCCAAATTCGTGCGCCCCGTTTGTTCGGGCGACAAGTACTCCAGTGTTCCCCGGGGGGCACCTTCTCCGCTGCGCCGGGTTTCGCGGTCCAGCCGGGTCGCCAGGCCAAAATCACACAGCTTCAAGCGGAACGTCGCCAAATCCACCAGCACGTTCTTGGGCGCGATGTCGCCGTGAATCAAGTGCTGGGCATGGACCGCCCCCAGGGCTTGGCACAGCTGAATCGCCAGTTGAAGGCGCTCGCCCAAATCCAGGGCATTGCGTTCGATGAGTTGCGCCAAGCTTGTGGACGCAAAGTGCTCCAACACCAAGACCACGCTGCGGCCGTGGGGCTTCAAGTCCAGCGCTTTCAGAATCCATTCGGAATCCAAGGTGCGCAGCAGGCTGTGCTCGTGTCGCCACCGCGCCAGCAGGTCGGGGGCGGGTTGCTGGGTGTCGAGCACCTTCAGCACCCGCCACTCGCCCGTAGCCGCCTGCGCCAAGCAAACCACCGTTTCGCCGTGGGCGTAAATCACTTCCTGCAGCGTGAAACCAGCGATTTGCATGGAGGACGTCTGAAAGGGGGCTTGGGGCGGAGGGCCAGCATACGCTTTTGGGGCGGGTGCGGCACCCCAGGGTTTTGCCAGCGGAGCCCCGTGATTAAGGCGGGGCTCAGCGCCCGGCACCCCCTCCGGACGCCGGGTTCTCCAGCAATCCCCGTCCGCGTTTGTCACGAAAACGCTTCGCCAGCGCGGCGCGGGCGGCGGGGTCGCGGGGCATTCGGGCGTTGAGCGCTGCGATCTCGCCCTGCATGAACAGGTCCCGTGCGTAGTCTTGCATCGGGCTGGCCGAGTGACAGGCCAAGTCCTGTTCAATCCAGGGCTGACTCTGCTCGATGAATTCGTGCGTTGCCCACTGAGTACGCGCTTCCGTCTCCTCTGCCCGGGCCGCCCAGTCTGTCGACCGACTCGGCGCCGTCCGCGCCAGCGCCAGTAAGAGGGTTTCGTCAAAGGCATTGCGGCGCAGCAGAGGCCACAGGTGGTCCGCCACTTCGCCGCAGCGATGGGGGTCCCCGCCCCTTGCGCTCAGACTTTTGCACAGACCGGTCAATGCGGACCAACGACCGGCCTGCGTGGCGGCCCACAGGCCGATCAAACCCACACTTCGGGTGGTCCGGCGCAAGCCGGGCGGCAGGTCCCCTTCCAAATTCCAGAGTCTTTGGATGAACTCCACCTGGGGGTTGCGACTTTCGCGGGCCGTCATCAGCCGATCCATGTAGAGGTGCACGGCGGCCGGTTCAGCGTTGCGTTCGGGGGGTGAATATTGAAGCGCCTGAAGGTTGTGGGGCTCGACCTCCAACCAAATTTTGAGCGCGGCTTGACACTTGGGGTCCGTGTGTGAAGACCAGCAGGCGCTCTGCGCGGCCAGCCCGACCACGTAGGGCAGGCGGGTGCGTTGGGCCAGGTCGGTCAGTCGGTCTACAACCGCAGCGGTGTCGGCCCCTCGGTTGCGCACCATCCAGAGGGTCTCCGCCGTGGCCTGTGAGGCGGGGTCGGCTTGGGCGCGCAGGGTCTGCTCCCATTCGCGAGTCAGGTCGGCCCAGGCGACGCGCTGCTCTTTCTCTAGGGCCTCGGAAATGCGCTCGGCTGATTCACTCGAGGGTCCTTTGCGCGAGGCCCCGGCGGTGACCTGGGTGCCTTGATCACACCACGCCCGATCCCGCTCCTGCCAGCGTCGTTCGCGCTCGGTGAGAGGCGCAGATGGGGGAGTTGGGCGCGTGCTCGGGGCAGTCGGCAAAGCTGTCGGGTTGAGCGCCAGCGACGCTGAAGGCCGCGAGGCCTGCGCGGCGGCCGTGTTGGGCGCGCCGTCGGCTTGCTCCAATTGGACTTGGTGCCGTGCGGCTAGCCACAGCCCCAACAGGAGCGCGAAGGCCAAAAACGTGAAGGTGGCGATCCTTCGTTTTTTCCAAGTCATCGGAGGTCTCTAACGGTCGTCTCCCTGAAGGCCCGCGAGTATCTGGGCGGCAAATGGATGCTGCGCTGCGGGTTGGCCCACGGGCTTCAGGAGCGGGGCAGCAGGGGCAGCGGGCTGTTTTTCAGGCAGCGCAGTACGAAACTGCTCTTGCTGTGGCGGATGCCGGGGATCTTGTAGAGCCGTTCGCGCAGCAGGCGTTCGTAATCGCGGGTGTTTTCGACGGCGATGCGAATGATGTAGTCGTAGTCGCCTGACACCAAGTAGGCGTCCAGCACTTCGGGGATGTCCGCCAGCGCACGGCCGAAAGCGAACAGCGCTTCGTCGGAGTGGCTGTCCAGGGTGACCTGCACGATGACCGTGTCGCCCAGCCCCAGCTTTTCGGCATTCAGGCGCACGGTGTAGCCCTCAATTACGCCCGCTTCTTCGAGCCGCTTGATGCGGGCCCAGCAGGGCGAGCTGGTCAGGCCGACGGTTTTGCTGAGCTCGTTCAGGCTCATGCGCGCGTCACGCTGCAAGGCGGCCAGAATGGCGCGGTCAAACTTGTCAAAGGTATTCATGCTGTAGATATTTATTATCAAAGAATACTTTGCTGATTGAATGCATTTTCACAGGCAAATCAGCAGCCTTTTCCGGATCAAATTCGGCAAAGTTGTGGGCATGAATGCTCCCCTTTGCGCTGCCGCGTTGCAGAACCTCGTCGCCCCGCCTCGCGCTGAAACGGGGGCCGAGCGGCTGATCCGGGTCCTGTTGGAGCTGGGGGTGGACACGGTGTTCGGCTACCCCGGCGGTGCCGTGTTGCCGCTTTACGACGCCCTGCACGGGGAACCCCGCCTGCACCACGTGCTGGTGCGCCACGAGCAAGCCGCCGTGCACGCGGCTGAGGGCTACGCCCGCAGCACCGGTCGGGTGGGGGTGGTGTTCGTGACGTCTGGCCCCGGCGTGGCCAATACCGTGTCGGGCTTGTTGGATGCCCATTCGGACTCCATTCCCCTGCTCGTGATCAGTGGGCAGGTGCGGCGGGATGCGATTGGGACGCAAGCCTTTCAGGAGTGCGATGCGCTGGGCATCACGCGGACGGTCACCAAGTGGAACCATCAGGTGCAGTCGGCTGACGCCATCGAGCCCACCGTGCGCCGCGCGTTCGCGCTGGCGCAGCAAGGGCGGCCCGGGCCGGTGTTGCTCGATGTGCCGAAAGATGTGCAGGCGCAGACGCTGGCGTCGGGCTGTGAGGTTGGCCCACCGGCGGCCTCCACCCCCGCAGGCCCGCCCCCCGTGCTGGACTCCAACGCCACGGCAGCGCTGCGGGCCCGGGCCGAGTTGGCCGCAGTGGCCCTGAGCGCGTCGCGTCGCCCTGTGTTCTATGGAGGTGGGGGGTTGATCAGTGCCGGCGAGGGCGCCTGCCGGGCTTTCACGCAACTGGTGCAGCGCGTCGGTGCCCCGTGCACGCTGACGCTGATGGGGTTGGGGGCCTTCCCCGCCAGTGCCCCGCAGTGGTTGGGGATGCTGGGCATGCACGGCACGGTAGAGGCCAACTTGGCGATGCACGAGGCGGACTTGATCGTCGCAGTGGGGGCGCGATTTGATGATCGGGTCACCAGTCGGCTGCAGGACTTTTGCCCTCAGGCCAGCTTTATCCACTTGGACATTGACCCGGCGCAGATCGGGCGCGTGGTGGCACCGCGCTTGGCCCTGGTGGGGGATTGCGAGGACAGTTTGAACTTCTTGCTGCAGGCCTGGGGCGCGCGGGCGCAACCCGATTTGCAGGCCTGGTGGGCGCAGATTGAGGCCTGGCGTGCGCGCCGCTGCCTGGATTTTCAGGATGACCCGGTGCACATCGTGCCGCAGGCGCTGTTGCGTGCCCTGGCTCCCTGGGTTCGGGCGCGAGACGCCATCGTGAGCACGGATGTGGGCCAGCACCAGATGTGGGCGGCCCAGCACCTCGGCTTTGAGCAGCCTCGGCGCTTTCTGACCAGCGGCGGGGCCGGCACCATGGGGTACGGCCTACCGGCGGCGATTGGCGCGCAAATCGCGCACCCGGACCGAACAGTGGTCTGTGTGAGCGGCGATGCCTCCGTGCTGATGAACCTGCAGGAACTGGCCACAGCCGTTCAGCACCGCGCGGCGGTCAAGCTCGTCTTGGTGAACAACGGTCGCATGGGCATGGTGCGCCAGTGGCAAGAGCTGCATTACGACCGGCGTTACAGCCACTCATACACCGAGGCGCTGCCGGACTTTGTTCAAGTGGCGCGGGGGTTTGGGTGGCAGGCGCGGCAAGTCAGCGCCCGGGGCGAACTCGAGGGCGCGCTCGCCGAATGCTTGCTCAGTGACCAGCCGTACTTTCTGGATGTTCAGGTGCGGGCGGAAGAGAACTGCTATCCCATGATTCCTGCCGGTGCCGGTCACCACGAGATGGTGCTCAGACCCGCTTGAATTTGACGCGCCGGCCGCCACATGACGGGCATGGCTTTACTTGTTGTGCTGGCGTTGGCCTTGGGGCTGATGGCGTGGTGGCTGGCCGAACCGTGGTGGCGGTCCCTGCGGCGGGCCCGGCTGCGCGCGCAACCTTTTCCCGCGGCATGGCGGCGCATTCTGCGGCGCCGGGTGCCGGCGGTGGCACGATTGCCGGCGCCCCTGCAGTTGCGGTTGAAAGGCCTGATCCAAGTTTTTTTGGCCGAAAAACCCATCATCGGTTGCGCGGGTCTGACCGTGACAGACGAGATGCGAGTCACCGTGGCCGCCCAGGCCTGCCTGCCCTTGCTGGGGGCGACCCGGGGCTATTACCCCGAGCTGCGACAGGTGCTGCTCTACCCGGGCGCGTTCTGGGTTGAGCGCCCCGTGAATGAACCGGGGGGCGTGGTGCAAGACCAGCGCCGCGCGCTGGCGGGCGAGAGTTGGGTTCAAGGCCAGGTGTTGCTGTCGTGGGAAGACGTGCGGGCAGGCGCAGCAGATCCCGATGATGGGCAAAACGTGGTGATTCATGAGTTCGCCCATCAACTGGACCAAGTCAACGGAGGGGCCAACGGGGCGCCGCCGCTGGCCTCGGCCGCCGACCATGCCCGATGGAGTGCGGTGATGCAGCAAGCCTTTGACGAGTTGCGGGCCTGCTTGGCACAAGGGGAGCCCTCGCTCTTGGGCGACTACGCGGCCACAGCGCCGGCCGAGTTCTTCGCAGTGGCCAGTGAGTGTTTTTTTGAGCGTCCGGCGGCCCTGCGGGCCGAGTGGCCGGCCGTGTACCGGGAGCTGGCCCGGTTTTATCGGCTGAACCCCGCCGCGTGGGCGGGCGGCTGAACGCGCATCAGCGGGTGCGTGGGCCGGGCCGATCGCCCAAGTGGCGGTCGTGCCAGGGGGACAGAACGGCCAAGGTGACCAGGGCGCCCAGCCCGGCCATGGCCATGTCGGACTGCGTATCCCACGGGTCGCCCTGGGTGCCTAAAAATTCATCGGCACCCTGCCCGAGCATCAAAGCGGCGGCCCATTCAATCAACTCATAAACCGCACTGATCGCCAGGGCAACACACAGCACCAGAAAAGCCAGCATGCGCGGGCCGCGAACGTGGTGACCGCGAACCAGGATTTCACGGGTGGCCAGCGCCGGCACAAGGCCCTGCAGGAAGTGGCCGAACTTGTCATACGGGTTGCGCGAGAGACCGAACCACTCCTGCACCGTGAAGCCCAGGGGCACCCGGGCATAGGTGTAGGCGCCGCCCAGAATCAGGACCAGCGCGTGCAGCGCAATGGCACCGTAAAGCAGGGTGGTCAGGGGGTAGCGGCGCTGGGTCAGGGCCAAGAGCGGTAGCGCCACGATCACCGGCGCCACCTCCATCCACCACGTTGCGCGGTCAAAGGGGGCCCAACCCGAGGCCAACAGGGCCAGGGTCACGCCCAAGGCGCCGACGAAGAACTGGGCCGGCGACAAGGTATGGCGTGGTGAACCGAGGGGGGTGAGCATGATGGTGTGGATAACTTTGTGAGCAACCTGCCGAAAAATGCGCTAAGTGCTTGATTGATCGTCAGCATGAATCATCTCAGAAAGCCCATGTAGTCAAAATAATCTTTTTGAATCAATGGGTTACAAGTTGTCTCGACAGCCCGGGTGATGGGCGCGCCAGCAAAATACCGCCCCCAGATTTTTGGGGACAAGTCAAGCCCCTTAACCCCGTATTTGTCCCCCCGTGGCCCAGGGGGGAGCGTTTGGCCTCGCTGTCGGCAAGATGTTTTTCTTCAACCTGCCCTTCTAAGTCTTTGAATTGACTCGGTTTTCACAAGTATTCACCGATTCTGTGGATAACTGTGTGAGTAACTCTGCCCGGGGGCGCCAAAGCACCTGATTTCATGCGGGTTTGCTTGACCTGCACAAAATTTAGGCAGCAAAAATGATTCCTTATAAATCAATAACTTATATCTTTTTTCTGGTTGTCCATGGGGTCGCAAGCAGGGTGACAGTCGGCTACCGGGTGCGAGCCGGGCTCGGGCCAGAACTGGGGGTAAGTCCGAGGGTGGCGGGCTCAGGTGCGCGAACTTTGTTCGCTCCTGGGGTGTCCCCGGACGAGACGCGGTCATCGCGCGCCTAAAATGCCGCCTTTTTGCGCGCCCCATGACCGCAGCCCGCCTTGAACTCAAATCCACCCAGCTGTCGGCCCTTCAGTTGGCTGTGCGCAGCCGTTCGGTGGCCGAGTTGGTGGCCCAAATGCGCGAGCAGTGGGCGGCAGTTGCGGGCGCGTTTGACGGCGAGGCCCTCTGCCTCGATGTGAGCGAGTTGCCCCCGGGGGCCGGCATGGACTGGTCTGGGCTGGTGGAGGCGCTGCGCCAGTGGCAACTCCGCCCTGTCGCCGTCAGTGGGTTTCAGCATTTGGCGCCCGATGAGGTGGCCCGGTTGTCCGCATTGGGCTTGGCCTTGAGTGACGGTGCCCTGACCGCGTCGAGCGAGGCCGCGATTCCGGCGCCCGCTCCGGCAGCGCCGCCTCTCGCCGCGCCCGCTCCCAGCCCGGCGGGCAAGCCGGCGCTGATCGTGGACCGCCCGCTTCGCAGTGGGCAGCAGGTCTACGCCCGTGATGCCGATCTCATCGTTCTGGGGTTGGTCAGCCATGGTGCGGAGGTGCTGGCGGACGGGCACATTCATGTGTATGGCGCTCTGCGCGGGCGGGCCATCGCAGGTGCGCGGGGGTTTACCGAAGCCCGCATCTTTGCTCACTGTCTGGAGGCCGAGTTGCTGGCCATTGCAGGCACGTTTCGGACCGCTGAAAAGCCCTTGCCGCCGGAGGTGCTGGCCAAGCCAGCACAAGTCCGGTTGGAGGGGGATAAGTTGCTGATGGAGCCGCTGCGCTTTTGACGCATTTCCTGATTTCTGACCCCGATTTTCGAGAGACCAACTGCATGACCAAGATCGTTGTCGTGACCTCTGGCAAAGGCGGCGTGGGCAAGACCACGACCAGCGCCAGCTTTGCCACCGGCCTGGCCCTGCGCGGCAAGAAGACCGCCGTCATTGACTTTGACGTCGGCCTGCGCAACCTGGACTTGATCCTGGGTGTTGAACGTCGCGTGGTGTATGACTTCATCAATGTCATCCAGGACGGCGTCAAGCTCAGCCAGGCGCTGATCAAGGACAAGCAGCACGAGAACCTGTTCATCCTGGCCGCCAGCCAGACGCGCGACAAGGACGCCTTGACGCAGGACGGCGTCAAGCGCGTGCTCGACGAACTGGCCGAGATGGGCTTTGATTACATCGTTTGCGATTCGCCCGCCGGCATCGAGACTGGGGCGCTGATGGCCATGCACTACGCCGATGAGGCCTTGATCGTCACCAACCCCGAGGTCAGCTCGGTGCGCGACTCGGACCGCATCCTGGGCATGCTCAGTAGCAAAACCCAGCGTGCCATCGACGGCCGCGAGCCCATCAAGGAGCATCTGCTGATCACGCGCTACAACCCGAGCCGGGTGGAAGGCGGGCAGATGCTGAGCTTGGACGACATCCACGAAATCCTGCGCACCCCGTTGATTGGTGTGATTCCGGAGAGCGAGGCGGTGTTGCAGGCGTCCAACCAAGGGGTGCCGGCCATTTTGATGAAAAACACCCATGTTGCGGACGCCTACCTGGATGTGATCGACCGCTTCCTCGGCGAGAGCAAGCCCATGCGGTTCATCGAAGCCGAAAAGCAGGGCTTCTTCAAGCGCCTGTTTGGCCGTTGAAGCACAAGGAGCGGTCCATGGGCTTCATGTCTTTTTTCCTGGGCGAGAAGAAGCAGACGGCTTCCGTCGCCAAAGAGCGCCTGCAATTGATCCTGGCCCACGAGCGCAGCGGTCGCAACGCCGGTACGCCCGACTACCTGCCGCAGCTCAAGGCCGAGCTGATCGCGGTGATTAGCAAGTACGTCAAGGTCGATCCCTCGGCGGTCTTGGTGGAGCGGGAGCAGCAGGACAACCTGGAAGTGCTCGCCGTCAAGATCGAGCTCCCCGACGCCCGTTGAGGGTGCGGAGTCCACCCTGCTTAAAAACAGAGCAGGGTGGGTAATCCTGTTATTTATCAAGCACTTAGCGCCATGGCTCAGCCGTCATGCACGGACTTGTCCACAGCTGGCGTGGACAGTGCGCCTCCCGCATCCCCGCCCCGCATCCTGCTGGCGCCCATGGAGGGCCTGCTCGATCATTTGCTGCGCGAAGAATTGACCGCACTGGGCGGGGTCGACGGCGCGGTGAGCGAGTTCATCCGCATCACCGATCAATTGATGCCCCGCCGGGTGTTCACGCGCATCGTGCCCGAATTGCTGCGCGGCGGGCAGACCGAAGCCGGTACGCCGGTGCGCCCCCAGCTGCTGGGATCTGACCCGGTTTGCCTGGCTGAGAACGCCGCCCGACTGGCGGAATTGAACCCGCCGGGAATTGACCTCAATTTTGGCTGCCCGGCCAAATGTGTGAATCGTCACCGGGGCGGGGCCGTCTTGCTCGATGAGCCGGACTTGCTACATGTCATCGTCCAGAAGGTGCGCAGGGCGGTGCCTTCGCGCATTCCAGTGAGCGCCAAGATGCGCTTGGGGAATGAAGACTCGGCGCGCATGCTGGACTGTGCCCGGGCGCTGGCCTCGGGCGGTGCAGCCGAGTTGGTCGTGCATGCGCGCACCAAACGCCAGGGGTACAAGCCGCCGGCGTACTGGGCGGAGATCGGCACCATTCGGGCTGCAGTCTCGATTCCCTTGATTGCCAACGGAGAAATCTGGACGGTTCGCGATGCGCTGCAGGCCCGGGCGGAAAGCGGGTGCGCCGACTTGATGCTCGGTCGGGGGGCTGTGGCGGACCCCAGCCTGCCGCTGGCGCTGCGTGCCCATGATGTGGGGTTGATGTCTCGCTTGGCCCCGTGGGCGGACCTGGTGCCCTCGCTCTGGTCCTACTGGGCGCGCGTTCAAGGGCGCGTGGCCTCCAAGCACCAAGCCGGGCGTTTGAAGCAATGGTTGCACTACTTGCGGCGCACCCACACGGAGGCTGAAACGGTTTACCAGGCGGTGCGCGCGGTGCAAGCACCCGCGGCCTTTGAACAGGCGCTTCGAGCGGCATTGCCACCGCCTGCCGTGGGGGCGATTTCGCCCTGCCAAAAAATGCAGCAAGGCGAGGCTTTGTCAGTCGCGACAAGCACTTAGCCTCTTGCCCCAGACGTCATCCACGAACTTGTCCACAGCGAACGGGGATAGACCTCGATCGTATGGGGGCCTGTCAGTGCGTTTCTGACACCCGCCGGCGGTCAACGCTGACCCCCGGGAGCGACGTTCATCCCTCGTCAGCAGGGGCCATGGGGCCTAACTTGAGCGCAGGGTTTGCCGAAACCCCTGTTGTGGCGCCTGAAGGAGTACATCATGGCCCCCCTCTCCAGTCTGTCCGCTTGCCCGGTTATGGCTTTCGAGTTGCGTTTTCAGTCGCTGTTTCATGTGGGGCGGGGCTTTTGTTTCCCGTGTGATGCCAAAGGCAACGTGGACCTTGACTCACTCAGTGAACACGCCAGAGAAAACTACCTATTTGCGCGGGGGGCGGTCGGCTACGAGTTTGCAAACCCTTGTGTTTGCACGCGGGGCTAATTGAGTAAGGACGTGCTGGGTCTTAGGCGTCGGGCACGCCGGGCTTGAATTGGGCAGTGTGTGATGCCGTCAGGGCATCGCTGACCCAATGTACCAAGGCCCGCGCTTTGACCCCGGCAGCGGCGGCCGGCAAGGTAAGTGCCTGAATTTCGTTCCCTTCTGCGATCGGCAACTGCCAGCCGGGCAGTCGGTCCGCCAGTCGGCCCGCTTCGACGTCCGCCTGCGCGCAGAAATCGGGGGCCAGGGCCACGCCGCCCCCCAGGCGCGCGACGGTCAACAGGGCGTCCAAGGAGTCGGCGCACAGCGCGGGAGAGACGGTCACACTCTGGCGACCCCCGTTGTCGTGGAGCCAATTGAGGTTGAGGGCCTCAGTGGCGCCCCCCAACAGCAGCAGCGGTTGCTGCGCGAGCGCCTGAGGATCGGGCAACGCGGGCCCCGGCGTCCCATAGGCGCCAATACGAAATCTCATCACGGGCTGGGCGACCCAATCCAAGGGCGGCATTTGGGTGATGCGAAAGGCCACATCAACACTCTCGCGCAGCAAATCCAGCCGGCGGTCCGTGAACAGGCACTCGAACTGCACCCCAGGGTGCTGCTGTTGAAACCCTCGCAGCAAGGGCATCAGCACGTGAACGCCGAAACTGGGCACCGAGGTGATACGCAAGAGCCCTTCCAGGGACTCAGCGCCCCGGCGCCACCCTTGACGGGCGGCGTCGGCGGCTTCACGGACTGCTTGGGCGCGCCGAGCCAGTTGGCGACCTGCGTCGGTCAGGCCCAAGCTTCGGGTGGTGCGGGCGAACAGGGCTTGCCCCACGCGGTCTTCGATGGCGGCCACTCGGCGGCTGACCGCGGCTCGGGTCAGACCCAATTGGCGGGCCGCATGGGCGAAGCTGCCGGCGGCCACCACACGGGCGTAGAGCTCCAGGGCGTTCGCATCCAAATCAATACGTTCTCGCTGCCGCCGCAATTCGGTGGCAGACAACGGCGGCCGGCGGTCAATTGTTGATTTCATGTAACCAGTTTGTTGACATAGTGCTATCTAGTCAACTTATTCGCGCATTTTTACGATGCCCCTCCTGAAAACTTGGAGACGCACATGCACTTCAGCGCGCAATGGCCGGCCCAGATGGGCTCCCCCGATCTGGCCCACTTGCAGGCCGGTTGGTCGGAAGAATTCGGGGGACGCCCGCTCGTTTTTGAGGCGGCTGACGGTGCGGCCCTGCGGGGCTGTGTGTTCGAGCCTCGCCAAACGGCGCGAGCCGTGGCGGTGGTGGCGCCCGCCACCGGGGTGCCGCAGGGCTACTACCGGGCTTTTGCCCTGTGGTTGGCGAGTCGAGGCTATGCCGTGCTGACGTTTGACTACCGCGGCATGGGCCACTCCCGGGCGGCCCCAGGGCCCAGCCTGCGAAACTGGGTGCGGCTGGACCTGTCAGCCGCCTTGGCGGCGGCACGACAGCGGGCGGGCCAAGGGGTCAACCGCTTGCCGCTGGTGTGGGTGGGGCACTCGCTGGGGGGCAACGGGCTGCCGCTGATCGAAGGCCTGGTTCACCTGGATGCGGCGGTGACCTTGGGCTCTCAGTTCGGTTACTGGGGCCTGTGGCCGTCCGGCTGGCGGCGCCAGCTCACGCGGTTCTTCTTCTCGACCTGGATTCCCGCCTGGGTGCGGAGCACCGGTCGATTGCCCGGCTGGGCCTTGGGGGGTGGCGAGGCCTTGCCGGCTGCGGCCGCCCTGGACTGGGCGCGCTGGGGTGTGTCGCCGGGGTATTTTTTGGACGACCCCGAGTGCCAATCTTGGTACCGCCCGGAGGACTTTCGCGGTCAGCTGCAACTCTGGAGCCTCAGCGACGACCTGACCTACGGGCCGCCGGAAGCGGTGAACGCGCTGGCGGACTGCTTCCAGCGCGTAGGGGCGAAGGTGGAGCGCTTTCACCTGCGCCCCGAAGAGGTGGGGCTCCCGTCGCTGGGCCACTTTGGGCCCTTCCGGCGCACGGCGGCCGAGCGCCTGTGGCCCTTGCTGCTTGAACGCCTGGAAGCCCGGGTCCCGCAACTGAGCGGGGCCGCGGCGTGAGAGGAATCGCCGTCAGACCTTCTTCACGAATTCCGACTTGAGCCCCATGGCCCCAATGCCGTCGATCTTGCAATCGATGTCGTGGTCGGCTTCGACCAGGCGGATGTTCTTGACCTTGGTGCCGACCTTGACAACCAGCGAACTGCCCTTGACCTTGAGGTCTTTGACCAGGGTGACGGTGTCGCCGTCCTGCAGCACATTGCCCACGGCATCGCGCACCACGCGCGCGGCCTCGACGTTGGCCTCAGCCTGAGCCGACCACTCGTGCCCGCACTCCGGGCACACCAGCTGACTGCCGTCTTCATAGGTGTAGGTGGATTGGCATTGGGGGCAGGCGGGCAGGGTGCTCATGGGCGATCCTTGAAGGCAAAGAGAAAACCCCCAGCACTTTGCAATGCTGAGGGTTCAGATTTGGCTCCCCGACCTGGGCTCGAACCAGGGACCTACGGATTAACAGTCCGGCGCTCTACCGACTGAGCTATCGGGGAAAAGATTCAAATTTTGTTCAGGCCGCCATTCGGTTGCGACGGTCCTTCAAACACAAACGCACCTGAAGCAGGTGCGCTTGTTGCTGTTCTTGGCTCCCCGACCTGGGCTCGAACCAGGGACCTACGGATTAACAGTCCGGCGCTCTACCGACTGAGCTATCGGGGAACAGCGAAGACCAAGAGTATAGACCAGCTTTTGGGCTGGCCGCTAGGTCTCAATGAAAAATGTTGAGACTCAGGCTCACCGTGCGGGGGGCCAGCGGGTAGAGGTAGGTGTGGCCAAAGCTGTAGGGGGACTCCTTCCAAGCCTTGTGGTTCAGCAGGTTGTCCACGCCCAGGCGCCAGCGCAGCGTGTGGGCCCCCACCGTGTGGCTGAAGCGCGCGCTGGCATCGACGCGGGTCCAACTGGGCAGGAGCAGGCTGTTGTCCGGCAGCACGGCCCGTGCGCCTTCGTGCACTAGGCCAGCCTGAAGGTCCAGGCCCGTTGCCACGTCCTGGCGCACGCTGAGCTTGAGGCTGCGGGAGGGCACGTTCTCGGGGCGCTTGCGGTTCAAACTCGCATCGGCACTGCCGTTCAGCCGCGCGCGCAGCCACATCGCCGAGGCCAGCAGGCCGCCGCCTGGCCACTTGAGGTCGGCTTGCGCCTCCAGGCCGCGGTGCTGCTGCTCGCCATCGGCCTTGCGCGTGCAACTGCCGGCGCTGCTGTCGCAGGCGCCCAGGTCGCGCCAGCGCGGGCGGGTGACGTCAAAGGCCGCCACGCTCCAGTCCACCGTCTGGCTGCCGGCCTTGAGACCGAGCTCGGTTTGGCGGCTGCGCAGGGCGGGCAGCGGGGCGCCGGCGTTGACGTAGCGGCTGCGGTTGGGGATGACTTCGCTCTCGATGCCTTGGCCACTGCTGGCGTAGACGCGCAGGTTGCGCGCCAACTCCCAGGTCGCCCCCAACCAGGGGGTGGTGAAGGATTGCGAGTAGGCTGTGGCGCGGCTGCCGTCGGTGCGCACGGCGGCGCGCTTGAGCTGGGTGTGGCGCAGGCCGGCGAAAACTTCAAAAGCGCCGAACTGCACTTGGTCGGTCAATCCGAATTCATGGCTGCGCTCGTCGCGAACCGTGTTCTCGTCACTGAGCGTGGGGTCGGCGCTGCTGCTGCCCCCGCCGAACACCGAGCCGCTGCCGGCCCAGTTGTAAGCCTGGCGCTGCGGGCGGGCTTCGTAGCGGCTGTGCACCCACTCGGCCCGCAGCCGGTGCTGTAGGCCGGCCAGGTTCAGCTTGCCGTCCAGCGCGGCGCGCGTGGCGTCGCTGCGGCGGCGCTCGTTCTCGCTGCGGAAGTCGTAGAGGTCGAAGCTGCCATCGCTGCAGTAGCGGCTGTAGTCGTCTTCGGCGTAGCAGCCAAAGGGGAAGGCCACGCGGTCATCGGTGCGTGCGCGCTGCGCGCCGGCCTGCAGGGTCAGACCCCAGTCGGCCGTCAGGCGATGCTGCAGGCGCAACGAGCCGTAGTCGCCTTCGAAGCGGCTGGGCAGACTCCAGTCCGTGTGCCCCAGGTTGCGGCGCAGGTCCACCGACTTGGGGTCGGGCAGGCGCGAGCCCAACAGACTGAAGCCCGGCTGCGTGGGCTGGCGCTGGGCGTGGGTTTCGACTTCGGCTTCCAGCAGCGTGTCGCGACTCAGGCGCCAATCCGCCGCCAGGGCAGCGCCCCGGCTGCGGCCGGTGCTGTCGTGCACCCAGGGGTCCAACTGCGCGGCCTGCGCATTCATGCGCACACCAAAAGCTTGGTCGGCACCAAAACGCTGGGCCCAGTCCAGGCCGGCGAAGCGGTTGTTGGCGCTCTCCCACCCCAGGCTCAGATCCAGGCGCTGGGCATCCGGCCGCTTGACGATCAGGTTCAAGAGCCCCGCCGGTGCGCTGGTGCCGGCCTGCAGGCCGCTGGCGCCCTTGAGCACCTCCAGCGCTGCTTTGTTGAACAACGGCAGCACGGTCTCGCCGTTGATGGGCAGGCCGTCGCGGCGCAGGTTGAAGCGGGTGTCCAGGTCGAAGCCCCGCACCTTGAACTGCGGGATGTAGCCCACCGCGTTGTAGCTGTCGCTGATGGAGGCGTCGAGCAGCGGCAGGGCGGTGAGGCCCTGCAGGCCCAACTCGCTCAGGCGCTCGGCGTCGATGCGCAGCGCCTGCAAGGGCAGCCGGGCATTGGGGGTGTCCCCAAAGCCACTGCTGGCCACGGGGGCTTGGGCGTTGCGGCTGGTCAGCGAGACGGTGGGGAGTTGCTCTTGCGCGGTGGCTGCGGCAGCCAGGGCGAGCAGGGTGAGGGGAAAAGCGAACTTCTGTTTCATTGCCATCGGTGAGGAGATGGCAGGTCGGCGGGCAGGGCCCAGCACGAGGCGTGCGGAGCCTTGACCACGCTTCCCTGCGCGAGGATTACCTCGATTCAGGTTCCAAGGGTTTTTCTCAGCCGGACGCGGTGAAACTGCGGCCAGCACCCCTAGCGTGGAGCGATGCCCGGATGGGCATCGGGGAGACGGGGCCTCCCATAAAAAAGGCCACCGCGAAGGGTGGCCTTGATGGGGGGCGCGGAGCCGCTCAGTCGAACACCGGAGTCTCGACGCCCAGCACCTTGTGCAGCTTGGGGCTGGTCGTCGTGTACTGCAGGTGCACACGCTTCTCGGGGTTGATGAAGGGCATGGCGCCGAAGGCGGCCAGTGCGGCTTCGTGGAAGCCCGAGAGGATCAGCTTCTTCTTGCCCGGGTAGGTGTTCACATCGCCCACGGCAAAGATGCCGGGCACGCTGGTCGAGAACTTCTCGGTGTCCACGACGATTTGCTTGCGCTCCAGCGCCAGGCCCCATTCGGCAATCGGGCCGAGCTTGGGCGAGAGGCCGAAGAAGACCAGCACTTCGTCACAGGGCACGACGCGGGTCACGCCGTCGCCGCCGGTGACCTTGACGCCCTTGAGTTGGCCGTCGTCACCCTCGTCCAGGTCCGTGACCTGGCCGACGATGAACTGCATCTCGTACTGCTCGCAGAGTTCGCGCATCTTGGCGACCGATGCCGGGGCGGCCCGGAAGCCGTCGCGGCGGTGCACCAAGATGACGCTCTCGGCCTTGTGCGGGTTGCCATCGGCGTTGCCGGCGCAGAAGTTCAGCGCCCAGTCCAGCGCTGAATCCCCGCCGCCGACGATCAGTAGGTTCTTGCCGGCGAATTGGCTGGGGTTGCGCACGCGGTAGTGGACTTGCGAGCCCTCGTGCTTGTCGATGCCGTCGACCTTCAGCGTGCGCGGCTGGAACGAGCCCACACCGCCGGCGATGAAGATGGTCTTGGTCAGGAACTGCGTGCCCTTGCTCGTGGCGACAAAGAAGCGGCCGTCTTCTTGCTTTTCGACGGTGGTCACTTCCTGACCCAGGTGGAAAGTCGCCCCAAAGGGTTCGACCTGCTTGAGCAGGTTGTCGGTCAATTCCTTGCCGGTGACGACGGGCAGGGCCGGGATGTCGTAGATCGGCTTGTCGGGATAGAGCTCGATGCACTGGCCGCCCGGGTAGGCGAGCGAGTCAATGATGTGGGCTTTGACTTCGAGCAGGCCCAGTTCAAAGATTTGAAAGAGGCCGACCGGGCCGGCGCCGACGATGACGGCGTCGGTCTCGATGACACCGGCGTGGGGAGTGGCTTTGTCCATCACTTGATCAACTCGGGCAGTTTGCCGGTCTTGTCTTTCCAGTCGTCGGCGTCAGGCAGCGGGCTCTTGCGCTTGGTGATCGAGGGCCACTTCTTGGCCAGATCGGCATTGAGCTTGATCATGTGCTGCTGATCACCGGGGACGTCCTCTTCAGGGACGATGGCGTTCACCGGGCACTCGGGAATGCAGACCGCGCAGTCGATGCATTCGTCCGGGTCAATGGTGAGGAAATTGGGGCCTTCGCGGAAGCAATCAACGGGGCAGACATCAACGCAGTCGGTGTATTTGCAGCGGATGCAGGCTTCGGTCACAACGTGGGTCATGATGGGTAGGCGCTTCGCGGTTGAGGCAAAGCTTTGGATTTTAGATCGGTACGGGGGTTTTCCTGGGGAACGTGCTTGATGCGGCACATGTTTTCTCGACATGGGTTGATAGCGGGGCGGCTCCGACCCCCACGGTGACCACCGTTGGGCGGCCTCGGTGGAGCACGGTTGCGGCGGCCAAATCCTGTAGCCGGTGGGTGCTGGTGAGGGCGTCCGAACACCCTGCGCGGCTGACCACCAGGGCGGGTGTCTCGGGCCCCCAGCCGGCACTCAAGAGTCGGCGCTGCAGGGCCGCAAGCTGCTTGCCGGCCATGTAGAAGACCTCGGTGTCGGCGGTCTTGCTGGCAATCAATTCCCCGGTTTGCGTCATGGCGGTGGAGAGGGAAACGCTACGCCCCGCGCCGCGCCGGGTCAGGGGTCGCTGGGCTTGCGCCGCGGCCGCGAGCGCGGCCGTCACCCCCGGGACCACTTCGGATTCAAGGCCCGCGGCAGCCAGGGCCTCCAGTTCCTCTTCCAAGCGACCGAACACCGAGGCGTCGCCGCCTTTGAGGCGCACGACCCGGTCAAACTCACGCCCGCACTGGACGAGGAGGGCATTGATTTCGGTTTGCTTGACGGCGTGGGCGAAGCCCCGCTTGCCGACGTCAATCCAGCGAGCATGGGGCGCAAACGCGCGCAATTCCGGGTCGGTCAAGGCATCGAACAGCACGACTTCGGCTTGGGCGAGGCGCTGCACCCCTCGCAGGGTGATCAGGTCGGCCGCGCCGGGGCCGGCACTCACAAACACCACCTTGCCCATCACCAGGCCTCCTCGGTTGCTTCAGCCGTGGGCCGATCGACCAGCAGAGCACCGCTGGTGCGGTGGCTGGCGGGGTCCACGACGATCAAGGCGCCGCCCACGCGGTTGGTTTCGAAGGGCTCGACCGGCAGCTCGTGCTGCACTTCCATCTGCACGCGACCGATGGCGTTGACGCCGAGCTCGTGCGCGTCGCGGGCTTCCAGGCTGTGGATGTCCAGCACCGAGTCGATGGCGGCGATGCGCGCCTGCACCCAGCGGTTGCCATGGCGCACCCAGTACTTGCGGCCGGGCTTGGCGGGCTCAGTGTCCAGCCAGGCCAGGGTGGCGGGGAAGCGGTTCTGCAGCTGCGCCTTGGCCGGTTCGGCCAACCAGTCGCCCCGGCTCACATCGAGCTGACGGTCCAGGATCACGCCGACCGACTCGCCCGCTTGGCCGCGCTGCACGTCCTCGGCCGCGCGGCGCAGGCCCGCCACTACGGCCTTCTGGCGGCTGGGCAGCACCTCGATTTCGTCGCCCACCTTCACGGCCCCGTGGGCGATGCGGCCCCAGAGCACGCGGGGCTGGAAGCCCGCACCCTCGCTTTGATAGGCATCCTTCTGCACGTACTGGACCGGCAGGCTCAAGGGCGCGTCCACGCGCTCCTGCACGCAGGGCAGGCCCTCCAGCACTTGGAGCAGAGAGGGGCCGTTCCACCAGGGGGCATCCAGCGGCTGGGTGACGTTGTCGCCGCGCAGGGCGCTCACCGGCACCGTGGCCACCACGTTCAGGCCGGCGGCCTGAGCAAAGGCGTCGAGCGCGCGCTTGACCTTGTCGAAGCCGGGGCCGGGCTGCTCGATGGCATCGATCTTGTTGATGGCAAACACGAGGCTGGGCACGCGCAGCAACTGAGCCAGCAGGGAGTGGCGGCGCGTCTGCGCCAGCAGCGTCACCTCGGGCTGACTCAGGTCCAGCTTGGTGATGTCCACCAGCACCACGGCCGCGTCGCTGCCGGCCGCGGCCGTCACCATGTTGCGGGTGTATTGCTCGTGGCCGGGGGCGTCGGCAATGATGAACTTGCGCTGCTTGGTGGCGAAGTAGCGGTAGGCCACATCGATGGTGATGCCCTGCTCGCGCTCAGCCTCCAGGCCGTCGGTTAGCAGGCTGAGATCAATGGGGCTACCCGCCGCGCGGCGCTCCAGGGTGTCGAGCTGGTCGGCCAGGATGGCCTTGCTGTCGAACAGCAGGCGGCCGATCAGCGTGGACTTGCCGTCGTCCACCGAGCCGGCGGTGAGAAAACGAAGCGCTTGCATGATCAGAAATACCCTTCCTTCTTGCGGCGCTCCATCGAAGCGTCGCTGGTGCGATCGTCCATGCGCGTAGCGCCGCGCTCGCTGATGGTGACGGTCAGCGTCTCGGCCACCACCTCGCTGGCGTTGCGCGCCGGGCTCTCGACCGGGCAGGTGCAGGTCATGTCGCCCACGGTGCGGAAGCGCACCTCGGCGGTCTCGACCGTCTCACCCGGTTCGGGCGGGGTCACGCCCGTCAGCGGCACCAGCAGGCCCTTGCGGCGGATGACCTGACGCTCGTGCGCGTAGTACATCGGTGGCAGCGGGATGCCCTCGCGGGCGATGTAGAGCCACACATCCAGCTCGGTCCAGTTGCTGATGGGGAAGCAGCGGAAGTGCTCGCCGGGGCGGATGCGAGTGTTAAAGAGCGTCCACAGTTCAGGGCGCTGCTCCTTGGGCTGCCATTGGCCGAAGGAATCGCGGTGGCTGAAAATGCGTTCCTTGGCGCGCGCCTTCTCTTCGTCGCGCCGCGCACCGCCAATCAAGGCGTCGAAACGGTGCTCCTCGATGGTCTCCAGCAGGGTCACCGTCTGGTGGCCGTTGCGGCTTTCAAGCGGGTGGGCCAAGCGGATGGTGCCCTTGGCGATGCTGTCCTCCAGATGCCCCACCAACAGGCGCTCGCCCATGTCGGCCACGCGCTGGTCGCGAAACTGGATGACCTCGGGGAAGTTGTGCCCGGTGTCGATGTGCACCAGCGGGAAAGGCAGGCTGCCCTTGAAGCCGCTGGGATGCGTCTTGTCCTTCAGCTTGAAGGCCTTCTCGGCCAGGCGCAGCACCACGCAGGAATCCTTGCCGCCGCTGAACAGCAGGGCGGGGCGCTCGAAGCTGGCGGCTACCTCGCGCAGGATGAAGATGGCTTCTTCTTCCAGCGCGTCCAGATGGGCGTTGTCGACTTCGGCGATCAGGTGTTCGGGTTTCACAGCGGCATTCATGGTTTGACGTGCAGACCGCACTCCTTGGAACTGTCCTCCCACCACCAGCGGCCGGCGCGAAAGTCCTCGCCCACCGCAATGGCGCGGGTGCAGGGCGCGCAGCCGATGCTGGGCATGAACTGGTCGTGCAGCGGATTGGTGGGCACCTCGAAGCGTTCGACATAGGCCCAGACCTCGGCCCAGGTCCAGTCGGCGATCGGGCTGAGCTTGCGGCGTCCCTGGCCATCGTCCTCGTCAAAGGCGACCTCGGCACGCGCGCCGCTCTGCTCGCGGCGCAGGCCGGTGATCCAAGCACTGCGGCCCTTCAGCATGCGCGCCAGCGGTTCGAGCTTGCGCACACCGCAGCAGGCCTTGCGCAGCTCGATGCTCTTGAACATCGCCTCTTCGCCCTCGCGGCGCACGAACTGGATGACCTGCTCGTTGACCGGCTGGAACACCGCGACCTCGCGGCCGTAGCGCTCGGCGATGCGCGGGATCAGGCCTAAGGTTTCGGCGTGCAGCTTGCCGGTGTCCAGCGTGGCGATGTCAATGGGCAGCCGATGGCGGGCGATCAGGTCGGTGATGACCAGGTCTTCCACCCCGAGGCTGCTGCTCTGCACCAGGCCGGCGCCATGGGCCACGGCGGCGTCTTGCAGGCGCTCCACGGCGGCGCCAATCTTGCCGTCGAGCTCGCGCGACCAGCGCGCGTACAGCGCAATGGCGGACGACGTGGGGGCGGCAGCGAGGGGGCTCAGGGCGGCACTCATGCGGGCGCTCTCAATCCTTGAACAGACGCTTCTGACCCAGCACGAAGGAGGCTTTGCGCACCAAGCCGTCCACGACCTCGTAGATGCAGATCATCTCGATCGTGCCCTTGCCCTCGCCCGGGAAGTTGCGGGTCACGAGTTCGGTGTCCACCACCACATGCCCAATGGTGCTGCGGCTCAGAATCTGCGCATGCAGGTCGGGTTCGGTGAAGCGCTCCAGGTAGCGGCCGCGCAAGGTTTCGCGCCCTTTGGCCAGCAACTCGCCGTGCAGCGTGTATTGCTCCGCATCTTCGGCATAGGTGGCCAAGAAGGCCTCCAAGTCCTTGCGGTTGTAGGCGTCGACTTGGGCCTGAATGGTTTGGACGGGCGTGCGGCTCATGGTCTTGCTTTCTGAACGGGCGCGGGCGCTCAGGCGCGGGCGAAAAGTGGGCGGGGCTCGTGCACGTCCCCTTGGTAAAAGCCCTGCGCAAAAAACTCCAGGGCGCGGCGCGCGGCAGCCTGGGACTGATCCCCGCGCAGTTGGGCTTGGTCAAACCCCGTACGGGTCAGCAGCTGCAGCATGTCAACCAACACTTCACCCCGGGCCCGAATGGCGCCGGCAAAGCGATAGCGGGCGCGCAGCAAGCGGGCTTGGCTGTAGGCGCGGCCATCGGTCCACTTGGGGAACTCCAGCACCACCAGGGCGATGCGATCCAGGTCGGGCGCCAGCAGCGCAACATCCGCATCGTTGGGGAACTCCAGCGCAATCGGGTGCGCGGTCGGCCAGTGCGCCCGCACGGCATGCCATTGCTCCAGACTGAGCAAGCGGTTCGGCGCCGGATCGGGATCCGGCTTCGGGCCGTCTTCACCCACGGCGTGTTGCCAAACGTCTTGGTGGGGGTCGATGAATTTCATGCGGGGACTCCCGTGCGCGCAGTGACCACCCGCACGGCGTTGGCCGCGCTCTTGAACGGCTCCAGGCCCAGACGTTTGACGGTCTCGACGAAGCGTTCGGCCTCTTGGCGCTGCTGTTTGTAGGTTTCGAGCACCGCTTCCACGGCGTCAGCAATCTCATCCGCGGCAAAGCTCGGACCAATCACCTTGCCGGGCATCGCGGCGCCCGACAGGGTGCTGCCGTCGCTGCCGCCCAGCGTCAGCTGGTACCACTCCGTGCCGTCCTTGTCGACTCCCAGAATGCCGATGTGGCCGCTGTGGTGGTGGCCACAGCTGTTGATGCAGCCGCTGATGTGCAGGTCAATGGCGCCCAAGTCTTCGAGTTCATCCAGGTCTTGATAGCGCTCGGCAATGGCGGCGGCGATGGGCAGCGAACGGGCGTTGGCCAGGGCGCAGTAGTCACCGCCGGGGCAGGCGATTTGGTCGGTCAGCAGCGTTGCGTTGGCGGTGGCGAACCCGGCGGCGCGGGCGGCCTGAAAGAGCGCCCACAAGTCGGACTCCCGTACCCAAGGCAGCAGCAGGTTTTGCCGATGGCTCACCCGCAACTCGCCCTGGCTGAATCGGTCGGCGAGCTCTGCAGCCGCCTCCATCATGTCGGCGCTGGTATCGCCCGGTGGAATGCCCACTCGCTTGAGGCTGAGGGTGACGGCACGGAATCCAGCGACCCGATGGCCTTGGACATTGCGGGTCAACCAACGCTGGTAGGCTGGGTCGCTGGAGAGCGTGGCGGGGTCCAGCGGCGGGGTGGGGCTCACGTCGGCCGGGTCGACGAAATATGCCTGGACCCGCGCCAACTCAGCCTCGGGGATCAGCTGCTCATGGCCGCCCAGGTCTCCTGCCAGGATGGCCTGGAACTCGGCGTTCACCGCGTCGATGAACTTCTGGCCGTCGGCCTTGACCAGGATCTTGATGCGGGCCTTGTAGAGGTTGTCACGGCGGCCCGCCAAGTTGTAGACCCGAACGATCGCTTCCAGGAACACCAGAATTTGCTGCCAAGGCACAAAGGCAGCGACCTCGGTGGCGATGATGGGGGTGCGGCCCATGCCGCCACCCACGAAAACCTGGAAGCCGACGGCGCCGCTCGCGTCCTTTTTCAGCTGCAGGCCGATGTCATGCCAGAGGATGGCGGCACGGTCTTCGAGTGCGCCGCTGACCGCAATCTTGAACTTGCGCGGCAGGTGCGCGAATTCCGGGTGCAGCGTGGACCACTGACGCAGGATTTCGCAATAGGGGCGGGGGTCGACGATCTCGTCCGGCGCAATGCCCGCGGTCACATCGCTGGTGATGTTGCGGATGCAGTTGCCGCTGGTTTGGATGCCGTGCATGTCCACGGCGGCCAGCAATTCCATTACCTCGGCGCTGCGATGGAGCGGAATCCAGTTGTACTGAAGGTTCTGGCGCGTCGTGAAGTGGCCGTAGCCGCCATGGGCCTGGAAGGGCCCGCTGGTCACGACGTCGTACTCGCGGGCAATCTTGGCCAGTTGCCGCAGCTGCACGCTGCTCAACTCGCCGTAGGGGATGGCGACGCGCAGCATGGGCGCGTGCCGCTGGACGTACCAGCCGTTTTGTAGGCGCAACGGGCGGAACTCGTCCGTGCTGAGTTGCCCGTTCAGGTGGCGCTCCAGCTGGTCGCGGTACTGCGCGGCGCGCTGGTGGACGAAGTGGCGGTCGAAAGCGGTGTAGCGATACATGGCAGCGCGACTCTAGGGAGTTCCTCATATTTCTAAAACGACTTTTTTGTTCGAAAAATATATCTATTGGTTTTAATTGGTGGTCGGCGTGTGGACGGGGCTGGAACGGGGGTCTCCGACAATGGGTCCATGAGACGAGACTTGCATGCGTTTTGGACGGCTCGGCAGGGCCTCTTGGCCTGGGTTTTGGGGGTGACGCTGTTGGCGGGGTGTTCCACCGCCCCCGTCACCCCGCCTGCGCCCCCCCCGACGCCAGAGCCCCCCCCTCGGGTGTTGAAAGCGCCCAAAGTGGCGCTGGCGCTGGGGGGCGGGGCCGCGCGGGGCTTTGCGCACATTGGGGTGATCCAGGTGCTGGAGGAAGCGGGCATTCGCCCGGACCTGGTCGTCGGCACCTCGGCCGGCAGCCTGGTGGCCGCGCTGTACGCCAGCGGCAAGAGCGGGGCAGAACTGGCACGTCTGGCCGAGACGATGGACGAGGGCGCCATCACGGATTGGTCCTTCCCGCTCAAGGGCTTGATCAAGGGCGAGGCGCTGGCCCGCTACGTGCGGGCCCAGACCGGTGGACGCAATCTGGAGCAATTGCCGATGCCGCTTGGCATCGTCGCCACGCAGTTGGCGGACGGGCAGGGCGTGATGTTCCGCACCGGCGATACCGGCCTGGCGGTCCGGGCCAGCAGTGCGGTCCCCGCGGTCTTCCAGCCCGTCGAGATCAACGGCAAGGCGTTCGTCGATGGTGGTCTGGTGGCGCCCGTGCCGGTGCGCTTCGCCCGTCAAATGGGGGCCGAGGTGGTGATCGCGATTGACATCAGCAGCCCGCCCAACCCTCAACTCAAGACGGACCCCTTCAGCATGCTGATGCAAACCGTGGCCATCATGGGGCGTTCCATCAACGCGCTGGAGCTGCGCGAGGCCGAGGTGGTGCTGCGGCCCGAACTGAATGGCGTGGCATCCAGTGACTTCACCGCGCGAAAACAGGCCATCGCGGCCGGTCGGGCGGCGGCTCTGGCGGGCCTGGAGCGCCTGCGAAAAGCCGTGGCACCGCGCTGAGGGCGGGCGTCAGATCAAGTCTTCGGGCCGGTTCAGGTTGGCAAAGGCCGGGGCGGCTGTAGGCGGGTAAGGCACGGCCACGGGATCCAAGCTGCGCAGCCAGCCCATCACCCGCCGCTCGCCTTGCGCGAGCGCCGCGTCCAGCGCGGCCAGGGTGTCCACGGTCAGCAGGGCATGGGCGGGCTGCCAGCGCGGTTCACCCGCTTCGCCTTCCAGCACGGGCACCGCCGCTGAGGCGCCCGGGCCCAGCGCAGCGCGGAGGCGACGGGCAAGGTCGAGGGGCATGCGCGGGGCGTCGCAGGGCAGTACCCACACCGCTTCGCAGCCCTGCGCTTGAGCAAAGCGCAGGGCTTCGCGCAGGCCGGCCAGCGGGCCGCATCCGACATGGGCTGGGGCGTCCGGCAGCACCGGCAAACCCCGCGTGGCGTAAACGTCCAAATGTCGGTTGGCGCTGAGGGCCAGTGCGCTGAAGCGGATCGCCTCTTGGGCGCGGATGCGTGCCAGCACCGCATCCACCAGGGGCTGGCCTTGCCACAGCAGCAGGCCTTTGTCCTGGCCGCCCATGCGCCGGCCTTCGCCGCCGGCCAGCACCACTGCGGCAAGGCGGCCCGTGTCAGCCACCGATGAAATGCATTTCCACGCGCGGGCGTGCCGGCGCGTCTTCGCTGGCGAGGGCGCGCAGCTCAGAATAGCGGTCCTGCCGACCTTGCCAGTGGGCGCCGATCACCCCCGCCAGCACGGCATCGCTGCTGTGGCCATCGCGCAGCAGGTGGCGCAGGCTGTAGCCCTGGTGGGCGAACAGGCAGTGAAACACCCGTCCGTCGGTGGAGAGTCGGGCGCGGTTGCAGTCGGCGCAAAAGGCACGCGTGACGCTGGAGATGAAGCCCAGTTCACCCGCGCCGTCGGCATAAGCCCAGCGCTCGGCGGTTTCTCCGGGCTTGCAGGCCTCCAGGGGCACCAGAGGCCAGCGCGCGGAGATGAGGTCGACCAACTCACCGCTGGGAACGACCTGGTCCATGCGCCAGCCATTGGTGCAGCCCACGTCCATGAATTCGATGAAGCGCAGGATCAAGCCGCTGCCCCGGAAGTGCTCGGCCAGCCGCAGCACCTCGTGCTCGTTGACGCCGCGCTGCACCACCATGTTGATCTTGATCGGGGCAAAGCCCAGCCGCTGCGCGGTGGCAATGCTCGCCAACACGTCCGCGACGGGGAAGTTCACATCATTGATGCGGCGGAACAGCGCGTCGTCCAGGGCGTCTAGGCTCACGGTAACGCGCTGCAACCCGGCGTCCCGCAGGGCCTGTGCTTGGCGGCCGAGCAGGGCGCCATTGGTGGTCAACGTCAGGTCCAGCGGCTTGCCGTCCGGCGTGCGCAGGGCTGCGAGTTGGGCCACGAGGCGGTGCAGGTCACGGCGCATCAGCGGTTCGCCCCCGGTCAGCCGGATCTTTTCCACCCCCAACTGCACAAACGCCGCTGCAGCTCGGGTGATCTCTTCGAAGCTCAGCAACTCAGCCTGGGGCAGGAACTTGTAGCCCGGGCCAAACACCTCTTTGGGCATGCAATAGCTGCAGCGGAAGTTGCAGCGGTCGGTCACCGAGATGCGCAAATCCCGCAGCGGGCGGCCGAGACGGTCCAATGGACGCTCGCCGGGCTGGAGCAGGTCAGGGCGGCGTAGAAAGCTGACGGGGATGCGCGTCTCTTGCATGACGTCGCGATTGTGGCGGATTGCCCGCGTGCAAAAACCTCAGCCTGAGCAGAGCTTGCGAGATCTCAATTCGCAATGGGTGCACGCCGGGCCCCCGTAAAACGGCGCTCCCAATAGCTGTCGCGCATGTCTTCGACCCGCACGACCGCACCCGCCCGGGGCGCGTGGATGAACTTGTTTTCACCCACATAAATGCCCACGTGCGAAAAGGTCCGCCGCATGGTGTTGAAAAACACCAAGTCTCCGGGTTTGAGTTCTTCGCGCGCAATGGGCAGCAAATCGGTCAGCCGGGCTTGTTCGTCTGCGCGGCGCGGCAGCACCAAACCCAAACTGTGTTCAAAAACATAGCGGGTGAAACCACTGCAGTCAAAGCCCTGCGCGGCGGTGTTGCCGCCGCGTTGGTAGGGAACGCCCAAGAAGCCCATCGCCGCCCGCACCATGGTTGTGGCGCCATCGCGGACCTGACCCAGCAAGGTCGGGGTGTCGGCCTCACCTGGGGGCCCCATCCAGCCCTTGTCCGCCAAAAACCGCTCGATCGCGCCGCGCTGGGCCGCCCCTTGCGCTCCGCTTGGCGCGGGGCTGCTGGCACTCGCCGAGGGTGCATCGGGGTGGGGTGGGCCATTCGCTGGGTTGGCCTGAGCCCCCCATGCCACGCAAAGGCCCAGGATGAGGGCTGCGGCTGGGTGACGAAAGGTCCGGCGAACGTTCATGGGCTGTTGTTTAATCGCAACGAGTTGGCGAAATCCGAAAAGCTCGGAGTGTGCCGGCGGCTTTGGGGTGCCGTCAAGTGTGCTAACGCGAGCGCTACGGGCTTTCCCGAGGGGGGAGGGTCAGCATCCTGTCAGCCGCAGGCCCTCTGATGCTGAGGGACACCAAAAGGAGCTTTCGATGAGTGCTGCCGATCCGACGTGCCGATATGCCGAGTTTCATGCGCGGTCATTGGCGGACCCCGCGGCCTTTTGGGCCGAACAGGCTGATCTGATTGATTGGGAGCGGCCCTTCGATCAGGTGGTGGATACGACGCATCCGCCCTTTGCCCGGTGGTTCGTCGGCGGCCGCACCAATTTGTGCCACAACGCGGTGGACCGGCATGCGGCAACGCACCCCGACCGACGCGCGTTGATTTGGGTGTCCACCGAGGTGGATCAACGACGTGAGTGGACATTTGCCGCCCTGCAGCGCGAAGTGGAGGCCACCGCGGCCATCCTGCGCCGGCACGGCGTGGGACCTGGGGATCGGGTCTTGATCTATTGCCCGATGGTGCCGGAAGCGGTGTTTGCCATGCTCGCGTGCGCTCGGATCGGCGCCATTCACTCTGTGGTGTTCGGTGGTTTTGCCAGCCACAGCTTGGCCGGCCGGATTGAAGACTGCACGCCCAAGCTGGTGGTCAGTTGTGATGCGGGCAGTCGCGGCGGCAAAGTGCAGGGCTATCAACCGCTGCTGGAGGAGGCGCTGCGTCTAAGTGCCCACAAGGTGGATCGGGTGCTGTGGATCGACCGCGGCCTGGTTCCGATTGAGCGTCAGCCTGGGCGGGACTTGGATTACGCCGCCGAACGCGAAGCGGTAGCGCAGGAGCGCGTGCCCTGCGAGTGGCTTGAATCCAACGAGGTCAGCTACACGCTCTACACCAGCGGCACCACCGGTAAACCCAAGGGGGTACAGCGAGATGTCGGGGGCTACGCCGTCGCGCTGGCCGCCAGTATTCGCCACATCTTTGATGGCCGACCTGGCGAGACGTTCTTTTCCACCAGCGATATTGGTTGGGTGGTCGGGCACAGCTACATCGTCTATGGTCCGTTGATCGCCGGGATGGCCACTTTGATGGTGGAGGGCTTGCCCATTCGGCCGGATCCTGGCATTTGGTGGCGCTTGGTCCAGGAGTACCAAGTCACCGTTATGTTTAGCGCTCCGACCGCCGTGCGGGTTTTGCGCAAGGCCGACCCCGCGTACCTGTCACAGAGCGATTTGAGCTCGCTGCGCTCCCTTTTCCTTGCCGGTGAGCCGCTGGATGAGCCCACGGCGCGCTGGATTCGCGATGCCCTGGGCAAGCCCGTGGTCGATAACTACTGGCAGACGGAAACCGGCTGGCCCATCCTGACGCTGGCCCGCGGTGTGGCCCCCATGAATGAGCGCTTGGGTAGCCCTGGGGTTCCCATGTATGGCTACAACGCGGTGCTCGTGGACCCGGAAACCGGCGCCACCCTGGAAGGGCCCAACCAGAAAGGCGTGCTGGCTTTAGATTACCCACTGCCACCGGGGTGCTTGCAGACCGTGTGGCGGGACGATGCACGGTATGTGAAAACCTATTGGTCCAGCATTCCGGGCCGCCAGTTGTATTCCACGTTCGACGTGGCCACGCGTGACAGCGAGGGCTACACCTTCATTCTGGGGCGCAGCGACGACGTTATCAACGTGGCGGGCCACCGCTTGGGGACGCGCGAGATTGAGGAATGCATCGCAGGCTTGGCATCGGTGGCCGAAGTTGCCGTGGTGGGGGTGGCGGATGAACTCAAGGGCCAAGTGGCGGTGGCTTTTGTCGTTCCGAAGCAGGCAGACCTGAGCGAAGACGAATTGGCGCGTCAGGTGGGGCAGCAGGTGAATGAGCAACTGGGTGCCGTGGCGCGACCGGCCCGGGTCCACGCCGTGGCCGCTTTACCGAAGACCCGGTCGGGCAAGTTGCTGCGGCGCGCCATGCAGGCACTGTGCGAGGGCAGGGAACTGGGGGACCTCTCGACGCTGGAGGATGCGACAACGCTGCAAGCCCTGGCGCAAAAGTTGAGACCCGTTTGAGGGCAAAGGCCCCGCCAAGTGGACGGGGCCTTTGCCCTCAAAGGACCTCGGAAGCGAAGTCTGCCAAACGCGAGCGCTCGCCCCGGGCCAGCGTGATGTGGCCGCTGTGCGACCAGCCCTTGAAACGATCCACGCAAAACGTCAACCCCGAACTCCCTTCCGTGAGGTAGGGCGTGTCGATCTGGGCCAAGTTGCCCAGGCAAATCATCTTGGTGCCCGGGCCGGCACGGGTCAGCAAGGTTTTCATTTGCTTGGGCGTCAGGTTTTGAGCCTCGTCGATGATGACGAACTTGTTCAGGAAAGTCCGTCCGCGCATGAAGTTCAGGCTCTTGATGCGCACCTTGGAACGCATCAAATCTGCCGTCGCGGCACGCCCCCATTCCCCGGCGGCGCCGTCGCCACGGGTCAACACTTCCAGGTTGTCATCCAGGGCCCCCATCCAGGGGCTCATCTTTTCCTCTTCCGTGCCGGGCAAGAAACCAATGTCCTCACCCACGGGAACGGTGACGCGCGTGACGATGATTTCGCTGTAGCGTCGCTCGTCCAACACTTGAGTGAGCCCCGCGGCGAGGGCCAGCAAGGTCTTGCCCGTACCGGCTGTGCCGGTGAGGGTGACCAAGTCAACCTCGGGGTCCATCAGCAAATTGAGGGCGAAGTTCTGTTCTCGATTGCGGGCGGTGATGCCCCACACCCCGTGCTTGGGGTTGGTGAAATCTTTCAGCGTGCGCAAAACCGCCTGTTTGCCCGTGATTTCACTCACGCGCGCGTGCAGGGGCGCTTGTCCCGGGGCTTCCAGGTAGACCATTTCGTTGACGAGCAACGATGGCACCAATGGGCCGCTGATTCGGTAAAAAGTCTGGCCGCCTGAGGACCAGCTCTCCATGGTCTTGCCGTGACGGTCCCAAAAGTCCGACGGTAGCGCCTGAACGCCGGTGTACAGCAGGTCGCTGTCTTCGAGTGCTTTGTCGTTGCGGTAGTCTTCGGCGGGCAGGCCCAGGGCGCGGGCCTTGATGCGCATGTTGATGTCCTTGGACACCAAGACCACGTCGCGCGCCGGGTCTTTCTCTTTGAGTGCCTGCACCACCCCCAGGATCTGGTTGTCGGCCTTGCCGGCTGGCAGCGCCATGGGCAAGGCGGGTTGCAGTGTTTCGGTTTGAAAGTACAGGCGGCCGGCGGCCTCTTTGTGCCCGCTGTGATCCAGGGGCAGGCCTTTGGCCATTTCCTCCAGTGACTGGGTCTTCATGGAGGCCGCGAGGGCATCTAATTCCCGGCTGACCTGACGGACGTTGCGCGCCACCTCGCTCATGCCCTTTTTGTGACCGTCGAGCTCTTCCAGCGTCATCATGGGCAAGAAGATGTCGTGTTCGTCGAAGCGGAACAGCGACATGGGGTCGTGCATCAGCACGTTGGTGTCCAGCACAAAAAGCTTGGGAGGCTCCCCCGTGCGCACCGGGCCGCGGCGTCGTTTGGGGGCCTGAGTGGGGGTCGCGGCGACGACGGGGCTGAGGCGGGACGGGGGGCTTGCCATGGGCACTGCTGGCGAACTGGCGGCGGCCATGGCGGTGGATGTCGGCTCGACAACCCCCCGCTTGCGCGTCGGCTTGGCTTTGGGGACTGCACCCGGCTTCAGGTCTTGCGCCAGGGCGGTGGGGGTCACGCGATCAGCTTTCTTGGTCGGCGGCTTGGGCAGGGGCATCAAAACTCCAAAAAGCAAAAAGCCGCCCTCACAGGGGCGGCTTTGGGGGCTACGGCGCAGGGGCAGTGCATGAGCCCATTATGCAGAAAGCACAAAGCCCGGCAGGACCGGGCTTTGTGGAGGGAAAACCCCTGATCAGGCGGCCTGTTGCGTCTCGGGTTGCAGGGCCTTGATGGCTTCCAGAACTTCCTCGACATGCCCGGCAACTTTCAGGCCGCGCCACTCGGCGCGCAGCACGCCACGGGGGTCGATCAGGAAGGTGGAGCGCTCAATACCCTTGACCTTTTTGCCGTACATGATCTTGTTCTTGACCACGCCGAACATGTGGCAGAGCTTTTCCTCGGTGTCAGCGACCAAGTCAAAGGGCAGGCCCAATGTTTCTTTGAATTTGTTGTGCGAAATCAGGTTGTCGCGCGACACGCCGACCACCACAGCACCCAGTTGTGTGAATTCTTTGTAATGATCACGGAACTGCATCGCTTCGGTGGTACAGCCCGGCGTGTTGTCTTTCGGGTAGAAATACAGCACCAGGAAACGGCCAGCATAGCTATGCTGCGTGAACTTGAGCCCGCCGGTGGCTTGGGCCTCGATGTCGGGAAGGGCTTTGTTGAGCGCAGGCGTCATGAGGTCGGGGTCTCGCGGCTGAGGGCCAACCCACGTGCCCTGGGTCAGCCCCATTGAAGGCAATCACAAGCCAATAGGGGGCTTGTAATCAGCACAAAACGGGCACAGCCTGAGATTATAAAGGGCTTGGCAAGCCCATAACCAAAGTCAGCCTACCCAAAGAGAAGGGCGGCGAGAACTTTTCGGCCTTCCCCTGCCAAGACGTTGAAGGTGCGGCAGGCGGCGTGCAACTCCATGGCTTCGAGGCCAATGCCGGCTTCGATCAGGTCCCGATAGAGCGCGGGGTGGGCGAACCGGTGGCGAGGCCCGGTCCCCAAGATAACCAACTCGGGGCGTAGGGCGAGCATGGGTGCAAAGTGTTCCCGTGACAGCTGCTCGAATGTTGCAGGGGCCCACGCCTGCGCAGCGCCTTGCCAAGGCACCAGGACGGCGCGTTCATGGGCCTCAGGCCCGACCCACACCCGGCCGGGTTCCATTCGCGTGATGTTGTTGACGCCCTCAGGCTGATCGAGTTGAAACTTCATGGCCGTTGGAATCGAGAAAGCCTGCGTGGTTCGCGAATGCTGACGGGGTGCGCTGTGTTGAAATCAACCCCCGTTGTTTTGTGTGCGCCGCAGCATTATCAAGTGGCGCACCTGGAGTCCTGGCCTTGAATCCTTTGAAGAAATCGGCCCGTTTGGCCACCGTGAATTACGACATCCGCGGACCCGTGCTCGACAAGGCGCGGCAAATGGAGGACGAAGGCCACAAGATCATCAAGCTGAATATCGGCAACGTTGCAGCGTTTGGTTTGCTGCCGCCCGACGAAATTGTTCAGGACATGATCCGCAACCTGCCGGGTGCGGAGGCCGCTGGGTACACCGACAGCAAGGGACTGTTTTCTGCGCGTAAGGCGGTGGTGCACTACACGCAGCAGTTGGGCATTGCCGGCGTTGCCGTGGACGACGTCTATTTGGGGAATGGGGTTTCCGAGCTCATCACCATGGCCGTCAACGGCCTGCTGGATGAGGGGGATGAACTGCTGGTTCCCTCGCCTGACTACCCGCTGTACACGGCGGTGACGGGTCTGGCGGGAGGCAAGCCGGTGCACTACCTGTGCCGCGAAGAGAACGGTTGGTTGCCGGACTTGGCCGATATGCGAGCCAAGATCACGCCCCGCACAAAGGGCATCGCGGTTATCAACCCCAACAACCCCACGGGGGCCGTGTACCCGAGGGAAACCCTGCTGGGAATCCTGCAAATTGCGCGCGAGCACGGGCTGGTCATCCTCGCGGACGAGATTTACGACAAGACGCTTTTCGATGGGGCTGAGCATGTCGCCATGGCCTCGTTGGCCACGGATGTGCTGGTGCTCACCTTTGGTGGTTTGTCGAA
Organism: Inhella gelatinilytica; assembly: GCF_016093295.1. Lineage (GTDB taxonomy): Bacteria > Pseudomonadota > Gammaproteobacteria > Burkholderiales > Burkholderiaceae_C > Inhella > Inhella gelatinilytica. Next base: position 56,166 of record NZ_JAEDAL010000010.1, on the reverse strand, counting down.
AAACTACCGCAGCTGTGGGTTTCGCTCGGGCTGGATGATCGTCAGTGGCAACAAAGCCCATGCGCAGGACTTCATCGAGGGCTTGAACATGCTGGCCTCGCTGCGCCTGTGCGCCAACACGCCCGGCCAACTGGCCATCCAAACGGCGCTGGGGGGATACCAGAGCATCAAAGACTTGGTGGCTCCGGGCGGACGTCTGGCGCGTCAGCGCGACCGGGCCTATGAATTGCTCAGCGCCATTCCAGGCGTGAGCGTGGTGAAGCCGCAAGGTGCGCTTTACATGTTTCCCCGTCTTGACCCCAAGCTGTACCCCATCGCGGATGACCAGCAGTTCGCTTATGAATTGCTAGCAGCGGAAAAGGTGCTGATCGTGCAAGGGACGGGCTTCAACCATGGGGATACCCAGCACTTCCGTCTGGTGTTCCTCCCTCATCTCGATGACCTGGAAGAGGCCATCGCTCGTATCGCTCGCTTCTTGTCGGGCTATCGCAAACGTCACGCAACCGAATAACCATGACGATCTTGAAACCCATCAAAGTAGGCCTGCTGGGCTTCGGCACTGTGGGCGGTGGCACTTACCAAGTGCTGACGCGCAACCAAGAGGAAATCAGCCGTCGCGCCGGTCGCCGAATTGAGGTGGCGGCGGTTTGTCGGCGTGACTTGGCCGCGGCGCGGGCCCAGGTGGCTGAAGGCATTCGCGTGGTGGCAGACCCCATGGACATCGTGCGAGATCCCGAAATTGACATCGTGGTCGAGTTGATCGGGGGCGAGAGCGTGGCCAAGGACGTTGTGCTGGCTGCGATTGACGCCGGCAAGCACGTGGTGACCGCCAACAAGGCCTTGCTGGCCACCCATGGCAATGAGGTCTTTGCCCGCGCCCAAGCCAAGGGGGTCATGGTGGCCTTTGAAGCGGCGGTCGCTGGGGGGATTCCCATCATCAAGGCCCTTCGAGAGTCTTTGGCGGGCAATCGGATCGAGTGGGTAGCGGGCATCATCAACGGCACGACCAATTTCATCTTGAGCGAGATGCGGGCCAAGGGCTTGGATTTCGAGGTGGTCCTGAAAGAAGCCCAGCGGTTGGGGTACGCCGAGGCCGACCCGACCTTTGACATTGAAGGGATTGATGCCGCCCACAAGCTGACGATCTTGTCGGCGATTGCTTTCGGTACACCCGTGCAATTCGACAAGGCGCACATCCAGGGCATTACCGGGCTGCAGGCGATTGACATCAAATACGCCGAGCAGCTGGGCTACCGAATCAAACTGTTGGGCATCACACGGCGACGTGACGAATTGGGGGGGATCGAACTGCGGGTGCACCCCACGCTGATTCCTGCCCAGCGGTTGATTGCCAACGTCGAAGGCGCGATGAACGCGGTGATGGTGCAAGGGGATGCGGTGGGCACCACGCTGTATTACGGCAAGGGGGCGGGGGCCGAACCCACGGCCTCATCGGTTGTCGCGGACTTGGTGGATGTAACGCGCCTGGCCACGGCCGACCCCGACCATCGCGTTCCTCATCTGGCTTTCCAGCCCGACCAAATGGGGACCACGCCGATCTTGCCGATGAGTGGCGTGCGCTCGGCCTATTACCTGCGATTGCGGGTGGCGGATGAAACCGGCGTACTCAGCCGCATCACCACCATCCTGGCGGAAAACGACATCAGCATCGACGCAGTGTTGCAACGCGAGAGTTTGGAGGGCGAGCGTCAGACGGATCTCATCATCCTGACCCACACCACGGTGGAGGAGCGCATGGACCGGGCGCAGGAGTTCATGCAGAGCCTGCCCTCGGTGTTGGCTCCCATTGCTCGAATCCGTAAGGAAGAACTGGCTTGACCATGCGCTACCTCTCGACCCGCGGCGGTGGCGTGCCCAAACGCTTTTGCGACATCTTGCTCGAAGGCCTGGCGGAAGACGGTGGCCTGTTTTTGCCCGAGCGCTACCCGAAAGTGGACGCCACCACGCTCAGTAGCTGGCGCACCCTGAGCTATGCCGAGTTGGCGTTCGAGATCCTTTCGCTCTACATCGACGACATTCCCGCAGAGGACTTGCGGCGCCTGTGTGCACAAACCTATCGGGCGGAAGTGTTCGGAGGGCGAGCGGAGATCACGCCGCTGCACCGGCTCGAACCCGGCCTTTACTTGGAAGAGTTGTCCAACGGGCCTACGCTGGCCTTCAAGGACATGGCCATGCAGTTGCTTGGCGCCTTGTTCGAGTACGAGTTGGGCCGCCGGGGCGAGCAACTCAACATCCTGGGGGCGACCAGCGGAGACACGGGCAGTGCCGCTGAATACGCCATGCGCGGCCGCGCCGGGGTGAATGTTTTCATGCTCAGTCCGCACGGGCGAATGAGTGCGTTCCAGCAGGCGCAGATGTTCAGCCTGCAGGATGCCAATATCCACAACCTGGCCGTGCGGGGCGTGTTTGACGACTGCCAAGACATCGTCAAGGCGGTTTCCAACGACCTGGCCTACAAAAAGAGCCGCAAGATCGGTACGGTCAATAGCATCAACTGGGCGCGCCTGCTGGCCCAAGTGGTGTATTACTTTGCTGGTTACTTCCAAGCGACAAAATCCAATGACGAGCGTGTCAGCTTCACGGTGCCGAGCGGAAATTTCGGCAATGTGTGTGCCGGTCATGTGGCGCGGCAAATGGGGTTGCCCATAGAGCAGTTGGTGGTCGCCACCAATGAAAACGACGTGCTCGATGAGTTCTTCCGAACCGGGCGCTACGCCCCCCGAGGCGCTGCCCACACGCACGCGACCAGCAGTCCGTCCATGGACATCAGCAAGGCCAGCAACTTCGAACGATTCATTGCCGACGTGATGGATCGAGATGGCGCACAGGTGGCCGCGCGGTTTCAAGGCGGCGCCTTTGAGGTCGATGCGGCGACGATGGAGCGAGTCCACGCCCACTACGGATTTGCCTCCGGCGCCAGTTCGCACACCGATCGGGTCGCGACGATTCGAGCCTGTTGGCACAAGACGGGCCGGCTGATCGACCCCCATACCGCCGATGGACTGAAGGTGGCCGAGGCGCTGCGCCAACCTGACGTGCCCATGATCGTGCTCGAAACCGCGTTGCCCGCCAAGTTTGCCGACACCTTGGTGGAGGCCACGGGGATGCAGCCACCGCGCCCCGCGCATCTCGAAGGCATTGAAAATCTGCCCCAGCGCGTCCAGGTCGTGGACGCCGATGCGGCTCAAGTTCGAGCCGTGATCGATCACTGCTTGGGACTGGGATGATTCAACTCAACGAGGCGCTGACGCGCCTGCTGGCGGCCGTCGAACCGGTGGCCGATACGGAAATTGTTTTGACGGCGCATGCCCGCGGACGGGTGTTGGCGGGGGCGCAGGCGGCGTCCATTTCCGTGCCGTCTGCAGACAACAGCGCGATGGACGGGTATGCCGTTCGATTGACCGATGCCGGATGTGAGCGTCCGGTGCTGCAGCGGGTGCCGGCTGGCCGGTGGCCGGAAGCCCTCCCGGCCGACGGCGTGGCGCGCATCTTTACTGGGGCCAGTGTTCCCGCTGGTACCCAAGCCGTGGTGATGCAAGAGCACTGCGCGACCCGCACGGACGAGTCTGGGCAGGTGTGGGTGCACCTGCCGGCGGAGATCCAGCCCCAGCAAAACATCCGCCGTGCGGGGGAAGACATTCGGCTGGGAGCCGAGATTCTTTCAGCCGGCCAGCGACTGTCGGCGGCCCATCTGGGCCTGGCCGCGTCGGTCGGTTTGGCGCACTTGCCGGTCCGCCGGCCGGTCCGGGTGGCGCTTTTCTCCACGGGCGACGAGTTGGTCATGCCGGGCGATCCCTTGCCGCCGGGTGCGATTTACAACAGCAATCGCTTCACCTTGCGTGCGTTGCTCGAAGGCCTCGGCTGCGAAGTACACGACCTCGGGATCGTTCCAGACCAGCTCCAGGCCACGCGGGACGCTCTGGCCCATGCCGCTCAATCCGCTGATCTGGTGTTGACCAGTGGCGGCGTCTCTGTGGGCGAGGAGGATCACCTCAAGCCCGCGCTGGAATCCCAGGGGCAGTTGGACCTGTGGCAAATCGCCATCAAACCAGGCAAACCATTTGCGTACGGCCGCATCCACCGCGCTGGCGGAGGGCATGCCCATTTCGTGGGGTTGCCGGGTAACCCCGTCTCCAGCTTTGTCACGTTCTTGCTTTTGGCGCGGCCCTTGCTGCGCCGTCTGGCGGGGGAGGCCGAGGTTGCCGAGCCCACCTTGACCCTGCCGGCGGCCTTTGCATGGAGCCGGCCGGACCCCAAGCGCAGCGAATTTCTGCGCGCACGTCTGAACGAGCAGGGCCAAGTGGAGCGGTATGGGCACCAGGGTTCTGGGGTGTTGTCGTCGCTGGCTTGGGCGCAGGGCTTGGTCTGCCTTGCCCCGGGTCAAGCTGTACAGCCGGGTGACGCGGTACGCTTCATCCCCTTGATGCTGAATGCGGTTTGATCTGTGTTGACCCTGCGATTCTTTGCCCGTTTGCGGGAGGCCTTGGGGGCCGAAGATACTTTGCCTTTTGAGGCCGGCTTGACGGTGGGCGCCGTGCGCGAGGCCCTGATTGCCCGGGGGGGGCGTCATGCCCAGGTGCTAGGCCGTGACCAAGTGTTGCGCTGTGCGCGCAACCATCAAATGTGTCCCGAAGAGACCCCGGTGAGTGATGGGGATGAGGTGGCCTTCTTTCCGCCGGTGACGGGCGGCTAAGTCCCTGCCATGCAAGGTCTCCATCTATGTGCGGACCTGATCGGCTGTTCGCAGGGCCCATGGCTGACGGACGGGGCGGTCCTGCGTGACCTTTGTCGGCGTTGCGTGAGCGAGGCCGGACTGCAGGCGGTGTCTGAGTGCTTCCATGCGTTTGAACCGGCGGGTTCGGGCGTCACGGGCGTGGTGCTGTTGGCCGAGTCGCACCTGGCGGTTCACACCTGGCCGGAACAGCAGGCTGTGACGGTCGATGTATACGTCTGCAACTTCAGCGCGGACAACCGAGCCAAAGCGCACGCCGTGCTGGAGCAACTGCAAGCCGTGTTTGCACCGCAAGTGGCCCGGGTTCAAGCGGTTGAGCGGGGAACCATCGCCTAAGCGACGACCTCCCAAGTCCAGTGGTTCGGGTGGGTAGTGCCCCCCGGTTGCCGTACGAATACTCAAGCGGGTCTAATGGCTTCATGAGCGCTGCCCTGCCCGCCACACCACTGGGATCCGTCCTCTTGATTGAGGATCAAAAGGCCGTTGCGACGTGGGCCCGACAAACCTTGATCCAGCAAGTGGGATGCCGCGTTGACTGGGCCCCCACGTTGGCGGCTGCTCGGGCGTGTTTGGAAGCGGCGCCCGAGCCGTATTTCCTGGCCGTGGCCGACCTGAACCTGCCGGACGCGGATGCCGATGGCGTGCTGGAATTGCTCCGCACGCACAAGCTACCGGCCATTGCCGTAACAGGGGACTTCGACAAGGCTTTGCGGTCCAAGCTGCTGCGTCAGGGGCTCGTGGATTACGTGCTCAAGGACAGCAGTCATGTTTATCGGTATGTGGCCAGTCTGGTGCAGCGACTTTGGCGCAACCGCAGCCAGTCGGTTCTGGTGGTGGATGACTCGCCCGCCAGTCGGGGATTGGTGGCCTCTTGGTTGGTGCGGCAAGGTCTTCGTGTGCATCAAGCGGGGGACGGGCAAGCGGCTCTCGATTGTTTGTCACGCGACCCCGCGATTCGCTTGGTATTGACGGATCGGCACATGCCCGGGATGGATGGTTTTGGACTGGTCAAAGCGCTGCGCAAGCTGCGAGGTCGCGACCGCCTGGCCATCATCGGTGTGTCGGCGTCAGAGGACCAGGAGCTGTCGGCTCGGTTTCTCAAGCTCGGGGCCAATGACTTCTTGGCCAAGCCGTTTTCGTATGAAGAACTGTGCGCGCGCGTTCACCAGAATTTGGACATGCTGGACAGCCTGGATGCACTGCGTGAATTGGCCAGCCGCGACGCGCTGACCGGCCTGTACAACCGGCGCCATTTCTTCGCGGAAGGCCCTGTTCGTTTGGGCACCCCACCGCCGCCGCAGGAGCAGCATGTGGCGCTCATGTTGGATGTCGATCATTTCAAACAGGTTAACGACCGACGGGGCCATGCTGCGGGCGATGCGGTCTTGCGGCAGATGGGCAGTCTGCTCAGCCAGCACTTCCCAGACGGGCTGGTGGCCCGACTGGGGGGCGAAGAATTTGCTGTTCTTCTAACCGGGCCGCTCAACGACCTGTATCGGCGAGCCGAGCTCTTTCGCGAGCATTTCAGCCAAAGCGAACAACACAACCCTGTCGACGGCCAAGCGTTTCACTGCACCGTGAGCGTGGGGGCCAGTCCTTGTGCGGGCCAGGACCTTGATGCTTGGCTTCGCGCCGCTGATGCCCGTTTGTATGAGGCCAAGCAAGGCGGGCGGGATCGGGTGGTTTGGGGTGGCGCATGAATTCGCACCTGACTTGGGGCGTTGGACTAGGCTCCATCCCTGAATTGGTCTTGATCTGACTCTTCCATCGACTTCCGAACGATCCACCATGTCCCGCGCTTCCGAGCAACTCGCCCAGACCTTTGTTGCGTGCAAACCGTTGTTTTTCGCGCTCTCAGAGATTCCTCGCCAGCAGATCCTGTTGCTGCTGTCCGAGCATGAAGCATTGAATGTGAACCAGATCGCCGATCAGTTGCCGCTGTCGCGACCGGCGGTGTCGCACCACCTGAAGATCCTGCGGGAGGCGGGGCTGGTGGAGGTGCGGCAGCGGGGCACGGAAAACCTGCACCTGCTGACGCCAGAACTGGCGGTCGAGTTGTTGGCCCGGTGCGCGGGGGAACTCAGTGTGTTGTGCCCGGAGTGATCGGGCGCCGCGTCGCTGTGGTCGTCAGCTCGAGTGGAGCAGATCCTGGGCGGCCGCTAGGCCGGCCATGAAAGCTTCTTCAAACACCGAATAGGCGGCGAGGTCGGCGTGGGCGATTCGCACGCGGCCCTGGAGTTGGCGCAGTGCGACCAGGGCCGCCTGGCCGCGGGCGCCGGGCGTCGGAATGGCCATGGCGTGCCCCCAGCGGGTCAGGCGCAGCTGCTGCAAGCGTTCGGGCAGGTCAGGGTGCGTGGGGGTCAGGGTGGCCAGCACGCGAGCGGCCCAGTCGGAGGCTGACCGGCTCAGCAGCGCCGGCCGCTCGGCCGCCGGCAGGGCCCAGTACAGCGTCCACACCTGGGGGCCAGGGCGAGGGTCCAAGCTTTGATGCTGGGCGTTGACATAGCCCAGGGTCGGGCTGTGCTGGATGACGTTGTCCCAGGCCAAGGGGGCGCCGATGCGCGGCAGCGGCGGGCCCTCCAGCAGCAGGTTGGCCACCAGCCAGGGCGCGCGCTGCAGGCGCGCGGCCTGCAGTGCCGCCGGCGGACTGCGCCACAGGCGCTGCGCCACGAAAAGGGGCACGGCCAGCACCACGGAGGCGGCATGCCAGTCTTCCAAGCCTTCCGGGCTCCAGCAGCGCAGGCGCACGCCGCTGCGTTCGACGTCGAGCTGCAGGCCCACCCGGTCGGTGATCAGGGCCTCTTGTAGGGGGGCGGCCAGTCGTTCCACCAGCCAGCCGTTCCCTTGCGGGGCGGTGATGGGCGGGCGGGCGTCGGGCTCGTCGTCGTCGCCCGCGACATGGAAGCCGTGGCGGCTCGCAAAGTAGTGCAAGCCCGCCCAGGCGCTGACGAGGGCAGAGCCCGCGCCGTAGTCGTCGCGGCAGCAGTAGTCCAAGTACCAGCGCAGACCTGGCTCGGTCAGGCCTTGGGTGTCCAGCCAGGCATCGAAGGTTTGGGCATCCAGGGCACGGTGGGTGGGGCCGAAAGCGGCGCGGTGGGTGGGCAGTGCAAAGCCCAGACGCTGGGCTTCGGCCACTTGCTGGGCAAAGCGGCGATGCTGCGCCAGGGCTTGTGGATCTGGAGGCGCGGGCAACAAACCGGGCTGCCAAGCGGTGCCGTCAAACCGGCGTTCGGCCGGACTGTGGACCCCCCGGTCCTCCTGAATGCGCCACACGCCATTGCGGCGCTCGGCGGCGCCCCATTCCACCAGCAGGTCCTGCAGTTCGGGCAGCTGCGGGCCGGGTTGGGGCAGGTAGTGGGCGCCCAGCGGGCAGGGCAGGCCGCCAACCAAGCCCGCTCGGCTGTGGCCACCGGGGGCGCTGTCCAGCTCCAGCACAGTGACCTGTCGACCGGCCGCACGCAGGGCGCGGGCGGCGCTCAGGCCAGCCACGCCGGCACCCAGCACCAGCACCTCGGTGCGGCGCGCGCGTGCCTGGCCGGTGGGTGGCGTGGTGCGCAGGCGGTGGCCCCGCTCCGGGTCCGGCCCCAACCACTGCACGTCCAGCGCCCTGGGCGGGCGGCTGCACGCGCCCAAGGGGGCCAGTCCGGCGAGTAGCAGGCTGCGGCGTGGGATCCGTGGGGTCAATGCGCCTTGCCCCATTCTTCGAGGAAGTGGGTGACCAGCACCGGGTCAGACAGTCGATTGATGCCCCCAGGCACGCGGTCCATGTCGGGCGGGAACTGCATCATCTGCGGCAGGCTCTTGGGGGTCAGAAAGCGCAGCCCCGAGGGCAACTGCGGCGGGGCTTTCCAGGGGCGGTGGCTGGCCATGACGAACCCCCACTCGCCAAAGCTGGGCACCAGGGCGTGGTACGGCGTCGTGCTCAGCCCCACGGCCTCCAGCGTGTCCACAACGGTCCAGAAGCTGCGGCGGGCGATCAGCGGTGAGGTGGACTGCACGACCAGGATGCCGCTGGCGCTGAGGTGTTCCAGAACGCGCTGGTAGAAGCTGGTGCTGTACAACTTCCCGAGGGCGTGGTTGCTGGGATCGGGGAAGTCGGCGATGACCACGTCGAAGCCGCCGGGTTGCGGCTGGGTTTCCAGCCAGCGGTAAGCGTCGGCATGCACCACCTGCACCTTGGGGTGGCGCAGGGCGCTTTGGTTCAGCCGGCTCAGAAGGGGCCCTTGCGCGAGGCGGGTGATGCTTTCGTCCAGTTCGACCAGGGTCACGGACTCCACGCCCGGGTAGCGCAAGATTTCGCGAATGGCCAGGCCGTCCCCCCCGCCCAGCACCAGCACGCGGCGGGGCGCGCCGTGGGCGGCCAGTGCGGGGTGCACCAGAGCCTCGTGATACCGGTACTCGTCGCGCTCGTGGAACTGGAGGTTGCCGTTCAGGTACAGCTTGACGCCCGTCCGGCCCTCCGTGACGACCACGCGCTGGTAGGGGCTGCTGGCACGCAGCACCAAGGGCTCACCATAAAAGCGCTGCTCGGCCCAGTCGGTCAGGGCCTCCGAGGCGGCCCAAGCGCCGCACAGCAGCACGATGCTGGCCGCGCAGGCTGCGGCATGGGCGGCCCAGCGCCGCAGCTCCTGGCGGAACAGCCACAGGGCCCAGCAGGCGACAGCCAGGTTGATGAGGCCGAAAAACAGCCCCGTGCGCACCAGGCCCAGGTGGGGCACGAGCAGCAGCGGGAAGGCCAGTGCCACCAAGAGGGCGCCCAGGTAGTCAAACGTGAGAACCTGGGCCACCAGCTCGCGCAAGCTGCCGCGCTCGCCGCTGGCGTGCTGCTTGAGGATGCGCATCACCAGCGGAATCTCCAGCCCCACCAGGCTCCCCACCAGCAGCACCAGGGCGTAGAGCAGCACACGGAAGGGGCCTTCATGGCCCAGCGGCATCAGGCTGTGGGCGGCAAACAGCCCCATGGGCAGCAGACCGCCCAGCACGCCCACCAGCAACTCCACCCGCAAGAACACCGCCACCAGCTGGCGCTCGATAAAGCGCGACAACCAGGCGCCGATGCCCAGCGCAAAGAGGTAGCTGCCAATGACGGTGCTGAACTGCAGCACCGAGTCGCCGAGCAGGTAAGAGGCCAGCGCCCCGGCGGCCAGTTCGTAAGCCAGCCCGCAGGCGGCGATCAGAAAGACGCTGACCAGCAGCAGGACCTCGGCCAGCGAGATTCGTGCGCGAGATTCAGAAACGGTCATAAAGCGGAAGAGCAGCCCGCGCCGGGCCGCCCCAAGCGGGCTGCGGCCCCCTCAGGGGAGGCGTAGGCCCAAGGGCCGAAGACTGGGGGGATCAGTGGATCGCCGCAGCCACGATCACGCCGATGGACAGGCACATCGCCGCCACCACGATGGCCAGGGCCAGGTTGCGGTGTTCCACGATTTCCTCCCACAGCTTGTAGGGGGTGATCTTGTCCACCACGATGAAGCTGACCCAAAAAATCACAACGCCCATCAGGGCATAGAGCAGGGTGCCGCCCATGCTGGCGAGCGTGAGCCACTCAGTGTTCATGTTCATCTCCTTGATCAATACGCGGGGCGCGGGTCATTTATGTCCACCGCCGAAACCACCGCCGGACCACCCGCCGCTGCCACTGCCGCTGCGGTAGCTGCTGCCGGCCCGCTGGTTGGCACGGCACTGCTGGTATTCGGCGCTGGTCTCACCAAAGCGGGTCTTGAAGTCGTCGCACTCGTCAGCGCTGCAGGCTTTGAAGAGCACCACCAGCAGCAAGGCCACGACGGCAAACACCGCCAGCCCCTTGACGGCGTCGCCGATGCCCGCCGGCGTGCCATCGGGTCGGATGCGGGCCTGCTGTTCGGCGTTCAGTCCGAAGGCCGAGGCCACTTCGCGGGCGTCCAAGGGGCGTCCCAGGCTCCAGGTCACCTCGTGGCCAGACTGCTCGCGCGAGAGCGTGCCTTTGGCGCCGCCGGTGCCGCGGTAGTCCGCGACCTCACAGCGTTCGTCGCGCTGCACCTTCCAGTAGAACTCGCCCAGCACGTGGGTGGTGATGGCTCCGTAACGCTCGTGCAGGCTGTAGGTCTTGCCCTGCCAGCGGGCACTGTTCATCACCAGGTCGGGTGCTCCGGTGAGCACCCGGGCCAAGCTCCAGCCCTCCGTGGCATCCACGAGGAAGGCAAAGCCTTGCTGTTGGTTGAAGAGCAGGTACTCGCGCCAGAAATACTGCTCACCGTCTTCGTCGGGCGTGGTGCAGCGCTCCATGAAGCCCACCACCTGCCAGGGCAGCTTGGCGGTGTCCGGCGCCAGGCTCAGGCGCCCGGTGCGGCCGAGCGGAATCGGTGGCTCCATGCCCATGGCCTGCGCATGGAACTGCAGGTCGGCGCCCGGCGTGCCCGCCAGTTCGATCACGGCGCTGCACTGTCCACAGGTGATGGACTGACTCTGCTGCAGCGCCGGCTGAATGGGTGCGCCGCAGCTTGGGCATTGCAGGCTGCGGCCCGCCCAACTTGCGCTGGACTCCTCTCGGGTGTTCACAAGTTGGAGCGTGGCGAGGTCAACGGCCTGACCCAAGCTCCAGCGCGGGGCCTGGTCGGCCCCGTACTCCAGCGAGCCCACCTCGTCTCGGTTGCTGCGCAGCTCGGCGACCTGCACGGCCTCGCCCAGGCGCGGGGCTTGGGGCAGTTCGCCCTCGGCGGCATGCAAGGTTGCGGGCGTGAGGGCTGCGACGCGGAAGCCCTGGCCGTCAATGAGCTGCTGGGCGCCCAGCACCAGGGCACTCCAGGCTGGGGGCTGAGCCAGCGGCAGCGGCCAGCTCAGCACGAAGGAGCCGTTGTCCTCGCTGAGCCAGGCGGATTTGCCGCTGTTGTCAAAAAATGCGTGCCACTCGGTCCAGCGCCCGCCCTCGTAGGCCAATTGAACACGACCCAGGATGGTGAACGGTTCGTTCTGGAACTTGCCCTGCGTGCCGATCTGCAGCGGGGAGTAGTCGCTGAAGAGCTCGGCAGATTCCCCGGTCTTGCGCAGCACTTCTCCCTCGCGCGCCAGCGTGCTGCGGCAAAAACCGCAAACGGCACTGCCTGACGCCGCGGAGGCGAACTCCACCGGCGCGCCGCAGTTGGGACAGGCGGCGCGCCAGCGGCGCTGCGCTGGGGTTTGGTCTTCAGCCAAGGCTCAACGCCCGCACGGCCGTCCCAAGGGCGTTGCGACCGCAGGCAGACTGGGGGCGGTCACCATCGGTTAGAGCTTCGAGAGCAACTCCGCCTTTTTGGCGGCGAATTCCTCGTCGCTAAGGATGCCCTTGGCTTTGAGGTCGCCCAATTTTTCGATCAGGGCGATCACGTCTTCGCTCTTGGGTGCGGCGGCCGCTGCGGCCTGGGCCTGCGCGGCCTGAACGGCGGGGTTGATGCCCGCCAGCCCGGCGCCCATCTGTTGCGCCATGACTTGGCCCATCGCCAGGCCGGCGCCCATGCCCATGGCGTCACCCATCACGCCGCCACCCCCACCCTGAGCCACGCCTTTGGCCATTTCAGGAATGGACTGCGCAGTCTGGTACTGCATGAACTGGCCCATGTTCTGGCCGATCATGCCCATGCCGATCTTCTGGTCGAGGATCTTCTGCAGTTCCTCTGGCAGCGAGACCGACTGCACCGTGATGCCTTCCAGCTTCAGGCCCAGGGCCTCGAAGAACGGCGCGGTGGCGCCCTGCATGGCCTTGGCGAACTCAATCTGGTTGGCAGCCAAGTCCAGGAAGGGGATGCCGCTTTGCGCAATGCCGTCGGCAATGTGCTGCAACATCAGGCCGCGCAGTTGGCCATCCAGGTCTTGGACGGTGTACTTCTCGCGCGTGCCGCTGATCTCGGTGTGGAATTTCTTCGGGTCGGCAATGCGGTAGGCGTAGTTGCCGAAGGCGCGCAGGCGCACGGCGCCGAAGTCCTTGTCGCGGATGGTGATGGGCTGGGCCGTGCCCCAGCGCTGGTCGATCTGCTGGCGCGTGCTGAAGAAGTAGACGTCGCTCTTGAACGGGGACTCGAACAGCTTGTCCCAGTTTTTCAAGTAGGTCAGCACCGGCAGGGTCTGCGTGGTCAGCTTGTGCGTACCGGGGCCGAACACATCGGCGACCTGGCCTTCGTTGACGAAGACGGCCATCTGCGACTCGCGCACAACCAGCTGCCCGCCGTACTGAATTTCCTGGTCCTGCATGGGGTAGCGCCAGGCCAGCGTGCCGTCGCCGTCCTCGGTCCACTGCAGGATGTCAATGAACTGTTTCTTTATGAAGCTCATCAAGCCCATGGTGCGTTCCTCGTGCACAAAAGCCGTCAAGCGACGGCAGGCGCAGTATCAAGCCTTTCAGAGCGGGGTGACAAAGGACAACTGGGTGGATAGGAAGTCAAACACCCGCCTAACCGCGGGGGTGCCGCGAATTTCCCGGTGCACGACCAGCCACAGCGGAAGGGTAGGGGTGGGCAGTTCGGGCAGCAGCGCAACAAGGTCGGGGTCATCGCGGATCAAAAAGTCTGGCAGAAACCCGATGCCGACTCCAGCGCGCACCAACTGGGCATAGGCCACGTGGTCATCCGTGCGAAAGGCAAAGTTCTCGCGTGACACCGCGTGCCCGGTCGCGGCAAATCCGCGCACGATGGCGTCGTTCTGGTCGTAGCCCACCAAGCTGTGCTGCAGCAGGTCTGCGGCGTCTTGTGGAGTGCTTGTGCGCGCCAGATAGCGGCGGTGCGCGCAGGCCAGCAGGCGCACGTCCCCCAGTTTCTTGGCGATCAAGCCTTGTTGCTGGGGACGCAGCAGCCGCAGGGCAATGTCCGCTTCTCGGCGCAGCAGGTTGCTCACTTCGTTCGTCGCCACCAATTCAATCTGGAGGGACGGTTCCGCCTCGTGCAAAGCACAAAGCACCCTCGGCAGCCACCCACTGGCCACCACGTGGCTGGCGCTGATGCGCACCGTGCCGCGGGTGTCGACGCTTCGTCGCGCAAGGAGTTGTGCCAACTGATCAGCCCCCAGGGCCATTTGATGCGCGGACTCTGCCAAGGCCAGCGCCGCCGCCGTGGGACGGACCCCGCGGCCCGTGCGCTCGAACAGCGCAACGCCCAGTTGTCCCTCCAGTTGCCCAATGCGGCGTGACACCGTGGGCTGCGGGCACTGGAGGGCGCGTGCGGCACCCATCATGCTTCCGGTCTCTAGGACGGCCAGAAAGCTCGGGATGAGAGACCAATCAAAACGGGGTAATGGAGCCATTCGATTATGTATAGCTGGCTGGCAAATTTTGTCGATTGTGGAATATCGATCCAGTCAGCACACTGCTGCCCCTGTTCATCACCTGACCGAGCGCGCATCGTGGCTGCTACCCCCGACCTGATTTCTACCCCCCCTGATCGCCACAGCAAGGCCATTCGATTCGGGCGCTTGACGGCCCAGCCCGAAGGGGAATTTGTGGTGTTTTTGATCGGTATGCGGGCCAACCAGCTCTGGCGGGTGGATCGATGGCTGCCCGTGGCGACGGCCATGCCACGCATGCTCAAAGAGCTGGCCCTGCAGCGGGATTACGGCTTCCTGCATGGAGAGATGTGGTTTGGGCGCACCACGCTCATGCTGCAGTACTGGAAAAGTGTGGACGCCTTGATGGCGTATGCGCGGAACCGTCAAGCGGCCCACCTACCCGCGTGGGCGGATTTCAATCGTCGAGTGGGCCGCGACGGGGCGGTGGGCATTTGGCATGAAACCTATGTGATTCAGCCGGGTCGCACGGAGTCCATCTACGTGAACATGCCCCCGTTCGGCGCGGGTTGCATCGCGCCCCTGCGACCGGCCGTGGGGCCGCTGGCGGGGGCTCGCGAGCGGATGGCCGCCGCGCCGCTAGACCCGGCCTGATGGGCCCTAGAAAGCCTGATGGGCCCTAGAAAACAACAAACCCCGCTCCCATGAAGGGGTGGCGGGGTTGGTCTTGGGGGAGGCGGAGCCCGAGGGCTCCGCTCGCACCGCTTGGATCGCTAAGCGATCAGGCGCTCTTCTTGCCGCGCGGGGCTTTGGTGGCCTGGGCGGTCAGGGTCTGGAAGTTGGATTCCGCCACTTCTGCCACTTGCTTGGCTGCCTTTTGGGCCGACTCGAAGGCGTTGTTGGCGGCAGCCAGACCCGACTTGGCCAGAGCCACGACGTTTTCGGTGCCCGCCGGGGCGTTCTTGGCTAGGTTTTCGACCAAGTTGTCGAACTTCGCCTTGGCATCACCCATCTGGGCCTCAACCAGCTTGCCGAGTTCGGCCGAGGTGGTCAACGTAATGTCGGCGACGTGGCGGCCGTAGGCGGCGGCCTTTTCACCGTTGGGTTGCAGCAGGCTGGTTTGCAGCGCCACGAACTCTTGGGCATCCTTCACCGACAGCAGGGCGTTGGTGGTTTCAGCGGCTTCGGTCAGCGCGGTCTTGGCCAATTGCAGGTGCAATTCGGCCAGTTTCTCGGCGCCTTCGAAGGCCTTGGCTTGGAAGCCGAACACGGCGGCGGTGGCGGCTTTTTGTTGGGCAAACAGTTGTTCCGGGGTCAGCAGCATGGTCGTCTCCTGGTGTGATGACAAAAATTGTGCAGTGCAGCAATGTCGTCAGTATTCAGGAAAACCGGAGCGATTGCAAGAAATTTTTGCGGTGCAGCAATTTTGTCTTCGCGCCAGGGGAACGGGGGGCTCTGACAATGCGCGGGTGAAGCTTGCTGACCTCCCTGATTTGTCGCCCGAAGCGGCGACGGTGTTCAATGAAGTGCTCTGGGCCCGCCGGTCGGTCCGGGCGTTTCGTCCCACGCCCATCCCCCGAGCCTGGGTGGAGCAACTGTTGGCTCAGGCCGCGCGGGCGCCGTCTGGGGCCAATATGCAACCTTGGCGCGTCCATGTGCTGACAGGATCGGCCCTCAGGCGTGTTACCGAACAAGCGCGTGCGGTCGCTGTCGACCGGGAGCGTTTGTCATCGCTCAAGGGGCGCTATCAGTACTACCCGGGCACTTGGAAGGCCGTTTTCAAAGCGCGCCGACGCGAGGTGGGCTTGGCGCTGTACGACGCGCTGGGACTAAAAAAGGGCGACGAAGCGGGCATGCAGGCGCAGCATTTGCGCAACTTCGAGTTTTTCGGGGCGCCCGTGGGTCTGCTGTTTACCGTGGATCAAAGCCTCACCCAAGGCTCGTGGTTGGACCTGGGCATGTTTTTGCAGACCCTGATGCTGGCCGCCACGGCCGAAGGGCTGCACACCTGCGCGCAGGCCGCTTGGTGCCACTTCCACGAGCCGATGGCGCAATGGCTGTCGTTTGGACCGGATGAGGTGTTGGTCTGTGGCATGGCGCTGGGTCATGCAGACCCTGAGGCCATCGAAAACACCCTGGTCACGTCGCGGGTACCGGTGTCAGAGTTCAGCACCTTTCACGAGGAGTGAGTGCGGATGAAGCGATGGACGGTGAGCTTGGCGGCGCTGTGGCCCGCCCTGGGGCAGGCGGCCACGCTGGAGGTCAGCCAGCTGGGCCCACTGTGGGCCTTGCCTTTTGTGGGCATCCTGCTGTCCATCGCGCTGTGCCCGCTGTGGGCGCCGCACTTTTGGCATCGGCATTTCGGCAAAGTGGCGCTGGGCTGGGCCTTGATGTTTCTGCTGCCCTTGGCGCTCTCCCAGGGGCCGGCCCTTGCGGCGGGGGTGGTGACGCACACCTTGGTGGCGGAATATTTGCCCTTCACGATCTTGTTGGTGGCCCTGTTCACGGTGTCCGGGGGCATCTATGTGCGGGGCAACCTACACGGGTCGCCGGGGCTGAACACGGGGCTCATGGCGCTGGGGGCGGTGCTGGCGTCCTTCATGGGCACCACGGGCGCGTCGATGCTGCTCATCCGGCCGCTCATCCGGGCCAACGACAACCGCCGGCATGCGGTTCACGTGATCGTGTTTTTCATCTTCATCGTCTCCAACGCGGGCGGTTCCCTGACACCGCTGGGCGATCCGCCGCTTTTCCTCGGGTTCTTGCAGGGCGTGAGCTTTTTCTGGACGGTTCGGCACGTTGGGCCGGAAATGGTCTTCGTGTGCGGCGTGCTCTTGGCGATGTTTTATGGGCTCGACAGCTACTGGTATCGCAAAGAAGGCGTGGTGCCGCTGGACCCGACGCCAGACACCCCACGCGTGGGCTTGGATGGGATGGTGAACTTGTTGCCGCTCGCCCTGATCGTGGGGCTAGTGCTGCTCAGCGGCGTCTGGAAGCCCGGGGTGAACGTCTCGGTTTTGGGCCAGCAAGTGGCTTTGCAGTCGCTCGTGCGGGATGCCGGTTTGCTCGGGGTGACGGCACTGTCCCTCCAGCTCACGCCCAGGGCTGTCCGCGAAGCCAACCAGTTCAGTTGGGGGCCGATGGCGGAGGTGGCCAAGCTGTTCGTGGGGATTTTCATCACCATGGCGCCGGTATTGGTGATGCTGCAGGCGGGGGTGAATGGGCCCTTTGCGGACCTGGTGCGTTGGGTGTCGACGCCCGAGGGCCAGGCGATTCCGCTGGCCTACTTTTGGCTTTCCGGGTGGTTGTCAGCGTTCTTGGACAACGCCCCCACGTACCTGGTGTTCTTTAATTTGGCGGGGGGGGAGGCGTCGACCTTGATGACCCAGGGGGCGCAGACCTTGGCCGCCATTTCCGCCGGCTCGGTGTTCATGGGTGCAATGAGCTACATCGGCAACGCCCCGAACTTCATGGTCAAGGCCATTGCCGAAGACCGGGGGCTGCGCATGCCCAGCTTCTTTGGCTACATGGGCTGGAGTTTTGGGCTGCTGCTGCCGGTGTTGGCGCTGATGAGTTGGGTGTTCTTCGCATGAAGCCGCACCTGTTGGTGGCGCGCCGCTTGTTTCCCGACCTGCTGGAGCCGCTTGTCGCGCATTACGCCTTGCGTCTCCACGATCACGACGAGGCCCTGAGCCCGGCGGCCTTGCAGGCGCAAATGCAGGGGTGCTGGGGCTTGCTCGGCTCGGGTTCGGAACGGGTGGACGCCGCGCTGCTGGCGGCGTGCCCAGACCTGCGCGCCATTGCGCTGATTACGGTGGGTTACAACAACCTGGATGTGGCCGCCTGCCGGCAGCACGGCCTGTTGCTCAGTCACGCGCCCGGGGTGCTGACCGAGGCTACGGCCGAATTTGGCCTGACGCTGTTGCTGGCGACGGCCCGCCGGGTGGGCGAGAGTGAGCGCTTCCTGCGCGCGGGGCAGTGGCGGGGGTGGGGCATCGATCAGTTTGCTGGTCTGCCTGTCATGGGACGCACGCTGGGCATCGTTGGCCTGGGCCGCATCGGACAAGAAGTGGCGCGGACGGCCCAGCAGGGTTTGCGCATGCAGGTGTTGCACCACAGCCGCCGCCCGGTGGCGGGGTGGGAATCTGGCTGGCGCTCACTACCCGATTTGCTTGCCCAAAGCGACCATGTGATGCTGTGTGTGCCCTACTCCCCCGACACCCATCACTTGATCGGGGCGGCGCAACTGGCCCAGATGAAGCCCAGCGCCACTCTCATCAACCTGGCGCGCGGTGGGGTGGTGGACGATCGCGCCTTGGCCCAGGCTTTGATCCGCGGCCAGATCGCCGCCGCCGGTTTGGATGTATTCGAGGGTGAGCCCACGGTGTGCACCGACTTATTGGCCTGCGACAACGCCGTGCTCACCCCGCACATTGCCAGCTCCACCTTGCCGACCCGGCGGGCGATGGTGCAGTGCGCGGTGGACAACCTGCTCGCGTGGGCGCGTGGCGAGCCGGGGCCGACGCCGATTCCTCAGTGAACCGGCTCGAACCCGGGTCGGGTTCAGCTCAGTTGCAGCGTGAAGTCGCGTTTGGTCACACCTTTTTCACCCGCGCCGCTGCCGCCGTTGGTGGACGTCTTGCGGGTGGTGACCAAGCGTTCGCCCTGGACGGCGAAGTGCCACTCGTCCTGCGCGTTCATCTCAAAACTGATGACCACGTAGGCGCGCCCGCTGACCTTTTGGCGGCTGCGCGCCGCAAGCGGCGTGCCGTCGGCTGCGACCCAGATGTCCAACTGACCCTCGTAGGCTTTGATGTACTTGTCCGGGCGCTTCTGCTCGAGTTCAAAACTGAGCAACTTGGCGGGCTTGCCCTGCCAGCTGTCCGGTTTCTCCCCCTTGAACTGCGCCCGATTCAAGTGACGGAGCAAGACCTCGGCCGGGCGCACCAGCTCGCGCACTTCTTTGTAGCCCAGCTCCCGCAGGCCGGTGACCGTGGGCGTGCTGCTTTTGTTGTCCTGGTCTTTGGCTTGGTCTTCGGCTTGGGCCCTGTTCAGCAAGGCCTGGGGGTACTGCAGCCGTAGCCCTTGGGGGCCATCCTCGAACATCAGTTGGGCCGCTCCCGGTTGAACTTCGGCGTCCTCTTTGCCTTCGTTGGTTCGGTTCTCGCTGCGCAAACTGATCTGCCCCTTCAACGGGGCGTCACCCTGCAGGCGCTGCAAGGTCGTCTTGAGCTCGTTTACCGGGTTGGCGTGGGCTTGGGTCACGCCCAAGAGGAGAAGGGCAAAGGGCAGAAAGCGCATGGGCAGATACAAGGTGGAAAGGAGTGAAGACGCGGCAGCGCGCCGTTGGGTTGACGCCGCAGCCCCCCGAGTTTCCCTGCAGGGGGCTGCGGCATCGCAAGACGGGGAGAATGCCCCGCATGCCTTGGCTTGAACTTGTGATTCTTGGCCTGGCGCTGCTCAACGCGGTGCTGGTGTTGATGCTGCTGCGCCGCCCCGTGCCGGCCCCAGACCTTCAGCCCTTGCAGCAGGCGCTGCAACTGAGTGATCGCAACCTGCGCGACGAAGTGCAGCGCAGCGGCCAGGCCGCTCGGCAAGAGTTGTTGGGTCAGTTGACCCAGTTCCAGACCGCGCTTGGCGCTCAGTCGGGTGAGGCCTGGCGCACTCAGAACGAGCAGATTGACTCCTTTCGCGTGCAGCTGGCGGGCCTGCAACAGGCCTTGACCCAGGGCCAAACGGCCGCGCGCGAGGCGTTGGACGCGGCGCTGGCCCGCAGCAGCACCCAGCTGCGCGAGCAGTTGCAAGCTTTGATCCAAGCCAATGAGCAGCGCATGGCGGAACTGCGCCACGCCGTGGAGCAGCGCCTCACCGGCATCCAGCAGGACAACGCGGCCAAGCTGGAGCAAATGCGCCAAACGGTCGACGAAAAGCTCCACGCCACGCTGGAGCAGCGTTTGGGCGAAAGCTTCAAGCAGGTGGCTGAGCGCCTGGAGCAGGTGCACCGAGGGCTGGGGGACATGCAAAACCTCGCGCGGGACGTGGGTTCGCTCTCCCGGGTGCTCAGTGGGGTCAAGACCCGCGGTGTATTTGGCGAGGTGCAGTTGGCCGGCCTGCTGGAGCAAGTCTTCACGCTGGAGCAATACGACCAAAACGTGGCTACGGTGCCGGGCTCGAACGAGCGCGTGGAGTTTGCGATCCGTCTGCCCGGGCAGGGGATTGAGGGGCCCTTGTGGTTGCCCATCGACGCCAAGTTCCCGCGCGAAGACTATGAACGGTTGCTCGATGCCCAAGAACGGGCCGACGCACCGGCAGCGGAGGCGGCCGGCAAAGCCCTGGAGACGCGCCTGCGTCTGGAGGCCAAGACTATCGCCGACAAGTACTTGGCCCCGCCGCACACCACCGACTTTGCGCTGCTCTTCTTGCCCACCGAAGGGCTGTATGCCGAGTGCCTGCGCCGCCCGGGGCTCTTTGAGGCGCTGCAGCGCGAGCACAAGGTGATGCTCACGGGCCCGACCACCTTGCTGGCCACCCTGGGCAGCTTGCAAATGGGCTTTCGCACCCTGGCGCTGGAAAAGCGCAGTGCCGAGGTGTGGAGCGTCCTGGGTGCGGTCAAAACCGAGTTTGGTAAGTTTGGGGACGTGCTGGCCAAGACCAAGAAAAAGCTGCAAGAGGCCAGCAACACCATTGATGCGGCCGAGGTGCGCACCCGGGCCATGACACGCCAGCTCAAAGGGGTGGAGGCGCTGCCGGACAGTGAAAGCCAGAAGCTCTTGCCGCTGCCGGCCCTGGATGACGGGGACGACGCGATTTGAGCGCACCAGCGGTTTCGGCTTCGGTTTCGAGTGCGCCGTTTTGGCGCTTGATGGCGGCCCTCATTGCGGTGCATGCCTGTATGGCCACCACGCGCGTCACCACCACGCTGTGGCTTTTGGCCCAGGGCCAAGGCGAGGTGATGGTCGGGGTCTTGCTGGCGCTGGTGGCGCTGGCGCCTGCGCTATTGGGCGCGGCGGCCGGCGCCTGGGCCGACCGCTACGGCTTGTGGAAGCCCACCTGGATGGCGGCTGTGCTGTCCCTGATCGGGAGCGCGGCGCCGCTGCTGTGGCCGTCTTTGCCGACCTTGGTGCTCGGCGCCATCGGCACAGGAGGCGCCATCGCCATCGCCGCTGTGGCCATCCAGCGCGAGGTGGCCCAGCGGGCGCTGGTTCAAGGTGTGAGCAGCCAGCGCATGTACTCCTGGGTGGCGCTGGGGCCGGCGCTGTCCAACACGGTGTCGCCGCTGGTGGCGGGGGCGCTGATTGATCACCACAGCCATGCGGCGGCCTTTGCCGCGGCGGTGTTGATGGCGCCGCTGGGGGTGCTGCTGCTTCATGCTCACCGTCGCGACCCGCGACCGCCGCAAACCCACCGGGTTTCGACCCGGCCGGCGTGGGACCTGCTGCGATTGCCGCGCTTGCTCCCGCTGCTGCTTATCAACATCATGTTGGCGGCCGCGTGGGATGCCCATGCCTTTGTGGTGCCGGTCCTGGGGCATGCGCGAGGCTACTCGGCATCGACGATTGGGGTCATCCTGGCCAGCTTCGCCATCGCTGCGGCCGTGGTGCGACTGTTGATCATTCGATTCAGCGGCCGGTGGAGCGCCCAAGGGACCCTGCGCAGCGCGATGGCGGTGACGGCGGGCGTGTCGTTGGTGTACGTGTGGCTTCCCGGGGTGGCCGGACTGATGTTGGGGTCCACGCTCCTGGGGCTGGCTTTGGGCTCCGTCCAGCCCACGATCTTGTCGTCCCTGACTCAGGCGACGCCGTCTCCTCGACACGGTCAAGTGCTCGGCTTGCGCATGCTGGCCACCAACGGTGCCAGTGTCACCCTACCCATGGGTTTTGGTGTGCTGGCCGGTGTGGCAGGGGTGGGCGGCCCCCTGTGGCTGATGGCGGGGTTGTTGCTGGCCGTGTGGCCGGCAACTCGGGCACTTGCGCATTCCAACGGACCGGAGGCCAGCTGAGGGTGGTTGTGTCAGCCCGGGGGCTGATGCGCGACCACCACCCGGTTCCTTCCTCCGCCTTTGGCTCGATAGAGCGCTTCGTCGGCGGCTTGCAGGCAATCGCTCAAACTCAAACCGGACTGCCAGGTACTGACCCCGATGCTGAGTGTTTGAGGCCAATCCGGACTCAGACGCACCTGGTGTTCGACTGCGCCACGCAGCCGTTCGGCCAGGGCGCAGGCCTCATCCGCCGGCGTGTGGGGCAGCACGAGCAAGAATTCTTCGCCGCCGAGTCGGCCCAACCGGTCTTCGCGGCGCACGCCGGCCCTTAGGCATTCCGCCACGTCCTTTAGCACCCGGTCGCCGGTGGCATGGCCGCGCTCGTCGTTGACCCGTTTGAAGTGATCCAGGTCGACCGCGATGAAACTGAGCGGGAGGCCATGACGTTGGCTGCGCGACACCTCGTCCTGTGCCCATTCGAGCAGGCTGCGGCGGTTCAGCAGGCCCGTGAGTGCGTCGTGCTCGGCCAGATGGCGGGTGCGCCAATACAGCCGCGCCAACAGCGCTCCCGAGACCAGCAACAGCCCCACCGCGAGCACCAAGCCCGCGATGAGCAGTCGCAGGCGCTGCCGGTCGCGCTCCTCGAAGGACAGACGCTCGGTGAGTCGCTCGTTGTCCAGTCGGCGCAGGTCCACATCAAATTGAGCCCGCAGTGCGCCGGTCTGATCGGCCAACTGCTGTTTGGATAAAGCCAGTAACGCCCGTTCTGAACGGTGTGCGTGCTGGTATGCCGCTTCGTATTGCCCCATCTTGGCGTAAACCTCTGCGGTGACGCCGTTAACGTCCCAGGTAAGCGATGATGAAGGCACGCTTTTGCTGAGGGCAAGGCCGCGCTTGCACTCTGCGAGGGCCTCGTTCGCGCGTCCTGCCTGCAACAGACGGCCACACAAATGGGTCAGGGCATTGACGACACCGTCTTTGTCGCCAACCTGTTCACGCAGTTGCAGGGCTTGGCGTAGATAGGCGATACCCTCCGCAGGACGGTCATCCTTGCTCAGAAAAAATGAATGCAGCAGCAACGCGTCCGCCTGCAAAGCTTGATCCCCCAGTCGCTCAAACTGCGCTAAGGCCTCCGCCAGCAGCGGGAAGGCTTCGGGCCGTCGATTCAGCATGTTCAGGTTCTGCGCCATGCCCATGCGAGCCCGGGCTTGCCACAGCGGGGCCCAGGCTGGGGCGCTGGTCAGGGCCTGCTCATAGTCCTTGAGCCCCTGGGCGTAATCGAACAGTCGCACCTGCACGCCGCCCCGCTCCAGCCACGCGCGTGTTTGGGTGGCCACCCGTCCCGATCGACGGGCGTCCAGCAAGAGTGCGTCCAGACGTTGCAGGGCGGCGGACTGCATGCCCAGTTCGCGGTCGATGTGGGCCAGCAGCAATTGCACGTCGTCGTACAAGTCCGGGCCCAGTTCGGCGGTCCCCAGGCGACGCAGCGGCAAGGCCAGGCGTGCTGCTTCAGTGGCCGTGCTGGTTTGCAGGGCCAGGGCTGCGCGGTAACTTAGCAACTCGAAAGCACGTTCGCTGAGCTGCCAAGCGGGCGTGCTGGACAGGGACTGAATCAGGGGGCCGAGCCGATCGGCCCGGCGGGCGGCTGCGAGCAGTCGTAACTGGGCACGCTGGGCCTGCAGGCGCGCGGTTGGGTCGGCGCGTTGCTCTGCCGCTTGGGCAGCCCCGGTCAGTTCGGCCATGACCGTGTCAAACGGTTGGTCGAGCGCGTTGGGCAGGTCCTGGCCCAGCGCCAGGTTCGCCAGCCAACAACAGCCCAGCACCGTGGACCGGGCAACGAAGCGAAGCAAGCCCTTCATGGCGACCCAGTATAGGGAGCGGGTTTGGACTCACCAGGGGGCACAACCCGACCCCGGACAATGCCGCCATGCAATCCCTCAAGACTTCACTGGCGCGCATTCCGGCGGGCTCCGGCGTGCTGTTTTTCGTTCAGATGTTCTCCACGCTGGGCTATGCCGTGTTGCAGTCCAGTCTGGTGCTGTACGTCACCCAGCGGCTGGGTTTCAACAACGAGCAGGCCGCACTCATGATGGGCCTTTTCGGTGCCTTCAACTACGGCCTGCACCTGTTTGGCGGCTACCTCGGGGGGCGGTTTCTGAGCAACCGCAACCTCTTCATTGGCGGCATGGTGCTGCAGGTGTTCGGGTGCGCGGCGATCGCCGGGGGCAGCCTCGATGGCCTTTACCTGGGGCTCGCGCTCTTCCTGACGGGCAGCGGCCTGAATGTCACCTGCCTGAACATGATGCTCACCCAGCGCTTCGAGCCCGAGGATCCGCGGCGGGAAGGCGCCTTCCTGTGGAACTACGCGGGCATGAATCTGGGGTTTTTCATCGGGTATGCGGTGGCGGGCCACTACCAACTCGACCAGCGGTACAGCGCGCTGTTTTGGTTTGCCACGGTCGGCAATGCCGTGGCCATTCTCTTCACCCTCGCCTACTGGAATCGGTTGGCGGACTTGCGCACGCCCTTGCTGCAAGCGGGGCGGCGCGCCTTTTGGGGGCGGTTTGCGGTGGGGGTCGCCATTTTGGTGGGTCTGGTGCCCGTGTTGGATGGGTTGTTGCGTCACCCGGCGGACACCGCGCTGGGGATGAAGGCCTTTTGTGCGCTGGTGGCGCTGGGCCTGATCGGCCTGACCTGGCGCCACCCGGTGGTGGCGGAGCGCCAGCGCATGCAGGCCTTTTTGGCGCTGACCCTGGGCTCCTTGGTGTTTTGGTCCCTGTACCAAATGGCGCCCAGCGGCCTGCAGCTGTTTGCGGTGGGCAATGTTCGCTTGGAGGTGCTGGGCATGACCATCGCTCCTCAGTGGGTGCAGAACATCAACACGGTGGTGATCGTCATCGGCGGCCCTCTGCTGGCGGGGTGGTTCACGCGGCTGCGCGGCTGCGGGTGGCCGGTGGATGTGCCGCAGCAGTTTGCGGCCTCGCTCCTGTTGATGGGGCTGGGCTTCTTGGCGTTGCCGCTTGGCATCCAACTGGCGGCCCCCGATGGTCGGGTGGCGTTTGAGTGGCTGGCCCTGTCCTATGGGTTGCAGAGTGTGGGCGAGTTGCTGATTTCGCCCATTGGCTATGCCATGGTGGGGCGCTTGGCGCCGCCGCAGCATCAGGGCTTGATGATGGGCAGCTGGATGCTGGTTAGCGGCCTGGCTTCCTTGTTCGCGGGGGATTTTTCCGGCTGGGTGGCGCAGCCGGTGGATGGCTCGCCGCTGACCAGCAACCCGGCCTATTCCACCCTCTTCACGCAACTGGGGGTGGGCAGTTTGGTGACGGGTGCGGTTTTGCTCGCCCTTCGCCCGTGGTTGCGCCGCCTGATTGGGGGCGCGGAGCGTGCTTGAGCCTCGATACTTTTCATTTGATCGGTCCGACACCACCGACGGGATGGCGGTCCTGGAAGGGTTGGCCAGCGTGCGCCCGGCGGACACCCAGGCCGCTCGCGAAGAAGCGCAGCGCTTGATCGGGGATCTGGCGGCGCAGGCACCCGGGCCCCAGGGGCCGATCGAGGAGGGCGGTGTTTGGTCTTGGGACCTGACCGAGCAGGTGGAGGGCGACTGGCTGAGCCTGCACCTGACCGTCGTGGGCCCACCCGAGTGGTTGGCGTCGTGGTGGAATGAAGCCTCCACCGACTGAGGAGCCCCCCATGCACCGCTGCAAAGCTGCCCTGTTGGCGCTGAGCCTGTTCAGCGCGACGACCCCGGTTTCTGCCACCGAGCCCCCCAACTACGACGCTCAGCTGGCCGAGCGCACAGGGGCGAACGAGGCAGGCATGCGCCCCTATGTTTTGGTGATCCTGAAGTCCAGCGGCACCCCGGTGCCCAAGGGCGAAGCCCGCGACGCCATGTTCAAAGGCCATTTCGCCAACATGCGGCGCCTGGCCGATGCGGGCGTGTTGGCGGTGGCCGGCCCCTTGGACGGTGTGGAAGGGCGGCGGGGGATCTTCATCCTGGCCGTGCCCGACATCGACACCGCGCGCCAGCACGTGGCGACCGACCCGGTGATTGTTCAGGGCGAAATGGTGGCGGAATACCACCGATTCTTCAGCACGGCTGCCCTGATGCTGGTGAACGAGTGGGCGCCCAAACTGGCGCGCAAGCCGCCGTTTTGATCAGCGCTGCTCCGCCCGCTCCTGGCAGGCGATGCAGCGTAGCGCCGTGGGTTGGGCTTTGAGACGATCGAAGGGGATGTTGCTGCCGCAATCGGTGCACAAGCCGTAATCGCCGCCCCGCAGTCGCAGCAACGCGTCGTTGAGGGCGCGGGCGTCGCCCATCAGGCGGTCGGCCAGTTCCAAAGTCACCTCGCGGTCACCTTCATGCTCGCGGGGGGCATCGGGGTCGTCGGCCAGCAACTGAGCGGCTTGCTCCACGCGGCTGACACCGCCGGACTGCAAGGTTTGTTCGCGTTCGAGTGCGGTCTGCTGCAGATGCAGCTCGGCTTCGATCCAAGCCTGTTGCGCGGCGGTGAGGGGGCTGTTCATGAAAGGGCTCCAACCAAGTTGATGCCCCCATGCTCTCCAATTGAGCGGGTTTTGACTTTGTACTGGGTCAAACCGACTGAAGAAGCGAAGCCGGCACGCGGGGTGGCGTTGGGTGCCAGCGGGCCATGCTCAGCGTGTCGACGTACTGCCCCTTGCGCAAGCCGTATCCCCGAAACAGGCCTTCGCGCACAAAACCAAAACGCTCATAGAGAGCGATGGCGCGGGCGTTGTCGCTATAGACGGTGAGTTCCAGGCGCAACACGCCCAGCCAGTTGTCGGCCAGGTCGATGAGTGCGGCCATGAGCTGCTTACCCACGCCTTGCCCTTGCGCTGTGGCCGTGATGGTGATGCCCAAGTGCATGGCGTGACGGCGCCGTGCCGATGCACCGGCCGGATGCAACCCGGCCATGCCGACAAACTGACCGTCGCGCTCGGCCACCAGAACGTGGTCGCTGCTGCCCGGGGCGAGCATGCCCTCAATCCGGGTGCGCCAGCCCGCTTCGCCTGGATACGGCAGCTGCAAGGTGCCGCTGTACATCTCAGGATCGGCGAACGCGGCTGCGATGCTGCTGGCATCGCCGATCGCAATGCGACGGATCGTCAGTCCAGATGTCGTGCTCACGCGCTCTTGCTCGCCACCCAATCCTTGACCGATGCCAGCGCCCCCGGTAGCGCAGCCGGTTGGGTGCCGCCGGCCATGGCCATGTCGGGCTTGCCGCCGCCCTTGCCGCCCACTTGCTGGGCCACATGGTTGACCAGTTCGCCGGCCTTCAGGCCTTTGGCCACGCCATCCGGCGTGACGGCCGCAGCCAGTTGCACCTTGTCGCCCTCCACAGTGGCCAGCACGATGGCGGCTGATTTCAGCTTGTCGCGCAGCTTGTCCAGGGTGTCGCGCAGGGTCTTGGCGTCGGCGCCGTCAAGCTTGGCGGCCAGCACCTTCAGGCCGCCCACATCCACCGCCTGCTCCAGCAGCGTGTCGCCTTGGGCTGAGGCCAGTTTGCCCTTGACGGCAGCCAGCTCCTTGTCGAGCTGCTTGATCTGTTCCAGCAGGCCCTCGACGCGGTTCGCGGCCTCGGCGGGCGCCACCTTCAGGCTGGCGGCGATGTGGGCCACGCGGCCTTCCAGCGTTTGCAGGTAGGCCAGCGCGTTCGCGCCGGTGACGGCCTCGACGCGGCGGATGCCGGCGGCAACGGCGCTTTCGCCGACGATCTTGAACAGGCCGATGTCACCGGTGCGCTTCACATGGGTGCCGCCGCACAGTTCCTTGCTGCTGCCGATGGTCAGGACGCGCACGGTCTCGCCGTACTTCTCACCGAACAGCATCATGGCGCCGCTCTTCTGCGCCGATTCGAGGTCCATCACCGCGGCCTCGGCGGCGGCGTTGGCCAGGATCTCGGCGTTCACCAGGGCCTCGACCTGGGCGAGTTGCTCGGCCGTCATGGCAGCGCCGTGGGCGAAGTCGAAGCGGGTGCGTTCGGGGCTGACCAGCGAGCCCTTCTGCTGGACGTGGCTACCCAGCACTTCCCGCAATGCCTTGTGCATCAGGTGGGTGGCGCTGTGGTTGCGCACCGTGTGGGCGCGGCCTTCGGCGTCCACCTTGGCCACCAGTGGGTCGCCGATCTTGAGCTCACCTTCCACCACCGAGCCGTGGTGACCGAACACATCGGCCTGGATCTTCAGGGTGTCATGCACGGCCACGCGGCTGCTGGCGTTGCGCAGTTCTCCCCGGTCACCCACCTGGCCGCCGCTTTCGGCGTAGAAGGGCGTGTGGTCGAGCACGATCACGGCGTCCTCGCCGGCGCGCACCACCTCCACCGCCGCGCCGTCGACGTAGAGCGCAGTGATGCGGCTGGTTTCGCAGACCAGATGTTCGTAGCCGTGGAAGGCCGTGGGCACGCCGCTGTAGGCCAGGCCCTGGGCCATCTTGAACTTGCCGGCCTCGCGGGCGCGGGTCTTCTGTTCTTCCAGCAGTTCGTTGAAGCGCCCTTCATCGACCGTCACGCCGCGCTCGCGGCAGACGTCGCCGGTCAGATCGACCGGAAAGCCATAGGTGTCGTGCAGCTTGAAGGCGGTGTCGCCGTCGACGTTGCCGCCCTTGGCCAAGGCGGCTTCGAGGATCTCCATGCCATTGGCGATGGTGCGGAAGAAGCGCTCTTCCTCCTGCTGCAGCACCTCGGTCACGCGGGCTTCGGCCTGGCGCAGCTCGGGGTAGGCCTCACCCATCTGCAGCACCAGCGCGTGCACCAGCTTGTGGAAGAAGGGCGTGCGCGCGCCCAGCTTGTAGCCGTGGCGGATGGCGCGGCGGGCGATGCGGCGCAGCACATAGCCGCGGCCGGCGTTGCCGGGGATCACGCCGTCGCAGACGGTGAAGCTGCAGGCGCGGATGTGGTCGGCGATGACCTTGAGCGAGGGCGAATCCTTGTCGCAGTCCCCGGCGCCGGCCTCGTCCACCGCTTTCTTGGCGGCCGCCAGCAAGGCGACGAACAGATCGATCTCGTAGTTCGAATGCACATGCTGCAGCACTGCGGCCAGGCGCTCCAGGCCCATGCCGGTGTCCACGCTGGGCTTGGGCAGCTTGTGCATCACCCCGTCTTCGGTGCGGTTGAACTGCATGAAGACGTTGTTCCAGATCTCGATGTAGCGGTCGCCGTCTTGCTCAGCGCTGCCCGGGGGGCCGCCGGCCACGTCGGGGCCGTGGTCGAAGAAGATTTCGGAGCAGGGGCCGCAGGGGCCCGTGTCGCCCATCATCCAGAAGTTATCCGACATGTAGCGACCGCCCTTGTTGTCGCCGATGCGCACGATGCGCTCGGCCGGCAGCCCGATGTCCTTCAGCCAGATGTCGTAGGCCTCGTCGTCCTCGGCGTACACGGTGGCCCAGAGCTTGTCGGCCGGCAGCTTGAAGTGCACGGTCAGCAGCTCCCAGGCAAAGGCAATGGCGTCCTTCTTGAAGTAGTCGCCAAAGCTGAAGTTGCCCAGCATCTCGAAGAAGGTGTGGTGGCGCGCGGTGTAGCCGACGTTGTCCAGGTCGTTGTGCTTGCCGCCGGCGCGGATGCACTTTTGGCTGGTGGCGGCACGGCTGTAGGGGCGCTTGTCAAAGCCCAGGAACACGTCTTTGAACTGGTTCATCCCGGCGTTGGTGAACAGCAGCGTGGGGTCGTCACCGGGCACCACGGGCGAGCTGGCGACCACGGCGTGGCCCTTGGACTCAAAAAACTTCAGGAACGTGGCGCGGATGTCTGCGGCTTTCATGGCACGGGCAAGCTCGGCGAGGAGCTGAATCGGTTGTTCGGAACGGGACGGCGCGGGCTAGAGTGTGGCTCTCTTCCGGAGGAAACCCCCCATGAGCGAGCCTGCCCACGCGTTGCCAACCCTCAATGATGCCAGCCTGTTGCGAACCAGCAGCTTGATTGACGGCGAATGGGGGGTGGGCTCTACGAATTTGTTGGTGCACAACCCGGCCAATGGCGCGCGGGTTGCCGAGGTCGCGGGGTGCGGGGCGGAGCAGGCCCAGGCGGCCCTGGTCGCGGCGGAGCGGGCGCTTCCCGCCTGGCGGGCCCGAAGCGCGCGGGACCGGGGCGTGCTGCTCAGCCGCTGGGCCCAGCAACTGCGCCAGAACGCGGCGGACTTGGCCGCCCTGATGACCGCAGAGCAGGGCAAGCCCTTGGCCGAGGCCCGCGGTGAAGTGGCCTATGCCGCGAGTTTTTTGGAGTGGTATGCCGAAGAAGGCAAGCGGGTCTATGGCGAGACCATCCCGGCCAGTGACGCGAGCAAGCGGTATTGGGTTTGGAAGCAGCCGGTGGGGGTGTGCGCGGCCATCACGCCTTGGAATTTCCCCTTGGCGATGATCACGCGAAAAGTGGCCCCGGCATTGGCGGCAGGGTGCACGGTCATGGTCAAGCCGGCGGAACAAACGCCCCTGACGGCCTTGGCCTGCGCCGAATTGGCCCAGCGGGCCGGTTTACCGGCTGGGGTGCTGGGGGTATTGCCTGCGACGGCAGAAGATTCCATCGCGATCGGTCAGCTGTGGTGTGAGTCACCCGTGGTGCGCCACCTGAGTTTCACGGGGTCTACCGAAGTGGGGCGCCTGCTGGCCGCGCAATGCGCCCCCACACTGAAGCGCCTGTCACTGGAGTTGGGGGGCCATGCGCCCTTCATTGTGTTTGACGACGCCGATGTGGACGCGGCCGTTGAGGGCGCGATCCAAAGCAAATACCGCAATGCGGGGCAGACCTGCATTTGCGCCAACCGTTTCTATGTGCAAGCCGGCGTTCACGACGCCTTTGTGGACAAACTCGCGGAGCGGGTTGGGGCCCTGGTGGTGGGAGCCGGCGACCAACCCGAGACCCAGGTGGGGCCGCTGATCGATGCGGCTGCCATGGCCAAGGTTCGCTCGCACGTGGACGACGCGGTCGCCCAAGGGGCCCAGCTGCGGGTGGGCGGACAGCCGCGCGACGATTTGGGGTCGGGATTTTTCAGCCCCACCTTGCTCACCGGTGTGACCCCGCGCATGCGCGTGGCCGTGGAGGAGACGTTTGGTCCGGTCGCCCCGGTGTTCAAGTTCGAGACCGAAGAGCAGGCCATTGCGTGGGCCAACGCCAGCGACTACGGCTTGGCCAGCTACTTCTACAGCCGCGACATCAGCCGCTGTTTGCGGGTGGCCGAGGCCCTGGAGTACGGCATGGTGGGGCTGAATACGGGCTTGATTGCCAGTGCCGAAGCCCCCTTTGGGGGCGTCAAACAATCGGGCTATGGGCGCGAAGGGGGCCATCAGGGCATTGAGGAATACCTGGATCTGAAGATGGTCTGTGTGGGCCTTTAATGCAGGGCAATTGGCAAGCTCGCTCCTATGTCATTCGACTTGAAACCCGCTGAAACTGTGCCGCGCCCGGTGTGGACCCGGGCGCTGCGCGACGCCCTCACCGCGCTGTTGTTGGTGTCGGTGGTGGTGGGCGTGGGCTCGTGGGTCTTGTGGCAGCACAAAGAAATGGGGCAGTCCACCCTGCAGCGCGCAGCGGGTGAAGCGGTGCAGTTGGACTGGGAGCGTCGCTTGGCGCAGGTCCACCAGGTGTTGGCCACCGTGCGCGTGGCCGCGGCTCAAGTGCCCGGGACGGTGCCCAATCTGGACGCCTGGGTGCAGGCACGGGGGCTGGACCCTCTGCCGCCGGGCATGCAAAGCTTGGAGTGGGTGAGTCTGGAGGCCGGAGCCGAACTGGCGGAGCAGTCAGCGCAATTCGTCAGCCGCTCCGCCCATCCGGCCGGCCGCCATTCCGACCATGCGCTGGCGGCACAAATGGCGCTGCGACGGTTGTTGATCCGGGCTGCGGGGTCGGGGCAACTGGCCGTTGGCTTGGGGCAGGGTGCGGACAGCCGCGTTTGGGCCGTTCTGCCGCTGATGGCCCGGGGCGAAGCAACGGCGTCGACGGGTTCCACAGGCACACCCGCCCGAGCTTGGGTGCTGATGAGCCTGGAGCCCAAACAGTGGCTGAAAGGATTGGGCGGCGGGACCCAGGCGTCCTTGGCGCTCGAACTGCGCGATGACGGCCAGCAGCCGGTTTGGGGGCAACTGAAAACGACGCCGGTTGAAGTCCGGGCGCTGCCCGGGTTGCCCGGTTGGACGGCTCGACTGGGGCCAGCTCCCCCACCGGGTTCGCCGCCCAGCGCGTTTTTTTGGCTCACCGGCGCTGGGGTGGCGGTTCTGGCGGCGGCCCTGGCGGGGTGGTCGCGCTGGCACCGGGAGCGTGGGCAGGCGCGGAGCGAGCTGCGGACCGCCCAGTTCGAGCGCATGTCGCAGGTGGCGCAGTACACGCAGCAGGCGGTCTTCAACCTCGACCGGAACGGCCGCATTGAATGGGCGAATGCGGCCGCCCAAACGCTGGCCGAGGCGGCACTGCCGGCCCTCATGGGGCAGACCTTGGGCGACGCCCTGCAGCTGCCTGCGGGTGGCGATCGGTCGGCCATTGAGGCGGCGGTCAAAGAACATCAGGGTTGGCAGGTGCGCGACCTGGAAACCCTGGACCGGCGGGGGCATGTGCGGTGGTTGGATGTCGAAATCAGCGCGGTGGAGGCCTCAGATCTCGGCGCGGTGGTGTTGGTGCTCGACCAGACCGACCGCCGCAACACGGCACAACGCCTGGAAGCCGCGGTGCGGGAGCACAACGACTGGCTCGGCACGATTCAACAGCACCTGCTGGTGGCCGAGACAGATCTGGCGGGCCGCCTGCTCCAGGTCAACGAGGCCTTTTGTGCCCTCACCGGCTACAGCCGAGCGGAACTGGTGGGCTCGCTGTTTTCGATGCTCGATTCCCGTCGCCACCCCCCCGGTTTTTGGTCGCAGGTGTGGCAACAGCTGCTGGCCGGAAAGACCTGGAGCGGGCCGATCTGCAACCGCCGCAAGGACGGCAGTCTCTTCTGGGTCAACAGCGTGTTGGCACCGATTTCCGGTGCAGATGGGCGGTCCGAACGCTATCTGGCGTTGAGCTTTGACATCACCGCAAGCCGGGCAGCGCAAGATCAACTGCAATCGGAGCGGGAGCGCTTCAACGCCATCATCGAAGGCACGCAGGCCGGGACGTGGGAGTGGAACTACCAGACCGGTGAATGGCAAGTCAACGCACGCTTCGCGGCCATGCTGGGGGAAACCGGGCGCACCGAGCCCGGTGTGGGCCCGGTCAACTGGATGCAGCGTTTGCACCCGGATGATGGGGAGCGCGTGCGCGACGCCTTGATGCGTCACTTGAACGGCGTGCAGCCGCACTTCCAGGTCGAGGCGCGGGTCCGCCATGCTCAGGGCCATTGGGTGTGGGTGTCCATTCGCGGCATGGTGGTCTCGCACACGCCGCAGGGTCAGCCGCTGCGCCTGGCGGGCACGGCGTTTGATATTTCGGAGCGGCGGCACGCCGAGGATATGTTGCGGGTACGCCAGGTCATGCTGGATCGCACGGAGCGATTGGCTCGGGTCGGGGGCTTTGAACTGAGCTTGCAAGACAACCGATTGACCTGGACAGACCAAGTGTTTCGTATCCACGGCATGAGTCCTGGTAAGCAGCCGAGCCTGGAGCAAGCTCTGGCCTATGTGCGAGCGGACGATGTCGACCGACTCAAGCAGGCGATGAGCGAGGCCGTTCAAGAGGCTGCTGCATGGGACTTGGAGTTGGGCCTCACAGATGCGTTTGGAAAAACCATTTGGGTCCGCTCGGTGGGCGAAGCGGAGTTCGACGACAGCGGGCCGCTGCGCATCGTGGGGGCCTACCAGGACATCACCCACGAGCGGGAGATGCAAGCCCAAGCCGAGCAGGAGCGGGCCTGGATGCAATCGGTGCTGGAAAACCTGCCCTGCGGGCTGATCGTGTTCGATCGCGAGCTGAAACTCAAGACCACCAACCTGGAGTTTCAACGGCTTCTGGATTTGCCCACTTCGCTCATGCTTCCGGGCCAAACGACGTTGCATGACCTGCAGCGTTTCAATTTGGAGCGGGGCGATTACGGCGACGGGCCCGAAGCCGCGGAAACTGC
Organism: Inhella gelatinilytica; assembly: GCF_016093295.1. Taxonomy (GTDB): domain Bacteria; phylum Pseudomonadota; class Gammaproteobacteria; order Burkholderiales; family Burkholderiaceae_C; genus Inhella; species Inhella gelatinilytica. Next base: position 22,174 of record NZ_JAEDAL010000010.1, on the reverse strand, counting down.
GGATCGTTATTTGGCGTATTCCCAGGCCGAAGCGCCCCACCACTTTGAACGGACTCGGCCCAATGGCATGACGCTGGACGTCCGCGGGACCCCCTTGCCCGGGGGCGGGTTGGTGACGACCTACATCGACATCAGCGAGGCCAAACGGGCGCAGGAACTGATGCGGTCGCAGGAGCGCTTCCTGCGCTTGGTTGCTGATGCCGTGCCGGGACGGATTGCGTATTGGACGCGTCGCTTGCGCTGCGTGTTCGCCAATCGGGGCTACTTCACGTGGTGTGGCTGGACGCCGGAGCGCATGCTCGGGTGCACCATGGAAGACGTGTTCGGTGCAGCCTTCGTGGAGGCCGAGCGTCCCCGCCTGGAGGCGGTGCTGCGCGGTGAAGTGCAGAACTTTGAGCGCATGGAGTCCTTTCAGGACACCACCCGAACCATGCTCGTGCACTACGTGCCCGATATCCAGGAAGGCGAAGTGCGGGGGTTCGTGGTGCTGGCCTTGGACATCAGTGAGCTCAAGGCGGAGCAGCGGCGTGCTGAAGCGCTCAACGCGGAGTTGGCCGTGGAGCGCGACCGGGCCAATGAAGCCAGTGTGGCCAAGAGCCAATTCCTGGCCAACATGAGCCATGAGATTCGCACGCCCATGAATGCCATCTTGGGCATGCTCAAGTTGTTGCGTCGCACCGCCCTGGATGCCCGTCAGGCCGATTACGCCGATCGCAGCGAAGGGGCGGCCCGCTCGCTGCTGGGCTTGCTCAACGACATCCTGGATTTCTCCAAGGTCGAAGCCGGCAAGATGGTGCTCGACCCCCACCCCTTCCAGGTGGATGACCTGCTGCGCAACCTGGCCGTCATCCTGGCCAGCAATGTGGGTCGCAAGCCCGTGGAACTGGTGCTGTACGTGGACCCGCGGGTCCCCGCAGGGCTGGTGGGCGATGCCATGCGCCTGCAGCAGGTGCTGATTAATCTGGGTGGCAACGCCGTGAAATTCACCGAACAAGGTGATGTGGTGGTCAGCGTGCGGCGGGTGGCAGACCTGGGGGACCGCGTGCGGCTGGAGTTCTCGGTGCGGGACTCGGGCATCGGGATTGCGGAAGACAAGCAGGCCAGCATCTTTTCGGGCTTCACGCAGGCGGAAGCCAGCACCACGCGCCGCTTTGGCGGCACGGGCCTGGGGCTGGCCATCAGCCAGCGGCTGGTGCAGGCCATGGGCGGCGGGATCGACTTGCAGAGCCAGTTGGGGCGCGGCAGCCGTTTCAGCTTTTCGCTTGAACTGCCCGTGGTGGTCGAGGCGGAGCCGCCGGCGGTGAGTCACCACTGGCGGGTCCTGGTGGTGGATGACAACCCGGTGGCGGTGGCTGCCCTTGAAGCCATGGCGGAGGGGTTGGGTTGGCAGGCGTTGGCGGCCCCGAACTTGCAGGATGCGCAGACCCTGTGGCAGGTCGAGATGGACGAGGGGCGGCCGGTGCACGCCGTGCTGGTGGACAACACCTTGGCGACGCCGGATGGTCTGGCTTGGTTGCGGGCCGTTCGCCAGGACTCGAAGGCGGGGGCGGAGCGGGTCATCGCCATGGGCATGGGCACCCTGCCCGAGCGCGAGCAGCTCAGCGCGCACGGCCGTGCGGGCGATTGGGATGGTTTCCTGATCAAGCCGATCACGGCGGGCGTGTTGGCTGAGACCCTGTCCGTGGCCCGCAGCCATGGCCCCAGTTCGGCCCCCGCGGCTCGGGCCCAGCGATTGCGGGGCGTTCGGTTGCTGGTGGTGGAAGACAACCCCACCAACCGGCAGGTGGCGCAAGAACTCCTGGAGGACGAAGGGGCGCTCATCACCTTGGCTGAACATGGGGGGCAGGCGCTGGATTGCCTGGTGGAGCAGCGGTTTGATTTGGTGCTGATGGACATGCAGATGCCGGTCATGGATGGCTTGACGGCCACGCGGGCCATCCGCAACGAGCTGCGCCTGACCGATCTGCCCATCGTGGCCATGACGGCCAACGCGTCCCCCGCGGACCGCGCGGAGTGTTTGGCCGCCGGAATGAACGACCACGTGGGCAAGCCCTTTGAGCTCGATGCACTGGTGCGACTCATCGCCCGCATGACAGAAGGACGGGTGCAAACCGAGGCGACCCCCGTTGCCGCCGCGCAGGACGAGCCCGCCCCAGCCCTGCCCGCCGTTGCGGCTGTGGACCCGCAGTTGCGGGCGGAAGGGCTCGCCGCGGGCATCGACTTGCAGGCTGCCATGGAGCGTTTCATGGGTAAAACGGAGCTCTACCTGCGCATGTGCCGCAGTTTTGAGCGCTCGGCTCGGGTTCTGCCTGCGCAGTTGCGTGAAATGACTGGGGACGATCGACACGAGGCCGCTCGGCATGCTTTGCACAGCTTCAAGGGCTTGGCCGCCACGCTGGCGGCGGACGAGTTGGCGAAGTGGGGCAAAGTCGGAGAAGACCGCGCCAAGGCGGGGGAAGATCTCGATCCGGCGTGGGTCCAGGAGTTGGCGGGGGTGATCGACAGCGGCTTGGGACAGCTGTTGCGGTTGGCACAGGCTCTGCACGAGCCACCCGTGCCGGTGGCCTCCGAACCTGCGGAGACCCCCGCCGCGCGTGCCGACAAGGCTGAGTTGCCCCGTGGTGACGAAGAACCCCGTCCCTTGCAAGTGATTCGGGCGGCCGTGGACGCGGGCGATTACGCCGTGCTGACCCTCGTGGCCAGCCATCGCGCCGAGTTGGAGGCCGCGCTCGGGGATCGCCTGGAGGCACTCGATGAAGCCTTGGCCGCGTTGGACTTTGAGGCAGCTCGCCGCGCGCTGAGCTGATTCAGCACGTGCTCGGGCTTCAGCCGCGCAGGGCGGCCCATTCGGGCCCCGGCGGTGCGTGCAGCACGCGGCCTTCGGGCAGGGTGAGGATTTCCGCGTGGAGCCACAGACGCTGCAGGCCGAAGTGGGCGGCCAGTGCGCGGTTGAGCGGCCCTTTGCCGTGCGTGGCATCGCCAATCAGCGGATGGGCCATGTGCTTGCAGTGGCGGCGAATCTGATGACGGCGGCCTTGTTCGGGTTCGAGCCGCAGGAGCGCCGTGCGGGTGGTGGCAAAACCGGGCTGCGTGGCCACCGGCCATTCGTGGCGGTTCAGCACCGTCCAATGGGTCTGGGCCGGCCACTGCGGCTGCCCCTGTGAGGGCAGCTCTGGGTCGCGCGCCAAAGGGTGATCGACGGTGCCCGCCTCGGCGCCCGGCCAACCCCGCACCAGCCCCAGGTAGCGTTTTTTCACTTGTCCATCGCGAAAGGCCGCGCCCCAGGCCGACAGCAGGGCCGGGTCCTGGGCCAGCAGCAAGAGCCCGCTGGTGCCTTTGTCCAAGCGGTGCACTGGGTGCCAGGCACCGCCTGCATCGCCCGCATCGCCCCATTGCGCGGCGGCGCGGGCGACCACGGTGTCGGTCTCCTGGGCATCCAGCGCGCTCGGGTGAACCAAGAGGCCAGCCGGCTTGTTGATGGCGCGCCAGCCCGGCCCTTCGGCCACGACATCCAGAAGGCCGGCAGGGGTGGGCTCAGCCCAGGTCGCCGTCGACATAAAGCCACTGCCCGTCAACCCGCTCAAAGCGGCTGGTTTCGCTCAAACGATGGGCCCGCCCCCCCAGTTTGCTGCGCGCCACAAAGCGCACGGTGGCGTGGGTGTCGTCGAGGGGCGCATGCTCGTGCACCTCCAAGCCCAACCAGCGCAGGCCGGGCTCGGGCGGCTCCAGCGCCTCGGGGCGCGTGCGTGGGTGCCAGCTGGCCAGCAGGTAGGCCCGCGCATCGACCACAAAGGCGCTGTAGCGGCTGCGCATCAGGGCCTCGGCCGTGGGGGCGGTCAGCGCCCCGCTCTCGGCAAAGGCCTGGTGATAGCGCCCGCAGCACGCCGCATAGGGCCGGGGGTGGCCGCAGGGGCAGGCGGACTGTGGGCTGAGCAGAGTCTTGGCCGAGGCCATCACCAGATGCTGATGCGCGGTTCGGCCACCATGGGGTCGCCAGCGCGGCAGCCAAAGGCCTCGGCAAAGGCCGGGCTGTGCGCCAACGGGGCCAGCACGCGGAAGCGCGGGGGCGAGTGGCTGTCGGTGCGCAGTTGCTGAATCAAGGCCTCGGTGCGCATCTTGCTGCGCCAAATCAGGCCGGTCTGCGTGAAGAAGCCTTGCTGGGGCGTCAGACCATCGGCGCGCGGTGCGTTGGGCGTGCGCTTGAGCGACTTGAGCAAGCCGGCGTAGGCGATTTGCACGCCGGCCATGTCCGAGATGTTCTCGCCCAGGGTCAGACGGCCGTTGACAAACTCGCCCGGCGCGGCCTCGAAGCTCCCGTAGAGACGTACCACTTCATCGGCCCGCTGTTGGTAGGCTGCAGCATCGGCGGCCGTCCACCAGTCGTTCAGGTTGCCCACCGCGTCGAATTGGCGGCCCCGGTCGTCAAAGTGGTGAATGATTTCGTGCCCGATCACCATCCCAATGCCGCCGAAATTGGCCGCATCGTCGGCGCTGGCCGAGAAGAAGGGCGGCTGCAAGATGCCGGCCGGAAACACGATCTCGTTCAGGCCGCCGGCGAAGGCATTGACGATGTGCGGGCTGGTGAACCAGCGGCTGCGGTCCACCGGTTGACCCAGGTCTTGGGCGCGCTGGGCCCATTGCCACTGGGCGCCACGCACCAGATTGCCCAGGAAATCATCGGCGCGTGTTTGCAAGCCAACCCAGGTCGGCCACTGGGCCGGGGCCCCAATCTTGGGCGACATGGCGTTCAGCTTGTCCAGTGCCCTGAGCTTGGTGGCGGGCGCCATCCACGGCAGGGCGAAGATGCGTTCGCGCAGCGCGGCCTTGATGTCCTCCACCAGGGCGGCAGAGCGGCGCGCCGCCTCGGCCGGGAAGGCCACCTGGACGAAGGCCTCTCCCAGCGTCATGGCCAGCGGGGCGCCGCCGTAGCGGCCGCCGATCAGTTCGACCACCCGTTCATGGCGCGGTGCGGGCTGCAACAAGCCGCGCTGAGTCTGGTCGTAATAGGCGAAGTGCGCGTCTTGCAAGGCCTTGGGGCCGGCGGCGGCAAAGGCGTCCAGCACGCGCAGGCGCAGGTAATCGCGCCAGAGGGGGAGCGGGGCCTCGGCCGCTTCGCGGGCCACGGCTTTGAGGTAATCCGGCTGGCCGACGACAAAACGGGCCGGTGCGCGCTCGGGCAGGCCCAAGGCCTGGATCCAGGCCGCCCAATCGAGGCCCGGCGCCTGGGCTTGCAGGCTGGCAGCGAGGTGGGGGTGGTAATTGGCGCGCGGGTTGCGCAGGTCCACCCGGGCGCTGCTGGCGGCCGCAAGGCGGGCCTCGAACTGCTCCAGGGCATCGAGGCGCTCGGTGCTGGGGGCTGCGCCATCCGCCGCCTTGAGCAAGGTCGCACGGTAGTCGCGAGCGGCGCTGCGCAGGCCCTGCGCCGTGGCGTCGGCGCGGGTGTAGTCGTCGCGGTCGGGCAGGGTCAGGCCGCTTTGGCCGATGGACAGGGTGTGCCGCGTGGTGTTCATCACGTCGGGGCGCACGCCCACGGCAAAGGGGCCGCTGACCTGGTGCCGCGCCATCTGCGCCAGCAGCGCGGGCAGTTGTTCACGGCGCTGCAGGCTGGACAGGGCGTCGAGCAGGGGCTTTAGAGCCGCCAACCCTTGGCGTTCAATGGCCGCGGTGTCCATGCCCGAGCGCCACAGCGTGGCGGCGTGGCGCAGGCCCGGGGTGCTGGCCTGGGTCGGCTCCAACTGGTTCAGGGCTTTTTGCAAAAGCTCCTCGTTGCGCACACGCAGGCCGTCAAAAGCGCCGATGCGCGAGCGCTCGGGCGGCAACTCGGTCTGCGCCATCCAGGCGCCGTTCACATGGGCGTAGAAGTCGGTACAGGCCAGCGGGCGATCCTGGGCCTGGGCGTACGGTGCGGCCAGCGCAAGCGCAGCCAAGAGGGGGCGAAGAGCAGGGGTCGTCATCTGGAAAGTGTCGCCCAATCAAGGAGTGATGCCGTTCGGCACGGGGCGCACAATCAATCGCAGCGCCCTGCCTGCGCCGGGCCTTGGCCCAGCCGTTGTTCCACCTCTTGACGGAAATCGTCCGCTGTGACCTCAGAACCGACCGCCCCCCATCCCGTGGATGCCTTGAGCCCGCCGGTCTTGGCCCAGGCGGCCGTGCAGGCCTTGATTGCGCTGAGCCTGCTGGTTTTTGGCGTGGGGTTGGTCTTCCAGATGGGCCTCACCGGCCTGCTGTTTGTCGGATTGGGTGGGGTGTACGGCGGTGTGGCGGCCCTGAGCCAGCGGGGCTCGTGGCTGGCGTTGGGCGTGGCTGGCGCGGCGAACACCGCACTGGCCCTTTTCCCTTGGGCCGTGGGGCGGGCGCAGTACCGCGTTTGGACCGGCGCGCAGACGGGCAGCGGCTTCGATGGCCTGGACATCACCTTCGCCCTGGCGAGCGGCGTCTTGGTGCTGGTCTGGGGTTTGTTCTTGATCCGGGAGGGTCGAACGGTGCGTCGGCGGCCGTTGCTTTGAGGCCCGTCTGACCGGGCAGCGACAATCCGCCCCCTCATGAATTCGACCCTCCTCCAGCACCTGAACCCCGAACAACTCGCGGCTGTCACCCTTGGGGACGAGTCAGCATTGATCCTCGCGGGGGCGGGGTCAGGCAAGACGCGGGTGCTGACCACCCGAATCGCCTGGCTGCTGAGCCAGGGGCACATGGGGCCGGGCGGGGTGATGGCCGTGACCTTCACCAACAAGGCCGCCAAGGAGATGCTGACGCGGCTGACGGCCTTGCTGCCCTACAACGTGCGCGGCATGTGGATCGGCACCTTCCACGGCCTGTGCCACCGCTTTTTGCGCGCGCACTGGAAGGCCGCCGGCCTGCCGCAGGGTTTCCAGATCCTGGACGCCAGCGACACTGTGGCCGCCGTGAAGCGCGTCATCAAGGCCATGAAGCTGGACGAGGAGCGTTTCGTGCCGAAGGCGGTGGCGCACACCATCGCCCACTGGAAGGAAGAGGCGGCGAGGCCCCAAGACGTCGTGGCGCGGGACGAGCAAGACCGCACCCTCATTGAGATTTACGCCAACTACGAGGCCCAATGCCAGCGCGAGGGGGTGGTGGACTTTGCTGAGCTGATGCTGCGCGTCTATGAGCTGATGCGGGACGACCCAGCCTTACGCAGCCACTACCAGCAGCGCTTCCGCCACGTGCTGGTCGATGAGTTTCAGGATACGAACAAGCTGCAGTACGCCTGGCTGAAATTGTTTGCCCCCCCAGGCGGCGGCGCGGTGTTTGCCGTGGGCGACGACGACCAGAGCATCTACGCCTTCCGCGGCGCGCAGGTGGGCAACATGCACAGCTTTGAGCGGGAGTACCGCATCGACAAGCTGATCAAGCTGGAACAGAACTACCGCAGCTGCGGCCACATCCTGGACGCCGCCAACCACCTCATCAGCCACAACGAACGCCGCCTGGGCAAGACCCTGCGCACCGACCAAGGTCAGGGCGAACCCCTACGCGTCTTCGAGGCGCCGAGTGACTTCGACGAGGCCCGTTGGGTGCTGGAAGAGGCGCAGAGCCTGCACCGCGGCGGCCTGGCGCGCAGCGAGATCGCGGTGCTTTACCGCAGCAACGCGCAAAGCCGGGTGATCGAGTCGGCGCTCTTCAATGCCGGTGTGCCCTACCGCGTCTACGGTGGCCTGCGCTTCTTCGAGCGCGCGGAAATCAAGCACGCGCTGGCCTATCTGCGCCTGCTGGAGAACGTCAACGACGACACCAGCTTCCTGCGCGTCGTCAACTTCCCGGCCCGAGCCATCGGCGCTCGCACCGTGGAGCAACTGCAGGACGCGGCCAAGGCCACCGGCCGCAGCCTGTGGCAATCGGTCTCGGCCCTTCAAGGTCGGGCGGGCGCCAGTCTGCAGAAGTTCATTGAGCTGGTCGAAGGCCTGCGCCGCGCCACCGAAGGTCAGACGCTGCGCGCCATCGTGGAAACGGTGGTCGAAGGCTCGGGCCTGGCGGGGCATTACCGCAGTGACAAGGACGGTGCGGAGCGGCTGGAGAACCTGGACGAGCTGATCACGGCCGCAGAGAGCTTTGTCACGCAGGAGGGCTTTGGCAAGGATGCCGTGGCACTGCCGGTGGACGAATTGGCGAGCAATGGGCAGCTCGGCCCCGGTCTCACGCCCGACGCCGACACCGGCGAAATCATGAGCCCGCTGGCTGCCTTTTTGACGCACGCCAGCCTGGAGGCCGGCGACAACCAGGCCCAAGCCGGTCAGGACGCTTTGCAGCTGATGACCATTCACGCCGCCAAGGGCTTGGAGTTCGATGCGGTCTTCCTCACGGGTTTGGAAGAGGGCCTGTTCCCCAACGAGCGCGCGCTGCAGGACTTTGACGGCCTGGAGGAAGAGCGTCGCCTGATGTACGTGGCCCTCACGCGGGCGCGCAAGCGGCTGCATTTGAGCCTGGCCCAAAGCCGCATGTTGCATGGCCAAACCCGGTACCACGTTCGCAGCCGCTTTTTGACCGAGCTGCCCGAGGAGAGCCTGAAGTGGCTCAGCCCCAAGCAGGGCGGTTTTGGTTCGGGTTTCGAGCGCGACTACGCCAACGCCTGGCAGCGGGGTTCGGGCCTCTCGGGCGTTGTCGGTGCGGGGCATCGCGAAGCCCGGGGGGGCGGCTGGCCGGCGCCAAAACCGGCGGCGTGGCAGCAGGCGGTGTCCGCGCCGGTGCCGAAGAAGGCGGAACACGACTCCGGCCTACGCGTGGGTCAGGCGGTGTTCCACAACAAATTCGGCGAGGGCGTGGTGTTGACGCTCGAAGGCGCGGGCGCGGATGCGCGGGCCCACATCCAGTTTGGCCGCCATGGGGCCAAGTGGCTGGCGCTCTCCGTCGCCAAGCTCACGCCGATTTGAAGGCCAGCAGGCTGCGGATCAGGTCCGCCTGAAGCTGCATCAGCGGCGCCGGGTCCAGACCTTCCAGTTGCTGCAACGCGGCGGCGCAGGCTTCCAGCGTTGACAGCTGATGCGGGGCATGGGCTTTGCGGGCTTGACCGTAGGTGCTGGCCAGCGGCGCGTTCAAACTGAGACGGGGCAGGGCGGCCAGCCAGGGGTTCAGATGCAACAGCCGGCGGCTTTTGCGCCAGGTGCCGTCCAGCACGTAGAGCCGCAGGCGCTCCGGGGGCGTGCCCGCCAGGGATTCCGTTGGCCCCGTGCCGGGGTAAAGCAGGGCTTCAAAGCGCCGCTCTGGATTGGGCGGCGGTTCAAACCGTTCGCCCACGACCCGATGGACGCAAGCCAAGGCGAGCTGCGCAAGGCGCCCGGTGCCCTTGACCTCTTGCACCTCCAAGGGGTGCTGCAAAACGAAGAGTTCCGTTTGATGCGGGAGTGGCGGCGGAATCCAGACACACAAGCAGCGAACACGGCCACAGCGCGCGCAGCGTACGCGGCTCATGATCTTCAGGTCGGTAATTCGGGAGGCGGCGGCTCCGCCGGGGCGCTGCCGTCGGAGGCGGCCGGGGTGTCAGCGGCCACGAATCGGAAGCTGTCCACAAACATGAAATAGAGGCTGGCGTTGAATACGGTGGCCAGGAAGAGCCCCAAGGGCATGGCCATCAAAGGCACCAAACCCCCCAGCCCCAAGACCCCCAACACCAGACTCAGCACGCTGCTGAGGCCAAACAACCATGCGGCCCAACCCAAACCATTGACAAAAAAGGCCGCCCGATTGCGCCACAACCCCAGGGTGCTGGAGAACAAGGCCTGTAAGGCGCCTTGTCCGCCCCAGTGGACGAGGGCCGGTGCGTGCCAAAACGGGATGGAGATCAGCAAGACGCCCAGGGTGCGAAGTGCCACCCCACCCCAGAAGTCCGGATTGCCCAGCGCATCCGTCAGGGCCTTCTCCGCTGCAGCCCGTCCCGCGTCGTCGGAGCCGGCTTCGGACAACGTCTTGTGCAGGGCATCCAATTGGCCGCCATCGACCTGATCGCCCAGCGTCAGGACCGCGACCAAGGCCACGGCGTAAATCACCCCGAGCTTGAGTTGAGCCTGCGCCCGACTGCGCGTGAGCTTGAGGGGTTGGAGCAAGGCTTGCCACTCAAAGGGCTTGTTCTGCAGTACACGGTGGGTGCTGAGCATGAAGGCCAGACCCACAAAAGGCACCGCCATCAAGCTAAGCAGGGCGCCTGCAAGCCCCAGCAAACTCAGCAACGAAGCCAAGAACAAGTAGCCCGCAAACAAGCCACTCAGGGGCATGGGGGCGCGGCGAAAGACCTGCCACCCCAGGGCAATCCAGCGCCACCCCTGGGCAGCGGGCACGCTGTGCAAAACAAGGCGCAAACCATTGGGCTTCACTGCGACAAATCCTTCAAGGCATGCCAGGGGTTGGCGCGGCGCTCAACCAAGACCCGTTCAAAGTGGGTGGGGTCGTGGGGCTTGAGCAATTGGGCGTCGCGCGGGCGGTACCAATCGTTCAGACGACTGATCCAGAACCGCAGCGCGGCCGCCCGCAAGAGCGCGGGGAGCAGGCGGTGTTCCGCAGCCGTCAACGGGCGAACGGACTCGTAGGCCTGAACCAGGGCGGTGGCCCGTTCGTCAATCAAGCGGCCGGTGGCCAAGTCGATGGCCCAGTCGTTGAGGCAGACGGCCAGGTCAAACAGGAAGGTGTCGGTTCCGGCAAAGTAGAAGTCGAACACCCCACACAGTCGTTCGCGGCCGGGCAGGCCCTCGAACATGGCGTTGTCCCGAAACAAATCGGCATGGATGGCACCGCGCGGGAGCTGCGCGAAGGCGGGCGAAGCGGCCAATTCGGTTTGGAACGCCAACTCGTCCGCCAACAAAGTGGCCGCCTCAGCGCTGAGCAGCGGCAACAGGGCCGGCACGGTGGCTTGCCACCACGTCAGCCCGCGCAAATTCGGCTGGGTCAGGGGGAAATCAACCACGGCTTCGTGCATCTGGGCCAGGGTGCGGCCCAATTGCTCGCAGTGGAAGGTGTTGGGGGAGAGCTGATGCCCACCTCGCAAGCAACTGACCACCGCGGCGGGCTTGCCTGCCACTTCAAACAGGATGTCGCCCTGGGCGTCGGGCCGCGGCGCGGGGACCGGCAGGCCTTTGCGCGCCAGGTGCTGCATCAGCCCCAGGTAGAAGGGAAGCTGGTCAGGCCCCAGGCGCTCGAACAGGGTCAAGACCACGCGACCGGCCGTGCAGTCCACGAAAAAATTGCTGTTTTCAATGCCGGCGCCAATGCCGCTGAGTTGATGCAGCTGCCCCAGGCCCAAACGGTCGAGCAGCGCTTGAGCCTGTTGCTCCGAAACAGGGGTGTAGACAGCCATCAAAAATCCATCAATTTCCAGCGGCGCGGGCCGACCATCGGTTGCTCGTCGGTGGCTTGCGTGGGCCTTAACTCGTAGGACGGGGCGCCGTTCTTGGGGTGAATCACCACCCGCACCACGCGTTCGCGGGCGTCCAGGTGCTCTTCGGATCGGTTGAAGGCGTCCTCCACGATGCGCACGCGCTCCGCCCCGCGCGTCCGAAGGCGACGGGGTTCTGACGCTGGAGTGGCCGGCGCGCTGGCGGCCGACGGGGTCGCGGCAACGCGCGTCGGGGTGTCGACCTGACGCAATTCGGGTGGTGGGGGGGGCTCCGTGGCCTGGGCGGGGCTCAGGCTCAGCCCGGCCAGCGCGAGGCTGGCGAGGAGTTTTTGCATGATGCGCGGCATTCTCCCATCGCCCCGACAATCCGCCCATGAACGCTGACTTTCCAATGCTGCTGCTGGTCGATGGCAGCAGCTACCTCTACCGTGCCTACCACGCGATGCCCGATTTGCGCGGCCCCGAAGGCCAGGCCACGGGTGCCGTGCACGGCATGGTGGCCATGCTCAAACAGCTGCGCGACCGCTTTCCCAGTGCCCACGCGGCTTGCGTGTTTGATGCGCCGGGCAAAACCTTCCGCGACGACTGGTATCCCGACTACAAAGCCCAGCGCGCGCCCATGCCGGACGACTTGCGGGCGCAAATTCCGCTGATCCACGAGGTGGTTCGCCTGTTGGGATGGCCGGTGCTGGTGGTGCCGGGCATCGAGGCGGACGACGCCATCGGTACCCTGGCGCGTGTCGGGGAGGCCAGTGGGCATCAGGTGGTGATCAGTACGGGGGACAAGGACATGGCGCAGCTCGTCACGCCCGCCGTCACCTTGATCAACACCATGAGCAACGAGCGCCTGGACGAAGTGGGCGTGGCGGCCAAGTTTGGTGTGCCCCCCAACCGCATCATTGATTACCTCACCCTGATGGGCGACACCGTGGACAACGTGCCCGGTGTGGAGAAGGTCGGCCCCAAAACCGCGGCCAAATGGATCGCGGAACACGGTTCGCTGGATGCTGTGATGGCTGCGGCCGGGGCCATCAAAGGTGTGGCCGGCGAAAACCTGCGCAAAGCACTGGACTGGCTGCCCATGGGGCGCCAACTCGTCACGATCAAGACGGATTGCAATCTGTCGGAGCACTTGAACCCTTGGCCATCGGTCGAAGGGCTGGCCTTTGGCGCGGTGGACCGGGCTGGCTTGCTGGATTTCTTCGCCCGCAACGGCTTCAAGACCTGGAAGCGGGAGTTGGAGGCCCAAGGCGGCGCGGATTCGCCCGCCGCGGCGTCGGCCAGCGAATCGGCCGTTGTCGAGGCCTTACCTCTGCCGCCGCTGCAAGACAAGCGGTACGAGACGGTGACGACCTGGGCGCAAGTCGACGTGTGGCTGGCCAAGCTGCAGGCGGCGGATTTGGTGGCCTTGGACACGGAGACCGATTCCCTGGTCAACCTTGAAGCCCAGATCGTGGGCTTGAGCTTTAGCGTGGCGCCGTGGGAGGCTTGCTACATCCCGCTGCGTCATGCGGGTCTGGATGCCCCCGAACAACTGCCGCTGGACGCTGTGCTGGCCCGGCTCAAGCCCTGGCTCGAAGATGCCACGCGCCCCAAATTGGGTCAAAACGTCAAGTACGACACCCACGTGTTTGCCAACCATGGCATTGCCGTGGCGGGCTACCAGCACGACACCATGCTGCAAAGCTACGTCCTGGAGGCGCACAAGAGCCACAGCCTGGAGGCGCTGGCCGACCGCGAGCTCGGCCGCAAGGGGCTGAGCTATGAGGACTTGTGCGGCAAGGGCGCCAAGCAAATTCCGTTTGCCCAGGTGGATGTGGCCCGTGCCAGCGAGTACTCTTGCGAGGACAGCGAGATGTGCCTGGGCGTGCACCAGCGCCTGCTGCCCCGGGTGCTGGCCGAACCGGGCCTGCGCTATGTGTACGAGCACATTGAAATGCCGACCTCGGCGCTGCTCGCTCGCATCGAGCGCAACGGTGTGTTTGTGGACGCCGCTCGCCTGCAAACCCAGAGCCATGAGTTGGGCCAACGCCTGCTGACGCTGGAGCAGGAGTTGACGCAGTTGGCGGGCCAGCCCTTCAACCTGGGCAGCCCCAAGCAGATCGGTGAGATTCTGTTCGGCAAGCTGGGGCTGCCGATCAAGAAGAAGACCGCCACTGGTGCGCCTTCCACCGACGAAGAGGTGCTGACCGAGCTGGCGCAGGATTTCCCGCTGCCGGCCAAGATCCTGGAGCACCGCAGCCTGGCCAAGCTCAAAAGCACCTACACGGACAAGCTGCCGCTGATGGTCAATCCGGCCACGGGCCGGGTGCACACCCATTACGCACAGGCCGTGGCGGTGACCGGGCGCTTGGCCAGCAATGACCCCAACCTGCAGAACATCCCGGTCCGCACGCAGGAGGGGCGGCGCATCCGCGAGGCCTTCGTTGCCCCGCCGGGCAAGCTCATCGCCAGCGCGGATTACTCGCAGATCGAGTTGCGCATCATGGCCCACCTGAGCGAGGACCCGGCCATGCTGGCGGCTTTCGCCAGCGGGGCGGACATCCACCGCGCCACCGCGGCCGAGGTGTTTGGGACCGGCCTCGACCAGGTGTCCACCGAACAGCGCCGCGCGGCCAAGGCCATCAACTTTGGCCTGATCTACGGCATGGGGGCCTATGGCCTGGCCAGCCAGCTGGGGATCGAACCCAAGGCCGCCAAGGACTACATCGACTTGTACTTCGCCCGCTTCCAAGGCGTGCGCCGCTACATGGACGAGACCCGTGCCGCCGCCAAGGACAAGGGCTATGTGGAGACGGTGTTCGGGCGCCGCCTTTGGCTGCCGGAGATCAAGGGTGGCAACGGCCCGCGCAAGGCGGCCGCCGAGCGCCAGGCCATCAATGCGCCCATGCAGGGCACGGCGGCGGACTTGATCAAACTGGCCATGATGGCCGTGCAGCGCGCGCTCGACGAGGCGGGCAAGCAGACGCTGATCGTCATGCAGGTGCACGACGAATTGGTGTTTGAGCTCCCGGAAGCCGAGCGGGACTGGGTGGCCAGCCAGGTCCCGGCACTGATGGCGGGTGTGGCGCAGCTCAAGGTGCCGCTGCTGGCGGAGGTGGGCTTCGGCCCCAGTTGGGAAGCCGCCCACTGAGGGGTCTCGCTTAGGATCGCGCGCTTCATGCAAATCCCCTACGAACTTCAAATCGGCTGGCGCTACCTGCGCAGTGGTCGCGGCGGGCGCCGAAACGCCTTCATCTCCTTCATCTCGGGGGTCTCGATGGTCGGCATCGCCCTCGGCGTGGCCGCCCTCATCGTGGTGCTCTCGGTGATGAACGGCTTCCAGCGCGAGGTGCGCGACGCCATGCTCAGCGCCATCGCTCACTTGGAGGTGACGCGCTGGGACGGCCAGGGCGTCGAGGACTCGCAGCCGCTGGCCCAGCAAGCCCAGGGCCTGCCCCAGGTGGCGGGCGTGGCGCCGTTTGTCAGCAGCCAGGCGTTGCTGGCCCGTGGCGAAGACATGCGCGGCGTGATGGTGCGCGGCGTGCTGCCCGAGCACGAAGCCCAAGTCACTCCCATGGCCGGCAAGTTGGCCCCCGAGGTGCTGAATGCGCTTCAGCCTGGGCAATGGAAGCTCTTGATCGGCCAAGAGCTCGCCCGCCAGCTGGGCGTGCAGGTGGGCGATGCGCTCACCGTCATGGCCCCGGGCGGCAGTGTGACACCCGCTGGCGTTACGCCGCGCCTGCGCAGCTTCAAGGTGGCTGGCATCTTTCAGGCGGGGCATTACGAGTACGACGCCGGCTTGGTGATGATGCACCTGGACGATGCGGCCAAGCTGTTCCGCACCGGCGGAGCCAGTGGCCTGCAACTGCGCCTGCACGACCTGCACGCCGCCCGCGCCGTGGCCGATCGGCTCCAGCCCCTGCTTGGCCCCGACTGGCGGGTGCGGGACTGGACGCGTGCCAACCCGACGTGGTTTGCCGCGGTTCAGGTGGAGAAACGCATGATGGGCATCATCCTCACGCTCATCGTGGCTGTGGCGGCGTTCAATTTGGTCTCCACCCTGGTGATGGTGGTGACGGACAAGCAAAGCGACATCGCCATTCTGCGCACCTTGGGGGCCAGCCCGCGTTCCATTCAGGCCATCTTCATCGTCCAGGGCGCGTTTGCCGGGGTGGTTGGCACCCTCAGCGGGGTGCTGCTGGGTCTGCTGATTGCCTTCAATGTGGACGTAATCGTGCCCGCCATCGAAGGGCTGCTGGGCGCCAAGTTCCTGCCCGCCAACATTTACCTCATCAGCCACATGCCCAGCGACCCGCAGCGCGGCGACATCGTCCCCATTGCCTTGATTGCCCTGGCCTTGGCCTTTGCGGCCACGCTGTACCCCAGCTGGCGGGCCGCCCGGGTCCAACCCGCCCAGGCGCTGCGCTATGAATAAGGTGGTTTTGCAGGCCACCGGCCTGACCCAGCGTTTTCACGAGGGGCCGCTCGACGTCACGGTGCTCAAGGGGCTGGACTTGACGGTTCGCGCTGGCGAAACGGTGGCCGTCATTGGGGCCAGTGGCTCGGGCAAGAGCACCTTGCTGCACCTGCTGGGGGGGCTGGAGCAGCCCAGCGGAGGCCGGGTGCAGCTGATGGACCGCCTTCTCAGCGAGTTCAGCCCTGCCGCGCTGGGCGCCTGGCGCAACCAGCACCTGGGCTTTGTGTACCAGTTTCACCACCTGCTGCCCGAGTTCTCCGCACTGGACAACGTGGCCATGCCGCTGCGCATCCGCCGCATGGGCGTGGCGCCTGCGCGCGAGCAGTCCCGTGCCATGCTGGCCCGGCTGGGTTTGGCCGAACGGGTGAAACATCGCCCCGCCGAATTGAGTGGGGGTGAGCGCCAGCGCGTGGCCTTTGCCCGTGCGCTGGTGACGAAGCCAGCCTGCGTGCTGGCCGATGAGCCCACGGGTAATCTGGACCGCGACACCGCCGAAACGGTGTTCGCGCTGATGCTCGAGGCCGCACGCGAACAAGGCACCGCCTTCGTGCTGGTGACCCACGATCAAGAGCTGGCGGCGCGGTGCCAACACCGCTGGCGCCTGCACCATGGAACGCTTCACGCTGTATGAACCGCTACATCCTCAAGCTCAGCTGCCCCGACCGCGCCGGCATCGTCCACGCGGTCACCGGGGTCTTGCTGCAAACCCAGAGCAACATCCTCAGCTCCGCCCAGTACGGCGACCCGGATCACGCGCGTTTCTTCATGCGCATTGAGTTCGAGTCCCAGGGCCCGCTGGAGGCGCTGCGCGCTGCGTTTGCGCCGCTCGCCACCGAGATGACGATGGACTGGGAGCTGGTCGACGCGGCCCACAAGACCAAGGTGCTGATCCTGGTCAGCAAGTTTGGCCATTGCCTGAACGACATCCTCTTCCGGGTCGCCACCGATCACTTAAACATCGAAGTGGTGGCGATCGCCAGCAATCACCGCGATTTCTACCAACTCGCGGCCTCGCACAACGTGCCCTTCCACCACCTGCCCCTGCTGGGGGCCACACCCGAGCAAAAGGCGGCGCAGGAGCGGAAGCTCAAGGACATCATCGAAGAGCAGGGCGTCGAACTGGTGGTCTTGGCCCGCTACATGCAGATTCTCAGCAGCGACCTGTGTGAGTTCCTCAGCGGCCGCGCCATCAACATCCACCACAGCTTCTTGCCCGGCTTCAAGGGTGCGCGCCCCTACCACCAAGCCTTCGAACGGGGCGTGAAGCTCATCGGCGCCACCGCCCACTACGTCACCAGCGATCTCGACGAAGGCCCCATCATTGAGCAAGAGGTCGCCCGGATCGACCACGCCCAGACGCCCGAGCAACTCGCCGCCGTGGGCCGCGACATGGAGTGCGTGGCGTTGGCGCGGGCAATCCAGTGGCATGCGGAGCATCGGGTGCTGCTCAACGGGAAGCGCACCGTCGTCTTCCGCTGAAGGGCCTTTGGGCATGTGGATCGACACCCACTGCCACTGGGACGCGCCCGAGTTCGCGGAGGACCGTGATGCCGTGCTGGCGCGGGCCCGGGCCGTGGGGGTCCAGACCCTGGTCGTGCCCAGCGTCCAGGCCCGCGATTTCCAGTCCACCCAGGCCTTGTGCCGGGCGGCGGGTCTGCCCTACGCGCTGGGCATCCATCCGCTCTACACACCGCAATCGGTTGAGGCGGACTTGGCCCTGCTGGAGCGTGCGCTGGCCGAGGCGGTTGACGATCCCCTGCTGGTGGCGGTGGGCGAGATGGGTCTGGATTACTTCGTGACCGGGCTGGATGCGGAGCGCCAACAGTTTTTCTATCTCGAGCAACTCAAGCTCGCCCGGAAGTTCGACCTGCCGGTGATCCTGCACGTTCGCCGGAGCGCCGATCAGCTGCTGGCCGGCCTGCGGCGCCTGCCCGTGTCTGGCGGCATCGCCCATGCCTTCAATGGCAGCGCCCAACAGGCCGGCGCCTTCATCGAACAGGGCTTTGCGCTGGGCTTTGGTGGCGCGCTGACCTTTGAACGTGCCCTGCAAATTCGCCGCCTGGCTGCTGAATTGCCAGAAACGGCGCTGGTGCTGGAGACCGATGCGCCAGACATCCCGCCGCATTGGCTCTACAAAACGGCCGAGCAGCGGGCGGCCGGAGAGCGCAGCCGCAACGAGCCTTGCGAGTTGCCCCGCATTGCCCAGACCCTGGCATCGCTGCGGGGCTGGAGCCTCGAACAAACGGCTGTGATTTCCAGCTGCAACGCGCGTCGGGTGCTGCCTGGACTGGCAGCTTTCGCGTCATGAAGCACCCGTCACCGACCGAACGCCTGCTGCTGCGCCCGCTGGACCGCGCCGATGCATCCGAGGTGCTGTGTCTGTTGAATGATCCGGAATGGCTGGCCCGGGTGGGCGACCGTGGCCTGCGCAGCCTGGAAGACGCGGAGCATTTCTTGGCGGAGGGGTACTGGACCCGCTACGCCAGCCAGGGCTTTGGCTTTTATGCGTTGGAGCGGCGCTGGCAGCCTGGGCTGATCGGCGTCTGCGGATTGGCGCAGCGCGATTACCTCGACGCACCCGACATCGGCTACGGTCTGTTGCCTCAAGGCCGCGGGCAGGGCTTGGCGCAAGAAGCCGCCCGTGCCGTGCTGGCCCTCGCCTGGAAGCTTGGCTTGCAGCGTGTGCTGGCCACGGTGCGGTTGGACAACACGGCCTCGCAGCAGGTGTTGGAACGGCTGGGCATGGTGCGGCAGCGGCAGATGCTGTCGCCGAGCTCCGGGCAAGCACTGTGGGTTTATGCCATCGAGGCTTCCGCATGCGATCAAAGGCGCGACTGAGTGACCAGGCGCCTGAGCGTTTGCGCGGGCTCGCGCCGGTGTGGCGCCCCGATGCCCAGTTGCTGATTCTGGGCAGCTTCCCCGGTGTGGCCTCGCTGGCGGCGGCGCAGTACTACGCCCACCCCCGCAATGCCTTCTGGCCGATCATGGCGTCGCTGACCGGCGTGACCGATTTGCCCCAACGCCCCTATGCCGAACGCCTTCAGGCTTTGATGGATTCGCACATCGCCCTGTGGGACGCCGTGACCGCTTGCGAGCGACCGGGCAGTCTGGACAGCGCCATTCGCCATGCTGAACCCAGCGCTCTGCCCGCGTTGGTGGCGCGTCTGCCTGGGTTGCGCGTCATCGCCTGCAATGGCGACACGGCTTACCGCCAGGCCGTGGCACTGTTGCCGGGCGCTCCCTGGCCCCTCTTGCGCCTGCCTTCGACGAGCCCGGCGCACGCGGGACTGAGCCAGGCCGACAAGCAAGCGCTCTGGTGTGAGGCGCTGCGCGAGGGGTGGGCGCCTGCCTGACGGCGCACGAGGGTAGGTGAGGGCGCGCACAATCCCCGCCCCATGCAAGACGAAGATTTCATGCCCGAGGTTTCGATCTCGGAGTACGCCGGCGTGCGTTCTCTGCACCTCAATTCCATTTGGATCCAGGGCTCCATGCGCCTGTCCAAACCCCTCAAGCTGGAGTTGGATTACATCCAGCGCATGATGGCGCCGCTGCTCTGGCAGGCTCCAGCGACGTGGCGCGAAGGGCTGTGCGTGCAACTCGGCCTGGGTGCGGCAGCGCTGACCAAATACTGCCTTCAGGTTCTGGACCGTCCCACCATCGCGGTTGAACTGAACCCAAACGTGGTTCGGGTCTGCGAGCGCTATTTCGAACTGCCGCTCGACCACGATCAGTTGCGGCTATGCCTCGCCGACGCGGGGGACTGGGTGCAGCACGTGGACTTGGCGGGTCAAGTGCGCCTGCTGCACATTGACCTGTATGACCACGAAGCGGCCGCGCCGGTGATTGATGACGTGGCCTTCTATGCGGCCTGCCGCGATCTGCTGTCGGATGACGGGGTCTTGAGTGTGAACCTGTTTGGCCGACAGGTGAGTTTTGAGCGCAGTTGTCAGCGGCTGCTCGAGGCGTTTGGGCCAGGGCGCGTGTGGCGCCTGTCGAGCACGAAGGAAGGCAACACCGTCGTCGTGGCCAGTCGCGCGTCGAGCCTGCCCCCCAAGGATGAACTCCAGCGCCGGGCCACGGCGCTGGAGGCCAGCCAGGGTTTGCCGGCCAAGCGCTGGCTGCGGGGGCTGCGTGAGGTGGTGGCTGCGGAGCCGATTGCATGAGCGCGCGGCGCAGCACGGCAGGTCAGTCCGCAGGAGCCCCGCAGCGGCCCTCATGGCGTGATCTATTGACCTGGTTGGCCGAAGAAGGCTTGATCACGGCGGAGGCGCGCCGGGACACGGAGCAGCGTTTCGGCTCTGGCGATTCGGCCCTTCATCCCATGGTGCGACTGGCGGGGGCAGGCTTGACGCGGGTGGATACGGGCAAACCGTGGACGCTGGATGCCCTCACCGAATGGCTGGCCGGCCGGGCAGGGCTGCCGTTTATGCGCATCGACCCACTCAAAGTGGACCTGGGCCGCGTGGGCGATGTGATGAGCGTGAGCTACGCCGAGAAGCACCGCTGCTTTCCCGTCCAAGTGGGGCTGACCGAGGCCACCATCGCAACCTGTGAGCCCTTTGACACGGACTGGGTCGCGCAGGTCCAGGGCCACCTGCGAAAGACTATTCAGCTGGTGGTGGCCAGCCCGGTGGACATTGCCCGGTTCACCACGGAGTTTTTCACCCTGGCCCAGTCGGTTCGCGTGGCCAGCAAGTCAGGGGAGTTGTCCACGCTGGCCAGCTTTGAGCAACTCGTGGAGCTGGGCAAAACCAGCAAACAGCTGGATGCCAATGACCAAGGCGTCGTCCAGGTCGTGGACTGGCTGTGGCAATACGCCTTTGATCAGCGAGCCAGCGACATCCACCTGGAACCGCGCCGAGATGTTGGCGCGATTCGGTTTCGCATCGACGGAGTCCTGCATACCGTTTATCAATTGCCGACGCCGGTGATGGCCGCCATGGTGGCGCGCATCAAGCTGCTCGGCCGAATGGACGTGGTGGAGCGCCGGCGCCCGTTGGATGGGCGCATCAAGACCCGCAACCCAGCGGGCGAAGAAGTGGAAATGCGCCTCTCAACGCTGCCCACTGCTTTTGGCGAGAAGCTGGTCATGCGCATCTTTGACCCCGAGACCGTGGTCAAAGACCTCGGGCAACTTGGGTTTGCGCCGCAGGACCGGGAGCGATGGAATGCCCTGGTGGGCCAGCCGCATGGGATCGTGCTGGTGACGGGACCCACGGGATCGGGCAAAACCACGACGCTCTATTCGACCTTGAGGCGCTTGGCGACCGAAGAGGTCAATGTGTGCACCATTGAAGACCCGATCGAGATGATCGAGCCCAGCTTCAATCAGACGCAGGTGCAGGCGGGGATCGATCTGGGATTCGCGGAAGGCCTTCGCGCCCTCATGCGACAGGATCCGGACATCATCATGGTGGGGGAGATCCGCGACCTCCCCACGGCCGAGATGGCAATCCAGGCGGCGCTGACCGGCCATCTGGTGTTTTCGACGCTGCACACGAACGACGCGGCCTCGGCTGTCACCCGCTTGATGGACCTGGGGGTGCCGCCCTATCTCATCCAGGCCACCTTGCGCGGCGTGCTGGCCCAGCGACTGGTGCGGGTGCTCTGTCCTGCGTGCAAGGCGTCGGATGCGCGCATCACCCAGGAGACGCTGGCGCCTTATGCCAAACCTTGGCGCCTCAGCGGCACCCCTCGGGCCTTTCGAGCGGTGGGCTGCCTGGAGTGTCGACACACCGGGTTCAAAGGCCGGATTGGTCTATATGAGTTGCTGACCTTGGAGTCAGAGTCCCGCGGTAGCGCCTGGGATGGCGAGGGCCTGCGGACGCAGGCCTGCCGGGACGGCATGGTGCCGCTGCGCCTGGGCGGCCTGCGCAAAGTTAGCGAGGGTCTCACCACCCTGGAAGAAGTGCTGCGCAGCACCCCGGCTTGGGATAGTTGAAAAAATACTTGCGCCTATCGGAAACCCTGCTACACTGGCGGGCTCCGCTGCTGATTGGTGCCTTAGGCGCAAGAAGTGGTTGGAGGCGAGGTCTTTTGAGAGTTTTTGCTGATTGCAAAAAGATTTCGAAAGGTGTTGACAGTCGGATTAAAACGCTGCAATAATCTCGCTTCTGCGCTGTTGAAGACGGCGCGACGAACTGAAGAGTTCGAGTTCTTTAACAAGTTGCAGCCAATAAGCGTGGGCATTTGATGCGAGTCGCATCCTGAAGCGATTTGGGATGACTTGCAAAAAATGCTCGCGGAAATAGAAGTGAAGTTCACTTCGATTCCGTTGAGTAAAACAGATCGAACTGTAGAGTTTGATCCTGGCTCAGATTGAACGCTGGCGGCATGCCTTACACATGCAAGTCGAACGGTAACGCGGGGCAACC